>CBDDJJ010000001.1:0-2062500 GCA_965229625.1 Halieaceae bacterium
AACACAGGCGCCACCACGGTCCTCAAGGCGGCTAGGCAGACGGTTCCTCAAGGCAGCCGAGAGCATAAGACCTACAAGGGGCGCTGGGTCGCACCGGGCTTTGCCAAGCGATCCCTGGCGAAGAAAGTCAGCCTGTCCAGAGACAAGACCCGCGTGATCGCGCGCATCGGTGTGAAGGCTGAAGCCTTCTATGCCGTCCAGTTCCTGGAGCTCGGTACTCGGCACATCCCGCCGCGGCGCTGGCTGACCCGCGCTTACGAGCAGGCCCAGACAGAAGTCATTCGAGGATTCCAGCGCGGTACGAATCGCGCCCTTCAGAAGAGCGATGATTGAGAAGTCTTTCAGAACCCATCTCGCAGGTATCACCAGCCTGAAGATCTATCGGGTGGTGCTTCCGCAGGATGTCGACACCGGGATCGCGCTGCGAAAAGCAAGCGAAACCGATGACCAGATATCCAATGGCTCGAGCTCGCTGCAGGAAATCGAGTTCGAGGTAGACGTTTGGCAGGCGCGGTATCAGGACGCGCGACGAGAAGCCAACGCTATCAAGACGGCTTTGCTGGGGTACGTGGGTCCGATGACGGATGACCACTGCGGCGGTGTGACGCTGTCGCGAGACTTTGAAGACAGAGATACAGAGAGCAAATTCTTCCGGGTGGCCTTGGCCTTCCGCGTTTTTTACCGCACTACATAACCGAGGATTGAAACGATGACTGAAGCTTTCCGCGGAGGCCTGACGGTCTCACTCCATGATGGTGGTGATCCGGGTGCACTCCTAGCGATCGAAGAGGTAAATGATCTCGGAGGTCTTGGGCTCACTGGCGGGACCATCGAGGCGTCACATCACGGCTCTGTGATTCGAGAGTTCATTGCAAGCCTTCGGGAGGGCAACGACCTGACCGTGATCTGTAACAAGGTCAATACGGCGAACTCAGCCCAGCTTAACTTCATGGCGGCTTGTGATGCCAATGCGACCCGACAGGTGGAAGTCGCGCTGAGCGATGGCACCGTAACCGAGACGTACCAATTCTCGGTGCTTTGCCTGCATTGGAATCTTCAGCCGGCCTGGGATGACAAGAACTCGATCGAGTTTGCCACCAAGATCAACACACTCATCGGTAGGACTTCAACATGAGTGAAGTTCTCAATGATATCGAGTCCTACAAGAAGGCCCGGCGCCCGAAGAAGATCGTCACTCTACCCGGTGACGGCGAGATTCAGATGGAGATCCAACGGCTCAGTGCCGGCGGTTACTCGGCCATGGCGGATCTGATCGGCCCCAGCGGCAAGTTGGAGCAGGACAAGGCTCCGGAAGTGGTTTGGCATCTTTGCCAGGCGGGTATACCGATGTTCGCGGAGTACACGCGCGACCAGGTCAAAGAAGTCCTGACGTTTGACGACGCGACCTTCCTGGCGGGCCAGATATCCGACTTCTCGGAGCTTAATGAGAGCAATGAGGATCTCGCAAAAAACTCCGCAAGCGCCCAGGACTCCGATTCAAGCTAAGACTCTCCACGCATCTGGGCATCGATCTCGATGAGATCGATGCCTGGGATATCGGTAAGTTCCGGCTGTACGAGGCCTACTACGGACTAGAGCCCTTCGGGCCTGAGCGCGACAACTTCCACACGGCCACGCTATGTGCGCTGGTCGGCAACGTGGCCCGCGACCCCAAGAAAACGCGGGCATTTACCTACAAAGACTTCATGCATCGAGATGCGGAAACCGCTCTCGAGGATCGTATGCGCGAGCTCATGTCGGGCCTGCGTTCACTGGCTGAGAGACTAGAAGACGATGACGGATCTGGCGAAGCTCGTAGTCAAGCTGGAAGCGCAGACGGCGCAGTACCAGCGGGAGCTGGCGAAATCCAACAAGAAGATGGACACCTTCGTCAAGCGCCAGGAGAAAGCGCTCAAGAAGGTTGACAGTGCATTCAAGGCCTTCGCTGCCGGCCTGAGCGCAGGCCTCTTTGTCAAGATCACCAGGGATTCCCTGGAGTTCGCCGATCAGATCCAGAAGCTGAACCTACGGCTCGGTGCATCCACTGAGTTCCTGAGCGAAATGCGATTCGTCGCAGAACAAACGGGCGTCAAGTTTGAGTCGCTCACCATGGGGCTGCAGCGCATGGTCCGGCGTATCAGCGAGGCTGGAAAGGGCACCGGTGAGGCAGTCAAGGCGCTCGAGGAAATGAACCTCAATGCGGAAGCGCTTGCACGATTGGCTCCAGAGCAGCAGTACGCTGTGATCGCTGACCGCCTCGGAGGTCTTGAGAACCAGGCCGATAGAGTTCGGTTGGCGATGAAGCTCTTTGATAGCGAAGGTGTCGCGCTGGTTCAGACCATGGGCGAAGGGGCCGCGGGCATCAACAAGCTTCGTGCCGAAGCGCGATCGCTCGGCCTGACGTTGACTCAGGATGCCGCCGACGCGGCGGCCAGAGCCAACGACGCGATGAACAAGACGCGGCGGTCGGTGACCGGGCTGACGCAGACGATGGCGATCCAGCTGGGCCCCACGATCGAGAAGCTCGCAAACTTTATGAGCAACAATCTGCAGCCGGCGCTCGCGTTCATCGGTCGTGCTTTCAACGGTGTGCGTTTCCTCATCATAAAAGTGGTGGACGCGATCATCCGCGAGGTCCAGCGCCTGGCGAAGTTCGCCAGCTATTTACCTGGTTGGCTGGGCGGTGATTGGGCGGCGCAGGTCGACCAGACTCTGCAGGGCGTCCGTGAATCGCTGCAGGTCACCGGCGAAGAGTTCTTCCAGGCGGCCGCCGGCGTCGCAAAGTACGACTCCACCATCCGGTCGCTTCCGGATGAGATCACGGTCGACACCAGCGAGCTGGATCTTCTGCAGGAGATCGATACAAGCAAGTTCAAGTCTCTGCGGAAGTCGACGGACGAGTTCATGGACCAGATCCAGGAGCGCACTGCCGGCGTCTCGGATCAGATCGCCGGCACGCTGGTGCAGAGCTTCCAGGGTGGCTTCGACAGCATCGGCGACAACTTCAAGAACATGCTGGCGCAGATGCTGGCGCAATTCGCGCAGTCAGGTATCGCAAGCCTGCTGCAGAGCTTCCTCCCGGGCCTGGCGAGCGGAGCCGCCAGCGGCGGTGGCCTTCTGGGCCTGGCGTCTTCATTCCTGCCTGGCTTTGCTACTGGCGGCGAATTCGAGGTCGGCGGCCGCGGCGGCGTCGATCGTAACGTGGTCGCGTTTCGGGCTACCCGGGGCGAGCGGGTAAACATCAGTCGTGCCGGCGAGCAGTCAGCGGCAGGCGGCTCTGGCCCCGTTACGTTTAACTTTGCCGGTGACGTCACGTCGGCGGCGCGACGCGAGATCCAAAGGATGATCATGGACGGCTCAATCAGTTCGCTCATGAATGACCAGCAGCAACAGCAGGGCGGCGGTCCTGTCTTCAAGACGAACTGACCATGGCTAAGTTACCGATCAGCTGGCGTGACATCGCTACGCCGTACCAACCGCGCCACGAGGAAGAGGTCGATGTCCTGCAGGCGGCCGACCGGAGTCCGACAATCGTCCGACAGGGCAGCCACTCCGTCAGCCTGGCGCTATCTCTTGTTCCGATGAACCAGCTGCAGCGCGGTGCCGACATAGAGGCGCTCGCCACCTTCCTCGACACGTACCCAGTGTTCCAGGTACCGCTCGTCAACAAAAACCCCTCGGCGACTTCCGGTACCTACACCGTCAGTGTCATTCGAAACGTCGGAGATCTGACGGTACCGGTTGTCGGCGGTGCCGGCGGCTTTCATGTCGGCCAGGGAATCCGCTTCCTGGGTAAGGGTAAGGTCTACAAGGTCGCCGACTTCACTGCTGGCACGATCACGTTGAACAAGCCGCTGCGCCAGAACCTGAGTGCTGGCCAGGAGGTGGTCTACGCGGAGACGGACGCCCGGGCGGAGACCTTCGACGGCGTGAATGGCACGTTCACGAATCTCGATTTCGGTCTGACCGCCCCTCGCGTTGAGGACGCGATCATCAACTACTTTGGGCCGATCCGGTTGCTGGAGTCGCTTGCCTGATGGCTCAGAAATGGGACGCGGACGTGAGAGCGGCCGTCAAGGCTGGACGCGCCGCGGGCGGGATCCAGATATTCAACTTCATCGACCTGCTGGTGGCCACTCCGATTCGGTTGACTGACTACCACGCCGAGTGGGAAGTGGACGGCAATGTGTATGCGGTCGGGGAAATGGCCAGCATGGCGCCGCCGCCACGGACCGGAAAGGTCACCCAGGACGTTCAGACCATCCTGGTCGCCGAGGCGCTCAGTGACTTCAGTGCTAACGACTTCATAAGTCGGTTGGGCAACTACCACGGCGCAACCGTCATAACGCGGACGTTTATCGTCGGCGTGTCTGGTCAGCTGCTCACGGGAGCGAACCAGGTGTTCATGCGGTCCGAGGGAATCATTCACCACGTCTTCCGACCCAAGGGCGCCATAGAGGTCGCCATCCGTGTCTCCAATAGCTACGGCCGCATCAATACGATCAAGGAGCTCAGGACGACGAAAGGCAGCCTGAAGCGTCACGACTCAACCTCGACGGCGTTCGACAACGCAGACGCCGTGACCGACAAAATCGCGCAGGAGTGGGGTAGCTAATGGCCTGGCTCGCAGTCATTGCCGTCATCGCGTCAGCGCTTCTCACGAGCGCCCTGGCACCCAAGCCGAAACAGCGTAAGCAGAAAAACGAGGTGCACCGGCAGGGCGAAGACCACGATCTGGAGATCGTCTATGGCACCCGTCGAGTCGGCCTGGTACCGGTGGATCACCTCACGAGTCGCCGGATGGTCAATCCGCAGTCGCTTGCCGGCATCGCCAACGTGATCCGTTCCGCGTTCACCTATAAGGGTCGGGACCACGGTCAGAGTGACTCCAAGAATGTCAGCCTGGTCATCTCTGGTCCCATGTGCATCGAGGGCCGCCTGGGTGCGCCTTTCCAGGGTGCTGAGATTGAGGACCTCAACGCCCAGGTCGACGAGAAAGACTACGATGATCCGACGTTGGTCTCGATCGACCCGATTACGGTCGGCAGCTACCACGAGGTACACCTGGTCGGCGGAGTCCGTCATCCGCTGGCAGCCTATTTTGGGCTTGGCGATGCGAATGCTCGCTTTGCCAAGTGTATCTCGGCGACGGTCGGCTATGTCCTGAACATCGAGAAGGAGATCGTCTACACCGGGATTCCGGAGCAGACCTACGACCTGACCTGCCACCTGCTGTATGAGCCGACCGTTGTCGGCAACGTATGGGACGATCCGACGACGTGGACGGGCAGGGCAGACGATCCGATCTTGCAGTTTATGGACTACCTGTTCCGGGCTGACTTCGGCCCGGCCCAGACCATCGATGACTTCAACCTAGCCACCTGGTTCTTTACGTCGACGATCGGCAACGTGCCGACCGGTACCGTTGTCACGACTCGCCGTAGCCAGGCCTTCTCGTTTGATGAGACCGGCGCGTACTCCGCGACGGTAGAGGAAAAGCGGTTCCAGCCCGGGTACCTGTTCGAGTCGAATCTTACTCTTAGCACTGAGAATCCGATCAATGAGAACCTGGAGGAACTCCTGGCGGCGTGCCGTGGCGCTGCGTTCTATAAGGACCGCCAGGGCCGCTGGTCGATTCAGCCCGACTGGATCCACGAGGACGACCTGACGCAAGTGATTACGGGTGTGGTCGGTGTCGGTCCATTCCCCATGGACTGGCCGACCGACAATGCAGTGGTCCGGCGAAATGGCGTAATCCAGGGCGTCGCGGATTTCGATATCGTCACGACGGCCGTTCTGACGACGACGTATGCCAACGGCTCCCAGACAAGTCAGACAGGTACGGATCCAGACTCGGTCATCGGTATCAGCTTCACGCCGGCGCTGTTGGCCACCGACATCATCGAGATCGATTACAAGCTCAGCGGCCTCAACCCGGGCGGGATCCTGGGCATGCAGACGCAGTTCCATATTGTCGACAAGCCCGAGACGCTGGGGCTGGACTACGACGCTGACCAGGACGTCAACGGCATCGACCTCATCCGCATCGAGGACGCCACTGTCACAGAGCACAACCCGGTCAGTCTCGATGAGCGGCGGAACCAGGTGGTGGTGAAGTTCCCCGATCGTGAGACGAAGTACAAACAGAACCAGGTAGTGTGGCCGGCCGATGGCAGTCCCCAGCTGGCGACCTTTCGTTTCGAGGACAACGGTAAGGAGTTGATCGAGACGGTCTCGGTCAACCATATCGACTCGACGGAGAAAGCGCTCGATTTCGCTGAATTCTTGTGCCGGCAGAGCCGTTCCGCAGATCTGATCGTCTACCACCTGCAGACCGAAGCCCTGCAGGCAGATCCTCTCGACTTCACGCTGGTGACGGATCCTCGCATCAACATCAACGGCCAGCTCTACAAGTTCAAGAAGATCGATCCACAGGAAGATACGACGTGCCTCGTGACGCTGAAGCGGTACGATCTCGAGGACTTTACGTACGCCGTCGAATCGTTCCAGGAAGAACGTGTCGACCTGATCACCCGGGTGCTGGGCCCAGTCACGAACCTGTCCATCAGTCTGACGGAAACTGACGGCTTGCTGGGATCCGGACTGCTGCGCTGGGACGGCGTTGCCGGCGCCGATGGGTACGTCTCGTCAGTGTCGATCGCGGCCGTGTGGAACGATACAGACTCCTTCAGCAGCGGCACGCAAGTCTATTACAACGGCTTCCATTACCAGGCCTCGGTCGAGATCCTGCCTGGCGGCGCAGCACCAGACGTGAACGTGGCCTGGGTCGATATCGAGGACGACAACGAGCTCTGGCGGGTGTTCTCAGACTCCCCGACGCTGAGTGCTGTCGTTCCGGTCGTTACTGTGGAGGCCGTGAAGGCCTACCGGGTGCAACCCAAAAACCAGCGGCGAGGCCTCGGACTGCCGGCATTCCTTACGCAGCTGATGGCAGTCGATAGCGCCGATCGGGATGTGATCAGGAGCGAGACTCAACCAACGGGTACGTCGTACACGGTGGGTACACTGTGGCTTGAGCTGAACGCCAGCGGTGCCGTCATTGGCGCGTTCGAGTGGAACGGGTCGGGCTGGGTCAAGCACATCCCGCCAAACCCGGGTCCAGTCCGGCTGGTTGATGCGGATCCTAACGCCACCGTGTTCGAAGGTCACATCGTGGCGTTCAATTGGGAGTTTGAATCTGATCTCGATATCTACCGGTTCCGAAACGAGTTCTGGTGGAATGACACGCTGCACTTTGCGAACAGAACGCTCACTCCGGGGGGGCGCTCCTCCTGGTTGTCTGCGCCGGCAGCGCTGACGTTTGATTCGATAGGTACTCCGCCTCGGCTACCGGACGGGGCCCGGGAGATCACCTGCAGGATTTACACGCTGTCACCTGACGGCAAGACACGTAGCGCACAGCCCTCTGAGATCACTGTCCGAAACGAGCAATACCCCGCGCTCGCGGATGTCTCTGCGAAAGTGGATCAGCGTACCGGCAAGGTCATCATCCCTTTTCCCAGGCCGCTCGATAGCGAGTTTTCTGCCGTCCTTGTCTACGGCAGTTTAAGTTCAGGCTTTACGCCGGGCCCCGAGAACCTGGTCGAGACGTTCTACGACGCGACTGGTCGTGTCGAGCCGGAGAGTGAACTGACGGCCAATGCTCGATGGTACTTCCGTATCGCACTGGCTGATGCCTGGGGCCAGGACGAACTGTCGTTCAGCAACGAGTTCTTTGTCGACACGCCAAGCAACTTCGGTGGCCTGGCGTTCGCCAGCTCGATTACTTCATCTGGGCAGCTCGGGAACAATGTCGTAACGCGGCAGAAGGTGGCGGCCGGCGACCTGGTCAAGACACACGTGGTGCTGAACATAGCGGGCTCATCGAGGGCGAATGCCTCCGACGGCAACAGCGTTGCGCCGATCGACTATACCTTCAGTGCTGAAGCCAATGGCCTGATCCTGTTCCAGCTCACCGGCGACGTCGACATCAACGGCTTCCGGACGACGGATCATGACATCGTGCCCTATTGCCTGGTGCAGCTGCAGGTCGATGTAAATGGCTTGCCATACTACGGCCGATCGGGAATGACCATCCCGGTCACGTTCGAGAACTATGATTTCTCGCCTCCGAGCAACACGGAATCGTTCTACAGCGCAGGCTTTACGATCGTCGGCTCATCTCAGTACGACGGCTTTCCGTCGGTGTCTCCTGGCAGCACGATCAGAGTCAATCCCTTGTTTATCTTCAAATCCAGTGATGGATCGACGATGGCTGACCTGTTCTCGGTGAATGACTGCCAGCTGGTCGTCACGGAGCTCAACAACATATGAAGTACTTCGCAATCTACCCGCTTGAACCGGCGTTTTCCGATGGATCCAGGCGCATCACTCAGCATGGAAAAATTCCCGATCCTACCCAGTACGCGAGGCATCACCTGCCCGATGGGTATGGGATCTACATCGGCTCGATTCAAGTGAGCGCGATGCGGCACAAGATGGCGCCCGACGGAAAACCGATTGCGCTGGAGCCAGACGAAGTCCCGCTTCTTCCCCGTCAAGAACGGGAGCGCATTCGGACACAGGATCCTGGTGCTGCTGTCCGTGCAAAACCTGCCGATAGCTTGCTCGAATCTGCCAGGCGATTGAATCCGGACGATCGGCGCGAGCTCGCCGCATTGCTGGGCGTTAGCGATGCCGGTTGATAGCTACAGCGAAGGCACCATCAACGTCACCAATGGCAGCCCGATTGTCACCGGCAACGGCACACTCTGGGCCACCGATCGTGGTGATGGCACGCCGTGGGTGCGCGAGGGCGAGACGCTACTGCGTGAGAATGATCTGCTCTCCTACGGGATAGACAGCGTCGACGGCGACGAGCAAATGACGCTCGAGCGTCCCTATGAGGGTGTCACTGGCGTGTTCCAGAACTACATGGTGCAGGTCGACGTCCTCGGTGTTGAGGCTGATGATACTGGACCGCGCCAAGCAGTGGGTCCGCCTGGACCACAAGGGCCAGGCGGGCAAATCACGATTGGCGGCACTAGTACGCTTCCTGCAGGTAGTCCAGCCGTCATGTTTGAGTTGCCGGGAAGCTTGCCCCAGGCGCGCATCTACCAGGCCGGCATTCCCGCAGGCTTCGACGGTGCTACCTGGTTTGCTGGAACCGGAGCACCCGATCCGGGTGTCGGTGCTGTGGGGGATTTCTATCTCGACCACACGCCCGCTCAGACGCGTGTGTACGGCCCGAAGCCCGCCGTAGACGACTGGGGAAGCAGTGTGCTCATCACCGGCGACCAGGGTATTCCTGGTCAGTCTGGGCTTCCTCTCGATACCACCATACGGACGGCGGCGTTCACCATGGCTATCGGTTTGCGATACGGCGTCGACACCAGTGCCGGTGGCTTCCCCGTTACTTTCCCGCTGTCTCCCAACACCGGAGACCGGTGCGGTTTTTTGGATATCGGCGGCGTCACCGGCAGCAATCCCATCACGCTGCTCGGTAATGGTTCGAACATGCGTGGATCCACTGAAGAGGTCGTCGTCGACGTCGACCGGATTGGTTTGGTCTGGGTCTACTGGGATGCCGCTGTCGGCTGGGTGGTCGATGAGACCGTGGCGATTTCATAGGAGGCGGTAATGGCCAGAAACATACGCTCATTGCTTGCAAACCTGAATTCGCCGGTACTGACCCGAGTACCGATCACGACAACGCAGATCTGGACGGCGCCACCTGGTGTGTTCTGGGCGCTGCTGCGGGGTGTTGCATCCGGCGCCGGCGGTGGTGGTGGTGGCTGGTACACCACGGGCAGTCCCGCAGGTGGTGGCGGTGGTGGGTCTGGCGCGTGGATCTGGGATCTGTTTGTCCAGCTCGTAACCGGCAATCAGATCGACATTACGATCGGCGCGCCGGGCCTAGGCGGGCTGGGTTCCACTCAGGTAAATAGCAGCAGCAGCCAGCAGGACGGCGGCGACGCTACCGACACGATCATCGTTTGTCCCGACTTCGCTATCACGCTGGGCGGCGGCTTTGGCGGGGCTCGCGGCAGTTCTTCGTCAGGTGCTAGTGGTCAGGACGGTGAGATCAGCTTTGCGGGCGCGTTGACAGCCGACAACATCATGTTTGGCAATGGAGCACGAGGGGAGTCGGGCCTTGACGACGCAGGGCCACAAATAGGGCGAGCACATTTATTTCAGCCCGCTGCGCCGCCTGACCCTGGTAGCGCAGCGATTACAGACGGTGGAGGCTCGGCAGGCGGTGGCGGTTCATCTCCCTACGCTGTCGGCGGCTATGGTGGCGGGCAGGAAACTAGCGGCGGTCAGTCGCGACCAGGGCAGGATGCACAAGGGCCTGGTGCTGGCGGTGGCGGCGGCGGTCCCTCGGGTGTTTCAGGCGGCACCAATGGCGGGGACGCCGGAGATGGCGGTCCGTCCCTCGTCGAAATCTATTACGGCATGTAGGGATTGATATGCGCTATCTGGAAATGATTGGCAACCGCTGCGAACGCGTGATTATTGCCGAGCCCGACACGCTACCGCCCACCGATGGTGAGTGGGTCGCGAGTGAAAGAGAGGGCAACCCAGGCTGGACTGTAAACGACGGGGTATGGACGCCGCGGCCCGACTCTGAACGCAAGGTCCGGCCTGAGATATCAGTGCGCGACTTCAAGGAGATCGTCGGGATGCCGGCGATCCAGCGCATCTACCAGCGCCCTGATATGGGCGCATTCATGGCTTACGTCACAGCGACCGGCGATATCGATCGCTCGGACCCTGCATTCGGCCAGGCGATGGATGCGCTGCTGGTGGACGGTGACATCACCCAGACTCAGTATGACCAAGCCTACCCAGAAGGGCTGCGCTAGTGCGTTGCCTGTTTACCACCGACCTGAATGGCAACTACACCTGTCACCACTGTTCTTTCACTATGACCCGCGCCGAGTTCGACCACTGGGCGTTTCTCAATATTCATCGACTGGAGAGCGAAAATGGCAAAATCATTCGTGTTGTTTCTAATCCTGACTGTATTCCTGCCCGCGATCGCGAGTGCACAATCAGAGTGGTCCATCCCGATTACGGTAACGCCGGAAGAGGGCGTGGCGATCGATCTGAAGGTGGACTTCCTGGGGGACCGTGTTGAGCTGTACAACTCCGTCGGAGAGGTGGTTGATGCGGTAGACCGTGGGAGCCTGACGCCCGAAGAACTGGCAGAGGCGGTGCGGCTGAGCTTCAACGCAGCAATCCGCAACCTCTACGGGGTAAAACGAGACCCGAAGAATCACCCGATTGACGGCGAGTACTTCGCCGCCTGGATGCCCCTGATGTGCTGGTCGAATGACACCAGCCAGTTCGTGGTGAAGCGGTAGCCTCGGCTACTGTGTCTGCACTTCGTCCGCCAGGCGGCAATCCGGCCGGATATCCACCACTACGTTGAAGATATCCAGCGTCCGCTGGGCGTACTCTTCTGCCGCCCGCTTGCCGGCAACCAGGCACAGGTCCTGGCCAAAGATCGGCGGGTTGAATCTCGCCGCCTCGAAGATATGCACGGCGCCCCATGGCGTCGTCATGGTCAGGTAGAGAATCCAGATTTTCATTTCGCGTTGCCCGATTTCTTGCAGCACGCTGCTGCATAGGTAAAGCCACCAGCGAGTCGATCGCTGACCTGGGCATTCATTGCGGTCGTGCAGTCAGATTGCAGTCAGATTTCCATGTTTCAGCGTGGTTTCACATGGAAAAACTGAGGGCGATTTAGGTAAGTGATTGATTTATAAGGGGCTGCAGTCGTGGCTACCGATTCAAATCCTGCCGTCCCGACCAAACTACAGGGGGGAGCTTCTTCGAAGCTCCCCCCTTTCGTTTGATCCGGACTAGATTCCCGGCCCGCAAGCACAGCTTGCGGTCGTTCAGGCCTCGCCGAGCAGTGCTCGACGTCCGCTACGCGGACCGGCCTTCACCCTGCCGTCCCGACCAAAAACAAAGGGGGTGCCGCTCACGCGACAGCCCCTTTCTTTTTGTCAGGACTGGATTGCCGGCCCCAAATCATAGATTTGAGTCGTTCGCACTTCGCAAAGCAGTGCTTTGCGTTTGCTGCGCAGACCTGTGCTCACCCTGCCGTCCCGCACGCGGTCGAGCGAGCGAAAGTGGACAGCATTGCCAGTGAGTCTCTCCAGCATGCGAGTGGGGCCTTCTGAATCGGGTTCCAGTTCTACTATGTAGCCACGACAGGCGCTGGACCGAACCCGGGCGGTTTGCGCTGTGTGTTCAGGGCGGAGCAGGGTAACAATAGACATTCGAGAAGCCTCCAAATAGATGTCAAGCCGCGCTGATCTCCTGTGGGTCTGTGGGTGGAAAAATCCTGAACACCAGGCTCACGGGTGCTCGGCATGAGTGGTCTGTCTGCTGGCCTGATCATCTCCACTATCGCCATCAACTGGGGGCCTGACGTCTTCACTGCCAGCCCACTGCTCACCGCCATTGCAGTTACCTGGGGGTGCTTTAGGTCCAGCTTGATGTCTGCCGGTGCTCTGTCCCTGCGCATGGATCATGACAGCGTGACGAACCACGCGCTGCGAGCCGCTGGCAAGGGCAAGTATCTCTTGGTCGCTCAGGCACACTCGGGAGAGGGAAAGCGGCGCTTTGCTGAGGAATTCAGGTCAGAGGCAACAGCAACCGTCACCACGCTGTGAAACCTGAGCATAATTTTATCTGCAGTAAGCAGGGCCTCGGTACAGTTCCCGCCATCAAAAAGCGGTAGGCGGCTGGCCACCTGATCCGAGACTCGTTGCGGCGCTTCCGGATACCGGCGTAGACTGCGATCATGAATACTCCAGTGCTGCGTACCGTTTGCGCTCTCCTGGTTGCTGCATTCGTTGCTACTGCCTGCGGTGGCGGAGGCGGCGGTGGAGGCGGAGCGGCTGGTGCTTCCCCGCCCGCTGAGACCGTGGTCGGCGCCTCCTCCATACCGGACGTTATCGAAAGCAACCAGCGCCGTGGCGTGGATGGCATCACGGTGACGGTGCTGGAGCCAGGTGGCGAGCCGAGCAGCTACTCCGTGGGCATCGGCAGCCGCGCTTCCGGTGCCGTGATGGATCCCGCCTCACCGTTCAAGATCGCCAGCGTCAGTAAACTGTTCATAGCGGCCGCCACGGTGCAGGTCATACACCAGGGAATGCTTTCGCTGGATGACACATTGGCCGCCCAGCTACCGGAGCTGGCGCCGCGCATCGCGAATGCCGAGACCATCACGGTGCGACACCTGTTACAGCACCGCAGCGGCGTGCCGGACTTCGACAGCCAGGCCGGCTTCAGCTGGCAGCGATCCCACACGGATCTCGACAGGGTGTTGGGATATGCCCTGGACCTGCCTGCGGATTTTGCCCCCAACGCGCGCTATGAATACTCGAACACCAACTACCTGCTGCTGGGCAGGATTCTCGACACCGTGCTCGGCTATAGCCACCACCAGCATATCCAGGCCGCCATTCTCGACCCCCTCGGCCTCAGGGATACGTTCCATCTGCAGCGAGAAGTCTTGGTACCGCTGACGCGGGGTTATTGGGATGGCGTGGATACCACCCACCGGGAGTACGATGTGCCTGGCGGATCCATGGTATCAATCGGTGCCGACATCGCTCGCTTCGTCGATGCGTTGGGGCGAGGGGAACTGCTCGGCGAGCAGGCGCAGGAAACCTACGACGAGGTGTACTGGACCCGGCATTCGGGCTGGGTGCCGGGCTACCAGACCATCGCCGGCTACGAGTCGTTTCCCGGCGTGACCATAGTCGTGCAGGTCAACAATACTGGCGGCGCCAGCGAGGCGGTCATCAGCGACACCTACGACGATGTGCTGGCGATACTTCGCCGCTAAGGCTTCCCGTCCAGGGTCAGGTTTCCAGGCAACTTCCTTACCTTTTGCGACACCTTACTCTGACCTCCAGACTTCGCTGAAATAATCGCTCGCGCCTCACCTGTTCATATCCCTTTCAGCGAAGTTCTTTCTTATCCCCAGCCATCCGATTGAACTCAGCCAGGGACTTCCGGTGCTAGATGGAAGAGGGTGATCTCGCTGCGAGTGCCCAGCCGCAGAGTCGGCCCCCAGGTGCCCGTCCCCTCGTTGACATAAAGCCGGGTGCTGCCGAGCTGGTAGAGCCCCTGGCTGTACTCGAACACCCGGTTGACCGCCATATGGAACGGGACGATCTGCCCGGCGTGCGTGTGGCCTGACAACTTCAGGTCGATCCCGTGCCGGGCCGCCGCGTCCAGACCCTGGGGCCGGTGGTAGAGCAGGATAGAATAGCTGTCGGGCTTGACGTCGATAAACGGCAGGACGCGGGCGACCTGGTCCGCTCGCTCGTGGTCATCGATACCGATGATTTGCAGGCCGTGGGCCTCAACGGCGCGGTTTCGCAGGACCACCACGCCGAGAGATTCCAGCCGTTCGACTATGGCCTCCAGGTCCTCGTAGCGCTCGTGGTTTCCGATGCAGTAGTAAATGGGGCCAGCGAAATCAGATAGCGCACGCAGTTTGTCGACGCTGACACCGGGTTGGTCGATAAGGTCCCCGGTGATGCACAGGAAGTCCAGCTGTTCTCGGTTGATGCGGCGGACAATGGCATTCAGGAAGCGAGCCGTGCGCGAGCCTATGTGCACATCAGAAATCTGCGCGAATCGCAGGGGTCGATCGAGCTTGTGGGAGCGCAGCGTCACTTCCACCATGTCCGGCTGCCAGGCCTTCCGCAGGCCGTACAGTCCCAGCACCAGCGTCGCGCCCAGTATCGCGACTGCGATTACTTCCGTGGACTCTGTGAAGAGCAGCAACGCCAGCTCGCCCATCAACACGCCAGCGAGCATGACCGGCGAAAGCCCAAGGTAGAAGTCCGCCGCACTGCGGAGAATAAACGCGACACTACCGTGCCGGCGGCGCAGCAGAATCCGTGCGATGAACTGTGAAAGGAACAGTGGCAGGGTAACCGTCACATTGAGCCAGGTGGGTAGGAGCAGCCACTGGCCCAATCGCCATACCGGGTAGGCGAACAGTAGGGCGGACAGCGTCAGCAGTATCAGGGCAATCCGCAGCATCATCCCTGGCGCGTATCGCCTGCGCGACGGTTGCTTGTTGTGTGTTGAAGTCGTCAAGATGTTACCCGATGGAAACGCTGGGACCAGTTTACTCGATCAATTGAGGCTCTGAGCCCGGTAAGGCCTACGGTCATGAGACGGTGGACGGGATAACGAGATACACTTCCGTTCACCGAGATGCTTCTCACCAAACACGACCGACGCCAGGAGGACTCACTTTGAAAGCCGTTATTGCATGTCTGGTGCTGCTTGTCTCGTTTTCCCCAGCCGCATCTGCCGACAAGATTGCCATTATCGGCACCGGGCAGGTCGCCCGAGCGCTGGGCCCTGAGTTTGCAAACCAGGGGCACGATATCGTGTACGGGTCGCGTAATCCCAGTGGTCAAAAAGCCAGGGATATCGTGGCCATGACGCCAGGTGATGCCAGCGCCGTACTGCCCGCTGAATCCATTGTTGATGCCAGTATCGTGGTGCTGGCGGTTCCCGGTGAATTGGTCGAAGAGATCACGCGGGGTCTTGGCGATCTTGCGGGGAAAATCATCATCGACCCCACCAATGCCCTGGAGGGCGACTGGGACAAGGAGCTCCGCATCGGCGTATCGACTTCCAATGCGCGCATCATTCAGGATGCGGCGCCGGACGCCCATGTCGTCAAGGCGTTCAGCACCCTCAACTGGCGCCAGATGGTGGAGCCGGGCGGTGATATCTCCATTCTGCTGGCCGGCAACAGTGACGCCGCCAAGGCAAAGGTTGCGCAGCTGGTCAGTGCCATGGACCTCAAGCCGATAGACCTCGGCGATGTCGATAATGCGCGCTGGATTGAGGGAATGACGATTCTATGGCTTAACAACCGTATCGCGGGCCGGCCGCATTTTGAGTACCACCTGCGGGTTGTCGACTAGTTTCAGCCAGCCGAGCCGGGCGCCGGCAGTGGTGGAATCTCTGCTGAGCGCTGCGGCGTACCAGACAAGGGGCTCATCCGGGCTTACCTGCCTGGGCCGGCAGCTTTGCAACGCAGTTCACGACCTCCGCCTGGTAGCGTTTACCGCGTTCATTGAGCAGGTCCAGCACATGGAGTGAGGTGGGTACGAAGGCAAAGCCGATCTCCAGTTCCGGGTGCCACTGGAAGATAGACCCGCCGTAGCCCATCCAGCCGTAGAACCCCTCTCGCCCGACATTGAAATCGCGCTCGATGCGGGGGCTGGCCGCCGTGCAGGGTGTGAAGCAGTCTACGCCGCCCTGGGTAAAGCGCGTGGTCAGCAACACGCCGAGTTTGGCTTCGAGTGGGTGCGCATGCATGGCGCGCCAGGCCTCTGTGCCCAGGTACTGCTTTCCCTCCAGGCAGCCGCCCGCCGCCAGCATCGCGGCCAGCTTCGCCAGTCCCCGGGCAGAGCAGTTGGCGTTGGCGGAAGGGGTCTCACCTCGGGCGAAATCGCGATCATTGAAAAAGTCCAACGTGGACCGTCCCACGAACGGCGGCGGGGGACCGTCCTTGCGGCCCTTGAACAGCAGCGGTAGCACGCTGACCAGCCGCCGCAGAACCTGGAACAGGTTGTGGACGATCCGTCTGCCCAGGAAACGGGGCACCAGGCTCTGCAATAGCTGGTAACCGAAGCTCAGTTGCCTGACCGGGGCAACGCGCGGCATTTCCTCGTCGCGCACGCCGATCAGCACATCGGCCTTGAGCGGGCCGCAGATCTCCTCGCGCAGGAATTCGCCGATCGTGCGGCCCGCGGGATCCACCCGGCGAAACAGCTCGTTGACGATCCATCCCCGGGTCAGCGCATGGTATTCGCGCCGGCCGCCGCCGGGCGACTCGTAACTGAGCCCGTGCTGCTCGATTATTCGGCCCACGGCATTCTGCTTGATGTTCTCAGCGAACAGATCCTGCATATCAAGGGAGGTGTCGAAGTTGGCCAGTCCCGCCTCGTGCCGCATCAGATCGGCAACGGTCAGGCCCTGTTTGCCGTTGGCGCCGAATTCCGGCCAGTACTCCGTGATCTTCGCATCGTAGCTGAGCAGGCCCTTGTCGACGAGAGCGGCTACGGCGATGGCTTCCAGGCTCTTGCCACTGCTGAAGACATTGGCCAGGGAATCCGCCGAGAAGCTGTCGTCGTCGGTGGGAGATGACCATAGATCCACCACTTTGTCGCCGCGATGGTAGACACAGAGCTGGGCCTGCCGCTCCGCCATGGTGCTCATCTGCTGCTCGAAGAGCTGCCTGACTGGCTCGAAGCCCGGGGAGGTCGTCCCGTGAACCTCCATTGCAAATTTACTTCCGATATCTCGCTCCAATTATCCGTAGCCACTCGATTGAACAGTACAAGAACTATAAATCAGGTGCTGAGAGTAACCAATCGGCCAGTCGATTCGCCCTGGGGGTGTGGTGGTTGCAGCCGGATGGCCGGCCCCAGATCATACATTTGGGGACTTCGAAACTCGCAAAGCGGTGCTATGCGTTTGCTTCGCAAACCGGCGGTCAGCCTGCCGTCGCCCAGGCAGAGCCTGCCCCTCTTTTCGGGTACGGCTTGTGATTGTTCAGGACTCGGCGGGGGGGAGTGCAGGGACGTGAGGAACTACTTGGCGATCAACTGGCGATAGCCAGAGGCCAGGTCGACGGCAATAACGCCGTCGTATGCATCATCCGTGACCAGGACGAGCTGGCGCTTCGCGTCGAGATCGATCCGGCGCGGCCTGACGAATTGGGGGCCACCACCTTGTTCAATTGGCACGGTGATAAATTCAAAGCCCCCATCTTCGTCCTCCACGCGCAATACCTGGCTGGTATCACCGGAAACAACCCTGTGCTGGCCCGTGCTCAGGTCAACTGAAAACAGCGTATTCCTCAGGGTGTCCAGGACAAGCAGGCGATCGCTGCCGCTGTCCAGGGCGAAATCACCGATGTACTGGTAGCGCCATGAACCCGCCAGGCCTGCCGGTACCAGGCGGCGGTCGCCGCTGTCCAGATCGACGGCGAAAATGCCTTCCGCATCGCTGTCAGAGTAGAGCAGGCGGTTGTGCGCTATATCGAGTTCCATGCCCCTGAAGCGTTCTATCGATGGACCCTCGCCCACACCCTGGCCGGAGATGATGCGCCGGGTGCCGGTGGCGAGTTCGATAGACATGACGGCGTCCAGGCCAGCATCGATCAGGTAGATCAGGCCGTTGCCCTCGTCGATTTCCATGTCGTGGATGGCTTCGTGCATGGGTCCCTGGCCCACGGCCCTGCTGCTGATCGGCTCAATCTCGCCGGTGTCGAGGTCGATGGCTGAAATCGAAGAGAGTTCGATCCCGGCTACGTACAGCTTGCGCGAGCTGGGCGCATGAACAGCAACAAAAGTTGCGCTGTTTACTGAGCCCCTTCCTTCGCTGTCACCGAACAGTAGCTTGCGATCGCCGCTCCTTAAATCGATGGCAACGATGAGGTCGGCAATGTGGTCCGTCAGGTAGGCCACTCGATTGCCGGGATCGATATCAATTGAGCCCGGGTCCTTGAAGGGCACGCCGGCACCCAGGGCGCCGCTGAGCACCTGGCTACGGTTGCCTGATTCCCTGTCCACCGCGAGCACCGGATCGCCATAGAATTCTTCGGAGACAAGAAGCAGGTCGGCTTCTTCGGAGAACACCACGTCTGTCGGGAGCTCAAGCAGCGGCCCATCGCCCGTTGCCGGGGGAAAAAGTCCATTTGCCGGTGCGTCAAATACTCCCGGCCCCGAAGAGGAGATGCTGCGACGCTGCCCGGTGGCAATATCCATCTCCACCACGGCGTTGCTGAAGTCGTCCACCAGGTAGGCTTTCCCACCACCCGAACCGACGGAGATGCCTCTGAAACCGCGGGAGGTCTCTTGAGGTTCAGACGCGGCGTTGGAGAGAAGTGTCCTTGCACCGGTGTCGGGGTCGACGCTATAGATGTCCGTGGACGCAGAGACGAGCAACTGATCCCGGCTGACGTCGATGTCCATGCCAGTCGGCCTCGGAAGCGATGGTCCGGAGCCGACCGTCGTACTGGACAGGATGGACCGGTTCCCGTTGTCCGGGTCCACGCTCACAATCCGGTTGCCGTCCACTATGAACAGCTGCTGACGAACCGGGTCGAACACGATTTCCGTGGGCTCAAACAACCCCGTGCCTGCGCCGATCACCTCATCTGACACGATGGACCTGTTGCCGTCTTCATCGATACGAAAAACCGTGGCCCGCTCGCTATCAGTGAGGTAGATATCACCTGTCGCACTGTCGAGCGCCAGGCGCTCGGGTACTTCTATCGGCGGCCCCGCGCCTCGCGTGGGGCCCGATAACAGCTCCAGCTCACCCGTCGCAAGATCGTAGGACAGAAGGGAGGCGCTGTATTGGTCCAGCAGCAGTATCCGGTGGTTGCCGGCGTCCAGCTCAATGCCCTGTATTGAACTGATATTCGGCGTGCGAGACAGGGCGAGAGTGTCCGTGGCCGATTCGCCGCCGGCGTGGAAGGCCCGGAGCTGGACGTCATCGATTTTTGCGGTTGGAGACAGTCGCAGGCCGTCGAGTAGAACACTGCCATCAGGGGATGCCTGGACCGTCAATGTATCGACTGCAGACGTGGCGACCACGGTAACGTTTTCCGGGAGGGGGTGTACGACTTTGCCGGAGATTGCTGTCTCGGCGCCCGGGATATTTGCATGCGTAAACGGGAAGTGAACGTTGAGCTGTGGTGTCGGGCTGTCCAATACCGCAATGTCGAAACTGGCCTCGGCATAGGTATTTTCCCCCGGCAGGTCAGCGCGCGCCGTAATCCGGTGACGGGTTTCGGTTTCGTAATCCAGTGCCTGGGTCAGCAATACGACGCCGGTATCTTCCCTGGCTGCAAATCTTCCCCCAGCATCCCCCACGAGGCGATAGCGAACAGCTCCCTGCTTCTCGAGTTCTGGTGCTGACAGCCGTATGCCAACGTCGGCGATCGGGGCGATACTTTCGTCGACGCTATCTGGTGCCAGGTCAATATCAAGGAGCTCGCCGACAACGAAGGCGACGCTGGCGCCGTCATCGTATCCGAAGCGAAGCTCATAGAGTGTGCCTTCCTGGAAGCAGGCTCCTTCGGAACACAGCGACACGTCCAGGGTGTAGCGGCCTGGCTCAACGCTTACCTCGAGCGTCTCGCTGGCGGTATCCACCAGCAGCCCATCAGCATCGTAGACCGCAATGAAGAATGTCGGACCGTCCTGCTCACCCTCGCCGCGGATGGTAATGCTGCCTTCCAGGTCGACGGTGTAGCTGTCTCTATCGCCGGAGTTCTCCAGCATACCGGTGACCACTTCGCCTGAAACATGGTCTCCCGCCATGATGACAGCCGCCAGGGTGTCCATGGCGGGATCATCCTCACCCCGAATGATGCCATCGGTGAAGCGGTTGAGCAGTTCCAGGTCCCGCTTGAAGTTGTCCTCGGGCTCCAACAGGCGAGTCCAGGTCAGGAGATCGCTGTAGTCGCTGTCTCCGTCCCTATCGAAGTCGCTGACGAGGTCGGCGGCCGCGGCGTCGAGGCGCGCCAGCAATTCGCTGTCAGTCAATGAGGGAAGATCCTCAGCAATCCATCTCCATGCGGCCTCTGTCAGGGCACTGACCTTGTAGCCGCTGGTCTGCAGCTGCCGGCCGGACATGATGGCGTGCCATTGCGCGGTCAGCTCCGTGGCGTCGGCATCCGGGTGGCGGTCCCGGTCCATGTCATGTTCGGCCCCGCCCCGGGCGGTGACCAGGTAGAGTGCGTTTTCGTCAAACTGTCCGTCATCAAACGTGAAACCGCCCAGCCACCACAGTCGCAGCCTCGCGCCAAACCGGTCCCAGGCGTCCTGGCCGCGTTGCTCAATGAAATCGGCTGCCTCGTAGGACGTGACGCTCGCCACCGCGGAATCCGGATTGCGCAACTCAGTGACGGTAATGGTGGCACCGCTCACCGACCCGTTGAGCTGGGCGTGCAGGCAGCCGCCCAGCAGCGGTATGCCGGCGAAGACCAGCCAGATAAAGGAAGACCGGGGGTTCACAGTGGGATCCTTGACACCTCTACACGGCGCTGCCCTGCGCCCTTCAGGTACATTAGCAAATGTGCCTATTGTTGTAATGCCACTCGGGCGATGCGCAAACTACGCCGGGAGACATACACCTGATGCGGCTCGGTTCGCTGTGTCCAGCTTTGTCCAACTCTGTTCAGCTAAAAAGTCGTCCAAAATCATTTCTTTAGCGTAGGAATCACCGCAAATCGCCGACATCAAAGCAACGAGGCCGGCGTCACTGCGTTGGCATTGGACAACTTTCACAACTGCGGTCATCAGGTATGTCTAAAAACTTCGTCTCCGCCGCTATCGTCGCTGCGGCATTGGTACTGTGGATGGGCTCCGGCGCATTTACCCGTGATACAGAGGCCAGGACGCTTGCTGTGGTAACAGACGCTGCCATGCCGCCGGACAGTAACGCCGGCGCAGCGTTGAGCAGGGTTCGGATTGCGGTCAACACCGCCGAGCCTCGCACACGCACGGTGGTATTGCGGGGCCGGACCGAGGCCAAACGCGCGGTGGAAGTCACCGCTGAAGTCGCCGGCCAGGTGGTCTCCAGGCCGGTAGAACGCGGCATGCAGGTGTCGAAAGGCCAGCTGCTGTGTGAGATCGCCGTGGATGATCGAGAGGTGGCGGTCGAAGAAGCCCGGGCGGGTTTCGAACAGGCCAGGATCGAGCATGAAGGCAGCCTGAAGCTGGCGAAAGAAGAGTTGTTGTCCGAGGTCGCCATTGCCACCTCCGAAGCGCGCCAGGAGGCGGCGCGGGCACATCTGCACCGGCAGATGCTTAACCTGGAAAGAACACGCATCACCGCGCCGTTCGACGGTGTGGTCGAAAACCTGCACCTGAACGCCGGTGACTACGCGATGCCCGGGGCTTCGTGCGCCACGCTCATCGATCTCGACCCCATGCTGGTCGTCGCCCGGGTCACCGAACAGGAAGTCGAGCACCTGCAGCCCGCCAGTACGGTGACTGGCAACACTCGTATGGGCCGGGGAGTCGACGGACAGCTATCCTTTATCGGCAAGCAGAACGATCCAGTGACTCGCACCTTCCCGGTTGAAATTACGGTCGCCAACGGCGACTACAGCCTGCGCTCCGGCCTTACCGTTACGCTGTGGGCAGATCTCGACGAGGTTCCAGCCCACCGCATTGCGCCCTCCCTGCTGACGCTGGGCGACGCGGGGGACATGGGCGTTCGCACGCTGGATGATACAAACCGCGTGGTGTTCACGGCGGTGGAGATCGTTGAGGACGGCCCCGAAGGGCTGTGGGTGACCGGGCTGCCCGACACTGTCAACCTGATCACCGTCGGTCAGGAGTATGTGACCGTGGGTGAGCTGGTCGAGCCGGTCTACATGGACGGGGCGAAGGACCAGATCGCAGTCAGATGAGCCTGATTGAGACAGCCATCAGTCGTACGCGTACGACCCTGTCACTGCTGGCCGTTCTGGTGTTGGCCGGGATTATGGCCAGATCGGCGCTGCCCATCGCCAACGACCCGCACGTTGACCTGCCGCTGTTCTACGTGGGCGTTGTGCATGAGGGCATTTCGCCGGAAGACGCCGAGCGCCTGCTGGTGCAGCCCATGGAGATTGAGCTGCGCAAGCTGGAGGGCATTGTCGAACTCAGATCTACCGCGTCTGAAGGCATGGCGTCTTTCTTCGTGGAGTTCGACGTTTCCCAGGATCTCGACAAGGCACTGAGTGACGTGCGGGAGGCGGTCGATGCGGCGCGGTCCGAGATGCCGGCGACGGCAGAAGAGCCCTTCGTCGAGGAGCTCACCGCGGATGACTTCCCCATGCTGCAGGTCAACTTCATAGGCGAGAACGCCACTGAACGGGAAATCTACAACGCGGCCCTGAAGGTACGGGAGCAGATTGAAACGGTACCGGAAGTGCTCAGCGCAGACCTGCAGGGCCACCGAGAGGAACTGCTTGAAGTCATCATCGATCCGGATGCCCTGAACGCATATCGCATATCAGCCGAAGAGCTGGTCGTGATCCTGCAGCGCAACAACCGGCTGATCCCGGCGGGCACCATGGATCTGGACGACGGGCGCTTCGCGGTCAAGGTGCCGGCGGTGGTGGAGCGTGCGAACGACGTGCTGGCACTGCCGCTGCGCAGTTCACTGGACAGCGTGGTCACGCTGCTGGATGTGGCCACGGTCCGCAGGACGTTCAAGGACCGCTCCAGCTTTGCGCGATATAACGGCCAGGAAACTATCTCGATCAGCGTGACCAAGCGCTCCGATGCCAATGTCATCGACTCGGTGGAAACGGTCCTGGGCATCGTTGAGCAGGCCCGCGCCACCGTCCCCGCTGGCATTCAGATGATCGTTTCGCAAAACCAGGCCGAATTTGCTTCCCTGCAGGTGCGAGAGCTGGAGGGCAACATTCTCACCGCTTTGGCGCTGGTGATGATCCTGGTGGTGGCTACCATGGGTTTTCGCAGCGGCCTGGTGGTCGGGCTGGGTATTCCCTTCTCGCTGCTGTTCTCGGTGACCATCATTTACCTGCTGGGCTATACCTTCAACTTCATGGTCATGTTCGGGATGCTGCTGGGACTGGGCATGCTGATTGACGGCGGCATCGTGGTCACGGAATACGCTAACCGGATGATGGGTGAGGGCATGGACCACAGGCGTGCCTATGCGGAATCCGTCAAGCGCATGTTCTGGCCGGTGACGGCGTCCACGGCCACCACGCTCGCCGCATTCCTGCCGATGCTGTTCTGGCCCGGCGTCTCGGGGCAGTTCATGGGCTATCTGCCGGTCACGGTGTTTACGGTGTTGATCGGCTCCCTGCTATACGCCTTATTGTTTGGGCCCGTGCTAGGCACCCTGTTTGGCAAACCCTCCATGCACAGTACGGAAATCGCCCGCGAGCAGCATGTACTCGAGACGGGTGACCCCACCGAACTCCCTACCCTGACCGGGCGGTTTGCCTGCTTTGTGGCACAGGTCTGTGCCCGGCCCATACTGACGCTTGGTGTCATTTTCAGCCTGCTTTACACAGTCTTCTGGGCTTACGGCAAATACGGTGTGGGCACGATCTTTTTCTCCGACTCAGACCCGCAGTTCATCCAGGTGTCAGTACTCGGGCGCGGGAACTTCTCCGCCAGTGAGGTGAACGACCTGGTGCTGGAGGTGGAGGCAGAGGTGCTGGATATTCCCGGCATTCGCTTCGTCAACACCCAGACCCTGTTGCCGGGTGCCAGTACTGGCGGGTTTATGGGCAGTAGCTCGGACCGCATCGGCTCAATTTTCGTGGAACTGGTGGCCGAGTCACAGCGTGAGCTGGGCGGGAACGCCATCATGCGCGAGATTCGCGATCGCACCGATACCATCGCGGGCATCAAAGTCGAAGTGCAGCCACTGGAAAAGGGGCCCCCCGTGGGGAAACCTATCCAGATCGAGTTCACGTCGCGACAGCGTGCGCTGCTGGAGCCGGCGATGGCGCGGGTGCGCGCACATCTCGATACCCTTCCTCAGCTGGTCGACATCGACGATTCAGCGGCGCTGCCGTCCATCGAATGGCGCATCGACGTGGACCGGCAGCAGGCAGCCCTGTACGGCGCCGATGTGTCGTCCGCCGGTCTGGCCGTGCAGCTGGTCACCAATGGCGTCAAAGTCGGTGAATACCGCCCGGACGACGCTGAGGATTCGGTGGACATCCGGGTGCGTTACCCCAGGGATGACCGCGGCATAACCGCCATGGACAAGCTCCGTATCAGCACCGACGAGGGAATGGTGCCGCTGAGTAACTTCGTCACTATGGCACCTGCGCCCGGCGTAGACACGCTGAAACGCATAGACGGCCTGCCGGTGGAGTTGATCCGGGCAGACGTGCGCGACGGCGTGATGGCGGATCGTATGGTGCAGGAGATTGCTGCCTGGTTGCAGCAGCAGACTTTCGATCCGGCCATTGCCATACGCTTCCGTGGTGCCAACGAAGAGCAGGCGGATTCCATGGCCTTCGTCTCAGCGGCATTTTCGCTGGCGCTGGCACTCATGTTTGTTCTGCTGGTCACCCAGTTCAACAACTTCTATCAGAGTACCCTGATCCTGCTGGCCGTTATCATGTCCACCGCCGGCGTCTTGCTGGGCCTGTTGCTGCTGGGCAACCCTTTCAGTGCGCTGCTCACCGGCGTGGGTGTGGTGGCGTTGGCGGGAATTGTGGTCAATAACAACATCATCCTTATCGACACCTTCAATCACGTGCGCCGACAACACCCCGAGCTGGATGTCCAGGCGGTGATTGTTCGCGCTACCGCGCAACGGTTACGGCCAGTATTGCTTACCACCGTGACCACTGTCTGCGGACTGTTGCCGCTGGCGGCAGGCTTCTCTGTGGATCTCGCCGCCCGCAACATCACTGCGGAGGGCGAAATGGCCATCTTCTGGGCCCCGCTGTCGCAGGCTATTGTGTTCGGTCTGTCGTTCGCCACTGTGCTGACGCTGGTAGCCACGCCGGCGATGCTGGCACTGCCTCACGCCATCAAATCTTCCGTCGCGACGGTCAAGCGCTGGGTTCCCGTGTCAGCGCCGCAGGTCCAGGGCGAGTAAACGGTCTACTGCACGCATATCGGCGCTGACTCCACTCGGAATATAATGACGCGCCCATAACAGGGGCGCGCATTGTATTACTGGCAGCTTTTATTGGAGTACGTCGATGAACATTGCAGTACTGGGTGCAGGCGCAGGAGGGACGGCGATCGCCTTTGATTGCGCTGTCCACGGGCACGATGTCCGCCTATTCGACTTTGCAGCGTTCCCCGATAACATCTCTGCCATCAAAAGGCAGAACGGTATCCACGCCGAGGGAGACCTGGCCGGCTTTGCAACACTTGCAGTGGCCACTCACGATGTGGAGGAGGCCGTTCAGGGTGCCGATCTCATTTACGTTGTCGGGCCCGCCTACAGCACTGCGGCGTTCGGTGAGGCACTCGCGGGAAAGCTGAGTGCAGGTCAGACTGTGATTGTTTCACCGAGTTCCTGTGGTGGCGTACTGGCCTTCAAGCATGCCGCCGGGCTGGCGCTTGGTGATAACGCGGTGCGAGTGGCCGAAACCTCGACACTGCCCTACGCCGTAAGGCTTACCGAGCCTGGCCGGATTCGCGTTTTTCTAAAACTCAAGGCAGGGAATCTACTTGCTGCCATACCGGGCGCGGATACCGAGTCAGTGCTGGCCCTGATAGCCGACGTCTACCCCGGCATGGAGCCGGCTTCCAGCGTCATGCAGACCAGCCTGCAGAATGCCAATCCCATTATTCATCCGGCGGTTACCCTCACAAACGCTGCTCGCATCGATACGCCCGGCGTCGAATTTCTGTTTTATGAGGAAGGCGTGAGCGATGCGACCGGTCGCCTCATCGAGGCCCTGGATAAAGAGCGCATTGCCATCGCTGCGAGTATGGGTGTGACGGTGATTCCCGACCCCGATTTGGCCATGCGCCAGGGTTATATGTTGGCCAATGACTACGGTGATGCGTATCGCAGGGCACCGGGCTTTCAGGGGATCGGTGCACAACCGCAGCTGGACCATCGCTATCTCAATGAGGACGTCGGTTACGGACTGGTGTTTATGGCCCGCCTGGCAAGACAAGTCGGGGTCGCGACGCCAGCAATGGATGCCGTCATTCAGGTGGCCTCGGTACTGATGGGCAGAGACTATGCGGCGGAGGCGCTTCGAACTCCCGAGTCCCTCGGCATCGCGCACTTGTCCGCCGCGGAACTGGGCAAACTGTAAGGGCAGGGCGTCGGACGAAGCCCCTTATAGGGTCATGCTTCCCAGCGAGCCTACCCATCACTAGCTTCTCTTGATTCTGGTTCAGGGAGCCTCTACGTGCTGTACGGTGCGCTCCTCCGCCCAACGATTGATAGCGCCAAGCTGTTCAGCACTGATTTCATCCAGCGCCTTTCTGCTTTTCGCCCAGGCCGCTTCCAGGTCTGCATAGCGCGCCTTTGCCCCGCCGGTGACCGGCGCGCCACCGATCTCCACCACGTCGAGCAGGTGGCGCATCTGGCCGTCGAGCTTCATGACCCAGGCGTCCTCATCCTCGAAGGTCTCGTGGCGTAGCTCGGTGATGTCCTGTTCCCAGGCATCGATGGCTTCTGTTGCTGCGGAGGCCAGTTGGCTCAGTGCTTCGTCGTTGTGGTCAGCGGCAAGCGCGTTGACCTGGCTGCGCGCCTTGCGAGCACCTTCGAGCGCCACGAGCACTTCATCCAGTAGCCCGGCGATACGGTTCTGCATTGCTATCCACTCGGCAGTCTGCTCGTCGCTGGCGGGAACCCGTGGGTCGTTGAGAATCTCCGCGCTGGTGCTCACCGACTGGTCGCCCGCCGTCACACGCACCGTATAGTTGCCGGGTGCGACGGCGGGGCCGCGGTAGCCCTCGAACAGGGTGTGCCCGTCAACACAGCGCACGTCATTGGCGTGCAGGTCCCAGTGCCAGACCTGCAGGCCCGCCTCGGTGGAGGGGTACTTGGGCTTGAAGGGTCTGCGTGGATCCATACCGGCGATGCGGCAGCGCATGTGATCGGACGCTTCGCTGCTGTAGCCGCGCAGCACCTCGCCTTGCTGATCGAGAACGTCGATGGTGAGCAACTCGCCCTCGGGAAGGTCTTCCTTGAGGTAGTAATAGATAGGCATGTGCGGTGAGGGGTTGGCGGCCTCGAAACTCCCGGGCCTGCTTCCCGGGCGACCCATGGCCAGCGCTGGCGGCGTGTACAGTTGCAGGGAAGCTGCTGCGTTGCCATCAATCGCCTGGCGGACGACAAACAGATCATCCAGCACCCAGAAGGCACGGCCCTGGGTGGCCACGGCGAGCGCGTCCTCGCGTACCCGCAGGTCGGTAATGGGTACGGTCGGCAGGTTCAGGTCGAGAGGCTGCCAGTCAGCCCCGTCGTTCCAGGAGACGAACAGACCTTTCTCGGTTCCCGCGTAGAGCAGGCCGGGTACGGTCGGGTCCTCGCGCACCACCCGAACAAAGGCACCATCCGGCAGGCCCTTGTCGATCCGCTTCCAGCGCTTGCCGTGATTATCGGTGCGGTAGATGTAGGGATCGAAATCGTTGAGCTTGTAACCGGTAACCGCGAGGTAGGCCTTACCCTCGGTGTGGGGTGACAGTTCGATGGCGTTGATCATCGCCTCGCCGCGGTGCGGCGGTGAGATGTCCTTCCACTCGCCGCCACCGTCACGGGTAATGTGCAGCAGGCCATCGTCTGCGCCTACCCAGATTGTGCCCTCGGATTCCTCCGACTCTGCGATGTAGAAAATAGTGTGGTAGAACTCCGCACCGACATTCTCCGGCGTCAGCGGGCCGCCGTTTCTTCCGAGGTGGTCCGGATTGTTCCGCGTGAGGTCAGGACTGATTTCCTCCCAGGTCGTGCCCCGGTCGGTGCTCTTCAACAGGTACTGGGTGCCGTAGTAAATCACGCTGCGGTCGTGAGGTGAGGTAATCACCGGAGGGTTCCAGTTGCTCCGGTACTTGAGATTCCCCGCGTCTTCCCCGAACACCCGCTCAGGGTAGGGCACGATGATGCGCGTTTTTTCGGTGGCCTGGTTGTACTCGGTGAGGGTGCCATTGATGGTAGTGGCGTAGATCAGCTCAGGATTTTCCGGATCGAAAGCCACGTGGGCGCTCTCGCCGCCACCGATGGCGTGGTAGTCATCGCGGCCGATGCTGCCGTCCCAGGCCCAGGCGGCAATGGATACCGTGGTGTTGTCCTGCTGGCCGGCGTACAGACGCCAGGGGGACTGCCGGTCGGTAATAAGCCGGTAGAACTGGGCCGTGGGCTGGTTCTCGAGAGTGGACCAGGTGTCCCCGCCATCGAAGGTCACGGTGGCGCCGCCGTCATTGCCGTTGATCATGATGCGGCTGTCCCCTGGGTTGATCCAGTGATCGTGGTGGTCGCCGTGGGGCGTCTTGATTTTCTTGAAGGTCTTGCCGCCGTCGATGGACTTCATCAGCGGCACGTTCAAGACCCAGACGGTATCGGGGTCGTTCGGGTCTGCGGTCAGGTGGATGTAGTACCAGGCGCGCGTATGCAGAACGCGGTGGCCGTTCATTTGTGTCCAGCTTTCACCGTAGTCGTCACTGCGCCACAGCCCACCCTGGCCAGGTTCGGCCTCGATGATGGCGTAGACGCGCGACGGCTGGGAGTCGGAAACGTCGACGCCGATCTTGCCAACCAGTGTGGGTAGACCACCCTCCAGCTTTTCCCAGCTATCACCGGCATCTGTGGATTTGTAGATGCCGCCACCTTCACCACCGGACTTGATGAACCAGGGCTTGCGGCCGTGGTGCCACATGGCGGCATAGAGTATGCGTGGGTTGCTGGGGTCCATGGTCAGGTCGGTAGCACCGGTATCCGCATTGACCTTCAGCACCTGCTCCCAGCTGGCGCCCCCGTCTTGCGTGCGGTACACGCCGCGTTCGGGGTTGGGCGCCCAGATCTGGCCCTGGACGGCCACCCAGGCAGTGTCCGGGTCCTTCGGGTGAACCAGAATCTTGGCGATCTGCCCTGCTTCCGGCAGACCCATGAAGGTAAAGCTGCGGCCGGCGTCCGTGGATTTCCACAGGCCTTCACCCTGGCTGGTGGTGACACCGCGGATGGGGGCTTCCCCGGTGCCCACGTAGATCACGTTGGGATCTGACGGCGCAACCGCGATGGCCCCGATGGTACCCACGGGAATCTGGCCGTCAGAGATGTTCTCCCAGGTCGCTCCAGCGTTGTGCGTTTTCCAGACTCCGCCCCCGGCTGCTCCCATGTAGTAGAGCTGCGGGTCGCTCTCCACACCGGTCACTGTCGTCACTCTGCCGCCGCGCCAGGGCCCGAGCAGGCGGAACTCCAAACCGTCGAGCAGGGAGGGGTCGACGCGCTCTGCGGCCTGCGCAGGTGTCGCGAGTGCGAGGTGGGCGAGGGCAGCTGTCAGCAGCAAGCCAGTCGATCGAAGCATGGTGGGGTCTCCGTGCCGGGCGGGGCGTTTGGTTCCAAACGCGCCAAATTACAGTCTGAGGTAACTGAGCTCAAGGGGTTTGCCGTTCTGGGCGCCATACCTGGGAACGTCTTCCCTGTGATCCGAGTGCCTGCGCCGGCCCTGGCTATTCGAAGAAGTGGAGGCTTTCACCGAGAACGGTACGATACTTCTCCCATCGTGCATTGCCAGTGGAATAGATTGGCCGAGCGACCTGCAGTTGACTCGCGGTCAATGCCACACGCTGGGACTGGTGCGGCGAAAAACAGGCATCCTCCGCTTGTAGGTCCAGGAACTCAAGGACTCGCGAAATATGCACCGCGGGGTTCGAAGTGAGTTCTTCATAGGCGATCTGGCAGGCCTGTTCACCGAGAAGCGGTATCCATGCCTTCTTCATCGCTTCGAAGGCGTCGTAGTACGCCGCGCAGTCTGCGATGGACTCGGAATACTCGTTGCCCGTGGCAAAGTAGGTCGTATAACAGGACATGACCGTGGGTAGCTTGTCCCTGGACATAATTATGACACGGGCGTCTGGAAAGGCACCTGCTATCAGCCACAGGTACTGTAGATTGGCTGGCATTTTGTCGACGATCCACTCTGCCTGCGCGGGCAATTCGATCTTCGCGAGGTAGCCTTGCCGAACACGGGTAAAAAACTCTTCATTGTAGGTGGCGGAATCCTCAAGTGATTTCCCCATGGACTGGGTTCGCGCCCCTGCTTCAATCAAGGCTTGATTGAGTGCGCTCAATTCGCCCATGCCAACTACCCGGGAGTGGGCGTCCAGTATCTGCTCACAGAGCGTCGTGCCACTGCGTGGCATGCCGACAACAAAACATACTCTTGGCGTATTGCTGCTGCCGGCAGGTCTGATAACGTCACCTGGCAGGCGCGAAGCGAAAAGGCTCTGCATGCGCTCAAAGCGCTGCAGGTCTACCGTCACGTTGTAGTGGCTTTCTTGTCTCAGGATGTGGTTTCCCTGTTGGTACCTTGAGAGCGCATCAGCATAGTTTCCTGACATTTCCTGGAGCATGGCGAGGGAGAAATGTATGCCCGCATGCTCAGCCAGGGGCGCCAGCCCCTCACGGCTCACGACAAGGCTTAGCGTCTGATACCTCTCTAATGCGCCCCGTGCTGTGGTCAGCGAGACGCCGGAATAGATCGCCTGCGCCACCAGCCCGAACTGGCCTTGTATCTGTGCGGGATCATTCCGCAACAAGGCAAGGAAGAGCCTCTCAGCCGTTGCAGCACATCGGTCGCTGTTGCCCTGTCGAAACAGGGAAGTAGTGGTCAACGCAAGAGCCAGGAGATGATCTTCGATCTCGCCCAGAACGGCGGTCGCTAGCTCTGTGCACTTGGCGTGTTCTGAGAGCCTGGAAGAAATAAGCGCGAGCTGCAGGGTTCGGTTCACGTAGGCAGGATGCTCGGATGGAATGGCGGCCAGCGCCTCGGTAATCGCGTTGCGGGCGTCAATCAGTTTGCCGAGTCTCAGCAAAATGTCGCCTTGCAACAGCAGTCCCTCGGGGTTGCCAGGATGCTGTACAAGAAAATCAGTCAGTCGCGCCAGTGCGAGGTTCCAGTCACTTGCAGCGGCGGCCTGCCGCGCTTGATCGAGCATTTGCTACTACCGTTCCCATCCTGGTGAGAGCATGTCTGCGAGGGAGATTATAAGCGAACAATCCTGAACCATTGCACTGTGCCTGGGTCCGGGTGCATGCGCTACAAGCATCCCGCATGTGTGGAGATACTGCTATATCACTCATCCAAGGTGAGGTCCGAGGAGCGACCCGCAGGCCTGTTACCCTGTGCTGCGAGAGAGCAGTGCCTCCGGCACCTTTGCTGAGATGTGCTATATTTTTTTGGCTAATGCAGCAGTGTATTCGCAAGTATTCCTTGAGAGCGCGCCAGCCTTGAATAACGACCGCAGGCACTACAAAACATGAACATCCGTTGGAAGTTGCTGAACGCTACATTTCTGTTTGTTCTGCTCGCGGGCTGCGAAACCCCCGGCATTATGGGCGGGTGGGATGGTTCGGCAGAAGACGAGAGCGAATCTGCCGAAGGAGCCTACGTCTACACACCGCGGACGGATATTCCGGACAGCCAACGCTACGTAGAAGCGCTGAAGCTGCTGGAATACGGCCAGGAAGAGCGGGCCAAGGTCGAACTGGAGGCCTACCTGGCCAGATACCCTGGCAGGAGCAAGGCGCAGCATATGCTGGACCAGATCGTCATGGATCCCGGCGACTACTACCCCTTCCCGGCGTTTGTCCACCGGCTTGAGCCCGGCGAGAGCCTATCTACGCTGTCGGAGAAGTACCTGGGCGACAGGATGCAATTCTTCGCCCTGGCGCGCTACAACCAGATTTCCAACCCGCGAAGGGTCCAGGCCGGGCAAGCCATCCAGATTCCGCTCACGCCCCACGCGGAGCGTGTTCGGGCTAACGAAACCAGCCAGGCCAGCGCCGAGCCTGAGGCAGCTCCGCCAGCGGCCGATCCTGCTCCCCCGGAACCGGAGCCCGTCGAGGAGGCCATTGCCATTGAGCCGGAGCCCGTTGATTCCGCCGTGGTACAGGCCGCGGATTTCGCCGCTGCCGCGCAGCGCAGCCTCACGGACGGTGACAAGGTGGGGGCCATGGAGCAGTATTCACGCGCGGTGGAATTGAGCCCTGACAATCCCGATTACCAGTCCGCTCTCGCTTCAGCGCGTGAAGACGTGATCGACCAGTATCACCGCGAAGCCCTGCTGGCCTACCGGAGTCAGCAGCTTGACCCCGCGATTGACCTTTGGAACCGCCTGCTGGAGCTGGATCCCGACCACATCGATGCTCAGGTCTATCGGAGCAAGGCTATGGATCTGAAAGCACGGCTGGAGAGTCGCAAGTCAGTTCAGTAGCGAGCTGTTGCCTGCCGGCTGCTTCCGCTTTGCATTGATTCGCTTGAGGTTCTGCTGGATTCGCATCGCCTTCGACAACTCGCGTTGCACTTTCAGGTCATCGGGGTTGTAAGTGAGGCTGGTTTGTAGCAGCTCCACGCTACGATCGATATCCGTGCGAAACACCCGCATGCCATCCTCGTAGTACCTGGCTGAAAGCCGCTGTCGGAGCCCATTGAGGCGGCGCTGCAGATCGGCATCTACCGGTCCCCCTATCGCGGCGGCCTGCTCGAAAAACTCCAGGGCGAGCTCGTCCTCCCCACCCGCCAGCATCTCTTCACCGAGCACCGACAGCGCCTGGAAGCGGAATACGAGCGCTCTCTCATGTTGTTCGTGTTGCCGAATGAACTGATTGGCAAGATCCAGCAACGCCTCGTAATCGCCCTCGGCCTGCAGGGCATTGGCCTGCGCCACCAGCGCCTGCTCGGCACTCTGCTGTTGTTGGCCACGCCGCCGGCTTTCGTAGTTCTTTTCGATCAGTTTGTTCTTCACCTCAGCAGCCTGGTACGAACGCTGTGCCTCCATGCTGCGCAGGGCTGTGAGTGCTGGTTGATGTGTGGGATCCAGCGCGAGGATCTTGAGCCAGGTGGACTCTGCTTCGCGACCGGGCCGGGACTCGAGGTCCGCGTTCAAAGTCTCAATTCTCTGGTCGATGAACGACTCCAGGCGCGATACCTCCGCTGTCACCTCGGGGTTGTCGGGGTAGGCGCTCGCGAGGATTTTCCATTGCAGCAGGGCGTCGGCATAGCGCTGCTCCGCCTCGAGACTGTCGGCGAGGGCCTGCCTGCTGTCGAGAAAGGCCTCGTCGCTCACGGGAGTGGTTACACAGGCGCCAAGGCATAGTAAGGGTAGGCAGGCAATAACCGCCCTCAGTGCCGTGCTACTCATCTCAGCTCAGTGTGCCTGTAGACGTCCAGCCGCCTTTTGAACAGCTCCAGGCTTTCGTCCGGGTACACCATGGTGCGCCGCAGCAGGAATGGTGCGGCAAAACTGGCGTTGCCCCCACCGAGAACGGTTGCGGCCAGGTGGTAATCCCTGTCCTGCAACAGTTCAACCAGTTCCGGGCTGCTGTTGCCATAAGGATAGGCAAACAGGTCCACCCGCTGGCCCAGTCTCTTCGACAGAATGCGATCTGTGGTCTCTACCTCCACCGCCAGTCGCGCCAGGTAGTCGTCAGGATTCTCGCCGCCCGGGTGTGGCGCCAGGCTGGTATGGCTGAGTGAATGCGACTGGACGTTTACCAGTGGGTCAGCCTGCAGGGTTTCCAGCTGTGACCAGCTCAGGCCCAGGCGACCGCCGATGAATTCCGGGTAGACGAACAGCGTCGAGGGGTACTGGTACTTCTTGAGGATGGGGTAGGCCACGGTATAGAAGCTCTTGTAGCCATCGTCCACGGTAATCACCACCGTGCGATCCGGCAGGGCCTTGTCGCCACTCAGAAAGTCGGCCAGGTCGACCAGCGGCACAACCTGGTAGCCGTTGCGCTTGAGATACGCCATCTCAGCTTCGAACTGGCGTGCGGTGACAACCAGGTTGCTGGCGGTCTGTGGCCCCTCGGTGAACTGGTGATAGCAGAGGATGGGAACACGTTGGTATCCGTCGGCGAAGACAGACACCGGGTTGAAATTCCTGCGCGGTATCGCGACCAGGCTGCCGTCGCGTACTTCCACGCCGGGGTTGTAGCGCTTGAGAACACTCGCCCGGTTGGCATGGCCGAGATATTCCGACGCCAGCGAGGCATAGCTCTCGCCGGAGACCGTTCTGACAATCAGGAAGTTATCATCTTCGGCGTAGACGCTGTGACGCTGGGTCCCTGCGCACCCGACCAGGAAAACCACCAGCCAAGAGAGTAACAGGGAGCGCACAGTATTCAGGCCTTTGGCGGTGACCGCCTGGCCTTGACCACTGTTTTGTCGTCAGCGTCTGCGACCTCGGGCGTGGCGCCCGGGTTACTGGCAGCCGGGGGAGCGGCTTGTTGTGCCGATTCCTGCGAAGCTTCAGGCGCCGGCGACCTCACCCTGATCGAAGTGGTGTCAGCCGGGCTCTTGTCGGAGTTTTCGACAGCTACCGGGACATCGCCTGCCTCCTCGATCGCGACCGGCGGTGCAATATCGGCCTCCACACTGGCGTCTGGCACTGGGGTGGGAGAAGCTGCCGCTAGCTCTGTCGGTACCTGGTCTGTTGGTTCCTCGCCAGTGGGAGGGCTGGCCACCAGGTCGGCGATCGATGCCTCCGACCTGTCGGGCTCGCGATCCTCGCTACCTTGTTCCTCTGGATTCGACGCCTCGGAGCGTTTGAAGAGCAATGAAACACGCGTGGCCAGGTCGGAGCACATCTTGCTGATGGCCGCCATAGCCGCCTGCACTCGCGAGCCGGCCGCATCGACCGCGAGTTCGACCCGATCCTGAAAGCCTTTCTGGCCGCCAGCGGGTGTCGCGCTCGTTCCGCTGGAGTCGAACACGGACGAAGAGTTGATGGATTGGAGCGACGCATCTGCTCCCGTTGCGTCCATGGCAGCGCCGCTCTCGATCATTCCGCCGCCGGCCTGGACGGCCGCCGCCATGGCATTGAAGCTCTCGAACAGCTCACCGATCTCGTCGTTACGGGTCTGGGAGATTCGCACGTCCATGTCGCCAGCGCCGAAGCTGCGCATGCTCTTGCTCACCAGTTTGATGGGCTTGCCGATACGGCCGCCAAATACGAACAGGACCACGGCTACCGCAGCGATTGTCACCGCAGCCAGCGCCAGCATCTGAGAGGCAGCGGTGCTTTTGACTTCGCTGAGGCCATCCTGGGACAGGCCGAGGACGATGCTGCCGACCGGAGTGTCCTGGAATGTTACCGGCGCCGTGATATTGAACACCATGCTGCCGTCGGGCAGTTCTGCGCTGGTGGTGCGAATGTCGTCCTTATCGGAAATCAGCTCTTGTTCGCTATCCACTTCGAATGGCTGGCCAATCAGGGTTCGGTCACTGGAACCCCGCACGATGCCAGAATGGTCGATTACTGTCAGATAGCTGAAAGTTTCGCGACTGGCCGCCTCCTCGATAAAGGTGTCGACCAGGATCCACTCTTCGCCCAGCAGTGGGTTGGCCATCTCGATAGCGACAAGCTTGGCGAAGGAGGCCCCCGTGTCCACCGCCTGCACGGTCAATGTGTTGGAGAGCTTGTTGAATACCAGGGAGCCCGCTATGACCATCACCAGTGCCACGGTCAGACCCATGGACAATGCCCACCGGACTTTGAGGGGGATGTACTGATGCTTGCCATGCTCTTCCTGTTGCTCACGCAGCGCCGAGAGCTCCTTGGTCAGCGCGCGAGCAACTTCGTCACCCGACTGGTAACGCTTGTCCGGGTTTTTACGGATGAGCTTCTGGATGATCTGGCGTGTACCCGCCGGGGCATCGGGTACCAGTTCCTTGATGGGGGTGGGCTGATCATCGATGATCTTGGTCATCAGCGTGGCCAGCGAGGAGGCGCTGAAGGCCTTCCTGCCGGTCAGCGCTTCGTAGAGAATCAGGCCAACGGCAAACAGGTCCGCTCGCCCATCGATCTCTTCCCCCCGGGCCTGCTCCGGTGCCATGTACCGCGGCGTACCGAGCACAGAGCCCAACTGGGTCTTCTGGGCCTCATCGGTCTCGCTGACGCGAGCCACTCCGAAATCTGCGACCTTGATGGAAATACCGTCCGGCGCGACGATGATGTTGTCCGGTTTGATATCGCGGTGTACCACCCCGGCGGCGTGGGCGTAATCCAGCGCCTTGCATAGCTGGATGCCGATTATCAGCACCTTTTCCAGAGGCATGGCCCCGGATTCCTTCATGACCGCGCCGAGATCCTGGCCTTCCAGCAACTCAAGCATGGTGTAGGGTGCGTTATCCAGTTTCCCCACATCGAATACAGTCACAATGTTGGGGTGCTGGAGGGCGCCGGCTGCCTTGGCCTCGCGCAGGAACCTGACGACGTATTCCTCGTCCTCGCAGAAATCGTCCTTGAGAACCTTCATCGCCACACTGCGATTGATGTGCGGATCGAAGGCACGATAGACCCTGGCCATGGCGCCTTCGCCAAGCAGTTCGCCAATCTCGTAGCGTCCGATTGTCCGGTCCATTGATTCAGCCATGGATGCCAGGATCCTCCCTTAAACAGCGTAGCAGGTTTGCGGGAATTGCCGAGCCTGCCGAGAAAGCGCCAGCCTTGGTGTAACTGGCTGGACTCGGCAGTGACTCTCTTTCGGGGCGTACCAGCTGGCCGTGCTGCCGCGCACTCCAGACTGACACCCCACATACAAAAGTAGACGCTCTCGCCAGGACTTTAAACAAACCGATGGCTTAGGCAGGCCTACGTCCAAAGTTTAGTCAAGTGGCGGCGGTCCACGGCGGATGCCGGCAGCTCTTCCCGATGCCCCGCCTTGTCTTCAGAGCGAGAGGGAGCTCAGGAACCGTTTCAGGGTGTCCGCTGAGGCTTGCAGTGCCTTCACCTCGTCCGCGTCCAGTGGCATGGGTACGCGGCCGCCGGCACCCTGCATTCCGACGGCGACGGGAATGCTCAGGCAGATGTCCTCGATGCCATACTCGCCATGCATCCGAACACTGATTGGCAGCACACTGCCCTGGTCCTCCTGGATGGTGCGGATAAGGTGCGCAAGCACCAGGCCGATCGCCCAGTTTGTGTAGCCCTTGCGATTGATGATCTCGTAGGCTGCGCGACGAACCTGACGCAATACCTCGTCGAGAAACTCGGGGTCATACTCCTTGCCCAGAATAGTATGGTGACGAATGGGTGTGCCGCCGATATTGGCACGGCTCCAGGCGGCAATTTCCGTGTCACCATGCTCGCCGAGAATCAGGGCATGGACGGAACGGGGGTCGACCTCGTAGTGCTCGGCCAGCAAGGTTCGCAGCCGCGTGGTATCGAGCATGGTCCCGGTGCCGATGATCTTCTCGTCAGGTCGCGCCGAAAGCTCCTGCATAACGTAGGTGAGAATATCCACGGGGTTGGAGGCAATCAGCAAAATGGCATTCGGAGCATGGCAATCCAGCTGCTCGGCAATCTGCTTGAACACGGCCGCGTTGCGATTGAGCAACGACAGCCTATCCTCCCCGGGCTTCTGGCTGACGCCCGCGGTGACGATCACCGTCTGGGCATTGCCCAGGTCAGCGTAATCGCCGGCCCAGACGCGACGCCGCCCGACGTAGCCCTGGGCATGCATCAGGTCCATGGCCTCACCTTCGGCACGCTGGTGATCGATGTCGATGAGAACCAGCTCATTGGCGATTCGTTGCTGTACCAGGGCGTAGGCTGCCGCCATGCCTACCTGTCCAGTGCCTATGATTCCAATCGTGCGTTTTTGCAACATGGGTGAAGAGCCTCCAGCAGTACTTCTTGGGCAGTGTAGAGAGCGTAGAAGAAGGGATTAAGACACGTCGAAAGATAGGCCGTCGGGCAGGCGTGGGCCGCTAACCTGTTACGTGATTGTTCAGGTTTTGTCGATGGATAGAGGAGGGCGGGACCTGCTCGGCGCCTGCCGGCCGTCGTCCGGCCGTTCCCAGGAGAGTTGGGGCCAGCGTCAAAGCGAGATAAGCTCTTTTCCCCCGTTACTTCCTTTCGATAGCCAGACCCATGCAGTCAGAGGTGCTCCCCGTTCTCGATTTTTCCCAACGTGGCCAGACCGCCTGGCCTGGCGCCCTGGATATGGCTTGTGAAGCCTGGGGTTGTTTTCAGCTGGTCAATCACGGTCTGGGCGAAGGGTTATGCCGCAAGCTGCTCGCTGAGATGGAGGCGTTTTTTGCCTTGCCTCATGCGGAGAAGCTGAGCTTGCAGCGCTCCGAGGACAACCCATGGGGTTACTACGACCAGGAACTCACCAAGAACATCAGGGACTGGAAGGAGATTTTTGATATCGGCCCCGCCTCGGACAGCGGCCCCTTTGCCGGTACCGCAACGCCGTGGCCAGCGCAGCTCGACAGTTTTAGAGCTACGGTCGAGACGTTCTATGAGGCAAGTGAGTCTGTGGCGCTAGTTCTACTTGGCGACATTGGTGAATGCCTGGGTGCCGCTCGCGGCACGCTGGAGCGCGAATTTGGCGACGGCCATTCCAGTTTCCTGCGACTCAACTATTACCCGCCCTGTTCAGAACCGGGAGAGCACCTGGGGATCAGTCACCACACCGACGCCGGTGCGCTCACCGTGCTGTTGCCCGATGCACAACCCGGTCTGGAATTCTGGAGTGGAAACGATTGGCACCTGGTACAGCCGAAGCCTGGCGCACTGATTATCAATATCGGCGACATCGTGCAGGTCTGGTCGAATGACCGGTATGCAGCACCCCTGCACCGGGTGCGCACCAATGGCACTCAGCCACGCTACAGCGCGCCATTCTTCCTCAACCCGACCTACGAAACGGACTATGCCCCGCTGGAGAGTGCTCTGCGTGGCCGGGCCCCGCGCTATCAGTCGATCAACTGGGGTGAGTTCAGGGCAGGGCGCGCGGCGGGCGACTATTCCGACGTCGGTACGGAGATACAGATCAGCGACTTTCGGGTAGACACTAGCCATTCCTGAAGCGGCAAAGCGAACACCCTACATACTTTTGCCAATATTCGCTGCGATCGATTCGATCAGCAGAGTCTCTCATCCACCTCAAAAAAAGCGGTGGGTGTCGCCCGCACGACACCCACCCAGGTATAGCACCCCATGCTTCTGCGTAGACCGGGTACTTTCACTCACCTATGGGAGACACATTCGCGACAAGTTAGCGCACTAAAGATTGAACAGTTTTACGGCATTGGTCTCATAGACCTTCTTTTTGTCGGCTTCCGAGATGGGCAGGTTGTCCATAACGGCCACCCCGCTCGGTACGTCCTGGTAGGGGTAGTCAGCCGCATACATCACCCGGTCGGCTCCTAGCAGGTTGATGCAGTACATGACGGCCGGCTCCCAGCACATGCCGCTGGTACTGATCCAGAAATTGTCGCGGAAGTACTCGCTGGGCTTGCGCTTGAGTTTCTTCATTCGACCGTCGTGCATGAATTTGCCGACCAGGTTGTCCATGTAGTCGATCCGGTAAAGCCAGAAAGGCAGGCCTTCACCCAGGTGGCCGAGGACGATCTTCAGGTCCGGAAACTCATCGAAGGCGCCGCTGAGAATGATCCTGAGTGCGTGCACGCTGGTTTCCACCTGGAAACCAAACATGGCGGTTTCCATACCATAGGCCTCAAAGGGCTGAAGCATCTGCGGTGAGGGCGTCCTGGGGTGAATGTAGAGCGGCGCCCTGTTGGCTTCGGCCGCTTCCAGGATCGGCCAGTACTTGTAATGGTCCAGGTACTCGCCGTGGGTGTGGGAGTTGATGACAAGACCCTTCATGCCCAGCTTTTTCATGCCCCGTTCAATTTCCTTGGCGGCTCGCTTCGGGTCCTGGGGGGCAACGGCCGTCAAACCGGCAAAGCGCTTGGGATATTTCTTGACTGCATCATACAGTTCATCGTTGGAATTGCGTGCGATGGCGGTCGCCAGGTCTGCATCATGTAGGGGCTGCACTCCGGGTCCGGTCAATGACAGGAGCTGCATGTCGATGCCGTCTTTATCCATGTCTGCAATGCGCCCCTCACCGATATCGGTCATTCGCTTTTCCATGAGGGCGGCAGGATGACCTGGCGGCCGACGATCATGCAGCCAGAAGCCGACAAGCTTGGAGAATCCCGGCTCCGCCGCCGATTGGTAGCCCAGCATATTGCGCCACACGTCTTTCAATTCGGTAGTCACAAAGGCCTCTTCGACGGGGATACGCTTGTATCCCGGATTCTCGTTCCTGACCGGCGTGGCAGACGCCGCACCGGCCAGCGCACCTGAGCTCAGCAAGTAGGGTGCGGCGGAAAGCATCAGGCTATTCTTAATAAACTTACGGCGATGATTGTTCATGTAACACTCCGCGAATCAGTCACTGTTCGATGGGATATTGCTGTTCAGAAACGGTAGCCAGCTCGTACACTCCACCTCGATGGAGCGTTATAGGTAGTGAGATCAACACCGAGGGCATGGAAGGCAGTACCTATGAAGATGTTCTGGATCTGGTCTTCATCGGTAACGTTCTGGCCGAACACCTCGACGAAGTACGTCTGGTTTTCACTTTCCCAGCGGGCCCGCAGGTCCAGGTTGTGGAAGGAATCTCCGAGGGCATCGACGCCGTCTGTGCCAATGCCATTGTCAAAGTCGAACCACTGCTCGTCCTGCCAGTAATAGTCCGCGCGGAACGTGATGCTTCCCATGCCTTTGCCTAGCTGTAAAACGTGCTGGGCACCGGCGTTGAAGGTGTATTCAGGCGCCCTTGCCAACTCGTTGCCGGAGTAGTCAAGCGTCCCGCCTCCAAGGGGGTTGGTGGGGTCGCTGGGAGCGCGTATATCCCCTGGGCTGGCAAGAAACGGGAATGCAGGCAATGCCGGCGCGTCGAACAGGAACTCGTCAAATTCCGTATCCAGCCAGCTGATGGAGAAATTGAATTCCGTGTTCTCAGAGACTGCAAAGACACCTTCCACCTCAGCGCCGTTGATGGTTGCAGCGGCTGCGTTGACAATCAGGGCGCCGGTCGGGCCAAAGCTTTGCACCTGGATATCGGTGTAGTCATTGGTGAAGGCCGCCACATTGAGCTGGAAGCGGTTGGCAAAGGTCATTTTGGCCCCCACTTCCCAGACGTCGACGAACTCCGGGTCGTAGACCGCGTCTTCCGCCGGTACGTTGGTATTGATGCCGCCGCTTTTGTAGCCCTGTGAAAACGAGGCGTAGAGCATGATGTCGTCTGTGGCTCGCCAGTCCGCGACAATCTTGTAGGTGGGCTCACTCCAGGATTCGTCGGCCCGGTCATCAAACACCAGGGTGGCGAGTTCATAGGAGGGGAATGGGCTGACCAGGTTGATGACAGCTTCTTTCTCATCCCAACTGTAACGATAGCCTGCTGTCAGTCTCAGCGTTTCGTTCAGCTCATAGCTGGCCTGGGCAAACAGCGCATAGGATTCCGCGTCTACCGTGCCACCCACGTTGAACCCCTCGGGGAGGGCCAGCAGGGCGGCGAAGGCATCGAAGTCAGGATTGGCCACCAGCGACAGGCGCTCGCCTTCTTCCTCGAAGTAATAGGCGCCGACTATCCACGTCAAGGGCCCCGTACCGGTGGAAGCGAGCTGAATTTCCTGGGAGAACTGGTCCTGGTCCTCCACCAATCGAAGATCCAGGAGGCTGCTCTCGGTGGCGTCCGTATCGCTGATCGTGTCGGCAGACACCTCCGCATAGGCTGTAATCGACTTGAATTCCGCCCAGTCAAGATCCCAGGTGAATGTGGCAGAAATGCTGGTGAATTCCTGCTCATTCTCTTCGGAGGTGTTTTTCCTTACCTTATTGGCGCCGATATCATTGGGTTCGGTTTGTGAAAAGTCGCCATCATCGACTAACCAGGGCGCGGGGATGACAGACCCGCCAGGGGTGGGGACGAACAAGCCGATACCCCCTGGCCCCGGTTGAATCTGACCCCGCGCCGCGAGAAAGCTCTCAATGTCCGCCACCGAGTTGATGCCGTTGGCAGCAAGGCGAGCGTTGATGTCCGGTCGATTGAAGAACTCATCGCTCAAGATGGTTTGCAGGTACTGATCGGGGTTGCCCACGAAGTTCCGGAATCCGGGGATCGGCGGGCCCCAGTCCACGGTGGTATCCGTGGGGTGGGGCAGGCGCGTTTGCGAGGAGGAGCCTACGCCGCTCACGTCCGAATGATTGACGCTGACCAGCAGGTCCATGCTGTCTGTGAGAGCGGCCCGGATAGCCCCGCGGAAGTTGATAAAGTCATTGTCTCCGGACTCAGAGCCGCCGGGCACCAGGTTCTCCTGGTAGCCGTCGCTGTCAGACCACACCACATTGAAGCGACTGCTTATCCGATCGGTAATGGGGATATTGAGAATCCCGCGCGCCATGGCATGGTCGAATTCGCCGTAGCTTACATCCACTTCTCCCTCGAACTCATCGGTGGGCTCCTTCGTGATGTAGTTGATCGAGCCACCTGTTGTGTTGCGGCCATAGAGCGTGCCCTGGGGTCCACGCAGGACCTCCATGCGCTCCAGATCGTAGGCGCTGAAAACCGTAGCCATAGGCCTGGCCAGGTAAACTCCATCGAGATGAAGTGCAACGCCCGGGTCACCGCCGGCCGTAGTGTTGGTCGAGCCGATGCCGCGCAGGGCGACGGTCGCAGTGGTGGAAAAGTTGCCGAACTGTAGGTTCGGGACATAGAAGGTCAGGTCGTCGATGCGTTCGATATTGCTTCTTTCGAGCACGCGGGAATCCAGCGCGCTGATGGCGATAGGTACGTCCTGGATGTTCTCCGCGCGTTTCTGGGCGGTAACGATGATCTCCTCCAGCACCTGGGCAGCGCCATGGCTGGCAAACAGGCAGGAACAGGAAGTGAGGGCAAATAGCCTGCTCAGATGAGTACAGACAGACAACTGTGTGCGGTAAGCCATGATTCTCCGTCCCACAATCAATGCCGTAATGCGTTATTTTTTTCGGTACCGATATGCATAACGCGTTACATTATTATTAATGTTAACTATATCGTAACGTGTCACGTAATAGTAGATCGTGATTTTAAATATTTCAAGGGCTGAAATATCTTCTGGTTGTGAACGTCAAAATGCAGCGGAACCGGGGCTTCCTTATCGTCCGTTATCGGATGCGGTATGCTTTTGGCTCGCCGGCTTCGAGACTGGGCTGGGGTTGTCAGATTGCAGTTTCCGCGGAGCGTTCTTTTCGGGAGAGCGGAAACACGGAACGGGATATCGGATCGCATGAAGAACAATGGAAGTGAACTTTCCCAATCCGGCGTACAGTCTGTCGAAATAGCGGCTCGTATCCTCGATATCATGGCAAGAAGCCAAAGCCCCTTGCCCTTGAAAGCAATCACCGAACAGTCCGGCCTGCACCGTGCCAAGGTCCATCGTTACCTGGTAAGCCTGACCCGAACCGGGCTGGTTTCACAGAACAAGAAGACTGGCTACTACTCTATTGGGCCTCAGGCCGTCATTGTCGGCCTGGCCGGTATGCGGCTCATTGACCCCATTCGCCTGGCGCAGGAGTCGCTGTATCGCTTGCGCGATGCCACCAACGAGACGGCCTGCCTGATGGTATGGGGCAATATGGGGCCCACCGTAGTGGCGATTGAAGAAAGCACCCGCCCGATAACCACCAACCTCCGAATTGGCTCCGTGGTGCCACTTACCATCAGTGCCACCGGGCGTGTGTTTCTGGCGTACCTGCCACGCGAGACGACCAGGGAGTTTGTCGAACGGGAGCGGGCGGCGATGAGCAACGTGCCGGATGACAAGGCGCTCGAAAAGATCATTGGCCAGGTGCAGGAGAACAGGCTGGCGGCCATTAAGGGCACGATGCTTCCCGGGGTCAACGCCCTCGCGGCCCCGGTATTTGATTACAACGGCAAGCTGTCGTCCGTGATTGGCCTTGTCGGGCGCAAGGAGAGCTTCGACCCGTCCAGCAAAGGCAGGGCAGCAGAGGTCATAGCTGAAGTGGCCATGGAGATCTCGCGGGACCTCGGCTTTCTTGACCCATCGGAACGGGTAGCGATGCAAGACAGTTGAAGATTGTGTACCGCAGCAGCTTGGATCGCTTTGTTGCTTCAGGTCTTGCCGCGGAGTGGCACAAGAGTCGCGATGCCCCGCATGGCGCTCGCTGCGCAGGAGTCGTGAAGGTCTACAGCAAATCTTCGGCAATGAACTTGCACACCAGTACCTGGCGACCGAAGCGCTCTGCGCTGTGTGCAAGAGCCGCCTGGATGGCGCAGAACACGGTGGAGTAGTCTCCTGACACCTGGGTGCTCATGGCGTTGGTCCGCACCTTCAGCTCCGTATGTGAGTTCAGCTCGGCGATAATCGCATCGATGACGGGAATGTACTCGTCCTGCAGTGGATACAGGGACAACTCTGCGGTTAACTTCATGGCGTGATTCTCCTTTTCATCCGTACCAAGGGTACACTGGCGGGCACGCTGCCTGCCTTACCCTGCTGGGAGACTTTCTAACACACCTATGTCCTTCTACCGGCGCCTGAGGTATCAAGTTCTTCGGTTACGAAAACTCGGTGGCTCACCTCACTCATTGGCGCGAGGCTGTGCCCTGGGCGTATTCATGGGCATCATGCCAGTGCTGCCCCTCCGATCCGCATTGATATTCCTGGTCTGCGTTCCTTTGCGAGCCAATGTCATTGCGGCACTGATTGTGGGCACCCTGGTCGGCAATCCCTTTGCGCTGGTGGCGTGGTACTCACTGGCGTTGACCTGCGGCAACATGTTGATGACTAACACGATTACCTGGGAGAGGGTGAGTGGCGTGTTGTCTGGTGTCAGGGACGCAGGCGGCATCACTGAGCGCTTGTCCCTGGTCGCTACTATGGGCTGGGACCTGGTCTTCGTGCTGCTCGCAGGAGGTTCTATCGTCGCCTTCCCTGTAGCCATGACGAGTTACCTTGTGGCGTTGCGCTACTTTTTGAACCGGGAGGGGTCACCCAGCGGCCAGCGCTTACAGTCCTGAGGTCGATCCAGAGATTGTGCAAAGCGCTTCTGCGCCTTCAAGCCATAGGATGTGTTGTCCACAGCGCCATGGTGACAATCGTGTATTGCTAAAATGCCAGTCTAAAACCCGCGAACAGAGTTCTTGGCGGCGCCAGCACTGCCATCCTGGGGTCCTGGACCGGGAGAGCTTGTGTCAGCGCAGAAGGATTGGCAAAACTGCGAATGTCGTCTTCATCGGTGATGTTCACGCCTTGCAGGTAGACCTCCCAGCTCCCGTTCGAGCTCCCGAGGCCGAGTCGCAGGTTGGCCACGGTGTATGAGTCGGCGTAATCCTGAGGCACATTGTTTTCTGTCTGGGCGCGTTCACCCGTGTGATTGACCGTCAGGTTTCCTCGAAACAGCAAGTCGTTGCCAAAGGGAAGTGAGAAGTCGACGTAGGCGGACATGGCTTCATCAGGTGCGTTGATCATATCGTTGCCTGAAAGGTCTTCACGTGTCAGTTCGTTGATGAATTCATCAAATTCTGCGTTGAGCAATGTGGCGCTGGCGCCGATTCGCCAGACGTCGTCAAGCTGCCACACCAGTTCCCCTTCTATACCCTCGATCGTCGCTTCGTCAGCGTTCTGCGTCTGGAAGCCCAGCGCCGCGCCATTGAAAATCTGTACCTGTACATCGTCGTAGCGCGTATGGAATATGGCAGCGTTTGCGCGTACCGATCCGTTGGCCAGGGTCGATTTGATGCCAAGTTCGTAGTTGGTAGCGTTTTCCTCTTCAAACTCAACCCGTTCTTCAGGCAGCGGAAACTCCAGACTTGATCTTGGAAGGTGTTCGAATCCACCTGCTTTGCTGCCCTCGGCATAGGTCGCGTAGAGGTTCACTTCCTCGCTGACATACCATTCAAGCGTGATCGTCGGGTCAAATGCGCTCTCTTCCCGATCAAGGTCGATAAACTGGGTCCGCGTCGCCATGCCCGGGTCAACGTCGTCGATTGACACCTGCGTTGCAGGGAGCCCATCGATTCGGTAGACGTCGGCGTCGTACTCCTTCGTTTCGTCTGTATACCGGGCAGCCACTGATAGTCGCCACGAATCTGAGATATTGAAGCTCCCCCGGGCAAAAACAGACCAGGCCTCCGCATCCTGTGAAACCAACATATAGTCACCAGCGATGACTGGAAGAATGGCGACCTGATAGCCGTCTACATCGTGTTTCTGATCCATGTAGAACAGCCCCAGCGTGTAGGTAAAAAACTGGTCCTCAGGTGATTTCAGGCGGAACTCCTGAGTGAACTGTCGAAAGTCTTCTTCTGTGAAACCAACGGTGACCCCCGTCTTGCTGAAATCAGCGCCCACCGCTTCATCCGATTCATAACCCGAATAGCCTGTTATCGATTCCAGGGTGTGTCCCTGGAAGAGGTCATCAAAGTTGAAGTTGATAACTCCGCTGGTGGCGTCTGCATCACTGAACTCGGAACCGGGTGGGTTGATGTTCACCAGTGGACCACCGACAGCGCCGGTGGAGTTCCGCTGGTCTTCTATACACTCGATACTCTCGCCAGATAGCGGGTCAATGATCTCGGTAAAGTCACTGTTGCCACAGTACAATTGCTCGAGCCGGCCATCCTGCTCACGCTCGGAGTGTTCGAGCTTTGCGTACATTTCCACCGAATCACTGGGCGACCAGACTAAGGATGCCCGCAAGGCATAGTCGTCGATCTCACCTGCGTCGTCTCCCGCGGCGAGGTCGGTCATGTACGCGCCTCGACGGGATACCCGTCCCGACAGCCGGCCAGATAGTCGCTCTGAGAGCGGCCCGGAAACGAATGCTTCCGCAACATAGCCATCTTGCTCCAGTTCGTATGAAGCGTTGAATCCCCCCTCGAGCTCTGAGGAAGGCCTGGCTGAGTGAATACTGATCGCACCTGCCGTGGCGTTTTTTCCGAAGAATATTGCCTGTGGCCCCTTGATCACTTCGACCCGCTCGATATCGAAAAACGGGGACAGAAACTGCTTGGCCCTGCCACCAAAAACACCATCGATAAAAAACGGGGCTGACTGTTCATAGAGACGATTGCCGCCGCCCGAGCCGAAGCCACGAATAAAGACCATGGGCTGGAATGGTGACTCCAGGGCGGTAACAGCGGGTATCTGGTCTGCGAGACCTCGAACATCCAGTATTACCTGTTCTGAGATGTACTCACCCTGTACCGCGTCTATGGCGATCGGTACGTCTTGTAAGGACTCGGAGCGTGCCTGGGCTGTGACTACAATTTCCTCCAGCTGTGCAGCGAGACACGGGTGGTAGGTAGAAATCAGTACGGGCAATGCGATGGCTGAAGCCGACAGTCTCTTCATTCCGGAATACCTGGAATCGTTATTATTTTCGTGTTGCAAAGTCTGAATAAGGCCTGGGAGGGAGACAAGGCGGTTGGCCGGATAGACCTTATTCGTTAGATGCATACCTGAGTTCGGCGTCGCTGCAATGCAATGCATTGGCCTCGTGTGCCGCAGGCTTGTGTCTCGCTATCTAGCTTGAGATGAAAACGCGGTCTTGTCCGGGCGATCCGTTGGAACGCTCGTGTAGCAGCAGTTAGCCGCTCAAAGCAGCTGCTCGGTGTCTTCGAAAATATCGCTGATGGTCTGGCGCAGCCAACGATGCGCAGGGTCGTCATGGAATCGCTCATGCCAGTAAAGCTTGATGTCAAATTCAGGCAGATTCACCGGGGGCGCAACTATTCGGATTTTTGTCATGGATTGAATCGAATCAGCTACCCCGGCGGGAACCGTGACAATCACGTTGTTACGGCAGGCTATGAGCGCACTGGTTATAAAATTGTGAGTAATGGCCACCACGTTTGGCAGGCCGCAGGCATCGATAATTTCCTTCTCAATAAACTCATGCATGTGTCCCATGCCATGCGCAGAGACAACGACGTGCCTGGAGTGCTGGTATTGCTCCAGGCTGAGTTCCTCGCCAATGTCGGCGTTCTGTTCACTGATCAGGCACACGTACTTTTCCCGGTACAGGCGGCGTTCATGAATGCCGGCAAGCAGCTTGGGGAACGCGCCGAAAGCGAGGTCGGCGTCCCCGGACTCCAGCTTGTGGATCATATCCTGCTGTCCCAGGGGTATCGCCAGGAGACGAATGCCGGGCGCGACAAGGGCCAGTGCTTGGATAAGGCGTGAAAACAGGATGACGTGGCCTGCATCGGAGGCCACGATTTTGAACTCGGCGCTGGAGTGCGCGGGCTCGAATTTCCGTGTTTTACATAGGTCCTCCTTGTAGAGAACCAGCAGTTTATCGACTACGGGGGCCAGAGCCTGCGCACATGGAGTCGGTTCCATCGCGTACTGAGTTCTTACAAAGAGGGGGTCGTCGAAGTAGAGGCGTAGTCGCGCCAGCGATCGACTGAGTGCTGGCTGGGACATATTGAGATCGACGGCCGCGGCACTCACCTGGCGCCTGTGCATCAATGTGTTGAATACCTTTAACTGCTTAAAGTCGAGATCAATTTCGGACACGCTTGAGATCAGCTATTTAATAGAGGGAACTGCGCAAAAACGTCAAACCAACGCGGATCCACCCCCGAAAACTACCCATCTTTGTTGTTGTTGGGTGCATTCCGCTAAATCTGTTCGACATTCAGGCACCTGGTGATTATGGGCCCGACCGTTTTCAGGCGTGAAATACCTATTTGATTCAGTACCTATGCGTTTGTGATATAGGCCCGGCATCCTGAAGCTGCTTGCTGATTGCCAGCTCGCTTCAGATATACGTGTTCCGCATAGACACTATAACCAGGCGTCTATTGGAAGGAGTAATCTGGCCTGCAAAAATAATTTTTGCTTGTTAACAGTCGTGCTGGAGAAGCAAGGATTTATTTATGGCAATAGAGCGTCCACCGAGCCCGTCCACCGCATTAAAAGGGCACCACCACATAACGATAGGCGTCGGAGATCCCCAGGAGGACTTTGATTTCCACACCAGGGTGCTGGGATTGAAGTGCGTGAAGCGCACTCTGTTCTACGATGGCCCGCTTCCTGTCTATCATTTTTACTACGGGAATGACGTGGGTGAAGAAAGCACGCTGGTGACGACGTTTCCCGTGCGGCATATCGGCGTGAAGGCAACCGAAGGCAGTGGGCAGGTTAGCCACGTATCGCTCTCAGTTCCGGAATCTTCCCTGGATTACTGGCACAGCAGGTTACGGAGCCATGACCTTGACGTCACTGAGAACGAGAAGTTTGGCGAGAAACGCCTGGAGTTTCGTTCGCCGCATAACATCAGGATGGCGCTGGTTGGCGTGGATGATGACGACCGTAAACCGCACTCGGACGGGGAGGTGCCCCCTGAAAACATGATCCGTGGGACCCACTCGGTGGGTGTGAGCACCAGGGACATGGAGTTTATGGCGGAGTTCATGGAAGAGGCGTGGGGATCTCGTCGTGAGGCTGTAGATGGAAACTGGCAGCGATACAGCATGGGCGAGGGTGGTTCAGGTACGTTTACAGATTTTGAAATAGAACCGGACCGGAAAGCGGGCAGCTGGATTGTCGGTGAGGGCGCCATTCACCACATGGCGTATCACTGTCCGGATCACGATACGCAGAATAGGATCAAGTTCTTTGTTGAGGGCCTGGGTTACACGGACTTTTCAGACGTCAAGGACCGGGGCTACTTTGATTCAATATACGTGCGCACGCCATCCGGTGCCCTTTTTGAAGCGGCAGTTTCTCATGAAGAATCATTTCTATGTGACGAGCCCCTGGAGACCCTGGGTACAAAAGTCATGATGTCGCCACAGATTGAAGCGAACTATGATGAAGTCATGGCGATCATTGGACGTGTCGAAGGGTGAATTCCCGGGGAAGATATGAAATCACAAACAGATTCCCACCTGGCCAATCCCGTCTGGAAGACCAGGGGTGCTGCGGAGAGGATACTTCAGGTAACGTGGCAAATTGTGCGTGCCGCATTGGAGCGCATACTTCGGCCGCTTCCAGTACTGAACACGCTGCTTTCACGGTCTGCCACGCAACCGCTTCGATCTGATCACGGGCGACTACTGCGTTGGAGCAAACTCCCCTATGGTCATCACGAGAAGCCGGCTTCGCTGGCTGAAATTCCCTGGGACTATGTTGAAGAGAATCGTAGTGAAATCCCGTTCCTCGGATTGCGTGAGTACTGGTATCCCGTGATGACCAGCAAGACGCTCAGGCACAACGAGCCTGTAGCGCGCCGAATGCTGGGAGAGAACCTGGTGTTCTTTCGGGACGCTGACGGCAAACCGAAAGCCCTGGAGAATCGATGCCCCCATCGCGGCCCCATGCTCTCTCTGGGGCAGGTTGGAGTATGGGACAAAGGCACAATCACCTGTCGATACCATGGGATGACCTTTGATGGGGAGGGCGCCTGCGTCGCCATGTTGGGCGATGGCCCAAATAGCGTTGCCTGTGGGAAATTCACCTGCCGTTCCTACCCCACCGACGAGGTTGGTGGCGTCGTGTGGGCATATATGGGCGAGAAGGAGCCGCCACCGCTGCTGGACTCAGTTCCTCATTTGCGGGAGTTGCTGGACAACTGTCATGGGAAACCCGTGATCGTCTACAAGGAATGGCCGATAAGCTATCTCGCAGCCTTGGATAACGATATGGATTTTGCCCACCCGGGGTGCCTCCACAGTACCTGCGTCATGTTTCTCAACCAGAAGACCTGGGGGGAGTTTACCGTCACTGAGGTGGGTGACAGCGGCATTCTCACCCGGTTCACCGACGAAGACGAGCGGCCCAGCGGGGGGCCGCTATCGCTGGAGAGCGGTTACTGGTACTTGCCGAACATCGCCTATTTCGCGCCTGGCCAACTGCGCGCCCAACCGGGTGATCACAACCTGGTCTGGGCGGTTCCGCAGGATGTGGGTGACACCTACTACTGGGTGTTCATCGGCCCTTCGACGTCTTCGAACCCCTTGATCGCATTCTTACACCGTTTCTGGGCAAAGGCTTTTGCCGGCGCCTATTTGTCATGGTGGGGCTCTCCCACTACCTGTATCGATGGCGCCGATGCGGCAATGATGCACGCTCAGGGACGGGTGGCGAGATGGGATAAAGATCGCCTTCTGAGAATTGACAAACCGGTCGTCAAAGCGCGCTCCATTCTCAAGCGTGCGTGGCGGCAGGAACAGGACGAGGCAAAAGAACGCCAGGCCTAGGCGTATCACCCTGCCGCGCGATTGGCGTTTTTCCTACTTAGCCAAGCTGCTCCTGCACAGCGCGCCAGGCGGCGTCGAAGGCGGCGTCCATGTAGGCGCGGGCTTCCGAGTCCGAGTTGGCGATGGAAATCTGTCCGAACTGTGCGCGGCCCAGCTCGTTGGGGGCTTCCCCCTCCGGCCACTCCGGGTCTTCCACCGCCATGTATTCGTAGGCATAGCCATGTGGGATGCGGTTGACGGTGATGGCTTCGATATCGGTCTCGTGATCGAAACCATGCTCGCCGAGCAGGCCCTGCAACTGGTCACGAATTTGCTGTTCGTAGGTGGCAAAGGGAGTGGAGTAGACCTTGACGCGGGCGATGCGCAGCAGGTCGCGCAGAGATTCGTCACCGGTAGGTGTACCGGTCGGGGCCGCCATCATGAACACGGCCATGGGGTCGGCGGGGCCGCGAGGTGGTTGGTAGCCGGAGATGGCCACACTGGGCGCACTGCTGATCCACTGGAAAGGGTCTGCCGGGCACTGCACCAGCGTCGTGCCGAGTTTCGCAAACGCCTGGCCATCCCTGAGCAACACGTTGGCGTAGATGAAGGGCACTTTGACCCCGTAGCGCAGGGCTTCCTTTTGTGGCTCTGGCAACTGGGGGCAGAGGTGGGGAATCAGCCCGTTGTAGCAGGCGAGTATGCAGTGCCCGGCGGTAACTCGAAGCGCCTCGCCGCCGCTGACATAGTCCACTTCAACCTGCTGCCCACCGGTTTCCCGCACACCGACCACCGTACTGTTCAGCCTGAGGCGTGTACTCTCTCCCTGGCGGTCCAGCGCTTCGTACTCGAAGCGTGCTGTGGCAACATCCGCTACTCCTTTCATATCGCGGGCCACGGCGGGTATCAGCCTGTGCACCAGCAAGCGGGCAATAGAAGCGTTGCCATCCGGGAACATGCGGACATCGACCATTGAATCGAACAGTGCCAGGCTGGCCTTGCCGGCAATCTTGCCCGCCCAGCCGATGGCGCGCAGGCCCGGAGAGCCACTCATCATGGCTTCCATGACGCTGAGGTTCCAACCGGTAAAGCCGTAGTAGATCAGCATGCGTGCATCGAGTATCGCAATCGTGCCTTCTGCCAGGCCGACCCGTTCGACCAGGAACTGGTTGTAGCTCACCGAGTTGATGTAGCTGTAGGTCTCAGACAGCGACAAGTCGCCCAGGTAGTCCCGGTCGCCACCGATCAGGGAGATCAATTTGTCCTGCTCCGCCGAGGGGATGGGCAGCTGCCTCACACCCGACTCGTAGCCTTCCTCACCCATGAGGTAGCGCATCCACGGGCCGGTCACGGTGACTTGCTTGCCATCTCCGGGCAGCGCGATACCAGTGATGCCGCCGAGCTTGCCGCCCAACGCAAAATCTTCCGGTGTTTTGTCAGCCAGGGTTTGCAGGAACTGCTCGTCAATGCCGAGATCTGCAAGCAGTCCTCGGGCCTGTTCGCTGTAATTGCTCGGGTTTTCCAGGTTCTGGGCGCCGCCCAGGCTTAGCACCATCCGCCCGCCGTGATGGAATTCGTTGCGCTTGGCGTGCCCGCCGAAATCGTCGTGATTGTCCAGCAGCAGGATGCGTGCGTCTTCACCCATTTTCTGGCGATAGAACAGCGCGGCCGCCAGCCCGCTCATGCCGGCGCCGACCACGACCAGGTCGTAGTGCTCGTCCAGCGCCCGATAGCTCGCGGGCTTCTCACCGCGCCAGGCGAGGGCGTGTGCAACCTCGTAAGAGCCTTCGTGGCTGCCCCGCATGCCGGTAAGAGTCGGCGGATAGTAGCTACCGGGTGCCGTGGAGTCGGTCGTAGCCCGTGCCAGCATAGCTGCAGGTGCCAGCAATCCCAGCCCCGTGCCGATGACAACGCCGTCGAGAAAGTCGCGGCGGGTAATGCGTTTGCTCATCGAATTTCCTGTCTTTCCGCTGTTTACATGTCAAGTGACATGTTCTAGCCTGTCACCTGACATGTCAATGGCAATAGACGATCCTGGATGAGTGAACGCAAGCAACAGATCCTCCAGCAGGCGATACAGATAATCGCCAGGGAAGGCTACGGAAAGCTGACCATGCGCGCCCTGGCGAAAGCCAGTGGCATGAAGTTGGGTGCCCTGCAGTACCACTTCGCCACCCGGGAAGCTCTGTTGCAGGCCCTGACCGAGGCAATTGCCGGCAACTATGCCGCCTCCCTGGCGGAACTCGAGCAGCAGCAGGACTCCCTCACCATTCGCGATGTGGTGCAGTGGTACCTGCAGGACACCAGTGGTGCGCGCTTTGAATCGGACTGGCTGTGGCCGCAGCTATGGGCAATGGGGCGAGTAGAGCCGCAGATGCAGGTACTGCTGAACGATGTCGCCGGCCGCGCTGTGGCACTTTTTGAGCACTACCTGACCCAGGCGGGCAGCAAGAATGCTCACGCCGAGGCGCTGGCCATTATCTCCCTGGCGGAGGGCTCCACGCTGTTTGTGGGAACCGGCAGCCCCTGGGAAGCGGACGCGGACCGGCTGGTGGAGACAGTATTGGAAATCATTGAGAACAAGTACGGAGTGCAGTATGAGCAGAATCGAATTGCTGGATGAGCAGGTCAGGCAGGCCGGTTTTTATGCGGCGGTGGCCTGTCTGCTGGTCACGATCCCCAGCCTGGTTTTGCCGCTGGATGCGCCGGGAGGCTTCGCCGCAGAGCATGCTGAACGCATGCAGTGGCTGGTGGAGAATAGAGCCAGCTTCGTGGCAGCCTGGGTGGTACAGATCCTTGCCATGGTCAGCCTGACCGGGGTGCTGCTGGCGTTCTCCTGGCAGGTCGCATTGCTTCGGCCCCTGCGCGGACTCTGTGCGGCTCTGCTCGCCCTGGTCTCGTTTGTCGCTTTTATCATTCCCAAGTTTATTGCCGTGTGGACAATTCCCCAGTTGGCCCAGGCCGCGGTAACCGGGGAGATGGGTGCCCCACTGGCGGGCCCGCTGCTACTGATCCTCAATGTCTCGGCACCGTTTTCCCTGTTTACTTCATTCGACTACCTGGGTTTCTGGCTGTACGCGGTGGTGTGCCTGTTGATCGCCGGCCCGCTCATGGCGGGAGGCAAGCTCAGCAAGACCTGTGGACTTGTGTTGGGCGGCTACGGACTGCTTTACCATGCGGTGTTTGGAGGCGTGGTGGCGGGGGCGATCAATGCCAACGCTATCGAGACCTACGCCATGGGTTCGGCCGCGCTGCTAATGATCGCGGTGGTAGCCGCTGTCTTTCACTTCAAGACGGCGTCTGGAAACAGAATACGAGGAGAATAGCAGGAGTATGAACAGTATCGACCGGGCAACCCTGTGCCCGGTCGCGGGATGACTCAGCGGCTGCTGACTTTCTGCTCTTCGGTGGACTTGATCTTGTTGGCGCGAACGTAAATGCGCGCGACCTGGCGAACCACTTCGCCCTTGTGCTCGCCCGTGACCTCGAGGGTGATGGAGTCGTAGCCGGAACCCGTCAACTCATAAGCGATGCTGACGGTGCCTTCGCGCTCGTCCAGCACGATCACGTTGTCCGGGATGACAATATTGCGGGTCCCGGTCAGTTTCATTTCCACGTTCCTGGCGCTCTTGGGCCGCGAGTAGTTCACGACAATCTCGTTGGTCTCGCCGATAGAGGCCCGTGCCAGGGTGGGGTGGTCAATTTCAAACACCGGCTTGGGCGGCGCAAGCCCGGCCATGCGCACCAGCGTACCGCTCACGAATCCCATTTCATCGGGGTTGAACCCCATGTGCGCGGCACACGCGAAGGCGCTCGCAGGTGCCAGAGACATCCACAGGCAAGCCAGCGTTAGCGCGGTGTTCCTGATCGTGTTGATCATCGTTGCTCTCCACGCCCCTGCGGATTTTCACGCGGGACGGTGTGTTGTAATGCTTCATTATACTGGATTGTCGATAGATGTAGAGCGCGGGTTTTCACAGCCTCATCCGCTTTGTTACGCTGTGCCGCCTGACCGGAGGACTCACACTATGAAAGCAGCCGTATTCGAGGGACCAGGACAGCCACTGGCGATCAAGGACGTAGCCATGCCAGATATTGGCGATGGTGAGATGCTGGTGAAAGTCCGGCGCTGTGGCATCTGTGGCACCGATATCCACGCATCCCGCGAAGGGCCTTTCATGGCGCCTCCTGAGACGGTGTTTGGCCACGAGTTTGTCGGCGACATCGTGGAAGTGGGTTCGGCAGTGCCGGAGGGTCTGTTTGTGCCCGGTGACCGCGTAACTTCCCTGCCATTTATTGGCGAGCAGACCATCGGGCTCGGTGAGATTACCGGCGCCTATTCAGAGTATGTGAAAGTCGGGCACGAACTGGTGCTCAAGATACCGGAGAGCCTGGACGACGATCGCGGCGCCCTGGTGGAACCGCTCGCCGTGGGCCTGCACTCGGTCAAGATGGCCGAGGGGGTGGCTGAAAAGGACGTACTGATTATCGGTGCCGGCCCCATTGGTCTCGCTTGCGCCATCTGGTGCAGGTTCTTTGGCGCCCGCTCCGTTGTGGTGAGCGAGATGGCGCCGGCGCGCCTCGAGATGGCGCGCAGCCTGGGTTTCACCGACTTCGTCGACCCGGCAGGGGATGTGGGCGCCCAGTTTGAGGAGTTGACCGGAGCCGCGCCAGCGGTTCAGATCGAGTGCGTCGGCGCGCCCGGTATTCTCCAGGCCTGTATCGACCGGGCCCCCAATCGCGGCGTGATCATGGGCATCGGTGTCTGTGATAACCCGGACGAGATCGTGCCGCTGACGGCGTTCGTCAAGGAACTGCGCATCCAGTGGGCGGTGGGCTACGACAAGGAAGACTTCCAGTTCACCATGGATATGATGGTGGCCGGCCGGGTCGATGCCAGCGCCATGATCACTGACGTGATCAGCCTGGACGAGGCGCCCGAGGCTTTCGAAGCGCTGCGCAACCCTTCCAGCCAGTGCAAGGTGTTGATCGACCTCACGCGCTAGGTCAGAGGGTGATAGCGCTGCGTCGCTAGCCTGCTTTTCTCAGGTTGCGCACCAGCCGCCATCCACCCGCAGTTCCTCTCCTGTGATGTAGGAAGCCATATCGGAGCAGAGGAACAATGAGGCCCGGGCCACTTCCTCGGGGGCGCCCAGCCGGCCCATAGGTATCCGGGCCTTGATGGCGGCGTCCAGTTCCGGTGTCAGGTTGGCCAGGATGGGCGTGTCAATCTGGCCGGGGTGGATCGAATTCACCCGTATATTGTCATTGACGTGCTCCAGCGCCGCCGCCTTGGTCATCAGGCGTACCGCGCCTTTGGTGGCGTGGTAGCTGAAGGAGCCGGCGCTGCCAATAATCCCGTACAGGGATGAGATATTGACGATCGCGCCTCTGCCGGTCTTCAGCATGCACGGGATGACCGACTTCATGCCGTACATCACGCCGGTTTGGTTGATAGCCACCATGCGCTGCCAGGCCTCTTCTGATTCTTCGGCGAGGCCGGCGGGCTGGTAAATGCCGGCATTATTGATGAGGAAATCCAGCCGACCGTAGTGGGAGAGGGTACCCTCAACTGCCGCCTGCCAGTTGTCGAGTTTGCTGACGTCCAACACGGTGAAGTGGGCCTCGCCGCCAGCGTCCCGCACCCCGGCTGCTACCGACGCACCCTGGTCTGCCTGGATGTCGGCGCATACCACCTTCACACCGGCCGCCCCGAACACCCTGGCGTGGCCCGCGCCAATGCCGCTGGCCGCGCCGGTCACCAGTACAACCTTGCCTGCAACGTCTTCCAACATGGTGATTGTCCTCACTCGAGTTTTGCCGGGCCGTGGGCCGTAAAGCGCCATGGCTCCCGGACATCGGGGGCAGAGTATTGACTTGTCTGGCAGTTACTCTAAACTTGCTAGACACAAACAAGCCTTTTCGTTCGCAGTATAGACCATATAAGAGCGCCGCGCGTGGTACCGGAAACCAGACCCCTAACTGGACCGGTAGGGCAGCGGTGACTAAAGGCGAGGCGGGACGACATGGGGACAGAACAGGCCGCGATTGCGGCACTTGTGGCTCGTATTGACGAGCTTGAAAGCAGGATCGCCATACGCGATCTGGCATCTGACTATTGCCACGGCTTCGACAAGCGCGATTACGAACGCTTTCTCGCGATCTGGTGGGAGGACTGCGTCTGGGATATTGGCCCGCCCTTTGGACGCTTCGAAACACACAGTGGCATTCACGAGGCCGTTCACGACGTGTTGTGGCCGGCGTGGGCGGAAACCCACCACCTGACCACCAACCTGCGCATCAGTTTCAGCGACGCGGACAATGCAGAATCCGTCTGCGATGTCGACTGTATTGGCACCCTCAACGACGGTCCGACCTGCCAGATGGTGGGAGCGACTTATACCGACAGGCTGCAGCGCCGCGATGGGCGCTGGAAGATCCTGCAGCGCCGCGTACAGATTCACTACTTCAACCCGATTCCCGGCACCGTGCTGTCGGCGCCGGAGCAGGGTTGAGCCGATGACCAAGCCCCACACACCCACGCATAACAATAAAAAGCTTTAGCTCCCCAGGAGGCAGCCTATGAACGTTACATCCAGAAAGCTCGCTATTGCCGTCACTGCGGCGTCACTGTCCGGTCCAGTCGCCGTGCCCGTTTACGCCCAGGGCGCGACTGCGGCACTCGAGGAAATTGTTGTCACCGCGCGCAAGCGTGAGGAAAACCTGCAGGACGTGGGTTTGGCGGTAAGCGCCCTGAACCAGACGGAAATCAATCGCATGTTCGGTCGCGACCTTACTGACCTGTCCAGCGTGTCGCCCAACCTGATCATTGATGATACAGCCCAGGGCCCGGGCGGCGTGGCGGCCATCTTCATCCGCGGCATTGGCGTGGCCGACGTTGAGAAAAACTTCGACCCCGCTGTCGGTGTGGTGGTGAATGGCATCTTCCTCGGCGCCAACTCCGGTTCACTGCTGCGCAGTATCGACCTGGCCAGCATCGAGGTGCTGCGCGGTCCACAGGGAACGCTGTTTGGCCGTAACACTATCGGCGGCCTTATCAACGTGATGCACACCCAGCCCACCGGAGAACTGGGTGCGCGTGTACGCGCCGGTTACGAGGACTATGACACCTTCTACGCTGACGGTATCTTCAACTTTGGCATCACCGACGACCTGGCCGCCAAGGTGACCCTGGGCAAGCGCGACCAGCAGGAAGGCTATTACGATAATGTCGCCACCGGCGAGGATGGTGTCGGCGAGAACGACTATGAGACCTACGGTATCAACTTGTTGTGGAAAGCCTCTGACAGCCTGGAGCTGGAGTTTTCCTACCAGAAGGAAGATATCAACCAGGATACGCCGCCGCTGCTCAATACCGGCCAGGATCGCCACCTGTTCTGCAACAACACCGGCCAGCTACCGGGGAATGACGTCGACTACGGATTCTGTTCGCCGTCCCTGGACAGGCCTATCACCGGCGACCGTCTGGAGGTCGCAAATGTCGGCCTGCGGCCGCCCACCGATCCGGCGACGCGGGATAATCCCATCGTGGCGTCCGCCACGGCGGATGCGATTCCGGCGGCCCTGGACGCGAGCTTCGAGACCGACTTCTATACTTTTGAGGCCCGCTGGGACATCAACGATGACTATCGCATCGACTATCTGTTCGGGCGCTGGGAGTCCGAGGAGGAAATTGTCTCCAACTGGGATGGCACCCCGGAATTCCTGTACGGCACCAATCGCCCCGCTGATTACGAGCAGGACACTCACGAACTGCGTCTCACCTACGATTCGGGCGGCAAGCTGACCTTCGTCGGCGGGCTTTACTACTGGGATTCCGAGTACAGCATCGACCTGAACAGCTGGGTGGGTTTCCCGGTTCCCGGCACGATTCTGGACATCTACCAGTTTTCCGAGCAGACCACCGAGTCCGTCGCGGCGTTCTTCGAGGCCGACTATGCCCTCACCGACCAGTTCACCCTGACCCTGGGCGGTCGCTATACCGAGGATGAGAAAGAGTCCAGGCAGTTCGGCAATATCAATACCATCACCGATCCCTTCACAGACCACCCGGACGAAACCTGGGATGAGTTCACGCCCCGGATTGGCGGCCGCTACGCGGTCAACGACGACGTCATGCTGTTTGCAACCTACTCCAAGGGGTATCGCAGCGGCGGCTTCAACGGCAGGGTGAACAGCCTGGAGGAAGCGCGACAGCCCTACGACACCGAGACAGTGGACAACTACGAGCTGGGTATCAAGTCCGAATGGATGGACAACCGGCTGCGGCTGAATGCCAACCTGTTCTACATGGAGTACGACGACAAGCAGGAGGAACTGCAGCTGCCCTCTGACCAGGGCACGGGCCAGAAGACCGTGGTGACCAACGCATCGAGCGCCACCATCTACGGCGCAGAGCTCGATGTCCAGGCCTTCCTGTCGGAGAACCTCAGCGTGCGCGGTAACCTCGGCTACCTGGACACGGAATACGATGATTTCCAATACACCGATATCAACGGAACCACTGTCGACCTGTCCGACCTCGAGTTCCGCCGTGCCCCGGACTGGACCGGTACGGTTGATGCCACCTACCAGTGGGAACTCGCGGGAGGCAACGCCTGGGTGCGGGTCGCCTACCACTACATCGGGGAACACTTCGTCAACGTGACCAACTCGCCGGAGCTGGAGAACGACGAGCAGCACCTGATCGATGCCTCGATCAACTACAGCATCAACAATTTCACCTTCAGCCTGTTCGGTCGCAACCTTACGGATGAGGATGGCTACACCCACGGCTACGACGTGGCGGGCCTGTGGTCCTATGCCGCCACCCGTCCACCGCGCGTCTGGGGTGCGGAGCTGGTGTACGACTGGAACGATTGATGCGGGATTCGAGAGCAGGGAGAGCACAGCATGGCGCAGGATAAGCTGGAACAACTGCTGGCCAAACAGGCGATAGCGGAAGTCATCTTCCGCTACGCCCGAGCCATCGACCGGATGGACGAGGCGCTGCTGCGCAGCGTCTTCCATCCGGGTTCCACCCATTATCATTTCTACCAGGGCCCGTCCTCTGACCCTTCTGCGCCCTCCAGTCCGGAGGAGCCGGGGGACTTCGTACGCTTCGCGCTGGGCTTGCTGACCACCTACGCCAGGACTCACCACCAGATGGGCAATACGCTCATCGATTTCGTCGACGACAGCCACGCCAACGTGGAAACCTACTTCACGGCCTTCCACCTGGTGCGTCCGAAGAGCGATCCCCTGGCCGGCGCCCAGGCTTTCGACAATGCGATGGACTACTTCGTGGGCGGTCGCTATATCGACAAGTTCGCGTTGCGCGACGGCGAGTGGAAGATCGTGCATCGCACCGGCATGACCGACTGGGTGCGCATCGAACCATCCTCCAGCCAGGGCTTTGACGATATTCCCGTTGAGACGGTCGGCCACTACGCGCCGGATGACCTGATCTGCCGGTTTTACACGGTCTAGACACCTCTCGTACTTGTCTGGCGGCCGCGAGATGCATGCACGGGTGACTGCGCTACAAAGGCGACGAGCACCCTGCAACCCGACCGGCAATGACTGAGTGGTCGCTGCAGGTTGCGGGTGCGGCGAGTGCATGCTCATTGCCAGCAAGGTGGGTGTTCAGGACGCGATCAATAGAATGCAACGCTTACACACATTCATGCAGGAGTAACAGTATGAGTAACAGACTCAACGGCAAGGTCGCTGCCATTACCGGCGCGGCCAGCGGCATTGGCGCAGCGGCAGCGAAGCTGTTTGTCGCCGAAGGCTGCAGGGTTGTCATCGGCGATATCCAGGATGAGCAGGGCGCCGCCCTGGCGGAGGAGCTGGGGGACTCAGCGATCTTCCAGCACTGCAACGTGACCAGAGAGGAAGATGTCGCCGGGCTGGTGGACGTCGCGGTTTCCCATTTCGGCAAGCTGGATATCATGTTCAACAACGCCGGGATCGTCGGCGCCATTGGGCCCATCGATACCACTCCGGTCGAGGAGTGGTCCTTCACCCTCGACATCATGCTCAACGGTGTGTTCTTCGGGATGAAGCATGCAGCCCGTGTCATGAAGCCTCAGGAGTCAGGTGCGATTATCAGCATGTCCAGTGTCGCCGGTGTCACGGGAGGCCTGGGGCCACACGCCTACGCGGCGGCGAAGACGGCGGTGGTCGGCCTCACCAAGAACGTGGGTGCGGAACTGGGTTCCTGGGGCATTCGCGTCAATGCCATCGCCCCCTACAGCGTGGCAACACCCATGGTCGCCGACGCCTACCTCAATGATCACACCGACGTGAAAGGGACCCACAAGATGCTGGCGGACGAGTCGCCACTGAAAGGGCGACCGGGCCTCGCCGAGGACGTGGCCAATGCGGCCCTGTGGCTGGCCAGCGATGAATCCGGTTATACCAGCGGCCATACACTGACCGTGGACGCCGGAGTCACCACCGGTGCCATGCCGGGTGCCCCGCGCTTTGCCGAATACCGGCCGTTGGTGCGCGAAGCCGGCAGGTCCGGCATGGATTGACGCGGGAGGCGGGGCATGGACAAGACTGAAGCTGAGCGCGCCATCCAGCGCCTGATGAATGACTATTGCTACCTGATCGATGGCGGGGACATCGCCGGCTTTGCCGAGCTTTTCGCGCACGGAAGCTGGGCAGTGGTCGGTGAACCCGCGGGTCCCGCCGTGGGTGAAGCCGAGGTGGCCGAGCGGTTACAGGGGGTCATCCTCTACGACGATGGCGTGCCGCGCACCAAGCACTGTATGAGCAATCTTGAAATCACTGTGGAAAGCGAGACCAGGGCCACCGCTCGTTCCTACATTACCGTCATGCAGGCGGTGCCGCCCACGCTACCACTACAGGCAATCTTCGTTGGCCGCTACGACGACCTGTTCGAATGTGTCGACGGCGCCTGGCGTTTCGTATCGCGCAACATTCATGGCGACCTGGTAGGGGAGTTACGCTTCCATCGCTCTGATATGGCCTGAGCCTCAGGCGCTATAGCCGCCGTCGATGCCAATGCGCCTGCTTATGTTGCGGTTGCTCCAGGGCCGGAAAAGCACACGGCGCCCTCCGGCGCCGTGCTGTTATACCGCCGTGAAGCCCTGGCTCAGCCGGCGAGTTTTTCGAACTCAAGCTCCGGGAAATCGTCGTTCACAGACTCACGCAGCCGGTCGTAGTAGACATTGGCACCGCCGAAGTAGATCAACACGCGAGGTGCATGCTTCTCGATGTTGGCCCCCATCATCCAGGAATGCACCGTGTCGCCTACGTTCATCAGGGTCTGGCGGTGCACGTCAGCGACGTGGGCTGTCCACTCGTCCTCGGCATCCTGCCTGGCCTCGAACACGTCGTAGCCTTCGCTCTCCATCTTCTTGATGCAGTCAGTGACGTACATGACATTCTGCTCGATGGAGGTCGGCAGGTTGGCGAAGGGCGCCTGGGGGCCAGTGATCATGAACAGGTTGGGGAAGTCAGCGACGGCCACACCCATCAGCGAGTTGGAGGTCTGGTCCCACTTCTCCGCCAGGCTCTGGCCGCTCTTACCGCGAATCGGGAAAGCCTCCAGCGCGCCGGTGTAGGCACGGAAACCCGTAGACAACACGATAATATCGAACTCGTATTCATTGTCGCTGGTGCGGATGCCGGTCTCGGTGATCTCAACGATCGGTTCCTTGTTCTTGATGTCCACCAGGTGCACGTTGTCGCGGCTGTAGGCTTCGAGGTAGCCGTGGTCCAGCGGCGGGCGCTTGGCGAACAGCGGGTAGTCGCCCAGCTTGGGCACCAGGATGTCGGCAATTTCCGGGTCTTCGATACGCTCGCGCATCTTGTCGATGATGAATTGGGACGCCATGTCGTTGGCCTCCTGGCTGGCGAGCAGGTCGTCGAATGTCTCGAACACCCAGCGGAAACTGCCTTTCCAGTGTTCTTCGAAGACGCGCTGGACTTCATCCGGCGGCGTGTCCACCGCATTGCGACCCACCGGGCTGTCGAAGGCCATGCCGAACACGTGATTGCGGCATTTGGCAACGATGTCGTCGTAGTGCTCCTTGATCTCCTTCTCCCACTCCGGCGTCATCGGCTTCTGCATGGCGGGCAGGATGAAGTTAGGGGTACGGTGGAACACTGTGACGCTGCCGGCGGTTTCGGCCATCACCGGTACCATCTGCACCGTGGTGGCACCGGCACCGATGATGCCGACCCGCTTGCCGCTGTAGTCAAGGTCTTCGGGCCAGCGGCATGAGTGGAACAGCGGGCCCTTGAAGCGGTCCATGCCTTCGATCCTGGGAATCACGGGCTCGGAAATCATACCCATGCCGCTGACGAAGTATTTGCAGGTGAACTCCTCACCAGCGGCGGTTTTCAGCAACCAGTGCCCGCTGTCCTGCTGGTAGTCGGCGGTGACGATCTCGGTGTTGAGCTGGATGTGCGGCCACATGTCGCACTTGTCGGCGACGAAGTGCATGTAGTCCAGCACTTCTTCCCAGCCGGGGTAGCGCTTTTTCCAGTGGTACTCCTGCAGCAGTTCCCTGGAGAAGGTAAGGCAGTAGTAATAACTCTCACTGTCGGTAGCGGCGCCAGGATAACGGTTCCAGGTCCAGGTGCCGCCAATGTCGGAAGCCTTGTCAAAGACCTTGACCGACAGGCCTGCATCGCGCAGGTAGTGGATCAGCGCGAGGCCGGCAAAGCCTGCGCCGATGGCGATGGCATCAAAATCGGGTTTTTGTTGAGACGTCATTATCGCTCTCCCATCTTATATTTATGTGCCCGGGCGGCGCCTGTTTATCTGTTCAGGCAGTGCCCTGGGCGAAGTGTCATTGCGGGCGACTAAACTTAAATTTAATTCAAAAAAATGCCGAGCGCCAGTACCGCGCTATCCGTTCTTAATCGAGAAAGTGTCCGTACTTGGCCATCGCCGCCTTACGCTGGGTTGGCGTGTGGTAGGTCGGGAACAGGCCGGGTGCCGCTTCGTAGTCGCGCAATACGGTGCGCGCCACGGTCACTTTGTGGACTTCGGTGGGTCCGTCCACCATGCCCAGTTCCGGGATGTTGGCCCACATATTCATCAGCGGTACCTCGTCTGAAACGCCGAGGCTCCCATGCACCTGCATGGCGCGATAAATCACTTCCTGCAGCACTTTGGGCGTCGCGGCCTTGATGGCGGCGATCTCCTTGCGCACCTCGCGGTTGTATTCCTTGTACTTGTCGATCAGCCAGGCGGTGTAGAGCACGTGCAGGCGGTACTGGAGAATCTGGGTATAGGTGTCGGCGATCTTGTCCTGGGTCATCTGCTTGTTGGCCAGCAGTTCGCCTTTGGTGGTGCGACTCTGGACGCGCTCGCACATCATGTCCATGGCTTTTTTGCACACGGCCACGCTGCGCATCGCGTGGTGCACTCGACCGCCGCCCAGGCGGGTCTGTGCCACCAGGAAGCCCTTGCCTTCTTCACCCAACAGGTGGTCGTGGGGCACCCGGCAGTTGGTGAAACGGATATAGCCGTGGACACCATCGCCTTGTTCCACGTAGGGGCCGACGGCGGTGTTGCGCATGATGTCCATTCCCGGTGTGTCCTTCTCCACCAGGATGATGGAGGCACCCTCGTGAATGGGAACGTCTGGGTTGGTGACCACCATGACCAGCAGAAACTCGGAGAAGCGGGCGTGGGAAGCGAACCACTTTTCGCCGTTGATTACCCACTCGTCGCCGTCCCGTGTGGCGACGCATTTGAATTCACCCGGGTCGGAACCGGCCTGCGGCTCGGTCATCGAGTAGCAGGAGGCGATCCTGCCATCCAGCAGGGGCTGCAGGTATTTCGCTTTCTGTTCGGGGGTGCCGAAGTGAGCCAGGATTTCGGCGTTGCCGGAGTCAGGCGCCTGGCAACCGAATACACTCGGCCCGAAGCGGCTGCGGCCGAGGATTTCATTCATCAGGCCCAGCTTGACCTGGCCGTAGCCTTCACCCCCCAGCTCCGGGCCGATGTGGCACGCCCAGAGGCGTTTTGCCTTGACGATTTCCTTCAGCGGCGCCATCGCTTTGGCGGCGGGGGAGTTGGGGTCCCAGGGATCGCCCGGCCCGCGGAATACCAGGTCGAGGGGCTCGATCTCTTCGCGGGTGAATGTTTCGATCCAGTCCAGCTGCTGCTGGAACTCGCTGTCAGTTTCGAAGCTCCAACTCACTCTTTTTCCCTCGCGATTTTCGCCTGTTGTTGTAAAGTCTGGGCGCCTGCGGGTTCGCGCCGTGGCTTCCCGTTGCTGTGCAATGCCTGTGCAATAAAGCCAGCTAAGCCTGTAAGCTTGACTTGAGCCGGCGCCAGTATAAACTTGCTAGACACAAACAAGCAAGTTATAACAATCCTCCTCAGCTTCAGAGACCCGAAGAGACGCACACAGAGTCATGTCTGACACCCGAGTATGGCTGATTACCGGCGCCTCGCGCGGCATTGGCCTGGCACTGGCCCAGCAGGTGATCGCCGACGGCGACCGTGCCGCTATCCTGGCGCGCGGTGATGCAGTTCACAGCCTTGCCGAGCAGCTCGGTGAAAACTGCCTGGCCTGCCAGGCCGACGTCAGCGATGCTGCGGCCGTAGCGGCCGCCATCGAGCAGGTCATCGGGCGCTGGGGCAGGCTCGACGTTTTGGTCAACAATGCCGGTCTGCACCGTGGCGGCCGTGTCGGCAAACTGCCGCTGGACGATTGGCAGGCAGTATTGGATACCAACCTGTCCGGGGCGCTCAATGTCATTCGCAGCGCTGACCCCCACCTGGAAGCGGGTGCCGCCATCATCAATATCGGCGCTGTGGTTGGCTTGCGGGGCTTCCCGGGTGACTCGGCCTATGCCGCTTCCAAAGCCGGGTTGGCTGGCCTGACCCGCTCGCTCGCCATTGAGTACGCGCGCCGGGATATCTGCGTAAACCTGGTCATCCCCGGTCTCGTTCTCACCGAGATGACTGGCGCGTTGTCTGAGAAGGCGCTGGAATCCATGCGCAACATCATTCCCCTGTCCCGCTACGGGGACCCGGGCGAAATCGCTGACGTGATTCGCTCGGTGAGCCGATCACGCTATATGACCGGCGCATTTATTCCTGTGGATGGCGGCCTGATGAGCAGCTTCGGAGTGCCTGCCTGACATGGGCAGGCGGGGGAACCGGCGATGAGTCTCCAGCAACCGGCCCTGGCTGAGTGGATTGCGACGAATGTCGGTCTGAAGGGCGTTCGAATCGAACGCGAACTCAGTGGCGGCAATGCCAACCTCACGCTGCAGCTGGCGACTGATGGCGGCCCGGTAGTGCTGCGTACCCCGCCGGAAAGTGCTATTTCGCCCAAAGCCCATCGCGGAATCGAACGCGAATCCAGAATCCTGCAAGCGCTGCAGGGCAGGGCACGGGTGCCCGAAGTGCTGGCCTGGTGTGATGACACGGCAGTAATTGGCCGGCCGTTCCTGTTGGTGTCGCATGTGGACGGCGTGTCGATTACCGACGAACTGCCCGCCGATTACCCGGATAGCGCCGATAGCGTTAACAGGCTGGGTGAACAACTGGTTGATGAGCTGGCCACTATTCACCAGGTGCCCTGGCAGCAAGCCGGGCTGGCTGACTTTGGCAACCCTGAAAATTTCCTGGCCAGGCAGATCACGCGCTGGCGAGAGATTCGCGCCCAGGCCACGGTGCGCGACCTACCGCTGATGGGCAGCCTGGGGCAATGGCTGGCGGACAATGAGCCGACACCTGTTGCGCCGGCAGTCGTGCACGGTGATTACCACCTCGACAACACGTTGTGTCGACGCGAGGTGCCGGAACTGGCCGCGGTGATCGATTGGGAGCTGGCCACCATAGGAGACCCGTTGACCGACCTCGGCCTGCTGTTGATGTTCTGGGGGCCACGAAAACTATCCCCACCGGGATTCCCCCATGTGCAGGCGGTTACCCGGCGCGACGGTGTGCTGAGCCGGCGTCAGCTCGCCGAACGCTGGTCGGCGGCGACCGGATATTCGCTGGCCGACATCGACTACTATTTCTGCTTTGCGTTCTGGCGGCTCGCGGCCATCGTCGAGGGGGCCTACCAGCTGTATGTAGAGGGCAAAGTGGACTCGGATTATGCGCGTGGCCTGGAACAGACGGTGCCGGCCCTGCTGGCAGAGGCCGAAGCTGCCGCCCTGGGAGACTGGTGAAATGACGCCGATGAACGCGACGATGATGCACCTGCCCATGAGCGTGCAATTGATCATGGGGCACGGTGCCAGTGTGTTCCCGGACAGCCGCGTGGGTACTTTCGACGGTGAGTCGGTGCATTGGGTGAGCTACGCGAACATTGCGGCCAATGCCCATCGGCTGGCGGCGGCGCTGGCCGGCCTTGGTGTCGGTGCCGGCGACCGCGTCGGCACTTTCAGCTGGAACAATAGCGCCCACATGGAAGCCTACCTCGCTATTCCCTCTATGGGCGCGATCATGCACACGGTCAACATCCGCCTGTCACCAGAGCAGGTAGCCTACGTGATCAACCACGCGGAAGACCGGGTGCTGATTCTCGACGCCAGCCTGCTGGCGCTATTCACACCGGTGTTGCCGCTGCTGCAGACGGTAGAACATATCTTGCTCGTCGGTGGCGAGGCCGAGGAACTGGGCGGGATTGCCGCCGGCAACTACGAAGCCGCGTTGGCGCGGTGCGACGCGGCCTTTGACTGGCCCGAGCTGGATGAAACCAGCGCCGCCGCGGTGTGTTACACCAGCGGCACCACGGGCAATCCGAAGGGGGTCGTTTACAGTCATCGCACTACCTATGTTCACTCCATGGCGTCGCGGGCGGTGGATACCTTCGGTATCAACGAGCGCGACCGCATTCTGTTGCTGCCGCCGATGTTTCACGCCAACTCATGGGGCCTGCCCTACAGCGGCTGGTTGAGCGGCAGCGATTTCATCCTGCCAGGTCCGCACCTGCAGTTTGAGGGTATCGAGCGCATGATTCGCGACGAGAGGCCGACCTTTACCGCCATGGTGCCGACCATTCTCGGCGACCTGCTGCGGGCCTCGCGCGAGAGCGACCTGGATATGGGCAGCTTCCGCATGCTGGTCTGCGGTGGCTCAGCGGTACCCGCAGCCATGATCGATGCGGCCCGTGAACAATGGGGCGTGCCGGTCTTGCAGGGCTGGGGCATGACAGAAACCAGCCCCATGTGTTGCCTGTCCCATCCTCCCCGTGACCCGGGCGAAACCGGCGAGACGCCCTGGCGGGTCAAGAGCGGGCGGCCGGTACCGGCCATGCAGGTGCGTGTTGTCGAAGAGCAGGGTGCGGCGCTGCCCCATGACGGTGAAACCGTGGGTGAGCTACAGTTGCGAGGGCCCTGGGTGACCGGAAGTTATCACCGTGGTGACGGCGGCGATTCCTTTACCGGCGACGGCTGGCTCAAGACCGGTGATGTCGGTCATATTGATGAGAAACACTTCGTGCAGCTTACCGACCGTACCAAGGACGTGATCAAGTCCGGCGGCGAGTGGATATCGTCGGTTGACCTGGAGAACGAACTGGTCGCCCACCCGGATGTGGTGGAAGCGGCGGTGATCGCCGTGGAAGATGAGCGTTGGCAGGAACGTCCGCTCGCCATCGTGGTCCGAGACAGCGAAGCGTTGACAGCCGAGAGCCTGCGCACGTTTCTCGACGGCCGGGTAGCGAAATTCTGGATTCCCGAGTACTGGGTATTCACCAGCGAAATCGCGAAGACCAGCGTCGGCAAAATCGACAAGAAATCCTTGCGTGCCACCCGCGAGTCGGGCGGGTTCAGCATTGAATGCGTGAAGTAGACGCCCGCCTCGCAGCGGGTGAAGGGGGAGGTAATGGCAGATTCAAGTGCAAAAGCTAACAAGAACGGACGCCGCACCCAGGCAGAGCGCACCGCGCTGTCCGACCAGCGAATGTTTGACGCGGCCATCCGGCTGATCATCGATCGGGGCACCCAGAAAACAACGCTCAAGGACATCGGTGAGATGGCCGGCTACAGTCGCGGCCTGGCCAACTACCGTTTCGGATCCAAGGACGGCCTGATGCTGGAGCTGTTCGCGCGCTTCGATGAGCGCTGGAAGGATCACCTCAACAGCTACATTGGTGACAAGGAAGGCATCGCAGGCATCAAGGCCGCCGCCGATGCGCTCCGCGACTTTCTCAAGCTGGAATCCGACTACATGCGCGCCATGTACATCCTCTGGTATGAGTCGCTGGGCCACGAATCCGAAATTCGCTCCCGGCTGGCGGAACACCACCGGGTCTACCGGGAAGACGCCGCGCGCTGGGTAACCCATGCCATAGAGACCGGTGAAATCGACCCCGATGTGGACGCCGAGCAGTTCGCGGTTCAGTACTGCGCGTTTATTTTCGGCACTGTCTATCAGTGGCTGGTAGATGCCAATGCCCTGGACCTGGACGCCCTGTTTGTCGACTACGAGGCCAATGTCGAACGCATACTCAGCAAGAGGAAGTAAGGCCGATGAGCTACCTGACCAGAGAAGATAACAAGCGGGTCTTTTACGAAAGCTACGGTAACGGCGAAAGCGCCGTACTGCTGGTCCACGGCTGGGGGATGAGCGGGCGTACCTGGGATCATGTCACGCCGGCCCTGGTGGCCGCTGGCCATCGTGTCGTGTTGATCGATCACCGCGGCTGCGGCCAGTCGGACAAGGATTTCGCCGATCTCAGTATCAAGGCCATCGCCGGTGACGTTGTGGCCCTGGTGAAGGAACTGGGGTTGTCCTCGGTGGTGCTGAACGGCTGGTCGCTGGGTGGCGCCGTGGTGGTGGAAGCGGCGGACCAGCTCGGCGAGGTCTGCAAGGGCCTGGTCCTGACCGGCGGTGCAACACCGGTCTACACCCAGAAACCGGATTTCCCCCACGGGGGTACGGATGAAGACATGGCGGGCACGCTCGCCGCGCTGGCAGCTGACCGCGTGAACTTTCTCAAGGGCCTGTCCCAGGTCGTTTGTGTGAAGGAAGTAAGCCCTGATATCGAACACTGGTTCTGGCAGATCTTCCTGCAGGCTTCACCGCTGGCGGGCCAGTCCCTCGGTGAGCTCGCGCAGTTGGACCAACGCGTGCAACTGGCGGCACTGCAGATGCCCATCCTGTCCTTCGTCGGCAGTGAGGACGGCTTTGTCGCGCCGCCGATCTGTCGCTGGGTGGGAGATAACAATGCCAACGCCAGGGTAGTCGAGTTCGAAGGCGTCGGGCACGCACCGTTCATCGAAGAACAACAGGCCTACCTTGATGAATTGCAGGCCTTCCTGGACAGCCTGTAGACCTGAGCAGGGGAAGATCAATGAGTAATAACGTCAATTACGGGCTCTGGTACGACTTCCGCAATCCCGAACCCTGGCAGCAGGATTTCGAGACCTTCTACGCGGAACGCCTGCAGCAGATCGCCGAGGCCGAGTCGCTGGGCTTCAACTCGGTGTGGCTGACAGAGCACCATTTCTGTGATGATGGCTACACCCCATCTCCGCTGGTGCTGTCGGCGGCCATCGGCGCCCGCACCCGGCAGATGCGCATCGGCACCAACCTGATGCTATTGCCGTTGCACGACCCGGTACGCATGGCCGAAGACGCCGCCACCCTGTCACTGACCACGGGTGGCCGCTTCGACCTCGGCGTTGGCATCGGCTATCGCCAGCTTGAGTTTGACCAGTTCCAGCGCAATCTCAAGCACCGGCCCTCGCTGGTGGAAGAGGGGATAGAGATCATCCGGCGCAGCTGGTCCGGCCAGGCGGTCAACTTCACCGGCAAGCGTTTCCAGGTCGGCGACCTGCGCGTCACACCGACACCGGTGCACACGCCGGATATCCTGCTGGGCGGCATGGTGCAGCCCGCCATCGAGCGCGCGGCCCGGGTAGCAGACGGTTTCCTGTGCACCGGTGGTATCGGGCTCGATATCTACAGCGAAGCCCTGGTCAGCCAGGGTAAGTCGGTGGAAGAGGGCAAGGCCGTGCTGGGCTGCTGGGCCATCATCTCTGAAGATCCTGAAGCGGAAGCGGCTCGCGTTGGCGATCACGTGCTGTACCAGATCAACGAGTACATCAAGTGGGGCGCCTTTGGGCCGCCCGGTGAGACACCGCTGTTCGAAGATGCCCCCACCGCGATCGAGAACGGGCTATACGAGTTATGGGATGCTGATATGGCAGTGCAGAACCTGAGCAAGCTGATCAGCGACTACCCGATGATCAGCGATATCCACTTCTGGGCGCAGTTCCCCGGGGAGTCGGTGGAGTCAGGCAATCGACGGCTCAAGTACATTGCCGAAAACGTATTGCCGCGCCTGCGCTGACGGCTGCTAGGCGATACCGCACATGCGGTTGAGCGTGTTCACGAACAGGCGGTGGGCGCCCTCAAGGTCGATATCGTCATCGAAGTACACCGCTGAGCGCAGGCCGATCATCATCGCATAGGCGATTTCGGCAGCGTCCTTGGGGCTGTCCATGAAATCCGAGGGTGAGGCTTCGAAGATGCGGCTCAACAGCTGCTTGCAGTTCAGGTCGAACTCCGCCTTGGTACCCTGCAGTACCTCATCGTGCACCGCCGCGCCGAAGCACTCCAGCATGAAACCGATTTCCATCCGGGTGCCGGCTTCCCCCTTGAACCAGAAGTCGGCAATCAGTTGAATCTGTCGCTCCGGAGATTCCGTACCAAACTCGGCAATGCGCTCCAGGAAGCGCACCGACACCGAATCAAAATACTGTTCGAGAATCGCCTCCTTGCCCTTGAAGTAGTAGAGCAGGTGGCTGGCCGACATGTCGGCGCCTTCGGCGATATCTGCCAGCGAGGTCTTCACGTAGCCCTTGTTGATGATGCAATCGTGCAGGGATTTGAAGATTCGGCGGCGGCGCTGGTCGCCGCGTGAGTCACGGCGACTTTCTCTCTTGCCAGCTCTTTTGCTAGCGGTGTTGCTGCTCTGGTTTCTGGGCATGGCGCGAGACCTTAGCATCGACACTCCGGCGCTGTCAGCTTTATTGCAGCGTGTTTGTTGTGGTTTTTCTTGAATTTAATTCAAACTCAAACTAGTATCCAGAGAAAATAATTACAAGGATGCGCCCATGACAATCGATGGTATGCGTTTCGTTATCACCGGCTCCGGTGCCGGAATTGGCGCCGGTACCGCGAAACTCGCCGCCAGCCGTGGTGCCAGCGTGGTGGTCTCCGATACCAATGATGCCAATGGTGAGGCCGTGCGGGATGAAATCCTGGCCGCGGGCGGCAAGGCCATTTACCAGCACTGTGATGTCACCGATGAAGCCGAGGTGCAGGCACTGATGGCGGCGGCTGACAGCGCCTTCGGCGGCATCGATGTGTTGCACAACAACGCCGGTATCCATGAGAGTATGCTCAGCGGCGAGCTTTCCCTCGACAGCATGAGCCGGGACACCTTCGAAAAGGTTATCGGTGTCAATCTCACCGGTGTCTGGCTCTGTGCCAAATACGCGCTGCCCTTCCTGCGCAAGAGCGATCAGGCATCCATCATCAATGCGGGCTCAACCAGTTCCCTGTCTGGCTATCCCCAGTGCCAGGCCTACGGGGCCAGCAAGGGTGCGGTAATGCAGTTGACCCGGATGCTGGCGGTGGATCTTGCGCCCGACGGCATCCGTGTCAATTGTTACTGCCCGGGCTCCATCCACACGGAGATGGTCGACAAGTTTCTCGAAGCCGCCCCTGACCCCAGTGCCATGCTCAACACCATGACCCAGACTCATCTGATCCCGCGCATGGGGCAACCGGTCGACGTGGCGGAACTGGTCTGTTTCCTGGCCAGCCCCGAGTCACAGTTCGTCAACGGCGCGGTGTGGACCATTGACGGCGGCTCACTGGCCTGGCGCGGCACCCTGGATGTACTCGGTATGGAGGCACAGCCATGAACCTGCCCCTGGAAGACAAGCTGGCGATACATGAATTGCTGGCGCGCTCGGCCTACGGCCTGGATGTGCGCGACACGGATATGCTGGCGGCGAGCTTCGCCGAAAACGCCCGCTTCAGCATGCGCATCGCCGGCGGTGACCTGGTGGGCCCCTTCGTGGACCGCAGCGGCATCATGGAGTTGATGACTGGCTCCATGGCGGAGCAGACTGACCAGCGTCGTCACCTGGTGACCAATATCTATTTCGACGGTGACAAGGACGGCAACCCGGTGGTGGTTTCCAACCTGACCCTGATGGCGACCGAAAACGGTGAGATAGAGCTTATCTCCGCCGGCGTATACCGCGATACCGTGGTCAAGGTAGACGGCAACTGGGAAATCCTCGACCGCTACCTGGAACTGGACAGGCCCTACTGAGCGCAGCATGAATCTCGGACTGATACCCGCCAAGATTGCGCGCCTCGACCCGGGGCGTGAGGCGCTGATCGACATCCCCAATGAGCGCCGCATGACCTATGGCGAGTTGGAGCCGCGGGTCCGGCGCCTGGCCAACGGGCTCAGGGAAAACCTGGGCCTGGAGAAGGGAGACCGCGTCGGCATTCTCTCCAGGAACTGTATCGAGTACATGGAGATCTACTACGCCTGCGCCCGCTGCGGCCTGATTGCGCAGCCGGTGAACTGGCGACTGGGCCTCGAAGAGATGGGCCGTATCCTCAATGACGGCGACCCCAGTGTGGTGATTTCCGCGGCCGAGTACGTGGACGTCGCCGAGGGCCTGAAGCAGACCGTGGCTGCGAAGCACTGGTTGTACTTCGGCGCTGGCTCGGACGGTTCCTACGACAGGCTGGTCGCCGGCGCCAGTGAGGCAGAACCCGCCTCCGCTGCCGAGGTCGGCGACGATGACCCGGTGCTGATCCTGTATACCGGCGGTACCACCGGTGAGTCCAAGGGTGCCCTGCATACCCACAAATCCATCTACATGGGCATGCTCAACCAGACGGTGGCCGAGCGCATTGTGCCTACCGACGTGTATATGCTCACCGGGCAGATGTTCCATATCCCCGTGGCACTGGCCATGAACTACATGGCTCACGGTTGCCCGCTGGTGTTGATCAACTTCGAGGCGAAACTGGCACTGGAGGTCATTCAGAAGGAGCGGGTCTCTGCTTTCCTGGGAATTACCACGATGCTCAACTGGATGATGGCCGCGGATGGCTTTGACAGCTATGACCTCTCCAGCCTGCGCAATATCCAGTACGGCGGCGGCCCCATGCCGAAGAAGGTGGTAGCCGACGCCCTGTCGAAGTTCCCCTGCACCATCATCCAGGGCTATGGCCAGACCGAAGGCATGACCATGAGCTTCCTGTCCCAGGAGGACCATACCGAGGCCCTGGCCGGCAACCATCCCGAACGGCTCAGCAGTTGTGGCCGCGAAGGCTTTGTGACCAGCATCAGGCTGGTGGACCCCGAGGGCAACGACGTACCTCGAGACGGCAGTACGCCGGGCGAGATCATCGTCCGCTCGGAGGCCAATATGGTCGGCTACTGGCGCCGCCCGGAGCTGACGGCTGAGACGATTCGCGATGGCTGGATGTGGACCGGCGATATTGCGACCTGGGATGCGGATGGCTACCTGTTCATTGTCGACCGTGCCAAGGACATGATTATTTCCGGGGGCGAGAACATCTACAGCACCCAGGTCGAGGCAGCGATCCACCAGCACCCGGCGGTACTGGAATCCGCTGTGTTCGGGGTACCGGACGATGAGTGGGGCGAAGCGGTCAAGGCCGTGGTGGTCCTCAAGCCCGGTGAGGCCGCCAGCGCTGAAGACATCATCGAAGCCGCGGCCCAGCACCTGGCCTCCTACCAGAAGCCCAAGTCAGTGGACTTTGTGGAGAGCCTGCCCAAGGCCCCCACCGGCAAGATTCTCAAGCGCGAGTTGCGAGACCCCTACTGGCAGCAGGAAGGCAAGAAGCTATGACGGGACTGCTGAGCGAAGAGTTGCTGGCGAACATCGGCAAGCAGAGCGAGCCGCAGCGGGAACTGGTGACGCGTCGCGACATCCGCAAGTACGCCATCGCCACCGACAACCGGCAGCGCAAATATCTCGACGGTGACCAGGCGCCGCCCATGTTTCATGTCGCCCTGTTCTGGGACGTGGTGGAACTGGACCAGCTGTCGCCTGACGGTGTGAGCATCGACAGGCTGCTTCCCAAATTCCCGCTCGAGAAGGCCATGGCGGGTGGCTTGAAGATTGAATACCACAAACCGGTCCACCCGGGTGACTGGCTTACGGCGACACGGACCCTGACTGATATCTATGAGAAAGCCGGTCGCTCCGGCCCGCTGATTTTCTACGAGGTGGTCATGGATATCGTCAACGATGACGGCGAACTGGTGATTCGAGAGAAGACCACGAGGATTCTTCGATGATGGGTCTTGATCCTGCCAGCGTGCAGCTTGGTATGCGGTTACCGGAGCGCGAGCACAACTGCAGCAACGTCCAGTTGATGCTCTACAACGCCGCGCTCTGGAACGGCCACCGAATCCATTTCGATGAACCTTATGCAAAAGATGTAGAGGGCTATCCAGGCCTGGTGATTGCCGGCCCATTGCTGGGTGACTGGATGAACCAGTGTGTCGAGGAGTGGCTGGGCGATGCCGGCGTGCTCACCGGTATCGAGTACTCCAACCGGGCCGCCAGCTACATTGGCGAAACGCTGGTGGCCGGCGGCACAGTAAGCAGCTATCAGCCCGAGAGCGGCGAGCTGGTGATCGATGTCTTCATTCGCAACGAGGCCGGCGATGTGGTGGCGCCGGGTGTGGCCACCGCCAGGCTGGAGGCTCGGTAGACGTTTATGGGCGATTCCCTGCGCGGCAAGCTCGCCATCGTCGGAGCCTTTGACACCGAAGTAGGGGTGGTGCCCGGAAAAACCCCCACCGAGCTGTGTGTGAAAGCGGCGCTGGGTGCCATAGCGGATGCCGGCATCGACAAATCCCGGGTGGATGGCCTCATTACCTGTAATGCCTTCGCCGAGCCGATTCTCTACCACGCGGAAGCCGTGGCGGAGTACCTGCAGATTTTTCCCCGTTACTGTTTCAGCGTGAATACCGGCGGCGGCACCACGTTTACGGTGTTGCACCATGCGGCCTCGGCGATCGCCACTGGCATGGCGGACGTGATTGTTATCAGCATGGCGGACAGCCTGCGCAGCAGCATGACCCGGGATCAGGCCAGGCGGGTGCAGTCATCAACCGGGCACCCGCAATTTGAGCAGCCCTACGGGCTGACCGTTCCCGCCTATTACGCGCTCATCGCCCAGGCACATATGGCCGAATACGGCACCACCCAGGAGCAGTTTGCCGAAGTCGCCGTCGCCTGCCGCGCCCATGCCGCGCGCAATCCCACGGCCCAGAAGCAGGAGCTGATCAGCGTGGAAGACGTACTGGCTTCGCCGCTAGTGGCGGATCCGCTGCGTGTTCTCGACTGTTCGCTGGTATCGGACGGCGGCTCGGCGGTCGTGGTGACATCCGCGGAGCGAGCCAGGGATTTTGCCCAGGCGCCGGTTTACCTGCTGGGTGTCGGTGAAGGACACAGCCACGAGCACATCAGCCAGGCTTCGAACCTGACCACGTCGGCAGCGCGGGATTCCGGCCGTTTCGCTTATGAGATGGCGGGACTGGGGCCCGCTGATATGGACTTCGCCCAGCTTTATGACTGCTTCACGCCCACCGTCCTGGTAGAACTGGAAGACCTGGGTTTTTGCGCCAAGGGGGAGGGCGGCGCCTTCCTGCAGACCGGCGCGACGCGGCCCGGTGGCAGTCTGCCGGTCAATACCCACGGCGGCATGTTGTCTCACTGCCACCCCGGCAATCCCGGCGCGATGTTTGCCCTGACCGAATCGGTCTGGCAGCTGCGCGGGCAGGCGGGGGAGCGGCAGCTGGCGAAAGCCGAGGTGGGCCTGGTGCACGGCCAGGGCGGCATCATGTCCAGCCATACTTCGATTATTCTCGGGCGGGAGGCCGCCTGAAATGAGCGACAACAGCGAACGCATCCTGCCGCCCGTCACGGCGCTGACAGAGCCTTACTGGGACGGCTGCCGGCAGCAGAAGCTGCGTCTGCAGCAGTGCGACGCCTGCGGCGAATACCAGTTCTACCCGCGCATTCTCTGCAGCCATTGTGGGCACGACGCCCTGAGCTGGCGGCAGGCCAGCGGTCTCGGTCGAATTGCCAGTTTTACCGTGGTGCGACGGCCTGTGACCGACGCCTATCCGGCGCCAACCGTGATCGCGCTGGTTGATCTGGCCGAGGGCCCCCGCATGATGAGCAGCGTGGTGGATGCCGAGCCGGACAAGCTGCATATCGGTCAGGCGGTCAGCGTGGATTTTGCCGCCTGGTCTGAAGAGATTTCCATGCCCGTTTTTCGTATTGCCACGGAGGAAGCATCGTCATGAGCGCTGACACGATACCGGTCGCCATTATCAACCCGGATGCCCCGGCAGGTTCATTGGAGGCCAAGCAACCCCACGTCGACAACGGCGCGGAGCGCTACGGCAAAGAGGGTTACTTCAGCCGCGAGTACATGCAACGCGAATGGGACAAACTGTGGACCCAGAGTTGGCTGATCGCAGGCGTTGCCTCCGACCTCAACGAGATCGGTGATTACTTCCTGTTCGAGGTTGGCCACGAGTCCATTATCGTGACCCTGACCGATGCCGGCGTTCGCGCCTTCTACAACGTCTGTAGCCACCGCGGCGCCCGCCTGCTGTATGAGGAGCGCGGTAACAAGAAGGTCTTCGTCTGTCCCTTTCACTCCTGGAGCTTCCATAACAACGGCGACCTGCGCCGCATCACCGATGAAGAGACCTTCCAGGCAGAAGTGGTCGCGCACCGCCCCGGCCTGACCGCGCTGGCCTGTGAAGTTCACGCCGGGATCATCTTTGTCTGCATGGCGGATGAGCCGCCGCCGCTCAGGGAGATGGTCGGCCTGCCGGAAGGCTACCTTGAGGCCTACAACATTGATCGTATGAAGGTCGTGCGCCACGTCCGCAGTGAGTGGGGCGCGAACTGGAAAGTCGGTGTAGAGGCATTTTACGAAAGTTACCACCTGCACGCCGTGCACCCGGAAACCCGTGGGGTGATGGGTGATCTCAACGTTCAGTACGACCTTTACCCCAACGGCGCCAGCCGCATGATCGTACCGCTGGGGCAGCCGAGCCCGCGGGCGCATGACCAGGAAACGGTGAACGAGGGCCTGCAGATAATGCTGCAGGACGCCGGGATCGACCCTGAGAATTTTCATGGCACGGCAGCCGATGTGCGCCGCGCCATCCAGCTGGCCAAACGCGAGCGGGCGGAACGACTGGGCCTGGATTATTCAAGCCTGGTCGACGGTCAGCTCTCGGACAGCTGGGCGACCGGCATCTTCCCGAACGTGCAGATCGGCTGCCACCCGGAGGCGGCTTTCCTGATGCGCTTCCTGCCGCATCCCACCGATCCCGAGCGGTTCTACTACGAGACCATGACCCTGTTATTCCCCGTGGAAGATCCCGACTACTGCCCGCCGGCCTGGATGGGTTTGCCCGAGGGCACCGACGTGACCGGCAAGACCCGCCCGGCCACGGAACACTACACGCTGGAAGAGGATGCCAATCTTGGCCTGGTACTGAGCCAGGATGCCGCCTTCCTGCCGGTGGTGCAGCAGGGCATGCGCTCCCGTGGATTCAAGGGCCAGCTCTGGGGCGAGCAGGAACAGCGGCTGCGTCATTTCCATGTGGAATTGGAGCGCCGACTCGCAGACTAGGCCTGCGCAATACACCTATTAACTACGAGAGAATTTACTTGACAATGACAAGTAAGCGGTTCATTCTTGAATAAGATTCAAAATAATAAAACCCGCAAAATCGACAAGGGAGCATAATAATGAAAGCCCTCCAACGATCTACCAGTTACCTCAATTGGCAGCGTTTCAAGCTGTCCCTGGCGGCCGGCCTGATGCCTGGCCTTGCCCTCACGGGCCTGCCCGCGATCGCCCAGGACGCCGGCACGCTGGAAGAAATCCTGGTCACGGCTACCCGCCGTGCCGAAACTGACATCCAGCGCACACCGGTGGCAGTCACTGCCGTCAGCGAAGTGGAAATTGACCGCGCCATTCCGCGCGATCTCGGTGACGTGCTGATGTATGCGCCCAACGTGGTGAGTGGCAAGCAGCCGGGCTTCAATTCGGCCAACTTCGCCATCCGCGGCGTCGGCCAGAACGGCATCATCCTTTACTTTGAAAACCAGGTGGGTGTGGTCGTCGACGATTTCGTCATCCCGCATATCCAGACCGCCAACATCGAAATGCTCGACATCCAGACAGTGGAAATCCTGCGCGGCCCGCAGGGCACACTGTTTGGCAAGAACACCACCGGTGGCGTCATCAACGTGAAGACCAATCGCCCCGAGCTTGAAGCCACCACACTCAGCGTTCGCGGCCAGGCCGCGGAATATGGCCGCTATGAAGCTGAAGCAGTGGCTAACTTTGCCATTGGTGAGAACTTCGCTTTCCGCGCCGCGGGCCTCTACATGGAATCCGACGGCTACTTTGAGAACGGCGCGTCCTACGGCCCGGTCGCTGACTTTGGTGTGAACTATCCGTTGGTCGGCGCGACCGGCGAGGGCGACGGTGATGACGTTGGCGGTGACGATGTCTTCTCCGGTCGTTTCAAGGCGCGCTGGTCGCCTTCTGACACGCTGGATATCAACCTGGCCTATGAGATCGTGCGCGACGAAGGCGACTCGCCACCGTCATTCAACGACACGCCGCCGGACGGTGACTACGTTTTCAATGCGCTGGGATTCACCCGCGATGATCGGGGTGATCGCGTCGATCGGGTCGGCACCACTAACCGTAACGATGTACTGCTGGAGATGGGTGACCGTGGCCACGAGATTGACGTGGACGGTTACTACATCACGGTAGACTGGGACTTCACGGATAACTACACGCTGACAGCGTTTGCCGGTTACCGCGAAACAGATTCCTGGTTACCGAGTACCTATACCGGGGAGGTTGGCCCGGTGTCACTGTTTGATGCCACGCGCCAGGATGAGCGCGAGACCACCCAGCTGGAAGCGCGCATCGCCTCCAACCTGAGCGGCCCGTTTAACTGGGTCGGTGGCGTGTTCTACCAGGAAGATGAAACGGTATTCACCGTGTCCCAGGTGCTGGGCTTTGTCGATATGACGCTGGATTCCGCGGCCACCTTCGGCAACCCGTTCTTCTTCAATGAAAACCCGCAGGTGCTCTCCAATGCACAGGACGCAGAAGCCTGGGCGATCTATTTCGACGGTACTTATGAGATCAATGACAAGTGGACCGTCAGCGCCGGCTTCCGCTACACCGAGGAAGAGAAGGAGTGGACCGGACGTAACCAGGTGTTTATCCAGTCACTGGATGGCGGCTTTGACCCCAATTTCACCTGGGAAGAACTGGGCGAGCCCCTGAATGCCGCCAACTTCAATCGCTGGTCCACCGGCGTGGTGCAGGATGACGAGGATTGGGATGAACCCACCTGGCGCCTGACCGCAAGCTACCAGGCTACCGACGATATCTACTACTACGGTACCTACTCCCGGGGCTTCAAGAGCGGTGGCTATAACGACCAGACAGGTACTGGCGGTAACCCCATCGAGCCCGAACAGGCGCGACCCACCGATCCGGAAACGGCCGACTCCTTCGAACTGGGTATCCGCTCTGAATGGTTCGACAATACCCTGCGTATCAATGCCACGGCGTTCTACGTGATCTACGACGACTCCCAGCAGCAGCTGTTGGCGACCATTGAAGCCGACCGTGACGGCGATGGCATCAATGAGAGTGAATTCCAGGAGACACGTTTCTTCAATGCGGCTGAGATCAACGTCGGCGGCCTCGAGCTGGAAGCTGTATGGGTGGTGAACGACGCCTTCACCGTTCAGGGTAGCCTCGGCTGGTTGGATTCGGAGTTCGACGAGTTCCAGGCGGATACCGACTTCGATGGCACCATCGATACCGACCTCAGCGATGAAGACGTTGCCCGCGCGCCGGAATGGACCGCCAATGTGGACTTCCTCTATGGTCACAATATGCTGGGCGGCAGCATGGACTGGGTCCTGAACGTGAACTACGAGGACGAAGCCGTCTACGCTTACACCGCGTTGCCGGGTACCCCCGACGGCGTGACCGATGATCGCACGCTGGTCAATGCTGTGGTCACCTACACGCCAGACAACGGCAACTGGTGGGTGAGAGCGTTTGGCAGGAACCTTACCGACGAGGAGTACCGGATCGGTGAGCTGCCAGTAGCCAACCTGTGGGTGATGTCCTACTACGGACAGCCCACCACTTTCGGTGTCGAAGCGGGTATGAACTTCGACTTCTAGAGACTCTGTTGCTGTCCATCGCCCGGCGGTGGGCAGCACAGTGTGGACGTGCGTCTTACTCCCCTTGGGCCGGCAATCGCTGGCCTTTTTTGCTTTGGGCAGATAGCAGATCATGCGAGATGTAGTATTTGGAATCGGTGTTTCGGGTCTTGCGACTGCAAGAGCGGTATTGTGTGCCCTGGTGGTTGCCTGGGCTCTGCCTGCGGCCAGCGCAGGCGACGGCCAGGCGCTCTACGACAAGCACTGTCATCACTGTCACGGCGGCACGGTAGCGAAGGCGCCGCCGTTCAGCCTGCTGCAGATTATGTCTACCAGCTCCATCCTGCGAGCGATGGAGATCGGCATCATGCAGCAACAGGCATCCACCATGTCGGCTGTGCAGCGGGGGCAAGTCGCTGAGTACATCACCGGCACACCCCTCGGGGAGGCTTCGACGCCGGCGCCGCCGCGCTGCGACATGGGCGAAAACTGGTTCGATTTTGATGCTGCACCGGACCAGCCGGCCTGGGGTGGCGACTTCAACAACCGCCGTTTCACTGACCTGGCGACAGGCGGCGTCGACGCCGGCAACGTTTCGCGACTCGAACTGGCTTGGGTGCATGCTTTTCCAGGCGCCATCCGTGCGCGTTCCCAGCCCGCTACTGCGGGCGGCGCCCTGTTTGTGGGTAGCCAGGATGGCACTGTTTATGCCCTGGACCAGCAAAGCGGTTGTGTGCACTGGACCTTCCAGACAGTGGCGGAAGTGCGCACGGGCATTGTGGTTGAAGACTGGTCCGAGACCGGCAGTAAAGCACCGCTGCTCTACTTTGGCGACCTGGTCGGCAACGCCTATGGCGTGAATGCGCTGACCGGCGAACTCGTGTGGCGTGATCGTCCGGACGATCACCCGAGCCTGACCCTCACCGCAGCGCCCACGCTTCACAAGGGCATTCTTTATGTGCCCATGTCAGCGCTTGAAGTCACTGAGGCAGCAGACCCCAACTATGCCTGCTGCACCTTCCGCGGAGGCGTGGCTGCCTATGAAGCGCGCACCGGCAAACGCTTGTGGAAAGGTTATTCCGTTCCCGAGGAGCCGCGAGAGGTGGGCCGCAATGCCGTGGGCACACCGCAGTACGCACCCTCCGGTGCGCCGGTCTGGAATACGCCCGCCATAGATGAGGCACGTGGCCTGTTGTACATGGGCACGGGCACCAATTACTCGTCGCCCGCCAACACTACCAGCGATGCGGTCATTGCCCTCAGCATGCGCGACGGCAGCATGGCCTGGAGCGCGCAGATGACCGAGGGTGATGCCTGGAACATGGGTTGTGAGACTGATCCCGATAAAACCAACTGCCCGCCGGAGAACGGTCCCGATCTGGATTTTGGTGCAGCGGTGATTATCGCCAGGACAACTGCCGGCAAGGACATTCTCATCGCGGGGCAGAAGTCCGGTGATGTCTACGGTCTCGATCCGGACAACGAGGGCGCCATCCTCTGGCAGCGCAAGCTGGGCCGGGGTGGTATCCAGGGCGGAATCCACTTCGGCATGGCGGTGGACGACCAGGTGGTCTATGTACCGATGTCGGATTTCAAGGGTGGCGGTGGTACCAGGGAGGGCACCGGAGAGCGGCGCCCGGGTATGTACGCCCTGGAACTCGCCACCGGAAAGACCCTGTGGTTCACACCTACCGAGGATGTATGCCGAGGTCGCGAATTCTGTCAGCCCGGTCTCTCCGCTGCGGCCACGGCAATTCCCGGCGCCGTCGTGGCAGGTGCTATGGATGGCCATCTGCGCGTCTATGCGCGTGACAGTGGGAAGGTGATCTGGGCCTTCGATAGTGCGGTACCGTTCAAGTCGCTCAGTGGGGCCGGTGCGCAGGGCGGCTCCTTTGGTGGCGGTTCCGGCCCTGTGTTCAAGGATGGGATGTTATTCGTCAACAGCGGCTATGGCATCTACTTCCATATGCCGGGCAACGTGCTGCTGGCCTTTCGCCTGGCGGCGACGGACGACTGAATCATCGCTCAACCCCTGGAGTGCTGTCTCACAGGAACGAGGCAGGGTTTTGCGGAAGAAAGCGTGCTATCTTTGCGCACTCGAAATTCCAGGGAAGGTTCCGTCTTGAAGCGACATCTTCGTACCGCCTGCCTGATGGTTGCAGGCCTCATGGCTGCCTCTGCAGCATTTCCGCAAGTACCCATCATCCAACCCGGTGCTCCAGGCGAATCCGCTCGCGAGCTGAGCGTTGAAGAAGCCTCTCAGATCGCCGCCAACAGCTATTCACCCGATGACGTGCGCTTCATGCAGGACATGATTCCGCACCACAACCAGGCCGTGCAGATGGCGGCGCTGGTACCGGAGCGTACCAACATGCCCGCGCTGGTCGAGATCGCCCAGCGCATCGATGCGTCCCAGGCCGATGAAATCAAGTTCATGCAGGACTGGCTCCAGGAGCGCGGTGAAGACGTGCCGAACCCCACCGATCACCATGCCATGCACATGACCCATGAAATGGCCGGTATGGCGACGCCTGAACAGATGGCGGAGCTCGCGGCATCCAGGGACACTGCGTTTGACCGCCTGTTCCTGACCCTGATGATTGCCCACCACGAGGGCGCCCTGACCATGGTTGAGGACCTGCTGGAACAGCCGGGTTCAGCCTACGACCCGGTGCTGTTGGACTTCACGACCGACATCGTCGAGGACCAGACCTCGGAAATCGAACAAATGAACGAACTGCTGGTAGGCCTGTCAGCGGATCCGCGCGCCGGCCTGTCGGCCGGGTTTACCGATGCCGGCGAGGCAATCAGCAACCTGCGGCTGGTAGCGTCGCTGCCCAAGCCGGCCGGATTCTTCGACCCGGCCAACCCGGCGGGTATTCCGCCGATCGTGCCGAAGGATGAAGAGGAAGAGGCCGACGCACCCGAGCGGGAAGAAGATGAGCAGAGCAACGATGACACCGAATGGGGTGAGCGTTCGCCGCTGTTGAGCTTCTCGAATACCGATATGGCCTTCGCCAACGATGTGTTGGTGGCCGGCAGCTACCACGGCTTTAACGTTTACAAGCTGAAAGAAGACGGCGTACCCGACCTGTTCAGCTCCATCGTGTGCCCGGGTGGGCAGGGCGATGTCTCCATTGTCGGCGACCTGCTGATCATGTCGGTGGAGCAGACCCGCGGGCGTGTCGATTGCGGCCGCGAGGGCATTACCGAAGATGTCAGTGCGGAGCGCTTTCGCGGCTTGCGTATTTTCGACATCAGCGACCTGTCCCGGCCCATGCAGGTAGGCCAGGTGCAGACCTGCCGCGGGTCCCATACCCACTCGGTGGTCGACGCCAATGACCGCCGTATCGTGGTCTACAACTCCGGTACGTCCTCGGTGCGCGATGAAGAGGAACTGGCGGGCTGTTTTGACGAGTCCCCCGGTGACAGCCGTACAGCGCTGTTCCGTATCGACGTCATTGAAATCCCCGTCAAGGATCCTTCCAGGTCTCGGATCGTGCACAGCCCGACGGTGTTTGAAGACCCGGAAACAGGCCAGATTGCCGGGCTGTGGCGCGGCGGTGACCATGGGGAAGATACCCAGGAGACGGATATCACCGATCAGTGCCACGACATTACCGTGTTCCCTTCACTTGAGATCGCGGCGGGCGCCTGCTCGGGCAACGGCATCATCCTCGACATCTCCGACCCCATGAACCCTGAGCGTATTGATGAGGTCAGCGACAAGGGTTTCGCCTACTGGCACTCGGCTACCTTCAATAACGCCGGCACCAAGGTGTTGTTCACTGACGAGTGGGGCGGTGGCAGCCGGCCGCGCTGCCGCACCTACGACCCGCTGGACTGGGGCGCTGATGCCATCTATGACATTGTCGACGGCAAGCTGGAGTTCCGGAGCTACTTCAAACTGCCGGCGCCGCAACTGGAGCAGGAGAACTGTGTTGCCCACAATGGCTCGGTGGTGCCGGTGCCGGGGCGCGACATCTTTGCCCAGGCCTGGTACCAGGGCGGGCTGTCCATCATTGACTTCACCGATTCCAGCCAGCCGGTGGAGATTGCCTATTTCGACCGCGGTCCGATCCATGAAGAGGCGCTGATACTCGGCGGCTACTGGTCGACCTACTGGTACAACGGCCGCATCTACGGCACAGAGATTGCCCGCGGTCTCGATGTCTTCGCCCTGGAACCGAGTGAGTTCCTCACGGAAAACGAAATCGCCGCCGCAGCCCTCGCCGACCAGGGCGAGGTGTTCAATCCACAGCAGCAGTTCCCGGTCACCTGGCCGGCCGAGCCGGTAGTAGCCCGGGCCTATATGGATCAGTTGGATCGCGAAGGCGCACTGGATGCTGACATGGCGGCAAGGCTCAACGAGGCACTGGAAGCATCAGAAGCCGTGCTGGCCGACGGACGCCGCGATCGTAAGCTGGCCAGGTCCATGCGCCGCCTGGCCTCGGACCTCGATGCAGCGCAGGGGGCTTCATCACAGGCCGCTATGCGAATGGCCTCCCTGTCCGACACCCTGGAGGGTATTGCCGGCAGGTTGCGGTAGGCAGCTGCCGGCGAGCTATCTCCAGGCAGTGGCGCGGGCGGCCAGCCGCCTGCAGCTCTCAGGCAGCTTGCTTTACGGCAATCTTTTCGATCGCTTCCGAAGCTTGCGCCAGGACAGCATCCGTATCGCTCATCAGTTGGTCTGCACCCACGAAGGTGACATCGGTAACCCCGATGAAGCCCAGTACGTGACGCAGATAGTCGGATGCGAAGTCGATGGCGCTGTGCATTGCAGTGCCGCCCGACGTGACGATGACAATGGCGCGTTTGCCTTCCAGCAATCCCTGGGGGCCATTCTCTGTATACCGGAAGGTCTCGCGGGCGCGACAGACCTGGTCGATCCACGCCTTGAGCGCGGCGGGGACACCGAAGTTGTAGATCGGCGTCGACAGGACGATGGTATCGGCTTTGCGCAGCTCTGAAACCAGGGCATCGGATTCCGCCAGCACCGCTTTCATCTCCTCAGTTCGGTCGGCCCGATCGGTTGAATTCGCCTCTATCCACGCTTCGTTCACGAGGCCTACCCCGTCGGAAAGATCGCGGGAAATCAGCGATGCAGGGCCGCTATTGCGCAGGCTGTCGACCAGTTGGTCGGCGAGTCTGCGGCTGTAGGATCCCGTGCGACGCATGCTCGCGTCGACACGCAGGATGGTGTGATTCATGTTCTTCTCCCCTTCACAGGTTCAAGTAGGCATTTCAGGCAGTGTAGGGACACGGCGCGTCATTACGCGCCGAAGCCTCCGTCTATGGTGTGAGATGCACCAGTGATGTAACCGGCCTCCGGCCCGGCCAGGAACGCCACCAGACCCGCGATCTCGTCGCTTTGCCCGTGCCGCTTAATGGCCATGAAGCTGTGCATGACATCTCGCATGGGGCCGTCTTCCGGGTTCATGTCAGTGTCGACAGGGCCAGGCTGGACGTTGTTCACGGTAATGTTGCGCTCGCCGAAATCCCGGGCCAGGCCGCGCACCAGACCCTGAATCGCTGATTTTGTCAGGGCGTAGGCAGCGCCTCCCGCCATCGGCATACGATCGCCGTTGACCGAGCCAATTACGATGATGCGGCCCCCGTCGCGCATATTGCGAGCAGCCTCGACCGCGGCGTGATAGGGGGCGCGCACGTTGATATCGATCATGCGGTCGATGCCATCGGGATCCAGTGCCAGTGGGTCACCCATCAGCAGGGTTCCGGCGTTGATGACAAGGATATCGATGGGGCCCTGGTCGGCGATAAATGCGGTCAGGGCGGACCTGTCTGCGCTGTCGACCTTTGACGCTCTGGCGCCTGTTGCCGCGCTCAGCTCGGCGGCGGCATCCCCGGAGCCGGCATAGGTGAAATGGACGTCTGCTCCATCTGTTGAGAGGCGCTTGACGATCGCGGCACCAATTCCGCGGCTTCCACCGAGGACAAGGGCCTGCTTGCTAATGGGCTGGTTCATGGTGATGTCTCCGTTTCAAATTCAGTGATAGCGGCAACTGGCCGCTGTTTGTTCGTCGTTACGGTGAGCAGATTAGGGATTTCCAATAACGAGATAAATATCTGATAATTGAAATTATTGTTCTGAAAAACAGAAGAATAAGCTGGGAGGGGGCGTGGACCGTTTTGCCCAGGCAAGGGTGTTCGTGGAACTGGTGAAGGCGGGTTCGCTGACCAGGGCTGCCGAGCGCCTGGAGGTAGCCAACTCGGCGGTCAGCCGCAGACTCAAGGAACTGGAAGAACGTCTTGGCACTCAGCTACTGACGCGGACCACCCGCTCCATGCAGCTCACGGAAGCAGGCCTGCAATACTATCGGCGCTGCGCGCAAATCCTCGATGACCTGGAAGAGGCGGAAGCCGAGGCCATGGAGAGCTTCGGAGAACTCAATGGCCGCCTTAGCGTGGCGGCGCCGCTCAGCTTCGGCGTCGCGCATCTTTCGCCGGCCATCAATGAATTCATGCATCGTCACCCACGGCTGCAGCTCGACCTGGATCTCAGTGACCGGCGAGTAGACCTGATCCGGGAAGGCGTAGACGTGGCCATTCGTGTGGGAGACCTGGCGGACTCAAGCTTGAGGGCTCGCCGTATCGCACCCGTGAACCATGTGGTGTGTGCCGCACCGGATTACCTGCGCCACCATGGGCGCCCGACCACGCCCGCGGATCTCGCCAAGCATGCCTGCCTCTGCTATTCGAACCTCAAGTCGCCTGACGTCTGGAGCTATCGCGGACACGGCGAGAAGTCCTGGAGCTCGGTACGAGTATCGCCGAGGCTGCGCGCCTCCAATGGCGACGCCCTGGCTCACGCCGCGATAGCGGGCCTGGGTATCTTGTGCGAGCCGAGTTTTATCGTGCATCGCGCCCTGCGCAAGGGACTGCTTGAGCCCCTGCTCACCGACTATCACTGGTATGAGATGGGTATCTACGCGGTCTACCCACAGGCGAGGTATTTGTCCGCCAAGACCCGGGTGTTCATAGATTTTCTGGCTGACAGGTTCGGCGACGAGCCGGAATGGCAGCAGGGTCTTGGCGGTTGAAGCGAAGAGGCTCAGCCCGAAACTAGTGTGCAGCCGCGGCCCGGGCCAACTGGCCCTGGGCGTCGGCGAACTGGTTGGCAGCCTTCTCCAGGTAGATTTCGGCTTCGGTATCGTAGCCATCGACAGAGGCTGACCACACGCGATTGATATAGCGTTCGCCCGCGGCGAAGCTGCTCATAATATCCGCATAGGTCTGCAAGCCGAACAGGTGCACCATACTCTCGCGCGCCTCGGCGAAGCGGCGCAGGTCGTCTCGCAGCCTGTTGTCGATTTCCGCACGCAAGGCCTCACCCTCCGGCTGTGGTGCTGTCGCCATTCTCTGCAGATCGCGAACCACATTGTCCAGCGACTGGTGGAGTTCATTGCGGTTATTCTCCAGCACCGTTTCCGATTGCGCATGGGCAGCATTGGCGTTTTTCACCAGGCGCATGCCGGCCACCGCGGCGGCCACCGCAATCCCGAACATGATCCAATTGACGCTCTCGACGTCGAGCGCCGTGGCGTAAGCGCCGGCCACGAAACCGAGAAACAGTAATACCATACCGACTGATTTCATCGTCCAGTCCTCCTACAAGGTGTCCAGCACAATGCCGATGGCGTGGCCCACGCCTACCAGCGCCTCGCCAACAATCACGCCGGCGGCAATAGGTATTCCCACTTGTTCACTCCAGGTCTGTCCCCTGAAGCGGTCCGAGAGCTCCCTGAACAGCGTGCCGAGTGAGTAGGTGAGCACAATGTTGAAGGGCAGGTAGAAGCCCAGCCCGACCGTGATGCCAAGGCCGCCCATAAAAGCTGACAGGATGCCGCCAAGGACGGCGCCTGCAACGTATTTCTCAGTCGGTACGTCGCCACCCATAATCCCGTCGATGGTGCTGGCCAGCGCCTGGGCCTGGGGTGCGGGCAGCGCCTCCGAACCGAGGCCATGGGATTTATCGAGTACGAAGATCACCATAATTACGACGATCGGCCCTAGCCAGGCGCCAATGAACTGGCCGAGCTGCTGCATACGCGGCGTGGCCCCGACCAGGTAGCCGGTCTTGAGGTCCAGCATCAGGTCGGTGGCCTGGGACATGGCAACGCACATGGCGGCCCCCACCATCAGCGCCGCGATAATGGAATCAGCGCGGTCCATGCCCAGAGCCTGGGTCAGCACGATCAGCAGGGTAATGCCCACCAGTGTCATCCCGGACAGCGGCGACCAGTTGGTGCGGCCGATCGCCTCGGAGAGAATAATGCCGGCCATCCAGATCCACAGCGTGCCCAGCACCGCCATGGCGATTCCGCCGCCAATGCCAATAGTCTCCACCGCCGTAACCGCCATATAGCACAGCAACACCAGGGCGCCGCCGATGGCGATGTAGAGGAGATTGATCGGCATTTCATCGCTGGATGCATCTGCCTTGACCTGGGCGGCCTTCTGCATTGAGCGGATGGCGCTGAGAATCAGCGGCGCCGCCAGGATCACGCCCATGATGGCGCCGCCAATCAGCATGCCGATGCCCACCGGGCGATACAGCAGCAGGCGCAGCGGGCCGGGCTCGCGGATCACCTCGCCGCTGGCCGGGTCGAGCGGGAAGCCGTTGGTGACAGCCAGCATGGGCGACAGGAACCAGTAGGCCACGAAGCCGCCAATAATAAAGGCGATCCCGCCGCGCCCGGCGATAAAGCCGACCCCGATGGTCATCAGCGACAGGTACCAGATGCCGTTCATGTAGCTCGGCAGGCCAATCAGTTCACCGAGGTTCCAGTTGGAAACGCCCGTGTTGATGGTGATGGCATGCACGGTGGCGCTGATCAGCGCGGCAATTAACAGGATAAGTGCCTTGCGCACGCCGGCACCGGGAGACTTGAGGATCGTGGCAACCGCGACACCGCCGGGGTAGGTGAGGCGCTCGTAGTCGATCATGTGCTTGCGCAGCGGGATGATGAAGGCAATACCCAGGAAGGCGCCAGCAATGCAGCCGAAGGTGAGGATCACGGGATCGAAGCGGTCCTGGAAATTCAGCAGGAAGATCGCCGGTACCGAGAACATCATGCCTGATGAGGCGCCGTTCACGCCGCTGGCAATGGTCTGCACGATGTTGTTCTCGATAATGCTCTTGCGGCGCAGGATGCCGCGCAGCACACCGAAACCGAGAATCGCCGCCAGTTCGGAGCCCTCGATGGAGAAGCCGAGTATCAGTGCGGCGTAGCCGATGGAGATGGCGATGATGCAGCCCAGGATCCAGCCGACAATAACGGCGATCCAGGTCAGCTCCGGATACGGAGCAGTGGAATGATTGGCAGGCAAGCTGCGGTCCCCTCTGGTTGTTAGATTTTTTCAGGGAGTTTAAAGCAGAATCTGGTTTTGTGCTCTCGCTTCAGTGCGTTGGCAGGGGCACTGGTTCGAGCACTGCAGGGCGCCGGTCGACATGCGTCGGCGCAGGATACCGACTGCGCCGTGCTTCCCCCTCGAGCTGGCGGCATGGGAAGGGTGGGGCCGCCCGGCGTTACTCCACCGGGCCGATGGCGGCCTGTAGCCCCGGCAGCACCTCACCGTCGGTGTTGTAGAAGGTTGCCGAACGCAGGCTGCCGTTGAAATAGCTGGAGGGATTGGACTCTATAGCCAGTCGTCCCGCCACCAGCGCCATGTCCAGCTCCCTCAGTTCATTGCCCCTGACGCCGTTGGGCGCCGTCATGATGACGTAGAGGTCAGTGCCGCCACTGGAGTTCAGGCGTGTCCAGCTCTGGAAGTTGATATCACGGCGCCCCTGTAACTTGATGCCCTCGATGGCGGACAGCAGGCCAAAGGCCGAATTCTCCGCCACCGCCGGCACGCTGAATTCGTACTGCACGGCACCGACCCGCTGCGCGCCGATGGATCCCGATATCGTCACCAGGGCCTGTTGGGCGGGCGACAGCCAGCGCATCTTGTCGAGGCCGTTTTCCGATCCGGTCAGCGGGTGGGGCTGCCCGGTGCCTGCCAGAATGGTGGTGGTGACGACCAATGGATTAATGAGCTTGTTGGAGTTCAGCGTCAGCGAGGCGGGCCCGGTGGACAGGTTGAGTGGTTGATTTCCCGCGTTCACCAGGTCGATAACGGCGATCCACTGCCCCTTGTTGGCGGCGAAGTTGTTCGCGGTTGGGTCGCCATAGACTTTCACCACCGCGCGTATCTTTACATCGGATGTCACGCCGCCAGCATCCGTGATGCGAGCACTGAAGTCTGCCGGGCGCAGCATCTTGGCGGTGGTATTGCTATAGGGGGCACCCGCTTCCGCTGTCAGTCCGACGATGACGGTATCACCGGTTCTCACCGCCAGCGACAGTGTTTGGGCACTCTGGCAGCCGGCCAGGGCCAGGGTTGCACAGAGCAGTACCGTGCTGACCCGGAGGGCATGTATGAGTGATCGCTTCATGGTGCACCTACCCGTTGTTGCAACAGCAGCAGATCTGCCGCGTTGGTTAGTCCATCTTCGTTCAAGTCGAGGGTGATTGAGACCGGCTCATCCTGCAGCGCCTGCTGCAGCAGTAAGATATCGGCTGCATCCGTGGCGCCATCGCCATTGAGATCAGTTGATGTGCCGAAAATCTCTGGATTCAGTGGATCCGGATCGACGCCGTCGCCGGCCCCGTCGCCGTCAGTGTCGCGGTCGCCGGGGTCCGTGCGGGCATCAAATTCATCTTTATTGCTAAGCCCATCCCGATCAGGGTCAGCATTGGCATCGGCGGCTGAGTTTGCATTCAGGCCATAAAACTCTTCGAAGCGATCGCTCATGCCGTCATTGTCGCTGTCGGTGCCATCGACTTCGAACTGTACGGGGTTGGACGCAAAGTACTCGGGCTCGAGGGCTTCGGTGCTGGTTGTCAGGCGCAACAGCACAGGCGCTATTTGTGTATCGAAAATGGCGGGTAGCTCAGGTTGCACGGTCAGGCTGATATCCAGCGAGGCACCCACCGCCAGGTTCGATGCACTGCAGCTCACGCCGCCATTCGCCACGCTACATTGCGCGCCGCCGGAGTTGCCCTGCGCGGCGATAACGCGAACACCCGCCTGTTCCGCCAGCTCTATCTCAAGGTTGCGGGCGGCGAGCCCCTCCCAGCCTTCCGGCGTTGTGTTGGCGACGGTCAGCGTGAGCTGGAAGCTGTCGGCGGTGGTGGAGGCCTCGCCGGGGTCCAGGGTCATGGAGAGTTTGGCCAGGTCTTCCACCTCGAGACTGGCATTGGAACACACGTTGGCCAGGCTGTCGGAGATACAGAAACGCGCCGCGTAGCGACCGTTGTTGTTGAAGGTGTGGTCGGCGATCGCCACGCCGTCGCCAACGCGCTGCGGCGGCTCGACAAGTTTCACACCGTTGAGCTGCGGTGGTAGCGGGCCGTCTTCACCATCTGAGTCGACAAAGTCACCCAGTACGTCAATGCCGCCGTCGCCCCAGTCGACAAACGGCGTATAGGGAGAACCGCCGTCATCACTGAATTCGGAAGAGAGCAGGGCCGGGAAACCCCGCCCTACGCGAGTAGGCCAGATGGTGTCGGTCAGCTGTACCGGGTCGTTCACAGCGGCGATCTTGATGGAGACCTCGGCGGGTTCGGAGCGCAGGCGGCTGTCATCAGCGCGATAGATAAAGCTGTCTTCCCCGAAGAAATCCGGGTCCGGTATATAGCGCAGGTTGGGTGCATTGCCCGTCAGCCTGCCGTTTGCCGGCGCTTCCACAATCTCGTAGGTCAGGGTGTCCAGGCCATTGAAGTCACGCCCGATGATGCCGTCCGGATCGTCGGCGAGCAGGGTGACGTTCACTGCCCTGTCTTCGTCGGTGCTGACTGTGAAAGATTCGGCAATCGGCGCACGGAAGTTACGGTTGACCCGAATGTCGACGCGCCCCAGGTTGCTTTCCGCCAGACCGTCTCCGGCGCGATAGGTGAAACTGTCTACATCACTGTGGAAGTCGAAGTTGGACACGTAGGTGACCGTGGCACCGTCATCGGTAATGTCCTTGAGTGGCGTCGTTTCAAAGACGTTGATAAAGGATTCTTCCTGGTCAACCACAAAGAACTGGCTGGAGTTGACGGAGACGGCCTTGGGGTTGCCCATATTGCCGAGCACAAAGCTCGGGTTGTCGCCGCGGTTGATCCCGGTGCCGGTGGACTGGGCCTGGCCGGCAAAGGTGCCGTCGGGTGAAAAGCGCTGTATGCGGCTGTTCGCGGAATCCGCCACATAGAGAATGTCGTTGGGGTCGATGGCCAGGTACACCGGCGTGCTGAACTGGCCGGGCTCCGGCCCCTCGGTCTGGCTGACTGAACAGGTCTGGTCTGTGCAACTGTATCCCTTGCTGGTGCCGGTGTCTTCATCGCAGGCTTTGTTGGTGCTGCTGTCGCAACGGCCCATCCAGCCGACGTATTCGCCCAGTTGCGCCACGCCTTCCTCGTCAAAGGTGGTGGCGGTGAACTTGTGGATGCGGTCGCCGCAGGTGTCGGCCACATAGAGATTGCCCTCTGAATCCACCTCCATGGCAAAGCCGCTCCAGGAGCTGCCGAAGCTGGTGCAGGCGAACACCTGGTTGCCGTTGTTCAACGCGCCCAGGTAGAGGTCGCCCATACCGTTGCGGGAATTTCGCTCCGGATCCGCGAGGTCGGCGCGGACGTCGTAGACAAAAATCCGCCGCCGATCGTTGACGTATATCAGACCTCGCTGGCTGTCCACGCGCGCATAGGAGTACTGGTTGTTGCTGACCGGGTCGTCCCCGGTGGAAGCGAAATCGAACTTCCACAGGTCGCCACGGAAGCTGCTGTTGGTGTCAAAGTCCGGGCTGATCTGGCTTAAGCTCAGCGTGGTACTGCTGCCGGCGCCTTGTTTGGTGAGCGTGTAGATAGAGCCGTCCTGGTCCATGACAAAGGCGTCGGTGGTGCCGCCATAGTCGATCTGGCCGAGATAATTGCCGTCTCGATCCCACTTGGAAATACGCGGGCCACCGCCGGTGGCGTCGCTGGCACTGCATTTCCAGTAGGTGTCGATCATGAAATAGGTGCCGTCGTCGGTCACCTGGACGAAGCGGGGCACGTAGACCCAGTCGCGGCGAATACGTTCGCCGTTGGGAATCGAGCTGGGTACCCGGCAGACGTTGTCGTAAAGCCACTTGCCGCGATTATTACTGAGGAAAAAGGCGTCACCGTAAGGGCCCGCCGGGCTGGTCCGGAAGTCTTCAATAAAGTAAGGCAGCAGGGGGGCGACGAACTCTCCATTCTGTGGCCGGTCGACGATGGTCATGGCCACCGGGTCTAAGCGCCCATCCAGCACGTCGTTATCGAGGCCGGTGAGGCGAATATCCACCGGGTCCGATGTGAGTGTGCTGGTGCTGATGTTCTGCACCGTTGGCGCGGTGTTGGTGCCCTTCAGCTTGACGGTGATCAGCTGCGTGGCGGTGGAGGTATTGGGGCTGGGAAAGCCCTTGTCGGTCGCCGACCACAACACTTCAGTGCGGCTGTTGACCGGAAAAAACTCAGGCGCGTTGGTCGAAATGGTGGGTGAGGGATCCGCCAGGTCCACCACCCGCGGCACACCGAGATTGACCACAGCCGGGTTCACACCCTCCGCGTCGATGCCGTCTGAACCATCGGTATCTGCCGGGTCCACCTCGATCACGCGACTGGGCGGCGGCACGATGATCGGTGGCTGGGTATCCTGCACGATGATGCGCTGGGAGGCGGTGACGGAGTTTCTGCCGCCGGTTGGCGCAGGGCCCAGATCCGTCGCCGTCCAGGTCACATCCGTAGGCCCTACCGGTAGCAGCGTCGGGAGATCATTGCCGAGGCTGACGGGGCGGCCACAGCTGTCATCCGCTTCGACGCTGGGTCTTATGGTCTGGTCAAAAATCCGTTGAACAAAAGTGCCGCCAATGTCGGTGGCCTCTACCACCAGTTCCGGTTCCTTGATGTCCAGCGTCGGGTCGTGCAGGTCGAACACGGTAATGATCTGTTCCTTCCTGGTGGTCGCCGCAACGATTTCAAAGTCCGTGAAGTAGTCCGCCGTTGGCGATATGCCCTTGTATGCCAGTTTCACGCACTTCTCTGGACGTGTCGTGCAGGCATCTACCGCCTTGATGCCCAGTTTCTCGATGAAGCCCTTGCCGGCGAGTTGGCGAGCCCGGGTGGCCTTGGCGAGTTTGTCGACACCTTTGGGGTCTGCCAGCGCGAACTCACCGCGCTTGTACTTGCCGTAGCCCGAGGCGGCCACCAGCGCCGCCGGCAATAGAGCGTCAAACACGATGTCGTACATGGTGTCCGCCCTCCATTCGACCTGGTGGGTGCCTGCCGGCAGATTGACGGTCTGTTCCCGGTCACTTTCGACAATGAACCGGTTGTTCGCGGTAAGAATGACCTGGGTGTTGTAGTGAATGACGTCGGGAGTGCCGAGGTCGCCCCAGTCGGTGGGAATACCGGTGCCAGGGCCACTGCCACGCAGGGCGTTGCTGATGTTCACGCCAAAAATGTCTTCTTTGGAGTAAAAGGACTGCGGCAGGTCAAAGGTGTGCAGGCAGTCGCTTTCATTGACGCCTGTCACCGGATCCCTCAGCGACGTGCGTGGGCTGAAAGACCTGTCGGGGGGAGCGCTCAGCGGTGCGCGAATGAATTTCAGTGCGAGATTGCTGGCGAAAGCAACATTGTCTGCGGCGAAGGAGGTAAACGGATCAACTGAAAATCCGAGTTTGGTAGACACTACCAGCGTGGTTCCCAGCGCCAGAATCGCAGCGGCTTCGACTCTATCCTCTTCATCGACATCCGGGATATCAAACGGTGGAAGCTGGGCGCGGGCAGGAAGGCTGGCCATGAACAACATTATGGACAGAGCCATGCACACGCCAATCTGATGAGCATGCTTGTAAAAGCCGCCTGGCCGACGCATTTCTACCTCCCTGTAAGCAGCTTACATCCGCGCGTCGTTATTATGTTTTCCCCAGGGTCAGGGAAAGCACGAATCAATCCAGTATAGATGTAAATTTTGAACGTGCAGGTTTTTGCTGTCCTGAGGCCCCGGTGTCCGCAAGGGCGTTGATCCTGGATGGCCACTTTCCATTTGCCGTTGTCCGCGCGCCTTACTGTTTTGTATTTCATGTGTGGAATGCCCCCATCCCTGCCGGCGTGAGGGCTGTAACCTGTCTGACAGGCCGATGGGAAACATTGGATTGTTCTCGTGATCGGCAGTAATGTGTTCGCCTTTCCAGGGCCTGACCACGAAGGACTACTTATGGCGCGTTCACTTTTGTTCAGCTTTGTTCTGGTCGCAAGCCTGGCCACCGCAGCTGAAGACAGCTCCCCGTTGGCGGTTGTGCAGCGACAACTGGATACCTATAACGCCCAGGACATCGACGGCTTTGCCGCCGTGTTTGCCAAAGACGCCGAAATCTTCAGGACCATCGGTGATGTGGAGCCGTCCATGAAGGGCCGAGAAGCGATTCATGCTACCTACGGCAGGATCTTCCGCGAAAACCCCAGCAACAAGTCCACACTGCTGGGTCGCATGGTGCAGGGCGACTTCGTGCTCGACCATGAGTTGATTACGGGCCGCGATGAGGAATTCAGGATTGTGGCCATCTATGAAGTGAAGGGTGGCCTGATACAGCGAGCATGGTTTGTGCGGTAGCACCTGTGATTCCCTGCCCAGTGCCCTGACAACCGCTCACGCTGGTACCCGCGACGGTCGCCGGGTCGATTTGGGTTACTATCGGCAGACATAAAACAAACACTGTATTTCGGGGGTATACCATGCGCCTTGCTCGTGCTTTTTTTTCGTTGGTCCTTTTCACGCTGCTTTATGGTTGCAGCGAAAAGCCTGCTCCTGATGAAGTTTCGCAGACTCCTACAGGCGAACCAGAAGCTGTTGGTGAGGAGATGGCCGGGGAGTCTCGCTACGACATCTACGAGCCGTTCACCCTTACCGCCGACCTGTCACACCTGAATGATGAACAGCGCAAGATGCTCAAGCTGCTGATCCAGGCCTCCGAGATCATGGATGAGCTGTTCTGGCTGCAGGCCTATGGCGAGGCCGGCCCCCTGCTCGACAGTATCGAAGATGCCGCCCAGCGCCGTTTTGCCGACATCAATTACGGGCCCTGGGATCGCCTCGATGGCGACAAGGCATTTGTTGAAGGCGTGGGGGAGAAGCCTGCCGGAGCGCGCTTCTACCCGGAAGACATGAGCAAGGACGAGTTCGAGGCCTGGGATCAGCCCGGTAAGGACGGTCTGTATTCCCTGGTACAGCGTGACGAGGACGGCGCTCTCAAGCTGGTGCCTTACCGCGAGGCCTACGCCGCGCAATTGCAGGCGGCGGCAGCGCTGCTGCGAGAGGCCGCCGGGCTGGCGAAGGTAGAGTCCTTTGCCGCTTACCTGCGCCTGCGCGCTGATGCCATCGAATCCGATGACTACCAGCCCTCCGACATAGCCTGGATGGACATGAAGGACAACGAGGTGGAACTGGTCATCGGCGCTATTGAGAACTACGAGGACGGCCTCTACAGCTACCGGGCAGCCTACGAGTCCTATGTGCTGATCAAGGACCTGGCGTGGAGTGAGCGCCTCGCGCGGTTTTCGAAATACCTGCCGGAACTGCAACAGGGCCTGCCGGTGCCGGAGGCCTACAAGGCGCAGATGCCGGGTTCCAATGCCGATCTCGGTGCCTACGATGCGATCTACTACGCCGGCCACAGCAATGCCGGGGCCAAGACCATTGCCATCAACCTGCCCAACGACGAAGAGGTGCAGCTCGCCAAGGGCACCCGCCGCCTGCAGCTCAAGAACGCCATGCAGGCCAAGTTCGACAAGATCCTGTTGCCGATAACCGGTGAGTTGATTGCCGAGGACCAGCGCAAGCACGTGACCTTCGACGCATTCTTCTCCAACACCATGTTCCATGAAGTCGCCCACGGTCTCGGCATCAAGAACACGCTGGACGGGCAGGGCACCGTGCGCAAGGCCCTGAAGGAGCATTCCTCAGCCCTGGAAGAAGGCAAGGCCGACATCCTCGGCCTTTACATGGTGCAGCAGCTCCGGGAGAAGGGCGAGATTGCCGAAGGCGAACTCATGGATAACTACGTGACTTTCCTGGCGGGCATTTTCCGCTCGGTGCGCTTCGGCGCCTCCAGTGCCCATGGCAGGGCCAACATGGTGCGCTTCAATTTCTTTGAGGCAGCGGGAGCATTCAGTCGGGATGCCGCGACCGGCCACTACCGTGTCAACGTTCCCGAGTTCGAGGGCGCGGTGCGGGATTTGAGTCGTCTTATCCTGATGTTGCAGGGTGACGGCGATTACCAGGGCGTGGACACGCTGATGGCAGATCTGGGCAGCATTGGCCCGACCCTGCAGGCTGACCTCGACCGGCTGGCAACTGCGGGCATCCCGGTAGACGTGGTGTTTGAACAGGGCGCCGCGGTCGTCGGCCTGTAGGCCTGAGCATATCACTCTGGACGGCTATATCTGTCCTGTCCGATTGCCTGATAGTATTCGTGGTTACTTTCATCAAGCTGCTGAATCTAAGAATAATTCGATCGAGGTAGAGCCACATGAATAGCACTATGAATAGCCCCATGACTGATGTCGTCCTGCCACCACGCACCCTCCTGGGTGACATTGATCACTGGGCCAAAGAGCAGCCGCAGGCTCCCTGGCTGGTGGAAAAGTGGTCCTCCCGGGAACGGGAAATCAGCTGGGAGCAGGGCGCCGCTGAAGTGCGCGCCGCGGCTGCCTGGCTGGCCAATAAAGCAGGCAGCGGAGCGCGTATCGGCCTGCTGGCCCCCAACTGCGCCCACTGGATGCTGTCGGACTACGCGATCATCGGCGCCGGCGGCGTGACGGTGCCGTTCTTCACCACCATGGATGCCGAGAGCATTGCCTACACCGCAGACTTTTCCGGGGTGGAGATGCTATTGCTCGGCAATGCAGCCAACTGGGAAGCGGTGCGCGGCAGTTTCAAGGCCGATATCCCGGTGGTATTGCTGCCCGGTGCGCCGGCGGTCGAAGGTGGGATCTCATGGGAAGAGATTGTCGCCGCGGGTGCCGAGCTGCCCGACCCCGACACGCGGGATGACCAGGACCTGGCGACCATCGTCTTCACCTCCGGCACGACCGGCAAGCCCAAAGGGGTGATGCACTCGATGCGTTCCCTGCGCGAGGCAGCCGGTGGCGTGTCGATCATGGCAGACAGCAAACCCGGGGCCCGCTTTGTTTCCTACCTGCCGTTAGCGCACATGGGCGAGCGAATCGTGATCGAGAACCACGCCTTGTTCTGCGGCGGCACAGTGTTTTTCAACGAAAGCCAGGAGAGCTTCCTGGCCGACCTGCGCAATGCCCGACCCACCTGGATGCTGGGCGTACCCCGCATCTGGGAAAAGTTGCAGCAGGTGGTGCTGGCACACCTGGTGAGCCTCGAGGAGCTCGAGACCGCCAGAGCGGCGGGAGAGCTGGAGCCGGTGGCGCAGAAGATTCGCGAATTCCTGGGTATGGATGCCGCCGAGTACATCCTCACCTCCACCGCGCCCACCCCCACCCCGCTGAAGGCCTGGTACGACGAACTGGGCATCATGCTCTACGACGGCTACGGCCAGTCGGAAATCCTGCCGGTGTGTGGCAACGTCGCCGGCAATCGCAAGGTCGATTCCATCGGTATCGCCTCGCCGGGTGTCGAGATCAAGATCGCCGAGGACGGCGAGATTCTGGCACGGGGTGGCGGCACTGCCCTGGGCTATTTCAACGCTCCCGAAAAAACTGCCGAAACTTTTGAAGCCGATGGCTGGGTGCACACTGGCGACCGCGGCCGTATCGACGAAGATGGCCACGTGTACATCACCGGACGGGTGAAGGAAATCTTCAAGACCGCCAAGGGCAAGTACGTGGCCCCGGCCCCGATCGAAGGCTTGTTCCTGGACAGCCCGCTGGTCGAGCAGGCCTGCCTGGACGGCAGCGGCCTGGCGCAGACGGTGATGATCACCGTGCTGTCTGCTGTCGGCGCGGCGCTCAGTGATGAAGAAGTTGCCAGCGAGTTGACAGGCTGGGTGCAGTCCATCAACGGCAAGCTGGAAAAACACGCACAGATCGGCGCCCTGATTGTCAGCCGCACGCCCTGGGCCCAGGAGAACGGCGTACTGACACACACCCTCAAGATCAAGCGCGATGCCGTGGCCGATCGCTACGCCGGCGAACTGGAACAGGCGGGTGATCGCCTGCGTGATGGTGAGCCGCTGTTCGTGATTGCGGTGGACTGAGGGACCGGTTGTTCACTCCTGCGCGGCTTCGCGCAGAAGGCTCTCCATCCAGGGCAGGTGCTCGCGGCCGATAAACACCTGGTCACCCACCAGGTAGGTGGGGGCGTGAAACACTTTCTGCTCAATAGCCGCATCGCGAATCTGCGCCAGCGCCTCACGGCCCTGCTCGAGATTGAGCGGCCGCCTGGCGGTACTTTCGTTCCACAGCGCTGCCACGGTGGCGGCATCATCGAGATCTTCACCCCGTACCCAGTAGCCTTCAAAGGCCGCGCGAATGAAGGGCAGGGGATCTTCATCCACCTCCTTGTCGAAGCAGGCCAACGCCGCCAGGCTGGTCACGGTGCTGCCGGGGTCATCCCTGAACTGCATCTCGATACCCTGTATGTCCGCGTAGAGCAGGTGTGTCCTGCGCCGGGCGCCGGCGCGCACCCGCCGGTGGGCCTCACCACGCGTCTCCCCGGGTTTGCGCTCGGGCAGGGTTTCCTCGCTGGTGTGAAAAGGTAGCCAGCGCGCCTTCATTCCCAGACGCTCGAGCACGGCGCAGGTAGGGTGCAGCGCCAGGTAGGACGCCGGGTTCTTGAAGTCTATGTAGATGGTGGGCCTCATGTCAGCGCCAGCTCGATATCCGGGGCGTCGCCGACACGGCCGCCCAGGCACCATTCCACGTAGGGCAGGTTCTCCCGACCGAACAGCACCTGGTCTGCAAACACATAGGTGGGTACACCGTAGATGCCGGCATCCAGCAGTTGCGCCTGCAGTGCGTCGTGTTGTTCCCGGCCCTCAAGCTGGCAATAAGTGGCAAAGCCTGCGGTGTCGATAGACGCGGCCTCCATGCACTCGATGACAACGTCCAGGTTCTCGATGTCGAGGTCACGCCGCCAGAATCGTGGGTACACCGCCGACAGGTAAGCGGCCATGCCTTGTGGCTGGCGATGGTTCACCCAACTGATGCCCATGTTCGGCAGGCTGGAATCCCAGATCTTCTCGGTGCCGTGTAACTCGTAACCCTGGCGCTCGGCGTAGCGCCGGGCGTCCCGGTAGGCGTACTTGACGGCGGACCACTGCGATGCCGAACGGCGACTTTCCACCACCTTGCCCCGCGACTTCTTCGCCGAACCCAGGTAGCTGGGGATATCCAGGGTGAGGGGGCGCCAGTCGACCTGGATTTGGAGTCGCTCGACCATGGCCAGGGTCGGCTTGACGGCGACGAAGGCATAGGGGCTCTTGATGTCCAGGTAGACGATCAGCGGTTTGTCGCTCTGGAGCGGGTGAGTGTCGGGCATGTTCATGCAGTGACGACGGTTTGCTCGGAGTGTAGGGATTGGCAAGGGGATTCTCCAGTGGCGGGCAAATAGGCGCCCTGCGTCACAAATCCCATACTCCTTGCACGGTGGCTGCGCGGCTGTGGCACACTCCGCCCTATGGCTACGGGTATTCGACATCATGCATAGGGTCAGGCAGCTCCTGTTCTGGGTGCTGCTGGCGGGGCTATTGTTCGCCGCACACCTGTCCTGGCGTGAGACCCGCTTCGGGCGCGGACCGCAGGATGCGTCGGCCGAACTGACGGGGCCTGCCCAGGAAATCGCCTTTGTGGCAAATGTCGTAGAGGGCAGCGTGTCCCTGATCGACCTGGAGAGTTACCAGGTGGTGGACACGCTCGATGTGGTACCCGATGGCAAGCGCGTGGGCCTGTTTCGCGACCCCCTGCAGTGGCTGGCCCAGGGCTACCTGGAGAGTCGCGGCGGCCTCAACTTTGCCCAGGACACGGATCTGTCCCGGGATGGCCGGGTACTCTACGTCTCGCGTGGTTACCTGGGCGATGTGGCGGCTTTTGATATCGCCAGCGGCGGTATGCTCTGGCGCACCCCGGTGAGTGGGTTGCGCGCCGACCACATGGATATTTCACCGGACGGTCGCAGGCTCTACGTATCGGCATTGATCTTCGGCGGCAATATTGTCGAGGTGCTGGATAGCGCGAGCGGGGAACACCTGGGCGCTTTTCCCACCGGGCAGTGGCCCCACGACGTGCACACCACGCCCGACGGCGCTCGCATCTATACCGCCAGCCTGGGCAATATGCTCAAGGACGGCGCCGAGCGCGATGTCGAGGCGGATGCCTACCAGGTAACCGTTACCGACGCTGTGACCCTGGAGCGGCTCAAGCACTACAGTTTTGAGGCGGGTATCCGGCCCTTTGTTTTCAACCGCAAGGAAACCCGGCTGTACGCGCAGCTATCCAACACCCACGCGCTGATCGCCTACGACCTCACCAACAGTCGCAACCTGGAGCGCCTGGAACTGCCGATAGCCCCGGGGTTAACGGAGGCCGACTGGGATTTCGAGGCACCGCATCACGGGCTGGCGTTGACGCCTGACGAAAGCACCTTGTGCGTCGCGGGACGGGCCTCGGATTACGCGGCCCTGGTCAGCGTCACCAACGATCACCTGACACCGCTGGCCACCATCCCGGTAGGAGATGCGCCTAGCTGGGCGGCACTGGATCTCAGCGGCCAACGCTGCATCCTGCCCAACACGCGCAGCAATGATGTGTCGATCATCTCCATCGACACACCGGGAGAGCTGGCGAGGGTGAGAGTGGGCGCGGCACCCAAGCACGTTACCGTGGGCCGGGTGCCGGCCGCGCTGCTTGACTAGCCGGGCGCGGCTTCAGGCCGCGCTGCGACGCTTGTGACCGTCCCGCAGGTGATCAACGGCTTCACCGGCCAGTGATTCGCCGGCCAGGGTGTAGGCCTTGCCGAAACCCTTCACGTAGCGGCCGCGTTCCGGTAGCAGCTTGAACATCTTGAAGTCGGTGTGTTCGCCGAGGTTGCGCGGGCGTTCACCGTGGCGCTCGGCCAGGGCTTCCATGCCGGTGTTCCAGTCATCGCTACCGTACTCGATGCGATCGGCTCGCACGGTGTAGTTCACGCGCACTCGCGCAAACAGTTCTTCCGCGGCGTCCTCGTCTTCGATAATCAACACCGAGGCGGTCGGATTGCTCTGCAGGTTGACTGCGTGCAGCGCGATTTCGCTGAGCAGCACATAGAGGCACTCATCGCCGATGGCGAACGGCGCATACGACGCGAAGGGCACACCCTCCGGGTCGATGCTCGCCAGCTGCAGGCTGCGGCGGGAATTGATAAACGCCATGACCTCGTCGCCGAGGCGGCTCTCCATAGCTTTGTTTTTCATGTGATATCTCCTGACAGACGTCTAGACAGAAAGCGTGCTGCGAATGCGTTGGAATTCTTCGAGCTGCTCGGGAAGGATGGTTCCCTCGCTGTTGCGGCCCAGGAACACCTTGAACACCGTGTTAGCGTTGGCGTCCTCGAACACAAAGGCGTAGCTGTCGCGGCCACGGTGGGGCTTGTCCTGGAAGCGCACCCGTTGCAGGGCTTCCAGGCGCAGGTGGCCGTGGAATCCCGGCACCGGGCCGTCGAGGTTGTAGAAACCTTCGGCAATCTCACCCGCCGGGAAGGGCCCCTTGAATTCAAAGACGCAGCCGCCGCTGAAAACGATGGTGACGGTGTTGCCCCAGCGGGGCAGTACCTGCAGCAGCGGCAGCACCTGGTCCTGCTGCAATGAAGGTTCAACGGATTGATTCATATTCAACTCCTGTCCAAACCGGGCGATTAAAAGCTGTAGCGGGCGAAGAGAATGATCTCGCGCCCGGCCTCGGGCACCTGGTCCCAGGCGCGGGTGTAGAAGTCGTCCTCGATGTTGTTGATGTTGAGGTCGAACTTGAGGCCCGGCAGCGAGGCGGGCTGCCAGCTTGCGTAAAGGTCGGTGACCGTATAGCCGTCGAAGCCGCTGCCGTCCTCGTTCTCCGGGAAATCGGTGCGACGCTGCGAGGAGGCATCGGTCACCCGCACGCCGGCCACCAGCGAGTTCTGCAGAAAACCGTAGCTGAGGTCGGCGATCAGCGTGTCAGCGGGGATGTTGGTCAGGTCCTGGCCCGTGTTGTCGTCCTCGCCACGGGTCTGGCCATAGGCGAGGCTGAACATCAGCGCGTTGCGCTGGTAGCTGCCCTGTACTTCAAAACCTTCGAGGGTCGCCTGGTCAACGTTGATGTAGGTGGTTGTGCCGGGGTCTCCGAAAGGTCCGAAGGTCGGGTCGGCGACAATCTGCTCGATAAAATCGTCGACTTCGTTCCGGAACACCGAGGCCTGGATGTTGATACGGTCAGCACCCAGTGTGTCGGTGAAATTAAACTGGCCTACCAGCTCAACGTTGGCGGCCTGTTCCGGGTCCAGCTCCGGATTGGGGATGAAGGTGTTACAGAAGCCCGGGAAAATACAGAAGTGCGTGCCGGTGGTGTACAGCTCTTCTGCTGTCGGGGCGCGGAAAGCCTCGTCGTAGCGTAAAGCCATCGTGGCCCACTCGGTCGCCGTCCAGACCAGCGCCGCGGAGGTAGAGACGTCATCCTCTGAACGCTCGTCATCCAGGTTGTCGGCTTCGGTGCTGAAATCGTCATAGCGCACACCGAGGTCGAGTCGCCACCGCTCCGCCAGTGGAATCTCGGCCCGGGCGTAGGCGCTCCATACGTCGGTGGTGGCTTCCGGTGGGGCAGGGCGGAACACGCCGGAGCGCTCGGCTTCAAATTCTTCCGTGTAGATGTCGGCGCCCAGGGCCAGGTTGGCCCAGCCGAGGTCGCTGACGTTCAGCAGGTTGACGCCGTACTCGTCGAGCTGAGTGTTGTCGGCGCGGCCGTCAGAGACGCGGGACTCATCGATGTCGATGCTGTTCCAGTAGGCCAGCACGCGACTGTTGATGAATTTGGACTCGGGATTGTAATCCCAGCGCACGCTGGCGTTGACGGTTTCCGAATCCCGGTTGAGGATGAAATTGCTGGTCTCGTTCGGTTGCGCGGTGCCGTTGGCGGGCACGCTGCCATCGACATCGTTGGCGCGCACATTGAACTGCAGGTCGTGGTGCTCAGCGATGGCCCAGTTCACCTTGGCCAGCACGCCGTAGTCCTCGGTGGCGGAATCCTGCAGGCTGTCGCCGTTGCCCAGTTCCACGTCGTCACTGTCGCGGTAATAGCCGCTGACCAGCCAGTCCACGCGTTCGGCGCGGCCGGCGAGGGCCAGGGTCGTGGTGAGCTGTTCGTTATTGCCATTGAAGCCGGTACGCACAAATCCCCCCAGGTCGCGTTCACCCAACATGTCGGTGGGTTCCAGGGTGTTCTGGGCGATTACGCCGCCCAGGGCGCCGGAGCCCCACAGGCTGCTGGCCGGGCCGCGCAGCGCTTCTACGGTACGCAGCAGTTCCGGGTCCAGGTAGTAGCTGGGCCGGTGGCCGGATTCGAAGGAGAGGCGGGCGCCGTCAATTGTCTGCAGGACCTTGTTGCCGCCCAGGCCGCGAATGTTGACGGTCTGGCTGCCGGCACGGGGGCCACCTTCGACACTAATGTTGGGTTGGAAGCGCAAGACGTCGGCGACGGACTGGCCGGCAATGGATTCAATTTCCATGCGGTCCACCACGGCAATGCTGCGGCCGATCTCCGACAGGTCTCGTTCTACCCGGGTAGCGGTTACAACAATGTTTTCCATGACCGGGGCGTCTTCTTCAGCAGTGGCACCGGGCACGCCGACAAGGGCGGTGACGGAGGCGGCTATGGCACTGGCCAGGCAGGTTCTGGAGAAACGGGTACTGCTCATTCTCTTGTCCTTTAGGTTGTCCTGTGGGGGGTCCCAGGGGTGAGCGACCAGGCTTTCGCCGGTCGACGAATGGTGGATAAGCTAGCAACGTTTTTTACGAATGTAAATAAGAATGATTCGCATTGCGATTATCGTAAAGAAAAACTACACTCACGCAAAGCCTGTAGGAGAGCTGTCATGCTGAAACGATTTGTGCCTGCCCTGATGCTTGTTGCACTCTGCGCCCAGGGCGCCGATCCGGCGGCTATACCGCAGCGCCTGGTAAGCACCGACGCCGCAGCAACGGAGATACTGCTGCTGCTGGGCGCCGCTGAGCGGCTGGTGGCCGTCGACTCCTCCAGCGAGCCGCCCGCGGGCCGCGAGCTGCCGCGCCTGGGCTACCACCGGGCGCTGTCCGCAGAGGGATTGATTGCACTGGCACCGGACCTGGTGATCGGTTCCCAGCACATGGGTCCGCCGCATGTGCTGGATAGCCTCGCGCGCGCCGACATCCCGGTCCTGAAACTGCATAGCCCCGACACGCTGGAAGGGCTGATCAGCAACATAAACACAATCGCCGAAGCGACCGGCAGCGGCGGGGGTGAAGTACTCGCAGGGCGCCTGCGTGAGGATGGCGAGGCGCTGGATGCGGGCGCACTGCGCGGCAAGCAGGCGGCTTTCCTGCTGCGGGCAGAGGTCGGCAAGCTGCGCCTGGCGGGTTCCGGCACCGCCGGCGCCGGGTTTGTGGGCCTGCTGGGTGCAGACAATGTGGCCGAGCACGCCAATTACCGCTCTATCACACCCGAGGCCTTACTGGCCCTGTCGCCGGACCTGTTGATTCTTGCCGATACAGATAGCGTGGGGAGTGATGATTTTCTCGCCCGATACCCGGTCCTGCGCTTCAGCCCCGCTGTACGGGCCGGCCAACTGTTTGCTGTGGATGCCAGTACCCTGGTCGCCGGCATCAGCGTGGCCGCCGTGGCGGAGGCGACGCGTATCCAGGACTCATCGTCCGCCAGCCTCGCCAACCAGGCGCTGGAAGCTGGCGCGTCCCGGGCGCCCTGAGCGACCTGTAGCCGGTGAGGACCATGGTGCGCATTCCGCTCGGCACCAGCGCCACGGCGCTGGGCCTGTTGCTGGTGTTTGGCTGCCTGGCGTCCATGGCAGCGGGCGCCCTGTCGCTGCCACTGTGGGACAGCCTGCTGGCAGTGATGGACAACCTGTTGGGCAGCAGCCGCAGCGGGCTTGCCGACTACGAGCAGGCCGTGGTCTGGGAGCTGCGCCTGCCGCGCACACTATTGGCGGTGCTTGTCGGTGCCATGCTGGCCCAGTCCGGGGCGGCCATGCAGGGGCTGTTTCGCAACCCCCTGGCAGACCCGGGCATTATCGGCGTTTCTTCGGGTGCGGCGGTGGGCGCGGTGCTGGCTATATACTTCTCTCCCGTATCCGCCAGCTGGTGGACGGTACCGCTGGCATCCTTCGCAGCCGGTTTCGCCTGCAGTCTGTTTATCTATCGCCTCGCAAAAGCCAGCCTGGGAACCTCGGTTCTGGTGCTGCTGCTGGCCGGCATTGCCATTTCTGCCCTGGCCGGTAGCCTCATTGGCCTCATCAGTTACATCGCCGATGACAGCCGACTGAGGGATCTCACCCTCTGGCAAATGGGCTCCCTGGCGGCGGCCGACGGTACCCGGGTCTGGTTGGCCCTGGTGGTCGCTGTGGGCATTGCCATCCGCTTTCAGCAGCGCGCCTCGGCGCTGAATGCGCTGCTGCTCGGTGAGGCCGAGGCGCGACACCTCGGTATTGATGTCGAGCGGCTCAAGCGTGAACTGATCATACTGGTGGCGCTGGGCGTGGGGCTCGCTGTCGCCTGCGCCGGCGTTATCGGTTTTGTCGGCCTGGTGGTGCCGCACATGGTGCGCAGTCTCAACGGCCCGGACCATCGCAGCCTGCTGCCGCTGGCCGGGCTGGGCGGTGCCCTGTTGTTGTTGCTCGCTGATATTGCCTCCCGCATGGTCATCCAGCCGGCCGAACTGCCGGTGGGGCTGGTGACCGCCCTGCTGGGCGCACCTTTCTTCATCCTGTTGTTGCTGCAACAGAAGGAGCGCGGCTAGATGTTGCACCTGGACGGGATCGAACTGCAGCATGGTGATTTCTCGCTGCGCGTTGATACCTGGCAGGCGCGAGCCGGTGAGTTTCACGCCCTACTCGGGCGCAATGGTGCCGGCAAGTCCACGCTGCTGCGCCTGATTGCCGGGGAACTCGGTTACCGCGGTCGCGCCAGCCTGCACGGCACCGAGTTGAGTGCCTGGGATTCCCGGCAACGTGCACGCCATCTCGCCGTTCTACCCCAGAGCAGCCAGCTCAATTTTGGCTTCAGCGCTGAGGAAGTCGTGTCACTCGGGGCGACACCCCTGCAGCTCGCCTGGCGAGAGCAGGCGCTTGCTGTTCGGCGCGTGATGGAACTCGCCCAGTGTGACTCCCTGATGGGACAGGCCTACCCGCGGCTGTCGGGCGGTGAAAAACAGCGGGTGCACCTGGCGCGCTGTCTGCTGCAGCTGAGCCAGGCAGAACAGTCGCCGCTGCTGTTGCTGGACGAGCCGACGTCGGCCCAGGATCTCGGCCAACAGCACACCCTGTTACAGCGTGTGCGCGAGCTCTGCGAACAGCAACGCTACGGCGTGGTTGCCGTGTTGCACGACCTGAACCAGGCGCTGCGCTACGCCCATCGCGCCAGCCTGCTCGACGCCGGCCGCCTGGCGGGCGAGGGTACCCCGGAGAGCCTGCTGACACCGGAACGGGTGCAGCTGTACTGGGGTTATCCCGCGGAACGGGTCGTCAACCAACATGGCGAGGCGGTGCTGGTTTAGTTCCACCTGCGTGCTCAGGCGTCGCGCACCGGCAGTACCTGGGAGTGCTTGATCTCCTTCAGGCTGAAGTTCGACTCGATGCTCTCAACCCCCGGAAATTTCAGAATCCGCTGCATGGACAACTCCGAGAAGTGGTCCATGCTGTAGGCCACCACCTTCAGCAGGAAGTCATGGCTGCCACTCATGGCGTGGCACTCGACGATGTGCTCTTCCGCCTCGACGGCGGCCAGGAACCCGGCCTGGCGCTCGTCGTCGTGCTGGCCCAGCGACACCTGCACGAACGCGGTGACCTGGAGCCCCAGTGCGCGCTGGTCCAGCCGGGCGTTGTAGCTGCTGACCACGCCACTGCTTTCCAGCTGGCGAACCCGCCGGAAGCAGGGTGATTCAGACAAACCGACCCGTTCGGCCAACTCGACGTTGGAAATGCGTCCATCGGCCTGCAGGATGCGCAGGATGTTGCGCTCGGCGCGGTCAAATGGCATGGAAGAAACCTCCGAATATGGGCTATTACGCGGTGGAATGCCCCTGACTACCGGCAGTATACCGGTGAATTAGGAGAAAAACGCCCTGGATCAAGGCGTATAGTGTTAAGTAATTGAAGCTCGCTGCCGTCGCAGCGCGCCGCACTTTTTCGTACCTTGCGCGGGAGGACAAGACACATGGCAGACCTGTTTGAAAACCCCATGGGCCTGGATGGCTTCGAATTTGTCGAGTACGCGGCGCCGGAACGCGGCGTGCTGGAACCGGTGTTCGAGCAGATGGGCTTTACCCTGGTAGCGAAACACCGCTCCAAGGACGTGGACCTGTGGCGCCAGGGTGATATCAACTTCATCATCAATTACACCAAGGACTCGCCGGCCTACTTCTACGCTGAGGAGCACGGCCCGTCGGCCTGTGGCATGGCGTTCCGCGTGAAAGATGCCGGTGCGGCCTACGCGCGCGCCCTGGAACTGGGTGCACAGCCGATCGACATCCCCTGCGGCCCCATGGAACTGAAGCTGCCGGCCATCCGTGGCATTGGTGGCGCCATCCTGTACCTGATCGACCGTTACGAAGAGGGTGTCTCCATTTATGACATCGACTTCGAGTGGCTGGACGGCGTCGAGCGCCGGCCCGAGGGCTGCGGCTTCAAGGTGATCGATCACCTGACCCATAACGTGTACCGCGGCCGCATGGACTACTGGGCCAAGTATTACGAGAAGCTCTTCAATTTCCGGGAGATTCGCTACTTCGATATCAAGGGCGAGTACACCGGCCTGCAGTCCCGCGCCATGACGGCTCCTGACGGCAAAATCCGCATCCCCCTCAACGAGGAGTCCGGCAAGGGAGAAGGCCAGATCGAGGAATACCTGATGGCCTACAACGGCGAAGGTATCCAGCACATCGCTTTTGCCTGTGATGACCTGCTGGTCTGCCTCGATCGGCTGATCGAACGTGGCGTGCCGCTGATGACCGCGCCGCCGGAGACGTACTACGAGATGCTGGACGAGCGCCTGCCGGGCCACGGCGAGCCGGTAGACGAACTCAAGCAGCGCGGCATCCTGCTCGACGGGACCACCGAGGATGGCCACCAGCGCCTGCTGCTGCAGATTTTCTCGGAGACCCGCATCGGCCCAATTTTCTTCGAGTTCATCCAGCGCAAGGGCGATGAGGGTTTTGGCGAGGGCAACTTCCAGGCCCTGTTCGAATCCATGGAGCGCGACCAGATTCGTCGCGGCAAGCTCTCTGCTGACGACGCCGCCTGAGGCCTGTTCGGCGGTGCCACCCTGGCACCGCCGCTACGCTTAAACCTGCGGCTCAGTCTTCGCAGCTGAAATCTCGAAGGTCGGCAAAGTCGCGGGCATTGCGGATTTGCTCAATGCTCTTGGTCGGCTTCTGGATACCGTCGATCAGCCCCTCGGCCAGATCACTGGAACCGATTTCTATTACGCCGCGTTTTATCTCGAGGTTTCTGCAGGACGGACCGGTGCGGCGGATATCGATACCGGCGCGAATCAGGCTGACGATCACCGCCTTGTAATCATTCAGGTCTACTTCCGGGCCGTACCACACGGCGTTGGTGGCATCTTCGGCCTGGTTTTGCTGGGCGATCATGTTGTTCACGGTGAAGCCGATTTCCTTCAGCGCATTGCGCAGGGCCGGTGAATCGATTTCCTTGTTGTAATACCACAGCGTGGTATCCAACCTGTCCGACGGCGGGCGCGCCTCTATCAACTCACCCCGGTACTTGTTGGCTGCGAGGATTTCGCCGCGTACCAGTTCGGACGTTGACAGTTCTTCCAGCGGCTTACCCGCCCGGGCTTCGGTAAGGCCAAAGTCGCCAAGGATCTTCGGTTGGGAGAGCAGGATGTCCGTCAGGTAGGAGGAGGTTTTCAACGAGGCGACGGAGGTGTTGTCCACCAGCACCAGGAGCTGCGTCCGCTGTTCCCTGGCCAGCTGTGAATCGTTGTCTGCATCGATCGCATCCGCCGCCTGGAAGAAGCCCAGTGCCAATACCAGCACGATAAAGAGCGGGGCGATGTATTTGAAGTGGGAGGTATTCCTGTCCACAAACAGACCGAGAATGGCCAGCAGTGAACCGAGGCCGGTAATCAGGTAGCCCATGAAATTGGGGATATTGGAAGCCAGTTCCATCTTTGCCTGTCCTCGCTGCGGGCGTGCCCGGCAGTCGTCCTGGATGTCCAAGGAATTAGATCGTGAACAGGCAATCGATACAAATACCCTGCGAAGCGCCAGCCAGTGCCCTGCCGCGGGCTGATCTCACCGGAATGGGCGGTGCCCGTATCCAGTGGGCTCAGGCAGTCGTCATGAAGAGCAGCGACGTTATGCAGCCACGATACCTGCGTCGGGTCCGGAGACGCTGTCCATCACACGGCTGCGCTCCAGGCTGGCGCTCAACTGGGTCTGCATGACCTGCATCAGGTACTCCAGCGTGCGGAGCTCGGGATAGTCCGGGCGTATCAGGCAGGCCAGTTGGCGATGCGGTCCCGGGTTCTCGAGCTGTAGCGCCACCAGGTCCGGGTCTTCTGCCGCCAGCACAGCCAGTGCCGTTTCCGGAAGCAGCGTGCAACCGAGCCCGCTGCGCACGCAGGCGATTAGCGTGTGCATGCTGGCGGCGCTGAAGGTCGAGGAAGCACTGCCACTCAGGCCTGCGGCCGCCAGGGCGTGTTCCCGATGACAGGCCTCAGGGTTTAGCAACATCAGGTTGGCGGCCACCAGGTCGGCGCGGGTGATCACCGGCTTGCTGGCCAGGGCATCGTCACGGCGGGCTACCACAACGAACTTCTCTTCCCAGAAGGGGAAGCTCAACAGGCCCGGATGTTTGTTTGGCAGTGCCACCACGGCGCTGTCGAGGAAACCTCGCCGCACCTGCTGCATCAGGAAGCGGGTCTCGCCCTCGGTGAACGACAGAGTCAGCGGGCAGTTCTCCCGGTCCAGGGTCAGCAATAGTTGGGTAGCTACCGACTCGCAGGTGCCGTCGGCGAAGCCTACCCGCACGCGCTGCCTGGCAGCCAGTGGCTGGGCCAGGCCGTTGAGATCATCCAGCGCGCGCTGTACGCAGCGTGCCTTGTCCACCAACTGCTGCCCTCGTGCTGTAATGCCGACCTGCTGTCGGTCTCGCGTAAACACCTGGAAGCCGACCTGCTGTTCCAGCGCGTTGATTGCGCTGGACAAGGCGGCGGTTGTAACTGCGCAGGCGTCAGCCGCCCTGGCGACGTTCCGGCTCTGCTCGACAGCCAGCAGGTAGTTGATCTGTTTGAGCGAGATCATTCGGCTATTCCCCGGCCTGGTAGAAACCGCCGTAGTGCGCTACCGGCGACCACGCTGGTTGGATTGCAGGCAGCTGCGGTGCCAGTGTTGCAAACTCGCCCGTGCCGTAGACCGGCTTACCGCCGGTAATCGTCAGTTCGCTTTCGATCAGCTTGAGCTCTTCGTCGCCGACCTCCAGGTACGGGGCATTCAGCATCGCCATGTCGGCGAACTGGCCCGGCTTGATGCGCCCTTTGAGGATTTCTTCCTGGCTGAACCAGGCTGAACCGACGGTGTGATGGAACAGCGCCTGCTCGCGGGACAGCCGCTGGCGTTCGCCATGCAGCGGCGTGCCGCCTACGCTCTTGCCCGTGGTAGCCCAGTAGAGAGTGTTCCAGGGATTGTAGCTGGCCACCCGGGTGGAGTCAGAACCGAGTCCGAGCGGCAGGCCGGCCGCTATGACATCCTGCAGTGGCGGGGCGTTCCGGGTCATCTCTTCACCGTAGCGCTCGAGGAAGTACTCGCCGGCATAGGCCATACGTGCCTGCATGGCCATGCCACCGCCCATGGCCTTGATGCGTTGCATGGTGGCGGGTTTGAGGGTTTCGCCGTGGTCAAAGGCCCAGCGAATGCCGCCAAAGCCGTCTCTGCCCTCAGCCACTTCCAGTGCGTGTGCCTCCTCAAACACATCGAGGATGTGGTTGGTGGACTCATCGTAGGTGGCGTGTATGCGCAGCGGCCAGCGGTTCTTTAGCAGGTGGCGAGTCACGCCCAGCAGTTGCGCGTGCCAGCCGCTGCGGGAAGTGATTTCCGGGCGCGCGGCGAGAAAGTTCTCATAGTCGCCGGCGGCCCAGGCGAGAAACTCGCCGCCACCGCGCACCTTGTAGCCATGCAGCAGCGCCTCTGCACGGTTCACGTTGGCCTCATATTCCGCCGTCCAGCGCTGGAACTCCTGCAGTTCGCGGCCCTTTTGCTGGGGGAACAGGTACATCGATATACGCACCGGGAGTTCGCCCGCCAGGGCGAGTGCGTCCGAGCCCCGGTAGTCGTCCGGGAAGGTGTGCCCGCCGCCGCCAGCGTCAATCACGCTGGTCAGGCCGAAGCGATTCAACTCCCGGTAGAAGTGCCTGGTGGACACCGCCTGCTGTGCCTCGGTCATCGGCGGGAGGGCACCAATGGTTCCGTACAGCAAGTCCGGGTTTGGCCGGGCGTGAATGATGGCACCGCCATCGGCGGTAAACTCGTAGGCCGTGCCATAGGGAGTCCTGGTTTCCGGGCTGATGCCCAATACCTCAACCGCTGCCTTGTTGAGAAAGCCCTGGCTGTATAGAAACAGTACATATACCGGGGTATCCGGTGCCGCCGCTGTGAGCTCCGCCGGGGTGGGCATGCGCTGCTCTGCAAACTGGTAGGGCGACCAACCGCCGACCACGCGAACCCATTGGCCGGCGGGTGTGCGGCTGGCCTGTTCACGAATGCGCTGCATGCCTATGGCGAGAGAGGGCACGCCGTCCCAACGCAGCTCCATGGCAAAAAAGCGGCCAGCGCGGGTGGGGTGCAGGTGGCTGTCGTTGAGACCCGGAACCACCGTGCGGCCACCGGCGGATATCACTCGGGTGTCTCGCCCAGCCAGCGCTGAGATTTCTCGGCTGCTTCCCACTGCCTGGATCAGGCCGTCACGAATCGCCACCGCTTCGGCGCGGGGGCGCACGGGGTCCTGGGTGATGATGTTGGCATCGGTCAGCACGATGTCCGGTGCACTCGCCGCCAGCAGTCGGCCCGGGCTCAGGCCGACCAGGGCGCCGGTGCCCATTCCCTCCAGGAAGCGGCGGCGGCTAAATGGCGTGTTTTTCATGGGGCTCTCCAGTCATCTAGATTCTTGCTTCTATAGTGAATTGGGCGAAGTTGGCGTTGTCGGCAGGCCCGGTATCTTCAAAGAAGTCCTCAGGGCGTGAATGCGCCAGTGCCAGACCCAGGAACCAGTGCTTGCTGGCCTGCCACTCGATGGCCAGTGATATGGCGGTGTTCACGAAGCGCTCTCGTGAACCCAGCGGCGGACGAATGAGGTTGCCGGGCGGACCGTACACGCCGTCCTCCCTTTCCAGGCGCCAGTAAAAATTGATATCCAGGCTTACGAACAGGTCGTCGCCGGGCGCCAGCGTCAGGTAGGGGTTGAGGTTGAAAAAGTTTGCGGGCCCAAGTTGGGCTAGCTCGGAGAAGTAGTTGCCCCGGGGGTACAAGGCGTCAAAGGTTTCCAGCTTGTTGTCGCTGCGATCGGAATCGCCGGAGGCGATATTGGTGGACAGCATCAGGGTCGGCTGCCAGGCGCCGGGTAGCCGGTAGCCGGTGTTTGTGGCCAGTGTCCAGGCTTCGATATCGAGGCCGCCGTGCTCGCCGAACTGGTAGACGGCTTCCCAGTCCCAGAACCAGCCGTCGCGCTCGCCGAACAGGCGTGCCCCGACTGTGTGGCGGTCCTGCACGCCAGGCCCTGCAATGGTATTGCGGTCTGCGTAGTGGGCGTACAAGTAGTAGAGATCGAAATTTGTGGGACCGTCAGTGCGCGTGGTGTAAACGCCGGCCAGCTGCCGATCGTCATTGCTGGTGTCATTGAAGGCACCCTCTGGCTCAACGTCCACCAGTTGCAGCCCGATCACGTCCCAGGTCCAGTCTTGCGTTGCGCCGCTCACTCTGACGCCATCCCAATTGCGACGGACATTGGTCCCGTCCCGCCAGCCCACCAGACGCTGGGAGCCAAGACGGATCTCCTGGCGGCCGGCGATTGCCGTGCTGCCGGCTACAGGTAGCACGAGAAAAGCTTCCTGTACCGCCAGGTGGTTGTCCTCGATCGGTGTGGTCTCGATGCCCGACTGGAGTCCACTCATCAGGCTGATGCGCCCGCTCATGCCAGCGTCCAGATCGATGTCTGCCGTGGCGTGGATACGCTGCGCCCAGGACCAGCCGGTATCCTCGTTATTGCTGTCGAAGTCGATGGCCGACACGTAGGTGGCGCGCTCGCGAATGTGGCCGGACAGGTTGATGCCCTGGACCACTTCCACCTGCGCTGCTGCGGCCTGCGCCAGCAGCGCGACGAGCAATAGCGGCGTAGAGTGTCTCACGGCGTCGGCTCAGTCCTGCTGCAGAAAGGCTGCGTGGACTTCTATGCCAGCCATGTCACCCAGGGCGACTGCCACGATATTGCGAGACCACATAGTGTCTGTCACCTGACAATGGCGAGGTCGCGACCAAAGGGCAGGGGAAACCCTGAGCCATCGTCCTCTCACCTCAAAACAGGATGGGAATGCGCCGCCCCGAAAAGCGGCGCGACAATTGGCCCGTTCAGGCCGCCGCAGAGGCGCCGTCGTTGGCCGGTACCGGGTCGAGACGCTCGCCGTGCTGCACGCGCTCGGCTGTGCCGTGCACCATGGTGTAGGCGTAGTCGACGCCCATGCCGTAGGCACCGGAGTACTCCTTGACCAGGTCCATCACAGCGTCATAGGTGTCGCGATGGGCCCAGTCGCGCTGCCATTCCAGCAGTACCTGCTGCCAGGTCACTGGTACCACGCCGGCCTGTACCATACGCTGCATCGCGAAGTCGTGGGCTTCCTGGGTGGTGCCGCCGGAAGCATCGGCCACCATGTAGATTTCATAGTTGGCGTCGTGCATGGCAGACAGGGCGAATGTGGTATTGCATACCTCGGTCCACAGGCCGGAAACGATGACCTTGCGGCGACCGTTTTCCGCCAGCGAGTTGCGGACTTTCATATCGTCCCAGGAGTTCATGGATGTACGTTCCAGCAGAGGGTGCTCCGGGAACACTTCCAGCAGTTCCGGGTAGGTGTGGCCGGAGAAACTGTCAGTCTCAACGGTGGTAATGGTAGTCGGGATGTTGAAGATCCTGGCAGCCCTGGCCAATGCCACAGTGTTGTTCTTCAGGGTCTGGCGGTCGATGGACTGCACCCCAAAAGCCATTTGCGGCTGGTGATCGATAAAGATCAGCTGTGAATTGTCGGGAGTGAGTACCTCGAGTTTTTCCTTGCTCATCGTATGCACCTCGTTGGTTGAAAAGATCTGGCTAAGCGCCGCCGGTCTTTTGTCGGCAATATTTAGTCAGTGACAAAATTTTGCCGACGCTAAAGTTTTGGTACAAACGAGTATTTCTTAGCGTCGCTTTAGTGCTGCTAAAGCGAACGGTTTAGAAAAATTTGTGTAAAAAATCTGCATCCGCTTATCCATCGGACAGCCAATTTAATAAACTTGCGACCCTATCAAGGAACACCCCCGGGGGCCGCTATCAGCAACCTTCGCGAAAGACGCATGCAGGAACGGCGCCAGCGCATTCTTATGGAAGCGCGGCGCATTGTTGCGCGCCATGGGGTGGACGCCCTGACCACGCGAGGGCTGGCGGCGGCAGCTGAGGTCACCCAGCCGACGCTATACAACCTGATCGGCAACAAGGACTCAATCCTGGAAGCGCTGCTGGTCGAGCTGGCGCAGGGTTTTGAGCCGCCGGATAGCTGGCAGCCGAGCTGCGGCCTGGCGGCGATCCAGGAACTGGTCGCGGGCACCGCCACGCTCTACCAGAACAGCGACAGGTTCCGGATGATGTTCTATCTGTACTGGCGACTGGAAGACCGCAGCTGGGCTGATCGCTCGGACAACTCGCTGCGCGAGATTCTGGGGATGGCCTACGACCTGATGACCGGGGACCGCTTGCTACGCGGTGAGATTTGCCGCCAGGATGTGGTTGACGGCCTGTTCTCCGCCTATTTCAACCCGCTGATGCAATGGGCCGTGGGTAATCTCGACTCGAAATCCTTCGAGCACCAGGCGCTGAAGGGGATATGGATCGTACTGTGTGCCGACGCGCAGCCGCGCTTCAAACGCGAGTTGCTGAACCTGATTGCTACGTCAGATGCTGCGCTCAAGCGCTTGCAAGGCGGGGTTCAGTCCGCAAGGGGCAGTCGTTCGCAGCGCCGGACATCTCGTCGATCAGCCAGTTCTTGAAGGTGGTAACGAGGGCCGCGGTCTCCGCGCGAGCGCTGTGCACCAGCTGATAGCGCACGCCGGAGTCCAGCACCGGGCCAAACGGCATGGCCAGCCGGCCCGCATCGATATCGAGTGAAGCGAGGGTCAGGCGGCACAGGGCCACACCTGCGCCCGCGACGGCGGCATCGATGGCCTGCTCGTTGTGGCGACCGAAATTGACGCCGCGGTTGGCGTTCGCGGGATCAATGCCGGCTTTGCGGAACCAGCACTCCCAGGTGGGGCCCCCGGCGAAGGCAAGCCCGTCATCCCAGATAATGGGCACCCGCAGAATATCCTTCGGTTCGCGCAGGCGGTGTTCCTCGATAAAAGCCGGGGAGGCGAGTGGTACGAGGATTTCTTCAATCAGCCATTCGCTGTCGACACTGTCGTCCAGCGACTGACTGAGACAGATACCGACATCAACACCGTCGCCGGAATAGCCGTCCGGATCGGAGGATGAACTCATACTGATGCCGATCTGCGGGTAGGTGCGCATAAAACCCCCAAGCCTTGGCGTGAGCCACTTGGCGGCAAACGGTTGCCCACAGGAGACCACAAGCCTGTTACTTGCGGTAGTGACAGACTCTACGGCCTCGCGAATCCGCATGAAGCCTTCATTCAGGCCTGCGTTCAAACGCATTCCGGCAGCCGTAATCGTAATACTCCGGTTCTCGCGCACGAACAGGTCTACCCCAAGGTCCTCCTCCAGTTTCCGCACCTGCTGGCTGAGTGCAGCGGGGGTCACACAAAGTTCGCCGGCGGCCGACTTGAAGGAGCCGTGGCGTGCGACGGCTTCGAAAGATCGCAGGGCATTGAGTGGCGGTAGGCGTCTGAAGGGCATCCGCCCACCTCATTTGACAAAACCTGTACAAAATACGCGTAGCGGATCCCATCAGATTCTTGCAGGAATGGCTTTGTGCGAATGACTGGCGCACAAAAAAGCCGCCCGCAGGCGGCTTCGATCAGCGATGGGAGCCTTACTTGGCAATCCAGGCGTTACACCAGCCATTGCCGTTTACCAGACGGCCCTGGAAGATGGAGCAGGCGCCCCAACCATCTCCCTGGTCCACGTACAGCGCGCAGTTGTTGCAGAACTGATTGGCGCCTGCGTCACCTGCACGCTTGGCCCACTTGGCGGTGTCCACCTTGCTGGCGTCGTGCTGGTAGCCAAGTGCAACCGCCGTGGGGTCATCTTCGGTCACCTTGTCTGCTGCCAGGCTGATGCGCGGCACCAGGGAAGTAGCGATGATGGCGCCACTGGCGGCCAGCACGTCGCGGCGACTGAATTTTTTTGAATTGCTCATAGTAACGGCCTCATTAATGTGGAACGGAGCATCTGGAAGATGCTAGTAATTCTCATTAGCGTTTATACAGAAGCTGTACAAGCTCTGATTGTGCATTAGATACGCTCAATCTCAAATCTGGCTCAGTCCAGTCCAGTTTCTGTTTAGACTAGGCCCACGCGAATCCGTGCCGTGAGAGGTGCCGTACCATGCTGGATTCGAATGAAAGTTTCTGGATTGGGAGCGCCTGAATGGTCATCGCGTCACAGCTACTGTTTGCAGGGCTGTTTGGCTCCACGGCCGGGGACGAGTCGGCGGGCCAGCGCTCTGATCGGCCACATCGGTTCAGTGTTGTCATCACCGGGGTGCAGCTGGCCGGTATGATCCTGGTCCTCAATCCGCTCGCCCGCACGTGATTCCCGGTGGCAAGGATCTCTGGCTACTGCCGCTGGGTGGCTGTGGCGAGATCGGTATGAACATGAACCTGTACGGCCACGCCGGCCGTTGGTTGATGGTGGACTGCGGGATCGGCTTTGACAGGGATGGCCCAGGCACCCGCATTATCACCGCCGCGCCCGATTTCGTCGCCGGACGGCGAGACAACCTGGACGGCCTGCTCATTACCCATGCCCACGAAGATCACGTTGGCGCCGTGGCCTGGCACTGGCCGCAGTTGCGCTGCCCGGTGTACTGCACCCGTTTTACCGCCGAGATCCTGCAGCGCAAGCTGGTCGAGGCCGGACTGGCGGGCAGGGTGCCGGTGCACATCGTCAAGCCCGGCAGTGAGATTGAGCTGGGCCCGTTTCGGATCGAGTGGCTGGGGCTGACGCACAGCACGCCGGAATCCCAGGCACTGGTGATTCGCACCCCGGTCGGCACCGTGTTCCACACCGGAGACTGGAAACTCGACCCCGATCCAGTGGTGGGCGCCGGCTTCGATGAACCCGCCCTGCGCCGGCTCGGCGAGGAAGGCGTGCTGGCCATGGTCTGTGACTCCACCAATGCCACGGTGGAAGGCCGCAGTCCCAGCGAGGGAGAGTTGGGTAGAGCGTTGCTGGCGAAAGTCCTGGCAGCGCCGCGCCGCGTGGTCGTGGCCTGTTTCGGCAGCAATGTGGCCCGCCTGGTGACCCTGGCGCGGACGGCGGTGGCGGCGGGGCGTTACCCCGGCCTGTTGGGTCGCTCACTGGAGAACTATTACCGGGCGGCGCGGGTGTCAGGACTGTGGCCGCTGGACACGGAGATGGCACAGGCCTCACACCTGGGCTTCCTGCCGCCGGAAGAGGTCTTTGCAGTTGCCACCGGCAGCCAGGGAGAGGAGGGCGCGGCACTGGCGCGGCTGGCCAGCGACAGTCACCCGGCCCTGGAGCTGGAGCCCGACGATACCGTGATTTTCAGCTCGCGAGTGATACCTGGCAACGAAGCCTCCCTGGAGCGGCTCTATCAGCGGCTTCAATCCAAAGGGGTCAAGGTGGTCGTGGATGAAAGCGAAAGCGCGCCGATTCACGCCTCCGGCCATCCCGCCCGGGACGAATTGCGTGATATGTACAGCTGGGTGCGGCCGCGGATTGCGGTACCCGTGCATGGTGAACCGCACCACCTGGATGCCCACGCCGAGCTGGCCCGAGAGCTCGCCGTGCCCATGCAACTGAACGGGCGCAATGGCGATTTATTCATGCTGGCGCCGCAGCCCGGTATCCGCCGGGCCGCTGCCCCGATCGGCAGGGCGGACGTGAGGCGTTAGTTGAGTCGCGGCAGTGGTGCCTGCTCCAGCCACTGTCGGCCGCTATACCCGTCCATGCCTGCCAGCGAAAGGGATTGCGACAGGGAATTGGCCAGCCCCGCCGCCAGCAGCCGGCGGTAGTAGGGCAAGTGCGCGACGTAGTGGGGCAGCGATGCCTCCAGCGTGGATTCGTTGTCGAGCAGCTCGACAAAGCCGGACCGGAATGCACCGAGGGCCTCGCGCAACTCGCTGTTTTCACCAATCCCGGGCTCCGGGCTGAGCGACCAGGTCATATCTGTCTGCAATTCGCAGCGCCCCAGGCAGGGCCCGGGCAGGCGGCCTGCCCACTCGGAGGGCGAAATCAGTGAGAGTATCCAGCCGCTGTCCCGGAGGTACAGGAAGTAGTTGATGCCCGGGGCCGGCTTGAAGCGAAACTCTGCCGACAGCACCAGCAGTGTGGTGAAATAGTCCGCCAGCACCTGTTGCGGGCTTTTCGCGCGCACCCTCGCCGGCTGCATGCCGCGCCAGGCATCCAGCACCGGTGTCAGGCCCTTGCCCTGGGGATTGGGAATTTTACTCATGCACAGGCTTACGGCATGGCCCTACAATCAGATTGACAGCACACATGGCCCTGTACGACAGCATTGATCTTGATATGACGCCTGCGGCCATAGCGGCGGCGCGGCCAGCCAGTACACTGGAAGCACTATGAACCACCCGGATACCCGCCAATTCACGCCCCTGCTGCTAGCCGCCGCGCTGGCCGCAGCGCTGGGTGCTGACGGCGCCTGGGCCGAGAGTGCCTGCGCCCGGCGTGCCGGGCAGGCACCTGCGATTGCTGTGCTCGGTGGCGAGTTGTCCCTGTTGAGCTGGAATATCCAGAAGGCCAGCAACGCCGGCTGGCAGGCGGACCTGCAGGCCCTGGCAGCGAATAGCCAGCTTGTATTTATCCAGGAAGCCCTGTTGGAAGCGGATATTCCCGCGCTACTGCCGAGCTTCCCGGACCAGAGTTTCGCGCCCGGCTACCGGACAGAAAACCGCACCACGGGTGTCATGACCCTGGGCAGCGCAATCCCCAGTCTCCACTGCCAGTTTTCTGTGCTGGAGCCATGGCTGGGCACGCCCAAGGCTGCCGTGGCCACCGAGTACATGCTGGAAGGTCGCGCTGAGCGACTGCTGGCCATCAACCTGCACGCGGTGAACTTCAGTTTCGGTGTCGATCCCCTGGCAGCCCAGCTCTCGGAGCTGACGGCGCTGCTGGCGGAGCATCGCGGCCCGGCCATCCTGGCCGGCGACCTCAACACCTGGAGCGAGGCGCGCCAGCAGTTGGTAGACACGCTGCTCGGGGAGCAGGGTCTGCAGCCAGTCAGTTTCGCCCCCGACCTGCGTAGCCGACCTTTCGGGCGCGCGCTGGACCATGTCTACCTGCGCGGCCTGCGCGCCGAGGCGGTTGAGGTGGTGCCCGTCGACAGTTCCGATCACAACCCGCTCAGGGTTCGTCTGGCACTGGAATGAGGTGCCTGCTCACCGCCAGTGCTCTGTACCTGTTGCTGGTGCCGGGTGCCCTGGCGGATGCTGAACAGGAAATCGAATACCTGCTCCGCTACGTGGCCGACAGTGGCTGCACGTTTCATCGCAATGGCAGAGATCACGCCTCAGCCGAGGCGGCCGAGCACCTGCGCCTCAAGTACCGTCGGGGCCGACGCTACGCGGATTCAGCGGAAGACTTTATTGACCACCTGGCCAGCGGCAGCTCCTGGACCGGTAAGGCCTATACCGTAAGCTGTGGCGATGTCACCGAGCCGAGCGCGGGCTGGCTGCACCGGGCGCTGGCCGATTACCGCGCGCCGGCTGACTGAATACCCGGTTCCACCGACGCCAGCAGCGCGTCGGCTTCTTTCGCCCAGGCGAGGCGGGTCTCAGAATGGCGAATGCCGGCCAGCAGGGCGAGGTAGATGCCGCGCCGGCGCACCGGCAGTGACTCCGGCTGCGCATAGTGGCGGGCGCGGATGCGGCGGTAGAGGGCCAGCCGCTCGCCTTCTCGCTGGCGGCGCTCTGCCAGCTCTTCACGCAGGTGGGCGGCATTGTCTGGCGACAGGTTGTAGAACTTCACGAACAAGTCGTCCTTCGATTCCGTGACCTTGCTCTCGCCCAGTACCCACGCATCCAGTGCAACCCGACCAGCCTCGGTCAGCCCGTAGATGACCTTGTCGGGTTTACCGGCCTGGGGCACATCCTCGCTTTCCAGCAGACCCTGTTGCTCCAGCTCACGCAGGGCCTTGTAGATCTGCTGGTGGCTGGCCTTCCAGAAAAAACCCAGCGACGTATCAAAGGATTTGGTGAGCTCGTAGCCGCTGAGGCGGTCGTCGAGCAGGGCAGTCATGATGGCGTGGTTGAGGGCCATGGGCCTGTTCCGCGAAAAATGCGTATACAGGGTAATGTGCGGGAATCCATATGCAAAGAGTTGCATAATAAAATTATCGCGCTATCCTATGCAACAGTTTGCATATAGCTGCAGTCCAGCTACCCGTTACAAGAATCCGTCCAGAGAGGGAAAACCATGGCCCTGCCACCCGTATTCGACACCCTGCGCCTGCCTGTCGTTGGCGCCCCGCTGTTTATCATCTCCAACCCGGACCTGGTCATCGCCCAGTGCAAGGCGGGTATCGTCGGTTCTTTCCCCTCCCTGAACGCGCGCCCCGCCCACGTGCTGGACGAGTGGCTGGATCGCATTACCACCGAACTGGCGGAGTACGATGCCGCCCATCCGGAGGCGCCTTCCGCGCCGTTCGCGGTGAACCAGATTGTGCATGGCTCCAATGATCGCCTGGAGCACGACCTGGAGATGTGCGTGAAGTACAAGGTGCCCATCGTGATCACCTCTCTCGGTGCCAAGGAGCATGTCAATGAAGCGATTCACTCCTACGGCGGCGTAGTGTTGCACGACATCATCAACAACCGCTTCGCCAGGAAGGCCATCGAGAAGGGCGCCGATGGCCTGATCGCGGTCGCGGCAGGTGCCGGCGGCCACGCTGGTGTGCAGTCTCCCTTCGCGCTGGTGCAGGAAATCCGTGAGTGGTTCGACGGCCCGTTGCTGCTGTCAGGCTCCATCGCCAATGGCAGTGCCGTACTGGGCGCCCAGGCCATGGGCGCCGACCTGGCCTACATCGGCTCCGCGTTTATCGCCACCGAGGAAGCCAACGCCGAGCAGGGCTACAAGCAGTCCATCGTCGATAATGCCGCCAGCGATATCGTCTACACCAACCTGTTCACCGGCGTGCACGGCAACTACCTGCGCCCCTCCATCGAAGCCGCCGGCCTCGACCCAGACAACCTGCCGCAAAGTGACCCCTCCGCCATGAACTTCGGCTCCGGCGGCAACCAGGACAAGAAGGCCTGGAAAGACATCTGGGGCTGCGGGCAGGGCATCGGCGCCGTGAAGTTGGTGGGCAAGACCGGCGACGTCGTGGCGCGCATGCAGGAAGAATACTCCGCCGCCCAGGAGCGCCTCGCGTCCATCGCCCCGCCGGCCGCACCCGCTCGCCAGGTCGCCTGAATCCGGCTTGCCACCTAGAGTAAGAGAGGCAGTTTGAAGTAGTTTTCCAGCATGCGGTCGCGATGCGCCTCCAGCGCCGGGGACATCGCGGCCAGAAACTCCTGGTCTTCCTCCAGGAACAGCGGCTGGAATGGCTCGGCAATCGGCACATCGGCCAGCGGGCGCGCCTTGAATAGCAGTGAAAACGCTGCCCAGTAGAAATCCACGGCTGTTGCCTCGTGGCTCACCAGGAATGAGCTGCCGCTCGCTATCTGGCGGTCCAGTACGCCACTCAGGTAGTTTAGAAACCTGACGACACGCTGTCTTGCGCTGCGGACCTCTTCCTCGCGCCCGTAGCCGTATTTCAGGCCAAACCTTTTCAGCGGTGGCGGTGCTTCACCGCTGTCGTGCACGGGTTGCAGTTGGCACAATCGGCGGTTCCAGCCCAGACCCAGCTCCCCGCAGATTTCGTGAGCGATACCGAAAACCTGGACTCTAGCCTCACAGGTGTTCGGCAGCAGCGAGGGCGCCGGTGCCAGTCGCTCCAGCAGCAGGAGGATGTCGTTCCAGCGATTGATGGGTGTCTCATCGTTCCAGGCCAGCACCGGCGCGCTGCAGGTGCCGGCCCAGGCCGTGATCTCCGGGTTGTCCCCGAGAGGCTCGAACGCCGCCAGGCGGTACGGTAGGCCCTTGTAGTCCAACAGGGCGCGAGCTGCCTGTGACCAGGGAGACGGCACGTGACTGACACACACTAGCCGCAATCCATCGGCGTCTCGCAGGCGTTCGAAACTTTCGTAGTGCATCTCTTGTTCCCGCGTATTTATTGGCAAGTCTGCGCGCCCGGTCCGGTGATCTAACCTTTCAAAAGGCAGGTGTTTGCATGTGAATGTCGGCCGTAGCCTGCAGCAAACGATACGCACACGGAGAAACGCCGTGCCCCTGAAAATGATCTGTTCCAGCCATGCCCACCTGATGGATTACCCGGGACTGGTTGATGAAGTGGTAGCCGAGGAGGCCCGGTCGGCGGTGGCCGCTCACTCCGACATGGTTGCGGCCTACGACCCCGAGCTGGTGATCAAGATTGGCGACGACCATGCCTCCGGCTTTGGCCTGGGCCTGATGCCGCCATTTACCGTGGGCGTTCGCGCCTTCGGCGTGGGTGATTTTCACTGTTCGGCGGGGCCACTTTCCACGGACGAGCAGGGGGCTCGGGACCTGGTGGAATACTTACATGCCAGCGGGGTAGACGTGAGTCATTCCTACAAGATGCCAGTGGATCACGGCATCGTACAGCTACTGGATCATTACTTTGGCGGTATCGACCGGGTGCCGGTAATCCCGATCGTGGTCAACTGCGGCGGTGACCTGCGCCCGCCCCTGGCGCGCGCCAGAGCGCTGGGCGAGGCTGTTGGACACTTTATTCGCGACGAACTGGATGACAGGCGGGTTCTGGTGGTGGGCTCCGGCGGAATGTCCCATGATCCTCCTCTGCCTGTCTTTAAGGAGTCTCCGCCAGATGTGCAGCAGCGCCTCATCGATGGCCCTCCCGAGTGGACAGAGGAGGTGATGGCGGCGCGGGTCGAAAGGGTTCTGGATTTTGCGCGGGAACACGGTCGCGGCGAAGGACCGCTCAAGCCACTGGATGCCGAGTGGGATGAGCATATTCTCAATCTGTTTGCCCGCCGCGACCTCGACGCCGTGTGTGCGATTCCCGATGCTGAGATCATCGAGAAGGGAGGTCGCGGTGCCGCTGAAATTCGCAATTGGGTCGCGCCTTTCGCGGCGCTCGACGCCTACAGCGGGGGTAACTATGCCGCCGCAAGAGACTACTACCGGGCGATCCCCGGATGGATAGTTGGATTCGCAATGATGCACGGACAGCCAGTCGGGGACACCAACCATGTCTGACACAGGATTACTCGAAGGGAAAGTGGTTCTTGTCACAGGGGCCGGCAAGGGCATTGGCGCTGCCGCTGCCAGACTCTGCGCGGCGGAAGGCGCAAGCCTGGTACTGGCGGGCACGACGCTCCAGTCACTGGAGGCAGTGGCCTTGGAGATTCACAGCACCGGCGGGCTGGCAGAGTGCTTCCAGGCCGACGTCTCGGACGCCAGTGCGGCAAGTGCAATGGTTGCGTTCTGTGTGGATCACTTCGGGAAGCTCGACGGTGCATTCAATAACGCGGGCATCGATGGTCCGCTAGCGCCCACGGCTGACTACCCGGAGGCGGACTTTGACAGGGTCATGGATGTCAATGTCAAGGGAGTGTGGAACTGCATGCGCTTCCAGATTCCTGCCATGCTGGCGAATGGTGGCGGCGCAATCGTTAACTGCGCTTCCTCTCTGTCGGAAGTGGGGCAATACAACATGTCCGCCTATTGCGCGTCCAAGGCGGCGGTGCTCGGGCTGACAAGAACTGCCGGCCTGGAGTACGGCCCCCAAGGTATCAGGGTCAATGCCCTTTCGCCGGGGGTGACGGAAACCTCGATGATGACGGACCAAATGGCGGCGGTGGAAGGGCTGCGCGATACGCTGCTGCAGGCAGAGCCCATCGGGCGCCTGGCGCGGCCTGTCGAGATTGCACAACCGGTGGCCTGGCTGCTCTCGGATCGTTCCAGCTACGCTCTGGGCGCCAATTTTGTTGTCGATGGCGGTTACCTGGTCAAGTAGGCATGGCAATGCACGGCAGACTCGACGGCAAGGTCGCGCTGATCGCCAGCACCAAGATCACCATCGATGGTGGCACCACCGCATGGTAGCCAGGCTGCCTGCAATGCTGCCTTACCAAAGGTAGGGGATGCAAGGCTCGGGGCTCCGCTAGTCTTCCTTTCATAGCGATAACAAGATGGAGCGCCAACGTGTTTGTTCATCCCCAGGTCCAGGCTTTCCTTGACGGTATACCAGCGGCGGACAGTGCGCCGCCCATCGAAGAGCAGCGCATCGCATTCAGTGAACTGTGGCGATCGCTGGCGCCCGCTGTGGCGCCTGGCATCAGCTGCCGAGAGATTGAATTTCAGGGTGAGGCCGGGCCTGTATCGGCACTGGCCTATATGCCCGAGGACGCTGCCGGTCCCTTACCTGTACTGTTGTTCCTGCACGGAGGTGGCTGTTGCACCTTGCGGCCCAGGGACTTCGAGTCGACCAGCACCTGGCTGGCAAGGGAGGCCAACTGCTGCGTTGTGGTACCGGCATTCCGACAAGCGCCTGAGGATCCGTTCCCCGCGCCGCTCGACGATTGTGTGAGCGCCTATCGAGGTCTGGTTGAGGCTGCTGTCGATATTCCAGCGGACTTCAGTCGCATTGCTGTCGCAGGTGATAGTGGCGGCGGCTACCTGGCCGCTGCACTATGCCTGGACGCCCGCGAGGAGGGTCTGCCAAAGCCGCTGGCACAGATTCTTATCTACCCAATGCTGGATATGGCGTCCAAGGCGCCCAGCCGTGTGAGTCGGGACTATTTCCTCAATGACGAAGGGCTGGCTGGCGTGATCGCAATGCACGCGGGAGACGACCTGCTAAATCCGCGAGTGTCGCCCCTGCGCGCCGATAGTCTCGAGGGTCTGCCCCGCGCTTACGTGATTGCCACCAGCCTGGACCCGTTGGAGGACGAGGCGCGCGCCTACGTGGAGCGACTGCGCGCGTCGGGAGTCGACGCTTCCTGGCACGTCTATGAAGGCATGATCCACGGCTTCTTTTCTTTTGGTGGCATCATCGACGAAGGCAATGATGCCGTACAGCACGTGGCGGGCATGTTGAGGTCCACCTGGCTGCGCGCCGAGGGAGGTGCCTCGTGACAGTAAAGTCCATGAAACCCCTGGAAGATCTGCGCGGGTACCGCAGTTCGCTGGGTGCCTTTGCTACCGGCGTTGCGGTCGTGACTGCAGAAGTGGACGGTGAATTGCTCGGCATGACCGTGAACTCATTTGCCTCGGTGTCCCTGGATCCGCCGCTGGTGCTCTGGAGCATCGGCGACCGCGCCTCCAATTTCGAGACCTTTTGCCGAGCGGAACGCTACGCCATTCATATCCTGGCTTCACACCAGCGCACGGTCTCCGACCGATTCGCACAGAGCAGCGGTGACAAGTATGCTGGCCAGGACTGGGCATCGGATGACCAGGGCGTGCCTCGCTTGCCAGGCTGCCTGGCCCGTTTCCAGTGCCGCTTGTTCGACGTGTATCCCGGTGGTGACCATCGCATTATTGTTGGTGAAGTAACTGCCTTCGAAGCCGCCGAAGGTGAGCCGCTGATGTTCGTGCAGGGCCAGTACCGGGAAATGGCCAGCCGCCTGGCATCCTGAATCTGCACTATGGACTACCAGACGGATGCGGTCGTGGTCGGCGCTGGCGTGGTCGGTCTTGCTGTGGGCCGTGCACTGGCAAGCTCGGGCATTGAGACGGTAGTGCTTGAGCAGGGGCCGCATATCGGCGAGGAAACCTCGAGCCGAAACTCCGAAGTGATTCACGCCGGCATCTACTATCCACCCGGTTCTATGAAAGCCGCTACCTGTGTGCGTGGCAAGCATCTGCTCTACGAGTTCCTCGAATCCCATCAGGTACCTCATCGGCGCTGCGGCAAACTGGTGGTGGCTCCGCCGGGCTGCGGCCGGGAAGCGCTTGAGCCTATCAGGCGGCGCGCCGCCGAGTGTGGGGTAGAGGACCTCGAGTGGGTGGACGCTGCCGGTATACGTGACCTGGAGCCGCATGTAGAGGGCTCGTGGGCGCTATTGTCGCCTTCCACCGGTATTGTCGATTCACATCAGCTCATGCTGGCACTGCAGGGAGACCTGGAGTCTGCGGGCGGTGTGCTCGCAGTTTCCAGCCCGGTGGACTCCGGGGCAGCTGCCGGGGCGGGGCCACACCGGCTGGTCGTGGGCGGGGATACACCGGCGGAAATCGGCTGTGAAATTCTGGTCAATGCCTCTGGCCTTTCAGCGCGCAGTCTCTGGCGGAAGCTCGTCAGCGATGTTGATGCGCCGCTACAGTATTACGCCAAAGGTCACTACTACAGCTATGGCGGCAAGGCGCCGTTTTCCAGGCTTGTCTACCCGCTACCGGAAGCCGGTGGGCTTGGTGTCCATGCCACCCTGGACCTAAGCGGACAGGTGCGCTTCGGGCCAGATGTGCGCTGGGTCGACCGGGTAGACTATAGTTTTGACGACAGCGGCAGGGGTGATTTTGTCGAGGCTATCCGCCGCTACTATCCGAGCCTGGATGAGGACCGGCTACAACCTGGCTACACGGGTATCCGGCCGAAGATCGTCGGCCCCGGTGAGCCCGCCGGAGACTTCACCCTGCTGGGGCCGCAGCAGCACGGGATTCCGGGTTTCGTCAGCTTGCACGGCATCGAGTCCCCGGGATTAACCGCCTGTCTGGCCATCGCCGAGCGCGTGGTGGCTATGCTTGGAGCGGTAAAAACATAATAAAAACAAGAGGGTAAGAGATTGAGTTTAGAAGATTCCAAGGCATTGGCGACGCCGGCCCCCGGCGGCTGGCCGCTACTGCGCGGGCGCCTACGCCCCCCCGCTACTCGCAGCACACTGGTCGAGAGGCCCAGGCTCCAGGCACTGCTGGACCGCTCCTGCAATTACGAGGTGGTGTTGGTCTCGGCACCCGCCGGTTTTGGCAAGACCACTGCGGTGGCACAGTGGTTTGAGCATGCCCCAGACTCGGCTGGCTGCACTGCCTGGGTCAGCCTGGACGAGATGGACAGTGAGCCGACGCGTATCCTAATGTACCTTGCAGCCAGCCTGTCGGCTGCCTCGGAGGCGTTGGCTTCCCGGCTATCCGGTCTATTTGATACCGGTTTCGAAGCCAGCGCTGGCGCTACGCTTAGTGCGCTGTTCACCGCAATTGAAGAGGTTGCTGAAGCCGTTACGCTGGTGGTTGACGATCTGCATGCTTCGCTAGAAGAAGAAGCCAGGGTGCTGTTTGCAGCGCTGGTTAACCACGGCCTACCCAACCTTCACGTTTTCCTGATCCTGCGCGATGCGGTGGACCTGCCACTGGCGCGGGTACGCATGCGCCACGCCATGCTCGAGCTTGGGCCGATGGACCTGCAGTTCACCCGCGAGGAGGCGGAAGCCTACTTCGCCGTACAGACGGATCTGCCTGTTGACGGCGACGATATTCGCGCCCTGTGCGAACGCACCGATGGCTGGATTGCCGCTTTGCAGCTTGCGGTTCTATCCCTGCGCGGCCATGAAGACCCAAAGGGTTTTATCCAGCGGTTCTCCGGCCAGCACCGGGACGTCAGTGACCTGCTGGCGGAGGAGGTGCTGGCGCGGCTAAATCCATCCACCGTCGAATTTCTGGAGCGTTCAGCTGTGCTTAGCTCGTTCAGCGCGGAACTCTGCGACGAAATATTTGAGCGAGATGATTCTGCCGAGCTGATCCAGCGGCTTGAGAACGGAAACTTCTTCATCTTCAACATGGACGATGAACGCAGCTTCTACCGCTATCATCGCCTGTTCGGCGAGTATCTGCGGCGCAATCTGGAGCGGCGGGAACCTGCCGCCATCGCGGCGATAAACCGCGCCGCCGCCATTTGGTTCCGCGGCCATGGCTTGCCGGTGCGCGCCTGTCTTCACGCGGCCCGAGCGGATGATCCCGAATTCCTTGGCGAAATACTGGCCTCCGTCGCCTCTGAGTTGCGCGAGCTGGGGTATGGCGGAACGGTGATGCGCTACGCTGCCATGCTGCCTCCCGATATCGCCAACCATTACCCCATGATGCAGTTGGACCGCATCTACGCCCTTACCCTGTCCTGGCGATTTGAAGAAGCGCAGCAGGTGCTGGACCAGGTGCGGCGGGTGCTCACCCGCGACGAAGGTGCTGGAGATGCCCTGTATCCGGAACTGGTACATCGCGAGGGCCAGCTCGCCCTGTTGTCTGACCATCACGCCGACTCTGAGCGGCTTTGCAGCGAGTGGCTTGAACTTGGGCACGAACACTCAGGCTTCGATGAGGCGGTGGTCAGAACCTCATTGATCTGGTCGCGCTGTGAGCGCTACGAGTTCGACGGCCTTGAGCAAGCCGCGGATATACGCACGGCATTTGATGCCGAGGAAATGGATTGGGCGAAGGTTTGGAACGACAGCATCTTCGGTGCCTGCTATTTCTCACGTGGCAATCTGGATCAAGCTGAGTCCCTGTTCCGTGGGGCACTGGAGGTCGCGGCCACCCTGGGCGGCCGCATCAGCGCTACGCCCGCCATGCCCGGACTCTTTCTGGCTGAGCTGCTTTACGAAAAAGGTGAACTCGAAGAGGCCATGCAGTTGGTGAACGACTACCTTGGCCTGGTGACACGGATGGGCATGTTGGGCCAGCTCGCGGCGGGTTATGTGACCCAGGCCCGTCTGCTGCGCCTGGAGGGAAACCTGGATGCTGCGCTTAAAGTTGTGGACGACGGCACGGCGGTGGCGGAGCGTCGAAACTTCGAGCGCTTGCACCATATCCTGATGTACGAGCGCTACCAGATCCTGCTGGAACTGGGCAATGTGGAGCGCTGCTTCCGCATTGCCCGCGCCGACGGACTGATTGCATCGCTCGAAGAGCTGAAACAACCTGCCAACATGAACTCTCGGTCGGAGCCGCGCGCGCTGTCCTGGGCTGCGATCGGCCTGGCACGCAATCGGGTTGCCGAGGCATCTGAACTGCTGGAGCACTGGCGGAAGTTTCTGATTTCCAGGGGGGCACTGCGCCCGGCGTTGCGATTCACCATCCTGTCCTTGCGTGCGGCGATCATTCGTGGTGACAAACCACGTGCCACGCGACTGCTGCGGGAAGCGCTTGGCTGGTCCCGGGAGCACGGCTTCCTGCGCAGTATTATCGACGGCGGTACCCCGGTTACCGATCTGCTGCAGTCGATTGAGATCAGTGATGACAAGCTGGGAGGTGTTCGCCAGCGCCTGCTGGCCGAGGCGGGCATATTTCCGGCTGATAGCACAGCATCACATGAAGCCCTGGATACCCCGGTGGAAGCACTCAATGCCCGTGAGACGGAAATTCTACGCCTGGTGGAGCAGGGTCTGATGAATAAACAGATAGCCAGCGATCTAGGCCTGACGGTCGGCACGGTCAAATGGTATATGCAGCAAATCTTCCAGAAGCTGGACGTGCGCCGGCGAGCACAGGCCATTCACAAGGCAAAACGGCTCGGTTTTCTCAAGTAACAACCCTGTCTGCATCAATTATTACCTTTAAAAACAACTGTCTAATGACCCTATCTCGATAACGCCACGGCCCGCCTGGCGCCCCGTTTTCCACTCGAAATGCCCACCCAGCGCACCTGAACGGTGCGATTGGGCCAATTCAACCTATCTCCTCAGGAGGCTGTGCCCCTGTCTTACCTACCTTTTGAGAGGATTTCTTCCGGCCTCGACTGGGGTTACATAGGCTGCAAGCGAACCCAATAAGAACTGCTCGCAGGAGATAACACCATGGACATGAAAGTTTCCTTTTTCATCCCGCCGACGGTGGGCCCCAAGGAAGAGCTATACAAGGGCATGGCCGGTCGCCGCACGGACCTTTACCAGAACATGCTCAAAAACATCACCGAGTTTGCCCAGTACACCGATGAGCACGGCTACTACGGTATCGGCTTTACGGAGCACCATATGTCCGTGGAGGGCATGACCTGCTCTAACTGTCCGGGCATGCTGGATCTCTACCTTGGCATGCAAACCAAGAACATGCACTTTGGTGTTCTCGGTTACGTGCTGCCGGTGCACGATCCGTTCCGGGTGGCGGCGGAAGTGGCGATGCTGGACCAGATGACCCAGGGCCGTGCGATTGCCGGCTTTGCACGCGGCGTGCAGACCCGCTGGGTGAACATTATGGGGCAGCATCGCGGCTTGGCCGATAACATCACCGACCCAGAGGCGTATACCGAGCTCAAGCGCGAATGGTTCGCCGAAAATCTGGAAATTATCAAGAAGGCCTGGGGCAACGATACCTTCAGCCACCAGGGCAAGCACTGGCAGGTGCCGGTACCCAACATCAACTGGCCGGGCGCCAAGTCTACCCAGGAAATGGGCGCGGGCATTGACGAGAATGGCAAGTTGGTTGAAGTAGGCGTAACGCCAGCCTGCTACAACAAGCGTATTCCCGCCATGTTCGAACCTTTCGCCGCCCACAAGGCCAGTATCTACACCGCTGCCAAGAATGGCCTGATCCCAGTCGCCATTCAGACGGAACGCGGCATGATCGAAGAGCAGGTCGAGGAAGCCCAGCGGGGCTGGGCTGATGGCGGCATCCAGCGCGCTCCCGGTGAAGGCTTTGGCTCCGCACGCTACTGCATAGTCGGTGAAACCGAGGAAGAGGCCAAGCGCATGGCAGAACTCGCCACATTCGAGTGGACCTACTTCTTCCACCAGTTCGGCTTCACTGCTGTGCTGGCCCGGGACGGTGAAGACTGGCGCAAGATTCCTCTGACAATGGACTCTCTGATCGAGCGGGAGATTCTCTACTGCGGTACGCCTGACCAGGTCATCCGCCAGATGGAGAAGACCTTCAGCTACATGCCTTGTGAACACCTCTGGCTGTTCACCGGAAACGAACTGCTGCCGCAATCCATGTTGATGAAGTCGATGGAACTGATGACCGAGAAGGTGCTGCCGCACTTCACCAATACGGTCAAGCCGTCCAACCTGCAGGCCGCCTGAGTCATTTCCAACGGAGAGCGTGCCATGGCACATGAGAGTATGTGGGTGGACCTGCAGGGTGTGCCCTTCGAGCAAGGTTACGTCAATGCTGGCGGTGTGCGGACTCGCTACCTGATGACCGGCGCCGAGCACGATAACGTACTGGTCTTCCTGCACGGCTTCGGTGGTCATGCGGAGGCGTACATTCGCAACCTGGCGGTGCATGGGGAGCACTTTCGCACCTACAGTATCGACATGATTGGGCACGGTTACACAGATAAGCCTGACCAGGACTACGAGATCCCGGTGTACCTTCAGCATCTTGCGGATTTTCTAGATGCTGTGGGCGCAAAGACGGCGCGCTTGTCCGGCGAGTCTCTCGGTGGCTGGGTTGCGGGGTCCTTCGCGATCGCCCACCCGGAACGGGTGGAGCGTTTGGTGCTGAATACTATGGGCGGCGCTACCATGAATCTCGAGGTGATGAAGACCGTGCGCGAGAAAACCCTTGCAGCAGCCCAGGCTCCTCGTGAGTCCACCCGGCAACGCCTGGAGTGGCTGATGGCCGACCCCTCGCGGGTGCATGATGACCTGGTCGAATGCCGGACCCGCATTTACGAACTGCCAGGCGCAGAACAGGCGGTACGAAACGGTACCTGCCTCTACCTTGAGGATGTGAGGGCAAAATACCTTATGGATGAGGAGCGCGTCAGCCAGATACAGGCGCCGACGCTGGTCATCTGGACGACCAAGGATCCCACCGCCGCTCCAGAGGTAGGCGAGCGTGTCGCCAATGCGATCCCCGCTGGAGAATATGCGCTGATCAATGAGTGCGGTCACTGGCCCCAATTTGAAGATCCGGACACCTTCAACCGCATTCATCTCGATTTCATGACGCGCTAGTTACGCGTCTCCTTCAATCAGGCGATCAGGGAGGGATGCATGTCTACTGCCAGGCTGTTTGAACCGTTGGCATTTGACAATTTTGAGGTGAAGAACAGGGTGTTTATGGCACCCATGACCCGGCTGCGCGCCGAGGGCGGTGTGCCCACCGAACTGGTGGCAGAATACTATCGCCAGCGTGCCGGCGCCGGCCTTATCGTGACAGAGTGTACCGCTGTGAGTAACACCTCCACGGGAACCTATATCAACGCTCCGGGAATGTTCACCGATGAGCAGCAAAGTGGCTGGTCCTCAGTGGTGGATGCAGTACATGAGGCAGGTGGCAGGATTTTTCTGCAGCTCTGGCACGCCGGCAGGGTTGCGCATCAGTCTCTAATGCCCGGCCAACGGTTGCCCTTGGCACCCAGTGCCATCAGTGGCATCGGTGAACTGCATACTTTTGAGGGCAAGCAGTCCCTGTCCGAGCCCAGTGCGATGACCAGGAAAGAAATCTTGCAGGTGGTGGCAGACTTCGCGGCCGCAGCTGAGCGAGCAGAGTCGGCCGGCTTCGACGGTGTCGAGTTGCATGGCGCCTTCGGATATCTCATCGAGCAGTTCCTGGTTTCAGGCGCGAACCGCCGCGACGATGAATACGGGGGCTCGGCTGTGAACCGCCGCCGCTTCCTGCTGGACGTCATCGACGCTGTGCAGGGGCAATGCCGTCTGCCGGTCGGTGTGAAACTGTCGCCGTCAAACACCGCGCACGGTGTGGATGACGCAGATCGGGCTGAGACTTTCGGTGAACTGTTGGCTGAATTATCCGGTCGTGGGCTTGCTTATGTTCACATAATGCAGCCGCTGGAACACGACAAGGGAACGCCGGGCCTTGTAGAGGATACTGTCGCTTTTGCCAGGCAACGCTTTCCAGGCAGGATTATCGCCAACGGTGGCTATGACAAGGCAAAAGCCAATCTCGCCCTTGGCAATGCGGACTGCGATGCCGTGTCCTTCGGGACACTTTTTATTGCCAACCCGGCATTACCGGCCAAGCTCGCCCGTGACGACCAGCTCGCCATGCCGGATTTCAGCACTGTATACGGGGTGCCTGGCAATCCGCCGGAGCAAGGCTACACTGACTACGCCTGAGGAGCTACTGGTGGTGCAGGCGCAGCCCCGGACGTGGCCACTCGAAGCTCACCAGCTTGCCAGTTCCAGAGAGGGTGGCGTAGGCCGTGGTGAGTTCCGGGCCACCGAAGCAGACGTTGGTTACGAAGGGGTCGGGCAGGGGGACGTGCTCGACCAGCTCGCCGTTAGGTGAAATCACCGTGATGCCACCATTGATGATGGTGCCGATACACACGTTACCAGCTGAATCCACGGCCAGGGAATCGAACAGTTGCATGCCCGGCGCCCCATACAGAAGGGCCGACTCGTCAAAGGCGCCGAAGCTGTCCGCCGGCTTGCCGGGTGCCTCCAGCGCCGCCTTGAAGCAGCGACCGGTCACAGTTTCAGTGAAGTAGAGGGTTTTCCCATCCGGCGATAGCCCGATACCGTTGGGATGCTCGAACGGGAAAAAGTGCTCCTCAATATGCGATCCATCGGCTTTCGCATAGAGGATACCACCGCGGTCCATGGTGCGGTCATATCGCTTGCCGTTGTCGGTAAACCAGAAACCGCCCGCACCGTCGAACACAAGGTCATTAGGGCCTTTCAGTGGGTTGCCGTTGCATTCTGTGTAGAGTACCTCGACCTCGCCGCTGCCCGGGTCAATAGCCTCGATGCGCCCGCCCGAGTAATCCTCCGGTGTATTGCCGGGGGCGAGGATGCCATCCGCCTCGTGCCAGCTGAAGCCGCCGTTGTTGCATACGTAAATTCTGCCATCGGGGCCGAGAGCCGCGCCATTGGGCCCCGCCCCAGGCTCCGCCACGATTTCCAGCGTGCCGTCGGGCTGCACCCTGGTCACGGTACCGCGCGCAATTTCAACAACGATGACGGAGCCGTCCTCCATAGCAATAGGGCCTTCCGGGAACAGCAACTGGTCAGTGAGAGTGTGCATGGCATTTCTCCTTATTAACTTGAGCATATCCTGCGCGCTGTGGGTGGGGTATCAACCTGCCCAAAGATAGGTACGTGGCGACGGTGTCCAACCCATAGTAGGTCAAGCCAATAAGAACCGGGGGCGAATATGCGTCAGAAACCGGTAGTTATCGAAGAGCAGATGGTGGCCCAGAGCCGCTTCTTTCATGTGCAGGAACGCTTGCTGCGCTTCCGCAGCGGAGAGGAACTGCGCATCGAACGCCTGCTGGATGGCGGCCATCGCTCGGTGGTGGTGGTCGCCATGCTGGACGCCGACCGTTTTATCCTGATTCGGGAGTATGCGCCCGGAGTACACAGTTTTGTTCTCAGCCTGCCAATGGGGGGCGTGGGAAAAGATGAAAGTATTGAAGAAGCGGCGCGCCGCGAACTGGCCGAGGAAATCGGTTACACCGCCAGGCAGGTGACCTACCTGCAGACCCTCTCTCTGGTGCCCACCCACCTGCAGCACACCATCTGTGTCTGCGTCGCCACTGGACTGGAGCCGGCGGATGCGGAGGGCGACGAATTTGAACCTATTGTCAGTCACAGCTATTCCATGTCTCGCCTGCTGGAACTGACCACCGGCGATGATTTCACCGAGGCGCGTAGCATCGCTGCTGTCTACATGGCGCGCGACTGGCTGCAGACAGCCCATGCTGCGGCGGCTGAAGAAGCTACCTGACCAAAGGTAGGTTTTTGGGGAGGGCTGCCTGTCTAGCATTTGTACAAGTATCGGCCCGTGACAACATATCCAGTCAATAACGATTAGAAAGGGGTAGAACCGTGATAAACAAAGCTTTCAGCCGTAACTCCACTTGGTTGGCAGTGTGCGCAGCCCTGACTGTGGAGCCCGTCCTCGCGCAGGGTGTTCTTGAAGAGATAGTAGTGACTGCACGCAAGCGTGCTGAGAACCTCCAGGAAGTACCCGTCGCGGTAACGGCTTTCAGCCAGGAGCAAATGGATCGCTTTGACGTGCAGAATGCCATGGACCTCTCTACACGGGTGCCTAACTTCCTCGCACCCCGCAATACCGTCACCTTTGGTGCTCCGCAGTTTTTCATGCGCGGCGCTGGCCGTGCCGAGAACAACTGGAATTACGAGAATGCGGTCGCAGTGTTTGTGGACGAGGTCTACCTGCAGTCTACATCGGGTGCCTATATCGACATGCTGGATATGGAGTCGGTGGAAGTGCTGCGCGGGCCGCAGGGTACCTTGTACGGGCGTAATGCCACCACAGGCTCGGTCAGTTTTCACTCGCGAAAACCCGAATTGCAGGAAAGGCGCTTCATGATCGAAGCCACTGCCGGGGCCAACAATCGTCGAGACGTCAAGCTGACTTACAGTCAGCCTCTTATCGAGAACGAGCTCGGCATCAAATTCGACTTTTTTCGGACCGAGAACGAGGGTTTTGTCACGCGTGTAGATGACACCGGAGCGGAAGTCGACGACGAATTCGGTGAACAAGAGCATATCGGCGGGCGCCTGGGATTTTTGTGGGAGCCCAGTGAAAGTGCCAGCTACCAGCTGATACTCGAGTACTCGGAGCAGGATAGCGGCACCAACCTGATTACGCCGATTGTGCCGACAGACCCCAATGACTTTCTCTCCAAGACCGGCGCTGCAACCTTTGTGCCCTTGTTCAGCGAAAACAAGGGCGCATCAGAGCCGTTGACGGGCGATGGCGGACACGATTTCGACGGCTTCAACGCGACCCTCAAGGCAAGCTGGGAGTTTACCGCGGGCACTCTGAAGTCGGTTACCGGCTGGCGCGAGTACGATGAGGATTACAAGTCACAGCTAGGCAGCTTTCCATTCCCACTCCAGGTAGCACCCGGCGCAAGTATTTGGACGCATGTGGACAGCAGTAATGATTTTGAGCAGTTTTCGCAGGAGTTGCAGTTCACCGGAACCTTCGGCGACAACCTCAGCTACGTTGCCGGCGTGTACTATTTCTACAACGACTGGTCTCAGCTCCAGTACGTTGGGGCATTGCTGCCCATCGAGTTCTCGCCGGTATGTTGCTTCCCGGGAGAGACCGAGAACTTCGGCGGTGCCTGGAACGACACCAGCCAGGAAACAACCAGTTATGCGGTCTACTTCGACGCCGATTACCAGATCAGCGAGACGGTGAACGTCTTCTTTGGGGCGCGCCAGACCTGGGATGAAAAGGAGGTCGACTACCTCAGCTACTTCGAAGATCGGGCTACCGTGATACCGGGTTTTCCCGTGAATCCAGATGAGAGCTGGGATGAGTTCACACCCAGGCTTGGTGTGGAGTGGACCTTCATGGATGACGCCATGGTCTATGTCAGCTACTCCAAGGGCTTCAAGGCCGGCTCCCTGGAAGGGGCTCGAGCTACCGACGCGACCTTTGCACAGAGCTGGCTTGATCCGGAGATCGTCGACACCTACGAGGCGGGCTTGAAGGCAGAGTGGTTTGACGGCCGCTTGCGCACCAATTTTGCGATCTTCACCAGTGAATACGAAGACAAAGTTGAACTGATCGATCCACAGACCGCCGCAGTGGCCGACGTTGACATCGATGGCCTTGAGATAGACTTCAGCTGGCTGCCCACGGACAACCTGACCTTCTTCGGGAACATCGGCCTGCTCGATGCGGAGTACAAAAGTGCCGACCCGGACCACCCGATTTTTGATGACGTGGGCATTCCAGGCAATGCACCGGGTCTTGATGCCGACCCGGTAGCCGCGCCTGAGTACACTTTCCTCATCGGCGGCAGTTATTTCCTGCCTCTGGGCGACCGCGGTTCGCTGCTATTCCAGTTGGACTACAACGGTGTTGATGATCACTACAGCGGGCTCGGTGTCGGAAACTTCGATAGTGAAATTGTCGAGTCCTACGAGCTGCTCGGTGGCAATGTTACCTATACCAGCCCAAGCGAAAAGTGGACGCTAATGTTGGGTGCAGACAACCTCACCGACGAGGAGTACTGGACCACCACCATGTTCGGTTTTATACCCGGCCGAACCTACGGTGACGACACTGCCTGGTACCTGCGTTTCCGCTACGACACTGATTGATACTCCGTGAATCCATGGGTGTGTCTTTGCGGGCGCCATGTGCGCCCGCTCTTTTATCGGGGCCTGCGTGGTGACTGGTGAAGCCCGACTCGCGCTGGTGAGCGGCGGCTGCGCGGGGATCGGCGCGGCGATAGTCGAGCGGCTACTGGATGACGGTTTTCGGGTCCTGGTGGCAGACATCACTGCGATTGACGAAGTGCCACACCTGGTTTCGAGCCAGGGCATTATCAGGATGCCACCGGTCGACCTGACCGATGAGCAGTCGCTCCATGACTGGCTCTCCACTGCGCTGGAAACAGCAGGCGATGTGCACACCCTGGTGCACTGTGCCGGAATCTACCCGGCGATTGCGTTTGAAGAGCTGAGCCTGCAACAGTGGCGCCACATCTTCAGTCTCAACCTGGAAGCATTCTTTCTGCTGTGCCAGGGAGTAGTACCCGGCATGCGGGCACGGGGTGAAGGCAGGCTGATTGGAATTGCTTCAAATACTTTTCACGATGGTACCGCAGGCCTAAGTGCGTATGTCGCCAGTAAAGGCGGCATGATCGGAATGGTGCGTTCTCTGGCATCCGAGTTGGGCGCGTTGGGCATCGCTGTGAATGCCGTTGCTCCAGGCATTACCGACACGCCGACGACCAGAAAGCACGTTGGCATTGAGGTCATGCAGGCATTCACGGAGCGTCAGGCGATGCCAAAGCTTGCAATGCCCGAGGATTATGCCGGCGTTGTCAGTTTTCTGGCCGGGCCTGACGCCGGTTTCCTGACCGGTCAGACATTGATAGTAGATGGGGGTTGGACCCATGCTTGATCTTTACCATTCACTTGTTTCCCCCTGTGCTCAAAAAGTGCGCCTTGTCCTGCATGAGAAGGACCTCGAGTACCGCTCACATGTTCTCAATATCGTCGCGAAGGAGAATCTTAGCCCCGATTACTTGAAGCTCAATCCACAGGGCGTGGTGCCTACGCTATTGCACGAGGGCGTGCCTGTTGTTGAGTCGACGTTCATTTGCGAGTACCTCGACGAAGTGTTTCCCGAATACCCAATGTTGCGGGGAGGCATTCACGAGCGGTTGCGCTGCCGCTTCTGGATGAAATCTATAGATGAAAAGCTCCATCCCGCCTTGGGCGCGCTGGCCTGGGCTATCAGTATGCGTCGCCAGTTTCTGGAACGAGGTGAAAGCGCCGCGATAGAGGCTATCAACAAGGTGCCGGACCCGGTCAGGCGTTCGCGCCAGCTGCGCATTCTTGTCCAGGGATTCGGCGCCAGCGATGTTGCCGATGCCATTGCTGTCTATCGGGATATGCTCGGCAAGGCAGAGCAGTTGCTATCCAGGCAGCAATGGGTTTCAGGCAGCTACTTCGGGCTGGCAGACGCCGCGCTCACGCCTTATGTGCACGCGTTGTATCAATACTCGATAGAGGATGTGTTTATCAGCCAGGGTGGTCACGTCGAGCGCTGGTTCACAGACGTCGCCGCTCGAGGCGCTTTTGAGAAAGCTGTCGTGGCCTGGGTACCAGATGAGCGGCTCAAGATGCTTGCCGGGCATGGACGTGACTGCCACAAGGAGCTCTCGGAGCTAGCTACCGCCTGAAGGCGATGTCGGCGGCTGAATAGATCTACCCAACCAAAGACAGGGTACCCAACTGCCAGGACGTAGCACTCTTAACCGATGATGTTCGAGAGCCTGATGGGGTTATCTCATGCCGCTTACACTGGAAAAGAAAGTCGACCTGCTGTGGGACAAGCTGGCGATCTCGGAACTGATGAATGCCTTCGGTCGTGCCCTGGACCTGCATGATTGGGAACTGTACGAGCGCTGCATGTGCGATAGCTTCGAGGTGGATTTTGAAAGGCTGACCGGTTTTGCGCCAGTGATGACCACCGCCGCGCAGTGGGCGAAGTTTGCCGCCGCGGCTCTCGATCCACTGGTCGTGCATCATCAGTATTCCAACCATTCAATCAAGGTGAAGGGGGATGAGGCTACCGGGATCACGTATATGGTGGCCCGTCATCTGGCACCAGGCGAACAGGCCTGGAACACCCAGTACGGCTGGTACGAAAATACTTATCAGCGGACCGACAGTGATTTTGGCTGGAAAATCAGTCGCCTCCGGCATGATTATCAATGGACCAGCGGTACGCCGCAGATAATCGATCTGGACAATGAAGCAGCGCAGGAGGCCATGCGTGGCGTTTTCGGAGAACAGGTCTAGCGGCAAATGCCTGCCGCAGGCTAGTTATGCAACCGCAATCGGCCCGTGAAACGGGCGTGTTTGGCTAAAATGGGCGGGCAGACTCAAAACGGTGTAAAAGCAGTGGAAGCAGAACAACACAAGGCACTTGGCGCCCAGTTGTATCAGGCACTAACTACGCAGAGCACACTGGCGCCGCTTTCAGGCAGGCACCCGGAGATGAGTGTGGAGGATGCCTACCGCGTGTCGCAATGCATGCTCGAACACCGGCTCGCAGCCGGCGAGCGAGTGGTTGGTAAGAAGATCGGTGTGACCAGTAAGCCCGTGCAGGACATGCTCGGCGTATTCCAGCCTGACTTCGGTTTCCTCACCGACGCCATGGTCTTCGAAGATGGTGCCGACATCCCCATCGCCGGTCACCTGATCCAGCCCCGTGCCGAAGGCGAGATCGCCTTCCGCCTCAAGGCAGATCTGCAGGGCCCTGGCGTCACCGAAGCCGATGTGCTCGCCGCCACCGATACCATCATACCCTGCTTCGAAATCGTCGATTCACGCATCGAAAACTGGAACATCAAGATTCAGGACACCGTCGCCGACAACGCCTCCTGCGGCGTCTATGTACTCGGCAAAAACGAGGTCGACCCCCGCGACTTCGACCTGCCCAACCTGCATATGTCGATTTACAAGAACGGTGAATTTCTCAGCGAGGGGCTGGGTTCGGCTGTACAGGGCAACCCCCTCACGGCAGTATCCTGGTTGGCAAACACGCTCGGTGAGTTCGGCATTCCCTTCAAGGCCGACGAGGTCATCCTCTCCGGTTCCCTGGCACCGCTGATTCCCGTGGTCGCCGGTGACCACATGCGGTTGGAACTTGCCGGCATCGGAGAATGTTCATGCCAATTCGTTTGAGCCGATTATCTTCAGAGGTTGATCCAGAGGTGCACCTCCCGTTCGCTCGTTGCGGTCGACCGCACCTGTCGGGAATTTTCTCGACACGCCGTGAACCCATCCCTGGGGGCTCGGGGCGGGCGTCCATGCCCGCCACGGTCGAGAAAAGTCCCGACAGGCACGATCGCCCTTTGTGCCAGATGTGGGCAGATTTTGATCCGTCAGCATTTTCATCCTATCCATTGCTCTGGTCTGCTACAGAGGGCAATGGTGGGGCGGTGGCGATTTCGTGTGTGCCATTTCCAGACCGTATGCGCCATGGATGGCGCCGCATCGGCGGACCGATCCGAGCCCCCAGGGATGGGTTCACGGCGTGTCTGGAAATGGCACACACGAAAGCGGCAGCGCAGGCGCCGGAAGCGAATCGGAGGAGTTCCAATGGCGAATAAGGTAAAAGCAGCCATCATCGGTCCGGGAAATATTGGGACGGATTTGTTGATGAAGGCCATGCGCAGTGAGGTGATTGAACCCGTGTGGATGGTGGGGGTGATCCCGGAGTCGCCGGGACTGGCGCGGGCGGCCGAGCTGGGTCTGAAGACCAGCGCCGACGGGGTTGATGGCATGCTGGATGAGATGCAGGCCGACGGGGTGCAGATCTGCTTTGATGCGACCTCGGCTGCCGTACACGCTGCCAACTCCGAGAAGGTGACGGCACGCGGTGCCGTCATGATCGACCTGACGCCGGCGGCGATCGGGCCCTACTGCGTGCCGCCGGTGAATCTCGATGAGGCCATGGCGGCGCGAGCGATGAATGTGAACATGGTGACCTGCGGCGGGCAGGCGACCATTCCCATGGTCTATGCGGTGAGCCGGGTGCAAGCGGTCAGCTATGGTGAGATCGTGGCCACCGTCAGCTCGAAATCCGCTGGGCCCGGCACCCGCAAGAATATTGATGAGTTCACCCGAACCACCGCCGACGGCATTGCCCGTGTGGGGGGTGCGGACGAAGGCAAGGCCATCATCATTATCAACCCGGCCGAGCCGCCACTGATCATGCGCGACACGATTCACTGCCTGACCAGAGAGGCGCCTGATGAGGCTGCGATTACCCGTTCGGTGCAGGAGATGATCGCCGAGGTGCAGAAGTACGTGCCCGGCTACACCCTGAAGAACGGCCCGGTTTTCGATGGAAACCGGGTGTCCATCTACCTCGAGGTGGAAGGGCTCGGAGACTTCCTGCCCAAGTACGCGGGCAATCTCGATATTATGACGTCGGCCGGATTAAGAACTGCAGAAATATATGCAGAACAAATACTTAGCGGAAAATTCTCACCTGAAGTCTCTGCTGCCTGAGCCGTTGTCCCCGCGCCGGTGGGGACCCGGAACGGGCCAGGCATGGCTGGATTCCCGCCTGCGCGGGAATGACACAGATTGATTGGAGGTCACTATGGACCTGAAAGGCAAGCAAATCACCGTCCACGATATGTGCCTGCGCGACGGCATGCACCCGATGCGGCACCAGATCACCGTGGAGCAGATGGTGGCGGTGGCAACGGCCATGGACGAGGCCCGGGTACCGCTGATCGAGGTGACCCATGGTGATGGCCTGGGCGGCAGGAGCGTGAACTACGGCTTCCCGGCCGCTTCCGACGAGGAGTACCTGCGGGCCGTATGTGGCGCGGTGAAGCACACCCGGGTGTCGGCACTGCTGCTGCCGGGTATCGGCACCGTCGACCACCTGAAAATGGCGGTGGACTGCGGGATTTCCACCATCCGGGTCGCTACCCACTGCACCGAGGCCGATGTCTCCGAACAGCACATCGGCATGGCCAGCCAGATCGACGGCCTTGATACCGTGGGCTTCCTGATGATGGCGCACATGATTCCCGCCGAGGCACTGGTGGAGCAGCTCAAGCTGATGGAATCCTACGGCGCCAACTGTGTCTACATCACCGACTCCGCCGGCTACATGCTACCCGACGACGTGACCGACCGGGTGGGGCTGGCGCGGCGCGAACTGAAGCCGGACACCGAGATCGGCTTCCACGGCCACCATAACCTCGCCATGGGTATCGCCAATTCCCTGGCCGCGGTGGAGGCAGGTGCCTCGCGCATCGACGGGTCCATGGCCGGGCTCGGCGCCGGCGCCGGCAATACGCCGCTGGAAGTGTTTATCGCGGTATGCGAGCGCATGGGCGTGGACACCGGTGTCGACCTGTTCAAGGCGATGGATATCGCCGAAGACCTGATCGTGCCGATGATGGAGCAGCCGATCCGCATTGACCGGGACGCCCTGACCCTGGGCTATGCCGGTGTGTATTCGTCTTTCCTGCTGTTTGCCAAGCGCAGTGCCGAGAAGTACAACCTGTCTTCTCGTGACATCCTGGTGGAACTCGGTCGCCGCAAGACCGTGGGTGGCCAGGAAGACATGATCGAGGACCTGGCACTGGACATGGCCCGGGAAGCGGGAACGCTCTAGCTTCCTAGCGCCCGTCGGCTGGCGGTCCAGGCCAGCGCCGCCGCCAGCAGCACGTAGCCCACGGCGCCCCAGGCCTGGGTTTCCATGCTGACCCCCGCATCGATCAGCCAGCCCATCAGCACCGGCGCAATAGCACTGGAGAACACCATGGCAGCGGTGGTGACCGACTTGATGGCCCCCATGTGCAGGGTGCCGTACTTCTCGGCGAAAAACGGCGATGACAGGGTGGCATAGCTGCCGATGGTGATGGCCAGCAACACCAGGAACACTACCGCCACCCATAGCCCGTCCGCGCTGCCGAGAATCGCCAGTCCCAGCCCCATGGGCAGGCACACGAAGGGCACCAGCCGGATGGCGCCGTAGCGATCGACCAGCATGCCGGTCAGCAGTTTCATGGTGATGGAGGTGACGGCGTACACGGTGTAGAGACTGCCCCAGACTGCCAGCGACCAGCCCTTGGCGTCTACCAGGTGAACCTGGTGGAACATGAAGCCGGTGAACAACATGGGCTGAGCCAGCAGGGCCGGCATGAAGAGGTAGAACAGTGGGTCGCGGAGCATTTCGTCGCGGGTCCACTGCCGCTGCGCGCCTGCGGACTGCTCGTCGTCTTCCTCACCCGGCGCTTCCAGTGCCGCCAGGTATTCCCGATGGCGCTGGTCGTGACCGCGCAGCAGGAAGTGCACCGTCAGCGGCAGCAGGATGGCCAGCAACACACTCCAGATCACCCAGGAAGCGCGCCAGCCCGCCAGGGCCAGCAAGGCCACGACCAGGCTGGGCAACAGGGCCTCGGACACCGAGAAGCCGATGCCGGCAAGGGCATTGGCCTTGCCTTTCTCATGGGGCAGGTAGCGCACCATGGCCGTGGCGCCGGCCATACCGACATGGCCCTGTCCGGCTTGGCGCATGATCAGCATGGCCAGGAACAGCAGTGCCAGCGAGTGGGCTGCCGACAACAGCAGGCCGCCGAGCGCCAGGCTGAAGATCGCCAGGTAGGCGTAGTGGCGCAGGTCCATGCGGTCGATCAGCACGCCGGTTTTCAGTAGCAGCAGGGCGCTCACGAGGGTGGCTGCCGAGTAGACGGCGCCGAACTCGCTGTGGCTAAGGCCCAGGTCCGCGCGTATCTCGCCGCCGAACAGGGCGATGAAATAGGTCTGGCCGAAACTGGAGGCAAAGGTCATGGCGAAGCCAAAACTCAGCAGTCGCCATTCGCTGCGAATGAGCGGGAAAAAGGACTTCATCGGGCCAAATCTGTGAAAAAGTTCGCGATTCTAGCTTGTCGTGCGGCTGCCGGTCACGTTTGGAAACCGCGCAACTTTTTTTCAGTGAAACGAGTTGGTATACATACGTTCATGCACACTTATCTCGCCTATCGCGGTTACCGCGGCACGATCAACTTCAGTGAGGAGTTGCAGTGTTTCTTTGGCAAAATTGACGAGATCAGCACTCTGGTCTGCTACGAGGGCGATACCCGCACCGCGTTGCAGGAAGCCTTTGAGCACGCGGTGGACGACTACCTGCTGAACTGCGCCCGGCTGGGCAAGCAACCCGAGAGGCCGTTCCCCCGGCTCGCCTGCTAGCCGGCTCGGCGACTCAATACTCCTGCCAGCGCCATGCCGGCCAGCATCGACAGCACAAACACCACGGTTTTCAGATCCAGGTACACCAGTGCCGACAGCGCCGGACCCGGGCAGTAGCCGAACACGCCCCAGCCGACTCCGAACAGCGCAGCCCCGCCCAGCAGGCGAGGGTCGATATCCTGCCTCGTCGGTAAGCTGAACGCCTGCGCCAGCAGGGGTTTACCGCGCAATACAAAACGAAAGGCCACCAGCGTCACGCACACGGCGCCGCCCATGACAAACAGCAGGTCAGGGTCCCAGTGGCCGAACAGGTCCAGGAAACCCAGTACCTTGGCGGTATCGGTCATGCCGGACAGGGCGAGCCCCACGCCGAACAGCAGGCCACAGCCCAGGGCCACCAGGTTCTTCATGCCAACCCCACGACGTGACGTAGCAGGTAGACCGTGGCAATGCCGGTGGCCATGAAGGTCAGGGTGGCCACCAACGAGCGCACCGAGAGCCGCCCGATGCCGCAGACCCCGTGGCCGCTGGTGCAGCCGCTGCCGAGTCGTGTGCCCACACCCACCAGCAGGCCGCCAGTGACCGCGAAGGGCAGGCCCAGGGCAGGTGCCGCGGGGTAGGGTGTTGCCGACAGCAGGTGATAGAGCAGGGGGCCCAGCAGCAGGCCGGCGAGAAAACACCAGCGCCAGCCATTGTCGTTGCCAAAGCCGTCGGTGACGGCACTCCAGAGAATGCCGCTGATGCCGGCGATGCGGCCCAGCAGGTAGAGCAGGCCGGTAGCCGCCAGGCCAATCACCAGGCCGCCCAGCAGGGGTGTCAGGTAAGCCGTCATCGTGTTCCTCCGCCAGGGATTCTACCCCAGGCTGCAGGTCGCCGTGTCGATGACGGTCGCGTTACAATCCGGCCCTGTCCACAGGGGGTGATATGAACGGGATGAAATTGGGCCTGGTGCCGCAGATTCTGATCGGTGTGGTGCTGGGTGCGGCGCTGGGTGTGTTAATGCCGGCGGCAGCAGAGCCACTGGGCATTCTCGGGCGGCTGTTTGTCGGCATGTTGAAAGCCGTGGCGCCCTTACTGGTGCTGGTGCTGGTGATGTCAGCCATCGCCAACCGCCACGAGTCCGGGCAGGATGGCCGCAAGACCGGGATCACCCTGCTGCTCTACCTGGCAGGCACGGTCAGCGCCGCTTTCGTGGCAGTGGTGTTGAGTTCGGTATTCCCGCAAACCCTGGTGCTGACGGATGTTGCCGAGGGAAGCCCCCCTGTGGCAGTCAGCAGTGTCCTCACTGATGTGCTGTTCAAACTCATCGATAACCCCATCAACGCGCTGCTGACGGGGAATTTTCTCGGCTGCCTGACCTGGGCGGTGCTGCTGGGGCTGAGTTTTCGGCGCGCGTCCGAGACGTTCCGCGCCCACCTGCAGACGCTGGCAGACGGCGTGTCCGACGTGGTGCGCTACGTGATTCGCCTGGCACCGGTGGGCATCTTCGGCCTGGTATGCCTGACTGTGGCAACTACCGGCCTGTCGGCCCTTGCCGGCTATGCCAGCCTGGCCCTGCTGCTGGTGGGAGCGATGCTGGTTGTGGCGCTGGTGATCAATCCGCTGCTGGTGTTCCTGCTGATTCGCCGCAACCCTTATCCTGTGGTGCTGGAGTGCCTGGAGACCTCGGGTGTCACGGCGTTCTTTACCCGCAGTTCAGCCGCGAATATCCCGGTGAACCTGACGCTGGCCCAGCGGCTGGGAATCAGCGAGGAACTTTACTCGGTGACGATTCCAGTCGGCGCGACCGTCAATATGGCCGGTGCTGCCATCACGATCTCGGTGCTGACCCTGGCGGCAGCCAATACCCTGGGAATTGAAGTCAGCCTGCCCCAGGCGTTGGTGCTATGCGTTATCTCGGCGCTGTCAGCCTGTGGTGCCAGCGGCGTACCCTCTGGCAGCCTGCTGCTGATCCCACTGGCCTGTTCCCTGTTCGGGATTTCCATTGATGTGTCGATGCAGGTAGTGGCGGTGGGCTTCATCATCAGCGTGATCCAGGATTCCGCGGAAACCGCCCTGAATTCCAGCACCGATGTGGTCTACACCTACGCGGTAGATCAACTGGCGATGGGGGCCGAGGCGCCGCAGGGCGGCGCTCAGTCCCAGCCCCAATCCCAGGGTTAGAGCTTGCGCCCCAGGCGCTTCTCGACCATGCGCCGTTCCCAACCGACGCCAAACAGGTCGATCTTCTCGTAGGCCACCAGGGCGTGGATGACCACGCCAACGGTCCAGCCGATCAGTCCCCATACCACGATCGGGTCGTCGGTGCCCCGTTCCCAGAGCAGGGCCACGGCGAAGATGATGTAAAGGACCAGGTGGGTGTAGAACTCCTTGAGTTGTTTAACGTAGGCCAGGGCTGATTCTTCATCCTGGGCGAGCTGGGCTTTCTCAGCCATGTGGTTTTCTCCCGTTTCTGCAGTGGAAAGATCGAATGTGGAAACATCCACCTCGAACACCGCAGCCAGCGCACGGGCCGACTCCAGGCTGGGCGGCTGGCCCCGCTCCAGACGTTGAATTGTGCGCACGCTCAGCCCGGACAGCTCCGCCAGTTGTTCCTGGGACCAGCCCTTCTGAAGCCTGAGTTTGCGTACGATCATGTGTCTCTCGCTGGGTGTCGCCGGGTGTTGTGTCGAGGTGGGCGCAGTGTCGCCCTACGCCGCGGCTGTGCCCACGACAGCACCCTGACATCTGCCTGACATCACCATGACAGTGCCCCGACAATCATTAGATATCAAACACTTACAGTATAGCTTCTGCGCTGCCCCGGGTCGTTTTCAGTTCCGCCTGCACGGCAGCCAGGCGCTGCCGATCCAGGCGATAGTAGCTGAAGATCCAGGCCCCCGTGAGTGTAAACAGGCTGAGGCCGGGTCCGTAGATCCAGCCCAGGCGCTGGAACATCTCGGAAGTGACCTCGGCGATATCGGTAATACCGGCAATGCCGACATACTCGATGATCAGGCCTGCGAAGAAGGTGCCCAGCCCGAACATCACTTTTTGGGCGAGCATCATGCCGGAATTGAGAATACCCTCCTGGCGCCGTCCGCTGTGCAGCTCCAGCTCATCTGCCACATCGGGCAGCATGCCGCTGGTCACGTTGATCGCGGCGATGGAGAAGGTCTGGTTTACCACGACCACCAGGCAGACCACTAGCAGCAGGCTGAGGCTGCCCGTCGGCGGAGTGATCCCGTACAGGTGCGCGAGCACCATGAGGGGATGGGTGAGGGCGACCCCCGCCACAAAGGCGACCACCGCATTGCGTTTACCGAAGCGCCGGGTACCCAGGGTGGCCAGCCAGGCCGAGGGAAGCAGCGCCAGGAACACCACCAGCATGAAGACACCGATCTGCTGGCTGCTGAAGCCCCAGAAAAAGTTGTTCACGTGCAGCAGCATGGTATTGGCCAGGCCCAGCTTGAGTACCAGCAGGAACTGGCCCAGCAGCATGATGCGCGCGGAGTGGACGCGGAACAGGCCCACGACGTCCCGGAATGCCTGCCACCAGGGGCGGCCCTTCTGGGTCTCGGAAATTTGCTGCAGGTAGGGGATGCGGTCGCGGGTGCCGAACCAGGCCGCCGTCATGCCGAACAGGGCGAGGGCGGCGGCGATATAGCCCACCTGCCGATAGCCCTCGCCCGCGTCCCCGGCGCTGGTGGCCATGGGGATGATCACAAACCAGGCCGCGACCTGGATCAGCAGGCCACCGACGTAGCCGAGTATAGTACGCGCTGTGCCGATGCGTGTGCGCTCGGTGTAATCGTCGGACAGCTCAGCCCCCAGGGCCATATGCGGTACGGTAAACAGGGTCAGGAAACTGCGCACGAGAATTGCGAACATCAGGTACCAGGCAAACAGGTGGCCCTGGGCGAGGTCTTCCGGCGGATTGAAAATCGCCAGCAGGCAGGCCAGGTAGGGCAGGATCGACACCAGCATAAACGGGTGGCGGCGACCCAGGCGCCCCCGCCCCCAGTTGTCGGAGACCTGGCCAATAATCGGATCGGAGATGCCGTCTGCCACCAGCGCCAGCAGCGCCGCAAGCCCGGCCAGGCTGGGCGAGAGCTCCTGGAACTGGGTGTAGTAGAAAAACAGGAAGTAGTGAAAGCTGACGTCTTTCGACGCCCAGGCAAACTGGCCGATGCTGTAGCTCAGCTTCTGGCGCCGGCTGAGCTTGGGTGCGGGCTGCAAGGTGGGTCCTGTGAACGGCTTATTGTTATTGGCCTCACCATACCGAAGGCGAGACGGGCTGCACAAGCCGCCCGCGCGACCCGTTGGCGTCAGGCAATGTGGGCGATGACCCTGCGCGAGCCGGCGTGGTGGCGATGCTCCCACAGGTAGATCCCCTGCCAGGTGCCCAGCAACAGCTTGCCGCCGCGAAAGGGGATGCTTAGCTGGGACGCGGTCAGCGCCGCCTTGATGTGGGCGGGCATGTCGTCCGGGCCTTCGAGGGTGTGGGTGTAGAGCGGGTCGTTCTCAGGCACCAGGCGATTGAGCCAGCGCTCCAGGTCGACCCGCGCGCTGTCGTCGTAGTTTTCCTGGATCAGCAGGCTGGCCGACGTATGCTGTATAAACAGCGTACACAGGCCTTCAGAAAGGCGGGCGCTGGATACGACTTCCCCCACCTGTTGGGTAAAGGCATACAGCCCCTGGCCCTGTGTGCTGACTGACAGTTCCGTGATCATTTGAGTTGCCGTGACCCGCCGGGTGCTTTCACTTCCACTACTTATGATACCAACTGTTCAAGCCTCTGCTCTCTCACCGGATTGCATGACATGCTTGTGAAAGCAACCACCATCTGGCCTTTTTGGGTTACGCTTTAGCAGCGCGAGAAGCTGGGAAGTTGTATGGGTAGCCTGGTTCAACAGGAAGAAGGCAGAAGTGTATTGCTGCGCGAGCATCACGTTATAGGGCGCGCGGCCGAGCGGGTTGATCTATACCTCTGTGACCCCAACGTTTCCCGGCAGCACGCTTCGATTGAGTGGACCGGCGATGGCTGGGTGATCAGGGACCATAGTCGCAATGGCTGCTGGCTGAATGGCTCCCGTATTCCCAGGCTGGCACCCCAGGCACTCGCCTTGGAAGACGTTATCCAGTTGGGTTCCAGCCAGAGCCCTGTCTGGAGGCTTGTCAATGACGCGCCACCGCGCGATACGCTGGTCTCGCTGACCGCGGGTGTGGATGATATCGAGCTGGAAGACTTTCACTTCGTCCCGAATGAAGAAAATCCAGTCTACCTCTTACACTACTCTCCTGAGCGTGCCTCCTGGCTCGCTAGCGGGCCACTGGCCAATTCACAGGCGGCCATCGAGCGTGAGCTGAAACACGGTGATGAATTGCACGGAGAGGGATGCTGCTGGCGTTTCCTGGCCGTTGGTGTGGAAAAACCGACAGCGATTTCCCCCGCGTGTGCACGGTCCGCAGAGCAGTTTGAGTTTGTTTTTGAGCTCAGCTCTGATGAAGAGCACACAAGACTAGTGCTGCGCGACGGCGATACCGGCATTGACCTGGGCCAACGTAGTCATCACTACCTGCTGATGCACCTGGCGCGGCTACGGGCTGAGGAGGCTACGCTGGGCTACGACAGCACAAGTCAGGGCTGGGTCGACACCGACGTGCTCACGCGCCAGCTTGGCCTCGATTTATCGCATATCAACATCCTGTTGTTCCGGGCTCGCAAGCAGATTGCGTCCGGCACCGATACAGGACTGGGCGCGGATGGGCTTGTGGAGCGACGCAAGGGCCAGATTCGCTTTGGCGATATTCGCTTCAGGATATACCAGGGCGCCGAATTGAAGTTCCAGGCCGGCGACAATCGCGCGCACGTCGGTGCAGGCATCGGCACCTCTCTTTAAGGCGACATCTACCCTGATTCCAGACGCAGACGCCATCCCCGGATACATGATCGTCAGGCCTTTGGGCCGCGGTGGCATGGGCGAGGTTTATCTCGCACAGGATGTAAGACTGCACCGAGATGTGGCCATCAAGGTGATGCGTGCCGACGTGGTGGCCGGGCAGGGCGACGAGCTGCTCAAGGAGGCCAGGCACCTCGCCAGGCTAAACCACCCGAACATCGTGCAGGTCTACGATGTCATAGAGACAGCGGACCGCACCTGCATTGTCATGGAGTACGTCGAAGGCACTAATCTCTTCAGGTACCTCAGGGAGCAGCGGGTAGACGCGCCAGCGGCACTCTCATACCTGGCGGATGTGGCCGCTGCCCTGCACGCCGCACATGAGCAGGGGATTGTCCACAACGACTTGAAACCCGAGAACATCTTCCTGTCCCGGGACGGCAGGCTCAAGGTGGGTGACTTTGGAATCGCCAATCAACGGACCGACACTTCGGTAGATGTGTCGGCCTTGCGGGACCTGGCACACACTCTCTGTCCAAACCGGACACATCTTTCTCCGCTTGCACAACATGCCTTCGAGCTATTGGAAGGCTCAGTGGACAACGGACTCGAAACTGTTGGAAACGCCTTCCGGTCCGCCTGCATTGAATCACAGCAGCAGGAGACCGTGTCGGAGACGCATGTCAATGTCCACCGCTCACTGTTGCGGCCGACATCGATTGCCCTGGTGTTGCTGTTGCTTTTTGCCCTGTCGGTGAACTGGTGGCGACATGAACATGAGCCGATGTTGCTGGCGATCACCGATCCGTCCCTACAGTTTGCTGACGAGGCGGGACCGAATGAGAGCTACGCAATAACCACCACTATCCGTGAATCCCTGGCGCAGCAGGCGCTGGCGACCGAAAAAGTATCGCTGGTGCAATTGGCCCGTGATGAAAGAACGCTGGCTGTAGACCAGGGTCTGTTTGATGTCACCGGGGCATCGGAGGCCCTAGTCTCTGCTGCCGATTGCAGCAGGGAGGTTTGCGAACTCCTGCTGCAACGGGTAGACCGGCAGGGCAAGGTTGTTGCGCAGGTCGCGTTTCCCGTGAGGCGGCACACTCCGCTCGAAACCTATGCGCTGGTTAGCGAACACTGGCCGGCGCTGTTTGGCGGGAACCGTCGCAACGACTGGGAGCCAGCTATTAGTCCGGAGAATTACCAGCTCTACCTTGATCTCCACCGCCGCTCGCAGCTTGGGGTGGGCGATCAGGCTGATACGCTTCAGGCCATCGGCCGTTTGTTGCCAGAGGCGGCAAACTTCGCCCCCATCTATGAGCTGTACACCCATGCCGCCCTGGAAATGTATGACCAGACGGGTGATACCCGATACCTGGAACAGGTGAAGAACCTGCTGAACCGTGCGTCCCTCACGCTGGGGGATTCTGAGTTCCTGTTAATGGCGCATTTCAAGCTCGAGATTGAGCGCGGCGACTTCGATCGCGCAGAAACGCACCTTCGTAGCCTGGCCAACCGAAGCCGCGACACCTACCAGGTGAGCAAGCTCACTGCTGATTTGCACGCCGCGCGAGGTGAATACGCGCTTGCCGCTGATTTTTACGAGCGGGCGGTTGTCGCCAGGCCGAACCGCTCACTTTTCTACAACATGGCCACTACCTACTATTTCGCCGGTGACAGGCGGGCAGCGGCGGCTGCGCTTGAAAAGTCACTCGCGCTCTATGCAGAAGATGCCGGCGCCCTGGACCTACTTGGTCTCATAGAACTGGAGCGTGGCGAAGTCGAGCAGGCAATCGCCCATTTGCAGGCCTCACTGGCACTGCAAGTCCATACCAGCAGCGTGATTAACCTGGGACTCGCCTACATGATAGCCGGCCGCTACGAAGAGAGTATGAATACGTTGCTGGGTGCGGTAGCGCAGGACAGTGAAGAACCCGTACTGCTGCTGAATCTGGCCGATGCCCTGCAGTTGGCTGGCCTTGGTGAAGAGGCGGAGGGGCACTACCGGACACTGGTAGGCAAATGGCGGGACGATGACCCACAGGTGCCGGACTGGCTGGCGGCGCAGGCACTCGCTCAGTTGGGCCTTCACACGCAGGCATTGGGCGTGATTGCAGGAATGAACGATACCGAGCGCCAGCACACCGATGGCAGTTTCAGTGCTGCCCTGGTGAACACGCTGTCACAGCAATACCTAGCCGCCATTGTGGAGGTCGACCGGGCGCTGGCCGCCGGGCTGGCGCCTATCTGGTTCAGTTTGCCGGTATTCGACGCACTCTGCGAGTTGCCGGCGTTTGCGGAACGTCTGTCCAATGCGGGCCTGTTAGGCCGCTGCGCGGTAAAATCTAGTTATTCCGTCGAATAGAACCGCCCGGGTCCGCTGAGGAGTAGGTGATGACTTCTCCTGACTGTGCATTGCGGCAGCAGGCGACAAACACGAAGCTGAATACTTCCTCGATATCGGTCACGCAACTGATCTTCATCGTGAAGACTGTGTTTGCTTTGCTTAATTCGAACTGGATGTCGGCGAGATAGTCACCGTAATCGTTGCAGTAGAACGCGCCACCATCGCTGAAACGCCATAGCGCCTCTGCCGTTTGCACATTCGGTGAAAGAGTAAATACCAGGGTTAGCGCCTCGCACTGTCGCTGGCGCGGCGTGGAACTGCCGCTGAACTGGATGTCAAAACTGTCAACGGGGCAGGGCTGTGGAACCCCCACTTCCTCAATCGGCCAGGGCTGTACCTGCCCGTTAATGGGGGCGACCGGCGTCACTTCAAAATAGAATACCTCGCCACCGCCACGTGGAACCTCAAAGTTCATAGCAGTCTCCTTTTGTTAATGAAGCGGGATTGGAAGAGAATACTGTGGCAATAGCGATGTGCTCTTGAGTCGCTTGCGTTTTTGCCAACCAGTTCCGCTGGTCGATGCCCGGATACGGCGTGAGACCTGTGTGCCGTTTCGAATCGGTAGATAACCGAACTCACTCAGGCGCGGCCAGTCGATGCTGCGGGTAACCAGTTCTATGATCTCCATGCCCAGCTCGGAGAGGTAGCTCTGGTCAAGATAGGATCGGACATAGCCAGGCTGTGGGACGCTGGATGCCGGCACATGATCCCAGGCGGCGCGAGTGGCCCAGTGCATTTTGGGGTTCAGTCTGGCTAGACGAGCACCCAGGAAGTGTTCCAGCGCGGGTAGTTCCGCCGCGTTTCGCAGTAGTGATTCGAATCGAACGAACTGTACTCTCTGAGAGTAGCTTTCACGAAACAGCCACCACTGACCATAGCACTCGTTGTACAGGCGGCAGGCGGATACCACCAGTTGTTTCTGTGACAGCGTTGCCGGCCGGTGCATGCCTTTGTCGGAGAGCGCAGGGGGCATTTTTGCGACATTGAGCGTTCGGTGAGTCCATGAATATGGGTCGCGCACGGAGATCAGGAACTTGAGCGTGTTTCCAAATACGGCCGAGTGGGTATCCATCGCGATGCGCTGGAGCCAGGCGAGTTGGGAGCTGTCCTCGAGATTCGTTGTCGGTGCCTTCAGTTCCAGCGTCGCGCGTGTCACGAACTCCAGCGGCTGCAAGCTGGTGTCCGCGTTCATCATCGCGCCAGAGGGCCCCTGCGCCTTGTCGCCAAGAATGTGCATTAGGACCTCTATGCCTCCCGATTCCTGCAATACCAGCCGCAGCTGGTTAGTTCCAGTGCCGGGTAGGCCGTATTGTTTGATAAGTTGGACCATCGTCAGCTCAAGTGCATGTGCAGGGCTCGAGGGGATTCTAGGAAAATGATCGTGAATGACGATTACACGAGATTACAGTGGTGCTCTATTCTCGATTGGGTTTACCTACAGAGTTCTGTAACTAATTGTGTGAACCAAGCCCATTGCTCGCAGTCTATTGCTGGGTAAGAACCAGAGGATCCTCCCATGTCTTTGCTTCGTTCCCTTATCTGCACAGCCCTGTTGGGTCTGTCGGCCAGCGCGTGGAGCGCCTCGGCGATTTTTGCCGGCGGCTGCTTCTGGTGCATGGAAGCCGCCTACCAGGGGGTGCCCGGAGTGACAGACGTGGTATCCGGTTTCTCCGGTGGCACCCATCCCAACCCTACTTACGGCGGTGCCCACGACGGGCATTACGAGGTAGTACAGGTGGACTACGATCCGGCGCAGATCAGCTTCGCGCAGCTGCTGGATATCTACTGGGCCAACGTCGATCCATTCGACGGCGGTGGCCAGTTCTGTGATCGCGGCGAAAGCTACCGTCCCGCGGTCTTCGTGGAAAACCAGCAGGAACGTTCACTGGCGGAATCCTCCCTGGCGGTAGTGCAGGGGTTGTTCCCACAGCAGGAGGTTGCTGCTCCCATCCTGCCGCGGGCGAAGTTCTTCCCGGTGGAGGAATACCATCAGGACTACTATCTCAAGAATCCGGTGCGCTACAAGTACTACCGCTGGGGCTGTGGCCGCCAGCGGCGCTTGGATGAAGTCTGGGAAGGGACGGAGATTCGTGCCCGCGCAAAGGCGCTGGCGCCGAAATCCTACTAGTCAGCTGCCCGTGAGGGCTGATTCCTCGCGTTCGCGTTGCCGGTCTGCCTGCAGGTGGGCGCGGGCCACCATGTCACTGATCTGGCCGGCAAAGGGAGACTGTTCGACCAGTGTGACAAAGTCCTCTTCGGGCAGGGGCCTGCTGAACAGGTAGCCCTGGATAGTGTCCACTTTCCGTTCGCGCAGGAACATGAACTGTTCGGGAGAGTCGACACCCTCTGCCACCAGGGACAGGTTGAGGCTCTTGCCCATGGCGATAATCGCGCTGATCAGGCCGGCGCTGTTACCGCTTTTGTCGTAGTCGATGACGAAGCTGCGGTCGATCTTGAGTTCGTCGAGCGGGAACTTGGAGAGATAGCTCAGGGATGAGTAGCCGGTGCCAAAGTCATCCACCGACAGGCTCACACCCAGTTCCTTGAGTCCGTGCAACGCATCGACGGATGCCTTGGCGTTACTCATGATCACACTTTCGGTGAGCTCCAGCTCAAGGTGCGCCGGATCGATATCGGTGTCTTTGAGCACCGCCTCGACCTGCGCGGGAAAATGGGGGTTGAACTGCAGCGCCGAAATGTTGACCGCAATCTTTGGCACTTCTACCGACAGGCTCTGTAGCCGTTTGCTCTGGCGCGCCGCCTCGCGCAGCGTCCAGGCGCCGATATCGAGTATCAGGCCCATTTCTTCCGCCAGCGGGATGAAGCGCGCCGGGGGAATCAGGCCGTGCTTGGGGTGCTCCCAGCGCACCAGCGCTTCGGCCCCCATGATGCGCCCGCTTTCGGCGCAGATCTGCGGCTGGTAGTGCAGTATCAGCTCTTCCCGCTCCACCGCCTTTCGCAGCTCGGTTTCCAGCTTGAGGCGGCCCACGCTGGAGCCTTTCATCGAGCTGGTATAGAAGCTGTACTTGTTCCGGCCCTGGGACTTGGCGTGGTACATGGCCGTGTCTGCGAGCTTCAGCAGGTCTTCCACGTTGTTCGCGTCCTGGGGCGCCATTGCGATCCCGACGCTGGGGGTGACCACCACTTCGTGACCTTCGATGACCATGGGCGCCTGCAATGATTCGAGTATGCGCTCGGCGACCTGGCCTGCTGTTTCCGGCGACTCGACATTATTGAGAACTACCGTGAATTCATCGCCCCCCAGGCGCGACACACCGATCTTGCCATCGCTCTCCACATACTTGGCCAGCAGGTCGCTATCGCGTACGCACTGGCCGAGCCGGGCGGCCACTTCACGCAGCAGCAGGTCGCCGGCATTGTGGCCCAGGGAATCATTGATGCGCTTGAAATTATCTAGGTCCAGGAACAGCAGCGCGATGTTGCGCTTCTCGCGCTTGGCCATACGCAGCAGCATGTCGAGCTGCTCGGTAAACAGCTGGCGGTTGGGTAGCTCGGTCAAGCTGTCGTAGTAGGCGAGCTGGCGCAGCTTGTTCTTGGTTTTGGTGACCTGGCGAACCGCCTCATTGAGGCGCTTGTTCTGTTCAGATAGCTGCTCGGTACGTTCATCCACCTTCATGCGCAACAGGTGGCTGTCGGTTTCCATCTTGTCCTTGTGTTTCTTGAGCTCGTGGAGAATGACGTTTAACAGGGAAGTAATATCCCTGATTTCGCCGATGCCACGGCTGCGGAACTTGGTGTCCAGGTTGCCCTTGGAGATCTCGTAGGCCATGTCCTGCAGGCCGCCCAGGGACGCGCTGATGGAGCGAGTGAACAGGGCCGTCACCATGATGATCATCAGCAGGGCACCGAAGCCGCTGAGCAGGGTGGACTGGATCTGCCCGGACATGGCCTGCAGCAGCGCGCCGCGGTGGATGCCAATATGGTAATAGCCGGTCAGGAACTGGCTGCCGAGGAGGCCGGCCTTGGCCAGCCGTTCGCCGTAAATCGCGCGGGGAATATCTTCTTCCAGGGGGTTGATGGTGGCGTACACCGGCACCGTCAGGTCGATGGCGTTGTTGCCCCAGGCAATGAGGGAAGGTTCGCGCAGGCCGGTCTGCAACTGGCCGGTGCCCAGGCGCATGCTGTCGAAGTCGGCGTAAGGGAACTCGCCGGCGCCGTTGAACAGCTGGTCGGCCAGCAGCTCGCCGGTCATGCTGTAGGCAGCTACCCGGTGGATGCCGGTGTGCCCGGCGAGGTCGCGGAACAGGCCCTGGAGCAGCTCTATATCGCGGTAGTAGAAGGCCACCTCGGGCTGGATACCCTGGGCGGAGCGCCATTCGATTTCTTCCACCAACGCCTGCAGGTGTGAGCGGTAGTCCTGGTAGACCAGACGGGCGCAAACAACGAGCGTGACGATGACCGCCAGCCCGGTGACGAAAAGATTGACTCTCCCTGCAATGGTCAAACGGCGTTTCATCGTGATTCAGTGATGCGGCCATCTCGAAATTTTCTCGATAATGGCAGAAAACCCTTGAAGCGGCACAGCAAAATTGCCGAAATGCGGGCTGGGTCGCAGGCTCAGGGACCGGTCTCCAACTGGTAGATCTGGCGCAGGATGTCGCGCCATTCGCGGTAGCGCTGGTCGAGGCTCCCGTTCAGTTGCACCACCCTGCCTTCCAGCTCCATCGCTGTGGGCGCGACCTCATTGTCAAAGCCCTGCGCCAGGGTCTGCATCTCCTCGCGCTGGATCTTTTCCCACTTGTAGTTGTTATAGGTCTGCTTCATGGCCTGGTAGCTGCCCCGGCGCGGTTTGTCCCGCTCGGCGAGACGGGTTTCCCAGGCCTCGCGGTAGGCCAGTTGTTCCCAGAGATACTGACGCCACAGGTCGTATACCGGCGTCATCTCGGTATAGAGATCGGCATACTGCTCGTCGGTGGTGTCGATGAACAGGTACTCCTGTTCTCTCACCCGGCGGATGCGCTCGATCATTGGGTCATCCCGTGCGGGTAGCCTTTCCACGGTAATCAGCCCCAGCTCGTCGCGGCCCAGGTAGTTGCCGAAGGCGTCCGGTAGCAGATCGGCAGCGTAGCGCAGCTCGGATACCTCGCGAATGCGCCGCAGGGAACGGTCGTCGCGCTGCTGCTTGAGTACCAGCAGGTCATTGGCGAACTGGTGGTACAGGTCCTGGAAAGGTCGCCGCAAACGCCGCTCGGTCTCCAGGTAGGCATTTTCCTCCGCCACCACGCTGTAGGTTTTCTCCAGCCAGACATCGTCCAGGCTGTCGCGCACGGTCAGCGCGAGACTCAGCTCGGCGCCGTTGGACACCAGGATACGCCCGCTGACGAGCAGCTCATAGCCGGGGTCACTGCCCGGTAACACACGTACCGCGCCCCACTGGTTGCTGTCGACCAGGGCGCGGCGCAGCGCGAAGGGCAGGTAGCGTGACTCGGCTGCGCGCACGTCCTCGAAGATGCCTTGCTGGCGGTTGACGAGGCTGTCACCGCCAGTGCCCGGGTCCAGCACCACCAGGCCGATCTCCAGGGCGCGCTGGGGTGGGGGTGGTGTGTTGCGAATGATGAGTTCCACGCGCTCCGGTTCGGGCGCGGCCACCACCTGCTGCTGGTCCAGCGTTTGCCAGCGTTTGAGGGAATCCTCCGCAGCATCCTCCTGGGCCTGGCCCGCGACGGCCGCGCCGAGCAGGCATAGGGCCAGCAGTGTGCGTATCACTGGGAAGCGGTCTGGCATACGTTGCCGCGGCTCAGGGTGTACTCGCACTCGTAATCTTCCGGCAGCGGATCGAAGCGGAAGTAGAAGCGGTTCACGGTGAAGGGCGCGGAACCGCGCCGGTTCACCCGGGTGGCGACGTGCAGGCGCTGGCGATCCTCGGACATGGACACCCGGTGGAGAATATCGAGTCCGTCTGGCAGGGCGATGCGGAACAACAACTGATGGGCGTCCCAGCCGCACACCTCGCTGCCGAGTTCGTCGATCACCATTTGCGGTCGCTCGTCGTCGAAGATGCAGCTCAGGGTAAAGGTGTTCTCGCGCTTGATGGCGATATCGTCGGGGGTCTGTTCGATTTCCAGCACCTGTGACTCGGTGATCATGTCCGCCAGGCGCGCCATGTCGACCACGGTGCGAAAATTGGCGGCCTGCAGTTCCGCCGACGCCACTCGCGCGCGCTGGTCGCCGCGAGCAATGCGCTCAGCATTGCGCTGCATTTCCCGGTACAGACTGCGCAGTTTCTGGTCGACGTTGTCGCTGCGGCCATAGTCCATTTCCCAGTGGCCGGAAAAGTCGCGTATCAGCGGTGTCGGCAGCACCATGGCGGTCTCAGGCGCTGCGGGAGCGTCCGGTTCGCTGGCACAGGCTGACAGCAGCAGGGACAGTATCGACAGTAGGGCAGGGGCCAGGGCTTTGTTCATAGTTGTAACTCTACCGTACACAAGTGCCTGAATCCCGTAAGGATTTGTCAACGTCAAGGAAGTCTCTGCTAGAATCGCGCCTTTCCTGATTCGAATCCTCTAGCAGATAAGACCCGGCCCCATCCCCATGAGTCTCGCAGACCAGGTATTGGCGGTAAACGACGACTTGCCAATCCGTACAGACCAGCCGGTGCACAGCGGCAAGGTGCGCTCCGTGTACTGGCTGAGTGGCTCCGACAGCGCGCGGCTGGTGCGCGAGCGCGGCTATAACGTGGCGGCGGATGCACCGCTGGCGGTGATGGTGATCTCTGACCGTATCTCGGCCTACGAGGTGATATGGCACGGCGAGGGCGGTGTGGGCGGAGTGCCTGGCAAGGGCGCTGCGTTGAATGCCATATCCAATCACTGGTTCCGCTGCTTCCGGGAACAGGGTCTGGCTGATTCGCATATTCTCGAGATTCCGCATCCGCTGGTGTGGATTGTCCAGAAGGCGCGCCCCATCATGATCGAAGCCATCGCCCGGCAGTACATTACCGGCTCCATGTGGCGGGCCTATGAAAAGGGGGAGCGGGAGATCTGCGGGCAGCCGCTGCCGGATGATCTCGAGCGCGACCAACGATTGCCCGAGCTGCTGATTACACCTTCCACCAAGGGCATTATTCGGGGCCTGCCGGGTGTGCCGGAACTGGATGACGTCAATGTGAGCCGCGCCGACCTCGAACGGCACTACCAGGCGTTCGCGTTCCAGGCGGCGGAGGATATTGACCGCTACGAGGGTTTGCTGCGTGACGGCTTCGCACTGATCAGCGCGGCGTTGGCGGATATCGACCAGATTTTTGTCGATACCAAGTTTGAGTTCGGTTACGTCACCGACGCTGCGGGTGAGGATCGGCTTATCTACATGGATGAGGTGGGTACGCCAGACTCCTCGCGCATCTGGGATGGCCCGGCCTACCGGGAAGGACGGGTAGTGGAAAACTCCAAGGAGCAGTTTCGGCAGCTTCTGCTCGAGCACTTCCCCGACCCGGATATTCTCACCAACAAGGCACGCATGGCGGAGCGCCCGGCACTGGCGGAGCCAGGCCTGCCGATTGAGATATTTCTCCAGACCTCGGACACCTACCGGGTGCTGGCGGAGCGCATCACAGGAGAGGCCCTGCCATTGAGCGAGAACCCACGCGCCGAAATCGTCGACACGCTGGCGAGCGAGTTCGGACTGATCACCTGACTTCCAGGCACAAGAAAAAAGCAGAACAACCTATGGGGCTGCGACATGAGTGAACTCATCTACACCATCAACGGCTGGGTCTGGGGCCCGGTCATGCTGTGCCTGATCCTGGGAACCGGGATCTATCTCAGCATCGGCCTGCGCTTTATGACCCTGCGCCGTATACCGGCCGCCTTTCGGCTGTTGTTCCAGCGCGGGAGCCGTGGTGATGGAGAGATTTCTCCCTTTGGTGCCCTGATGACTGCGCTGTCTGCCACGATTGGTACCGGCAATATTGCCGGCGTGGCCACGGCGATCGCCCTTGGCGGCCCGGGTGCCCTGTTCTGGATGTGGCTGGCCGCGCTGTTCGGTATTGCCACCAAGTACGCCGAGGCGGTGCTGGCGGTGCACTACCGTGAGCATGACGAGAACGGCCACTTCATGGGTGGCCCGATGTACTACATTCGCAACGGCCTGGGACAGCGCTGGTACTGGCTGGCATTCCTGTTCGCCGTGTTTGGTGCCCTGGCGGGCTTCGGCATTGCCAATACCGTGCAGTCGAACTCGGTCTCCCAGGTGCTGGATGCCGCCTTTGGTGTCGAGCCGCTGGTGACGGGCCTGGTGCTGGCGGCCCTGGTAGCCAGTGTGATTCTCGGCGGCATCAAGCGGATTGCCCACGTCACCAGCGTGCTGGTGCCGTTCATGGCGGTGGCCTACCTGCTGGCCGGGCTGGTGGTGATTGGCCTCAATATCAGCGCGCTCCCGGATGCGGTGGTCACGATTGTGAAAAGTGCCTTCACCGGCCATGCTGCCGGCGGTGGTTTCGCGGGCGCCACCCTCATGCTTGCGTTGCGCATGGGTGTAGCCCGTGGGATCTTTTCCAATGAAGCCGGCCTGGGCAGTGCGCCCATCGCCCACGCGGCAGCACAAACCAATGACCCGGTCCGGCAGGGCACCATTGCCATGCTGGGTACCTTTATCGATACCCTTGTGGTGTGCAGTATCACCGGGCTCGCCATCGTGATGATGGGTGTCATGGAAACCGGTGAGACCGGCGCCAATCTTACGCGGATGGCGTTCGGCCAGGGGGTGGCAGGCGGGGAGTGGGTGGTGACCCTGGGCCTTTGCCTGTTCGCGTTCACCACCATGATTGGTTGGAGTTACTACGGTGAGCGCTGTGTGGTGTTCCTGGTGGGCCAGCGCGGGGTGCTGCCGTTCCGGCTCGCCTGGGTCGCGGCCATTCCACTGGGCACGGTCGGTGAACTGGACCTGGTCTGGGTAATTGCCGATACCCTGAATGCTTGCATGGCCTTCCCGAACCTCACGGCGCTGTTGTTGCTGTCGCCGGTAGTGTTCAAGCTGACGCGGGAAAGCCTATCCGAGCCCGACCCCGACGCGGCCGAAGCCTTACGCCGCGAGCTTTCTTGAACGACGTCCGGCCCTTGTTGCGCCAGGACATGGGCAAACTGCGGAGGGTTTGTTAACCTTCCGTCGAACGGCTTGCCTGGAGCGCTTTCGACATGGGTCTCGCAGCACTATTGTTTGGGCTGGTAGTAGGTTTCTTCCACTTCAACGCACCGGCCGATATCCCGCAGGAGCAGGAAATGCTGGCCTTCGAATTGGAGACACCTGCTGAATACCAGGCCCCTGCCAATGTCGACGGCGAAGCACGGGACGCCGCCATCGAGGTAAGCAGCGACAGTGGCGCCCGGCAGCAAAGTGAACCCGGTAAATCGCAACCCGCTTACCATGCCCTGGCAGCGGCCGAGACACCCGAAAAGCTTGCCCAGGCGGTGGCAGATATCGTGGCTGCCAGGCCCGGTAATGCCGGCAAGACAGTGACCATTGCCATGGCCCAGGTGTACGACGATGCGTCACTGGGTGATGTGGCCACCCTGGTGGCTGCCGCGACCAAGGCAGCGCCCGGCGAAGCTCCCGCTATCGCCGCCGCTGTGACACGCAGTCTCTCGGATCGCAGCGACGCAGCACTGGCCGCCGCGGTAGCCACGATAGTTTCCCTGGTCCCCGAACAGTCCCGCGACATCGGCCTGGTGGTCGGCGCCATCGTTGGTGAAGATGCCGCAACCCTGGGCATGGTGGCCCAGACGGTAGCCATTTCCACCGGAGAAGAAACCTTCAGCAGCCTGTCGGAAGCGTCCGGCATCTCCATGTCCGTGCTGATGAAGGAGAGCACCCGGCTGGGCATTGAAGTGCCCTACGAGGTGCCCGCCTTTGCGGCAGAGCTGGCGCCCTCCGCCTCACAGGTCGCGGACAGCGCTCCTGACGCCGCGGCCGACGGCAGTATGTAGGCGGTTCAATTCGGCCAGAACCCTTTTGACTACTCCCAACCCTACAGAGCCGCGGACGGCAGCCACGGTGGTGCTGATCCGCGACGCGGATACCGGCCCCGAGGTATTGCTGCTGAAGCGTAACAAGGCGCTGCTCTTTGCTGGCGGGGTGTGGGTGTTTCCTGGCGGCGCCCTTGACCCTGACGACTGGGACGCCGCCGGGCAGGATGAAGAACGCGCAGCGCGGCTGGCCGCAGCCCGCGAAGCGCAGGAAGAGGCGGGACTGGAGGTTGATCCCGATACCATGGTGCAAATCAGCCACTGGACGACACCGGTGGCTGAACCCAGGCGTTTCTACACCTGGTTCTACCTGGCCCTGGTGCCGCCGGCGGGTGACGAGTCGGGCGCGGATGTGGCCATCGATGGCGGCGAGATACACGACTACCGCTGGTTGCCGGTTCGCGACGCTGTAGCGCTGCATGAAGCCGGTGAGCTGGCCCTGTTCCCGCCGACCATCATGACCTTGCGCGCGCTGCTGGGCTACCTGTCAGCGGAAGATGCCCTGATCGGCACCGCGGCCCGCGACCCGGTGTCGGTATTACCGGTGTTTGCCACCACAGCCGAGCCGGTGCAGGTGATGTTTGAAGGGGACGCGGGCTACGAGAGCGGTGACGCCGAACAGGCTGGCCCGCGCCATCGAGCGCAGCTGGTAGACGGCTGTTGGCACTATCTGTACGAAGGTCTGCCAGCGATGCAGTCGCGTCTGGACGCCTGATCCCCACCGGCCGGCGGTGTCAGTCCGGCTGCAGCTCTCGCGGGTAGCTGCTGCGCCTCAGGGGCGACATTGGCTGTGGCGCCTGCTGCGAAGCAGACCATGTGGAAATGATGCCGGTGTTGTAGGTCGAGGAAAAGCGCAGGCCGGAAATGTCCTGGATGATCTCGATGATCGTGAACTCGCTATCCAGCACCGGCCAGGCGCCGCAGGCCTCGCCGGCATCACAGATGAACAGGTCGTTGTCGGAGTCGCTTCCGGCAATAATCTGGTAGCTCCCCGCGGGCACGTCGGTAAAGTTGAAGGCGTAAATCCCCTCCCGCGCAACGACATCGTCCTGCTGGAACACCTCGCCGGTATCCGCATTGATCAGCAGGATATAGTGCAGGCCCGCATCGCCGCCGGTGAGCAGGCTCGGGTCGAGCTGCTGCACAATGACGTCCACGGTTGCCACGCGGTTGTTACTGTCATTGCTGTCGATCCTGATCCTGGCCGAGAAGGAACCGGTGTCCAGCTGGTCCCGGTCCACGCTCACAGAGTAGCTACCGACCCCTGATACTGGATCGACCTGAACCGGTTCGATCGACAGCCAGGTAGCATCGCCCTCGATAGCAATAGTGTCGATGACCAGTTCGCCGGTGCCGGCATTGTTGATGGTCAGCGGCAGGTTGGTGGCAAAGGTACCGAAATTGAGGGCCCTTGCGCTGGTGGCAATGGTGGGCCGGTTGGCGACATCGCCGCCTTCCGCGAGGCTTTCTGCCACCAGCACCGCCTTGTTGGCATTGATCAGCCCCCAGCCGAAGGTGTTGTCGCGACCCTGTGAGCCCAGGTCATCGGTGATCAGGCCCATCGCGAGCAGGTTTTCAAACTGCTGATGCGTCAGGGCAGGGTAGATGGCTTTCATCAGGGCTGCCACGCCGGCTACATGGGGCGATGCCATGGAGGTACCCTGCAACAGGGCGTAGGTATCGCGGATCACGCCGCTGCTGTCGTCTGCGGCAGTGCTGAGTACCAGGTCGAGCACTCCGTCGCCGTTGACGTCATTGGTGAAGCCGTCGCCGCCGGGAGCGGCCACGTCGATACGGCTGCCGAAGTTGGAGTAACTGGCGCGGGTCCTGTTGATATTCACTGCGCTCACCGACACTACGCCGTCATAGGAAGCCGGGTAGGCGAACTGTGACGTGGAATCATTGCCTGCTGCTGCGACGATGATAATGCCCGACGCAGCCACCTGGTTGTAGACCGCCTGGTCAAAGCTCGAGAAGCCGCCGCCTGCCAGGCTCAGGTTGATCACGTCGGCGCGGCGCGCCGGCAATCTGCCGGAATCGTTTTCGAGGCCCGCAGCATAACGCAGGCCCTGCAGCACATCGAAGCTGGTACCGCCGCCGGGCCCCAGCACCCGGATCGGCATGATGCGTGCGTTCCAGGCGACCCCCGCAACGCCGCGGTCGTTGTTGGTGGCCGCCGCCACGGTACCCGCTACATGGGTGCCGTGGAAGCTGCTGGGGGCACCGTTGGTTCCATCACCGGGATCCTCCGGGTTGCTGTCGTCGTCGACAAAATCCCAGCCGCTTACCAGTTGCCCCTGCAGGTCCGGATGGTTGCGGCGAATACCCGTATCCAACACCGCGACAGTCACCCCATCACCGACAATGCCCTGGTCCCAGGCCAGCGGCAGGTTGATCATTTCGTAGTGCCAGGATTGCTGCGCGTAGAACGGATCGTCGGGTATAGCCGTTGCCTGCACGTAGTAGTTGAGGCCGGCATCTGCGACCTCAGGCTCTCGCTGCAGACGTTTCATCTTGCGCAGGGTGCGCAGCTTCCATTGCAGAGTGTTTTCGCCAGACCTGGCCGGCATTTCCAGCAGGTTGGCCCGGCGCAGGCCACCGCCGCGAACCCGCATGCCTGTGAAGCGGGCCCGACCGCGCATGGTGCTGACCTTGCGCTGCTGGTTGAAGCGGGCAATGACCTGCCCGGGGACGAAGTCATCGCTGAGCCTGTAACTCCGGGCGGTGCCAGTGATCTCTCCGCCGATACCTACCCGCAGCTGGTAGTTGGAGGCGCCGCGGAAAGCCTGTACCCGTATGAAATACCGCCCGTTTTCCTCGACAACGATCTGTTCAAGCTCCGTCGTTTCCAGGGAGCCCTCGATCAGGTCGCCGTTCTCATCGTAGAGGAAGAGGTCAAGGTCATTGGAGCCAGGGTTCTCAGCCATTACCAGGGAGATAACCTGCCCTGCCAACAAATCAACGGAAAAGTAATCGTTGGCATCGCCGCTCAGGAAGCTGCGACCCTGTTCGCCCTGGCCGATGCGATTGACGTAGCCGCCCAGTACCACGGGGTTGATGATCGGCTGGGCAGTGTCGATGCTGTCGTTGGCGACCACGGTAATATCCGGGTTGGGGTCGTTCACGTCGCTGTCGACACGGGTGGTGGCGGACACCAGGATGTTGCCGCTTACGGTGTAAGGTCCTGCCGCGTCGATGTTGCGGCCGATGACGGCCAGGCTCAGTTCACGCAGGGTGGACGACGAGGCACTGTCGCGAATGGCCCGGGCCAGTTCGTCTACCTCTGCCAGGTCTCGCAAATAGGTATTGGCATTGAAATGGCGATGCCAGGCCAGCGCGTCCTGGTAATTGACGTCGCCGGAACGGTTGACGTCGCCCAGCATAGCGCTGGCCAGCACGTCCATCTCGGCGCGAATCTCTGCGTCGCTGAGGGCTTCCAGGTTGAATTCCAGGTAGCGGTAGACAGCTTCGGTAAGCACGCTGACACGTCCCGTGCGCAACTGTGCACCGGACATGATGGCGTGCCAGGTGCCGTTAATGGCAGCGGGGTCTGCGTCCAGCGCGTTGTCTGAATTGGCATCCAGGTCGAAACCACCGTTGACGGTTACCAGGTAGAGCGTGTCTTCTTCGTAGAGCGATATGTCAACGAAAACGTTGCCGAGGAATACAAACCGCGCCAGGTCGCTGCGCGCGTCCCAGGTCTCCGGGCCGTCGGCTTCCCGGGTCTCCGCGACCGAGGGGACGTGAAGCTGCTCGATGGTATTGGACGGGTCACGCAGCGGGGTGATGATGACCGTGGATTCCGCTACGGCGCCGCCCAGTTGAATGTGCAGGCATCCTGACAGCCCCAGCGCCATAAGGCTGGCCGTGAGCAGACTGGTAAGGCGACGGATCATGAGCAAGAAATTCCTGTTTCTAGCTGTTCTGTCATCCCGCTGTCGTTCTTGCAGCGACCGGCGTTTCTGGAGAATCGCGGTGGTCGATATTTGGTTGACACGAAGTAAACCGTAGAGTTCGTCAAACTCTTACCTAATCATAGCGGTTGCTACTGGTTGGCGCACAGTGGTCAATGGCTTTAATCGCTCTGTCATAAAATCTCCCGAGACTGCGTTTAGATGCCACAGGGCTGTGCACACCATTATACTTTCGGCCGTAGGCCAACCTGGACGGGCCTATCATAAGGACAACAGATAGGGGTGGTTAGTGATGAGTAGCAATTATGTGAAGGGGTTCGCAGCGGCGCTAATTTTAGGCGTGTCGCAACAATCCATGGCGCTGGACGCTATGCCTGAACCGGGTTGGGGTGGGTTCGTCAATCTTGGAGTCGGCGTTGGTTCGGTGGAGTCAAACTTTCTGGCGCGACTGACGGGTGTGGACGTCGATCTCAGCAGCAGCCGCATCGATGAATTCGGCTCTCCCGACGACGAAGACGTCACTCTCCCAATGGGCGCACTCAACGTGGGCTATACCTTTGCAAGCGGCAAGACCCGGGTGTTCCTGGGTAACGACCTGTCTGACTTCGTGCAGTTCGACCAGGCCACCGTCGCCGCCTTGCGCCACGATACCGACAAACTGGGACGTTTCCAGGTGGGCCTGATTGCCACCGCAGGCATCCAGACAGAAGTTTATGAAGATCCTTATCAGCTCGGGGTCGATCGCCGTGAGACCGACCGTCGGCGGATTGGCGGCCGGATTACCTGGGACAGGATTCTCGGCAGTCAGTTTGAGTTGCAGGTGACCTCGGTTGAACGGGAACTGGGCGAGGAGCGAAGTGGCGAGGGCCTCGGCCTGAGTGCTGCGGATCGAGCCCTGCTGGACCGCGAGGGCGACCTGCACCGGGTAGAGCTTGGTTACCGCTTCGACCTGGGAGGCGGACACTTCCTCCGCCCACGAGTTGCCTACATCGACCGCGATCTCGACGGCGACGCCATGGCCCAGGATGGTTATGAGCTGGGCGCCAGCTATGTGTATTTTGCTCCGCGAGTGAATTTTGTCGCCAACCTGTTTTACCAGCAGATGGATGGTGACGCCGTCAATCCGATCTTCAACGATGTCAATGACGCCGACTCCATCTTTGCTTCTGCGTCCATCTGGTTCCCTGGCGCTTTTGGATGGAAAAACTGGATGCCGCGGGTCACGGTGGCTTGGGGAGAAGACGACAGCGACATCGACTTCAACGATACGCAGGCCAGCCTGTTCAGTGTTTCACTTTTTCGACGGTTCTGAATCGGCTACCACGCCGTCGCCAGAACTGGGCCTGAGCCGGTGATGGCCTCTGGTCCCGCACATCCCATCTGGGATGTGCCAACCCGCCTTTTTCACTGGCTGTTGGTACCGGGAGTAGGCCTGGCCTGGCTGAGCCATAACCAGGACTGGATCGAGGTACACCGCTGGAACGGTTACGCGGTGCTGGTGCTGGTGGTATTCAGGATACTGTGGGGCCTGGTGGGCAGTGTGCACTCACGGTTCGCTGATTTCATACGTTCACCGGCTGCCGTCATCCGGTACTGGCGCGGTGCCACCGCAGACACCCCGGGTCACAACCCGGCGGGTGGGTGGTCAGTGCTGGTCCTGCTCACACTGCTGCTGGTGCAGGCGGTCACCGGGCTGTTCAACAGCGACGGCCTGTTGTTCGACGGGCCACTCCGCCACGCACTGGACAGCAGCACCACCGACCTGCTGAGTGAAATCCACGACCAGATGTACTGGGTGATCCTGGGCTTCGTGGGCCTGCACGTCGCCGCCGTTGGCTGGTACCAGTTTGGCCGCGGCGAGCGCCTGGTGCAGGCCATGGTGTCGGGTGGCAGCGCCGGCGTGGAGGCACCGGCGCCACTTTGGCGAGCGATTCTCGTGCTCGCCATCTGCGCCGGCGCGCTGGCGCTGGCGATCTACTTCGCGCCAGCCCCCAAAGCCACCATGTGGTACTGATTACGCGAGCCGTGAAGCAGTTTTTTCCTGAACTTTTCTGAACTACGAGGGCATCAGCCAGGCTCGCACGCCGCACGAGGGTGCGGCCTGGGTATAGGTTTCCACGGACCGTAAACGGCCAGGGAAGGCCGTTTCCGAGCGCGACATGGACGTCATGCTGGTAGCGTGTCCGGGGAAACCTATACCCAGGTCGTACCCGCCCTACAGAGCAAACTCCCCTTGACCGTGAATACCCTGAGTCGAGAGCTTCAAGAAAACAGCCCTGAGCCCAGCGTGTCGGGCTAAGAGCTAAAGATAGTCTTTGGACTTGTACTCGTCATGGCAGGCCTTGCAGGCACCGCCGGTGGCCTGGAAAGCCGTCATGATGGCTTTCTTGTCGCCACCCTCGGCGGCACTGGCGAGCTCGGCCGCCGCCGAGCGCAGGTCGTTCAGCTTGGCTTCGAAGTCGTCCATGTTGTCCCAGATGCCCGGCTTGGCGCGGGTGGTGCCACCTTCGCTGCCCTTGGGGAAGCCGCGCAGGAAATCCAGCGTGGTGGCGGTGGCGAGGTCCTTGGCAAAGCCTGCGAAGCGCGCATCATCCCAGGGGATTTCACCTTTGGCCATGGACGCCATGGGGCCCATGTTGGCGCCGAGAATCGCAAACAGCGACTGGCGATAGGACTGGGGAAACTCATCCGGGTTGAGGTGCGACAGGGCAGCGGGTGCAGCACCCATGCCGGTTGCCAGCGCCAGTGCTGCGAGTGTTTTCTTGCTATGCCAAGCCATCTGTTTCTCCTTATCTGAGCCCACGGCCAAACTATTGAACTTGTTACGATAAACGCTCACCGGCCGGATTGTTCGGCCGTCGGCGTTTGAGACCAATACAGTACTATAGCCGCAGATTGATAAAAACGGCGGCAATGTGAACGAGCAAGCCTGGGACAAGAGCGTCGACGTGCTGGTGGTGGGGTCTGGCAACGGCGGACTGACAGCCGCACTCTGCGCCCATGAGATGGGCGCCGGTGACGTGCTGGTGATCGAAAAATCCGGACTCTACGGTGGTACCAGCGCGATCAGCGGTGGCGGCGTTTGGATCCCCAACAACCGCTACGCGAAAGCCGCCGGCGCGGAAGATTCTTTCGACAAGGCCAAGACTTACCTGCTGAATACCACGCCGGCCGGGCAGGTGCCCGAGGCACTGGTGGACGCCTACCTGGTCAACGGCCCAAAGATGATCGACTTCCTGCATGAGCGAAGCCGGGTGCGATACGTGACGCTGGAGCACTACCCGGATTACTACTCCGACCAGGACGGCTCGATGCCAGGCCACCGCAGCATGGAGCCGGAACCCGTAAACGCAGATCAGCTGGGCCAGCATGCCTTCACCCTGCGACGCAGCCACCAGATGATGCACCTCGGTGGCCTGATCGGTATCACCCAGGTAGAGGCAGCGCTGTTGATGGCCCAGCTTCCCGGTTGGTGGAAAACGGCGGGCAGGCTGGCACTCGACTACCTGCTGGATATCCGCTGGCGCCTGTTCGGCGACAAATACGCTCGCCGCCTGACCTGTGGTTGTGCCGGCGTTGCCAGGCTGCGACTGTCACTGCTCGACAGGGACATACCGGTCTGGCTGCGCACACCCATGCGCCAGCTGCTTACCGACGAAAGTGGACGAGTCGTGGGCGCCGAAGTAGAGCAGCGCGGCCAACGCCTGCGCATCCAGGCTCGCAAGGGCGTGGTGCTGGCGGCGGGTGGCTTCGAGCACAATCAGGAAATGCGCGAGCGCTACCTTCCCAAACCCACCAACCACTGGTGGAGTGCAGGCAGCTATGACAACACCGGCGATGCCATCAGCGAGGGCCTGCGCCTGGGTGCAAAAATGCACATGCTGCACAATGCCTGGTGGTGCAACACCATAGCAGTGCCCGGTGAGCCCATTCCACGGCTTAGCATCATGGAAAAATCCTACCCGGGCTCGATCGTCGTAAACCCGGCCGGAGAGCGCTTCAGCAACGAATCCCAGAACTACATGGCCTACCAGCTCGAGACTTTCGAGAAACACAGCGAGGACTATCCCTGCGCGCCGAGCTGGCAGATCTTCGACGCCAACTTTCGTGCCACCTACTTTGTGGGCCCGCTGTATAACAGCACCTTCCGCCCGGACTGGCTGCTGCCGGCCAGCTGGGAGGAAGCGGGCTTTATCGCCCGCGCCAACACGGTCCGGGAACTGGCGGCCAGGATCGACGTGGATCCCGACGGCCTGGAGGACACCGTCAGCAAGATGAACAGCTATGCGCGCACCGGCAAGGACCTCGACCTGTCCCGCGGTGACGCGCTCTATGATCAGTATTATGGCGACCCGAGGGTGCAGCCCAATCCCTGCCTGGGGCCTATCGAGAAAGCGCCGTTCTACGCGATGAAGGTTGACCCTGGTGACTTCGGCACCCAGGGTGGCATGGTGGTCACCAAGCATGCCGAGGTTACCCGGGAAGATGGCAGTGTGATTGCGGGGCTCTACGCTATCGGCAATTGCAGCGCGCCGGTGCTACCGACCTACCCGGGGCCCGGTGCCACGCTGGGGCCGGCAATGACCTTCGGCTACCAGGCGGCCAAGCACATCAGCGGCTGGGCTGACTGAGTCAGCGCTGCCCAGCGATCCTCAGCTGTCCGGTTTGGCTTCGCCCGCTGAGGCCTCGGAAAATGCAGGGTTCTGGTTGAATGCTGCATCATTGCTGACAGGATCGCCGTCTGCCGCGACAGCGCTGTCGTCTGCAGCGACCGATTGCTCGCGAAATACCTTGCCGAGATAAAGCCCGGTCGCGCCCCAGATCGCGGCAATCACGGCGCCCACGACCGCCACTGCGCCCAGGCCCAGGCCCAGCCCCTGGGTGAGCGCCGTGAAGGCCCAGGCATTGAGGGTATCGCCGCCGCGATAGACCACGATGTCAATCACAGGCTTCGCCTTGAAGCGGGTCTCCCGGTCCACCGCCGTGAACAGCATTTCCCGTCCCGGACGGGTAATGGCGTAGTTGCCGGCCCGGCGCACCACCTGCAGGGCGACCACGACCGCCACCATGGGCGCGGCGGCCAGCATCAGCATCCCCGCACAAATCACCACTGGTACACAGGCCAGCGTCGCGCCGACGCCAAAGCGTGAAGCAATGCGACCGGTGACGAAGAACGCCGTAACGATAGTCAGCGTGTTCACCACCAGGTCCATGGCGCCCCAGATCTGGGTGCGCTCTTCGCGACTGTAGTCTGCCAGCAGGTTCTTGAGCTCGAAGTACACGAAGGAACTGATCGAGGTGTAGAGCAGGATGAACACGCCAATGGAGAGCAGGTAGGGGTTCTTGATGAACTCGGTAAAGCCTGCCAGCGGGTGGCCGCCGATGTACTCAAGGTCCTCGGCACCGACCTGTTGGGCCTGGTTCTGCAGGTCACTGGCCTTGAGGTTCTGCAGTACGCCAATCACCGGCATGGTCAGCAGCAGCATGACGGATGCCACCAGCAACAGGTTGTCAGTGCCCAGGGCACCGACGAAGAAGGTGGGTATCGACGGCCCCACCAGGGCGCCGACGCTGGCGCCGGCACCGATGAAGCCGAACAGTCGCAGCGACTGGGCCTTGGTAAACAGGTCGGCCATAAAGCTCCAGAACACCGAGATGTGGAACAGGCTGAACACGCTGACCCAGACGTAGAAGGACTTGTCGATCAGCACCCGGTCCGAGATGGCCTGGGTGCCGACATAGAACAGCAGGAAGGAGAGCGCGAAAAAACCGTAGACCGAGGTCACCAGCCTACGAAACTTCACCGAGGTCACGGCACCGCCGTAGAGAGACACGGCAATTGCCGAGATGAAGAAGTTGAGGGTCCACAGCCAGCTCACCTCGGCGTCGGTCCAGTCCGAGGCCATGGCGTCTCGCACCGGGCGCAGGATGTAGTAGGCCGCCATCAGCATCAACACAAAACCGAAGGACACCAGCGTGGCGCGCACCTCGTTGCGCTCCAGCAACACCGCCTTGCGCAGCAGGTCAAACAGCATCGGGTTGTCTCTCCGGTTGCGCCTCGACGAAAGCCTCAAGCTGGTTGCAGGCCTGCCACACGGACAGCACCTTCGGCTGCTTTTCTGCCAGCGGGTAGTCGAAGCGCAGGGCGTTGTAGACCATGGGTACCAGCAGTACATCTGCCAGGGTGACGACATCGCCATAGCAGTAGGGTGCCGCGGCGATCTCTGTCTCCAGGGTGGTAAAGCCGCGGTCCAGCCAGGTGTGCATCCAGTGGTTGAGGCGCGTTTGGTCCGCGTCGTACTCGGCCTTCAGGTAATTGAGGATCGCCATGTTGTTGAGCGGATGAATCTCACAGGCCACCGTGTAGGCCATGGACAGCACGCGGGCGCGCTCGAGGCTGTCGGCCGGCAGCAAGGCCGGCTCCGGGTGTTCCGTGTCCAGCCACTGGATGATTGCCAGGGACTGGGTCAGGCATTGGCCGTCATCCAGTTCCAGGGTTGGCACCAGGCCGGCCGGGTTGCGCGCCAGGTAGGCTTCGGACTTGTGCTCACCCTGCAGCAGGTTGATGGCGCAGTAGTCCGCTTCCAGACCCTTTAGATTCAGGGCAATCCGCAGCCGGTAGGCCGCGGATGAACGCCAGTAGCTGTAGAGTTTCATGTAGGGAGCTTCCTGGAGCGCCGCTGTGTCGTGGGGCGTCAGTCTGCCTTGGGCGGGTGGTACTGCACAACCACCTGGTCGATTTTTCCGAAAATGCTGGCGCCGGCGCTGTCCTGCATCTCGATCTCGATGCGATCACCAAAGGACATGAACGGGGTGCTGGGTTTACCGTTGGCGATGGTTTCCAGGCAGCGCACTTCCGCGAGGCAGCTGGAACCGTCGGCACTGCCCTGGTTGGCCACCGTGCCGGAGCCAATCACGGTGCCAGCCATCAGAGCCCGGCTCTTGGCGGCGTGGGCGATCAACTGGCCGAAGTCAAAGGTCATATCCACACCGGCATTGGGCGCGCCGACGAGGTTTCCGTTCAGGGTCGAGAGCATCGGCAGGTGCAGCTTGGCGCCATCCCAGGCCTCGCCCAGTTCGTCAGGCGTCACAGCCACCGGGGTGAACGCGGTCTGTGGCTTGGACTGGTAGAAGCCAAACTGCTTGGCCAGCTCGGCGGGGATCAGGTTGCGCAGTGACACGTCGTTGCACAGGGCCACCAGCTTGATGTGCTTCCTGGCCTGCTCCGGGGATACGCCGGCCGGTACGTCGTCCGTGTACACCACCACTTCTGCTTCAAAGTCGATGCCCCAGTCCTCGTTCTCCACCTCGATGTCGTCGGTGGGGCCGATGAACGCATCCGAGGCGCCCATGTAGATCAACGGGTCGGTCCAGAAGGATTCGGGCAACTCGGCACCGCGGGCCTTGCGTACCAGTTCCACGTGGGTGACGTAGGCACTGCCGTCGGCCCAGTGATAGCTGCGGGGCAGGGGAGCGGCCGCGGCACCGGGCTCGAAGGCAAACTCTCCTTCGACATGGCCGGCTTCCAGGGCGGCTGCGCGTTCCTTCAGTGAGGTTTCCACCTGGGCCCAGTTCTCCAGTGCCACCTGTAGAGTCGGGGCAATATCGTAGGCACCGACAGCGCGAGAGAGATCGCGGCTGACAATAATCAACTGGCCGTCGCGGCCCGATTTAAGGCTGGCTAACTTCATGGTCTGTCCTGTGTTGAGCTTATGCTGCCGGGTTGAAATGTTTCTCGAGGCCTTCCCAGCAGCGAGTATAGTCGCGCTGGCGCAGCGTCGTGTTCATGGCCCAGTAGGTGGGTTGGATGAGATATCGGGATTCCAGCATGAAGGCCATGGTATCGGTGTAACGGTCGGGCGCGAGCTCGGCCTTGCTGGCTTTCTCGAACACAGCCGCCTCGGGCCCGTGGCTGCTCATGCAGTTATGGAGGCTGGCGCCGCCGGGAACGAAGCCTTCTTCCTTGGCATCGTAGGTGCCTTCAATCAGGCCCATGAACTCTGACATCACGTTGCGGTGGTACCAGGGTGGGCGGAAGGTGTCCTCAGCCACCATCCAGCGTGGTGGGAAAATCACGAAATCGATGTTGGCCACGCCGGCCGTGTCGGAAGGCGAAGTCAGTACCGTGTAGATGCTGGGGTCGGGGTGATCGTAGGACACGGAACCCATGACGTTGAAGCGCGCCAGGTCGTACTTGTAAGGCGCCGAGTTGCCAGTCCAGGCCACCACGTCCAGGGGTGAATGCCCGATGGGCGCGCTATAGAGGTGGCCGGCAAATTTGCACAGCAGCTCGAACTCGCCTTCGTCTTCTTCATAGGCGGCGACCGGGTAGTGAAAGTCGCGGTCGTTGGCATAGCCGTTGGCGCCCACTGGTCCGCGCTCCGGCAAGGTGAAGGCGGCGCCATAGTTTTCGCACAGGTAGCCCCGCGCGGTGGCCTCCAGCAGGTCTACGGCGAATTTCATGCCCCGGGGGATGACGGCAATCTCTCCGGGCGCGATGTCCAGTTGGCCGCACTCGGTGCGCAGGCGCAGTCCGCCGGACTGGGGTATGAACAGCAGCTCGCCATCAGCGCAGTAAAAGAAGCGCTGCTGCATGGACTGGTTGATGGCATAGAGGTGGATTCCCATGCCGGCCTGGGTCATGGCGTCGCCGTTGACGGCGATGGTGACGAGGCCGTCGATGAAGTCGGTAGGCTCTTCGGGCAGGGGCAACGGGTCCCAGCGCAGCACGTTGGGCGATACGGTCCCGGCATCACCGCCCGCGGTTTCGAGCAGCTTGCCGTTGTAAGGGGAGAACTCACCCTGCAGCACGGAGGGCCGAATACGGTAGAACCAGGTCCGGCGGTTGTGGGCCCGCGGTGCTGTGAAGGCCGTTGAGCTGAACTGCTCCGCATACAGGCCGAAAGCCACCTGTTGGGGGCTGAAACGGCCAACCGGCAGCGCGCCGGCCAGTGCCTCGGTTTCATGTTCATTGCCAAAGCCGGTCAGATATTTCATGGCGCGCCACATTAGTTACATTTGAAACTAATTGTCTGTCATACCCAGTCGCCTGTCAATCTGGTGGCCGGATGCCGCTACAAATACTAGGGAAACCACCGCTCGTGCCCTAGAATGGGGCAAAACCGCCAGCCCGCCACCCATGAACCCGGAAACAGCTTTGTCCAGGGCCCGTATCGTCAGGTCCGCTGAACCCATTCTTGCCCGCTGGTTCCTGGCGGCGGCCCCGGTGCACATGCTGGTGGTGGCTCGTAGCCGCCGGAATGCTTGCCTTTTTGGGGGTGCGGCCACATGGTGACCGCGCTGTTGTTGGCGCTCCGCCTGTTTGACGGGCAAACCCTTACCGGCTGGGCGGCGGTCGGTGACGTTACCTGGCGGGTGGAAGAGGGCGCGATTGTGGCCGGGGGCAGTGGCGAGGGCTACCTGCAGAGCACGGCCGAGTACACCGACTTCACCCTGTCGCTGGAGTTCTGGATCGACAAAACCACCAATTCCGGCGTGTTCATCCGCTGTCAGGACCGCGCCCGTATACACCCGGATTCCTGCTACGAGTTGAACATCTGGGACCGGCATCCGCGTCAGGAGGCGCGGACCGGGGCCATCGTGTTTCGGGTGATGCCGCCGCTGGCGCAGGTCGACACGGTGGGGCGCTGGAATCGCCTCGAAGTGACGGTGCGCGAGCAGGCGCTTGAACTCTCGATTAATGGCGAGGTCACAGCCAGCCTGGAGGATGCCGCACTACCCGGTGGCTTTATCGCATTGCAGCACGCCGAAAACGGTGTGGTGAAGTTCAGGAATATTGAGTTGTTGAGTTTGGAGGATTGATGCGCGCTGTTCTGTTTGTCCTGGTTGCCCTGGCCGTCGCTGCCGGCGGTTGGTATTACCTCGGTTCCGAGGGTGGCAGTGCCGGTGGCGCCCGCCCCGCCATGGGACCGGTGCCGGTGACCGCCTGGGTGATTGAGGAGCAGCCGTTCCAGAGCCGGGTGGAAGCGCTCGGTACCCTGCGGGCCTGGGAGTCTGTCACCATCACTGCCAGCGTGTCGGAAAACGTCGCGCGCTTGCACTTCGAGGATGGCCAGGACGTCGGCGAGGGCGACCTGCTGGTCACCCTGCAGCAGGAAGAGGAGAAGGCATTACTGCGCGAGCAGCAGGAATTTCTTGCGGAACAGGAGCGGGAGGTAGCGCGCCTGGAAAGCCTCGCCAGCCGCAACCAGGTAGCGCAGACTGAACTGGATCAGCGCCGCACCCAGGTTGCCATTGCCCGCAGCCGCATTGAACAGGAGCGGGCGCAGATCGATGACCGCACCATCAGCGCCCCCTTCAGCGGGGTGCTGGGCCTGCGCCAGGTCAGCCCCGGAGCGCTGGTGGAACCGGGCCAGGTGATCACCACCCTCGATGATGTCTCGCGCATGCGCCTCGACTTCACCGTGCCTGCCCGCTTTCTGCGCTTCCTGCAGCCCGGGCAAAAAATCGAGGCCTCCACGGCGGCCTATATAGAAGCCTTCAGTGGAGAGATAGCGGCGGTGGACAGCCGCGTTGACCCGATTAATCGTTCGATCACCGCCCGTGCCGTATTTGATAACGCCGACGGACTGCTGAAGCCCGGCATGCTGATGCAGGTAACCGTGCTGGGCGACCAGCGCAATGCGCTGCTGGTGCCCGAGGAAAGCCTGGTGTCCCGCTCCACCGATCATTTTGTCTGGCAGGTCGATGGCGACACGGCCAGGCGCGTGTTTGTAGAAATTGGTGACCGCCGTCCCGGCTGGGTCGAGGTGATCGGCGGCCTGCAAGCCGGTGACCAGGTGGTGCGAGACGGTGTGGCGCGCCTGCGTGGCAACGAGAGTGCCATTCGCGTGCTGGAGAGCTAGGCCATGTGGATCTCTGATACCTCGGTAAAGCGGCCGGTAATGGCCACGGTTTTCTGTGCGCTGCTGGTGGCCTTTGGCGTTATTTCCTTCGATCGCCTGCCGCTGCGCGAGTACCCGGATATCGAGCCCGCGGTGATCAGCGTCGGCACCAGCTATCCGGGAGCCTCGGCGGCGGTGGTAGAGAACAAGATCACCGAGGTGATCGAAGATCAAATTGCCGGGGTGGAAGGTATAAAGAGCATTACCTCTACCTCCCAGGATGGCCGCTCCACCTTGCGGATCGAATTCCGTCTGGGCCGGGATATCGACAACGCCGCCAATGACATTCGCGACCGGGTGTCGAGGATTCTCGACGAGCTGCCCGAGGAAGCGGAGCCGCCGGAAGTCGAGAAGGCCGGCGACGATGACACGGTGATTTACTGGATCCACCTGGTCGAGCCGAGTATGACGGCACTGGAGCTGACCGACTATGTGCGGCGCTACCTGGAAGACCGCTTTTCCGCGCTGGACGGTGTCTCGCGGGTGCGCATCACCGGCGAACAGGTCTACTCCATGCGCATCTGGCTGGATCGCAATGCCCTGGTGGCGCGCGGCCTCACCGTTTCCGACGTGGAGGATGCCGTGCGTCGCGAGAACATCGAACTGCCGGCGGGCACGCTGCAGTCGGTTGAGCGCGATTTCGTGATTCGCGTGGAGCGCGCCTACCAGTCCGCTGACGACTTCCGGCAGTTGGTCGTGCGTCGCGGTGACGACGGTTACCTGGTGCGCCTGGGCGACGTGGCGCGGGTCGAACTGGGCAGCGCCGAGCGCCGCAGCCTGTTCCGCGGTAACGGCGAATCCATGGTGGGCATGGGAATCGTCAAGCAGAGCACCTCCAACGCCCTGACCGTGGCCAACGCGGTCAGTGACGAGGTAGACCGGATCAACGCCTCGTTGCCTGATGGCATGCGCATCGTCAAGAGCTACGACAAATCGCTGTTCGTGCGCGCCTCCGTCAAGGAGGTGTATCGCACCCTGGTTATTGCCGCCGTTCTTGTTGTGATCGTGATCTTCCTGTTCCTGGGCGATCCGCGCAGCGTGCTGGTGCCGGCAGCGACCGTACCCATCTCGCTGATGTCGACCTTCACGCTGCTGTGGGCCTTTGATTACAGTATCAACCTGCTGACCTTGCTGGCGCTGGTGTTATCCATCGGCCTGGTGGTCGACGACTGTATCGTGGTGCTGGAGAACATCCACCGCCGCCTGGCGAAGGGCGAATCCCCGCTGGTGGCGGCCTACAAGGGCAGCCGCCAGGTTGCCTTTGCGGTGGTGGCCACCACCGCAGTGCTGATCGCGGTGTTTGTGCCGATCACTTTCCTGGAGGGCAATCTCGGCAAACTGTTCAGCGAGTTTGCGGTGGCCATGGCCGTGGCGGTGGTGTTCTCCACCATTGTGGCGCTGACCCTGGCGCCGGTGATCTGTTCCCGGCTGCTGACCAACGAGAGCACCCACAACCGCCTCGCAGATTTTGTCGAAGGCCTCACCAGTGCCCTGGAAACCCGCTACCGGAACCTGTTGCAGAAGGTGCTCAAGGCGCCGGCGCTGACAGTAGTCATCCTTGTCGCCAGCATTGGCGTGAGTGGCTGGCTGTTCCAGCAGGTGCCCCAGGAGTACGCGCCGAGTGAGGATCGCGGCATCCTGTTTATGGTGGTACAGGCCCCGGAAGGCTCGTCCTTTGACTACACCGTGCGGCAGCTCTACCAGGTGGAAGAGCGCCTGATGCCGCTGGTGGATAGCGGAGAAATCAAGCGCCTGCTGATTCGCGCACCTTCCTGGGGCGCGGGCGAGGCCTTCAACGGCGCGTTCTCCATCCTGGTGCTCGAACCCTGGGACAGCGGCCGCCGCAGTACCTTCGAGATCCTGGCTGATGCGCGGCAGCGCATATCCGATATACCCGGGGCGCGCATTTTTATTCGCTCCCAGCGGGCCCTGGGAGGTGACTCCAACCCGCCGGTGCAGTTCTTCATTGGCGGCAACACCTATGAAGACCTGGACGACTGGCAATCCCAGCTGATGCTGGATGTCTCCCGGGAGCCGATGTTTGTGGGCGCCGATACCGACTTCAAGCCCACCAAGCCACAGCTTCGCGTACGCATCGACCGCGACCGCGCCGGCGATCTCGGTGTGAACCTGCTGGACGTCAGCCGCACCCTGGAAACCCTGATGGGCAACCGCAAGGTCACCACCTTCGTGCTGGCGGGCAAGGAATACGACGTGATCCTGGAAGGTGATCGCGCCGACCAGGGCTCGCTCACCGACCTCAACAACATCTATGTGCGCTCCGGCGTGACGGGCCAGCTGATCCCGCTCAGCAACCTGGTTACCCTCAAGGACCAGGCCGACGCCGGCCAGCTCAATCGCTACAACCGGGTGCGCGGCATCACGCTGACCTCGAACCTGGCCGAAGGGGTCTCGCTGGGTGAGGCGCTGGAGTGGCTGGAGAACTGGGTCAGCGACAACCTGCCCAACGAGGCCAGCGTGGACTACAAGGGTGAATCGCTGGAGTACAAGGAAGCGGGCCGCTCGGTGGCCTTTATCTTCGGCCTGGCGTTGCTGGTGGTGTTCCTGGTGATGGCGGCACAGTTCGAGTCCTATGTGCACCCGTTCATCATCCTGCTCACGGTGCCGCTGGCGCTGGTGGGTGGCCTTGGTGGCTTGCTGATCTTCGGGCAAACCCTGAACATCTTCAGCCAGGTAGGCCTGATCATGCTGGTGGGCCTGGCCACCAAGAACGGCATCCTGATTGTCGAGTTCATCAACCAGCTGCGCGATGCCGGCTGCGACTTCGACGAGGCCATCCTCAATGGTGCGGCCTTCCGCCTGCGGCCGATCATGATGACCGGCTTTACCACTGTGTTTGGTGCTATACCGCTGGTGCTGTCTACCGGGCCCGGCTACGAGTCGCGCATGGTGATTGGCATCGTGGTGATGTGCGGCGTGGCTGTGGCCAGCATGATCACCCTGTTTGCGGTGCCGGTGGCCTACAAGCTGCTGGCGAAGAACACGACAGCGCCGGGTGCGGTGGCGAAAGAGCTTGAGCGGGAGCTGTCTGCTACCTGAACTCAGCTACCTGTGGCTAGGTATACCTGAAGTATCACTTTAGCAGTAGACTCGGGCTTTGTTGTGTAAGTGACTGAAAGCTAAAGCTTTTAGCGGAGAAATAGCGATGGGGAAGATGCTCGAGCACGGGGCGCTGACGCGCCAGGACCTGGAAGCCCACTGGATGCCCTACACGGGCAACCGGCAGTTCAAGAAAGACCCGCGCATCATTGTCGGCGCCGAGGGCGCCTACTACCTCGACAGCAAGGGCCGCCGCATTTTTGACGGCCTCTCCGGCCTGTGGTGCTCCGGCGCCGGGCATAACCGCCAGGAAATCGCCGAGGCGGTGTATCACCAGCTACAGACGCTGGATTACTCTCCCGGCTTCCAGTTCGGCCACCCGCTGTCCTTCCAGCTTGCCAACAAGCTGGTGGAAATCACCCCGGACGGCCTCGACTACGTGTTCTTCACCGGCTCCGGCTCAGAATCCGCTGACACTTCCCTGAAGATGGCGCGCGCCTACTGGCGCCTCAAGGGCCGCCCCGAGAAGACCAAGCTCATTGGCCGCGTGAAGGGGTATCACGGAGTGAACTTCGGCGGTATCTCCGTGGGTGGCATCGGCGCCAACCGCAAGCTGTTCGGCACCGCGGTGGACGCCGACCACATGGCCCACACCATCCTCAAGGAAAACGCTTTCAGCAAGGGCCAGCCGGAAACCGGCGCACACCTGGCCGACGAGTTGGTGGAAATGCTGGCGCTGCACGACGCCTCCAACGTCGCCGCTGTGATTGTCGAGCCCATGGCGGGCTCCGCCGGCGTCATCCCGCCACCGGTGGGCTATCTGCAGCGCCTGCGCGAGATTTGCGACGCCAATGACATCCTGCTGATCTTCGACGAAGTGATCACCGCCTTCGGTCGCTGCGGCGCCATCACCGGTGCCGATGCCTTCGGCGTGAAGCCGGACATCATGAATATCGCCAAGCAGGTCACCAATGGCGCAGTGCCGCTGGGGGCGGTCATCGCCAAGAGCGACATCTACCAGACCTTCATGGAAGGCGGTGGCCCCGAGTACGCCCTGGAATTCCCCCACGGCTACACCTATTCAGCCCACCCGGTCGCCTGCGCCGCCGGCCTCGCCGCGCTGGATATCCTCGAGAAGGACAAGCTGATCGAACGCGTCGCCGAAGAAGCGCCGTACTTCGAGCAGCAGCTTCACACGCTGCACGGCCTGCCGCACCTCACCGACATCCGCAACTACGGCTTCGCCGGTGCCCTGCAGCTGGAACCCTACCCGGGCGAACCCCTGCGCCGCCCCTTCGAAGTCGCCATGCGCATGTGGGACAAGGGCTTCTACGTCCGCTACGGCGGCGACTGCATCCAGCTCGGCCTGCCCTTCATCACCGAACGCGCCGAGATCGATGCCCTCGTTGAGGCGCTGTCTGACTCTCTTAAAGAGAACGCTGGCGCTTCCTAGTACTCTCGCCGCACTAGCGGTACCCGTGGGCCTTCCGGGACACGCTACAAGCATGACATCCATGTCTCGCTCGGATGCGGCCATCCATGGCCGCATACGGTCCCAGAAGGCCCACGGGCACCGCTAGCGCTCCAAATCACGTACTCCAATGGCATTGCTTCGAATCGGGAATGCCGGAATCTCACCTCTGCAAAGGGCGTGAGCTGCCCCTGCACTTTCGCGGACCGTGAACGGCCAGGACGGCCGTTCCCGAGCGAGACATGGATGTCATGCTTTTAGCGTGTCCGGGAAAGTGCAGGGGCAGTTCGCGCCCGGCCTTCGAAGCTCGACTTTGAGCAAGCCCGGCCTGCGAAGCGCACTTTAGTCTGAGCCTAGCCTAGAGAGCGCCATCTACTTGACGGAGAAGAAGGCAGCGATCGCGTCTGCCTCCCACATGGCGTCGCGGTAGCCTAGGTTGATCATCTCGTCGATGAAGGGTTGAGCGAACAGCAGGTAGCTGGCGGCCATCGCGCCGCCGCCGCTGGCGGTGGCGCCAGTGCTGCGCAGGAAGGCGCGCAGGCTGCGGGGCAGGTAGCGCACCTTGCGTCCGGCAATCTTGTCGACTTCCTCGGACGGCCAGATGATCAGGTTGTCCACCGGTTTCAGGCGGATGCCTTCAGCTTCGCGCACCGCTTCCGGGATCAGCCGGACCAGCTCGTTGATGCGTTCCAGGCGTTCGATATCACCCTCGAGGGTATCGACGAAGGCGCTGGTGAGCATGTGGCCGATGATCTGGGCAATGGACGGGGAATGTCGGGTGCGGGGAGCTCCGCGCGGTTTGGGGGCCCGATTGCCGCTCACGCCGATGACAAACACGCGGTCGGCGCCCAGGTGCAGGGCAGGGCTGATGGGTGCCAGCTGACGCAGGGCGCCGTCGCCGAAGTACTCGTATTCGATGCGCGTGGTCGGGAACAGGGTGGGAATTGCCGAGGAGGCCATCAGGTGGTCGGCGTTCAGTAGCGTCGGCCTGCCTATGCGACGGTGCCGGCGCCAGCCCTGCAGTTCGGGCCGACCCTGGAAAAACGCCACCGACTGCCCGGAGGTGTAGCCCATGGCGGTAATGCTGACCGCGTGAATATCACCGCGGCCGATGGCGCGGTCGATGCGTTCGAAGTGCACCTTGCGTTCAATGAGTTCTCGCAGCGGCGAGTTGTCCAGCAGGGCGATGGGCCGGGACAGACCGACCCCCTGGTTGCCCAGCGAGCCGACCACCCGGAATACCCCGCGAAGCACCTCGCGCAAACCGTAGCGATAGACGTTGTCGGGGCTGAGGCTGCGCCAGATGCCCTCCAGTTCGTCGACGGCATCGCTGAAGCAGCCCTCATGGGCGGCGAGGGTGACGGCGTTGATGGCACCGGCACTGGTGCCACAGATGATGGGGAAGGGGGCGCAGGTGCCGGCGGGTAGAATCTCGGCCAGGGCCTTCAGCGCGCCGACCTGGTAGGCAGCGCGAGCGCCGCCACCGGACAGGATCAGGGCATTCTTCAAGCCACTGGCCTCAATGGGCGGTGTATCCGCCGTCGATGACCAGTTCGGAGCCGGTCATGTACTTCGATTCGTCGGAGGCCAGGAACAGGCAGCCGTTGGCAATATCCTCCGGTTTACCCATGGCGCCCAACGGTATCTCTCCCAGCAGGCGGGCTTCCACCGCGGCCAGTTCATCGGCGGAGAGGGCGGCCAGTCCCTGTTCCACCATCGGAGTGAGGATGAAGCCCGGGTGCACGGAATTGACGCGAATGCCGTAGCCTTCGTTGGCGCAGTGCAGCGCAGCCGACTTGGTGAAGATGCGCACGCCGCCCTTGCTGGCGTTGTAGGCGGCGGCGCGGGGTTCGCCAATGATGCCCTCGATGGAGCTGATATTGATGATCGACCCGCCGTGGGTCTTCATGGTGCGGATGGCGGCCCGCGTTCCGAGGAATACCGCATCCAGGTTGACCGCCTGGACCTTGCGCCAGTCTTCGAGGCTGGTGTCTTCGGCGCTGCCGGTGATCGCGATGCCGGCGTTGTTGACCATGACATCGAGTGTCTTGCTCGCGGCGAGAATGTCATCGATCAGGGCGGCCCAGGCAGCTTCGTCGGTAACATCCTGGAAGTGTCCGGAGGCGCCGTCTCCGATGCTGTCGGCGACTGCCTGCACCGCTGCCTCATTGATGTCGGTCAGGTAGACGCGCGCCCCTTCGGCGGCGAAACGACGCGCCGTGGCTTCTCCCAGTCCACTGGCGGCTCCCGTTACCAGGGCCACTTTCCCTTCCAGCCTGTCTGCCATGGTTTCTCTCCTTGTTATTGTATTTGTAGCGGTCTGTGTTGCTACTGGCTCAGCAGCCTGCGCGTAAGCCCGATGCGCAGGCTTTCCGGCAGCAGCTTGTCCAGCAGTGCCCAGACGCGGGCGGCTTTGCCGATCACGTAGCTCACCCTTGAGCCACTGGCCGCGCGCTCGATGGCGGCGGCAATATCGTCCGGTGTAAGAGTGACGGGACTGTCGCCGGTCGTCCTGTCCTGCACGTCCCTGGCCATCTGTGTGTCCACCAGGTGAGGCTTCACACAGCTCACCCGGATACCGTGGGGTTGCCACTCGATATGCAGTGCCTGGGTCATGGCGTTCACATAGAACTTGGTGGCGCTGTACACCGCCAGGTTGGGAATGCCGTGGATACTGGAAGCGGAGCACAGGTTGACCAGGCAGGCGCCAGGGGTTGCCTTCAGGTAGGGGAAGGCGAGCTGGGCGACATGGGTGAAGCCGCGCACGTTGATGTCGATCATCAGGTCGTGAGCGTCGGCGTCAATCTCTGTGAACGGCCCGGCGCTCAGCACGCCGGCGTTGTTGATGACCAGGTCTATTTCGCCGTTACTCCCCGCGGCAAACTCCGCCAGGGCTGACTCGATCGAGCGGCGATCGCGGACATCGCAGTAAGCGCTGTGTGCGTTGGCAAACAGGGGCTCGGCTGCCAGTTCCGCCAGCCGCTCACGATTGATGTCGCAGAGTCCTACCCGCCACCCCAGGCCGGCATAACGGCGGGCCGTGGCCAGCCCGATACCTGATGCGGCGCCGGTGATGAACACACTTTTCACGCCAAATTCCCCCAATTGCGGCCATTTTCACCAGAATAGCCGCTATCTGCTTCACATTTCGACAAGTTTCGTTGTCGGTGGGCTTGCCCAATTGGCGATAATGCTCGTCAGGACTAACAAATAACGCGCAGCGCACTTGGCCTCACCCCACTACAATCCGCGCATTCTCGCCGCCTGCCTGCTGGCCCAGCTGCTGTTGCTGGTGGCCATCTATGCCCAGACCGCGAGCTTCGATTACGTCTACGTGGACGACTCCCAGTACGTGCTGGCCAATGGCCAGGTGCGAGCCGGCCTGAGCCTGGACGGACTGCGTTGGGCGCTCGGCAGTTTCTACATGAGCAACTGGCACCCGCTCACCTGGGCGTCACATATGCTGGATGTGAGCCTGTTCGGCATCGCCCCCGGGCCGGCCCACCTGCACAATGCGTTGCTGCACGGCATCATGAGCCTGCTGGTGTTTGTTTATCTGCGTCGCTTCGGCGGAGAAGTGGCCGCAGCGCTGTTTTCACTGCTGTTCCTCGCCCACCCGCTACACGTTGAGTCGGTGGCCTGGCTCGCAGAGCGCAAGGACCTGTTGAGCGGCATCTTCTTCCTGCTGGCGCTACTGATGTATGACCGGCATCGTCAGCGACCGGGATTGGCGAGCTACGCCGGCGTGGCAGTGCTCTACCTGCTGGCGGTCATGTCCAAGGCGATGGCGGTAACGCTGCCTGCGGTGCTGCTAGTTCTCGATGCCTGCTGGTACCAGCGCCGGGAGCCGGGGGCTGACGCCAGCCTGTTGAGCCGGCAGCTCCTGCTGGCACTGGTTGAGAAACTGCCGCTGTTTGCCATGGCGCTGGTATTCAGCGTGGTCGCCATCATTGCCCAGCGGGACGGCGGCGCCCTGGTCACTGCAGAGTCCACGAGTGTTGCCGAGCGTGTGGTCAATGCCGGTTATGGCTACCTGGTCTATCTGCGGCAGTCACTGCTGCCCCTCGGGCTGGCCGCGTTCTATCCACTGGAGATGGAGAAGTCGCTGGCCGGCCTGGTCGTGCCCGCGGCGTTGCTGCTTGGCTGGGCGCTGGCGGCAGTGCGATTCTGGCAGTCGCGGCCGCTGCTGGCTGCCGGCCTGGCCTGGTTCCTCGTAACCCTGTTGCCGGTGATCGGGCTTGTCCAGGTGGGTGTGCAGCTACATGCGGATCGCTACATGTACCTGCCTTCCATCGGCCTGCTGCTGGCTTTGCTCGCTGTCTTTCCGGCGCCGGAAAACCAGCGCTTCCGGCTCGGTGTGACCGTGGCCGGCCTGTTCCTGGTGTTCTGTACCGTTGTCGCCCACTGGCAAACCGCCTATTGGGAGAATCGCCAGACCCTGTTTACCCGGGTGCTGGTGGTGGTCGGTCCCAACTGGCGCTCACATGTATCCCTGGCCGCTGAGTACGCCGAGCGCGGTGAATTCGAATACGCCCTGCAGCATGCCCAGGCGGCCCTGGAGCTCGGCCCGGAGCGGCCCCAGTCCTACCAGGTGATGGGCGATATTGCCATGCGCCTGGGGGACCCGCAGGCGGCGGCGCGGTACTATCTGGACGGTGTAGAGTTGGCGCGGCCTACGCCGATCCTGCTCAACAACCTCGGCTCTGCGCAAATGGCAGTGGGAGACTTTGAAGGGGCGCGGAACAGCCTCGAACTGGCGTTGACGCTGGAGCCTGACGCCGTGCGTATACGCAACAACCTCGCGCGGCTGGAGCGCGAATACCAAGACCAAACACAGGGACTGAAGCAGGAATCGCCACCATGATGTACCAGGAGTTGTTTCGCTATGGGGTCGCCGGCGTACTGGCGTTCTCCACGGATTTCAGCGTGCTGTACATGCTTACCGAGTATGTCGGCATGCACTACCTCGTCTCCAACGTATTTGGCTATTTCTGCGGCCTGATCGTGGCCTACATACTGAACTCGGCCTGGGTATTCTCCGAGCATCGCTACGAGAACCGCTGGCTGGAGTTCGGCCTGTTTGCGGCGATCGTGGTCGCCGGCCTGGCGATCAGCGAGTTTGTGATGCTGGCCTGGGTGGAAACCGCGGACGGTGATTATATCTACGCCAAGTTGATCTCAACTTTCTTCGTCGCCTGCTTCAACTACCTGGCACGCAAGTTCTGGTTGTTCACGCCCCGGACTGTCGCCAATGAAAGCTGAGGCAGGAGCCTGCCACAATTGCGGTTTTGCCGGCGGCCAACTGCTGTTCCAGGGTCCCGCATTTGACGCAGTGCCCGCCGCGGCGGGGGCCTGCTTTCCGGTATCGCGCTGTCCAGCGTGCGGGCTCGTGAATACCGGCCTCGCCGCCGCGGAGACAGTCGCCGACAGTTACGACCTGGACTACTACGGTTCGACCGAGAGCAAGTTCGCCGACGGGATGGAAGCCTTGCTGGACGGCCTGGCCCGGCGTCGTGCAGCGTCGCTTCTGGACACCTGGCAGCGTGCGCCAGGTGCCATGCCGACGGTGTTGGATATCGGCTGCGGTCGCGCCGTGCTGTTGCGCGCCTTCCGCGGGCTGGGCGCTGAAGTCACCGGACTGGAGCGAGACGAGTTTCCGCTGCAGGGAGAGCTGGCGGAAATTGTGCAACACGCCGGCCTTGACGACCCGCGCTTCGATGGCCGGCAGTGGGATATTGTGGTGCTATGGCATGTGTTTGAACACCTGGAGGGCCAGGACGCCATGCTGGAGCTGATCGATGCCCACCTGGCGCCGGGCGGGGTGCTGGCGCTGGCGGTGCCCAACTTCGGCAGCCTGCAGAGCCGACTGTTCGGGCGCCATTGGTTTCACCTGGATTTGCCGCGCCACCTGGTGCACATCGATGCGCCCTGGCTGCGGACGCGGCTCGCCCAGCACGGCCTGCGTATCGAGCGGGAAGGGCACCTGGATCTCGCCCAGAATCTCTATGGCTTCGTGCAGAGCGCCATGAACGCCCTGTTCCCGGGCCAGCCCAACCGCTTCTACGCGCTGCTCAAGCACGGCGGCCGCCGCGGTGCCGGCGCCTGGCTGGAGCTCGGCGGCTGGTCACTGCTGGCCGGCCTGCTGATGCCCTTTGCCATCCTGGAGTCGCTGGCCGGCTTGGTAACACACTCGGGGGCCACGGTCGCCTTTTACGCCCGCAAGGCCGGCCAGGAGAGAATGGAGAGCTCGGCGTGATCAACGATAAGCGAATCTGTGTGGTCATGCCTGCCTATAACGCGGCAGATACCCTGGAAAAGACCTACCGGGAATTGCCCTTTGAAGTGGTGGACTCGGTAATCCTGGTCGACGATGCCAGCCCCGACAATACCGCCGAAGTGGCGGCGGCGTTGGGCATCGACCGGGTGATCGTACACGACCGCAACCTCGGCTACGGCGGCAACCAGAAAACCTGCTACCGGGCGGCGCTGGACCTGGGCGCGGATATCGTGGTGATGGTGCACCCGGATTACCAGTACACCCCGAAGCTGATTCGCTCGATGGCCTCCCTGATCGCCGAGGACGTGTTTGATTGTGTGCTGGGGTCCCGGATTCTCGGTACCGGCGCATTGAAAGGTGGCATGCCCCGGCACAAGTACCTGGCCAATCGTCTGCTAACCCTGTTCCAGAACCTGATGGTGGGCTACAAGCTGTCGGAGTATCACACCGGGTTCCGGGCGTTCTCTCGAGAAGTGCTGGAGACGCTGCCGCTGGCTGACAACTCCGACGACTTCATCTTCGACAACCAGATGCTGCTGCAGGTGATCTCCTACGGCTTCAGCATCGGTGAAGTTACCTGCCCGACGCGCTACGCCGCTGATGCGTCCTCTATCGCCGGCTGGCCGGTGATTCGCTACGGTCTCGGGGTGCTCTGGCAGAGCGTTCTCTACCGGCTGTCGCGTATGGGAGTGTTGCGCTCCAGTTACTCTTCTTAGACCGCGTTAGGCCGCGGGCGCTTTTTAAGCCGTGGGCGCTTTACCGGCCGCTGTTGGCGAGAGGCTAGCGACGAATCCCCAGTTTTCTGCCTACGCCCTCCGGCACGCCCAGGGCCTGGCCGCGCTCGAGTTCCTGCTGAAAGCGTTGCATCTGCTGCTCGTCGAAGCTGGTGCTGCGGCGTGTGTCCATGTCGATGTACATACCCAGGTTCTCATTGGTGGCGGCCAGGTAACCTTTCTCGGCGTGGTAGAGGCAGTGGTAAAAGTGCAGCCGCTTGTGATCGTAGTCCACTAGCTGGGTGGTGAAGCGTAGCGAGTCCCCTTCCATCAGCTCGGCAATAAAATCGATATTGGCCGCCAGGCTGAAAGTGGATTTGCCCACCTGCTGTTTATGGTCCAGGCCTATGCCCAGGTAATCAAAGAAGCCGTCGGTAGCGACGTAATCGAAGGCGACCAGGTAGAAGCCCATGTTCATGTGGCCGTTGTAGTCGATCCAGTCCGGCAGGACCGTGGCGGTAGTGGTGAACAGTGCTTCTTCGCTCATGCGGGTAACCGTTGCGTATTCCGGGTGGCAAGCATACTCGCCGCCGGCCTGTCTGCCAAAAACCGTTCTCCCGGATAGTTTGACCTAAGTTGACGCGGCGCATGGGCAACTTCGACCTCCTGGGTTAGCGTTATAGCTGGGACCTGAAGCTGGAGGAGGTGAGCCATGCGCATCCATCCTGTCATTCCCCGTGCCCTGCTGTCGCTGGCGCTACCGTGGCTGCCGGGCTGTGAGTTGGGCCCGGATTCGCCGGCGGGGTTCGCCCTGCCCAGAGGTGATGTGGAAGCGGGCCGGGCGGCCTTTGTTGAACTGCGCTGCCACGACTGCCACAGCGCTGCAGGTGTGCCGCAACGGGATCCGGAGGACACCGACATCCACCTTCCCCTGGGTGGCAAATCCACGCGGGTCACTACCTACGCCTCGCTGCTGACGTCCATTATCAACCCCTCCCACCGCTTCTCGGCGCGCCTGCCTCGGTCGGTGGCGATGGAAGAAGGCGACTCCAGAATGCCGGTGTATAACGAGCTGATGACGGTGCAGGAACTGATCGACCTGGTGGCCTACCTACAGCCCCAGTACGAGGTGATCGTGGTGTCGCCCAACAGCTACGAAACCTATTACCCCTGATGCCGGCAGGTGCGATATAGACCCAATTCTGTTCAGTTTGCGTATCAGATTGCAAAACAAGGTTACAGGCCCCGACAGGGGCTACCCGCCGGGGGCCGAACAAGGCCCTCTCGAATACCCAGAGGACACTGCATGAGTACTGGTACTGCACGGCCGCTCGACGGCATTCGCGTTATTGAAATGGGACAGCTGCTGGCGGGTCCGTTCACCGGATCCATCCTCGCCTATTTCGGCGCGGAGGTAATCAAGATCGAGCCGCCGGTGACCGGGGATCCCATTCGCGGCTGGCGCATTCTCGACGAGGACGGTACCTCCCTGTGGTGGCGCAGCATCGGGCGCAACAAGAAAAGCGTGACCCTGGACCTCAAGAGCGAGCAGGGCCGCAGGCTGGTCCGCGAACTGATGAAAACAGCCGATGTCGTGGTGGAGAATTTCCGCCCCGGGGTGATGGAAGAGTGGGGCCTGGGCCCCGATGACCTGAAGCCCTTCAACCCCGGCCTGATCTTTACGCGCATCTCCGGCTACGGCCAGACCGGCCCGTACTCGAAGAAGCCCGGCTACGCTTCGGTGACAGAAGGGGTCTCCGGCTTCCGCTACCTGAACGGTTTCCCGGGCCAGCCGCCGGTGCGGCCCAACCTCAGTGTCGGCGACACGGTATCGGCAATTCACGCGGCGCTCGGTGTCTGCCTGGCGCTGCTGCAGCGCAATAACAACCCGGAGGAAGGGCAGGTGGTGGACGTGGCGCTGTACGAGTCCATGTTCAACCTGATGGAGTCGGTGGTGCCCGAGTATGCCGGCGCCGGCATCGTGCGCGAACCCTCCGGTACCACGATCACCGGTATCGTGCCCACCAACACCTATACCTGCGCCGACGGCAAGTACGTGGTGATCGGTGGCAACGGCGATTCCATCTTCAAGCGGCTGATGGTGGCCGCGGGCCACCCGGAGATGGCGGAAAACCCGGCCATGGCCAGCAATGCCGGCCGTGTGGAGCACGAGCCGGAGATCGACAAGGCGCTGTCCGACTGGTGCGCATCGCTGCCTGCCTCGGACGTTGTCGACATTCTCGAGAAGGAACGGGTGCCGGTAGGCCTGATGTACAACATTGAAGACCAGTTCAATGACCCGCACTTCCGCGCCCGCGGCATGTTCGAGGAAGTGGACGTGAACGGCAAGACCCACACCATACCGGCAATCACCCCGATCCTGTCCAAAACACCGGGGCGCACGGACTGGCCGGGTGCCGAGGTGGGCGCCCACAACGAGGAAGTGCTGAAAGGCATCCTGTCCCTCAGCGATGAGGAGTTTGCGGGCCTCAAGGAGCAGGGGGTCTGCTAGCAGACCCGAGGGAACCTCGCTGACACCCGGGAGATTAGCCTGGAATTAGCAGATTCTCGGGAGCTGTTCGCCGTGCAGCCAGTCCACGACACGCTCGCCACCGATCGCGGTGGCCATGCGTACCAGTCGTAGCTCGTCCTCCAGTACTTCGCCGACCACGGCGGCGTTCTCTCCCAGCGGAGTGCGCCGCATGGCGGCCACCAGCGCATCTGCCGCCTGCGGGGCGGCAATTGCAATCAGCTTACCCTCGTTGGCCACGTTCAAGGGGTCAAGGCCCAGCAATTCGCAGGCCCCGCGAACCTCTTCACGGATCGGTAGCGCCGATTCCTGCAGGCGAATCCCCACGCCGGACTGATGTGCCACTTCATTGAGCGTTGCCGCCACCCCGCCGCGGGTGGGGTCCCGCATCAGGCGCAGGGCGGGGCCGTGTTCTGCCACCATGGCGGCCACCAGGTGATTGAGTGAAGCAGAATCCGAGCACAGCTCGGTCTCAAAACGCAGGCCCTTGCGCAGTGACATGATCGCGACGCCGTGGTCACCGATGGTGCCCGACACAATGACCTTGTCTCCCGGTCGCGCCAGCTCGGCGCCGAGTTGGATGTTGTCGGGCACGACGCCCACGCCAGCCGTATTGATAAAAATGCCGTCACCCTTGCCGCGCTCCACGACCTTGGTATCGCCGGTGACGATGCTGACGCCGGCCTCTTTTGCGGCGTCTGCCATGGAGGAGACGATGCGCGCCAGGTCGGCGAGCGGAAAACCCTCTTCGAGAATGAAGCCGGCGGTCAGGTAGCGCGGCACCGCACCGCCCATGGCCAGGTCGTTGACGGTGCCGTGCACCGCCAGGCTGCCAATATCCCCGCCGGGAAAAAACAGCGGTGAAATGACGAAGCTGTCGGTAGTCATCACCATGCGGCCGGCATCCACCGGGAACAACGCCTGGTCATCGCCGCGGTTCAGCAAGGGATTGTCGAAAGCGCGCCGGAACAGCAGGTCCACCAGGTCGGCCATGGCGCGACCGCCGGCGCCGTGGCTCATATCCACGCGCCCGTGCTCCAGGTCCAGCTTACGGGCCTGGCGGCGCCCGGCTTCATCCATGGCTGCGTGCTTATCCCTGTCGTACTGCACGGCGTTTTTCCTGCTGCGCGCGATGCGCGTCTTCCGCCTGCTGGCGGAAGCGCCCGTAGGTGTAGTAGGCCGCGCAGGCGCCCTCATCCGAGACCATGCAGGAGCCCAGCGGGTTGTCGGGGGTGCAGGAGGTTGCGAACAGCTTGCAGTCGGTGGGCTTCTTCACACCACGCAGTATGGCCGGGCAATCACAGCTCTTGGTGCCGCGTGCATACTGGTAGTGCATGTCAAAGCGCCGCTCGGCGTCAAAGCGTGCGAACTCATCGCGGATGCCGAGGGCGGATTCGGGAATCTCTCCCAGGCCGCGCCATTCGAAGCTGGGCCGGCGTTCGAACACCTGTTGCATGATGGCCTGGGCGCGCTGGTTGCCGACCGGCGTGACGGCGCGGGTGTACTGGTTCTCGATGTCGGCGCGCCCGTGGTTGAGCTGTTCGATCAGCATCAGGATCGACTGCAACACATCCAGTGGTTCGAAGCCGGCGATCACCACCGGTTTCTGGTGGTGAGAAGCACAGAAGCGGTAGGCGTCTGAACCGATCACCACGCTGACATGGGCGGGGCCGATAAAGCCGTCCACTTCTACCGGCACCTCGTCCTCACCCACCGCGAGAATGGCATTCATGGCCGCGGGGGTAAGCACGTGGTTGCAGAACACGCTGAAGTTCTCGAGCCCTTCGGCCTGTGCCTGCAGGATGCCGAGGGCCGTGGGGGGCGTGGTAGTTTCAAAGCCGATACCGAAGAACACCACCTGGCGCTCCGGGTGGGCGCGGGCCAGCTCCAGGGCGTCACTGACCGAGTACACCATGCGCACATCGGCACCGTTGGCCTTGGCTTTCATAAGGCTCAGGCCCTTGCTGCCCGGCACCCGCAACATGTCACCGTAGGAGCATAGAATCACCTCCGGGTTGTCTGTGGCCAGCCGCACGGCCATGTCCAGGCGGCCAATAGGCAGCACGCACACCGGGCAGCCCGGCCCGTGGATCAACTCCACGTTGTCCGGCAACAGGTCGGGCACACCGTAGCGGAATACCGCGTGGGTGTGGCCGCCGCAAAACTCCATCAGGCGATACTCGCGGCCTGTGTCCGCCGCCTCGGCAATGGCCTGGCCCAGGGCGCGGGCCCTGGCGCCGTCGCGAAACTCGTCTACGTACTTCATGCCATGGCCTCCAGCACGCCGCCTTCGCTCATGGCGGCCAGGGTGCGTTCCGCTTCTTCCTCGTCGACGCGCGACAGGGCGTAGCCCACGTGCAGGATCACGTAGTCGCCCACTGACAGATCATCAACGAGGGCGGTGTTGATTTCCCGGATGACGCCGCCGCTGGACACCAGCGCGCGATCCTCATCGAGAATTTCAGTAATACAGACGGGTATGGCGAGGCACATCAGTTGACCTCCGTGATGCTGTTATCAGTATTGAGACGTCGCCTGGCCACCCATGCCTGGCCGAGACTGATGGCGGCATCGTTGGGCGGCAGCGAACGCGGCAGTAGCGGGGTGAGCCCGGCACTGCGCAGGCGATTAGGCAGTTCAGCGGCAAGGTAAGCGTTGAGGAAGCAACCGCCACCGAGGGCGATGGTGTCAATGCCGGTGCTCGCCGCCGCATCCATAGCCCAGTGGCTCAGGGCTTCCACCAGGGTGCCGTGGAGCAGGTTGGCGCCACGCACCGGGTCGTCCATGTCAGCCAGTTCGGCGAGCAGTGCCGAGAAGTCGAGGCGGCCGTCGCGTAATTCATAACCGCCGGGCAGAATCTCAGGTTTGTTGACCAGCGCTTCGAGCTGCATTGGCGCCTCGCCTTCGTAGGCGACGCGAAAGTTGACGCCGAGCAGGCCGGCGGCCGCGTCGAACAGGCGGCCAGCGGCCGACGTCATCCCCGTCTCTCCACTGTTCAACAGTGAGGCCAGGGCAGGGGCCAGCGCTTCAGCGTGGAAACGCGACTCGATTTCGTTCGTGCGGCCCAGCAGGTGCAGCGCGCCGGCCGCCATCCGCCAGGGTTCTCGCGCCGCGGCATCGCCACCCGCCGCGGGCAGCGGCGTGAAGTGGCCGAGGCGCTCGAAGTCACCTTCGCGCAGCAGCATCAACTCGCCACCCCAGGCTTCGCCGTTGCTGCCAAGGCCGTGTCCATCCAGGGCGATGCCCAGCGCCGGGCCCTGGTGGCCAGAGCATGCCAGGGCAGCGGCAAGGTGGGCGTGATGGTGCTGCACCCGCACCAGCGGCAGTGAAGCCGCCAGCTGCTCCGCCAGGCGGGTGGAGGCATAGTCCCGATGCCAGTCACAGGCGATGGCAGCGGGTTGGGTCTGCAGCATCTCCAGCAGTTGATCGACAGACTGGCGCTGGAATTCGATAGTGGCCGGCGTGTCCAGGTCGCCGATATGTGGTGATTGCCAGGCCTGGCGGCCCCGCAACAGGGTAATCGTATTCTTGAGGTGTGCACCCAGCCCCAGCACGGCGGGGCCGTTGTCTTCCAGGGGGATGGCTTTGGGCGCATAGCCGCGGGCGCGGCGCAGCGGCAGCGGTTCACCGCTGACGACGCGCAGCACCGAGTCATCGATTCGAGCGGCAATCTCGCGGTCGTGATCGACCACCAGGTCGGCGACCTCGGCCAGCATCTCACCCGCCCCCGAGTAATCCGTGACCAGGGGATCACCGCTCAGGTTGGCGCTGGTCATCACCAGGGCCAGGCCGTTTGGCTCCATCAGCCAGTCGAGGCCATCGGGTTTCCCTGCCAGGTAGTGCATCAGCAGGTAGTGCATGGGCGTGTAGGGCAGCATCAATCCGAGGCTGTCCAGTCCCGGCGATATCGGGTCCGGCAGTTGGCCCTTGCCACGGCAGATCACGACCGGCCGTTCACGGCTCTCCAACTGTATGCGTTCCGCTTCGCTCACCCAGGCGTAGTGTTCAGCACTGATGCTGTTCAGCACCATCACCGCCAGCGGCTTGCCGTCCCTGCGTTTGTTGCTGCGCAGGCGCTGGACCACGGTGGGGCAGCGCGCGTCACAGGCGAAGTGAAAGCCACCGATGCCTTTGAGGGCGACAATCTTGCCGTCGGCGATGGCTGCGGCGGCCTCTGCCAGTGACGTAGAGAGTTGTGGACCACAACTGTGGCAGCAGGTGGGCTCGGCATGGAATCGGCGGCTCGCAGGGTCGGAATACTCGTCCGAGCAGTGGCTGCAGAGTGGGAAGTCAGCCATGCTGGTTGCGCTGCGGTCGTAGGGCAATTCCCGTGTCATGCTGTAGCGCGGGCCGCAGTTGGTGCAGGCGATAAACGGGTGCAGGTAGCGCCGGTTGTCCGGGTCGAACAGTTCGGCGAGGCAGTCATCGCAGAGGGCGGTATCGGCGGGTATGGCGGCGCTGGCAAGCGCGCCACCTGCGGATTCACGAATCTCGAAGCCCTTACCGTCGCTGACAGGTAACGAGGTTTCCTCGCACTCCTGTATGCGCGCCAGCGGCGGGATATCGCTTTTCAGCCGTGCAACGAAGCTGTCCAGATCGATGCCCTGGGCCTCGATCACTACCCCATCCGGGCCGTTCTGGACGAAGCCGCTGATGCCGGACTGCTGGGCACAGCGATAGACGTAGGGCCTGAAGCCCACGCCCTGCACCAGGCCGCGCACCTGCAGGCGTCTGCGCTCTATGCGAACGCGCGTGTCCATCAGGCGCTGGCCGCCGCCAGTTGGCGCGCCGCGCCAATCCAGTTCAGCCAGCGTTCCATGCCTTCGCCGGTGGTCGGCGAAAGCTGGATCACCTGCAGGGACGGGTTCACCTTCAGCGCATTGTCGATGAGTGCGTCGACATCGAAGTTCAGGTGCGGCAGCAGGTCGACCTTGGATACCAGCATCAGGGACGCCGCGGCGAACATGTTCGGATACTTGAGTGGCTTGTCTTCGCCTTCGGTGACCGAGGCGATCACCACCTTGTGGGCCTCACCCAGGTCGAAGCCCGCCGGGCACACGAGGTTGCCAACGTTCTCGATGAACAGCACGCCGTCGTGTATGTGTAGGCGTTGGAAGGCGTGATCGATCATCTCCGCATCCAGGTGGCAGCCACGCCCGGTGTTGACCTGCAGGGCGGGTACGCCGGTGGCGCGGATGCGGTCGGCATCAGCACTGGTTTCCTGGTCGCCCTCGATCACCGCCATGTGCAGGTGATCCTCGGCGGCGGCCAGCCGGTTGAGTGTCTCCACCAGCAGGGTGGTCTTGCCGGCCCCAGGGGAAGACACCAGGTTGAGCGCCAGTACATTGTGGCTGGCGAAGTGCCGCCGGTTGTGGGCGGCAATATCGTTGTTCTTGCTGAGAATGTCCTTCTCCACGCTCACCAGGTGCGAGCGCGTGGTCGGATCGTCCCGCAGCGCTGTCACGGTGGCTGATTTCTCTATCCGGGTTTCCCCTTCACTACAACCGCATGTGCCACACATCAGGCTACCTCCAGTTCTTTCAAACGCATTTCTTCACCTTGCTCAACAATGATCTGGTAGCTGCCACAGTCAGGGCAGCCCTCGCCGCGTGCCGAGATTTCAATGGTCCGGGAGCAGTCCATGCACCAACCGCGGCCGGGAATTTCGCGAATCTCGAGGGTGGCGGATTCCGCCGACGTGCCACGCGCGCCCACGTCAAAGGCAAACTCCAGGGCGTGGGGGTCCACATGTCCCAGGACGCCGATCTCCACCACCACGCGTTCCACACGGTCAAAGCCGTTGGCGACACGTTGCTCTTCGATGAGCTCGACCATGCCCTGGCACAGCGCCATCTCATGCATGGACGGCCTCCTCGCTGGCTATGCTCCAGGGCGCGCAGGGGTCAAAACCCAGCACCAGCAGCCGCAGTTGTTCTTCATCCGGCGCCAGTGTCCGGGCTTCGTGTTCCAGGGGGCCGCATGGCGCGAAATGCCAGTCGGTGGGCGCGAGCACCCGCCAGGCCGAAACCTTGTCTTCATCGAGTTCCACGCGATGAAACACTGGCCCGCGTGCGGTAATGGCGCGCCCCATACCGATGCCTTTACCAAGGGGCCAGGCACTGACCGGGTAGGTGGATTGCTCATCGAGCAGGTGACCGGCAATCACCAGGGTGTCGAGTAACTGGGCCACCAACCGGCGGGACAGTGCGCCGTAGTCACCGCTTGCGGTCAGTTGTTCAACCAGCGGATGACGGCGCATGGCCAGTGGACCTATATCGATACCGGCGGCTTTCGGTGCCAGCGGGTCAAAGCCCGGTTCCCCGAGGGCGGTCTGCGCAATGGCCTGCAGCGCCTCCCCGGCCAGCAGGCTCGGTACCGGCGCGGTAGCCATGCGGCTCTCCAGTTCCCGCGCTCGCCGCACCACACGCTCAGCAGTACAGTCTGAGTTGGCAAGCCACCGCGCCAGGTCAGTCAGGTTTTCAATGCTGATAAGGCCGGGTAGCAGTTGCAGCAAGTGGGTGGCCAGCGCTTCCGGCCCGTCCGCCTGCTGCACAGCCTTGAACAGCGCGATGTCTCGTTCTGCTTCGACGCAGGCCGGCCAATCGATGGCCAGCCGCCAGGCAGCGGCCACAGCCTGCTCACGCCAGAGCTGGCGGGTATGCTCCACCGCGTAGGGGTCGGGTTCATTGCGCGCGGCGCTTGCCGCACGCTGGGCAGCGATACCCTGGGCGTGGCCACAGATCGGCAGTAACAGCGGGATGCGCAACAGTGCTTCTTCCAGGCCCAGGCCGCCCAGGATGCCCGTGACCGTGGGTCGCTGCTGGGCTATCGCTACCCCGTCGGCGCGCTGCGTGATCTCGATCTGCGGCGTCGCGGTGGCCATGTTTTCAGTCGCCGCTGCCGGCGCGAAGGAAGGACCGGCGGCTCATCGGCTGCTCGGCCTGCGGTTGTCCGCCGCTCGAGGGCCGGGTTTCGGGCTCGGTAAACAGTGCTTCCATGGCATGTTCGCCCACGGCGGTGACGGCGGAGGCTTCCTCGAACTCTGCCATGGGGGAAAACAGTGAGCAGGTTTCAATCACGCCGACACCGTCAAGGTGACCGGCGATAAAGCTGTAGTTGCCTGACGGAAAGGTGAGTTCCCGGGTGCTGCCCTCGCGACCGGTGCAATTGGGTAGCGGCAGCAGCAGGAGGTTCATCGACCAGGGCGTGGCGACCACGGAAACCGTGCCATGTGCGCAGCGACGGGTACCGATCACCTGGATATCAAGCTTCTGGTTGTAGACGGGCAGTGGTCGCATGGTATCCGCTACACGCTGGTAGGCGGCCAGCAGTGAGTCACGGAGCTCCGCCAGCTGAACTTCGCCTGCGCTGGTGGCAGGGCGCTCTCGGGCTTCGCCGGGCCGCAACACCATGAACTGGTGCTGTTCGGCGTCGCAGTTGGGGCAACGCCAGTGGGAGGGCAGTGCCGTGAAGGCTGTGCCTGGCTGGATTTGCCAGACATCATCGCCCAGGGTCGGGTCGTACACCCACCAGCAGACGCCACATTCCATCACCGTATCGTCGCCGATGCGCTGCCCGTCACCCAGGAAGGAGCCCTCGAACATATTCATCAGAGATAGGCCTCCAGCAGCTCCGTCAACCGCTCGGCGGAATCCTCGAAATCCTGGGCGGCCGCGCGGGCGGCGGCGGGTAGTGCGCCGATCTCGATGGTGTCGAGGATGGTATGGCCCATGGCGTTCACAAACTGCACCGCCCATACATGGCGGTAACGGGTGGCCATGATGCGACAGTCGCCGAAGCCACCCGAGGTGAGCTCGAAATCGGCACGGCCCAGCACTGCAGTCAGCAGGGCGTGGTCAGCTTCGCTCATGGGCAGCAGGGTGAAATTCAGGATGTGGTTGGGCTCTTCATCATCTTCCTGCCAGGCCAGCGCGCGTTCACTGACCTCGGCGAGGACGGCGGGGGCATTCATCACCTCGCCGGAGGGTCCCGGGATGGTGTATTCGGCGGGCTCTAGTGCCGCTGCGGCTGCCAGTGCCACCCGGGGTGCCGTGGCCACCTCGACACAGTCGCTGCCGTCGTCGCCGCGCACTCTCCACACACCGGCCAGGACCGACTCCTTGATCTGGTAGCACACGCCGTCCAGGTTCACATGACCGTGTACCTCGCCCTCGCCGAGAATCTCCTCTACTGCCTGGATATCCAGCGCTGAGAGCACGTCCATGGGCAGCTTGTGAGAGCTGTCCGGGGAAGCGGCCACCTTGGCCAGCGCGGTTTCCAGGTGGTCGAGCCAGTCGCGCAATTCAGCCGAGGGGGAGAAGTCGTTCGGCAGGCGCGGCGCCGGCGGTGGCGCCATGCTGGGTACCCCCAGCAATGCCAGCGCATCTTCCGGCGCGCCGCCGACAAACACGCCTTCTGCCTGCTCTTCGCCTTCCCAGATCATCGGGTTGGGCTGGGAGCCGAGGTCAAGGGCTGGGATCAGGTCATCACTTTTCATGCCGTAGCCTCCTGCTGCGGTTGGCCCAGGTAGCGCCCGAAGGCGCGTTCGTAGTCGATCCAGTCGCGCACGCCCGGCAGCACTTCCAGGGTCTTGCCGGCGGCGACGAACACCAGGCTGGGGGGCGTAATTACCCGGAAGCGCTCCTGCAAGTCGGCTTCCAGCGCGGGTTCAATCACCGCAGCCTGCACCATGCCGGGGTAACTGCGCAGCACTTCGCGCAGCGCCACCGCCACGTCGTGAGCCTCGCGGACGCGCCGGGCGCCACCGCTGAACAGCAGGACGCTCAGGCCTTCGGCGGCGACAAAGCTGTCCAGTGACTGCGCATTGAGTTCGCTGAGCTGCCCCTGCGCCAACATATCGGTGATGGCGGGGCTCTGGGTGTCATCCATGGTGGGCAATGTCCTCTGGATTCGGTGTGCGTAGGTGTTCGGGCAGTTGCGGTTCGCGATCGACGAGATCGGCGATCAGGTGTTCGAAGGGCTGGCCATCGGCTGCGGCCGTGACAGCGGCAAGGGCGTCGTCAATCAGTTGCGCTTCCTCGGGTTCCAGTGCGCGGATGGCGATATCCACATGGGCCAGCAGCCAGTCACCGGGTTGCAGCGTGTCGTCGAGCAGTGCGGTATTGACCTGGCGGAGGGCATCGGGTTGGCCGCGTGCGGTACACAGCGCAGTGCCGGGCACCGGGACGGTGCGCACCTGCAACGGGATACCGAGGCACATGGCTACTGGGCCCGGGCCCGCGCCAGTACGCGGGCATCTCCCTGCCGGCAGGCGCTGTTGCTGTCCGGGCGCTCGGCTTCGTAGGCGGCCAGTTCCAGGCCGGGTGTGATCACGCTTTCAGCGTCGCTCCCGTCGGCTTCTTCGAGTTCGATGCCAAACCCGGCCAGGTAGTCGCGGGCAACCTCGAGTGCCGCGGGGATTTGCGCTTTCACCGCAGGGCGCAGGCTGCCGCCGTAATCTTCCAGTTCTACCGGCTGCACACCGATCAACAGCATGTTCTCGGCGCAATCGCCCAGCAGCTTGGCGCAGGCGATCACGTCCTGCAGGCCAGCCTGGTGCAGGCTGACCTTCTTGCCGGCCACGAAGGCCGGAATTTCGTCGTCAGCCACCACCCGGATGCTGCCGGGCGCGTCGCCAAAGTCCACCGCGTCAAAGATCACCACCGGGTTGTGCTCGCGGATCAGGTCCACCAGGTAGAGACCCTGGGTGCCGCCGTCGGCGACGGTCAGTTGTTCGGCAATGGAAAAACGCTCGGCAAAGGCTTCGACGCAACGCACCCCGAAGCCTTCATCGGCCCACAGCAGGTTGCCCACGCCGAGTGCCAGCGCTTTCATTCGCGATCATCCTTGAAGAAGCGCCAGCCGGAGATCATGGTGCTCACCAGGCTCTGGCGGCTCATGATGTCTTCGCGTACGGCGACATAAATATGAATCATCGCGAAGATGATAATGATCCACATATTGACGTGGTGCACTGTATGCACCCAGAAGCTGTCCCCCAGTACTGCAAACACCCAGCCAAAGGCGCTGTACCACCAGGAGTCGATTCCCTGGCCCTCGGCATACAGGGCAAAGCCCGTGAAGATCGCCACAAAGATTGGTATGACAAACATGCAGAACATGGCGAGCTGGGCCAGCGGGTTGTGGCCGATGTATTTCTTGGGTGTCTTCGTGAGGAAGGCATACCACTTCACCTCGTGCCAGACCTCGCCCCACCAGCGCACACTCCATACCGGCGGCAGGAAAAGCTGGTGCGAGTGGTGGTTACCCATGAACGCCCAGGCGATGCGATAGAGCAGGGCCAGCGCGAGAACCTGCCCGACGGCGAAGTGGATCAGGCGGATGTAACCGAACTGGAAGTTCTCCGAGGCCTCGCCCATGACCGACGCGGGTGGCGAGCCGATCAGGTAGCCGGTGATGCAGAGCACCACAATGCACAGTGCATTGAGCCAGTGCCAGAGTCGCAGTGGCGCCTCGTACACATAGACCTTTTCCGCCGGTGATTTGACCTCGGTGGAGGACTGGACCAGGGTGCCGAGAAAACCGCTGCTGCCCTCGGGCGCGTCTGTGGAGTCAGCCATGGCAATGCCTCCTAGCGAACCTTGATGTTCGCCAGCTCATCCCCGTCCGGACTCATCACATGAGTCGAGCAGGCGAGGCAGGGGTCAAAGGAGTGGATGGTGCGCAGGATTTCCAGCGGCTGCTCAGGATCAGCCATGGGCGTATCCATCAGCGAGGCCTCATAAGCGCCGATGTTGCCCTCGTTGTCACGGGGCCCGGCGTTCCAGGTGGTGGGTACCACCGCCTGGTAGTTCTCGATGCGCGTATCCTTGATGTGAATCCAGTGGCCGAGCGCACCGCGCGGCGCCTCGGTGAAACCGACACCCTTCACGTCGCTGGGCCAGGTCTTGGGGTCCCACTGCTGGGTATTGGCGGTGGCCACGTCGCCATTGCGGATGTTGTTGATCAGCTTGTTGTAGAAGTGGTCCATCTTGTCCGCCGCCCACACACACTCGAGCCCCCGCGCCGCCGTACGGCCCAGGGTGGAGAACAGGGCGGTGACGGGCAGGTCGAGGTCGGTGAGTACCTTGTCTACCGGTTCCTTGAACTCCGGGTTGCCCTGGGCGTAACCGATGATGTAGCGCGCCAGGGGACCCACTTCCATGGGATTGCCCTTCCAGCGCGGGCTCTTGATCCAGGAGTACTTGGCGTCTTCGTCCAGTTCCTCGAGATGGGTCTTGGTGCCCTTGGCGTTGGGGCCCAGCTCGAAGTTGGGCTCGGTGACACCGTCCCAGGGGTGCAGGCCGATGCTCTCGTCGGCGTAGCTGTACCAGGAGTGGGGCACGAACTCCTGTATCTCTTCGGGATTGCGCTGGTCGACCTCGTGAATCTCGGCCAGGTTGCCGTTGAGAATCGCCCCGCGCGGCAGCAGCAGGTTGTCTGCCGAGTAGTCGTTGGCGTGCTCCGGGATATCGCCGTAGGACATCACGTTCTGGCCGGAGATACCGCCGCCGTAGGTCCAGTCCTTGTAGAAGGAGGCGATGGCCAGCAGGTCCGGCAGGTAGACCTGCTCGGAGAACTGGCGGCACTGGTCGATGATGCGTTTCACATGGGCCAGGCGCTCGATGTTAATGGCGCCGACCGCGCCGGTATCCGACACGTTGATGGGGCAGGGCACGCCGCCCACCAGCCAGTTCGGATGTGGATTTTTTCCTCCAAATATCGTGTGTATCTTCTTGATTTCCTTTTGGAAATCCAATGCCTCCAGGTAGTGCGCGGTGGCCATCAGGTTGGCTTCCGGCGGTAGCTTGTAAGCCGGGTGGCCCCAGTAGGCGTTGCGGAACAGGCCGAGCTGGCCGGACTCCACGAACTTCTTGAGGCGGGTCTGCAGGTCCTTGAAATAACCCGGCGAGGACTTGGGCCAGTTGGAAATCGACTGGGCCAGTTCGCTGGTGGCCTTGGGGTCCGCTGACAGGCCCGAGACAACGTCCACCCAGTCCAGCGCGTGCAGGTGATAGAAGTGCACGATGTGGTCGTGTACCTGCAGGGTGAGCTGCATCAGGTTGCGGATAGTATTCGCGTTCTCGGGGACGTCGATGTTGAGGGCGTCTTCCACGGCGCGCACTGAAGTCAGCGCGTGGGTGCCGGTGCACACACCGCAGATGCGCTGGGTAAAGGCCCAGGCATCGCGTGGGTCGCGGCCCTTGAGGATCACTTCGAGGCCGCGCCACATGGTACCGGTGGATACCGCATTGCGGATGATGTTGTCGTCGTCGACGTTCACCTCGATGCGCAGGTGGCCCTCAATACGGGTGATCGGGTCGACCACCACCCGCTTGCCGGAATTGTCGAGGGTAAATCCGTTGGGTGTCTGAATCGCCATGGCTTATACCCCCTCTGACTCGGTCTTGCTCTTGTAGTCCTCGGCCGGGTTGGCGCGGGCCCGTTTCAGCGCCGACGCTGCGGCGTGGGCCGCAATGGCCGTGCCGATGACACCGGCGGCGCCAAGGCCGAGCTGGTCGGCGTTGGCCTCCACACCCAGCGGGGTCTGCACGTCCGCCAGGCGCTCGTAGAAGGGGCCGTTGTCCCAGAAGTTCTCCTCGGAGCAGCCGATACAGCCGTGGCCGGACTCGATCGGGAAGGACACGCCACCGTTCCAGCGCGTGGTGGAGCAGGCGTTGTAAGTTGTGGGGCCACGGCAGCCCATCTTGTACAGGCAGTAGCCGCGGCGCGCGTTCTCGTCATCCCAGCTCTCGGCAAACTGGCCGGCGTCGAAGTGGGGCCGGCGATAGCACTTGTCGTGGATGCGCTGCCCGTAGAACATTTCCGGGCGGCCGATGCGGTCCAGCGGTGGCACGCGGCCGAAGGTGAGCATGTAGGTCACCACGCCGGTCATCACCTCGGGAATGGGCGGGCAGCCCGGCACCTTCACGATCGGCTTGTCCTTGATCACTTCGTGGATGGGGGTGGCCGCGGTCGGGTTGGGGCGGGCGGCCTGCACACAGCCGTTGGAGGCACAGGAACCCCAGGCAATGATGGCCGAGGCACCAGCCGCCATTTCCTTGAGCTGCTCGACGAAGGGACGGCCGCCGACAATGCAGTACATGCCATCTTCGTTGAGCGGCGGGTTGCCCTCGACCGCGAGGATGTACTCGCCGTAGCTTTCTTCCAGGGTTTCCTCGAGGATTTTCTCGGCCTGGTGGCCCGCCGAGGCCATCAGCGTGTGGGAGTAGTCCAGGGACAGCATGGACAGCACCACGTCCGATGCCAGCGGGTGCCCGGAGCGGATAAAGCTCTCGGAGCAGCAGGTACACTCAAGGCCATTGAGCCAGATCACCGGTGTTCGGCGTTTGGTCTCCATGGCGTGGGCGATCTTGGGAGCGAAGGCAGGTCCGAGGCCCAGCGAGGCCGCGGTCAGGGAACAAAACTTGTTGAAGGAACGTCGACTGATGCCTTGCTGGCGGAATACCTCGTAGAACGTCTGTGGCTTACCCATACTAAACCCCGGGTCTTTTTGTATTTGATCTTATGGGGTGAAGCTAGCAGAGGCACCTGTCCGAGGTCCCTGTACAAATCCTCAACAAAGGCGTTTTCGGGGGCTTTATTGATCCCCGTCAACTTACTTCCTCTACCCATTTGGACGCCCTTGGACCAGACTGTCAGGCATGATTTTTGACAACCCGGAAATTCTGGCGCTACTGCTGAGTGCGGCGGGCATAGCGTTTACCCACACCCTGATGGGCCCCGACCACTACCTGCCCTTCGTCGCGATGGCCGTGGAGCGGCGCTGGAGCTGGCACAGGTTGCTGGGCATTACCCTGCTGTGCGGTTCGGTACACCTGATTGGTTCTGTACTGCTGGGTGCCCTGGGGATTGCCATGCAGGCGGAAATTTCCGGGCTGGTGGCGATTGAATCCGTGCGGGGCGAGCTGGCGGCGTGGCTGCTACTGAGTGCGGGACTGGTCTACCTGGCCTGGGGCCTGCGCCAGGCCGGCAAGCAGCATGTACATCGCCACAGCGGTTCCCGCCAGAAGTGGGTGATCTTTATTATTTTTGTTCTCGGCCCCTGCGAACCGCTGATTCCGCTGCTGATGTACCCGGCGGCCACCGCCAGCGTGGCCGGTGTCGTCGCCGTGACCGTGGTATTTGGCGCAGTCACCGTGTTCACCATGTTGATGGCGGTATCGCTCAGCTACTTCAGCCTGCGGCAGGTGCATTTCCCACGTATGCAGCGCTACGGCCACGCCCTGTCGGGCGCGACCCTCAGTGGCTGCGGCGCGGCGATGCTGTTCCTGGGACTCTAGGCGGGACTTACAAGCCGGGGGCAGTGGTCCCTATTCATCCAGGATCATCTGGAAACTCCCGTAAATCAGGCGCATGCCGTCGAAGGGCATGGGGTTGTTGTCCGGGTGCAGGCGCTCGTCCACCATCGCCTTTTCCATGCCGGCCTCCCGCGCCTCCTTGGAGGGCCAGGCGACCCAGGAGAACACCACGACTTCATCCGGCTGGCGCTTGACGGCCTGGTGGAAACTGGTCTGCTCGCCCTCAGGGACGTCGTCCCCCCAACACTCGACGACGCGGGACGCCCCGCAGTCCTTGAAGACCTCGGCGGCGAGGCGGGCGTGTTCAAGGTAAGCATCCTTGTTGGCGGCCGGCACGGCGCCTACGAATCCATCGACGTATTCCATGCGTTGATCTCCCACTGGTGCTTTGCCTTGAGCTTAGTACACAGGGCGTGGATTTCGCACACTAATAGCTCTCCTGGTCACATCCCTGCAGTATGTATCCGTTGATCTACACTAGCCTTGATAATATAAAGCTCCGAAAGGGAATTGAGATGGTATGGGGAACTCGCTTCGATGATGGGGTAAAGGTTCAGTATTGGATCGCCCGAAATGATCCCTACGATCCCGAAGTACACATCCACAACCCGCCCGCCGCCGACTTACCTATCACGGACGAAATTCTCCTCTATGACGAGAATATGGGAATACGTCGAGGAAGCGGCGGAGGCCGTGGGCGGTTTGGCGGCGTGGACAGCCCCTGGCGCGACCGCTGGGAGACGGTCAAGAACATTGCCTTCGGTCAAGGGGGTTACCGTAAAGTTACCTGCCTACAGCCCCCCGACAAAAGCACTAATGGACGCCAGAAAGTGGTGTGGAGTAATGCTCTGCGTAAGGACGCAGGCGGTGTGATGGGAAAGGCAATCAATGGAACCGGCTCGCTATCGGCCTCAGATTACGTTCGCCATGTAAACTCAGAGTGGTCTAAAACAGTGTTTGCCATATCCAACCCTGATGATTACGAGTGGTGCCATTTATGGGGCCATGGACTGGGCGGAGATGAAACGCCCGAAAACTTGGTAGCCGGCACTCATGCATGTAACACCGAGCAGCTGGAAATTGAATCGTGGCTCCGCGACAAAGCTGCACGAAGAACCTACTTGCATATTGAGGTTCGTGCGCAAATTGCCAAGAACGGACCTCCATACCATCTGGCGGAGATGATTGAATACAAGGTTTATGCTGCCGGGGAGTCTGACCCGGGGGGCTTGCTCTACACCAAGTGTATCAATGCCCGCCGCCCCAACGAGCCTTCGAAGGAAGAGAGGAGGAGGACGTGGGATGAACTGGATCGAGCTTTTCAACTCTACAATCGAAAAAATGTTTGAGGAGGCCCCGGCGTAGCCGATAGTCGATTTGGCGTGCCGGGCGGAAAGAACTGGATTCGGTACCCTAGTGCTGGTCGTCACTTCCGGTGTTGTATTCGCCATCCATGATCGCGTAAAACCAGCCTGTCTCCCCCGACGCGGCATAGTCATCGGCATCGGACAGCAACTCGCGGCGCACATCCTCCACGCTGCCTTCCTCCACGTAGTCGACTTCGATAGAGCTGAACCCGTGCTCCCGCTCAAACTCGTCCTCCTCGTTGACGAAGTCCTCTCGCCAGACAAGAACCTTGCAGTCGCTGGCCACGGGTACGTTCACATAGTGCTGCGCTTCGCTGAGTCGTTGCCTGAGGGCATCCCGGGTTTCAGGATCTTTGGCGAACATGACCCAGGTGTTGGCGCGCGGCGCCCTGAGCGCTTTTACATCGGCCCGTTGCTCGTCTGACAGTGCGAACGCGGTGGTGACAGCATCTTCCAGGTCGTCGAACCAGACCACGAGATTTGGATGTTCCATCCACGATGCTGTCATATCCCACTCACCTGCGGTGTGATCAAAAAGCGTGGGTTCGAGTATAGATGGTCGAGAACCTGTGATTGCAGGTGATTCATCCTTGAAGCTGGACGCCCCGGCAGTTTCGCCGGTTTCTGCTATGCTCTTTGCACCCACAAGGGAGGCTGTACGATGTCAGATTATTTCGATCTGGGCAGTTATAGTCGCCCAGCAAGTAGTGTCCCCGTAGCGCAAACCTGGTTTGATCGCGGCCTGGTGTGGCTGTTCGCCTATAACCATGAAGAGGCCATCGAGTGTTTCGAAAAAGCCCGGGAGGCTGACCCGGCCTGCGCGCTGGCTCACTGGGGAATCGCCTACGCAATCGGCCCAAACTACAACAAGCCCTGGGAAGTGTTCACACCGGAAGAGAAAGGGCCGGCCCTGGAGCGGGCCCACCAGGCGCTGCAGGCGGGGCTGGCCCTGGAGAACGCCAAACCGCTGGAGCGAGCGCTTCTGCAGGCCCTTGCATCACGTTATCCCACGGATCCTGAAATAGAGGATTACCAGCCCTTCAACGACGGCTTCGCGGCGGCCATGCAGCCAGTCTATGAGGCCAGTCCGGATGACCTGGATATCGCTTTTGCTTACGCCGAGGCGATGATGAACCGCACACCCTGGCAGCTCTGGGACTTTCACAGGGGCGTGCCCAACCCCGATGCCTCAACCCCAGAGGCAATGGCGGTTCTCGAGCGGGCCTTCGATGAGACGCCCGGTGCCTGGGATCACCCGGGCCTTCTGCACATGTACATACACCTGATGGAGATGTCCCCACATCCGGAGCGCGCGCTGCGCCACGGCGACCGCTTGAAGGACCTGGTGCCGGATGCGGGCCACCTGGTGCACATGGCCACCCATATCGACGTGTTATGTGGCGAGTATCAAAACGTTCTCTGCCGCAACCTTGAGGCGGCGGACGTCGACGACAAGTTCAAGGCGTATGCGGGAGCGGAGAACTTCTATGCGCTCTACCGCATCCACAACCTGCATTTCGCTTTCTACGGTGCGATGTTCCTCGGCCAGAAGGCGGCGGCTATCGATGCTGTCGTTCGCCTGCGTGACGAAGTGCCGGATGAAGTTGTGCGCTCCTACCCGGATATCTTCGAGACCTTCGTGGCGGCAGCGCCGCATGTCTACATCCGTTTCGGACTGTGGTCAGAGATCCTCGAGCTGGAACAACCCGAAGACAAAGAGCTCTACGTCACGACGAACGCGCTGATTTACTATGCCAAGGCGGTGGCCCTGGCCAATCTCGGCCGCCACGAAGAGGCCGAGGCGACGATGGCAGATTTCACTGCCGCCTATGCCGAGGTACCGGACAGCCGCATGCTCTTCAACAACAAGGCGCGGGACGTGCTTGCGATAGCTGAAGAAATGATGAAGGGCGAAATCGCCTTCAAGGCGGGTCGTCGTGATGAAGGCCTGGCCTATCTTCGCAAGGCCGTGGAACTGGATGACAACCTGGAGTATGAGGAGCCCTGGTCCTGGCCGCAGCCGACGCGCCACGCCCTGGGTGCGCTGCTGATGGAAGCCGGCGGCTACGAAGAGGCCGAAGCCGTTTACCGGGCAGACCTCGGCCTGGATGGAAAACTGCCGCGCCCCAGCCAGCACCCACGAAACGTCTGGGCGCTGCATGGTCTGCACGAATGCCTGGCGCGACGCGGTGAAACCGTCGAGCTGCCACACGTGAAACTGCTGATGGACCAGGCGATTGCCCGCGCCGACATTCCGATCAGGGCCAGTTGCCTGTGCCGGGCCGCAGCGGCCTAGACTGAGTGAACACACCAGGGTGTTCGCGGCCGATGTCGCCTGTTTTCAGCCTGCGGGGCTGAAATCTTCGCTGCATCTGGTGCTGAGCCATGGCATTGCTTTTTGGAGGCTGAGGAATTGAAGGTAAGCCACTATGCTCCGATAGCACTTCTGCTTGCGATAGCGAGCTTCGGCAATTGGCCGGCAACCGTGGAAGCCGGGCCTACAGCCGGACGCACCGCTGTTGTTACTCCTCTGCGCTTTGACGTGGTCTCAGCTGACCCAATTGAGCATGGCGAGCGCCTATCTGCGGTTCTTGGCTGCATCGGTTGCCACAAGCTCGACTTCACCGGTGAGGACTGGACCGATCCCGAGCTGGGCGTTCTGTGGACGGCGAATCTTACACACAGCGTGGCTGCTTACTCGGAAGCTGAGCTTACTGTGATGATCGCAGAAGGTAGAAGGCCAGATCGTGCGCTGATGGATATGCCTTCGTATCTTTTCTCGGAGATACACCCGGATGATCTTGCTGCACTCGTCAGCTATCTCAAGACACTGCCAGTCAGAGGAGTAAAACACCCCGAACCGACCATAGGTCCCAAGCTTGCTGAAGATATTGCTCGCGGAGACTTCAAGGACTCAGAGCAATTTGTAGCTGTGATGAAAGGCCAGGCGCCTCCCGATCTCGGTCCGGAATACGCATACGCTCGATTTATTCTGCGAGCTACCTGTGCTGAATGTCACGGCATGGATCTCCGAGGCAGTACGGAGCAACTGATGGACGCACCCGCTCGACCGGACCTGCGTATAGTCGGCGCCTATTCCGCAGAAGACTTCTCCGATCTGATGAAAACGGGAAAGGCTATAGGAGGCCGTGACCTCAAACTCATGAGTGGTGTCGCGCGTTGGCGCTATTCACGTTTCACCGATCGCGAGCTCGATGCTGTATACAGCTATCTAGTGGAGTTGGCGCGACGTGGCTCCCAATAGAACTACTTCTACATTCAAACCGCCGTGAAGAGTTGAATCCGGCCGCGCATGCGCACTCTGGTACTACCAGGCTAAACTCCATGGCACGACTGCTTGCGTCCAAATGCGGGCGTGCACATTAGATTGCCTCGCTGCGTATCGAAAACCACCTGGAGAACATGTTCGGAATCGGAGTCCTGTCAGTTCTGTCCTCTATCACTGTCGCCACAATTGGCGAAGGATATTCTTCATCCTCGCCCGGTGCCCACATTAGTGCGGGCCAGCGCGCATTTACCATTTATACGCACCGGGAGGCGTGCGAGAAGGCCGACTATCCTGCTGCTATCGTCGTTGCACCCATTGAGCTTACGGTGGGCGACAGCTTCCGGCTAACTGATCCGGTAGTGGAAGCCTTTGACGCAGAAGGAAACTTCATACCGAATGTGCCGCTGGAGATTCTCGATCCGGATACGACAGACCGGAAACTCCGCAAAGAAATGCATTCATTGCGTCAGGACTACGTCGCGGTTGAGGCGGGTCAAAAAACTATCCACTTCAGGGCCAGCTGTTCAGAACCGCCAGGCGTAGTCGGTGAACTCGTGATTACCATCAAAGAATCAGCCAAGTAGGAGCTTCTCGTAAAACCTGAGCGACCAAACGAAAAAGGCGCCTCGCGGCGCCTTCTTCGTTTCTGCGACAGATCAGGCCGCACTCTTGCCGAGCATGGTACGCGCCACCAGGTCGCGCATTATCTCGCTGGTGCCACCGTAGATGCGCTGGATGCGCGCGTCGGTGTAGAAGCGGGAGATGGGGTACTCCACCGTGTAGCCGTAGCCGCCGAATAGCTGCAGGCAGTCGTCGATCACCTTGCATTGCATCTCGCAGCTCGCCAGCTTGAGCATGGCGGCCTCGTCGGTGGTCATCTTGCCTTCCGTGTACTTGTTGGCACAGGCCTCGTAGAACGCCCGGTTGATGGCGATTTCGGTCTTCACGTCAGCCAGCTTGAAGCGGGTGTTCTGGAACTCGCCGACGGCCTTGCCGAAAGCCTTGCGCTCCTTGACGTAGTCGACGGTGATGTCGAGGGCGCCCTCAGCGCTGGCGACGGCCTGGGCGGCGATGCCGAGGCGCTCGCGGGGCAGCTCGGTCATCATGATCACGAAGCCCTTGTTCTCCTCGCCCAGCAGCGCGTCAGCGGGCAGGCGCACGTCGGAGAAGAACAGCTCCGCGGTGTCGGAGGTGTGCTGGCCGATCTTCTCGATCTTCTTGCCCCGCTCGAAGCCGGGCAGGGAGGTGTCCACCAGGAACAGGGAGGTGCCCTTGGCGCCTTTGCCGGGGTCGGTGATGGCGGCCACGATCACCAGGTCGGCGTGGATGCCATTGGTGATAAAGATCTTGGAGCCGTTGAGAATCCACTCGTCGCCGTCACGGACGGCGTTGGTGCGAATGCTCTGCACGTCGGAGCCGGCGCCCGGCTCGGTCATGCCCAGGGCGCCGACCACCTCACCGGAGACCATCTTCGGTAGCCACTGCTGCTTCTGCTCTTCGGTGCCGAAGTTGTTGATGTAGGGCGCCACAATATTGCTGTGGATGCCGTAGCCGGAGGCAAAGCCGCCAAAACCCATGTGCGAGAGTTCCTCGATCATGGCCAGGGTGACGTGGGTGCCGGCGCCGGCGCCGCCGTATTCCTCGGGCATATCCGGGCACAGCAGGCCCGCCGCGCCCAGCGTATTCCAGAGTTCACGGGGCACCATATGCTCTTCTTCCCACTGCTCGTAGTGGGGCGCGATCTCGGTTTCAAAGGCCCTGCGGGCCATATCCCGGAACAGGGTCATTTCTTCGGAGTGCATGGCGTCACCGGACATGGCGTGCTTCCTCGGTTGTCAGATTTGCGGGGTCGGTAATTGTGCTCGAAAGCGTCGTCCCCGGCAATGCTGACAGTGCTCGCTGGAGACGACGAGAGATCACTGGGAGCAGGTATTGCGCGGGCCCGGGACTCTGGTATGTTGTCGGGCTCGCACAATAAAACCCGCCCGCAGCAGGAGGCAATCACCATGCACGAATACACCCAGTTTTATATCAACGGCGAATGGGTCGACCCGAGTGAACCCAACAGCTTTGATGTGATCAATCCCGCCAATGAGGAAGTCTGCGCCCATATTGCGCTGGGCAACGAAGCTGATGTGAACAAGGCAGTGGCTGCCGCCAAGGCGGCCTTCCAGACCTTCGGCTGGAGCAGCCGCGACGAGCGTATCGCGCTGATGGAGCGGGTTATCGAATCATACAAGAATCACTATGCAGAAGTCGCCGAGGCGATTTCCATGGAAATGGGCGCACCGACCAAGTTGGCCAGCGAAGCCCAGGCGGGCTCCGGCCTGGGCCACCTGATGCAGGCCCTGGAAGTGCTCAAGAACTTCAGCTTCGAGGAAGACCTGGGCCCGCACCGGGTCATCAAGGAGCCGATCGGTGTGTGCGGCATGATCACGCCCTGGAACTGGCCGATCAACCAGATCACCTGCAAGGTAGCGCCGGCACTGGCGGTGGGCTGCACCATGGTGCTCAAGCCCAGTGAGGTGGCCCCGCTGTCTGGCTACGTGTTCACCAAGATCATGCACGACGCGGGCGTGCCCGCCGGCGTGTACAACATGGTCAACGGCGACGGCCCCGGCGTGGGCACGGCGCTGTCGAAGCACCCGGACGTCGACATGATGTCTTTCACCGGCTCCACCCGCGCCGGCACCCTGGTGGCCCAGAACGCGGCCCCCACCGTGAAGCGCGTGACCCAGGAACTGGGCGGCAAGAGCCCCAACATCGTGCTGGACGATGCCGACCTGGAAGCGGCCGTAACCCGCGGCGTGCTGCACATGTACAACAACACCGGCCAGAGCTGTAATGCGCCCAGCCGCATGCTGCTGCCGCGCGCCAAGATGGCTGACGCAGAGGCTATTGCCCTCAAGGTCACCGAGAGCATGGTGAAGGTCGGCGACCCGACGGCGGAAGGCACCACCATGGGCCCGGTGGTCTCCGAGGTGCAGTTCAACAAGATCCAGGGCCTGATCGAGAAGGGCATCGAAGAGGGCGCCAAGGTGGTTGTCGGCGGCCCCGGCCGTCCGGACGGCCTGGACAGGGGCTACTACATCCGCCCGACGGTGTTCAGCGAGGTCAACAACGATATGACCATTGCCCGGGAGGAAATCTTTGGCCCGGTGCTGGTGATGATTCCCTACGACAGCGAGGAAGAAGCCATCGCGATCGCCAATGACACCGAGTACGGTCTGGCCGGCTATGTACAAAGCGGTGACCTCGACCACGCCCGCAAGGTAGCCTCGAAGATCCGCGCCGGCAACGTGCAGATCAATGGCGCCAACCCGGGTATGGACGTGCCCTTCGGCGGCTACAAGATGAGCGGTAACGGCCGCGAGTGGGGCGAACACGGCTTTACCGATTACCTGGAGATCAAGGCCGTAGGCGGGTACTCCGCCGCCTGATGGGGAACTACATCCTGGCCATCGACCAGGGCACGACGGGTACCACCGTCGCCCTGGTCGATTCCAAGGGCCGCCTGAAGTACTCGGTCAACAACGAGTTCCCGCAGATATACCCGAAGCCCGGCTGGGTGGAGCACCACCCGGAGGAGATCTGGGCGTCGGTGCTGGAAGGTATCCGCGAAATTCTCAAGGGCGATGGCTGCAAGCCGTCGGAAATCGCCGCCATTGGCATCACCAACCAGCGCGAAACCACCGCGCTGTGGGACCGCCAGAGCGGGGAGCCCCTCTACAACGCCATTGTCTGGCAGTGTCGCCGCACCACGCCGGTGTGTGAACAGCTCAAGAAGCAGGGCGCGGAGCGAGCCGTAAAGCGCAAGACCGGGCTGGTCCTCGACCCGTATTTTTCTGCCACCAAATTCGGCTGGTTGCTGAATAACGCCCCGGCCGCCCGCAGCAAACTCAAGAAAGGTGAGGTGCTGGGTGGCACCATCGACAGCTACCTGATCTGGAAACTCTCCGACGGCGATACCCACGTTACCGACGTGACCAACGCCAGCCGTACCTCGCTGATGAGCCTGCGCTCGGGCAGGTGGGACAAGGGCCTGCTGGACCTGTTCGGCGTGCCCGCCGGCATCCTGCCTGAGATCGTGCCCAGCAGCGGTGTCATGGGCTATACGCGGAACGTGCCGGGCCTGCCCGATGGCATTCCCATTGCCGGCGTGGCGGGTGACCAGCAGGCGGCACTGTTTGGCCAGGCCTGCTTTTCCCCCGGCGATGCCAAGTGCACCTATGGCACTGGCTCGTTCATCCTGATGAATACCGGCAACACACCCGTGTCTTCTCGGGCCGGCCTGTTGACCACCGTCGCCTGGCAGCTGGGTGGGGAGAAACTCACCTATGCCCTGGAAGGTGGCGCCTTTATCTGCGGCGCAGCGGTGCAGTGGTTGCGGGATGAACTGCGCTTTATCAGCTCAGCACCCGAGATCGAGGCGCTGGCCGAATCAGTCGATGACCACGGCGGTGTTGAGTTTATCCCCGCCCTTACCGGGCTGGGCGCCCCCTGGTGGGAACCGGATGCCCGGGGCACCATCACCGGGCTGACCCGCGGTGCCCACCGCGGCCATATCGCCCGCGCCACCCTCGATGCCATGGCCCTGCAGAATGTCGATATTCTCGCGGCCATGGAGAAAGACCTTGGCAGGCGCATGAAGCCCCTGCGGGTGGACGGCGGTGCCGCCGCCAACAACCTCCTGATGCAGATCCAGGCCAACGTACTGGGCCGCAAGCTGATTCGCCCGCAGATGCTGGAGACCACGGTGGCCGGCGCGAGTTACCTGGCCGGGCTGGGCGTTGGCCTGTGGCAGGGCAAGCAGGAAATCAGGAAGGTGTGGCAGGCGGAGCGGGAGTTTGTGGTGAAGATGTCGGGTAAGGCTCGCAAGCAGCGGATCGAGCGCTGGCACGGCGCCATAAAAAAAACCCTGGCCTGAAACTCAGGCCAGGGCGTTCGCTCAACTTACCCCAGGGGCAGGTATTCCTTAAATTCGATGAGGACGGCCACCAGGCCGACCATCAGCGACGTCCATAGGAACTTCTTCTGAACTACTGATTCAAGTCCGTTTTGAACCTCATTCTGCTGGCCAGCCTTAACGTCAGGAAACTGGTTGGCGAGCAGCGCTTCCGGGTTGTGGTAAGCGAAAACAAAAAACGAGGCACCGCAGAGATTGCTCAGGGCCAGCGAGGTATGTCCTTCAAGGCTCATAACCAGGCCAAGCATCAGTGCGCAGGTGGCAAACATCGCCATGCAAATGCGCAAACCGGGTATTTGTGATTCACCAAACGACATGTAATTCACTTTCTCCACCTGTCTAATCTCCGGGCTTGATAGTGATACTAGCGTTTTCATTTCTGTCGTCAGCAAACCTGCCTTCAAACTGCGAACTGGTTCCGCGAACAGGCTGATTCAGCGAAAAATGTGTGAACTGGTCGAAAATTTGCGGCCGGATATGGGGTAGCAACGACTAGGATTCGGGGAGGTTTTTACGCTGGTGTTGGGCAAACACAGACCAGGCGGATCATAAGTGCTACCGTGCGGGCGCCTATTGATTGCGGGAACAAGGGGTGAAGCAGAGCTGCGCTAGCTACCACCGCTCTCTTCGGTGAGTTCCCGGATCTTGGCGTTTATCAGCCTCGACCGATAGCGAGTATTCCGGTAGCCCGCAAACGCGCCCAGGCTGGCCATGGTTGCAGTGAGGAGTATCTTTGCCAGTTGGTTGTCGGGCAGCAGCGGCATCAGCCATAGGGCCAAAATGGCCAGAACTGACGCCAGGACAATGAAGCTAAGTACGGTATGCCTGATGGCGCGGGTATTGGCGCCTTGTTCCCCGAACACCTCGTACCTGGCGCGCTCGATCAGTTCCTCACGTTCTCTCTCCGACAGGCCGTCTGGTGTCTTTATATCCGGATTCGCAGAATCACCATGTGCCATTGCCTACCCCTGCCTGTAATTCTATTCGTCCACTGGTGTCCCGCAGATGATGTCTCCACCACTCCCGTCCTCCTGCATCTCGTTATCGCCCATCGGTTTAAACAGTCCGCCTATCAGAATCCCCAGCAGTAGTCCTATTGTATGTGCAGCGACGCTTATATTGTTGTCTGTCATGAAAGGGAGTACCAGGTTCACGGATGCCATAACGGCGAACATGAGCAGTAATCCCTTCGGGTAACAGGATGGGTTTCGACATGCGTTGGCAAGCATGAAGCCCTGCAGGTAGAAAATCCCACCAGATATGCCAGCAAAACCGTCGTAGGTGGATGGCGCGGAGAAGGGCAGATATTCATTGGTGGTATAGGCAGCAAGGCCGGAAACGGTTGTTGCAATGAGAAACAAGATTACCTGTATTCCGCTACGTGGGAGCGCGAACACGAAGGCGGAAAACATGAGAAGCAGGCTCATATTGAGAAGCCAGTGAGTAGGGTTGGAGTGAAAGAGCGGACCGGTGAGTAGTCTCCAGTATTCCCCATTGTTAACCTGCTCATATATCAGACCATAGTCTAGGAGAATCCAGGTATGGCCCGCGAACCAATGCCCGGTGGTAATTTGAGCGGCGCCGCTGATAACCAGAATTCCAGGGATGATCCAGTAGCAACTGTTCAACTCCGATCGAACCCAAGCCAGGTAGAGCGCCCGTTCTGCCAGGAAAGTATCGTCATCTCGGGCTTTGAGGTATTCGGACCAAAAGACCAGGCTGATCAGGACCATAAGAATGATCGCTGGCCAGTAGCTTTCGACTTCCAAAAAAGCGCCAGAAAAAAGGTAAAAGAATGCGAGGAGTCCCAGTGAAGAAATCAGTGCCATGTTCCTTGTGTGCCGAACTATTTTTCGTCGCAGCGATTGAGCGAACTCAGGTACTAGAATAGGTGGGAGCAACTGATCTGTGCTCGGCGACCCCAGTAGGACCGGGCTAAGGAAATTCCAATTTCGTGCTTCCTGCGCTGCCTCAGCTTCTGTCAGGTGCCGGAGCTGCCCCTTCCGCATTGATGTCCAATCGCCAGGGTTTTCTGGAAAGCGCGTGAGATTGGCCCAGGCTGCCATTTCCCGTGTCCTTGGCCTTGGCGAAGTGGGAATGGTCAAGAAAAAAATAGGTGCGGACTCGAGAGAGTCCGCACGGTAGAGATGTATGCGGTATGCATAATCATCGGTGATATTTGAGCCGGCCGTATAGAGAACCTCCGAGCATACTAACTCCAGCCGCCAGCGCAAAAGTAGCTGCCGCAGGGGCGAAGGCCAAGCCACCTACACCGAGCATAATCAAGTTGACGCCGCCGTCTTGCAGGCTCATTCCACCCTGCACAGCGTTGGCGTCTTCGTTATTGAGTTGTGCCAACGCCGTTGGGCGTTCATGATTTTTGGAGAGCTGAGAAAAGTCCATATTCGATTCCTTTCATAGTGATGGATAGTTTGTGCGTTTAACAACGCACTTACTTGTTGCGGCACTCCCGCCGCAATTCAAATACCTGGTCCGCCATCGCAATCGTGTCGGGCCGGTGTGCCACCATGACTCGGGTCATGTTCATGTTGGCGATATTGGCATTGATGGCGCGCTCGGTGTCGACATCGAGATGGCTGGTAGCTTCATCGAGGAACAGCACGCGAGGTCGGCGATAGAGGGCCCTGGCCAACATGATGCGCTGCACCTGGCCGCCGCTGAGGGTGGAACCCATGTCGCCGACTGGCGTGCTGTATTGCATGGGCATTTGCATGATGTCCTCGTGAATGCAGGCTGATTGCGCCGATTGCATGACTCTGTCCAAGTCTAGTCGCTGCTCGAAACAGGCAATGTTTTCAGCGATGGATCCGCTCAAAAGCTGGTCGTTCTGCATCACGCCGGCAATTAAGCTGCGGTAGTCCTGACGCGCGGCGATGGGAACGCCGTTGATGGTGAGCTCACCCTCGGTGGCGGGAAGCAAGCCCATCAGGCATTTGAGGAGGCTGGTTTTGCCGCAGCCTGAGGGGCCGACCAGGGCGATGCTGCCACCGGCGGGTACCGTTACGTCTACGCCCTCAAAGACCCAGGGCTCCAGCGAGCCATAGCGGAAGGACAGCCCATTGGCCTTGATTTGCAGGCCGCCCGACTCTGGGCCGCGAGTTGATGCCGGCAGCACGACCCCGGTCGCTTCCCGGTCTGCCAACGCAATATCACTCACCCGCTCGAGATGCAGCCCCAACATCAACAATTCGACGAACTGGTTCACCAGGCTGTCGATAGCGCCGGTAAAGCGCTGTTTGTAGCTCATGAAGGCGAATAGCATGCCGAGTGACAGTGTATTGTCGATCACGCCATGGGCGGCGAAGTAAACCACCAGGATGTTCTCAACACCAAACAGCAGTCGATTGGCAGCATCAAAACCGATGCCCATTCTGGCAACGCGAATATCGCTGTTCATGGCATCGGCCAGCCGGTTGTGCCATTGACCCTGCCGCTCGTTCTCCTTTTGCAGCAGTTTTACCGTCTGCATGCCCCGTGCAGTCTCCATGAAGCTGGTTTCGCAGAGTGCGTGGTTGGCAATGCTCTCCTGGGAAAGCCTGCGTAGCGCTGGGAACAGGATCAGGCGCAGCAGGATGTACAACGCCAGGATGCCCAGCACGATCAAGGTAAGGCGCACGTCATACAGGAACATGATCAACAGCATGATCAGCGCCATCAGGCCGTCGACCAGTGCCGTGACCAGGCCGGTGCTGAGTATTTCCCGGACAGCGTCGATGGATGAGAAACGTGACAGCACGTCTCCCAGGTGGCGACGTTGGAACCAGGTCATCGGCAGGCGCACCAGGTGCTGGAACAGGTTGGCGGCCAACTGCAGGTGTAGCCGCGTCGACAGGTGCAGGATGACAGAGCTTCGCAATGCCTGCGTGCCGGTTTCCACGACCAGTAATAGCAGGAAGCCGATAGCCAGTGTCAGCAACAGGCCGGTGTCCCCGCGCAGCGCCACGTCGTCTACCACGGTCTGCATGTAGAAGGGTGCCGCGATACTGAACAGTTGTAGCAGCAATGACAGGGCCAGCAACTGTAGCAGGCTGCGCTTCAGGCCGATCATTCGGCTCCACAGGTCACTGAGCCGAAGCGAGTTCGGGCGCGCGGATTTCTCGAAACCGGGGGCAGGGGACAGTTCGAGGGCAATACCCGTGTAGTGGCGGGAGAATTCCTCCGGCCCCAGCTTCAGCACACCTTTTGCCGGGTCGTGTACCACAGCCCTGCGCCGCCCGACTGATTTCAGTACCACAAAGTGATCGAGATCCCAGTGCAGGATGCAGGGTCGCTCCAGGTGGGGCACGGCGCCAAGCTCCGCGCGCAAGGGGCGAGCCGTCATTCCCAGATGCGCTGCTATCTCACCCAGCTCCTTGAGGCTGCTGCCCTGGCCGGAGGGCGGGAAGCGACGCCGCAGCTCGGCGAGGCCGAGGCGGTTGCCGTGATAGGCGGCGATCATCGCCAGGCAGGCATGCCCGCACTCGGTGATTTCCGCCTGGCGCTCCAGTGGCAGTCTCCGGCCCCAGGAAAAGTTGAGGGGTGTTGTCTCGGTGCGAACGCTCACGTCATGCGTCCTCGCAGGCTGTGAAGCGGCTCAAGCAACCACTGCAACAGCGAGCGTTCTTCCAGCACGATGTCGGCACTGAGGGTCATACCAGGTTTTAGTGCGAAGCGGCGGCCATAGGCGGGAACGTCACTGGTTGCCGGATGCGCCGTCACCCTGAACACGGGCTCACTGACGCGCAGCGGCAGATTGGCGTGGTCAGACGGCAACACCGTGCCCGCTGTGATTTCGAGAATGCGTCCGCGTTGCAAGCCGAACTTCTGGTAGGGAAAGGCATCGTAGCGAAGCTGCAGGGCCTGGCCGGCTTCCAGAAAACCTGCGGCTCGAACCGGTACCAGCAACGTGGCTTCCAGCGGCGAGTTCTTTGGGAGCAGTGTCATCACCGGCTGTTCATATAGAGCCCGCTGACCTTCCGCGAAACCAATGCTGCTGACCTGGCCGTCCAGTGGTGCGACCAGCACATGGGCACGATTGCCGCGCAACCGGGCGATCTCCGCCGAGAGCTCGCCAAGGGCAATTCTCAGCCGGTCTTCGGCATTGTGGGTTTCCTCGGGCAGGCGCTTACGTTCGGCGCGCAGTTGTTTTAGCAGCGAGGTCTGTTGCAGGCGCTGCACGGCCAGTTCCTGCCGCTCACCGGCCAACAATAGCTGCTGCTCCTGCAGTTGCTCAAGTTCGGAGCTTGTCAGGTGCCCGGCCTCGGCCAGGTAGCTGTGACGCGCCATCCGCTGTTCGCCGATCTTGATGCGCCGCTCAAGCGTGGCGCGCTGATCATCCAGTTGCTTGAGGGTTGCCTTGGCATCCCCGATCCGAGCCAGCAATTCCCCGTTTCGAAGCTCGGCCAGTACAGCTTCACGAGCCAACTGCCGTTCCATCGCCACTTTGCGGGCCTGGTACTCGGTCAGCAACACCTCTTCCAGGTGAGCGCCATCATCGAGGATATGATCGCCATTGATGATGGCCACCGGCTGGCCCTCGATCACTGCGTCACCTTTCGCCACCAGCAGTTGGGCCAGTCGACCTTCCGCCTGTGGAAAAATCCGCACCATGCCACCGGCCGGCTCCAGCCAGCCGCGTACGGTTTCCTTGCGTGAGTAAGACGCCTGGGTAAGAAAGACAATAACGAGCGCCAGCCACAGCAGCAGCAGTGTGCCCAGCAGCACATGGGGCCAGCGTGGGAGCAGCACCACCTGGCCCTGCAGGCGATGACGCTGCGCATCGATGGCTTCCTGGCGGAACAAGCCCATAACACCTTCCCTGGTGCGCCGGCGTGCGTCCGTGCACACCGGTCAGGTCAGGAGTATAGGGAGGTCTCGGACAGTGAGAAGCTCAAGCCTGTCAGCTTGAGCAGATGGGGTGGAATCAGATCCCACCCATCAGGATGCGTAAGCTTCCCCGTCAAGTAGACAGTTCAAAAATAGAGTTTCTGGTGGATTGCTCCCTGGCCTCCTTAGGTGTTAGGTCGCCCAGAGAGTCGTGTGGTCTTTCCTCGTTGTATTCCAGCATCCACCACCAGGTGGCCTCCCGGACGTGATCGAGCGACGTAAACAGGTATTGATCTAGCACCTCTTCCCGATAGGTTCGATTGAAGCGCTCGATGTAGGCGTTCTGGTTTGGCTTGCCCGGCTGGATGTATTGGATCGCCATGCCGGCGTCTTTTGCCCATGCCGTAAATGTTTCACCCAGGAACTCGGGTCCGTTATCCGTCCTCAGGACCTGGGGCAAACCGTGCTCCTGACGCAACTGCTCAAAGACCCGCACCAGGCGAACCGACGTGATAGAGGTGTCGACCTCGATATGCAGCGCTTCGCGATTGAAGTCGTCGGTCACATTGAAGGTACGGAAGCGTTTTCCTGTATGAAGCGCATCCGACATGAAGTCGGCAGACCAGACCGTATCCGGAAGCGCAGGGACGTAGAGTTCAGCTCTGTGCCGCTTGGGCAGCCGCTTCTTCGCTCGGCGTCTTAGATTTAGCTCCATCAGCTTGTAAACCCGGTAAATGCGTTTGTGGTTCCAAGGCCGACCTTGCCTTCGGAGCATCTTCCGGCACTTCCAGAAGCCTCGGCTGGGTCGCCCCTCGACTAGATCTGCCAGAGCGGCGATGACCTCCGCGTCTCGCACGGTCCAGTGCTCGGGCACTTTGTAGTAGGCCGATCTGGAGAGGCCCACGCACCGACAGGATCGAGCCACAGACAGCTTCTGATCGCTGACCAGGAAGCCCGCAGCTGTTCGCTTCTCTGCCGGCGTTACAGCTTTTTTGAGATCAGCTCCTTCATCGCAGCATTCTCAAGCGCCAACTCCGCATACATCTTCTTGAGTTTGGCGTTCTCGGCTTCCATCTCCTTCACCCGCTTCAACTCCGAGGCTTCCATACCGCCGTACTTGGACTTCCACGAGTAGTAAGTGGGGGAGGATATGCCGTGCTTGCGACAGATGTCCTTCACCATCACGCCGGCATCAGCCTCCTTGAGAATCGCGATGATCTGACTCTCGGTGAACTTCGACTTCTTCATGTGAACCTCCCGGCTATAAAATGCCAGAAAGCTCTACTAATTACCTGTCTCCGATTTGGGGAAGCTTACGGATGTACTTGATCTCCAGGTAGTCATCCATGCCGTACTTGGAGCCCTCGCGGCCCATGCCGGATTCCTGAAGGCTCCTGAGCGTTACTCTACCTTGAAGTCGTAAGCACCGTAGTGCTCTGGGGTATTTGATATGGCCTGCCGTTTTTCGTTCAGCGCCTTTACTTGGTAGCTGTAGAAATATCCACTCTCCAGTCTGTGAGCAAGTGGTGCGAGAGGGAAGTAGGGATCAGTCACTACGGGTTCCTGCGACCAGGGGAAAAGATCAACACTCGTGCGGTAGTCATCAAGAGCTTCGCTAGCTGTAATCTGAATGCGGTATGCGGATGCACCAGGGTATGGTTCCCATTCAAGTCGTGGTGGCGAATCCAAAGATACCCGTCTTGCCATTTGTTTCTTTACGACTGGCAGAACGTACTTCAGATTAAGGCCTTCGCCAACAGTCCCTTCTTCTACAGGAGTTACTGGGGTCGTGTGGCGATTCAAGGGGTCCTCTATAAACCCAGCTAGAACGCCGTGTACAGTCATTGTGTCCAACTCATAGCCGCTAACTTCATAGGAACCGAATGGCACTGCGATCCTATATACCCCATTGACGTCTGTACTTGTCCATGAGCTCATTGCCGCGGAATTTAGGGATAGTCGAAGTCTAAGATTGGAAACTGGCTGTCCGCCGGCGGTGACTGAGCCCTGAATTACTCCATCACCTGATGCAAGCACTTTAGAACGATGGTCTAGTGCATTACCGCTGTATATGGCTGTTGTGCCAAGAAACTTGTTTTGCATTGCGTTAGCTGGTGGCAAGTTCTCAACAGTGGTGGAACCCTCCCCATCAAACCGCTCAAAAGTTCTCTCTACGAAATATGTCGCGTAAATCTCAAGAATTGCGATTAAAGCAATCGAGAAGCCTGCCCCGAACACTAAGCCGTTAATGAACCTTCTAAACAACTTTTACTCGCGTTTACCAAGTGCCAAAGAAATGGAATCAGATCCCACCCATCAGGATGTACTTGATCTCCAGGTAGTCATCCATGCCGTACTTGGAGCCCTCGCGGCCCATGCCGGATTCCTTCACGCCGCCGAAGGGTGCCATCTCGTTGGAGATGATGCCGGAGTTTACGCCGACGATGCCGTAGTCCAGTTGCTCCGCCACCCGCCAGATGCGGCCGATGTCGCGGGCGTAGAAGTAGCTGGCGAGGCCGAACTCTGTGTCGTTGGCCATCTCGATCAGCTCGTCTTCACTGGAGAAGCGAATCACCGGTGATACCGGGCCGAAGATCTCGTTGCGAAACACCGCCATCTCGCTGGTCACGCCGGTCAGCACGGTGGGCTGGTAGTAGCAGCCGCCCAGTTCGTGGGGGCCGCCGCCCACGGCGACGGTGGCGCCCTGGGAGACGGTTTCCTGCACCAGCGCGTCCACGTCGTTCACGGCGTTCAGGTCCACCAGCGGGCCGGCGGTCACACCGTCGTCCATGCCGTTGCCCACCACCAGTTCCTGGGTGGCTTTTACAAACTTCTCCACGAATTCGTCATACACGCCGTCCTGCACAAACAGCCGGTTGGCGCATACGCAGGTCTGGCCGGAGTTGCGGTACTTCGACGCCATGGCGCCTTCCACGGCGGCGTCGATGTCGGCGTCATCAAACACCACGAAGGGCGCGTTGCCGCCCAGCTCCATGGAGACTTTTTTCACCGTGCCGGCGCACTGTTCAATCAGAGTTTTGCCCACCGGGGTGGAGCCGGTGAAGGTGAGCTTGCGCACAATGGGGTTGCCGGTCAGCTCGCCGCCGATCTCGCCGGATGAACCGCACACCACGTTGATCACACCGGCGGGAATGCCAGCGCGCTCGGCCAGTTCGGCCATGGCAAACGCCGACAGCGGCGTGGCGGTGGCCGGCTTGATCACGATGCTGCAGCCCGCCGCCAGGGCCGGGGCAGCCTTGCGGGCGATCATGGCGTTGGGGAAGTTCCAGGGTGTGATCGCCGCGACCACGCCGACAGGTTGTTTGATGGTGACGATGCGTTTGTCAGGGGAGGGGCCGGGGATCACGTCGCCGTCCACGCGCTTGGCTTCTTCGCCAAACCACTCGACGAAGGCGGCGCCGTAGGCGACTTCGCCGCGGGACTCGGCCAGCACCTTGCCCTGCTCGGCGGTCATGATGATGGCCAGGTCTTCCTGGTGCTCCATCATCAAGTCGTACCAGCGGCGCAGCAGGCCGGCGCGTTCCTTGGCGGGCTTGTTCTTCCAGGACGCCATGGCCACTTCGGCGGCCTCGATGGCGCGGCGGGTCTCGGCGGCACCCACCTTGGCCACCTCGACGATGGTCTCGCCGGTGGCGGGGTTGTCCACTGCCACGGTGGCGCCGCTGTCGGCATCCACCCACTCGCCGTTGATATAGGCCTGGTGCTTGAGCAGGGAAGGGTCCTTGAGAGGCAGGGTCATTCAGGTGTCCTCGGGTTCAGGCGCGCAGCGTCAGCAGCGGGTCGGTGCTGCCGGCAGGCTGCGCTATGGCTTCAAAAAACAGGGTAAACAACTCGGAATGGGAGGAAATCCCGAGCTTCTGGTAGATGTTCTTGCGGTGCACTTGCTCGGTCTGGGTGCTGATGTCCAGCTCCCGCGCCACCGACTTCGACGGGTAGCCCTTGAGAATCAGGCGCACCACTTCCCGCTCGCGCGGGGTCAGGGTGCTGGAACCGAACAGGTCGAGCACATGCTCCATATGGGCGTGCATGTCCAGTGCAGGGGCCGGGTCCATGTCTCCTGTCGGCCAGCGCTGCTGGCGCACCAGTTCGCTCACCAGTGGTGACAGCGCCACCAGACGCTCGCGCTCCTCCGGGCTGAACACCGGTAGCGCCTCGGTGCGCTCCATGGAGATCACCAGCGGCGTGCCCAGGGCGGATTCGCAGAAATAGGCCAGCTGGTCGATGGAGCCGTGCTTCGAGTAATAGAGCTCGAAGAACTCGCTGTCGGTAAACCCTTCCGGCGCAATTTCGTCGATGTGGAAGCAGCCGCGCTGGCCGCTGCGCGCCTGCAGGTACAGCGGGCTCAGCAGGTACAGGCCGTTGGGGTAGGCGCCGTCAAACACCGCCCGGTCGCCCGCCGACAGTTCGTTGGTCAACACCACCAGCGTGGAATCTTCGGGGTAGGCCATGATCACGGCGCTGTCGAAGTCCACCGCGGCACGCAGGAAATCCAGCAGACGCGGCCCAAAATCCTCGCTGCCGAGGGCGGCGAGGGTGTCGGTAAGGCACTGGGTTTGTTGGCTGGAAAGCTGCGCTGTCATCGCGCGGCAGTGTATCACGCAGCCGCGGTTTTTCGGCGCCGTTTCAGGAGCTTGTGCTTGCGCAGCAGGCCGCGAAGCTGGTCGTAGCTCAGGCCCAGCGCGCGGGCAGTATTGCCCTGGTGCTGGTCGTTGGCCTCCAGCGCCTCGCGCAGTATCCGTTTCTCAAAGTCGGCCACCGCGCGGGTAAAACGCACCGGGGTAGGGCTGGCAGCCGGCGGTGCTTTGGGGGCGGCTGCCTGAGGAGTGGGCGTCGCCCCCCAGTCCTCGTAGGGCGAGTCGAAGGGGTCGATCACCACGGTGCCCACTGGCGTATCCGGGTTGCCCCAGCGCGACACCGAGCGCTCCACCACGTTTTTGAGTTCCCGCACATTGCCCGGCCAGGGGTATTCCAGTAGCTGGCGGGCGGCGCTGTCGCTGAAGCCCTGGAACAGCTCCCAGCCCAGCTCTGAACACATCTGCACGGCAAAGTGGTGGGCCAGCTCGGGCACGTCGCTGAGGCGGTGGCGCAGCGGCGGCAGGTGCACCACGTCGAAACTGAGGCGATCCAGCAGGTCTTCACGAAACCTGCCCTCGGCCGCCATCTGCTTGAGGTTGGCGTTGGTGGCGGCGATGACCCGCACATCTACCTGGATGGTGGTCTGCCCGCCCAGCCGTTCAAACTCACCGTACTCGATGGTGCGCAGCAGCTTTTCCTGCAGGCCCGTGGACATGGTGCCCAACTCGTCCAGGAACAGGGTGCCGCCGTCGGCCCGCTCAAAGCGCCCGCGGTGGGTGCGGCTGGCGCCGGTGAAGGCGCCGGGCTCGTGGCCGAACAGCTCGGATTCCAGCAACTGCTCGGCAATCGCGGCGCAGTTGACCTTGAGGAACGGGCCGTCCCAGCGGGTCGAGAGGAAGTGCAGGCGCTCGGCGGCCAGTTCCTTGCCGGTGCCGCGCTCGCCGATCACCAGCACCGGCCGCTGGATGGGCGCCAGCCGGGAAACCTGGTCCAGGGCCTGGGTCAGGGTGACGCTGTTGCCGATGATTCGTTCTGTTTCGCGCATTCGCAAAATGTACCAAATTAATTGGCTGAATAAACCAATTAAATGGTGATTTACGCCAAATATTTTTATGCTCAGTACTTCTGACTGAGCTTAAAGTCAATCAAAACAATGACTTAAAAAGTTGGCACGGTAATTGGAGTATATCTGGCGAGACACAGAGAACATGGGTGGCTTGAGCGAAATCAACCACCCCATAGCAACACGAACAGGAATGACAATGACGAAGTTTGAAGAACGCATTCTGGTTTACATGGCACTGGCGGTGATCTGCGCGTTTGTGGGCGCCTTCGCCGGGGCGATCGCCGGTGGCCTGACATTCCTGCAGATTGCCGCGGTGATCGAGGCGCTGTTCTGGTTTGGCATGCCCAGGCCTGGCGCGTACAAGCACCGCCAGCACCGAATTCTTTTTAACTAAGCAGTAGTGACACACCAAGGGAGCGACATCATGGGCATTTTTTCCCGCATGACCGACATCATCAACTCCAACATCAATTCCATCCTGGACCAGGCTGAAGATCCCCAGAAGATGATCCGCCTGATCATCCAGGAGATGGAAGACACCCTGGTAGAGGTGCGCAGTTCCTCCGCCCGGGTGCTCGCCGAGCGCAAGGCCGCCGAGCGTCGCCGCCAGCAGGTGGCTGACGACATCGTCGCCTGGGAAGAGAAGGCCAAGCTGGCCATCAGCAAGGGCCGCGAAGACCTGGCCCGGGCCGCCCTGCAGGAGAAGCAGATCATCCAGGAAGAACTCGCCACGGTAGAGGCCGAACTGGCCGCCACCGACGAGCACATCCACCAACTCAATGACGAGATCGGCCAGCTTCAGCAGAAGCTCACCGATGCCCGCGCCAAGCAGAAGACCCTGGTCATGCGCAGCAAGACCGTGGAGTCGCGCATCAAGGTCAAGCGCCAGATGCACCGCGAGGCGCTGGACGAGGCCTTCGCCAAGTTCGACCAGTTCGAGCGCCGCATGGACACCATGGAAAGCCAGCTCGAAGCCATGGACCTCGGCCGCGACGTCACTGATCTCGCCACTGAGATCGACGGCCTGGTGGAAGAGGAAAAGGTCAACGAAGAGCTGGCACGCCTGAAGCGTGAAATGGCCGGCTCCGCGCAGCCGACCGAAAACAACAGCGCCAGCGCATAACGTGTTGGGCGGTCAGGGAAATGGCCGCCCCTATTAAAAAGGGTTTTGGGGGAATCACTCGATGAAATTTTTTGAATTTATGTTTGTGCCGACAATCCTGTTCATGGTGATCGTGTTACCGATGTGGATCACCATGCACTACTCGTCGCTCAAACGCTCCTCGCGCAGCCTCAGCAAAGAGGACCGGGAAGCCGTGGATCACATCATGGAAACCGTGGACAAGCTCACGGACCGCATCCACACCCTGGAAACGCTGCTGGACTCGGACTACCCGGACTGGCGCCAGCAGCAGGAGCGCAGGGACCACTACAAGACCGACCAGGACAGGAGTCACTGAGATGGGACACAGATACCGTAGACGCACGCGCCGTGGCGGCTTCAAGAAGCGCCGCCGGGAGTACCGTCGCCGCAAGGCCAACGGCTGGGGCATGGGCCTCTACCGCAATACACGCAAGGGTAGGGTGGCCGGCGTGTGCGCGGGCCTGGCCGACTACTGGGAAGTGGAAACCTGGGTGGTGCGCCTGCTGGCCATCGTCGCCTTCCTGTTCACCGGCAGCCTCGCCCTGTGGGCCTACCTGGCAGGCTGGGTACTGATGGCACCGCGCCGCAAGGCGCCGGCGTACGAGCGCTGGGATGACCCGGTGGAAGATGATGATATCGATGAGGTCGAGGAGGTCATCGAAATGGAGTACGACGATTACCAGCACGATTATCGCCCCAAGCGCATGTTCCGCTACAGCGACAGCCCGTCTGAGCGCCTCAAGCGCGCGCGGGAGCGTCTCGATGCCGCACTGCAGCGGGTCAACGACATGGAGTCCTATGTCACCTCCCGGCAGTTCCAGCTCAACAAGAAGATTTCCGAGCTGTAGTCGAGCCATTGGTAAACGAATGTAAAGCACTGAACTTTGTGTGCTGGAGGCCGCTCTAAGCACCAGAACCCCTCGAAGCTTCCGATTCCCCTGTGATGCTTCGATTCCTGCCCCCGCTGGCTACAGCGGGGGCTTTTTTTTGGGGCGGCGAAACACAAGTCCCCGTGGCGGCCACTGGATTCTCCAAACGCCTCTCATGCTCAAGCCTCCTTGACGCGGCCGGCGTCGCCGGGAACTCAGCAGCCCTCTGTCAGTCCATAAAACATGGATGCAGTGCACAGGCTGCGTGCGGCGCCGGATGCCATCATCCTGGCGCCCGGAATGGACTCCGGAGGCCGTCGGATGGTAATGCCATGGCTAGTGTTTTCGCTGCTGTTACATGGCGCCTTGCTGGCCTGGGTTCGCGCGCAGCCGGCACCGCTCCCGATTGAAATGGCGCCATCCCGCTCACCGCTGCAGCTGACACTCAGCAGGCCGGAAGCGTCTCCACCTGCCGTTGCCAGGCCGCGTGAGCCGTCGGTGCCAGAGGTGCCGGTTGAACCAGCAGTTGTGGCCTACCCACCCGCTGCGCAGCCGCCAGTCGCTGCGCAACCTGTACAGCAACCCCTCGAAGACCAGCCTCTGTCACCGGGATTGAGGCTCGATCTCTCGTTTCCCGATCTGAGCCGCCCCGACCCCGGCCGCTCGACGGAGAACGGCGCCACCGTCATGAACCCGGAGTTACTCGGCATACTCCGCTCCGCGCCTCGCCGCAGCGGTGTTGAAGCCCGTTCGGAGCGTGAGGCCAGCGGCGAGTTCCAGGCTGGCGCCTGGGTGGAATATGTGCGGCACGGTGATGCCTGCTTCCGGGTGCAGCGAGCCAATGTGCTGGCGTCCTTCGACTACGACGTCTGGTATCGGGTGGCCTGTCCCTGAGGGCAGGCGCCGGTGGTACATCTGGCCAGCGGCCGCGTAAACCATCTACACTGCTAGGCAAATAACAACAACAGGATGTCCCATGAGTCGCCTGTCCCTGCTGGACCTCGCGTTTTTCCTCACCGAGTCGGAAGAGAGCCCGAAGCACGTCGCCGGCTTGATGATCTTCAAGAAGCCCGCGGGCAGTTCCGCGAAGTGGGTTCATGGCCTGGCGGAAGAACTGGCCCGGCACGACAAGCCGGTGCCGCCGTTCAACAAGGTGATCGACTTCCGCTCCCTGGGTGGCCCGCGCTGGCGCGATGCTGCTGACTTCGCCATCGAGGACCACCTGTTCTACCACAACCCGGAATCGGTGCTCAGCGAGAAGGATCTGTTCGACTACGTGTCCGGCCTGCATGAGCCGTTGATGGATCGCACCAAGCCAATGTGGGAATTCCACCTCATCGACCGGGTGGCGGGAGGGCGCTTCGCGGTGTATTCGAAGATGCACCACGCCTACGCGGACGGTGTCACAATGTCGCGCTGGGGTGCAGGCTCGCTGAACAGCAGTGCCAGGTCCCGGGCCCTGAAGGCGATCTGGACCATGGGTGATGCGCCGCGCCGGGAGGGAGAGGAATCCCAGGCCAGCCGCCGCGCCATTTTCGGCAAGCTGCTGCGCAGCCTCGACAACTGGCGCAAGATTCTCGGCGGTACCACCAAGCTCACAACCCAGCTCGCGCTGGAACAGGTAGGCCTTACCCGCAATGCGGTGGCACTGCCGTTTCGGGCGGTGGAAGACACGCCGCTGACCGGCAGCGTCAGCGCCGGCCGCCAGTTTGCCACCGCCCATGTGCCGATGACCCGCATAAAGAAGCTCAGGGCCATGACCCGCTGTACCCTCAATCACATTGCGCTCACCTGCATCGACGGCGCCCTGCGACGTTACCTGGCAGACAGCGGCATCGAGCTCGAGCGCCCGCTGTCCATCCAGATGCCGGTCAACCTGCGGGATGAAGACGACCGGGTCAGCGGCAACAAGATTGGCATTGTGCTGGTGGACCTGGCGCCCAGCGACAGCGACCCCTACACCCGGCTGCGGGAGATTGGCTTTACCCTGCGCAACGTGCGCAACCAGATCGATGGCGTGCCCTCCATCGCGGTCGCCCAATACACCGCAGTACTCGCGGTGATTATCGAACTCATCCAGTTGCTGCGGCTCGACCGCTTACTGCCGGCCATTGCTGACACCCTGGTGTCGAATGTACCCGGGCCCAGCAAGCCCCTGTACATGAAGGGCGCCAAAATGGAGCAGTCCCTGCCGATCAGCACGCTGCCACCGGGCAACCAGCTTAATATCACCCTGTACAGCTACTCCGGCACCCTGCATTTCGGCCTGGTGGCCACCCGCGAGATGGATAATCTCGAGCGCCTCGGGCGCTACATTGAAGACGCTTTCATTGAACTGGAAGAGGCCGTCTTCCAGCCCATGACTTCCTAGGAGCACGACCCATGAAACCACCCATTGCGCTGCTCGCCGGCCTGTTTATTTGTGCGCCGCTGAAAGCCCATGAGTTGCCGCCGGTCCCCGAGCCACAACCTGTCGACACGGTCATGGCCGCCTTTGGGTGGGATGCCGACAAGGTCGAGGTCCGGACCCAGGTAATCGCCGACGGTTTCTACGTGCTGTTCGGCATGGGTGGCAATATCGCCGTTTCTTCCGGCGATGACGGCGTGCTGATGGTGGACGACCAGGTGCCCGCCCTGATGCCGAAGCTGCGACGCGCCATGCGCAAACAGGGCGACAAGGCTGTGGATTTCGTGATCAACACCCACTGGCACTTCGACCACGCCGACGGCAACCTGGCGCTGGGCGAGGAGGACAACACCTGGCTGGTGTCCCACAGTAATTCACGGCGCATGATGCAGCGCGACAACGTGGTCAACCTGGTGGCTGCCGCCGCTCTGCAGGAGGCCTATCCGCCCTCGGCGCTACCGGATATCACCTTTGACGACGCCATGCAGTTTCACATCAACGGTGAACAGATCGACGTGATGCATTTCGGACCCGCGCACACCACCGGGGATGCGGTAGTGATGTTCCAGGGGCGTAACGCGGTGCACATGGGGGACGTGTACAACAACGCCGGTTACCCGTTTATCGATGCCGGCAATGGCGGCAGCCTCGACGGCGTTATCAAAACCTGTAGAGCGGTACTGGCGATGACCGACGAGGATACGGTGATCATTCCCGGCCATGGTGCGCTGGCGGCGCAGTCGGAGCTGGAGGACTACATCACGATGCTGGAAGTGATCAGGCTGGATCTGCTGGCGCTGATTGCCGAGGGCAAGTCATTGGAGGAAATACTGAGCGCCGGCATTACCGCGAGCTGGGATGAGAAGCGTGGCGACCCCGCCATGTTTCTGAACCGGGCCTACGTGAGCCTGACCACGCGCTATCACCCATAGCGCTGCCGCCGCGTGGCTGCGGTGTGCTCTGCACCAGTGGGTAATGGGCTCTCGCCCCCGGTTTTTACTGCTTGTCCCAGGAGACCGGGGTGTTCTGGCTGCTGCGCTTGCCCGGGTACCAGACGTCGGACTGCTTGACGCAGTAGGTCCAGGCGTTTTCCACGGTATTGGGCGCCATCATCAGCTGGCGGTTATTGAATGGGGTGTTATCGGTCATGCACTTACCGTGCTCCGCGTCGTCGCGGGCACTGCTGAAGTGATTCGCGAAGGCCTTCGGCATCGGCGTCGATGAGCATCCGGCGAGGGCTACCAACCCCAGAGCGATAACAATTGTTTTAGCTATATTCCCCATGCCTCTCAAGATAGGCAAAAACCGCGGCGGGCAATAGGGAACATGCCCGCCTAAGATTGGTAAGAATTAACAAACCTGGTTTTTTTGTGAGACAGGTCACGGGAATTTTGCACAACCTGCTCTTGTTTTGGCGGGGGACTGCTTCCAGGTAGCTCAGGGCTGTTGATGGGCCTCAGGGCTGTTAATTGAGCTCAAGGCTGTAAATAGAGCTCAAGGCTGTTAGTGGGCTCAAGGCTGTTAGTGGGCTCAGGGCTGTTCGCCAGGGCGGTAGCGGCGGCTGGCGCGGGCTTCCACGTCTTCCCGGTAGAACGCGACCTCCTTGAAGTCGCGGTTCACGTAGCGTTCGGCCTGGTCCAGGAAGTGCGGTGAGCTGGGATCACCGCTCTGGCCGCCGGCCAGCAGGGATTTCGCCCGCACCCTGTCACCAAATTCCACGACCGCCACAAAGCTGTTGCCGCGGTAGCCGTACAGGCGTCGTGTGTCTTTGCCCGGGCGCGAGCCATAGGCTGCCAGTGCACCCCAGCGGCCGGTGGTCATGCCCACGGGCAGGCTGTCCCGGTCATCGTCAAAGCCGGCGTCGATGTCGCCGTTCAGGCGCTGGAAGCGGTTGATTTCGCCCCAGGGCGTTTGCCAGTCGCCAAAATCCGCCTGAAGTTCTGCCACAACGCCAGCCAGCAATTCCAGCCGGGCTTTTGGCGGCAGCCGCTGCGCGGATTCAGCGATCCACTGCATGCGGCTGGCACGGCCACCGCGCTGCCAGTCGGAGAGGATTTCAAGGCCATAGAAATGGGCCAGGCTCATGGCGATGGAATCCTCTGCCACGTTGCGATCCCAGTTGGCGAGGGTGGCAACCGGTTCAGCCAGCGCGGGGAAGTCCTCGCCCTCGCTGTCCCAGGCGGCAAGCAGGTCCGGCACCAGCACGTCGAAAGCGGGCAGAGCGGGGTGGTAGGCCAGCGCGATCAACTCGTCCATCGACATCTTGTCGTCGGCACCGGTGGCAAAGTCGTCCAGCAGCAGGGCCGCGTGCACGCCGCGGTAGTTCTCCGGGTCGGGTGCCATGTAGGCGGGATAGTTTTCGCGCCTGGGGCTGTCTGCGCCGGCGACGGTGAAGGGTGTGGAGTTGCAGTTCTGCAGCCAGCCAACGCCCGGGTTGACCAGGTGCACGGTGTCTTCGACCTCGTGCAAGCCCTGCCAATCGGTGGCCGGGTCGCTGCCGTCCACCGGCTGTGAGTAGTCAAAGCGGGTATCCCGGCGCGGCATGAAATTGCCATGGTAGTAGGCAATGGTGCCGCTGGAGTCTGCATACACCGTGTTGTTGGAGGAGTTGGTGCGGATGTCCATGATCTCGCGAAAGCCGGCGTGATCCGACTGCCTGGTGCGCAGCCAGGATTGGCGCAGGGCGTTGACCGGGTCCCAGTTGATTTTGGTGGCCACCCAGCGGCCGTCGCGCATGTGGGTGATGGGACCGTGGTGGGTGCGCAGCAGGGGGAACTGGCGCTCCGCCTGCTTGCTGCCTTCCCGGTACTTCAGGGTCACGGTATCCAGGGATATCGGCCGCAGGCGTTCGCCGTAGCGGTATACCCACTGGCCGTCGCGGTTCAGCACGTCCTCGACAAACTCATCCATGAAATCCGCGTAGGTGGAGGTGTGCATCCAGCCGGTGCGTTCGTTGAAGCCCTGGTAGATGAAGAACTGCCCCCAGGTCACGGCGCCGTAGGCGTTGAGCCCTTCCTCGCTGACCATGTGGTATTCACTGCGGAAGTAGAAGGAGGTATGAGGGTTGATCAACAGCAGGGTGTTGCCGCTGTCGGTGTGCCAGCCGGCCAGGGCGATCCCGTTGGAGCCGCTGGGCTCGGCGGCGTCAGCGCGGGAAGCCGCCGGCTCGGCCGCCGGCAGGCCGCTGAGAATGTCGTCCACGCTGCGGTCGTAGAAGGCCTCGATGCCGCCCAGGGGTACCTGCTCGATATCGCCGCCGATGGAGCCTTCAAAGAAATACATGGGCATCCAGGGTTCAAACCGGGTCAATAGCCGCGGCGTGACCTCCGGGTGCGTGCGCAGGTAGTAGTTGAGGCCGTCAGCAAAGGCGATGCACAGGTTCTTGAGCCAGTCCGGGGCGCTGGCATAGGCCTGGCGAGCCTCGATCTCGGTCATGTACAGCCGTGCCCGCAGGTCGCTGAACAGGGCCTGTTCGCCTTCCACTTCCGCCAGGCGGCCCAGTGCCCAGATGTAGTTGCGTTCTACCCGCGGAAAATCATCTTCAGCCTGGGCATACAGCAGGCCGAACACGGCGTCGGCATCGGTCTTGCCGTAGACGTGCGCGACCCCGTAGTCATCACGGATGATCTCGACGTTGTCCGCGCGGGTTTGCTGGCGCAGGGCTTCCGCATCTAGGGGCGTACCTGTATCGCTGGCGTCCGGTGGCGGCGCGGGCTCGGAGCAGGCGCCGAGCAGAGCGAGCAGGGCCAGCGCCAGGGCCGGCCAGAGGTTGCCTCGCGGCATGCTGGCCTCAGGCCTGCTGGGTTTTGCGGCGCGAGTACTCCATCAGCGCCCACAGTACGTTGCTGCTGCTGACCTGGCCGACCAGGCGTCCATCGGTGATCACCGGGCGCCGGCGCTGGCGGGTTTTTAGCATGTCCTGGGCCACTTCCACGATACCGTCACCGGGGGTGCATGAGTTGACGTTGGTTTTCATCACTTCCTTGACCAGGTAGTGCTCGGCGTCGCCGTCGTTGTAGATGCTGTCGAGGATCGCCTCCAGGCATTCGATCTCGGAAAGAATGCCCACCACGCAACCGGCATCATCCGTGACGGTGAGTCCGGTCAACTTGTACTCCACGATCATCTCCACGGCCTGCACAATGTTGGCGCCCTGGTTGATGGTCAGCGGGTTCTTGCGCATGCAGTCCTTGATAGTGGTTGGTCTGTTTGGCATGGAGAGTTCCTTATTATTGCTTGGGTTTACCGGATTGCCGCGGGCGCTTCAGGCCTGGATCCAGTCCACAACCGTCTGGGCCCAGCGCGGACCGTCAGTATTCTGTACGAAGTGACCGCCATGCAAGGTCACATGGGGTTGGCCCGCGGTACCGGGCACCCGATCCAGGAAAATTTTGTAGGCCTCGCCGAGGATCGGGTCGCCGTCGGAGAAGCACATCAGGGCGGGCTTTTCCCAGGCCTCCAGCACCTTCCAGGCCGCGAGGTTGGGCTCGCGGGCGGGATCATCCGTGGAGATGGGCACCAGGGTCGGGAACTGGCGCGCACCGGCCTTGTATTCGTCCGCGGGGAAGGGGGCGCGGAAGGCATCGATTTCCGCCTCGGTCAGGTCGCCATTGCCCAGCTCGTTGCAGATGAAGCCAATGTCGAAGACCGGGTCTTCCTGGCTGAACTGGCGCCAGGCCATGAAAGCGTCATTGGCGGGCATGTCGCCGGTCGGCAGCATGGTGTTGCCGATCGAGAAGCGTGCGAAGTGGTCCGGGTTTTCCGCCAGCAGTCGCAGGCCGAGCAGGCCGCCCCAGTCCTGGCCGATAAAGGTCACATCACGCACCTCCATGGCCAGGAACCAGTCGGTGATCCAGTCCATGTGGGACTGGTAGCTGTAGTCGTCGCGCTCGGCAGGTTTGTCAGAGCGGCCAAAGCCGATCAGGTCTGGCGCCAGCACCCGCATGCCCGCTGCCACGAACACCGGGATCATCTTGCGGTACAGGTAGCACCAGCTGGGCTCACCGTGCATGCACAACACCACCGGGCCGTCGCTGGGGCCCTCGTCGAGGTAGTGCAGGCGCAATTCGCCCAGCTTCGGGTCGTTGATGGTGTAGTAGTGGGGGGCAAAGTCGTAATCGGGCAGTGACTGGAACTGCTCGTCGGGGGTGCGGAGAACGCTCATGCTTTTTTTCCTGTGCGGGTCAACCAAAGGCAGGTCAATGCGTTACGGGATTATAGCTACTGCGCGTATTGCAAGGAGGACTGAATGCGATTTCCCGCGACATTTCTACAGCGCCCGGCTGCGCTGGTGCTATTCGCTTTGCTGGCAGCCTGTTCCTCAGCCCCGGGCCCCATCGTCGATACCAAAGGCGTCAATATGACGCGTTACCACGAAGACCTCGACGACTGCGAAGCTTACGCCGACCAGGTTCGCATCGAACAGGGCGTGGCCAAGGGTGCCGCAGCAGGCGGCGCGGTGGGTGCTGCCGCCGGCGCTATTCTCGGTGAGAGTGTGGGCGAGTGGGCCGGTGTTGGCGCGGTGGCCGGGGGCGCGAAGTCCGGCATTCGCGGCGACCAGGAGAAGTCCCAGGTAGTCAAGCGCTGCATGCGCGGCCGCGGCTACAAGGTACTGAACTAACGAGTCACCAGGCGCAGCCCGGGCTTGCCGGGCTGCGCATTCTTCCCCCGGCAAGCCGCTTCCTGTCGCCGGCGGGCAGCCCGGGGCGCTGCTCGTCGCGGCTGCGAAAGTCACTTGTGGTTTTTTTCTGTGCAAACGGAATTTTTTCTTGGGTGGTGCGTTGTTGAAGTACAGCCACTGTGAAAACCATGAGGAGATTCAAATGACCGTTCCCATTCCTTCCCTGCATCGCCTGCTGCTGGTGACCCTGCTGGGTGGCCTGGCGGCCTGTGCTTCAGCCCCGCGGCCCATCGTTGACACCCAGGGTGCTGACATGAGCAGCTACTACGCGGATCTTGGTGACTGCGAGCGCTATGCCGACGAGGTGCGCATGGAACGCGGGGTCGCCAAGGGCGCCGCTGCCGGCGGTGCGGTGGGAGCTGCCGCGGGTGCCATCCTCGGTGAAAGTGTCCTCGAATATGCCGGGGTGGGTGCTGTCGCCGGTGGCGCCCAGTCCGCGATTCTCGCCGACCAGGAAAAATCCGAGATCGTGAAGCGCTGCATGAGTGGGCGAGGCTACAAGGTCCTGAACTAGTGCCTCAGCGAATGGCCAGCCTGATGCCCAGCTTGCGCAGCTGGGCCTTTTCTTCCCGCAGTTCGTAGCTGGTCAGCGGGTGCTGTTCCAGCCAGTCGCTCGGGAAGCGCAACCTGATGCTCTGCGCCTTGGCGCTCACCTTCACCATCGGCAGCTCTTCCAGCTGCTCCACGTACTTGAAGGCGCAGGCCAGGCGCAGTATCGCCACCAGCCGGGCCGCACGCCGGTGGTCGCTGGCGGGCATGCCCGCCAGGTCTTCCAGCGGTAACTTGCGGCGGTGACCCCAGACCAGCAGGGCCAGGGTTTCCTGCTCATCCTGTGAGAACCCGGGCAGGTCGGCATTGCGCAGCAGGTAGGCGCCGTGGCGGTTGTAGTGCTTGTGTGAAATGGCCATGCCGATTTCATGGGTGCGAGCCGCCCAGCGCAGCAGGTCCCGGTCTGCGTCTTCCAGTTCCCAGGCGTTGGCCACCGCATCAAACAGGTTGTTGGCGCGCTCTTCGACGGTCTCCGCAATCTGGGAGTCGGCACTGTAGCGTTGCATCAATGCGTTGATGGTGCGCTCGCGCACATCCTCGTGAGACAGCCTGCCCAGCAGGTCGTAGATCACGCCCTCCCGAAGCGCGCCGCGACTGGGGCGCATCAGCTTGATGCCCAGCTCGTCAAAAATACCGGCGGTGATGGCGACACCGGCGACGATAACGTTGCGGCGGGTATCCGACAGCCCCTCGAGTTCGATCTTGTCGATGTGATCAAAGGCCAGCAGCATTTTCTCGAGGCTGGCCAGTCCGCTGCGATTGATGCCGCCCTCGCTCAAGCCATTGTTCTGGATGATGGCCTCGATGGCCTGCAGGGTGCCGGACGAACCCACGCAGTCTTCCCACTGTGAGGCGGAGAAGCGGTGGCGGATGTGGGAGACCTCCAGGCGCGCGGCGTCATAGGCCCGCCGGTAGCGCTTGGGCGTAATCCGGCCACGCTTCAGGAACTGGCGCGTATAAGACACACAGCCCATCTGCAGGCTTTCCAGCTTCTGCGGTTCGAAGCGCTGGCCGACAATGAACTCGGTACTGCCGCCGCCGATATCGACTACCAGCCGAGAGTGCTCGTCGTCGGCCAGGGTGTGGGCCACGCCGAGGTAAACCAGGCGGGCTTCCTCGCGGCCGTAGATGACATCGATGGGCACGCCCAGCAGGGCCTCGGCGGCACTGGTGAAGTCCCGCCGGTTGCGCGCCTGGCGCAGGGCGTTGGTGCCGACGATGCGGGTGCGGTAAGGCGATACGCTGTCCAGCACCTGCTTGAAACGGGACAGGCAGTCGATACCGCGGCGGATAGCCGCCTTGTTCAGCACACCGTCCTTGAGGCCAGCGCCCAGTTGTACCTTTTCAGCCAGGGTTTCCACCGGGCGCATCTCGTTGTGTTCAACGCGGGCAACGATCAGGTGGAAGCTGTTGGAACCCAGGTCAATGGCGGCGAGTATGGCGCCGTCGGGTATGTCCTGTCCGGCTGAGGCTGGTACGGGGTCCGTGGGGACGACCTGCTGCATGGGTGAAAGGCTGATACCGCTCGTTGATCGACACGCCCCGTATGGTAAAGCAAAGCCTGTCGGCTGTCCCGCCGGGGCAGGCCCCGGATAAGGTCAGTGGCGCAGCTGCCAGGCGGTATAGGCCGCGCCGATAGCCACCAGCGCGCTCACTCCCAATACCGCCGGCGTGATCTTGGCCAGCTCAGAAAAGGGGTCACCGCTGCGTTGGGCGCGCAGCAGAGGCGGCAGCTCGACGCCGGCAGCAAAGATGGCCGAACCGATGGCGCCGGCCGCCAGCATCGCCCGGCCCGGGTTGTCGGCGGGAACCAGCCAGGCCAGCACGAACACGGCAATCCAGCTGCCGAGCTGGCCGGCCACGCTCATTACATTGAACTGCCCCAGGCTGTTGCTGGCAAAGTCGTAGTCATAGATCAGCAGGGTGAGTTTGTCGGCCGGCGTCACCCGGGCACCGGCCAGGCGCGCGCCAGCGAGATGTAACCATTCATGTATCACCGTCGCCCAGGTGAAACCGACCACGGCCGCCAGCGCAATCGACAGGCCACCCGCCAGCCCATGGCCGGTCGCGGTGTACCAGCTGTCCGTGGCCTGCCACAGGAAAAAGATGAAAGCTGCAAAGCCAAAATGCAGGGCGGCGTTTTTATAAAGCATGAATTTATGCCGTGTTGCTACGCACTGTATACGCGCTGCCGTCCATCGCCGGATTTACGGCGGCCGACCTGTCCGGTGTATGCTGTGGCGACCGGCAGCAATGGATAACACGCCCTATGCGCGCAATGATTGAAAACTTCAGGATTGTGCCCGCTGGCCACTGCGGCAGCGGCAGTATGCGCAACCTGATCTACCACTACTGTGGCCTGGACCTGCCAGAGGGTGTGGTATTCGGCCTGGGTGCCGGGCTGGACGCAGTCTACTTTGAATACCCGGATGCCAGGCCGCCTCTCATGGCGTTTGGCCGCGGCTCCACCATGGAGGCGGACATTGCCCGCACCCTGGGTATCGACTACAGCGAGCAGATGGAGCCCGACAACGACAAGGCCTGGGAAGATGTGAAGGCGGAAGTCCTGGCGGGCCGTCCGACCATGCTGTCCGGCGACATCTTCTACCTTGATTACCGGGAGTACACCGTCCACTTCCCCGCCCATCGATTTATCCTGCTGGGTTTCGATGAGGAGGCCGGCGAGGTGTACATCGCCGACCGCATCAATGATTACCCGGAAACCTGCTCCATGCAGGCGCTCACACAGAGCCGCAACCCACCGGTGGGCATTTCCACCTACAACCAGTGGGGCAAGTTCCACTCCGGGGAGGTGCAGCACAGCCTGGCGGAAGCCGCATCCCGCGCCCTGCGCATCACTGTGGAGCGCATGCAGGGCATCGACACCTCCCAGCGTGAGCTGATGTCCGCAGCCGCCGGCAACGGTCGCTGCGAGGCCGGCCTGGCCGGGCTTGCGGCGCTTTGCGATGCGGTAGATAGCTGGCCGGGCCTCGATGATGCCGCCGATCGACTGGTGTATCTCGACAATGCCATCGTCAAGTTTGGTACGGGCGGCGGCTTCTTCCGCAACCACTTCGCGGTATTCCTGGCCTGGGCGCGCGAGCACGATACTGCGCTGGTGGCCGCCGATGACGTGGCCCTGGCCGTGCGTGTCGCCGAGCGCTGGAATGCGCTGTCGCCGGCCCTGCGTGAGCTGGCAGCGGTACCCGAAGCGGAGGCGGGTTGGCAGCGTGTGAGCGGGCGCTTGCGCAGTATCCTCGAAGACGAAACGGCGCTGATGGAACAACTGGGAGACCGGTTGCAGCAGGCGGCCTGAGGGCGGGTGTCGATGGACGAACAGCAGCAGGGACCCGCCGCCTCAACTGACGAACAGGCGGACATCAGGGTCCTGGCCTGCGTGCAGTGCGAAGGCCCGGTGCCTTCCAATGCGCCCAAATGCTACACCTGCGGTGCCCCGCTCACCGGCAAGGAGTTCGCCTACATCGCCCGGCAGGCCTCGGGGCCGGATATCCAGGGCATGATCAAGTGGTGGGCTATCCTCAGCCTCGGTGTGTTTGCGCTGGGCGGGTTTTCCTTCGGTATTGGCTCCTCGCTGGCGTTTACGGCGATTACGTTGGTGTACTTGATCCGAATCTTGCGGGCGTATTATTTATAGGACCGCTGGAGATCGCGTCTCTAAGGGGGTTGGGAGGCGCTACGTCACTGCCTTGCTTTTTATTAGGCCGCTATAGATTGCGTCTCTAAGGTAGTTGGGAGGCGCTACGTCACTGACAAGCCTTTTTTTGGACCGTCATAGACTGCGTTTCTTAGGGGGTGGGAGGCGCTGTTTGTTAGACCGCTGGAGATCGCATCTCTAAGGGGGTTGGGAGGCGCTGTTTGTTAGACCGCTACAGATTGCGTCTCTGAGGGGGTTGGGAGGCGCTGTTTGGTAGACCGCTGGGGATTGCGTCTCCAAGGGGGTTGGGAGGCGCTACGTCACCGTTGGAGTTCTTGTTGGCAGGTGCTGATAGCAGGCTCGCTAATGAGAGCGAGGTGCGAATCACCTTGCCATCAGGGGAGAGCTGCGTCGGCTACTACGGTGGGGCAGGCCAGGGGTGAGGTGGCCAGGGGTTGGTTGCTGCCGCAGACTTTCTTGCGCATTTCCTCCTGCAGGGAGCCGCAGGGGTCCTCGCTGGCCAGCATGCGGTTCACCACGCTTTCGCCGAGTACCGACAGGCCCGCGGTCATGAAGGCGGCCCAGCCGCGCACCAGCAGGCCGGGCGTGTTGGGCACGATGCTGGGATCGTTCAGCGGACCCGATAGTTCGACAGTGCTGGAAAATGCATTGCCGATGGAGATGCCCACCCCCTTGCGTGAGCGGGACTGAAAGCGCACTCGCATCTGCTCGTCCACGAGGTCCAACTCCATTCCGCCCAGCAGGTTGGCGGAGCGGGTTTGTACCGCGTAGCCATAGGGCGTGACGCCAATACCGTCCTTGAATTCCAGCAGGGTAGCGCCGCAGCGGACTTCCGGCACACGATCCTTGGCGCCGGGAATCAGGGCGCTGAACACGTTGCTGGCCATGTCGGCGGTGAGGAAATTCACGCCGCGGTAGTCCATGGGGCCGCGGCCCAGTTCCAGGTAGGTCTGGCCATTCATGTTGGCGGCAAACTCTGCCTCGCTGACGCCGGTGCTGTTCAATACGGCGTGCAGTGAGGTCGGGTAGCTTTCGCCCTGCGGGCGACGGTGTACACGTTCGCCCATCACCTCCAGCGCCATCACCGGCGGCGTCACATTGGCGTCAAACCTGAAGCTGCCGCTGGCAGGCCCGCCGTTGGCCTGGGCTGCACTGAGATCGACGCTAATCCTGCCGTTCGCCATCTGCGCATCCACTTCGAAATCTTCCGCCACCACCGGACCGCTGTAGATACGTCCCAGTTTGCCCAGCAGGCGGATATCGTTGTCGTAGACTGGCGCCAGATCAAAGGGTTCGCTACTGAAGATTCGCTCTCCAGGCTCGGTAGTGCGTTCACCTCCACCAAACAGGCTGCCTGCGAATCCCACCAGGTTGCGTGCCACTTGCGCGGTCTGGCGCGCAGGCCCGCCAGTATCCTTGTCGCTGGTTTCAGTGTCCGCTGGCTCCGCCAGCTCCCAGGGCGTGAGGTCCAGGGTGCCGCCGTCGAGTTCCAGTTGGTAGCGGCGGGGGGTACCGTTGCTTACCCGTAGCCCACCGCGCACATCACTGCCCGCGAGCTTGAGTTCCCGGAAGTTGATCTGGCCGCCGTCCGCCAGTTGCTCAAAGGTAATATCCAGTCGGTCGGGAGAGGGTTCATCAGGGTTTGTCGTCTCCAGCAGCAACTGTCCGCTCAGGCCGGTGGCCAGGGCGGCGAGGCTGTCGCCCACGCTCACCAGCTTCAGTTCGCCCTGCAGGGGGGCACTGAGGTTGTCGCGCAGTCGCTGTTCTTCAAGGCCAAAAAACTCCAGCAGCCGCAGCTGCTCGATGCGGACATCGCTGTTGAATGTCGCTGTTTGCTGGTCCTGCCAGTTCAGGGAAAGGCCACCGTCGACCCTGGAGCCTCTGTGGCGGAACGACAGCTTGTCCATGCCGAAATATAGCGGTCGCGAGCTCAGAGCCACTTCGACCTGCTGGAACTCACGGTCCAGCCAGATCAGGTCTTCAACGGCGAGGGTGATACGCCCGGGTAATGCGTCACGCAAAATTGTGAGCGTGTCTGATTCGTCAGCGGCATCGGCGGAGTCGGGGATGAAGTCCATGATGCGGTCGATGTTCAGCCGTTCCGATACCAGATCTGCGACCATCGCCGGTTCGCGAGTGACAACGATGGAGAAAGTACCGGTAACGTCCTGCCGCAGGGCATCGATGTCGATGTCCTCGAGGACGATACCCACCACGGTGCTGTCCTCCACGGCCAGCGACGGCGCGCCGTTGAAGCGTACGACCTCACCTTCGGTGGGATCGCGTGACCAGTCGCCATCATCGCGAGTCTCGAGTTGCAGCTTCGCCTCGCCGCGGCCGCGCCTGAGCACTTCGCGCACCGAGTTGCCCTGCGCCTTGAGCGTGAGCAGGCCACTGGTGCGACTGCCCAGAGCGCCGCTGCCCAGGCCGAAGAACTCGGACACATAGACCCTGTCGAGGCGGAAGGTCAGGGTCGTATCTGCCGCTCCGCTATCGAGGACCTGGTAATCAACGCCTATTTCAAGCTTGCCGGCAGACGGGCCGGTCGAAGATAGCAGGAAGCTTCCCGCTTCCGTGCCCCGGTCGAGCTGTGCCTTTGGATTCCCGAGCGTGAGGGCGGGCAGCACGAGGGCGTCGAAGTTCAGGTCGGCTTCGACGTGGTATTGCGGCAACCAGCTCAGGAAGGTGGGCACGGTGACCCCGGGTTCCTGCATGGCCGAATCCTCGGTGGCCAGGAACCGCAAATCCAGGCGCGAGCCCTCGGCCCGAACGCGCAGGAAGAGCTCGCCGACGCTGGAAAACGCCACTTCCCCGTTGACCTGCGAGTCGCCCAGTTGCAGGGCGACATTTTCGAGGGCGAAGCGGTCCGGAGAGCCATCCACCTCCGCGTGCATGGACACCGGGGTTTCCACCCCACCACGGTGCACGCCGGCCAGGTCCATGGTGCCTTCCAGCTCATCCAGTAGCTGGGCCCAGTTATTGCCGTGGGTCTTGAGCCGCGTGCGCCCGCGCTTGGCCAGCCACTGGGAGTCCACGTAGCGCGCCATGATGCCCTGGTCAGGGGAGTGGGCGACCATGTCGCCACCTAAGGCCACCTCCCAGCCGTCCTCAACGGTGGCGACTGCCGCGCTCGCCACCAGGTCCGCATAGGGCCCGGATGCGGCGATGCGGGTAAACGCCAGGTAGCTGCCGCTGGTGGTCAGGCTGAAGCCCACGTCGTGGAGCTTCTCCTTGCCGAAGTACAGCTCCCCGATGTCCAGCTCTGCGTCGTGCCGCGGCAGCTTGATCACTGGCACGGTTTGCGAGAGTTCACCCTGGTAGGCATCTTCCTTGCCGTCTGCCACCAGCAGGTTCAGCAATGCGCCGAGGTCGCCGGCATTCACAAACTCGGCCCGTGTCCTTGAAACATTGGGCAGTGCCCAGGCCTCGATGCCGCTGGCGCGGAGCTCTACCGGCATGCCCGCCAGCTCGCCGTCGAGCGCCAGCTGGTACACCGCTTCCTCGGCCGGTTTGACGGAGAGTCCCAGCTCAGATACCGGAAGCTCGTCATTATCGACCGCGAGGGTGATAGCGGCCTGGAAGTCGCGCAGCCACAACAGGTCATCCAGGGAAGCCAGGTCGATATCGATGTCGACATTGCCGGTGGGGAAACGAGATTGCCAGCCGAGGCTGGCGTTGTCCGCGTCGGCGTGGCGCCCGCCGGCGCGGCGCCAGCGCGCGTTGTAGAAATGCAGCTCGCTGCCGTCTTCCCGGCGGTAGCGCACGTCAGTCACATCCAGCGTGCTGGGCAGCCACTGCTCGAGGTTGGCGTAGTCCTGCTTCGGTGGTCCGTCGCTTCTTGGCCAGGCGGATATATCCAGCATCAGTTCCCGGCCGGCGCCGGACACCAGGCGTATCTCGCCGCTCAACAGGTCCGACCAGTCGAGGCTCACCCAGACATCGCTGGCATCGATGGCCAACCTGTCCGGCTCACCCATCTCAAAGCGGGCGGTCTTTGCCGTCAGGCTGATAATGTCGGCCCTGAGCGGCGCGATCCGCACCGGGATGCCGAGTACGTCGGTCAGCAGCGCTGGCAGCTCGCGATTGAGCGCCTGCTCGACGATATACTCTGTGCCCCGCAGCAATACCAGGACAATAACCAACAGGCTAAGGATGCGTAGCGGGCGGTTCACGGGTGGCTCTGGATTAAACGGACCTTGATGGTATCAATCGGCACCGCGGGAGGTCACGTTAAGACTTGTTGATGGCAGCTATTGACCCCTGTAGTGGCGGGGAACACGAGGCAGCATCCGGGTCATGATTTCGTAGCCGATGCTGTCGGCGTGGGTAGCGACTTCATTGGCGGTAATCTCGTTGCCCCACAGCTCCACCGGCGCCCCCACGGCTATCGACTGCAGGTCGGTCACATCCACGGTGATCATGTCCATGGAAACACGGCCCACCAGCGGCACGCGCTGGCCGTTCACCAGCACCGGGGTGCCATTGCCGGCATTGCGCGGGTAGCCGTCGCCATAGCCCACTGGAATCGTTGCGATGCGGCTGCTGCGGCGCGCCGTCCAGGTGCCACCGTAGCCCACCGACTCTCCGGCGGGAATTTCACGCAGGGCGATCACCTCGGATTGCAGTGTCATCACCGGCTTCAGGCGGTCCGCTTCCGGGTGCAATCCTGAAAACGGCGACTGGCCATAGAGCATCACTCCGGCCCGGTTCCAGGCGTCTCGCGACTCCGGCCAACCCAGCAGGCCCGGCGAATTGGCCATGCTGCAGGGTGTGGAGAGGGCGGCGGTGTGCTGGCGAAAAGCGCTGATCTGCTGTGGGGTGAAGTCATTGTCCAGTTCGTCGGCGCGCGCGAGGTGGGTGGCCATGACCACCTCATCGCCGACGTTGCCGTTGGCCCGCAGCCGTTCCAGTACCGTGCCGGACTCTTCCAGTGCAAAGCCCAGCCGATGCATGCCGCTGTCCAGCTTCAGCCAGCAGGTCAGCGGGCGGGAGAGTGTTGCGGACTCCAGGCTCTCGAGCTGCCGGTGGTTCTGCAGCATGACCCAGAAATCCCGCCGGGCGGCAATCTCCAGCTCCTCGCTGTCGAAAAAGCCCTCCATCAGCATGATCGGACGCGCGATGCCGGCATTGCGCAGTGCCTCGGCCTCTTCGATGCAGGCCACCGCAAAAGCTGATACCTGGGGTTCCAGGGCCTGTGCCACCGGGATGGCGCCGTGGCCATAGGCGTTGGCCTTGACCACGGCCATCAGTTTGCCGTCGCCGCTGAGCGAGCGCGCCAGGCGGCAGTTGTGGCGCAGGGCCTGGAGATCGACGATGGCCTGGGTAGGGCGCGCCATCAGTAGTCGTATTTGTATTCCGAGAACAGGGCCTGGGCGCGCTCCCAGACTTCGCCGGGTTCGCCGTTACCGACCGGGGCGCCGTCAACCATCACCACCGGGCCCACCTCCTTGGTGGAGGACGTGAGCCACACCTCGTCCGCATGGCGCAGTTCATCGAGGGTGACGGGCCGCTCCTCGATCGGGATGCTGCCATCGGCGCGCAGGATCTCCACCAGCAGCAGGCGGGTAATGCCGGGCAGGATCTGGTGGTCGGTGTCGGGCGTGGCGACCACCCCATCCTTGACGATAAAGACGTTGCAGGCGGCCGCCTCGGTGATTTCGCCGTCGGCGTTGTAGAGCACGGTCTCGTCGCTGCCTTCGCCCTGGTTGTAATGGATCACGTTACCCAGCAGCGCGGTGGACTTGATGTTGCAGCGTTTCCAGCGCAGGTCCTGGGTGGTGGTGACGGTAAAGGTACGCGTGGTGCTGCGGTCCGCCACCGGTGCCGGCGGGATCTCGAAGGTGTAGCCGAACACCGTGGGTTCAATGCCCTGCGGATAGGCGTGATTGCGCTCGCTGGCCGCACCGCGGCTCACGTGCAGGTAGATCCCCAGGTCGCCGCCGCCGTTTTCTTCAATGAGCTTTTCACAAACGGTACGCCATTGCTCCTCGCTCCAGTCGAGCCTGATGTCGATCGCCGCCAGGCCGTTCCTCATGCGCTCCATGTGCGGACCGAAGCCCACCATGCGACCGCCGTAGGCGGGCACGACTTCGTAGATGCCGTCACCGAACAGGAAGCCGCGGTCCATCGGGCTGATACGGGCCTGCTCCAGTGGTAGGTATTCACCGTTGAGGTACGCGATCGTCATGCTGCTTCTCCAAAGCCGGTAATGTCACGCAGGGATGCAAGGACAGTTTCGCCAATTTCCACCTCAAAACCATCCTCGGTCGGTGTCGGTGCGCGCGTAACGCCGTCCACGCTGCCACGCTCACTCAGGTATTCCAGCAGGGCGGCGGGTGAAATGCGGGCCAGCAGGTCTTCACCCCGCCAGTAGCCCAACAGGGCAATCAGCCCGTAAGCGCCCCAGTTGGAGACATCCGCCACCAGCAGTTCATCGCAGCGCGTGGTGGAAGGGTCGATATCGAGCTGCTGAACCGCCTCCTGCACATTGCCCATGCCAATTTCATTGCCACCGTCGCCAATGGCAATCGTGGGGCAACCCGCCAGTTCCACAAAGTAGTCGAAGCAGGCGCAGCGCTCGGTAATATCCTCGCCGCGCATATTGTAGTAGCGCCCCTCGGCGGTCAGTCCAGGCCGCTCAATACTGACTACCGCGCTGGGCCTGATTCTGACCAGGGCATCCAGGGTGCTGATTTCCGGGTCTCCGCTGCGCCGGCCACCGCGCAGGCGCACCGGTTCGATGCCCTGGTCCGTGACCCGGCCACTGCTGTTGCCGACGGCGATATCGTGTACCCGGTAGTCCTCGGCCAGGGTCGCCGACAGCGGTGTGCCGCAGACCAGCAATGGCTCGGCCCCGAGGTATTCCAGGGTGTCGTAGAGGGCCAGTGCGCCCACCGGGCCGTCGGTTTCGTAGGTGTCATCCACCGGGAAGCCGGTGCCGATCAGCACGGTGCCGCGTATGTCCCGCAGCGCCTGCGCGGCGCGCAGGTAATAGCCGGGCTCCAACGCGCTGCGCAGTTTGGCCATGCCGCGATGGTCGCGCGCCACCAGCTGTTCCTCGATGGCAACGCTGAGGGCCAACTCCTGCGGGTTGATAGCGGAATCAGTCATTGACGGGATCCAGGGTCATACGTTGGTGCATGCTGTGGGCCATGTGAAACAGGTTGTCGGCGGCATGGGGCGTAACCGGTTCAAAACGCACGGTGGCGCCGGGCATCAGTTGCGCCAGTCTACCGGTATCCATGGACAGCGCCGAGCCGATCTTGGGGTAGCCGCCGATCGTCTGGCGGTCCCGCAACAGCACGATGGGCTGGCCGTCGGCGGGAATCTGGATAGCCCCCATGCAGATGCCCTCGGAGAGTATTCCCTGGATGTCGCAGGCAATCGCCGGGCCCTCCAGGCGGTAACCCATGCGGTCGGCGCGCTCGGTGACAGTGTAGGTGCTGGAGAAAAAGCGCCGCTGCTCGATGCGCGGAAAGTGCTGGGACTGGTAGCCGGGCAGTACCCGTACCGCGACCTCGGTCTGGTAGGGCGTGCGGTTCGGGTCGTTCAGCGCCAGGCACTGTTGTTCGGTAGTGCCTCGGGCCGGTAACTGGTCGGCGCTGTCCAGCTTGCGGCCGGACAGGCCGCCGATGGCCTCGCGTACCACGGTAGCGGTGCTGCCGAAATCCGGTTCCACACTAAAGCCACCATGAACCGCGAGATAGCTGCGGCAGAACTGTTTGGCGAAGCCGAGCTCGACAATGTCGCCGGCCTCGACCCGGTGGCTACGCCAGGTCGGTTTTTCCAGGCCGTTGATGGTCAACACCTGGTCGCCGCCGGTAACGGCCAACAGGGTGTTGATATGGGACTCCAGCTTGAGGCCGCCAAAGCTCGCCTCGATGGCGGTGACGTCCGGTGCGTTGTGCACCAGGCGGTTGGCCCAGCTCATGGCAAAGCTGTCCAGCGGTCCGCCGGTCGTCAGGCCGATGCGGTGCTGGCCATAACGGCCGCCGTCCTGCAGCAGGCTCAGCATGCCCGGGTTGATTACGCTGAAGCCGCTCACAGCTCGCCCCCAAACGCCAGGAAGGCCTGGCGGTCGATGGCTTCAAACTGCACCCGGTCACCCACGTTCACCGGCATGGTGGGGGAGGCGTCCGGATCAAACATGCGTTGCGGGCAGCGTCCTATCAGGTTCCAGCCGCCGGGCGAGGGCGCCGGGTAGACGGCGGTCTGGCGGTCGGCAATGGCCACGGCGCCGCGCGGCACTGACTGGCGTGGCGTGGTCAGGCGCGGGGCCGCGATGCGCTGGTCCACCTGCCCCAGGTAGGCAAAACCTGGTGCGAAGCCAATGGCGTAGACCCGGTACTCGGTGCCGAGGTGGATGTTGATCACCTCTTCGACAGTGAGACTGGCCCGGCTGGCCAGCGCCTCCAGGTCGGGGCCCACTTCCGGATCGTAAAAGACGGGCAGCTTGACCAGCTTCCCCTCCCTGGCAGTCCCGGTTTCCAGCGCATCCAGTGCTGCATGAATACGCTTGCGGGCGGCGAGATGGTCGATTTCCAATAGCTTGTAAATGACCAGCACCGAGGCGTAGGAGGGTACCAGGTCCACCAGCGCCGGGCCGAGGGCGGTCTCGATGGCAGCGGCGGCCGCCTGTACCCGGTCGGACACCTCCGGACTGGCTTCCTCGCCCAGGTAGACAATCAGGGCGTCTTCGCCTGCGAAGTGTATCTGCATGGGGAAATCAGCCCGCGGCTTGATCGACCAGGGCGCGAATATCGCGGATGGCAGCCACGCCTTCGGCGTTGTCGCCGTGCACGCAGAGCGTGTCGGCGGCAATCGGCAGTTCCACGCCGCTGATGGTGGTCACCGTGCCCTTTTCACAGAGCTGTTGTACCTGCGCCAGCATTTTTTCGCGGCTGTGTACCGCGCCTTCCAGGCGGCGCGACAGTAACTTGCCGTCGTCGGCATAGCAGCGGTCGGCGAAGGCTTCAAACCACACTTCCACGCCGGCGAGTTCGGCTTCATCCCGGTGTTGCCCGGCTTCCGGTGTGGCCTGCATGACCAGTGCCAGGGGCCGATGGTATTGCGCGAGGGATTCGAGGATGGCGAGGCGCACGTCCGTCTTGGCCATCATGTCGTTGTAAAGGGCGCCATGAGGCTTCACATAGCGCAGCGTAAGGCCGGCCACCGCTGCCATACCGTCCATGGCTGCCACCTGGTAGTGGATCTTGGCGATGATTTCATCCCGCGAGCAGGCCATGGAGCGGCGTCCGAAACCTACCAGGTCGGGGTAGGCGGGATGAGCGCCGACGGTGACCCCGTGTTCGCTGGCCAGCCGCAGGGTGTGCTGGATCACCAGCGGGTCGCCGGCGTGGAAGCCGGTGGCGACATTGGCCTGGTCGATGTAGGGCATCACCTCGGCATCCAGACCCATGGTCCAGGCGCCGAAGCTCTCACCTAGGTCGCAGTTCAAAAACATGAGGTGTCCTGTTCGCTAAAAACCGTTTCTAAAGAATCGCCAGCCTGCTGTTGGGCAGGTCTGTGACCAGCATACAGCCGGGGCTGTGGGTGATACAAAGCGGCGGTTTCGCCTGTTCCAGTGCCACCTGCGGCGTGACACCGCAGGCCCAGAATACCGGCAATTCACTGTCCTTCAGCGTGACGGCGTCGCCGTAGTCCGGTGCGCCGAGATCTTCGATGCCGATCAGTGCCGGGTTGCCCAGGTGGACGGGCGCGCCGTGCACCGAGGGAAAGCGCGTGCAGATCTGCACGGCGCGGATCGCGTCCGCCGCCAGGAAGGGGCGCATGCTCACCACCATCTGGCCACTGAATGGACCGGCGGCCTTACATTCAATGTTGGTTCGGTACATGGGCACGTTCACGCCTTCGGCGATATTGCGCACTTCCAGGCCGTCGGCCGTCAGCGCTTCCTCGAAGCTGAAGGAACAGCCCAGGGCAAAGGTGACGAAGTCGTCCTGCCACAGTTCGCTGATGTCCGCGGTTTCGCCGTCCAGCTCTCCGTCCCGGTAGACGCGGTAGCTGGGCACGTCGCTGCGGATATCAATGTCCCCCAGCGCCGGCAGGGTGGGATCGCCGGGCTCACCGCTGGCTACCAGCGGGCAGGGCTTCGGATTCAACTGGCAAAAGCGCAGGAAGTCCGCCGCCCAGGCCTTGGGCAGGATCACGATGTTGCACTGCACGTGGCCGGGCGCATAGCCGGAGGTGTTGCCAGTGAAAGCACCGCTGCGAATCTCTGCTCTCAGCGCTGGCGGCGTGGTCTGTGGGGGCAGATCAGTCATCCTTCAACTATACCCCGCGCTGCGACAAGCGCCACATCACCCAAATCCGGTACGGCCTGCGGGCGTACAAAAGGCAACGTCCCTCACTCTGAAAGGCCAGCTTATGAAAGCCATCTGGAACGACACCGTGATAGCGGAATCCGACGACACCGTGGTGGTGGAAGGCAATCACTACTTCCCCGAATCCGCCCTGGACAAGTCGCTGGTCACTCCCAGCGACACCACCAGCGTCTGCCCCTGGAAGGGAACCGCCCACTACTACAACTTGGTGGTAAACGGCGACACCAACCGCGACGCCGTATGGTATTACCCGGCACCCAAGGACGCCGCCGCAGAGATTCGCGACCGCGTGGCTTTCTGGAAAGGCGTGCGGGTGGAATAGCGACAGGGCTATACTCCGGCGCTGTTCAAATACCCGGAGCCACAATGAGCGACATTCTCAAGACGCCGCTGGCACTGCCCTGCGGTGCCAGCCTGCCCAATCGACTGGCCAAGGCCGCCATGACCGAAGGCCTGGCAACGCCGAAAGGTGTGCCAACGCCGGCGCTGGCCCAGTTGTACGGGCTCTGGTCCGACGGGGGTGCCGGCCTGCTGCTGTCCGGCAATATCCAGATCGACGCCGATCACCTGGAGCGTCCAGGCAATGTGGTCATCGACCGGGCGCCGGACGCGGAAATGCAGATGGCGTTGTCGAACTGGGCGAGTGCGGCAACCCGCAACGGCAATCACTTCTGGGCCCAACTGAGTCACGGCGGCCGCCAGACACAGAAGATGGTCAACCCGCACCCCAAGGCGCCATCAGCCGTCAAGCTCGGGCTGCCCGGTGGCCAGTTCGGTGAACCGGTGGCGCTGACGGTCGACGAAATCCAGGACCTGGTGCAGCGCTTCGCCGTCGCGGCAGTGGCCTGTCAGCAGGCGGGCTTTACCGGTGTACAGGTGCATGCCGCCCACGGTTACCTGATGTCTTCCTTCCTGAGTCCGCGCAGCAACCTGCGCACCGATGCCTACGGCGGCAGCCTGGAGAATCGCGCCCGGGCGCTGCTGGAAACGGTGGCGGCTGTGCGCGAGGCGGTGGGACCTGATTTCCCTGTGTCCGTTAAGCTCAACAGCGCCGATTTCCAGAAGGGTGGCTTCGCCTTTGAAGACAGCCTGCAGGTGGCGCGCTGGCTTCAGGATGCCGGTGTCGACCTGATCGAGATATCCGGGGGCACCTACGAACAGCCAAAGCTGCTGGATATTGAAGGTATCGAGGCGGTGGAGGAGCAGAACGTGGCCCACACGACCGTGGCCCGGGAAGCCTACTTCGTGGACTTCGCCCAGGCCATGCAGGCCGAGGTCAGCATTCCGCTTATGGTGACCGGTGGCTTCCGCCGCCGCGATGCCATGGAGCAGGCCATCGAGTCAGGCGCGGCGGACCTGGTGGGTATCGGCCGCCCCATGTGCGTGGATACCGATGCCCCGGCCCAGTTGCTGGCCGGTGCCGAGGAACTGGTGCGCTACGAAAAGCAGCTGTCGCTGTTCCCGAGTTGGCTGGCCTTTCTCGGCAGGATCAACGCGCTGCGCTCGGTGGCTGGTTTCGCCGTGCAGTTCTGGTTTTATGCCCAACTCGACGAACTGGGCAAACAGGGCAGGGCCGCGCCCGAGATGTCGGTGTTCGCAGCCACTCGCCGCATCATGAGCCTGCAGAAGGAACTGCTGGCCGCGCGCTGAGCCCGGCTACAGCGTGGCCAGCCAGCGTCGCCGCGCCGGCTGGCAAACAGTGCTGAGCAGGGCGACCTGGCCTGCGAGCAGCTCCGCTGGCACGGCAGCCAGCGCCAGCAGGCCTTTTTGCCACAGCAGCACCGTGCCCCACTGGGCGGCGACCAGGCGCTGCGCCAGTGCCTCAATATCAGTGTCAGAGCGTAGGTCGCCGCGTCGATCAGCCTCGGTCAGGCCGCCGGCGAGCAGGGCGATGCTGTCGCGCAGCAGGATATCCACCAGTCGATTGGCGGGAGGCGATTGGAACAGGGCCCGGGCCATGGCGTCCGCATAGGCCGGCTCGCGCATGATGGTTTCACCCAGCACCCGGGTGTAGGCCAGACTGCGGGGCAGGCCGGCCTCGGCGTCCGCCACCTCCGGCATGGCCTGCAGGTCCTGCAACAAATCCCCTACCGCGGCGAACAGCAGTTCGTCTTTGCTGGAGTACAGGTTGTACAGGGTCTTCAGGGCCACCCCGGAGGACTCTGCGAGTCCGCGCATGGTGAGGCCCTCGTAACCCAGCCGGGAAATTTCCCGCCGTGCAGTTGCGAGTATGCGCTGTTGCCGCTCGATCTGGCGCGGCGAGTTGTAGGCTTTTCGTTGGACGGTGTCCACGGGTGATCTTTGTCCATGACGGCTTGACAGAAAAGTATAACGCGTAATACTTTCTTGTCGATACAGGATCGAGGCGCCACGCGATGGCAGATAAAAACCCCATGTCCGAAGACCGCTTTTTTGATGAGCAGTATCTTGAAGATCCTTACCCGCGTTACGCCCGATGGCGCGAGCGTGCGCCAGTATGGTGGGACGAGGAGAACAAGGCGTGGATCCTGAGCCGATTCGAGGACGTTCGCGCCGTGTTCAAGGACCCGGAAACCTACTCGTCAAATGCCGATGCCCCCAGCAGCACCCTGATGCTGCCGCTGCTAATGGATGACCCGCCGCGCCACACCAAGCTGCGCGCGCTGGTGAACCGGGCCTTCACCACCCGCGCCCTGAAAGACATGGAATCCGGTGTGTCGGCGCTGGCCCATGACATGGTGGCTGGCCTGGATACTTCGGGCCCAACGGATATTGCCGAAGCGCTCACCATCCCGTTGCCGGTGCGGGTGATTGCCGACCTCATGGGCATCCCCCGCGAGCGCGCCGGCGATTTCAAGCGCTGGTCCGACGCCGTAACCCTGGCCGCCAACATGCCCGAAGAGCAACGCATGAAAGACATCGGCGAACTGTTCGCCTTTTTCCAGGCCATGATTCCCGAGCGCCGGGCCGCACCCGGTGAAGACCTGGTGAGCCGCCTGGTGACCGCAGAAGTCGACGGTGACGTGCTCAGTGACGAGGACATCATTGGCTTCAGCATCCTGCTGCTGATCGCCGGCAACGAGACCACCACCAATTTGTTGAGCAACCTGCTGCACTACCTGTCACAGCACCCGGCAGACTGGGATCGGCTACGGGCCGACCGCTCGCTGATCGATGCCGCCATCGAGGAAATCCTGCGCTTCGATGCGCCGGTGCAATACGTTGACCGCAAAACCACCCGTGCGGTGGAGCTGCACGGCCAGGCCATCGCCGCCGGTGAGCGGGTATCGGTGCTGATGGGCTCGGCCAACCGTGACGAGAAGGTTTATGAAGACCCGGACAGCTTCCGCCTCGACCGCGGCCGTTCCCATCACCACACTTTCGGCCACGGCATCCACTTCTGCATTGGTGCACCGCTTGGGCGCATGGAAGCACGCTACGCCATGGAAGCCCTGCTAGAACGCTTTGTTGCCCTGCGCCCTGCCGAGGTTGGCAACGAACGCACCCATTCCCACATGCTGCGCGGCTTCCACCACCTGTGGCTGGAATTCGACGTGGCCGCCAGCCGCGCCGCTTAGGCCAAAGGAGACACTGCCATGCCCATGAGCCCCGCCGAAATCCAGCAACTGCGCGACCTGATGGAATACGAGGCTGCGCGCACCGCACCACCGGAAGGTTTCCCGGCCCTGCCTGATATTCCCGCCGGGCGCTACGTGGACCCGCGCTACTACCAGTTGGAACTGGAACATGTCTGGCGCAAGAGCTGGCTGCTGGCCGGCCACATCGACGAGATTCCGGAGCCCGGTTGTTTCCGGCTCTGGGAGAACGCCGGCCAACCGGTAGTGCTGGTGCACGCCGAAGGCGGCGCCATCAACGCCTTCTACAACACCTGCAGCCACCGCGGCGCGCCGGTGGTGACCGAAGAGAGCGGCAAAAAGAAACGCCTGACCTGCCAGTATCACGGCTGGAGCTACAGCCACGAGGGTGACCTGGTGGCGATTCGGGACCCGGAGGATTTCCGCGACCTGGACTTCAGCTGCCGGGGCCTGAAGAAAGTCCGCTGCGAGCGCTTCGGTAACCTGATCTTCGTGAACTTCGACGAGGAGGCACCGACCCTGCTGGACTGGCTGGGGCCGATCGCCGATGAGTGGGAAGAATTCCAGTTCGACAAGTGCCGGCTGGCGGCGCGGCATATCTGGGATCTCGACTGCAACTGGAAGATCGCCATGGAGGCCAATACCGAGGTCTACCATGTACGCAGCATTCATCCCAAGACCGTGTCGCCGATTCTCGACGACCGCCGCAACGTCAACACGATGTACCTGAACGGTCACGGCCGCATGGTGGCACCGGTACCGGCGGGGGACAGGGGCAACCTGGATGCGGTGGGTGTGCCTGATGACGTGGTGCAGATCGATACCGTCGGCGAGATTGCCCGCACCTGCACCCAGTCCTACGGACTGTTCCCCAACCTGGTGGCGCCGCTGTCGGCTGTGGCGATACCACCGATCCTGTTCTGGCCCAACGGCATCGACAAGTGCCGCATGGAAACCTGGACCATGGCCCCGGACTGGGGCGACGGCGTGGCGCCGGACCTGTGGACCGAGAATAACGGTGAATCACTGTGCCAGGTGTTGCTGGAGGACACCCAGTTCGGCGAGAAGATCCAGAAGTCCATGGAATCCTACGGCTTCAAGGGCGTGCCCCTGAGCTACCAGGAAGTGCGCATCTACCACTGGAACCAGGCCGCCGACCAGCTGATCGGGATCGACAACGTGCCCGAGGAGCTGCGGGTGCAGCAGGTCATTGGTGATGAGTGGATCTATCCCAACGATCCGCGGTTGGCCTTTATCGAGCCGGCGGCCAAGGCTTCCTGAGCGTAGAGTTAGTCCGACAGCGCGCCCAGCGCGCGCATGATCATGCTGCGGCTGTCCCATTCCTGCCAGCCGTCGTATTCCTCGGTCTGCTCATCGAAGGCCTGCATCACCTCGTTGCAGCGTTCCTCCGCCATGTAGCGGGTGGCGTAATGGGTAACGATAAAGAAATCCCCGCGTCGCACGCCGTCCAGGCAGCGCCGGGCCAGCTCAGCGGGCTCCATGCCGGTGGTCATGTCACCGAGCTGGTTTTTTTCCGGTCCACCAAAGCCTTCAGGGCGAGACTCCACGCTGCTGGCGAGGTTTGTTTTCACCACACCCGGGCACAGCAGGCTGATGCCGATGAAATCCGGTAGTTCGTGGCGCAGGATGTCGGTGAAGCCCAGCACGGCATGTTTGCTGGAGTTGTACACCGCCATCATTGGCCCCAGGGCGCAGAGGCTGTTTTCCGAGCCGGTGTTGACGATATGGGCGGGTGTACCCTGGGCGGTGAAACGCTCCACGAATACCTTGCAGACGTTCCAGGCGCCAAACACGTTGACCTCGTAGACCCAGCGCAGGTCGTTCTCGCTGGCCGCCGTCAGCGGAGCGACCCCCGGCATCACGCCGGCGTTGTTGAACAACAGGTCCACCCGGCCAAAATCCGTCCAGGCCGCCTCTGCCAGCGCTTCGATGTCGCCCCGTTGTGTCACGTCGCAGCGGTAGCCGCGGGCAGCATCGCCGAGGGACGCGGCGGCCTCCTCGGCGCCGTGGATGTCGGCGACGGCGACCCTGGCGCCCTCGGCGACCAGGGCCTGGGCAATGGCGAACCCGATGCCGCTGGCGCCCCCGGTGATCACGGCGACCTTGCCGTTAAAGTTGTCCATGTTGTGCTCCTCGTTTGCGGGTGCCATGAGTATGGTAGGCAGCGGGCGACACTTCCATTGGATGCGAGGGCGCGGGCATAATGTCGCCCGCACATTTCCCTCCGATCCGTTGTACTAAGGATAAACCGTGCCGGAACGCCAAACCCTCGAGCACCTGCTCAACACCATGTCGCTGGAACCCGATGGCGACAACCGTTTCATTGCCCAGAATACCCACCCGGACGGCCCGCGGCTGTACGGTGGCCAGGTGCTGGCCCAGGCGGTGCGGGCGGCACAGCTGACGGTGCCGAAGGACCGCGAGATTCATTCCCAGCACGCCTATTTCCTGCGCCCGGGCGACGGCAAGATCCCGGTCACCCTGGAAGTGGACCCGGCCCGCGACGGCGGCAGCTTCAGCTCCCGGCGGGTGGTGGCCAGCCAGGAAGGCCGCGTCATCCTGGTCAGTTCCATGTCTTTCCATAGTCCCGAGGGCGGTGACGAGTGGGAGCCGGACATGCCTGCCGTGCGTGGCCCGGAGGGCTTGCGCAATGAGCGCGAAATTCACATGGAAGAGGACTTCTTCTGGCCGGAATTCCAGATCACCGACGGCCTGGACTGGGACGTGCGCTTTGTGGAAACCGTGGACTGGCGCAAGCCGCGGCCCCGGGAGGGTGTACTGCACATCTGGCTGAAAACCACGGAAACCCTGGGCGATGCGCCGGCCCTGCACGCGGCGCTGCTGTCCTATATCTCCGACTGTGGCCTGGTGGATGCCACCTTGCTGCCCCATGGCCGCAGCTTCTACCAGGGCATGCAGACCGCCAGCCTCGACCATGCCATGTGGTTCCACGCCCCCTGCCGGGTCGACCAGTGGCTGCTATACGAGGTGAACTGTGAACGGGTGGGCGGCGCGCGAGGCCTGGCCCGCGGCCGCTTCTTCAGCCAGGACGGCAGCCTGGTTGCCACCTGCATGCAGGAGTGCATGCAGCGCCGCCTGCAGTAATGTTCTCTGGCATCGTTTTCGACCTCGACGGCACACTGGCGGATTCGCGGCTGGATTTTGCCGGCATGCGCGCCGACACCGGCTGCCCCGAGGGCACCGGCCTGCTGGAATTTGTCGAGGGCCTGGAAGCGGTGGCGGAACAGCAGCGTGCCATGGCCATCATCCACGAGTACGAGATGGCAGGGGCCCGCGCCGCGAGCTGGATCGACGGCGCCGAAGCGCTGTGCCGGCTGCTGGCCGAGCGGGGCATGCCCTTGGGGATTTTCACCCGCAACAGCCGTGAAGCCGCCACCCTGATGATGGAGACGCTGGCCATTCCCACCCGCGTGCTGGTGGCCCGTGAAGATGCCGCCGCCAAGCCCGACCCGGAAGGCCTGTTGAGCATTGCCAGCGGTTTCGCGATGGCCCCGGCGGACATGCTCTGCGTGGGCGATTTTCTCTATGATTTACAGGCGGCCGCCAATGCCGGCATGCCGTCCTGCCTGTATGACCCCGGCGGCGACAGCCCGCACGCCGTTCACGCCGATTACGTGGTCAGGGAGTTCTTGGCACTTGCCCACCTGTTATATGGAGACAGCCAGTGACCCAGCCTGCCAGCTATCCCACCGAACCCGCCGCCCTGTGGCAGCGTTTCTATGAAATTACGCAGATACCGCGGCCATCTGCGGAGGAAGCCGCGGTGCGCGAGCACATCATCGGACTTGCCGACGCCAACGGCTGCCCCTGGCAGACCGACGCGCGCGGCAACCTGGTGATCCGGGTAGCGGGCAGCGCAGGGCGCGAAGACGAGGCGGTGCTGATTATCCAGAACCACCTCGACATGGTGACGGTGAAAACCGACGACAAGCAGCATGACTTCCAGCAGGACCCGCTGACCCTGCAGGTGGAAGACGACTGGCTACTCGCGGACCGCACAACCCTGGGTGCTGACAATGGCATCGGCTGTGCTGCCGCCCTGGCCCTGATGACGACCGAGGGCCTGTCGCACCCGCCGCTGGAGCTGTTGTTTACGGTGGAGGAGGAGAGCGGCCTGTGGGGTGCCTCGGACCTTGACGTATCCATGCTCACCGGCCGGCGCATGCTTAACCTGGACAGCGAGGACTGGTCGGAGTTTTTCGTCGGCTGCGCCGGCGGCCGCGGCTGGGTGCTGCGCAAAGCGATGGCACGGGAGTCACTGGAGGGCGAGTTCGAGGCCTGGACGCTGCGCCTGCGTGGACTGGCCGGCGGCCATTCCGGTATCCAGATTCACCAGCAGCTAGGTAATGCCATCAAGCTGCTGGCGCAGTGGCTGGTGGAAGGCCGCGATCTCGGTCTGCGCCTTTGTCACTTTGATGGCGGTACCGCCCACAACGTGATTCCCCGCGAAGCCAGCCTGACGGTGCTGGCGCCCGCAGGCAGCCGTGCCCGGCTCGATGCGCTGAACGCTCGCATGCTGGCGCGCTGGCAGGCTTTCCTGCCGGCGGCAGACAATGGCCTTAGCCTGGACATGGAAGCAGATACCCTGGCCGATGTGATCAGCAGCAGCGACCAGGCCGCTTTCGAGCAGATGCTGCAGCTGTTTCCCCATGGCGCCATCAGCTACAACGCGGAGCAGCCGGCTGACCTGGTCGACCTCAGTATCAACCTGGCGGTGGTGCGCGTGAATGCTGATGGCCTGTTTGTGGAAACCACGCTGCGCTACTTCAACGCCGACGAAGCCGAGGCCCTGGCCCAGCAGGTGATGGCGGTGGCGGAATGGCAGGGTATGGAAGTGGAAAACACCATGGACTACCCGGGCTGGCAGCCAGACTTTGATGGCGAGTTGCTGGCGCTGGGCAAGCGTGTATACGGCGAGCTGTTTGGCGGTGAACCGGAAGTGAAGGCTATCCACGCGGGCCTTGAGTGCGGCATCCTCAAAGGCAAGATCGGCGAGTGCGACATCCTCAGCTTTGGCCCGACCATCCGCGGCGCGCATTCCCCCCGCGAGCGGCTGGAAATTTCAACCGTTCAGCCTTTCTGGCGCCTGTTGACCGGGATACTGGAGCGGCTCTGAAAAATCCGGCTATCATGGCTCCTCCGCACTACGCATAACGATAAACAGAGGACCGAGGTATGGCCCACATCAGCACCACCGCCCAGGCAACCCCCGACAAGCCTGCCATTATCATGGGGAACTCCGGCAAGGTCATTACCTATGCCGAACTGGACGAGCGCTCCAACCGCATAGCGCAGTTGTTCCGCTCCCACGGCCTGCAGCGCGGTGATCACATCGGCATGATGATCGAGAACGATCCCCAGTTCATGGAGATCGTGCAGGGCGCCATGCGCTGTGGGCTGGTCTTCACACCGATCAGCACGCACCTGCGCAAGGAAGAAACCCAGTACATCCTCGAGAACTGTAACGCCAGGCTGTTTATCGGCTCAAAAAAGCTCGCCGCGGTCGCTGAGGAACTGGTGGGCGGTATTCCTGCCATTGAACACTTCTACATGATCAACGGCACCGTACCTGGTTTTGAATCCTGGGAAGACGCCGTGGCGGCCATGCCGGCCGAACGCGTCGCGGACGAGAGCTACGGCACCCCGATGCTGTATTCCTCCGGCACCACCGGCCAGCCCAAAGGTGTGTTGACCATGAACACCATGGAAAGCCTGGATGACGTGCACCCGAGCATGCAGGCGTTTGCCGCTTTCTTCGGCATCGATGAAAACACCGTCTACCTGTCACCGGCACCGCTGTATCACGCGGCGCCACTGCACTACAACAACCTGATTCTCGCCATGGGCGGCACCACCGTCATCATGGAAAAGTTCGACGGCGAGAAAGCCCTGTCACTGATCGAAGAGCACAAGGTGACCCACAGCCAGTGGGTGCCGATCATGTTTATCCGCATGCTCAAGCTGCCGGAAAACGTGCGCGGCAAGTACGACGTGAGCTCCCTCAAGCTCGCCATCCACGCTGCCGCGCCCTGCCCGGTGGACGTTAAGCACCAGATGATCGCCTGGTGGGGCCCGGTGCTGATGGAGTATTACGCCGGCTCCGAGGGCTCCGGCATGACCATCATCGATTCCAACACCTGGCTGCAGCGCCCCGGCAGCGTCGGCCAGGCCATCAACTGCGAAGTGCGCATCTGTGATGATGAGGGCGAGGAAGTGGCGCAGGGTGAGGTGGGCACAGTGTACTTTGCCAACGGCCCGCGCTTCGAGTATCACAACGAGCCGGAGAAAACCAAAAAGTCCTACAACCGCCAGGGCTGGTCCACCCTCGGTGACGTGGGCTATGTGGATGAAGACGGCTTCCTGTTCCTCACCGACCGCAAGAACTTCATGATCATCTCCGGCGGGGTGAATATCTATCCCCAGGAGATTGAGAATCTGCTGATCACCCATGCCAAGGTGGCTGACGTGGCCGTGTTCGGTATCCCCAACGATGAGTTCGGAGAGGAAGTGAAGGCCGTGGTGCAGCCGGTGGACTTCGAAGAGGCGGACGACAGCCTCGCCCATGAACTGATCGAGTGGTGTCGCGAGCACCTGTCACACATCAAGGTGCCGCGCTCCATCGACTTCATGAAGGAGCTGCCGCGCATGGAAAACGGCAAGCTCTACAAGCGTCACCTGCAGGAGGCCTACCGCGGCGCCTCGCGTGAGGGCCCTAAAGTGTAATGATCAGTGCGCCGCCGAGGGTGAGGAACACGTTGGCGAAAGTGTAGGTGCCGGCGTAGCCGAGGGCGGGGATGTTGCTTCGCGCAGCCTCCACCAGGGTACTCAGTGCCGGCGTGCTGGTCATTGCCCCGGCCAGCGCCCCCAGCAGCAGGGCGGGGTTCATGCCCATCACCAGGGTGCCTACAAGGTAGCCGATCACCAGCGGCACCACGGCGATCACCAGGCCCAGCAACACCAGCATTGGCCCGCTGTCGGCCAGGGTGGCCACCACCGAGGCGCCCGCATTCAGGCCAACTCCGGCCATGAACAGGTTGAGCCCCAGGTCTTTGAGCACGTTTATCGCGCCCTGGGGAATGTTGCCCAGTAGCGGGTTGCGGGAGCGAAAGTGGCCCATCAGGATGCCGCTGGCCAGCAGGCCGCCGGCCGAGCCCAGGGTGATGGAAATCTCTCCAATCAATACCGATAGCTGGGCCAGCAGCAGGCCCACCGTAAAGAACAGTGAGAACGACATAAGATCCGTGGTGTCGCCGGCCTTCTCCACGAAGCCGAGTTCTTCCACCAGGTTTTCCACCCGGCTCTGTTCCCCGCTCACGGTCAGGATGTCGCCGCGGTTGAGGCGCTGGTCGGGCCGCACGGGCAGGGGGATCTGGGTGCGCTCGAGGCTTTCCACAAAGCAGCCGTGCTTCGACTGCAATTCCAACTCTTCCAGGCGCTTGCCAATACCGGCGGAACGGGCGATCACGATGGGGCGCGAAACAATCTCGAACTCCAGCAGGTCAGCGTCGAAACTCTCTTCCGACAACTCCACGTTGGAACGTGCATGGCTGCTGGGATAGCCGACCAGCGCGACCTCGTCACCTTCCTCGATAACGGTTTCGGATTCGGGTATGAACAGCTCGCCGTTGCGCTTTACCCGGTCCACCGACAGGCCGAATCGTTCCCAGACGCCAATCTCCCGCAGCCGGCGCCCGTCGATTTCCGCCGCCGCTTCCGGTGTGATGCGATAGGCGCGGATGATGGGCGTGCGAATCGTGCGGCGGCGGCCGTCCAGCATTCCGCGCTCTATCGCGACTTCACGCGCCGAGCTGGCCAGGTCGATGCGCAACAATCTCGGCAGCACCTGGACCATTGCCAGCAGGGCCAGCAGGCCCACGACGTAGGTGATCGCATAGCCGACGCTGATCTGGGTAATGATGGCGTCCCGTGTTTCCGGCCCCAGTTCGCCCGCCATTCGCACTACCGCGCCCTGGGCGCCCGCCAGGGTGGGAGAGGAGGTCAGCGAACCGGCCAGAAGTCCCGCGGCCAGGCCGCGATCCAGTTCCAGGTATTCGGCCGCCCCCAGCGCCACCGCAATGCCCGCAACGGCCACCACCACCGCCAGAGAGATATAGCGCAGACCGTCCTGGGCAAAACTCGAGAAAAAGTTGGGGCCCGCTTCAATGCCCACGCAGAAGATAAACAGCATGAAGCCGATGCTCTCGGTGTTGAACTCGATAGCGAAGCCCCAGTGGCCAAACAGGATAGCCACCAGCAGCACACCGGCCGTGGGGCCGAGGGCCAGGCCGCGGATGCTCAACTTGCCCAGCATCAGGCCGAACGCCAGCACGGTGAACATCAACATGGCGTCGTTGTCGTGCAACGCCCTGGCGATATCGATTTCCATCCCTGTTCCTTAGCTGGTGCTTTTAAATTCTGCGGTGCCAGCAACAGTGTAGCGAACTCGGGCCCCGCGCCGTTAAGGTACTCCCCGGCGTCGCCAGGTTGCGCATTGGCTTGCCAAAAAATTTCACAGCATTTGCCGTACTGGCAGCGGGCGCCGCGTGTAGACTCCGCACATGAACTTTTCCCTGAAAACCCTGGTCGTTCCTGTCACAACGCTGCTGCTTGCACTTGCGGCCGTCGCCTGTTGGCGCAACGGGCTGACAGAAGGGGGCACCGGCGCCTTTATCCGCCTGACTGCGGGTACTTCCCTGATGCTGTTTGCACTGGCCTGGACGGCTTCATCGCTGAACAGTCTGCTGCCGGACGGCCGCTGGCGGCCGGTGATGCGTGCCCGGCGCCAGTTGGGGATCGCCTTTGCGATTTCCCATAGCTATCACCTGCTGGGCATCATTGTACTGTTCCAGGTTGTCTGGGGAGACTGGACGAACTTTGAAGTGTTCCCGGCGCCGCTGATCTACGTGGTGATTTATGCCATGGCCTTCACGTCCAATGACGCCTCCATGCGCGCGCTGGGGAAAAACTGGAAACGGCTTCATGCTGTTGGCGGGTACCTGATCTGGGTGGCCTTCACCGTCAGCTACCTCGGCAATGCGATAGAAAACGGCAGGCCACAGCATTACCCATTCGCGGCCATCTGTATCGCCCTGTTGCTCCTGCGCTTTATCGCCTGGCGGCGAAAGGCCGTGCGCGCGCCAGCCTGAGCGGCAACGGCCCTGTGAAGTTGCGCGGTCAGGTGCTGGGCGTGGCTTCGAGTGCTTCGATACGCTGGAGAATGTCGACGGCCTCCTGGTTACCCATCATGGCCGCGGCGCGGATGAGTTGGGCACCCCGTTCCACGTCGACCGGCAGGCTGCCTTCGCCCCGGATGTACATGCGGCCCAGGTTGAGCATGGCCACAGGGTTGCCTAGGGCCGCCGCAGTGGCAAACCAGTACACCGCGGCAGGCGGGTCGCGGAATTCCTCGGGTCCATTCAGGTAGAGCACGGCGAGGTTGTTGTGGGCATCAATATCGCCGCCCTTGGCTGCTCGTTGATACCAGTGAATGGCGAGATCGAGGTTTTTTTCCGTACCTAATCCCTTGGCGTAAAGCGCGGCCAGGTTGTACTGCGCTGTGGGGTCACCTTGCGACGCCGCGGCTTCATACCACTGCATGGCGGTGACGTAGTCCGGCGCCTGGCCGAAGCCCTGTTCGTACATGGCTCCCATGTTGTTCTGTGCCTCGAGGTCACCGGCGCTGGCCGCCTTGCTGATGAGGTCGATGCCTTTATCGACATCCTGCTCGACGCCGCGCCCCTGCAGGTACATCAGGCCCAGCTTACCGGTGGCACGGGCCACGCCCTTGTCGCTGGCTTCCTGGTAGTACTCCCTGGCTTTGGCGAGGTCCTGCGGTACCGTAAAGCCGACGTCCAGCATCCAGCCCAGCTCAGTCAGGGAGTAGGCGTTGCCGTTTACGGCCGAGCGCACCAGGGCCTCGTTGACCACGTTGCGCGGCAACAGCCAGTCGGGATCCGTATTGGTGGGCGGCAGGGCCTGGCCCTGCGCGCCGGTAGTGGTATGGATGAGCAGTAGCAGGGCCCAAAAGTACTTCGACATGTCTGTGCCTCGTCTGGCTGGAATAGGAAAGCTCACTCGAAGAAGGCCGTTTTCTTTTCGCCATTCTCCCCGTAGACCGGCTCGTCGCGCTCGGTCAGGTAGGCGCGGTTGATGGACTCGACAAAGCCGGCGCCCGACAGCAGTTCCACCATGGCCTGGTAGTTCGGGTGATCAAAGTGCGCTGCCAGTGAGGGGCTGTCCTGCCAGAGTTCGTAGACCTGGATAACCGTCGGTTCGCAGGGGTCTGCGGCAAAGCAGTAGTCCAGGCAGCCTGGCTCCTGGTTGCGAGTCGCCTGTTGAATCGGCGCAGACTGGTCCACCGCGAGGTCCCGCTCCTGTTGGGAATTAAAGCGTATTTTGGCAACAACAATGATCATGGCAGGGTACCTTGTATCCGAGCTTCGAATTTAAGCGGTTGAGAATCTGTTGCAACGACAAGCCAATTCGCGAAACGACGGAATAGAGGCTCAGTGCGAGTAGGGCTCAGGCAGGTCGTCGATATTACGTACCCAGTAACGGTTGCCCGAATCTTCAGCATACTGACTGCCCGCGCTTACTGCGGCTTCCTGGCTACGATAGGTGCCGAGCAACAGTACGAACCATTCCTCTCCGTTACGGCGGATGGGCACAATGACCACGTTGTCGCGGGCAATTCGCTGCACACCTTGCTCGGCGGCCACGCGGTTGTCGAAAGCGGCGATCTGTACCGTCCAGCCGTGTCCAGACCGGGGCATGGCCGGCGAGGTGCTGGCTGCGGGTCCTGGATCAGCCTCCCACGCTGGCGGGGAATCTGATGCTGCTTGCTCATCAGTTTGGGCCTGGCTGGCGCCGGGAAAAACGTCTGCGATATGCCTGAGATCATCGAGGCGCGGAACGCTTCCGGTATCAGCGAGCAGGTAGTAACGGGGGTTCCAATCCCCGCCAACTGTGGGTTCACGGCAGGCCTGGTCGCCTGCCACAAGGGTAGCCAGTACAAGCAGCAGAATCGGCAAGGGCTTCTCCGCATTAGCGCTTTGGTCATGCTAATGCAGAATCTGGCATGCTTCAAAGCGCAGTGACTTGAACCGTTGCCCTAACTCAATACACCGATCACAAGCAATGCGACGAGTGCAAGCAATGACACACCAAAAACTGTCGAGCGCAGGATTTGGAGATTGCCGTAGTAGCAGACCGCATAGAGTGCGCGGCTGATGGCATAGGCCCATGCGGCATAGGCGGTGTAGCTGGGAGATGCCTGGGAGAACATACAAAACAGCAGGGCGCAGATGAAGATGGCGACACTCTCATTGGTGTTGCCGACAGCGCGCGTGGCACGGAAGAAAGCCCTGCCATGATCTGCCTCTACCAGTGAGCCGGGCGTGTGCTTGTTGGCAATTCCCAGCAGGTCAGCCACCAGCACCTGGACAAGCATCAGTGCCGCTACAGCGCCGAGTGCAGTGATTGAAAGTCCGTATGCGTCAACAAGTGTTTCCATAGCGATTATTCCGCGGAGGTGATTGGGTAGTGTCCAAGCCCGGGCCGGCCCCGCCTGACAGCGGATGGCTCAAGATAATAGCTCACGCTATGCGCGCCACACTATCCGCGCGACGCTATGCGCGCCACGCGATCCGTGTCACGTTGCGCGCGCATTGCTGGTGATCAGGGTCTTCCTGCGCGTGAATCCCTCGAACAGGGATTGGTGCGCAGCACGGGAGAATGGGCCTTCCCTGTTCTCGTACTCTGCTATCCACTCCAGCAGCATGGGAAGCTGCGCATCCTGTGCTTCCCTGGACTCGTACTTGTGAGGTTCCCAGGGTCGAACTTGAGCGTTGGCGATGCAGGCCCCGATCGGGAGATCCATGAAGAACGCTTCCGTGGCCTCAGGTGCTGCCAGTGCTATCAGGTCGGCGTAGCAGCCCTCGATAACCCAGTTGTCGTGGTCGGCTATGAATTGATCAATATCCGCTTTCGCTTCGACAAGTGGCCTTCGCTCGGGCGTGGGCGAGGGGAGCCACGCCAGCGTGTCGAGGTCGAGGTGGGCGAGGGCATCTGACTCGGCCAGTTCCTTTGCCAGCGTGGACTTGCCGGCCCCGGAATTGCCGAATATCAAAACGCGTTTCATGGGTTTGTTGCCTAACATGTTTACCGTACAGCGAAGAGCGCGGGAATGCTGGTGCCGGATACTCCAGGCTACTCAGAGGACTCGCGCGGGTCTTCCGCATCGGAGTGGAGAGTCTGGCCCGGTGTTAAATACAAGAACTTTGCGCCCGTCGGGGCGGCAGGCTTGTGCCACAGCCCCTGGGGGACAACCAACGTTGATCCCGCCTCCGCCACGAAATGCTCAGGGCCCGTATCAGTGAGCACCGTCACCTCGAATGTGCCTTCGATAATGTAGAAAAGCTCGTCGGTATCCGGGTGCATCTCCCAAACAGGTGATACACCTGTGATGTTGCAGGCGCCCACCTGGTGCCCGTTGAATGCGGCAACGTCCAGGAACGTGCCTTCAGGCGCAGCGGCGAGCTCTGCGAGAATGTTCTTTACTTCCATAGTGAGTACCACGCTGCGTTTTGCGGTCGGCCCTTAAGTGAACGGGCTCGATGGTAAGTGAACAGCTTGATCACGCGCTAGCATTTCTATGTGAATCATTTGCGAGTATTTGTTGGCTGTTCAAGCTCGTAGAGTGCGTCGACGAGTGTCTCGGCATTCTTTGATATCAATGCCTGCGCATCATATAGCCCACGGTTGTAGAAGTAGACACCTAGCTCCTCCGCGAAAAAGTCGACCAGGAACTCAGCGTCAAACCTGCCGATCTCCTGTTCCAACTCCTCCCGGAAGTACAGCTGCACTCTGCCCGCGATTTCTTCTTTTTCATCTCTAGTAAATTCGACGCCTTCCACATCATTACCTCAGGATTTATGTTTGGATTTCGTGGACAGCCTATTTCGTTCAGCACAGCACAGGCGTGAGGAGCATGTGCTGCAACTGCGGGAAGTGCCCCCGGAATATTTGTTGCACCGGCTTCTCACGGGGTCGGCCAGTAGAAGTAGGCATAGGAGACCAAACCTGCAAATTCGGGGAGGAGATAGATCGCAACGAACCCCGCGTAGGTCATTACGCCCTCATGGCCTCTGGTTTTCACCAGATAGTAAATGAGCAGCACCGGCAGAAACAGGTACAGGAACAAGCCAAAGTCGAAGGGCTTCTCGAAATCGCCCGACTTGCCATCATAGAGAACCCAGGTGCCTACCAGGATAACGTAGACAAAACCCCAAAGCCCCCACGTTGCCCTCGATAGCTCTTCTCCCTCCAGGTTCATATTGAACTCGACAATTGACATGCCGAAAGCCATCACAAGCAGTGCGATAACAATTAGCACCTGGAAATTCTTCATGCGCGCCTATTGGCAGCTAGTCCCGTGTCTACTGAACAAGACCAAGCGCTTCATTGAGTTTCTGGTTGATCGGCTCCATGGCTTTAATGTACTCGAGCCCCAGTTCCTCTCCGATGGCCTGAGACTGCAACATGATCGTCGGCAAACGCTCATTTAGCTTTTTCCCCAGTGGAGACTGGTAGAATTCAATCAGCTCATCCAGCTCCGCTTCACTGAAGTTTGCCATGTACACGGGAATCGAGAGTTCGATGAAGCGCTCCGCACTAAAGGTTTGTCGCAGAACTTCTTTGGCCTCGGCTTCATAGACGTCGAGCTGTTCATTGATATCGGGTGACATGAAGTATTCGTCGGTGAAGGTCTGGTACATGTCATTTACCGTCTGCTCGAGTTCTATCTCGAGTTGACGCAGCGTGGTCTCAGCCACGTCACCGGTTCCACCGAGACGCACAAGCTGTTCGGCCTTCTTCCAGTGGCTGTCTTCGTCGGCGAGGCTTACGGCCGACAACGCGATAAACATTAGAACATGCAAGCTCTTCAAGTGGTCCTCCAATGCATTGGAATCAGCCAGGCGCTGAGTCAGGGCGGTCCAGGATCGTTACTGCCGCAAGCTGGCTCAGCTTGCAGATTGCCCTTGCTAAGCTGACCCGGTAGATTGCTATCTCTCCGCAGTATCCTGGTCGCAATGGTCAAGTTTATTGCCGGCAATATTAGTGCTGCTTCGACAGGCGTAACCAGAAAAGACGAGATAATGGTTTGCTTCAAACCGGAACTGCCCGCTGTTGGGTCCACTTTCTGGATCGCAGTATGCAGCGACAGGTTTAATAGAAGAATTGGGAGAGCACAGACGACGAGCAGTGCAAGAAGCCAAATCCAGGCAGATTGCACCTGGCCGGTACCGGCGGCGGCACCACAAGAGAAGAACAGAAGCACGAAGCCTATGTAAGGTGCAACAAGTCGATTTCTTCTGGCTCTCAAGGTAGTCAATTGAAGTCGCCCAACTTTCAGTAAGTGGTCCACAGCGCGGTGTTTCTATTCTCTGCTGTCAAACGCTCCCTGGCTACTGTATTCCTCAAGTCGCTTTTCCCCATCCAGAATCTGCTGCTCTGTCATCTTTTCCAGGAGCTGCGCTAGCAGTTCCGGCGCTTCAGGATGTCCATTTTTCGCCGCGAGTTTCAAATACTTGTAGGCTTCTGCGTTTGCAATTGCTGAAGTTCCATCAATTGAAGCTATTGCTTTTCCCAGGGAAACCTGTGAATGCACAAGTCCGGATTCGGCAGCACGGCGAAAAAGCAGCAGTGCCTGCCCATAATCCTGCTCTACACCGAGACCGTTAAAGTACATAGTCGCCAACTGGTGGTCTCCCTCCGGGGCGCCTTGCTCGGAAGCGCGTCGATACCAATATACTGACCTGGAGTAATCCGTCGGAACACCCCAGCGCCGGTAGAACAGGCTACCGATAAGTGCTTGTGCTGGGATATAGCCAGCCGTACCGGCTACAAAGAGCAGCCCCATCCAGGTGGCATACAACAATGGAATTGCTAGTGCGGCGTAGAAGAGCTTCTTTACCTGGCGCTGCACCTCAAGTCCCAAATCATGAAGTTATAAGCTGGCACGTCCGGAAGGGCACGCTCGTTCACAAAAACCACGCAGCGTTGATTTGATATGTGTACCTCTCATACCCCTGCGGCTTCAATGCATGCCATCATTTGCTCAGAGGCTTCGACAAATCCCTGAATCAGTTCTTCTTTGCCGCCGAATTGGGCTTCTCCCACGGCAATCTTCAAAGCGCTTTCAGCGTCGGGGTAAGATCCGCCACCTTGAACAGCCTCGAACATCGCCTGCTTGAGCTCATCCGGGTACAACTCTATCGTCTGCGCGTGGCAATCGATTGCGTGCTGCATGAACGCCTTGGCATTTCCCTCTGCCTCCTCCGGGGCCACACCATCGGCGATCATGCCCTGGGCTATCAGCGGAACGTTTTTCATCATGTGGTCTGAATAGGCCTGCAGATACACGTCCTTTGCAGATGCTTGTGCCATTGCGATGACGGGAACAAGTGTCGCAACCCCCGTACAAAAACCCTTCATCCATTTATTCATCAGTCACCTTCCTTGTTTTTCTTGCCGTAGATAATGCTCTGGGCCAGTTGTGTCTCTGCTGCCCAGGTCGGTTAGGTAGCACGATATTCACCTATTATTTTGATCTTGCCAACGATATTGTCATTCAGTTCCCCCAGCTCTGCGTCTGGTATCCACCATTCGGAGTGGTGCGATGCCCCCACAGTCTGTATCTCGTAGCGATCCATGAACTCGCGCTTTACCTCGAAACGTGTAACAAAGCCAACACCGCTATCCCTAACGTTCCATTGTGACGCTATTTCGATGGCATATTGCTCGTTAGTCACTGGATAGAAAAACGGTTGCCCGGGCAGTCGTGGTGGCCAGCGCTTGAAGCCGGAGTCTTCGACAAGCTTTAGTTCCTCCGGTCCAGTAGGGCGATAAAGTGTGACCGTTTCCGGATCCTCGCTCATGGCTGTTTCTAACGCCTCAGGTGCTGAAAGCTTGGAGAGCAAGATGCGCGTTCAGGTTGTCTGATGCCGCAGCCGCGTAGTTGACGGACTCATTCTGTTCCAGATGAACGACATCTCCTTCCATAGCTAATTGGAGATTCCAGCCAGCCAGTACAGGCCTTGCATAGCCGACATAGGGAAAGCGAAGCCATGGTCAGCGGATTCAATGACTTTGAACTCCAACTGGGATTCCCTGGTTTTTCGGGACTTCAGAAATCGCATCAGGCTAAACGCATTCTCTATGTATCTGGGCGCCTCATCGGACCCTACAGACAGGAAGACATTGGCATCCAGTGTTTCGGGTATCACCTGCGAGATTGGTTGGTATTCATGGGCGGACTCGCCACTGAACAAAGGCGCTGGGCTACCGATGATGTAGTTTCGAAAGGTGTTGGGTTGGGTCAATAGTATATAGCTGCCAAAGGTGCCGCTTACTGAATAGCCAAAGTAGGTGCGTTGAGTTGGATCGATTTTGTATTCGGATTCCACATATTTGAAGACGTTATCGCGGATGAAAGCAAGGTGCTCCAGGGCCTGGCCGGTAGGGTGATTATAGTTTTCGCCGGTGTACTTGTCGGGCGTGTAATCACGCATGCGGCTTTGCTGTATAGGTATACCTTTCTCCCAGGAGATACCTACCAATACAGCATCTTCAACCAGGTGCTCCATCGAACCCGAGATGATTTCAATGTGCCAACGTGCGTCCGCGATGTAGATAACCGGATGCGATTTGTCAGTACTGGGGTCGTAACTGTCAGGCAACTTTACGTAGAGTTCGTAGTCGCGCCCCGTCCCACTATCCTTGATGGGCACGACCTGTATTGCCGGTAGTTGAAACGAATCGGCCTTTGCAGTTGATCCAACCAACAGGAACAGGGAGAGACAGAGTATTCTGAATATCAAAAGGTTCTCCTTGCTCACTGAATGCTGTAGCTTGCCGACATCGCGCCGCGTACGCGGCTGGCGACCCAGGTGAGCATACTGGCTGTACACTTTACGCGGTGACCCAGACCGATCTGCTTGGCATCTGGTCATAACTTCGAGACTAAAGCACCTGGAGCCTTCTCGCTCCATGCCAGCTTCAGCAGTTCGGCGACGATATCCGGTGTCGCTTCCAGGAGATTCACCCGAACTCCCACAACCTTTTTGCCCCAATATAGCGGCTCGACACAATTCGAGTATATCTCTAACACGGGTCCTCGCTCGGTTTCCCCAACCATGACGTTGAGGAACTCCTCCGCGGGATCCGCGGTGGCGAAAATCTTGCCACGCACGCGAAATGACGTTCGATGATGGTGTGGCTCTTCCGTGGCCTCAGGAAGCGCCAGCGCTAGCTTCTGAACTTGTGATAGCTTCATGCACAGTCCTGTGCTCAAGCCGCCGGACGCCGCAAACTAACCGCTGGTTTGACGCCCAGCGTAGCAGCTTGCCTGGCCTTGTTATCCGTGTATCGGTGCATGGATTTAACTTTGCTCACCAGTACCAACGAACCCCACCATACGGGAAACCAGGTCTCCGTCTTTTTCTACAAAATACTGACCGAGTTGAACCTGTTCGGAACCATCGGCGCCCATTCCGCTGAACGCAACAGTGACGCGGGTGACGTCGGCGATCGTGTCACTTTTAATGACTTTTGCAGACCAACCCGGGGCATTCGCGCTAAACATACCTACATAGCCATTCAGTGCTGCAATACCATCTACAGTTTGGGGCGTGCGAGGATCGCTGTAGCGAATAGTTTCTACAACAGAGCTGCTTATTTTGGATAGCCGCAGCTCTGCGTCCTCAATTTTCCAAGCGTCAAAAAACGCCGTGATACAATCTGACATATTCCTCTCCTAACTCGAATTTTCTGTGTGACGTATAACGCCAAATGAAGCGGCCGCGAAGTCGTCCGCTTGCGTGAATTTATTGCGTGGCAACATCGCCTAGCGCTCTACATTCTCTTCGAACTGCGGAGCCCCATCGCATATCACATCCCAAGATGCTTTTGACCCCACAAAGATGTGCCCCATGACATCAGGTCCATGATCGTCATCAAGTGTCCCGGCTGGCACATAGCATATTTGTTGGCCGGGATCGCTCTGGGGCAACGGAGAGCCACAATTCGAGCAGAACGTAGAGGACCAGCCATCAGGAAGCTCAAACTTCCTTATCAATTCCTCACCATCTTTCCAGTACAGATGCTCTGGAGAGGCGTACGCCACAGCGTTTGAGCCTGTTCCAGAAACTTTGCGACATTTTGAGCAGTGGCAATGGCCTACAGCAGTCAAGCTTCCTCGTATTTCGTACTTCACGCTTTGGCAAAGACAACTTCCTCGAAAGATCGGTTTCTCGTCCATAGTTCAGAATGCCACGTAACGCCGCAAGCTGGGGCTCCCAGCCTGGAGCGCAGCGGAAGGTTTGGTGTCCAAGCGAAGCGAAAGCATTGCCTTGTTAAGGGCCGCCCTTATTCGGCTTTGCGATGATCTGATGGCCATCCTCATAAATTACTACTCCAGGGTCCCGAGTCTGAACTTGCTCGATGCTATATCCGTGCTCGTTTAGGATTGCGGCGATAGCCCGCACGCGCCTTATTGGTTCTTTGGCGCTTGGTTTGAACCAGGAAATGGCTCGGTGGTGCGCTGCGTCATCAAGCACGTCCGGAGACTTCAAATGCTCTCTCAGCCACTGGATGTTCTTAAGCAATTCCGCCTCAAGATATTTCGGAACATCTCCCTCGTCACGCAGCTCAAAAGCGAGCTGAAACACTCCAAGCTTGCTAGAGGAGGTTTCATTGCGGCGTTGGCCCTGAAATCTGATGTACATAGGCCCATTAACGCTTCAAGCTGGGCCGCCCGATCTGGAGTGCAACGGAAGGTTGGATGTCCCACCAGAGCGGCAGCGCTGCCCTTTTAATGGGATGGTATGAGATCTTCATGTTAATGCTCTGGCCTAGGCTGACCAATATCTGAGGCTATTCCCAGCAGCTTCATAATAATGCGAGCGCAAGCGCACTAAACACATCCGCGGTTCGAAACGATGGCGCTTTGGTCATACGGCGGATTCCGGGTCTTGCAATCGTGTCTCTTGTACGGCTTTGCGGCGTCCGACTGCAGCGCCTCGTCAGGTGGCGCACTACTCTCTCGGTTGGATTTCAATCTTTGATCTGAGGTGCCCGCCATTCAGATTATTCAGTATATACCTGGAATCAATCGATAGCGCACCTGTCGTGCGTAGCCTCGATAGCCCGGCAACTCATCCAGCAAAGTCTGGTCTTCAAGTGCCGTTCTAATCACAGATATGACCAATGCCGCCGCTGTTGGAATCAGTGTCCACACCGATTCAAGAGCAAGCACAATGCCGAAAAGCGGAGGGATATTTCCGGCATAACCCGGATGCCGTACAAACCTGTACGGGCCACTGTCACATACGACGTGTCCCCGATCCGTCTGAATGCTAACCACGCTGAAAAAATAGCGATTTTCTGCCAGTGCCCATGCAGCGAAAGCGTATCCGAGCGAGATTAAAATGAAGCCAGGCACAATGAGCCATAGCGGGAATTCAGGGGACCAGTTATAGCGGTGGTCCAGCCCCGCTACGATGACCATAGGAAAGCCGACACTCACTGCCATCAGTGGAGCAAGCACCTTGTCCCAGGTCTTTGCTTTTTGGAAGTTCTCGATGTTTTGCCTTTCGGCCGTCAATCCAGGATTTTGTCGTTCCGCCCAGATGCGCCCCCCTAAACCGGCGGCAAAGAGCAACAGGGAATAGAGCCAAGCCTGCCACCAGCCGATGTCCCCACCACATACGAGTAAAACCAGCGGAATCAAGAGATATACCACGATCAATCTGATCCACTGGCGAGGCGCTGCTCGAGCTAGCATTGGATCATGTGCACGTGCTGACATGTCATTCAATGCAACCACACGGCTTTCATCGAGCGCCTAACGCCGCCAGCAGATGGCGCACATACCGCGGAGCGGTTTGTGCATCCGGCGACCGAAGGGAGCGCACTGCCTGGCCATGTTGTGTGTCGTTGGATTCATTGCGTGCCCGCTCATAAGCCTCTCTCGCTCGGGATTTCCGAGCTGCCACCTCATCGGAATCTCTCGCGAAAACCTTTCCCGGGGGCCTACCTGAATCTGCCTCTACAAGCCTGAAGCTGATTTCCTGACTCTCAGCTATATCAGGAAGCTGCCAGTACCAAGACTCTTCTTCAGTCCCTGACGCGACTTGGCAGCGCATGTAAGTTCTCGGGACATTACCAAGCATGGCGCCGAAAATACCGTCTTCGGGTGGAACAAATAGCCCCACCACCTTCCCATCGATCTTGACCTCAAGTGACATAGTCATGGGCGAGACACATCGCAGCTAGATAAGTGGCACGCGCAAAACACCTGCGTGCGTCTCTGTATGTGTTGAAGCGAATGCGAACCCTTCAGCACTTTCAATCCCTTGGGATTTGATGCGCTCACATAACAGACAATAACGCGCCAACGGGTGGGGTTCCACCTGTGTATATGGCACTCATTTTGTGTCCTCTCTAGTGCCAGCGAGAGGGGCGGGGGATTGGCTTACTCGGGCACGCCAGACAGGTGCACGTCGTCGGCCATGGTGTGTTCGGGCTGGTGGACGTAGAAGCCGGTGACGTAGTCGACGCCGAGCTGGTACAGCCGAGACATGGCGGCGGCGCCTTCCACGCGGGAGGCGATGACGCGGGTGTCGTTTTCCTTGACGGCGACAATCATCTGCTCGAGCTGCGGTGAGTCGAGATTGCCACCCTCGCTGCCGTCGAGCACCAGGAAGTCCAGTTTCAGTTCCCGCACCAGGTTCAGGTAGCGGGTCTGCTCACCTGAGGTGGCCATGGACAGCTTGAGGTGGATGTCTTTGCAGATGCCGCTCAACTCGCGAACCATTGGCAGGCAGCGCTCCACCACGTCTTCGGTGATCTGCAGTACCACGCTGTCCAGGTCCAGCCTGTGTTTGAGGGCTTCCAGGCCCAGCCAGCCGGTGAAACGATTATCGCGCAGGGTGTCCTCTGCGAGGCGCACGAAGATGCGGGTTTTCTTGCCCTTGGCGTGCCGTGCCGCGGCGACCTTGAAGGCGTTCTTGATCACCCAGCGGTCGATGTTGGGCATCAGGCCTACCTGTTCAGCGGCGGGCATGAACTGGCCGGGAGTAAGCTCCTCGCCGTCTTCATCGATCATGCGGATCAGCACGTCGAAGCTGAAGGAGTTGCTGCCGTCCAGTTTGGCGATGGGTTGGTACAGCAAGCGAAAGCTGTCTTTCTCCAGGGCTGCTGCCGTGCGTTTTGCCCAGCGTGCTGTTTCGGCGTCCTGCCTGTACTGATCGTCGTCGGGCTCCTCGAAATGTACCGAGTCACCGCCGCCCTGGCGCGCTATCCGGTTGGCCGCCTGCGCCATGGTGATAGATTGCTCGACATCCTTGGGCAGCAGGGGCAACACCACCACGCCTACGCTCACGGTCATCGATGCGGAATGGGGGCCGATCTCAAACAGTTCGCCGCTGATGGATTCGCGAATGTCCTCCGCCAGGCTGCGAATATCTGAGCTTTCGGGGCGCGACACCAGGGCCAGGAACCCGGTGCCGCTGAAGCGCGACAGCAGGCTCTTCGAAGACAGCTTCCCTTTCAGGTGGGTCGCGAGTTGCTTCAGCAGCGCATCACTTCCGGATGGTCCCAGGCGCTCATCAATCTCACCGAAGCGGTCGGGCCGCAGGTACAGCAGTGCCCGCACGCCGTCCTCGACAGGGCGCGACAGCAGCGTCGGTAACAGCTTCAGCATATGCTCCCGAGTGTGTAGCTCGGTGAGCGCATCGCTGCTCGCCTGTGGAGCAGGCGGCGTGCTGTCAGTTGGTTTTTCGGCGTGCCTGCCGAACAGTGTCAGCCGTGACATAGTGGGGCGCTAATCACACCAATCATTTGCTGGGGGTCGGTCGGTGTCGCAACGCTTACAGACTGTGCAGCAATGCAGAAGCGACGTGCAGATTATATCCGACGCATGCGTTAGCGTGTGTAACACATGTCCCATATTTTGGGTCTATGCTTTCGAAACCACGCAGATTGGAGGCGACATCATGGCACGACTCGGTTACGTCACCCTGGGCACCAATGACCTGGATAAGGCGGCAGCCTTCTACGACGAACTCATGGGCAGTATCGGTCACACGCGGATATTCCAGGATGAGAACGGCTTCATCGCCTGGGGCTCCTCGCTGGAAGAGCCTGCCTTCGCGATTACGCCGCCCTTTGACGGTAATCCGGCCACGGTGGGCAATGGGGTGATGGCGGCGATGAACATGGATTCCAAGGAGGCGGTGGACGCCTTCTACGCCAAGGCCATTGAGCTGGGTGCGACTGATGAAGGCGCTCCCGGTCAGCGTATCGAGGGTTTCTATGCCGGCTACTTCCGCGACCTGGACGGCAACAAGCTGAACGCGTTTATCTTCGGCTGACAGCACCGCCGGGGTGTGTTTTCCCGGCGCTAGCCGTGAGGGCGTTACAGACTCCTCAGATCGTGAGTAGGGTGATCTGAGCGGCAGTACCTGCAGCGGCAGATGAATAACTGCAACGCAATAATCCAGCGCGCTGCTGGGCTTACGCCTGGCCCAGCGTGCGCCGGTTGTCGGCGAACTCTGCGGCCAGGAAATCAAACACCGTCCTGACCCGCCGGCTGGTTCTCAGCTCCTCGTGGGTAACAATCCATAGCTCAGCGGTAATGGGAGCAAAGCCGGGCAGCTCTACCCGCTCCACCAGCGGCTCGGGGTCACCTATTACCTCCAGGGTGCCGGAAATACCGGCGCCGCGCTTTACCAGCTCCCATTGCAGGGTGTGGCTCTTGGTAACGATAGGGAAGTTGTGATCGCTGAGGCTGCAACCATAGGCATTCATCATCGCCCTTAACATCCCCGATTTTTCGACGTCCAGGTAGTGCGCCTCATTCAGTTCGCTGATTGAGACTGGCTTGCTCATCCGCTCCAGGTAGCTGGCTGCCGCATAGAGGTGGCCGCGCGCATCGCACAGCTTTTTAACGATCAGGTCTGGTTGCGAGGGTCGAAAGCTGCGGATCGCGATATCTGCCTCGCGGCGGTTCAGGTTCTTTTCCTCGTTGCTCGAGATCACCTCGATATCGATCCCTGGCTCGGCAGCGCGCAGTTTTTGGATGACGGGCGGCAGAATGACATTCGCCATGAGTTCGGAGGCGGTGATGCAGATCTCCCCGGCAATCCCTTCCGACTTACCCATTGCCGACAGGGAAAACTGATTGGCGGCATCGCCCATGGCGCGCACGAACTCCAGCAGCATGGCTCCGTTGGGCGTGAGTTCGAGGCCGCGGCCGCGGCGATGAAACAGCTTTACCCCTAACTGTTGCTCCAGGGCAGCCACCTGCCGGCCCAGTGTGGGTTGCGACATGTCGAGTGCGCGAGCTGCGGCGGCGAGTGAACCCTCTTCCGCAGTCACGAGAAACGCCCGTGCGCGGTTCCAGTCGAATTTCAATGAACGCCAATCCATACGTAAATGCATATCAGGTATGAGATATAGCCAATATTACCTCCAAATATGCATTGATAGTATGCGCGCCGTGTACAGATGCTTAGCCAACAACGGAGTCCACTGGATGAATCTTCAGCGAATCGCCCCCCTGGTCCTGTGCCTGCAGCTGGTGGGCTGTGCCGGGCTTATACAGAGCACCTCGCTCACGGATGCCTACAAATCCTACGATCGCGGAAACTACCAGCGGGCACTGGAGCAGATCGCACGCTCGGAAACCATCACCGAGCCAGGCCCCGGCATTCAGGCCGAGCTGGCCTACCTGAAGGCCAGGACCTACGAACAACTCGGAGAGCATGAGACCGCACACTCTCTGTACAGCTACCTGGCGGAACAGCACGCTGATTCGCAATACGGGTATCTGGCGAGCCGTAAGTTGGGTGCACTGCAATGACGGGAGAAAACCGGAACTTGCACAAGCTGCAAACACCATTGCAGCAACAAACTGTGTTGAAGCGGCGAGCAGTATTGCTCCTGGTGTCCCTGGTGGCCTATTCGTTGATTCCAGTGGTGGGCGGCCTGCTCAGAAGCATGGAACTACTGGGCGGCGCCGCTCTGGTACCCGAAAACCCGCGAGCGCTGGCAGCACCGCTTCCCATCATCGCGCACGCGTTGGCCAGCGCGATTTTCTGCCTTGGTGGTGCCCTACAGATTCTTCCAGGGCTTACCCGTCGGCGTCCCGCCTGGCATCGGTCCTTCGGCTATGTTGTGGTGTTGGCGGGTTGCGTATCGGCAGGCACCGGGCTGTGGATGACCCTGTACTTCAGCTTTCCGGCCGAGCTGCAGGGGAGCGCTCTGTATGTCGTCAGGTTGCTGCTCGGCTACCTGATGATCGGGCTGCTGGCCTGGGCGGTGCTGGCCGCCAGGGCGGGTGAGTTTGGCCAACATGCCGCTGCCATGCTGCGGGCCTATGCGATTGGGCTGGGCGCCTCGACACAGTCGTTTCTGGGGCTTGGCTGGATGCTGCTGTCTGGCAGTGAACTCCTCGGCCCGGTCCGCGATGGGGTGATGATACTGGCCTGGGCGCTCAATCTCGCTTGCGCGGAATACCTGATCGCAAGATTCCTGCCGGCGCAGACTATCGTGTCTTCAAGACCACAACCTGAAGGGCAACATGCCGTTCACGGCCAGCACAACACACCACTGCAATACGCAGATAGCCGCTGCCCCCCACAGCAGGTCGACGCTGGAGCGAACCGGCTGACGCTTGAGGACAGCCAGGCTTAGCAGCATACCCAGAGGTATCAGCGCCGTTGCCGCTGCCAGCGTTACGCTGGCAAGCGTCATATCTCCCAGCGCCATGAATGACTGCGAAAAAAACAGCGGAACGGGCACCGGCAACAGCAGGAGGGAAAGGTATGCGGGCGCCGCTGCACTCCGCAGCATCGCGCTTCGCTGTGTCAGCAATTGCGCCGTTCCGGCCAGCAGTATCCACAGCAGGCCACCGAGCCCCAGCAACAGGCTGGCCCAGTGCGCCAGCAAATAGGCGGGGGATACCTTGCGGAAGGTCTGAAAGCCGTCGCTGATCAGGTGCTCACCGGCTGCGCCTCTCAGTAATACGTGTGAGGTTGTCGTCCTGTCATTTGCCGTATAGAGATAGCCGCCTGTTGGGCGAAGCTGTCTCGGCGAGCCTTGCAGCGAGGTCATTTCCAGGCCGTTGGCATCACCATCCACGCGGACGCTGCCAAACAGACGATCCAGGTAGTCGAACATCTGGAAGCGGTTGGGGCTGAGGACGTAGCGGCCCACCCAGTCCCGCGCATCCGGGGCCGCATCCCTGGTGGCGGGCGTTACCGCGTTGGCGACACCCAGCGCATCGATGAAGCGCGCATCGAGGCGTCCATAGTTCGCGGTCTCGCTGTCGGTGTTTACACTGTAGGCGAAGGCGAGGTGTTGCTCGGGAAACACGCAGAGCATGGCGACAAAGCCAACGATGTTGCCGCCGTGGCAATACCCCACAACCCCGTGCCGATCCCTGCGACCCAGCCCAAGCGTGTAGCCCGCGGCCAGGCCTCCACCTGCTGCCAGGGTGGTGCGCGGTTTACCGCGGGCTGCCATCAGGTCCGGACGGATGAACACCTCATTATCGATGCGCCCATTCCCCATAAGGAATAGCGCGAAGCGGCCGAGATCGCCGGCCGTGGTGGTGAACTGGCCGGCGGGCCGAAGAAACATTGGCATCGCCGCGTAGCGTGAGCCGTCATCGACATGCCCCCAGGCCAGGGCGGGGTCCGGCGTCTTAGCGGCCTGGGTCGTGAAGAGAAACGTGCTGTCGTGCATGGCCAGCGGTGCGAGCAGTTCCCGGTCCAGGTAGGTCTCGTAACGTTCCCCCGTTACCGATTCGAGAATCATGCCGAGCAGGGTGTAGCCAATATTGGAATAGGAAAACCGCGAGCCGGGCAGCGCGCGAACCTGCAGCTGCTCATTGGGGTGGGGAAACGCTGCCACCAGCGCTGCGTCGGCCGAGGCGCGTTCACTGAACATCTGCCATAAATCTGCGTCGTTGAGGCTCGACGTGTGATCGAGCAGATGTCTTACCGTAATGGTTGAAAACCCCGAAGGGGCTTCACCCTCGAACAGCGTTGGCAGGTAGCCCAGTACTGGAGCATCGAGATCTATCCGGCCTTCAGTCACCAGCCTGAGCAGGCCGGTCGCCAGCACGGCTTTGGTCAGCGACCCCACGTGAACGCGCGTATCGGCAGAGAACTGGGCGTTGCCGGGCTTGTCCCGCAAACCTGCCGCACCCAGTTGCACTTCCCCGGAGGGCTTCACCAGCGCCCAGGCAATTCCGGCGAGGCCTTCCTCGGCGAGTATGGTTTCGATATCAGCCTGAAGACTGCCGGGGCCGGCTACGCCAACGGAGGCCCATGTGGCAGTTAGGAATGCGATAGCTGCGGCTGCCCACGTGCGTGCCAACGGGGGGAGGCCGACGGCGCGGGAGCTTCGCCTGGTGGTCACGCCCTGTACAAGACGACGGCTTATTCGAGCAATGCCCATGGCTGCGAGGTTCATGCCGGCAATGAGAGTACTGGCCCCCTGATCTTCCGTGCCCGCAAAATCAGTGGGCGAGCTGGCTCTCGAAAATTCGCATTTCCGGGTCGGAAACACTCAGTGACTTCAGTGCTTCCACGAACTGCCCGGACTCGGGCACCTGGAAATGGGCCTGCAGGGCGTCCATGTTCTCCCATTCCTCGAAGAATACCAGCCGGTTGGGATCCTCGGCATCGATGTGCACGGTGTGGCTGATGCAGCCCGGCTCCTGGCGCGAGCGCTCCACGTGCTCCAGCGACAGCTCCATGGCCTGTTCCCAGTGCTGCGGGTCAATCTCGATGGCGCCGTGAACGATGATCATGAAGGGCTCGCCAGGCCGGCCTCGGCCGCTTCCGCTTGCGCAGGTGCAGCGGCGGCTTTCGGCTTTTCCTTCAGGAAGGGCAGGTAGAAAGTCGGCAGCACGAACAGCGTGAACAGGGTGCCCACCAGCATGCCCGTGGTGATGACCAGGCCAATGGCAAAGCGGCTCACCGAGTTGGCGCCGCTGGCCATCACCAGCGGCAGCACACCGAGCACGGTGGCGAAGGTGGTCATCAGGATCGGGCGCAGGCGCAGGGCGGCGGCTTCCAGGGCGGCCTGTTTGCGGCTCATGCCTTGCTCCACCATGTGGTTGGCAAAATCCACGATCAGGATGCCGTGCTTGCTGATCAGGCCGATCAGGGTCAGCAGGCCCACCTGGGTGTAGATATTCAGTGTGCTGATGCCAAGGGTAAGCGGCACCACCGCGCCGAAGATCGACAGCGGCACCGCCACCAGCACCACGAAGGGGTCGCGGAAACTGTTGAACTGGGCGGCCAGCACCAGGTAGATGAAGATCAGCGACACGGCGAACAACACGCCAAAGCTCTCGCTCTCCTGGATGAAGCGACGCGACTCACCCTCGTGGCCCGCCCGGTAGCCCACCGGGGCCACCTCGTTCAGCGTGTCCTGCAGGAACTCGAGGCCGGTGCCCAGCGAGTTGGGTGGCATCATGAAGCCCTGTACAGTCACGCTGTTGAGCTGCTGGTACTGGGTCAGGCTGTTGGGCTCCACGCGCTGGTCCAGCTCGATCACGGTCGACATGGGCACCAGGGCGCCGTTCTCGGTGCGCAGGTAGTAACGCTCCAGCCACTCCTTGGTGAGGCGGAAGCCCCTGTCCGCCTGGGGAATCACCTTGTAGCTGCGGCCCTCGATGCTGAAGCGGTTGGCCTCGGCCTCGCCCAGCATGATCTGCAGGGTGTCGCCAATGTCCTGCATGGTGATGCCGAGTCGGGCGGCCAGGTCGCGGTCGATTTTCACGCGCACTTCCGGTCGCGAGTAACGCAGGGTCTTGTTCACAAAGGCAAACAGGCCGGATTCCCGGGCCTTCTGCAGCACCTGGTCTGAGACAGCGTCCAGTGAGGCGTAGTCGGCGGTGCTGGCGATCACAAAGTTCACCGGCAGGCCGGCGTCGGTGCCCGGCAGGGAGGGCCAGCCGAAGGTGAAAATCTCCAGCCCGCTGATGGTGCTGAAACCTGCCTGCAGGTCTGCCTGAACTTCCTGCTGGCTGCGTTCCCGTTCGCTCCAGGGCAGCAGTTCCACGCCGCCGAACACCTGGCCCGGGCTGTTCACCTGCCAGGAGTGGCTCGCTTCCGGTACCTGCTTCCACACGGCCACCATCTCGTCGAGGAAGTAGTTCACATAGTCGACGCTGGCGTAGTCGGGCGGGGTGGCGACGATGAAGAGGCTACCGTAATCCTCCTCCGGGGCCAGTTCCTTCTGGGCAATGGCAAACAGTACCGGCAGGCTGAAGAGAATCGTAAACGCGAATACCAATACCGCGCCGCGGTTGTTGAGGCACTTTTCCAGCAGGGCCTGGTAGCCGTCGTGCAGGGCCTCAAACTTCCTGTCCAGCCAGTCGGCGGCAGCGCCCTGGTGGTCGTGGTCCTTGAGGAAGAAGGCGCACATCATCGGGCTTAGGGTCAGCGCGACGATGCCGGACACCACCACGGCGCCTGCCAGGGTCAGGGCAAACTCGCTGAACAGCACTCCGGTCAGGCCGCCCAGGAAGCCGATGGGCGCATACACCGCGGCCAGGGTCAGGGTCATGGCAATGACCGGCAGGGCCACTTCACGGGCGCCCTGGATGGCGGCGTCGAAAGGCTGCATGCCTTCCTCGATGTGGCGGTGCACGTTTTCCACCACCACGATGGCGTCGTCCACCACCAGGCCGATGGCGATCACCAGCGCCAGCAGGGTCAGCAGGTTGATGGAGAAGCCCATTACCCACACCAGGAACAGCACGCCCACCAGCGACAGCGGGATGGCCACCAGCGGAATCAGCACCACCCGCAGGGAACCGAGGAACAGCAGGATCACCAGGATCACGATGATGGCTGCTTCAACAATGGTGGCGCGGACTTCGTTGAGTGCTTCCTGGATGAAAATGCTGGCGTCGGAGTCGTAGAACACTTCCAGGTCAGCCGGCATTTCCTCGGACAGGGCGGGCATGGTGGCCTTCACGCGCTGGGCTACTTCCAGCGGGTTGGCGCCGGGTGCCGGGGTGATGGAGAGGAACACGGTATCGCGGCCGCTGGAGAAGGTGGCGGAATCATAGGTTTCGCTGGCGAGGTCCAACTCGGCGACGTCGGAGAGTCGCACCCGGCGCTCCTCGTCCTGGCGGATGACAATGCCCTCGAAATCCTCTGGGCGCTGCATGTCGGTCTCGGCGTCCACGCTGGCGCGCACCAGGGCGCCCCGGGTGGTGCCGGCGGCGGAAATCACATTCTGCTCGCGAATCGCGTCGGTCACGTCCGTGGCGGTCACGCCGAAGGCGGCCATACGCGCCGGATCCAGCCACACCCGCATGGCGAACTCGCGGTTGCCCAGCACCTTGGCCTCGCCCACGCCGTCCAGGGTGGATAGCTCCGGCTGGATGTTGCGGCGCACGTAGTCAGTGATCTGCTGGATCGACATCTGTTCGCTGAGGAAGGCCATGTACAGCATGGCATCATCGCCGAAGGTGTTGGTCACCACCGGGTCTTCCACCTCCTGGGGCAGCTCGAACTTGGCCTCGTTGACCTTGGCGATTACCTCGGTCATCACCTGGGTGGCGTCTTCGCCCAGCCTCACCTGCACGGCGATGTTGGACATGCCGGGCTCACTGGTAGAGGTGATGTACTCGACGCCCTCGGCGGCGGCGATTCGGCGTTGCAAGGGGTCGGTGACAAAGCCCTGCACGGTGCGCGCGCTGGCGCCGGGGTAGGAGGTGGCCACCAGGATCAGGGATTTCTCCACGTCGGGGAAGTGGCGCACCTGGAGCTGGACCATGGATTGCAGGCCCAGCATCAGCAGCAGGGCGCTGACCACCACGGCCAGCACCGGGCGTTTAATGAAGATGTCGGTAAAGCGCATGGGCAGCCTCCGCCGGCCTACAGGGCCACGTCTTTGTCGAGCAGCACGCGCACGCCACGATAGAGCTTGTTCTGCCCGGCAGTGGCGACGCGGTCGCCGGCTGCCAGGTTATCCAGCACGGCGGTGCGCCCGTCGCGGGTTTCCCCCACTTTGACGATCCGCGATACAGCGGTCATGCCGCCGTCCTCGGTGTCTTCTATGACGTAAACGGTATTCCCCTGCAGGGAATAAGTCACGGCTGTTTCCGGCACGGTGACCACGTCCGTGGTGTCCTGCAGGTCGAGCTTAAGGATCGCGAACATACCCGGCAGCAGGCCCTCGTTATCGAGAATGCGGGCCCGCAGCAACAGGTTGCGGGTGCTAGGGTCCACGGCGCTGTCCAGTGCTACCAGCTCGGCGGGGAAGGTCCGTTCCGGGAAAGCGTTCACCGACAGCCGGATCGGCAGCCCCGGGCGCATGCGCGGTGCGTATCGGTCGGGCAGGGTAAAGTCCACTTCCAGCTGGCTCTGGTCCTGCAGGGTGGCGATTTCCGTGCCCGGGGAAATGTAGTCCCCCACGTCCACCTGGCGGATACCAACGGTGCCGGCAAAGGGCGCGTAGATGCGCTTGTTGCGGATGCGCGCCTCGGTCTCCGCGAGCTGGGCGCGGGCGCTGGCCAGGTCGGCCTTGGAGCGGTCGTACTGGCTCTGGGACACGGAATTCTTGGTGACCAGGTCAGCATCGCGCTTGAACAGCACCTCCGCCAGTTCCACCGAGGCGATTTCGTTTCGGCGCGCGGCCTGCTCCACCTCATCGTTCAGCACCAGCAGCAGCTCACCGGCCTCCACCTGATCACCGCTATCGAACTCGATGGCGGTAATCTCACCGGCGGTCTCGGCAGTCAGTTCAACCCCGCGAACTGCCCGCACTGTACCCACGGCCTCAAGGAAGCTATCCCAGGTTTCACCTTGCGCGGTGGCAACCGCGATGGTAACTGGAGGGGGGCTGAAGTCCATTGCGGCAAGCGCCGAGAACCTGGTGTAGAGGTAGCCGCCGATGGAGCCGAAAATTACCAGCAACAGGGCGCCTACTACTAAATATGCTCTCACAATCTGTCCTTGCCGTGGGTGGGGCTGCAAGTGTAGGGATTTTCAGCCAAATAGCCAGCTAACTGCGGTGAAACGAGGGGCAATATGAGCTTACTGGATCGATTTCGACTGGACGGCCGCGTGGCGGTCATTACCGGCGCGGGCAAGGGCATCGGAGCGGGTACTGCGCGCGCCTTTGCCGAGGCCGGGGCCGACGTGGTGCTGGCTGCGCGCACCGGGGCAGACCTGGAGTCCGTGGCCGAGGATATCCGTTCCATGGGGCGCCGCGCCCTGTGTTGCCCCACTGATGTGATGGATGCGGCCCAGGTGGAAGCGCTGGCCGCGCAGGCAGTGGCAGAGATGGGGCGCATCGATATCGTGGTCAACAATGCCGGTGGCTTTCCGCCCAAGGCGGCGCTGGAGACCAGTGCGGACGAGTTTGAGTCTGCGTTTCGTTTCAATGTGGCGACGGCCTTCAGGTTGACCACACTGTGCGCGGAACAGCTTGCGGAGCACGGTGGCAGCGTGGTCAATATCAGCTCAGTGGCGGGGCAGGCCCCATCACCCTGTTTTGCGGCCTATGGCACCGCCAAGGCTGCACTGACATTCCTTACGCGCCAAATGGCACAGGAGTTTGCGCCGAAGATACGGGTGAATGCCATCGCGGTGGGCGCGACCAAAACGGATGCCCTGGAAACCGTGCTGAGCGACGATATCGAGAAGGTGATGGTCGAACTGACGCCGATGGGCCGCCTGGGAGAGGTGGAAGATGTGGCCCTGGGAGCGCTCTACCTGGCCTCGCCGGCAGCGGCCTACGTCACCGGCGAGATCCTTGCGGTCAACGGCGGCCTGGAGCGCACCAACCTGCCGATGCCAAGAGCCTTCGGCGGGGTTGGATAAAGAGCCTTCGGCGGGGTTGGGTAGAGAGCCTTCGGCGGGGTCGGGAACATTCGTTCAGACAAAAGCTCAATTAGTGCTCCGTAGGTCGGGCGTGACCCGGGGCCTGCCTTCCCGGACACGCTACCAACATGACGTCCCTGTCTCGCTCGACAACGGCCCTCCCTGGCCGTTGACGGTCCGGCAAGGCAGGCCCCGGCTCACGCCCTGGCTTTAAGTAGGACTCAAGCTAGCTATTTGTCGTAGTGGGTGGGACTGCTTGGGTAGTTGAATCCGGACAAGTGGCCAAAATAGACCGGTAAACCCTTTGCGCAGAATCAAAATTCAAGCCTGTTAGCCCCCCAGTCGATGGGATATTCTTTGACTATCAACACCTGTTGAAGAGGTATCCATGGTATTCAGAAATCGCAGGCTGAAGCGGCTCGAAAAGGAAATGAACCGGGCCGAATCTTACGGCGACTGGCTCACCCTGGCGAAGGAGCACGACGCTGCCAGCGGCATGAAGCGCTGGCGCGAAGTGGACCAGACCAAACTCTATGACTACGCCTCCATCCGCCGTCGTCTCGACCGGCTGCGCAGCCTGCGGGCGCGCCACGATGATGTTGGCTTGCTGTTTACGCTGAATGAGGGCATTCACGGCAACCTGGGCGGCATGGGCAGCAGCAAGCTGCACGAGCAAGCCAGGTCGGGCACCAAGAAGCTGGTGGAAGACTACATCGATGAAATCGTCGATGCGCTCAACTACCTGGCGGAATTGCCTGATGACGAGATCTCCCTGTCGGAGAAGCTCGACTTTTTCTACCGCGCCAACCATTGCTACGGCCGCTCGGCACTGATGCTCAGCGGCGGTGGGGTGCTGGGTTTCTACCACCTGGGTGTGGTGAAGGCGCTGATGGAGCACAAGCTGCTGCCGCGGGTGATTTCCGGTTCCAGTGCGGGATCCATGATTGCCGGTGTGTTGGGTACTCACACCGACGATGAGCTGGAACAGTTCTTCGATCCCAGCCACGTTCACTTCGAGGCTGAGAAGGAAGCCTCCGCCGTCGACAAGATGTTCTTTGGCCGCAGCCCCACCATGGATGTGCACGAGGTGCAGTCCATCGTAGAGCGGCTGATCCCGGATATGACCTTCCAGGAGGCCTACGAGAAGACCGGCCGACAGATTTCCATATCCGTGGCGCCGGCCGAGCCGCACCAGACTTCGAGGCTGCTGAACGCTATCGCTTCACCAAACGTGTATATCCGCAGCGCGGTAATGGCGAGCTGTGCGGTACCGGGGGTATTCCCACCGGTGATCCTCAGCGCCAAGAATGTCTACGGCGACTCCCAGCCCTATGTGCCATCGCGACGCTGGGTGGACGGCTCGATTTCCGACGACCTGCCGGCCAAGCGCCTGGGCCGTCTGTACAGCACCAACCATTACATCGTCAGCATGGTGAATCCCATGGTGCTGCCGTTCCTGGACAAGGGTGGCACCCGCAATCCGCTGGTATCTGCGCTGGGCAAGCTGGGCGTGGATGTTGCCCGCGGCACCCTCAACTCCTATCGCCAGCAGGTGCAGAAATACGGCAGCGACTATCCGCGCTTCAGCTGGATGCTCAACGGCCTGCACAGCCTGCTGGACCAGGAGTATCGCGGTGATATCAACATCGTGCCGCGCTTCCGCTTCTACAATCCCACCAAGATTCTCTCCCATGTCACGGAAGAGGAAATGATGGCCCTGATGATGGAAGGTGAGGCAGCGGCCTGGCCGGAAATTCGTGCGATTGATACCTGCACCAAGATTTCCCGTTCGCTGGACGACATCCTCGAGCGCTTCGAGCGCGGCGACCTGAAGCCGGTGCGCGCTGCCCGCCGCCGGCCCAAGCGGCCTTCGCGAAAGGCCAGGAATGGCGCCAAGAAGGCTAACGGCAAGAAACCGGCCGACGCTGAGCCGGCGCGCAAGGCGGCGACCACCGAAGCCAGGCGATTGTCCCCCGAGGCCTCGGGCGAACCCGGCGCCGGCGTCGAAAAAGCCGCCTGACCCTGATGCGTCGGCTGATCCCGCTCGCGCTGCTGGCAGTGCTGGCAGCGTGTGGGGGTGAGGCGCCCTCGGAAGATACCCGCTCCGCCCTCGTAGAGGACCAGTACGCCTACCATGTTGGGGTGCTGGCGTACCTCTACGGGTATCCCCTGGTCGAGGCCTACCGCCGCGAGCACAACGAGAAGCTGGCAGAGACCGACTCAGCGTTGCCTACCCTCGACCCCATGCGCAGCCTGGGCTTCTTCGAAATCCTCAACCTGCAGTTGCAGTCAGCCACACCCGAGCCCGGCAGTGAGCTGTTGATGGCCGAGTTTGATGCCATTGGCGTGGGTCCCAACAGTTCCTTCAGGGACGCGGCACTGACACCGGCGGCCAAGCGCGGCCTGGAAAGGGCGATTCGCGATGCGCGGGTGATGTTGGAAGCGGGGGAGCCGGGCTCCGCAGATCTGCTGGGGCGAGCCGCGGCCTACCGGGCTGAATCGACGCCCTGAGATTTTGGTAAAGGCCTAGCGGGGAAAACTCGACTGGGGCGGGTTGTCGATCACCGCGTGGTTATCTGCGGTGGCCAGGCGCCAGCTGCGGTACAGTTCACCGGCGGCTGCCAGCAGGTGTCTCTCACTGCGCGCCAGCGACTCGGTCAGCGCTGCCTGGCGCTCGCCGGGGGTCATGTTCTCAAGATTGGCGGGCAATGAATCTTCCGCTGCGGCCAGCACTCTCACCAGGTTCTCCAGCGTTTCATCCGCTGCCTGTTCAAGAATAGGCTGCCAGGCGGCCGCGTCGCGGCGCAGGGCGCGCAAGGTTTCCACGTTGGTGACGGTCTGGCGCAAGGCAAAACGCGCCGGGGCGGTGGCAAGATTGAACAGGCGCCGGGCCGGGTGGCTCATGTGCTGTGCTCCACGAGATAGCAGATAAATTGTAGTCCCGCGCCCGTTGGCTGCAAAGCCCGCTGCCTGTTGGATACGATGCTGGCCATGGAGCAAGACGCCGACACCGCCGAGAGCAACGCTGAGGTGCGCCTGCGCACCCGCCGCGGCCGGGTAGGCGCCTGTCCCTTCTGCCGGCGCGAGTTGCCGCTGACCTTTCACCACCTGATCCCGAAGAAGCTGCACCGCCGCACCCGCTTTCGCAAGCAGTTCAGCCGCGAACAGCTCAACCGCGGCATCAATATCTGCCGGCAGTGCCACGATGGCATCCACGACCGCTATGACGAAATGACCCTGTACCGGGAGTTTGACGAGCCGTCCAAGCTGGCGACCGATCCCGCCCTGGCGCGCTACTTCGAGTGGGTGGCGCGCCAGAAGGTGCGCTGACCTGTGGCCCTCGCTATCATGTGGCGCTGATTCAATTCACCTCGGGAAAAACTATAAACACCCATGGATTTCACGATTCCCGCCGAGCTGCAGGCTTTCCTGGATGAGCTCGATGTTTTCATAGAAACGAAGATCAAGCCCCTCGAAGCGGAGAACGACAATATCCGCTTCTTCGATCACCGCCGGGAGGACGCGCGCACCGACTGGGACCGGGGCGGGCTGCCAAACGCCGAGTGGGAAGCGCTGCTCGCCGAGGCCCGGCGTCGCGCCGATGACGCCGGCGTCTACCGTTATCCGTTCCCGCAGGAGTACGGCGGCCGCGGCGGTGGCAATCTCGGCATGGCTATCATCCGCGAACACCTGGTGCGCAAGGGCCTGGGCCTGCACTGCGACCTGCAGAACGAGCACGCCATTGTCGGCAACAACGTGGGCCTGCTGCTGATGCTGGAATACGGCACCGAGGCCCAGAAAGCCGAGTGGGTGGACAGCCTCGCCCGGGGCGAAGCAGGGTTTGCATTCGGCATTACCGAACCGGAGCACGGCTCCGATGCCACCTGGATGGAGACCACGGCCGTGCGCGATGGCGACGAGTGGGTCATCAACGGCCGCAAGACCTGGAACACCGGAATACACGCCTGCAGCCGCGACGTGATCATGGCGCGTACCTCGGGCAAGCCGGGCGACGCGGCGGGCATCACCGCCTTCCTGGTGCCGATGGACGCCCCCGGCGTGAACATCGATGAATACCTGTGGACGTTCAACATGCCCACCGACCACGGCACCGTCAGTCTCAGGGATGTGCGCATAGCGGGCAGTGAGATCTTTGGCGGTGAGGGCCGTGGCCTGCAGCTGGTACAGCATTTCTTCAACGAGAACCGCATTCGCCAGGCGGCCTCGAGCCTGGGCGCCGCCCAGTACTGTATCGATGAGTCAGTCGCCTATGCCCAGGAGCGCAAGCCCTTCGGCAAGCCGCTGGCCGCCAACCAGGGTATCCAGTTCCCACTGGTGGAGCTGCAAACCCAGTGCGAGATGCTGCGGGCGCTGATTCACAAGACCGCCTGGATGATGGATGAACACGGCGCGTTCTCGGTGTCCGATAAAGTCTCCATGTGTAATTACTGGGCCAACCGCCTGTGCTGTGAAGCTGCAGACCGCGCCATGCAGGTCCACGGCGGCCTCGGCTACTCGCGCCACAAGCCCTTTGAACATATCTACCGGCACCATCGGCGCTACCGCATCACCGAGGGTGCGGAAGAGATCCAGATGCGCCGGGTGGCGGGTTATATGTTCGGTTTCATGAGCCAGCGGGCCCCCAAGGGCGTGGCGGAATAGCGCGTCTCTTGGACGAGTTCCAGCAACATCTAGAGAAAGCCCTGGCTCGCGGCCTGCCCGGGTTCCAGACCCTGTCGCGCGCTGAGCGTCTCACCGGTGGCGCCAGCCAGCAAACCTGGCGGTTGGAAGTCATCCGCCACGGTGCAGCGGAGACCCTGTGCCTGCGCCGCAGCGTCGGCAGCGTGGATACCGGCAAGGTAACCCCCGCCACCGAGGCGAGGTTATTGCAGGTGGCAGGGGAGGCCGGACTGCCGGTGCCCGGGGTGTTCCAGGTGCTGACGCCAGACGATGCCATCGGCGAGGGTTTCGTGATGGGCTGGCTGGAAGGGGAAACCCTGGGTGGGCGCATTACCCACAGCCGTCGCTTCGAAGCCGTTCGCCCGGCACTGGCGCGCCAGTGCGGGGAGATACTGGCACGCCTGCATGGCATCGATTGCCGGGCCACAAGCCTGGAAGAACGGCTGGCGGCGGCAACGCCTGAGGAACTGGTCAGGGCCACCTGGGATCAGTACCAGGGCTTTGGTTCGCCCCAGCCGATGATCGACTACACCGCGCGCTGGTTGCTGGACCACCTGCCGCCGGCGGTGCAACCCTGCCTGGTACACGGGGACTTTCGCAACGGCAACCTGATGGTGTCGGAGCAGGCGGGAATCATCGGCGTACTCGACTGGGAACTGGCGGGCATTGGCGATCCGGTTCGCGATCTGGGCTGGGTGTGTACGAATTCCTGGCGCTTTGGCCGCGCCGACCTGCCGGTGGGCGGCTTCGGCCACGTCGACGATCTGCTCGCCGGTTACGAGGCGGTATCCGGTTGGCGGGTAGATCGTGACCACCTGGATTTCTGGATCGTGTTTGGCTCATTCTGGTGGTCGGTGTGCTGCCTGATCATGGCCGATAGCTACCGCAGTGGTGAGAACCGCAGCGTGGAGCGCCCGGCCATTGGGCGGCGCGCCTCGGAAGGCCAGGCGGACTGTGTGGCGCTGCTGATACCCGGAACAGTCTCCTTGCCCGAGCCCCTGACTTCGGAAGACCCGCTGCCCCGCGCCGAGGAATTGCTGGCCAGTGTCGCGGAATTCCTTGCCACTGACGTGGCCGGCGAGCTGCCCGGCGCCAGGGCGTACCTGACGAAGGTGGCGGCCAACTCCGTGGCGATTGCCGCCCGTGAGGCGCGCCTCGGTCCGGCCTTACTGGCGGCTGAGCGCGAACGGCTCGCCGGGATAGCCGGGCTCACTGAGCCGACCCGCGAGGCTTTGGCCCGCGCGCTGCGGGAGGGCCTGTCACTGGATACGCTGGGACTTGCCGAGCATTTGCGACTCAGCGTCCATGGCCAGTTGGCCATCGATCAACCGGATTACCGGGTGACGGGAGATTCAGCGGTCCAGGTTTGAGCGGCTGCTAGAAGCGGAATACCAGCTCCGCGCCGCGCTGGCCGAACTCCAGGTAGAGCTCACCACTTTGCTTATCGTTGGCGCTGCGGCTTGCAGCGGCACTTTCCAGGAACCGCAGATTGTCGCCGAGATAGATGCGTTCACTGCTGTCGGTGGCCTTGATGCGTGGGTCACCGCGCCGCATGTGGTGCATGTGAAAAGAAGTATGGCTGTCCAGGCGGAAATCCTCCGCGGTGGGCAGCAGGTCGTAGTCTGCAGCCTCGGAGGTGTACAGCAGGGGCGCCGTGAATGTCGCGCTGACGTCTTCGGCGAGCGCAGGCGCTACCGCCAGGCTGGCACAGAGTGCTAGCCCGATGGCCGGTAATCCTGGTCGCTGCTGGTGTTGCATGCCCGCTTGTTCTCCGCTGTCAGTCGGCGCCGAATTTGGCGCTATCAGAGCATCAAGTTTAGGGAGCGGGCCTCAGCTAACAAGGACGGGGCTTGAAAACCCTGCTGCGTGTCACCGAATATCGTCAGTTTTGCAGGAATCTGTGAAGCAGTTCGCAAGCCTGGGGTAAAAGCGGCTGGGGCGGTATTCTGCCGCTTGACAGCCCCAGGGCGGGCGAAAGGTGGGGGACCGGCCGGGGCGATCGCTTACTGCTTGAACACCTTGCCGCCCTTCATCACGAAGTCCACGTCGAGCAGTTCATCAATGTTGCTCAGCGGTGAGCCGCCGGTGGCGATGATGTCGGCGTGCTTGCCCGGCTCAATGGTGCCCAGGCTGTCACTCATGTCGATGAGGTCGGCGGCATTGATCGTTGCGGCTACCAGGATGTCCATCTCGCTCATGCCCGCCTCGTGCATCAGCACGGCTTCCATGGCGTTCACACCGTGGGCGGACACACCGGAATCGGTGCCGAAAGCCACCTTGACGCCGGCCTTGTGGGCTTTTGCGAAGTTGCCCTGCATGGCAGCGCCGACTTCTATGGCTTTCCTGGCCTGGGCCGGAGTCAACACGCCGCCGGCTTCGGCCATGCTGGCGACCGTGGCGCCGGCCAGCAGGGTGGGCACCAGGTAGGCGCCGGTGCGCTTGAATTCGCGGATGGCTTCCTTGCCGGCATAGGTGCCGTGCTCGATGCTGTCCACGCCGGCCTTGAGAGCGGCCACGATACCGGCCTCCTGGTGGGCGTGGCTGGCGACCTTGCGGCCCATGCGATGGGCGGCGCGCACCACTTCTTTCAGTTCGTCATCTTCCATCTGCTTGCCGGTTCCGGTGGCACGATCAGTCAGCACGCCGCCGGTGGAGGTGATCTTGATAAGGTCGGCGCCGTACTTGATGCGGTTGCGGGTAGCGCGGCGGCAGTCATAGGGGCCGTCGCAGATGGAATCGTCGGTCAGCAGCCGCATGAACTCGTGGCGCGAGCCGCTGACATCCGCGTGGCCGCCGGTGATGCCAACGCTGCCGGCGGCGATGATGCGCGGGCCGTCAACCCAGCCGCTGTTGATGGCATCGCGAACAGCATAGGTCTGCTGTGTTCGTGAGCCCACATCGCGCACCGTTGTGAAGCCGGCCATCATGGTCTTCATGGCATTGTGATAGCCGAACATCTGGGTGAGCTCGTTGGACCATCGCAGCTCGCGGCTGTCATTCTGCGGGCTCAGCTCCCCCTGCAGGTGCACGTGCATGTCCATCAGCCCCGGCATCACAAAGCTGTCGCGCAGGTTAATCACGCTTGCGGCGCCGTATTCCCCGGCATCCCGGTAGCCGTCTACCACGGCACTGACACGGCCATCGATGACCACCACGGTCTGCTCACTGAGCGGTGCCTCACCGGGCACAGCCAGCAGGCTACCGGCGTGGATCAACTGGGTATCGGCGAGGGCCGGCGCCAGGTAGAGAGCGGTGACGACGGCGGACAGGAATCGCAGGGTAGGCTTCAGCATGTGAGCTCCTTGTTATTGGTATGTTGCGCGCCGCTCCAGATGCGATGAACTGTGCCGGCGGCCAGCCTGGTTGCTGCCGCTAGCATAGCAGCAGGGTGTATGCTGTGGGTATGCACAGACAGGGGGGCATCGCGTGAAGCGCAGGGGATTTATCAAGGGCATGGGGGTTGCGGCCGCCGCCGGCCTGGCGCCGAGGCTGCGAGGAGACACGCCGCAGCGGGTATTGGTCATGGGCGGCACCGGGTTTATCGGTCCTCATATCGTGCGCGCTCTGCGCGACGCGGGCCACCGCCTGACACTGTTCAATCGCGGCAAGACCAATCCCGGTTTGTTCCCGGGGCTTGAGCTGATCAAGGGTGACCGCCTGACGGCGGATATCGAAAAACTCAACGGCCGAACCTGGGACGTGGTGATCGACACGGCGGCCTACGTTCCGCGCGCCGTGAACACCCTGATGGACCAGCTCGACCACGAGAGCCTGCGCCAGTATGTATTTGTCTCGACGATCTCCGTCTATTCCAATTTTGGCACACCCGGCATCGATGAAAATGCCCCCAAGGAAGTGCTGCCGGATCCGCAGTCGGAGGATGTAAAACAGTACTACGGCGCGCTCAAGTTCGCCTGTGAAGAGGCAGCCAGGAGCGCGCTGCCGGGCAAGGTACTGGCCATCCGGCCGGGCATGATTATCGGCCCCGGCGACCGCACCGATCGCTTTACCTACTGGCCGGTGCGGGTGGCTCGCGGCGGCCGGGTACTGGCTCCCGGCGAGCCCAGCGAGCGGATCCAGACCATTGATGCCCGCGACCTGGCCCGGTGGATTGCGCGCTGCGTCAATGCCCGTACCGTGGGCGAATACAATGCCACCAGCGATGTGGGCGTCAGCTTCGGGTCTATGCTCGAAGCCTGCCGCACCGTGGTCAACCCGGATGCAGTGCTGGTCTGGGTACCCCATGAATTCCTGCTGGCACAGGGGGTAAACGAATGGGTAGACCTGCCGTTCTGGGTGAGCCCCGACGGGGACCTGGCCGGTGCCTGGACCGTCAATACGGCGCGCGCGACGGCGGCCGGGCTGACTCACCGGCCGATCCGCGACACGGTGGCTGATCTCTACACCTGGTGGCGGGCGCAGCCCGAGGAACGCCGGGCCAGCCTGCGCGCCGGCATGTCCGCGGAGCGGGAAGCCGAGGTGCTGGCGGCCTGGGACGAGCGCTGACGCGCGGTGGCAGCCGGATAGCAGCTATACTGCGGGGAGACCCACCTCGCTACTTAACCCAGGAGCGTTCATGACCTTACTCGTCGGCGACAATATGGTCGTCAGTATCCACTACACCCTGACCGATGAAGATGGCGGCGTGATCGATAGCTCCGAGGGCGCAGATCCACTGACATACCTGCACGGGGCCGGCAATATTATTCCGGGCCTGGAGCGAGCCCTGGTGGGCAAGATTGCCGGCGATTCCCTGAACGTGATCGTTGAACCGCAGTTCGGCTACGGTGAGTACCAGGCCGATCTGCTGCAGGTGGTGCCGCGCACGGCCTTTGAAGGCATAACCAGCATCGAGGTGGGCATGGCCTTCACCGCCCAGGGGCCGGATGGCTCCCAGCGGCGCATCGTGGTGCGCGATATCAGCGGCGACGACATCACCATCGATGGTAACCATGAGTTGGCCGGTGTCGACCTGCACTTTGCCGTCAGCGTGGTGGAAGTGCGTGAGGCCAGTGAGGATGAGGTCGCTCACGGACACGCCCACTAGCGGGCTTTCAGTTAGCGACTTCCCGCGCTTCGTCGTGGATTTCTATCGACACGTGTTCCAGTCCCAGTTCCGGGGGTAGCTTGGCCTTGTAGTACTCGGGTGAAAGGTACTCCGGTGGAAGGTAGTCGGGAGAGCCCGCATTGCGGGTGACCAGCACCGCGATCACTGCAAACACATCCGGGCCTATGCACCAGATGTGCAGGTCCGCCACCCGGGTATTCTCATCGGTCAGTGCCTCCGCCACCCTGGTATGCATGGCGTCCGGGGCTTCCCTGTCGAGGAGAATGGCGCTGGTGCTCTTCAGCAGGCCCACCGACCAGCGGGTGATCAGCACAGCACCCACCAGGCCCATGGCCGGGTCCATCCAGTAGGCGCCAAAGTACTTGGCGGCCAGCAGGGCGAAGATGGCCAGTAGCGAGGTGAGCGCGTCGGCCATCACATGCAGGTAGGCGGAGCGGAGGCTGTGATCACCATGTTCGTGGTGCTGGCCCTGGTGGTGGCTGTGATCGTGGCCGCCATGCTGACCGGCACCGAGAATCCACACCGACACACCATTGACCAGCAGGCCCACTACCGACACCAGGATCGCCTCGTTGAAGGCTATGGGCACCGGTGAGGCCAGCCTGCGCAGGCTCTCCCCGGCCATGATCAGGGCAAACACGGCCAGCAGAATGGCGCCGGAAAAGCCCGCCAGCGCGTTCACCTTGCCGGTGCCGAAGCTGTAGCGCCGGTCGAGGGCGTGGCGCCGGGCGTAGATATACGCCACCGCAGTAATGCCCAGCGCGCTGGTATGGGAGGCCATGTGCAGGCCGTCCGCCAGCAGCGCCATACTGCCGAAGACGATGCCGGCGATGATCTCCACCACCATGGTGACCGCAGTAAGGACAATGACCCACAGGGTTTTGCGTTCCCCGGGCTTGACCGAGTCCTGGCCAAAGGTGTGGGAATGTGGCCGGTGTTCGGGCAGTGGGCTGTTGGTTGGCGCCATGCAGGCATTTAGCCTGCTTCTAGCTGGGTAGGCAAGTTGCGCTATCGGCAATTCCGATCAGGTTTTGTTGAGTAATTCGTTTTATAGATCGATCGGATCGCCGTAAGCTACGTACATAGCATCGACATTCACCAGACTAACCAGCAAACAAAGAGGTTTATTTAATGGAAAATCGTGAAGGCCAGGCAGTACCGCAGGTCACCTTTAAAACCCGCCAGGGCAGCGACTGGGTCGACCGTGATTCAGACAGCTACTTCAAGGGCAAGCGGGTCGTGGTGTTCTCACTGCCGGGCGCATTTACCCCCACCTGTTCTTCCAGCCATGTGCCGCGCTATAACGAGCTGGCCGAGGTGTTCAAGGCCAACGGTATCGACGACATCATCTGTGTGTCCGTCAATGATGCCTTCGTGATGAACGAATGGCAGCGGCAGCAGCAGGCGTTTGACGTCAGCTTCCTGCCCGACGGCACCGGTGAATTTACCCGCGGCATGGGTATGCTGGTGAACAAGGACGACCTCGGCTTCGGCCCGCGCTCGTGGCGCTACTCCATGGTCGTCAATGACGGCATCGTCGAAAAGATGTTCATCGAGCCGCAGGAGCCCGGCGATCCCTTCCAGGTCTCGGACGCAGACCACATGCTGGAATATGTCGCTCCCGGCACCCAGGCGCCGCTGGACGTTGCGGTACTGACTCGCCCGGGCTGCCCTCACTGTGAGCGCGCCAAGATCCTGCTGCGCGAGCACGGTTTCGACTACGACGAGCTCGAGCTGCTGCGCGACTACCCGCACCGCGCCCTGCGCGCGCTGTCCGGTGGCGACACCTACCCGCAGGTGTTCATCAACGGTGAGCACATCGGCGGTGCCGACGATCTCACCAGCTGGCTGCAGCAACGCGCCGCCGCCTGATCCATCCAGGTCATACTCGCGCCGCAATCCGGGTTCTGGGTTGCGGCGTATTTTTTTCAGCACCCTGCTGGAAACCGTATGAGACCGTTCAAGTCCTATCCCAGCCCACTGGCGACGCTGCGCGAGTTTGCGGCACCGGTGGAATTCGCCGAGTTATTCCTGCGCCTCCCAAAACTGGCCTCTGCGCCGCGAGGGGATGGTGAGCCGGTACTGGTGTTGCCGGGCTTTGGCGGCGGTGACGGCTCCACGGCGCTGTTGCGCCGCTATCTGCGCTACCTGGGCTATTCGGTGGACGGCTGGGGCCTGGGCACCAACCGCGGCAACGTCCAGCAGCTGCTGGACCAGCTATTGAGCCTGGTGGCGGAGTCTGCCGCAGACGGCGGCCAGGCCGTGCGACTGGTGGGTTGGAGCCTGGGCGGCTACCTGGCCCGTGAGGTGGCCCGCGACCTGCCGGACTGCGTGGATCGGGTCGTGACCCTGGGTTCACCTGTGGTCGGTGGGCCGCGTTATACCTTGACGGCACCGATCTATCGTCTTGGTGGCACTAACTTCGACGCTATTGAAGCGGCGATTCGCGAACGGGAGAAGGTAGCCCTGCGGGTTCCGGTGCGCGCCATCTACTCGCGCCGCGACGGCATCGTGAGCTGGGAAGCCTGCATCGACCGCGTCAGCGATTGCGTAGAGCACGTGGAAGTGGACGCCAGCCACATCGGCATGGGCGTCAACCCCAGAGTACTGGACCTGGTAGCCGACGCGCTGGCGCCCGGCACGGACATCACGCCTCGCCGGCCAAAGTAGCGAAAGGGCGCTGTTTCGCGCGGCACGAAGTGCCAAAGCAATGCACATTCGCACACCACGCGCAGCTTAGTTGCACTCCACAAGATATAGAGCGGATGCGTCGCATCATCGCAAACAAAACCTGACTCATCGAAGCATCAAAAGCTGGTCAAAGTAGGAGCAAGCTATGGCTTTGGAAGGTGGCTGGACTGAAGCGAACGGCTTGCGTGCGACCATGCACCTCGGTGCCAAAAAACACTGGATTTATAGCGGTCTAATAAAAAGAGCCGTCCCTGGCTACTTTCTCAAATCCATGAGGAATCAATAGGAGCACGGCCCTTTCGGGCAATCTGCAAGCGTGCACGGCCATTGTCTCTCGTGTACAACTCAGCGCAATTGGACTATCGTTCTACACCATTGGTTTAGTGGTACGGCGGCGAAAAAATAACAGTGCATGTATTGCTGGTTGACGACCATGAGATGTTTCGTCAGGGAATGCGGTTCCTTCTCACCGACCTCAACGATGAGATCACTTTCACCGACGCAGGCAACTGTGAAGAAGCGCTGGGTGTGCTCGAAGATGCGAGCGTAGACCTCGCGCTGCTTGACCTGAACATGCCCGGCACCGACGGGCTCACCGCGCTGCAGAAAATCCACGAAGCCCACCCCGCCGTCCAGATCGCCGTGCTGTCGGGCATGGACGACCCGGATATTATTCGTGACGCCATCGACCAGGGTGCTTCGGGCTTTGTGCCCAAGGCGTCAAGCTCTGAAGTGCTGGTGGCAGCGCTGAAGCTGATTCTCGCTGGTGGTGTTTACCTGCCTCAGGCGGCGTTGAATGCCAGCACGGAGCGAACCGTGGTGGAGGACAGCCCGCGTACAGACCTGTTGTCTGTGCGGCAGACTGACGTGCTGCTCAAGGCGATACAGGGCAAACCCAACAAGGTGATTGCCCGTGAGATGAATATCGCCGAGGGTACGGTGAAGACACATTTGTCCGCCGCCTTCAAGGCACTGGGTGTCCACAACAGGACTGAAGCGGTATTTGCCGCCGCCAAGCTTGGTCTGAAGCCACCCCCTCCCGGTCATAGCTGACTTCGATTCTCCATTCCTCGCCGTCTTCCCGCACGGTCAGGATAGCGAAGCCGTCGCCCGGCGGCGCAAACTCTGTATACACCCGGCCGCGAACACGCCGCGGCAGCGTGAAGTTCTCGCAGGCCGCCAGGTCAGCTCGGCGCGCGTTGGCAAAGGGCAGGGGTGCGTAGAGCGCTGAGGCATGTACGGCCCAGAACGGGAACTCGCTGTTCTCCAGCCACACTTCGGCGATGCAGCCCAGGTGGGCGTCGCCATTGATCATCACCAGGTTGCGTACCCGGGAGGCCTCGATGAGCTCCAGCAGCCGCGCCTGGCTGTCGGGGTAGCCGGTCCAGCTGTCTGAATGCATCGCGGCAGCGAACTGCTGGGCTTCCTGTCCCGGGGAATTGTAGCGCTCCCTGCCGGTGATCGCTCGTCGCTCCTGGGGGAACGGCATGGCGGGGCAGACGAGAAACCTGGGGCGATCCAGTGGCTCCTTCTCCAACCAGTTCTTGAGATCCTGCCACTGGTCAGGCCGGTTTTCCCCGGGGCGCGCACTGTCAAACAGCATGTCTGCCTGGTAGGTCGTCGCACTGGTCCGGCGGCTGCGCTCGCTGCGGCTGTCGAGGATAAAGAAGTCAAAACCCTTGCGCTGGAACTGGTACCACAGGCCGTCAGCGGTGGCGCGGTGCCGGTCACGCTGGAATACCCGGAAGTAGTTGAGCCCGTCCGTATGGCGCTGCCAGTTTTCGGGGTCGTCGGGCAGGGGTTCCCAGTTGTCGACGATCTCGTGGTCATCCAGCATCATGCAGGCCGGCACCTCCCGGAGGGCGGCGCGGGCGGCGCTGGAGCGATAGAAGCGCTGGTAGGGATGCTGGTAGCGTTCATCAAGCGCTGCTGGATCGAACATACCTGCCGTGCTGTCGACGTAGATCTGGTCGCCGGGCAGTACCAGCAGGTCGGGGTGTGGGAAATCGCTGTCATAGCAGCCGCTGGCAAGCCTGAAGTAGCTGTTGAAGCCGGGCCACTGGTCGAGAATGCCGGGCGGAAACTGGCAGCTTCCGGCGGCGATGACCAGCCCGTCGCCGCGCCGGTCCGGCAGGCGAAGAATACCGTGCCGCAGGGCATGGGCGCCTTCCATCAGCAGTTCGTGAACCCGCTCCTGCAGGCACTCACTGCCATCACCCAGTGCCGAGCGGGCCGCCGCAAGCTGGTCATCGGCGAGCCAGCGGCTATCCGGGTCGAGCTCGCGAGCACCGATGAACTCGTCGATATTGGCTGGCTCCTTGCCGAATACGGCGTTGTCCAGCAGCGGTGATTCCTTGTACACCAGCAGCAGGAGCACGCGGTCGTGTCCCCCCGGCGTGTCAGGCCACTCCACATCCACCCGGCACCAGTTGTACCGGATGTCGTCAGGCTCCAGCGCCTGCAGCATTATTGCCGGCGCGCCATTGTCATTGTTGCAGACCAGCTGATGGCCAAACTGATGGTCGCGCAGCGGAATGGTGAGTAGCAGCGTGGGCTTCGACAGCGCCGGGTTAACGCCGAAGCTGATCGACAGGGTCTGGGCGGTCTGGTCGTCCGGTGGCACCGACATGACCGGCCCCGACCAGGGTGGCTGCAGCAGCAGCGATTGCGCGGGTGGCTCCGGGTCCACGCTGCCGGGTTCATCCAGGAAGCTTGTGATCTCGGCAAAGACTTTCTCGGCCCCGCGCCCGATCAGGCTGTCCTGGTGGCCAAAGTCGTCGAATACCACGCTGCGCCAACTGCGCCCGGCGTCTTCGCGGAGCAGGCGCTGCAGGCGGCCGATGGTGGCACGCCAGGACAGGCCGTTCTCGCGGCCGTGAACACTCAGCGTGGGAAAGGTCCAGCAACTGGCGAGCTGGTCGCGGGATACGTAGAGGTTATTGCCGCTGTGGTCGGTGATGGTCTGGTAACGCGCGAAGTGCAGCACCTGGGTCGCGGTATCGACACTCAGTGGTCCAAACAGGTCGTCAATGTACTCAAGTGTCAGCGGTGCCAGGTTTTTCAGGGAAAAAGTGCGGCCGTACAGCAAGTCCATGCGGTGGCGGGCACGAGTCCAGGGGGTGCGCTTCCAGCACTCCGCGGGGTTTTCCAGGTCGTACTCTTCATCGCTGTAGGGGAGCACAGCCAGGGCGCGGTCCAGCACGTTGTCGAAGCCGTTGCCGCCGGGCTCGAACTGGTACTGGTCCAGGGGTAGGAAGTGCTTCAGGTAGCTGAAGGCGTACGCCCGGAAAACATTTTCCGGCGCCATGCATACCAGTGGACCCACCTGGGACATCACCAGCCGGTTGATCCGCTGCGGCAGCTTGCTGTGCTGGTCCGGGTAGGTGGCGTGGTCAGGCAGGTCCCCTGCCGTCAGCACCGCCATGGACAGCATGGCTGAGCCCATGCAGTGGGCGATCACATCGATCTTTTCGACCGCGGTGATCTCACACACCTGTTCCACTGCCAGTGGGATGTCTGCATAGGCCAGCTCCTCGAAGCTGAAGTTGCGGCGGCTGGTGGGCATGCCACAGCTTGAGCGCATGTCGAGAATCCACACGTCGCGTCCGCGGTGCCAGAGGAAACTGGCCAGGTTGGGGTTTACCGAATGGTGCGCAAAGGTGGTGCCGCTGGCGCTGTAGCCGTGAATCATCAGCACCGGCGGGTGCCGGGAACTGGCAGCCGGATAACGGGTCAGGCGGTACTCGCCCTCGTGGCTGGCCGGGGCGCGGTCTGGCCGCTTGGTGACCCTGCGGCTGTAAATCTCGACGTCCGGCAGGCCCGGTACCGCCCCCGGCAGGCGCTGCGGCACCCGGGGCAGGCCGGTGTCCGGGGCCCGCAGGCTCAGCAGGTGGGTGTTCAGTAGCAGGCGCAGGAAGTAAGCCGCCAGTGAGCCCACCTCGGTCAAAGCCAGTGCCAGGTTTTCCTGCCTGGATATCCGGAACAGCGGCAGGCCCTTGCGCGCCAGGAACTCCGGCCGCAGCACCAACCGTGCAGGGCGTTTCCGCACAAGGTGAGGGAAGGCATCGAGATCCACTTCCATCAGTTGGCGCAGCGGGTTGCCACGGCGCATGTAGCCGATGCGCTTGTAGCCGTGGATGCGCTTGTCCACTTCCCGCAGCTGCGTGGCCAGCGGTGATGTGATGCCATCTGTGTTGAGGCTGAGTTCGTACTCGAACAGGCGAACCTCGCCGGCGCGACTGAGGTGCTTCAATCCACTCCAGAGGATACCGCCGGTGCCCGGCGATTCCTGCCGGGAACCTTCAGTGCTGTTGTCAGTTTCGCTTGCCGGTTCCAGTGGATGCCGGGACTGGTAGAAATCACGCCAGCCGCGATTGCCCAGGTACGCGCACAGGGCGCGCCAGCCGCGCTGCAGCACATTGGATCGCTCCCTGGCGAGGATTGTCAGGCTGCCGCGCAACGGCGCTGTCAGCAGGCTGGCCTCGTCCAGGCGCTGCTCCAGTTCACGGCCGGACAGGCGTTCCCGGTCTATGGCCTGCCAGGTATCAAGGTCGAACAGGCGCAGTTGGCTGCGTTTGTGGGTGGCGGCCGAGCGATCGGCAACGGTCAGGGTATGCAGGCCGCCGCTCTGGTCCCTGGCTGCGGTGAGTTCGTGCAGGGCCTTGTCCTTGAAGAACAGGGTTAGTTCAGCCATGTAGCCCTGTTCGACGCCATCGACATTGAGCGTCAACGGCCCACGCAGGCGCTCGGCAAACTGCATCTCGGTGCGCTGCCGGTTTGCCGGTGGTGCAATAGGGTCGAAATCGGGCCGTCGGCGGAACTGTGCGCCGATGTCTTCGGCCAGTGCCGTGTAATTCCATTGCTCGAGCAGGAAGGGCATGGCGCGGGCGCAGAGGGCTGCGATGGTGAGCGCCGGATTGGTGCCCACTGCCTTCGGCAGTATCGCCCCGTCCAGTACCACCAGATTGTCGTGCACCGTGCCTTCATCTCCGATGAAGACCTGTCCACAGTGATTGACCACGCCCAACCTGCCGTCGTCCGCCATGGGGCAGCCCCCCAGGGGGTGAACGGTCATTAGCGGGCCCCTGGCGCCGCCGGAGAGAAACTCCAGATTGTCGGGCAGGGGGCGCCACAGTGGGTTGGGGATGATGCTGCCGCCGCTACCTGAGTGCTCTGCCAGGGTCTCCAGTTGGTCGATCTGCGCGGGGAACAGAGGCTTGGAGCGCACGGCTGGCCAGTTGATGCTGATGGCACCGTCGCTGGTAGCGACAAAGTCGTCGCGGAACTCCAGCACGCCGTCGGCACCGTCGTCACCAATGACCGCATACACCTGGCTGTGCTGGATGGCCTTGCGATCGACGGACAGGGGGTCCGGGTCAGGATGCTGCTTGTCGTGGGTGCGCCAATCCACCGTGGCGAGCTGGCGCAGGCTGTTGACGGTGGTGTACAGCTCTTCGAACACCCAGCGCATGGCGCCCGGTACCGCCATCTCTTCAATCACCACCGGGTGTTCGTTATGGGCGTCGCGACAGTCCACCACGCCGGTGATGGTCGGGCCCACGCTGCGTGCGTCAAGTGGGTCGGCCTCGTCTGCCACGGCGTTGATCTCGGGCTCCATGTTGTAGCCCACGGCAATCATGTCGCCGTTGCCGGAAAAGCGCTGCCCGAGCCTGTCGGATACCGCGAGCCCCGCCGCCTTGCTGCGCATCAGTATTTCAGTGGAACCCAGGGCCCCGGCGGCAAGGATGACCTTGCGCGCCTTGATGACGGTGGCCCCGTCCTCCTTGGCGGCCAGCGTCGGCAGCGTGTGCACGACCTCAATGTTCCAGAGGCCGTCATTCGGCGTCACTGTCAGCACCGTGGCGCCGGTTATGATGCGCATTTCCTCCCGGCGCCTGGCCCTGGGCAGCAGGTTCAGGTCCAGCGAGATCTTGGCGCCGATATTGCAGCCGGTGGCGCAGTCGCCGCACAGGGTGCAACGGCGCATGGCGACGCCGGCGTCATTGTCGCCGTCCTGCATGGCCACGGTAATGGCGGCATCGCGAAAGCGGGCGTGGGGGGAGCCCCCGGCCAGCTTCTTCAGCGCGCTGTGTTTCTTCAGCGGCTTGCGCTGCGCCTGCGCGTGCAGGGCAATGGTGTTGTCGCGGCCGTCCTCGCCGGCGGCGCCCAGTTCTCGCTTGAGATCCTGGTAGTACCCCATGATCTCCTCATCCTCGAGGATCTCCCGGGGCCATCCGCTGGTGAAGAAGCTGGCCGGCGGGATCTCCATCACCCCGGCGTTGATCAGGGAGCCACCGCCGAGGCCGTTGGCGACCAGCACGTTGTAGTCATCGTCCACGCGAATATCAAACAGGCCGTCACGGAGCCCCTGGGCGGCAGCGCCGGATTCGTCCTGCTCGCGTTCCCGCTCGGCGTTCCAGGTCCGCGGCGTGGTCCCCCGCACATGGCCTGCGAGGCTTGCCACACTGGCGGGGAACATGCCGGGCAGGTACTCCTTGCCACGCTCCAGCAGGCAGACCTTAAGGGGAACCCCCGCGGCTTTTTCGGCCCAGGCCAGGCGTGAAGCAGCGATGGAGCCGCCGTAGCCGCTGCCAATTATGACAACGTCGAAATCGGGTTCCGGCTCGCCGGCCTCGCGACCGGCAAGCCCGGCGATAAGGACTTCCAGTCCTTCTGACAGCCAGGTGGCGGCGGTGCCGTTTTCGTCCTGCGTGCTGCCGCTGTCTGTATCGTCCATGAATCAGGCTCCGATATGGCAGGCCTTCGAAATGGCTTGTTTGAGTGGGTCGACCAGTACCGGCTTGGCCAGTATCGGCACCCCGGCCGCGCGCGCCTGCTGCAGTCGATCCGGGGCGGTGTCGCCGCTGATGATGATGGCCGGCAAACCCGGGTAAAGGTGGCGCAGTCGATCAATGGTATTGAGCCCCGTGTCGTGGTCCCGTAGGCGAAAATCCACCAGCGCCAGGTCGGGCTTTTCGGTGGTCGCCATGGACACCGCGTCGCTGGTGTTGCTGGCCACCTGAACACTGCAGCCCAGTACTTCCAGCAGCACCTTCATGCCGTCGCGAACCTGGCTTTCGTCGTCGACCACCAGCACCTTCAGTTCGTCCAGCGAGCTGACCTGGCGCTGTGTCTCGCTGGCGGTGGCGGGTATTGCATCGGCGGGGATGCTCAGGGTGAAGCGGGTCCCCCAGCCGGGCTCGGACTCCAGCGCCAGGTTGAGGTCCAGCAGCTTGGACAGGCGCTGGACAATGGCAAGACCGAGTCCCAGGCCCTTGCTGCGGTCGCGCTCCGGGTTTTCCACCTGGTAGAACTCTTCGAAGATATGTTGCTGGTCCTCCTCGGCAATCCCGGTGCCGGTGTCGGATACCGTGACCTCCCAGTGTTCGCCGTTGCGGGCGGCGACCACCTGGATATTGCAGTCACTGTTGTGGGCGATGGCATTGGTGAGCAGGTTGCGCAGAATGCGCTCCAGCAGGCCGGGGTCACTGCGCACCACGGCATCCTGCGGACAGTCCAGCGAAATCACGATGTCCTTTTCGGCAGCGGGCGCCAGGAACTCTTCGTGCAGGCGATGCAGCATATTGTCCAGGCTGAAGCGTGTCAGTTTGACGGACACGATACCGGCATCCAGCTTGGAAATGTCCAGCAGGGCATCGAGCTGGTAAGCCAGCGCCTTGACGGCATTATCGATGTTCTCTGCGATATGTGTGGCCCGGGCGTCCAGCTCGCGCATGCCCAGCGCCGCGCTGAACAGGGACAGGGTGTGAATCGGCTGCCGCAGGTCATGGCTGGCAGCCGCCAGGAAGCGGGTTTTGGCGTTACCGGCGGCCTCGGCCTGGGTGAGGGCGTCCTCCAGCTGCGCGCGCATCTGAAAGGATTCCCTGAACATGGCGAAGATGCGCCGGGACACGAAAAACAGGGTCACCATATAGGCGAAACCGTTGACGGCGATCAGCAGCCCCATGACGCCACCGGGGCCGGCCAGCCCGCTCCAGACCCACATGCTGAAAAGCGGCAGCAGGCCCAGGCAGATGTGGGCGAGGGCGAAAGGCAGGAAGCCCATGGCGGTGACTGTGGAAACCACACCCATGCCGATAATCAGCATGGACTGCAGTGCCGCCTGAAACGGCGTAAACATCGGGAAGAACACCAGCGAGACACTGTGCAGAATGGTATTGCAGACGTTGACCAGTGCCGCGGTGCGCAGGGTGCGATGAGGTTCCAGGTGACTGCGTGTTCGCAGCTTGCGAATGATCAGCACCCGCGCCGCCTGCGCGAGGATGACCAGGCCCAGCCAGCAGCTCCACAGCCACAGCAGGTCCGGCGCCTGCTGATAGGCCATGTAGGCGATGATGCCCATGGACACCACGACGCTCACCGGCGAGTGGGTGACCTGGGCGGAGAGCAGCCGCAGCAGCTCTTCGGCAAGGGCGGAATCGGTTGTCTGGGACGCGCGTTTCAAAGTAGGGCGAACCTGAACACAGTGCAGTATTTCAACCTAGTGCAAACGCCACGCCCTGCCAATACGTCTTACGTCGTAGGTGGCAGGCGGTCGGTGACTAATCTTTGGTTTAGGCCCGTGGTCTACGGGGGCGCCGGGGTAGCCGACAGCGGACGCGCGACGCGCTAGTATCTGCTTCTCCGGACAGTGGATTGCCCCATGAAACGCGCGCTGAAGATTATCGCCATACTCCTGCTGGTCGTACCGCTCGGCTTTGCGGGGTATGTCTGGTACCTGTTGCAACCGAAACAGCAGGACCTGGCTTTGCCCGCGGCCCTGGTGTCGGCAACCGTGCCGGAGGGTATTGCCCTGCTGGAGTTCGCCGACCACACGGCGGATTATGCCGCACTCCTTGAGGCCTACCAGCCCCAGGAGCTGGGCAGCTACTGCGGTGTTGCCAGTGGGGCGATTGTGCTCAATGCGCTGGGTACACCGGTACGCCAGTCAGACTTCTTTACCCGCGAGACCGATGCCGTGCGCACGCGCTTCCAGGTCACCTTTGGCGGCATGTCGCTGGGAGACCTGGCCGGCCTGCTCGACGCTCGCGGCCTGTCGGTGCAGGCTGTACACGGGGATGAGCTCGACCTGGCAGCCTTCCGGGAAGTGGTGCAGCGCAACCTGTCGACGCCGGGCGACTACCTGCTGGTCAACTACCAGCGCGAGGCCCTGGGACAGGGACGGGTAGGGCACATCAGCCCGGTCGGCGCCTACAACTCGGCGGCTGACCAGGTGCTGGTGATGGACACCGCAGACTACAAGTATCCCCATACCTGGGTACCTCTGGAGCTGCTCTACGCCGCCATGCAGGAGCATGACGGGGCCTCAGGACGCGCGCGGGGCTTTGTCGAAGTGCGTCTCTGACCCGCAGCCGTTAAGCCAAAGCGGCTAAGCCTTCGTTTAGTACGTCCGTCTAATTGTTTCCCGCCGGGAATTCTTCACACTAGACCCATACAGTCCAGGTCCGAGACTGTTTGCGCTGGGCGACAAGTCCGCTCCGCCGGGGGTTGAAATGCAGTGGTGGGAGCGTGAATTGCGCGTCTGGTGGCAGAACCGCAGCGTGAAGTACGCGGTGCTATTTGCCGTACTGGCTTTGGCCCTGGGCTAGTTTGTCGGGACCAGGGAGCATAGGGAAAGCAGGGAGCGGACAGAAAGGCGGTGCAGGGGAGCCTGCCTTATCAGGTTTCGCCACGGACGGTGAAACAGCGGGGGCGGTCAGCGCAAGCGGCCGCCCCCGCATCTTTTCTCAGGCCTTAACCGGGCGATCTCAGGACGGGTCTTCCGCCAGCAGGGCCTCGAACTCGTCTACCAGTGCGTCCATCACTGCTACCGTGTCCAGCACAGGTTGCGGGGTGGTCATGTCGACGCCGGCTTTTTTCAGGAGTTCCACCGGGTAGTCGTTGCTGCCGGACTTGAGCATGGTGAGGAAACGTTCCCGGGCCGGTTCACCCTCGCTGAGGATCTGGCGGGCGAGGGCCGTGGCCGCAACGAAAGACGTGGCGTACTGGTAAACGTAGAAGTTGTCGTTGCGGAGCAGGTGCGGAATGCGGCTCCACTCGCTGGCGTTGAGCGGATCGGTCTCGATGCTGTCACCGTAGTAGTCCTCAAAGACCTGGGCATACAGGGCGTCGAGACTGTCGCGGGTGAGTGCCTCGCCGTTTTCGACCATGGTGTGCGCCTGCAGCTCGAAATCTGCGAGGCTGGCCTGGCGGTACAGCGCGCCGCGGAAATCGCTCAGGTAGCTCTGCAGGATGAACAGCTTCTCATCCCGGGTCTTCGCCTCCTTGAGCATCTTTTGGTAGAGGATCGCCTCATTGGTCATGGAGGCCACCTCGGCAATAAAAATGCGGTAGCTCGAGTAGGCGTAGGGCTGGTTGGCGCTGGCCAGGTAGCTGTGAATGGAGTGGCCGTACTCGTGGGCAAGGGTGGTCACATCGCTGAAGTTGCCCTGGTAGTTCATGGAGAAGTAGGGCTTGGAGTTGTAGGTGCCCCAGGAGTAGGCGCCGCCGCGTTTGCCCTTGTTTTCCAGCACATCAGCCCACTCTTCATCGAAACCCTTCCAGTAGATGGCGACATACTCTTCACCCAGCGGTACCAGCGCTTCGGCCACCAGGGTCTGGGCGCGCTCCCAGGGTATGTCCTGGTAGGGCGGCTCGGCCACGGGCGCGTAGGAATCCCAGACTTGCAGACTGTCCAGGCCCATGGCCTCACGCTTCAGGTGCAGGTAGCGCTGTAGCGGTGCTACGTTTTCGCGTAGGGCCGTCAGCAGGTTGGTGTACACCTCGGCCGGCACACCGTTGCCGTAGGTAGAGGCCTGCATGGCGGAGTCGAAGCCGCGTATACGGGCCTCGAATACTCGCCCCTTGACGTGGCCTTCGTAGTTGGCGGCCAGGGTATTGCCCCACTGCTGGTAGCCCGCGAACAGCGACTTCCAGGCATTTTCGCGTAGCACCGGGTCTCGTGAGAACAGGGCGTCGCCGTAGCGCGATTGTGTCATGGTCAGGGTGTTGCCGGCGCCGTCCTCGACGTCATCGAACTGCAGGTCGGCATTGGCGAAGGCAGAAAACACGTTGTTGAACTTGCCCAGCGGATCGCTGGCGGCAGCAAGGATACGCTCTTCCTTTTCACTCAGGGTGTGGTCGCGCATGCGCAGCTGCTCGTTGAACCAGTGGGTGTAGGGTTTCAGCTCCGGCGTGCTGTCGATCATGCTTTCCAGCTTCTCCGGGTCGATGGAGAGTAGTTCCGGGCGCAGGAAAGCCGAGGCTTCACTAAAGCGCGCGTTGTAGCTACGCGCCCTGGAAAACCGCGCGCTGTTGTCGCTGTTACGCAGGTCTTCAAAGGAAGACAGGCCCGCATATACGTAGATGTTGTCCAACACCTGGTAGGCGGCTTCATAGGCCCGGATGGCTTCCAGCAGTTGCTCGCCGCCCTGGTCGAGTGTGCCGCGATAGCGCGCCAGCTCCTCCAGCAGGGAATCGAAGCGCTGCACGTCGGCTTCCCAGGCGTCGTTGTTGGCGTACATATCCGTGAGGTCCCAGCGAAACTCTTCCGGGACATCGGCGCGCTCGGGCGGACCGTCATCAGCGTGCAGGGACAGGGGCAGGGCGATAAGGCTGAGAATCAGGCTGTAAACGAATTTCATAGGGCAGTCGCAGTCCGGGTCAGGCGAGCTATTGTCCAAAGACCCAAATGCTAGTCAAGCAGCGACGCAACGACAGCGGGCTGCGATGGGGTGAGCTTTTCTTGCGACAAACGGCTGCGATAAACAGCTGCGATAAACGGCTGCCGGGAAGATTCACCTGCAGTGAATGGGCGGGGCTATGAAAAAGTGCACCCCGGCGCAATCGCCGGGGTGCTGGGGGGGGTTATACGCGCTCGATAATGACCGCCGGGGCCATGCCGCCGGCGGCGCACATGGTCACCAGGCCGAACTGCTTGTCGGCACGTTCCAGCTCGTCGACCATGGTGCCGATCAGGATGGAACCTGTGGCGCCGATCGGGTGGCCCAGGGCCATGGCGCCACCGTTCACGTTGACCTTCTCCCGGTCCAGGTCGAGGTGGCGAATAAACCGCTCGGCCACCACGGAGAAGGCCTCGTTGATTTCGAACAGGTCGATGTCTTCCAGCGACATACCGGCCTTGGCCAGTACCTTGCGCGCTGCCGGCACCGGGGCGTTCAGCATCAGGGTGGGGTCGTCACCCATATTGGCCATGGCGACGATCCGCGCCCGCGGTTTCCAGCCCTGTGCCCTGGCGTACTCGGGAGAGGCCATCAGCACCGCCGCGGCGCCGTCGACCACGCCCGAGGAGTTGCCGGCGTGGTGCACGTGGTTGATGTCCAGGTCCGGGAACTTTTTCTTCACCAGGGCACGGAAAGTCGTGCCGGCTTCGTCCAGCGGGTAGTCGGCGAGACGCTCGAATGACGGTTCCAGGCCGGCCAGGGACTCCATCGTGGTCTGCGGGCGCGGGAATTGCTCCTGGTCCAGGGCCAGGCTGCCGTCGGGGTTGTGCACCGGCACCAGTGACTTGTCGAAGCGGCCTTCCTTAATGGCGCGGTCGGCGTTTTGCTGGGATACCACCGCCAATGCATCCACTGCCTCGCGGTCGATACCCTCGAGGGTGGCAATGGCATCGCCGCACACACCCTGGTGGGGCTGTGGGTGCATTTCCCGCAGGTCGAGGTTGTCACTGTCGATGAAGGGCGACTGGTCGGCAAAGGCACCGTACAGGGACATCATCTCGGTGCCGCCACCGATGGTGCAGTCTTCCATGCCGGCCATGATGCTGGTGGCCGCCATGTTCACCGAGGTGATGCCGGAACCGCAGAAGCGGTCCAGGGTGACTGCGCTGGAGCGAATGTCATAACCCGCCGCCAGTGCCGCCATGCGGCCGAGGTCGCCTTTCTGGGTGCCGCGCTGGGCGCTGGTGCCCCAGACAATGTCATCCACTTCCGCGGTGTTGAGGTCGTTGCGCTCGGCGATCGCCTTGAGCACGGTGGCACCAAGGTGCTGCGGGTGCAGGTGCGCCAGGGCACCTTTTTCGGGTTTGCCGATCCCGCGCGGGGTGCGGCAGGCGTCGATAATCCAGGCTTCAGCCATAATCTGGTCTCCTAAAAAGGGGTGTAGTGCCTTTTTAATCGGTTGTTAAGAGCGTCTGGTAACTTATTGATAAATAAAGGTTAAAAGCTCGCTTATTCTATGAAGAGGTGGTGCCTTCTGGTGGCTAGGCATTGGCGGGTACGCGGCCATTGCCTTACGGGCAATGGACCGCTACCCGCGCCAGTCCGCTGCCTAACGCCCCTTCCAGTTGGGTGCGCGCTTCTCGGCAAAGGCGGTGGCACCTTCGATCGCGTCTTCGCTGGTGAACACCGGGTTGATAATGTCCTGCTGCTTCGTCCACATATCTCCCTGGGACCAGTCGGACTGTTCCTCGATGACCTGCTTGCTGGCGGCCACGGCCAGCGGGCCGTTGGCAGCAATCTTGGCCGCCAGTTCTTTGGCCGCGTCCAGCGCTGTGCCGGCGGGCACCACGTGATTGATCAGGCCCAGCTCATAGGCCCGTTGTGCAGTGATGAAATCACCGGTCAGCGCCAGTTCCATGGCCACCCGTGACGGAATCTGCCGCGGCAGCTTCATCAGGCCACCGGCGCCGGCGGCCAGGCCGCGCTTGGCTTCGGGGATGCCGAACTTGGAGTCATCGGCGGCGACAATCATGTCACAGGAGATGGCCAACTCCAGGCCGCCCGCCAGGGCATAGCCTTCCACGGCCGCAATCAGCGGCTTGCGCGGGCCCTGCTCGGTGAGGCCGGCAAAACCGCGGCCCTTGACCACGGGGGTCTCCCCGGTGACGAAGGCTTTCAGGTCCATACCGGAGCAGAAGGTGCCGCCGGCGCCGGTCAGGATGGCGACGCGCAACTCGTCATTGCTGTCCAGTTCGTCCATGGCCGCGGCCACGCCTTCCGCCAGGGCGCGGTTGGCGGCATTCTTGGCTTCCGGGCGATTCAGGGTGACGACCAGGACGCCGTTCTCGGCACTGGTCAATACTTCGTCAGACATTGCGGGTCTCCTCTCTTGAAGATGTTGGGTTGTCTTTGCTCGGTTATGCGTTGATGGTGGCCACGCCGGCCTCGGCCAGCGGATCGACCGCCGCGGCTTTGGCGGTGGCCTCGGCGCTGGAGGCGGTGCCGATCAGTGCGCGCTTTTTCACGCCCTGCAGGATGGCGGCCAGCCGGAAGAAGCAGAACACCATATAGAATTTCCAGTTATCGATATTGCCGCGGCCGGTGCGCTCGCAGTATTTCGCGATGTACTCCTCATCCGTGGGCAGGCCGAATTCCGCGCGGTCGACGCCGCCCAGGCCGCTCATGCCCTGGGCCGAGTAGGGCAGTGCCCAGGCCATGCACTGGTAGGACAGGTCGGCGAGCGGGTGGCCCAGGGTCGACAGTTCCCAGTCCAGCACCGCGATGATGCGTGGTTCGGTCTTGTGGAACATAACGTTGTCCAGCCGGTAGTCGCCATGCACCAGGCTCACCACGCCATCGTCGGCCGGCAGGTTGGCCGGCAGCCATTCTATAAGGGTTTCCATATTGGCGTTGTGCTCGGTCTCGCTGGCCCGGTACTGCTTGGTCCAGCGGCTGATCTGGCGTTCAAAGTAGTTGCCGGGGCGGCCGAAGTCGGCCAGCCCGACTGCTTCCACGTCGACATTGTGCAGGTTGGCGAGTACCCGGTTCATCTCGTCGTAGATGGCCGCGCGCTCTTCGTTGCTGTCGACTTCCGGCACCTTGGCGTCCCAGAACACGCGGCCGTCCATGTACTCCATCACATAAAACATGGAGCCGATCACGCTCTCGTCCTCGCACAGGCAGTAGGTTTTGGCGACCGGTACATCGGTGTCAGCGAGGGCGCTGATCACCCGGTATTCGCGGTCTACCGCGTGGGCGGACTTCAGCAGCTCACCCGGCGGCTTGCGGCGCAGCACGTAATGCTGGCCACCGGCGCTCAGCTTGAAGGTGGGGTTGGACTGGCCCCCGGCGAACTTCTCCGCGGTCAGTTCGCCGCTGAAGCCGGGGATGTGCTCTTCCAGGTAGCCCTGCAGGCGGGAAGTGTCGAGTGTCTGGGTGCTCATGAATTGCCGTAACGTTGGATGAGTTGTTTGCCCAGGGCCATCATGTGGACCTGGTCGGGGCCGTCGGCCTGGCGGCACCAGCGGGCGTAGTTATAGGCCTCGGCCAGGAAGTAGTCCTGGCACAGGCCGCCGGCGCCGAACACCTGCATGCAGCGGTCGATGACGTTCTGCACGGTCAGCGGGGTGGCGATCTTGGCCGCGGCGATGTAGTCGCGGGCCTCCTTGTTGCCAAGTTTGTCGAGCCGGTCCGCGGTTTTGAGCGTCAGCAAGCGCACCTGCTCGATATCGCAGAAGCTGGTGGCCATGTCTTCGCGAATGCTCTGGTGCTGGGAGAGGGTCTTACCGAAGGTGCTGCGCTGCTCCACCCGCTGGCAGGCCAGCTCCAGTGCGCGCTGGGCGGCGCCGATCAGGCGCATGCAGTGGTGCAGGCGGCCCGGCCCGAGGCGGCCCTGGGCGATTTCAAAGCCGCGGCCTTCACCCAGCAGCATGTTCTCCGCCGGCACCCGCACATTGTCGAACACCACTTCGGCGTGGCCGATGGGAGCGTCATCGTAGTTGAAGGTCTTCAGGGCGCGCTCGACAATCAGCCCCGGCGTATCCTTGGGTACCAGGATCTGGCTCTGCTGCTTGTGACGGTTCTCGTTGTCCGGGTCTGACTTGCCCATCACGATGAAGATTTTGGTGCGCTCGTTCATGGCGCCGGTGATAAACCACTTGCGGCCATTGATGACGTACTCGTCGCCGTCACGCTCGATGCGGGTTTCGATATTGGTGGCGTCGGAGGAGGCCACCGCCGGTTCGGTCATGGCATAGGCGGAGCGGATATCACCGTTCAGCAGCGGTTCCAGCCACTGGGCTTTCTGGGCCTCGGTGCCGTACTTCATGAATACTTCCATGTTGCCGGTGTCCGGGGCGTTGCAGTTGAAGATCTCCGGGGACCACAGGACCCTGCCCATGATCTCTGCCAGTGGCGCATAGTCCAGGTTGGACAGCTCGCCGCCGTGGTCTTTCGGCATGAACAGGTTCCACAGGCCGGCTTCGCGCGCCTTGTCCTTGAGTTCTTCCATCAGCGGAACGGTGGCCCAGCGATCTTCGGCGCTGTCCACGTAGTCGTAGTAGTCGTGCTCGACCGGGTAGACGTGCGCTTCCATGAAGGCATTGAGCCGCTCGATATACTGGGCGGCCAGCGGGCTGGGTTCAAAGTTCATTAACCGATACTCCTTTCAATGCCTTCCCAGTAGGGCTTGCGCAGTTCCTTCTTGAGAATCTTGCCGGACGGGTTGCGGGGCATCTCGGCGATGATTTCCAGCCGGCGCGGGATCTTGTAGCCGGCGATGCGTTCGCGGCAGAAGTCGACCATCTCATCCACTGTCAGCGCAGCATCGGGCTTGAGGACCACGAAGGCCAGCAGGGCTTCTCCAAACTTCTCGTCCGGCACGCCGATCACCGCGACATCGGCCACCGACGGGTGGTGGGCGATGGCGTTCTCGACCTCCACCGGGTAAATGTTCTCGCCGCCGCTGACCACCATGTCCTTGATGCGGTCCTTGAGGTAGACATAACCCTCTTCATCCATGTAGCCGGCATCGCCGGAGTGCACCCAGCCATCGGTCAGGCTGCTGGCGGTGGCCTCCGGCAGATTGTAGTAGCCGAGCATGTTGGTATCGGACTTGATCCATATCTCGCCCACGTCCCCGCGCGGGCACTCCTGGCCCTGGAGGTCCATGATCTTGACCTCAGCGCCCACGGACGGACGGCCGCAGGACAACAACAGCTCCGGCTTGCCGGCCAGGGCGCGCTGGTGGTCCTCCACGGTTAGGTTGACCACGGTGCCGCCGGTCTCGGTCATGCCGTACATCTGGATGAAGTCGACGCCAAAGACCTCCATGGCGCGGCGTAGTACCGCCTCGGAGATCGGTGAGGCGCCGTAGAAAATCTGCTTGAGTCCCGAGAAGTCGCGGTCCTCGATACCGGGAATCTGCAGCACCGCCATGATCATGGCGGGCACCATAAAAACACTGCTAACCGGGTATTGCTCGATATCTTCCACCACCTTGAGCGGGTCGAAGGCCTTGTGCAGCAGGATTTCCGAGCCCGAATAGGTGGACACCAGGGCCGAGCCGGCGCCGCCGATGTGGAACATGGGGGCGCAGACGATATCGGCGCTGCCCGGTGACGGCCGGTTGGGGAAGAAGGTAGTGTTCATCACGCACTCTGCCACGAAGCTAGCGTGGCTGGTCACTACCCCTTTGGGGTTGCCGGTGGTGCCACTGGTGTAGAGCTGGAAGAAGGCGTCGCCGGGCTGCACATCCACATCGGGCTTGTGCGCCGGCTGTTCGCTGAGCCAGCTATCCCAGTCGCTGCTGTCCGGCAGACCGCGCGTCAGCAGGTGAAAATCGGCGGGCAGTTCCGGGCGCAGCTTGTCGAGGGTGTCGGTAAAGCCGTCATCCAGCATCACCAGCACCCTGGCCTCGGAATCGTTGATGATGAAGGCCAGTTCCATCGGCGCCAGCCGATAGTTCAGGGAGACCGTGACTGCGCCGATTTTGCAGGCGGCGAGGAACAGCAGCAGGTGTTCGCGGCTGTTTTCTCCCAGGATGCAGACGCGGTCGCCCTTGCCGACGCCCAGCGCCAGCAGGCCGTTGCCGAGCTGGTTGGCGAGGCGATCGATGTCGCCATAGCTGCTGGTGTGGCCATTCTGGGTGACACAGGGATTGTCGGGGTAATTGCGGGCGTAGTATTCGGTAAAGTGATGGACAAGCATGCGGGCCTACCGGATTTCTTTATTTATCTCGCTCTCGCGAAGCGCTCCGCAGTCTGTGGCGTGAACACTTGCGGAACAATGACGAGCCGGAACAAAAAAATATACAGCAAATGACACTCCCGTGGGCGGCCGTGTCAGCTGGAGGCGGAGGTGCGGGGGCCGGAGGGCGTCAGGGATAGCTGCCAAGGTATTGCTTGAGGAAACTGGTTTGCTCTGACAGGGCGCGTTCCGCCATCACCGGGTCGTAGCGCTTGACCCAGTCTTCATTGCGATCGAAGCCGTGGCCGACGTCCCAGTAGGTGATGGAGCGCACTGTTTTGCCAGCGTCTGCCTGTTGGGTGGCGATGGCCTCACAGGGTTCGGGATCGGTAATGGTGTCCTTCCCCGCCAGCAGCATCAGCGTCGGGATATCGACCGCCCAGCCCTCACTGAAGCCCACACCCCAGCCGCAGTAGGGATACCAGGCCACCAGGCCCTTTACGCCCGCGAGGTGCCCGCTCGGGCCGTCGGACAGGCTGGTGGGAAGCGTCTCCTCCAGGGCGAGCGCTTCCAACGCCGTCCACGCACCGTGGGAATATCCCACCAGGACGATCTTCTCCGGGTCCACGGCGGGATGCTCCCGCACGACCTGCAGTGTCACCAGCAGGTCGCCGACCCGTTCGGCGCCCTGCAGGGCACGGCCATCGCAGACCTCGGGCCAGTCGAGGCCGCGGGGCGTCATGCTGTCCTGCACCACGGCAACATAGCCCAGCGCCTGGGCGGACCGGGCCCGGGGCACCGTGGCCGGGCTGAGGCCGCCGCAGCCGTGCAGGAAGAGTACGGCAGGGGCCGGGCCCTCGCGTTCGGGCAGGTAGAACTCGATGTTGGGTTCCAGCAGATCTCGCAGCTCGCTGAAGCTGCGCTGCTCCACGTGGATGGCATCCTTGTAGTACCACCAGCTGCCGCCGGCACCGAGAGCCAGCGCCAGGCCGAGGGAAACCAACAAGTAGCCGCCAAGTCGTTTCATAGGTCGCGAATTCTGGCCCAGGGGCGTCCAGGATGCCAGAGTGGCCGTGAAAGAATTTCGAGGTCTGAGCCGTGCCTAACTGGCGCTGGCGTGGCCCGGTGATATTGGTACACTCTGCGGCTCTTATAAAAAAACCATCGAGGAACCCGCGCTGATGTACGCAGAGCTCAAGAACGCCTTTGACACCCTGACCGCCCCCGGGCAAATGTTTGAACTGGGAGAAGCTGAGGTAGCGGGGCAGACACTCAAAGCCTGGAAAAACACCCCCAATTCCCTTCGCGATGTATGGGCGCTGGCCGCCGGTCACGCCGACAAGGACTACCTGGTCTACCAGGACGAGCGTTGGACCTACGCCGAGGCCCAGGAGCACGTGGCCAGAATTGCCAAATGGCTGACAGACAACGGTGTTGGCCAACATGATCGCGTGGCCATTGCCATGCGCAACTACCCGGAGTGGATGCTGAGCTACTGGGCGGTGACGGCTATCGGCGCCGTGGCGGTCGGCATGAACGCCTGGTGGGTGGCCGAGGAAATGAAGTATGGCCTGTCCGACTCAACCCCCAAGGCGTTGATCTGCGACCGCGAGCGCCTGGAGCGCTTCAGTGAAATTCGCGAGGAGTTTCCCGACATGCTGGTTGCGGCGGTGCGTGTTGATGAGGTGCCGGAATGGGCGCGCCCCTGGCCTGAGGTGATGGCCAGCGACCCGGAGCTGCCGGAAGTGGCTATCGATGCCGATGACGATGCCTGTATCTTTTACACCTCGGGCACCACCGGATTCCCCAAGGGAGCACAGCTTACGCATCGCGGTTGCTGCAACAACCTGATGAGCCTGATGTTTGTCAACATCGCCCAGGGTATGGCAGCCGCGGCACTCAAGGGCGAAGAAGGTGCCAACCCGCTGGACGGTGGCGCGCCCCCGGTGGCTGCGATTGTGGCCACACCGCTTTTTCACGTCACGGCCAATAACTGCCTGGCGCAGACCGTGACCATTGCCGGTGGCAAGCTGGTACATATGTACAAGTGGGATGCTGGGGAAGCCCTGCGCATCATCGAGGAAGAGAAAATCACCACCTTCACTGGCGTGCCGGTGATGAGCCGGGAGATTATCAACCACCCAGACTTCGAAACCCGGGATACCTCCAGCTTGCAGGCCATGGGCGGCGGTGGCGCCGCTGTCCAGCCCGACCTGGTGGAGAAAATCGATAAGGTCGGCAAGGGTGCACGCCCCTCTCAGGGCTACGGCATGACGGAAGTGTGCGGGATTATCAGCGCCTCGGCGGGCGACTACTTTGTCGATAAACCCAATAGCGCCGGCATCGTCATGCCGGTATTCGATGTCAAGATTGTCGACGGCGAGGGTAATAGCCTGTCGCTGGGTGAAGCCGGTGAGGTGGTTGTGCGCGGTTCACAGGTCATCAAGGGCTACCTGAACCGGCCCGATGCCACGGCCGAAACCATCGTTGACGGCTGGCTGTATACCGGTGATATCGGCTACCTGGACGAGAACAACTTCATCTACCTTGTCGACCGGGCCAAGGACATGGTGCTGCGTGGCGGTGAGAACGTGTATTGCTCCGAGGTGGAAACGGCCTTGTACAAGAGCGAGGCCGTGGCCGAATGCGCCGTGTTCGCGGTGCCGGATGAGCGGCTCGGCGAGGAGGTGGGCGCTGCCATTTTTCCTGCCGAGGGCGTGCAGACGACGGCCGAGGACATCCGCGAGTTCTGCAAGACCAACCTGGCGGCGTTCAAGATCCCGCGCTACATCTGGATTCTCGATACGCCGCTGCCGCGCAACGCCAGCGGCAAGTTTGTGAAGAAGGAGCTGCAGCAGGGGTTGGATCTCGCCGACGCCGGCTGAGTGTCGCGCGGCCCGGGTGCGGGCCGCTCTGCCTGGATACCCGCTTATAAACCCTTGCGATAGGTGTACGGGGTCACCCCGGTCCAGCCTTTGAAAGCCCTGATAAACGCGCTGGATTCCGAAAATCCGGCGCGGTGGGCAATCTCTTCGATGCTGAGCCCCTGTTTCCCCAGGAAGTGTAGCGCCACATCGCGCCGCACCTGGCCTTTCAGTTCCGAGAAGGACGTGCCTTCCTTGCTGAGGCGACGGCGCAGGGTTTGCGGATGAACGTCGAGGGTCGCGGCCACCGGCTCCAGTTCCGGCATATTCACCAGGTCCTTGCGCAGCAACTGCTTGACCCGTGCCGTCCAGCTCGCCTGGTCGTACTGCTGGGTCAATAATGCCAGCACCGGGTGGCGCAGGAAGCGGGCCAGGGACTGCTCGTTCTGGGTGACCGGCATCTCCAGCAGCGCCGCTTTCATAACCATTTCAGTGTGGTCCTGCTCAAAATTCACCGGGTTGCCGGCAAACATCGGCCGGTACTGGTCGGCGTGATCGGGCGCCGCATGGCTGAAATTGAACGCCTGCGCCGGCAGCAGCTCCGACGCCAGCCAGCTCATGAAGCGGTGGCAGTTGAACAGGGACAGTTCCGCGGCGTAGCTGTCTACGCCCCGTTCGCTGGGGTCCGGGTCGAGGCGGACGATGGCGCTGTCAGCTTCCAGCAGCAGTCGAGGCGTCGCCACCTGCTGGAACAAGCCAAAGAAGCGACAGTAGCGCGCCAGTGCCTTACCGAGGCTGTCGCAGTGGATGACCGCGTGGCACATCATCGACCAGGTCCCCAGCGGCAGGGGCTGGGTGCCGTAACCCAGACACTCATCCCGCATCGCGACCATGGTGCTGACCTGCAGGTCCGCGAAGCGTTCAATGGAGATCCGCGCATCGTCCTCGTCGAGCAGGCGCGGGGATATACGGTTCTCCCTCAACAGGCTGACCGGGTCGAGGCCGCGGGCCACGGCGTACTTGAGCACTGCCCTGACGAACACGACCGAGATAGACAGTTGGCGCATGGGGAGTGTCAGGCCGCTACCGGCAGTCGTGGACCAGCCAGTCCAGGATGCGTTCGGTGAGTGCGATGCGGCTGTAGGAGAAGGAGTGGTCGCCGGGAATCTTGTGATACTGCAGGCGAATGGCCGGGTCGCGCTGGTAGGCTTTGACGGTGGGGTCAAACATCGACGGCGGCGGCAGCACCTTGTCCTCGGTGCCGGTGATCATGAACACCGACTTGCCCCGTAGCCCGGAACCGAACAGGCGCGTGTCAAGCCGCATGGCGGGCACGGACAGCAGGTCCTCGCGCATATGGGCGCCATCGAAATTGCGCAGCATGAACAGACCATCGGCATAGTCCAGGAAGGCCAGGGCGCTGGGCTCGCCGGCCCGGAAGCCTTCCGCCATCAGGCCCAGGTTGGCGGGCGCCATGGCGCCGACACAGGCAAGGCCGGGGTCGCGGCTGCCGGCGGCCAGTGAGGCATAGCCCCCCAGGGAATGGCCCAGCAGGCTCAGGTGGTTGATATCGATGCGGTAGCGCACGGCGTTCTCGCGCAGGAAATCGATGGCCGCCGCCACATCCTGGGCCTGCTTGGTAATACAGTAGTCTCCCTCGCTGCCCCAGGCGCCGCGGTAGTGAAAGAACATGACGTTGAATCCGGCGCGGCGAACCGCCTGGGCGATATCCAGGTTTTTCTCATTGCCGGGAAGGCCATGCAACAGCACCACCGTGGGGTGGGGACCGAGCCCGTTGGCCAGATAGAGAATCCCGGACAGGCGTGAGCCCTCGACGTCGAAACTGATTTCTTCGATGGAGGGCGGAAACAGCTTGTCGGGGGTCGGGTCTTCGTTCAGCACCCGGTTGAGATCGACCGGCGCAGGCGGGTTTCGTGGCGGGATTTGTGGCGAGTCCGCGGCCAGGCCGGTGCCCGCGCATAAAACAAGTAGCAAGCACAACGCCCCGCGCATGACACCCGTCCCTGTCAGTTTGTTACGAGGGACAACATGCTACTCCCCGCTGTCATTTTGGGTCAATTTATTTGTCCAAGGCCGTCATTGTTGCCCCATGGTGCACTCACCATACTGGTGCGCGCTCAAATTCGGCCACGAGGACATCCATGCTTCCCCGAGATTTCACCGAAGAACAGAACATGTTCCGCGACACCTACCGTAAGTTCCTGGCGGCAGAAATCGTGCCCCATATGGAGAAATGGCGGGAACAGGGCCGGGTCGATCCCTCGGCGTTCCGCAAGGCGGGTGAGCAGGGCCTGCTGATGATCTGGCCCGACGAGAAATACGGCGGTATTGGTGAGTACGACTTCCGCTTCGAGCAGATCATCATCGAGGAAACCGCCTACGCGCGCTGCGGCGATTGGTACAACAGCCTGCACAGCCGCCTGGTCGGGCCCTATTTCACGCGCTTCGGCAGCGATGAGCAGTGCGAGCGCTTCCTGCCCAAATGTGTCAGCGGGGAAACTATCCTTGCCATCGCCATGACCGAACCCGACGCCGGTTCAGACCTGGCCGGCATGCGCAGCACTGCGGTGGAGCATGAAGATCACTGGGTGCTGAACGGTTCCAAGACCTACATCTCCAACGGCATCAATGCCGACGTGATCATCGTCGCCGCCAAGACCGACCCGGACAACAACCCCCACGCGATGACCCTGTTCATCGTTGAACGGGGCATGGAGGGTTTCGAGCGCGGCCGCAACCTGAAGAAGATGGGTTGCAAGGCCCAGGACACCGCCGAATTGTTCTTCAACGACGTCAAGGTGCCGAAGGAAAACGTGCTGGGTGAGCCAGGCAAGGGTTTTATCTACCTGATGGAAGGACTCGCGGAGGAGCGCCTGATCGGTGCCGCCGGCTATCTCGCCTCGGCACAGCTCTCCTGGGATCTGACCTCAGACTTCGTGAAGGAGCGCAAGACCTTCGGCAAGCCGCTCGCGGCGTACCAGAATACCCAGTTCAAGCTGGCCGAGTTGCGCACCGAACTGGACCTGGCCCAGAGCTACGTCGACCAGTGTGTCACAGCCTTCAACGCCGGCCAGCTGACCGCGGTGGATGCCGCCAAGGCCAAGCTGGTGACCTCGGAGCTGCAGCTCAAGGCCGCTGACATTGGCGTGCACCTGCACGGCGGCGCAGGCTTCATGGATGAATACCCGATCTCGCGCCAGTTTACGGATGCGAAGATCGCCCCCATTTATGCCGGCACCTCGGAAGTGATGAAAATCATCATCAGCCGCGATTGCCTGGGGGATGACTACACGCCCTTTAACACACGCAATTTTTGATCGGCGACGCATGGGCTCGCCTTCGATGATTCCCAACCACTATTTATTTCAACCGCAATACGCAGGAGAACAATCATGGATTTGCAAGATAAAGTTGCCGTAGTCACCGGTGGCGCCTCGGGCCTTGGCCGCGCCACGGTCAAGCGCTTCGTAGCCGCGGGCGCCCGGTGCGCCATCTTCGATATGAACGAAGAGAAGGGCACCGCACTGGCTGCCGAGCTGGGTGATGGGGTGATCTTCCAGCAGGTGAATGTGGCCGACGAAGAGTCCGTGAAGGCCGCCATCGCCGCCACCATGGAAGCCTTTGGCGCCATCCACATCAACTGCAATTTCGCCGGTATCGGCAACGCCATCCGCACCATGGGCAAGAACGGCCCCTTCCCGCTGGATGCCTTCCAGATGGTGATCAACGTCAACCTGGTGGGCACCTTCAACGTGCTGCGCCTGTGCGCCGAGCAGATGGGCAAGAACGAGCCCTTCAACGACGACGGCGGCCGCGGCGTGATCATCAACACCGCCTCAGTCGCTGCCTACGAAGGCCAGATTGGCCAGGCTGCGTACTCCGCCTCCAAGGGCGGCGTGGTCGGCATGACCCTGCCGATCGCCCGCGACCTGTCGGTGATGGGTATTCGCGTCAACACCATCGTGCCGGGCCTGATTGCCACGCCGCTGATGATGGGCGGTGCGGAAGAACTGACCCCGGAAATCTGGGAATTCCTGAAGCCGCTGGGCAGCCAGGTGCTGTTCCCGCAGCGTTTGGGTGATCCGGATGAGATTGCCCATACGGCCCAGTACATTGTCGAAAATGACTATGTGAACGGGGAGTGTATCCGTATGGACGGCGGCATAAGAATGCAGCCGAAGTAATAGCGGCCTCGACAGGGGAACTGGTCTTTTCACTCGATATCCGCGTTGCGAAAGGCGTTTCGATGCTCATGTATTGGCATATACACTGCGCTCGAAACGCCTTCCGCGCCTTGATCTCGAGCGAAAATCCTCAGTTCTCCGGGACTGGTTATCGATAGCCTCGTTCCGGCGGGTGCCGGTAGTGGCAGCGAGGTTCTCGATGCCTGTCTCGCGGCACAAAGCGAGTTATTTTCTACATTCAGATAGTTTTATAACTGTTTGATATTTAATAATAAATTGCCCTTGGGTTGGCCTGCGGGTTGCCCGGACATCACGAAGAGGAGGGCGCGATGGGTCCCCTGAATGGATACACGGTAATCGAGCTGGCCGGCATCGGCCCGGCGCCGATGGGCGGGATGATCCTCGCCGATATGGGCGCCGAGGTGATTCGCATCGAGCGGGCCGGCGCCTTCAGTCCCAAGCTCAGCAAGGATGTCAGCTTTCGCGGCAAGAAGTCCGTGGTGCTGAATCTCAAGGACCCGCAGGGCGTCGAAACGCTGCTGCGCATGGTCGAAAACGCCGACGTGCTGATCGACCCCTATCGCCCGGGCGTTTGCGAGAAGCTCGGTATTGGCCCGGAGGTCTGCCAGGCGCGCAACCCCAGGCTGGTGTTTGCGCGCATGACCGGCTGGGGCCAGGAAGGACCGCTGGCCAAAGCGGCCGGTCACGATATCAACTACATCAGTATCACCGGTGCGCTGTACGCGGTGGGTCGTGGCGGTGAGAAACCGGTGCCGCCGCTGAATATCGTCGGCGATATGGGCGGTGGCGGCATGCTGCTGGTCAACGGCGTGCTGGCGGCGCTGCTGGAAGCACACAACAGTGGTAAAGGGCAGGTCATCGACGCCGCCATGGTCGATGGTGCGGCCCAGCTTATGTGGATGTTCCACGGCTTCCAGGCCCACGGCGGCTGGGATCACAGCCAGCGCGAGGCGAATATGCTGGACGGCGCGGCGCATTTCTACGACAGCTATGAATGTGCAGATGGTGAGTACATTTCCATCGGCTCCATCGAACCCCAGTTCTACGCCCTGTTGATGGAGAAGGCGGGTCTGAGCCCGGAGGAGTTCGCCGACCAGCACAACAAGGACAAGTGGCCCGGGTACAAGGCAAAACTGACCGAGGTCTTCAAAAGCAAGACCCAGGCTGAATGGTGCGACGTCATGGAGGGCACCGATGTCTGCTTTGCCCCGGTTCTCAGCTTCATGGACGCGCCAAACCATCCGGCCAACGTCGCACGCGAGGTGTACGTGGAAGTCGACGGCATTACCCAGCCGGCGCCGGCGCCGCGCTTCAGTCGCACGCCGAGCAGCGTGCGCCACGGTGCCCACGATGTGGGCGAGGACACTGACACTGTGCTCAGTGCCATGGGCTTCGAAGCCCAGGAAATCGCCAGCCTCAAGGAGGCCGGCAGCATCGGCTGACCGGGAGAAGCACTTATGAGCCAATACGAGAACCTGATCGTCGAGCGCGATGGCCCGATTGCCATTGTCAGCTTCAATCGCCCCAAGACCCTCAACGCCATCGAAGCCGGAATCCGCCGGGAGATGTTGCTGGCCTTCAACGAGGTCAATGCTGACGATAGCGTCCGCGTGGTCATCCTCACAGGCAATGGCCGGGCGTTTTGCGCCGGCGCCGACCTGACCGAGAAGAACCCGGAGGGTTTTGACGTCGAAGTCATGCTAAACACCGAGTACAAGGACGCCATGCTGGCCATCACCCATGCGCCCAAGCCCTGGATCAGCGCCGTGAACGGCGCCGCCGCCGGTATCGGCAGCGCCTTTGCCATGAACTGTGACCTCACCGTAATGGCGGACAACGCCTACCTGTACCAGGCCTTTGCCGCCATCAGCCTGATCCCCGATGGCGGGGCCCACTGGCACCTGGTGCAAACCCTGGGCAAGAAAAAAGCCTACGAACTCATCGCCCTCGGTGAGAAGTTGAAAGCGGCTGACTGCCTGGCGCTGGGCCTGTGCAACCGGGTAGTACCCGAGGCCGAGTTGATGTCCGCGGCGAGGGAACTGGCCACGGAGCTGGCCGGCAAGGCACCCCTGTCGCTACGCTACGCCAAGGAGGCCCTGCATGCGGCCACCGTGCAGCCGCTGGACGAGACCATCAGCAACGAGGCCCGCCTGCAGAAAATCTGCATGAACAGTGAGGATGCCCGCGAAGGTGCGGTGGCTTTCCTGCAAAAGCGCGCGCCCCAGTTCAAAGGGGCCTGATTGACACCGGAGGAGGTTCACACCATGAGCGACGTGTTGCTGGTAGAAAAAGACGGGGCCATTGCCACCCTGACACTCAATCGGCCTGAGGTGATGAACGCGCTGTCACCGGAATTACTGTCCGAACTGTGTGGCACCTTCAAGGCGCTGCAGGCTGATCGCAATATCCAGGTGGTCATCCTCACAGGCAATGGCCGTGCGTTCTGCGCCGGCCTGGACCTGAAGGCCATGGCGGCGCATCCCGGTGGGCTCGAAGCCTTCGCCATCCATGGCGACAACGACGTGGCGCGGGCGATGGCGGATTTCGATCGGCCCATCATTGTTGCGGTCAACGGGGTGGCCGCCACCGGCGGATTCGAACTGGCGCTGATGGGGGATATTCTGATCGCCTCGGAAGAGGCGCGCTTTGGGGATACCCACTGCCGGGTCGGACTGGCGCCGGGCTGGGGTCTGTCCCAGAAGCTCGCGCGTATGATCGGGCCCAGCCGTGCCAAGGAAGCCCACTTCACGGGTAACTTCATTTCCGCCCGGCAGGCTGCCGATTGGGGCATGGTCAGCCGCGCGGTGCCGGCCGACCAGTTGCAGGCGGATGCCCGCAAGGTGGCGGAGGATATCGCCTCCTGCGTGCCCGCCACGGTGAAAATCTACAAGAAGCTGGTGGATGACGGGCTCGCCTCCACCCTCGGCGCCGGTATGGAAATGGAGAAGCTGGTGATGGGCCACGCCAACAAGGGCGTGAGCGGTGACGACATCGGCCAGCGGCGCGAGAACGTCCAGGCCCGCGGCAAGCAGCAGGTATAGCATGGCACCCAGCAAACGTATCGCTCTGTCCCTGCCGGCGCCCACTGGCAGTGTGGCCGACACCATCGCCATGGCGCGCCAGGCGGAAACCCTCGGCTATGACGATATCTGGCTGGCGGATGCCGGCGGCCTGGATGCCTTTACGCTGGCGCCGATGCTGCTCGAGGCCACGGAAAAACTTCGCCTGGGGATTGCGGTGGTGCCCGCCTATACGCGCACGCCGGCCGTGATGGCGTCCACCCTGGCGGTACTGCACCAGGCCTATCCCGGCCGCTTTGTTCCCGGCTTCGGTACCTCCAGCCATGCCATCATAGAAGGTTGGCACGGCCTGGCGCTGGAAAAGCCGCTCACGCGCATGAAGGAGACCGTGGCGCTGCTGCGCAGCATGCTGGCCGGAGAAAAAACCGACTTTGCCGGGGAGACCCTGCGCAGCAAGGGTTACCGGCAGGCGCCCAGCGAGAACGCACCCATTTACCTGGCGGCACTGCGTTCGAAAATGGTGGAGACGGCGGCGGAAATTTCCGACGGCGTGATCCTCAACCTGTTCCCCCGCAGCGCGCTGGCAAAGATCATGGAACATGTGGCCATCGGTGCAGAGCGCGGTGGCAAGGATCCTGCCGATGTGGAGATCGTCTGCCGCCATATGGTGGTAGTGAGCGAAGACAAGGCCGCTGCCCGCGATGCCTTCCGGGCCGGCTTCGTCGGCTACTACGCCACGCCGGTCTACAACAAGTTCCTTGAATGGGCAGGCTATGCCGATGCCGCGGCGGAAATCCGCGCGGGCTGGGCGGCAAAAGACCGCGAACGTACGGCGGCGGCCCTACCGGATGACCTGGTGGACGAAATCGCCGTGATCGGCAGTCCCGACGAGTGCCGCGAACTGATGCGCTGGTACGCCGATGCGGGCATCCACACCAATATCGTTTCCTGCATCTATCCCACACCGGACGTGCTCTCGGCTACCGTCGACACCTTCGCGGCGGAGAACTTCAGTTTTTGAAACCCCGCGACGCCGCTACGCTGATCATCGTTCGCAATCGGCGCGAGGTGCTGGTGGGGGTTCGCAGTGCCGGCCACGTGTTTATGCCCAATCTTTATGTGTTTCCGGGCGGACGGGTTGACCCGGGTGACGCCAGGGTGCCGTGCCCGGTATCACTGGCGCCGGCTACGGCAGAGAAGCTGCAGCGCTCGGTCACCCCGGCCCGCGCCCGGGCACTGGCGATGACCGCGGTGCGGGAGACCTTCGAGGAAACCGGGCTGGTGCTGGGGCGGCGTCCCACGATACCGGTACGCAGCCGGTCCCCGCACTGGCAGCCGTTTTTTGCGCTCGGCCTGGTCCCGGCCATCGACAAGCTGGAGTACGTGGGGCGCGCCATCACGCCGCCAAACCAGGTGCGGCGCTTCGATGCGCGCTTCTTTATGGTGGATGCCAGGCACATGCAGGGCGAGCTGAAGGGCAATGGCGAGCTGGAGGACCTGCGCTGGGCGCCCCTGGCCTCTGCCCATCGACTGGCCCTGTCGCCAATTACCGAACTGATGCTGAGCATGCTCAAGCGCCGCATCACCGGCAAGCCCGAGAACCCCCACCAGGTGCCATTCTTCCGTGAGCTCAACGGGAAGGAGTTGATCGAGTATGAGTGAATCGCTGCTGATCGATGAACAGGGCCCGGTGGCCTGGGTCACTCTCAACCGCGGTGACCAGCTCAACACCCTGGTCATGCCCATGGTGGACGGCCTGGTGGACTATTTTCGCAGGCTGGCGCAGCGCCCGGAAATCCGCATCGTGGTGCTGCGAGCCGAGGGGCGGGCGTTCTGTGCCGGCCTCGACCTGGCGGCAGACGGCAGCGGCGCTGAACCCACGCCGCAGGGTATTTACGCGATGCAAAAGCGCATCGGCAACATTTACCGTGCCATGCGCGCCTGCCCGCAGCCGATTATCGCGCTGGTGCAGGGCGCTGCCTGTGGCGGCGGTTTCAGCCTGGCGTTGGCGGCGGATATTCGCCTGGCCGGGCAGACTGCAAAGATGAATGCCGCCTATATTCGGGCGGGCTTCAGTGCCTGTGACATGGGGTGCAGCTACTTCCTGCCGCGGCTGGTGGGCTTGTCGGTCGCATCCGAGCTGATGATGACGGGCCGCTTCATTCACGCCCAGCGCGCCCTGGCCACCGGGCTGGTCTCCGAGGTGGTGCCCGATGACGAACTGGTAGCTGCCGCGCAGCCCTACATCGATGAAATGTTGAAGACCACGCCGATGGGCCTGCGGCTCACCAAGGAGGGTTTGAACCACAGTATCGATGCGCCGGGCCTGGAAGCGGCGATGGCCATGGAAGACCGCCAGCAGAGCCTGGTGGCAATGACCGCGGACTGCGGTGAAGCCCAGCGGGCGTTCTTTGGCAAACGCGACCCGGAGTACGGGGACCGTTGACTGCCTTCACCGGCAGTCTGTGCCAGACTCATAAAAAACTACTGGTCGGGAACAGGAAGACACTATGGATGCGGGAACGGCGCTGGCGCGCCTTAAATCGGGCAACGAGCGGTTCGTGACAGGCGCGCTGGCCTCGATGACGGCGCGGGAATCCCTGCCGGCTCCCATCGCAATTGTACTGGGCTGCGCGGATTCGAAAGTGCCCTCGGAAATGGTCTTCGACCAGGTATTGGGCGATCTGTACGTGGTGCGGGTGCCCGGCAATGTCGCGGCTCCGGCCCAGATCGCTGAAATTGAACACGCCGCCCAGTCTTTCGGCACCCGCCTGGTGGTGGTGCTGGGCCATTCGGGTTGTGACGCGGTGGAAGCCACACTCGCGCAGCTGCGCCTGCCTGCGGATGAGCGCGATGAAAGCCTGGCGGTGACTGTGGAGCGCATTCGCCCGGCGGTGGCTGAACTGCTGGAATCGGCGATTGCCGAAGACGAGGCGGCGCTGCTGGCGGCGGCCATCGAGTCCAATACCCTGGCTTCGGTAGAGCACCTGCTGCACGACTCCGACGTGCTGGAAAGCCACCAGCAGTCCGGCGGGCTGGCCATCGTCGGCGCTGTCTACGACCTGGGAAGCGGAAAAGTGAGTTTCTTCGAATAAATGAACACGTGCTTGAGGAGTAACAGGCCCAGTGGCTGAGGATCAGGACAGCACGCCGCTGCGGCCGGAACTGGCCGCCCTGCAGCAGCGCCTGGCGAACACCGGTGACGCGGTGCGGGCAGACGCGGCCGCCCGGCGCCATGCCAGGGGCTATCGCACCGCGCGTGAAAACCTGGCCGACCTGATCGATGCCGACAGCTTCATCGAGTACGGCCAGCTGGCGGTTGCCGCGCAGCGCAATCGCCGGGAGTATGAAGACCTGCAGGTTAATACACCGGCAGACGGGGTGATTACCGGCGTCGGTACCATCAACGGCCAACGCGCTGCCGTGGTGGTGTATGACTACACCGTGCTGGCGGGCACACAGGGTTATTTTCATCACCACAAGCTGGACCGGCTGTTTGAACTGGCGGAAGAGTGGGAATTGCCGGTGGTGATGTATACCGAGGGTGGCGGCGGTCGCCCCGGGGATACTGATGCCACGGTGTCGGTGGCCGGCCTGCAGGTGCAGTCCTTCGTGACCTGGGCGCGGCTGTCGGGCCAGGTACCGCGAATCGCGGTCAACAATGGCTACTGTTTTGCGGGCAATGCAGCCCTGTTTGGCTGCGCTGACATCACCGTAGCCACTCGCAGTTCCTGGATCGGTATGGCCGGCCCCGCGATGATCGAGGGCGGCGGCCTTGGGGTGCATGAGCCCACTGCCATCGGGCCGATAGAGGTACAGGAGCGCAACGGCACGGTAGATATCGTGGCCGAGGATGAAGCAGACGCGACTCGCATCGCCCGCGAATTGCTGGGCTACTTCCAGGGACCGCGAGCAGACTGGCAGGTCGCCGACCAGGCGAGCCTGCGCGATGCGGTGCCGGAAGACCGTCGCTGGGGTTACCCGGTGCGGCGCATCATCGAGACCATCGCCGATACCGGCTCCTTCCTGGAGTTGCGCAGGATCTATGGCCGGCCCATTATCACTGGCTTCATGCGCCTGGAAGGCCGCCCCGTCGGCCTCATAGCAAACGATTGCCAGCAGCTGGGCGGTGCGGTCGATGCGGAAAGCGCGGAGAAAGCCGCGCGCTTCCTGCAGCTCTGCGATGCCTTTGAACTGCCGGTCGTCTCGCTGACCGATACCCCCGGCTTCATGGTCGGGCCGGACAGTGAAAAGCAGGCAGCGGTGCGTCGCATGTCCAGCCTGTTTGTCAGCGCCGCTTCGATCACCGTGCCACTGGTCGCCATCTTCCTGCGCAAGGGCTACGGCCTGGGCGCCATGGCCATGACCGGTGGCAGCTTCGCCTCACCCGTGTATGCCGCCGCCTGGCCCACCGGTGAATTCGGCGGCATGGGCCTGGAAGGTGCGGTGCGCCTGGGGTACCGCAAGGAGCTTGCGGCGGTGCCTGAAGGGCCGGAGCGGGAGGCATTGTTCGAGCAACTGGTGGCAAAGATGTACGAGATTGGCAAGGCCACCGAGGCCGCCTCCCACCTGGAGATCGATGCCGTAATCGACCCCATCGACACCCGAGCAGTGATTGTCCGTGCCCTCAATGCGGCGCCCAGGGCACGCGCCCCCAAGGGCAGCCGTCGCAACTTTGTGGATACCTGGTAAGACCATGGCGGGCGCATACCAACGCATCGGCCTGGCCCGTGAATGTGAATCCCCGGAAAACCCCGGCGGTATGGAGAAGCGCGTGGCGCTGGTTCCCGACGATGTGCGGGCACTGGTGGAAGCCGGTGCCGAATTTGCCGTGGAAGCCGGCGCCGGGGAGGGCGTGGGCTTTACTGACGAGGAATACCTGGCGGCCGGGGCGCGCATCGAGAGCGCGTCCGAGATCTACCGGAACAAGGATCTGCTGATCAAGTTCAAGGGCCCGTCGATGGCATCCATCCCCGAGATGGCGCCGGGCTGCACCCTGTTTTGCATGGCACATTTCCACTCCTACCCAGAGCGGGCGGCGCTGCTGGAGCAACAGCGTATCAATGTGATTGCCATGGAGGAGGTACTGGAGTCGCCGAAGTCCCAGAGCGACCTGCGTATTCTCGGGCGCCTGGCGATGAACGGTGCGCTGACGCCGATCATGGACGACAACACCATCGGCGGAACCCGCATCCGGATATTGCAGTGGACCCCGCGGCTGGATGCCGCCGTGCGCCGCGCCGGCAACCGTGATCCGCGCTCGCTGGACGTGCTGCAGGGAGATTCCCGCTACGATGAACTCAACAAGCTCGGCACCGAGGCGCTGTACTTCTATGACAGCGAGAGCTTTGTGGACCAGCACGGCCTGCTGCCACGGCTGGAACAGGACGGCTGCCGGGTTTACGACCTGGCACGCTTCGAGGCAGAGCAGGGGGCGGAGGCCACCACCGCCTACCGCGCCCAGCACCCGCCGCATCCCTTCGGCATGCGCCGTATCCAGTGCCTGCACGAGACCGGTCGCGCCGGCGCCCGCTATGGCGTGAAGCTGCTCAAGGACAACAAGCCCGGTATCGACCTTCGCCATGCGCGGGTAGTGGTGCTGGGTTACGGCAATGTCGGCCAGGGCGCCATTCATGAATTGAACGAGCAGGGTGTGGGTTGCGTGAACGTGCTGGGGCGAACCCACACCATGCACGGCCGCATTGACTACTGGCTGCGGGACGCTGACCTGATCGTCAACGGTGCCGAGCAGCCCAAGGAACTACGGGGGCTGAACTACCTGGTCAGCAACGAACACCTGGACACCCTGGTACCGGACGGTTCGGTGGTGATCGACCTGGTGGGCGGCAGCCCCACCAATCGCTCGCCGGTGGAAGCGGTGCTGAACTGCACTTTCCTGACCGATCCCCACTTTGTCCAGAGCGGTGTGACCGTGTCCTCCCTGTGGGGCTGGCCGATGATGGGAATGATGCGTGATACTGCGCTGCGCTATTCCAGCCAGATCCGCGATGTACTGCTGGGCCCGGAGCAGCTCATGGCCGGTCTCGACGACCTGGCCCCCGGCGTTGAGCGTGCGCTGGTCTGTGGCCCGTTTGAGTAAGTGGCTTTCCATTGAGTGGCTTTCCAACGAGTTGTAACAGGAGAAACTGATGTCGCTGGATTTTGATTCCGCACGACTGCCCAACCCCAACCTGACTGAAGAGCACGAGGCCTGGCGCACCCAACTGCGTCGTTTCATCGACGCCGAGATCATGCCGCACGCGGAGGAGTGGGATGAAGCGGGTGAGATTCCCATGGCACTCTGGCCCAAGGCCGCCGATGTCGGCCTGCTGGGACTGGGCTACCCGGAGGAATACGGCGGTGTCCAGGAAGGCATCGATTCCTGGTACGGCTGGATCACCAACGAAGAGCTGGCCCGCCACAGCGTCGGCGGCGTCAATGCCAGCCTGATGGTGCACGGCATTGGCCTGCCCCCGGTGATCAACTGGGGACCGGACTGGATGAAGCAGGAGATCGCGCCGCCGGTATTGCGTGGCGAGAAACACATCGCGCTGGGCATCACCGAGCCGGGTGGCGGTTCCGATGTGGCGCAGCTCAAGACCACTGCGGTCCGCGATGGCGATCACTACATCGTCAACGGCTCCAAGACCTATATCACCGGCGGCATGCGCGCCAACTGGGTCTCCACCGCGGTACGCACTGGCGGGGAAGGAGCCGGCGGGGTGTCCATGCTGTTGATTCCCACCGATGCTGAAGGCTTCTCCCGCACCCCGCTGGATCGCAAGCAGGGCTGGTGGGCTTCTGATACCGCGACCCTGTACTTCGACAATGTGCGGGTGCCGGCGAAGAACCTGATCGGTGAGGAGAACAAGGGTTTCCTGGTCATCATGACCAACTTCAACGGCGAGCGTATGGCCATGGCTGCCGGCATGGAGGCCCTCGGCCGGGTCTGCCTGGAGGAGGCCGTCGAGTGGGCCCGTGATCGCAACACTTTTGGCAAGCGCCTGGCGGACCACCAGGTCATTCGCCACAAGATCGCCATGATGAAGCAGAAACTGAATGCCACCCAGGCCTATATTCGCTGCTGCTACGAGGCCATCGAGGCCGGCAACCCGGACCCGGGCGATATTGCCCTGCTCAAGGTGCAGGCCAGCGAAACCATGGAATTCTGTGCCCGCGAGGCCATGCAGATTCTCGGTGGCATCGGCTATATGCGCGGCAGCCGGGTAGAACGCATCTACCGTGAAGTGCGGGTCAACGCCATCGGCGGCGGCTCGGAAGAAATCATGCGCGACCTGGCGGCGCGCCAGTACAAGCTATAGGAGGCAGCCCCGGGCGGGCTGAGTAACGCTTATGACAATGAAGCTCTGGCACTGCCGAGGGGCGCGCTCACTGCGCGCCCTGTGGGCGCTGGAAGAGATGGGCCTGGATTACGACCTGCACGTGATGCCGTTTCCCCCGCGCATCTTTGAGCAGGACTACCTCGGGGTGAATCCGCTGGGCACCATTCCTTTCCTGAAGGACGGCGATACCGAAATGACCGAGTCCAGCGGCATCTGCCTTTATCTTGTCGAGCGCTACCAGCAATGGGACTTCGGCCTGAAGGTGGATCACCCGGAATACGGCAACTATCTCAACTGGCTGTTTCACTCCGATGCCACGCTGACCTTCCCACAGACGATTGCCATGCGATATTTCCACCTGGAGCCGACGCCTGAGAAGCAACCGGTGGCGGTGGACTACGGCAAGTGGTTCTACGCGCGCCTGCGCTGGCTCGACGCCCACCTCGAGACTCGTGACTGGCTGGTCGACAATCGTTTCACGGTGGCCGACATCGCCATTGGTTATGCCCTGTACCTGGCGGACACCCTGAAGCTGGGCGAAGCCTGCGGCCGGGAATTCAAGCCGCAGACCGCCGACTACCTGGCGCGTTTACGAGAGCGCCCGGCCTTCCAGCGCGCCGACGCCATGGACGCCGATGGCGGCGGGAGTGAAGCGAAGGATTTCATTGAGGAGGACCAGTCATGAACAGCGCTGTAGACGCTCCCGCGCAGAAGGAGCTCGACGAGTTCCGCAGCCAGGTGGCCGCCTGGCTCAAGGACAACAAACCCGCTGATCCCGGTTTCCTGCTGCCGCAGACCTTCATGGAGGTGGGCTCGGACCAACAGCTCGACTTCCTGCGGGAATGGCAGCACAAGCTGTGGTCTGCGGGCTACCTGGGTATGGCCTGGCCGAAGGAATACGGGGGCCAGGGCGTGCCGGCGGTATTCCAGGTGATCGCCGACGCGGAAATGCGCCGTGCCGCCGTGCCGATTGCTTTCAACGTGATTGGCCTCGGCTGGGCAGGGCCGCTGATCCTGCACAGGGGTAGCGAGGAAGAGAAACAGAAGTATCTCAAGAACATCCTCAGCGCCGAGGACATCTGGTGCCAGGGCTTCTCCGAGCCGGACCACGGTTCCGACCTCGGCAATGTACAGACCCGTGCGGTGCGTGATGGGGACGACTACGTCGTCAACGGCACCAAGATCTGGACCACCATGGGGAATTACGCCAAATACATGATCCTGCTGGCGCGCACCAACCCCGACGCCGAGCGCAAGTACGACGGCCTGTCGTTTTTCCTGTCGCCGATGCAGGTGGACGGTATCGACCCGCGCCCGATCCAGAAGCTCACCGGCGAGTACGGCTTTACCGAGACGTTCTTTACCGACGCCCGAATTCCCGCCAGCTGCCTGATGGGCGAGGAGGGCGAGGGCTGGAAGATTGCCATGCAGACCTTGCAGTACGAACGCGGCGCTGAGGCCGGGGCTGCCGGCGGCCTGATGCAGGTGCGGGTGGTCATCGACGATGTGATCGAGTGCCTCAAGGGCGTAACGCGCGACGGCCAGCCATTGCTGGAGGACCCGGTGATTCGCGACGAACTGGTGAAGCTGATGATCGAGGAAAAGGCCCAGGGCCTGAGCAATCGCCGGGCAGGTATCCCGGCGCTCACCTCCGATTACCCGTTCTCGCTCAACCTGTCGGGCAAGCTGCGCAGCAGTGAATATGCGCGCCGCATGCGCAAATTTGCCGTCGCGGCCCAGGGCGGTCACGGCGGACTCTACGTCGGTGACGCAGATGCGTTGGACGCGGGTTTCTGGCAGCGCGCCTACCTGAACAATTTCTCCACCACCATCGGCGGTGGCACCAGCCAGATCCAGGCCAATATCGTGGGCGAGCACGTGCTCGGCCTGCCCAAGTAGAGGATTCGCCCTATGAGCAATGCACTGAGTTTTACTGATGAGCAGGCCATGATCCTCGACAGCGCCCGGGAGTTCTGCCGGGAAAAGTCGCCGGTGTCAGCAGTCCGTGCCCTGTTGTCCAGCGAGAGCGGTTTTGATGGTGCCACCTGGGAGGAGATGGTTGCCCTGGGCTGGCCGGCCCTGGCGATTCCGGAAGAGTTTGGCGGCGCCGGCCTGGGATTCGGCAGTATTGTGCCGATTGCCGAGAGTATGGGACGGGCACTGCTGTCTACCCCGCTGTTCAGCGCTACGCTGGCGGCCCAGGCTATCCTGCGCGGCGGCAGCAGCAGCCAGAAGGAGCAGTGGCTACCGCAGATTGCAGCCGGCACGCCGGCGACCGTGGCGCTGTTGGACGGTGGTGACTGGGGCAGTACCCGTACCACCTGCACCGCCACCCGGACCGGAGACAGCGTCACGTTGAGCGGAGAGAAGTGGTATGTGTCAGATGCCGGTGTCGCTTCCCTGTTTGTGACCTGGTGTGAGCTGGACGGCAGCAGCGCGTTGGTGGTCGTAGAGCAGGGGCAACTCGGAGCTGATGCGATCCAGCCACACCGGCTGCTGGACGAAACCAAGCGGGCCGCCAAGCTATCGCTGGACGGCGTGAGTGTTCCCACCGGCAATGTCCTGGAGGCGAATCTGGAGGCGAATGGCGCTGACGGCATATTGCGGGACCTGCATCTATTGGGCGCACTGCTGGTGGCGGCAGAGGCCACCGGCAGCACCGGCGCCTGCCTGGATACCGTGGTGGACTATCTCAAGACGCGCAAGCAGTTCGGCAAGCTGATCGGTTCCTACCAGGCCCTCAAGCACCCGACGGTGGATATTCTCTGCGGGCTGGATGCCGCCCGCAGCCTGATCTATCACGCCGCCACGCTGCTGGATGCCGCCGGCGCCGGCGCTGAGCTGGACCGGGATACCGAGGTCGCCTGCCGCATGGCCAAGGCCCAGGCGGTGGACGCGCTGACCTTTGCCGGTGATCGAGCGGTGCAGTTCCACGGCGGTATGGGCTTTACCTTTGAATGTGATGCCCAGCTCTATATCCGCCGGGCCCAGCAGGCGCAGCAGCAGTTTGGTGACGCCTGGCATCACCGCAAGCGCCTGGCGGGTCTGCTGCTCGACAACGCCGCCTAAACACCAACACACACGGAGATAAACATGAAAGACCTGTTCGACGTCAGCGGCAAGGTGGCCGTGGTGACCGGTGGCAGCACCGGCATTGGTGCCATGATTGCCCGCGGCTTCGTGGAAAACGGGGTCAAGACCTACATCACCGCCCGCAAGCAGCCCCAGCTCGACGAGACGGCAGCCGCGCTGGGTGAGTTCGGTGAGTGCATCGCCATCCAGTCCGACCTGTCCACCATGGAGGGCTTGAACGCTTTCGCCGACGAGGTGCTGGCACGGGAAAACAAGATCGACATCCTCATCAACAACGCCGGCGCCACCTGGGGCGCCCCGGTGGACGAGTTCCCCGAAAGTGGCTGGGACAAGGTGATGGACCTCAATGTGAAATCCATCTTTTTCCTGACCCAGCGCTTCCTGCCGGCACTGCGGGCAGCGGGCAGCAAGGATGACCCGGCGCGGGTGGTGAATATTGCCTCCATCAACGGCATCACCCACCCGGGCATGGACAACTACTCCTATTCCGCCAGCAAGGCGGCGGTCATACAGCTCACCCGCCATATGGCCGCGGACCTGGGACCGGACAACATCCATATCAACGGCATTGCCCCCGGCTTCTTCCCCAGCAAGATGACTGCCTTCCTGCTGCCGGACGATCCGGAGGAAATGGAAGTCAACGAACAGCCGATCCGTCGCCTGGGGCGCGCGGAGGATGCCGCGGGCACCACCATCTACCTGTGTTCCAAAGCCAGCAATTACCTGTGCGGGCACACGATTGTGATGGATGGTGGCGTCATCGCTGCCTCTTAGACCGATATGGCTCTGAGTAAGCTCAGCCGTTCCATTCGCGGCAGCCGCGCGATTATTACCGGTGCCGCCAGTGGCATCGGTCGCGCGACGGCCTGCCTGTTCGCGGATGAGGGTGCGGTACTGGCCCTGCTGGACCGCAATGCCGATGCCCTGGCGGCACTCAAGGCGGAGATCGAAGCCGCGGGCGGGCAGGTCCAGGTCTTTGTCGTCGACCTCACTGAACGTGACCGTGTCACCGACACCATCGGCGCCGCCATCAGCGTCCTCGGCGGGCTGGATATCCTGGTCAACAATGCCGGTCTGGCCCTTCCTGCCGCTGTGGATAGCGAGGATTACCCGGCCTCCTGGGATACCTCGCTGGCGGTGATGGTGGAGGCGCAGGCCTGGGCGGCGCGCGCTGCGCTGCCAGCGCTGCGCGAGGCGGACCACCCGCGCATCATCAACCTGGCGTCTACCGAGGGCCTGGGAGCCACTCGCTTCAATAGCGCCTACGTGGTGGCCAAACACGCCGCCGTCGGGCTGACCCGGGCCCTGGCGGTGGACCTGGGCAAGGAGGGGATTACCGTGAACGCCGTCTGCCCGGGACCCGTGCGCACCAGCATTACCGAAGCCATTCCGGAAGCCGATAAACAGACTTTCGCCCAGCGCCGCACCGCCCTGCGGCGCTATGCGGAGCCGGAGGAAATCGCCCATGCGATTCTGCATCTCGCGCTACCGGCTTCCAGTTTTATCACCGGCGCCACCCTGGTGGCGGACGGTGGTGTCACGATACGCAACGCCTGATAGCGGAACTGAACGCCTATGAATACCGAGAAAACTGCAGCCCATTTTGATCTCAGCGGCAAGGTGGTGCTGGTCACCGGCGGCAGCCGCGGCCTGGGTCTGGCCATGTGCCAGGGCTTTGCCGAGGCGGGTGCCTCGGTAATCGTCAGTTCCCGCAAGCAGGACGCCTGCAATGCCGCCGCAGCGGCAATTGCAGAACAGACCGGACAGGATTGCGTTGGTATCGTCTGCCATGTCGGCGACTGGGATGCCTGTGATGCGCTGGTGGATGCCGTCTATGAGCGCTTCGGCCGCGTCGATGTGCTGGTCAATAACGCCGGCATGTCACCGCTGTATCCCTCGCTGACCAGTGTGACCCGTGAACTGTGGGACAAGGTGGCCGCGGTCAATCTCGCCGGGCCGTTCCGGCTGTCGGCGGTGGTGGGCGAGCGAATGGCAGCGGGTGAGGGCGGCAGTATCATCAACGTCAGCAGCATTGCCGCGGTGTCTCCGACCCCCCACGAGGTGCCCTATGGCACAGCCAAGGCCGGGCTCAACAACCTGACCCAGTCCATTGCCCGGGCCTACGCACCCAAAGTGCGTTGCAATTGCATTATGCCGGGGCCCTTCGCGACCGATATCTCCAACGCCTGGACGCCGGAGGTGGTGGCCGCCTTCGAATCCATGGTGCCGTTGGCACGGGTGGGTGAGCCGGAAGAGGTCGTCGGCGCTGCGCTGTTCCTGGCCAGTGATGCCGGCAGCTACACCAATGGCGCCGTTCTGAAGATCGACGGCGGCGCAGCCTATAACTGAAGCCTGTCGCCGGGCTGCTAAACCAGTGCCGCCCGGATCAGGTGACGGAGCTGTGCTTCGAAGCACTCGCGAGTGTCCGCCATCTGGCGCTTGCCGAAGATGTTGTCCAGGGTGGGCTGGGATACGGCAAAGTAATGTGCGGCGCCCAGTAGCTGGTAGACAACCGCCAGTGCCTGGGCGCGGCTGAATTGGCGGTTTACTGACTGCACCGTGCTGACCAGTTCTTCGAGATAGTCCTTCAGGTACCAGTTGCCGGCCCTGTCGGCGCGCTGTTCGTTGTCCAGCAGCTCCCGCATGATCAGCCGGGCGGAGTCCTGGTTTTTCATTTGCCCGCGGAATTGCGCCAGCAGCATCTCTTCCAACTGCTCTGCAGGAGCAGGGTATCGCTCCCTGATCGTGGCATTGTTCGCAGCCAGTCGTTCAGACAGGGCCCGCAGTACCTCACCGTACAGTTTTTCCTTGTTGCCGAAGTGGTGCAGCAGGGCCTGTTTGGTCAGGCCCAGCTCCCGGGCGATGGTGGCAATGCTGGCGCCGTAGAAGCCTTTCTCGGCAAACAGGTGCTCGGCGGCGGCCAGGAACTGCTCTCGCGTGGTGGCGGTCATGTTGGGTCTCCCTTTGTGGGGAGTGTACGGCATGACTTGACAACTTACCACACGGTAAGTACAGTCCTTACCAATTGGTAAATCAGTCTTTCTCAATCGCGGAGAGCACTATGCAGCAGGAAACCCAGGTCGAGCTTCTCAGGGAGCTGGTGGATTTGCATGACAACAAGGCGCCGTACCTGTCCGAGCCTTGGACCAAGGTCTCGCCGCGGCGCTATAGCGACCCCGACATGTTTGAGCGCGAGCAGGCGCGTATTTTTCACGCTCGGCCGCTGATCGCTGCCCACGTCAGCGAGCTCAAGGATCCCGGCTCATACCTGACCAGCGAGCTGGCGGGTAAGCCGCTGCTGCTGGTGCGCGATGAAAGCGGCACGGTGCGCTGCTTTTTGAACGTCTGCCGCCACCGCGGCGCCCGGCTGGTTGGCGAATCCTCCGGTTGCAAGCACCGCTTCAGCTGTCCCTACCATGCCTGGACCTGGAACAGCAGCGGCGACCTGATCGGTGTGCCCCACGAAAAGACTGGCTTTCCCGAGCTGGACCGGGAAGCCTACCGGCTCCATGAACTGCCCTGCGAAGAACGCGCGGGCTGGGTTTGGGTTTCTTTCTCCGCCGACAGGACCATTGACGTGGCGGCCCACCTCGGGGAACTGGACGGCGAGTTCAGCCGCCTGGATGCGGAGTCCCATGTTATCTACGAAACCAGCACCCGCGACCTGGAATCCAACTGGAAGATCCTGGTGGAAGGCGGGCTGGAAGCTTACCACTTCCGCGTGGCTCACCGGGAGACTATCGCGCCGTTGTTCCTCGACAACCTGTCGTCCTACCGCTGCGTGGGCAATCACATTCGCTCGGTCCTGCCGCGCAGCAGCCTGCCGGAAATGGCGGGTCAGCCCAGTGAAGACTGGGAGATCAACAAGCACGCCAACCTGCTGTACACCATCTTCCCCGGCGCCCAGTTCCTGGTGCAGGAAGATCACTTCATCTGGATCCAGGGTATTCCGGTCTCGGCCGGTCGCACCAAATTGCGGCTGTCGACCATGATCCCCGCCAGCGCGGCCACGGCGGAAAAAGACAGCTACTGGAAACGCAACCACGCCCTGACCATGTACACCCTGGACGAGGATTTCGAGCTGGGGGAGGCGATTCAGCGGGGCCTGGATACCGGCGCCAACCCGCACCTCAACTTCGGACGATTCGAGGGCGCGCTGGCGAAATTCAATGCGATGGTCGACGCCGCGGTGAACGACTGAGCGGAGCCTTCAGGCCGCGGTAGCCAATGATGCCTTGAGGGTATCGCGGCTGAGGCGGTAGGCCACCCAGTACTTGTAGATATTGCTGACGTACTGCACCGTCTCGCGGCCGATGCGTTTGGCGGCGATGACTTCCACATTGTCGAACCAGACGTTGGGATCCAGCCCCTGACGCTCGGCCTCCCGGCGCAGGCGTGCCACCCGCGCCGGACCGGCGTTGTAGGCGGCGAAGGAGAACAGGGTCTTGTCGAGGTCCGACATCGGTTCCTGTTCGAAATAGCGGTCGCGGATAAAGCGCAGGTATTTGTTGCCGGCGTGGATATTGTCTTCCAGGCCGCTGATATCCGGTATGCCGACGTTCTTGTCCGCGGCGGTGCTGGGCAGCATCTGCATGATGCCGATGGCACCGGTATGGCTGCGAGCGCTGTTGTCCAGCCTGGATTCCTGGTAGGCCTGGGACATCACCATCAGCCAGTCGAAGTCGTACTGGGCCGCGTATTTCTGGAACAGGTGCGCGGTTTCATTGAACTTCTGCATTTCCGGCGAGGAGAGATGATTGCGGATATAGGTGTTGTCCTCCAGGTAACGCTTCAGCAGCATATTGCCCAGTAGCGTGCCCTCGCCGCTGCGGCGCAGGAACTTGTCCACCATGGCTTTCAGTTCCGGCGTGTCCTTGCGCATCGCCCAGGCGATGGCGCCGCCCTCCCGGACTTCGACATTCTCATGTACCCGGATGTCCTCGAAAATCTGCTCCCAGAACTGGGCCTTGTGTGAATCCATGACAATGGTGTCGATGAGCCCGGCGTTCACCATCTCCAGCAGGTCTTCGTCCTCGAGATGCTCGTCCACTTCCACGACGTTCATGGGCGCCAGCCCGCGCTGCTGGAACTCTGCATTCAGGGCCGCGAGACTCTCGAAGTAGCTGCTTGAGCCGCGGGTGTGGACGGTACGGCCCGACAGGTCGTCCCGGCTGTTGACCGCCTCGGCGTGGGCGCCGGTGACGGCAACCTCGCGCACATTGCGGTAAATGGGGCGTGAAAACGCAACGCGCTGTTCACGTTCCGGTGTCACCGTCAGGTTGGCGACCGCCACGTCACCGTAACCCGCCTCAAGCGCAGGCAGTAGCTGGTCGCGGGTTACCGGAATAAACACCACGCGCATCTTGATGGTCTTGGTCTTGAGTTCCTTGTTCAGGAATTTCTCGAATTCCACCAGGGCGTCGTGGGACAGCCCACGCTGGGTAGCGCCGTCGAAGAAGTAGAAGGTCTTGCTGTGAGTGACCAGGGCGCGCAATACGTTGGCCTCGCGCATTTCCACGAATTTGCGGGGCGCGCGATCCGTCACCTGGTCCAGGTAGTCCAGCGGCCGGCGGCCGCCGGCCAGCGGCACCGGACTGGTGGTCTCTGCCGGTGCTTCGGCCTCGACCACCTGCTCCATAGGGACGGGTGTTGCCGCGGCCGTGTCTTCCGCCGGCTCGCGCTTCAGCAGGCCGACACCAATCAGCAGGACGGCAAGCCCCGCAATAAATACATATCCGATTTTTCCCATAGCCTTCCAAATTACCACGCGTTTACGCGGCAAGCGACTGATTAAACAGGCATTTCCTTACAGCTCAACGCCGCGCTCCCCGGTGTTTGCCACGGCCGTCGGTCACTGCCTTCAGGCACTGGCAGGTTCAAAGCCGGCCAGTGCCGCCATCTGGGAGAAAAGTTCAACAATATCAGTAACCTGGTCGTCATTGCTGAACTCTCGGTAAAGTGTGTTGACGTTCACTGCGATACGTTCGGCGTCGAGCCAGCCGGCAAAGGGGCCCAACGCAATGTCCCGTGCCGCGTCAAAGGCGCTGAGCCCGGCGTCGTAACGGGCCCGGGCCTCGTCGCGGATAAAGGCCAGGTACTCCCGCACCCGGCCCACGCCGGCCTTGTCGGTGACCGGGCCGTGGCCGGGAACAATGTGGTCTACATCCATGGCTTCTATACGTTCGCAGGCGGCAATCCAGTTGCCCACCGGCCCCTCCCACATGATCGGCGTACCGTCGATAAACAGGATGTCGCCGGTAAACACGGTGCGGTCCGCGGGGCTGTGCACCAGCACGTCGCCGCGGGTGTGGGCGGGCCCCACCTCGATGAGATGCACCGGCTTATCGCCCACCACCAGCGACAGTTCGCCGCTGAAGGTGCGGTTCGGCGGGGTAAAGGTGATGCCGTCAAAGCGGAAGGCGCCAAAACAGTGCCTGAGATAAGCGCCGGCAGGTCCCAGTTGGTCAGCCATGGCCATAAACGCCGCCAGTGCATCCGGCGGCAGCTCGCTCATTTCCTCGGCCGATGCCTCGGAAGCAATGATCTCGGCCCCACTCACCAGTTCGTTGCCGTGGCAGTGGTCGCCGTTGGCATGGGTGTTTACCAGGCGGTCGAACCGGACCGCCGCCAGCGGGTCGGCATCGCGCATGGCGCTGAGCATTTCGCGGGTCAGGTCGAGGTCGAAGAGGGTATCGACCAGCAGGGATTGCTCGCCGTCGGTAATCAGCCCGGCATTGCTCCAGCCCCAGGAGCCATCAGGCGCCAGCCATGCATAGCAGCCCTTGCCCAGTTCATGCAGTCCCTTCTCGTAGTTCCAGGCCATCGCCCCAGTCCCGTTTGCAACCGGCAATCATAATAGGTTAAATCGCGGTTCCTGTGTTGGGCTGCGCCTGCTGGCGCGGCTGGATACCTGTTTGTCCGGGGGGCGGAAAGATGATCTGGTTGCTGGTGGTGTTGGTTGCGATGGTGATCGCAATCAACCTGTTTGTTTTGCGAGGCGAAGACCTCAAGGTGTATGACTCGCCCCGGCCCACGCCATTGAATGAAGGCGCAGATCCCAGCCAGGCGCACTTTGAGGCCATCGCCTCGCTGGGGGAGATGAACAGCAGCCTGCAATCAAGCTCCCGCAAGGAACAGCTCAAGGTCATGCGCGACAGCATGGATGAACTGGGCACGGAGGTGGAGTTCGACGGCGAGATCATTGCCGTGGACAGTGCCGGCATTCGCGGTGAGTGGATTCTTGCTCCCGGGGCAGATCCTGCCAGGCGGCTGCTGTATATCCACGGCGGCGCCTTCGTCGCTGGCAGCCCACTGAGCCACCGCGCCATCACCACCGAGTACGCGCGCCGCTTTGGTGGTGCGGTTTTCTCCCTGGATTACCGGCTGATGCCTGAGCATCCGCGGCAGGCGGGCATCGATGACTGCCGGGCCGCCTATCGCTGGATTCTGGATACCGGCCCCCAGGGTCCCGGCCGGGCGCAGGAGTTGTTCATATCCGGCGACTCCGCCGGCGGCAACCTGAGCCTGTCGCTTTCCAACTGGGTACGCGACCAGGGGCTGACGCCGCCAAATGGCGTAATCGCCCTGTCTCCGGCGACGGATAACACGTTCGCCAGCCCCAGCCTCAAGACCAACGTGGAAAGCGACCATATGCTGGGCCCACTGTTCGGCAAAATGAATCGCGTCCCTAAAATCCTGCTGCGTATTGTGAACCTGTTCAGCAACCGCATGCCGCCGCGCCACCCGAACGTGTCGCCGGTTTACGCAAACCTCGCCAAGCTGCCGCCGACCCTGGTGCATGTGAGCGCCCAGGAAATGTTGCTGGACGACGCCGTGCGCTACGTTAACAAGGCGCGCTCCCAGGGGTCGCCCGTGGAACTGCAGGCCTGGGGACATATGCTACATGTCTGGCACATTTTTGTGCTCCGCGATATGGAGGAGGCGAGCCACGCCTTCGACCAGATCGAGCGCTTCATGTCCGAGCACCGGGCAGCGCCGTCCGGCGAGGCCGCTGCATGATTCGCGGTGCGCTTTACCTGCTGTGGATGGCGGTCAGCGTCATTCCCTACGCGATTTTCATACTGGTGTTGTCGATTTTTCTGCGCGGTCGCCCGCTTTACAACCTGGCGGTGGGCTGGCTCTGGCAGGTGATACAGGCGGCGCGGCTGATCGGCGGTGTGCAGTACCGGCTGCACGGTTTCGACAACCTGCCACCGGGTGATTCCAATGAGCCGGTCATCCTCTGTCCCAAGCACCAGTCAACCTGGGAGACCTTTGCCTTGCCGACCCTGGCCACCCACCCGCTGGCCTACGTCTTCAAGAAGGAACTGCTGATGATTCCCTTCTTCGGTTGGGCCATGGGGCGCCTCGATATGATCCATATCGATCGCAGCAAGCGCTCCGAGGCCTGGAACAAGGTGGCGGAGCAAGGCCGTGAGCTGATGGGCAAGGGTGTCTGGGTGATCATGTTTCCCGAGGGTACCCGCACGGAACGAGGCAGCCAGGGTACCTACAAGACCGGCGCCAGCCGGCTGGCGGTGGCCACCGGCGCCAGTATCATCCCCATCGCGGTCACCTCGGCGCGCTGCTGGCCGCGGCGCAGTTTTCGGCTGCTCCCCGGTACGGTGGATGTGTCATTCGGCGAGCCGATTGCCGCCGCTGGTCGGGAGCCCGATGAAATGATGAAAGAAGTAGAGGCCTGGATCGAGTCGGAAATGCGCCGCCTTGACCCGGAAGCGTATGCGTAAGGCCCTTAAATTCCTGCTGCTCCTGGTCGCTGTGCCGCTGCTGGTGCTGGGCGTGGTACTGGCACTGGGCAAGCAGCCGACACCGTTGGCGCGGGGCTCCGAATCGGCCGCCAGGTTGGCGCCGGGTCCCTACGAGATTCTGCAGTTTGACGAAACCTTTATCGATACCAGCCGCCCCAGCCCGGCCCACGGCGAATTCGCCGGGTCCAGTCAGCGTGAGCTGCTGGCCACTGTGTGGCACCCCCGCGGCTATGAGGCGGGGCCTTACCCGCTGATCGTTTACAGTCACGGCTTTTCGTCCAATCGCCGCGGCGGGGCTTACCTGGCGGAGCATCTCGCCAGCCATGGCTACGTGGTGGTGGCCGCCAATTTCCCACTCACCAATACCTATGCTCCCGACCGCCCGTGGGTACGCGACATCGTCAATCAGCCGGGTGATGTCAGCTTCCTGATCGATCAACTGGTAGCGCGCTCCACAGATGTCGACAGCGGCTTGTGGCGCATGATCGATGAACGCCAGATCGGCGTGACCGGCATTTCCCTCGGTGGCATGACCTCTACCCTGGTGGCCTTCCACCCGGAGCTGGGAGACGAGCGGGTGGGGGCAGCGCTGTCGATCGCCGGGCCGACGCGGCAGTTCCTGCCGGCGTTTTTCGAGCACCGTGAGGTGCCGTTCCTGATGCTGGCCGCGGATATTGACGCGCTCGTGCCCTTTGGCAGCAACGCCGCGCCGGTGCTGGAGATGGTGCCAGAGTCGCAGTTGGTGACGGTGGTCAATGGTTCCCATACCGGCTTCTCGGGGCAGGCCACCCCGTTGCGCTTCATGTCCAACCCGGATGCCCTGGGCTGCTATATCGTGCTCCAGAACATCGAGAACGACAATGACGACTTCTGGCTGGATGCGCTGGGCACCCCCGAACAGGGCATCAACTACGATGCCGCCAATGAACTGTGCCTGATGGATCCGCTGCCGCCGGCCATGAACCCGATGCGCCAGCAGATGATCACAGCCCTGGTGGTGCGGGCCTTCTTCGACAGCCAGTTTGCCACCCACGACGATGACCGGGAAGCTGCCCAGGACTTTCTGGCAGATACGCTGCCGGGGGAGCTGGGCGAGGTGCGCTACCAGGCCGCGGACTGAGCTTCGGGGCGCGATTCCGCGAGCAGGTACTAGGAGGCGGCGCGGCGCTGGTCGGGAACGGGCTGCTCCTCTTCACGAAGCCGTACCGGCCCGAACTGGTCCGGGTACAGCCCTTTCATTGGCGCGTAGAAGCCGCGCAGTAGCTCCATGTCCCGGCTGACGTCGCCGCTCATCGGCAGGGCCGGGCCAAATCCGCCGCGCTTTTTGCCGAAGTCCAGGTAAGAGGGAACGATCGGCACCTTGGCGCCGCGGGCGATATGGTAGAAGCCGGATTTCCAGAACTCCGTGCGGGCCCGGGTGCCTTCCGCCGGCACGACCAGCGCCAGCTCGTCGCGCTCGCCAAAGGCGTCGACCATGGCTTCCACCACGTTGTTGTTGCTGCGCCGCTGGATTGGCACGCCACCCAGCGCCTGCATTACCCAACCCAGCGGCGGTCTGAACAGGCTTTGCTTGCCCATCCAGTTGATGCGTATGCCAAACGCCCAGGCGAACAGGATCATCAGCGGAAAGTCCCAGTTCGAGGTGTGGGGAGCCGCAATCAGTACATACTTGCGGTGCAGGGGTTTGCCCCCCTCAATTTTCCAGCCCAGTGCCGTCAGCAGGGCACGGGCAAACCAGCGCCTCAAGGCGTATACCTCACTCTTGCGTTGATCGGGGAAACTCAGCCAGCGTCTGCGTCAGTAGCAATAATGCCTGCCAGCTTGCGAGCGTGGCGCTTTTTATCATCCACGTTCATGTTTCGCAAGATTTGTATGCGCTGGGCCTGCGGCGATCCGGCCCCGTGTAGCGATTCCGTGAGGTAGCCCACGGCATTGCGGCCCAGGGTCATGTTCTCGATCAGCCGCAGGATGCGCACCCGGTCTTCGGTGGGAATGTCGTCCCGGCCCTTGAAGAAGCGCTCCAGCAATTCCCCGGTATCGCTGGATTCAAAATCTTTCTCCGAGGGCAGGGTGACCATGAGGCCCCCGGCGAGGTCCTGGGCCAGCCGCGAAATTTCATAGGGGAAGCGCGTCACGTTGTGCTTGCATACATTAGACAGCATGCCGTCGTTGATCCAGGCACCCGAAGGCAGCGGGTAGGCCTGGTGTGAAGAGGCAATGCCCGACGAGAAAATCGTCTCGTTGAGATGGGTCATCTCCACCAGCTTGTCCTTGATGTGGGAGGCGCCTTCCACACCGTTGTACTCGGCGATGGTGGCCGCCGCGCCCACCATGACGTCGCCGAGCCCGGTTTTGCAGACGTAGCTGGCACGGTGGTAGTCGGTGAACCGCTCCACCAGCAGGCTGGCAAACTCCCATTCCCCGTCCATGAACACGTGGTCCCAGGGAATGAATACGCGGTCGAACACCACCAGTACCTCCTGGCCGGAGTAGCGGGCGTTTCCCTGGTCGATTTCGCCACCTTCCAGGGCCCGCGTATCGCAGGACTGGCGGCCATAGATGAACGTCAGCCCCGGGGTCTGCAGGGGCACTGCACCGATGACCGCGTAATCGCGGTCTGCTTCTGACAGGCGCATGGTCGGCATGACCATGACCCAGTGGGAATTGAGTCCGCCGGTCATGTGGGCCTTGGCGCCCGACACGTACAGCCCGTGTTCGTCCCGGTCCACGACCCGCATGAACATGTCGGGGTCGGCCTGCTCGTGAGGTGCCTTGCTGCGATCCCCCTTGGGATCGGTCATGCCCGCGGCAATGATAAGGTTGTGGCGTTGCAGGCCCTCGAGCAGCTTGAGGAAGCGGCTGTGGTATTCGGTGCCATGGGCCTGGTCGATATCGTAGGTCAGGGAGTGCATGACCGAGATGCAATCCAGGCCGGCACAACGCTGGAAGCAGGTGCCGGTGATCTGGCCCATGCGGCGCTGCATGCGGTTCTTGTTGACCAGGTCGTCCGGGCTGGTGGGAATATGCAGGAAGCGGTTTACCCGGGTGCCGGTGTAGGGAGATTCTGCGGTGGCGAGGTCCGGGTCGTCCTGGGCCAGCTGGTAGGAGGCGGCCAGGGCGTTGATGGACGGGCGAATGATCGGGTGATCGACCGGCTCTTCGATCTGCTCACCGAACAGGTACACCTTGAGCCCCCGTCCGCGCAGGCTTTCGATGTAGTCGTCACCCGACTCGAGGCGGTCCTGGAACAGGGCCCAGCGCTCCTCGGCGCTGTTGCCTACCGGGGTGGCCGCCGAGGCGGGTGCAGTGGAAACAGTGGAAACAGTAGAAAGGCTGGCGCCTGCTTGCTCGCTCATGTTGTGATCTCCCGTGCCGCTGCGATTCTGCCCTGGCAATGCCGCCTGCTACACTGTGCCACGTCGGTTTGTAATCCAGGGCACCGAGTCCCGTCTGGTGCCAGGCTGTGAACCTGAACGCTGATCCAGAAAACCGACGGCTGATTCATGAGCTCGCACATGAGCGTGCGCATAACTCATAAAACACAGAAAGCACATAAAAAGCAGTCTCAGACATAACAAGGCTGAAAACCGTGAATGCCATTAAAATTATTGCCCTCCTGTTATACAGCTTCCTGGGCTATGTCGCCATCACCCGTCCGCTGAGCCTGGAGTCGAACCTGTGCATCGGTATCCTGCTGACGCTGGCGATCGCTCACACGGCCGAGTGCGTGGCTTTCCGCAAGGTCATCGCCGAGGCGCCCGGCAGTGCAGCCTGGCACGTCCTCAATACTTTCCTGTTTGGCATCTTCCACATGTTTCACATGAAAGAGCTGATTCGCGAGCGCGGTGAGCAACCCGCCTGACAGGCGCCGCGAGTTCAGCTCCCGGCTCGACCCCTGGCCCGCCGCCGCCCTGCACGCCAGCCTGGGTATCGAGGGTCCCGCGCCGTCCCTGGGCCTGCCGTTGCTGTGGCACTGGCTCTATTTCCTGGAGGCCCCTGATCGCAGCCGGCAGGGACAGGACGGCCATCCACGTCCCGGCAGTTTCTTCCCCGATATAGCGCAGCCCCGGCGCATGTTTGTGGGCGCGCGCTGTCACCTGCACCGACACCTGCAACTCGGTGTGGAGGCGTCAATGGAGGAGTCGGTCCTGACCTGCCAGCAGAAACAGGGCAGCGTCGGCACCATGACCCTGCTCACGGTGGCTTACCGGTACCAGCAACGCGGTGTGCTCTGTATCGAGGAAGAGCGGGATTTCATGTACCTGCCGGAGCGCGAGGCGCCCGCGGAGCAGGTTCACGGCGGTGAACTGGTGCCGGTGCCCGGTGGTCATCTGGCGCTGGATCTCGACACCGACCCGGTGCTGCTGTTCAAATTTTCTGCGCTGACCTTTAACGGCCACCGTATTCACTATGACGGTGATTATGCGCGCGACGTAGAGGGTTACCCGGCGCCCGTCGTGCACGGGCCCCTCACGGCCCTGCTGCTGGCGACACTGGCGACGGACGCCAACCCCGGAATCAGCCGCTTTGCCTTCCGGGCAAGGGCGCCGCTCTACTGTGGCGACCGGCTGCGTCTGCGGGGCGACATTGGCGACAACGGGATTTCACTGACGGCCTACCGCCCGGACGGGCAGGTGGCTATGACTGCGGAGGCAAACGAATGATTGGACGCTTGTTCCTGGGGCTGCAGGTGTTGTTGTTTATCCCCTATGGACTTTATTGCCTGGTGAATCCGGGAATGCTGGCGGGAGCGGCCGGTGTGGCCGCCAACAGCATTACCGGTACCATCGAACTGCAGGCCATGTACGGCGGCCTGCAGGTCGCGGTTGGCGTGTTGTGCCTGCTGGGGCTGCTCCGCAAGCACCTCGAGCAGGTCGCGCTGACGACACTGCTGTTCCTGTTTGCGGGGCTGGCGGTGGTGCGGGTCAGCCTGGCCCTGGTGCATGGGGATTTCAGCGGCTATACCGTGTTTGCCATGAGCTATGAGACCTTTGCCCTGGTGTTCCTCGGCTGGCTGCTGTTGCTGCGCCCGCAGGCGAGGCTCAGTCCTTCTTGACCAGGCTTTCCAGCAGGTCGATAGGCAGCGGGAACACGATCATGGAACTGCGGTCGCGGGACAGCTCAGTCAGCGTCTGCATATAGCGCAACTGCAGGGCCTGGCTCTGCTTGGACAGGGTCTCCGCCGCTTCCAGCAGCTTGGTGGAGGCCTGCATTTCACCTTCGGCGTGTATCACCTTGGCACGGCGCTCGCGCTCGGCTTCGGCCTGCTTGGCGATGGCGCGAATCATGCTTTCGTCCAGGTCCACGTGCTTGATCTCCACGTTGATGACCTTGATGCCCCAGGATTCGGTCTGCTCGTCCAGTAACACCTGGATACCCTGGTTGAGCTTGTCACGCTGGGCCAGCATGTCATCGAGTTCGTGCTGGCCGAGGATGGAACGCAGGGTGGTCTGTGCCAACTGGGCGGTGGCCTCAAAGAAGTCTTCCACGTTGATGATGGCGCGTTCGGGGTCTACCACCCGGAAGTAGATGACCGCGCTGACCTTGACCGACACATTGTCGCGGGAAATGACATCCTGGGTCGGCACATCATAGACCAGGGTGCGCAGGTCCACCTTCACCATCTGCTGGATGCCGGGTACCACGATAATCAGCCCGGGCCCCTTCACTTTCTGGAAGCGGCCGAGGAAAAAGATCACCCCGCGCTCGTACTCCCGGAGAATCCGGAAGGTGTAGAACAGAATCGCGATGACAAAAAACGGGATGACCGTCCAGAACATATCCATCAGCCTTGCTCCTTCTCAACTATCAGCGTGAGTCCATCGATACCGCGAACCACCACCTGGTCACCCCGGTCCAGGGCTTCGCTGCAGCGGGCTTCCCAGATCTCGCCCCCGGCCCGCACCTGGCCCTGCCCCAGGGCAGTGGCCGCCGCGCCGATCATCTGTTCCACCCCGGTGGTCACCGCCTGGTGCCGCATGCGCAGGGCGATGGACACAGTCACGATAATGAACGCGGCACTGGTCAGGGCGGTTGCGGCCAGCAACGGCCAGCCCACCTGGAACGCCTCCACTTCGGTGTCAAACAGGATAACGCCGCCGAACATGAAAGCCGCCAGGCCGCCGATCCCAAGAATCCCGAAGCTGGGTGAGACCGCTTCCGCGACCATCAGGGCAATGCCCAGCAGCAGCAGGGCCAGGCCGGCGTAATTCACGGGCAGCAGCTGCAGGGCGTATCCCGCCAGCAGCAGGCAGATAACGCCGATGGTTCCAGGCACCAGGGCGCCGGGATTGTAAAACTCGAGAATGATGCCGTAGAAACCGATCATGCCGAGAATCAGCACCAGGCTGGGATTGGTGATGATGCTGAGAAACTCGGTGCGCCAGTCCGGTGCTGCCTGGTACAGCGGCGCCCCGGTCAGTTCCAGGGACAGCGTCTCGCCTCCGATGCTCACTTCACGCCACTCGGCCTGGGTGAGCAGATCGTTGAGATTGCGCGCGACAATGTCGATCACGCCCTGTTCCAGCGCTTCTTCGGCCGACAGGCTGGCAGCCTCACGCACGGCCAGCTCAGCCCACTCGGCATTGCGGCCACGTAGCGCGGCCAACCCGCGGATGTAGGCGGCAGCGTCATTGACCATCTTGCGGTTCATGGCCCCGCCGGACATGTCCTCCTGGGCGTCATCCCCGGTGTCGGGATCGGTGGCGGCGGGGGTGGGGGCAGCAAGAGGTACCGGCGTCGCCGCCCCGAGATTGGTGGCGGGCGCCATCGCAGCGATGTGGCTGGCGTACAGAATGTAGGTGCCGGCGCTGGCGGCGCGCGCACCCTGCGGTGATACATAGGTAGCCACCGGCACGGGTGAGGCGAGGATCGCCTCGACAATGTCGCGCATGGCGCCATCCAGGCCGCCCGGGGTGTTCATGCGAATCACCGCCAGCCTGGCTTCGGCGTCGGCGGCCCGCGCCAGGCCGCGGACCAGGTAGTCGCTGGTCGCGGGGCCGACCGCGCCATCAAGTTCCAGTACCCAGATCGCATCGAGTGGGGGCGCGTCGTCGGCAGCCAGCAGGCACGGCGACAGTGTCGCTGCAAGCATAAGACCGCAGGCCAGCAAGACAGACTTCATGCCTTCACTATAGCAGGCCACCGATGCAGATATCACAGGCCGCGGCGCCTGATCTGCGGTAGAGCGCTGCCAGGCTCAGCAGAATTCGTCGGTGGTATAGACGGAGGCGCGAATGGAGTCGGACCAGCCGTCACGGGGCAGGCCGGCCTTGGCGCGCAGTTCGCTCAGGAAGCGACCAGGGTCCCGCAGCTTCTCCCAGACGCTGGGCAGGTAGGTCGCGCGGTGTTTGCCGTCCTCCAGTAGCAGGCCGTGTACGCCGGGTTGCAGGTAGTCCAGCAGCGCCTGCCTCGACTCGACCTCGATCCGCCGCGGCGGGCTCAGTACCGAGATATGCAGGTCAATGGCAGGGAACTCCCGCCTGGAAAGTGGCTTGAAGCGCCGATCCCGGAACGCGGCCGCGCCGGCGTTGTGGGCCACATCGGCCAGCAGGGAGCGGCTGGCGATGAGGCTGCCGATGCAGCCACGCAGCGCGCCCTGGAGATGCAGCGTGACAAAGCTGGCCCGGGGTTCTTGCAGCGAGGCGGGGTAACGCTCCACGGGTACCTCCAGTTCGCTGTTGGCATACAGGCCGTGACTGATAGCGCTGCGGGCCAGGTGCAGGAGCTGTTGCCGCTCGGCCAGCCCCAACTTGTCCTGCCCGGGATCGGCGCTGACCGACAGTTCGGCATCCACTGCCCACGCGCCATAGCCCACGACCCGGGAGCGCTCCCCGGCAGTGTCACCGGAGTTGTTCAGGCCGATGCGCCGGATCGCCAGGCCGCGCTGCTTCAATACCCGCAGCAGGCCGTTCAGAGGCCGGGCGCCGCAGGCTTCCTCGCCGTGGAGGTCCGTGGCCAGGGATTCAATACGTTGCGCGGTCCGGGCATCGCGCTGGCGGGCCTGCTCGTAGTCCAGGAAGTGGCTGAGGTCGGAGCTGATCACCAGCAGGGTTTCCGGCCCGCCCCACAGGGCGTCGATGACCGCGGCGACCTGCTCCGGGCTGGCATCCCCGACCACCAGCGGCAGCAGCCGGAATCTACCCAGGCAGCGTTGCAGGAAGGGCAGGTGCACTTCCAGGCTGTGTTCCGGGCCGTGGGCGGCATCGCGCTGGTGTACGCCGGGCAATGAGGCGATCTGTGCCAGGCCTGCGGTGTCGAGGGGAATATCCCCCAGCGGCGTGCGGTAGTGGGAGGCAGCGGTGGTGGCGATGCCCTGAAAACCTACCCGGTGTGAGGGGCCCAGCAGGATGACCCGGGTGATGCCGGCCGCATTGCCCTGCAACTGACAGTAGGCACGACCCGCCAGCGGGCCGGAGTAGATATAGCCGGCGTGGGGCGCGACCAGCACCTTGGGCGGGGCGGTGGGCGCTGGCGTGTCTGTGGCGGCCAGCAGACTGTCTACATCCTGCCTCAGGACGCCGGGATCTGCTGCATAAAAGCGTCCGGCGACGGCGGGCTGTCTCACGCTGATCATGGCCCTAGTGTATACTCGCGACATCATGAGCGCCTCCACTGTGCCGACCAGATTCTGGCATGCGCTGGGGGACGGGCGGGTGCAATGCGACCTCTGTCCCCGGGCCTGCAGGCTGCGCGATGGGCAGCAAGGTTTGTGTTACGTGCGCGCCTGTGAGAACGGGGAGGTGGTACTGACCACCTATGGCCGCTCCAGCGGTTTTTGTATCGACCCCATCGAGAAAAAGCCCCTCAAACACTTCCTGCCCGGCACGCCGGTGCTCTCCTTCGGTACCGCCGGCTGTAACCTGGCCTGCAAGTTCTGCCAGAACTGGGACATGAGCAAATCCCGGGAGATGGACACCCTGGCCGCGGCTGCGAGCCCGGCGACCCTGGCCAGGGCCGCGCGGGATACCGGCTGTCGCTCGATTGCCTACACCTACAACGACCCGGTGATATTCCACGAGTACGCCATTGACGTGGCCGCCGCCGCGCGGGAGGAGGGTGTGCGGTCGGTGGCGGTGACCGCGGGTTACATCTGCCCGGAGCCGCGCCGCGAGTTCTTTGCCGCCATGGATGCCGCCAATATCGACCTCAAGGCCTTTACCGAGCAGTTTTACTACGAGCTGTGCGGTGCTCACCTCAATGAGGTGCTGGACACCATCGCCTATGTGTACCACGAGACCGATGTCTGGCTGGAACTCACGACCCTGCTGATTCCCGGCAAGAATGACTCCGATGCGGAACTCACTGAGCTGTGCCGCTGGGTGGTGAAAGAACTGGGCCCGGATGTTCCCCTGCACTTCACTGCCTTCCACCCGGACTGGAAAATGCGCGACCTTCCGCATACGCCGGCGGAAACCCTGTTCAGGGCGCGGCGCATCGCCCTGGACAGCGGGGTCCAGTATGCCTTCACAGGGAATGTGCAGGATCCGCAGGGAAACTCGTCCTGGTGCCATGCCTGCGGTGAACTGCTGATCGAACGTAATGCCTACCGGCTCGGCGAGTGGCAGCTGAGCCGGGACGGTTGCTGCGCCAGCTGTGGGGTCCGAATCCCCGGAGTTTTCGAGGCGGAGCCCGGCAACTGGGGTGCCCAGCGGCGCGTATTGCGGTTGGTGGAAGCGAACGCCGGGGTCAGCAGCTAGGCCGCCGCTCCCTGCAGCTGTGGGCTAAGCTTGTGGGGTTTCCGCAAGCGAGGTTCCCATGCGCAAGAAAGTTGAATTCGACAGTAACGGCCTGACCTTGAGTGGCGCCCTCGAGCTCCCGGAGGGCCCGGTGCGCTGTTACGCACTGTTTGCTCACTGCTTTACCTGTGGCAAGGACGTGGCGGCGGCATCGCGTATTTCCCGGGCCCTCAATGACGACGGCATCGCGGTGCTGCGCTTCGATTTCACGGGCCTCGGTAACAGCGACGGCGACTTTGCCAACACCAACTTCTCCAGCAACATCCAGGACCTGCTGGCGGCTTGCGACTTCCTGCGCGCGGACTACGCCGCGCCGGCCCTGCTGATCGGCCACAGCCTGGGTGGCGCGGCGGTGCTGGCCATGGCCGCACAGGTGCCGGAGGCCACGGCCGTGGTGACCATCGGCGCCCCGCACCAGGCCGATCACGTGGTGCACAACTTTTCGGCTTCCCTGGACGCCATTCGCGAACAGGGTGAGGCAGAGGTCAGCCTGGCCGGGCGACGCTTCATGATCAAGCGCCAGTTTATCGAGGACCTTGAGAGTTATGAGGCTGGCGGTATCGGCCGGTTGTCAAAAGCCCTGCTGGTAATGCATGCCCCGGGGGACGATACCGTGAACATCCGCGAGGCGGAGAAAATCTACCTGGAGGCCCGGCACCCCAAGAGTTTCATCAGCCTGGATGACGCCGATCACCTGGTGTCGCGCAAGGCGGACTCGGACTACGTGGCTCGCAGCATCGCCGGCTGGGCCAGCCGCTACCTGCCTGAGCCTGAAGCGCCCGCCACGGTGGCGCTGGACAAGGGCCAGGTGCTGGTGAAGGAGCTGAACCACCGGTTTACCCAACGGGTGCATACCGATAACCACACCTGGCAGGCGGATGAGCCGCTATCGGTGGGCGGCGACGATACCGGGCCGGATCCCTACGAGCATCTACTCGCCGCGCTGGGCACCTGCACCGCCATGACCCTGCGCATGTACGCCAACCGCAAACAGCTACCCCTGGAACATGTCGAGGTTGAACTGGAGCACAGCCGCGACTATTTCGAGGACTGCGCCGACTGCGAGGAGGGCGGCAAGCAGATTGAGGTCATCGATCGCAGCATTACCCTGCAGGGTGACCTCAGCCCGGAACAGCGCGAGCGCCTGCTGCAGATTGCCGACCGCTGCCCGGTGCACCGCACCCTGCACAGCGAGTTGGAAGTGTACTCCCGCCTGCTGGAATAGGGTGCCGACCAGGGCGCCGAACAGGGCGCCGCCGGGCTAGATCGCCAGTACCAGCGGCCCCCGGCACAGCCGGCATTCGTAGCGCGCCTGGCCGCGCTGGATGGTGTTGTGGCGGCGGGTAGTGAGCTGGTGTTCCCGGCACAGGCACTGGTAGCGAAAGCGGCGCTGTTGACGGGTGGGGATGCCGGCCAGGTCAAAGTCCCCGGTGACGCTGGGGTCCGCGCCGAAATCCGCCATGACAGCCAGCCACTCCGGGCCGTGGGGTTTCACCCGGTGCAGGCCATACTGGCAGTGCACGATGTAGTGGGCCACTTCATGGGGCACGGTGCCGCTGAAGTTGTCTTCGAAGTACTTGGCAAACAGCCAGGGGTTGTAGCGAATGCGGGCGTCATGCTGGCGCACCCGGAACATGCCGGCGCTGCCACCCTTGAGATCGAAGTCCACCGGCACCGACGGGAACTCCCGGCCGTAAAGATCCGACGCAAGCCTGACATAGCGCAGGGTTTCCTGTCTCACCAGCGCCTGCTGTGTCTTGTCGATCGGCTCAATCATGGGCAGCATGATAGCGAAGCCATCCGGCGAATCACCAGTGCCCGCTATGTCACCCGCATGGTCAGGGCCAGGGTGATGGTCCGCACCATGGCAGCCTCAATAACAATAAGGAGAACGCGATGCCCGCCAGCGTGAAAAGCGACCTGCATATTGCCCGCGAAGCCAGCCCGCTGCCTATCAACGAAATCGGTGCAGGGCTGTCCATCCCCACAGATGCGCTGATCAGCTACGGCACCTCGAAAGCCAAGCTCAGCCACGACTATTGCGCATCGCTCGGCAGCAAGGCCGACGGCAAGCTGCTGCTGGTAACGGCGATTTCCCCGACCCCCATGGGCGAGGGCAAGACGGCGACCTCGGTCGGCCTGGCCGATGGCTTGCGCCATATCGGCAAAAACAGCCTGGTCTGCCTGCGGGAGCCCAGCCTGGGCCCGGTATTCGGCATGAAGGGCGGGGCGGCCGGCGGCGGCTATGCCCAGGTGCTGCCCATGGAGGACATCAACCTGCACTTTACCGGTGACCTGCACGCCATCGGCGCCGCCCACAACCTGCTGGCCGCCATGCTCGACAACCACCTGCACTGGGGCAATGCGCTGGACTTCGATGTGCGCCGACGCACCTGGGGGCGGGTAGTCGATATGAATGACCGCGCCCTGCGCCACCTGGTGGCCGGCCTGGGAGGACCGGGCAACAGCCTGCCCCGGCAAACCGGCTTCGACATCACCGTGGCCTCGGAAGTGATGGCCATTTTCTGCCTGGCAGAGAACCTCGATGACCTGAAACAGCGGCTGGGCCGGATCGTGGTCGGTTACAACAGCGCCGGGGACCGGATCAGGGCAGCGGACCTTGACGCCGACGGCGCCATGAGTGCCCTGTTGCGCGATGCCCTGCAGCCGAACCTGGTGCAGACCCTCGAACATACGCCGGCACTGGTGCACGGGGGGCCGTTTGCCAATATCGCCCACGGCTGCAATTCCGTCATCGCCACCCGCAGCGCCCTCAAGCTGGCGGATTACGTGGTCACCGAAGCGGGCTTCGGCTCTGACCTGGGCGCCGAGAAGTTCTTCAATATCAAGTGCCGGCAGGCGGGCCTGGCCCCCGCCGCCAGCGTGCTGGTAGCGACCGTACGGGCGCTGAAGTTCAACGGCGGTGCCGCCCAGGCTGCCTTGGAAACTGAAGACCTGGGCGCCCTGGAAGCCGGCCTGGTCAATCTCAAGCGCCACCTGGACAACCTCAGGGCCTTCGGCGCCCCGGTGGTCGTGGCGATCAACCGCTTCACCGCCGACAGTGACGCCGAACTGGCAATGCTGGCGGACTTTTGCGCGGCAGAGGGGGTTCGCGCTTGCCTGGCCAGCCACTGGGCCGACGGCGGCGCCGGCGCCGCCGAACTGGCGCAGGCCGTGGTGGAGGTCGCCGAGGAGGAAGCGGCACCCGCCTTCAGTTACCCCGCAGAGTTATCCCTGCTCGAGAAGATCGAGACCGTGGCCCGCAAGGTATACGGCGCCAGCGCCGTGGTGGCAGAGAAGAAAAGCCGCCGCCACCTGCAGGCCCTGGAAGATGCTGGCTTCGGCAACCTGCCAGTCTGTATGGCCAAAACCCCTTACAGCTTCACCGCCGATCCCGCCCTGAAAGGGGCACCGTCCGGCTTCGAACTGCCGGTTCGCGAGGTGCGCCTCTCGGCCGGGGCCGGCTTCGTCGTGGTGCTGTGTGGTGACCTCTTCACGATGCCCGGCCTACCTCGATCACCTGCCGCTGAGCGCATTACCGTGAATGGGAACGGCGAGATCGAGGGGCTCTTTTAGAGTCGCTCCGTAGGCCGGGTGTGAACTGGGCATGCCTCTTCCAGGACACGCTACAAGCATGACGTCCATGTCTCGCTCGGGAACGGCCGTCCTGGCCGTTCACGGTCCTGGAAGAGGCATGCCCAGCTCACACCCTCTGACACAGCGACATCTCAGCTTGCCATCGGCGAAGCTCAGCATCTGAAATTCTCTCGATGGAGCGCGGGCAGCCTGTAGGGCCCTTCCGGGACCGTATGCGGCCAGGGATGGCCGCATCCGAGCGAGACAGGGATGTCATGCTTGTAGCGTGTCCCGGAAGGGCCCTACAGGCTGCGCGTGCGGCTTTGGTAGGAAAGCCGATTCGAAGTTTGTCAGAAACTAGAAAACAGATTGGTCTTGCTGGGGCAGTTCTTACCCGAGCCGTTTCTCCAGCGCTTCGCAGAAGGTCTTGAGGATGTCGATGCGGGCGAAGCGTTTGTTGTTGCCGGGCACCAGGGTCCAGGGTGTGCTGGCGGTGCTGGTGTGGGCGACCATGTCGTGTACCGCCAGTTCGTAGTGGTGCCACTTTTCCCGGTTGCGCCAGTCTTCCTCGGTGATCTTGTGTTGCTTGTGCGGCGTTTCTTCCCGTAGCTGGAAGCGGGCCAGCTGCTCTTCCTCGGAGATGTGCAGCCAGAATTTCAACAGCACCGAGCCATGGTTTACCAGCTGCTCCTCGAAGCGGTTGATCTCCGAGTAGGCGCGCTGCCACTCGTGGTCGGCGGCGAAACCCTCGACGCGCTCTACCAGTACCCGGCCGTACCAGGAGCGGTCAAAGAAGGTGAACTTGCCATCCCGGCCGAGCTGGCGCCAGAAGCGCCACAGGTAGTGGTGGGAGGCCTCTTCGTCGGTCGGTGCGGCGTACTGCAGCAGGTGATAAAGGCGCGGATCGATGGACTGGGTAACGCGCCGAATGGCGCTGCCCTTGCCGGCGGCATCCCAGCCCTCGAACACGGCAATGCAGGCGACCTTCTCGCGACGAAGCTGCCAGGCCAGGTTTTCCAGGCGTTGCTGGTAGTGGTCGAGCTGTTCCTTGTATTCCTCGCTATCCAGGGCGGCGTCCAGCGGCACCCTGTCGAGCACCGTGGGTTGGGTGCCGTTGGTGGGCTGTAGCGGCGGGGTGACGGTGGGAGCGGGGGGCGGCTCGGCGAAGCGCGCAGCCAGGCGCTGCTGGACGATCTGGCCAGTGGAAAGCTCCCGGTAGTTGTCATCGGTGGCTTCAATCAGGTGCCAGGGACTGGGGCCGGTGTCGGTGGCCCGGATAGCCAGCTCGCTGATACGCACCAGGTTGGCGTAACCCTGCTGGAACTCATCGGAGGAATTCTCCGGCAGGTCGATATTGGTCAGCTCCCGTAGCTGGTCGGCGCGCAGGCGCTCCCGTGCTTCCTCCATCGGCAGGTGAAACCACAGCTTGATGACCAGGGCACCGTCGGCGCACAGCATTCGCTCCAGGTCCTCGATGCGCTGCATCTCCACATTGAGCTGGGCTTCGGTGATCGCGCCGCTGGCGGCATTCAAGATGGGGCGGGTGTACCAGGAGCCGAAGAAAATGCCGATGCGGCCGTTGGCGGGCAGGGCGCGCCAGAAACGCCACAGGTAGGGGCGCTCTTCCTCTTCATCGGAGTGGTCCCAGAAGGCGTGGGTCTCGATCAGCCGCGGGTCCATCCACTCGTTGAGGCGGTGGACCACGGAACCCTTGCCGGCGCCTTCCACACCCGACACGATAATGATGACCGGGAAGTCGGCCCGTTCGAGCTGGAACTGCAGGCTCAGCAGCTGCTCACGCAGGGCAAGCACCGCGGTATTGAAATCCTTGCGCTTGAGTTTGCGCCCCAGCTCCAGGGTTTCAAACACGCGAGCGCAACCCCCGGCCCGGTTGCGGGCCGTGGCCCGGGCGTACCCGGGCCTTGCCTGGAGCGATCAGTTGAACAGGTCCGGCTGTTCGGTGCTGATCACGTCGTAGAGAGGCTGGAAGCTGAACCAGCCGGCCAGGTGGCTGCCCACCGTGTCGCGGGTCTTGAGCGCGGACTCTTGGCCGATTTTCACCGGCGTGCCGGCGGCCTCCGCCATTAGCTGGGCCTGGCAGCTGCGCTCCATGGTGATGAACCACCAGGCGGCTTCGTCGACGCTCTCACCGACGGTCAACAGGCCGTGGTTCTGGAGGATGGCGGCCTTGCAGTCGCCCAACGCGGCGGCAATGCGCTCGCCCTCGGAGTTGTCCAGCACCACACCGGTGAAATCGTCGAACAGGGCGTGGTCTTCGTAGAAGGCGCAGGCATCCTGGGTCAGCGGGTCCAGCAGGCGGCCCAGGGAGGACCAGGTTTTGCCGTATACCGAATGAGAGTGAGCGGCGGCGGTCACGTTGGGCTTGGCCATGTGAATCTGGGAGTGGATCGTGAAGGCGGCACCGTTCAGCAGGCCCTGGCCTTCGACGATATTGCCCTTGTGGTCGACCCGGAGCAGGTCAGACACGGTCATCAGCTTGAAGGACTTGCCCATCGGGTTTACCCAGAAGTGGTCCTCATGCTCGGGGTCGCGCACGGTGATATGGCCGGCGACGCCCTCATCGAAACCGAACTTGCCGAACAGGCGCAGCGCCGCGGCCAGCTTCTGCTTGCGTTCGGTGCGCTGGTCCTCGACGGACTGGGGTTGCTCGCTTACCATCTCGTCGGCGAGATCACTGTTCATGACAATCTTGTTGGCGGCTTCGCTCATTGGCTTTCTCCCGTTGTCTGGCTGCCGTCGCTGTACCCCCCTGGGGAGTGGCTGACTGTAGCCGGTGTTGCTAGGTTAAGTTCCGTACTGTGAGTATAGAAAATTTGTTACAGCCCTGGTTAGCGCAGTGGGGCATTGCCGATGCCAGCGTGCTGGCAGACTGGCTCGTCGGCATGCAGCCCCTCGAGCTGCCCAGTGACCAGCACCTGGTTCGCGCCGGTGAGCGCAGCCAGGCCATCTACCTGGTGCGCCAGGGCCTGTTGCGGCTTTACTACACCGACAGCGAGGGCCGCGAGCGCAACAAGGCGTTCTATGGCGCCGGTGATATCACCGGCCCGGTCAGCGCCATCATGAGCGAGCGGCCGGCCAGCTTTTCCATCCAGGCCCTGGAAACCAGTGACCTGATCGCTGCCGACCTCGCCCAGCTGCTGGCGCTGGCACCCTCGCACCCGGAGGTGTCCAGGCTGGTGATCCGCCTGCTCTCCGAGGCCTTCATGCGCAACGAGCAACGCGAGGCGCTGCTGCTGACCTGCAATGCCGAGCAGCGCTACCGCTGGCTGCTGGACCACCAGCCGGAGCTGGTGGAGCGCATACCCCAGTACCATATCGCAGCCTACCTCGGTGTTGACGCGGTGTCGCTGTCACGTATCAAGCGCAAGCTGAATACTGCCAGCGCCGAGGGCTCGGCGCCTTAACATTTGCTAAGCCCGGGCGCTTTTCTCGACCGAGTCTTCACATAGCGCCAGCCAGGCCTTGAGGCCCGCCGAACGGTATTTCTGGCGATGCAGCACCAGCGACAGCTGGCGCCGGAAATCACGACCCGGCACCGCCACCGGAACCAGGGAGCCGCGCCGGAAGGCATCGTGAAGGCAGATTCGAGACAGGCAACCGAGTCCCAGGCCGGCTTCCACGGCGCGCTTGATGGCTTCGGTGTGCTGTAGCTCCAGGCTGATGTCCAGCTCCGGCAGGATCCCGGCCATGGCCCGGTCAAAGGCCTGGCGGGTACCGGAGCCCGGTTCCCGCACCACCCAGGGCGTGTTGCGGAGCTGCTCGTCGTTGACCGCGGCCAGTTGGGCGTAGGGGTGGCCGGGCGGGGCGAACACCACCAGTTTGTCCTGCCGCCAGGGCGTGAGGTCCAGATCAGGATGACTCAGCTCCCCCTCGATCATGCCGACATCCAGCTCAAAGTTGACCAGTTGCTCAGCAATGCTGCGGGTATTGGCGACATGGAGGCTGACCTCGGCGCGGGGAAAGGCATCGCGAAACGCCGCCAGCATACCCACGGCCAGGTAGTTGCCGATCGTCAGGGTGGCCCCAACCCGCAGATTACCCGGTGCGCCACCCTGGGCGAGGCTGTCTTCCAGCTCCCTGGCACGTTCCAGCAACGCTTCAGCCTGAGGGTGAAGATGTTCACCTAACTCATTGATTTTAAGCCGCTTACCGACGCGTTCGAACAGTTGGACATCAAACTGGGACTCAAGATCTCGCAGCGCACTGCTGGCGGCGGACTGGGACATCGCCAGGGTGTCCGCGGCGCGGCTGAGGTTACCGTGGCGCGCGGTAGCCAGGAATACTTCCAGCTGGCGAAGGGTATAACGCATGGTGTGGGCGCTCTATATATGGAAAACCGAATAATAATATAGAAAATAACCATTTCATCAATAATGGGCGCAGGCGTAATCTGCTCCTCTCTTACTGGAGGAAATCCCATGGCAAGCCTGTTGAAAGAAACAGTCACCGACGTCCACCACTGGACCGACACGCTATTCAGCTTCAAGACCACCCGCGATCCGGGGTTCCGCTTCAAGAGTGGCTACTTCACGATGATTGGCCTGGAAGACGAGGGCCGGCCCCTGCTGCGCGCCTACAGCATGGCCAGCGCACACTACGAGGAGGAGCTGGAGTTTTTCAGCATCAAGGTGCAGGACGGCCCATTGACCTCGAAGCTGCAGCACATTCGCCCCGGTGATGAAATCCTGGTCAACAGCAAGGCCACCGGCACCCTGGTGGAGGACAACCTGCTGCCCGGCAAGCACCTTTACTTGATTGCCACCGGTACCGGGCTGGCGCCGTTCCTGAGCATTATTCGCGATCCGGAGATCTACGAGAACTTCGACAAGGTGATCCTGACCCACGGTTGCCGCTACGTCGACGAACTGGCCTACAAGGACATCATCACCGAGCACCTGCCCAACAACGAGTATTTCGGCGAGTTGGTACAGAAAAAACTGGTCTATTACCCGACCGTGACCCGCGAGGATTTCCACACCATGGGCCGGCTCACCGACCTGATGGCCGAGGACAGGGTATCAGCGGATGTCGGCCTGCCCCCGATCTCGCCGGAGCAGGATCGCTTCATGATTTGCGGCAGCCCCAGCATGCTCAGGGACTTCACCGCCATGCTGGATGCGCGTGGTTTCAGTGAGACCCGCAACGGCGATATCGGCCACTACGTGATCGAACGGGCCTTCGTCGAGCAGTAGCTCAGTCGAGCCCGCCGGTGGCGGGTGCCGGCCGGGCGCGCTGGTTGTAAAGCAGGGCCTTGAGGCGCTGGATCTCGTCTTCGGTCAGCTTTGAGTAGTCCTGGCCCTGGTCGTTACCGACGTCCATGCCCCGTTGCAGGGCCGGGCGTTCGCCCAGTTCAGTGAACCAGCGCTTCACATACTTGAACTCGTCCAGGTCGATGCCTGCCTGCTCGTAGTAAGCCGCCCATGGGTAACAGGCCATATCGGCAATCGTGTAGTGATCGCCCGCCAGGTAGCGGCGGTCATACAGGCGGTTGTTCATCACCCCGTACAGGCGGTGCGTCTCGTCCATGAAACGGGTGAGGGCATAGCTCTGGTCGCCTTCCCGGTCCTTGAGCCGAGCGAAGTGGCCACGCTCGCCCATTTTCGGCCCCTGGTTGGCCATCTGCCACATCAACCACTGGTTCACCTCCCAGCGCTCGCGCAGGCTGTCACCGCCGAAGGCCTGGTACTTGTCCGCCAGGTACAGCATGCAGGCACCGGATTCGAACACCGAGATAGGCTCGCCACCATCCGCCGGTTCATCATCGACGATGGCGGGCATGCGGTTGTTGGGGCTGATGGACAGGAAGCTGTCGGAGAACTGGTCGCCCATGCCGATATTGCAATACACCACGCGATAGGGAATCTCCGCCTCCTCCAGCAGTATGCTGACTTTCTTGCCGTTGGGGGTGGGCCAGTAATGCAGGTCGATCATGTTGTGGGTACCTTGTTGTTGTCAGGGCAGGCCGGCGTGAGGTGTATTGACCCGGATCATTTCGATCTTGCCGGTGCGGGCTGCGGCGGCGGCCCGGTGGTCTGAGCTGGCCGCGGTAACGGCAAACAGGGTACAGCCGTCTTCGCCGCCGAGCATGCAGGCATAGCAGAACTGGCTGGTTTCCACACGCTGTACTACGGTGCCGCCTTCAGCGACGCAAATCACCTCCGGCGCCAGTGCGTTGGCCACCCATACCTGGCGTTTCTCGTTCAGGCAGATGCCGTCCGGGGCGATGCCCTCCAGCGGCGCCCAGATTCGGCGGTTCTCCAGTTTGCCGCCGCTGCCGATATCAAAGGCCGTCAGGCAGCCGCCCAGGGTTTCAGCGACGATCAGGGTAGTGCCGTCCGGCGTCACCACGGTGCCGTTGGGAAAGTGCATCTCAGCCGAGGCCACCGCAACGCTGCCGCCCGGGTCCACCCGCACCAGGTTGGTGGTGGGGTGGTCAAGGATGACGTCGGTGCCACGGGCTTCCAGCTCTGCGTCCAGGTCGAAGCCAAAGTTGCCGACCCAGGCGCGACCCACGCCGTCTACCACCATGTCGTTGCAGAGATGGGCGGTGTATTGCTGCAGATCCGCATAGTCTGAAAAGCTGCCATCCACTTCACGCACCAGCAGCTTGCGCGCTTTCATCGCCACGACCAGCAGCCGGCCGTCCGGCAGCCAGCCGAGGCCAGAGGGCTGGTCGTCGAGCTCGAACTCGGTGCGCAGGTCGCCGCTACCACTCACAGACTTGACGGCGTGATCGTAGAAATCGCTGAACCAGAGCCGGCCTTCGCGCCAGCGCGGGCCCTCGCCGAAGTGGAGTCCTTCTACCAGGGTGGTGGTGTCTGCCATGGGGGGCTCCTTGTTTATCGCCAGGCCGTGGCCGGGTTCAGCGCGGGTCGAGGCGGTCGGCGTCGGTGAACTCTTTCTCGATGCGGGTCTGCAGCTCCACCCGGGCGCTGCCCTTGAGTTGCTGGGCATCCTTGAGACGCTGGTTGCGGCGATTCTTTCGGTAGTAGTTCACCAGTTCACTGAACGCTGCCTGGTGGATCTCCCCGGCGATCAGTTTTTCAATCAGGTCGATGTCGATACCCATGCGGTAGGCAATGCGGCTGGGTCGGATGTTGTGGGCATAAAACTCCGCCACGATACGAATCTGCTGTTCCAGCGGGTAGTGACACTCACGTGAGTAACCGTAGGGCGGCGACGGTGTGCGGGTATCCGGCTTGGGTTCGCTCATGGCCCGCATACTAGACGCTGTGGCAGGGCTTCGCCAACCCCTAGCGACTGCGATAAGGAATCTGGCAGTAGCTTAACCCGCGCCGGGGACGGGTGCGCATGCGCTGCAGGTACAGTTCCAGAGAGTTCATCGACAGCTCCACGTTGTTGGTGGGGCCCAGGTAAACGTGATCGAGTTGCATGTGATTGCCCGCGGCGTCCGCCAGCGAGAAGCGGTAGTAGGGCACCATCATCGCGGCGCCCTCGCGGAAGTCGACTGCCTCATCACCCGCCTCGGAGATCATAGGCGAGACGATGCGCCACTCCTGCTCCTCCTCGAAGGAGGGATGCTTGAGTATCGCGGCTATGCGCAGCAGGTCGCCTTCGATGTGCTCGAACACGTCGTAGTAGGACTGGGTGGGATGCCGATGGGTCGGGTCGTCATTCTCCCCCATCCGCAGGGCGGTAATCTCGATAGCGTCCACCACCTCGCGAATCAGCCGGCGCTGCTCCTCTGTGGAGTACAGGCATTTGGCCACCTGGAAGTGCTGGCTGCGCGCGCAATGCATGATGTGCTCCGGCGCAAAGCCGAGGCTTACACCCTTGCCGTGGGCGCTGTAACCACGCCACTGTGACAGCAGGTTGCCGTTGGCGCGAAAGGAGGCCCCAAACAGCATGGGGCCACTTACCACCCGGTGCGACAGCCACTCCAGCAACTGGTTGAGCAGCCGTGGGTGATCGGTGCCATCGATAACGCGTTGCGTGACGTGGGTTTTCAGCAGATTGAGCGTATGCCGCAGCTCGGCGGAATCGTTCATGTAGCGGATGTCACTGGCCCGCAGTTCCCCGGAGCTGACAATTCCGGTCATGCCGCTGAAGGAGGTGTAGTGGTAGAGGGCGTCGGCCGGGGCGTCGTCGAACAGTTGCCGACTGATGGTATCTAACATGAAGCTGCACGCTGTGGAGTTGTGAGGCAGGTGATACCACGCCAACAAAACAGCTTTGTGACAGTGGCGGCCGGGCCGCCGGGCGGGTTCAGGCGCTGTGAACGGCGTCGCCCCGGCCGCCGCGGATGCGTTGCCAGAGTCGCGACAGCAAGGCGCGAATATCCTCGCCGATGCAGTACAGTGCCGGCACCATGAACAGCGTGACAAACAGTGCGAACAACACGCCGAAGGCCAGCGCCAGCACCGCCGGCTTGAGGAACTGCGCATCGATGGAGCGTTCGGCCATGATCGGCATCAGGCCGATGAAGGTCGTGAGGGTAGTCAGCAGAATCGGGCGGAAGCGATGCACCGTGGCGTGTTCCACCGCCCGCAACACGCCTTCCCCGCGCTCGCGCATGCGCCCGATATAGTCCACCAGTACCAGGTTGTCGTTCACTACCACGCCGGCGGCGGCGCCGATACCGAAGTAGGAGAACATCGCCATGGAGACACCGAACATCAGGTGCCCGTATACAGCTCCCATGAAGCCGAAGGGGATAGCGGTCATGATCAGCAGCGGCAGCCAGTAGGAGCGGAAGGCGACCGCGATCAGCGCGTACATGACGAACAGCGCGATGGTATAGAGCGCGAGTATCTCGGTGAGAAAGAACTCCTCGTTCTCAGCCTGCCCGGCTTTCAGCACCACCAGCCCCGCATGCCGCTCCTGGAAGGCCGGCAGGAAATTGTCGTTCATGTCGCTGCTGATGTCGCTCATCAATTCTGCGGACAGGTCGGCACTGATCTGCACCATGCGCTCACCGTCGCGGCGCTGGATGCGCCGCAGGCCAGTGGTGAGCTCCACGTCGACCACTGACAGCAGCGGTACTTCCCGGCCGTCCGCGGTGCGCACCCGGAAGTCGCGCAGGCTGTCCAGGCTGCGGCGCTGTTCCCGCGGGTAGCGCACCATCACCTTGACGTCCCCGTTCTCCCGGGGCAAGCGCTGCACCTCTTCACCATAGTAGGCCTGCCTTACCTGGCGGGAGATTTCTGCCAGGCTGAGGCCAAGCTTTTCCGTGCCGGGCAACAGACTCATGTGCAGCTCTTCGGTCTGCCCCTGCAGGTTGTCGCGCACGAAGTAGGTCCCGTCGTAGGACTGCAGCTGGGCTTTCAGCTCCTGGCTGGCCTGCGCCAGCACTTCGCTGTCGCGGTGGCGGAGTACGTAGGAAACGCCCGGAGATTCCTGGTCGATGGTGTAGTTGATCTCGATTTCGTCGGCGTCCGGGACATCCCCCACCAGGTCGCGCAGGCGACTGGCCGTTTCCTTGGCGGTCATGTCCCGCAGCTCCGGCGGCACCAGCTCAATAATCGCCAGCACGCTGTCGCGCCTTGCTCGGGTATACCAGCCATGGATCAGCTCGCCGGTGCCACCGTCTTCGGCGCGCGCTTCCACCTCGTTGATCAACTTGCGCTGGGCGAGCTGGAACTGGTCGAGAATTTCCATGGAGCGTGAGTAGGGGTTGCCGGTGGGCATCTGCGCCTGCACAAACACCTGGGTACCCTGGACTTCCGGCATGAAGGCAAATTTCACCCAGCCGCTGGTGAAGATGCCGATGCTGATCAGGAAGGCGGCCATGAACAGGCTGACCGTGAGGTAGCGGCGCTCGATCGCCAGCACCAGCCAGCGCCGGAAACTGTGGTTGGCAAAGTTGACAATGCCTTCCTCCAGCACACGCTGGCGACGCGCCAGGCCGGACAGCTTCTTCCGATGGTCGAGCTTGCGCAGGTGGGCAGGCAGGATGAAGAACGCCTCAATAATCGAAATCAGCAGCGCGACGGTAATAACGACCGATAGCTGCTTGGTAATCTGTGCCTCGGCCAGGGACACAAAAAACCAGGGAGCAAAGGCAATCACCGTGGTCAGCACCGCAAAAATCACCGGCTTGGACACGGCATAGGCGCCCTCGATGGCGCTATCCGGCCCGCCGCCTTCGTGGCTGTGGCGGTGAATGCTCTCGCCGACCACGATGGCATCGTCGACCACGATGCCGAGCACCAGCAGGAAGGCGAATGTGGACGTGACGTTGAGCGACACATCGTTGGCGGGCAGCAGCGAGAAGGTCCCAAGGAAGGCGACGGCAATACCTGCAGTCACCCACAGGGCGACCTTAGGCCGCAGCGACAGGATCAGTACCAGGAATACCAGCAGCAGGCCAAGGTAGGCGGATTGCATGATGGTACTCATGGTGCCGCGGTAGATGTCCGCCGAGTCACCCCACAGGGTCAGTTCCACGCCCTCGGGCAGGGTTTGCTGGCGCTCCTCGATCCAGGCCTGCATGGTGTCGCTGCTCTTGACGACCTGCATGTACTCCTGGGACATCACCATCAGCAGCACTGCAGGCTCGCCGTTCAGGGTGGCGAGGATATCCTCGTCTTCAAAGCCGTCGATAATAGTGGCCACATCGCCGAGGGTGACGATACCGCCGTCACTGGTCTGGCGAATGACAATGCGTGCAAAGTCCTGCTCCGTGTCGGCCAGGTTGCGTGCCCGCAGGCGGACATCCCCGGTGGCGGTCCTGACCTGGCCGGAGGAGAGGTTGATGGAGCTGGCGCGCACGGCGTTGGCCACTTCGTCAAAGCTCAGGCCATAGCGGCGTAAATCCCGTTCCGACAGCTCAATGGACACCTCTTCCTTGCGGGCGCCAAACAGGTTGACGATGGAAATATAGGGCAGCCGCGCCAGTTCATCCCGCAGGTCTTCGGCCAGACGCACGAGCTGACGCTCGGTGAGCACGTCACTGTGTACCGCAATTCGGGCCATCTCGTTCCGGAACACGGTGCGGCGCACCTGGACGTTCTCCACGTCGCGTGGCAGTGATGTCACTGAGTCCACGGCATTCTTCATTTCATTGAGGAATGCATCGAGGTCGACGCCGGCATAGGTCTGCACCTCGAGGCGGGCGAGATTCTCAGAGGCCGTGGAGTACACCCGGTAGATGTTGTCGACGCCCTTGAGGGCTTCCTCGAAGCGCAGGATGATCTGCTCTTCGACTTCCTGCGGGGCGGCGCCAGGCCAGGTGGCTTCGATTTCCACCTGGTTGGGTTTGAAGATGGGAAATGCTTCCCGCTCCATGGTAGTGAAGCCAAGGAAGCCGGCCAGCAGGATGCCGACCATCAGCAGGTTGGCGGCGACCGGGTTGTGCACCCACCAGGCAATCAGGCGCTTCACGCGAGCGGTGCCTGTTTAGCCCGGGCCGCTGCCCGCCGCATTCGCACTGACCAGCGCCTCGCCGTCGTCTTCGGCCTTGAGGGCCATGCCAGGGATCGGGTTGCGAATGGTGGAGGTGATCAGGCGATCGCCGGCTTTCACGCCGTCATCAACGATGGCGTAATGCGGCGAACTGTGGCTGATGCTCACGGCGCGAATTTCCAGCTCGTTGTCAGCGTTGATCACGTACACGGTGTCGCCGGCACGCAGCGCCTTGCGCGGGATGCGCACCGCATCCGCCAGTTGCCGCCCCTGCACGGTCGCCGTGACGTACAGGCCGACAGCCAGTGGCATGCCGGTGGACGAGACGTTTTTCCCGTAGGGGTCTTCCACTTCGGCAATGGCGTAGAGGGTGCGCGTCTCGCGATCGATGGACGCGTCCAGTCGCAGCAGTTCGCCCTGCCACTGCTGGTTGCTGCCGGCGACATCTGCTTCCAGGGTCACGGGCAGGCCGGCGCCGGGCTCAGCGCGAAAGCCGATGGGCAGTCCCAGGGTGGCCAACTGGTCGTAGGTGATGGGCAGGCGAATCTCGACCTTGTCGGTCGCAAAGGCCTCGCCCAGCGGCGCGCCGACGGTGACGTATTGCCCGAGGTCGACATAGGTGTTGGCGATGCGCCCGGTGAAGGGCAGGGAGACACGGGTGCGCGCCAGGTTGACGCGGGCCTGCTCGAAATCGGCCTCGGCGGCCTTTAGTGCGGCCCGTGCTTCGGCGACCTGGGGCTTCTTCAGCGCCAGATCCGAGGGATTGGGTGTACCAATGAGCTGCTTGCGGGCGACGTCGGCATCGGCCAGCGCCAGTTCCAGCGCGACACGGGCTTCCGCCACGCGTGCCTCGGCCTGGCTGAGGGCAAGCAGGTAATCGGTGTCGTCGATCTGTACCAGAGTGGCTTCAGGCGTAACCGCGCCACCTTCCATGAACTCCGGGCTCACCTCGACGATGCGGCCAGACACTTCCGACACCATGTCGATGGACACGCGGGAACGCACCTCACCCTGGGTGACAACTTCCAGGGTGACTTCGTCACGTTCAACCGATTCGACAAACACCGTGATCGGTCGCGGTCCCTGCTCTCGTTTTTCCGGTGTTGGTTGATTGGCTTGTAGTAGCAGGACAATGGCTACGGCACCAACCAGCACCAGGAGCGGGGCAATTTTTCTAATCAGTGTACCTTCCCCCAAAATCCAGCGTATCGCGGGGCGCGCCCCTATGGGCGCAACAGTAAGGTAATCATAACGCACATTGACGTCCGCAGGCGAAGTCTCTATCCGGCGAGCTTTGTGCTTAAATGCCGCAACTCCAACAATAAGCAAAGAGCATTTGTAGTATGCGTTCACTGCCTTTCTCACCGGGCTCCTATCTCTCGATGGCGTTGTTCACGGCAATGCTACTGACCCTTTCCGCCTGCGGCTCCGGCGGCAGCATCCCCAAGACCGCTCCGGCAGAGCCGGCACTGTTGCCCACGGCGGTCCCGACCGTCTCCGACCCGCCTGACGCGGGCAACTTCTTCCTGCAGGCCAATGCCTTTGACCTGGCGGTGATCGGCTATGAGGCCCAGGAGTATTTCTACGAGGGCACCGCCAGCGCCTTTACCAATCTCAGTGAACTGCTGCCGGACGGCGTCTGGGACGCCGAGCCCGCAGAACAGGCCGAGTATCGCACGCGCATGGTGGTACACCGCCCGGTAGACCCGGCGGACTTCAACGGCTCGGTAATCGTGGAGTGGCTGAACGTCACCTCCGGCTTTGATATCCCGCCGAGCTGGGGAAGTGGGCACGTGGAGATGTACCGCAGCGGGCACATATGGATTGGCGTCTCCGCGCAAATCGTCGGCATCGAAGGTCGCGAGAGCAGCCTTGCGCCATTACACCTGAAGGCGGTGAACCCGGAACGCTACGGCAGCCTGCTGCACCCGGGTGACAGCTTTTCCTACGATATCTTTTCCCAGGTGACGCCGATTCTCCGCGGACAGGCAAACCGGGATGTGCTGGCTGGGATGGTCCCGGACCGCATCGCCGCCTACGGCGAGTCCCAGTCCGCCGGCAGGCTGGTGACCTACATCAACGCGGTACAGCCTCTGTATGGCGCCTACGACGGTTTCATGGTGCACAGCCGGGGCGGTGGTTCGTCGGCGCTGGCGCAGGAGCCGCAGGTGCCCATCGCCACACCGCAGTTACCCAGGGTGCGGGAAGATATCGGCGTGCCCGTGATTACCTTCCAGACTGAGACCGACCTGACGATTCTCGGCTACTTCGGGGCACGCCAGCCCGACAGCGAGAACTTCAGGCTGTGGGAGGTGGCGGGTACCGCCCATGCGGATTACTACACGATTATCAGCGGACGGCTCGACGCGACCGGGGAGCCGCGCTTTGCGGAAGTTGTCGAAGAAGATACGGTGCTGGGCATCCTGCGCTGCGATGCCCCTTTCAACTCGGGGCCGATGCACTATGTGTTCGCACGCGCGGTGCGGGCGCTGGACGACTGGATCCAGCTTGACACCGAACCCCCGTCCGGCCCCTTGCTTGACCTGACCGATGATGGCAGCACCTTCCTGCGGGATTCGCTCGGCAATGCCACCGGCGGTATTCGCACACCCTACGTCGACGCACCCAGTGCCATTCTCTCCGGTGAGGGCCAGAGCAGCGGCGGGTTTTGCCGCCTGTTCGGGACCACGCAGCTATTCAGTGCCGAACAGATGGCCAGCCTGTACGTTGATGAAGCCGGCTTCGTTGCGGCAGTCACCGCCGCTACCGAGGCAGCGGTGGCGGCTGACTTCCTGTTGCCGGAAGACGCGGAGGCCATCATCGCCTGGGCGCCTGAGCAGTGGCGCAGGCAGCAAGGCCAGTAGCGTCGCGCTGTCGGCCTAGCTGACCAGATCCCAGTAGGGGCGCTCGCCGATGCTGTCCGCCAGGCAATCGACAAACAGGCGGACCTTGCTGGACAGGTGGCGGTGCCGTGGATACAGCGCGCACAGGGTCAGGTCGGCAGGTTGGTAGTCCGGCATCAGGGTGCGCAGTTCACCGGCCTGGAGTGAGGCGCCGACGATGAAAGTGGGCAACAGCGCGATGCCGCGCCCGCGGCAGGCGGCCGCCGCCAGCACCTCGCCGTTGTTGGACCACATGGCACAATTCACGGTCACCGACGTCTCGCCTTCCGGGCCGGTCAAACGCCACTGGATGCCGGTGGCCTGGTAGCCGTAGTGCAGGCAGCGATGCGCGGCCAGTTCTGCCGGGGCCTCGGGTTCCCCCGCTTCAGCCAGGTAGGCGGGGGAGGCGCATAGTACCCGCCGCACCGGGGTGATTTCGCGAGTCGCCAGGCTGGTGCTGTGCTGGGGTTCGCTGATGCGGATGGACACATCGAAACCTTCTTCCAGCGGGTCAACGAAGCGGTCATTCAGGCTCAGTTCAACCCGCAAGTCCGGGTAGCGCTCCATAAAGCTTGTCACGATGTCCGGCAGGTGGAGGGTACCGAAAGACATTGGCGCATTGACTCTCAGGGTGCCTACCGGCTGGCCCTGGGCTTCCCTGACAGCGCTCAGGGCCAGGTCGACCTCCGCCAGCACCGACAGGCAGCGCTGGTAGAAGGCGAGGCCGGTATCCGTGGGTTTGACCACCCGCGTACTCCGCAGCAGCAGTTGGGCGCCCAGGTCCTCCTCGAGCTTCTTGACCTGCTTGTTAACGACCGCCCGGGAAACGCCCATTTCGCGGGCCGCCGCGGCGAAGCCGCCGGCCTCCACGACCCGGGCGAAGCTGCGCATTCCCTCCAGTACATCCATGGGACCTCCGGTTATTGTCAACAAAAAAGCGACATAATGTTTCCATGGTGCCTAATTGTTTCTAAATCGGCAATGAATAAACTGTGTTCATTCACGACACAGGAGGAACCCAACATGACAATTCGACCGAGTGCAGAGCGTGGCGTGGCCAACTTCGGCTGGCTGGACAGCAAGCACAGCTTCTCTTTCGGCCACTACTTCGACCAGCGCTACATGGGCCACGGCCCGCTGCGCGTGATCAACGAGGACCGGGTCAAGCCTGGCCGCGGTTTTGATACCCACGGCCACAGCGATATGGAAATCATCTCCTACGTCCTCGATGGTGCGCTGGAGCACAATGACAGCATGGGCAACGGCTCGCTGATCCGTCCCGGCGACGTGCAACGCATGACCGCAGGTACCGGCGTGCGCCACAGCGAGTACAACGCCTCAGACAGTGAAGAAGTCCACTTCCTGCAGATATGGATCCTGCCGGAAGCCCAGGGGCTCGAGCCCGGCTACGAGCAAAAGCCCTTCACACGTGAAGAAAAGCTCAACCAGTTGCGGCTGGTGGGCGCTCGCGATGGTCGCGAGGGCGCAGTGGTCATCCACCGGGACGTGGACCTGTACGCCTCGGTACTGGAGCGCGGCTGCGAAGTCCGCCACGGCATTGCCGCTGATCGCAAGGGCTGGTTGCAGGTGGCTCGCGGCAGCCTGCTGGTCAATGGCGAACGCCTGGATCAGGGTGACGGAGCGGCGCTGGATGCCGGTGAGCAGCTGGTGATCGAGGCTGCCGAAGAGTCTGAATTCCTGTTGTTTGATATGGGCTGATGGCTTTTTAACATACGCTGAGGGCTCTTTAGCTGTGCGCTGAGGGCTCTTCGATATGCGCTGAGGGCTCTTTAAATCGTGCCTAAAAGCGGCGGGCCCGTTGAACGGACCCGCGCCTCGCTGCGTAAACTAAGCTGTCCACACCAGACACCGTGCATCACCCAGGAAGAGGTTCCACCATGAGTTTTGAAACTGCTGCAGAGGCCAACTGCGCGGAAAAACAGGGCAGCATTGAACTGCTGATCGAGCCGCGTGAGACCGACCTCGGGGAATTCACCGTGCGCCGTTCACTGCCATCCCGTAAACGTCGCAAGGTGGGTCCCTTCGTGTTCTTCGATCACATGGGCCCGGCGGAATTTCCTCCCGGCAAGGGCATTTCGGTGCGGCCGCATCCCCATATTGGTATTGCCACGATTACCTATCTGTTTGAGGGCGTCATCATGCATCGCGACAGCCTTGGCGTGGTGCAGCCCATCGAGGCGGGCGCCATCAACCTGATGACCGCTGGCAGCGGTATCGTCCACTCCGAGCGCGCCGGGGATGACCTCGACGAGGTGAGCCGCCTGCACGGTATCCAGTCCTGGATCGCCCTGCCGGAACAGGACCAGGAGCGCGACCCGGACTTCACCCACTATCCGGCGACTGAGCTGCCGCAGGTCGCCTTGCCCGGTGTGCACGCCACCCTGATCATGGGCTCGGCCTATGGGGAAGAATCCCCGGTACAGACCTATTCGCGCACCCTCTACATGGACTGCCGTCTGGAGACGGACGCAGAGTTGACCTTGCCCGACGACGAGCAGGAACTGGCGGTCTATGTGGTCGAAGGCGAGGTGCTTGTCGATGGTGACAGCCACGGCGCCGGTGTCATGGCCGTGGCCTGCCCGGGCAAATCACTCACGCTCAGGGCTGCCCAATCCAGCCGGGTCATGGTGATCGGCGGAGATCAGCTCGGCGAGCGGCATATCTTCTGGAACTTCGTTCACAGTGATCCCGCGCGTATCGAGCAGGCCAAGCTGGACTGGAAAGAAGATCGTTTCCCGAAGGTTGAGGGGGACGAAGAATTTATCCCGCTGCCCGAGTAGTCGCCGGGCCGCCAGGAAATGTATTACTTACAGCATGACAGGACACTCCAATGAGCAAGGGAATCGCCCCCGTAGAACACCCCATCCACGCGCTGCTGGCGGAGCGCCACAGCCCCTATGCGTTCGACCCGGAGCGCGAGGTCAGCGACGCCGATCTCGGCGCCCTGTTCGAGGCAGCGCGCTGGACCATGTCTTCCTATAACGCCCAGCCCTGGCGCTACATTGTCGGCGTCAAGGGACGCAGCCAGGCTACCTGGGACAAGATTTACCAGGTCCTGCTTGAGGGCAACCAGCCCTGGGCCGCCAACGCGCCGGTGCTGGCGTTGGGTGTGATCGAAAAGAACTTTGAGTACAACGGCAAGCCCAACAAGGCCGCGGCCCACGACCTGGGCGCAGCCTCCGCGATGCTCACCGTCGAGGCCACGGCGCGCGGTCTTGTCGTGCACCAGATGATTGGCATCGACGCCGAGGCCGCGCACGCCGCCTTCGGCCTGGCTGACAGCCAGGAATCCCTCACCGGGCTGGCCATCGGCTACGAGGGTGCGCCCGGGGTCATCCCGGCGCAGTATGCCGAGCGCGATGAAGGTCCGCGTGAGCGCAAATCCCTGGCCGACATCATTCTCGACGGAGGGCTGTGATAGGCTCCGCCCGTTCAGTCCGGGAAGCGAGCGTGTGACAAAGTTTTGCGATACGGCGGCGGAAGCCGTCGCCTGCATCGAAGACAGTGAGTACATCTGGTGCCACTCGATGGCAGCCACCCCGACCGTGCTGTTGGAGGCGCTCGCCCGGCACGCGCTGAACTGCCGCGACCTGACGCTGATGCAGCTGCACCTGGAACACGCCGGTGCAGTGTGTGGCGAGGCCCTGCAGGGGCACCTCAGGCACCGCGTATTTTTTGCGGGCAAGGATACCCGCGACCTGATAAACGCCGGGCTTGCGGACTATGTGCCGATTTTCCTTTCCGAGCTACCGAAGCTGTTCCGGCGCGGTGAGCAGCGGGTCGACACAGCCCTGATCCAGGTGTCGACGCCGGACCAGCACGGCAACTGCACGCTGGGTATATCGGTAGAGGCCACCAAGGCCGCCTGTGAAGTGGCGGACCGGGTGATTGCCCACGTCAATCCCAGCATGCCGCGCACCCACGGTGACGCGTTTATCCCGCTGGATGCAATTGATATTGCCTACCTGGAGGACGCGCCGCTGATCACCATCGACCCGCGTCCCGCTGGCGATGTGACCACCCGTATCGGCGAGAATGTTGCCAGCCTCATCGAGGATGGCGACTGCCTGCAGATGGGGATCGGTGCCATCCCGGACGCAGTCCTTGCCAACCTCGAGGACCGTCGACACCTGGGTGTGCACACCGAAATGTTCTCGGATGGCCTGCTACCTCTGGTGGAGTGCGGCGCGGTAGACAACTCCCTGAAGAAGCGCCAGCGCGGCAAGATCGTTACCGGATTCGCCATGGGCAGCGAGGCCGTTTACCGCTTCGTGGACGACAATCCGGAAGTCATATTCCTGGATATCGAGTACGTAAACGACCCGACCGTTATCGCTCGCAACAAGCACGTGTTTTCCATCAACAGTGCGATCCAGATCGACCTCAGTGGCCAGGTCTGCGCCGATTCCATGGGGCCACGCGTGTATTCGGGGGTCGGTGGCCAGGTGGACTTTGTGCTGGGTGCTGCCTTCTCCGAGGGCGGCAAATCAGTCATTGCCCTGCCGAGTACGGCCCGGGACGGCCGCTACACCCGGCTGGTCACGATGCTTACCCGCGGCTCCGGCGTGGTCACCACCCGGGCCCACGTGGACTACATTGTTACCGAGTACGGTGTTGCTCGGCTGCGTGGCCGGTCAGTGATTGAGCGGGCCCGGGAGCTGATTGAAATTGCCCACCCGGACTTCCGGGAGACACTGGCGCGTGAAGCCCATGACGAGCTGGGGCTGCGCCTGTAGACGCTTGATCAAGAGCGGCTGAAAAGCAATAAAACCAATGCATAAGAAAACGGGAGCTGGACATGGTCGTCGACAAAGCGGAAAACCTTGAGAAATTCATGGAAGGCGTGGTGGAGCGCAACCCCGGGGAGCCTGAGTTTCACCAGGCCGTTCACGAGGTGGCGATGGATATCATCCCCTACATCCAGGACAAGCCGCGCTACAAGGACCTGCGCATCCTCGAGCGGATGACGGAGCCCGACCGGGTGGTCAGCTTCCGCGTGGTCTGGGAGGACGATGTCGGCGAACTGCGGGTCAACCGCGGCTTCCGCGTGCAACAGAACAACGCTATCGGACCCTACAAGGGCGGTATCCGTTTTCACCCTTCGGTGAACCAGGGCATGCTCAAGTTCCTGGCCTTCGAGCAGACGTTCAAGAACTCACTCACGGGCCTGCCGATGGGCGGCGGCAAGGGTGGCGCCAATTTCAACCCCAAGGGCCGTTCCGACCGGGAAGTCATGCGATTCTGCCAGGCCTTCATGACGGAGCTGCACCGGCATATTGGTCCGGATACTGATGTGCCTGCCGGGGATATCGGGGTGGGAGCTCGCGAAGTGGGTTACCTGTTCGGCCAGTACAAGCGCCTGGCCAACCGCTTTGAAGGGGTACTCACCGGCAAGGCCCTGGAGTTCGGTGGCAGCCATATCCGCACCGAGGCCACCGGCTACGGCACCGTGTACATGATGGAAGAGATGCTCACCCACCACGGTGAGCACATCGAGGGTCAGCGCTGCCTGGTGTCGGGTTCAGGGAACGTGGCGACCTACTGCGCGGAAAAGCTGATTGCCATGGGTGGCAAGGTGCTGACCCTGTCGGATTCCAACGGCATGGTTTACGCGCCAAAAGGTATTACCCAGGACCAGGTGGACTGGGTCAAGGAGCTCAAGACCGTGCGGCGAGGGCGTATTTCCGAGGCGGCAGACGAGTTCGGCTTCGAGTACCACGAAGGCGCTGAGCCCTGGGGCATCGAGGCGGACCTGGCTTTCCCCTGCGCCACCCAGAACGAGATCGACGGCGAGGAGGCGAAGATACTTTTGAAAAACGGCGTGAGAGGGGTGTCAGAGGGCGCCAATATGCCCACCACGCCGGAGGCCATCAGCCTGTTCAGCGAGGCCAAGCGCATGCTGCACGCACCGGCCAAGGCGGCCAACGCCGGTGGGGTGGCGGTGTCCGGGCTGGAAATGAGCCAGAACAGCCTGCGCCTGCAGTGGAGCGAGTCGGAGGTGGATGAGCGCCTGCGCAAGATTATCCGCAGCATCCACGACCAGTGTGTGGAATACGGCGTGCAGTCCGGTGGACACGTGGACTATTTCAAGGGCGCCAACATCGCCGGCTTCACCAAGGTGGCGGATGCCATGTTGGCTTACGGGGTCATGTAAGTGCCAGGCGGCGAGCCTGCTAGCAGAGGTTCCTGAACAGCATCAGCAGCCGCTTGGTGCGGCTCAGCCGTTCCAACAGGGTTCGCGGCTCCTCGTTTTCCACCAGGAAGTTGGAAAAGCCCGGTAACAGGGAAACGTCGACACCACCCAGCTCAATAAAGCCCATCTGCCAGTCGGCAAATTCGCGCTCGGAGATGTAATCCTGGAACAGGGTTTCCACACGCTCGTGGCGGGGGTCTTTCTGGATCAGCTCGTAGAGTGACAGAACGTCCTGTTTCCGACCTTCAATGACCTGCAGGAAAGAGTCATCCCGGTGCAGCAGCAGGCCGGTGATCTCATGTTTCTGGTTGAAATCGCGGGCTTCGTTGAGTAACTCAATCAGGCCTGCCGTACCCAGCGGGGCCGTTTGCGTGCTTGCATAGCCCAGTGTGTATAACCGGTCAGCCGTGGCTTCGGGCGTGTCGGTGCCAAATGCACCGGTTACCGCGTCTCGTCCCATTCGCCGTGCGCCCCCTGGCGCTCGAAACTCGCGAACCTTCCGTGCCTGGATAGTGCGAGCCTGCTTGAATTTGCAGTATAGACAACTATAATTGACAAGCCAACTGTCAAAATAACTTGACACTGTAAGACAGAGAACGGCCTATCAGTCCACTGGCGCTAAAAAAACGCCGCAAAATTCGCCGTCAGGCGACACGAGGGTAACGAGATGAACCAGATGGCTGCTATCGACAGCAACACTGACAACAAGCCCGAAACCACCACCAATGACACCACTGCGCAGGCTGTAAAAGACACCCTGCTGGCGCCTCGTTTTTATCGTACGAACTACGCCGAAATGGATCGTCTCGACGTCAATCCCGTTCGGGAGGAATGGGACAAGATGCTCGCAGAGTATGCGGCAGATAACAACCACGATCATTTCCGCGGCGAGGTTGACTACGATGCAGAAATGCACGACCTGTCACCGGAACTGCGGGAAGAATTTGTCGACTTCCTGGTGAGCTCTATTACGGCGGAATACTCGGGCTGCGTTCTCTACAACGAAATCAAGAAAAATGTGGAGAACAAGGATGTGCAGGACCTGATGGCCTACATGGCTCGCGACGAATCGCGCCATGCCGGCTTTATCAACCGGGCGCTCAAGCATCTCGGGGTCGCGGTAGACCTGGGTTTCCTGAAGCGGGAAAAGGACTACACCTACTTCAAGCCCAAGTACATCTACTACGCTACCTACCTGTCAGAAAAGATCGGCTACGCCCGCTACATCACTATTTTCCGTCACCTGGAGAAGCACCCGGAAAAGCGCTTCCACCCGATTTTCCGCTGGTTCCAGGAGTGGTGTAACGACGAGTTCCGCCACGGTGAGTCACTGGCGCTGATCATGCGCGCCAACCCCCACCTGCTGCGTGGCTACAACAAGCTGTGGATTCGTTTCTTCCTGCTGGCCGTCTATTCCACCATGTATGTGCGAGATCACACCCGGCCCCAGCTCTACCAGGCCCTGGGCATGGATCCTACCGAGTTCGATTTCCGGGTGTTTGATATCACTACTGAAATCAGTCGCCAGGTGTTCCCGCTGACGCTGGACACTGACAGCCCACGCTTCCGGGCCGGGCTGGAACGCCTCAGGGAAATCAACGTGAAGATCCTGGAATTGCGTGAGCGCGGCGGCCTTGTGGCTCGCGTTAAGCGGCTTGGCCTGTCAGCCGCCGCTGGCCTGACCTTCCTGAGGCTGTACCTGCTCCCCACCAGGAGCAACGAAATCCCGGCGGAGCCTCGCCTGGCCCCGGTCTGGTAAAGAGGCTTCACCTCAGATAAAGAGGCTTCACCTCAGATAAAGAGGCCTCACCTCAGATAAAGAAGCCTCACCGCTCTGAGTGAGGCCTCATCCCACCCCATGAAACAGGCATTACCGGTTAGCTGCAAGCCACCGATAATGCCTTTTCTTCAATGTCCCGGGCTGCGCTCCCGCAACTTGAGGGCGAGATCCCCGAGATGCGCCGCCAGTGCTATCAGCAGCGCTGCGGATATCCACGGCCAGGGCGCGTCCACCAGGCTGGCGCGCAGGGCCAGCATCAGCGCGATGCCGGCGATGATATTGGGCAGTAGTTGATGCAGTCGCAGCCGGCTACCAAGACGCCGCAACAGCCAGGGAAGGGCGGCGATCTCCACCGCCACCAGTAGCAGGACAAGGTCGACGATCCGGCCCGAGGCGAACCAGTCCGCCATGTTGGTAGGCTCCGGGTGCTAGACCCGCGCGAGTCCCAGCAGGTGCGCCATATCCTTGAAGAAAATGCGCGCGTGGGCCGCGGGGCGGGCCCGCACCAGCTTTTTCTGGGTGTAGGCCTGCCAGGTCAGGTACTGCACATCCGGGTCCTTGCACATGCTCACGAAGCGCTCGCGGCGCTTGTCGCTGGAGTACCAGAACTTCTGCATGATCCCTAGAATCCAGAATACCCGGCCGTGCTCTTTCATGAAGCGCCTGCGGGCAATCCCCAGGGCGCGGGCATCACCTGTGGCCAGGCATTCGCTGACCGCTTCGGCCGCCAGCTGGCCGCCGTACATGGCGTAATAGATGCCTTCGCCGGAGGCGGGCGCCACCACGCCGGCGGCGTCACCCGCCAGTACGATGTTGGCGCCATCGTCCCAGCGCTTCAGCGGCTTGAGTGGGATAGGCGCACCCTCACGGCGCAGGGTTTCGGCGCACTCCAGGTTGACCTCACGGCGCAGGGCTTTGACGGAGTCGGGCGCGGAAAAGCCTTTCATCTCACTGCCGACCCCAATGCTGGTGGTCTCGCCATGGGGAAAGACCCAGGCATAGAAGTCCGGCGACAGGTTGCCCTGGTACCAGACGTCCGCCCGGTTGCGATCGAAATTGCCGCCGGCGGAGCCGATCGGCGAGCGCACGATTTCGTGATAGGCCAGTACACATTTTTTCTGGTCGCCGCCGGGTACATAGGATTTTGCCACCTGCGAGTTGGCGCCGTCGGCACCAATCACGGTGCGGCCGATGACGGTAGCCACCTCGCCACCGTTTTCCTTGTCGGCGAAATCTACTTCCACCCGGCCATCGTCCCGGCGCCGCAGCTGCTTGAAGCTGCCGATACGCTGGGTTGCGCCGGCCTCCACCGCACGCTGGCGCAGCCACGGGTCGAACACTTCCCGGTCCACCATGCCGACGTAGGTATCGCCCACCGGCATGTCGACCTTTTGCTGGGTCGGCGACACCATGCGTGCCGAGGTTACCCTGGCCACCAGCAGGTGCTGAGGAATGTCGTAGTCTTCGATCAGCCGTGGCGGAATAGCGCCACCACAGGGCTTGATCCGGAAGGCCCGTTCCAGCATCAGCACGCTGTGGCCGGCACGGGCCAGGTCGGTAGCGGCGGTGGCGCCGGCGGGTCCACCGCCGATCACGACGACGTCGTATTCCTCCGGGCACCGCGCCAGTGGCGTGTGCGACCTGTCCGGCGCAGTGGCCGTGCTCGCCAGGTTCTGGTGTGTGGCTGTCTGTTGGCTCATGGCTGTCTCCTGGCTCATGGCTGTCTCCTGGCTCATGGCTGCTTCCCGGCTCATGGCTGTTACCTCTCGTTGAGCAGGCTGGCGACCGCGACGTCGCCAAAGGCAGGCGCGGTGGCATGTCTGGGTTGGGTGGTGCGGACGGCGCTTCCCAGCCGCGCGGCCCACAGGAAAAGCACTGCTTCGGCGCTAAATACCAGCGCATAGGCGGCGGCCGGTTCGGCGACAAACTGGCGGGTGACGTCGATTGCCACCGTGCCCAGGAATCCTCCGAGAGCGAAAGCGATCGCCTGGGCTGCCCCCCACAGGCCCATGCGCAGGCCTTCGCGGCGGGCGCGGCCGTCGGCCGCCAGGTTCATCATTGACGCGATAGCGGCAACCGCGAAGGCGCCGTTGGAAGCGCCCAGCAGGAATACGTTGACAGACAGTGGCCATTGTTCTGCATAGCCTCCGCCCGTGGCGATGCCCAGCAGCGCCAAACCGGAGGCAATACAGCCTCCCACGGTCCAGCGTCGCAGGTGAATGACGCTATTGAGCTTCAGCAGGCTGCCGCTCAGGGCCACCATCAGCATGCCTATCAATACACCGCTGTGCTGGATGCCGGCGAGCTGGGTGGACTCCCCGGGTGTCATTCCGAAGACGGTGCCTGCGAAAGGCTCCAGGATCAGGTCCTGGGCGCTGAACGCCAGCATCGAGACAAACACGAACACCGTGAACTGTCGCGCCTGCCGCTCTTCCCAGATTTCGCGCAACGCAACCCGGAAGTCAGGCATCCCGGCTGGGCTGTTGTCCTCGGCCGGGTCGCTGCTTCCAGTGTCGGCACTGCCGTCTTCAACGCCGCGGATGGCAAGCAGGGTGATCAACACGGCGGCGATGGAAACGGTGCCCGTAACAGCCACCAGGCGCTGGGGGCTGAAGGGGTCGAGAAACTGCCCGGCCACTCCCGCGGTAATCGCAAAACCGGCAATCATCATGATCCATACCACGGTCGCGGCAACGGGCCTGCGCTGGGGAGCCACGCGCTTGGCCAGCAGCACCAGCAATGAAGTGCCGGCAGCGCCAGCGCCAAGTCCAATCATCAGGAAAGCCAGTACCGCCAGGCCGACGCCCCAGGCCAGGGTGGCTTCCATGAGGGTGGTGGCGAGAGCGGCGAGCACACCGCCGCTGGCCAGCACCAGGATACCGCCGATGATCCAGGGTGTGCGGCGCCCGCCAACATCCGAACCGTAACCGACGTGCGGACGCGTCATCTGCACCATGTGGTGCAGTGCCACCAGGATGCCGGGCAGCATGGCGGGGAGGGCCAGCTCAACCACCATGACCCGGTTAAGGGTCGAGGTGGTCAGCACGATGACGGCGCCCAGCGCCGTCTGTACCAGCCCGAGGCGGATAATCGCCAGCCAGCTGAGCCCGCAGGGCATTGTCTCGAGCCCGCTCATGCCAGGCCTCGAATGGCGGTAGCGCTGGCCATCATGCCGAGCACGTAGAGCGTCACGCCGGTGCCGTTGTACCAGGGCGCCAGGGCTTTCGGGTCGCGGAGCATGCGTCGCATGGCGCCCAACTGCAGTCCCAGCAGGGTGGCGACTATGGCTGCGAACAGGGGCTGGCCCCAGTCGTAGAGCAGGGCGATAACAAACAGCTGGGGCACGCCCATGACCAGGCAGGCCACCTTGGCCGCGCGCTCCGGCCCCAGTTGGACAGGCAAACTGCGGATGCCCAGGGAGTGGTCGCCTTCCAGGGCCTTGAAATCGTTAAGCGTCATGATGCCGTGGGCGCCCAGGCTGTAGAGGGCGGCGAGCGCAAGGATTTCCTTGCCGGGCAGGGTGCCCAGGAAGACTGCCGCGCCGGTAATCCAGGCCAGGCCCTCGTAGGACACGCCCACGGCGAGGTTGCCCAGCCAGCCATTCTGCTTGAAGCGCAGCGGTGGCGCGCTGTAGGCCCAGGCCAGGACAAGGCCCACCAGGGTCGCCCAGAACACGGTGCTGCCAAGGCTCATGCCCAGCAGCAGGCTGAGGGCGGACCAGGTGACTGCATAGTACAGGCCCCACTGGCCCGGTACCCGTCCAGAGGGGATGGGCCTGTGGGGTTCATTGATGGCATCGACCTCGCGGTCGAACCAGTCATTGACGACCTGGCTGGCGCCACAAACCATGGGCCCGGCCAGCACAACGCCGGCCAGCAGGAGCAACGGGGTGTCGAGTGGATTGGTGCCGGAGGATACGGCGCCGCATGCAAACGCCCACATGGGCGGAAACCACGTGATGGGCTTCAGTAGTTGCAGCATACCTCGCAGTTCAGGGCGGGAGCTGGGTGTAGGCGCCATGGCTTCAGGAAGCATGACTGTAATATAGAAACTACACCAATGACTGTCAATCAAAATGGACAGTCAAACGAGTAAGGTACGCGGGCAAACTTGATTCAGATTGGAAAATGGCGCGATACAGCGCCTTAGCCGGCCTCGTCCCCCGGGCCATCGATTTCATAGCGGCGTAGTTTGGCATAGAGACTTTGCCGGCTGAGGCCCAGCAGCTCGGCCGCGGAAGCGCGATTGTCATGAGTCAGGGACAGCGCTGCCTCAATGCACAGCGCTTCGATGACATCGGTGGACTCGCGTACCAGGTCTTTCAGGGGTACCCGGCCCACGCGCTTGGTGATCTGCTCGATAGAGCGGGGCAGTTGCGCTACCGAGGGGTGTTCTTTCATCACCCTGCGGCCTACATCGCGGATAAAGAAGGCGAGGTGTTTACCGCGCGCATTGGTAAGTGCGATCGCCGACACTTCGACATCGGCAGTGGAGCCCTGCTCACCCTGCAGCGTTGTGCTGAACAGTTTGACGCTGGCGTTCTTTCGCAGGTTTGTCAGCAGCACGCTGAGGTCGACCCCGGAGCGGCCCAGCCAGCGGTCCGCCAGTTGCCCGAGCACCTGGTCCTGGGAAACCACCTGGGCCAGTTCCAGGAATGCCTGGTTGGCGGCGACTATCCTGCCGTCCTCGTCGGTCAGCAGGATGGCATCCGGTGATGCTTGCGAAGAAGCGCTCAGCAGTGCATCGGCGCCGTGGTCTGCGCTGGCGCCGTCGGCGCCGTGTTCGGCAAGCCTGACCAGGAAGCGCGCCTCGCTGCCCTGGCGCAGGAAGGTGGCAAACACATCAAAACAGTGGCCTCCGCCTTCGCTGTGCACCTCTTCAAGGCTGCCGCGGCCGGCAATGCGCACTTCATCCAGAAATGCCTTGATGCTGCGTTGACCGGTTTTATCCAGGCCCAGGGGGAAGGGTTTGCCGGCGATGGAGTCCTGATCCGGGGCGAGCAGGGCGGCAGCGCGTGGGTTCGATTCGATGACCCGCTGGCTATCGCCGTCGACGACGATGATGGCGTCGCTGACCATGTCGAACAGTCGTTTGTAGCGGGTTTCGATCTGGCGCAGCCGCCAGTAGTCCTGCTCCAGGGCCTGCTGGGCGTTCATCAACTGCTGGCGCAGGTTGGCCTCGGGCCTCATGTCCTGTCCCAGCACCAGTATTCCGGTGCCGTCCCGGGCGACGGCTCGATAGCGCACCAGCAGTTCGCTGTCGCCCTCTACCTCGTGGCTGGCATCACAGCTGGCGACTGTCCCGGGGCTTGTGCTGACCTGTTCCAGCAGTTCATCGACCCGCGGGCGGCTTTCTGCCGTGGCCAGGTCGCGCAGCACCTGGCCGATCCAGCTGTCATCGACAGCGCCGGCGAGATCTTCATTATTTACGGACAATTCAAGAATGCAGCCACTGGAGTCCAGCAGCATGGTGAAGTCGGCCATTCTCGTTACGAGGTCGGCCGATGCCTGAGGGTCCAACTGACCTAGCACGCGCAGTATCCGTTTCTCTGTGAAGGGTGGCTTTTACCGCGGTCAGATGACGCGGTTGGCGCGAATCCGACCGTTGGCCGTGCGAGCGCGTCGCTTGCATATACCTCGGTCATTCGAGTTAATCGCAAACCCTGCGATATGTCAAATTTATTGGACTTCATCAAGTGTAAGGTAATATTGACAGTTTCATCGGCAAGCGCTAGATTGCTACCTAATCCAAACAAAAAACGGCACCCGCCCGTCGTGATGACAGACACCGCATCGTCACAAGTGATTTCTCTCTACACGCCCGAACAACGTCGTAGACGGGATGCTACGCGCTGGACCCTGGTGCAAGGTGTGTTGGCGCCGCTGCAGTTCCTGGTGTTTATTGTCAGCCTCCTGCTGGTCCTGAAATTCCTTTCGACGGGGGAAGGCCTGGCAGCCGCAACCTGGTCGGTGGTAATAAAAACCGCGGTTTTATACACCATAATGGTCACCGGCGCCATTTGGGAGAAGGAGGTCTTCGGCCAGTACCTGTTTGCGTCGGCCTTCTACTGGGAAGACGTGGTCAGCATGCTGGTGATTGCGCTGCACACCGCCTACCTGCTGGCCTGGTTGTTTGAGCTGGCCTCACCGGTGACCCAGATGACCATTGCGCTGGCCGCCTATGCGGTATATGTGGTCAACGCGGCCCAGTTCCTCATCAAGCTGCGACGCGCGCGACTCGAGTCTGACGAGCCCCCTGCCTTACACCTGGTGCAGTCATGAACGGTGCCGTCCTCGCCAGTGATTCGAAGCTGCAGGCGAGGCAGGAGCGGGGGCAGCGCGCGGTATTCTGTGGCCTGACGTCCATAGTCTGGCTGCATCGCAAGATCCAGGATGCCTTCTTCCTGGTGGTCGGCTCCCGGACCTGCGCCCACCTCCTGCAGTCCGCGGCCGGCGTGATGATTTTTGCCGAGCCCCGCTTTGCGACCGCGATTTTGCAGGACAAGGACCTGGCGGGACTCGCTGACTGCAACGAGGAACTGGACCGGGTCGTGGGCCAGTTGGTAGAGCGCCGACCCGATATCAAGACCGTGTTCCTGGTGGGAAGCTGCCCATCGGAGGTGATAAAGCTGGACCTGGGGAATGCCGCCCAGCGGCTGCAGCGCAATCACGGTGGCAGTGTCCGCTTCGTCGATTTCACCGGCAGCGGTATCGAGACCACCTTCACCGAGGGCGAAGACAGCTGCCTGCAGCGAATCGTGCCGGAACTCCCGGCAGACGATGTTGAGCAACTGCTGGTGGTGGGCACCCTGGCGGATATTGTCGAGGACCAGTTCCTGCGACTGTTCGATGCCCTGGGTATTGCCAATGTTCGCTTTTTCCCCGGCCGGCGCGCCGAGGACCTGCCTCCGGTGGGTGCCGGTACCCGGGTCCTGCTGGCACAGCCCTGGCTCGGGGATACCTCCCGCGCCCTGCTGGAGCGCGGCGCGACGCTGTTGCAGGCGCCGTTCCCGCTGGGCGCAGAGGGCACACTCGCCTGGCTACAAGCTGCGGCGGATGCCTTCGGTGTGCCCGCGGAACGTTTCGAAGAGGTAACAGCCGCGCCGTACCAGCGGGCCTGCAAGGCGCTGGCAATACACCGTGAGCGCCTGGCCGGGCAGACTGTCAGCCTGCTGCCGGACTCACAGCTGGAAATCCCCCTGGCCAGGTTCCTGGCCGCTGAATGTGACATGCAACTGGGGGAGGTGGGCACACCCTTCCTGGAGCAGGCCCTGATGTCGGAAGAACTCGCGCGCCTGCCCGAGGGGACACTGCTGACTGAGGGCCAGGACCTTGAGCCGCAGCTGGCACGACTGCGTGAAGCGCGGCCGGACCTGACCGTCTGCGGACTGGGCATTGCCAACCCGCTGGAAGCCGAGGGCCTGCGCACCAAGTGGTCCATCGAACTGGTGTTCACGCCGATCCAGGGTTTCGACCAGGCCGCCGACCTGGCTGGCCTGTTCACCCGGCCGCTGGCGCGGGAACAGCGTCTTGGAGGTTTCCAATGGAGCTGAGCCTGTGGACCTATGAAGGGCCGCCCCATGTCGGCGCCATCCGGGTAGCGGCATCCATGGAGGGAGTGCACCTGTTGCTGCACTCTCCCCAGGGCGACACCTACGCCGACCTGCTGTTCACTATGATCGAACGGCACAAGCGCCGCCCCCCGGTGACCTATACAACGTTCCAGGCCCGCGACCTCGGCGACGACACCGCCAACCTGGTCTTGCGCGCCGCCCAGGATGCCTGCGAGCACCACCAGCCGCAGTTGCTGCTGGTCGGGGATTCCTGCACCGCGGAACTGCTGCAGGACCAGCCGGGCACCCTGGTAAACGGCGCCGGCCTGCCGATTCCGGTCATCCCGCTGGAGATGCTGGCCTATTCGCGCAAGGAAAACTGGGGCGCCAGTGAAACGCTCTACAGCCTGGTGCGCGGCCTGCTGGCCGGCAAGGCGCCGGCGCCGGGCACCGCCCGTCCGGAACGCGACCCGGCGCGCGCCCCCAGCGTCAACCTGCTGGGCCCAAGCAGCCTGGGTTTCCGCTGCCGGGATGACGTGCGCGAAATCACTGAACTGCTCGCCCGCGTAGGCGTGGCGGTCAACGTGGTCGCACCGCTGGGCGCCAGGCCTGCCGACCTGCTGCGAATCCCCGAGGCGGACGCCAACGTGTGCCTGTACCCGGAAGTCGCGGACAGCACCTGCGACTGGCTGAAACGCAGTTTCGGCCAACCGCTGATTCGCACCATACCGATTGGCGTGGGCGCGACACGAGACTTCCTGCGCGAAATTGCGAGTGTGACCGGCGCCGATGTTTCCGCCGTGTTGGACGAAGAGCTGTCCAACTTGCCCTGGTATTCACGCTCGGTGGATTCCACCTACCTCACCGGCAAGCGGGTATTCATTTTTGCCGATGCCAGCCACGCGGTGGCAGCTGCGAGAATTGCCAACGAAGAGCTTGGCTTTGACGTGGTCGGCCTCGGTACCTACGCCCGCGAGCAGGCGCGCGACGTGCGACAGATGGCACGCTCCCTGGGGCTGGAAGCCCTGATCACTGACGACTACCTGGTCGTGGAGCGTGCGGTGGCCGAACTGCAGCCCGAGCTGGTGCTGGGCACCCAGATGGAGCGCCACATCGCCAAGCGCCAGGGCATAGGCTGCGCGGTGATTTCCACCCCGGCGCACGTCCAGGACTACCCGGCGCGCTACTCACCGCAGATGGGTTTTGAAGGCGCCAACGTGATCTTCGATAGCTGGGTGCACCCGCTGATGATGGGGCTGGAAGAGCACCTGCTGACCATGTTCCGTGAAGACTTCGAATTCAATGAAGAGGTCACTGCTTCGCATTTGGCCTCCGGCGGCGGCAGCCACGAACGGGCTGCACCCCAGCCTGCTGCCGAAGCCGACAGCGCGACACTGGCCTGGGGCCCGGACGCAGAAAAAGAACTCAAGAAAATACCGTTTTTCGTGCGCGGTAAAGCACGCCGCAACACGGAGCGCTATGCCGCCGAACGTGGCCTGACAAAGATTGACCTGGATACGCTGTATGAAGCAAAAGCGCACTTCAGCAACTGATAACACGCCCATCAGGGTCGTGGTGGTCACCCTCGACAATCACCTGAACTCGGTGATGAAGGAAGCGCATGCCGAGTTGAAGAAGGTCCTGCCCGGGCTGGAACTCGCTATGCACGCCGCCACCAACTGGGAGGCGGATCCCGACGCGCTGGACGCGTGCCACGCCGATATCGCCGCGGGCGACATCATCGTGGTCACCATGCTGTTCCTGGAGCACCAGATCAACGCGGTGCTGCCGGCGCTGGTGGCGCGGCGGGATGACTGCGACGCCATGATCTGCTGCATGTCAGCGGCGGAAGTGATGAAGCTCACCCGCATGGGTCGTTTCAGCATGGACGGTGAAGCCACTGGTCCCATGGCGCTGCTGAAACGCCTGCGCGGCAAGAGCAAGGGATCGAAGCAGGGGGCCGGTGCACAGCAGGTGTCCATTCTGCGGCAGTTGCCCAGGATCCTGCGCTTCATCCCGGGTACCGCCCAGGACGTGCGCGCCTACTTCCTGACCCTGCAGTACTGGCTGGCAGCCAGCGAAGAAAACGTCTGCGAGATGGTGGCCTTCCTGGTGGACCGTTACGCCGCCGGTGAACGGGAATCCCTGCGCGGCAGCCTCAAGGTGGCGCCGCCGGTTGAGTACCCGGAGACCGGTGTCTATCACCCGAGGATGAAAGGCCGCATCAGCGCCAGGTCCAGCAGCCTGCCGCGCAAGCGTGGCAAGTCCGGCAGGGTGGGCATCCTGTTGATGCGCTCTTATGCCCTGGCCGGCAACACTGCCCACTACGATGCCGTGATAGCGGCCCTGGAAGCCCGCGGCTTCAGCGTGGTGCCGGCATTCGCCAGCGGCCTCGATGCCCGGCCCGCAGTGCACAGCTACTTCATCAAGGACGGGGAAACCACGGTCGACGCGGTGATATCGCTGACCGGCTTTTCGCTGGTCGGCGGGCCTGCCTACAACGATGCCGAGGCCGCGGAAGAACTGCTCGCCGGCCTCGACGTGCCCTACATCGCCGCACAGCCGCTGGAGTTCCAGAGTGTGGACCAGTGGCAGCATTCCGAACACGGCCTCACACCCATTGAGGCCACCATGATGGTCGCCATCCCGGAACTGGAAGGGGCGACCGGACCCATTATCTATGGTGGCCGCTCGGCGGATGGCGCCGAGGATATGTCGCCGCATCACGAACGCATCGACACCCTGGTAGGCCGGGTGGCGCGCCTGGTGGAGCTGCGCAAGCAACCGCGCGCAGAGCGCAAGCTCGCAGTGGTGCTGTTCAACTTCCCGCCCAACGGCGGCAACACCGGTACCGCAGCCCAGCTGTCGGTGTTCAGTTCGCTCTACAACACGCTGGAGATGCTGGCGCGGGAAGGCTACACGGTGGACCTGCCGAAAAGCCCCGACGCCTTGCGTGAAGCCGTGACCGAAGGCAACGCCCTGCAGTATGGCGTGTATGCCAACGTCCACGATCGTATCGACGTCGACGACCACCTGGCCCGCGAAATGAACCTGGAGGAAATCGAAGCCCAGTGGGGGCCGGCCCCGGGCAAGCAGCTCAGCGACGGCCGTTCCCTGTTTGTACTGGGTGCCCAGTTTGGCAATGTGCTGGTGGGCGTGCAGCCGGCCTTCGGCTGGGAAGGTGACCCGATGCGCCTGCTGTTCGAGCAGGGCTTTGCGCCGACCCACGCGTTCAGCGCGTTCTACCGCTACCTGCGCGAGGACTTCGGTGCCTCCGCTGTGCTGCATTACGGCACTCACGGTGCCCTCGAATTCATGCCGGGCAAACAGGTGGGCATGTCCGGCGCCTGCTGGCCGGACCGCCTGATTGGGGATCTGCCGCACTACTACCTGTACGCATCCAATAACCCGTCAGAGGGGCTGTTGGCCAAGCGCCGTAGCGCCGCCACCTTGATTACCTACATGACACCGCCTGTCACCGAGTCGGAGCTGTATCGCGGCCTGGTGGAACTGAAGGAGTCTATCGGTCACTGGCGCACCCGCGACGAGGCCGAGCAGGCAGCCTGCAGCGAACAGGCGGCATTGATTCAATCCCAGGCTGCCGCGCTGGACCTTGCTGAACTGGAGCCGGTCTGGGATCACACCAGCGCCGATGTGATCGAAGCCCTGCGTCGGCAGCTGATCGAGCTTGAACACACGCTGATTCCCTTTGGCCTGCACGAAGTAGGGGCCCCAATACCCCAGGAACAGCGCCGCGAGCTGTTGCGCTCAGTCGCTCGTGCCAGCCATAGCCTGGAACTGGAGGACAGTCAGCTTGAAGCCATGATGGATGGCGCCGCGGTCAAGGCCGATGGTGTGTCGGCTGAGGTGATGGAATCCCTCGCCGGTGTGGCGGGCCAACTCAAGAGCAATGACGAGTTGCCGGCCATCCTGCACGCCCTGGACGGCGGCTTTGTACGGCCTGCGCCCGGCGGTGACCTGCTGCGCAATCCCGATGTGCTGCCTACCGGGCGCAATCTCCACGGCTTCGACCCCTATTGCCTGCCCTCGGCGTTTGCCGTGCGGGAAGGGCGGGGCCAGGCTGAGGACCTGCTGGCGCGACATGCCCAGGAAGGCAGCGGCCTGCCGGAGTCCATTGCCCTGGTGCTGTGGGGCAGCGACAACATGAAGAACGAGGGCGCGCCGATCGCCCAGGCACTGGCGCTGATGGGCGCCGAGCCGCGTCGCGACGGCTACGGTCGACTGTGCGGCGCCCAGCTCATTCCGCTGGAAGAACTGGGACGGCCGCGCATCGATGTGGTGATTACCCTGTCAGGCATTTTCCGCGACCTGCTGCCCTTGCAGACCCGTATGCTGGCTGAAGCAGCCCTGCTGGCGGCCTCGGCTGACGAGGCGCCGGAACAGAATTTTGTGCGCAAGCACAGCCTGGCCTACCAGGCCCAGCACAACTGTGACCTGGAAACCGCGTCGCTGCGCGTGTTCAGCAATGCCGAAGGGGCCTACGGCTCCAACGTCAACCTGCTGGTGGACAGCGCGCGCTGGGAAGAAGAAGACGAACTGGCCGAGGCCTACAGCCGCCGCAAGTGTTTTGCCTATGGCTGTGATGGCCAGCCGGCACAGCAGGCCGAGCTATTGCAGAGCATGCTCGGTGGAGTCGACCTGGCCTACCAGAACCTGGATTCCGTGGAACTCGGTGTGACCACCGTGGACCACTACTTTGACACCCTCGGCGGTATCAGCCGGGCGGTGCAGCGCTCGCGCGGCAGCGAGGTGCCGGTCTATATCTCCGACCAGACCATGGCCAACGGCAAGGTGCGGACCCTGTCGGAGCAGCTCGCCCTGGAAACCCGGTCGCGCATGCTCAATCCCAAGTGGTACGAAAGCATGCTGCAGCACGGCTATGAAGGCGTGCGCAGCATCGAGACTCACGTCACTAACACGGTGGGCTGGTCTGCCACGACCGGCCAGGTGGCACCGTGGGTATACCAGCGCCTGTCTGAGACGTTCATTCTCGACGAAGACATGCGCAAGCGGCTCGCAGAGCTCAATCCATCGGCCTCGGTCAAGGTGGCTCACCGCCTGCTCGAGGCCCACGAACGTCAGTACTGGCACCCTGACGAAAACACGCTCAATGCGCTCAAGCAGGCCGGGGAAGACCTCGAAGACTGGCTTGAAGGCATTTCACCGGAGGTAGCGGCGTGAACCAATTGACCAATATTCCTGTGCACAGTATCGATCCCGGCGACGGGGATGGCGAGGGCAGCCTGCAGGTTCACCTCGACCCCGACATGGCCATCGACAAGGCCAAGGTCTTTGCCGTTTACGGCAAGGGCGGTATCGGCAAAAGCACAACATCGTCCAACCTGTCTGTCGCCTTTTCCAAGCTGGGCAAGCGCGTCATCCAGATCGGCTGCGATCCCAAGCACGATTCCACGTTTACCCTGACCAAGGCCCTGATGCCCACGGTCATCGACGTACTGGAGTCGGTGGAGTTTCACGCCGAGGAACTGCGTCCCGAAGACTATATGTACGAGGGCTACAACGGCGTGATGTGCGTGGAGGCCGGTGGGCCGCCGGCAGGTACCGGCTGCGGCGGCTACGTGGTCGGCCAGACCGTGAAACTGCTCAAGCAGCACCACCTGCTGGAGGACGCCGATGTGGTGATCTTCGATGTGCTGGGCGACGTGGTCTGCGGCGGCTTCGCCTCTCCACTGCAACATGCCGAGCGCGCCCTGGTAGTGACGGCCAACGACTTCGATTCGATTTTTGCCATGAATCGCATTGCTTCGGCCATCGGCGCCAAGTCCAAGAACTACCCGGTCCGCCTGGGCGGCGTTATTGCCAACCGCAGCGCGGGCACCGACGAGATCGATCGCTTCAACGAGGCGGTGGGTTTGCAGCGGCTGGCGCATTTCCCGGACCTGGACGTGATCCGGCGCAGCCGCCTGAAGAAATCCACCCTGTTTGAAATGGAGCCGGTAGACGGCCTGGCGGAAGTCCAGCAGGAGTATCTCAAGCTCGCCCAATCGCTATGGGACGGGGTGGATGAGCTGGATGTGACGCCGATGAAGGACCGCGATCTCTTCGACTTCCTGGGATTCGATTGATGACTGCCTCGAGCTACGAACAGACTCGCTCTGAACTGCAAACCTACTTCGACCAGACTGCGGTCGAGGCCTGGAAACGCCTTACGTCGGATGCCCCGGTAGGACGTATACGGCGCACGGTCCGAGCCGGCCGCGACGAGATGCGCGCGACCCTGCTCAGCTGGCTGCCGGAAGACCTGTCCGGCCGGCGGCTGCTGGACGCCGGCTGTGGCACCGGTGCCTTTGCGCTGGAAGCCGCCCGCCGTGGCGCCCAGGTCGTGGCGACAGACCTCTCGCCGACCCTGGTGGAACTGGCCAGTGAGAGACTTCCCGAAGAGCTCAGCGGCCAGGTCGAGTTCCGGGTGGGAGATATGTCCAGTGCCGACCTGGGTGAGTTCGATCACGTGGTGGCCATGGACTCGCTGATTCACTACCAGCTTGAGGACGTGATGGGCGTGCTGCAGCAGATGACTTCCCGCGCCGGGCGCAGCGTTCTGTTTACCTTTGCTCCCAGCACGCCGATGCTGGAGGCCATGCATGCGGTGGGCAGGTTCTTCCCGCGCGGAAACCGGGCGCCGGCTATCCAGCCGGTGGCTGAATCGGCGCTGGCGCAGACGATCTCGAATGAGCCGAGCCTGCAGGCCTGGAGCATCGGCCGCGGCCACCGCGTCAAGAGCGGTTTCTATACCTCCCAGGCGATGGAGCTGACGGCCCGGTGAAATTCACAGTGCCGCGGATCAGCGAACGCTGGCTGCCCTTTGCGGATGCAGCCAGTAGCGAACTGCCGCTGGCAAGAATACTCAGGCTGTCACTGTTCCAGTTTTCAGTCGGCATGGCGGTGGTGCTGCTCAATGGCACCCTGAACCGGGTTATGGTGCTGGAACTGGACCAGCCAGCCTGGCTGGTGTCACTGATGGTCTCGCTGCCCTTGCTGTTCGCGCCGCTACGGGCGTTGATCGGTCATCGTTCTGACCACCATCGCTCCTACCTTGGCTGGCGGCGGGTGCCGTACATCTGGCTCGGCACCATGGCCCAGTTTGGCGGGCTGGCCATCATGCCGTTCGCCCTGATCGTCCTGACCGAGCCGCATACCGGGCCACTGTGGGCTGGCATGGCGGCCTCCGCGCTGGCCTTCCTGCTGGTCGGTGCTGGCTTGCACACCACCCAGACGGCGGGACTGGCGCTGGCTACCGACCTGGCTTCCGACCGTTTGCGACCGCGCGTAGTGGCGCTGCTGTACGTGACCTTGCTGGTGGGGATGATTCTCAGCTCGCTGGGCTTTGCCGCGCTGCTGCAGGAGTTCGACTACGTGCGCCTGATCCGCGTGGTCCAGGGCGCTGCGGTGGTGACCATGGTGCTGAATGTCATTGCCCTGTGGAAGCAGGAGGGCCGCCACCCCGCACTGACAGCGCACGACCGTATACGCCCGCGCTTTCGCGAGAGTTGGGCTGAGCTCAAAGCCAATGGGCGCGCGCCACGGTTGCTGCTGGCAGTGGGCCTGGGGTCTATCGGCTTCTCCATGCAGGACATCCTGCTGGAACCGTACGGGGGCCAGGTGCTGGGTTTGTCCGTGTCCGCCACCACCGGCCTGACGGCCATTTTCAGCCTCGGCATGCTGGCCGCCTTTGCGTTGGCCTCGCGTCAGCTCAGCGAGGGCAGTGACCCGGTGCGGCTGGCGGGCAATGGTGCCGTGATCGGTATTTTTGCGTTTGCCGCGGTGCTGCTGGCGGCGCCGCTGGATTCCAGCCTGATGTTCCGGCTGGGCACCGCCGCTATTGGTTTCGGCTCCGGCGCTTTCGCTATCGGCACGCTGACCGCTGCCATGGAGCTGGTGGAAGGAGGGCAGTCGGGTATTGCCCTGGGGGCCTGGGGCGCAGTACAGGCGACTGCGACCGGGGTGGCGATTGCCAGTGGCGGTGGACTGCGTGACAGCATCAGCCACTGGGCCGAGGGCGGCCTGCTGGGGCCGGCGCTGACCGGGCCGGCGACCGGTTACGGTGCTGTCTACCAACTGGAAATCCTGGTGCTGTTTCTGGCACTGGTGGTGATTGGGCCGCTGGTACGACAGCAGGGCGAGCCACTGATGGAAAGGCCCGCCTTCTATTTGAACGATATTCCTCAATAACCCGAACCGACACAGGAGGTTCACCATGGGAACAGGCGCAATTAACGAGTACATCGATGTCGCTCAGCTGGTGCTCTACGTGTTCTGGCTGTTCTTCTTCACGCTGGTCTTCTGGCTGCACCGGGAGACCAAGCGCGAGGGCTACCCGCTGGAACAGTATGATGAGACCCGGCCGGGCCTGCCGGGCTGGCCGGACATGCCACCGCCGAAAACCTTTGTGCTGCCCCACGGCCAGGGTACGCGCACCGTACCGCGGCCCGAACCGGAGCCCCAGCGCGAGCTGGCGCTGAAGAAGGGGATGCCGGGATACCCGTTGGAGCCCACTGGCGACCCGATGCTGGACGGTGTCGGTCCCGGGTCATGGAATATCAGACCTCAGACGCCTGACCTGACCCACGAAGGCGAACCGCGAATCCGGCCGCTGCGCGTGTTGCCAGAATGGTCGCTGGCCTCCCAGGATCCCGACCCGCGAGGCAAACCCGTTTACGGCGTGGATGGAGAGGTTGGCGGTACCGTGGTCGACTGCTGGATGGACCTCGCCGAACCCCAGTTGCGCTACCTGGAAGTGGAAGTCGCTGGAGCTACTTCTTCATCGGAGTCCGGCGAGTTTGCGGCGCCCCCCGCTGCCGGCACGGTACTGCTGCCGATCAACTTCACACGCATCAGCGGCCGGGATGGCAGCGTCCGGGTGAAGTCAATTACCAGCAAGCACTTCGCCAATGTGCCGAAGCTCGCTGATCCTGACATCGTGACCCTGCAGGAAGAGGACCAGATCACCGCCTACTACGGTGGCGGTCATCTGTACGCCCTGCCGGAACGCATGGAGCCGCTGATATGAACGAGTACGAGTACGAGCCCGTTCGCGGGCTCCCCGAGGCGCTACCGGAGGGCGAGTACATTGTCTGGCAGGGTGGGCCTGAATGGCAGGCCCTGGCGGTCAGGGTATTTCATATACGCGCGGTAACGGTCTACTTCCTGCTGCTAACGGGCTGGTACCTTTGGACGCGACTGCAATCCGGCGCCAACCTGCCCGAAGCGCTGGCGGCCAGCAGTTGGGCCTTTACGCTGGGTATTACCGCACTGTCTGTTCTGCTATGCATGGCGTGGATGTTTGCCCGCTCCACCTTGTATACCCTCACCAACAAGCGACTGGTGCTGCGCTTCGGCGTGGCCATTCCGATGATGATCAACTTGCCGCTGACGCGGCTCGTGTCAGCCGACATAGCGCGCTATGGCAGCCATGGGGACATCTGCCTGACCCTGGCGCCGGGTGATCGAATTTCCTACATGGCGCTGTGGCCGCATGCACGTCCCTGGCACTATGGCCGCGTCAAGCCGATGCTACGCGGCTTACCCAACCCCAACGTGGCGGCTGCCTTGCTGGCGGACGTGGCCGGTGCGGAAGCCCGGCCCGCGACAGAGGCGGCGGTTGAGACTGAGACCGCACCGGTGTTTTCCGGCGTGGTATCTGCGACCTGAGGGCTGGCCAGTGATTGAGCCCGGGCCGACAACATGACGAGCCAACCGATCGCCGGCAAGCGTGCGCCATTCGTGCTGGCGGGAATCGTGGTGCTGGCTCTGGTAGCTGTCGGCGCGGCCAGGATGGCCGGCTTTGTGGAAGGCCAGGTCAGGTCCGCCGACGTGGTGGCCAGCTGTGAACTGCGATTTACGGATGGGCCGAACGGGGCGGTGCAGGTATTCGAATGGCAGCAGGGCGAGCTGCTGGCGAGCTACCCGTCCGGTGATGGGAGCTTTGTACGCGGTGTGGTGCGCAGCATGACGAGGGAACGCCGCGCCCGGGAAGCGGGTGAGGAGACACCGTTCCTGCTGGCGCGACACAGCGATGGCGCGTTGACCATCAGCGACCAGGCCACCGGACGAATTATTGTTCTCAATGCCTTTGGACCGGACAATGCGGCTGTATTTGCTCGCCTGCTCGATGCCAGCCGGGCGGGTTCCTGAGGCATGGGTGTGGATTACCTGCTGGCTATAGTGCTCACCGTATTTGGCTGGTGGTTTGCCACCGGCGCCATCCTCTGGCTCAACCATCTGCCAGAGCGCACTCATCGTTTGAGTATGGCGGGTGCCACGGTCTTGCTGATCGCAACCCTGTCGAGCCTGCAAGCGGTGGCGGCGGAAGAAACGCGTTCAGCGGCGCTGCTGGCCTTCCTGCAGGCACTGCTTTTGTGGGGCTGGCTGGAGATGGGGTACCTGATGGGCTTTGTCACCGGCCCCAGCAACCGGCCCTGTCCGGCAGATGCCACAGGCTGGACGCGCTTTGGCCTGGCGCTGAAAACCAGCCTTTACCATGAACTGTCTGTGGTGGCCGTGGTGCTGGCTGCGATTGCCCTGACGGCAGGACAACCCAACCAGGTGGCGGCTCTGACCTGTGCGTCGCTATGGCTGATGCGCTGGAGCGCCAAGCTGAACCTTTTCCTCGGCGTGGCCAACTTCCACGCCGAATGGCTGCCTCGAAGCCAGCAGCACCTGGTGACCTATATGTCTCAGCGGCGCATCAACCTGCTGTTTCCGTTTTCGGTCGCCATTGGGACAGCGGCGGCAGCACTATTCCTGTACCGTGGTGTGCTGGCCGACACTGCCTTCAGCGCCACCGGGCATACTGTTGTCGGACTGCTGTTGGCCCTGGGTGTGCTGGAGCACTGGTTCCTGGTGCTGCCGATCCAGGATTCGAAGCTCTGGCAATGGGCTATTCAGGAACGACCACAAAAGCCGGCCATAGCGGTAAAGCCGACCAACAGGCTTGTGGTGCACGATGGGACCCAGCGGACGCGAGCGTCTGCGGGGAGTGATCTGGGGGAGGGGCTCGGCGGGCGGCCGGCAATGCCTGCAAGTCACTGTCAGTGACGCAGAAAAAAAATTGATGCTGGACATTGTACGTGCCGGCTTTCGGGAGTATAAACGCAGAAGTTTCACTCGTTTGACTGGTCTACGAGTTAACCTCTCGCCGCGCTAGCGGCAGCGCTTGATGGCGCGGCCCGAAGGCTAATGTATAAGCCAGCCACACACGACCGATAGCGGGGTTATCGGAAGGGGGCATAGGCATGGCCACAAAAGCCAATAAAAACAATGGCTTGGGCGTGACTTCTCGCGCTAAATCTGCAAAATCAAACGCTGGATCAAACGCTGGCACCGGGACGGGCACCGCGGGGGCGGGTGAACTGATCAGCGGGTCCGAAGGCAGTCATCTACCGGGGCTGCTGAATCCCCATGTCGGTGACCATATTGACGGCTCGAGTTACGGCGAAGTGCTGTCTGGCCCGGTCGTACGTACCGGCGGCAAACCGGCAGTCTACGTTCATATACCGTTTTGCCAGTCGCGTTGCCTGAGCTGTGACCACATCACGACCGTGACACATGACGGTGCGGTGATCGATCGTTACCTGGATGGTCTCGAGCGTGAACTGGAACTGGTCACCAGCCGCACTGGTGAGGGCCTCACACTGTCGCAGCTCTATATCGGTGGCGGCACACCCAATTACCTGAGCGATCCCCAGCTACTGCGATTGGCAGATCTTCTCGAGCAGGGTTTCAAGCTGGACGAACAATCGGATACCACGATTGAGATCAATCCCCGACGCTCGTCGGCATCGCAGCTACAGATGCTGCGTGGCCTCGGTTTCCGTGCCATCAAACTCGAGGTCAGGGATCTTGACCCCGGTGTGCAGAAGGCCATGGGCAAATCGAATTCCATGGCCGTGCTCGAGGACGTGTTTAGCAATGCGCGAGATGCAGGCTTCGAAACTGTCAGCATGGATTTGCTGTACGGCTTGCCTACGCAATCCATGGAGAGCATTCAGCACACACTGGAAGACATTATCAGCCTGCAGCCTGATCGCCTGACCTGCTATGCCTACGCCCGTCAGCCGGAAATGTTCAGGCATCAGCGGGCGATAGAGTCGCCGAGCCTACCTTCCCTGTCTGATCGGCTGATCATGTTCAATAGCATCGTAGACGCGATGGAGGCATCCGGGTACGTCTGGGTGGGGCTCGATAGTTTTGCACTGGAAGATGACGAGCTCGTGGCGGCGCAGGAAGAGCACTCCCTCGCGCATAACTGGATGGGCTACAACACACACGGCAGCCAGACCCTGCTTGGATTCGGCGCCAGCGCGATCAGTGAAGTGGGGGGAGCCTGCCTGCAGAATCATCATGGCATCGAGGACTGGAGTTCTGCGCTGGATAAAGGTCAGTTCCCGATCCGTGCGGGGGTCCAGCTGTCAGAGCGAGGTATGGAGCATCGTACTGCTGTCAACGGACTTCTCAGCAATATGGAGCTCAATGGGTGGTTCCAGCCTGGTGAAGGCGATGAGAGTGTCAAAGCACTGGAGACACTGCAGTCGCAGGGTTTCCTGAAACTCGATGACAACAAGGTATCTGTTACTCCGGAGGGGCGCTATCTGCTGCACCACGTCGCCGGCAACTCTGCGCTCGACCTCAAGTGGTCCAACGACTGGTAGTGACCGATAGCAATCCGTAGTAGATGCTAGACCTGATTCTGCGCTGGACCTGACTGCGATTCAGCTTGCCAGTTTGGCCAGGTCCACCGAATAGCGCTTTAGCTGCTCCCACTCCAGCAGGAACCAGGGAGCGAACTGTTGGCGTTGCGCCGCAATCAGGCGATCAACTTCCCGGCGAGAAAACCAACCCCAATCGGCAATTTCCTCGCCGTTGATTTCCAGCGCCTGGTCGCGCTGGTACTGGCCGACGTACACCGCGCAGAGTTCGTGCTCCGTGCCCAGGTCCCGGTACTCGGCGCGGTATTCAAAGGTGTAAAGGTGCGCGAGGTCGGCGCGTACACCGAGTTCGTCCTGCAGGCGCCTGGTGGCAGCCGTATCGCAGCTTTCACCGCGGCGCGGATGGCTGCAGCAGCTATTGGCCCAGAAACCCGGCCACAGTGGTTTAGTCGCGGCGCGCTGCTGCAGCAGGACCCAGTCTGGGCCATCAAACAGGAACACGGAAAATGCCCGATGCAATTTGCCCCGGCCGCGGTGTGTATTGATCTTGCTGTCGTAACCGGTGACACGATCCTGGGAATCCACCAGGATCAGCGCTTCATCGTCGAAGGAAACGGTTTCGAAGCGGGGGAAGGCCGGTGCTGAGTCCATACCAGGGGTCTCTCCTTGCCTGTTTTCAGGTGCAGGAACGCGAGTTCGCGTCTTGCAAACTAGTGGGAAAAGCAGCCCGCGATGTTGCCGCGGGCTCATCAAGTACCGGGTCTGCGAGCAGACCCAGAGTCGAGGCCTTTGCTTACGCTAGCTCCTCTCGTCCGGCACTGGCTGCATGTTCTGCGTCACCATAGCCGTTTCAGTCGGCCCTGCGAGCCAGTCGTAACGTTCAGTGCTGAGCAGAATGAAGTGAATCAGCAGAGCCAGTGTGAACAAGAATGCCGCGGAAGCGACCAGGACTCTTCGAGGGTCGAAAAGTAACCAGATCTTGTACATAACGTTTCTCCAAGGTCATCACAGGATTGTGGACTTGTGCCCACGCCCCTGCGGCTGTTCTCGTGGAATCCCGGGTCCGTTAGAACCAGGGCCGCCACATCCAGATGAGGATGTGAGCGATCACCGCAATACCGGTGAAACCCAGGAACCCTGACATGAAAGCGCTGTGCACTTCCTTGGCTTCCTCGTTTGACAGCCCAGTCGGGCTTCCATCACTCATGGATATTCCTCCCATGTGCTACGTCAACAGCTAGCCTTGACTGCATAAGCCCTGGCTAACCAACCAATGGCAGGGGAGACCCCTGCGCTTCTCCGGCGCCACGCTAAACCGCAGTGCCAAAGTTCTGCGCGCGGCTTACAGCCGCGCGGCTGAATCTAATCCTCGAACAGGTCGAGCTCTTCCGGGTCTTTGCCCAGCTCGGCCAGGTTCGGGTAGTACTGCAGCATCTGCGCGCCATAGAGCGGCTTGTAGGCGCCCTGGTGGCAGGTTTTGCAGTTGGTCTTGAGCGCATCACCCAGCGGGCCCTTGCGGTGCTCCGGCAACCAGGGTGTGGTGGGCTCGATGAACTTGCTATTGATCTCCCGGACCATGCGGATCCCGTGCCAGGCGGTCACCTTGGCCGGTGAGGCCTGGTCCCACTGGTTAAAGGCGCGACTGTTATGGCAGTAGGTGCAGTTCACACCCAGGCTCTGGGAGAAATGCATCATCAGCGCATAGGTCCATTCCGCGTCCCGCAGGTCAGTGGGGTGGCCCTGGGGCAGGGCGGTATCCGCCTGTACGCCGCCGATGTCATGCTCACCGCCGAGCATGGTGGTAAAGGGATCGTAAGGCAGCGACGACATGCCGACCGCTGCTGAGGCGTAGTTTTGCGGTGTCTGGCCCACCATACCCCGGGCCCTTTCCGGCCCAGGGTCCTCGGCCCAGACGTTGCTGGGGATATTGTTGCCGCGGTGGCAGGTGTAGCAGGTCACCCCAGTGTTGCCGACATGATCCTTCCAGGCCTCGTTGGTGCGCTGGGTCATGGCGATCATGGCGCGGGCCACTTTCTTGGTGTACTTGCTTTCGTCCGCCAGGTTTTCCGGGTTGTGGCAGTAGTTGCAGCCCTGTTCCGGTGCTACCCACTCGGTGATGGAGGCCATCAGGCGCGTAAACTCGGTGACACTGAGATCTCCCAGCACTTCAACGTTCTGGTAGATATCACCCGCTCGCGGGCCCGCTGCCGGCATGGGCGGTGAGGGCTCCGGGGGTTGGTTGGCGTTGACATGAGCCACTCGCTCCTCGGGAACCATGACCAGCTCCATGGCCGTACCGCGGTAACCACGCTGCACCGTGTCCTTGGAGCCCAGTTCGCAGGCGCCGAGTACCAGTGCGGCGGCAAGTGCCGTGACAGTGCTTCGCGTGACGCTCTTCATTGGCCTGCTCCTGTCAGTGCGGGGTCGGCGGGCGGTACCGCCTCAAGCGGCGGATAGGCCGGTGCCACGCCGTGCTTGACGGCCCAGAGGTACCAGTTGTCGACCACGGTGCCCGTCAGCAGGATGCCGATGCCCCCGGTGATAACCGTGAGTACCGCAAACCACCAGGCCCAGCGGTGAATGGATTCCATGCTGGCGTTGAAACCCATGGTCCAGCGCCAGAACAGGGCGGCGCGTTCGGAGGCGGTGCCGCGGTCTGTGATCTGGTCGATTTCCCGATCGCCACCATAGCGGCTAACCGCGAGAATAGTGGCGCCGTGCATGGCAAACAGCAGCGTCGAGCCGTAGAGGAAAGCGATCGACAGCATGTGGAAGGGGTTGTAGAACAGGTTGCCGTAGCGCAGCGAGAAGGCCGCGGTCCAGTCCAGGTGCGGGAAGATGCCGAAGGGTACCGCCTCGCTCCAGCTACCCATGCAGATGGGGCGGATAAAGCCCAGCACCAGGTACAGCCAGATGGCCGCAGCAAAGGCCCAGGTCAGGTGCTGGCCCATGCCCAGCGCCCGGTTACGGTTATAGGTGCGCACCAACCACAACAGTATTGAAGCTGTGAGGAAGAAGCCGGCGATCAGCCACCAGCCGCCATCCTGCAGCGGCGGAATGCCGAGGCCGTACTTGGCGGGCGGTGGTTCCAGTGCCAGCCAGAACAGTTGCCGCACGAACTGCACGGGATCCCAGTTGACCGAGGCCCACATGTTCAGGCCGATGATCTCGATGGCAATAAAGCCGCAGATCAGTGACAGGACGCCGGTCGCACCAAGATAGATTGGGCCGATCTGGGCATCGCCCAGTTTGCCGGCCCAGTAACTGTCGGTGGGTGTGCCGGTGCGCCACATTTCGTCGTCACCGATGGGCACTCCCGGGTAGTGGGGGCCACGAACCTGAACCCGAGTAAATATGTTCTGGTATTCCATCTCACAAGCCCCCTGTTAAGACCACACCGGCAGTTCCAGCCACCAGTTCCACCACTCCGGCCAGCCCTTGGTCCAGAACGGCCCGGAAATAATGATGCATACGGCACTCCAGAAACCTGCGGACAGTGCCAGGAACAGGCCCAGGCGGTGGATGCCCAGCGCGCCGATCGAATAGCCGACGTCATCGCGGAAGAAGGTGTTTTCGTGTTCCCCGGTCTTCACCGGTTCGCCCTTGGCGGGGTTGGTTACCGCCAGGATCAGCGAGCCGTGCATGGACAGGGCCAGCGTCGTGGTAAAGAAGAAAGTGATGGCGATCATATGCGCCGGGTTGTAATGGAAGTGCAGGTACTGGTAGCCGACGTTGGATACCCAGTCGAGGTGGCTGAGAATCCCGTAGGGGAAGCCGTGTCCCCAGGCGCCCAGCAGGAACGGGCGGAATACCACCAGCGTGACGTAGGCAAAAATCGCCACACCAAAGGCGAAAGGTACATGCAGGCCCATACCGAGTTTGCGTGAAATCTCTATCTCGCGGAGCATCCACGACACGAAGGCCCCCACGGCGCAGATGGTAATGAACTGCCAGAGTCCACCCTCCATAAGCGGCGCCAATCCCAGGCCGTAGCTGAGGTCCGGCGGGGCGATACTGATCTGCCAGATATTCCAGGTCGGCCCCTGGGAGGCGCCGTACAAAATCAGCGCAGTCCCCAGTACGGCGAAGAAGATGGTCGTAACGCCAAAGAAGCCGACATAAAAGGGCCCTATCCAGAAGTCGAACAGGTCGCCGCCCAGCAGTGTTCCGCCACGGACCCGATATTTCTTTTCAAACGTGAGCATCGTCATTTGCTGTCAACCCCTATCCCATGAACACGCAGGGAACCACACTGCACGCGGCCCGGTGGGCCTCGACATAGATTCCCTCGCTCTCATCCGAAAACGCGGCCAGCGGCCGCCAGCTCCTTGGTAGCAGACGGCTGGCCGCCGCGATCGGCAGGAACAACACCATCGTGATGACGAGCAACAGGCGGAACTCGAAGCTTTGCTTGCGCGCGACGGCGTGTACCAACCCCCGGTCTCTGCGTTGTTTCATGATGGCTCACCTCCCCAGTGTGTTTTTCTTGAACCACGGCCCGGCTGGGTGACAACGCAGGCCTGTTCTCTGTTGTCGGTCATGCAGGCTCCGCCAGGCGTGCCTCGCGAACATGCGAGGCTGTGACCTGTTCGGCGCCACTGCCGCGCGCGGTGCGCTCGGCGGCGTCTCGCAGCCGTTTGGCCGCGGAAATTCTTACCAGTACCGGCTCGGTCTCGATGATCTCGTCCAGCACCTGCTGGGCGTCTGCCTGCCAGTCGATGCTGGCGCGCGCCGGAGTCGCCACCGCCTGGTCGAGCTCGGTGCCCAGCGGCAGGATGTTGAACAGTGCGTCAAACAGGCCGTTACAGACTTCCTGCACCAGGTAGCAGGCACCCGCGTAGCCCATGAAGGGCGTGCCGGTATGGCGGCGGATCAGGGTGCCGGGATAGGAAGCGGGCAGGTACATTCCGCGGCCCCCGGCCTCGGCCAGGTACATGCGTTCGTTGTAGCTGCCGAACAGCACCAGCGGTGCATCTTCGTGTATGCGACGGCGCACCTCGGCGTTGTCCGGCTTGACCCCGGCACTGCGGCCGAAGGCAAACTTGCAGGGCAGGCCCAGTTCTTCCTCGAGGAAGTTGCGGACGCCGCGGGTGTAGGTTTCGGTGGCCACGATGCCGAAGCTGGCAGTGCCAAAGAAATCCTGGGTTACCGAGCGCCACAGATCCCAGATGGGCTTGATGGTGGTGCGCTTTTCTTCGGCAATAAACGGCTGCGGGTCGAGCCCCGTGAGTTCACCCAGGGTTTCCAGGAATGCGGTGGTGCTGTGTAGACCGATCGGCGCTTGCAGGTAGGGGCGATCCAGGTCTTCGCACAGCAGGCGACCAAATTCGCGATACATGCAGACATTGACGTCGGCGTCAGCGAGTTTGGGTATGTCCTTGATGTGGCAGCCCAGCGGGAACACCATGTTGATTTCCGCGCCGATGCCTTCAATCAGGCGCCGAAGCTCAGCCAGGTCCGACCAGGTGTTGAAGTAGCCGTAGCAGGGCCCGATGATGTTGACCCGCGGCTTTTCGCCTTCCTTGCGCGGCTTTTGCGGCTTGGCCTTTTTCGGGCCGAAGCGGCTCCACAGCCAGTTCATGGCTCGGTCGGCGCTTTGCCATTGGTCCTCGTCAATGGTGCGGGGCAGGAAGCGCTCGATACCTGTACCTTCCGGCGTCACGCCGCCACCAATCATTTCGGCGATCGAGCCGGTGACAACGACGGACGGCTGGTCCGGATCCAGCGTCTGGTGGGCACGGCGCAGTGCGCCTTCCGTGCCATGCTGGCCGAGCTCTTCCTCGGCGAGGCCAGTGACTACGATCGGCAATTCGTGGGGCGGCAGCGCGTCTGTGTAGTGCAGTACTGAAGTGACGGGCAGGTTCTCGCAGCCCACCGGGCCGTCGATAATGACCTGCATACCCTTGACTGCGCTGAACACATAAACGGAGCCCCAGTAGCCTCCGGCACGGTCGTGATCTAGCACCAGCATCAGTGGTTTACCCCCGTGAAGATTCCTGCCTCATCGCCATGGCCGATACCGGCGAAGAAGGCTTCCATGTCGGCAAAGCGCGCCTTGTTGGCCAGCGCCGCGTTGATGACCTGGGCCAATGAGCCAGGCCCCGCCGGGCCAACCAGTGGCCGGGCTGAGATCAGGTTGGTGAAGTAGAGCGCGGGCAGCGCTTTCTCCTTGGCCGCTTGCACCACCGGGGTTGTGCCGATGGCGAGGTCGGGCTGGTATTCCTCCATGGCGGCCAGGTCGTGTTCCAGCGAGGCGCGGAAACGCACTTCAACGCCGCGCGCTTCGAGCCATTCACGATCCTGGTCTGACCACTGGGTCTTCGGGCAGGCGCTGCCGACATAGCGCACATCAGCACCACATTCGACCAGCAGGCGAGCCACCAGCAGCTCTGAACCCTCATAACCTGACATGGTGATGCGGGCATCAATCGGGCTCGCTGCCAGCGCGCCGCGGATTGCGGGGAGTGCCGCATCGCGAGCCGCCGCTATGCGGGCGTCCTCGATGCCGGCAGCCTTGCCAATGGCTTCCAGCCATTGCTCGGTACCGCTGTATCCCACCGGCGCAGAGCCCACGGCGGGTCGCCCCGCGGCGGCAAACTGGCGATGGCAGTCGGTGTAAAAAGGGTGGATCATGGCAGCTACGGCGCAGTCCAACGCCGCGTAGAGCTCCCGCCATTCGCGAGTTGGCACAATCGGGCCGGCTGCTATTCCGAGGGGTTCGAGCAGTCGACCGATGCTTACCGCATCCACCGGAAACATTTCACCCACCAGGCTGACGGTGGGCAGCTCACTGCGGCCCTGGGCCGGCTCCGCCACCGGGCCGTGTTCGGCCTCCGTGCGGGCGTAGCGCAGCATGGCTCCAGCGAGAATGTCCTTGGCCTCGGCATGGGTGGGTACCCCGAAGCCCGGGACATCGATACCAATGATCCGCACGCCGTTGATGGATTTCGGCAGCAGATCCAGCGGCACACCTGAAGCGGTGGGCACGCAGAGATTGATGATGACCACGGCGTCGTACTGGTCCGGGTCGCAGAGTCCTTCGACCGCTTCCTTGATGTCCTCGAACAGCTTGCCGGTCACCAGGGTTTCCGAGTCGAAGGGCACATAGCCCACGGTGCGCCTGGCGCCGTAGAAATGGGACGTGAAGGTCAGGCCGTAGACGCAGCAGGCCGAGCCGCTCAGCACCGTGGCGGTGCGGCGCATGCGCAAGCCGACACGCAGCGAGCCAAACGCCGGGCACATGCTCTGGGGTTGGTCGTGGGGGCCCAACGGATAGTCTTTTGCGTACTTTTCGAGTACTTCCTGCTTGCCGGAAGACATGGCTTCCGCAGCCAGCTTCTCTTTGCCGTTGTGGCAGCCGCTTTCCTCAACCTCGGTGGTCGGGATGCGGCTCGGCCGGGGATCATCATACGGTGTCATAAACCACCTCGAGTGACGGCTTGACCTGGGCGTTGGCGCCACACAGGTCGCTGACGGTGGCCGGCTCCAGTACCACGTTGCGGCCGACCTCTTCACCATTGAAAAGATCCAGCAGGCCGTCCTGGCTGAGTGGGCTGGGCTGGGTAGGCGGTGCTTCGGCGACATTGGTCGCCAGCTTTCCAAACAGCTCACCCCACTGCCCATCCGGATGGCCGATGATTTCGTAGTTGGCGCTCTTGCGGCGAATGTCGTCGTTGGCGGGGATGGAGGCCAGCTCGGGAATGCCGACTGCCTGGCAGAAAGCCTGGGCCTCGCCGGTGCCGTCATCCTTGTTGGTGACCATGCCGGCCACGCCCACGTTGCCGCCCAGGCGGCGGAAATACTCCACGGCTGAGCAGACGTTGTTGGCCACATAGAGCGATTGCAGGTCGTTGGAGGCGACGACGATAACTTTCTGGCACATGTCGCGGGCAATGGGCAGGCCGAAGCCGCCGCACACCACGTCGCCCAGGAAATCCAGTAAGACGTAGTCAAAGTCCCAGTCGTGGAAACCCAGTTTTTCCAGGGTTTCGAAGCCGTGGATGATGCCGCGGCCGCCACAACCCCGGCCCACTTCAGGTCCGCCGAGTTCCATTGCATACACGCCATCGCGCTTGAAGCAGACATCGCCGACTGCTACCTGCTCGCCGGCCTCTTTCTTGGCGGACGCGGTCTGGATGATGGTGGGGCAGGCCTTGCCCCCGAACAGCAGGGATGTGGTGTCGCTCTTTGGATCGCAGCCGATCAGCAGCACCTTCTTGCCTTGCTGGGCCATCATGTAGGACAGGTTGGCCAGGGTGAAACTCTTGCCGATCCCGCCCTTGCCATAGATGGCAATAATCTGTGTACCCGAGGCCGCAGCCGCCGAGGTGGCGATCGTCTCGTCGCCGCGATCCGGAATGAATTCGTTAACTTTGCCACTTCCCATCAGGCAGTTCTCCAGTCGAGGATCATCTTGAGGCAATCGGCAGATTCGAATGCCGTGGTGTAGGCGGCTTCTGCCGCGTCCGGGCTTTCCCGGTGAGTGATTAACCCGGTGAGCGACAATTTGCCCTCGGTTACCAGGTCCAGCGTCGCCAACAGGTCTGCGGGCTGCCATTCAGCAGCGATGGCAAATGACGCTTCCCGCATAAAGGCGGGCGGAAACGCAAACGACAGCGGCTGGTCGTAAAAGCCGGCGAGAACAATTTCGCCGCCGGGAGCGAGGTGGCCAACCAGGGTGTCCAGTAATCCTTCGGCGCCGCTGACATCGATAATGACCGGGTAGTCGCGGCGGTTGTCTTCTTCCGGGGCGATTACCCGGTAGCCTTCGGCGCCACCGCGGCGAGCAGCCTGGGTTTCCCAGACCACCACATCGTCCCGTCCCAGGGCGACCAGCAGGCGGGCTATCAACCTGCCCAACACACCGTGGCCCACGACCAGGTCCGGCAATGCACGGGCGCGCTCCACCGCGTGGTAGGCGGTCGCGGCCAGTGCCAGCAGCGTCGCTTCCTCGCCCAGCTCATCGCCCACCGCAATGACCCGTTCCGCCGGCACCACAATCCGCGAACTGGCGCCGCCAAACAGGCCGGCGACATCGGCATAACCGCGGGAGCCGGGCACAAAAACCCGCTGGCCGGCCTGCAGTGGACTATCTGCGGCGCTGGCGCTTATGCGTCCCACGGCTTCATAACCGGGAACCAGTGGATAGCTGAGTCCGGGGAAAGGTGGCATGCGTCCCTGCCACAGCAGGCGTTCGGTGCCGGTGCTGATGCCGCTCCATTCCACATCCACGATGCAGTCTTCGTCGGTCGCTGGCGGCAGGCCAACGGGGCGTAGGGTTACATTGCCGGGCTGTTCGAATACCACAGCCGGGGCTTGTTCTGTTATAGCCACAGCGTCTCCCGGATTTGCAGACGTTGCCCGCGGGATAGCGGTGTAACGTTCACATTCCAGATAAGTGTAATTTAGAATTTACATTTAAAACTGTCAACTAAAATATACATATGTTCCTATCAGGGTTAGCTATCAGGCTTCCGCGAGCAGTACGCGCACCATATGAGGGCGATAAGTTCTGATTTCCCTGCATTGATGGAATCCCGCGTCCGTGAGCATCGCGAGCAATTCGTCCCGCGTGCGGGGTCGCCCGCTGCCCATGGCAAACAAATACAGACCGAAGTAGGCGTGACCAAAGGTCTCGGCGCCGACGCTCTCAGCCATGGGTTCCGCCAGCAGCAGCCTGCCACCTGGCTCGAGTCTGGCCCTGATGGCGCGCAGCAGCGTCTCTACGTCGTCGTCGTTGTGGTCGTGAACGACCCGCACCAGGCTAACCACGTCGGGCTTGCCAAATGCACCGGGCTCTTCGTCTGCCAATGGCGCCTTGAACATGTCACCGGATATCGAGCGGGCGCGCCCATCCAGGCCCTTGGCAGCAAAATTCTGGTTGGCGAGCGCCGCCACCGGAGGCAGGTCCAGCACCGTGGCCTTCAGGTGAGGCCAGCGCTCGAGGGCGCGACTGGCAAACGTGCCGTTGCCGCCGGCGATGTCCCAGAGATGCTGTCGGTCCGAGAGATCGGCGGCGTCGAGTATGTCGTCCGCCACCATCGACTGTGAGGCGGCCATCAGCTCGCTATAGCGGGCTGCGTCACCTTCGTTGCCGGTCGCGTAGGGCCAGAACTCCGCCAGCTCGGGGCTGTGTTCTCCGCGCAGCAGGCTAACCGGCTCGGTCAGGTCGCGGTACAGCCAGCGGTTGTGCTCCACCATGGCAATGACCCCCGGATTGGCGAGCACCGCCGCTCCCAGTTCACCCAGGGTGAACAGTGAACCCCGCCGTTCCAGCAGTTTCAGTGAGTCCGCTGCCAATAGCAGGCGGCGCATGGGATCTTCTGCCAGGCCGCACTCGCGGGCCAGTTCGGCTACATCTGCCCGGCGCTCGCGCAGGCGTTCAAATATCTGCAGTTCCACACAGGCCCCGAGCACCTGGGAGTACACAAAACCCGCGGCGATATCGAATACCGCGCCGGCCTTGCGGCGGGCAATGCCCCGCGTCAGTGGGAAGCGAGCGGACCAGCGCTGGAAGCCGGGATTGGCGATCAGGCGATTGCGCCAGTCAATAAAGCGTTCGCGAAGACTGGCCGGGCGTGTCGGCATGGTCAGGTGTTCGCTGGGTGCCGACACGGCGGGCTAATATGCGTTGCTTGCGAGGCTTGGCTCAGGCCGCACGGCTCAGCCCCTTGGGTATGAAGCCCTGGGATTGTGCGCGCACCAGGTCTACCAGCAGTTCCCGGCCCGGGCAGGCGGGGATGCTGTCGATGCCGGCCTCGATCAGTTCCCGCAGCTTGCGGGCAGCGCCCTGAACGCCCAGTTGGGCGACCGCGTTGGGCCGTTCCAGGTGTTCGTCCTGGTGGCAGGGTTTGCCCAGTGTCTCGGGTGTGGCGATGGCATCCTGGATGTCATCCGCGACCTGGTAGGCCTCACCGATACTGGTGCCGAGGGTTTCCCAGGGCCTGCCGTCTACACCGGCACAGGCGGCACCGGCATGGGTGGCGGCAATAAACAGGGCGCCGGTCTTGGCGCGGTGATAGCGGCCCAGGTCCACCTTGGGTTCGCTTTCCCAGGCCTGGCCGGCGCAGATACCGTAGGGCGCGCCAACGCCTCTTGCCAGTACCGCAAAGACCGTCGGCATGCGCGCCGCGGCAGGTCCGCTGAGTTCTGCCGCTGCCACAGTTTCCAGGGCCGCAACAATCAGCGCGTCGCCGGCCAGCACGGCGATGGGCTCACCAAAAGCCCGGTGCACGGAGGGCTTGCCACGCCGCATGGGGGCATCGTCGAAGCAGGGCAGGTCATCGTGGACCAGGGAGGCGCAGTGCAGCAGTTCTATGGCGCAGGCTGCGCGCACGGCCAGGTCGAGGCTGTCACAATTGTTCGCCATGGCGATGGCCAGGCAGAGCTTGGGGCGAATCCGGGCGCCGCCCGGGAACACCGCGTGATGGAGTGCGCGAGCCAGCTTCTGCGGGCAATCGGCACTGGCGGTTCTGGCGAGGATCGAAGCCAGCGCGGCCTCTATATCAGGCTTTTCCGTGGGTTGTAACGCCATGTTGGTCACCTCCCTGCCGGGTATCCCGGTAGCTGGCTGCATTTGTTCTGGTTGTTTTTCTTAGGTGTCAATTAAACTCAACATCTAAACTGTAAGTTAAACTAGACATTGCTACAATGCAAGTTGGACTGACACGGAACGGCCCAGGATGGATGAAAAACCGGTTGTAGTGATTGGCGCGGGCATCGCCGGCCTGTCTGCCTGCATTCGGCTGCTGGCTGCCGACCGTGAAGTCGTGGTGTTCGAACCCGGTGATGAGCCCGGTGGCAAGATGCGTCAGGTGCCGACGCCGCTGGGGCCGGTGGATTCAGGCCCGACGGTGTTTACCATGCCGGCAGCCTTCGACTCGCTGCTGGACGGCATCGGCCTGCGCCTCGACGAGGTGGTCGAGGCCCGCCCACTGGAGTTGCTGGCCCGTCACGCCTGGGAGGCGGGGTCGCATCTCGACCTGTTTGCCGATCGGCAGCGCTCCGCTGATGCTATCGGTGATTTTGCGGGAAGCGAGGAGGCCCAGGGTTACCTGGCGTTCTGCCGGGAGGCCGGGCGCATGTACGACATGCTCGAGCCGGCCATGCTGCGGGCCTCAAAACCGACGCCCCTGAGCCTGGCCTGGCGGGCGCGGCACCACGGCTTGCGCGGCCTGCTGGGTCTCAAACCCTTCGCCAACCTGTGGTCGGCGTTGGGCAAGCACTTTCGCGACCCGCGTCTGCAGCAGCTGTTCGGACGTTATGCCACCTACTGTGGTTCATCCCCCTGGCAGGCGCCTGCCACCTTGATGCTGATTGCCCACCTCGAGCAGGAAGGCGTCTGGCAGCTGGAGGGTGGGATGCAAAGCCTGGCCGAAGGGCTGGCTGCTGCTGCACGGCGTAGGGGAGCGCGCTTTGTGACGGGTGAGTGGGTGCAGGACATTGAGCGGCGACATGGGGCGGTCAGCGGTGTGCGGGGCAGCCGTGGCACCTGTATAGAATGCGATTCGGTCGTGTGTACAGCGGACCCGGAAGCGCTGCGGGGCGGCCTGCTGGGGCCTGCGGGCCAGGCGGCAGTCAGCGCCCAGCGGCCGGGGCAGCGTTCCCTGTCGGCCGTGACCTGGGCGGGAGTAGCGCGTACCCGTGGCTTGCCGCTGGCGTTTCATACCGTGTGCTTTTCCGGCAACTACCGGCGCGAATTTGAGCAACTGTTCGGCAGCCAACAGGTACCCACCGAGCCCACCGTCTATCTGTGCGCCCAGGACCGGGCAGAAGGCGCAGGCGCGCCAGCGGATGAAGAGCGTATCTTCTGTCTTATCAATGCGCCGTCGAACGGCGATCGCCACCACTACAGTGACCAGGAGGTCGAACAATGCCAGCAACAGGCTCTAAAGATTCTGGATCATTGCGGACTGCAGCTGAGCTTCACAGCCGGCCAGGTGCTGGCGCGCTCACCGACAGACTTCAACCAGCGCTTTCCCGGCACCGGGGGAGCGATCTACGGCCGCGCGACGCACGGCTGGCAGGCGGCCTTTCAGCGGCCGGGGCCGTCGACTCGATTGGCGGGGCTGTACCTGGCGGGGGGCGGAGTGCACCCGGGGGCGGGGGTACCGATGGTCAGCCTGTCCGGCCGCCTGGCGGCGGAGCAATTGCTGAGCGACCAGGCTTCGATGCGCCGGTGGTGGCCAGCGGCTACCGCTGGTGGTACATCGACGCGCTGAGTGATGACGGCCGGCACGGCCTGACTATCATCGGCTTTGTCGGCAGCGTCTTCTCGCCGTACTACGCCCGTGCACGCCGCCGTGGACCGGCAAGCCCGGAGGCTCATTGTGCCATCAATGCGATTCTCTATGGTCCGGGCGGCAGCAAGCACTGGGCGGCCACCGAGCGTGGCGCCGGTGACCTGCAGCGCTGTGCTGAACAGCTGGTAGTGGGCCCCAGCCAGCTACGCTACGAGGGGGACGACCTGGTCGCCGAAATCAATGAAATCACCGTCCCGTGGCCCAGGCGCCTGCAAGGTAGCGTGCGGCTCACGCCCTCTGCACGACAACCCAGCCAGTTCCAGTTGGACCCTGCGGGGCGACACCACTGGTGGCCTGCGGCGCCTATTGCCCGCGCAGAAATTGACTTCCGGCATCCCGCGCTGCGCTGGCAGGGGCATGGGTACTTTGACTGCAACTGGGGAGAGGAGCCTTTGGAGGCGGGATTTACTCACTGGCACTGGGCCCGGCAGTCGGAACCATCCGGCAGCGTGTCGGTGCGCTACGAAGCCTGGCCGCGGGATGATGAGCGCCGGCAGATAGCAAGACGCTTTGCGGCGGACGGCAGCAGTGAGGAGATTAATCTGGGACAGGAGCTAGCCCTGCCGCCGACGCTGGTGTGGCGGATGCCGCGTCCGGCCCGTGGCGAAGATGGGATGACCGTGGCTCGCACCCTTGAAGATACGCCGTTCTACTCTCGCTCGGTGCTCAGTAGCGACGGCTCAGGGCGCTGGGATACGGTCCACGAAAGCCTGGACCTGGATCGATTCGCATCGTCCTGGGTGCAGTTCCTGTTGCCGTTCAGGATGCCGCGTTTCCCGCGCTCTCGCTAACCAGCAGCGGGCAGTCGCGCCCGGCCTCGATCCGCTCGCGTGCCATGCGATCCCGGCGCTCCAGTTCGGCAAACAAGTCGAGCATCCACTCCACCCGGCTGACCGGTTCTTCATCGCTGACCGCCGGTAGAGGGGCCGCACGTACCGCCTCAATCAGGAAGGCGGTCTCTGCCAGCGGCAGGTCTGCAAGCGCCGACTGATCCAGGCGGCCCAGGCGGCCGAGTCCGCCCATGGTGCGACACTTGCGAGCAGGGCTCACCACCGCGCGGCCGCGCATGGGGTCACATTGCTGGCGTTTGACCTGTTCGCCGATCTCCCCGTACAGCAGTCGCGCCGTCATCACACAGGGCTGGCAGCCGGCCGGGAGCCGGGCAATGCCGGCTTCAGCGCGGGCATAAAGGCGGTCTGCCTCTTCCAGCAGGCGTCTCACCACGCCTGACAGCGCTGCGGATGAGCAGGGCGCCTGCAGCCAGCGCTCCGGGTCAATGCCGGCTTCCTGCAGCCAGTCCAGGGGCAGGTAAAGCCGGCCATTGCCGGCGTCTTCAGCCACATCGCGGGCGATGTTGGTCAGCTGCATGGCGACCCCAAGGTCTGCCGCGCGTGCCAGTACTGACTCGTCGCGCTGGCCCATTAGCAGGGCCATCATGACGCCGACATTGCCGGCGACCCTTGCGCCGTAGGCGCGCACGGAGGTGATGTCCGGGTAGCGGCGAGCGTCGCAGTCCCAGGCAAAACCCTCCAGCAGCGCATCCAGGAGCGGCCGCGGCATCCCGAACTGGCGTACCACCTGCACCATCATCCGATCAGCGGCGACATCGGCGGGGGCGCCGCTATAGATCCCATCCAGCCGTGCCCGTAATTCGCTCAACGCCAGCCGCGGGGTGTCGCTTAGGTCGATGGCATCGTCGGCCAGTCGACAGAAGGCGTAGAGGGCAACGGCTGCATCGCGGTAGGGCTGTGGCAGCAGCATCGAGGCGGCATAAAAGGAGCGCGAGCCATGGCGCAGCAGCTCCCGGCACGCCTGCTGGTCGGCGCGATCCGTAGGCAGGCGTCGGACAGGCTGATGCGGTGCCTGCCTGATGGCGGCCTCAGACAAGGGCGCTGGCATGAGGAACCAGGCCGGCTACCACTTTGGCCGAGGCGATGACGCCGGGAACACCCGCACCGGGATGCGTGCCAGCACCGACAAAATAGAGGTCGCGCACGTCTTCGCTGCGATTGTGGGGCCGGAACCAGGCGCTTTGCCAGAGTACCGGCTCCATGCCGAAGCCGGCACCGCGGAACGAGTTCAGGTCACCCTGGAAATCCAGCGGGGTGGTGACCCTGGATGTGGCCAGTGCGTCGCCCAATCCAGGCAGCACCGAGTTCTCCAGGTACTGTTGGACGGCACGGCGGAACGGTTCAGCCTGTTGCCGCCAGTCCACGTCGGCCAGCAGGTTGGGCACCGGCGCCAATACGTAGAAGGAGTCACAGCCCTCGGGCGCCAGGGACGGGTCGGTGGCGGTGGGGCGGTGCAGGTAGAGGCTGAAATCCTCTGCCAGTCGCCGGTGCCGGAAGATGTCGTTGAGCAGGCCACGGTAGCGCGGTCCCAGCAGAATGGAGTGGTGCGGCACGTCTTCGTAGCGTCGACGGGTCCCGAAGTACCATACAAACAGCCCATTGGAGTAGCGCGCCTGATCCAGGCGGCGATCGCTCCAGCGTCTGCGGCGGGTGCCGGGTGTCAGGTGGCGATAGGTCCAGGCCACATCGGCATTGCTGACGACGATATCGGCGTCGATGTAGCTGCCGTCTTCCAGCACCACGCCATGGGCGCTGCCATCGCGGACGCAGATCTCCCTGACCGGCGCATTCAGTCGCAGCGTATTGCCCTGCTGCAGCAGCAGTTTCACCATGCCCTGCACAATGCGGCCCGTTCCACCCATGGCGGAGTAGACGCCGCCCTCACGTTCGAGGTGGGAAATCAGCGTGTAGACTGCGCTGGCTGAATAGGGGTTGCCGCCGATCAGCAAGGGGTGGAAGCTCAGCACCTGGCGGACGCGATGATCCTTGATGTAACGCGATACCAATGCGTGTACCGAGCGGTCCGCCCGCAAGCGCAGCATATCGGGCATGACCCTGATCATGTCCAGCAACGAACTGAAGGGCCGGTCCACGAGCTGCTCAAAGCCCACCCGGTAGTTCCTGGCAGACGCCTCCATGAAGCGGTCATAGCCCGCCACATCCACCGGGCTGAAGCGGGCGATCTCTGCACGGTTGTGCGCTGCGTCGCCGCAGTAGTCGAACTGTTCGCCGTCGTCGAAGCGAATCCGGTAGAAGGGTTCCATGAGCCTGAGGTCGACATCGTCTTCGAGACGCCGTCCGCACAGGGCCCACAGCTCCTCCAGCAGGTGTTTGGCGGTAATAATGGTCGGCCCTGCGTCGAAGGTGTAACCGTCCTGGTGGTGTACACGCGCCCGCCCGCCGGCTTGCTCCAGCTTCTCCAGCACGGTGACGCGGTAGCCGCGCGCACCCAGCCTGATGGCCGTCGCCAGGCCCCCAAAGCCGCTGCCGATCACCACGGCGTGTGGTTTCATGGTGTGCAACATGGCCTTGCTGGCGACGCTATCCGGACTGTTCATATAAGTAGACACTCAATATGTCTAGTTTGGTAGACAGAATAGCACCGCTTGCCGGTGCTGAACAGCTACCGGGCAGTGCCTTTGGCGATCTGCATCAACAGCTGGGCAAATTGCGCCGGATCCTCTTCGTGGCCGAGGTGGCCAAGCCTCGACACGGAGTGCAGGTCGGCATCGGGCAGGCGGCGGTTGAGTTCCCGGGACTGCTCGGGGGGAACGGTGAGGTCGCCTTCACAGACGACCAGGTGCACCGGCGTGTGCAGGTTCGGCAGCGCCGCTTCCAGCGGCACCAGGTCCCAGTTGGCCATCATTCTCAGGGCGGCGGCCACGTGCCTTGGATTGGCCACCAGCCTGCGATAGTACTCCACCTGCGTCTTTCCGAGCCTGGAACCGGTGCCTTCGATCAATCGGTGGGTAAAGTGCCGCTGTCCGCCAACACCGGCCACCCAGGCGGGTAAGGTGGGTATGCCTGCCAACAGGCGGGCACTGATGGAGAAAAACTGGCCGGTCATCCCCGGCAGCGCCAGCAGGGCGCCGTTGATACTGACAAGACTGTCCGGGGAGATGCGTCCATCGAGGATCATGCGGGCAGCGACCGCCGCGCCCGCCGAGTGTCCAATGACATGGGCAGGCGAACATCCAAGCCGGTCCAGCAAGGTAGCGACCGCTGCCGCCATGCCAGCCAGGGACATCTGCTCGTTGCCGGGCAAGTCGCTGAAGCCGTGACCAGGCAGGTCGATACTGATGACTTCGTAATTGGGTGCCAACAGGGGCGCCAGGCCCGCCCAGGAATGCAGTGAAGCCCCGGTGCCATGCAACAGCAACAGGGTGGGGCCGCTGCCCATGCGCTGGAAGTGCCAGTCCAGTCCCGCTGCCCGGCAGAATTTGCTGTCCTGTCGGTGCGGCCAGTCCCAGGCAGCGAGTTGCCGCGCCTTGCTCACAGGCTGGCGGCGCGCACCGCCTCGCTGAGCTGGCTGGCATCGGCGTGGGGCAGGGGCAGGTAATCGATATCCAGCTGCCTGGCGAGGTCTTCCGCTGCGCTACCGGGGCGGGGTGAGGTGTCGATCACCATGCCGCGCACGCCGGATTCGCGGAACAGGGCGGCCACCTCGGGCAGGTCCTCACGGGCCGCTTCGCGCCCCTGGCGTCCATCGCGGGCGATATTGCCGCGACCGTCGGTCAGGAACACTACATTGGGTGTGCCGCCACGGCGCAGCAGGCTGGTGGCCATGGCAGCGGCAGTTTCTATGGCCGCCGCCAGCGGCGTACCGCCACCGCCGGGGAGCGCGGCCAGGTTGCGCTTGGCCCGCACCAGTGAGCGCGTGGGTGGCAGCAGGACATCGGCCGTTTCACCGCGAAAGGCAATCATGGCGACCTGGTCGCGACGGATATAGCAGTCCGCCAGCAGCAGTTCGACGGCGCCCTTGGCTTCGGCCAGGCGATTGAGCGCCGCGGAGCCGGAGGCATCTACCACGAACACGGTGGTGCTCTCCGAACGCTCCCGGTAGCGCACCACCCTGAAGTCATCCCGCTGTACCTTGAGCATTCTGGGTGGGTCGTCCGCACCGCGTCTCAGTGGCTGCCAGGGTGCGGCCGCCTGCAGGGTCGCCACGGGGCTCAGGCGTGCACCGGAACGCGGGTCGCCCTGGATGGTGCCGGTGGGGCGGCCGCGGCTTCGCGAGCGACGCAGCTGGCCGGACTTTCCGCCACGCCCACTGCCGCGACGCACACCGCCCTGTAACAGCTGGTTCAACAGACCCGCCGGCAACGCGGCCCTGGTAGCTTCAATCAGTCGATCCTGCATGCCCTCGCCCTGGCCGGGGTCCTGTTGTTCGCCCTCGGCTTCCTGGGGTTCTGGCGGTGGCGGTTCGGCCTCCGTCTGTTCTTCCTCCTCGGTAGCGGGCAGCCGGGTTGCCCGCGGCGCGAGCACCAGTCGGGCTGCCAGTTCCAGCTCCGCTTCGGTGACGCTGGGAGAGTCTGCGAGGGCGGCAGCTGCCCGCGCCGCCCGCTGGGCCAACAGCGAAGCGCGCGGAGAATCGATGCCCAGCACCAGGCACAGCGTACAGATCTGCCGCGTGGCCTCTTCGTCACAGTCGACCTTGTCGACACGCTGGCGAGCCCGCTCAATGTCAGCCAGCCCGTAGTCGAGGTCCAGCAGATCGCGGATGCCGATGTCGTGGAGATCGAGGTGAAAAGCGAGGCGTTCCGCCAGTGCCGGGTCGAGATGCTCATCGGGTTCGACGCTTTCATCTAGCGCCAGCAGTGAAAACCTGGCCGGCTGGGTAGCGCTGAGGCCCTCCCGCTCTACCTGTACCTCGCCCCTGTCCAGCGCCTGGCACAGGTGGGCGGCCGTAGTGGGCTGACAGCGTTCCGCCATCGCCAGCAAAGCCACGCCGCCATGGCATTCGCTGAGAAGGCCGGACTGGGCGACAGGTTTACCGGCCTTGAGGGTGGCGGCCAAGTCCAGCCCACCGAGCAGCCTGGCCTCGCTGACGGTTTGCGGGATCTTGCGCCAGGGCAGTTCGGGAAACAGCTCCCTGATAGTTTCAAGCCAGCTGTCGCGTACCGGCCCTGGCCTGGCCCTGAGGGCAATACCACCCAGTCCTGCCGGGTCCGTGGCCAACAGCGCGGCAGCGAGCAGTGCATCCTGCCAGGCGGCTTCTCCCGTCACGCCGGGTCCAGTACTTCCTCAAGGGCGCGCTCGATCCGCGTGGTCGATCCGGATTCGTCCAGCGGATCTCGACGCAGCCGGTGACGCAGTACCGAGGGCGCCACCTGCCGGAGCTGCTTCAACCCGACCACTGGTTTGCCCTCAAGACTCGCCAACGCCCGGGCCGCGCGCACCAGGGTCAATTCGCCGCGCAGGCCATCAGTGCCCAAGGCCATGCACAGGGCTGCTGCACGCTCCAGAACCTCCGGTGCGAGGTCGATGTCATTGAGCTGGGTGCGCGCCTTCTCGACCTTGCGTCGCACCGCGCTGTCCTTGCGCTTCCATTTCTTGACGAACGCCTCGCGGTCGCGCTCGAACTCGTCGCGCAGTTTGACGATCTGAACGCGCATATCGAGCTCGGTGGGTGTGCGCACATCGACCGACAATCCAAAGCGGTCCAGGAGCTGCGGCCGCAGCTCGCCCTCTTCAGGGTTGCCGCTGCCAACCAGTACGAAACGGGCAGGGTGGCGAATACTCAGCCCTTCGCGCTCAACCACGTTTTCACCCGAGGCCGCCACATCCAGTAGTGCGTCGACAATATGGTCCTCCAGCAGGTTGACCTCGTCGATATACAGGAAGCCGCGGTGGGCCTGGGCCAGCAGTCCCGGTTCGAAGGCCTTCTCTCCCAGGCGCAGGGCTTTTTCCAGGTCCAGCGTACCGATTACCCGGTCTTCGGTTGCCCCGAGAGGCAGATCGACAACCGGCATGGGCTGTTCGCGGGTATTGAAGTCCTTGCCACCGTTCTCACACTGGGCACAGAGACCAGGTGTGGGGGCCCCGGGGTCACAGTGGTAGGGACAGCCAGCCACTACCGGGATATTGGGCATCAGGGCGGCCAGTGCGCGGATGGCTGTGGACTTGCCGGTGCCACGGTCTCCAAATACCAGGACACCGCCGACGTCCTGGTCAACGGCTGCAATCAACAGTGCGGTCTTCATCTCGTCCTGGCCGACGATGGCGGAAAAGGGATAGGCGATAGCCATGCTTGCTTCCTTACATCTGCTGTGGCGCGCGCCGCTCAGGGTTCAACCGGTGGACTGGCGCTCGGGTCCTGTCGCCCATCTTTTACCCGCAGTGATGCGTAAACACAAGTTTACACGCTACCGGTTTGGCGGCCTCTTGACCTGGGTCTGCTAGCATGGACCCTGGGTTTGGCAAAACACGGCTATGAGCAGGACATTCCAGGAAGCGCTGGATGCGCGGCGCATCGGCGTTGATATCGAAGGATTCGGTACCGTCGCCTGCTACACGGATGAGCAGGTGGCAGGGCGCCCCTTGCTGTTGCTACACAGCATCAATGCGGCCCCCACTGCTCGCGAGGTAGCCCCACTGTTCGATGCCTACCGCCAGCGACGACCCGTCTACGCGCTGGAGCTACCCGGGTTCGGATTTTCGGAGCGCCCTGCCATCGACTACGGTCCCGAGCTTTATGCTCAGTGTCTGCAGAACTTTTGTGAGCGGCAGTTCGATGAGCCGGTAGACGTGGTGGCGCTGTCCACCACAGCGGAGTTTGCAGCCCGCGCTGCGCTGGCGGCACCTGGGCTTTTCAACAGCCTGGCGCTGGTCTCACCGACCGGTATGGGCAGCCGCGAACCACCTTCAGGCGCGGCCAGCGAGCGGCTGCGCAAGTTGTTCTCGATACCCGTATTCAGCGCCGGCCTCTACCGGGCGCTCACCACGCGTCCCAGTATTCGCTTTTTCCTGGGGCTGTCTTTCGAAAAGGACGTGCCCGTGGAGTTGCTCGACCAGGCCTGTGCCACCGCCCGGCAGCCGGGCGCGCGGCACGCACCGTTCCGTTTCCTTGCCATGGCGCTGTTTACCCCGGGTGCAAGGGAGCTGCTGTATCAACCGCTCGCAGTCCCCACGCTGGTGCTGTATGACAAAGACCCGAACATAAACTTCGACCGGCTGCCCGAACTGCTGGCTGCGAACCCAATGATCAGCGCCGAGCGTATAGCTCCCAGCTGCGGTCTTCCGCACTGGGATGAACCGGACAAAACCATTGCTGTATTGGACAGCTTCTGGAACAAGAAGGGATCGCCATGACGGGCTCAACAGATCGGCCGGCTTCGCAGGCCCTGTCGCGGGAGGAACGCATACGACTCAGCAACGAGTGGCATGCGCGCCCGGGCCTGCGGCAATCGCCACCAATGCGCTGCACACACCTGGTCTCCCTGCGCAACGAGGCCAGCATTGATGAGGCGCGCCAGGAGTTTGCAGACTTCTGCCGCAAACATGACGTCAGTGCACCCTCGGACAGGAGTCGCCAGCACAGCGTCAGGGTCGGGGCCTGCCAGGTCAAATGGGAGGGGCACACAGAGGCGGTCAGTCACACGGTTATGGTGCCCGGCAACGGGCAGCCGCCGTTCAGCGAAACCGCCCTCGACCTGCTGGACCGTGAAAAGCGCGACGCATTGACCAGGGACTTCCTGGTGGGCGTGCATATCGAAGTGTTGCCGGCACCGGGTGGGGATGACCCACAGGGCTACCAGCTGGCGTCTTCACTGCTCGCCTCGACTACGGTGCACGGTGGCTTGATGTCATCAGCACATGCGGCAGTTTGGTCGGCGTTTCAACTCGATGCGGATGGACTCGTACGTATCGTCGTCATCGACCTGGGCATCACCGAAGGCAGGCTGTCTCGACTGCTACAGCGACTTCTGGAAATCGAGTCCTATCGCATGCTGGCGATGATTGCGCTACCGAGGGCCAGGGACGCCATGTCAGCGCTGGGCCGCATGGAGCCCGCGCTCAATGAAGTCATGACCCAGCTCGAGCAGGAGCGCACCGAGGCCGACCAGGAAGCGGCCCTACGTGCCATCACCGGTATCGCCGCCAGCGTCGAGCAGATCGTGTCTACCCACGCCTACCGTTTCGCAGCGGCTCGCGCCTACGCCAGCATCGTGGAACGGCGCCTCGAGGAAGTCGGTGAGGAAAAGATTGGCGGCTACCAGAGCTACACCAACTTCCTGTTGCGTTCACTGCAGCCTGCCATGCGCACCTGCGACGCCACCGAACGGCGCGCCAATGAGCTGGCACAGCGGGTCGCCCGGGCGGCCAACCTGCTGAATACCATGGTCGACATGGTGCAGAAGAAACAGAACCAGGCACTGCTGCAATCCATGGACGAACGAGCCCATATGGCGCTGCGCTTGCAGCAGGCTGTGGAGGGATTCTCCATCTTTGCTATCAGCTATTACGCCGTCGGGCTGCTGGCCTATGGATTCAAGGCCTTGAAGTCTGTAGGCCTGCCCGTTGACGCCACGCTGCTGACCGGCATTGCCTCGCCGCTGGTCTTCGCGCTGGTCTGGGTGCTGGTGCGTTCAGTGCGGCGCCGCCTGGTGAAGCGAGACTGATACCCGACGCTGGACCTGGGGAACATCCCCATGGCCTTGCTGTCTCCCGGGTGTGCTATACGAAGATGAGCAGCCCGGAGAATTTGCATGGCCCAGCCAACACTGTCTGTCTACAACCCTTCGACTGGTGAGGAGATCGCCAGGCTAAAAACCGATGACGGGGCTGCGGCAGCCGCCAAGCTGGAGAGCGCCTGGCGGCGCTACAGCAATCGGGCGAGCTGGCTGGAACTGCACCAGCGCATAGCGATTCTCGAGCGCCTGGTAGAGATCATGGTGAGGGACGAGGCGTCCTACGCGGAATTGATTGCCGCCGAAGGCGGCAAGCCCCTCAAGGACGCCGAGGTGGAGGCCGCGCGAGCAATTGCTGGCGTGCGCATTGCCATCAATACCATCAGCGAGCATCGCGGCAACGTGATTCCCCTCGGTCACCAGGCGGCCTCAGCCGGTCGACTGGCATTTACCCAGCATTTCCCGCGGGGCGTGGTCCTGGCCTTCAGCGCCTTCAATCATCCTCTCAATCTCATTGTCCACCAGGTGGTGCCCGCGTTTGCGACGGGCAGCCCCTGCGTGGTGAAGCCGGCGGGCGACACACCACTGTCCTGTATCAAACTGGTAGAGGCCATGCACGAGGCCGGCGTGCCGGAGGATTACCTGGCCTACAGCATCCCCCGGGATCTCGACGTGGCCGGCGAAATGGTTCGCAGTGAGCGTATCGCGTTCTTCAGTTTTATTGGCTCGGCCAGGGTTGGCTGGATGCTGCGCAGCCAGTTGCAGCCTGGCGTCCGTTGCGCGCTGGAGCACGGTGGTGTCGCGCCCTGTATCGTGACCGGCTCCGCTCGCCTGGAACTGGCTGTTCCCGCCATCACCAGGGGTGGGTTCTACCACGCGGGGCAGGTCTGTGTTTCCACCCAGCGCATCTTCGTGCAGGAAAGCCTCCATGACATTCTTGTCGACATGCTGCAGGAGTCTGTAGGTGAACTGGTCGTTGGTGACGCCAGCGATCCGGCCACCGATGTCGGGCCGCTGATACGCGCTGCGGAAGTAAGGCGCGTTCACGAATGGGTGGAGGAGGCCGTGTCGCTGGGCGGTAAGCTGGCGCTGGGCGGCGAGCCACTGGAGGGGAACTTTTTCCAGCCTACCATGGTGTTGGATCCCCCGAGGGAGGCAAGGCTCAGCAGCCAGGAAGTGTTTGGCCCGGTGCTGTGCATTTATCCCTACGCGGAGCTGGAGCAGGCGCTGGACGCCGCCAATCTTTATCCTCACGCCTTCCAGGCGTCTGTATTCAGCGAAAACGTCAGCACCGTCCAGGCGGCGTTCCAGCGCATTCACGCTTCGGCGATCATGATCAACGACCACACGGCATTTCGCGACGACGCCATGCCGTTTGCAGGTCTCGACGCGTCGGGACTTGGGGTCGGTGGCATCCCCTACACCATAGAAGACATGCAATTCGAAAAAATGCTGGTATTAAAAGACGGCGGGAACTAGTCGACCTCCAACACCTCTAAGCCCCCAACTTTTCAAGGGAGTCCCGATGAAAGCCTCAGACCTGTTTGTGCAATGCCTGGAGCGCGAGGGTATCGAGTACATTTTCGGCGTGCCCGGCGAGGAGAATGCCGACTTCATGCTCAGCCTCGAGGCCTCGGAGCAGATACGCTTCGTGCTCTGCCGGCATGAACAGGGCGCGGCCTTCATGGCGGAAATCTACGGCCGCCTCACAGGCACGCCGGCAGCCTGCCTGTCTACCCTGGGGCCGGGCGCCACCAATCTGATTACCGGCGTTGCCGATGCCAATATGGACCGGGCACCGATGCTGGTGCTGACAGGGCAGGGCAGCACCAGGCGGCTGCACAAGGAATCCCACCAGATCATGGACGTGGTGAAGATGTTCGAGCCGGTCACCAAGTGGGCGGAGACCATCATCCACGCCGATACCATTCCCGAGATCGTACGCAAGGCGGTACGCATCGCGCGTTCGGAAAAGCCCGGGGCCGTACTGATCGAATTGCCTGAAGACGTTGCAAAACATGAGACCGACGCATTGCCCATCGAGCCGGTGCGCTATCGGCGCCCGATGGCCAACCGCGGCGCTGTGGCCGCTGCTGCCGAACGGATTCGGGCGGCGCGGCGGCCGGTGATCCTGGCGGGCAATGGCTGTGTGCGAAAACGCGCCTCCGAGCAGTTGCGCGAGCTGGTGGACCTTACCGGGATTGGCGTGCTCAATACGTTCATGGGCAAGGGCGCGGTTGATCCGTCATCGCCGCACTGCCTGTACACCATCGGGCTCGGCACCAAGGACATCGGCACCTGTGCAATCGATGCCGCCGACCTGGTGATTGCCATCGGCTTTGACATGGTGGAGTACCACCCGCACCTGTGGAACCCGGATGGCGACAAGCCGATTATCTCCATTGACTTTGAACCGGCGGAGATAGACAGCAACTTCCAGCCTGAGATCGAACTGGTTGGCGATGTCGCTGACAACATTTGCGGACTGGTGCATGAATTCCGTGACCAGCCCGCCCCGGCCTTCGATACCCAGCAGCAGACCGCTACCCGGGACGATATGCGCAGAGAACTGCTGGAGTACGCCGATGACACTGCCGCAGGCAGGATAAAGCCACAGAAGGCACTCTATGACGTGGAGCAGGTATACGGCGCTGACGGCCTGGTGCTGTCGGACGTGGGCGCCCACAAGATGTGGATTGCCCGCCACTACCACTGCGGCACACCCAACGGCTGCCTGATTCCCAACGGCTTCTGCTCAATGGGTTTTGCGTTGCCCGGTGCCATTGCCGCCTCGCTGGTGGAGCCGCAGCGCAAAATCCTCGCGATCTGTGGCGACGCCGGTATCCTGATGAACGTGCAGGAAATGGAAACCGCCCGGCGCCTGTCCAGCAATATCACGGTCATGGTCTGGGAGGACAACGCCTACGGCCTCATCGCGTGGAAGCAGTGGCAGGAGTTTGGCCGTCACACCGACCTGTCTTTCGGCAACCCGGACTGGGAGCAGTTGGCGGGGGCCTTCGCCTGGGAGTTCCAGAGGGTGGAAGCATCCACCGAGCTTTCGGGTGCCATCGAAAAGGCCGCCGAACACCAGGGTCCCAGCCTTATCGTGCTGCCCATCGACTACGACGAAAACCAGAAACTGAGCCAGCGACTCGGCGAACTGACCTGCTCGATATAAAACGGGGCGCGCACGGAGCAACCACATGGAAATGTCAGAGATTCATCGCATCGCGGTCACCATTGCCGAATACGGCGTGCTGCTGTTTTCCTTCCTGGTGGGGCTGGGCGTGTTGGCGATATTCATCATGTACGTGGTCGACAAGACGCAGACCAAGCACACCATTCGCCGCAACTATCCGGTGGTCGGGAGATTCCGCTACCTGTTTGAACACATCGGTGAGTTTTTCCGCCAGTACTTCTTCGCCATGGACCGCGAGGAGTTGCCCTTCAATCGCGCCGAGCGTTCCTGGGTCTACCGGGCTGCCAAGGAAGTGGACACCACCGTGGCCTTCGGCTCGACCCGTGCCCTCGACCATGAAGGCGATGTGATTTTTCTCAACAGCGCCTTCCCAACCCTGGACGAAGACGCCGTTGAGCCGAAACCTGTCACCATTGGTGCAGGCGTTGCTCAACAGCCGTACACGACGGCCTCCATATTGAATATTTCGGCCATGAGCTACGGCGCGATCTCACGGCCTGCCGTGCTGGCGCTGTCCAATGGCGCCCGGGAGTCTGGCATCTGGATGAATACCGGGGAGGGAGGGCTGTCGCCTTACCATCTCGAAGGCGGCGCCGACATTGTGTTCCAGATCGGTACCGCCAAATACGGCGTGCGCGACGAGCATGGCCAGCTCGACGATGACAAGTTGAGGCAGATTGCCGCCCACGAACAGGTCAGGATGTTCGAGATCAAGATGAGCCAGGGCGCCAAGCCCGGCAAGGGCGGGATCCTGCCCGGTGAAAAGGTCACCGAAGAGATTTCCCGGATTCGCCACATCGGTATTGGCGAAGACTCCATCAGCCCCAACGGCCACAAGGACATCCGTTCGGAAGGCGATTTGCTCGACATGATCGAGCGCGTCCGCCGTGTGACAGGCAAACCGGTGGGCTTCAAGACGGTGGTGGGGCAGTTGAACTTTTTCCACGACCTGTTTGTCGAGATTCACCGCCGCGGCATCGCCTCCGCACCGGACTTCATCACCATCGACAGCGCAGACGGCGGGACTGGCGCGGCGCCACAGCCCCTGATTGATTACATGGGTATGCCACTCAAGGAAAGCCTGCCCATTGTGGTGGATCTGCTGCACGAATACGGGCTGCGCGAACGCATAAAACTGGTGGCTTCCGGCAAGCTTATTACGCCTGGCAAAGTGGCCTGGGCACTGGCGGTGGGGGCCGACTTCTGTACCTCAGCGCGTGGCTTCATGTTCGCACTCGGCTGTATCCAGGCCCTGCAGTGCAACAAGAACACCTGTCCCACCGGGATCACGACCCATAACAAGGAGTTGCAGCGCGGCCTGGTGCCGCAGGAAAAATGCAAGCGCGTGGCCGCGTACGCCAGGTCCATCGCCTACAGCGTCGGCATTATCGCCCACTCCTGTGGCACCAGTGAGCCGCGTGGACTGATGCGTCATCACATGCGTGTCATCGAGAGCAGCGATCGCTCGGTGGCAATGAACGAACTGGATCCCTTACCGGCTGTCCGCCCCGAATACGCTGGTGGTGCGGGGGCGCAGTCATAAACACACAACAGGAAAAACCCATGAAAAGCCTACTGAAAAAACTACAGGACCTGATGGAGTCGACCCGCGCGGCCGACTTCCTGGGTCCGCTGGCCCTGCGCCTGTATCTCGTACCGGTATTCTGGATGGCCGGCCAGAACAAGCTCGGCAGCTTTGACAGCACCGTGCAATGGTTCGGCAATCCCGATTGGGGCCTGGGCCTGCCATTTCCCTGGCTGCTGGCCTTCCTCGCGACCTGGACGGAAGTACTGGGGGCTGTCAGCCTTCTGCTCGGCATCGCCGTACGCTGGTTCGCGGTACCGCTGATGTTCACCATGATTGTTGCCGCCACCACCGTGCACCTGGAGAACGGCTGGCAGGCCATCGCCGACCCCGGCGCTCCGTTCGCCAATGAGCGTGTCGAGGCGTCCGCAGAGAAGATCAGCAGGGCGCGGTCCATTCTTCGCGAGAACGGCAACTACGACTGGCTGACCTCCAGTGGCAGCATCGTCATACTCAACAACGGGATCGAGTTCGCAGCGACCTATTTCATCATGCTGCTGGCGCTGTTTTTCACTGGCGCCGGGCGCTACCTGAGCGTCGATTACTGGGTCGGTCGAAAAGTTCTGCCCCAGCAGCACGATAGCTGATCCATGGTCACCACGGTCGCGGGGCAGGTACTGGCGCTGGGTGGCGTTGCCATCCTCGCGCTGTTGCTGAGCCGATTCACCCGACTGGAGCTGACCCTGGCCTGCGTGCTGTGCGGATTCGCAACCGGTCAGGCAGTGGGTTGGCTCGACTTCGATACCGGCATTCGTGCCCACAACCTGGAGGAGATCGTGTTCTACGTGATCCTCCCGGTACTGATATTCGAAGCCTCCTGGCACATTAAACCTGCGGTCCTGAAACGCTGGCTGCTGCCGGTCCTGTTGCTGGCCACGCTCGGTGTGATTGTGAGCTGCGGCGTAACCGCCGCGCTGGTCTATCTTGGCATTGGCCACCCACAGGGCTTCCCGTGGACGGCCGCGCTGCTGACCGGCGCCATATTGGCCGCTACCGATCCGGTTTCCGTGGTCAACCAGCTCAATGCCATGCAGGCCCCGGAAGACATCAAGACGCTGTTCGAAGGCGAAAGCCTGTTCAATGATGCGACCGCCGTGGTGTTGTTTTCTGTGTTTCTCTCGCTGGCCCTGGACGGCGGCAGTGCCAGCGCGGGCAGTTTCCTTATCCACTTCTGCGTGGTGTTTTTTGGTGGCGTGATTGCCGGGGTGGTCGCCGGGCTGGTGTCGGCGCAGGTGGTGTCGCTGCTGAAAAACCCGGAGTCCAGCGCTTTCGTCATGTTGTTTACTGCCTTCGGCAGCTTTTTCCTGGCGGAGCACCTGTTGCACGTGTCCGGCATCATGGCGGTGATGTTTGCTGCCCTGGTGCTGCGCAGTCGGCTGGAAGGCGGGGACCAGTCACTGGTCGATGGGACCGAGTTCACCTGGGCCTGGTTGGGCAAGGTTTTCACCAGCCTGCTGTTCGTACTGATGGGACTGGTCATCACCCTGGGTATGTTCCGGGACATGTGGCTGGCCATGGGGATTGCGATTGCCTCGGCCCTGCTGGCGCGAGCTTGTGCCGTTGTGGTCTGCAGCCTGCTCACCTGGCCCCTGAGTCATCGCATCAGGGCGGGCTGGCAGCTACTGCTGTTCTGGGGCGGTTTGCGCGGCGCCATCGCCGTTGCCCTGGTGCTGGCCCTGCCGATTGAGCTCGACTACTGGTACACGGTGCAGTCGATGGTGTTTGGCGTGGTGTTGTTCAGTCTGCTGGTGCAAGGCACCACCAACGGCCTGCTGATCAAGCGCTTTGCCTGAGCCGGCAATCCTAATCGCGGGGCTAACCGCGGGTCTAGCCGCGGGGCGTCAGCGCCAGCTGGCGTGACTGTGCTACCAGGCGGCCGGAGGCATCCCAGATGTCTCCGTCTTCCTCCATCAGCCCGCCGGAAATGAAGCGCGTTGAGAAGCGGCAGCGTAGCCAGCCGGGTTCGGGCAGGCCACGGATATGCGTGGTCAGCTCCAGAGTCGGCGCCCAGCTGACCGGCAGGTTGGCGTTGAACACCGTGGGTGGGAAAGCGTCCACTGCCAGCAGCAGGGCGAAGGCATCGATCACTTCATCATCCAGCAGCCGGAACCAGCCCCGGAACAGCGGTTGCCCGCTGGGCTTGCCGATTGCGAAGCCGGCATCTTCGGGATGCAGGCGCAGCTCGATCTTGCCCATCATGGCCGGCGGGAAGCCGGAGGGGTGATGCTCGATGCGCATACAGTCCTCCGGGGCGGGAAGTTCGGGCGGCTCGGCATCTATTCGCATCGGCCCTTCCAGGGCGCCGACATCACCGAAGCTGCCCAGCAGGGTGACCAGTTCCTTGCTGTCATTGCGCATATTGGCACGCACGGTGGTGAATCGGCGGCCGGACTTGATGACCTCCGGTGTAATACTGACCGGGCCGGGGCGGCCAGGGGACAGGTAGTGCGCATTCAGCGCTACCGGGTGTGGCTGGCCACTGGCGGCGGCCATGGCGCGTGCCGCGATTGCCAGCAGGTAGCCGCCGTTGGCATTGCCGACCACGTCCCAGCCGTCCTGTATCGTCGCGGCATAGGCGCCGTCAGCCTGCGGCGCCACGGCGGTATCGGTAGCGAACAGCATCAGGCGGTACCCAGGTTGCGGTAGGCGCTGCCCATATCACCAAACAACCAGATCAGGCGTTCGCAGTGGTTGGCCGCGGCCAGCAACTGCATACGCGCATTTGCATCCATGGATTCATCCTCAGCAAGGTAAGCCTTGCGTACACGGGTCATGCCATCTTCCGAGGTCATGCCGGCCAGCAGCTCGGCATCCAGGTCACTCCGTTCCCTGGCAACGTCCATGAAGGTCAGCAGGATGGCATCGATACCATCCACCGCCACCATGGAGAATCGTTCTCCGAGTCCGGTGCCCTGCAACAAAGTCAGTTGGCGCGACAGGCTCTGCACCTCTACGTTGGCCGTTTCCAGGCTGTGCTGGATATTCAGCAGGCCGTTGAGCCGCTCGTACAGTACCGGCGAGAGCTGGTGCTGGTTGGAGAGGTCGGATATCGCGCCGCGGATACTGTCCCCCAGGCTCTGGAAGCTGTCGTTCAGCAGTGACATGCGTGGCGCGCTGTTGTCGGAGCGCATGGCCTCAAAGCTATGACCCAGGATTTCGATCAGGCGCACCTGCTCCAGTTCAATCAGGCGCAGGGCGTTGTGTGGGTCGTCGCCGCTCTGCTCCAGCAGGTACCGGGGCTTGGAGAGCTGCTCTTCGGCGGTCTGCGGGAAGTAGCGCGCCAGAGCGCGACTGATGATGGGCACCAGCGGGAACACGATGATCCCGGGCACTACGTTGAACAGCAGGTTGATGGCAGCCAGTTGGAAAGCCGCGTCGTCAGCAAAGGCGGCGCCCAGGGCCAGCATCAGGGGCAGGCCGGTGTAGACCTCAATGTACAGCGCGGGAACCAGGATCAGTGCGCCGGCCACGTTGAAATACACCTGGAACATCGCCACCTGCCGTGACTCACCCACCAGATTGGCGGACAGCACATAAGTGAGCAGTGATGAACCGAGCTTGGAGCCGTAGGCAATCATGACCGACTGTTCGATGCTGAACAGGCCGGCATTGAGGAAGGCCAGGTTGAGGATCATCACTGCCAGCCCGGACTGGGTCAGGAAACTCAGCACCAGCCCCACCAGCAGGCCAAGCATATAGGAACCGTGTGTGGCGGCGATGGTCTCCTCGAACCACGGCATTTCCGCCAGCGGTGCGATGCCGGTCTGCGTGGTGTTCAGCCCCAGGAACAGCAGACCGATGCCGAAAGCGGCGCCGGCGGTTGCACGCACGCCGCCGGCCTGGTCACGGGAATACACCAGGCCGGTAATCCCCAGCAGGAAGAACACCACCAGCTTGATGTCGAATATCAGCACCAGGATGATGATGCCGGCAAAGCAATTCATGCCGATAAGGATTGGCAGGATCTGCCTGACGCCCAGCATACCGGCACGCAGCATGCCGATCAGGATGAAGGTGGCGGCCGCTGCACTCTGGGTTATGGTGATGAACAGGCCACCCCAGGCCAGGCCGAAAAAGGGGTTGCGCGTCCACACCGCAATGTTCTCGCGCAGCCGGCGGCCGCTGAGCAGTTTGAGGTTTTCCGTCAGCAGCTGCAGGCCAACAAAAAACAGGCCCAGCCCGGCCAGCAGGGTTGCAATGATTACCAGCATCAGCCGTCGTTCAGCGCGTCTTCTTCCGTGATGAACACGTTGAGGATGGAGTTGAACCCGGAGATCTCGAACACCTCGTTCACGGTCTCATTCAGGTTGCTGATCTTCAGCGAACCCTCGGTGCCGTTCAGGCGCTTGGCGGTGGCCAGCAGAATGCGCAGGCCGGCGCTGCTGACAAAGGCGACCTGTCGCAGGTTTACCAGCAGGTGCATGTTGCCTTGTTCGATCAGGGCCTCAAGCTTCTCGTGGGCGGGTCCGGACGTATTGGTATCCAGGTTGCCGGACAATCTCACGACCGTGGTGGTGTCTATCTGTTCAGTCGAGATATCCATCTCAAGCCTCGTTATTCCCGTCCAGGTGTTTATGCAAAGTGACGACGTTGTTCTCGCCGTGGCGTTCATAGTGCACCTTGTCCATGAAATTCTTCACAAGGTGCACGCCAAGCCCCCCGATAGGCCGGTCTTCCACGGAAAGGCAGGTATCAGGAGGGTCGTTGCCGAAGGGATTGAAGGGCTTGCCGTCGTCGATGATGGTAACGACAAGCTCCGAGTCCAGCAAGCGGAAGTGCAACTCAATTTCGTGCTCGCCGGGCTGCTCTTCGTCACAGAAGCCATACGAGACAACGTTGTTGAGCAGTTCATCCAGGCACACGTTCATACGGCGCTGCACGCTGGACGGTATGCCGTGCTGCTCTGCAAAACCGTTGAACTCTTCGTTGACTGCGCCGATGACGGTAATCTCATTGCGCATGCTGATAGTGAGCTCGGTTTCGCCCTCCCGGGTGACCGGCCCGTGGTAGCGCACTGACATGATGGTAATGTCGTCCGCCTGGCTGGCGTCGCCCTGGAAGCGCCAGACATCGTCAACGGTCTCTTCCACCGCGTCCCTGGCCGCGGGGTAGTCGGCCTCGGCAAGCCGGTCGCGCAGGCGCTGTTCCCCGTACAGGCTACCGTCGATATCCATGGCCTCGGTGACGCCGTCGGTATAGAGGTAGATCAGGTCGGCCGCCCTGAGTGTGGTCATGTCCTCCCCGTAGGCTATGCCTTCCATGGCGCCGATCACCGGGCCATGACGCTTCTCCAGCCGTTCCATGTCGCCACTTTCCCGCATCAGGTAGGGCGGGTTGTGGCCCGCGTTGCTGTACACCATCTCTCCGGTCTGCAGGTTGAGAATGGCAAGGAACAGGGTCACGAACATGGCCGAGTCATTGCCCTCGGCAGTCTCACTGTTGACGTGGCTGAGAATGCTGGCCGGGGACAGGTCGTTGGCGGCGCGCGATTTGATCAGGGTCTTGGTCACCGCCATGAACAGAGCCGCCGGCACGCCCTTGCCGGACACGTCTCCCACGCAGAAACAGAAATGGTCCAGGTCGATCATGAACATGTCGTAGAAGTCGCCACCGACCTCCTGTGCGGGGTAGAGCGTGGCATGCACGTCGAACTCGCCCTGCTCAGGGAAGGCGGGGAAGGACAGCGGCAGCATGCTCATCTGGATGTCGCGGCCGATGTTGAGCTCGCTCTCCATGCGGTCCTTGGCGCTGCGGGTGCGCTTAAGGGTTTCCAGTGACTCCTCGAGCTCCGAGTTCTTGCTCTGGATTTCCTCCAGCAGCTGGTCACGGGTCTTCTGTTCGACAATGGCCCGCAGCCTGTTGAGTGTGGCGTTATCCACCCCGGTGGACGCCAGCTCCACTGACACGCGATGGAACAGGCCGCCGCTGCCTGAGTCCTTTTCCAGGTGATCGAAGAAGCTCTGCAGGAAACCCAGGCTGCGGGAGTCCAACTGGCCAACGAAATCCAGTTGCAGGCGCGGCAGGTTGCCACGCGTGCAAAGCCCGACTTCAATGCGCGCCTGCCGGTTGAGGCGCTGCAGGGCCTTGCCCACTTCCGAGACCACGGTGGCGAGGCGGGTCGACAACAGGCTGTCGCCGGCCACCAGGGCGGCGAGGTTGTGTACTTTGCGTCGTGCTTCCAGCACCGAGTCGCCTTCCACCAACGGTATCGAGCCCAATACAAAGGTCTCGCGCGGGAGCGGGCTGCGGGATTGTAGCTGGTTCACTTGCGCATCCTCAGGGCGATACAGGTAGCGTCATCGTGGTGTTTGCCAAATCTCTCCACCATCGTGCGGGCTATTGTATCTGCACTCTGGTAGAGAATCTGCGGGTAATCCTGCAGTTCGAAACGGTCGCTGATGCCGTCGGAATAAACGACGATGACCTCGTCGTCAGCGAGCGTGTGCTGTTCCTGGCGCGGGGAACGTATCTGATGCCCCAGGTTGCCCGCCATGGACATCAGGCGCAGGTTGCGCTGGCCGAATACCCGGTAGGTGATGTTGCCGATGCCGCTGAAGTGCACCTGGCCGTTGCGGCTGTCAATCACCGCGATACCCGCCACGGCTCCCAGGCTGCCGCGCAGTTCGCCGTGCAGCTTGTGCATGGTGTCGACCACGTCCAGGCTCCAGCGATCCCTGAGAAAATCGCGAGCGGCAGTGGACACCCGGTGTGCTTCCGGTCCGTGGCCAAGGCCGTCGATCACGGCAATCATCTGCAGATGATCGCGGCGCTCGATCATGGCGGTATCACCGTTCAGGCGCTCGCCCTGGCAGGGGCGCGAGTACATGGCCGCGTCCAGTTCATGGCAGTCCTCACAGTCTTCCGGTGCGGCGCTGCGGCTGCCGGGCCGGTAGCCGGGCAGGATGCGCGACCCGCGCAGTGGCGCCCGATCCCACTTGAGGCAGCGGACTTCGGTCAGCTCCCCCGGTCTCGATGTGATGGTGAAATCGTCCATCATGCGGCGCACACCGGGCAGGCCCAGCCCGAGGGTACCGCTGGAGCTGAAGTGGTCCTGCATGGCGGTTTCGACATCGGCGATGCCCGGTCCCCGATCGCGGGCGGTGACGATGACGCCACGTGAACTGCCGCTTTCAGCGCCCTGCAGGAGGATTTCCCCGCTTCCGGCATATTTGAGGATGTTGCGACTGAGCTCCGAGACCGCGGTGGACACGGCCTGCGAATCGACTTCACTCAGCCCGGTACTTCGACAGTAACGGTGGGCTTCGACCACCGTGCGAGTGGCATCGGCTTCCGATGCCACGCGGATACGCGTCGCGCCTTCGTCACTCTCCACGTTGTGGCTCCAGTTGCTGGGCGTCTGCGTCCTGTTCCTTGTCGGCGGGGGCGTCCTCCTCGTCTTCCTGTGGCTCAGCGGCTTCCGGAGGTGCCAGCATCTCGAAGGCCATGTCCAGGTTCAGGGCGGCATCGATGTCATCGGTGCGCGCATCCAGCTCCACCAGGGCAGACACCACCCCGGCCTGGAACCCGGAAAAAATCGTGCGCGCTCCCATCAGCGCCGCCATCGACATGGTGTCGCGCAGGGCCTGGAATTCTTCCAGGTCCATAATGGCGATGCCGGACAGGTCCAGTATCACGGCGGTGGCGTCGGCGCTCTGCAACAGGTCGAGCAGGTCGATGCGAAACTGCGCGAGCACCGCGTCGCTGAGGTCGATCTGCAGGGACACCACAATACAGCCCCGGGAGAGCTGCATCGGCACCCGTGCCACGTTCATACCCGCCGTCATGTTTGCCTCTCGGTAATGCCGAGGTCCAGCACCTCGAAGGCCGAGGCCAGCGCGTCCTTCATGGTAGCGGTGGTTTTGACGTCGCCGACCTCGATACCCAGCTCGACGATGGTCTGGGCGATGGAGGGGGAGACACCGGAAATCACCGACTGGCAACCCATCAGCCGGGTACCCCGGGATATCTTGATCAGGTGGTTCGCCACCGCTGTGTCCACCACGCCGACACCACTGATATCCAGGATGAATACCCTGGCCTGGGTCTCGGCAATCTTGTCCAGGGTGGCGTTCATAACATCGCGAGCCCGCTTCGAGTCGATCAGGCCCACCACCGGCAACAGCAGGATGCCATCCCAGATGTTGGTGACCGGCGTCGACATCTCCAGCATGGATTTCGACTGCGCGCTCAGCGTTTCTTCGACCATGGCGTTATAGGTGTCCACCACGATGGCGGTATCGAGGTGCAGCAGCTTGGCAATGGAGTGCTGTGTTGCCGCCAGCTCTTCGGCGCCCATGTCTGATTCCCTGGCAATGCTGAGAAAACACTCGAGGAAGCGGTTCATACCGGCAAAGTAGGTATTCAGGGGCAGGCCGATACGCGCGTGCGCTTCTCCCACCCGGCGGCGGCGCGCCACGTAGGCCTCGTCGATCGTCCCGGCCATGAACAGTTGCCAGTAGCTGTGCTGCAGGCCCTGGACGCGGGTCAGCGTGTCCTGCTCGGAGAAATACTGCTCGAATTCGGGCTGGGTGCGCAGCCAGGCGTACCAGCTGTCCACCATATCGTCCATCTGCGGCTCGACCACGGCGGCGAAGGCCTGGATGCGCGCCAGGTCATGCCGGGTGACGCCGTATTGCTCGCACATCAGGGCCGGACTCTGGTGTGCAAACTGGTTGCAGATGTTCAGTGTTGATCCCATCGGGTTCCTCGGGTGGTCAGCTCAGCGGCGGCTGCCAGTCAGTGGGCCTGGAGGTGCTGCAAAGCCCGGGTGCGGCATGCATTAAACCACCCCGGCACAGCGGATTGCCATATGGCGCTCACCGCATGGGAGCGGGCAGGTACCCGGCCGTCAGCTCGGCGGACACTTCCCAGAGCCGGGCTGCCAGTTTTTCGTCCGTCAGGTAGGCCGTGCCTTCACCGACGTTGCAGTTGTCGAAGTAATAGCCCCTCACGCCGGCCAGTGAAGGATGGGTGGTCAGGAAGGTCTGCGTGGCAGCGCCTTCCTCGACCGTTTTGGTGAACATCCACCCCAGCCAGCGGGCGGCGGTTTGCTGCCAGTCAGGCATGTTGCGAATCGCATTGGTGACGATCACCCCGGGATGCAGGCTATTGGAAGTGGCCGTAGTGCCTGACAGTTTTCCTGCCAGCGCCAGTGAACACAGCGCATTGGCCAGTTTGGAGTGCCCGTAGGCCACCTGTGGGTCGTATTCGTGCTGCTGCCAGGCCAGGTCGTCCAGCAGAATACCGCCCTCCGGCGCCCGGCGGTGCGCCCGGCTGCTGACGAACACGAAACGTCCCTGCTCGGCGGCGATGACATGGTCCAGTAACTGGTTGACGAGGATGAAGTGCCCCAGGTGATTGACGCTGAAATGCTTCTCGACGCCGTTGACGATCTCCCGTTCCGGCACGGCGACGATACCCGCGTTACAGACCAGGCCATCCAGTGGTCGGTTCATGCCACGGATGCGTTCGCCGCAGGCCGCGACCGAGACGTAGTCCCCGAGGTCAAGGAATTCCGGCGTGGTCTCGCCATCGACGGCGGCGCAGGCGATTTCGGCTTTCTCGAGCGTCCGTGCAATGCCGATGACATGGGCCCCGCGCAGGGCAAGTACCCGCATGGTTTCGAAGCCCAGCCCGGAATTGCAGCCGGTCACCGCGTAGGTGAAGCCGCTCAGGTCCAGGCCCTCGGTCACCTGTTCGGCGGTGGCCGACTCATCAAACGCACTGACGGGTGGGCTGGCGCTGATGATGCGAGCCAGAAGCGGCGCGGGAAGGGCGGCCAGCAGCGTTGCCAGGCTGGACTGCTGGAGGAAGCGTCGGCGGTTGAGCGGGGTCATGAGCAGGTCCTTCAATCTTGAGGTAGCCCGGTTATTGGGCTGCTGGCCGTGAACAAGGTTCCCCCGGAGGCAAACAGCGCCCTACTAGTTTAAAAGCGAATTGGCGAAGATGAGCAGGATGATGGCCGGTACCACGTAGCGGATATACCAGGGCCAGATAGCCCAGAACAACCCCTGTTCGATATCGGGCTGCCCCTTGCGCAATTCTTCGAGGATACCGTTGCGGTGCCACACCCAGCCACAAAACAGGCAGTACATCAGCCCCAGCAGCGGCTGGGCGTAGCGTGTGGTGGCCGCAATAACGAACCCAAATAAAGCCTCAAAATTCAATAAAATCAAAGTACTTATGAGCGCTATCGAGAATCCGATTAAATATACGGCGCGGCGCCTGGTAAAGCCGTGATTTTCAATGGCATAGGACACCGGTACCTCGAGCATGGAAATCGAGGATGTCAGTGCCGCAATGGTCATCAGGGCAAAGAACAGCAGGCTAACCACCACGCCCGCGGTACCCATGGTATCGAACAGCGCGGGCAACACCGTGAAGATCAGGGTGTCGCCGGAGATCAGCGAGCCGTCTGCCGCGAAAATCTCCACCCCGTTGTTCAGCGCAACGTACATCGCGGGAATCACCACAAAGCCTGCCGTTACCGCGATCATGATATCCACCCCGGTCACCCAGCCTCCGAGCGCCGGCAGCTTGCCCTCGTCCGGAATGTAGGAGCCGTAAATCAGCATGGTGCCGGCGCCCAGGGACAGGCTGAAGAATGCGGCCCCCAGCGCGCTGACGATCAACTGTGGTTTCACCGCGGCGCTGAAGTCGGGCAGCAGGTAGACCTTGAGGCCGGCCATGGCGCCGTCCAGCGTCATGACGTAGGCCACCAGCAGGAACAAGGTGACTATGAGAATCGGCATCAGGCGACTGGACCAGCGTTCAATACCGTCGTGAACCCCTTCAGCAATGATGCCGGCGGTCAGGAACATGAACAGTCCCATAAAGCCCACGTTGCGGATCAAGCTGAAGTCCACCAGCCATGAAGCTGCAGAATCCATGCCGGCGATCGTCGCCAGCGAGGAGCAGAAATGGGCGATCATCCAGCCGGCGACGATACCGTAGAAACTGAGGATCATGGATACCGTGCAAATGCCGGCGAGACCGGCAACGCTGCCAAGGTTCGCAGATTTCGGACCGCGAGAGATGTGGCGCAGGGCGGTGACAGCGTTGGCGTGAGCGTGGCGGCCGATGATCAGTTCCGCCATAAGGGCGGGGTAGGCCAGCAGGAAGGCGAGCAGCAGGTAGACCAGCAGAAAGGCGGCCCCGCCGTTGCTCGCCGCCTGGGTGGGGAAGCCCCAGATATTGCCCAGCCCCACTGCGCTGCCCGCGGCGGCCATTACAAAGCCGAAGCGGGAGCTGAACTCACCCCTTGGTGATGCCAATTTATTGTTCCTTAAGGGTTTTTCGCGGAGTGTAACAGTATTTTGGCGCGCACGGTCACAGGCCCGGCGGAAAACACCTTACTTGTATTGCACCAGGCCATACCACAACGTCTTCGAGAGCCGTGATTCGGAGTGGCCACCAGGGTTTGCCACCCACGCCAGACATTGCGAAGCCATAGCTTTTACAAACGCATTGCAGGCCTGTCCACGGCGGGGATGGCAGCGAGCGTACAGTCCAGCACCCTGCGTGATATCATGCCGCCCGCCGCCGGGGTGGTGAAATTGGTAGACACAGGAGACTTAAAATCTCCCGGCCTTTGGGCCGTGCGGGTTCAAGTCCCGCCCTCGGCACCAACCTTCCTGCTCAGCTTTGTGCCTGCCGCTATATCTGCCTGCAAGTTCGCCATACGGTGACCTTGCCGCCGCCCCGCAGCTTGGTCTTGTCAGCGGAAGTCACGGAAAGGTAGCGGCCATTCACATCGAGGCCGATTTCGTCGTTCTTGAGCACGGTAGGGTGGTAGACGGTTTCCCGGTCCTCGGAGCGGATGATGTGGCGACAGCCGACCTTGAAGGCATTGCGACCTTCCAGGCGCTCGTAGCCCTTGTCTTTCAGCTTGCTGTTACCGAGCTTGTTCTGGGCCAGGGCGGCAGGCGCGCTCACAGCCAACGCCAGGGCGAGTGTTGTTGCGATGGTACGGTGCATGGGATCGGCTCCTTACTGGATCTCATTGTGAATTTGCTGCGTCGTCAGGTGGACGGATTCACGGAACGATTTACGGGCCTATTTACGGAACAATGGCGACAGCATTGAACTCGGCGTAGCCCTTGAGATGGCAGATGCCGCTGACCCGCAGCTTGACGGGCAGACGGTTGGCGGCGGCCTGCACCAGGATGTCCTGCATCTGCTGGGAGCTGTCCCCGGTGGTCTCTCTGAAGAACAGGTGCTGCTCCTTGCAATTGCTGGGGTTCTTGCGCAGGTCCAGTTCAACAAGTATGCGGCCAAAGATATTGCTTTCCAGTGACACGATGCGTGCTGGCTTGGTCCAGCCGGCTTCAGCGAAGCTGCCGGTAGAGAGCAGCGCCAGGCAGAGAAATATCAGTAGCGGTCGCATGCCGTGCCCTCGTCTGGTGTGTCATTCAGTGTAGTCGCCACTGGATGGCGGGTCGCTCGAATTATCCCGTCAAATTCCATAATATCGACGGCTGACATCCTGGGGAGACCTCTCTTGATTCACCAAATTTGGCGCGCGCTGTTACTGATGGCGATCGTTGCCGTGGGTCATTCCGCCATCGCGCAGGAGACTGCCCCGGGCCTGCCCAGCGCCGACGACCTCAAATCGGCTGCGGAAGCCGCCGCTGCCAACCAGGAACTGAGCGAAGAACAGCGCACCCGCTTCGCCGATATCTACTCGCGTATCGATGCGCAGCTGAAGCGAGCGGACGAGGCCTCAGACAAAGCTGCCGGCTACCAGAAGGCGCTGGAGAATGCCGGCGGCGAGGCCAAGGCCATCCGCACTCAACTGGAAGCAGACCAGTCGGAGGCGGAAGATGCCAGCTACCTGCTGCCATCCCTCGCCGATCTCGAAGCAGCGGAGCAACTGGTTCGCACTGAACGGGCCACCTTGAAGAACCTCGAGGACAGGGCAGGCCGTATCTCCGGCAACTTGGATTCCGAGGAAGAGCGCCCCGAGGAACTGCGCAAGGCACTGTCGGAAAACCAGGCCCTGCTGGAGCGACTCGGTTCCCAGTCGGTAGGTACGGAAAACGCCTCCGCCGCTCAAATCCAGGCAGAGAAGTGGTTGCTGGCCGCGCAGCTGAACGCGGCGCAGGCCGTGAATTCGCGCCTGGAAACCGAGCAGCTTAGCCGCCCCGCGCGCATGGAACTGCTGCAGGCACAGCGCGATCGCACGGCCTTTGACCTGCGCGTGCAGCGGGAGAAACTGAAGGCCTACGACCAGCAGGTGCTGGCGCTGCGCCAGGAACAGGCGCGCAAGGCCCTGGACGAGGTTGCCTCGGTACAGCAATCGGTCGCTGACGCGCACCCGGCTATCCAGTCCCTTGCCGAAGCCAACACCTTGCTGTCTGCAGACATCACTGCGCGCACGGCGGCTCTTGAGCAGCTGCGCCAGCAGGAAGACGTCGCCACGGAAACCGCGATTCGCTTCGAAACCGACCTGAAGAACATCCAGCGTAAACTGGCAGTACTGGGGATGAGCGAGGCACTGGGCAAGGTGCTGCGTGAACAGCAGGTTCGCCTGCCCAATCCCCTCTACGGCCGCGCCGATGTGTCCCGCCGGGAAAAGTTGATGGCGGAAGCCAGCCTCAAGCAGCTGACCTACGAAGACGAGCGCCGTTCCTTGCAGTCCCTCAGTGGCTATGTTGATGAACGCCTGGCTGATGTGGATCCGGATGAGGCACAGCTTATCCGTGACGATATGCTCGACCTGGCGCGGACACGGCGTGACCTGGTCAAGAACGCGCTCGATGTCGAGACTACCTATCTGCGCGCGCTGGGTGACCTGGACTTTGCGGTACGCCGCGTTGAAACCTCTGCGCTGACTTATCGCGACTTCATCTCCGAACGCCTGCTGTGGATTCGCAGCGCGCCGGCGTTCTCTTTCGATACCCTCAAGCCGCTGCCCGGGGAAGTCCTCGACCTGCTGTCGCCGGTGCACTGGTGGAAGGTGGTGGTGGCGTTGCCGCGCGCGATGCTGGGCTCGGTGCTGTATCCCGCAATGTTGCTCCTGTTTGCCATGCTGTTGCGATATCACAGGCGTTTGCTGGACCTGTTGGAGCGCACGGGAGACAACGTCGGCCACGTTGCGAAAGACACCTACCGTTCGACGCTGGAGGGCCTGGGCCTGACCGCGCTGCTGGCGGCCACCTGGCCGCTGCTGATCAGCACCCTCGGGCTGGCGCTGGAAGCCGTGGATTTTGAGGGCCGCATGGAACGCAGCGTCGGCTTTGCCCTGCATCGTTCCGCCACCTATTTCTTTGGCCTCGAGTTCCTGCGCTACCTGCTGATCCCGCAGGGGCTGGTGCGGCGTCATTTCCGCTGGGCCAAGGACAGTGTGGTACGCATTTCGCGCAAGGTCTGGCAACTTGAGTCGGTGTTCGTGCCGATGGTGGTGGTGGCCATCGTCGCCAACCGGGCTGCGCCACAGGAAGGTATCTCGGTCCTCACCAGCATCGCGCTGATCGTCGCGCTGATCGCGCTATCGCGCTTCTTCATGCTGACCCCCAGCCTGGCCCAGGGTGAGCTGAAGAACTTTATTTCCCTGCGCAGTGCCCAGCGACAAACGCTGCTGGGTCGGATGTTGCGCTATTTCATGACCGCGCTGCCACTGGCCCTGGTGGTATGTATCCTGCTCGGATTTACCCATACCGCCACCGAGTTCCTGTCCTCATTGGTGGGAACCCTCGCGCTGTTCACCGCACTGCTGCTTTTGCACGAACTGGGTGTGCGCTGGCTGCGGATTATGCGGCTGCGGCTTATCGAAGGCGAGCGATTGAAGGCGGAACAGGCGGCCCGAGAAGCCGCAGAGAACCCGGACGCCGACGTCGTGCCGGTAGAAGACTTTGCCAAGCAGAACCCCGATGAACTGGATAGTGAAGGCCGCAACCTGCTCAACACGGCACTGGCGATCATCGCCATTGTCGGTACCTGGGGTGTCTGGAGTGACCTGCTGCCGGCACTGGGGATTCTCGATTCGGTAGCGCTGTGGAACACCACCGAGCTGGTGGACGGGGTAGAAACGCTGACGCCGGTAACGCCTCTGGATATTGTGCAGGTGGTGCTGGTGATCTTCGCGGGCTACGTGGCAGTGCAGCGGATACCGGCACTGCTGGACCTGTTCCTGCGCCAGAAGATGGAGCTGGCCTCCGGCACCGTCTATGCCAGCGTCACGCTCGGACGCTACGCCCTGGTCACCACCTTTGTCATTACGGTGCTGGGTATGCTGGGGGCCAACTGGAGCCAGATCCAGTGGGCGGTGGCCGGTCTCGGCGTTGGTATCGGCTTTGGTTTGCAGGAGATTGTCGCGAACTTTATCTGCGGCATCATCCTGTTGTTTGAGCAGCCCATCCGCGTCGGCGACACCATTACGGTCGGGGAGACGTCTGGCATCGTCACCAAGATTCGCATGCGTGCCACCACTGTGCGCGACTGGGACGGTCGCGAACTGCTGGTACCCAACAAGGAGTTCATTACCGGGCGCCTGCTGAACTGGTCCCTGTCGGACCAGCAGACGCGTCTGCTGATCGAAATTGGCGTTGCCTATGGCAGCGATGTGCCGCGCGCCATGAAGCTCGCGCTGGATGCAGCGCACGAGCACGACAATGTGCTGGGCGACCCCGAGCCTTTTATTACCTTTGACGCCTTTGGCGACAATGCCCTGATGTTGACCCTGCGCTGTTACCTGCCGTCGCTGGAGCGGCGTCTCACTACGGGCAGCGAGCTGCGCAACAGCATCAACGACAAGTTCAATGAGGCGGGCATCGTCATCGCCTTCCCGCAGCGCGATGTCCATATCAACGGCATCGGGCCGATCGATGTGAACGTTCGCAATATGAATGAGCTGGCTGCCGAATAGCCGGCAAGCAACTGGAGTACCTGATGAGGCAAGCCCTGCTGACCATGCTTGAGATGCAATACCGCATGAATTCCCGCGTTCATGAAAACTGGAATGCCCAGGGCTTCGAGTGGTACCGGGCGGTGTGGATCGAGTGCGGCGAACTGATGGATCACTACGGCTACAAGTGGTGGAAAAAGCAGGAGCCGGAGATGGAGCAGGTGACCCTGGAGATCATCGATATCTGGCATTTCGGTATGAGCGCGCTGTTCGGTGAGGGCGATGGGCCTGAGCAGGTGGCGGACAGGATCCTGATGCAGCTCGACGACTATCAACCGTCCGGCGCTGACCTGCGCGAGGCCACCGAAGCGCTGGCGCTGGACAGCCTGGCCAGCCACAGCTTCTCAGCGCGCTGCTTCTGGGACCTGATGGCAGCCATCGACCTCGATTTTGACGGACTGTACCGGGCCTACGTGGGCAAGAACGTCCTCAATTTCTTCCGCCAGGATCACGGCTACAAGGAAGGCACCTACACCAAGACCTGGCAGGGGCGCGAGGACAACGAACACCTGGTGGAACTGTCGGAGTCCCTGGACAGCCACGCAGACGATTATGCAGACCAGCTGTACCATGCCCTCGGCCAACGCTATGCAGAGTGCGCCGGCTGATGTCAGATCCTGACAAGCTGTCCACGTCGGCGCTGGCGCGCAAGCTGGGCCTGCCGGTCCAGCAGCTGTTTGCCACTCTCAAGGACTATGGCTGGATACAGCGCCACCAGGATAGCTGGCTGCTCACCAACAAGGGAGAGTTCGAGGGCGGCGGTTACGTCGATAGCCAGCGTTACGGTCGCTACATCGTCTGGCCTGAACGCCTGCTGGAGCATCCCCTGCTCAGCGCCATCGAGTCCAATCAGCGAGTCAGCGCCTCGGGAATGCGCCGCTATTACCCGAAGCTGCACCCGCGGCAGATCAACAGGGCGCTGGCGGAGCTCGGCCTGCAGGTGCACAGCGTGCTGGGCTGGGAGCTGACAGAGCAGGGCAAGAAGCTGGGTGGGCAGCAGGAAGAAAGCGACAACAGCGGCGCCTACTACGTTACCTGGCCGCACGAAATCGTCGATCACCCGGTGATTCACCGCGAGCTGGATGCGCAATCCGATGCTGGCAGCCCCGCGCCTTCAGAGCCTGCCGATGACCTGTTTGCCAGCGCCGCGCTCACCGAGCTGGTGGGTATCGATGGCCACGCACTGGAGACGCCGCTGGAATTGAAAGTCTGCAACTGGCTGTACCTGGCCCAGCTCGCCCACGCGCACCAGCGGGCCCTGCCGGTAGAGGAGGTGCTGTACGCCGATTTCTATCTCCCGGCGGCGCGCGTCTATATCGAATGCTGGGATGAAGAAGTCCCGCCGGAGCGCCTTGGCCTGAAACTGAAAAAGAAAGACGTCTACCGTGAAGCGGGGCTGAGGCTCATTGAGATCAACGAGAGAGATGCCGACCGGCTGGATGAAGTGCTGGGGCGACCGTTGATGGAGTTCGGCATCCGCGTCTAGCGCCGGGTCAGGCGCACGCCACACTCCATGTGGTCGGTATAGGGAAACTGGTCAAAGAGGGCGAGTGCATCAATCCGGTGGGTCTTTGCCAGCTGTGCCAGGTTGTCCGCCAGGGTCAGCGGATTGCATGACACGTAAAGGATATTGTCGAAGCCCGCGGCAAGGGCGACAGTCGCCGGATCCAGCCCCGCCCGGGGTGGGTCTACAAACAAGGTGCTGAATCGATAGTCCTGCAGCGGCTGCGGCAGCGTCTGCAGGCGCCTGAAGCTGCGCTCTCCCGCCAGGGCGGCGGACATTTCCTCGGCTGACAGGCGCGCCAGCGCCAGGTTATCGACCCGATTTGCAGCCTGGTTGCGCAGCGCCGCCGCTATTGAGCGCTTGGATACCTCGGTCGCCAGCACCTTGTCGAACTGGCGTGACAGGGGCAGGGTAAAGTTGCCGTTGCCACAGTAGAGCTCCAGCAGGTCACCCTGCAGATCGGTGGCCTGCCGGCAGGCCCAGTTGATCATCTCGCAGTTGACCCTGCCGTTGGGCTGGGTAAAGCCCTGCTCGTACTGGCGATAGCTGAACTCCCCGGATTCGAGTGGCAGCACTTCTTCCACCCAGTCCTGGCTGAGGACCAGCTTCTGTTTGCGCGAGCGACCAATCACATGAGCATCGAGTGTCTGTTCCAGCGCCCGGGCTTCCGTTTCCCAGTCCGCCTCGAGCGGACGGTGATACACCAGGGTGACCAGCAGCTGGCCACTCAGGGTCGACAGGAACTCCACCTGGAACAGCTTGCGGCGCAATACCGGGTTCGGCAGCAACAGTTCGCGAAGCCGCGGCATAGCGGCCTGGATGCGCGGCGACGCGATCGGGAAATGCTCCACCCGTAAGGGGGTCTTCGGGTCAGCCCGGTCGAACATGGCGTAAAACAGGTCATCACCCTCGTGCCATATGCGAAATTCGGCGCGCAGGCGAAACGCTTCAGTGGGCGAGGCCACCCGCAGCGCGCGGGGAGGTTTGAACTCGGACAGCAGCGACTCGACGGCGTCGCACTTGCTGGCCAGCATCGCTGGATAGGCGGTTGGGTCGAACCCGATCACGACAGCCACTCCCGGTCACGCTGTTGCCACCAGTCTGCAGCGAGGGCCAGGGCATCCTCAGGTGTAGGGGCCTGGTCCAGCAACAGCAGGGCCACGGCAGCGGTATTTTGTATTGCCAGCAGGCCGTAGCCGTCTGCCGCGGTACCGCGCCAGCAGTCGCGCAATGCGGCCGCGCCGGGCGCTGCCACGCTATCGGGCTTGCCGGCCAAACTGCGTGGCCAGTTGATCATTGCCAGCGAGCCATCCTTCAGCAGATGGCACTCGGTGCGTGCATGCGGCTTGATCTCTACTTCTCCCGCTTCGCCTTTGAATACCAGGCTGGCCTTTTGCCCCAGCAGCTTGTCAGCGCCGGTGTGAAGCCGGGCATAGTTGGGGTGGAAGACGCTCTGGATGCTGCAGGGCGCCTGCAGGGGGTTCAGCATCCGGGTCAGCGTATTGACCGGCGAGCGCAGGCCGAGAATGGGTTTGAGCTGGACGACGTCGTGTAACGGCGGACAGAGCTTTGCCAGTGGCATGAAGGCAAATGAGCGCTCGTCCAATTGTGCTGCTACGCCAGGGAAATCCTGCGCTGCCGCAATACCGAGCGCCTGCAGGCAGGCCTCCGAATAGGCGCGGCCGGGCGTATGACCGTCGGTGCCATGCATGAATACCCGTACGCCGTTGTGCGCAAGCAGCAGCGCGCTGAGCAGGTACCAGGGGTGTTGATTACGTTTGCCGGCGTAGCTCGACCAGTCCAGGTCACAGGCAATGGTGGGCAGCTCTCCCAGGTAATCCCGACAGGCCTGCACGAAGCCGGCCAGTTCCTCGGGGGTTTCTTCCTTGACTCGCAGCAGCATCAGGAAAGCGCCCAGCTGCAGGTCTTCCACCTCACCGCGCAACACCATGCCGAAGGCGGTACGTGCCTCGCCGAAGTCGAGTGAGCGGGTGCCGGTTTTGCCCTTGCCGAGTATGCGCACATAGGGCGCGAAGGGATGTTCGTTCATTACAGGCAGTTGTCGGGTTTGGGCAGCCCGGCGATTTTGCTGCCCAGCTTGGCAGGGCTGCCGGGGAACAGGGACATCAGGTAGATGCTGCGTCCCTTGTCGGGACCCAGTTGCTGGGCGGCGAATTTCACAAGGGCGCGGTTGGCCGGAGATGCCTCGAAGCGTTGGTAGAATTCCCGCAGCAGCCTGATGATTTCCCAGTGGGCTTCGCTGAGCTCGATACCCTCGCGCTGCGCAATCTGCTCGGCCACGTCCGGCGACCAGTCCTCCAGGCGACGCAGGAAACCTTCCTTGTCGTAGGCGATGTTCGTCATCAGTACCAGCTCTGTACGCGGTCGCAGCTCGCGGCAAGCTCAACAAAACCCGGGTAATCGGTCGCCTGCACGGCTGCATCCAGGCGCCCGTCTACCCCGCGAGCCTGGGCATCAGCTTCGAGTACGTACAGCGCACAACCGCTCGTTTTCAAGGCCTCTACATAAGGTGGACAGGCGGCGTAGACGCCGTCTTCCAACAGCAGCAGGCTGTCACCCGGGTGCATGCAACGCAGGCAACTTGCCAGGGTGTCGCCGGTAGGAGACTGGTTGAGGGTATGCAGGGTAGCCACGGCTCTAGAACACCAGCACCTGTTGGTGCTTGTGCATCAAGCCCTGCACCGCATCTGGCTCGAGGACTGCCACCTGCTCCACCAGCACATCCGGCCTGAGGCCGCGGCTTTCCAGTGACTGGCCATCGACGTACAGGCGTTCAACATCGTAGAGCGGCAGGGAAGCCAGCGTGCTGGTGATGTTCCTGGCATTGATCTGCTCCGCTTGCTGCCCGGGCAACAGTTGCCAGACACCGTCGTCCATGAACAGCAGGCTGACGGCCTGATCGAAGGCGGCCGCTGCCAATGCCAGGTCGTAGCCGGCTCGTGACAGGCTGCGGCCGTAGGGGGCGCGCCGGAATACGATCAGCAGGGATTTATCGTTCATCATCAGCGACCAAAGGTCACCAGCCGATCACTGTTGATATGGGCGTCTACCAGCTGACCGAGGCCGGACAGTTCGAAGGCGCTGTGGGCGCTGGCCGCGGGCTTCTCGTGCCGTTGTGCTTCACTGTCGTCCAGCACCCCGCGCCTGATGGCGGAGGCAATGCACAGGACCAGGTCGGTGCCGTGGTTTGCGGCCAGCGCTGCCCACTCGGCCTGGCGGTCGAGTTCATCCTGGGCCGGCGTGGCAAGGCTGTCACCGTGCTGTACGCCCTCGTGATAGAAGAACACGCGGTACAGCTCGTGACCGGTCTCAATCACGGCCCGGGCGAAGGCGAGGGCAGAGTCGCCGGACTGGCACGCTCCGGGTGATGACAGGACGAGAATCGAGAATTTCATGGGGCTAGATGGTAGCTGAAAACCGTCATGGCAGACTCAGAAACGACAAAGCCCCGGTAATCCGGGGCTTTGCACTGTTGTCTTTCGGCCGGCCAGCCAGGTATGGATGCTGGCCGGGAGATATAGCGGCTCAATCCTCTCCGCTGAATGCAGCCAGCAGATGCAGCATGCTGGTAAAGAGGTTGTAGATGGCCAGGTAGAGACTGACAGTCGCCATGATGTAGTTGCGCTCGCCGCCGTTGATGATCGCGCTGGTGTGGAACAGGATAAAACCGGACATGATCAGAACGACCGCAGCGGAAATGGCGAGTGAAACAGCCGGGATGCCAAGGAAGATGTTAACGATGCCGGCCACAATAGCCAGCAGCAGACCCACAACCAGGAAGCCACCCATGTAGGAGAAATCCTTGCGCGTGGTCAGCGCGTAGCCGGACAGGCCGAAGAAAACGATGGCGGTGCCGCCCATGGCCTGCATGACAATGGATGGGCCATTGGACATCGCCAGGTAGTGGTTGAGAATCGGACCCAGGCCCGCGCCCAGCAGGCCGGTCACGGCAAACACCGTGTAGATACCAGACGCACTGTTCGCCACGCGCGGTAGTACGAACCAGATCAGTCCGACAGCCGCCAGCGTCATGATCATGCCGACGCCGTAGGAGAGCGCCAGGGCCATGGCAATGCCAGCAGTGGCGGCACTGAACAGCAGGGTCATGCTGAGTAGGATGTAGGTGTTTTTCAGGACACGGTTGGTTTCGAGGATCGACTCCACGCCACCGGTTTGTGCTGAATACAGGCTTTTGGGTTCCATCTTACAACTCCGTTAAGTGCGCTGCCGCGCTACAGGTTTGACCTAAATGATAGGGGCGGGGACGGCAAAATCAAGCGCTTGTTGTGTTGTGTATAGCTTTCAAAGGGGATGACGTACGATTTGTATGTGTTTGAAATGGTTGCAGTATTTCTTGCGTGTCCGGGGTGTGGGCGTGTTTTGGGTTAGACGTTGGGTTTTGTAAATAGTTCTGGGGTTGGTTTGGGGAGGGGTGGGTTGTAGTGGGTTGGGCTTGGAGTGCATGGGTGTAGGCTGGATCGAGTCGGGCTAGGGAGGTTTGGGGTGGGATGTCGTCTGGATTGAGTTGGGCCAGGGATGCATCCGGTGAGACGTACTTGGGATCGAGTCGGGCCAGGGAGGTTTGGGGTGGGATGTAGTCTGGATGCAGTCGGGCCAGGGATGCATCACAACAGCCTAAGGGCTGTTGTGACCCTTCGGGCGTCCTCAAGCGCTACGCGCTTTCCGGGCGTGCAGAATGCTCCTTTGGTCGCATTCTGTCGAACCCGCGGGCTGCCTCCAACCCCGGCCTACGGCCATAAACAATAAGGCCCCGCGTTGCGGGGCCTTATTGTTTATTTGGCGGTGGGCCAGGGATTCGAACCCCGGGAACCTCTCGGTTCAACGGTTTTCAAGACCGCCGCTTTCGACCGCTCAGCCAGCCCACCTTTAACTGTTGGCCGCGGCTGGGCCGCGGCAGGCGTCGCATTATACAGCGATGCCTTCTGTGCTCAAGCCCGCTACTGGGAAAGCGGCGGGCTGTCGTTACCGGCTGCTGCCGGGCCGCGCGGATCGTTGATGGCGCGGGGTGGCTGCGGGCGCATCGGTACCACGGGCGGGGCGATATCGGCGCGGAAAAGTACCGGGTGAGCGGTATCGATAACGACCTCTGCCACCGGCTTCGGTGCAATGCGCGGATCGTTCCAGGCACGCTCGTCCGAGCTCTCGACAGCGGCCGTCGTGCTCGCCGACACAGGCGTTGAATCGACGACCTCGTCTACTTCGGGTGCTTCACTGCTTTCAGCAACCTCAGGTTCCCCTGGGGTCTCGGCCACTTCAAGTGTAGTGCTGACGTCGGCATCCTCCGAGGATTCCGCCGTGTAGGTGGTGTCCTCTGCCGGCATTTCGTCAACTTTAGCCTGGGCAGCTAGCGTCTCCTCGCCGACAGTGCCAACAACATCTTCCACAGGGGCAGTGTCGTCCACCTGGGGTGCTTCATCGGCGGTCGCAGCAGGGACTACGGGCTCAACGGCTGGCGTTTCCACGGCGGCAGCGGCGACTGCAGCCGGTGCTTCCTCGGCCACCTCGGTCGGTGAGGTGTCAGCAGACACCTGCTGTGATTCGGCAGAGGGACTCGCATCGGCTTCCTGCGGGCGCTTGCCACGGCGACGACGGCGAGGCTTGTCGGCTCCGCGTTGGTCCGAGGGACGCTTGCGAGGCTTCTCCTGGTTGTCGGCATCTTCTGCCAGCTCGGCGCTGTCTGCACTGGCCTCACGAGGCTGCTGAGCCGTTCCGTCTTCGTTCCGGCGGCGTCCACGACCACCGCGACGGCGACGTCCACGTGACTCCTCGCCGCCTTCGCGACGGGATTCCGCATCCTTGCGCTGCTCGCCATCCCGGCTGTTGCCGCGGCTGTCGTCGCTCTTGCGCGTGTCATCACGCCGAACGTCTTCACGCCGGGCGTCGTCACGCCGGGCGTCGTCACGCTTGCGACCCTGTTTCTCGCCGTCCTGCTGGCGATTGTCCTTGCGGGCATCCTTGCGCGGCGCATCATCACGCTGGCCCTCGCCACCGCGCCGACGACCACGGCCGCCACGACGACGATTGCGGTTGCGCTGACCGTCCTTGTTGTCGTCCTGGGCCTGCTTGCCGCGGGATTGCTGGCCGCCTTTCTTGCCAGCCTTGCCACGAGTCTCCTCCTCGGCGCTGTCGCCACCCAGGAAGCCGAACAGTCGTGCCAGCAAACCTGGCTTTTTCTCAGGTTCCTGCTGTTTGCGGGGCTTGCGTTCGCGACGCCGATTGTCGGGTGCCTGCTCCTTGCGCGGGGCAGCTACCTGCGGCTCAGGTTCCGGTGCCGGGGATGCCGGTGCAATGGACTGCACAGCGGCGCGCTCCTGTGGGACGTCCTGCGGCACGTCCGCCGGTACTTCTTCTTCCTCAGGCGTGATGTCGATTTCGAAGGACAGGTCTTTCTTCTCGACCACCTGGTCATCGCGCAGGCGCTCGACTTCGAAGTGCGGCGTCTCCATGGCTGGGTTTGCCAGCACGACGACGCGTACCTTGGTGAGTTGTTCGATCTCTACAACGGCATCGCGCTTTTCGTTGAGCAGGTAAGTGGCCACAGGTACGGGAACTACAGCGCGAACTTCCGCGGAGCGTTCCTTGATGGCTTCTTCTTCCAGCAGGCGCAGGATCGCGAGTGCCAGGGATTTGGTGTCGCGAATAGTGCCCTGGCCATTGCAACGGGGGCACACGATAGCGCTGGTTTCACCCAGGGATGGGCGCAGGCGCTGGCGTGACATTTCCAAAAGGCCAAAGCGGGAGATACGGCCCAGTTGAACCCGCGCGCGGTCAATCTTGAGGGCATCGCGCATGCGGTTTTCCACCGCGCGCTGGTTGCGTGATGCCATCATGTCGATGAAGTCGATGACAATCAGCCCACCGATATCACGCAGGCGCAATTGCCTGGCGATTTCGTCCGCAGCCTCAAGGTTGGTTTGCAGCGCGGTCTCTTCGATATCACTGCCTTTGGTGGCGCGGGCCGAGTTGATGTCGATGGACACCATGGCTTCCGTCGGATCAATGACGATCGATCCGCCGGAGGGTAGGCGCACTTCCCGCTGGAAAGCGGTTTCGATCTGGGATTCGATCTGGAAACGGTTGAACATCGGAATCGAGTCTTCATACAGGCGAAGCCGATTCTTGTACTGGGGCATGGTCTGGTTGACGAAGTTCAGGGCATGCTGGTGTGCTTCCCCGGAGTCGATGAGCACCTGGTCGATGTCATCGCGGAGGTAGTCACGGATCGCCCTGATAATGACGTTGTTTTCCTGCAGCAGCAGCGACGGCGCCTTTTCCTCTTCACCGGCCTTCTGTATGGCTTCCCAGATGCGAACCAGGTAATCCAGGTCCCACTGCAGCTCTTCCGAGCTGCGGCCGATACCGGCGGTGCGAATGATGACACCCATGCCATCCGGAATTTCCAGCCCGCTCATGGCCTCACGCAGTTCGCTGCGATCGTCGCCTTCAATGCGGCGGGAAATGCCTCCGGCGCGCGGGTTGTTGGGCATCAGCACCATGTAGCGGCCGGCGAGGCTGATGAAAGTGGTCAGGGCTGCGCCTTTGTTGCCGCGCTCTTCCTTGTCCACCTGCACGATGACTTCCGTGCCTTCCTTGACGAGATCCTTGATGCGCGGGCGATTCTCGCCGTTGCCACCTTTCTTGCTGAAATACTCGCGGGAGATCTCCTTCATCGGCAGGAAGCCATGGCGTTCGGCACCAAAGTCGACAAACGCGGCTTCCAGGCTGGGCTCGACCCGGGTGATTCGACCTTTATAGACGTTGGATTTTTTCTGGACGCGAGTGCGATTTTCGATGTCCAGGTCGTAGAGCCGCTGGCCATCGACCAGGGCAACACGCAACTCTTCAGGTTGAGTTGCGTTGATAAGCATTTTTTTCATGTGTACCACACTTGGCTGTGGCACAGCGGGAAGGCGTATTGAGTTTATGCAGGCAGGCTGGGGCGGGGTGCAGTCGCGCGACATACGGATGAAACCCGCGCGCAGGCGTTTCGACCCGAGGCCTGATTGTAAACGGTGTACCACCATAGTGGCCGCTACCGGCGAGTTGCGCCGGGCCGGTACCACGCTGTGACTGCAGGCCTGTCGCGCCGGGCGCGTAGCGCATGCTGTCAGCAGTGTCCGCGAGCTCTGCATTCCCGGTCCGGGCGCAGTGCGTAGGCATTGCGGTGGTGTTTGCACCGTGTGCAGCGGGCCAGAGTTTGCCGTCCCGGCTGCTGAATCTGCTCTATCTCAATGGCCGCCAGCTTCCGCTGTGCGGTTAAAGGTATTTCCGTTACCGGGGCGCAGGGAGGTGTCTTGTGAACACGGCTGCAACCCACTGTTCTAACGTTTCATTTCACGTTTTACGCTAGCGCATACGACTGGACGTCTAGCGATTGCCGGCGTGGTGCCAGTGCCTTCGCGTACTGAGACAACATTGAGTAGCTTCAGTACGTTCCAGTAAAGGTACAATCGCCAAGCTGTGTAACACGTGGCTATGATGGCTATAGCCGCGGCGCCCACCGACAGCGCGCTGATCGCTGCGCGTCTGTTGTCCCGGTGGTGGCAACCCGAATCGGATTCCGCGAAACACGGCGCCGACTATAGCACCGAAATATAAGTGCTTCAATTTAAAAGGGTTTATGAGCCAGGTTCGATTTATCGAAGTGACGGCGGACTACCAGGGCCAGCGTCTCGACAACTTCCTGCTGCGGGAACTGCGAGGCGTGCCCAAAACCCGCATTTACAAGGCGCTTCGCAAGGGTGAAATACGGGTCAACAAGGGCCGGGTGCGAGGTGATTACCGGGTTTCCGAGGGTGACACTGTTCGCATTCCCCCGCTGCGCACCGCCGAGAGACAGGAAACGCCAGCCGTTCCTCGGCGTTGGGCGGGGCTGCTGGATGACCACCTGATTTACGAGTCGGATGGCCTATGGGTGCTGAACAAGCCCTCTGGCCTGGCTGTCCATGGCGGCAGTGGCTTGTCGGTGGGCATGATCGAATGCCTGCGCAAGCTGGCACCCGGAGAAGGCTTCCTGGAACTGGTTCATCGCCTGGATCGCGATACCTCCGGCTGCATCATGGTTGCCCGCAAGGCCGCGACCCTGAAGTCGCTGCACCGACAGCTACGTGAGGACAGTATCGACAAGCGCTACCTGGCCCTGGTGGCAGGCCGTTGGTCAGCGAACCGACACTTCGTCGAGGCGCCACTTAAGAAGAACACGTTGAAGTCCGGTGAGCGCGTGGTGCGGGTCGATCGCGAGGGAAAGCCGGCAAGGACGGAATTCCGCGTGGTGGAACGCTTTGCGGCGGCCACCCTGGTAGAGGCCAGGCCAATCACCGGGCGCACCCACCAGATTCGGGTGCACTGCCAGCAGGCTGGTCATCCCATCCTTGGCGATGACAAGTACGGAGAACGGGAGACGAATCGGCAGGCGGCAGAGCAGGGCCTGAAGAGGCTGTTCCTGCATGCGGCCTCCTTGCAGTTCCGGCTCGATGGTGAGCTTGTTTCGCTGACCGCCCCGCTCGGTGAAGAGCTCGAGCGGTATCTCGAAAAGCTTCGTAACTAACTGATAAATAAAAATATAACTAAAGGCCTTGCCTCGCGCCAAGCGGGTTGAAGCCCCGCTTTCGCAGCATGCTGCAGAGAGCAATCAGGGGTAGCCCTTCCAGCGCTGTCGGGTCACTGCCTTCCAGGCGCTCGAACAGGGCGATTCCCAGTGACTCCCACTTGAAGCTGCCTGCACAGTCGTAGGGCTCGTCCCGTAGCAGGTATTGCTCGATCTCGCTGTCATCCAGGGCCCTGAAGTGGACGCTGAACGGCACGACCTCACAGAGCGGGGCCTGCCCAGGCGCCATGACACAGAGCCCGGTGTGGAAAACGACCTGCCGGCCACTGCAGAGGGACAGCTGGTGGTGCGCGCGGTCTGCATTGCCTGGCTTGTCCAGCAGGTCGGCGTCGAGGCAGGGGACCTGGTCAGAGCCGATGACCACGGCATCCGGATGTAGCGCCTGCACCGCGGCCGCCTTTTCCCGTGCCAACCTGGCTGCCAGTGTGGCGCCGTCTTCACCCGGCAGCGGTGTTTCAGCCAGGTCCGGGGCAACGCTGTCAAAGGGCAGTTGAAGACGTTGCAAGAGCCGCCGTCGGTAGGGTGAACTTGAGGCGAGAATCAGTGTCATCAGCGGAGTGGCTCCCCGGGAGCTGTCTGGCATAGAACTGTCTGTATTTTAAAGATTTTTTTGACAATACAGGAAACCGTCCCTATGATTGCGCGCCTATGTCGTCAGAGCCCCTCCCGACCACCCTGGATGTACGTAAAGCGGCGGCTCGCGGTACCGTAGTCAGCGGCTCGGTTGCCCTGTCTGCGCTGCAGAGATTGAAGGGCGCCCTGGCGTCGGAAGAAGGTGCTATTGATGTGACTTGCGCCTTCGGCAGGGACGAAGAGAACCGCTCCGTGGTGTCGGTATCGGTGAACGCCAGGCTGATGGTTGCCTGCCAACGCTGCCTGGAGCCGATGCCGTTATCGCTGGCCAGTGAGAATGAGCTGGCGATTGTGGGCGATGATGAAATGGCAAAACAGTTGCCCGCTTCTCTGGACCCCTGGGTGGTCGAGGGCGAGCAGGGCGATCTGTGGGGCCTGGTGGAAGACGAGCTGATCCTGGAGATCCCCGTCGTCGCCTACCACGACAAAGACGATTGTAATGAGTTACTGGACGCGTATCGCCATCCGCCAGAACCACCGGAAACCGATGGCGATAACCCGTTCAAGGTGCTGGAGCAACTGAAGTCCGGCAGCAATCAGCAGGAGAATTGACATGGCTGTACAGCAGAACAAGAAGACGCGCTCCCGCCGCGGTATGCGTCGCTCACACGACGGGCTTTCCCGTGCCACTCTGTCTGTGGATCCGACGACCGGTGAAACTCATCGCCGTCACCACGTGAGCGCGGACGGTTTTTACCGTGGCCGCAAGGTGGTAGAGCGCAGCGACGACGATTAAGCGGATTCGCAGTCCTTGGACTCAAGGGTCCACCTGGCTGTAGATATCATGAGCGGGGACTTCGGTCCCCGCGTTACCTTACCGGCGGCGCTCGCTGCCTTGTCTGCCCACCCCAGCCTGCACCTGCACCTGGTGGGCAACGCCCCCGAAATCGAAGCGCAACTTGAGCAGCAGGACGCTGACGCACGCCGGCGCCTGTCGATTACCCATGCGCCCGGCGTCCTGGCAATGGACGCCTCCCCCCGTGAAGCCCTGCGCGGCGACCAGGATTCCAGCCTGCACAGCTGTTTCCGGCTGCTGGCTGATCAACGCGTGGCCGGCGTAGTGAGTGCGGGCAGTACCAGCGCGCTGATGGCCCTGGGGCGGCAGCGGGTCAGTATGCTGCCCGGTTTCGGGCGACCGGCCCTGTGTTCCTCCGTTCCCTCGGAGAGCGGCATCAGCTACATGCTGGACCTGGGTGCCAACGTTGAAGCGGACTCCCAGTGCCTGCTCGAATTCGGCCTGTTGGGCTCGGCACTGGCGCGCGCCCTCGATGGCCTGGAAGCGCCGCGGGTAGCGCTGCTGAGCAACGGGGTTGAAGTGTCCAAGGGCAGTACGGCCATGCGCGAAGCCGCTCGCCGTTTGGAAGCGGACCAGACGATCAATTATGTCGGCTATATAGAAGGCAGCGCTCTTTATCGCGGCAACGCCGATGTCATCGTCTGTGATGGCCTGCTCGGGAATGTTGCGCTAAAGACGGCGGAGGGCACTGCCCACTATGCTGCGAGCCAGCTGGCACGGAGTTTTTCCCGCCATTGGTGGCTACGCCTGCTGGCACGGGCAGCCTCGCCGGCGCTGCGTGAGATTGAATCGACGCTGAGCGCGGATCTCTATGGTGGCGCGTTCCTGCTGGGTTTAAATGGTGTCGTGGTAAAAAGCCACGGCGCATCCAGCAGCACCGCGTTCCAGGCCGCGGTTGAGCAAGCGGCGCGTTGTATTGAGCAGAAGATGGTGCCAGGCCTCGCGCTCCACCTCGATCAAGACCCGGCCCCCGGCCCGGGCAAGCACCTGGACAAGCACTTGGACAAGCACCCGGAAGAAAATCTCGATAATCAGGAGACACCATCACAATGACACGGCAACAACTGGCATTTGTTTTCCCCGGCCAGGGATCACAGAAGATCGGCATGCTCGCAGCCGCGGCGGCGGCGCACCCATCGGTCGGCCAGACTTTTGATGAAGCATCCGACGCCCTCGGCTATGACCTCTGGGACCTGGTGCAGAATGGCGAACAGGAAGCGCTCAATCTCACCGAGACCACCCAGCCTGCGCTGTTGACCGCCAGCATCGCCCTGTGGCGGGCATGGCGTGCGGCCGGCGGCGCGGTACCTGCGGCGATGGCCGGTCATAGCCTGGGCGAGTTCTCCGCGCTGGTCGCGGCCGGTGCCCTGGCATTTTCAGACGCCGTGCGGCTGGTGCGTGAACGCGGCGCCGCCATGCAGTCGGCGGTTCCAGTGGGAGAGGGGGCAATGGCTGCAATTATCGGCCTGGATGATGCAACCATCGACAGCACCTGCCAACAGGTCGCACAGTCGACGGGGCAGGTGGTCGCCGCCGTCAACTACAACTCCCCGGGCCAGGTAGTGATTGCAGGACATACTGCAGCCGTGCAAGCGGCCAACGAAGCGCTCAAGGAAGCCGGCGCCAAGCGTGCCATGCCGCTCCCGGTGAGCGCGCCTTTCCATACCGCATTGATGCGCCCGGTGGGTGAGCGGCTCGAACAGGTACTCGCCGAGATGACCGTTTCAGCGCCCGATATTCCCGTGGTACACAACGTCCACGCAGATGTTGAAACTGCGCCGGAGCGGATTCGCGAGCTGCTCATCAAACAGGTCTACAGCCCGGTGCAGTGGACCGCCTGCGTGCAGGCGATGCAGTCAAGGGGGATATCAACGCTGTTGGAGTGTGGACCCGGCAAGGTGTTGAGCGGGCTCAACCGGCGTATCGACAAAACCCTGGCCAGCTACACTATCGAGGAGCCAGCGGATTTTGACGCCAGCCTGTCCACCATCAACGAGGAGACTGCCGCATGAGCAAGGCTGTAGCACTGGTAACTGGCGCGAGCCGCGGAATTGGGCGCGCGATCGCCGAACGCCTGGCTGAGGATGGCTTTACCGTGGTTGGTACGGCAACCAGCGAGGGTGGCGCCCAGGGTATTAGCGACTACCTGGCCGCCGCCGGCAACCCCGGTGCGGGGCGAGTGCTGAGGGTGGACGATAATGCCAGTGTCAGTGAAACCCTGGCGGCCATCACCGAGGAGTTTGGTGCCCCCACCATTCTGGTAAACAACGCCGGCATCACGCGTGACAACATCCTTATGCGCATGAAGGAGGATGAGTGGAGCGCGGTGATCGACACCAACCTCAATGCCCTGTACCGCGTCTGCAAGGCCTGCGCCCGCGGTATGACCAAGGCGCGCTGGGGGCGCATTATCAATATCACCTCCGTGGTTGGTTCCATGGGCAACATCGGCCAGAGCAACTACGCCGCCACCAAGGCAGGCGCCGAGGGGTTCAGCCGCGCACTGGCCAGGGAACTGGGCTCACGGCACATTACCGTCAACTGTGTCGCGCCGGGTTTTATCGACACGGATATGACCCGCGAGCTACCCGAAGCGCAGCGTGAGCTGCTGTTGCAGCAGATCCCCCTTGGGCGACTCGGCGAACCCGGCGAGATTGCCGCAGTGGTGGCTTTCCTGGCCAGTGATGAAGGTGCCTACGTCACGGGTGAGACCATCCATATCAATGGCGGGATGTACATGTAGGCGGCAGCTTTCCAGGCTGCGGTCCAGGCTGTTCCGCAACAGCCACAGCATGTACATGGAAGGACAACACGAGTAAAATGCGGCCCGTTCGAGTACCGGACGGTATTTTTTCTTCACAGGAGTAGACTGAAACCATGAGCAGCATTGAAGAGCGCGTTAAAAAGATTGTTGCAGAACAACTTGGCGTTAAAGAAGACGAGGTAGAAGCAGGTGCCTCTTTTGTCGAGGACCTGGGCGCGGACTCCCTCGATACGGTCGAGCTGGTTATGGCCTTGGAAGAAGAGTTTGAAACGGAAATTCCCGACGAGGAAGCGGAGAAGATCACCACTGTGCAACTGGCGATCGACTACATCAACGAGAACCTGACCTGATCCACCCTTTCAGCGCTCCCTCGAAGGCCGCCTCACGTATTGATGGGGCGGCTTTCGTGCTTCTGGGGCACAACAAGTTAACAATGAGGACATAGCGTGTCGCGCAGACGAGTAGTAGTGACTGGACTCGGCATGGTTTCCCCGGTGGGGAATACGGTGCAGGAATCCTGGGAGAACATACTGCGTGGAAAGAGTGGGGCCGCCCCCATCGACACCTTTGACGCGTCTGCTTTCGCCACCCGGTTCAGCTGCAGTGTCAAAGGCTTCGACTTCGAGCCTTACCTGACGACCAAGGAAGCGCGCAAAATGGACCTGTTCGTGCAATACGGCATGGTGGCGGGTATCCAGGCGATGGAGGATGCCGGCCTAGTAGTCAGTGATGCGATGTCCGAGAGGGTGGGAACGTCCATTGGCTCTGGCATCGGCGGCATCGGCCAGATCGAGAAGAATGCCGAAGTCATTCGCACCTCCGGGCCGCGCAAGATATCACCGTTCTTCGTGCCCGGGTCGATCATCAACATGATTGCCGGCAACCTGTCCATCAAGTACGGCTTCCGCGGCCCCAACCTGGCGATGGTGACGGCCTGTACGTCCGGGACCCACAATATCGGCCTGGGTGCTCGCCTGATCGAGCGCGGGGACGTTGACGCGATGGTGGTAGGCGGTGCGGAAATGGCCACCACACCGGTGGGCGTCGGAGGCTTTGCCGCGGCCCGCGCCTTGTCCACCCGCAATGATGATCCGGAAGGCGCCAGCCGTCCCTGGGACCGGGATCGGGACGGATTCGTGCTGGGCGATGGGGCGGGTGTCATCGTGCTGGAAGAGTACGAACACGCTCGCGCCCGCGGGGCGAAGATTTATGCGGAAGTGGCGGGTTTCGGCATGAGCGGAGACGCCTATCACATGACGTCTCCACCCGAGGACGGCCACGGAGCACTGCAGGCCATGCGCCAGGCGATGGCGGACGCCCAGTGTGATCCGGCTTCTATCGACTATATCAACGCTCACGGCACGTCCACCAAGGCGGGCGACCTGGCGGAGTGCACCGCTGTCAAATCCCTGATGGGGTCGGCCGCCGCCGATGTGGCAGTCAGTTCCACCAAATCCATGATCGGTCACCTGCTGGGCGCCGCAGGCGCTGTGGAGGCGATCTTCTCTGTGCTGTCACTGCGCGACCAGGTCGCGCCGCCGACGATCAACCTGGACAACCCCGACGAAGGCTGCGACCTGAATTTCGTGCCACACACGGCGCAGGAAATGCAGATCGACGTCGCTTTGTCGAACTCCTTTGGTTTCGGCGGCACCAACGGCAGCCTGCTGTTTCGGCGCGCCAGCTGAGGCGTGACGCTACCCACCCACTGGGTAAACGGCAGGCCTGGCGATACTGTCTCGGTCGGGGACCGCGGATTCCGCTACGGCGACGGTCTGTTTGAAACTTTCCGCATTCACCGCGGAAAGGCGCATCTCTGGCGCTGGCACCTGGACCGCCTGCAGGCTGGCCTGCAGGCGCTGGCCATCGAATGCGACCCTGTGCGGATCGAGAGCCAGCTCGCGCAGGGGCTTGACTGGCTGCAGTCACAGCGAATTGAGGATGCCGCCGCGCGCTTGAGCGTGTCGCGAGGTGAGTCAGGCCGGGGCTACTCTGGCGAATCACAGGTCGCAACGCTGGCGCTGAGCCTGGACTCGGTCTCGCCCTGGCGGTCGGTCCCCGCCGCCGCCGAGGTGGTGTTGTGCGAGACGCCACTGGCCATCCAGCCGGCGCTGGCCGGTATCAAACATGGCAACAGGCTTGAGCAGGTGCTGGCCGCGAGGGAATTGCATTATCACCAGGCCGATGAAGGCCTGCAGTGCAATACCCGGGGAGAGCTGGTCTGTGGCATCTCTTCCAACCTGTTTGTGGCCAGAGAAGGTGAACTGCTCACTCCGCCGATAGTCGATTCGGGGATCTCCGGTACGGTGCGGCGGGTGATCCTCGAGGTCCTCGTGGAAGAGGCCGGCCTTAGCGCGTCGGAAACCGTGTTGTACCCGCACGACCTCTCCAACGCCGACGAGATGTTCCTCACCAATTCGCTGCAGGGAATTCGAGCGGTGGCGCGCTGCGGAGCGCATGCCTTTACCTCCACCCGGTGTGGCGATACCCTGCGCGAACACTTTTTCCGCTTCTCCGAATCCTCCGAATGAAGACCTTTCTCCTGACCCTGGTGCTTGGCGCGTTGCTGCTCGCCGGGGCGGGAGGCGCCGTGCTTTGGCAGTGGTGGCATACACCGGTTACGCCGCCCAATACCTTGCTCCAGGTCGATGCGGGAGAGAACCTGTCCGATGTCGCTGTGGAACTGGAACAACTGGGTGCGCTGCGGTGGCCTGACCTGTGGACGCTGGCAGCGCGGTTCAAGGGCGTGGACGCCAGCATCAAGGTCGGTGAATATGACCTGGACACGCCCCGTACCCCGGAAGCTGTGCTCGCCATGCTGGTGGCCGGGGAGGTGCGGCAGTACCAGGTCACGCTACCGGAAGGGCTGACACTTGCGCAGGCCCTGGCAGTGCTACAGCAGGCGCCGGCACTAAAGCCCTTGCTGGATGGGGCCAATGATCCTCGCCTGCTGGCGCTGGTGGCCCCTTACAGCCATACCGAGGGCCTGTTCTTTCCCGATACCTACCGCTTTACCCGGGGCCAGTCTGATCTCGATATCCTGAGCCTGGCTCACCGGCGCATGCAACAGGTGCTGGAGTCTGCGTGGCAGCAGCGCGACGTGGGATTGCCTTACAGGAATGCCTACGAGGCGCTGGTCATGGCTTCCATTGTCGAAAAGGAAACGGGCATGGTGGCAGAGCGTGAGCGAATTGCCGGTGTGTTTGTGCGACGATTGCAGAACGACATGCGCCTGCAAACCGATCCCACCGTCATTTACGGGCTCGGCGAACGCTACGCCGGGAATCTGCGGCGCTCCCACCTCGACGACGACGGCAATCCTTACAACACCTACAGACACCGAGGTCTGCCGCCGACGCCGATCGCTTTACCGGGCGAGGCGGCAATCCTTGCTGCGGTGCAGCCAGCGGAAGGTACCGAGCTCTATTTCGTTGCCCGCGGTGACGGCAGCCATCAGTTTTCCGCGACCCTGGAAGACCACAACGAGGCCGTGCGCCGCTACCAGTTGCGACGTCGCCAGGACTACCGGTCTTCTCCGCCCCCCGTACAAGGGCCGAATAGCGTAGATGAGTAAACGCGGCCTGTTTATCACCATTGAAGGCGGCGAAGGTGTGGGCAAGTCCACCAATATCGCCGTAGTGGAGGCGTGGCTGCAGGAGCAGGGGATTGCCTATTGCCGCACCCGTGAGCCCGGCGGGACACCGCTGGCCGAAGAAATACGCGCCTTGCTGCTGGCCCCGCGGGATGAAGCGATGGCGCCCATTACAGAACTGTTGCTGGTGTTTGCGGCTCGAGCCCAGCACATTGCCACGGTGATCGAACCGGCGCTGGCGGCGGGCGAGTGGGTGATCTGTGACCGGTTCACGGACGCGACCTATGCCTACCAGGGGGCGGGCCGGGAGCTGCCGCTTACCTGGATTGCCGAACTCGAACAGCTGGTCCAGGGACTGCTGCGACCGGACCTGACCCTGCTGCTGGATGCGCCGCTTGAAGTCGGGCTTGCTCGGGCCGGCGAGCGCGGCGAGCTGGACCGTTTCGAGCAGGAACAGCAGGTGTTTTTCGAACGCGTCAGGCAAAGCTACCTGGCGCGCGCTGCCGAGGAGCCAGAGCGTTTCCGGCTGATCGATACAGATCGGGGCCTGGAAGAGATCGCGGCAGACATTCGTGACCAGCTGGCAGCCGTGAGGGATGCGCGGTGAACGTTGGCCTGGCCCCACTGCCCTGGCAGTCCGACGCCTGGAGTGCGGTCGAGCAACGCCTGGCGGCCGGCCGGCTACCCCATGCCATACTACTGGCGGGCCCGGCCGGAATCGGCAAGCGGCAGTTTGCCAGCGTGCTGGCCGCGCGCATGCTCTGCCTGCAACCGAATGGCGGTCTCGCCTGCGGCGTGTGCAAGACCTGCACCGTGCGGGCGGCGGGCAGCCATCCGGATTTCCTGGAACTGTACCCAGACGAGGGAAGCCGGGTTATCAAGATCGACCAGGTGCGAGAGTTGATCAGCTTCGCCTCCAAAACCCCGGCCCTTGGGGCGAACAAGCTGGCCATGCTGTGGCCCGCCGAGGCGATGAACCTGAATGCAGCCAACGCCCTGCTGAAGTGTCTCGAAGAGCCCAGCCCCAGCACGACGCTGCTGCTCGTCAGCCACCAACCCGGCTCACTGCCGGCGACGGTGAGGTCTCGTTGCCAGTCCATCTCGCTGCCGGTCCCCGGCCGCCAGCAGAGCCTCGCCTGGCTTGCCAAGGCCTGTGAAAGCGAGGAGGCTGCCGCGGGATTGCTCGACGTCAGCGAGGGCAGGCCGCTGACAGCGCTTGCGCTGTACCACTCCGGCGCGGTGGAGCAGCGCATGGCGCTGCGGGGCGGCTTGGATGCACTGCTGGAGGGCAGGCTGTCTCCCCTCGAACTTCCCGCCCTGGCCGCGGACATGGAACTGGTGGATGTGCTGGCCATGATGCAGTCCATGGTGCAGGGAAAACTGCGAACCGGTTCACAGGTGCCGGCACAAAGGCAGCGCGCAGCGTTTGAATTCTGGACAGAGCTGGGTCGTTTGCAGCGCAGTATCAGTGCTGGCGCCAATCCGAACCGCCAGTTGATTATTGAGGACTATTCCGCAAGATTGGCAAGGACTTTAGGTCTGGGCGGGAGTTAGTGCTAGTATCTCCCCGAGTCGATCAGGGAGCGCACTGCTGGTGGGCTTTCAGAGCGCAAGTACACTGGCTTGAGAACACAACCGTGAGTACACCATTGTGAGTACGCAGCAGGGGGGGCGGAATGGCATTCTGTCCCTGACTATCAAGGACAAGGCCGTTCTGTATTCGGCCTATATGCCGTTCCTGCAACACGGCGGTCTTTTTGTTCCTACCAACAAGGAATACAAGATCGGTGATGAGGTATTTATGCTGCTCAACCTGATGGATGAGCCCGACAAGATTCCTATCGCCGGCAAAGTGGTCTGGATTACTCCCAAGGGCGCCCAGGGCAACCGTACGGCCGGTATCGGCGTCCAGTTCAGTGAAGAAGACGCCCAGGCTAACGCCAAGATTGAAAACCACCTGGCGGGCTCCCTGGATTCAGATCGCCCCACCCATACGATGTAATTGGGACCGGAGCGCGGGTGACCAGCTTCCGGCGACCTGCGCTTCACAGCAACTCGACCCAGGTACACTGCACAGCGCCAGCATCTATATGCCAACACTATCATTGGCGCGCTAAAACCCAGTTTCTACCTATCGCCGTCATGCCTGGGCCCTCAGGGCGCCATTGCATGCCAGTTTTACCGTTTCGGTTTTTCCTCGAATGCGATATTAGAACTAATTTTAAAAAAGCGCGGCAACTCGTTGTTTTTCAATTCTTTTGGTCAAAAAAAATGGGCTCCAAAAGGAGCCCAATAAGACCATTAGGAGTGAAACATAAAGGAATTGCTTCCCTGATTGGAACACGAGATGTGCCCCAGCGAGCACCCGTTTGAACTAGGGGATAGGTGCCCACGTTCTTAGTATTGCGCAAAAATGGTAATTTTCCATAATGATTTATTGGGTTTTTTAAAATAAATCGCGATAACGAAATGACCTCTAATTCCAAGAGATGTTATGTCCGGCGCTGAAATGAACCCCCGAGGAGTGATTGAAGGCTTCTACGGAAGGGAGTGGGATTGGCGGGTACGGCGGGATTACGCGGGCTTCCTGCAGGACCTTGGCCTGTCCGCATACATCTACGCGCCCAAGTCTGACGCCTTCCTGCGGAAGCGTTGGCAGGAGTCGTGGCCGGCGGAGATCGCAGGTGAATTGCAGCGGCTGGCGGCACATTACCGCTCCCGGGGTCTTCACTGGGGCGTCGGCCTGTCGCCGTTTGCCCTGTACCAGGACTACAGTGTCGTTGCCAAACGGAAACTTCGCTCGCGGATCGCAGAAATAGACGCCCTCGGTGGCGATATCCTGGCCCTGCTGTTCGACGATATGCCCGGTGATATCGATGATCTTGCCGCTCGCCAGGCGGAAATCATCGCGGACGTGCGTGCCTGGACCAACGCCGACTGGCTGATTGCCTGTCCTACCTATTATTCGACCGATCCCGTACTGGAAAACTTTTTCGGCGACATGCCGGACAACTACTGGGCAGACCTGGGCATGGGTATCGACCTCGATGTTGACCTGTTCTGGACCGGCCCGGCGGTATGCCCCAGGACGGTTTGCGCGCAGGACCTGGAAGCCATCACCGCCTTGCTGCGGCGCCGACCGGTGTTGTGGGATAACTATCCCGTCAACGACGGCGCCAAAGCGTCCAGGTTCCTTCACCTGGAGCCGCTGCCCGGGCGGGCCGCGGACTTGCCGGAGGCACTGAGGGGGCACTTCTGTAATCCCATGAACCAGGCCGAGCTCTCGCGCTATCCCCTGGGCGGCCTGGCTGCCCTGTACGGGGGCGATAGCCCCGCACTTGAGGCTCTCTATTCCCCGGATCTCGCAGCCTGCCTGGTGCGGGACCAGCACCGCTTTGAGCACGAGGGGCTGGACGCCATGGGCCCTTATGAAAGAGAGCAACTGGCCCTGGAGTACGACGCCCTGGGGGAGGGTGCCGCCCGTGAAGTGGCGGCCTGGTTGCGCGAGGAGTATCGATTCGACCCCGCGTGCCTGACCGGCTGAAGCCCTGATCCCGCGCTACTTTTGCCGCCCCTGGGTACGCCAGGAGCGCCTTGAAGGCCCTCGGCAGTTGTGGCAGAATCCCCGCCCTTGAATCAACCCGCGATCTGTCTTCTGTAGCGCGCTTCAAATTTCAAGCATATCAGCTACTTAGCGCCGCTTCCTGAAGTGCATTTTGGCGCTTTGCCCGGGGCCGGGTCGGGTGGCTGTGAAGTGCAGATGCGGCGAAGTTTTTGCGAAAGTGGCGGAATTGGTAGACGCGCTGGATTTAGGTTCCAGTGCCGCAAGGCGTGAGAGTTCGAGTCTCTCCTTTCGCACCAGTTTTTTTTCTGAGGAATTTACATGCAGGTTTCAATTGAAACGACGTCTGGTCTTGAGCGTCGACTGACGGTAGGTGTGCCGGCGGAGCGTGTCGAGAACGAGGTCAACAACCGCCTGAAGAAGGCTGCCAAGGACATCCGCCTGGATGGATTCCGCCCCGGCAAGGTCCCGCTCAAGGTGATTCGCCAGCGCTTCGGCGCGGGTGTGCGCCAGGAAGTGCTGGGCGAGGTGATGAGCCAGTCGTTTTACGAAGCTGTCAGCCAGGAAAACCTGCGCCCTGCCGGCCAGCCCAATATCGAGCCACGCAAGATGGATGAAGGCGCTGACATCGAATTTGTTGCCACCTTTGAGATTTTTCCAGATATCGAACTGGCCGATATGGCGGGTATCGATATTGAGCGGCCGGCCGCTGATGTGACCGATGCCGACGTTGACAACATGATTGAGGTGTTCCGCAACCAGCAGGGTAAGTGGGATACAGCCGAACGACCTGCCGAGGATGGTGACCAGGTCACGATTGATTTTGTTGGCACGCGGGACGGCGAGCCCTTCGAAGGCGGCACTGCCGAGGGTACCGAGTTGCAGCTGGGCTCCGGGCGCATGATCCCCGGCTTTGAGGACGGGATCGTCGGTATGTCCGCCGGTGATGTAAAAACCCTGGATCTCAGCTTCCCCGAGGAGTATCACAATGAGGACCTGCGTGGCGCTGCCGTGCAGTTCCAGATCACGCTGCACAATGTAAGCCAGCGTGTGCCAGCCGCCCTGGATGAGGAGCTCTTCAAGACCTACGGCGTGGAAGAGGGCGGGGAAGAGCAGTTCCGCAGTGAGATTGCTGACAATATGCGTCGCGAGCTCAAGACCGCGGTGCGCAACCAGGTCAAACAGCAGGTACTGGACGCGGTGATCGAAAAGCACGAGGGCCAGGACGTTCCCAAGGCCCTGGTGGACAGTGAAATCAACAGCATGCGCCAGCAGATGTTCCAGCAGTTTGGCGGCGCGGGCAGCCAGGATATGGACATGGAGACCCTGCTGCCGGCGGAGATGTTCACCGAACAGGCGGAGCGCCGTGTCAAACTCAGCCTGGTGCTGAATGAAATGGTCGCCAGCCGCGAGTTGAAGGCGGATGCAGACAAGGTGCGTGCGGCGGTCGAGGAGATCGCTGCGACCTACCAGGAGCCCGAGCAGGTCGTGAGCTGGTACTACTCAAACCAGGAGCAGCTTGCCGGCGTAGAAAACATGGTACTGGAAGACGCGGTGATCGAGGCCATCCTCGATTCCGCTAACGTTATCGAGAAAGAGTGCAGCTACCAGGAGGCACTCGCCCAGGCACAGGAGAGCCAGAGCGTATGAGCCAACAGTTTGACGGACACAATCGCCAGCAGGTGCAGAACCTGGGCCTGATTCCCATGGTGGTCGAGCAGACCGCGCGTGGTGAACGCTCTTACGATATTTTCTCGCGCCTGCTCAAGGAGCGCCTGATTTTCTGCGTTGGCCCCATCGAAGATGGCATGGCTAACCTGATCGTTGCCCAGTTGCTGTTCCTGGAAGCCGAGAACCCGGACAAGGACATCAACATTTACATCAACAGCCCCGGCGGTGTCGTCACCGCGGGGATGGCGATTTACGACACCATGCAGTTCATCAAGCCTGACGTGAGCACTACCTGCATAGGCCAGGCCGCCAGCATGGGCGCATTCCTGCTGGCCGGTGGGGCCAAGGGCAAGCGCTTCTGCCTGCCCAACGCTCGCACCATGATCCACCAGCCCAGTGGCGGCGCTCAGGGCCAGGCCACCGATATCGATATCCATGCGCGGGAAATACTGATCCTGCGCGAGCGTCTGAACCAGCTGATGGCAGAGCACACGGGCCAGACCATCGAGACGATCCAGGCGGACACGGAACGCGACCGTTTCATGAGCGCTGAGCAAAGCAAGGAATACGGCCTGGTTGACGAAGTGGTCGGACGACGGCTGGCACTGCCGGAAGAGGGCGCCTGAGACTGATCAACTGGCGCGTCCTCGCTAGTGCCCCGTAAGCCCCCAGCCCGCGTGGGGCTGGGCTTTCAGCGCCGTTCCGCAGAATCGGAACAGGGGCTTGCATTGTGCTGTGAAAATCAGCATCTTTAAGGTAAGAGCACCCAGTGGGCGGCCGATTTGAACGTCGCCCGGCGCCTGCTGTCTGAGAAGTAACCAGGCAAGCGTCTGATGCGCAAAGCAGTCCATGGGTGCACGTAGCACATGCTGACAGTGCAGCATGCGCAAGGTTTCAGGGAATCAGGTAAGTAGATGACTGACGAGACAACGAATTCCGGGGACGACGGCGGCAAACTGCTCTACTGCTCGTTCTGCGGCAAGAGCCAGCACGAGGTACGCAAGCTGATTGCCGGTCCTTCGGTGTTCATCTGTGATGAATGCGTCGACCTCTGCAATGACATCATCCGCGAGGAGGTGCAGGAATCCGGCGGTGAAAGTTCCCAGGATCGCCTGCCGGTGCCGCAGGAGATCAAGGCCATCCTCGATGAGTACGTCATTGGCCAGCAACGCGCCAAGAAGGTGCTGTCGGTAGCGGTCTATAACCACTACAAGCGCCTGCGTCACGACGACGGGCGTTCCGATGATGTGGAACTCGGCAAGAGTAATATTCTCCTGGTTGGCCCCACGGGTAGCGGCAAGACCTTGCTGGCCGAGACCTTGGCGCGGCTGCTGGATGTGCCTTTCACTATTGCTGACGCCACCACCCTGACCGAGGCTGGCTACGTCGGTGAAGACGTGGAAAACATCATCCAGAAGCTGCTGCAGAAGTGCGACTACGATGTGGAAAAAGCCCAGGTGGGTATTGTCTATATCGATGAAATCGACAAAATTTCCCGCAAATCAGATAACCCTTCAATTACCCGGGATGTGTCCGGGGAGGGCGTGCAGCAGGCGCTGCTGAAGCTGATTGAGGGCACCGTGGCATCCGTACCCCCGCAGGGCGGCCGCAAGCATCCGCAACAGGAGTTCCTGCAGGTCGATACGTCCAACATCCTGTTCATCTGCGGCGGCGCCTTTGCCGGCCTCGACAAGGTGATCCGTGATCGCTCGGAGAAAGGTGGTATCGGCTTTGCGGCCGAAGTGAAGAGCAAGGACGACTCCAAGAACGTGGGTGAAGTGCTTCGCGATCTCGAGCCGGAGGACCTGGTCCGGTACGGCTTGATTCCTGAATTCGTCGGGCGTCTGCCTGTGATAGCGACCCTCGAGGAGCTGGACATCGACGCGCTGGTGCAAATTCTTACCGAGCCCAAGAACTCCCTGACCAAGCAGTACAGCAAACTGCTTGAAATGGAGGGCGTGGAGGTCGACTTCCGTGACGACGGCTTGCGTGCGATTGCCGAGCGGGCAATGGAACGCAAGACAGGCGCTCGTGGGCTGCGCTCCATACTTGAAGCGGTGCTGCTGGACAGCATGTACAACATCCCGTCCAGGGATGATGTCAGCAAGGTCGTGATCGATGAGTCTGTCATCAAGGGCGATTCGGAGCCGCTGCTTGTCTACCAGAACAGCGAGCCGCCCAAGGCTGCGGCTCCCGAGGAATAAGCGGGGCACGTACGTCCTGCCACCCGGTCGGAGCTCAGCGCCCTGCCGCTCTTTATCCGTCTCGTGCTAAACCAGCCGTATCGGCCCCTGTCGGCCGGCCGCCGGGTTGTGGGGCTCCAGCCTTGCAAACCCGTTCACAAGCCCCATATCACACATCACAAAAACGTGATGCGCCAGGGAGAAACCAATGGGATCTGAAAGTGTTGTTAGCCTGCCTCTGCTTCCGCTGCGGGACGTGGTGGTTTATCCCCACATGGTCCTGCCGCTGTTCGTGGGCCGCGAGAAGTCCATCGAGGCCCTTGAGGATGCCATGGCAGCAGACAAGCAGGTTCTGCTGGTAGCGCAGCGCAACGCATCAGAAGACAACCCCGGCGTGGATGACGTCTACCAGGTCGGTACGGTATCCAGCATCCTGCAGCTCCTGAAATTGCCGGACGGCACTATCAAGGTGCTTGTGGAAGGTGGCTACCGCGCATCCATCGGTAGTGTGGATGACGGCGAACGCTTCGCCGTCGCCGAAGTACGCGAAATTGAGAGCGACGAAATCCCGCGCGAAGAAGCTGACGCGCTGGTGCGCTCCACGATCTCCCAGTTCGAGAAATACGTCAATCTCAGCAAGAAAGTGCCCAGTGAAGTGCTGACTTCCCTGTCCGGCATCGACGAGCCGGGACGCCTCGCCGACACCATCGCCGCGCACATGAGCGTGGACCTCGACCAGAAGCAGGCGATACTGGAGATTTCCGGTATCCGTGAGCGGCTTGAACACCTGATGGGGCTGATGGAAGCGGAAATCGACCTGTTCCAGGTGGAGAAACGCATCCGCGGCCGCGTCAAGAAGCAGATGGAGAAGAGCCAGCGCGAGTACTACCTCAACGAGCAGATGAAGGCGATCCAGAAGGAACTCGGTGAACTGGACGAAGAGCCCAACGAGATCGAAGAACTGCAGGCGCGGATAGAAGAAGCCAAGATGCCTGAGGAGGCCAAGGAAAAGACGACCGCTGAACTCAACAAGCTCAAGATGATGTCGCCCATGTCCGCCGAAGCATCGGTGGTCAGGAGCTACATCGACTGGATGCTGAGCGTTCCCTGGTCCAAGCGCAGTAAGGTCAAGCACGATCTGAAACGGGCCAGCGATATTCTCGAACAGGACCACTACGGTCTCGATGAAGTCAAAGAGCGCATCCTCGAGTACCTGGCAGTGCAGAAACGCGTGCGCAAGATCAAGGGCCCGGTGCTCTGCCTGGTAGGCCCGCCCGGCGTCGGCAAGACTTCCCTCGGTGAATCAATGGCGCGTGCGACCAATCGCAAATTTGTACGCATGGCCCTGGGAGGGGTGCGCGACGAAGCGGAAATTCGCGGGCACCGCCGCACCTATATCGGTTCCATGCCCGGCAAGCTGCTGCAGAAAATGTCCAAGGCGGGTGTGCGCAACCCACTGTTCCTGCTGGATGAAATCGACAAGATGGGCATGGATCACCGCGGCGATCCCGCCTCGGCAATGCTGGAGGTCCTGGATCCCGAGCAAAACCATGCCTTCAACGATCACTATCTCGAGGTCGATTACGACCTATCCGATGTGATGTTCGTGTGCACATCCAACACCATGAATATCCCGGCGCCGTTGCTCGATCGTATGGAAGTGATTCGGATTCCTGGATATACCGAGGATGAAAAGCTCAACATCGCCCAGCGCTACCTGATACCCAAACAGGTCAAGCAGAACGGCCTCAAGCCCGAGGAGCTCGAATTCTCCCCTGAGGCACTGCTGGACATGATTCGCTATTACACGCGCGAAGCGGGTGTACGCGCCCTTGAGCGCGAGATCGCCAAGGTGTGCCGGAAAATGGTGAAAGGCTTCAGCCTGGGCGAAAACGAAGCACCGGTGACGATCACGGCGGAGATGCTGACGGACCTGTGCGGCGTGCGCAAGTTCAACTTTGGCCGCGCCGAGGACGACAACAAGGTTGGCCAGGTCACGGGCCTGGCCTGGACCAATGTGGGTGGCGAGTTGCTCAGTATCGAAGCAGTCGCCGTGGCCGGTAAAGGCCGGCAGGTCACTACCGGTTCACTGGGCGACGTGATGCAGGAATCCATCAAGGCTGCCACTACCGTCGTGCGTTCGCGCTCCCAGTTGCTCGGCATCCCGGCCAGCTATCACGACAAGCACGACCTGCACATCCACGTACCGGAAGGCGCCACGCCAAAAGATGGCCCCAGCGCTGGTATCGCCATGTGCACTGCGCTGGTGTCAGTGCTGACTGAGATCCCGGTGCGGTCGGAAGTTGCCATGACCGGAGAAATTACCTTGCGCGGCGAGGTGCTGCCAATCGGCGGCCTGAAGGAGAAACTGCTGGCTGCCCATCGCGGCGGTATAACCACGGTGGTTATCCCCAAGGAGAATGAGCGCGACCTCAAGGAGATTCCCGAGAACATCAAATCCGATCTCGATATTCACGCGGTCAAGTGGATCGATGAGGTGCTGGATATCGCGCTGGAAAAAATGCCGGAACCCCTGTCAGATGAGGAATATCTGGCCGATCCCATGGGAGCGTCCGAGGCCACAGATTCCGATGAAAACAATCGCATTAACACCCATTAAGCGATATGCTCCGGGTTGACCGGGTTGATTTACCTATATTAGATTCCAAGGCTCGGATACCCGAGTATTTGAGCCATAACAACAAGTCCACGCATTAAAAGATGAAAGGGGATAAGTGTGAACAAAACAGAACTTATTGATGCCATCGCGGCTTCAGCTGACATTCCAAAGGCCGCAGCAGGACGTGCCCTGGATGCTGTGGTTGATTCGATTACTGGTGCATTGAAGAAGGGCGATTCCGTTGCTTTGGTGGGCTTCGGAACCTTCGCTGTCAAAGAACGCGCCGCTCGAACCGGCCGCAATCCGCAGACTGGCGCTGAAATCCAGATTCCTGCTGCCAAAGTGCCTGGTTTCAAGGCCGGCAAGGCACTCAAGGACGCTGTCAACAGTTAAAGCGGCACCTCATTCAGGAAAAAGGGCGCACTTCAGGGTGCGCTTTTTTTTTGGAACAAGATGAAAATTCCGCTGGCAGGAATATAATCACGCCACCGCGGTCTCAGACCCGCCGCATCCGTCTCACCCTACGACCCAATTCCCGAGTCCATGCTTCAGAACATACGAAACAACCTCAAGGGCACCGTTGCCACGGTGATCATCGTCCTGATGGTCATACCATTTGCAATCACCGGTATTGATTCGCTGCTCACCGGCGGCGGGATCCAGTACATGGCTGAAGTCAATGGAGAGAGGATCAGTGCGACCGATGTACAGATGCAGATAAACCAGCAAAAGCGACGTCTGCTGATGAGCATGGGCGACAACATAGACCCCAGCATGTTGGATGATCAGTTGCTGGCAGGGCCCGCCCTGGAGTTCATGATTCAGAAATCCCTGATGATGCAGGCGGCGCGCGATTACGGCCTCGCCGTGCCCGAACAACTGCTGGTGGACTTCATCGGTGAAATGGAAGTGTTCAAGATCGACGGCCAGTTCAACCAGGTCCGTTTCCGCCAGATTGTCGCCGACCAGGGCTATACCCCCGCCGGCTTCCAGCAGGCGCTGCGTGAAGACCTGACGGTCACGCAGCTACGACTGGGGCTGGCTGGTTCTACGTTCGCCACCGGCCGGGACGTGGCGCGACTTGCAGCGATTGAACAGCAACAGCGTGATATCCGTTACATGGTACTGCCGCTGGAGCAATTCCGTACTGACGCCGAGGTGACCGACGCCGATATTGAAGCCTGGTATGCGGACAACCAGGACAGCTTCATGACCGCGGAGAGCGTGACGCTCTCTTATATCGAGCTTACCCGCGAGGACTTCTTCAAACCCGTCGAGGAGAGCCGCCTGCGGGAGATATTCGAAGTGGAGCAGTCCAGTTACCAGCAGCCGGAAGAGCGCCGGGTGTCCCACATCCTGATTACCCCGGGTGATGACGAACCCGAACAGGACGTGTTCGCACGCGTAGCCGCGGCACAGGAAAAGCTGGCAAGCGAAGACTTTGCCAGCGTGGCCGCAGAGCTCTCAGAGGACATCGGCAGCGCCAGCATAGGCGGCGACCTGGGTTTTACCGACGGCAGTGTGTTTCCAGATGCCATGGAAGAGGCGATCGCACAACTGTCGCTCAACCAGGTGTCAGCCCCGGTAGAAACTGACGCCGGCCTCCACCTGATCAAGCTCACCGAATTGCGAGACGGCAAATCACTGAGCTTCGAGGAAGTCCGGGGTGAACTGGAGCAACGGCTGCAGGCGGAGGACGCCAGCCGAGAGCTTATCAAGACGGTCGAGCTACTGCGGGACCTGGCCTACAACGCCGAGAGCCTTGCAGAGCCCGCTGCAGAACTGGGCCTGACCGTGGAGCGCAGTGAGCCGGTGACCCGCGATCAATCCGAAGGCCTGTTTGCCGATCCGCGTCTGGTCGCAGCGGCCTTCAGTGAAGACGTCCTCACCGAGGCGTACAACAGCGAAGTGGTGGAGATTGATACCGAACATTTTGTAGTCCTGCGCGTGGATAAGCACAGCCTGCCCGAGCTCAAGCCGCTGGAATCTGTGCGTGCAGGCATCGTCGCCGGGCTGCGAGATGAAATGGCGCGTGAGCAGATTCGCAACACTGCCACCGAGCTGCTGCAGGCAGCGCGAGACGGTGCCAGCATCGAATCCCTGGCCCAGGCCGGCGGCTACGAGTGGCAGGTCGAGCTGGCGACTACGCGGTCCAACCCGGCAGTTCCTGAAAGCCTGCTGCAACGCGCCTTCCAGCTCCCGGCACCGGAAGAGGGCCAGACCACGTTCGAGTACGTACAGAACGGGGAAGGTGATATCGAACTCTTCGAACTGGTGGAAGTCATCCCCGGGGTGGCTGAAGCTATCAGCGAAGGGCAGAAGGGTTTGATTGAACGGCAGTTGATCGGCGAGTACGGCCGCCAGGCGGACGAGTACTTCCAGCAGCAGCTCCGCGACAGCGCGGATATCACCCGCAGTTAAGATCGAGCGAGGCGCAGTCGGCGCCGGCAAGACAAGAGTCAGACAGGAGAGGCTTACCACGGTGTACAAGGTACTTACACTCAACCAGATCTCGGTAAAGGGCCTGGATCGCTTTCCGAGGGAATCCTACGAACTCGCCAGTGAGTTTTCTCACCCCGATGCCATCCTGTTGCGCAGCCACAAGCTCCAGCCCGGGGAGATTGCCGATACGGTGGCCTGTATTGGTCGCGCCGGGGCGGGTACCAATAACATTCCCGTAGACGACTGCACGCGCCGCGGCATACCGGTTTTCAATGCGCCGGGCGCCAACGCCAACGCGGTCAAGGAACTGGTGGCGGCGGCTCTGCTGCTGGGGTCGCGCGGCATTGTGGAGGGCATCACCTACGTGGGTAGCCTTGCAGATATCGCCGATGAAGCCGAGCTCAATCGGGTGCTGGAGGCGCAGAAGAAGCAGTTCAAAGGCAGTGAGATCACCGGCAAGACACTCGGCGTGGTCGGCCTGGGCGCGATCGGCTCCATGGTGGCGGAGATGGGGCTGACCCTGGGCATGGAGGTGTGCGGCTATGATCCGGCACTTTCGGTTGAGGCAGCCTGGCGCCTGTCCAGCCAGGTGCAGAAGATGGACGCGCTGCAATCCCTGTTTGCCCACTCGGACTACGTATCCCTGCATCTGCCGGTACTGGACAGCACCCGCGGCCTGGTTAATGCCGAGCTGCTCTCGCAAATGAAGCCGGGCAGCTGCCTGTTGAATTTTGCCCGCCAGGAGATTGTCGACGGTGACGCCGTAGTGGCTGCCCTCGACAACGGCACCCTGCGCCGCTACATCACCGACTTCCCTGCACCCAAGCTGATCGGGCGGGATGACGTGATTCTCATGCCGCATATCGGTGCGTCTACCGATGAAGCGGAGGAAAACTGCGCCATGATGGCCGCGGACCAGGTCCGGGATTTCCTCGAGCATGGCAACATTCGCAACTCCGTAAATTTCCCTACCACCCAGCTGGAACCCGCAGAAGGTGTGCGCCTGGCGATCAGCAATGACAACGTGCCCACCATGTTGGGCAAGCTGCTATCGCTGCTCGCCGATGAGAACATCAATATCATCGACATGTTGAACAAGAGCCGCGGCGATGTCGCCTATAACCTCATCGATGTAGAGTGCATGCCCAGCGAAGACGCCCTCGAGAAGATGCGGGCAGTTGAGGGCATCATCAATGTGCGCGTTATCGGTGAAGGCGAGCTCTGCGCGCCCTAGTGCCAGCGCCTGTAGCGTAAGCCGGTGGTAGCGTAGAACAGCGCGATGTCGGACGAGCCGCTCGAGCGGATCAGTGAGCAACTCGGCGGCGAAAACGCCGAGCGCAAAAATCCTGGCAGCCCGCCGCTACACCTCTGGCACCCGGAGCTGTCCGGGGATATCGACATTCTTATCCGGCGCGATGGCAGCTGGTGGCATGAGGGAGAGCCGATTCGCCGCGCCAGCCTGGTGCGGCTGTTCGCCAGCATCCTCCGGCGCGAAGCGGACGGTGAATACTACCTCGTCACGCCGGTAGAAAAATGGCGCATACAGGTTGAAGACCTGCCCCTGCAGGTGGTGGATTTTGATGCCGGGGAATCCGGTGACACCGGGCGCTTTATCACTGTGATCACCAACACGGGCCAACGCTACCTGCTGGGTCGCGACTACCCCTTGTTCCTGCCGGAGACGGGCAGTGAGGAGGAGGGCAGCATACCGGCCGTCGGCCTGGACCACGGTTTGTCTGCCGGCTTCAGTCGTGCGGCCTGGTATCGCCTGGTCGAAGCCGCTGAACACAGGGATGGCTGCACCGGCGTCGAGAGCGACGGGCTGTTCTTTCCCATCGCTGACGCCTAGCCCGGCCTGCGCCTGTGCGGCTCGACCGGGCCCGGATTACATATTCGGGTAGTTGGGACCGCCCAGGCCTTCCGGCGTCACCCAGTTGATGTTCTGTGACGGGTCCTTGATATCACAGGTCTTGCAGTGCACACAGTTCTGCCCATTGATCTGGAAGCGTGGGCTGCCGCCATCCTCGACCACTTCGTAAACACCCGCCGGACAGTAGCGCTGCGCCGGCTCGTCGAATTTCGGCAGGTTTACCTGGATTGGAACGCTGGCATCCGCGAGGGTCAGGTGGCAGGGCTGGTCTTCCTCATGGTTGGTGTTGGAAAGGAACACGGAGGAGAGCTTGTCGAAGCTCAGCTCGTTGTCCGGCTTTGGATAGACCGGGGCCTTGCACTCTGCAGCCGGCTTCATGGTCGCGTAATCCGGCGTGCTGTCGCGCAGCGTAAACGGCATCTTGCCGCCAAAGATGTTTTGGTCCAGCCACACCAGGCCGGCACCCAGGAAGGTCCCGAACTTGTGCATGAAACCGGAGAAGTTGCGGGTGGTATACAGCTCCTGCCAGGCCCATGAGGCCTTGAAGTTGTCGGCGAAGTTCTCGAGGTCAGCCGGTGCCGCGTCACCCTGTGCGAGTGCCGCCACCACCGTTTCCGCCGCCACCATGCCACTCTTCATTGCCGTGTGGTTGCCCTTGATCTTGACCGAGTTGAGCGTGCCGGCATCGCAGCCAATCAGCAGACCGCCGGGGAAATGCATTTTCGGAAGGGAATTCAGGCCGCCCTTGGCGATGGCCCTGGCACCGTAGGCGATGCGGTTGCCACCTTTCAGGTACTTGCTGGTTTCCGGGTGATGCTTCCAGCGTTGGAACTCGTCGTAGGGGCTGACGTGAGGATTGGAATAATTGAGGTCGGTGATCAGGCCCACATAAACCTGGTTGTTCTCGGCGTGGTACAGGAAAGCGCCGCCGCTGGAGCCGGTCTCCTTCAGGGGCCAGCCAAGGCCGTGGACAACCAGTCCCTCCTCATGCTGCTCGGCGGGAATCTCCCAGATTTCCTTGATACCGATGCCGTAGTGCTGCGGGTCCGCGTCCTTGTCCAGTTCGAAGTGCTTGATGAGCTGCTTGCCGAGATGGCCACGGCAACCCTCGGCGAACAGGGTGTATTTGGCGTGCAGCTCCATGCCGGGCATGTAGCTGTCCTTCTGTTCGCCTTCGGCACTGATACCCATGTCGCCGGTGGCGATGCCTTTGACGCGACCGTCCTCGTGGAACAGTACCTCCGCCGCGGCAAAGCCCGGGTACACTTCCACGCCCAGGCCTTCGGCCTGTTCCGCCAGCCAGCGGCAGACATTGCCCATGGAGGCAATGTAGTTGCCTTCGTTGTGAGTGGGCTTGGGGATAAGGAAGTTCGGCAGCTTGATAGCGCCGCTTTCGCTGGTGTAGAAGAAGAACTTGTCACCGGTCACCGCTGTACTCAGCGGCGCGCCCTGGTCTTTCCAGTCCGGGAACAGTTCATCCATGGCGCGCGGTTCAACCACGGCACCGGACAGGATATGAGCCCCGACTTCAGAGCCTTTTTCCACCACGCAAACCGTGATTTCCTGTGACTTCTCCGCGGCGAGCTGCATGATACGACAGGCAGCGGACAGACCGGCAGGGCCTGCGCCAACGATTACCACGTCAAATTCCATCGATTCGCGTTCCACGGAAGCTACCTCGTTTTGTGTCGGTCAAATGAAGGACAGGGAGTATAGTGTTTTCCCGCACAAATCTCTATAAATGACCAAGATACCGCATATAAATCAAACAGATACGCGGGAAATCTCACTGCGCTCTGCGGTCAATTCCCGGGTCATTTTATGCCCTTGACCTAGGTTGGGGATGTGGGCATGATACCCGCCCGATACACCGACCCACCCATTAATTCACCCCTGATCTGTGGAGAATCCATGAAGGTTCTTGTAGCTGTAAAGCGCGTGGTTGACTACAACGTCAAGGTGCGTGCGAAGGCTGACGGGTCCGACGTCGACCTGAACAACGTCAAAATGGCCATCAACCCGTTCTGCGAAATTGCTGTTGAAGAAGCGGTTCGCCTCAAGGAAGCGGGCACGGCCACCGAAGTCGTTGCCGTCTCTGTCGGCGACAAGTCCTGCCAGGAGCAGATTCGCACGGCGTTGGCGCTGGGTGCAGACCGCGGCATCCAGGTTGAGACCGAGGGAGCCGTTGAGCCCCTGGTCGTGGCCAAGCTACTCAAGGGTGTGATCGAGAAAGAACAGCCCCAACTGGTCATCCTGGGCAAGCAGTCCATCGACGGCGACAACAACCAGACCGGCCAGATGCTGGGCGCGCTGACCAACATGGCCCAGGGCACCTTCGCCTCTGAAGTGGCCATCGACGGCGAAAAGGTCAACGTCACCCGCGAGGTCGATGGCGGCCTGCAGACGGTATCGCTGAACCTGCCTGCCATTGTCACCACTGACCTGCGCCTCAACGAGCCGCGCTATGCGTCGCTCCCCAACATCATGAAGGCCAAGAAGAAGCCGCTGGACGTGCACAGCCCGGCTGACCTCGGTGTTGAAGTGAAAGCCCACCTGACGACCCTCAAGGTTGAGCCGCCGGCCGAGCGCCAGGCCGGCATCATGGTGGAGAGCGTCGAGCAACTGGTCGACAAACTGAAGAATGAAGCGAAGGTGATCTCATGAGCACGCTGGTACTTGCAGAACACGACAACGCCACCCTCAAGCCGGCAACCCTGAACGCAGTTGCCGCCGCCCAGGCCCTGGGTGCAGACGTGGACATCCTGGTGGCCGGTGAAGGCTGTGGTGCAGCCGCTGACGCGGCGGCCAGTGTCGCCGGTGTTGGCAAGGTGCTGTGCGCCGACAACGCTGCCTACGCTCACCAGCTGGCGGAGAACGTCAGCCTGCTGGTGGCTGATCTGGGTGCCAATTACGACAATGTCGTGGCCCCGGCGACCACCAGCGGTAAAAACATCATGCCCCGCGTGGCGGCACTGCTGGATGTGGGTCAGATCTCCGACATCATCTCGGTTGAGTCTGCCGACACCTTCAAGCGGCCGATTTATGCCGGCAACGTGATTGCCACCGTGCAGTCTGCGGACGCCAAGAAAGTGATTACCGTGCGTACCACCGCGTTTGACGCCGTTGCCGCCGAAGGCGGTAGCGCCAGCGTGGAAGCCGTGGACACCGTGCATGACGCTGGTATTTCTTCCTTTGTCGGCGAAGAAATGGCGGTGTCCGATCGCCCCGAGCTCACCTCCGCCAGCATTGTTATCTCCGGCGGCCGCGGCATGCAGAACGGTGAGAACTTCGCCATGCTGGAGTCTGTGGCAGACAAGCTGGGCGCAGCCGTCGGCGCTTCCCGCGCGGCTGTAGACGCCGGTTTTGTACCCAACGATATGCAGGTTGGCCAGACCGGTAAGATCGTTGCCCCTGACCTGTACATCGCGGTAGGCATCTCTGGTGCCATTCAGCACCTGGCGGGCATGAAGGACTCCAAGGTCATCGTAGCCATCAACAAGGACGAAGACGCGCCGATTTTCCAGGTGGCAGACTATGGCCTGGTGGCGGACCTGTTCACCGCAGTGCCGGAGCTGGACTCCTCGCTGTAGTGAGCCTGACCAGCTGAAGAACGAAAAAGGGCCGGCATCCGGCCCTTTTTTTTGCCAACCGCAAACAGGCTGGCAGGGCGTCAAACGCCCGCCTGATTCACCGGGAAGTAGGCGATACCTTTGGCGTCAAATTCCGGGGTGCCCTCGATGCGAATCGCGATAGTGCCCGGCGCCACCTGCTGCGAATACTCGATTGCCATGCTGCCTCGCACCAGCGGTGACAGGGCGAGGAGCAGCTCCCTGGCTGCAGCCCGCTGGAACTCATGGCAGCGGATGACCAATCCCCGCGTTGACGCGGGAATCGCGCTGGTGCTGTTATCTCCTGCCTCGGCAGCAAGGCTCTCCGTTCTCAGCCACCGGTCGACCTGCTCTGCGAACCGGGTCGCCGTGGGCACTGAGCCGGCGGCAGCAACGGACACCTTGATGCCGCGCTCCTGCCACTGGCTTTCCAGGGTCGCCAGGTTTTTCAGTACGCGCTGTTCGGACTGCCTGGCCGCGGGCACAAAGGTTTTCTGCCAGGCGCTGCACGTGGCGGTGTCGCCGAGCGCAGGTCAAGAAAGACCTTGTCGGGTGCATAGCCGGTAGTAGCAAGTTGGGGGGTATCGTGGCTCGCCTTGATAATCATGCCAGCGAATAGCGCCCCGGCGAAAATGACGCGCGTCATGACGCGGCCTGTCGGCAATCCCTGGCTCGCTGTGGGTGCCTTGTGTTGTTGATTTGCAGACATATTGACTCCTGGTTTGCTCGGACCGTATACGCACAATCACGTTGAATCGTGTCAATCGGATCGCAAGCTGCCTGGACAGATTCGATTCAAGCCCGGTTCATCGTTAGACTGGGTCGACTTCCTGGACAAGAGTGCCCTTCATGACCCGCGGCATGGACTCACTGGTGCGCCAGATTCCCAATACGCTGACCACACTCAGGCTGCTGCTGGCGATACCTTTGTGCTGGATGATCCTGCAGGGTGATTACGAGGCCGTGCTCTGGATCGCACTGGCGGCCGGACTGAGTGACGGTGTCGACGGCTGGCTGGCGCGCATCCTCCATGCGACTTCCCGCTACGGCGCCGTCGTCGATCCGCTGGCCGACAAGGTCATGTTGAGCGGTGCCTATCCTTCCATGGCGGTCGTGGGACTCATCCCCTGGTGGCTCGCCTTGCTGGTCATCGGCCGCGATGTGGTTATTGTGCTGGGCGCATTAGCCTTTCACGCCCTGTACGGACGCTACGAAATGGCGCCGACCGGGCTGGGCAAGTTCAGCACATTCCTGCAGATACTGTTCGCGCTGGTGGTGCTTGCCGGCCAGGTCTACCCGGCGCTGCAGTCCCCGCACGTGTTCGCCCTGTTGCTGATTGTGGCGTCTGTAACCGCCCTCAGCGGCATCCACTACGTGTATATCTGGGGCAGTAAAGCCCTGGGGCAGTCCTAATCCCGGCGCAGGTGGTCGGAAATGGCGATCGGGGTGGGGTAGTTCAGCACCACGATATAGCTGGATACCACAAAGGTGAGGATGGTTGTTGCCTGGATCAGCAGTGAGGCCTGGCTGCTGATGAGGGCACCTGCAGTGGCCACGTAGGCAATCAATAGCGAGAACTCGCTGGCCTGCCCCAGACGAAAGCCCAGGTCCCAGGCCAGGGTGCGTTTTTCGCTGACACCCTTCAACAGGAAACGATAGATAACCGGCTTCAGGCCCAGTACCAGCAGCGCCAGCACTGCCGCGGGCAGGAGCACGCTACCCAGCAGGTTCACGTCGAAGCGGGCACCCACCGAGAAGAAGAACAGCACCAGGAAGAAATCCCGCAGTGGCTTGAGATTGACGGCGATGTACTGGGAGATCGGGCTGGTAGCGATAGTGATGCCGGCGATAAAGGCGCCAATTTCCTCTGACAGGCCAAGCGCTGCGGCGGCTTCAGCCACGCCGAGGCACCAGCCAATCGCCAGCAGAAAGATGTACTCGTGGAAGCGGTCGAAGCGGCTGATCAGCGGCAGCAGCAGGTAGCGCACGACGAGGAAGGCCCCGCCCAGCAACAGCGGCAGGCTCAGGAAGGAGACCAGCACGGACAGCGCAGACATATCGCCCCGTTCGGGATTGGCGGCCCCCAGCAACATCATCAGCACGATGATGGCCAGCAGGTCCTGCAGCAGTAACAGGCCGATCATCAGCTCGCCGATATGGCGATGGTGCAACACCGTGGTCGGCAGCAGTTTGATGCCGATGATGGTGGAGGAGAACATCATCGCTGCACCCACCACCAGCGCGTCGAACTGGCTGTAACCGAAGAGCAGGGCCACGCAGTAGCCCATCAGCAGGAACAGGGCAGAGGACACCACGGCGACCACGGTCGATTTACGCAGCGTCTGCCACAGGGCCTGGGGCTGCATGTCCAGGCCCAACAGGAACAGGAGGAAAATAATCCCCACATGGGCAATGTCAGCCAGCAGGCGAACGTCTGTGACCAGGGAGAGCCCATTTGGGCCCATGGCCGCACCCAGGACAATGTAGGCAATAATCAGCGGCTGGCGCGTGTAGAGGGCTATCGACGCCAGCACGGCGGCGCCGGTAAAGATCAGGAAAAATGAGAATGTGACCGCACTGACGTCCATGCTGCGAGTATAACGTCAGCGGCGGCGGAACAGGGGCTCTCTCTGCAGGACGTCGGCCTGGTAGTGATCGCTGAAGCCATGGAGACTGGCCAGTGCGGCGTCGAGGTCGATATCACCATCAAAGGCGTAGGCATTGACGCCACAGCGCGCCAGGTAGGCGAGTTGGTCACGGATAAAGCTGCCGACCGCCCGGATTTCGCCGGTATAGCCGTGCTGGCGCAGCTCCCGTGCGTAGGAGAACCCGCGCCCATCGGTGAACACAGGAAAATGGATGGCTACCATGGGAATAGCGGCAAGCTCACCCTCGATAGCCGAGGGCTCTTCGCCAGGTTCCAGCTGAACAGCCAGGTCGGCGGCCGGGGCATCGCCGGCGGCAACCGCTGCGTTATAGCTCTCCAGGTCGAGCACGCGACCTTCCCAGCTGTCCTCAACGACAGCGCCGTCCTTAATGATCCTGGGCATACACGCGCTCCTTGAAGGGGTCGATACCCACACGGCGATAGGTGTCCAGGAAACGCTCTTCGTCGGTGCGCAGTTCCACGTAGGCTTCCAGCAGTTTTTCGATAACGCCCGGCATGGCCTCCTGCTCGAAGGACGGGCCCAGGATTTTGCCCAGTGAGGCATCCTTGCCCTGGTGGCCGCCGAGGCTGACCTGGTAAAACTCGGCGCCTTTCTTGTCGACGCCGAGAATGCCGATATGGCCGATATGATGGTGACCGCAGGCGTTCATGCAGCCGGAGATATTGAGATCAATGGGCCCCAGGTCATAGAGGTAGTCGAGATTGTCGAAACGCTCCTGTATCGCCTCGGCCACCGGAATGGACTTGGCATTGGCCAGCGAGCAGTAGTCGCCGCCAGGGCAGCAGATGATATCGGTGATGTGGCCAATATTGGGCGTTGCCAGCCCCAGGGCTGAGAGAGACTCCCACACGCTGAAGAGCGCGTCGGATGCCACGTCGGCCAGTACCAGGTTCTGCTGGTGGGTGGTACGCACCTCGCCGAAGGAATGCGCATCCGCGAGGTCCGCGATGGCCTCCATCTGGGAGTCGCTGACGTCGCCCGGTGCGTAACCGGTGGCTTTCAGGGAAATGTTGACGATGCGATAGCCGTCGACCCGGTGAGGCAGGGTGTTGTGCTGGTACCAGCGGGCAAAGGCCGCGTTGTCGGCCAGCTGGCCCTGCAAGGTCGGGTTGTCGGCATCCGCGGGCAGTGCCTGGTAGTCCGGCTGCGTGAAGTAGCTCTTCGCGCGTTCAATTTCCGCGTCCGTCAGGGTTGTCGGGCCATCCTTCAGCGATGCCCACTCCTGCTCCACGCGCTCCCGGAAGGCATCCACACCCATGGCTTTTACCAGGATCTTGATGCGGGCCTTGTACTTGTTGTCGCGGCGGCCGAGCTGGTTGTAGACCCGCAGGATGGACTCCAGGTAGCTCAGCAGGTGCTTTTTCTCCAGCCATTCACAAATCACCTGGCCAATGACCGGGGTGCGCCCCAGGCCGCCGCCGGCCAGCACCTTGAAGCCCAGCTCGCCCGACGCATTGGGCACCAGTTCCAGCCCAATATCGTGGGCATGGATTGCGGCACGGTCAGTTTCGCTGGCGCATACCGCAATCTTGAATTTCCTTGGCAGGAAGGCAAATTCCGGGTGGAAGGTGCTCCACTGGCGAATGATTTCGCACCAGGGCCGGGGATCCTCCAGCTCGTCCGGCGCGACGCCCGCGTACTGATCGGTGGTGGTATTGCGAATACAGTTTCCGCTGGTCTGTACGGCGTGCATTTCCACGCTGGCGAGTTCGGCGAGGATATCGGGCACGTCCTCCAGCCGTGGCCAGTTGAGCTGCATGTTCTGGCGCGTGGAGACGTGGCCGTAGCCCTTGTCGTAGTCGCGGGAAATCTGCGCCAGTTTGCGCAGCTGGCGGGTAGAGAGCATGCCGTAGGGTATGGCGATGCGGAGCATGGGAGCCAGGCGCTGAACGTACAGCCCGTTCTGCAGCCTCAAAGGCAGGAACTCCGCATCAGAGATTTCACCGGCCAGGTAGCGCTGCGTCTGGTCCCGGTACTGGGCGACGCGCTCATCGATGATGCGCTGGTCTATTTCGTCGTAAACGTACATGGCAATACCGATTTCATGGACGCGCTACCATAGCAAAAATCGTCAGTGCGCTGAACGCACGAATGTTCATAAGCTTATGTGGATTCCTGAAATCTGCTGTTATAATCCGCGCCCGTTCAGCTTGTTCAAGACACGGGGGATACCATGACCGACCAGAGAGATTCCGGAGATTCGCGCGCCGACGCGATCGCCACTACCGCCATCGTAACGATCATCATTGTCGCCGTGGTGTACTGGCTGTCCGGGATGCCTTCCTGACGAGTCCCTGAGGGAGCAGGGCGGTGGCCCTTGAGGTGCTCCCTCTCTCTACCGTCCTACCGTCCTACCGTCCGCTAAGCACTGTCGTGACGATCAGGTACAGTGCCCCGACAAACAGCACCGTGAACAGGATGCCGGCCGCGATAAACGGGCCAAAACTGCCCTGCGCGAAATCGCGTTCGCGGTTGCGGCTGCTCTGCACCCCGAAGGCCGCTGCCAATACGCTACCGACAACCTGAAACGGGTTCAGGCGCTTGCCTGATTCCGGCTGCTGTTCCTGGTCTGCATCGTTCATAGCAATAACTGATCCTACATGTAGTCCAGGTTCGGGCGCAGCCAGCGCTCCACGTCTTCCACCGCCACCTGCTTGCGTCGCGCCAGGTCTTCCACCTGGTCCCTGGCAATCTGACCGACAGCAAAATAACGGGCATCCGGGTGTGAGAAATAGAAGCCGCTCACCGAGGCCGTCGGCGTCATGGCGAAGTGCTCCGTGAGTTCAACGCCCGTGTTCGACGTGGCGTCCAACAAGCGGAACAGTGTTTCTTTCTCGGTGTGGTCGGGACAGGCAGGATAGCCCGGTGCCGGGCGGATACCGCGGTACTTTTCCCTGATCAGTTCCTCGTTGCTGAGGGCCTCCTGTTCCGCGTAACCCCAGTACTCCCTGCGCACCCGCAAGTGCAGGTGTTCGGCAAAGGCTTCCGCCAGGCGGTCGGCCAGCGCTTTCAGGAGAATGCTGTTGTAGTCGTCATGGGCGGCATCGAATTCAGCCACCTTTGCGTCCAGGCCAATCCCCGTGGTCACGACGAAGCCACCGACATAGTCCTCCACACCGCAACCCTCGGGCGCCACGTAATCCGCCAGGCTCAGGTTGGGCTTGCCGTTCACCATTTTGGTCTGCTGGCGCAGGTGGTGCAGGGTCGCCAGGCGCTCCTTTCGCTCAGGGTCCGCATAGACGGCGATATCGTCGCTGCCCACCTTGCTGGCCGGCCAGAACCCGAAGGCCGCCCGAGCGGTCAGCCACTTCTCCTCGATGATCTGCTTGAGCATGGCCTGCGCATCGGCAAATAGCTGGCTAGCAGTTTCGCCGACCACCTCGTCTTCAAGAATGGCAGGGTATTTCCCTGCCAGTTCCCAGGTGATGAAAAAGGGCGTCCAGTCGATGGTATCGACCAGCGCTTCCAGGGGGTAGTCATCCAGGCTACGTACACCGGTGAAAGCGGGTACCGGGGGCTGGTAGCCATCCCAGGAGGGTGCAAACGCCTGCGCCTGTGCCTCGGCGAAAGCAAGGCGCTCGGCCTTGGGCCTGCGATTGGCCATGCGCTCGCGCACCTGCGTGTACTCGTCACGGCGCTCGCCGACGAAGTCCGCCTTGGAGTCGCTCACCAGTTGGGTGGCCACAGACACACTGCGCGAGGCATCCGGCACATACACCGTGAGATCGTTCTGGTAGCTGGGCTCGATCTTGACTGCGGTATGCGCCTTGGAGGTCGTGGCACCACCGATCATCAGCGGTACGGAAAACCCGTTGCGCTGCATTTCGCTGGCCACGTGCACCATCTCGTCGAGGGACGGGGTGATCAGCCCGCTCAGGCCGATAATGTCGACCTGCTCGTCATTGGCCACCCGCAGAATGTCCTCGCAGGGCACCATGACACCCATGTCGATGACCTCGAAGTTGTTACATTGCAGCACCACGCCGACAATATTCTTGCCGATATCGTGCACGTCGCCCTTCACCGTGGCCATGAGGATCTTGCCGTTGCTCTTGCTGTCCTCGGACTTTTCAGCCTCGATGTACGGCTGCAGGTAAGCCACGGCCTGTTTCATGACGCGCGCGCTCTTCACCACCTGCGGCAGGAACATCTTGCCTTCGCCGAACAGGTCGCCGACCACGTTCATGCCGTCCATCAACGGCCCCTCGATCACCTGGATCGGCCTGTCGGATGACTGGCGCGCCTCCTCGGCATCTTCCTCGATATAGCTGTTGATGCCCTTCACCAGGGCGTATTCCAGGCGCTTGGCCACCGGTGCCTCGCGCCAGCTCAGGTCTTCCTCGCGTGCCTGTTGACCACCGCTGTCACGGTAGCGCTCCGCCAGCTCCAGCAGGCGCTCGGTAGAGTCTTCCCGGCGGTTGAGCACCACGTCTTCGACAGCTTCTCGCAGGTCCTCGGGCAGGTCATCGTAGACCGCCAGCTGGCCGGCGTTGACGATGCCCATACTGAGGCCGGCGCGAATCGCGTGATAGAGGAACACCGAGTGGATGGCCTCGCGCACCGGGTTATTGCCACGGAATGAGAAGGACACGTTGCTCACGCCGCCGGACACCATGGCGCCGGGCAGCTGCTCACGGATGTACTGCGTGGCCTCAATGAAATCCACTGCGTAGTTGTTGTGCTCTTCGATGCCGGTGGCAATGGCAAAAATATTGGGGTCGAAAATAATGTCCTGGGGCGGAAACCCGACCTGGTCCACCAATATGTCGTAAGAGCGCTTGCAGATTTCGGCCTTGCGCTCGAGGCTGTCCGCCTGCCCCTCTTCATCGAATGCCATGACCACGACTGCCGCGCCATAGCGCAGACACAGCTCGGCCTTCTCAATGAAGTCTGCCTCACCCTCCTTGAGGGAAATGGAGTTCACCACGGGTTTGCCCTGGATGCAGCGCAGGCCCGCTTCAATCACTTCCCACTTGGAGGAGTCGACCATAATGGGTACGCGGGAAATATCAGGCTCTGACGCCACCAGGTTAAGGAAGGTGACCATGGCGTTCTCGGCATCCAACATGCCTTCGTCCATGTTGATATCGATGACCTGGGCACCGTTCTCCACCTGGTGCCGGGCCACGTCCAGGGCCGTGTCGTAGTCTTCTTCGAGAATAAGCCGCTTGAAGCGGGCTGAACCCGTGACGTTGCAGCGTTCGCCCACATTGACGAACAGTGAGTCGGACTTGATGTTGAACGGCTCCAGGCCACTCAGCCGGCAGGAGAGCTCTGGCTGGGGAGGTGTGCGCGGCGCAACGTCCGCCACAGCCTCTGCGATGGCGCGGATATGGTCAGGCCCCGTTCCGCAGCATCCGCCGACCAGATTGAGGAAACCACGCTCGGCAAACTCCCTGAGCTCCGCCGCCAGGTCCTCGGGAGTTTCATCGTACTCTCCGAAGGCGTTGGGAAGTCCGGCGTTGAAGTGACCGCTGAAATAACAGTCGGCCGCGTTCGCGAGTTCCTCCGCAAACGGCCTCACTTCGCTAAAACGCCGGCCGCAGTTGGTGCCGACAATAAGCGGTTTCGCGTGCGCGATGGCATTCCAGAACGCTTCGGGGTTCTGTCCAGACAGGTTGCGCCCACTCATATCCGGGTAGGTGACGGAGATCATGACAGGCAGCTCTTGCCCGAGTTCAGCAAATACCGACTTGATGGCAAATACCGCGGCTTTGGCATTAAGCGTGTCAAAAATCGTTTCCACCAGCAGGATATCAACCCCGCCTTTAATCAGTGCCCTGGTGGCTACCGAGTAGTCTTTGACCAATTCGCCGTAGCTGATGTTACGTGCACCGGGGTCGTTCACGTCCGGTGAAATGGAGGCGGTGCGTGGTGTCGGGCCCAGTACACCGGCCACAAACCGTGGTTTGTCGGGGTTTTTTGCAGTAGCTGCGTCGGCAGCTTCCCGCGCAACACGGGCCGCCGCCAAATTGAGGTCTTCGACGATAGCGCCGAGATTGTAGTCATCCTGGGCAACCGCGGTGCTATTGAAACTGTTGGTCTCAATTATGTCGGCGCCAGCGTCCAGGTAGGCGGTATGAATATCCCTGATGATGTCCGGCTGAGTGAGGCAGAGAAGATCGTTATTGCCCTTGAGGTCCGACGGGTGGTCCGCGAAGCGTTCGCCGCGATAGTCGGCCTCCTGCAGCCCACGCTCCTGGATCATGGTTCCCATGGCGCCGTCGATAATGAGAATGCGGCGGGAGAGGGCGTCTTGAAGGGTGCTGCTCACAGCGGTATATCCATGTGGTATGCGGAAGGCGCGCAGTCTAGCAGAGGGCCAAAGCTATATCAAAATATTTTGATATAGATAGTTGCCTAAAAGCCTCGAATTCGAGCGGTCGTCTGTCTATAATACCCGAGTGATTTACTAGGTTAACTTGATTTCTCGTGCTGTCAGCACAAAGGACTGCGGTATATGGTCACCATTACTGAATCTGCCCAGGAATACCTCGCCGAACTGCTCTCCAAGCAGGAAGATGCTCTGGGTGTGCGTGTATTCATCAACCAGCCCGGCACCCCACGTGCTGAAACCTGCATCGCTTATTGTCGCGAAGGCGACGTACAGCCGGATGATGAAGAGAAGGCCTTCGACAAGTTCAGTGCCTGGTTTGAAGGTCGCAGCCTGCCTTACCTGGAAGATGCACTGGTGGACTATGCCAAGGACCGCATGGGTGGCCAGCTCACCATCAAGGCCCCCAACTCGAAGATGCCCCGGGTGGATGATGACAGCCCCATCGAAGACCGTATCAACTACCTCCTTTACAACGAGGTAAACCCGGCGCTGGCCGCCCACGGTGGTGAGGTTTCGCTGATCGAGGTGACCGAGGATAACTTCGCCGTACTGCAGTTCGGTGGCGGATGCCAGGGCTGTGGGATGGTCGACGCCACGCTGAAAGGCGGTGTCGAGAAAACCCTGCTGGAGCAGCTACCTCAACTCGCTGGCGTTCGGGACATTACCGATCATTCTGATCGCTCCAACGCTTATTATTGATAAGACCGCTCGCCGTTGGCGCCTCAGAGACCTTTCGAGGCGCTACCTCTCTGCAGTAGCCAGAACCTCTGAGGCGTGACGCCTCATGCGAGGTTCGAGGCGCTACGTTTCCGGCGTAGCCAGAATCCCTTGCCCCGGCGTCCGGGACACTCAATAAGACCGCTCGCCATTAGCGCGTTAGGGACCTTTCCAGGCGCTACATCTCCGTCGTAGCCAGAATCTTTTGCTCAGGCCCGGGCGTCGGTGACAGCTTTCCTGGACCCATAGCATTTATCCAGCTGTTGGCGCCCCAGATGGGTTTTTGGGGCGGTCGTGCAGGTTATGCCTGGCGGGCGGGGAGGACGTCCTTGAGTTTGTCGCGCATATCCCGGATGGCGGTTTCCGTGGTGGGCCAGTCTATGCAGCCGTCGGTGACGGATACGCCGTAGCGGAGGTCTGAGAGGTCGTCGGGTATGGGCTGGTTGCCGGCGCCGATATTGCTTTCCACCATCAGGCCGACGATGGAGCGGTTGCCCTCCAACACCTGGTTGGACACGTTGTCCATCACCAGCGGCTGCAACTCGGGCTGCTTGTTGGAATTGGCGTGCGAACAATCCACCATGATGCTCGGAGTAACACCGGCACTCTCAAGTTCGTCCTCACACAGCTTGACGTGCACCGAGTCGTAGTTGGGTCCGCCGCTGCCGCCGCGCAGGACCACATGGCCGTAGGCGTTACCGGTAGTCTTGATCACGGCAACCTCGCCGGCCGGATTGATGCCGAGGAAGCGGTGTGGCTTGGAGACGGACTTGAGCGCGTTGATCGCCACCTGCAGGCCGCCGTCAGTGCCGTTCTTGAAACCCACCGCCGATGACAGGCCGCTGGCCATTTCCCGGTGGGTCTGGGATTCCGTTGTCCGCGCGCCAATGGCAGACCAGCTGATGCAGTCGGCCAGGTACTGCGGTGAAATTGGGTCCAGGGCTTCGGTGGATGTCGGCAAGCCCAGTTCAAGGATATCCAGCATCAGCTTGCGACCAATGTGCAGGCCTTCTTCAATCTTGAAGGAGTCGTTCATATACGGGTCGTTGATGAGTCCCTTCCAGCCTACCGTCGTGCGCGGTTTCTCGAAGTAGACGCGCATGACCAGGTAGAGGGTGTCAGCGACTTCCTCCGCCAGTTGCCTGAGTCGATTGGCATAATCCATGGCGGCATCCACGTCGTGGATGGAGCATGGGCCCACGACGATGAACATGCGATGATCCTTGCGGTCGAGAATGTCACGGATCACCTGCCGGCTATCGGCAAGCATATCGGAGGCGCGCTCTGAGAGCGGCAGTTCTCGTTTCAGCGCATCCGGAGTCGTGAGGACCTCGTAGGCCTCGACGTTGACGTTGTCTACTTTTACCTGGCTCATACCCTTACCCGTTAGGCCCTGCCGGCCCGGCGGTCGGCATAAAAAGGCGGCGCTATTCTATAGAAAACCCGCAGGTTAGAATACCGGGGCACAGCAGGGCGCCCGTGGAACCCAACAAGCTTTCCAACTACGACTTCTACCCGGTAGAACCACTGGTCGAGCCGCTCTCGGACTCGGTGCCCGTACTCACACCGAACCTGCGCCTCGCCCGGCTTATCCGCCGGAGCTGGGGTCGTTGGCTCGCGGCGCAGGGCCACAACGCGTGGCAGACGCCCTGCGTGATGTCACTCGATCACTGGTGGCAGGACTGCTACCGCCAGCGATCCCTCGCCGGCGACGAATTGCCCGCACTGATCAGCCCCCAACAGGAGCGCGCCCTGTGGCTGGAGTGCGTGCAGGGCTCCGGGCACATCGCCCTGCTGCGGCCCGCTGCAGCGGCGGAACTGGCGGCGGAGGCCTATCGAAATCTCCGGCTCTGGGACATGGACTGGCGTCACGGCAGCCTGCGTCAGCAATTTCAGTTCAGCGAGGACAGCGCCCTGTTCCTGGAATGGGCCATGGCGTTTGAAGCCCGGCTTGAGCGCCTCGGCCTCGCCACCTTGCCCGCCCTGGTACCGACCCTGGCGCAACGCTGTCCTGTAGCGCAGCTGGTAATAACGGAATTCGATGAACTCGCGCCAATGTACCGTGCAGCGCTGGATGCACAGGCAGGCAGCATCATCGAACATCGCCAGCACAGCGCTGAGGCCGACTGCTACTTGCAAGCCTGTGACACCCACCGCGCGGAACTCGAAGCCGCGGTCGCCTGGGCATTCGATCAACACCGGGAAGCACCCACGCGGCGGCTAGCCATTCTTCTGCCGCAGCTTCAGCAGGAACGCAGTGAGATCGAGCGCCTTCTGCATCGCCGCTTTGGCAGTGACCCTCGACGGCCAGACACACTGCCAGTCAATTTCTCCGCGGGCATACCACTGTCTGCCTGTGGCCCGGTACAAGCCGCGTTGAACCTTCTGGCGCTGCCCGCCAGGGAGCACTCCATCTCGGACGTGGGCCGCATGATCAACAGCCGCTACCGGGACAGGCAGGCCCTGGAGCAGGAGCAGCAGGCCTGGCTGCAGCTGTGCCGCAATGCCAGGGAACCTGTGTCACCCGCCCAGTTCCGCCAGTTACTGGCCAGATCCCTGGACGACAATGCCCGTTCCTCAGCGTTGCAGCGCGTGCTGCTGGAGGTTGCGCAACCGCGCAGCCTGCGCTCGAGCACGCTGATGGTGGAATGGCCGGACCGCTTCGCGGCGCTTCTCTCACAGTTCGGCTGGCCGGGTTCCGGGCCACTGGATTCATTGGAATACCAACAGGTTGAGCAGTTCTACCAGCTGCTGTCGTCGCTGGCAGAGCTTGCACCTCTGCAAGCGTCGCTCGATTACCCGCAGGCCCTGGCGGCGCTGGAGCAGGCCTGCAGCAACAGCGTGTTCCAGGCGCAATCCCCGGATGCGCCGATCCAGGTATTGGGTACGCTGGAGGCCGCCGGGCTACAGTTTGACGCCCTGTGGATCTGCAACATGGGGGCGGGGGAGTGGCCGCCGGCCCCGCGTCCCAACCCGTTTATCCCGGTGGCGCTGCAGCGCAGGGCCGGGATGCCTCACGCCGATGCGCAGCGGGAACTGGCTTACGCAGAGCGTTTGATGGCGCACCTGCGGCGCTCGACGACCAGGCTGGTCGCCAGCTACGCCACCCAGGAGGACGAGGTGACCGTAGCACCCAGTGCGCTGGTTGCCGACTTCGAGACCTTGCCTGACATCACCGCACACCACTGGCCCGGATACTGGCAGCGCAGTGACGGGGCCTTGCTGGAATCAATTGTCGAAGACACGGCCCCGGCAGTTGCTGATGAGGAAGCGGCAGGCATCGCCGGCGGCAGCGCAATACTGGGCAACCAGGCCCAGTGCCCGTTTCGGGCCTTCGCCCGCCATCGTCTGGAGGCACACCCGATACCTGACCCCCAGGTGGCCATCAGCGCGGCTGATCGCGGCGCCATACTCCATGAGGCCCTCTACCACCTTTGGGGCGAGCTCGGCAGTCAGCAGGCGCTGAAGCGTCTGGATGAACCCTCCCGCCGGCTGCTTGCGGAACGCAGTGCCGGCGTTGCGGTAGACAGCTTTCGCCAGGGACGCGGACGCTATGAGAATCCCGGGCTACTGGACCTGGAACATACGCGCCTGATCCGCTTGTTGCTGCGCTGGCTGGAAGTCGAAATAGAGCGCAGCGACTTTATCGTGAGCGATCGGGAAGTCCGCCATGACGTGGAGCTGGGCAGTTTGTCACTGACGCTGCGAGTGGATCGTATCGACTTGCTACCCAATGGCAGGCGCCTGCTGATTGACTACAAGAGCGGTGATGCCCGTCCACGGCAGTGGCTGGGTCAGCGGCCGGAGGAACCCCAGCTCCCGCTGTATACGCGCCTGTTTCCACCTGAAGAGGTAGAGGGGATCAGTTTTGGCATCCTGAGGCACAGCAACACCGAGTATCGCGGGCTGGCGCGCACCGCGCAGGGCAGCGGTATCGGCGACGACATCGCCAGGGAGACCGGCAGGACCGATGCCGAACAGCCGGATTGGGACGCGCTGCAGCTGCACTGGGATGGGGCGCTGGAGGCGTTGATACGTGAGTTCCTGGCGGGTCACGCGGCAGTGGCGCCACTCGACCCGCGACGCACCTGCACGTATTGCGGGCTGGACGCACTGTGTCGGATTCGTTAGGCCAGCGGCCAGGCACCGTTGTTGACGCGGCCCAGCGTGCGGAAGCGCTGGACCCGCTGCGGTCTTTCTGCGTTACCGCCCCCGCCGGCTCGGGCAAGACGGAACTGCTCATCCAGCGTTTTCTCACCCTGCTGGCACGGGTAGAACAGCCCCAGGAGGTGCTGGCCATCACCTTTACCCGGAAGGCAGCAGCGGAGATGCGCAGCAGACTCGGCGAGGCGCTGGTGGCCGCCGCTGAATTGCCTGAGCCGACAGATGCCCATGCCGCCAGGACCTGGCAACTGGCACGCCGGGTGCTCGAGGTGGATGACGAGCGTAACTGGCAACTTCGGCGCAACCCGTCACAGCTGAACATCCGCACCATTGACGGTTTCTGCGGCGCACTGACCCGGCAAATGCCCGTGCTCTCTCGCTTTGGGGGCAGCATTGCCGCGGTGGACGATGCCTACCCGTTCTACCGTGAAGCCACCCGGATGTTGTTGGAACGCCTGGAAGACGGTGGCGGCCTTGCCGACGACCTGGGCGCCTTGCTGCTGCACTTTGATAACAACTGGGGGCGACTCGAAGAACTGCTGGTGGCGATGCTGGCCTGTCGCGACCAGTGGCTGGTGTACCTGGGTAGCGGCCTGGATGGTGCCAGTGCCCAGGCCGCGGCGGAGCACAGTATCGCCGTGCTCTGCGATGATCTGCTGTCAGATCTCGATGCGGCGCTATCGCCCTGGCAGAACCGCCTGTTGCCATTGTGGCAATACAGCCACAGCCATCTGGGCAATGGCCCGCTACCTACCTGGCCAACGGCCAGGCCTGGTGACGTTCCGCTATGGCAGTCGTTGCTGAGCATGCTGCTCACGGGAGATGACAACTGGCGCAAAACAGTCGACAAGCGCCAGGGGTTTCCCGCCGGCAAAGGTGAGGCTGCCGAGCGCAAGGCTGACATGATCGACCTGCTGGAAACCCTCAGCGGCGACCATGAGCTGCTCGAGGTGCTGGTACGTGCTCGCCATCTACCGTCCGCCACGCCCGGAGACGAACACTGGGAGCGCGTGCTGGCCTGTACTCGCCTGCTGCCGCAGCTCGCAGCCCAGCTCTCAGTGGTATTCCAGTTCCACGGCGTGGTCGATCACACCCAGGTATCACTGGCGGCGCTGGATGCCCTCGGACCCGATGAGGCACCGACCGAGCTGGCGCTTAAACTCGACTACCAGCTGCAACATATCCTGGTCGACGAATTCCAGGACACGGCGGTCAACCAGTTCGAACTGGTGCGTCGACTTAGCCGAGGTTGGGCCGAGCACAATGCGGCCAACCCGGCAGCGGCTCGCACCCTGTTTATTGTTGGTGATGGCATGCAGTCCATCTATGGCTTTCGGGATGCCGACGTCGGCCTGTTCATCAAGGCCAAGCAGCAGGGCTTTGACGAACTGGCACTGGAGCCACTAACCCTGTCCACCAATTTTCGGAGCCAGGCGGGCCTGGTGGACTGGGTCAATACCTGTTTCAGGCCGGCTTTCCCCGCCCGCGACGACATCCAGCGCGGCGAAATCACATTTTCGCCGGCACAGGCATTCCGGGACGCACTGCCTGGGCAGGCAAGTTCGCTACTGGCATTCGATAGCCCCCAGGCGGAGGCCGCCTGGATCGCTGCGGAGATCGAAGCCGGGCTGGCAGATCCGGCCAACCCGGATATCGCCGTGCTGGTGCGCCGCAAGGCTGACCTGCTGGCTTTGGTGCCTGAACTGAAACGTCGTGGGATGGGCTGGCAGGCGCAGGAGATCGACGCACTGGGTGATTCCATGGTGGTGCGTGACCTGGCCAATCTCTGTCGCGCACTCCATAACCCCGTGGACCGGGTCGCCTGGATGGCCATGCTGCGAGCGCCCTGGTGTGGACTTGGCCATGGAGACTTGTTGCAGGTCGCCAGGGCCAGCGCAGATACCAGTGTGCTCGGCACGCTGATGAATCCAGCCGGCCAGCTTGTGCCAGGTGCCGACGGCACAGCGCGATTGAGCTGGCTGCGTGCCGCATTGGTGGACATTTTCGAGTGGCAGGAGCGCCTGTCCCTGCGCGACTGGGTTGAAGCTGCCTGGCTGCGCCTGCGCGGGCCTGACTGTGTGGAGGACGCGCAGCAACTGGGAGATGCAGACGCTTTCATGGCCATGCTCGACCAGCTCGCGCAGTCTGGCGAGAACTATACGCCGGCCCTGCTCGACCAGCACATCGCCAGGCTGTTCGCCAGCAATGCCGGCGGCGATGGCCGCCTGCAGCTGATGACGCTCCACAAGGCCAAGGGCCTGGAGTTTGACCGGGTATTCATTCCCAATCTCGCTCACGCCACCCGGGGCGAGCGCAGGGACCTGCTGCTGTGGGACGAGTACCACGCCGGTAACGGCGAGGATTGCTTCATGCTGGCGATGGATGACCAGGCAGATGACAACGAATCCACGCTCTACAACTTCCTCTATCGGCAACGCAAACAGAAGCGCCGCGCGGAGACCACGCGCTTGCTGTATGTCGGCGTGACCCGCGCCCGGCACAGCCTGCACCTTAGCGCCAGCCTCGAGCGCGATGCTGATGGCCGCTGCAAGCCGCCGCCGGATGCGTCTCTATTGGGCACGATCTGGCCGGTCGCGCAGGATCAATTGCAGTTCATGGATGTTACGGCTGCCCCCTTGCCGGCCGAACCTGTGGACCAGGGCGCTCTCGTTCGCCTGGCTTCGGTGCCCGTGGCCCAGGCGCCCGCGGTTCCAGAACCGCTCGACCCCAACATTCCCGAACGCAAGAGCGATAACCTGGCCAGCGCTATCGGCAGTGTGGTGCACCTGACTCTCGAGCGGCTTTCCAAAGCGCCGCTGCCCGACAACTTCAACGCCGCCGCCTTCAGGCCCTGGTGGCAGCGCGAACTCCAGGGACTCGGGGTTTATCAGCAGGATCAGGCCCTGGCACGCATCGAACGTTCTGTGTCCCGGGTCATGGCGGACGAGCGCGGCCGCTGGTTGCTGTCCAGCGAGCGAGAAGCGGCCGCCAGCGAGCTACCCGTCACTCAATTGCTTCCCGACGGCAAGGTGGCGGATTTCGTGATTGACCGCACCTATGTTGAAGATCAGGTTCGTTGGGTTGTTGACTACAAGACCTCTGTGCCAGACTCCGGACAGTCACTGGAGGACTTCCTGGCCCAGGAAATTGAACGCTACCGCCCGCAGCTGAGTACCTACCGCGAGCTCATGCAGGCCCTGGACGAGCGGCCGGTACGTTGTGCCCTCTACTTCACGGCGCTGCCCCACTGGCAGGTGCTGGACGAGTAGACGGGACCCCGGAGCCGCAGTGATCAGAAATTGCAGGCCCGGTGTATATACAGCTGCAAATGACCGGCACGCCGCAGGGCAGGGCAACTGATAAAAACAATGCTGGAGTAAATCATGTACGACACGCTCATTGAATACCTCGACCACTGGGCGGCTGAAAGCCCGGAGGGCACCTGGCTGCGGGACGTCCACGGCGACGATATCACCGACTGGACCTGGCAGCAGGTGCGCGATCACGCTTACGCGCTTGCCGCCTGGCAGGAAGAGAATCTGTCCGGCCCCGGGGCCCGCATCGGCTTGCTGTCACGCAACTGCGCGCACTGGTTTATGGCGGATCTCGGCAACATTGCGGCGGGCAATGTCACCGTCCCGATGTTCACGACCCTGCCCGGCGAAACAGCCAAGTACGTGATGGAATTTACCGAGATGGAGCTTCTGTTCGTCGGCCAGACCGAGAACTGGGAGCAGGTGTCCGCCGTGTTGCCGGAGGGTATCAAGATCGTCACGCTGCCCGGCGCCGAGGTTGATCAGCCCCATACCCACTGGAATGACATCGTCCCGCCGCGCATTGGCCAGAAGCCCCAGTACCAGTGCAAGCGTGATGACCTGGTGTCCATCGTCTTCACCTCCGGCACCACCGGTGTGCCCAAGGGTGTGATGCAGACCCACGACTCCAATGTCATTCCGATCTGCCGCTTTGATGAGGCGTTTGCGCTGCCGCCGCGAGCACGCTTCTTCTCCTACCTGCCGCTGTCACATATTGCCGAGCGGCAGATTGTCGAGTACGCCTCCCTGCTCAAGGGCGGCAACGTTTATTTCAACGAGAACCTGCTGACGATTCTGCGCGATCTGCCCGCCTGCCAGCCGCATATGATGTTCGGCCCGCCCCGGGTTTGGGAACAGCTGCAGCAGGTGATCATTGGGCACTTTGGTGGCCAGGAGGAGATCGACAAGGCACTGGCGGAAGACGCCGATGCCATCGGCAAGCAGGTGCGTGACATGTTGGGCCTTGACGGTGCGATCTACCTGTTGACGGCGGCGGCGCCGACGCCGCCTTCGCTGATCCACTGGTATGAACAGTTCGGCCTGACGCTGATGGAAGGTTTCGGCCAGACCGAAGCCATGGGCCTGCTGGCCAACTCGCATAATTCGCGGAAGATCGGCTCCATCGGCAAGCCTGTCGGCGAGGTGGACATCCGCCTGACCGAGGAGGATGAACTCTGCTGCCGAGCTGAAGGCCTTTCGCCCGGCTATTACAAGCAGCCCGAGAAAACCGCAGAGACTTTTGTCGATGGCTGGGTCCACACCGGCGACAAGGCCCGCATCGACGAGGATGGCTTTGTATTCCTGACGGGCCGGGTCAAGGATTACTTCAAGACCATCCAGGGCAAGTTTGTCGCCCCCACGCCCATCGAAAACGAGTTCGCCAAGAATCCGCATACGGACCAGCTTTGCCTGCTCGGCCGCGGCTATTCCAAAACCGTCATGGTCTGCGTATTGAACGGACTCGCGCAACAGGCCGAAAAGGACACCGTGGAATCGGAGCTGCGCGACCTGGCGGCGCGGGTCAACGAAGCGGTCGACAAGCACGCACGACTGGGCGCTGTAATCATCTCCACCGAGCCCTGGACCATAGAGAACAGCATGTTGACCCCCACCCTGAAGATTCGCCGCGAGCAGGTGGAAGAGCGCTTTGGGGAACGGGCCCGCGACCTGGCGCGTATGGCTGCTGAACAGGGCGAATTGCTGGCTGAGTGGTTGTAGACAGCGGCTCTAACCCATGGGAGCAATCACGTCGTCAGCAAAGCGCCGGACGCCGTCGATTTTGTGCTCCAGCCGATCGCTGTCTCCGTGATAGAAGGCCCATGGCATGGTGAGAATATGGGTAACGCCGGCGTCCTCCGGGCGCCGGTAGCCTTCGATATCCCAGGCATCCGATGGGGTGGCCATGATGTCGAAAGGGCCGTTCCGCCCGTACTCTGAACGCCAGCCCTGTATGCGCTCGATGCTGCCGATGATCTCCTCGGAGGTCTGCAAGTCCGTTACCCAGCCGTCGGCCAATCGCGCAGCGCGTTTCATGGCAGGCACAGAAATACCACCGATCCAGATCGGTATGCGCTCCGGTGGCGCCGGGTTCATTTCCAGGGCGGGGAAGCGGTAGTGCTCGCCCTCGTACTCCACCCACTCTCCAGTCCACAGTAAACGCAGAATCTCGAGCATCTCGTCCATGCGACGCCCGCGGCTGCCAAAGTCCTGCTGCATGAGGCCAAATTCGTCTTCCGACCAGCCGACACCAAAAGCCGGAGTCACCCGGCCACCGGAGATCAGCGCCGCGGTGCTGATGGCCTTCGCCACCAGGAACGGATTGCGCATGGGCAACACAAAAATGTTGTTGGTGAAACGCAGGCGGGTGGTGATTGCGGCCAGGGCGCCGATCACTACCCAGGGGTCCGGCCAGTCGGTAAAGGCGGGCCAGCGGCGGTTGCCGTCTTCGGTGTAGGGATAGGGCGTGCTGATTTCACGCGGGTGAACCACGTGGTCCGAGAACGACATGGCATGCCAGCCGCTCTCGTCGGCGACCGGTGCCAGCGCGGTCAGGTCCGACACGCTGGAGAAGGACGTAGACAGCACGAACTTCATGGTTTGCCCCTGTTACACTTTTCCCCACGTTAACCAGCGCTCCGGGCGGGCACAATCGGATGGCGGCAGATCAGCTCGATAGTCGACATTGGCACAACATAGTGATCCTCACCGGAGCCGGGATTTCTGCGGAGTCGGGCCTGGATACCTTCCGCGGCGCAGGCGGGTTATGGGAGCAGCAGCGCGTCGAGGAGGTGGCGACACCGGAGGCATTTGCCCGCGACCCCGGCCTCGTCTATCGCTTTTACAATGCCAGGCGTGAACAGCTCTGTGATGGCATAGAGCCCAACGCGGCCCACCGCGCACTGGCGGACCTGGAGCACTCGTTCAACGGCAACTTTGCACTGGTCACCCAGAACGTGGACGACCTGCACGATCGCGCTGGGTCCAGCCGCCTCTATCACATGCACGGAGAGTTGATGAAAATGCGCTGTACCGCCAGCGGCAGCGTAGTCGACGCGCCGATCTATTTCGATGGGGACAGTCGCTGCGACTGTTGTGAACCCGGTATGAAACTGCGGCCCCATGTGGTCTGGTTCGGTGAAATGCCGATCTACATGGACGAGATCTATGCCCTGCTGGCGGAGTGCGACCTGTTTGTTGCGATCGGCACGTCGGGCAATGTGTACCCGGCGGCAGGTTTTGTACAGATCGCGCGGCAGGCGGGCGCCACGACCCTGGAGATCAACCCGGAGATCACCGAGGGCAGCAGCCTGTTCGAATTCCAGTGGCGCGGCCCAGCCAGCGAGCAGGTGCCGCTGCTCAGGGATCTTCTGATGTCCAGGGCTGGCTAACTGTCAGTGATATCGACATAGAGAGTGAGGCGCTGCCCCGGGTGGATGTACTTCTTGTGCCGAAGCTCCTCGTTCCAACCGAGAATATCGTCGACACTCAGCTTGAACTTGTTGGCGATGCGGGCCAGTGAGTCGCCGCTACGTACCCGGTAGCCGAGCTTGCGCACCATGGGCTGATGTTCAATAGATGCAGCCGCCACGCCACCACTGGGAATCATCAGTGTGTCGCCCACGACAATGCGGCTGCCCTTGATGCCATTGATCCCCTGCAGCACGGCCACCTCGGTATCGTGGCGACTGGCAATGGTGCTCAAGGTATCACCGCGCCTGATGCTGTAGCGCCGCCAGGTGACTCTCTCTGAAGGCTTGAGGTCCGCCAGTGCCGCCTCAAACTCAGGCGCCACGCCCACCGGCAGCAACAGCTCATGCGGGCCCTCCGGAGAGGTGGCCCAGCGGTTGTAGGCGGGATTGAGACTGCGGACAGTGTCCGGGTCGAGTTTCGCCAACCGCGCCACCTGGCCCAGTTCGATCTGCCCACCCGTGTCCACCACGTCAAAGTAGGGCGCGTTGGCCACAACCTCGAGCTGCTGCCCATAGCGTTCCGGATCGGAGACCAGTTCCGCCAAAGCCAGCAGCCTGGGCACGTAGTTGCGGGTCTCGCGCGGCAAATCCAGTGACCAGAAATCCGTTGCCAGGCCTTTGTTGCGATTGCGGCGCTCCGCCCGGGCTATGCGGCCCGGCCCGGCATTGTAGGCAGCGAGTGCTTTCAGCCAGTCTCCGTCGAAGCGCTCACCCAGTTGAGCAAGGTAGTCCAGGGCAGCATCGGTGGATGCGCGCACATCACGGCGATCATCCACCCACCAGTCCTGGGTCAGCCCGAGTTCCTGTCCGGTACCGGGAATGATCTGCCAGAGCCCTGCGGCGCGACCGTGAGAGTAGGCCAGCGGATCGTAAGCAGATTCCATGATAGGCAGCAGCGCCAGTTCCATGGGCATGTGGCGGCGTTCGACCTCCTCAACCACGTGGTAGAGGTAAGGCCTGGCTCGCCTGGACACCCTGGTCAAGTACGCAGGATTAGCCGCGTACCAGTCCCGTTCCGCCTTGACCCGCTGCGCGCCCGAGGTGCCGGCCTGTTGGTAAGCCAACAGGTCCTGGAAGGCCAGCTGCGATCCGATGCGCGCCCACAGGTCCTGTTCAGGGGCAGCTTCCAGCGGCTCAACAGCGCTGGCCGCACGGGAGTTGGCCACACCGTAGGTTTCCGCCAGGAAGCGCGGCGAAAGCAGCTGTTCCGCCTGGCCCGGAGCACTTGGGATCAGCAGGGCGCAAAACCCAGAAAGCGCAATAAATATAGCGCTCAGGTTATTGTTATTTAACACTTTTATCCTTATAGGCGCCGAATCTCCGGTCGCCGCTTCACATCCTAAAAGTTATCTTTCCAGCCCCGTACTGCGGCGAACACGGATACCGGGTCGTCCCCTTCGGCCCGGTTCTCCTCTCGCATCCGGCTGACCACCGACGGCTGTTCACAGCGCAGGAACGGGTTGGTATCGAGCTCCAGCGCCAGGGTGGAGGGAACCGTTGGAATGTCCTGGTCCCTCAGGCCCTGGTCATGGGCAATACGTGCCTGCAACGCGGTATTGTCCGGTTCCACGGCTGCGGCAAACGCCAGGTTGGCCATGGTGTACTCATGGGCGCAATACACGCGAGTGCTGGCGGGCAGGGCAGCCAGCTTGTCGAGGGAACCCAGCATCATTGCCGGGTTTCCTTCAAAGACCCTTCCACAGCCGCCGGCAAACAGCGTGTCTCCGCAGAACAGGCAGGGATCCTGGCCGTCAATGTCGGCGAAAAAAGCAATGTGATCGAGGGTGTGCCCCGGTACCTCCAGCACCGTCCAGTCGATGCCGAGAATAGTGACGCTATCGCCTTCCACCAGGCGCTCGCTGATCTGGCTGATGGCCGGATTGACAGGCCCCCACACGGGCACCGGCCGCTGTTCGAGCAGGTCGTTCAGGCCGCCGGTGTGGTCAAAATGGTGGTGGGTGATAATGATGCCGGCAAGTTCCAGGCCTCGCTCTGCCAGGGCCCTGAGCACGGCCTGGCCGTCGCCGGGATCCACCACAACCGCATCGGTTTCACCGCTGCGGTTGAGGCACCAGATGTAGTTGTCGGAAAAGGCAGGGATCGGTGTGACGTCGAGCATTAATAGGCTACCATGCGGCAATGGGCCTGAAGTTTAGCGAGATTTGCAGCCGACTGGAAACCTGGTACGAGAGCCCCCGAGGCCAGTACCTGTTGCAACAGGAGCAGGCGCTCAGCGCGGAACTGCTCAACAACATCTTCGGCTACCACCAGCTTCAGATTGGCGCCACCCGCCACCAGGCCCTGGCGCTCGACAGCCAGTTGAGCCACAAAATCTATTGCAATATGCTCGACGGCGGCAAAGTGGGGCTGTTGAGCGACCCCGATTGCCTGCCGCTGGCCAACGACAGCATCGATGTGGTGCTACTGCACCACGCGTTGGAATTCGCTGAAAAACCCCACGCGCTACTGCGCGAAGCACACCGTGTCGTCGCTCCCCAGGGGCACATCCTGGTGGTGGGTTTCAACCCCACCTCTGTGTATGGGCTGAGAACCCGGGTATCCGGGCTGTTCCCGGGCCGCATCTGGTCAGATGCCCATACCATCGGGACGCGTCGCCTGCGCGACTGGCTGGACCTGTTGGGCGCGGAGATGCAGGCGGTGCAGCACTGTTTTGTTACACCGCCCGCCGGCGGCGATCGCCTGTTCCGCTTCCTGTCCCGCTGTGACCGGCTCGCCATGCGTTACCACCTGCCACTGGGAGGTGTATACGTGGTGCGGGCGCAGAAAAAGGTGTCAACGCTGACACCCAATCGCATTCGCTGGCGCACGCCAGTGCGCTCGCGACTGATCGGCCTTACCGTACCCAAGCCGGTGGCCAGCCCCCGGGAGGGAGACGTCGCCGCTTGAAGCAGGTTGAAGCATTTACCGATGGTGCCTGCCGGGGCAATCCTGGGCCAGGCGGCTGGGGTGCGCTGCTGCGTTTCGGCGCACATGAGCGTGAGCTGTGGGGCGGAGAACAGGAAACCACCAATAACCGCATGGAACTGACCGCCGCCATCGAGGCCCTTAGGGCTTTAAAGGAACCCTGCCAGGTGGCGCTGACGACTGACTCAGAGTACGTGCGCAAGGGCATTACCGAGTGGATTGCCAGCTGGAAAAAGCGCGACTGGCGCACCGCCAACAAGAAGCCGGTCAAGAACGTGGACCTGTGGAAGGCCCTGGACCAGGAAACCAGCCGCCACCGGGTGGACTGGCACTGGGTGAAGGGTCACAGCGGGCACCGCGAAAACGAAATCGCCGATCAACTGGCCAACCGTGGCATTGATGAGCTATGAGACAAATCGTACTGGATACTGAAACCACCGGCCTCGAGACCAGCCAGGGGCACCGCATTATCGAAATTGGCTGCGTGGAGCTGGTCAATCGGCGTCTCACGGGGCAGCACTACCACCAGTACATCAACCCGCAGCGTGAGATCGACCAGGGCGCCATCGAAGTGCACGGTATCACCAACGAGTTCCTGGCGGACAAGCCCACCTTCGAGCAGGTGGCAGACGACTTCCTCGAGTTCGTCAGCGGCGCGGAGCTGGTGATTCACAACGCGCCGTTTGACCTCGGCTTTATCAACTCGGAACTCGAGCGCCTTGCCAGCAGCCCGGGGACCATTGAGCAGAGCTGTTCGGTGGTGGACACGCTGGTAATGGCCCGCAAGAAACACCCCGGGCAGCGCAACAACCTCGACGCACTGTGCGCGCGCTACATGGTGGATAATTCACAGCGCGACCTGCACGGCGCATTGCTGGACGCCGAGATACTCGCGGACGTCTACCTGGCCATGACCGGTGGCCAGACAACTTTCCAACTGGGTAGCAGCAGTGGCAACAGTGCAGAGCAGGCCGGAGAGGCCGGCGCGCCGCGCAGACTGCCGGCAGATCGCCCGGCGCTGAAGGTAATACGAGCAACTGAAGCGGAACTGGCGGAGCACCAGGCCAACCTCGACAGTATTGCCAACGCCTCTGGCGGCCGGGTGCTGTGGCGAGAGCTGGAAGGCCAGTAGCCCTCGCCCGCGCCGTTTCAACCCAGCGCGGGGGGCCGGGCAAAACCCCCTACAGGGTATAGATCACCGCCACCAGGCCGACGGCCGTCAGCACCGCCGTGTAGGGCATGGCCATAATGACCATGCGCCCGTAGGACAGGCGAATCAAAGGCGCCAGCGCAGACGTCAGCAGAAACAGGAAGGCGGCCTGGCCGTTGGGTGTGGCAACGCTGGGTAGGTTGGTGCCGGTATTGATGGCAATCGCCAGCGAATCGAATTCCGCGCGAGTGATCTGGCCGGAATCCAGCGCCGCTTTCACATCGGTGATGTAGACCGTGGCCACAAACACGTTGTCGCTGATCATCGACAGCACGCCATTGGCCACGAAGAAGGCAGAGGTACGCAGGTCACCCTCCAGCGCCAGCACGTAGTTGATCACCGGTGCGAACAGGTGCTGGTCGTGAATCACAGCGACAATGGCAAAGAACACCACCAGCAGGGCGGTAAAGGGCAGTGCCTCTTCGAAGGCGTGGCCAATCTGGTGCTCCTCGATAATGCCGTTGAAGGCGGTGAGCAGCACAATGATCATCAGGCCGATCAGGCCCACCGCAGCCAGGTGCAGGGCAAGGCCCAGCACCAGGATAACGGCGACTGACGCCTGGACCACCAGCCTGGCGGTATCTCGCGAGGTGCGGTCCTTCTCGGCGTGCTCCTGGAATTCTTCCAGCACTTCCCGTACCGGCTCCGGCAGCTCAGCCCCGTAGCCAAACCAGCCCGTCACTTCCAGCAGGTAACAGGTGATTAACCCCGCTACCAGGGTCGGCATGGTGATAGGCGCCATGTTGGTAAAGAAGGTCAGGAAGTCCCAGTCGGCGATGGTGGCGATCAACAGGTTCTGCGGCTCGCCCACCAGCGTGCAGACGCCGCCCAGGGCGGTGCCGACCGCACCGTGCATGATGAGGCTGCGCAGGAATGAACGGAACTGATCCAGGTCTTCGCGGTGGTACTCCACCACGTGATGGTCGGTGGAATGGTCGTGGTCACCGTCGTGGGTCACGGTCTTCCCGGAGGCCACCTTGTGATACACGGAGTAGAAGCCGACGCTGACGCTAATCAGCACGGCGGTCACCGTGAGTGCATCCAGAAACGCCGACAGCACCGCGGCCACCAGGCTGAACATCAGCGACAGGACTTTCTTGGATTTTACGTTCAGCAGGATCTTGGTGAACGTGAACAGCAACAGCTCCTTCATGAAGAAGATGCCCGCCACCATGAACATCAACAGCAGGATGACTTCGAAGTTGGCCTCGGTCTCGTGAAACACCGTGTGCGGATCGGTCATACCCAGTACCACCGCCTCGATGGCGAGCAGGCCGCCCGGTTGTAGCGGGTAGCAGCGCAGGGCCAGGGCCAGGGTAAAAATGAACTCGGCGATCAATATCCAGCCGGTGATAAACGGACCGAGGGCCAGCAGAAACAAGGGATTGGCGAGCAGGAAGAAGATGATGGTCTTCTTGTACCAGTCCGGCGCCGAGCCGAGAAAATTGCGCGAAAAGGCAACGGGAAGTGATTGATCCATGAGCTAGCGCTGTATTCCTAGAGCGGGGCCAGCCGCGCATTCTACGCGATTGCGCCGTAGGTTCGTACCGTGGGAGGAATTCCCGACGACCTGACGCAGGCCCGATTGTTGAAGTACTATTACCGACCCCGTGGGACGAGAGATCCCGCTACCGTCATTCAATCCAACATGAACAGTTAACGTGACCAGCAAACCTGACCCGCTAATATGACAAGCACCTTGCAGGAGTTCGCCTTTCAGTCGGCCGTTGTTGAACCCGAGACCTCCGGGTCCGCCAGATATTGCGTGTTTTACGGACGTGAGCTGCTGCTGGACTTCCGCTCCCGTGAACCCTGTCTGCTGGACAGCAGCACCGTGAAGTTCCTCGGCCCGGAGCCGCGCACCCGGCTGTTCCTGGGCTACTACCACGGTACCCCCTGCTATGCGCTGGAACTGGACACCGGTACGTCCCTGCAGGCAGCCGAGCTGAAGCCGGGCAGCCTGTATCACCTGCTGGGCCGGGTAGACGACGCCCTGTTTGCGCTCGCTGGCAACGCCCAGCAGCTGCTCGCCTGGGCCCGGGACAACCACTACTGCGGCCGTTGTGGCGAAACCATGGATTTTCACGGCACCGAGCGCGCCCGCACCTGCGCACCCTGCAACAGCAGTGTCTATCCCAGTATTGCACCCTGCATCATTACCCTGGTGCGCCGCGGAAAAGAGCTGTTGCTGGCGCGCAATGCCAATTTCCCCGGCGAGATGTTCAGCACGCTGGCGGGCTTCATCGAAGTGGGAGAGAGCGTCGAAGACTGCCTGCGCCGTGAGGTAAAGGAAGAAGTCGGTGTGGAAGTGGGGGAGCTTCAGTACTTCGGATCACAACCCTGGCCCTTCCCGAATCAGCTCATGCTGGGTTACTTCGCCGAATACACCGGTGGCGATATCGTCTGTGAAGACGAGGAAATTGCTGAAGCCCACTGGTTTCAGCCAGATGACCTTCCCACCATTCCCCCACGTCATTCCATCGCCGGACAGCTTATCCGGCACCATGTGGCTCATTGCGGCATCGAGTAAACCGGTGCGACATCAACTGAACGAGGAAGCAGATTGGAATTCCTGAGTGAGTATGGCCTGTTCCTGGCCGAAGCCGTGACAATCGTAGTGGCCATCCTGGTGGTCGCCGTGGGACTGTTCGCGCTTGGCCAGCGAGGCCACCGCAGCAGCCCCGGTCATATCGAGATTACCAAACTCAATGAACGCTACAGTGAGTTTCGCGAGACCATGCAGCATGCGCTGCTCAACGACAAGGAGTTCAAGAAGCAGCATAAAGCCGACAAAAAGAAGCACAAGGAAGAAGAGAAAAGCAGCCGCGACCAGGAAGACGCCCGCCTGCGCCTGTTTGTGCTCGAGTTCGACGGTGATATCCGTGCCACGGCTACCGACAACCTGCGCGAGGAAATCAGTGCAGTGCTGGGTGTGGCGCGCAGCGGCGACGAGGTGCTGCTCAAGCTGGAAAGCGGGGGCGGGCTGGTGCACAGCTACGGCCTGGCCTCCAGCCAGCTCCAGCGCATCCGCGATGCGGGCATCCAGCTCACCGTGGCCGTGGACAAGGTCGCGGCCAGCGGCGGCTACATGATGGCCTGTGTGGCCAACCGGGTACTGGCTGCACCCTTTGCCATGATCGGCTCAATTGGCGTGCTGGCCCAGATACCGAATTTCCACCGGCTGCTGCGGGCGGCCAACGTGGATTTTGAACAGCTCACTGCCGGTGAGTACAAGCGCACGCTCACCATGTTTGGTGAGAATACCGACGCAGATCGCGCCAAGATGCAGGAGGACCTGGAAGACACCCACCTTCTGTTCAAGGACTTCGTTGCCACCCACCGGGAGCAGGTTGATATCGACGCCGTCGCCACCGGTGAAGTGTGGTTCGGCCAGCGGGCCATCGATCGAGGCCTGGTTGACGAACTGCAGACCAGCGACAGCTACATCCAGGGCTGCCTGGTGGAGCGCGATGTGTTCGCGGTCAAGCACGTGCAGAAAAAGCACTGGCAGGAGCGGCTCGGCGTTGCCGCCGAGACAGCCATGGAGCGTAGCTTTCTGAAGCTCTGGCAGGCCACCATGGAGCGCCACCACTACTGAGTTCCGGACCGAGACAAGAGGAGGGTAGGGCCATGACCACATTTAGCGCACTGCGTGTTCACAAAGGTGGCGACGGGTTTTCCATGGCGGTCGAGCAGCATGGTGTCGACCAGCTGCCGGCCGGGGAGCTGCTGATCCGCGTTCACTATTCCTCACTGAACTACAAGGATGCCTTGTCAGCCTCCGGTAACCCGGGTGTGACCCGGAACTTTCCCCACACGCCCGGTATCGACGCAGCCGGCGTGGTGGAATCCAGCGAAGACGACCATTTCAGCGCCGGCGACGAGGTGATCGTGACGGGCTACGATCTGGGGATGAACACCCCGGGCGGGCTGGGCCAGTATATTCGCGTTCCCGCTGACTGGGCCGTGCCGCTGCCCGCGGGGCTCAGCCTGCGCGAGTCCATGATCATTGGCACGGCGGGCCTAACGGCAGGGCTGTGCCTTGAAAAGCTGCACACCATGGGCATAGCGCCGGGCGGCCGCGTGGTCATCAGTGGGGCCAGCGGTGGTGTCGGTAGCTTCGCGGTGGGCCTGCTGGCAAAGCTCGGTTTCGAGGTGGCGGCCAGCACCGGCTCCCCGGAGGCGGGCGAGTGGCTCACCGGCCTCGGCGCCAGCCAGATACTCGACCGCAGCGTGCTGGCCGAACCGGACAAGCGCCCGATGGCCGCCGGACAGTGGGACGGCGCCATCGATACCGTGGGTGGCGTCACCCTGGCCAATATCATCAAGGAACTCAACTACGGCGCCAGTGTGGCAGTGGTCGGCCTGGTGGGCGGCACAGACATCCCTGTCACCGTATTCCCCTTTATCCTGCGCGATGTGAACCTGCTGGGTGTAGATTCCGTTGAAATCAGCCATCAGCGACGGCTGGACACCTGGGGCAAACTGGCGGGGGAGTGGAAGCTGGACGGCCTGGAAGCCCTGGCCAAGGAAATCAGTCTCGAGCAGGTACCAGAGCACCTGCAAGGGCTGCTAAAAGGCTCCGTGCGCGGCCGAACCCTTGTCACCCTGGAGGTTTGAAATGGCAGGACCACTGGAAGGAATACGCGTTCTTGACCTGGGCACCATGATTGCCGGCCCGGTTGTGTCCACGGTGCTCTCGGACCAGGGCGCCGATGTCATCAAGATTGAAGCGCCCGGCATTGGTGACCTGATGCGCTACCTGGGTGCCACGCGCAATGGCGTCTCCAGCCTGTTTCACAACTGTAACCGTGGCAAGCGCTCGCTGGCGATCAATCTCAAGAGCGAGGAGGGCGTCGCGCTGCTCAAGGAACTGGCGGCTGAAGCGGACGTGATCGTGGAGAACTTCCGCCATGGCGTAACGCACAAGCTTGGCATCGACTATGAGGTGATGCGTGAAGTGAACCCCGGGCTGGTATACCTGTCGATTTGCGGGTTTGGCGACAAGGGTCCGCTTGCTGACCGCCCGGCCTATGACAACGTCATACAGACCTTCGCCGGCGTGGCGACCAGCCAGGCGGATTTTGAGTCCGGGGAGCCGCAGCTCTACCAGCAGCTGTTTTGCGACAAGATTACCGCACTGAACGGCGCCCAATCGGTGTGCGCCGCACTGCTGGCTCGCGAGCGCGGCGCGGGCGGCCAGCATATTCGTCTGTCGATGGCTGATGCGGCGGTCAGCTTCCTGTGGTGCGATGTGTCAGGTACTCGCAGCTTCCTGGCCGGTGATGCCCATGAAGGTATCAAGGTGGGGCGTGGTTTGAGACTGCTCAAGTTCAGCGATGGTTACGGCACAGCCTCTCCGGTGACCGACGCACAGTTCCATGGCTTTTGCCGCGCCTTCGAACTGGACTCCAGTGACCCGCGCCTGACCACGGTCGCCGACCGCAACAGCAATACCGAACTGCTGATGGAAATGATGAAGGAAGTCACTGTGCGAGCCATGTCGCGCACCACCGCCGAGGCCATCGCCGCCATGGATGCCGAAGGTGTTCCCTGTGCGCCCGCCAATGAGCTGGTAGACATGCCGGACCACCCGCAGATGCAGGCCAATGGATCCTTCGCCGAGTTTGAACATCCCCAGGCCGGCGCCATGGTAGAGCCCAACAACCCGCCCAATTTCTCTGCGACCGGATCACCGGCTCTGCGGGCCGCGGCGTCCCTCGGCGAGAACAGTGACGAGGTGCTCACAGCGCTCGGAAAATCCACCGAGCAGATCAGCGCCTGGCGCGAAGCCGGGGTTATTGGCTAGCGGGCTGGATCAGCAGGGTGGGCAGGCCGAGATCGTGGCTCTTGACGGTGGCCACCAGCGTGCCCGGCTTGCGCCCCTTGCGTAGTTCCGAGTGGGCAACGCCGGCAGCATCCAGCTTTTTCAGCGTGCTTTCGAGGTTCGGGCATAAATAGGTAATGCCCCAGAAGTGATCCTGCTCAACCGGTTCTTCCAGGTGCTGGATGACTTCGAGGGTGAGCTTGCCACAGCGGAAAAACAGCATGCGGCCACCCCATTCCGGCACCGCCTGGTCGAGCGCCAGCCGCATCCCCAGGTCCTGGTTGAACAGCCTGATACAGTCGTCGGCGTCACGGCTGCGTAGCACGATATGATCGACGGCGATAACACCTGTCCCAGTTTCCTCATTGTGCACATCGCGTTCCGGCGCGACCGACAAGCCAAGCTGGCGTATATCCGCTGGCAGCGACACCTCCGCGCCGTCGGACCACAGCACCACGTCACGTAGGTTTGCAGCGTCGAGACTCGAGTCTTCCACCAGTTGGATGCTCACGTTGGCCAGCGACAATCTGGCGGCATCGGGTTGGGACTCAAAGTCGCCCAGCAGCGCACTGTATTGGTCAGTCGCCGCCGCCAGGCTGGGAACGGCGATAGTGATTATCGAAAATCCGCAAATCATTGTTAATGTGAAGAGATACTGTGGTGAATTGATGGTCAAGCTGTGCCATATTAGCCTCAGTTTCACAAAAATAAATCAGGGGATCTTCATGGACTCGAGGATTTTGCGCCGCTGTAGTGCCGCGGCGCTGGCATTGCTGCTGGCCGTGCCACTCTCAGGCCTCGCACAGGGTGACTATCGCTACCCGATCCGCGACCGCTGGATTTCCACGGTGGTTGGCACACCAGCGCAAATCAAGGCGCCACTGCCCGCCAAGGAAGAGATTCCACTACGCAAGCGTCGGGTCGACGTATTTCCGGACCGGGAAATGCCCGAAGCGATCTGGTATGACGGCAAGATGCTCTACACGGTGGCGCTGCAGAAGCAGGATGCAGCACCGGTCATGTTCCTGATTGCCGGCACCGGTGCTGCGCACAACGGCCCCAAGAATGTGATGATGGCCCGCGCTTTCTACGAGCAGGGCTACCACGTGGTGTCGCTATCATCGCCTACGTACCCGAACTTCGTGGGTTCTGCGTCCAGCACTGGCGTGCCGGGCCACGTGTTCCGCGACGCCGAAGACCTGTATCGCGCGATGGAAGTGGCCTGGAATGATGCCCGTGGAAGTCGCACCGCCACCAGCTACTCCATGGTGGGGTACAGCCTCGGTGGCCTGAACGCCGCGTTTGTTGCCCACCTGGACAGCCAGCGCAAGACATTCGACTTTGAGCGCGTGCTGCTGATCAATCCGCCGGTCAACCTGTACAACTCCATCTCACTGCTGGACCGCATGATCGAGAACATTCCTGGCGGCGAGGACAACATCGACCTGTTTTTCAATGACGTGCTGTCGACGTTCTCCGCAGTGTACAAACGCGAGCAGGATGATGTCGGCTTCAACGATGATTTCCTGGTCAAGGTGTTCCAGGCCTTCCAGCCCAAGGACGAGGAACTGGCTGCGCTGATAGGCCTCGCATTCCGGATATCCTCCGGCTCGATGATCTTCACCACCGACGTACTGACGGATTACGGGTTTATCAAACCCAAGGGCTACAAGATTGACCGCTATGAGAGCCTGTCTCCCTATCGGCAGGTGGCATACCGGATAGGATTTACCGACTTCTACCACGAGTTCTTCTACCCCTTCTATGCCGATGAGTACCCGGATATGACCCGGGACGACTTCATCGAATCGATGGGGCTGGCCAGCATCACCGATTTCCTGAGTTCATCTGACAATATTTTTGTCATCCATAATCGGGACGACATTATTCTCGCTCCTGGTGAGATCAATTATTTCCCACAGGTGTTCGGTGACCGCGCCAAGATCTATCCCTGGGGTGGCCACCTTGGCAACATGGAGTACATCGAGAACGTGATGCACATGGTGGGGGTATTCAAGCAATGAAGACTCTGTCCATGACCCCGATACTGCGCATCTTGCTGATTCTGCCGCTGCTGGCCCTGGCAGCCTGCAGCAGTACGCCGCAGGGCGATCTGTCAGCCTATCCTGAGCCCACCTACAGCAAGGAGCGGCTGGTCGCCGATGATATTGCGGCGCGCGACCTCCAGGCGGGCGTCTACGATCCCTGGGAGGGTTTGAACAAGCGCATTTACAACTTCAACTACAACTTCGACCGCACCGTGTTCATCCCGGTGACCAACGGTTGGCGTCGCTATGTACCGGGCTTTATACGCAAGGGCATCAGCAATTTCTTCAACAACATCCGCGATGTGCGAACGCTGGCCAACTCCATCCTGCAGTTGAAGCCGGAGAAAGCTGCCCAGGCGACAGGTCGTGTGATGGTCAACAGTACTATCGGTCTGGTGGGCTTTATCGATGTGGCTACCAATATGGATATTCCCAGGCCCAATGAAGACTTTGGCCAGACGCTCGGCCACTGGGGTGTTGGCAAGGGTCCCTTCGTGGTACTGCCATTCCTCGGGCCGTCCAACCTGCGCGATAGCGTGGGGCTGTTACCTGACTTCGTGCTTCAGACTGAACTGTACGGTGGCTTCCTGGCCAAGCCCCTGCGCTCCACGATCTGGATTTTCGACTCCATCGACACGCGTTCCCAGGTTCCCTTCCGCTACTACGAAACGGGCTCTGCCTTCGAGTATGAAACCGTGCGCTGGCTGTACTCCGTCAAGCGCGACCTGGATGTAGAGAAGTAGGGGAGAGCCGATGATGAAGACGATGAAGATACTGGCCGCCCTGATACTGTCGATGGCGACCACGCTTACGCTGGCACAACAGATGCCGGCACCGAAGGAACCTGCCGAACCGATTCGAGTTGGTACCACCCAGTCGTTGAGTGGCCGCTTCGTGCAGGAAGGCACCCAGCAGATGGAAGGCCTGCTGATGTGGGTCAGCGACGTCAACGCGCGTGGCGCGCTGCTGGGCCGCCCCGTTGAGCTGGTGCACTACGACGATCATTCCGACCCGGACCGGGTCGCAGAGCTTTATGAGAAGCTGATTACCGAGCACAAGGTAGACCTGCTGGTAGGGCCATACTCATCAGAGCTAACCCTGCGCGCCACAGAAGTGGCGGAGCGGCACAACTTCCCCATGGTGACTGCCGGTGCATCCGCGGACAAGATCTGGGCTCGCGGCTTCCGCAATACTTTCGGTCTGGACGTACCGTCCTCCAACTACATGGATCTCGCCGTCGAGGAGGCCGCCAGGCGGGGTGCCAAAACCGTGGCACTGTTCTATGCCGATGGTGAGTTCGCCCAGGACGTCGCCCGCGGCGTACGCCGGGAAGTGAACAAGCATGGCATGCGCCTGGTGATGGACCGTGAGTACACCGTCGACAAGATGGATTTCAAGGTCCTCGGACAGGAACTGCTCGACATCGAGGGCGAAGCCGACGTGGTACTGGGCGCTACCTATCTCGATGATTCGGTCAACATCGCCAAGTCTCTTGGGTCCGGCAAACGCCTGGAAGTGGACATGGTGGCATTGACCGTTGGGCCGGCACTGCGCGAGTTCAGTGACAGGCTGGATGGCAATATCAATGGGGTTGTGGGTGTCGTGCAGTGGCTGCGCACGGTGCGCCTGCCAGGCGCGCAGGACTTCTCCTACCGCTACCGCAAGATGCATGGCCAGAACCCGGCGGTTTATGCGGCCATCGGCTACAGTGCGGGGCAGGTGACCGAGGCCGCCGTGCGCCTCTCCGGCACCCTGGATCATGACGCCCTGCGCGAGCAACTCGGCTCCATGCGATTCCGTTCCCTGCTGGGTCATTACCAGGTGGATGAGACGGGCCGCCAGGTGGGCAAGCGGAACTACCTGCTGCAGTGGCAGGACGGTCACCGGCGCCTCGTCTCCCCCGACAACATCGCCGAACGCGAGCTGATCTACCCGCGGCCCTGATCTCTCAGCGCCGTCAAGAAGGGCCCCTATGTGGTTGTTTTAAATGGGCATTTCGGCGCTTCTAGAAACCACTTCAAGTTGTCAGCAGCGCTCTGCGCGCTGCTCTCGCTACCGGTCCAGGCCTGGGGCCCACAAGGTCACCGGGTAGCCGGGGCGCTCACAGAGCCGCTTCTTACTGAGCCAACGCGCAGCGCCATCAGCCAACTGATCGGCCAGGAGACGCTGGCTGACGCTTCAACCTGGGCGGATCGCATGCGCGCCAGCCCCAGCCCGTTCTGGCAGAAACGGGCCGGCCCATACCACTACGTGACAGTCCCTGCAGGCAAGCGCTACCCCCAGGTGGGCGCGCCCGCCAGGGGAGACTCGGTGACCGCATTGAATGATTTTCGTGCAGTGTTAGAGGACCCCGAGAGTAGCCGGGCTCACAAGCAGCTGGCGCTGCGCTTTTCCCTGCACATCATCCAGGACCTGCACCAGCCCCTGCACGTGGGTAACGGCAATGACCGGGGCGGAAACAACGTTAAAGTCGTTTTGGCAGGCAAGACCACCAACCTGCACCGGGTGTGGGATACCAGCATTCTCGCGCAGGCGGGGCGCTCCGATGCCGCCTGGGTGAAGCAGCTGTCGCGGATTTCAAGGCAGCAGCAAACTGCCTGGAACAATCCGGATCCGACGGTGTGGATCGAGGAGAGCGCTGCGATCCGGGACAAGCTGTACCCGACTGGGAACAACATCGACGCCGACTACCTGCGGCTGTGGCTCCCCAGTGTCGAGCAACGCCTGCAGCAGTCTGCCGTGCGCACTGCCAGCTGGCTCAATACTGTCGACATTCAGCTTCGCTAGCGGGGCTGGTATTCGAAGGTATCTTGCGCCGGGTTGCGCCCGAAATAGCGCTGCGCCGCGATGGCCTTTTCACAAATGGGTAAATCCCAGAACAAGCCCGTGACGTTGTCGGAATTCAATCTGTGCACACGCTCACCGTAGTCGCGATAACGGCGCTCGCAGTACTCGGCCTGTTTGCCGCGCTCCAGGCATTTGGCAATCTGGTTTTCACGGGCCGGTTTCAGCTTTGCCTGCCGGGCCTGATCACAGTCGGAAAGCAGGGCAGGGAGATCCTCCCGCTTGATCTGTTCGGCGTTACTTTCCGCAGCCACAACCAGGCAGAGCATCAGCGCTGTACAGGTGACACTTCGGTTCATGTTTTTGCCCATTTCCGATTTCTTTCCTAGTCTCTACTAGCATACCCCTGGCACCAACGCTCACAAAGCACAGCCACCACAGGAGGTGAGCCATGCCCAAGTTCTGGAACGAATATGCAGGTGTAAACGCAGCCCGAGGCTACGATCCCAAAACCGCGCTCAGCCTGGCCCTGGTCTGCCAGCTGGCCTACGAAGAGAAGCTCGCAGACATCCGGACCATCGCTGCAGGCTGGGGATTTTCCTCAGAAAACGTCAAATACCTTAAGAAAACCTTTGGCCGCGATATAGATACCAGCTGCGTGGTGCTGGGTAATGAGAAAGACGTGATTGTAGGCTTCACCGGCAGTGAATCCGCCAACGACTGGCTGTCCAATTTCCAGGCCAGCTATGATCCGGGCCCCATGCGGGGCTGCAAGGCCCATGAGGGCTTCCAGGACGCTTTGTATCCCATCGTCATGCAGCTCACGGATGCGGTCCAGGAACTGCGCGACAACAAGCAGCGCGTGTGGCTCACCGGGCACAGCCTTGGAGGCGCCCTGTGCCTGCTGTATGCCGGCATGCGCCTGGAAAACAAGCTGGACCTGCATGGCGTGTACACCTTCGGCAGCCCCAGGCCTGCGAACGAGAGCTTTGCGGACAAGTTGAAAACAACCTTCACGGGGCCTATTCATCGCGTGGTCAACGTGGGTGACATCGTTCCGCACGTGCCACCGGAGCCGTTCTTCAGCCACCCCGGCAATCGCAGGGTGCTTGAGAAGACCAAGGTGACCAATTCGTCCAGCTCGTGGATGAAGGAGCGGCTCGACTCATTCAAGTACTTCCTCAAGCAGACGGGAAGTGGGTTGAAGATCGGGGAGCCGCACATGCTGGCCGCCAGCGACAGGAGCTATATCCCCAAGTTGGTGAAGGATGCCAAAAAACCGCCAAAGAAAAAGGCAAAGGCAAAAGCGCCCGGGAAAGCCGCTGCCGGCTAATCAAGCCGGCTGAGCGGTGGCGGCGGTGGCGTACATATTCTTTGTGTGCGCAAAGTTCCCGTCCGCTTCTGGTCCTCACAGACAGAGACCACCACGCCATCGGTTTGCCCGGCCGGAACCGGTATTCCCCTGGCGACGTTAAACGATTGAGAAGCCAGCAGGCTGCCCTCGTGCCACAGCTCAAATTGCCACTCGCCTTGTACTAACTCTGCCTCCTCGTCGAACTCATAGGCGAGGATGTTGCCGGCGCCGGTGACAATTCGGGTTTTCTCGGATTCCTCGGAGCTGTTATTGCGAATGACTTCCCGGATCGCGATACGTTTGCCCGTGCGGCTGCCGTCCACCGAATAGTAGATGCCAAAAACCTGGCCGAGTGAGGCCGGTATTTGATCAGTACGTTTGATGCTTTGGAAATCTGCGGAGCGCCGTTCTGCTGTAAACAAACCGGCATAGTGAATGTTTGCCGAATAGGCTGAGTCCGCTGTTGCCGTGACGCTGAGTACCGTCAGGAACATAAAAACAGAGAAACATTTCATGTTCATCTCGCGTAAATAGCATAGACGCAAAGACGGTATCACTAGTCTGTTTATCTCACAACGGGCCAGGACGCTACGCGCGGAAAGAATTGTAAAGCTCGGTCCTGACAGCTCTATATGGGCACAGTGACAGGACATGTGGAGTAGGGCATGGAGCTGGAAACAAGGTGACAGTTTGCCCAACTATGGGAACCGTCTCGCGCGGTCGCCCGGTCCTGGTAGTTAAGCACCCGTCCCCGGAACTGCTTTTCCGGACTACTTTGGCGCCAATAACTGGCGCTGGAAAGAGAGGTTGTGCAGACCAAATGGCCTAGCCCGAAAGAGTAGCCCCGAAAACCCGCAAGCCGTCGGCAGCCTGCCTACATTGATTAGTGAGCGTGGGAAAGCTCCACGCCATTTTTCGTGTTTCGGATCCTTTTCGGGAGGGAGCCATGGCCAAAGTAAAAACACGCAAGGCTAAACCAGCCAAAACCCAACTTCCAAAGATGTGCGCCGAGCCGGCAGTCGCGCCAAGAGAGTTTGAACCAGGTGTAGGGCCGGAAAGGGCAAGCCTGATACGCAACTCCGATCGAAAGTGGGTGAACGGAACCACACTTCACTACTGCTTTCTGGACACACCAACCGCATTCAAAGGCAGCAATGCAGACAAACAGAAGGCGCGACAGGGCTTCGAAACCTGGGCTGCTGTCGGTATTGGTATCAAGTTCCAGGAGGTGAGTGACCCAGATGATGCGGAGATTCGCATCGGGTTCAAGCAGAACGACGGCCACTGGTCGTATGTTGGCCGGGATGTACTCGGCATCGCCCAATCAGAGCGCACCATGAATCTTGATCCCGGCGATGGATTGCCTGTTGATACCGCGGTGCATGAAATCGGTCATACCCTGGGGTTCCCGCATGAACACCAGAATCCCAATGCCGGCATTGTCTGGGATGAACAGGCGGTCTATGACGACCTCGCAGGCTGGCCCAACTTCTGGTCGCGGGAAAAGACCTTCCATAACATCATCAGGAAACTCGACCCCGGCAGCGTCTCCGGTTCCGCCTGGGACAAGAACTCAATAATGCACTATCCGTTCAAGGCGGGCTTGATCCTGGAGCCGCAGACGTATCGAACCAATCCGCTGAATCCGGCGCCAGGTTTATCGCCAACCGACAGACGGGAAGTCAAAACCTTTTATCCAGCCCTGGGTTCACAAGCCAGGCGGCTTTATCCGTTCAGATCACAGCGACTAAGCTTGCGGCCAAAACAGCAGGCCAACTTCCAGGTCACGGTACCGGCGACCCGTTCCTATACGTTCAGCACCTTTGGCGAGTCAGACACCGTGATGGTCTTGTTTGAAGAAGTCGACGGAGAACAGGTGTTCGTGAAAGCTCACGACGACAGCGGCTACAGCCGCAATGCGCGCTTTACAGCGCGGCTTCTGAAAGGCAGGAGTTACTTCCTGAGAATTCGCTTGTACTACCAGCACAGGCGGGGCGATTTCGGTGTGATGTTCTGGTGATCAGCTAACGGCGTGTCACGCGAGGACCGCTTTTGACAGACATCTCTGTGGCGTATGTCTGGCGAGCACTAACCGGGCAACGATCTGCTGTCCTGGCCAGGTGACGGTCCTCGCTGTAAGCGTTGTCAGACATAGAGTCGAATGGCGCTTATCTGCTCAAACGCATGAGGAACGTGAAACCCCAATATGCGCATAATCTCCGCGTTATGTTGAGAGCTCGCGCGTCCGTAAAATCCCTCACGGGCGCGTGAGCGTCCGCTGGTGGCGATAATCGCCACCGCCAGCAGCGGGTTAACATAACGGCATGTTATGCGGCCTTGACGCCTCCGGCGTCACAGGCAAACAGCCCGAACGGAGAGAGCGTGTACAGCTTTGCTGTGCATGGTCGAACCGTTTACCTCTGCCAGATCTCGCAGCCAAAAAAGTGCTAGCAAAAACGCAGCTCCGGATCCAGGTCCTGGAACAAAAATGCTATCAAAGCTTTTCACGCCGGCATTTTATTGCTATCATAATTCAACCAGGTACCAGGTTCGATCGGATCAAAATGATGGCAAAAACACTTACCCTCAGACTACTCGACGACGAAGGCAAACAGCTTGATAAGCTGCTCAAGGCAGAGCCGTACATCAAGACCGCGTCGAAGTTCCTCATCAATTGCATGAAGTCGTATCCGCGGCACATCGACAGGATCGCTGACCTCGAGGACCAGGTTCGCCACCTGGAGGAGAAGTGCCACGTCCTGGAAGATCGGATCGAAGGAGCCAGGTCCGCAGCCGCGTTGCTCCTGGAGAAGACCGGCCAGGACGATCTACTCGGCTAGCGCGTCACCAGACCCGGGTAACACCTGTTTCATGCACGTAGGAGCGCGTCTCAGCTCCCTGAGAGGCTCTAGATCGATCGATATCGCTCCGCACCAGGAAGGTCACTGCCACCCATCACCACCTGATTACTGCCGCGCAGCGGCCGCGGAGACCATGTGTCGGAGCATGCCGGCGCTGCCGGCATCGAGGCCAGGGTAAGTAATACTGGCCTTTTGTCTCATTTTTGAGACTCGCCAATCAACGATCTCCCGTAACACCCTGTATTCACAGGGTTTTTCTAATCGTCCCATGTTGATCGTTTTTGCTGCGATATCGGCCAGCAATGATCTGCATAAGCGCCTTAATCTGGATCAACGATGACCTCCCCGGATTGAGACACTTTAAGGCTTGAGATTCCGACCTTCAAAGCGATGTGAGCAAGCTCGGAGTCCTTCAATGGCTCTCTGTTACACGCCACCAGGCGTTTGTTCAGGTCGGTTGTTTTGTTCCGCAGCAGCTCCTGCTCCTTCGCGGTCAGACGTAGCGTTTTTGGCATTGTTATGTCCCTCCCACCGCTCGAAGCATACATGCATACACGTTGACCCCTTGCTTGTATGCGTGTATACGTGTGCACGTTCGGGCCAAAAATAACATGCATACACGCATATGATTGACTGGTTAACCCTCGTCATCGACGTGCCACATACGCCGATCCCGGCGGGCAGAGTCATCGGCGTCAACCCTGACGGTTCCATGCAGTACGACATACCCCAAGCAATGCAGATCGAAGGCAGCTTCGAGCAGACCACCTGGTGCAGATCGCAGGGCGGAGACGGACAGGGTAGGGCGACAGAACTCTACATCCACGGCAACCCGGCCAAGTTCCTGCAGGGCCACAACGTTTTCGGCAGCGATGATGTCACCGGCCTCGCCACTGAGGTGTTGACCAGGTTAACCGACCAGCTCGACGTTCCAGCCGATATCGCTATCGCCAGAGCCAGGCGCGGCGAGTTCAGCGTCAAGCGCATCGATATAACCCGGTCATATCAGTTCGCAGATCGCGCTGAGGTACAGGCCGTCTTGTCGACGTTGGCAATCAAGTCCCGGTCCCGGATGGGCAGGGCACAGACCGCAGGCGGCACTGTGTACCACGGCAAAAAATCCCGCCGTCACACACTCAAGTTCTACTGCAAAGGAGAGGAACTTGAGGCAGGCAAAAAGCATCGGCTTCCGGATGAGTTAGCTGTCACCGGCATCAAAGATTTCGCCGAGAACCTGTTGCGAGCCGAGCTAACGCTCCGCAGCAAAGAGTTGAAGGAACTCGGATTAGAGAAGGGTAGTGACTTCACCCCAAGCGTCATTCGCCGTCTGTACGACGAGTATTTTTCGAGGATCGAGATGAGCACACAAGCCACGATTCCTAGTCAGGAACTAATGCATATGCGTCGCGCTATACGCGACTCATACCTCCTATGGCAAAACGGCATCGACGTAAGACCGTCAATGTCAAAGCCCACGTTCTACCGGCACCGTCACGAGCTGCTCGGCTACGGCGTCGATATCGCCATTCCCAACGAGAACGTCGAGTGCCAGGTAATCCCAATGTTTCGCCAGGTCGTTGGTACACCTGTCGAAGTTCCAGCGTGGGCCTATGAACAAGGGCTCATTTTCGATCCAAAGAGAGTAGGGGGTTAATCCCATGTTAGTAGAAGCCAAGATCATGGACGTCGAGATGCGCCAGCACAAAGGCAAGTCTGTAGCCGACGTCACTATCAAGATGACTGAACCCACACAGATCGTCACCACCACCTTCTGGAACAACCAGGTGATGCGCGACGAGCATAAGGTGTACGCCGAGCTGGCCGGAGAGACTGTAAGACTAGCGCTCCGCGAGCCCGAGCTGTTCAACGACAAGATTCAGTACAAGATCAACACTGCTGTTGCCCCTGTAAAAATAGGTCCCGCCGTCGTTCAAGGTGGTAAGGCAGCAGCGGGCAAATAACCGTGGCATCGACTATCGCATGCAGCGGAACCATATCTCAGACGGTTGAAGGTTACGCCGTGTGTGATACCGGCTGGGCAATCGCCCAGTCGTCTCTGCCGTTTGATGTTTCAACACTCGACCCTGTCAGCATCGCGGCATTCGCCGGGTCCGGCTTCTTCGTCATGCTCCCCCTGTGGGCCGCTGTCGTGGGTGGCCGTGCCCTTATCCAGTCCATTCACTAAGGAGTAAATCTATGGACGCAGCTGCTGTAACCGCCATCACCTCGGCGGTCGACTTCGCTACTGTCATCACCGGGATCGGTGCGGTCTTCGCCGCCGTTGTCCTGGTCAAGGTAGCAATGGTTGGTGGTCGCAAGCTGATCTCCGCGATCCGCTAAGTACCACTTTTCACCGGCCCCTTCGGGGGCCGTTTTCATTCGGAGCACTCACATGGAAGACCTGTATTACTGGTCGTTTTTCTTCATCGGCATGCTCTGCTTTGCGCTCTGGATGCCACCCAAGCTATGAGACACCTGTGTATCTTGATACTCGCGTTCGCAGCCGCAACCGCAACCGCACAAACTGAGGATATCTATTTCTGGTATGCAGCTCCCGGTGCACCTGACGTCGGTATTCAGTTCTCACCTGAAGCAGCGTGTCAGGCCGGGCTCGGTGATCAGTACTTTGGCATCCTACTGATCAATGGCGGCACCACCGCTATCTGCGACGCATGTACAAACCCTGAGTGCACGGCTGGTGGTAGCAATCCCTTCGGTTATCACCAGCACGTACGCACCTGCCAACAGGGACAGACAGTCGCTCTCAATGACCAGGGCGTTGCAGAGTGTGTCGATCAACCAGAAGAACCCGACCCGCCTTGTACACCCGCGTACATTGATCCAGTAACAGAACAGCTTTCATGCGGACCCGCACCTTGCCCTGAAGGTCAGATGGTCGGCGTCGATTTTGCCGGTAATGAGACCTGCGTAGATTTCGGCCAAGACTGCACCGCCAATCTCAAGTCAGGTTCATTCGATTACTGCCAGGAAGCGCAAGACGCTTGCGAAGCTACCGGAGGTACATACGGCAGAGCAGGGGCGTGGGGCGAGTCGCGACACGTCTGCCTGGCATCCGATTACGGCGATCAACTTCCCACGTGTTCCAGCGCTGGCAACGTCACCATGGGCGCAGCCGACGGCGGTGGATATTACTTCGCATGCGAGTCGGCCACGCCGCCGAACAACGTCTGCGATTCAACCCTATACGACTGTGACGGAGACGGCAGAGTCGATGATCAAGATGGAGACGGCTGTGTTGATAACGGTATTGGTAACGGTGCTTGCAATGGTGGTGGTCCAGATACTTACGCTGGTGGCAATGATCCTAATGCACCCAACGTCGGTTTCGATCCCTTCGGCGATCCGGCTACAGGAGCCACCGGCATCTGCGATCCCAACGACATCAGTTACGAGCGCTGCATGTACCTCAAGGAACAGGCGGAGATCGCGCAAAACGAAGATCGCAACCAGGCGCTTGATCAGATTGCTACGAACACTGGCGCGGCTGCTGAGGACCTTGAACAGATAGCGGACGCAGTCCGCAATGATGGAGGAGACTACCTTGACGGAGAACAACCCTACGAAGCCACCGGGACGCAATACCTCGATGACCTTGCCACTGTGCCTGTACTTGCTGCGGCCGCTAACGTTGCTACCGCCTTCAGTGGGTCTGGTACTTGTCCTACCCCTACTTTCGATGCTTTTGGCACCACGTTCAGCTTGGACTACCACTGCACCCTGTACGCGTCCGTCTCCGGCATCCTCTCAACCGTCATGCTCGTCATTTGGAGCATCGCCGGTATCCGTCACGTCGTCAGCGCGTAAGGATTAATCATGGAACTGATACGTGAGATGCTCGATGGACTAAACGAGTTCTTCCTGTGGCAGTGGGGCCTCATACTTGACGCGTTTATCTTCATCCTGTCAGCGATACCTGTTCCCGCGTGGATGGTCACCGGTTCATTCACACTTCCGGACGGTGTACTGTGGTTCGCTGCTGTCCTCGAGCTTCCATCCGGCGCTGCCATCATGTCCAGCGCCTGGATACTTCGCTTTACCATTCGACGTATTCCGTTCATTGGCTGATGGCAATTACGGCATACACGGGCCTGCCTGGCTCCGGTAAATCTTACGGCGTTGTAGAACGTGTTGTCCTGGCATCCCTCGACAACGGCAGACGCCTCATCACCAACCTGGCACTCAAGCAAAACCTACTCGACAAGTACCCTGACCAGGTCACGCTCATCACCCTGGACGATATCGAAGCGGATGAAGACTTCTTTTCACGTGACGACATACCCGGGGCCATCGTCGTCATCGATGAGGTCCAGCTGCTCTGGCGCAGCGGCACCACCGTTAAGAGCGCTCCGAAGAAGCACCTTCAGTTTCTGACGGAACACCGCCACATGGTCGGCAGCGACGGTAAGTCAACCGACGTCGTGCTCATCACGCAAGACCTATCCAACGTTGCCGCGTTCGCACGTAACCTGGTCGAGACGACATTCCGATACGTTAAGCTCACCAGCATCGGACAGGACAAGAAGTACCGCGTTGACGTTTACAGCCAGGCAGCCACCGGACCTAACCCGCCGCAGCGGGATCGCCTCCGGCAACTATTCGGTCAGTACAAGCCCGAGGTGTACCAGTACTACACCAGCCAGACCATGAACGAGAGTGACGATCACGGTGAAGAAGTTCGCATCGATAGCCGCGTCAACGTGCTCAACTCACCATTTTTCCGCCTGGGCCTGCCAGCCTTAGTCATCGTCGGCGGCGTGTTCATCTGGTACGGATTCAGCGAGACCGCCTCGATGTACAACGGTGATCACGAGACCGTCGCCGACCAGGTCGACCAGGCTAACCAGGCACCCATCAATCAGGCCCCGATCGCGCCGTTGCCTGATCCTGTCCATCCACTCAAGGGCTATCAGCTTCGGATCGCGTTCAATATGGGTCACTGGCCGTGGATAGAGTACCGGATTTCAGCAACCCGGGGAGACGAGCGCGCCAGCTTCAGCCAGGCAGAGCTCGCCCGGCTTGGTTATCGGCTGCTGCCGATCAATCAATGCTTCGTCCAGCTCGTCCGACAAGACACCACCCTGAACGTCCAGTGCGCTGATTCCAGCCAATCTGATAACGACGGCTTCAATCTCAGTATCTAGCGGATCGAGCGGAGCGAGACCGCTAGATGCGATTCCCTCCATCATCACCAGGCTGATTCAGCCACACCACGTACAGGACAGCGGACTGCGCATAATCTCCGCGTTATGTTGAGAGCTCGCGCGTCCGTAAAATCCCTCACGGGCGCGTGAGCGTCCGCTGGTGGCGATAATCGCCACCGCCAGCAGCGGGTTAACATAACGGCATGTTATGCGGCCTTGACGCCTCCGGCGTCACAGGCAAACAGCCCGAACGGAGAGAGCGTGTACAGCTTTGCTGTGCATGGTCGAACCGTTTACCTCTGCCAGATCTCGCAGCCAAAAAAGTGCTAGCAAAAACGCAGCTCCGGATCCAGGTCCTGGAACAAAAATGCTATCAAAGCTTTTCACGCCGGCATTTTATTGCTATCATAATTCAACCAGGTACCAGGTTCGATCGGATCAAAATGATGGCAAAAACACTTACCCTCAGACTACTCGACGACGAAGGCAAACAGCTTGATAAGCTGCTCAAGGCAGAGCCGTACATCAAGACCGCGTCGAAGTTCCTCATCAATTGCATGAAGTCGTATCCGCGGCACATCGACAGGATCGCTGACCTCGAGGACCAGGTTCGCCACCTGGAGGAGAAGTGCCACGTCCTGGAAGATCGGATCGAAGGAGCCAGGTCCGCAGCCGCGTTGCTCCTGGAGAAGACCGGCCAGGACGATCTACTCGGCTAGCGCGTCACCAGACCCGGGTAACACCTGTTTCATGCACGTAGGAGCGCGTCTCAGCTCCCTGAGAGGCTCTAGATCGATCGATATCGCTCCGCACCAGGAAGGTCACTGCCACCCATCACCACCTGATTACTGCCGCGCAGCGGCCGCGGAGACCATGTGTCGGAGCATGCCGGCGCTGCCGGCATCGAGGCCAGGGTAAGTAATACTGGCCTTTTGTCTCATTTTTGAGACTCGCCAATCAACGATCTCCCGTAACACCCTGTATTCACAGGGTTTTTCTAATCGTCCCATGTTGATCGTTTTTGCTGCGATATCGGCCAGCAATGATCTGCATAAGCGCCTTAATCTGGATCAACGATGACCTCCCCGGATTGAGACACTTTAAGGCTTGAGATTCCGACCTTCAAAGCGATGTGAGCAAGCTCGGAGTCCTTCAATGGCTCTCTGTTACACGCCACCAGGCGTTTGTTCAGGTCGGTTGTTTTGTTCCGCAGCAGCTCCTGCTCCTTCGCGGTCAGACGTAGCGTTTTTGGCATTGTTATGTCCCTCCCACCGCTCGAAGCATACATGCATACACGTTGACCCCTTGCTTGTATGCGTGTATACGTGTGCACGTTCGGGCCAAAAATAACATGCATACACGCATATGATTGACTGGTTAACCCTCGTCATCGACGTGCCACATACGCCGATCCCGGCGGGCAGAGTCATCGGCGTCAACCCTGACGGTTCCATGCAGTACGACATACCCCAAGCAATGCAGATCGAAGGCAGCTTCGAGCAGACCACCTGGTGCAGATCGCAGGGCGGAGACGGACAGGGTAGGGCGACAGAACTCTACATCCACGGCAACCCGGCCAAGTTCCTGCAGGGCCACAACGTTTTCGGCAGCGATGATGTCACCGGCCTCGCCACTGAGGTGTTGACCAGGTTAACCGACCAGCTCGACGTTCCAGCCGATATCGCTATCGCCAGAGCCAGGCGCGGCGAGTTCAGCGTCAAGCGCATCGATATAACCCGGTCATATCAGTTCGCAGATCGCGCTGAGGTACAGGCCGTCTTGTCGACGTTGGCAATCAAGTCCCGGTCCCGGATGGGCAGGGCACAGACCGCAGGCGGCACTGTGTACCACGGCAAAAAATCCCGCCGTCACACACTCAAGTTCTACTGCAAAGGAGAGGAACTTGAGGCAGGCAAAAAGCATCGGCTTCCGGATGAGTTAGCTGTCACCGGCATCAAAGATTTCGCCGAGAACCTGTTGCGAGCCGAGCTAACGCTCCGCAGCAAAGAGTTGAAGGAACTCGGATTAGAGAAGGGTAGTGACTTCACCCCAAGCGTCATTCGCCGTCTGTACGACGAGTATTTTTCGAGGATCGAGATGAGCACACAAGCCACGATTCCTAGTCAGGAACTAATGCATATGCGTCGCGCTATACGCGACTCATACCTCCTATGGCAAAACGGCATCGACGTAAGACCGTCAATGTCAAAGCCCACGTTCTACCGGCACCGTCACGAGCTGCTCGGCTACGGCGTCGATATCGCCATTCCCAACGAGAACGTCGAGTGCCAGGTAATCCCAATGTTTCGCCAGGTCGTTGGTACACCTGTCGAAGTTCCAGCGTGGGCCTATGAACAAGGGCTCATTTTCGATCCAAAGAGAGTAGGGGGTTAATCCCATGTTAGTAGAAGCCAAGATCATGGACGTCGAGATGCGCCAGCACAAAGGCAAGTCTGTAGCCGACGTCACTATCAAGATGACTGAACCCACACAGATCGTCACCACCACCTTCTGGAACAACCAGGTGATGCGCGACGAGCATAAGGTGTACGCCGAGCTGGCCGGAGAGACTGTAAGACTAGCGCTCCGCGAGCCCGAGCTGTTCAACGACAAGATTCAGTACAAGATCAACACTGCTGTTGCCCCTGTAAAAATAGGTCCCGCCGTCGTTCAAGGTGGTAAGGCAGCAGCGGGCAAATAACCGTGGCATCGACTATCGCATGCAGCGGAACCATATCTCAGACGGTTGAAGGTTACGCCGTGTGTGATACCGGCTGGGCAATCGCCCAGTCGTCTCTGCCGTTTGATGTTTCAACACTCGACCCTGTCAGCATCGCGGCATTCGCCGGGTCCGGCTTCTTCGTCATGCTCCCCCTGTGGGCCGCTGTCGTGGGTGGCCGTGCCCTTATCCAGTCCATTCACTAAGGAGTAAATCTATGGACGCAGCTGCTGTAACCGCCATCACCTCGGCGGTCGACTTCGCTACTGTCATCACCGGGATCGGTGCGGTCTTCGCCGCCGTTGTCCTGGTCAAGGTAGCAATGGTTGGTGGTCGCAAGCTGATCTCCGCGATCCGCTAAGTACCACTTTTCACCGGCCCCTTCGGGGGCCGTTTTCATTCGGAGCACTCACATGGAAGACCTGTATTACTGGTCGTTTTTCTTCATCGGCATGCTCTGCTTTGCGCTCTGGATGCCACCCAAGCTATGAGACACCTGTGTATCTTGATACTCGCGTTCGCAGCCGCAACCGCAACCGCACAAACTGAGGATATCTATTTCTGGTATGCAGCTCCCGGTGCACCTGACGTCGGTATTCAGTTCTCACCTGAAGCAGCGTGTCAGGCCGGGCTCGGTGATCAGTACTTTGGCATCCTACTGATCAATGGCGGCACCACCGCTATCTGCGACGCATGTACAAACCCTGAGTGCACGGCTGGTGGTAGCAATCCCTTCGGTTATCACCAGCACGTACGCACCTGCCAACAGGGACAGACAGTCGCTCTCAATGACCAGGGCGTTGCAGAGTGTGTCGATCAACCAGAAGAACCCGACCCGCCTTGTACACCCGCGTACATTGATCCAGTAACAGAACAGCTTTCATGCGGACCCGCACCTTGCCCTGAAGGTCAGATGGTCGGCGTCGATTTTGCCGGTAATGAGACCTGCGTAGATTTCGGCCAAGACTGCACCGCCAATCTCAAGTCAGGTTCATTCGATTACTGCCAGGAAGCGCAAGACGCTTGCGAAGCTACCGGAGGTACATACGGCAGAGCAGGGGCGTGGGGCGAGTCGCGACACGTCTGCCTGGCATCCGATTACGGCGATCAACTTCCCACGTGTTCCAGCGCTGGCAACGTCACCATGGGCGCAGCCGACGGCGGTGGATATTACTTCGCATGCGAGTCGGCCACGCCGCCGAACAACGTCTGCGATTCAACCCTATACGACTGTGACGGAGACGGCAGAGTCGATGATCAAGATGGAGACGGCTGTGTTGATAACGGTATTGGTAACGGTGCTTGCAATGGTGGTGGTCCAGATACTTACGCTGGTGGCAATGATCCTAATGCACCCAACGTCGGTTTCGATCCCTTCGGCGATCCGGCTACAGGAGCCACCGGCATCTGCGATCCCAACGACATCAGTTACGAGCGCTGCATGTACCTCAAGGAACAGGCGGAGATCGCGCAAAACGAAGATCGCAACCAGGCGCTTGATCAGATTGCTACGAACACTGGCGCGGCTGCTGAGGACCTTGAACAGATAGCGGACGCAGTCCGCAATGATGGAGGAGACTACCTTGACGGAGAACAACCCTACGAAGCCACCGGGACGCAATACCTCGATGACCTTGCCACTGTGCCTGTACTTGCTGCGGCCGCTAACGTTGCTACCGCCTTCAGTGGGTCTGGTACTTGTCCTACCCCTACTTTCGATGCTTTTGGCACCACGTTCAGCTTGGACTACCACTGCACCCTGTACGCGTCCGTCTCCGGCATCCTCTCAACCGTCATGCTCGTCATTTGGAGCATCGCCGGTATCCGTCACGTCGTCAGCGCGTAAGGATTAATCATGGAACTGATACGTGAGATGCTCGATGGACTAAACGAGTTCTTCCTGTGGCAGTGGGGCCTCATACTTGACGCGTTTATCTTCATCCTGTCAGCGATACCTGTTCCCGCGTGGATGGTCACCGGTTCATTCACACTTCCGGACGGTGTACTGTGGTTCGCTGCTGTCCTCGAGCTTCCATCCGGCGCTGCCATCATGTCCAGCGCCTGGATACTTCGCTTTACCATTCGACGTATTCCGTTCATTGGCTGATGGCAATTACGGCATACACGGGCCTGCCTGGCTCCGGTAAATCTTACGGCGTTGTAGAACGTGTTGTCCTGGCATCCCTCGACAACGGCAGACGCCTCATCACCAACCTGGCACTCAAGCAAAACCTACTCGACAAGTACCCTGACCAGGTCACGCTCATCACCCTGGACGATATCGAAGCGGATGAAGACTTCTTTTCACGTGACGACATACCCGGGGCCATCGTCGTCATCGATGAGGTCCAGCTGCTCTGGCGCAGCGGCACCACCGTTAAGAGCGCTCCGAAGAAGCACCTTCAGTTTCTGACGGAACACCGCCACATGGTCGGCAGCGACGGTAAGTCAACCGACGTCGTGCTCATCACGCAAGACCTATCCAACGTTGCCGCGTTCGCACGTAACCTGGTCGAGACGACATTCCGATACGTTAAGCTCACCAGCATCGGACAGGACAAGAAGTACCGCGTTGACGTTTACAGCCAGGCAGCCACCGGACCTAACCCGCCGCAGCGGGATCGCCTCCGGCAACTATTCGGTCAGTACAAGCCCGAGGTGTACCAGTACTACACCAGCCAGACCATGAACGAGAGTGACGATCACGGTGAAGAAGTTCGCATCGATAGCCGCGTCAACGTGCTCAACTCACCATTTTTCCGCCTGGGCCTGCCAGCCTTAGTCATCGTCGGCGGCGTGTTCATCTGGTACGGATTCAGCGAGACCGCCTCGATGTACAACGGTGATCACGAGACCGTCGCCGACCAGGTCGACCAGGCTAACCAGGCACCCATCAATCAGGCCCCGATCGCGCCGTTGCCTGATCCTGTCCATCCACTCAAGGGCTATCAGCTTCGGATCGCGTTCAATATGGGTCACTGGCCGTGGATAGAGTACCGGATTTCAGCAACCCGGGGAGACGAGCGCGCCAGCTTCAGCCAGGCAGAGCTCGCCCGGCTTGGTTATCGGCTGCTGCCGATCAATCAATGCTTCGTCCAGCTCGTCCGACAAGACACCACCCTGAACGTCCAGTGCGCTGATTCCAGCCAATCTGATAACGACGGCTTCAATCTCAGTATCTAGCGGATCGAGCGGAGCGAGACCGCTAGATGCGATTCCCTCCATCATCACCAGGCTGATTCAGCCACACCACGTACAGGACAGCGGACTGCGCATAATCTATATTATGTTAAATAAAAGACATGCTCTGCTAATCTCATCTATAACCTTGTTGAGGATTGTCCCCTCTTGAGACTGGCGAGCTAATATGAGACTGGGTTGCCAGTCTCACTAAAGACAGCCGCGCTATCTTGCTAATACCAAAAAAGCAAAAATTGGCCGAACGCACCAAAAGTTCTAATTCTTGTTCCAGGTGTAGAGAAAACAGCCGGTCGGCCGTCATACAGAACTCTCGCGTCTGCTCGGTATTTCCCTCCTATAGGCCCCAAAGCTGCTGTCTGCGCCTCCCGGGTTCATTTGGATTTAGGCCCGCCTCAGGTGTTGTCTACTTTTGGAAGAAGCCAGATGATCGAAACCTTGGTGCATTCCTAACGTTCTGAATCCACATTGAACCAAGGTTTCCAAGTTCCAATCAGCAGATCTTCAGCGAAAAAACGCTCTGCTATAGCGTTATCTGGAAATTCCGTTGAAAAGGAGAAACCAACCTTGTCGAAGATTAGTTCAAGAGGCTCAGGATTCTCTCTAAATACATGCTCTATGCCGTACCGCAATTGGCATGAGGTTGTGACTGGTCTCTGCTTTATATTGTTACGCGGGATCTGGTGGAGCCGTCCCTTCTTCATCCGCTTAATGTGTAGTGAGAAACGCTTCTTGATATTCGTAGACTTTCCAACGTATAGACACGGGTTCGGAAGTTCAGCTGGCCACCAATCTTTGTACTCAACATCAACAGGCCTTTCATTCGGCCCCTTCAGGATGATGTGCCGATTGCCATCTAGCAGCTCCTGCTTCTCTCCAAGCCACCAAAATGCATAGACGCCTGCTGCCTCCGGCAGGTCGATGGGTTTGGTCTGGAATATCTGCCTTACGAACCTAATTGAGTCAGTCAGGTGCACTTTACTCCCTCTCCAGCATTAGGGCAGATCTCGAAAAACAAAGCTCTTCGCTATCTATTCACCATCTGATTCCGATACTGAATCCACCCAGGACTGGAATTGTTCTAGGGTGTTTTCGTGACGCCGCTGTAACTTAAAAGTCTCGCAGATATACATCACAGGATTATCTGGCGCTTCCTTTAGCGACAGCCTCGCTAAACCCAATGCTTCGGGATACGGTATTTCACTCCAGCTCCGCTCTTTCCCGAAAGCATTGAGCCCTCGCCACGCAATCTCGTCGACAACATCATCAGGTCTAAGCCAAACGACGGGCTTATGCACACCATCTCTAGTGATGCCAGCCCAAGGCTTAATGACTGACAGTATGTGACGCAACTGCTTCTTGCTCGTCCTCGATAGTCCGTGACGATTGGCGATCTCAAGAGCAAGAGAATGAAGAGTAATGCCATTCTTGCTGCTCAGTATTTCTCTAGCTAGTTCAGCCAAGACCGGACGGTACTGGCTATCGAAATACCGAGATTGGTCGTATTGTTGTTGATCTGAGGGCGTCGTCTCGGCCTGAGCCAAGCCTTGTACGACGGTTTCTTGTACACCTGCGTCATCTCGCGGAAAGTCAACAGCCGGCTCAATGTCAATTGGCACTAATGACTCGTCCAGTTGGTCAGCATCCTCTTGTTCCGCGTCCTTCGCCTTTTCTTTCAGCTTTTCAGCTGCCGCCCGATCATCTTGAAGAATTTCGCTCAGCGCAGAATCTACTCGAGTAATCGCTTCATCCCGGTCCTGGAAGTAGTCTGTTGACCATAGCCGGATTAGACGCCAACCCAGATTCTCCAAAACTATATGACGAACCCGATCTCTGTCCCGGGCCGATGGCGAACTATGATAGGTAGCACCATCACACTCAACTCCCGCGAGATAAACACCAGGCTGATCTGGGTGCACTATACCTAGATCGATTCGGAACTTGCTTACGCCAATCTGAGTTTGTACTTTCCAACCTTTTTCTCGCAACGCCAATGCGACAGCTTGCTCAAAATCACTGTCAAATTGATCCACGCCGTATTCTGCTGTCGCCTGTTCTGCAAGTGCGATTGGGCCTTTCTCCGCGAACTCCAAATAGTGCTTCAGATGCTCAACAGCGACTGAAGAAGTTCGCGTTAAGTCAATCATCGACGAATCAAAACTTGAGAATATGACCACCTCTGTCGTTGCGCGCGTTATCGCAACATTAAGTCTGCGCTCGCCCCCAGCCTTATTAAGAGGACCAAAGTTCATGCTCATAGTCTTGGAACCCGCTTCGATAGGGCCATAGCCAAGACTCAACATAATTACATCCCTTTCATCACCTTGTACGGACTCCAGGTTCTTTACAAATACTCCGTCGTAATCGTCCGTGGTGTGAAAGTATGTTTCTATCGCTGGATGCTCTCGGCGAGCTTCGTCGAGTAGGTCTTCGACAGTTCGCTGCTGTTCTGTATTCAACGTAACTACACCAATGCTCTGCATGCACTGGTCAGGATCTGTAAGCCTACGAACTATCTCTTCTACTACCGCTTTGGCCTCTATTGGGTTATTCCTTCCCTTTCCTTTCGAGTAGACACCGTTGACTCTGTGTAGACTTACAGCTGACTCCTTCGTGTCACAGGAAGGATAAGTAACCAGGGAGTTCTCGTAATACTTGCTGTTGGAGAAAGCGATGAGCGTTTCGTGACGACTGCGATAGTGACCTTTCAGGCGAAGATGAGGAAGCCTCGCAGCAAGCGCCTGATCCAATATGGATTCCATATCTTCTTCGTCAGGATCGTCTACGTCCACAGCACTGCTAAAGAAACTTGTAGGTGGCATCTGCTTTGGATCACCAACAACAATCACATTCTTACCACGAGCTATTGCTCCCACCGAATCCCAGGTAGTCATCTGGGAGGCCTCATCAAAGACGACCAGATCGAACCCGTTAAAGTGCGTAGGCAGGAATTGCGCTACAGAGAGGGGTGACATCATCATACAGGGGCAAAGGTCTAGCAACCGCTCACCCATCTCCTCGAAAAGTGTCCGAACGGGCTTATGCCTGGTTTTTTTCTGTAGCTCTCGAGCCAACACACCAAACTCGGCAGGGCTATCTTTTGCGAACGGATCAGGTACTGCCTTTGCTGCTATGGCTGAAACGTATGCGCTTGTAGTCTCGGCCACGTGGGCATCCAACTGTCTGAAGTCTACTATTGTCTGCTCATGGCTAGAAGCCTTGAACTCACGCAACTCTTCAGACTCATCAATAAGTTGCGGTGCAAGCCATTTGCAGAACGCAGTCATAACCTCGCCTTCAGCATTTTCGGGTAGAACTGTCCTTGATTCGAGCGCCCTAGTCAGGGCATCAAGCTGCAACCGACTCGCTGAATCTTTAGCTGATAGCCATTCACTCCATGGTTTGAATTTGGCAGCGCTATCAATCAGTATTGGTATCGCTTTGCTCAGGTCTTCATAGCGCTGGTCCTCGCTGAATTCCAGCTGAAAGTCCTTTGCCTCCTGAGCAACCGCAATATACTTTTCCCAATGCTCAGAGAAAGTCATCTTCTCAGTGACGACCTTGGAGCTCTCTATGAATTCGCGGCCATCAACTAGTTTTGACTTTATCGCTGAGACAACACTTCCGGGATCATCTGTAAGCCTCATAGCGTTCAGCAGAGACCGTCTAAACTTACCGCCAAGCTTTGCTGAATCGTGCAGGCTCTCGGAGCTCGTATCCCAGCCAGACCAAATCCCGTCCGCTTCGAATGAAACGGATAGTTCCTCAATATCCTTATGGATTTCGGCCGCTTGCGCCAGATCATCGACAATGTCCAAGTCGGCGAACTTCGAATATCCCAGTTTTTTGGCTTCTGAATTGATGGAGAATCTTGCAAAAATGCGCTTAACCCAGCTGTCTTTACTTGAACGATACTTGAGCACCCACTCACTAGTCGGCGTATCTGCCAAGATCTTAGGAGTAATCGAGTGATCAATATCCGCAAGTTTCGTATCGTAAAGTGCCTTTTTCTCTGCCAAATTGGCTAAGTTCTCTAGGGCCTCTTTCCCAGAATTGTTTACCAGATAGCTAAATGATGCCGACTCGGAATATTGAACTAGAGATGCGAGTGAACTTGCAGAGAACGCTTTCTTCGGCGTATCGATGGGCTCATCAATGTTAAAGCTATTCGCGAGCGAAGTAGCACTGGAATACATGTCACTTATAGCGCTGTGATATCTTCGCAAACAGTCGACTGCCTTACTTTGCCAGGCGTTCGACCACTGCCGGGCACTTACTGTTCGGAACAGTGCCGCATCCAAACTTGACACGTCACTATACGCAATGGCGCACGCCCTCGCTGTCTCCAGTAGCTTTTCAACGCCCTCAGTATCAGACACCGGGGCTCCAGCAAATCCTAGGGGCCAACCCAAGTCGAGAAGATGGTCGTGCTTGTATAGGACCTCGCGAGCGATGGCATCGCGCGCCGAAATTCCAAAATCGGACTTTTTGTGTAGCGCCGTCACAAAGCCGTTTAGTCGATCCCGCTTTTCCTTCAGCTGATTGACAGATTGGATCCAGCCTTCGCTTTCAGCTTCCTCGCGTCGGTCTGTGGCCGCTTTAAGCTGTTCTAGAACTGCTTTCTTGTTCGCTTTGTTGCTATGAAGTTCAAGGCAAAGGTGGTCTAGACCTACTTTCTCCATTCTACGGTAAACAACATGGAGCGCTGCCATCTTCTCGGCGACAAAAAGAACTTTCCTGCCCCGGGCGATGTTGTTGCATATGATATTTGCAATAGTCTCTGACTTCCCGGTGCCTGGCGGACCTTCAAGCACAAAGTCCTGAGATTCGCCTGAGGCCTCAACAGCTACCAGTTGAGAACTATCGCAATTCAGAGGGGTAAACACCTTCTCTGGATCGATCTTCTGGTCTACTTCTTCGCGAGATATGAACCTTGATTCCTGGTGATAGGCGTCTTGTGGTCGATCAATAAGATGCTCCACGAAGGGATTCTCTTTCAAATCTTCAACCCGATCCTTCAGGTCCTTCCACATCAGGTATTTGGCGAAAGAGAACGAAGCGAGCACTAGCTCTTCGACAACCTCAAACCCTGGCTGCTCGGCTACGGCCGCTCGCACCGAGCTCCAAATTGAATGAACATCAACGCCTGACTCATCTTCCGGCAGGTTATCCCTGAATCTATTCAGGTCAATTTTGTGCTCCTTATAGAGGAACTCAATGAGTGTCAGGTTGAATATTGGTGGTTCCTCGGGGAGCTGACGAACTTTGATTGGCGCTCTGGCACTCCTTCGTGTCAACTCAGCCGGTATCAGAATAAGAGGGGCACGGTAAGATCGATCATCCTCTGGGTTTTCCTTCCAGCGGAGCATGCCTAAGGCCAAATATAGAGTGTTTGATCCACCCTCCTCCAGGTCATTCTTGGCTTTTCTCAGAAGGTTTATCGAGTTCTTCTCAAGCTTACTGCTCGACATGTTCGCGATCAGCACATGCTTATCCAGCTGCTCCAGTGCATACTCCTGGTGCAAGTCCGATCCATGTTGCAGACGAAAGACCTCTTCACTGCGCTCATTGTCATTGAGGGGGCTTTCCTCTGCGGAGAGGAATCTGAATGTGACTCCCTTCGCGAGGCTGTCTTCCATAGAACCAATAGCCGGGCAAAACAGTCTTATTGAGACAGCCCTGTCTTTTAGTGCCAGGAGCGCATTACGCTTAGTCAGGTCTAGAAGCTTCCGTTGCCATGAGTCAACTCGGCTTTCAGGTGTTTCTTCGACCACCTGTTCATCAAAAGCTACCGCCGGTAACGGTGGTACCGGTGGAAGGCTTAGCGTGACCCTTTCGTCCGACACTGACTCTTCAGGTCTTTCTTCAATTGTCGATAAGGGCCGTATCTTTCTCGACCTTGCCTGCTTGATATCGATTACATATACAAACTCATGCTCTCGATCTTCGCCGATCAACTCCCGAGCATGTGATTTGGCTTGCTCAAAAGTTACCGGCGACGCATTCGTGACGAGTGTTGTTTCAAAGAGAATCAAGTCCCTCGCATCGACACGCTTCCTCAAGTCCATAGGATCGTCGTTGGTCAGAACGGGAAAGCAATCATCTATTAGCCAAACGCCTACAAATGCATGCTCTCTTCCAAGAGCAACTACAGGATTTAGCCCCATCATCTCCAAGCAACTTGCGAATAGAAGAGAGGTGTCGAGACAGGCACCCAGTTTTGACGTGCTTATGTCTGCTGCCAGTCGGATCCGCTGACCCTGTCTTGCGAAACTTTGTGGCGGTGTTACGTATGAAATCCTTTCTGCAAAAACTACGTTCCACAGTGCAGCTGTCATGACATAGGGCTTTTCTCGGGTATTGGACTGATACCCATCAGCACTCCGTCCATACCCTCCTTTTTCGAGCAACTCTGTAACCTGTCGCACCAGGGACTCTACATACAGTCCATTAGGCTTTACGAACGCTGCAAGCAGCTCTGGTTGGCGAGTCTCACCGCCCCAGAAATTGGCAGGTAATATCGTTACTTGTATTTCTTCCTTGACAAGAACATGCCCTGGAGAATCTTTAGAGAAAACTGAGAAAGTAAGTGGTACCTGCATTTCCTCTGTCAGTTTGAACAGCAAATCTTGAGGTACCGAAAGAGGCCGTTGTTGAAGTGTAATCGCTTGACCAGCATGAATTTCGTCGACGAACCACTCTTCCTCCAAGAAGATGTCCTGAAAGGCATTTAGACGGATTACTAGATTTCGGAATGATGCAACAGCATCACCGTCCTCAGTATCGCCATCTGGAAGCTCCAGCCGGACACCGCGGAGTAGCGGGTAGGAGTTTTGCTGTGCGGCTAGGGAGAATGTGGATAAGTAGTCCACAGTCAGCAACAACTGTGATTCCTGCTTTGGTGGCAAGCTCATGCTAGTCAATCCCTGTCAAACGCACGAACATTGGAAAACCTGAGAGGCGTCCCAATGTACCTGCTTGATATCTAATTGCCTTTCCTTGGGGCATATCTTCTATTCAAAGTAGTCACCGGGATTGGCTTGTACTCTGACGATATCAAGGTGCTCGCGCCGCAATAATGGCCTTGGACGCCAACAGATCAACTATAGGCGGCAGTACTGAAATAGGAAAGTCAGGCTCCCGTAGCAAAAGCTATTCGCTCTCGTGGTTCAGATGCACCTGGGTGGCCGATCTAAGAGACCCTGATGAGGCTCTTTACCGCCCTGGAGGGAAGCCGTGAACCTGGGCAATCAGTGTATACCGTTTATTGGACGATGTGATCCTCGGAAAGCCCAATACAGTTCAGCGAAAAACAGTCGATGCTAGGACGCCATTTAGCAGTATTTTGTTTTCGGCACTGTCTGTATTCAATGGGTGAATCAATAACTACAAGCAGATTCTCAGTTGCGTTGCGATTACTAGGTGTATTCTCAACTATCTTGCGATTTGCGCAGGCAGTATATTCTTAGCTAACCCGACACCACGGGTAGTACGGCAAGCGTATTTTCAGTAACGCCGAGATTCACCACTAACCGGACCCGGCGGCCGTGCCCCGCCCCACGTTGACGGTCTGCAGCAGGAGCAGCCCCACCAGGAAGAACGTGAGCGTAGAGAGCAGCGCCAGCCGGTGATTGCCATCACTGAGATAGGTGACCAGTCCGTAACTCATTGGGCCGATCAGCGCCGCCAGGCGGTTGGACAGCCCCCACAGCCCAAAGAACTCGCCGGTGCGCGCCACCGGTGTGAATTGCCCCACCAGGGCCCGGCCGATGGACTGGCTGGCCCCCATCGCCAGGCCCACCAGGTTACCCACCAGCCAGAATTCCCAATTCTTGTCGGCGAAAAACGCCAGGCTGACAGCCAGCGACCAGATGCTGAGGCTGATACCCAGTGCAAGCCGCGAGCCGATGCGGTCCTGGAAGAAGCCGAACAGAAACGCGCCCACTGCCGACGTGACATTGACGACAATGATCAGCACCAGTAATTGTTCTGTGCTGAAGCCCATGGTTTCCTGGGCGTAGACTGCCGCCAGCACCACCACGGTGATGACCCCTGACTGGTAAATGGTGATGGTGATCAACAGGCGGTAAAGATCCTGGAAGCGCCGCACTTCACGCAGGGTCTGTCCCAGGCGCGCAAATACCGCCCGCGCGAGATTGGCCGCTGATTCAGGCCGGGGTTGCGGCTGTGCCCGCTCGCGCAGGAACAGGAAGGTCGGCGTCGCCGCCAGGGCGAACAGTGCGGCGGTGATCAACATGGTCCCGCCGATTGCGACCTGCTGTGGCATCCCCTGCCCCGTGCTCCACTTCACATAGGCCAGGCACAGCACCAGGATCAACACCCCGCCAACGTAGCCCAGGCTCCAGCCGTAGCCGGAAATGCGGCCCATGTGATCGGGTTCGGCAATCTCCGGCAGGAAGGCGGCAATCAGCGACTCCCCGCTGGCAAACATCACCGTTCCCAGCAATATGATCGGCATGGCGAGCAGGTAGTCACCGGGGCCCACCAGCGACAGCAGGCTGGTAGCCGTGACACAGCCCACCGTGGTCATCAACAGCAGGCGCTTCTTGGCGGCCTGTTGGTCGCCCAGGGCGCCCAGCAATGGCGAGGCAAACAACACCAGGAAGTTGGCGGCAGCGACTGTGGAGGTCCACAGCAGGGTTGCGGTGCCGTCAGACAAACCGCCCTGTCCGCCCGCCACCGTGCCGACAAACCAGGCGTTGAAGATCGCTGTCATCACCACCGTGGTATAGCCAGAGTTGGCGAAATCGTACATGGCCCAGCCGAACAGCTCGCGCCGGGCTACCGGGGGAAAATCCGTTGTCGTGGTGATCGTTTCGTTTCCGAACAGGTGCGTTCCTATAGTCTACACCGGGGCCGGGGCTCAAAGGGTAGTGGAGCTGTCGTTACTTGGGCCGACGCATTGGCAAGGTGTGCCCGATTGCTTCCCAGGATGTCGCCTTGCACCAAATTACCCATCGACATCCTGTTCGCCCTGCTCGGGATCCGCTTTTTCTTCAGGCTCCACAGTGGTTTCCCCTGCTATGGCCGGCGGATCTGGTTCGGGGATGGTGCTTTCGAGCGTGCTTGCGTGCGTGGCGTTCAATATTTGCTCCACTATCTTCTGTGCCCTCCAGTAGCGCCGGTGCGCATTGAGCATAAGTCGCTCGAGGAACTCCAGATCAATCGAGTCCTGTACGCCATCAATTTGGGTGTCCTCGGCAAGCACACCGCAGTTCTTGATCAGGCTACCGCTCCAATCCCCGACAACGTGGTAGTCCTGCCAGGCGGTGGGAACGCTGTTCTCGCCTGTACTCATCTTCTTCGCCTCGGTGAGAACCCACTTGGACAACGACGCCAGCAGGCCCACCTGGGAACCGAGTGTCACAAGGTCGATACGGACTCCGGGGAACCGTGCAGCCCCAATGTCCGCGAGAAGATCTATCGCCACGATGCTTCCAAAACCAGGCGCCACAATGGTGATGCGCTGGTAACTCGGCTCTTCTGCAATAACGCCTAATCGGCGAAGCACTCGGGAGCGTACGCGATGGCGAACGCTTTCGTTATTGACCTTGACGTACTGTCGCACGGTGAAAGTGCGGTCCACGATCCTGTCAACGGGAAGGAAGGTGAAGATGAAGATGCTGCTGAGCCAGGCGTAGACAACAGCGGTGTGCTCACTCGCCAGGCGCATGGCATCGTAGAGCGCCGTGTCTTTAAACCCGGCTACCGCTTGCGCACCCTCGCCCTCTGCGGTAGTTGCCGTGGCAGCGGCAATGGTGTCCGCCAGGGCATTCAAGCCAATAGCGAATACGCCGATATACCAGAAGCACAGCACCAGGCCGGTGACTGCAACTCCGAGTGCCATGGCCGGCGAACGATTCATCACGTTCTTCGATGCCAGCGCTGGCAGCCAGGCAGCGATCAGGGACAGGCCGGCCCACATTTTTGTCGTGGCGCCCTCAGCGGTCATCTTGGGCGCCAGGTCGGCCCAGAAAGCTTCGTAAACGTCCACTTTCCAGCTCTCCACGCTGTCGTCGCCCTCCCGGGTGATCTCCAGCTGCCGGCCGCTGATATCGCCGGCGCTGATTCGCCCGTTGTCCTCCACGCGCGGATTCTCCGCGGCCTCGGCGACACCTGCGAAAAAGTCTTCAAGGAAGCCCTCGTACACTTCGAAGTCAGTGCTGGGGATAAGGAATATCGCTTCTGATGCGTTCTTGCTTGTCGTCGTCATGGTAGCCTCTTCGTTGCTTAACGGGCGTGTGACGCTTTACAGGTATGTGCCAGCACCCTGCTCCGACTGGCACGGCGGAATGAGTCCACGACCCCCCCGATCAGCCCTCGGGCAGCAGCTTCCTTGGGCCGGACGGGAGCTTCAGGTAGGCCTTGACGGGATAATCTCCTGTGCCGGACGGGTCCGTGAGTGAATCGATAGCCAGCAAAAACGCGAGGGTCTGGTTGCTCATGTCATCGCTGATCCACTCGAGCAGATTGCCCTTGATGACAACCCATCGTTCCAGCGCATCATCGATAGGCTTTTGTTGCTTCCTGTACCATTTCTCAATTCTGCTCTTCGACGTATTACCCGGTAGCGGGTCTGCGTTATATATCCTGCGCATCGAGGAGAGCATTTTGTGGAGTGCATCAGCCTTGTAGTAAGCGTCGACCCAGGCCTCGACCGCCGCCACTTTGGTGCTGGAACCGGTGTACTGGGAGAGCGCGCGCCGCTGCCGCTGGCGATTGCCCAGGTGTAGTAACAGTTCTTCCGGCGTCATGGACGACTTGAACCCGAAACCGACCTTTCGCAAACATGCCATTCCCAGCTCATAGTTCTGCAGTGAAAGCTGCCCTGCTTTTCTCAATGACTCCAGCACCAGCGTTGCCGTGCCATACTTTTCGAGCTTGGGACCGGAAGTATTGAGGAACAGCAATCGCTTCATTGCCTCATGGTTGAGTTCCATTTCAATGGAAATCGTGGCGTCAAACTCTTCCTCACGCATGTGAGACAAGGCACTGGGAATCACCTGCGGATGGATCAGCCCATGCGCGTCCAGCCTGCTGAGCAGTGCAGCGACCTCTCCACCGGTCAGATCATCATCGGAATGCGTCAGCGACAGTGAGGTTCTGAAGGACCGTGTCAGGCGAGCCGCGATGAGCGAATACACGCTGGTGAACAGGAATTCCCTCTGCTTACCGAAACCGCGCCTGCGCCGCGCCCACTCCGCATTGGTCAGCACCGACAGGGCGCCGGTCCTGTCCACTCGCACCGTGGCCTTGCTCGAAAACACGGTTTCAGCCGTGAGCTCCAGGTCCATGAAGACCAGGGAAATCCCGCCCTGCTTCCTGTACTCGGCGAAGCGTTGCCACTCCTCCAGTTCAACCGAAACACCCGGCACCGGCTGGTCGATCAGGCCGAAGATCTCGTTGAGGTTGCCGGATACAAGCGAGTGGTAGGCCTTGCGGCTGGCTGCCGAGTCCGCGGTGATGGACGCGCGCGCGAGTAGCGACTGGCCCGAGCTACTGGTAACGCGTGAAGACAGCTGCATCTTGAGATCAGACGCTGCCACCTCTTCCGCCTTGGCGAGGATACCTTCGACATGCTTCACGTGATTGGCAATCGCGTTGCGGGTAGCCGCTACCGCGGCGTCCACCGCATCCAGCTGCTGGCTGACGGCAACACCGGATTTTTCAAGTACCGCGAGCAGCTGGTCGGTCTTGTTTGCTGAAAGCGCCCTCACCTGCTGCTCGAGCTGTTCGTTGGCGCCTTTCAACGCCTCCGCCAACGTCAGTTTGAGCATGGGCACCAGCAACGGGTGAATCAGCCCGGGAAAGCGCTGCACGATCCAGGCGTAGCCCTTCTCGACAGCGGCGTTGACAGGGTCTTCCCAGGCGGCGACCTGGCTGTCGAGAAAGCCCGCGATGAGCCCCTCGATGGCTTTCCTGGCCGCCGGTGTGGATGCCTGTCCCACCGCCAGCTTGGCGAGCGCCTGCACCGTCTCATCTTCGAAGTGTGTTTTGATCCGGGCGCCAATCATCACCTTCAGCAATTTGCCTGGCTGCAGGAATACCTCGATTCTTGCGAATGCCTGCCTGGCTTCTGTGAGCGCGGTATCGATTTGCCCTTTTACATGTTCAGCGAGCTGTGAGGCATTGAGCGTCACCGCAAGGGTGGACCCCGCGGTTCTGGAGCCGAATGCGCTGGAATTCACCGTCACTTCGATAGTGCCCTCGCCCGCTGACACCACCTGAACGTCATAGCTGCCACCCAAGCGCACCTCAGCATCCACGGTGAGTGCGCCTGACACAGCGACCAGCCTGGCGATATCGATCGACCTGCTCAGCCCCACCGCCGTATTCATGAACGCCTGCCCGTTCATCGACAGGGTCATGGCGTGCAGGCTGCCGCGAGTCATCGCCTTGTACAGTGGGGCCAGCGACAGCGGGTTCACCAGGTTGGGGATGGCCTGGGCTGTCTCCAGGGCGAACGTGCCGTAGTCGGTCTGCCGCCGGGACATATAGCTCGCCGAAAACCGGCCCTCCGCTCCCGAACTTACCGCGATCGTACCTGCCTGCAGGGGCAAGCTGGCGCTGGCACTGGTGTCCACTGCCCCTGTAACACCAATACGCAGGTACCGGCTTTCGGGGTCCGGGTTGGGGAACAGGTGGCCCGCCTCGAATTCCAGCGCTGCTGAACCCTGGGCGGTCAGCTCGATGGCAATGCCGTTAGCCAAATCCGGGTTATCTGCCGCAGCCGCTGCGGCCGTCCAGCTCACAAGCCCCGGGTTTTCTCCGGGTGAGCGTTCCTGGAAGGCATCCACGTGCCGCAGCAGCGGATAGTATTTATCCGGCATCTGGCTCAGTGCTTCGCGGGCCGTGGCCACCAGCGCCCGGAAGCCCATCGGTTCTATGCCGATGGACTCGAGCTGTGTCACGACTGTCTCGATCTTGTTCCAGGCTGCGTCTTCCAGCGCGAGAATCGCTACCAGATCCAGCAGGTTGACCGCCTTCCCCAGCTCGAGCTGGACGTCTTCCACCGCATCAAACAGCCCGCCTTCCAGCAGTACCGCCCTGATGGCCGCAAACTTGTTGAGCGGCGGTGGGGGGTCCTGAGGGGCAGCAAATGCCGCAAGACTATTGAGTTGCCTGATGGTCTCCGCCAGGTCGAGCGCCTTGCCTGCAATCAGAAGCCAGCCCATACCCCTATCCTCCCGTGACACCAGCCGGTACCCGGCATTCTTTTTCTGTCGATCACCACCACGCTGCCAGCGGCACGTCGCCCGAAACTGCGCTGGCCAAATTAGCCTAGTAGAGAACGCCGTGGCCTCAAGGTCTTGGCGCCAGATAGCTGCGCTGCGTGGCCAAAATCATCCTTTCGTTTAGCAGGCTCGGCCAGAAGACCGAGAGCTGGCTGTGCGGATTACCCAAAGCCTGGTCTGTAGGTCACTCCGGAATCCAGCCGCATAGCGGGCAAAAGCCGCCGGACGCTGGAGCGGCAAGAATCCGGGAATATTTCTCTATTCGTGCCGTATCACCCCAAAAAAGGTGACACAGGTTCGATCCCGCGGGTTTAGCGCTTGCGCGGCTTTGCCTGTATTCGCTTATCTGCACAGATAATGAAAACAGCGCGGGAAAAAATCATGCGTATCGCTTCATTTATAGCGCTCGCCGTCATCCTGCTACCGGCGATGTCATCGCCGCTGGCGGCTGACAGTGGAAAGCAAGCACAGGGTCCCGGGACCGGGGAACTGAAGATAGAAATCCTGTCCCCTGCCGAGGGCCAGTTCCTGCCAGGCGACAATCGCAGTTTCGTCGTGGACGGTGGGGCCTCGAATATTGGCGGAATTCGCCACCTCGATCTCGTCTTTGTGCTAGACAGTTCCAAGAGCCTGTACCGTACAGACCCGGACAACTACCTCGGCATTGGATCTGTCGGCCTTATCGAAAACCTGCATGCAAAGAGCGATATCCAGATCGGTGTGGTCAGTTTCGACTACAAGGCACGGCTGCTGCAGGCGCTGACCCCTGACAGGCAGGCGGCGGTCAAGGTGCTCGAAAACCTCGATCGTGATGGCGGCACCGACATCGCCGAGGGTATCAATACCGCGCTGGCAGAGCTGGCCGCCAATGCCAGGCCGGGGTCGTCCCGCGCCATCATGCTGTTTACAGACGGCCGATCCAGCGAACGCAAGACTCGTAAAGCCGTGCAGCAGGCGCGTGCCAGTGGTGTCGCCATTCACACCCTGCAGCTCGGTAGTGACGAAGACGGAACGGAGATCCTGCGGGAAGTCGCCGGCGCCACCGGTGGCAGTTTTATCCAGGTCACTGACCCCACCGAACTACCACAGGCCTTCCTTGATCTGCGTACCACGGGCGTCGAAGCCGTCGCGGTAAGGGTCAACAACGGCGAGCTGATACCCGCCCGCCTGGCCGGGGGCAGCTTCTCCGCACCGATCACGCTGCAACCTGGAGAAAACCGTATCCTGGCCATCGCCACCGGCCTCGACGGCAAGACTGCCAGCACAGAGGTACTGGTCAACTCGGGACCGCCCAATTGCGCCGCACTGGAAGTGCACGCGTTTCGTGAAGGGCTGCCGACAGCGTTCCTGGACGAGCGCTCTATACAGATTGTGGTAGATGCCTCGCGCAGCATGTGGGGGCGGATGCAGGGCGAGCCCAAGATGAGCGTGGCCCGGGAAACACTGTTGAGCGCGTCAGAGCAGTTCCCAGGCCACTCTCGATTGGCCCTGCGCGCCTATGGCAACAGGACCGACAGCAAGCAGCGCGACTGTCAGGATTCGGAACTGCTGGTGGACTTCGGGCGCAACAACCACACCGGTATCTCCGAGGCCATTAACGGGCTTCGGCCCCTGGGCCAGACCCCGCTGGCGTATGCGCTGAGCCAGGCCGGTGAGGACTTCCAGGACATTGATGGCGACAAGGCGATCGTACTGGTGACAGACGGCATCGAGAGCTGTGGCGGTGATCCTGTTGCCGAGGCCGACCGGCTGCGCGGCGAAGGCGTTGCAATCCACGTGATTGGCTTCGGTATGGGCAGCAATGCCGATGAGGATAGTGCCAGCCTGGAAGCCATTGCCCGGGCCGGCGACGGCCATTTTTTCATGGCGGGCAGCGCCGAGGAGCTTAAATACGCACTGGCGGGCACCGTGGGTACCGCGTTCCGAATTTACGATGGGATTCGGCTGGTAGGCAGCAGTGTGCTGGGCGCCGACACGCCCATACTGCTGCCCGAAGGCCAGTACCTGGTGGAAATGGACACCTCACCGCCGCAGGAACTGGTGGTGTCACTGGTGCCCGGTGAAAAACTGACGCTGACCCTGGAAAAACACGACTGGGAACTCAGCGAGCGACAGCGCCGGGAAACTGTGGGTTACACGCCCTGCCCTACGAACGCGAACGGCGCTTTCGTCGCCGAACGCTAATGGAGTGCGATCATCGCAGCAACTAGTTCGCTAGTTGCGGTATCTCAAGCTCACGAAGTAGCGGCGGGGTTCCGTGAAGCTCACGGTCGTGGTGCCAAAGGCATCGACGCCAAAGCCACCGCGAATCTCCCGCTCATCCCCCAGGTTGCGCCCGAATACACCCAACTCCCACTTGTCGTCAGACGTGACGTAGGCAATGCCCGCATTGTAGATGGTGTAGCCATCCGCATTCAGCCTGTCGAAGCAGGTACACGCCTCATCGTCGGTGTAGAAGATCTCGTCGATGTAGGAGAGATCGCCCCTTAGCTGCAGCTTGCTCCCGTTATTGAAGGCGTACTGATACTGGACCAGCAGGTTTGCAGTCCACTCCGGCGTGTTGGTAAACGGCCGGTCGGTAAAGTCCTCCAGCTCCCCGGTATCCGGGTTGATGACGTCGAAGTTGTCGTACTCTGGATCGATGTAGGAAATACCACCGGTGACAGTCAGCCCCTCTGCAGGCAGGACAATGAACTCCAGTTCGGCGCCCCACAGAGTCGAGTCAGCGGCATTGGCGACGACCAGTGCCAGTGCGCTATCAGCCGATCCCGAGGGGCGATTGACCAGGAACTGCCGATCCTCGTAGTCGTTGTAGAACACCGCGCCGTTGAGCTGCAGGCGGCCGTTCCATGACTGGGACTTGAACCCTGCCTCGTAGCTGAGGAGCGTTTCGGGATCGGCGACCGACACTTGTTCGGTCGAGGTGGGACGGCCGTTGTACACACCGCTACGGAAACCCGTGGAGATATGAGCGTAGCCCATAAGGTCGGCAGTGAAGTCGTAGTCTATGCCCACCTTGGGTGTGAACTCAGACCAGTCATCGTTGCACGACAGGCGGGAGCCATTGCCATCGGGCAATACATCTGTACAGGAACCCGGATCGGTCGGCCCGGGGCGCAAAATCGGCGTCTGGCTGGCAAGCCGGATGGTAGACATATCCAGCTCTTTCTCATCGTAGGTGTAGCGCGCTGCAAGGTTCAGCCTGGCCCTGTCGTTCATGTGCCAGGTGGTATTGAAGAAGGCCGCGTAGCTGGTAGTTTCCTGGGTCCTGTCGTACAGGTAGGTCACGTCCAGGGGCACCGCCAGCGGCCTCACCGGCGAGCCGTCCGGCAAAGCGGACAGAGCCTCATATAGCCCATCGGCGACGGTGACGTTGCTGATGTGGTCACCATCCTCACGCATGTAATACACGCCCACCAGCCAGTCGAATGAATCGCCCACGTCACCGCTGAACAGGAACTCCTGGCTGAACTGTTGCACGTCGAACTGTGAACCCACCGAGAAATGGTCGTACACGTCGTTGTCCGCATCCCGATAGGACTCACTGTCCATGTCGCGATAACCGGTGATCGACCTGAGCTCCGCATCCCCTATCTCCCAGGTATTGATCCAGCTGAGCCCCCAACTTTCGTTCTGGTCACGGTCCAACTGGTTCAGGGCACTGCTGCGGTCGATATTATCGATATTGGTGTCGCAACAGGATTCACCCTGCGGTCCCAGCACAAACTGGTTTGCAAAAGACGGGAAGATGGCATCAGGATTGAAGTCAGAGAGCACCTGTGGGTATACGTTCTGGTCGATGTCTGTGTAGTCCAGCACCAGGTGTGAGTTCCATCGATCCGTGATGTCGCTGTTGAGGTGGGCACGTACTGCCCACATATCTTCGTTGCCGGCATCATCACCCCGGTCGCGGTCCTGCCAGCCGTCGGAATTTCTGGTCAGTACCGAGATGCTGCCCGCCAGGTTGTCGGTGATGGGGAACTCCGCGTATCCGTCAAAGGAGAAGAAACCGTAATCACCGCCGATCACCTCGGCTGTGTAGTTGGTTTCCCCTTCCGGCTTGCGGGTGACCACATTGATGGCACCGCCGATCGTGTTCTTCCCGAACAGTGTTCCCTGGGGGCCTCGCAATACCTGTATCTGCTCGATGTCGGCCAACTGGAAGTTGGATCCAATCGTTCTCGCCATATACACGCCGTCCACGTACATTCCGACCCCTGGGTCGACCGTCAGCGCAAAGTCGAACTGGCCGACGCCACGAATATAGGCCTGCAATGCGCTGCTCACGCCATTGTCTGACGCCCGTATGTTCAGATTGGGCGTGCGTTGCTCGAGGTCGGCAATGCTCAGCATTTTGGTCTGCTCGATCATGGCACCGGAAATCGCCGTCACCGACACCGGTGTGTCCTGCAGGCTTTCTTCGCGCCTGCGCGCGGTGACGATGATCTCCTCCAGCACCAACGCCTGTTGGGCTGACGCCGTAGGTGAAACGAGCGTAGCGGGAGTTGTGATCAGGACAGCTATTGCCAGCAGAGAACGCTTGTACATTACAGACTCCTGCGCAGTAGCAAGCTCCAGCGTGCCTGCGCTTTATTATTGAATCGAGGCATTTGTACGGCCTTGCCAAGGCTCAACACTATCCTTGTCAGGGGGGCTCGAAAAACCTTCGGACGAAAACTAACTGTCCATAGAGGGAGATTAATGCGCTCTGATATAGACCGGCCCATTACCTGAATGCGACGCCCTGAAGAGTATTGTATGCCCGCGGAATACAGATTGATTCCTGCCACCGTCTTATCGGCCGCCTGTTGGCTGGCTAAAGTGTCGGTTGGCGGATGCAGAGAGACCAACACCAGGCGGAACAATGGACGAATTCAAAGGCAAGACAGCGGTTATCACCGGGGCGGGTAGCGGCATTGGCCGAGCACTGGCAACGCAATGCGCCCGGGAAGGCATGCAGGTGGCGCTTGCAGACCTGCAGGCTTCGAGACTGGAGACCCTGGTCCCTGAACTCGAAGCACTGGGATCAACGACGCTGGCGCTGCAGCTTGATGTTTCCGATGCATCTGCCGTCGAGGATTTTGCACAACAGTGCCTGAGCACCCTGGGCGTTCCGGACCTGCTCTTCAACAACGCCGGCATACTCCGCATAGGAGAGACCTGGACACAGGCTTCCGGTGACTGGAGCAAACTGTTGTCGATAAACCTGATGGGCGTCGTACACGGGATCAACGCCTTCCTGCCGGCGATGATAGAAAGGCAGGCGCCAGCTCATGTTATCAACACCGGTTCGGTGGGCTCCCTGGTGGTGGCGCCTGGCATGGCGCAGTACACCGCCTCCAAGATGGCCGTGCGGGGCATCACCGAATCGCTCGCCTATGATCTCGCGGCGGTCGACGCGCCCATCGACGTCTCCCTGCTCTGCCCCGGCCCTGTTTTAACTTCTATCAGTGATGAACTGCTGGGCATAGAGCCTGGGGACGGCACCGGCAGTCCGGCAGACCACCTGATGGCCGGCCAGCCGGATTTTATCAGCGCCGAGGAATGCGCGGCCCGGGTGTTCGCCGGCATCCGCGAACGCCGCTTCTGGATCTTTACCCACCCTTTCGGCGACTACCTGCAGGAGAAAACCCGGGACATCGCGGAAGGCAGGAACCCTGTTTACAGCGAGGTCGAATTCGATGCACCTGAGTAGCATCGGGCCAGCAACACCATGATCACCTGGCCGATGGCATCCGTCAGACGCCTGCCGGTACTGCATAAGCTGCGATCAAACTGTGTTGCCTGCCTGTCGTTCGCCCTGTTGGGTATCTGCCTTCCGGTAGCTTCAGAGCCGCCTGCTGCCGCCTCGCATCAACCCCGCCCGAACCTGCTGCTATGGGGTGATACCCACCTGCATACCAGTCTTTCCATCGATGCCCGTGGATTTGGGGTGCGCCTGGGTCCGGAGCAGGCCTATCGATTTGCGCGGGGTGAAACAGTGACATCGACGCACACCGGTGCGGCCCGTCTGGCGCGCCCGCTGGATTTTCTCGTCATCGCCGATCACTCGGACGGTTTGGGCGTGATGAATGCCATTATCGACGGCGATGACAGGCTTATGGGCGACCCCCAGGTGCGCGCCTGGCACAATCGCCTTGTTACCGGTGGCAGAGCGGCGTACGAGGCCACCATTGAGATCATTCTCGGTTTCACCCGCGGAGGCGTACCCGAGGTACTGGAAAGCCCCGCTTTTACCCGCTCAGTGTGGGACAGCTACATCCACACCGCTGACAAGTTCAACGAGCCGGGTCGTTTCACAGCGCTCATCGGCTATGAGTGGACTTCTACCGAAGCCGGTAACAATCTGCACCGCAACGTTATCTATCGCGGGGATGCCGCAGCCGCTTCCGTCATGCTCCCCTATACCAGCCTGGAAAGTTTCAACCCGGAAGACCTGTGGCGCTGGATGCGCGCTTACGAACAGGCATCGGGCAGCGAGGTGCTGGCCCTCGCGCACAATGCCAACCTCAGCAACGGCATCATGTTTCCGGTGGAGGTGAATCCCGCGACCGGTAAGCCCCTGGGTGTGGATTACCTGCGCGAGCGGGCGCGCTGGGAGCCGCTGTACGAGGTAACCCAGATCAAGGGTGACAGCGAGAGCCACCCTTATCTCTCCCCGAATGATGAGTACGCCGGACATGATGTCCTGTGGGATCGCGCCAACCTGCTGCGTGTGCCCAAGGACCCCGCTATGCTGCGCTACGAATACGCGCGCGAGGCCTTGAAAAGCGGCCTGCTGCTGGAGGCCGAATATGGTGAGAATCCTTACCGCTTTGGCATGATCGGTTCCAGTGACAGTCACACCGCGCTGGCCACTGCCGACGAGGATAACTTTTTTGGCAAGCACAGCGGCCTTGAACCGCGTCCAGACCGCTGGAAGCATACAGCCGGGCCTCCCGACGGTGACGTGGTATTCGGCTGGGAATACCTGTCGTCCGGCTATGCTGCGGTCTGGGCCGCCGAAAACACCCGCGATGCAATCTTCGCGGCAATGCAGCGGCGCGAAGTCTACGCAACCACGGGCCCGCGTATAGCCGTGCGCGTATTCGCCGGTTGGCGCTTCAGTGACGAGGATCTCAGCAGCCCCGCGTTCGAGCAGCGCGGCTACGACAACGGGGTACCCATGGGCGGGACGCTACCGCCACGGGAAGGGGACGCAGCCCCTGGCTTGATGATTGCGGCCATGAAAGACCCGATGAGCGGCGATATCGACCGCCTGCAAGTCATCAAGGGCTGGCTTGATCAGCATGGTGAAACCCGGGAGCAGGTTTACGACCTCGTCGAAAGCAGCGCCGAGGGCCACGCCGAGTTGCGCATGCTGTGGACCGACCCGGAATTCGACAAGGACGAGGCGGCGTTTTACTACGTTCGGGTCATAGAAAAGCCCACTCCGCGCTGGACCGCTCATGACGCCCGGCGCTTCGAAGTCACCATGGATGCACCGGTGCCGATGACGGTGCGTGAGCGGGCGTATACGTCGCCGATCTGGTATTCACCCTGAGCGGCCGGACAAGCGATTGAAATCAAAGCCGGGCAGCTCTCGCGCATGCGCTCAGCCACCCCACTTGTGCCCCCAGACGCTGGGCGTTGTGGTCACCGTCGGCGTGTAGTTTTCCCAGTCCATCTGCAGCCCCTGGCAACCGAACTCCAGGGGAAAGCCCGCCGGCGTCATCATGTAGAAGGAGAGCATTCGGTCGTTGCTGTGCCTGCCCAGCGTGGACGTCACGGGAATGTCCTGCGCCAGCACCCGGTCGAGGCAGTAACCGACTTCGTCCACGGACTCGACTTCGAGCATCAGGTGAATACAGCCCGTGGGATTTTCGCTCTGGAACAGTGCCAGCGAATGGTGGCGGGGATTGTCAGCGTGCAGGAAGTGCAGGCCCATGCCGGGGTCAGAAGGGTCATCGCTGAACTGGAAGTGCATGTAATCGGTCTCTCCAAGCCCCAGAACCCGGGTATAGAAGTCGTGGGTTTCTACCAGGTTCGGGGCCGGGAGTACGGCGTGACCAAACCCTGCATCGCCATTAAAACCGGTTTCAAAGGCAGCAATGCCCTGGGGTGAAACGAACTTGTGGTAATCGAGTGCCGCGCCATAGCACAGTTCGATCGCGTTTCCCGCCGGGTCCTCGAGCTTCACCAGATCGCGGACCTGGCGCTGGGCGATCTCCTCGGCGGAGCCATGGCTGAAGTCGACTCCCTCCGCCGCAAGTGCCTCACAAAGCGCCTCAAAGCTGGCCTGGTCGCTGCATTCGAACCCACAGCTCAGCAACCGGTCATCGGCATGAGGGAGGATCGCGAAACGGAAGGGCCGTGCGTCACATCGCAGGAACACCGCGCCATCAGCAGACTGGTTCACATGCTGCATCATGCCCAACACTTCGGTTCCGAAATCCAGCCAGCGCTGCGGGTCGGTGGACCCGATATAGACATAGCTGATGCTCGAAATGCTCATCGCTGCCCTCCCCCCGCTGCCAGTTGCCTACTATCCTCCGCTCCGAGGAAACTCAGGCATTCGCGGTTAAAGAGATCCTGGTATTCCACCATCACCCAATGCCCGCACTCCGACAGGACGATCATTCTCATGTTGTGGCAGTGCCTGGCCAGGGCAAGCAAGCCTGTCTCCGGCATCATGCGGTCGCAGGCTCCCCAGAACACCAGCACAGGGCAACGCAGCTCGCCCACCCGCTCTGCCAGTAGCGGGATAGCCATGGTGAGCATCACCTGGGGATTCATCAGGTTCATGACATGCATTCTCTCGGCAAGCAGTTCGTCGGTGACGTGGGCACTGTCATAGACCAGCCCGAATTCGAACATGTCGCGCATGCTGTCCGCTGACAGCTCGCCTTCGGCCGCGTAGATCTCGAACATCTTCTGCATCGCCGGCATCTGCAGGTATTCCTCGCGCTCGCTCATCCCACCGGGCGCCAGCAGAATCAGCCGTTCCACCAGCTCCGAATGCTCCAGCGCCAGGCCAATCGCCACAGCGCCTCCCAGCGAATTGCCCACCACGGCACAGCGTTCAACGCCGAGGACGTCCAGGGCTTGCTTGAGACATTCGACAAAAAAGGCCAATGGATACTCGACATCATCGGGTTTACTGGAGTAGCCGAATCCCACCAGGTCAACCACCAGGCAGCGCAAGCCCCGGGCCGCCCACTGGGGGTAGTTGCCCTTGAAGTTGCTGTGGCCGCTGGCCCCGGGGCCGGAGCCGTGCAGAAACACGACAACCGGTCCCTCGCCGACATCGAGGTAATGAATTCGCTGCCCATTGGGGCAATCGACGTAATCCCCCTTAGGCAGTGGCTTGGCGCCTTCCATACTGTTCTCCCTGAGGCCCGCCAGCATTGGCCAGCAGGCGCTGCAACTGGTCGCCTTTGCCTACAGGCTCAGGTCGGTTGAATCCTGGCCGAACAACATGCCACCCAGGTTGACGGCGAAGGGTTCGGACACATTGGCGATATGAGCCTGGCTGGCAAGGATATCCAGGTGAGTCTTTAGCAGTCGGCTGTCATTGCGAATGCCGGAGGATCCCGCCGCCTTGAGCATTCTCGATGACATCGATACACACTGGTCCGCGACAACAGCCGTGTCATAGCGGAACCTGGCACGGTCCAGCAGCTCCGCTGAGCCCCCCTCCCGGGCACACTCCATGAGCCGGTCGAAGTTGCTGAACAGCGTGCGCTGCATCCCGGCGATATTACTGTGCACCTCTGCCGCCAGCCGTTTGGCGTTGGGGTCATCCTTCATGGCGACCGGGCCGGCAATGCGCGTCCTGGCAATTTCAACGTACCTGTCGAGCGCGCCCTGTAACGCTCCCAGGGTGGGCGTGGAAACGGCCCGGGAAAACACCTGCATGAACGGCAAACGGTACAGGGGCGACTTGTCCTTGAATTTGGCGCCTCCGTTGTCATCTCGCATGCGGTGGGTCCGGTGCTCGGGTACAAACACCTTGTCGACGACAATATCGTGGCTGCCGGTACCTTTCAGTCCGACAACGTCCCAGTTGGCGACAATTTCGTAGTCTTCGCTGGGCAGCAGGAAGGTGCGGTAATTGCGCATGTCCCAGGGTGAGTCCTTGGTGGGGACAACCGCGCCGAGGAACACCCAGTCACAGTGTTCGCAACCGCTGGAGAAACTCCAGCGGCCCGATAGCTGGAAACCACCGTCAACCGGAGTGACTTTGCCGACCGGGGCATAGGACGACGAGATCAGGACGCGCGCGTCGGTTTCCCAGACCTCGGCAGCCGCCTCGTCGTCGAACAGGTTCATCTGCCAGTTGTGCACACCGATCACGCCCAGCACCCAGGCGGACGACATGCAGGTTTTTGCTACCTCCAGCAACACCGCATAGAACACCTGCGGGTCCATTTCGTAGCCGTCGTAGTCTGCGGATTGCAGCATCCTGAAGAAGCCGGCATTGTGGAAGTCCTCCATGGTCTCCGCAGACACCCGGTGCGAGTCATTGCATTGCTGCCAACGCTCGCCCAGTATCGGGCCAAGCTCCCGTGCCGCTTCGAGCAGCGCTTCGGCGCGTGGCGAGCCGAGGCTGAATGGGCTGATTGCAGGTTCCGGAATTCCGTAGGCTTGCGCCGCTTCTCCAGACATTGTTCTCTCCTTGCCGCTGTTGCTACCCAATCGCTTGTCAGCCTGACCGCCATGGGTTGGCGTCATCGCTGATGAGCACGTCACTTTAGAGACAGCCCCCACTGCGGAGAAGCCGCTGACGGGAATTACACCGTCCACGAGCAAGGCGTAATCTAGTAGCACTCTGCGGTGATGCGGCCGACTGAGCCGGAAACACTGTTTTTCCTGTGACGCACACCAAACTCTCTGAGCGCAGAACTATTGGGCTATAGTGGCAGCCGTTTCCAAGCTACCCAGAGAGGAGATAGTGATGTCTGGTTGCCCGTATGATTTGAGCGATCCGGAACTGTACCAGTCAGGCCACCCGCGTGAGGCCTATACCTATCTCCGCAACCAGGCACCTGTCTGCTGGCAGGACAACCCACGTGAGTCCCAGGGTTTCTGGGCTGTCAGCCGCCAGCAAGACCTGGATTTCGTATCCAAGAACCCGCAGGTCTTTTCTTCTGAAGTGAAATCCTGCATGCCAGGAGAACCGGACGAGGAACGCCTGGTCTTCCTGCGTATGCAGATGATCAATATGGATCCACCCAAGCACCTGAAATACCGACGCCTGGTGCGCAGTGCGTTTACGCCGAAAATGGTGGACAGCTACAGACAGCGCTTCGAGGAGGTAGCGGTTGGCATCCTGGACCGCGCTATCGAAGGTGGCGAGTGTGAATTTGTGGTGGATATCGCGGCGGAATTGCCGCTGATTGCCATCTGTGAATTGATGGGCGTACCGCTGGACAGGCGTGAGCGCCTGTTTGAGCTGAGCAATATCATGATTGGCATGGATGATCCGGAACTCTCCACGTCGGAAGAGGACGGCACCAACGCGATGATAGAAATGTTCATGCTGGCACAGGAAATAGCCGCCACCCAGCGCGCCAACCCGCAGGACAACATCGTCAACGTGTTGTTAAATGGCACAGTTGAAGACGAGCCGCTCACAGACGAAGAGTTCTGCAATTTTTTCCTGCTGCTGATGGTGGCGGGCAATGAGACGACCCGTACTGTAACCTCCCATGGAATGCGCCTGTTGCTAGAGAACGACCAGTACCAGCTGCTGCAGGATCAGCCCGAACTACTGGAAGGAGCCATCGAGGAAGTCCTGCGGTACGACCCGGCAGTCATCACCTTTCGTCGCACGGCGACCGAGGACGTCGAGCTGGGTGGCCAGCTCATCAGGGCGGGTGACAGGGTACAAATGTACTACGGCGCCGCGAACGCTGATGAGACCGTATTCGACGACGGCGACCGTTTCGATATCACCCGGGCCCGGCGCGAGGATGTCAGGAACAATCACCGCACATTCGGCATTGGCGAGCACTTCTGCATTGGCTCTCATCTGGCCCGCCTCGAGCTGGAGGTGATATTTCGAGAGATCCTCAAACGCATCTACAGGCCGCGTTTCAATGGCGAGGTTCGCTGGCTGCGCTCAAATTTCATCAACGGCATCAAGGCCATGCCCATTGCCTTTGAGCTTGAATAAGCCCGGGCTGCTGCTGGCCTGCCTGGCGCTCGCCTGCCAGGCCGTGGCCGCCCAACCACCCAACATCGTTCTAATCGTCGTAGATGATATCGGCTTCTCCGATTTTGGTGCCTTCGGTGGTGAAATAGATACACCCACTATCGATGCACTGGCCGCCGCCGGGGTGCGATTCTCAAACTTCCATGCGGCAGCCAGCTGCGCCCCGACCCGGGCAATGCTCATGACCGGGCTGGATCATCACCTGGCGGGCATCGGCAGCATGCGTGAGTTGATGCCGCTGTCACACCGGGGAGAGCCGGGCTATGGGGGCGTGCTCAGCCCGGACGTCACAAGCATCGCTGAACGCCTGCAGGCCGCCGGCTACAACACCAGCGTCGCCGGTAAATGGCACCTCGGAGACGAACCGCGCAACCTGCCCCCGTCCCGTGGATTCGACTACTCGGTTATCCAGGCGGACAGCGGTTCCGATAACTTCGAAATGCGACCCTATCTGCCGATGAAGCCCGAGGCCTACTGGTATGAAAACGGTCGGCGCATGACGGCGCTGCCGGAAGACTTCTATTCGTCCAGCTACTTTGTCGACAAGACCATTGAATTCCTTGAACGCCACCGCTCCGACCCGGCGCCCTTTTTCAGCTATGTCGCGTTCCAGGCCAATCACACGCCGCTCCAGGCCCCTGCGCGATTTGTCGATCACTACCGGGGCCGGTATACCGAAGGCTGGGCCGAGGTTCAGCAGAAGCGCATAGAACGCGTGAAGTCCCTGGGCCTGATCGATAGCGACGCATCGGTCGCTCAGGGGCCGACGCAGGCCGACTGGGATGCGCTGTCAGCTGAGGAACAGTACTTCGAGGCCCGGCGGATGCAGGCCTACGCCGGCATGGCCACTGCCATGGATTATGAAGTGGGCCGCCTGCTGGACTACCTGCGCCGCCGTGGTTGGTATGAAAACACGGTGTTCGTGCTGTTTTCCGACAATGGCGCCGTGGCCAATGAACCCTACCAGAATCGCTTCGCGCGCCGCTGGCTGGAAACCCACTACCACAGGGAAGTGGAAAAGCTCGGTGAGCGTGGCAGCTGGGTGGCGGCAGGCAGCCGCTGGGGACTGGTCGCCAATACTCCGCTCAGCGGATACAAGTTCTATGCGGCTGAAGGCGGTGTCCGGGTGCCGCTGATCATCGCCGGATTGCCTTCCGTTGAGCAGGGAAGCGTTTTTAAAGCATTTTCCTATGTCACCGATGTAGCTCCGACATTACTGGAAATTGCAGGCCTGGATCCGGGCGATCTCTCGGCGCATGGGGGCCGAAGCTTGCTGTCAGCGCTGCGCGGGGATGAACCCGGCTCTGAGCGGGGCGCTGTGGGATACGAGTTCTCCGGCAACGCCGCCCTGTATCAGGGTGCGCACAAACTGGTGCGCAACCGCCCCCCGGTGGGGGACGGCCAGTGGCGACTACACAATATCGACACCGATCCGGGAGAGCGGATCGACCTGGCAGAGCAAATGCCTAACCTGTATCGCGCAATGCGGGATGAGTACGCCGCCTACGTCCAGGCGGTGGGAGTGCTGCCAATGCCCGACAACTATTCCATGCCCCGCCAGGTGGCAATCAATGCCCTGTTGTTTGTCTTCCTGCCGCGCTACGCAGCTCATATTCTGTCGGTTGTACTAATACTCGTCGCAGCAAGTCTATGGTTTTATCGCCGCGCCAGCCGTCGGCATTGAAGGCGCTCACGGTGAGTGCCGCAGCATTACTGCTGTCGGCCTGTAGCCCGGTGGAAGACCCCAGCCTGTTCCCCGCCTACGACGCGGCGCAGGCCGAGCCCCCTCCCCCCAAGCCTGCAGTGGCCTATTCACCTGTGCGCCAGCTGCTGTGGGGGGACCTGCATATCCACACCAGTTACTCCACCGATGCCTACACCATGGGCGTCAGGGCAACGCCGGACGATGCCTACCGCTTTGCCCGCGGCGGGACCATTGAGCACGGCGCCGGCTACCCGATAAGAATCGACAGGCCGCTGGATTTTGCTGCTGTGACCGATCACGCGGAGTATCTTGGCGCCGCCAGGGCGGATCGGGAATCCCGCTTGCCACTGGATGAGCGCAGCCTGCGTGAGCGCTTGCTGAATGACGGCCCCCTGTCACTGGCCTATGTGCTGGTGAAAATTGCGCGCGGCGTGAAGGGCCTGGAGCGGTACGCCGGGTCAGAGGCGGTGCATCAGATTGGCCTCGATGCCTGGCAGCATATGATTGACACCGCCGAGGCACACTACCGACCTGGCGTGTTCACCACCTTCATCGGCTATGAGTGGTCGTCGATGCCCGGCAACCAGAACCTGCATCGCAATGTCATCTACCGCGATAGCCATGTCCCGCTGTTTCCCTTCAGCTCTCTGGACTCCGAAAATCCCGAGGAGCTCTGGGCCGCGCTGGATGCGCAGCGCCAGCAAGGCATGGAGATGCTGGCTATTCCGCACAACGGTAACGTGTCCAATGGCCTGATGTACGACCGGGCGCAGTTCGACGGCAGCGCGATGACGGCAGCTTATGCCGAACAACGGATGCGCAACGAGCCAGTCAGCGAAATCATGCAGATCAAAGGCACCTCGGAAACCCATCCGCTGCTCTCGCCCGAGGACGAGTTTGCAGAGTTCGAACTCATGACATCGCAGCTGAGCATGAGCGGCGGCAGCAGCCAGGCCCGGGGCAGCTACGCCCGCGATGCCCTGCGGGCGGGTCTGGAAATGGCACACAGCGAAGGTTTCAATCCCTACCGCTTCGGGGTGATCGGCAGCAGCGACAGTCACAATGCCAGTTCGTCGGTCCAGGAAGACCAGCACCATGGCAAACTGCCATTGATGGACGGCACCGCCGGCCTGCGACTCGGCCAGGCCATGTTCCTGCCCGAATCGCTGCACCGGCCGCGAAAGTGGGGCGCTGCCGGCCTCGCAGGCGTATGGGCGCAGGAGAATACCCGGGATTCCATCTTCGACGCCCTGCGGCGACGGGAAACCTACGCCACCTCGGGCCCGCGTATTCAGCTGCGCTTCTTTGGCGGCTATGGCTACCACGCCGAGATGCTGGACAGCCCGGACCTGCTGCAACAAGCCTACGCCAGCGGCGTGCCGATGGGCAGCAGTCTCCCCCCTCGGGTGGCGGTGCGGGCGAACCAGCCGCCGGTGTTCGTCATATGGGCAGCAAAAGACCCGCAAGGCGCCAATCTGGACCGGCTGCAGGTGATAAAGGGCTGGGTAGATGCAGACGGCAACAGCCACGAACAGGTATTTGATGTTGCACTCTCCGGCGATCGGGCGATTGTCGACTACAGTGCTGTGCAGCCGGTCGGCAACACCGTCGACGTCGCCAGCGCGACCTACAGTAACGCTATCGGCACAGCGCAGCTGTCCGTTCTCTGGGAGGATCCCCGGTTCGACCCGGAACAGGATGCTTTCTACTACGCGCGCGCGATAGAAATCCCCACACCACGCTGGTCTACCTACGATGCCATGCGACTGGGTATCGAAGCGCCCGAACCCACCTCGATTCAGGAACGGGCAGTGAGTTCCGCGATCTGGTACCAGGCCGGGCCCGGCATGGCATCGAACGCATCGGCCAGGGACTGACTATCCCGCTATTGGAAACACTCTAGCCACGTCTACGCGTTTTTCTCCGACTGTCGCCGGTGTAATTTGCCCTGTGACCGACGCAGGAGAAAGTAATGTCCGACCCGACCCAGGAACCCACCACCAGCCCCGGTGAAATCAGCCAGTGGCCGATGCTCAAGATCGTTTACCGCACCGATCCCGAAAAGATTGCCGAGCTGCTGCCGCCGGGCATCGAAGCCAGTGACAGTTCCAATGTCACCCTGACGATCTACAACTTGCCCGTGAACAACGAACCCGAATACGGCATCCTGATGACCGCGGACGCGAGCTACCGGGGCACGCCCGGTGAGTGGGCCATTGGCTATGGCATCAGCCAGGAGTCTGCAATTTTCATCAGCTACGCCACCAATGGCCAACCCAAGTTCCCCTGCAACACCGAGTACTTTCGCCTCGGTGACAAGGTCTCAGCGCGTTGCAATCACCAGGGGTATACCTTCGTCGAATTCGACGGGACCCTCGGCGAGGCGGACCCTTTACCGCCCGAAGGACTGGAGCGGCACGAATGGTGGGTCAAGGTATCTCGTGAGGTCGGCGGTGGCCAGGGTTATGACTTCCCTCCCCACGTTGTGCACGTGCATGGCAAGTACGGCCCAGGGCACAGGGTTGCTCTGAACGGCAGCTTGACGCTGCGAGAGAGCCCCTGGGACCCGATCGCGACACGGCTGCCCATGTTGGAGCAGCTGTCTGCTCACCTTTGGTGGCCCGAATACCTCAGCCGCGAGATCACACTGGCAGAGGCCCTGGACCCCGACGCCTTCTGGCCGCATATCGACACTATCTCCGGCAGCCGCTGGCCGGGCCACAACGGCGGGCCGATCAGGCACTGAGCGACACGGCAACGCAGAGGAGAAAGCCCATGGAACGATTCATGATTGTGTCTACCGACGGCCATGCCGGCCTGCCGATGGAAGGCTACCGCGATTACCTGGAGAGTCGCTACCACGAGGCGTTTGACGCGGCCCTGCCGATCCAGCGAAAGATGACGCGCAAGGCCGAGGAAAAGCTGCTCATCGCCGAGTTCAACGACAAGTGGCGCCAGGGCATTGAAGATGATCTCAAGGGTGCCTGGGACGGCAGCGTACGCAACCGCGTACTCGATGGCGATGGGGTGGCAGCGGAAGTGCTGTTCCCCGACGGGATCACCGAGCAAAATGCACCGCCGTTCGGGGCCGGTCTCGGGCTGAAGCCCTGGGGGGTTGATCCCGAGCTGCAATGGGCCGGTGCGCGGGCCCACAACCGCTGGATCGCGGAGTTTTGCCAGGACGACCCGGTACGCCGCCTGGGTCTCGCCATCGTGCTGATGCTTTACGACGTGGACGAAGCGCTGGCGGAAGTGAAATGGGCTCACGAGCATGGCCTCAAGGGTATCCTGATCCCTGCGCTGATGGGGGACAGGGATCCCTACAACCACCCGAAGTACTACCCGATCTGGGCTTATTGCGAGGAACACGGCCTGGTAGTCCATACCCATTCCGGCCCCTCGCCCGATTACAACTATGAGCTACCGGGCGCCATTGGCATCTTCCTGACCGAGTTCGCGTGGTGGGCCAGCAGGCCCCTGTGGCACATGATCTTTGGCGGTGTATTCGAAGAGTTTCCGCGCCTCAGATTTGTGATTACCGAAGTCAGTGAATTCTGGGTGCCGCACCTGCTGGAACTGATGGACGTGCGCGCATCGGTCAAGCACACCTCCGGCAAGCTCGGCGACTTCCGCAGCAATCTCACCATGGCGCCCAGCGACTACTTCCGGCGCAACTGCTGGATCGGCGCCTCCGCCCTGTTCGATGAAGGCTCTACCCAGGTCAGGCATGCGATCGGCATCGACCGGGTGATGTGGGGCACCGACTATCCGCATCCGGAAGGCTCCTGGCCTCATACCCATGAGAAGCTGGTGAAATACATGAAGGGCATCCCGGAGCAGGAAATTGCCGCCATGCTGTCCGGCAATGCGTTGAATTGTTACGACGTGGACGTTCCAGCCCTGGAGGCCATTGCCGCCCGTATTGGCCCACTGAAATCTGATTTTATTGACGCGGCTGCCTGAAGCCGCCGGGAGACCCCTAATGTCTGAGCGCTTTCCCATGCCGATGCCATTTGGCTGGTTCTGCATCGCCTACAGCGACGAACTCGAGATAGGCGAGGTGCGCAACATCCACTACTTTGACCGGGACATGGTGTTGTTTCGCACCGAGTCGGGCAAGGTCGGGCTGTCAGATCCCGCCTGTCCTCACCTCGGCGCTCACCTGGGCCACGGTGGCAAGGTGAAAGGAGAATCCATCCGCTGCCCGTTCCACCACTGGCAGTACGATACCAGGGGGGTAATCACCGATATCCCCTACGCCAGCCGCATCCCTCCCAAGTGGGAAGGGAAACCCTGCCTGAAAACTTATCCGGTCTGCGAGTTGAACGAGGTCATCTGGGCCTGGTATCACCCGCAGGACCTGCCCCCCGATCACGAGGTGATCGAGCTGGACGAGGTCAACGATCCAACCTGGACAGAGCGTGCCCGCTACCAGTGGACCTTCGATTCCTGCCCCCAGGAAATCGCGGAGAACGGGGTCGACGTGGCGCATTTCAAGTACGTACACCGCATGGAGGCTGTGCCCGAAGGGGAGACGCACTACGATGGCCATATCCGGCGCAGCCGGGTTTCAGGCGAGCGGACTACGAAGGGCGAGGACGGCGCGGACGCCCAGGTGGAAGCCATCGTCGAAGTGGTACAGAACGGTGCGGGACAGAAGTGGGTGCGTTTTTCCGGCTTCATGGAGTACCTGCTGCAGGTGTTGGTAACGCCCGTCAATGACGAAGCCGTCGACGTGCGATTTGTTTACCTGCATCAACCGCATGCCGAGGGCTCCTTCGAGCACCAGGCACTGCAGGCTGCCATCGAGAACACCAATGGCCAGCGCGGCCTGGAGGGAGACATACCGATCTGGCACAACAAGTTTCACCTGAGCAACCCGGTGCTGTGCGACGGAGACGGGCCCATCATGCGGTTCAGAAAGTACTTTGCGCAGTTCTACGTCGGCGGCCCCTACCCCGATGAGAGCGGCGTGCCCGTCGACTTGGACGTCATCTCAAGTAGCTGAAGACGGCCTCTGCAGCAAAGGAGTGAATGCATGGAAGATGGCTTCCAGGGAAGGACCGCGGTAGTCACCGGTGGCGCCTCCGGCGTTGGCCGCAGTCTGTGTGAGCTGTTCGCCAGGGAGGGTATGAACGTGGTGATGGCCGACGTAGAGCAGGAAGCACTGGAGCGCGCCAGCGCCGAGCTTCAAGCCCGGGGCCTCAGCGTTGCCGGGTTGCAGGCTGATGTAACCTGTCCCGAGTCGATGGCCGACCTGGAGTCCAGGAGTCGAGCGCTGTACGGCAACATACATGTCCTCTGCAACAACGCCGGAGTCGGCATAAAGGAGTCACAGCGCCGCATGTGGACCCTCACGCCCAATGACTGGCAGTGGGGCTTCAGTGTCAACGTGTTGGGGGTAGCCAACGGGGTGCGGGCATTTGTGCCCAATATGCTGGCCCATGGGGAACCCGGCCATGTGGTCAACACCTCATCCGGTAATGGCGGTCTGGCATCGTTGCCGACCACGCCAATTTACGCGGGCACCAAAGCTGCCGTCACCAGCATGTCGGAGGTATTGCACTACCAGTTCCTGATGGAGGGTGCGGCCCTGCAGGCCCACGTGCTGTTCCCGGGCCCGCACCTGGTCAACACCAACATCTTGAGCTCGATGCGCAACCGTCCTTCGGAACTGCGTGACGATGATGATCCCGTGGCTTACACCACCATGGCAGACCTGGCCAAAGCGTCGGGGATCAGGAATATGAAACTGACGGAACCGGAAGAAGTCGCCCAGACCTGCCTGGCGGGAATGAAAGCGGGTCGGTTTTGGATACTCCCGGCCAGCAAGGACGCGGACGCCAGGCTGAGAGAGCGCACCGAGAGCATTCTCGCGCGCCGCACGCCGGGATTACCGTCTTAAGCAAACCCGGCGGCTGCTATTGCGCCGGTTTCCTAACTGCCTTGTGCGTTCTGGCGGCTGGCAACACGATCAACGACCGTGTTTTCCCGGAAGTAACTGATCAGGAAATCCACGAAGAACCGGACTTTGGTAGACAGGTGGCGGCTGTGGGGGTAGACCGCCCAGGTCTCACGCCAATAGTGGCTCCAGGGCTGGTCCAGCACGGCGAGCTGACCATCATCCACTGCCTGCTGCACATAGAAGTTGGGCAACTGCGCCACACCGATGCCTGCCTTGGCAGCAGCCATGATCGTTGCACCGTTTTCACTGACCCAGTTCCCGGACACTCTCACCTTGGTTGTCGTTTTGCCGTCCAGGTTGAGTAACCAGGCGCGTTCCGGACCAGCCAGGCAGTTGTGCTTCACAAGCCCCTCCACCGAATCGGGCTCGCCGTGCAAATCCCAGTAGTCCGGCGCGGCCACCAGGCTGAGCGTATGCCCCCACAGGCTACGAGCGACCAGCGAGGAGTCTTCGAGCTTGCCGTAGCGGATGGTGAGGTCGTAGCCCTCGGCTATCAAATCGACGTCGCGGAAACTGGAATGCACATCAACGGATATTTCCGGATAAGTGCGACAAAACTCTGCAATGGCGGCCGCCATATACTGCACGCCGAAGCGGCTGTTCAGGGCGAGCTTGAGCGTCCCCTTCGGTTTCTGCTGCATGTCGGCAACAGTGGATTCGGCTCGCTCGAACTGCTCCGCCATGGCCTGGCATTGCTGATAAAAAGCGTCTCCGATCTCGGTTAAGGTGAGCTTGCGCGTGGTGCGCTGCAGGAGCCGTGATTCCAGGCGGTCCTCAAGATTGGACACCTGCTTGCTGACGTAGGATTTGGACACGCCCATACGCTCAGCCGCTCCGGTGAAGCTACCGGTTTCCACGACGTGCATAAACTCGTCGATTCCTTCCCAACGCGACATCGAGTTCTCCTGCGTCAACGCCTGTCGTACGCAGATTACCAGCTAAGTCCTGCTGCGGGAAAACCCGGCCCAAGACCTACAGGGACTCTGCCCTCACCTGTTGGTGCATCGACGCGACATAGCGGAGGAACTCGTCGCCTTCCATGGCGCGCGCCCAGTAGAAACCCTGCCCCATGTCGCAACCGAGATCGGCCACCTTGTTGGCGACGGCCTGGCTGTCCACGCCTTCGGCGACGGTGGTCAGGTCGAAGCTCCGCGCAATCCCCAGCATGGCCTGTACCAGGGCCTCGTCGCCGGTGTCGGTGTCGACCCGGGAAATGAAACTGCGGTCCACTTTGAGGACGTTGGTGCGATGGCGCTTGAGATACTGCAGGCTGGAGTAGCCGGTGCCAAAATCGTCGATCGCCAGCGATACTCCCATCTCGCTCAAGCGGTCGATGGCTTCACTCACCTGGCCCCCGTACTCGATCAGCATGGTCTCGGTGAGCTCCAGTTCCAGCAGCCCTGGCGCCAGCCCGCTGTGAGCGAGGGAGCTCTGCACCAATTCGACGATGTGGCCGCGCTTGAAGTCCATCGGCGACACATTGACGGAAACCGACAACTGGGGATAACCCGCCGAGTGCCACTCCGCACAGGCCTGGCAGGCCGCGGGGATGACCCACTCGGTAATATCGACTATTACCCCGCTGCGTTCCGCGAGCTGGATAAACCTGCCAGGATCAAGCAGCCCCGCTGTCGGATGCTGCCACCGTACCAGAGCCTCGGCACCGACCACCTCACCCGAGTGCAGTGACAGCCTGGGCTGGAAGTGCAGTTCCAACTGTTGCTTGGGAACCGCTTCCCGCAGTTCGGTCAGCATGTTGAGGTCACGGGTGGCATCGGTATTCATGGCGCTGTTGAAGAAGCGATAGCCGTTGCGCCCTTTTTCCTTCACATCGTACATGGCGATGTCCGCCAGTTTGCTGACGACTTCGAAGTCCTCACCGTCTGCCGGCGACATGGCGATACCGATTGAAGCGGTGAGCACCACATTGGCGTCGGCCAGGGTGGTGGGCTGGCGGATGGCATCGAGCAGCTTGAGAGCGATGGCAGCGGCCTGTTCCTGGGACTGGATGTCTTCCAGTATCACCAGGAACTCATCGCCACCCTGGCGGCACACCTGGTCGCTGTCTCGCAGTGCCGCTTCCAGGCGAACGGCCACCTTGACCAGCATGTCATCACCGGCCTGGTGACCGTAAGAGTCATTGACCGACTTGAAGTGGTCGAGGTCTACAAACAGAGTGGCCACCATCTTTCCCTGGCGCCGCGCCAGCGCCAGGGCGTGGTTGAAGAACTCGCGGGCCAGGGAGCGATTTGGCAGCCCGGTGAGGGCGTCGTGGAACACCAGGCGCTCGATACGCGCCTGGGACTCCAGCGCGCGCCGGTTTTCGGCCTGCAGGCTGGCAAAGATATGCCTGAGGTCGCGGGCGATCACCCAGGCGATGTAGGCGGAGACCAGCAGGATCACGAGGATGATCACCATCGCGGTGAGGCCCGTAGAGGCGGGATCGTTGCTCCACCAGCCCCAGTGGTTAACAAGGCCAATGCCGATGACCGTCAGGCTGGAATAGGCGAGCAGCACGAAGAACAGCCGTCTGTGCCCCATCAGCGCGGTGAATACCAGCAGCACGGGAAAAGCCAGCACCACTTCGTCACGCAGCCCCTTGAACAGCCACATGAACACGCTGAGCATCACGGCAATCATGCTGAGCATGATCACGCGGGCCAGGTCTGCCAGCTCGCGCCGCACCATCCAGGGCACCAGGCACATGGACAATGCCGTGACCGCCAGCATTGCTTCCACCAGGCCGACACGACCCTGGCCCAGGCGTAGCAGCAAAACCGCGACGATAGCGGCCTCAAGCGACCAGAACAGTTGCTTTAAATGGTGAAAACGAAAACCGGTTTCAGTTGTTCGAGGGGCGTGGTTTCCGAGACCCGCTCCCGCGTGTTCCTTCTCCATGAGCACTCACCGCCTGAGCGCATGGCCTGGTAGCCCATGCTCTACTCACGCTCTACTCAAAGTCTGGCACAGGTGGGAGATTTTGCCCGGGCCTAGTCTTCGCCCCATTCGAAGTCGTCACCGACGAACTCTTCGCCGACGGCATTCTCGCTAAGTCCCTGGCTGCTGTCACCGCCGTAGCACTCATCCACCTCGTTCTTGGCGGACATGTAGGCCAGCAGCAGCTTGCGCTTCACATCCATCTCCTCGAGCAGGGTGAGGTCTTCATACATCAGGGCGTTGCCGTAACCCTGGAGCGGGCCATCTATGGGGCGAGCGCACTTGTGGATCGGCATATTGGCCGGAAGTTGCTCATCGGAGCGGTACATGAAGATCTGCAGGTCGTCAGCAAAGTAGACAAAATCCACGTCGCCGTCTTCCTTCCGGTCGGTCATGCACATGGTATAGATCAGGAAGGAGTCACAGCTCGTGAGCCCGGGATTATCCACCACGGGGAACCCCGACTGCTGGGTTGAAGCACAGGCAGTGGTCAACGCAGCGAGCAGCAGTGAAACAGTCAGGCGGAGCCGGGTCATGAGCTTTGTAGTCATCGGAAACCTCGCGCATAGTACGCTGAAGGCCGGTGGTTGTCTGCGGCTGGCCGGTAGCTGTCGCACGTTTTGTGTACCATGTCGCTAATTTTCTACAGTGTACATACGTAGTGTTACGAATTTCTGATCAAATTAGCGTTCCCGAAGAAGAAATCGAATTATCCGCCATACGCGCGCAGGGCGCCGGCGGGCAGAACGTCAACAAGGTCTCCAGTGCCATCCACCTGCGTTTCGACATCATTCACTCCTCCCTGCCCGAGCCGCTCAAGGCACGGTTACTGGCTTCGCGGGACCGCCGCATCTCCCGCGATGGCGTGCTGGTGATCAAGGCACAACGGTACCGCAGCCAGGAAAAGAACCGGGCCGACGCGCTCGCAAGGCTTGCCGAACTCCTCGAAGGCGCCAGCCAGGTTCGCAAGCCGCGGCGCGCCACCCGGCCCAGCCGCGCGGCCCGTCGCAGGCGCATGGACGACAAGGCCCGGCGCGGTGAAACCAAAGCCATGCGCCGCAAGCCGCCGCTGTGAGCCACCCGTCCGTGACCACACCGGGTACCCCGGTTACACTTGCGGGCTTTGCCATCCACGGACGAGGCGACCGATCTTGAAAGCCATCCTATCGCACTGCCCAGAGCGTCCACGCGCATGCCAGCGCGGTGGCGGCGAGGCCTGATGGACCCTGTCACCCAGGGCGTACTCGGCGCCGCAGCCCCGAAGAGTGTTGCACCACCGGAGCACGCGAGAATCGCCTGCCTGCTGGGTTTCCTGGCGGGCATGGCCCCGGACCTGGATGTATTGATCCGCTCGCCCGAGGACCCGCTGCTGTTCCTCGAGTTTCACCGCCAGTTCACGCATTCCCTGGTGTTTATCCCGGTAGGCGGGTTCGTCGTGGGCTACCTGCTGCACAGGCTGTACGCCGCTCGCCGCGGCCTGTCCCTGCGCAGTTCGGTGCTGTATTGCACCCTGGGCTATGGCACCCATGCCCTGCTCGATGCCTGTACCACCTACGGCACCCAGCTCCTGTGGCCCTTCAGCGACCAGCGTTTCGCCTGGAATACCGTATCGGTGATAGACCCGCTTTTCACGCTGCCAATTCTACTGCTGGTCGGCATCGGCGCCTGGCGCCGCAAGGCCCTGCTGGCGCGGCTGGCGCTGGCCTGGGCGATCGCCTACCCGACCCTTGGCCTGGTGCAACGGGACCGGGCAGAGGCCGTGGGCTGGGCGCTGGCGGAACGTCGCGGGCATGCGCCCATCCGGCTCGAAGCCAAGCCCAGTTTCGCCAACCTGCTGGTCTGGAAGGTGGTGTATGAGACGGATCGACACTACCACGTTGACGCCGTGCGGGCAGGCTATGAGCTCACCACCTTTGAAGGCGGCAAGGTGCCTAAGCTCAATGTGGCACGGGATTTCCCCTGGCTGATGCCCGGCAGTCAACAAGCGCTCGATATCGAGCGCTTCCGCTGGTTCTCCAACGGATACCTGGCGGTAGAGCCCGGAAATCCCTACCGGATTACCGACATCCGCTACTCGATGGTCCCCAATGAGATCAAGGGCTTGTGGAGTATCGAACTGGACCCTGCGGCCGATCAGTCGAGCCATGTCGGCTATGTCGTCGCGCGAAACGCGGACGAACGTGCCATGAACAGCTTTCGGGCAATGTTATTCCCCTAAATAACAAACACTTGGCTTTATTACTTTGAGTAAATTCAAGCCGTCCACCGCCGCTGCTGTGGTGATTGCCAACATGATTGGCACCGGCGTATTCACCAGTCTCGGCTACCAGTTGGTGGAACTGGAGTCAGGCTTTGTGCTGCTCATGCTGTGGGCAGTCGGCGGGGTGGCGGCGCTGTGTGGCGCGCTGTCTTATGCCGAGCTGGGCGCCGCCCTGCCGCGCTCGGGCGGCGAGTACCACTTCCTGTCGGAGATCTATCATCCCGCCGCGGGCTTCATTTCAGGCTGGGTCTCGGCCACCGTGGGTTTTGCAGCCCCTACGGCACTCGCGGCCCTCACCTTCGGCAGCTACCTCGCGTCGGTCATCCCTGCACTCTCACCGCTGTGGCTGGCGACCGCAGTTATCGTGGTGCTGAGTACCGTGCATTGCACCAGCCACCGGCAATCGGGCGGCGCACAAAGCCTGCTGACTGTACTCAAGGTTCTGCTGATTCTCGGCTTCAGCGGGCTGGCGTTGCTGTGGGGAGACAACCCACAACCCATAGCGTTCACACCCCAGGCGGGAGATGGTGAACTCCTGCTGAGCGGTGCCTTTGCCGTGTCTTTGATTTATGTGAATTACGCGTTTTCAGGCTGGAATGCCGCCACCTATATCAGCGGCGAAATCGAAGCTCCGCAGCGGCAACTGCCCCGCGTGTTGTTTGGCAGCACCTGCCTGGTAGCGCTGGCCTACCTGCTGCTGAACTATGTGTTTCTGGCCGTGGCACCTGCGGAGGCCATGAAGGGCCAGGTGGAGGTAGGCTACATCGCCGCCAAATACGTGTTCGGGGGCATGGCCGCTGACATCATGGGCAGCCTGCTGGCACTGATGCTGATTTCCACGGTCAGCGCCATGATCCTGGCGGGACCACGGGTGTTGCATGCCATCGGTGAAGACTTTCCCCTGTTCCAGGCCCTTGGCCACACCAACAGTGACGGCATTCCCGTACGCGCCATCCTGCTGCAGACAGGGGTAAGCCTGGCATTCCTGTGGACGTCGTCCTTCGAGAGCATACTGGTATTGGCCGGCGCCACCATGGCCCTCAATACCTTTTTCACCGTGCTGGGCGTGTTTGTCCTGCGCCGCAACCAACCGGAACTACCGCGCCCCTACCGTACCTGGGCTTATCCGCTACCGCCCCTGGTGTTCCTGCTCATCACCGGCTGGACGCTTTTCTATACTGTGCAGCAGCGGCCCCGGGAAGCCTGGCTCTGCCTTGCCGTGCTGGTGTCCGGCGCGGCTCTCTATAAGCTCAGCGTGGTGCTGGGACAACGTGCAATGGGAAAACAAAATCATGGACTTTGAACTGGCCGAAGAGTACCGGATGCTCGGGGAACTGGTACACAACTTTGTGAGCGACCACCTCTACCCGCTGGAGCCCGCAGTGCTGGCCAGGGAAGCCGCCGGTGAAAGTGCCCATATCACCAGCGAGGAACGCGCAGCGCTGGATGCTGTATCCCGGGAACTGGGGCTGTGGGGCCTGGACGCACCAGAGTCCATGGGTGGCATGGACCTGCCGGCGATCGCCCTGGTGGCGGTCAATGAAGCCATCGGCAAGAGTGTTGTGCCCTACGTCCTGCCACCGGACTCGCCCAACCTGCGCATGCTCGACGCCACTGTCAACGAGGAACAGCGCCGTCGCTACCTCGAGCCCTATGTACGCGGTGAGACCGTATCCGCCATCGCCATATCCGAACCGGGTGCGGGCTCAGATCCTGCGGCTATGAAAACCAGCGCCCGTCGCGCTGGCGACGACTGGCTGCTGAACGGCCGCAAGATATGGATCAGCAAGGCGGATATAGCCGACCATTTCATCACCATGGCAGTCACCGACAAGGCCCTGGGTGCACGTGGCGGGATCTCAGCGTTCCTGGTAGACCGCAACGCGCCCGGGCTGAGCATCGCCCGCAGGATCTCCATGCTGGGGGGCAACGCCACCTATGAACTGGAGCTCGCGGACTGCCGCCTGCCGGGCAGTGCACTGCTTGGCGAGGAAGGCCAGGGCTTTGCACCCATGCAGTTGCGCCTGTCCACCCGGCGGCTTGAAATGGCGACCTGGTGTATCGGCATCGCCCAGCGGGCACTGGACATGCTGGTGGAGTATGCGCCGCAGCGCGAGACCTTCGGTAGCCCGCTGGCGGACAGGCAAACCGTGCAGAACTGGATCGCAGAATCTGAAACCGACATCCACAGTGCCCGGCTGATGGCCTGGCATACCGCCTGGAAACTGGATCGCGGCGAGTCCGTGCGGCGCGAGATCTCCATGCTCAAGGCCCACGCCACCGAAATGGCCTGGCGCGTGGTGGATCGCGCCATGCAGGGTTACGGTGCCATGGGCATGACCAAGGAGTTGCCCCTGCAGCAGATGGCCAACGAGGTGCGCTTGATGCGGATCTACGACGGTCCCACCGAGATCCACAAGTGGGTCGTGGCCCGGGACATACTGCGCGGCTAATTCCCGTCCGTCATATAAACCAATCCCTTACCTTCCAATCGTTATTGGGTACTGTCGTCTCCGGCGACCCATACTGCGTATATGCGGTATAGGGAGGCCTATCATGAAAAGACGCTTTTTCCTGTCCGACGACCTCGACGAGCTTGACCGCTGTGAGGCGGAGCTGCTCGAAGCAGGCCTCGGGACACCGCAGATTCATGTGCTCAGCCGGGATGACGCCGGGGTCGCCAGCCGGCCCCACCTGACGCCGGTTGAGGCAGTACTCAAGAAAGACGTAGTGCGTGGCACCGAGGTTGGGGCTGTGATCGGCATGGCCGGCGCAGCGCTGGTGCTGGGCGCTGCCTGGTTCACCGGCGTTACCGCCAGCGTGGGCTGGGTGCCCTTCATCTTCCTGGCCATCATCGTACTGGGATTCTGCACCTGGGAGGGTGGCCTGTTCGGCATCCAGGAACCTCATCGGGAGTTCTCCCGCTTTGACGCGGAACTGGAACGCGGTAATCATCTCCTCATTGTCGATGTAAGCAGCAGCGACGAGACGCTGCTCGATCAGGTCATCGCGACTCATCCCACTGTATGCCTGGCCGGGGAAGGCAGCGCCACACCGGAACTGGTGGTGCAGGCACACAAGAAATTCAATGATGCTATGCAGACTTTGCCCTAGCTTCAGGTTAACGGCGCCAAAACCCCGGCTGGAAAAGCCCGACTGAAAATGTTCGGCTGAAAAAGTTCGTCTGGAAAAGTTCGACTGGAAAAGCGCTTCCGGAAAGAGGCTAGAATAGCGGCAGCGGCACCGAGAGGAGCACAGCGCCCTGAGCAGTCACAGCGTCACTACCGAACTCCAGTACCTGGTCTACACCGGTGAGAAGCCGGTGTATTTCGCCTCCGTGGGTGGCGCGGACGCGGCGCTGAGCATCAGCGCCAGCTTCGATCACCAACGGGTCGAGGTGCACGATGCCCGTGGCCTGGCGGAGACAGCCAGCCTGGACCTCCAGGGTTTCACCCTGCTGCCCCATGCAACCGGCATAGCCGACTTTTATGACCCCATGGACAGCTGGCAGGCGGCCTATGAGGCGGAGCTGGAGGCACTGCTGAAACAGGCCACCGGCGCCAGCGAGGTATTTATCTTTGACCACACCCTGCGCTCGGATTCATCATCGGTGCGCGGCCAGCACGCGATACGCGAACCCGCCACGGTCATTCACAATGACTATACGGATGCCTCCGCGGCAAAACGGCTGCAGGATTTGATCCCGCAACAGCAACTCGAACACTGGCTTGCCGGTCGCTATGCGATCGTCAATGTCTGGCGCTCCGTCGCCGGACCGGTAGTGACTACACCGCTGGCCTGTTGTGATGCCTCGACCCTGGCCCCGGGTGACCTGATCGCCAGTGAACGGCGCGCGGAGGATCGTATCGGCGAGCTGGAACTGGTGCGTTGGAATCCGGCACACCGCTGGTACTACTACCCGGAGATGCGGCGTGATGAAGTGCTGCTGATCAAAACCTTCGATTCGGCCCGCGACGGACGCGCCCGCCGCTCTATACATACCGCATTCCTGAATCCGGCAGCGCCCGCCGACGCAGCACCGCGGCAGAGCCTGGAATCGCGGACCATCCTGCGCTTCTAGCGCGCCTGCCAGGGCCTACCAGGGCAGCTCGCTACCGTCGTAAGTGAGAAAGCGGCCGCTATCGGCGACTGTCAGACCATCGAATACCTTGCGCATACCGTCCACGGACACCCCGGTGGTAATAGTGGCCCCCTCTCCGCCCATATCGGTCTGCACCCAGCCGGGATGCATTGCCACAACTGTGACGCCATCGCCGGCGAGGTCGTTGGCGGCAGATTTCAGTACCGCGTTGAGCGCCGCCTTGGAGGCCCGATAGCTGTACAGGCCGCCGTCGCTATTGCCGGCAATACTGCCGAGAATGCTACTCATGCCGATCACCAGCTTCCTGTCGCTGGCTGCCACGTGTGGGCGGAAGGCCTGGATCATGATGGCAGGGCTTACGGCATTCACGCTCATGGCCAGGTTGAAGTCCTGCTGATCAAGCTCACCCATCACCTGTGCCTTTTCGGCCATCACGCCGGCATTGAGCACCAGGTGATCGATGGGGCGGTCCCGCAGGGTGTCTGCCAGGGTGACGATCGCCTCGGCGTTGGTCACTTCCAGTGGATACAACTCGATATTGCTGGCCACATCGGCCAGACCGCTCGCCTCCACGGCGGACCCCAGGTCGCGACAGGTACCGATCACCTGCCAGCCAGCCTGGGAATACTGTTTGATAAATTCGAGGCCCAGGCCTCGATTGACGCCGGTGATGAGAGCAGTTGGCATGCGTGGTTCTCCTGGAACAATTGAATCACTGTAACCAACGCAGGACGGCTTGCAACAGATCAGTGTGCTGCCCGGATATTTTTCCCGGCAATGCAGTCGATCGCGGCCAGGCTGCTGTTGGTCGCATCCCGAGGGGGCCATCGCATGTCACTGCAGTAGACTGGCACCGGCCAGGCAGGAGGAGATATCGATGAGCAATCCCAGCGCTTTCTGGGATCGCATTGCCCAGCGCTATGCAGCATCACCGGTCGCGGACGAGGCGGCCTACCGGCACAAACTGGAAGTGACCCAGCAGTATTTTTCCCCGCAAACCCGGGCGCTGGAATTTGGCTGTGGCACAGGATCCACAGCCATCGAGCATGCCCCGCATGTGGGCCACTACCTGGCTACCGACTTCTCTTCTGCGATGCTCGACATTGCCCGTGACAAGGCGGCAGGCATCGCCAATCTCGAGTTCCAGCAGGCGACCCTGCAGGATATACCGGGCGAGCGGCGTTTCGACGTGGTGCTGGGTATGAGCATCCTGCACCTGGTGGATGACCTCGACGACACCCTGGCGCAGGTTCACCGCCTGCTGGTGCCGGGCGGCACCTTCATCTCCAGCACCATGTGCATGAGCGACCGCCACGGCTGGTTCCGGCTGGTGGGCCCGCTCGGCTACCGATTGGGCCTGTTTCCCCGCGTGCATATGTTCAGCCGCGCTCAACTGGAAGAGCGCATAAGCGCCGCTGGCTTCAAGCTGGAATACGGGTACCAGCCAACGCCGCGCAAGGCTACCTTCCTGGTCGCGACGAAAACCTGACAACTGGCCTGTCGCGTCTGGTGTATCGCCCTGCGCGAGGCCTGTTGCTACACTTCGACGAACCGAAGTCAGGACACCAGCCGCATGCCCGAAGAGGCTGCTGAGCAGAACAGCAACAACGAGCCAGTTCGACCGCCTTCCCATGACCAGGAGGTCGTCTTTGACAGCGCCGGCCTGCCGAAGATGGTCCCCGCCGGCTATCGCTCGCCCTACGACCAGGACTGGCGGGTACTGGGCGGCCTCGCCGTCACGGTTGTCTACCTCATCCTGATGGGCCTGTACATCGACTCCGAGGTTGGCTGGGCGGCTTTCGTTACCCTGCAGGTCGAACGCATGGGGAGTTTCCTGGAAGGGGCCTTTGCCCCGCTGGCTTTCCTGTGGCTGGTAATCGGCTACTTCCTGCAGAAAAAGGAACTGCGCCAGAACACCGAGGCCATGAAAATGCAGTTCGTCGAGATACAGCGCTCGGCGGAACAGGCAACGGTGCAGGCAGAGGCCACACAAAGGGCAGAACTGCACCAGCGCCGGGAGTCCTACCTGAAGCTGGCGGAACTGGTGCGCACCCAGCTGGGCTACGTGGTGGGCCTGCTCTACCTGTCCAGCCAGATGGCGGATCGCAACGAAGATAAAGTGCCCGCGGAGCGCCTGGCCAACCTGTGGATGGTGGTGGGGCGGGACGACCCGGAAGCGTTTTCCCGGGAATTACTGCGCCTCAGCACCGTGAGCACGCTTCAGTACCGCTTCAAGCTGTTTTTTGGTACCGAAATCCGCACCCGCCACACCACCAGTTTCGAGCACAGCTTCGAGCGGCTGCTGCGGGCAGCGGAGAGCTGTGACGAGGACGATATGATCCGCGATGCGCTCATGGGCAGCGCCCACGGCAACCTGTACCGACGGATCCAGAATGTCAGGGAGACCATGCCGCCGGAGTTCGAAATCGGGGTTTACAACTTCGATCCTGACAGCCGAGACGGCGAAATGGAGCCTCTTTAGGGGCGCCCGGCCAGGGACGCCCGGTTAGGGGCGCCCGACCAGGGACGCCCGGTTAGGGGTGCCCGACCAGGGACTCCCGGTTAGGGGCGCCCGGCCAGGGAACCCAAGGATCTAGCCGCTTTCTGCCAGCAGCAGTGCCTCCAGGTCAAACACATGCTGGTCGTGCACACCCAGTTCCCGCAGTGATTTTGCCAGTGTTAGCAGGTACTCACGGTTGGAGCCGCTTGGGCCATGGCTTTCGTCAATATGCCGCGCCAGATCCGGCAGGGGTTTGGGCCCCAGGAACGCGTGGTTGCCCGGATCGGCAATGTACACGGTTGCTGTCACCTGGCGCTCGTCAGCCAGCGTCATCGCGGTATCCACCCGCTGGTAGCCGTTTTTCTCGCGGTGGTCCAGGTGGTCAAATACGGCCTCGGTAATGCGGTAGGCCACGCCGTCGCAGCGCCGGCCCGCGGCTTCCACCAGGGTGACCACCCTCCCCGGGGCTTCTGGCGTACCGCGATGGTCGTGGGAACCCTGCCAGAATCGCCGCTCCCAGCCGACGATATGCGCCTCAATCCGATCGAGGAAGGGAAAGTCGACCTTATAGATCAGGGACCCGTAGCCAAATACCCAGTGACTCATCTTGTGCAAACCGCCGTATAAAAACTCATATAGGGTGCCAGCAAGACTAAAAATGTTAAGAACTGTGAGCTGTTTCCGGCCTGTTGAACTTTAGCTATCGAGGTCTTTCTAATCCCCCGTGCAATACTGCTACACTATCAGACCGCTATATAGGTGAGAAAACCATTGACCAGACAACGCATAATGACGGGTCTTGTGGCGCGTCTCACAGCGCCAGCGCTTGCTCTCTCGCTGGTACCCGCGATCGCCGGTGCCGTCTCCCAGTCTCCCGAAGATGTTATTACCCCAACCCAGAACATGGCAAAAACTGCCATGGAACTGGTCGAGAAACTGGAAACCCGGCACTACTCAAAGCGCGAGTTTGACGATGTGATGTCTTCAGAGGTGCTGGACAACTATCTCGATAGCCTCGATCCGACCCGGTCCTTCCTCTACGCAGACGACGTCGCCCGCTTTGAATCCAAGCGCTATTTGCTGGATGACGAGTTCAGCAAGGGCGACCTGAGCACCGGTTTCGAACTGTTCAACCTGTACCAGGATCGCCTGGAGGCGCGTCTGGAAGGCCTGGTCGAGGAGTTGCCGGAGCTGGTGGCGAGCATGGATTTCTCGGTGGAAGAAAGCCTGTCTCTGGAACCGGAAAAACTGGGCTGGCCCCAGAACCAGGCGGAAGCCGATGAGCGCTGGCGCAAGTCGGTAAAGAACTCGGTGTTGAGCCTGAAAATTGCCGGCAAGGCAGATGATGAAATCGCGCCGGTACTGGTCAAACGCTACAGCAACCAGCTCAAGCGCATAGCCCAGTACAATGCGCAGGACGTGTTCCAGGTTTACGCCAACGCCCTGTCAGAGCTCTACGACCCGCACACCAATTACCTGTCCCCCCGCACCTCCGAGAACTTCAATATCAACATGAGCCTGTCCCTGGAGGGCATTGGCGCAGTCCTGCAGTTGCAGGATGAATACACCAAGGTCGCACGCATCGTACCCGCGGGCCCGGCCGACAAGCAGGGTGAATTGCAACCCTCTGACCGTATTCTCGCGGTGGCCCAGGGTGAAGACGGCGCCTTTGAAGACGTGCTGGGCTGGCGGCTGGACGAAGTGGTGCAGTTGATTCGCGGCCCCAAGGGCACCACGGTACGCCTGCAGGTGATCCCCGCGAAAGCGGCCACCCCGGACGAGCAGAAAGTCATCACCATCGTGCGCAACAAGGTCAAGCTCGAGGAGCAAAGCGCGCAGAAGGAGATCATCGAAGTACCCCGCGGCGACGAAATGCTGCGGCTGGGCGTGATAGACATTCCCACGTTTTACATCGACTTCGAGGGCATGCGCCGTGGCGAGCCCGACTTCAAGAGCACCACCCGCGACGTCAAGCGACTGCTGGACGAACTGATCGCGGAAGATGTGGATGGGGTGATCATCGACCTGCGCAACAACGGCGGCGGCTCACTGCAGGAAGCCAACGACCTGACCGGCCTGTTTATCGAGTACGGCCCGACCGTGCAGATCCGCCACTCTTCGCGCAAGGTGTTTCGCGACGGCAAGCGCCTGCGCACACCCTACTATGACGGCCCGCTGGCGGTGTTGATCAATCGATTGAGCGCATCGGCCTCCGAGATCTTTGCCGGCGCCATCCAGGATTACCAGCGCGGCATCGTGGTCGGCAGCCAGTCCTTCGGCAAGGGCACCGTGCAGACCCTGATCCCGTTACCGGAAGGCCAGCTCAAGCTGACCGAGTCCAAGTTTTATCGCATCAGCGGTGACAGCACCCAGCATCGCGGTGTCATCCCGGATGTGGTGTTCCCTGACACCTACGACTCCGAGGAGATCGGCGAGAGCACGCTCAAGCACGCCCTTGATTGGGACCAGATTACGCCGGTACGTCACCGCAAGTACCATGATATCCCGTCCCTGGTGCCCTACCTGACGGATCTTTACGAGGACCGGGTTCGCGGCAACCCCGATTTCATCTACCTGCAGGACAGCCTGGCCCTGGCGGAGGAAGCGCGCAGCGCGGAAACCCTGCCCCTGAACGAAGCGGCCCGCAAAGCCCTGCGCGAGGAACGCAAGGCCAAGTCGCTGGCCATCGAGAACAAACGCCGCGTGGCCAAGGGCCTGTCTCCGCTGGAGGATTTCCTGGAAGACCAGGACCAGCTCGCAGCCGCTGACTTACCCAGCGATTCCGAAGAGCGCACCGCCGGCGCCGGCCAGGAAGGTGTTGACGGTGCTTCGATTGGTGCGGACCTCGAAAGCGCCGCGGGTGAGGAAGAGGAAGAAGAGGTCGACGTGCTGCTGGTAGAAGCCGGCAACATCCTGGTGGATGCCGTGGCCGCCCGCAGCGAGATGCTTGCCAGCACCAACCAGCGCTGACGCTATTCGACCCGCGAATCAAGCACTCAGGAATCTGCCTGCCAACCGACCGGGTGCTCGTCAGTACCCGCCGTCGGTGGCCAGCCACCGGGGTCGCTGGCCTCTCCGAACCACTCCAGCCTGTTTCGCAATCCCACAACGGCACCGACGATCAGCAGCGTGGGGGCGTGTACGTCTGTTGATTCCACCTGCTCCGGCAGTGAGCCGAGGGTGCCGATCAGCGTGCGCTGGTGGCGCGTGGTTCCCTGCTCTACCAGGGCGGCAGGCGTGTCCGTATCCCGGCCATGAGCTACCAATTCCGTACAGATCAGCTCGAGACTCTTGAGGCCCATGTAGAACACGAGGGTTTCCTGGGGATTACCAAATTCTTCCCAGGGCAGGTCCAGCCTGTTGTTCTTAAGGTTACCGGTGACAAAGCGCACTGACTGGGCGTGTTCCCGGTGGGTCAGCGGTATGCCGGCATAGGCAGCACAGCCGCTGGCCGCGGTGACACCCGGTACAACCTGGAACGGGATACCGTGGCTGGCCAGCTGGTCGATTTCCTCGCCGCCGCGGCCGAAGATGAACGGGTCGCCGCCTTTTAGTCGCGCCACGCACAAACCCCTGGCAGCCAGCTCAAGCAATAACTGGTTGATCTCACCCTGCGGCAAGGCGTGCTTGTCCCGGCGCTTGCCCACATAGATCCTCTCGGCATCACGCCGGGCCATATCGAGGATTTCAGGTGTCACCAGGCGGTCATAGAGCACCACGTCCGCCTCCTGCAGCAGGCGCGCCGCCTTGAAGGTCAGCAGCTCCGGGTCCCCCGGGCCTGCCCCGATCAGGTAGACCTGGCCCAGTGCCGTGTTGTCGCCCTCGTCCAGGTAACGGTTGAGGAGCTGTTCAGCCTCGCCCTCCCGGCCCGCTAGCAGCAACTGGCCCGCGGGGCCATGCACCACCTTTTCCCAGAAACGCCTTCGCTCACCCTCCTCGGCGATCGCTGATTTCACCGCGTCCCGAAACCGGCCGGTAAATTCAGCCAGTCGCCCATAGGCGGCGGGAATCAGTGCTTCAATCTTGCTGCGCACTAGCCGCGCGACCACCGGGCTGCGCGCCGAGCTGGTGATACCAATGACCAGTGGGGACCGGTCGACGATCGAAGGAAAAATGAAACTGCAGAGCGCCGGGCTGTCGACCACGTTGACGGGAATGTTCGCCCGTTCTGCGTCTTCAGCCACCTGCCGGTTGACCGCATCGTCAGGGGTGGCGGCCACCACCAGGGTCGCCTTTCCCAGGTGGTCCACCGAATAACTGGCTTGCTGCCAGTGGCCACCGCTACGCTCCAGCATCTCCTCGAGCTCAGGCTCTATAGAGGGGGCGACACAGCTGATTTCCGCACCGGAGCGGGTAAGCAGTCTTGCCTTGCGTACCGCCACCTTGCCACCACCCACCAGCAGCACGCGGCGGCCGCGGAGCTGGAAAAATAGTGGGAGGTATTCCAAGGCCTAAGGCTCCAGAACAGACTGCCCGCCAAGATAAGGCTGCAGGGCCTCCGGCAGGACCACGCTGCCGTCCGCCTGCTGGCCGTTTTCCAGCACGGCGACCAGGGTGCGGCCCACGGCCAGGCCGGAGCCGTTGAGCGTGTGCAGCAACTCGGGCTTGCCGGTTTCAGGGTTGCGCCAACGCGCCTGCATACGGCGGGCCTGGAAATCTCCCATGTTGCTGCAGGAAGAGATCTCCCGGTAGGTCGCCTGGCCGGGCAGCCAGACTTCCAGGTCGTAGGTCATGCGTGAAGAAAAGCTCAGGTCTCCTCCACACAGGATCACCTTGCGGTATGGCAGCGCCAGCGCCTGCAGCACCGCCTCCGCATGGCCGGTGAGAGCTTCCAGGGCCGCATCGGAATCCGCCGGGCGCACCAAGTGCACCAGCTCCACTTTCTCGAACTGGTGCTGGCGGATCATGCCGCGCGTATCGCGACCGTGGCTGCCTGCCTCACTGCGAAAGCAGGGTGTATGCGCGACGAACCGCAGCCCTTCACCCAGCTCATCCGCTTCCAGGATACGATCCCGAGCGATATTGGTGACCGGCACCTCGGCGGTGGGAATCAGGTAGTAATCCTGGTCGTGGTGAAGCTTGAAGAGGTCTTCGCCAAACTTGGGTAACTGGCCGGTACCGAGGAGTGAATCAGCATTGACGATGTAGGGTACGTTCAGTTCCTGGTACCCATGCTGGCCCAGGTGCAGGTCCAGCATAAAGTTCACCAGCGCACGGTGGAGCCGGGCGAGGTCGCCGCTCAACACCACGAAACGGGCGCCGGTCAACTTGCTGGCGGTGTCAAAATCCAGCCCGCCCAGGGCTTCACCGATATCCACGTGGTCGCGTGGTTCGAAATCGAAAACGGGCGGTTCGCCCCATCGCAACACTTCGGTATTGTCGGACTCGTCTTCACCCGGGGGGACCTGTTCAGAGGGCAGATTCGGCACGCCCATCAACAGTTCTTCGAGCTCGGCAGACGCCACCCGCGCCTCGTCGGTAGCGGCGTCTATCTCGGCGGCAATTTTGTCCAGCGTCTCATTGACTGTTTGCTTGGCATCATCCACCGGCACGCCGGACTGTACCAGCTCACCGATTTTCCTGGACGCGGACTTGCGCTCGGCCAGCAGCTCCTGGCTGCGAATATCCGCCGACTTGCGCCGCGCGTCCAGCGCTTCGAAGCGCTCCACCTCGAAGACAAACCCGCGGCGTGCCAACTGTTGAGCGACCCCACTCGGGTCCTGCCTGACCTGCTTCAGATCCAGCATGGGTGATTCAATCTCCTTTTATATGACTCTAACCGCCCACATCCCGGCCCAAACGGCCAGCAGGCAGGCGGCGACACTCAGCAACACATAGCTCACTGCCAGACCGACCTGACCCGCCTCGAACAGCGACAGCGCCTCCAGTGAAAACGTGGAAAACGTGGTGAACGCGCCGAGAAAACCAATCATGGCGATATGGCGCCAGTCCGGGTGCAGCATGCCGCGCTCCACGATCAGCACGTAGGCGATACCGATGGCAAACGAACCCAGTGCATTGACGGCCAGCGTCGCCCAGGGAAACCTGACCGGGTCCTCGCCGTGCACCAGCACGTAGAGGCCGTAACGGGCCAGCGCCCCTCCGGCGCCCCCAAGGGCGATAAAGATCAGGTTGGACATGCGACGGGTGCGTTAATCGTAGCGGCGTATTGTACTGCGTTTGTCCAGGTCTCGCAGGTGCTCGAGCTTTTCTGCGATCTTCTGCTCGAGGCCACGATCGGTGGGGAAATAATACTGCCGTTCCTTCAGCGCCTCGGGGAAGTAATTTTCCCCGGCGGCAAAGGCGCCGGGCTCGTCATGGGCATAGCGGTACTCGGCCCCATGGCCATCCGCTTTCGCCAGTCGTGTCGGCGCGTTGCGCAGGTGCAGCGGCACCTCGTCAGTGGGCAATTGCGCCACGTCACTGGTCGCAGCCTTGAAGGCCGAATACACGGCATTACTCTTGGCGGCGCAGGACAGGTAAACCACCGCCTGGGCGATGGCCAGTTCCCCCTCCGGGCTACCCAGCCGCTCCTGCACCTGCCAGGCGTCGAGGGCGATGGACAGGGCCCGGGGATCGGCATTGCCGATGTCTTCACTGGCCATACGCACCACCCGGCGCGCGATGTACAAAGGCTCACAACCACCATCGAGCATTCGCACCAGCCAATACAGGGCCGCATCCGGGCTGCTGCCCCGCACCGCCTTGTGTAGCGCGGAAATCTGGTCGTAGAACAGGTCACCGCCCTTGTCGAAACGCCTCAGGGTGCCCTGCAGCACCTCGTCTATCACTGCCTCAGTCAATGCCTGCCGGCCGCTGCTGTCGGTCTCTGCCAGGTCGAGCGCCAGTTCCAGCAGGTTCAGGGCGCGGCGCGCATCGCCATCGGCTGATCTCGCCAGGGCTGCCAGGTGCTCATCCGCGACGCTCACCGCCTGCCCCTCCAGTCCCCGAGCCAGCACCTGGGCCAGCTCCTCGATGGACAGGCTGCGCAGCTTGTAGACCCGGGAGCGGCTCAACAGGGCGTTGTTGAGCTCGAAGGCGGGATTCTCGGTCGTGGCGCCGATAAATATCAGCGTACCGTCTTCCACGTAGGGCAGGAAGGCGTCCTGCTGGGCCTTGTTGAAGCGGTGTACCTCGTCCACGAACAGAATGGTGGCGCGGCCCTGGCCGCGGTGGATCTTCGCCTCATCCACGGCTGCGCGGATTTCCTTGACCCCGGCGAGTACCGCCGACAGCACCAGGAAATGCGCATCGGCGTGTTCCGCCACCATTTTCGCCAGGGTGGTTTTACCGACCCCGGGTGGCCCCCACAACACCATTGAGTGAAGCTGGCCCCGCTCGATTGCCTCACGCAGCGGCTTGCCGTCACCGAGGATGTGCTGCTGGCCGATATAGTCACCCAGCGTACGTGGACGCAGGCGTGCGGCAAGCGGTTGATAGGCCTCGGTGTCCGCCTCGAAGAGGTCAGGATTCATCGCTGTAAATTTCGACACCTGCCGGCGGGTCAAAGGCAAAGTCTGCGGGTGCCAATGAGGGACTGGGATCCAGGCCCCTGAGCCTGATCAGCGTGGTACGGCCCAGCCTGTCATGGATTCGCATGGTTGTTGGAAGCTGGTCGACAATCTTCAGCTCCACCGCCATAAAGTCTGCTCCGGCAAACACGGGGAGCAGGGAAAATTCGCCCGGGGCCGTCTGGGTTACCTCGTAAAAATCTTCCAATACCGCGCTATCACCGCCCAATATGGCCAGCGGGCTGGTGGGGTTGCCGGGATCGATACGGCGCCGGGTCACCGTTTCCAGCTCGACGTCGTAGTGCCAGAAGCTGTCTTCTGCCGCCACCAGCAGCTGCTCTTCCGGCGCCAGGATGTGCCAGGACAGGTAGGCAGGCCGCAAGAGGCTGAACTGCCCCGAGCTTTCCTCGAGCGTCTTGCCATATTCGGAAACCAGCGTCTGCTCAAACTCACCGCTGAGCTGATCCATGCCCTTCAGCGCATCCTGCAGGGCGGATACATCGGCCTGGCTCAAGCCAGAAACCAACGTCAGGCAGCAGGCAAACAGTATTGCTCGCATCAGTCTTCCACCGGTGGGGGCGCGAGCACTTCGCGCTGGCCGTTGCTGCCCATCTCGCTGACCACGCCCGAAGCTTCCATGGCCTCGATCAGGCGTGCCGCCCGGTTGTAGCCGATGCGCAGCTTGCGCTGGACCGAGGAGATCGATGCGCGGCGGCTCTTGGTGACATAGTGCACCGCCTCGTCGTAGAGGGCGTCACTTTCCTCGTCTTCCTCATCGCCACCGGCGGGCTTTTCGCCGGGCATGACGCCGGGAGAACTGCCCTCTTCCAGTAGCCCGTCGATGTAGGCGGGCTCGCCCCGCCGCTTCCAGTCCGCCACGACCCGGTGTACCTCGTGATCATCCACGAAGGCACCGTGCACCCGGATCGGGATGGCGGTACCGGGCGGCAGGTACAGCATGTCGCCGTGCCCCAGCAATTGCTCGGCACCGCCCTGGTCGAGGATGGTGCGGGAGTCCACCTTGGAGGACACCTGGAAAGCAATACGGGTCGGCACATTGGCCTTGATCAGGCCGGTAATCACATCCACGGACGGGCGCTGGGTAGCCAGCACCAGGTGGATGCCAGCGGCACGGGCCTTCTGGGCAATGCGCGCAATCAGCTGCTCCACCTTTTTGCCGACAATCATCATCATGTCGGCGAATTCATCGATCACCACCACGATGGACGGCAAGGGCTGCAGGTGTGGGCGCTCCTGCTCCTCCATCGGGGTTTCGAAGCTGGGTTCCGGGGACCACATCGGGTCTTCCAGCGGCTCACCGTCCTTGATGGCGTCGTTTATCTTACGGTTGTAGCCGGCCAGGTTGCGGACCCCCAGCGAGGCCATCAGCTTGTAGCGGCGCTCCATCTCACCCACACACCAGCGCAGCCCGTTGGCGGCATCCTTCATGTCGGTAATCACCGGGGTAAGCAGGTGGGGAATCCCCTCGTATACCGAGAGTTCGAGCATTTTCGGGTCTACCAGGATCAGCCTGACCTGATCCGGCGAGGCCTTGTATAGCAGGCTGAGCAGCATTGCGTTGACGCCCACCGACTTACCGGCGCCGGTGGTACCGGCTACCAGCAGGTGGGGCATCTTGGCGAGATCAGCCACCACCGGCTGCCCGGAAATATCGTGGCCCAGCGCCAGGGCCAGGTGAGAGCGCGCCTCGTCGAAGGCGCGGGAGGCCAGCACATCGCGCAGGTTGACGATCATGCGATCTTCATTCGGGATCTCGATGCCGACCACGGATTTGCCGGCAATCACCTCCACCACGCGAACGCTGATTACCGCCAGCGAGCGCGCCAGGTCCTTGGCGAGACCCGAAATACGGCTGACCTTCACCCCGGGAGCAGGCTGGATCTCGAAGCGGGTAATCACAGGACCCGGGTACACGGCGACCACCTCTGCCTCGATACCGAAATCTGCCAGCTTCAGCTCCAGCAGTTTGGACAGCCCTTCCAGCGCCTCCTTTGAGTATCCCCGTTCCGGATCAGCGGGCCGCTCATCGAGTAATTCCAGCGGCGGCAATTCGCCGGTGACGGGAGCATCGAACAGCGGCTGCTGCTTTTCCTTTTCCAGCCGCTCGCCCTTCTCCACAGCCTTCTTCGGCGGCTTGATTTTCGGCGGCGTGCGCTTCTTCTCTTTCTCGACGTGCTGGGTAATGACTGCCTTGCGTTCCTGCTGGGCCTTGAGTTGGGCGCGCCGCTCACGGCGCTGGGCCCAGGTGCGTTGAACCAGGTCACGAGCGCGCCGGCCACCGTGCAGGGTCCAGTAACCCACCTGGTCCATCAGCCGGATCCAGCTAAGGTCAGTGAAGATGGTCACCCCGAACAGCAGCACCGCCATCAGGATCAGGCGGCTGCCGGTGATGCTGAAGGCTTCCGTGAAGGACTGGCCGACGGCCTGCCCGAGAATGCCGCCGAGACCCTGGGGCAGGCTTGAGCTGCCGAGGTCGTTCATGGCGAACAGCGCCGTGCCGGCAATCATGACCAGCACCAGGCCCAGGGTACGAATGGCGAAGGTGACCCAGTCAAAGCCAAGTTCTTCGTGGCGGTGCTGGAACAGAATCCAGGCACGCCCGGCAAGCATCAGCGGGAAAACAAAGGCCAGGTAGCCAATCAAGGAAAAAAACACGTCAGCCAGCCAGGCCCCGAACGGCCCACCGGCATTACTCACAAAGTCGGCGCTGCCGGTGGCGGACCAGCCAGGGTCTTCCGGCGTATAGCTGAACAGGGCCAGCAGCAGGTAGACACAAGCCGCTGTGACGCCGATAAAGGCCCCCTCGCGCAGCCTAGGGCCCAGGAATTGAGCTGCTGCCGCCGGGGCCGAATCCGCGCGGCTGGAGCTGGTGTTGCGGCTGGTGGCAGTGGTGCTATTGGCCAAGGCTCACTCCGATCTATGGTCTTTGGACCGCTTGTTGTGCGCTTTATCCCGAAAACACCAGGCGGAGCCCGGGGGTAGCGCTTATTCAGGTGGTAATTATGCTTATATTTATTTTTTATTTCAAAAGCTTAGCGCACATTCATGCTTTAATTTATTATATGCCGCTCACATTAGATTCAACTTGATACAGGACCCATTGATGAGCGACGCACAACACCATCGCCTGATTATCCTCGGCTCTGGCCCCGCCGGCTATACCGCCGCGGTCTACGCGGCCCGGGCCAATCTCAAGCCCGTGGTGATCACTGGCATGCAACAGGGTGGCCAGCTGACCACCACCACCGACGTGGACAACTGGCCCGGCGACGTGGAAGGCCTGCAGGGGCCCGACCTGATGCAGCGTATGCTGCAACACGCCGAGCGGTTTGACACCCAGGTCATCTTCGATCACATCGAGGAAGCCGACCTCAGCACCCAGCCCATCGTTCTCAGGGGGACCAACACCTATACCTGCGATGCGCTGATTATCGCCACCGGTGCCTCCGCCAAGTACCTGGGCCTGCCCTCGGAGGAAACCTTCCTGGGCAAGGGCGTCAGCGCCTGCGCCACCTGCGACGGTTTCTTTTACCGCGGCCAGAAAGTCGCGGTGATTGGCGGCGGCAACACCGCGGCCGAGGAGGCGCTCTACCTGTCCAATATCGCCGAAGAGGTGGTGCTGGTGCATCGCAGGGATGCCATGCGGGCCGAGAAAATCCTCCAGGATCGGCTGTTCGAGCGGGAACGTGAAGGCAAGATTCGCTTTATGTGGAACCACACGCTTGAGGAAATCACCGGCGACGACAGCGGAGTCACCGGCATGCGTGTAAAATCGACCGAGGACGACACAATCAGTGAGGTTGATGTGGCCGGCGTGTTCATCGCCATTGGCCATCACCCGAACACCGATATCTTCGCGGGTCAGCTAGACATGAAGGACGGCTATATCACGATTCGCAGCGGCATCGAGGGTGACGCCACAGCCACCAGCGTACCGGGTGTATTTGCTGCCGGCGATGTTGGCGACCATGTCTATCGCCAGGCTGTCACCTCGGCCGGTTTCGGCTGCATGGCGGCACTGGACGCCGAACGTTTCCTGGACAACCAGCACTAGCGGTCGCCCAATGAGTTAACTTTGAGGTAAGTCGTAGGGAAGTTAGCTGACGCCATGGTGACTATCGAGCGCATCGAACACAATAGCCTGGAGTTCCCGGACACTGAGCAGGCGCTCAGCTATCCCAACGGACTGCTGGCCGTGGGCGGTGACCTGAGCACCCGGCGGCTGTTGAGCGCCTACCGACGCGGCATCTTTCCCTGGTACGAGGACCCACAGCCCATCCTGTGGTGGAGCCCCGACCCGCGCTCGGTGCTGTTTCCAGAAGAGATCAATATCTCTCGCAGCCTGGCCAAGACCCTGCGCCGCGATCGTTTTCGCATCACCACCGACCGCGCTTTCCACCGCGTACTGGCGGGTTGCGCAGCGCCCAGGGCCCGGGAAAGGGGCACCTGGATCACCAACAATATGGCCCGCGCCTACATGGAGTTGCACCGCGCCGGCTACGCCCACTCCGTGGAAGTGTGGGATGAACAGGAGCAGCTGCAGGGAGGGCTGTACGGCGTCGCCATGGGGGCAGTGTTCTTCGGGGAGTCCATGTTCAGCCGCAGCAGCAATGCCTCCAAGGTAGCGCTGGTGGCCCTGACCCGTTTGATTGGCGGCTACGGTTTCAAGGTTATTGACTGCCAGGTCGAGAGCGATCATCTCAATTCCATGGGCGCGCGTAACATTCCCAGAGTAGACTTTGAGCACTACCTTCCCCACACTGGGGAAGCCGGTGGGGGGCAATCGCAGGACGGTGGCCCCTGGGACCTGGATATACGCGCGGGAGAGTTGGCGTGACGTCGTCATTGCGTGACCTGAAGGTTTATACAACCTACCCACATAGCTGTAGCTACCTGCCCGAGCAGGAGGCCACCACCCTGTTTGTTGACCCCCGCACGCCCATGTCCAGCCCCCTCTATAGCCAGCTGTCATTGCTCGGCTTCCGGCGCTCAGGGTCGCACCTCTACCGCCCGAACTGCAGTAATTGCTCGGCCTGCATCCCCGCGCGGGTCCCGGTCAGCCGTTTCGAACCCAAGCGCAACCAGCGCCGGGCCTGGCGCCGCAATCTCGACATCGAAGTGCGGGAGCTCGAGGACATCAGCGGCGACGAAGCCTTTGACCTGTACCGACGCTACATCGAAGAGCGCCATCACGACGGCGATATGTACCCGCCTTCGCGGGACCAGTACCAGTCCTTCCTGAGCGCCGAATGGGGCGTTACCCGCTTCTACGGCATGTTCCTGGAGCAGCGATTGATCGGTATCGCGGTGGCGGACCTGATCGACGACGGGCTCTCGGCCATCTACACCTTTTACGACCCTCAGCTCCAGGATCGCAGCCTCGGGACCTTCGCCGTGCTGTGGCAGATCCAGGCCACCCGCGACCTCGGCCTCGATTACGTCTACCTCGGCTACTGGATCAAGCAATGCCAGAAAATGGCGTACAAGATCCAGTACCGCCCCCTCGAGCTCTACATCAACGGCAACTGGGTAGAATTGCTGTAGAAGTCGCTCCAGAATTAGGGCAAAATTCGCGCCTTGTTTGTATTGCGAGGATTGCCGCTGGATGGCAAAGGAAGACCAGATCGAAATGGACGGGGAAGTCATCGACACCCTCCCCAACACCACGTTCCGCGTACAGCTGGAGAACGGCCACATCGTGACCGCCCACATCTCTGGCAAAATGCGCAAGAACTACATCCGCATCCTGACCGGTGACAAGGTCAAGGTGGAGCTGACGCCCTACGACCTGACCAAGGGTCGCATCACCTACCGCGCCCGCTAGCTCTCTTTTTTGTGGCTGCGCTCTCGGCGCAGCCCGCTCGGACGAGTTGCCTCTGGGACGAACCGAGGCGCTAGACCACCCTCAGTCGACAATCACCTGTTCAATCTGGCCTGCAGCATTTGCCAGCGGCCAGGATAGCTGTGCCAGCATGCCGTGCGTGCGGTACCCGGGAGCTTTCCGGGACACGCTAAAAGCATGACGTCCATGTCTCGCTCGGATGCGGCCGTCCTGGCCGCATACGGTCCCGGAAAGCCCCCGGGCACCACACACACTCCGCCTGTTGTAACCATGACCGTTCACTCCGAAGCGACAGGTATTGAATCGTGCACTGAGCTAGGACGTGAGCTGGGCAGTCGCCTCCACGGACCGTCGACGGCCAGGGAGGGCCGTCGTCGAGCGGGACAGGGATGTCATGCTGGTAGCGTGTCCGTGGAGGCGACTGCCCAGTTCGCGGCCGACCTACGGAGCGCCATTCCGACAATAAAAAAGGCGCCGTGTAGGCGCCTTTTCATGGCGAGCGGAGCTTACGCTTCCGCTGGTTCTTTCTCTTCGACTTCGGCTTCGACCACCAGGCTGTCGGTGGCCTCGTCGTAGCTGACGTGGGCGGTGCCGCCGTTGGAGGACAGTTCGCCGAACAAGACCATTTCCGCCAGCGGTTTCTTGATGTTCTCCTGGATCACCCGCGCCATCGGGCGAGCCCCCATGGTGACATCGTAGCCCTGCTCCACCAGCCATTGCCGTGCCCGCTCGTCCACCTGCAGCAGTACCCGCTTCTCATCAAGCTGTGACTGCAGCTCGGTGAGGAACTTGTCCACCACCGTCATGATCACGTCAGTGTTGAGCGGCTCGAACTGGATAATGCTGTCCAGGCGGTTGCGGAATTCCGGCGTGAACAGTCGGTTGATGGCTTCCATACCGTCGGTAGAGTGATCCTGCTCTACGAAACCGATCGAACGGCGGCTGATGTTCTCTGCGCCGGCATTGGTCGTCATGATCAGGATGACGTTGCGGAAATCCGCCCGGCGACCGTTATTGTCGGTCAGCGAGCCGTGATCCATCACCTGCAGCAACAGGTTGAATACCTCGGGGTGCGCCTTTTCGATCTCGTCCAGCAACACCACGGAATGCGGGTTCTTGGTCACCGCGTCGGTCAGCAGGCCACCCTGGTCAAAGCCGACGTAGCCCGGAGGCGCGCCGATCAGGCGAGACACCGTGTGGCGCTCCATATATTCCGACATATCGAAGCGCACCAACTCCAGGCCCAGGACCCGCGCCAGCTGGCGGCTGACTTCCGTCTTACCGACACCAGTGGGGCCGGCAAACAGGAAAGAACCGATCGGTTTCTCACCTGCCTTCAGCCCCGCCCGCGCCAGTTTGATGGCGGTAGCCAGGCTGCTGATCGCCTTGTCCTGGCCAAACACCACCATCTGCAGGTTGCCCTCCAGTTTCTGCAGCGCTTCCTTGTCGGAGGCGCTGACAGACTTCGGCGGGATGCGCGCAATCTTGGCAATGACCGCCTCGACGTCGTGCACGCCGATGACCTTCTTGCGCTTTGAGGGTGGCTGTAGCTGCTGGAAGGCGCCGGCCTCATCGATCACATCGATGGCCTTGTCGGGCAGGAAACGGTCGGTGATGTAGCGCTCCGCCAACTCCGCGGCCGCCTTGAGAGCCTTGTTGGTGTAGCGCAGCCCGTGGTGCTCCTCGAAGCGGCTCTTCAGGCCCTTGAGGATATGGAACGTATCCTCCGCGGAAGGCTCCAGCACATCGATTTTCTGGAAGCGCCGGCTCAGGGCGCGGTCCTTGTCGAAGATGCCCCGGTATTCCTGGAAGGTGGTGGACCCGATGCAACGCAGCTTGCCGGAGGCCAGCATCGGCTTCAGCAGGTTGGAGGCGTCCATGACACCGCCGGAGGCGGCACCTGCACCAATAATCGTGTGGATTTCGTCGATGAACAGGATTGCGCCCTCGCGCTTCTTGAGCTCGGCCAACAGGGCCTTGAGGCGCTTCTCGAAATCACCGCGGTACTTGGTGCCCGCCAGCAACGAGCCCATATCGAGGGCGTACACCACGCTTTCCTTGAGAATATCCGGCACTTCTCCGTCGACGATGAGTTTGGCGAGCCCTTCGGCGATGGCTGTCTTGCCGACACCGGATTCACCCACCAGCAGCGGGTTGTTCTTGCGGCGCCGGGAGAGAATCTGCGAGACCCGCTCAACTTCCTGCATGCGGCCGATCAACGGATCAATGCGTCCTTCGGCCGCCTCTTCATTGAGGTTGGTCGCAAAACTGTCGAGCGGATTGCCCTCGCCCTCTTCCATCGCGGCTTCGTCATCGGTGATGCGCTCGGGGCTGCTGTCGTCCTCGCCAGACACCTTGGAGATACCGTGAGTGATGTAATTGACCACGTCGAGACGGGCGATGTTCTGCATCTTGAGGAAATAGACCGCCTGGCTCTCCTGCTCGCTGAAAATGGCCACCAGGACGTTGGCACCGGTTACTTCGGCCTTGCCCGAAGACTGCACATGGAAGGCCGCACGCTGGATCACCCGCTGGAAGCCCAGGGTGGGCTGGGTGTCGCGATCGTCTTCGTCCTCCGGGATCAGCGGGGTGGTCGCATCGACAAACTCTGTCAGCTCACCGCGCAGGTTACCCAGGTCACCGCCACAGGCCTTCAGCACCCGCACGGCGTCCGCATTATCCAGCAGCGCCAGCAACAGGTGCTCAACGGTCATGTACTCATGGCGTTTCGACTGGGCGCCCTTGAAGGCGTCATTGAGGGTGGCTTCGAGCTCTTTGTTTAACATCTATAGGTACTCCCTATGGGTAGTTCCGTCGGTGAGCATCTAGCCATCCGAGGCCTCAACTTCACACAGCAAGGGGTGCTGATGATCCCGTGAATACTGGTTCACCTGGTTCATCTTGGTTTCGGCGATATCGCGGGTGTAGATGCCACAAACACCTTTACCCTGGGTATGCACGGTCAGCATGATCTGCGTCGCCTGCTCGCGATTCATGCGGAAGAAAATCTCCAGTACCTCGACCACGAACTCCATGGGTGTGTAGTCATCGTTGAGCAGGATGACCTTGTAGAGCGGCGGTTTCTTTAGCTTGGGCTTGGCCTCCTGCAGCGCGAGATCGCCGTCTTCACCCTCCAGGCCACTGCCATCGCCGGCGTCATCGCCGCTCATGCGCGTCAGCGCATACTTAACAAAACCGTGGTCGGAAACCATACGCGTATTGTGGTGATACATGGTGTCCATGCGCTCAGTATACCCAAAAGTCCAGGCTTCATAGTGTGGGTGCTACCGGCATTTCTCAAGCCCTTGACAGGGATTAAGCAAACTGCGTTTTGCCGGTATCGGGGATGTATACGGCTGAGACAATAAAAAAGCCGACCTGTTCGGTCGGCTTTCACAATCACTTCAATGATTGAAAGTGGGGTGCGTGCTGGCTGTGAGCCGCGAGGACAGTGTCGGTTTCAGAACGGGCGCTGTCCTTGCGGCGGTCCCTGCTTACATGTGCTTGATTACGGCCTCTCCGAAGCCCGAGCAGCTGACCAGGGTGGCGCCGTCCATCAGGCGCTCAAAGTCGTAGGTCACCGTCTTGGCCTGGATGGCGCCGTTCATGCCCTGGATGATCAGGTCAGCGGCTTCGTTCCAGCCCATGTGGCGCAGCATCATTTCAGCGGACAGGATCAGCGAACCCGGGTTGACCTTGTCCTGGCCGGCGTACTTGGGTGCGGTACCGTGGGTGGCTTCGAACAGGGCGATGGTGTCGCTGAGGTTGGCCCCCGGAGCGATGCCGATGCCGCCTACCTGGGCGGCCAGCGCGTCGGACAGGTAGTCGCCGTTGAGGTTCATGGTGGCCACCACGCTGTACTCCGCAGGGCGGGTCAGGATCTGTTGCAGCATGGCATCGGCGATGACGTCCTTGATGACAATTTCATTGCCGGTATTGGGGTTCTTGATCGCCACCCAGGGGCCGCCGTCCAGCAGCTGGCCGCCGAATTCTTCCATCGCGAGCTCATAGCCCCAGTCCCGGAAAGCGCCCTCGGTGAACTTCATGATGTTGCCCTTGTGTACCAGGGTCACGCTGGGCAGGTCCTGGTCAATAGCGTACTGGATGGCCTTGCGCACCAGGCGCTTGGTGCCCTCTTCGGACACGGGCTTGATGCCGATGCCAACGCCTTCGGTAAAGCGCATCTTGGTGGCGCCCATTTCCTTGGTAATGAAGTCGACGACCTTCTGGGCTTCCGGCGTGCCCGCCTGGTATTCGATACCGGCGTAGATGTCTTCGGAGTTCTCCCGGAAAATCACCATGTTGCACTTGCCGGGCTCGCGGACCGGTGAGGGCACGCCCTCGAACCAGCGCACCGGGCGCTGGCAGACGTAGAGATCCATTTCCTGGCGCAGGGCCACGTTCAGGGAGCGGAAACCACCGCCCACCGGCGTCGTCAGCGGGCCTTTGATCGCCACCGAGTACTCGCGAATGGCGTCCAGGGTCTCCTCCGGGAACCAGTCACCGTCGTACAGCTCGGCGGCTTTCTCACCGGTGTAGATCTCCATCCAGGAGATCTCGCGCTCACCACCATAGGCTTTTTCGACCGCGGCGTTGACAACGTTGAGCATGACCGGGCTGATATCGACCCCGATACCATCACCTTCGATGAACGGAATGACGGGGTTGTTCGGTACATTGAGTGAGTGATCTTCGTTGACGGTGATCTTCTCACCCTGGCTGGGTACCTTGATATGCTTATAGGCCATAGAAATGCTCCGTTGAGTCAATTGCGGGGTGCAAAAACGGCGCGAATTATAGCACCAGAAACTTTCGTGAGCGCTAGTTTCACCGCACCGTAAGCCCCCTGAAAGCGTATGGTTTAAGTCTTGGCCGAACTGGTTCTTTTCAACAAGCCCTTCCAGGTACTCTCGCAGTTCACTGATGAGGAGGGGCGCTCCACACTGGCGGATTATCTCGACCGCCCGGGGTTTCGTGCCGCGGGTCGACTCGACTATGACTCCGAGGGCTTGCTGCTGCTCACCGACGACGGCCGCTTGCAGCAGCAAATCGCCAACCCCAGGAGCAAGACCTGGAAGACCTACCTCGCCCAGCTCGACGGAGAGATCGACGCAGCCGCGCTGGAGGCACTGCGTGCCGGTATAGACCTGAATGACGGCAGGACCCGGCCAGCGAAAGCGAGACGCGTAGATCCACCCAGTCTCTGGCCGCGCAATCCACCTATCCGGCAACGCGCCAGCGACAGCACCAGTTGGCTGGAGCTGAAGATCCGCGAGGGGCGTAACCGGCAGGTGCGCCGTATGACGGCCGCCGTTGGCTTCCCTACCCTGCGGCTGGTGCGCGTTGCCATCGGCAACTGGTCGCTGGATGGGCTGCAACCAGGAGAGCACCGGGTGCAGTTGGTGCACATGCCGGTGAGGCGGCGCGCGTCGTGAGTGACTGGCACGCCCATGTCACCGTGGCCACCGTGGTGGAACGCGACGGCAGCTTCCTGCTGGTCGAGGAGCGCGCTGACGAAGGCATTGTTTTGAACCAGCCCGCAGGCCACCTGGATCCCGGTGAGTCGCTGTTCGATGCCGCCCGGCGCGAAACCCTGGAAGAAACCGGTTGCGAGGTTGAGCTTGAATCAATCCTGGGGATCGCCCAGTACACGTCTCCCGCCAACGGCATCACCTACCTCCGTACCACCTTCAGTGCCGCCCTGGTACGGGAGATCGAGAATGCCACCCTGGACAGGGAAATCCTGCGCACCCTGTGGCTGACGCCGCAGGAAATGCGCGCCGAGTCTGGTAGAATGCGCAGCCCGCTGGTCCTGGCCAGTGTCGAGCAGTACCTGGCTGGCCAGCGCTGGCCACTGGACCTTGTTTACTACACCGGATGAACTCTAGACAGAACAGCAAAGTCATCGTCGGCATGTCCGGCGGTGTCGACTCTTCCGTGGCAGCACTGCTTCTCAAGGAGCAGGGCTATACCGTGGAAGGCCTGTTCATGAAGAACTGGGAAGAAGACGACGGCACCGAGTACTGCACCGCAAAGGAAGACCTGGCGGATGCCCAGGCGGTTGCCGACCGCATCGGCATCAAGCTGCACAGCGCCAACTTCGCCGCCGAGTACTGGGACAACGTATTCGAGCACTTCCTTGCCGAATACCGGGCCGGGCGGACCCCGAACCCGGACATCCTTTGCAACCGGGAGATCAAGTTCAAGGCCTTTCTCGAATACGCCCTGATGCTGGGGGCCGATCTCATTGCCACCGGGCACTATGCGCGCCGCGGCGAGAGTGACGGCCGCGCCTCGCTCCTGAAAGGGCTGGACGCCGGCAAGGACCAGAGCTACTTCCTGCACGCGGTAGGCCACGAGGAGCTGGCACGCACCTTGTTCCCGGTAGGCGAAATCGAAAAATCCGAGGTGCGCGAACGGGCTCGCAGTTACGGCCTGGAAACCCACGACAAGAAGGACAGCACCGGTATCTGCTTCATCGGCGAACGGCGCTTCAAGGACTTCCTGCAGCAGTACATTCCTGCCCAACCTGGTGCGATCTTCGATCTGGAGGGGAACGAGCTCGGTGAACACTCCGGACTGATGTACCACACCATCGGCCAGCGCCAGGGCCTGGGCATCGGTGGGCTTTCCGGGCACAGCCACGATCCCTGGTATGTGGTCGGCAAGGATCTGGAGCGTAACCGCCTGCTGGTGGCCCAGGGCCACGACCATCCCGCCCTGCTGAAATCCAGTCTCACCACCGGGGAAATCTACTGGGTAGCAAACGAGCCACCCGGATTGCCACTGCGCTGTAGCGCCAAGACGCGCTACCGCCAGCCGGACCAGGCCTGCACACTGCACCGCGAAAGCAAGGGCTACCGGGTGCAATTTGACTCCCCACAACGTGCCATCACGCCGGGACAATCGGTCGTGTTCTACGATGCTGATCGCTGTCTAGGCGGCGGCGTTATCGAGCACGCAGCGTGAAACACCTTGAAGACCAGGTGCTGGCGCTGGCCGGAGTGGTGCAGGTAGCCCGACTGGTCGACCAGATATCTCGCACTGGCAGCTACCCGGAAGAGTTCCTGTCCCCCATGGTGTCGAGCCTGTTCAAGTTCGATGCCGACACCGTGGAGGATGTCTACGGCGGCGTCAGCAATATGAAACTGGGGCTGCACAACCTCGCCGCCCTGCTGGCGAGCCGGGACCAGCCCGACGGTCGCGACATGATGCGCTACGTGTTCGGCATGTTGCACCTGGAGCGGCAGTTTTCCGCCAACCCGGAGATGGCATCGGTGATGCGCTCCCGTCTGGAGCACACCCAGTTCCGCGCCGAGCATTTCAGCAATCATGTTCATGAAATCTGCCACAGCCTGTCCGGCATCTACCAGGACACCATCAGCACCTTCAAGTACCGCATCAAGGTCACCGGCAGTGCCCAGCAATTGCAGGACCCTTCGAATGCCGACCTAATTCGCGCGCTGCTGCTGGCAGGCATCCGTTCAGCGGTACTGTGGCGCCAGCTGGGCGGCCGGCGCTGGCGGCTGCTCACCCAGCGTCGCAAGCTGCTGCAGGTCGCCCACAGCCTGTCACGGCAACTGGGATCGGTGTAAAATCGCCGGTTTCCAGCGCCCCGCGCTGCCCGCACCCACTTCCAGGTAAGGACAAGCATGGACCTGACGTCCCTCACTGCGGTTTCCCCGATTGATGGCCGCTACGGCAACAAGACCGATGACCTGCGCACCGTGTTCAGCGAATACGGACTCATGCAGCGCCGCGTTCTGGTGGAAGTTCGCTGGCTCCAGTCCCTGGCTGAGCACCCCGGCATCCCCGAGGTGCCGGCGCTGTCTGAAACGGCCAGCGCCTCGCTGGCCGCCATTGCCGACAACTTCGACCTGACGGCTGCAGAGCGCATCAAGGCGATCGAGGCAACCACCAATCACGACGTGAAAGCGGTGGAGTACTACATCAAGGAGCAGTTCGCCGACCAGCCGGAACTGGAAGCCGTGGCAGAGTTTGTACACTTCGCCTGCACCTCGGAGGACATCAACAACCTGGCCCACGCGCTGATGCTGCGCGATGGCCTTGGCCAGTGCCTGCTGCCCGCCGCACGCAGTATCAAGGAGGTACTGGCGACACTGGCAATAGATCACGCCGACGTGCCCATGTTGTCACGCACCCACGGCCAGACCGCCAGCCCGACGACCATGGGCAAGGAACTGGCCAATGTGGTTGCCCGCCTGCAGCGCCAGATCAATGCGCTGGAGTCACAGGAATTCCTGGGCAAGGTCAATGGTGCAGTGGGCAACTACAACGCCCACCTGAGTGCATACCCTGAAGTTGCCTGGGAGGCCCACGCCAGTAACTTCGTTACCGGTCTCGGCCTGACCTGGAACCCTTACACCACCCAGATCGAGCCCCACGACTACATCGCCGAGTTGTTCGACGCGCTCTCGCGATTCAACACGGTGTTGATCGATTTCTGCCGGGACACCTGGGCCTACATTTCCCTGGGCTACTTCCGCCAGAAGACCGTGGCCGGCGAGGTGGGCTCCTCGACCATGCCGCACAAGGTCAACCCGATTGATTTCGAGAACGCCGAGGGCAACCTCGGTATGGCCAATGCCGTATTCGCGCACATGAGCGCCAAGCTGCCGATTTCTCGCTGGCAGCGGGACCTCACTGACTCTACCGTGCTGCGCAACATGGGCGTTGGCTTCGGCTATAGCCTGATCGCCTACCAGAGTGCACTAAAGGGCATTGGCAAACTGGAACTGGACTCGACAAGGCTGGCCGAGGACCTGGATGCCAGCTGGGAAGTACTGGCAGAAGCTGTACAGACGGTGATGCGGCGCCACGGCATCGATCAGCCCTACGAAAAGCTCAAGGCGCTCACCCGCGGCCAGGCCATCACCCGGGACAGCATGCAAGCGTTTGTGAACGATCTGGACATCCCGGAAGATGCCAGGAAAGCCCTGCTGGCACTCACGCCTGCGAGCTACACCGGCAATGCAGCGGAGCAGGCGCATAAAGTTTGATACCCGGCCCGTCCATGGACAGCGCCCGCTTCCTGCGGGACTACTGGCAGCAACAGGCCCTTTACCTTCCTGCGCAGGCGGACTTTGACAATCCCCTGAGCCCGGAAGAGCTGGCAGGGCTGGCCCTGGAGCCGGGCGTGGAAGCCAGGCTGGTGCGTGAACAGGCCGGCGACTGGCACCTCGACAAAAACCCCTTGCACGACAGCAGCTTCGACGGTGACAGCCCCTGGACCCTGCTGGTGCAACGGGTTGACCACTATGTGCCGGCGGTGGCCGCACTGCGGGATAGGGTCAGCTTCCTGCCGAGCTGGCGCCTGGATGACATTATGGTCAGTTTTGCTACCGATGGCGGCGGTGTTGGCCCCCATTACGACAACTACGATGTTTTCCTGCTCCAGGGTCAGGGCCAGCGGCGCTGGCGCCTGGGCCAGCACTGTAAGGCCGACACACCGCTGCGTGACAACCCGGATTTGCGCATCCTGGCCAGTTTTGAAGACAGCGAAGAGTTCCTGCTTGAGCCGGGCGACGTGCTTTACGTACCGCCGGGCCTTGCTCATTGGGGAACCGCAGTCGGCAACGGCATGACCTACTCCATCGGTTTTCGCGCGCCGCGACTCAGTGAAATGTTGTCCCGCTGGACCGATGCCACCCTGCCTGAAATAGGGCATGAGCAGCTCTACCGGGATCCAACGCCACTGCCTCCGGGCAGGCCGGGCGAGATCGATCAACACAGCATTGATGCCGCGCGGCAACAGGTCAGGGCCCTGCTGGATCCGCAGCGGCAACGTGACGGGCAAAGTGACGACTGGTTCGGTGAGCTGGTCACCGAGCCCTTTGAGACGCCGGCGTTTCCAGCGGAGGAGCCGCTACCGCCTCGAGTGATACTGGACCCGGGCAGCCGGCTGGCCTGGCGCGAGATTGACGGCCAGATCAACGTGTATGCTAACGGCGAAACGCTGCGAGCCCAGGTGGGCACGGAACTGCTGATTGCATTATGTAGCGGCCAGTCGGTTGGCGTGCCCGACGAGGCCGAGGGACGGGAACTGCTGGAAGCGCTCTGGCGTATGGGATGCCTGCTGGATGACTGAACAGACACAAATCGAAGTGGTGAGCTGGAACCTCAACCTCGAAACCCTGCGCTCCATCCGCGACAAGGTGTTTATCGAGGAGCAAGGCGTGCCCGTCGAAATCGAACACGACGACAGCGACGAGACCGCCACCCACTTCCTGATCACCGACCAGTACATTGCACTGGGCTGCGGGCGCCTGACGCCCGACGGCAAAATCGGGCGGATGGCGGTACTACCGGAACACCGTGGCAAGGGACTCGGCCGCGCTCTGCTCGACTACATCGTCGGCTACGCTCGCGACCACGGCGTGCGGCGCCTGTACCTGCACTCCCAGAGTCAAGCCAACGGCTTTTATGAAGATGCGGGCTTTGTCCCCTATGGCGAACCCTTTGATGAAGCTGGCATCGCTCATACCGCGATGGAGATGCACATCGACTACAGTGAGGCCGACAGCTTCATCACCGGTGTGCAGTACCCGGAACCCTTTGGCACCCTGGCGCTGCAGCTCGCTCGCAGCGCCAGCCGCAACCTGCGTATCTACAGTTTCTACCTGGATCACGACGTGTTCGACAACGAGGAGTTCGCCGATGCCGTCTCGGCGCTGGCGCGAAGCGGCCGCTACAGTGATATCCGCATCCTCATCAGCGACCCACGGCCACTGGTGAGTCGCGGCCATCGCCTGCTGCAGCTGGCGCGACGCCTGTCATCCAGCATCGCCATTCGCGTGCTCGCAGAACACCCGGAACTGCCCGAGGCCACCTACGTGGTACGCGATACCGACGGTGTCGTGTACAAACCCGACGAACGCAGTCGGGATGGCTTCTTTGAGCCAGACTCACGGGCGTCGGCAAAAAAATTCGTCGACGGCTTCGACAACCTGTGGCGCTGGGGCGAACGCGACCCGCGCTTACGCCAGCTCACTCTCTGAACGGACTCCCTCCGAACGTACGGACGCTTGTTCTTCTAAGGTCTAGCTTCGAATTGAGTCGAGCTTCGTAGACCGGCCGCGAGCTGGAGCTACACGTTCCCGGACACGCTACAAGCATGACGTCCATGTCTCGCTCGACGACGGCCCTCCTTGGCCGTCGACGGTCCGGCAACGTGTAGCTCCAGCTCACGCCCTCCCAACGCTCCAGATCAAAGACCGCAGCTACGCAGATAGGTAGCCAAATAGCTTCGATTCAGCGCGTGCAGCGCATGCAGCGCTTCCGGGACCGTGTGCGGCCAGGACGGCCGCACCCGAGCGAGACATGGACGTCATGCTTTTAGCGTGTCCCGGAAGCGCTGCATGTGCTGTACGTGCGGCTACGGAGCACTGATGTGTAATGGGTTGACTACGCTTTAGCTGTCGTTCCAGACGACGCCTACTTCGGCACCTTCGTAGGCCACAGGCCAAACGCGCAAGGGCCGACAGCTCTCCCGTGTGGCTTCGATCACGCGCCCCGTAGACAGGGAGAATCGGTAGCCGTGGAGTGGGCACAGCAGCTCGCCGTTCTCCAGCCAGGCCTCCATCAGCGGGTGTTCGAGGTGCGGGCACAGGGCCTCGACGATGTAGTGCTCGCCTTCATGCTGAAGCAGAAGCAGGCGCTGGAACTCGATGCGAAACTCGCGTCGGTAGCCATCGTGCAAGTTGATCAGTTTGTCCAGCGCAACGAATCGCACGGCAGCCTCAAAGGCAGTCCAGGACCTGCGATGCAGCGTTGTAGGGGGTCAGCTCCCTTGCCAGCACCTGGGCCTCTAGCTGCGGCAACAGCTTCTGGACCCTGGGGTTGTTGCGCAGCCTGGCTTTAAGCATCTCCCCGATCAGCTGATGCATCCAGTCCCGGGCCTGGTTGTCGCGACGTGAAATGAACGCGCCACAATCGCGGCTGGCCCGCTCGAACTCCGCGATCATGTCCCAGACCTCGGCAATCCCCGCGCCTTCAATAGATGAGCAGGTTGTTACCCGAGGTTCCCAGTGAGGAGCGTGACGCAGCAGGCCCATGGCGGCGCGGTAGTGGCGCCGGGTCTGCTCGGCCAGCTTCAGGCTGTCGCCATCGGCCTTGTTGATGACCAGGGCATCCGCCAATTCCATGATGCCTTTCTTGATGCCCTGCAGTTCATCGCCGGCATTGGGCAGCATCAGCACCATGAAAAAGTCGACCATGCCGGCGACCTGGTACTCGGATTGACCCACGCCGACGGTTTCCACCAGCACCACGTCGTAACCGGCGGCCTCGCACAACAACATGGTTTCACGGGTCTTCTGGGCGACCCCGCCAAGGGCGCCGGCGGCCGGAGACGGTCGAATAAATGCCGCCTCGCGCCGTGACAGTTCCTCCATGCGCGTCTTGTCACCGAGGATACTGCCACCGGCAATCGGCGAGCTGGGGTCGACAGCCAGCACGGCGACGCGCTTTCCCTGTTCCAGCAGGAACAGGCCGAAGGCCTCTATGAAGGTGGATTTGCCGACACCGGGTATGCCGGTGATTCCCAGCCGAATACTGCTACCGGTGTGGGGCAGGCATTGCTCAAGAATACCCTGCGCACGCCGGCGGTCATCATCGCGACTGCTCTCGATGACAGTAATGGCCTTGGCCAATGCGCGCCGGTTACCGCCACGCAGTGCACCCAGATCGAATTCAGCCACCCGTACTGGCAGAGCTGGCCGAGTTGATCGCGTTGAGCACTTCCCGAGCGGACTGCGGTATTGGTGTGCCGGGACCGAAGATGCACTTGACGCCCGCGTCATACAACACGTCGTAGTCCTGGCGCGGTATCACCCCACCGGCAATCACCACAATGTCGTCCCCTCCCTGCTTGTGCAGCTCCTCTACCAGTTGCGGCACCAGCGTTTTGTGGCCCGCGGCCAGCGAGGAAGCGCCGACAGCGTGCACGTCGTTTTCGATAGCCTGGCGCGCCACCTCCTCCGGCGTGGAGAACATGGGCGACAGGTCGATATCGAAGCCGACATCGGCGAAGGCGGTTGCCACCACCTTGGCACCGCGATCATGGCCGTCCTGGCCCATCTTGCACACCAGCATGCGAGGCCGGCGGCCGTGCTGCTCAACAAAGGCATCGATGTCGCCGGAAATCTCCCGCCAGCTTTCGTCTTCCTGGAAGGCGGCACCGTAGACACCCGAAACCGTCTGGGCGCTGGCGTTGAATCGGCCGAATTCTTTTTCCATGGCGTCTGAAATCTCCCCCACAGTGGCACGGCGACGGATAGCCTCAACAGCCAGGGCCAACAGGTTGCCCTCCTCGCCCGCGGCGACCCGCGTAATCTGCTCCAGGACCTGATCCACAGCGGCCTGGTCGCGGGAAGCGCGAATCTCGGCCAGCCGCTTGAGCTGCGCCTGGCGAACCGCCTCTGTCTCGATTTCGAGAATCTCCACCTCATCTTCGTGGTCGAGTTTGTACTTGTTGACACCCACGATCACATCTTCACCGCGGTCGATACGCGCCTGCTTGGCAGCGGCTGCCTCTTCAATGCGCAGTTTCGGCAGGCCGCTTTCGATCGCCTTGGCCATGCCACCCTCGTTTTCGATCTCCTCAATCAACTCCCAGGCTTTATCGGCGATGTCATTGGTGAGGCTCTCCATCATGTAGGAGCCACCCCAGGGGTCCACCACCTGGGTAATGCCCGTCTCTTCCTGGATGATGAGCTGGGTATTGCGGGCGATGCGTGCCGCAAACTCGCTGGGCAGGGCGATGGCTTCATCCAGTGCATTGGTATGCAGTGACTGGGTTCCGCCGAATACGGCGGCCATGGCCTCGATGGTGGTGCGCACCACGTTGTTATAGGGATCCTGCTCGGTCAACGACCAGCCAGAAGTCTGGCTGTGAGTCCTCAGCATGGAGCTCTTGGGGTTCTGCGGATTGAATTCGGCGACGATGCGCGCCCACAGCATGCGCGCGGCGCGCATCTTGGCAATTTCCAGGTAGAAGTTCATCCCGATGCCCCAGAAAAAGGACAGCCGCGGGGCAAACTGGTCGATATCCAGGCCGGCCGCAATGGCCGTGCGGATATACTCCTTGCCGTCGGCCAGGGTGTAGGCCAATTCCAGTGCCGCGTTGGCGCCGGCTTCCTGGATGTGATAGCCGGAGATGGAAATGGTGTTGAAGCGCGGCATGTTCTCGGAGCAGTAGGCAATGATGTCCCCGATAATCCGCATGCTCGGCGCCGGCGGGTAGATATAGGTGTTGCGGACCATGAACTCCTTGAGGATGTCGTTCTGGATCGTGCCGGACAGCTGGTCCTGGGACACTCCCTGCTCCTCCGCGGCCACGATGTAGCCGGCCAGCACCGGCAGCACCGCGCCGTTCATGGTCATCGACACCGACACCTTGTCGAGCGGAATACCATCGAACAGAATTTTCATATCCTCGATGGAATCCACGGCTACCCCGGCCTTGCCGACGTCGCCGGCCACCCGTGGGTGATCCGAATCGTAGCCGCGGTGGGTGGCGAGGTCGAAGGCCACCGAAATGCCCTGGCCACCGGCGGCCAGTGCCTTGCGGTAGAAAGCGTTGGATTCCTCCGCGGTGGAGAAGCCTGCATACTGGCGGATGGTCCAGGGCCTGCCGGCGTACATGGTGGCCTGGGGGCCACGGATGTAGGGTGACATACCCGGCATGGTGTCGGTGTAGGGAAGATCGGCGATATCTTCCGCCGTGTACAGGCAGCGCAGGTGGATTTCTTCCGGCGTAATCCAGGTCAGCTCATCGGGAGTCATCCCCTTCATCTGCCTGGTCGCCAGTGCCTCCCAGCTTTCCGGTGTCGCGGCGTCCTTGTTATAGATCGGGTCGTCGCTCATTGCATTTCTCTCCCGGGGACAGGCCCCTCAGTGTTCTTCACCCGGCTGGCTCAGTTCCACCAGCACGCCGTCACAGCTCTTGGGGTGTATGAAAATCGTCAGCGAGCCATGCGCGCCAGGCGCAGGCTCATCGGCCAGGAACTGGTAGCCCTTCGCCTTCAGGCGCTCGACGTCCTCGTGGATATTGTCAGAGCGGAAACAGAGGTGATGCAGCCCCCCGCCGCGCTTCTCAAGATACCTGGCTACCGGCCCTTCGCCGCGCAGCGGATGGATAAGCTCGATGCTGGAGGGAGGGAGCGGGAAGAAAGCGGTCGAGGTTTTGGCGGCCTCCACCTCCTCGGTGCCTTCGAACTCGAGGCCAAAATCCTCCATGAAGCGCTTGATAGCTTTCTCCAGGTCGGGAACGGCAACGGCGATATGGTCCAGTGCGGTGATCATGCTTACCTCGTTGGCTTGCGGCCGGGCCGCAGCTGGCCCGGGTGGTGTCTACAGATAGTGTCTCAGGCGAGCGTTCCGAGAAAGGCGTCGGTGGCAGCGCGACGGCGGGCACGGCGGTCTTCCTCGGATTCCTCCACGATCACCTCGTCCGGGGTGATCTTGTACAGGGCCTGGCCCTTGCTGATGATAATGCCGTCCTCGTCGACCAGCACCTTCTCGATGGTTCCGGAGAAGGGTGCGTAGACCTTGTTGAACATTTTCATCACCTCGACGATGTAGAGCGGGTCACCTTCTTCGAAGTGACTTCCCTCTACAACATAGGGCTCGTGTTCCGGCGTTTCTCGGGAGTAGAACATACCGCCACTCTCGGCGAGAATTTCATCACTCTTGGCCACGGGCGGCGGCACCAGTACTTTGGCCATGCGCTCCTGGAGTTCCGAGTCGGTCAGGCGCTCGGGGATATCTATTGTCAGGTCCGGGTTGACCTTCAGTGCATAGAAGCCGGAGGCCTCGGCCAGGGCCGGCAACACGGCCAGGATATCCAGCCCCGCCTGGAACCCGGCATGGGATGCCTGCACCGCCTCCCAGAGCGTCGCGTCCAGGCCCTCGGGTGCTGTGCCTTCCGTCAACAGGCTATCGAGCTCTATCCAGTCCTCCACGTCGAGCCGGTTGTTGAGCTCATCGTAGAAGTCGATGCCCGCCTGCAGCAGCTCATGATCGTGATCCCAGATCATATGGGCCGCCGGCTGGCCTTCCTGAAGGTTCATGTCCAGGTAGTGGTAGGTGTCTGCCAGGAGTTCGAGCGGGTTCTCATTCCAGCTGATACGGCCATCAATCAGGGTATAGCAATCGCGATTGATACTGAGCCAGCCGGACAGCAAGTGGGGCTCGGCCATCAGCCGTTCCAGCGGCCGGCGCAGCAGGCTGTACTTGCGCTCGAAGCACTCACGCACCGCCTTTGCGCTGTCCTCACCGGCAGCGGCCAGGCCACGCTGCATAAGCTGGTCGTAGGCATAGACCAGGTCGATCTGGTTGGCCTGATGCTTCAACTCCCCCACTGCTGTCAGATAAGGGACGATAAAGCGCGTGGTGGGGCGGGCATTGATGTTGTTGCCGATGAACCAGTTCACCAGGCCGTAGTGAAACTCCAGGTTGGTGGCAAGATCCCGGCCGCGCATGCTGGTGCGACGGATCACTTCCGCCATGTTCTGGTAGGTTTCCAGGCGGGTCTCGCCGATTGTCAGCAGCAGCGCGATATTGGAATCGTAAGCGCCTGCCAGGGTGTACTTCATGAACACGTCCGTGTCCGGGTTGTGCAGGCTGATGCCCTGGTCGTCGCGAATCTCACCCTCGATCGCATCGGACCAGAAGTCGATGACGCCACCGGCATGGGGCTGCAAAGCCTGGTTGGTCGCATTCAGGCGCGCTTCGACAGAATCGTTGAAGCGCGGCACCCGGTTCGGCTTCGGCAGTTTGGTACCGTGTGCGGCGAGCAGTACCATCGCCTCGACCAGCGATTCCACCCGGAAGTTTTCTTCAGGGTTGTCGGGGTTACAGAACTCCAGCGCATAGCACAGCTCGGTGACCCGGTGCTCCACCTGGATACGCGTGTTCATTTCCATGAAGAAGTGGCTGTCGCGGTCGACAATACACTCGAAGGTCGATACGGAATCCAGGCCTGTGGCTTCGCCAAAGCGCTCTGCCTCGGCTTCCATGGCAGCCAGGGTTTCCACGTCCTGGTGCAGGACCCGCGCCTCTTCTTCCAGACCTGCCGCTTCAGCCTGCTCCGCGGCCTTGACCAGTGATTCATGGGTCACAGACACTTCCAGCAGCTTCTGCTCGTGCATCTGCAGGGAACAGTCCCGGCCGCCCATGGCCAGGGTCCACTCGCCGTTGCCGATGACCTGGATTTCCTGGTGCCGGGTGGTTTCGATGTTGAGTTCGACCAGCACATTCTTGTTGTCACCGATGCCGGTCGTTTTTACCTCGTTGAGAATCTCGCGCACCATCTCCGCGGTGCGATCCGCTTCACCGATGCCAAGGATGCGCTGGCCCTTGCCGCCGCCACCGCTGATCGCCTTCAGCCGCACGCGGTTCTCGGGGTAGTCGGCCGACATTTTTTGTACCGCTTCAGTCAGCGCTTCGCACAGTTCATCCACGGTGTAGAGGTCGATCTGGGCGGCGTAGGATGCGGCGAGTACTTCGTCTGCCTTGTCAGCGAGGCTGAGCGAGTCATCATCGAGGGCGTCGCCGACGTCGAGGCCGTGCTCTGCACACAGTGCCTTCAGGGCGGCCTCGTCGGGGTGCTTCTTTAGCAGCGCCAGGGCGGTCCCGTTGTCGATACCCGGGGTGACACTGACGCCCACCGACAGCGCGGTGCGCTTGGCTTCATCCTTGAGGCCGGCATCGTGTACCGTGCGCGAGCAGGGCCCGATAAAGTTGAGTCCGGCGGCCTCCAGGGCAGCGACCATGCTCTCGTCTTCGGCCATGAAGCCATAGCCGGCGAAAACCGAGTTGTAACCATTGTCGTGGGCAATGGCGATAATCTGCTGGATGCGCGCGACGCGCTCTTCCTTGTTGGCGCCGGTGTAGTCCGGTACCCGGTGCACGCGCTCCGGGTCGGTGAGCTGCCGCAGCTCCGGAGCCAGCGCATTGCGGTAAACGATCGAGTCCTTCTCGGACAGCAGGATGCCGTACCCGGTAATACCCATCTCCTCGAAAACATCCATGGCTTCCTTGCGGATGGGACCGCGGCAGATAATCAGCGGCTTGACGTGCTCACAGGCAAACTGTGACACCCAGTCGGAGGGCCGCCGACCCAGGCGGCGATCGCGGTGAACCAGCGGGCTATTGAGGTAGTGTTCGTTGGACACGTGGGCTTCCTTACTCAGTACAACAGTCGGTACAGCGACAAGGGTTAGTGGAACTCGCGCTGAACGTCGCTCATCGGAGTGGGCTCGTAGTGACGCAGGTGGAAGGCCATGTTCTCGGCCAGCACCTCCCTGAGATCAGACGGCATTACGATCTGGGAGATAGAGCCGAGGCTCAATGCTTCATTCGGGTTCATCAGCTCTCGCTCGTAGCGGACCGCCAGCTCCGCCTCTTCCGCCTTTACCCAGGCCGCCACTGCGCTGCGCGCAGCCTCGGCGGCGGCCTGTTCGTCAAGGCCCTCCGCCATTTGCTGCTGCTCGACTTCGCGGGTGCGGCCGGCGACCTGCGCGCGAATCTTGCGCAGTTCATCCTTGTACACGTATTCAACGCCGGCCGGCCCCATCACGGCGAGGCGCGTGGTCGGCAGTGCCACCACAAAATCCGCGCCGGTGGGATAGTTGTTGTAAGAGGCGTAGGCGCCGCCAAAGGCGTTGCGCACGATGACCAGGAAGCGCGGTGTGCGCAGGTCGACAATCGCATCGAGCATGGCGCGGCCGGCCTGCACAATACCGCGCGCTTCCTGCTCCCTCCCCGGCAGGAAGCCGGTGGTGTCCTCCAGGAAGATCACCGGGATATTGTAGAGATTGCAGAAGCGGATAAAGCGCGCATTCTTGTAAGCGGCATCGATATCAATCTGGCCGGAGGAAACGGCGCTGTTATTGGCCACGAAGCCGATCACGTTGCCGCCGATGCGGCCCAGTGCAGTCACCGTATTGCGGGCACGCTCGGCCTGGATCTCCAGGAAATCACCGTGGTCACAGAGCTGCTGGATCAGGATAGAGATATCGATCGGGGTGTTGAACCCAGTGGGGGAATTGATCGCCTTCTTGAGCAGGATATCGATGTCCCAGGTCTTGCGCGTCACCGGGTCCGAAGACGGCTGGTGCGGCGCAAACTCCGCGTTGTGGCTCGGCAGGTAATTGAGCAGCTCGCGGACCTTACGCAGCGCGGACACCTCGTCTGGCACCACGAAGTCATTGACCCCGCTCTGGCTGTGCACCCTGGGGCCACCCAGTTCGTCAGGCGTGACGTCCTCGCCCAGCACCGACTTCACGACCCCGGGGCCGGTCAGTCCAAAAAAGGTGTTGTTGGGCTGAATAAGAAAGCTGCCCTGCCGGGGCAGGTAGGAACCACCGCCGGCGTTGAACCCAAACATGCACATGATACTGGGCACAATGCCAGAGATCTTGCGCAGCGCGGTGAAGGCATCCGCGTAGCCGTCGAGGCCGCCGACCCCCGCCGGGATGTATGCGCCGGCACTGTCATTGAGGCCCACCAGCGGTATCCGTCGCTTCGCGGCCAGCTCGAACAACCGTGCCAGTTTCTTGCCGTTGGTGGCATCCATTGACCCGGCGCGCACAGTGAAGTCGTGGCCATAGAGGGCGACGTCACGACCGTTGACGCGAATGATCGCTGTGACCAGCGACGCGCCGTCCAGATTCGGGCCCCAGTTCTGGTAAAGAATAGTCGGCGCGTGGCCAGGGTCGTTGAGCAGGGAGATTCGCTCCCAGATGGTCATACGCTGCTTCTGGTGCTGGCGCTCGATGTTTTTTACGCCGGCTGCCTGCTGTGGGCGCTGCTGCAACTCGTAACCGGACTTTAGAGCCTCTTCGTAAAGGCCTGGCTCTGTGGCGATCTGGCCGGGGACGGTAAACTCCCGGTCAACTTCCTGGGCGAATGGATTCTTCAGCGAGGGGGATCGGGTCGGAGCCGTCTGGTCTGCCATGCGGTGGGTTCTTACACTGGGGTTAAACGGCGAGTTACGATACGTTTAACGCCTGTTGAAGTCAATTTCGCCGCCGTTCGCAGCAGAAGAATTCGTTAGATGTGAGCATGGTAAACACTTGTTCGCGTAGTTTTCGTCGACATTTCCTACGATTAATGACAGATACTTGTGACTAACACAGCTATCCATATCGAAGATCTCCCCTATACCACGGACAGCTGTGCCTGGTTTGAACGTCTGCGCCATCTCCCCCGGGCTCTATTCCTCGACTCCTGCCATCCACACAGCCACCAGGGTCGCTTCGATATCCTGCTCGCAGACCCCGTAGATAACATCGATTTTAGTTGTTCTATTTCAACATCTTACGACGATGTTATTAAGTATTTTCAAGAAATGGACAAAGCCTGGTCCGAGATTCGCTGTGAAGCCGCCGACACCCTGCCTTTCTGCGGGGGCCTGGCGGGTCAACTGGACTACGAGTTGGGGCTACCGCTTCAGCACCTGGCTCCAGTCCCCGGCGCCGGCGCCCGGGTGAGCCGCTATAACTGGGCACTGGTTCAGGATCATGTGCTGCGCCGCTGCCTGTTTGTCGCCCTGCCAGGCTTGGACAATGCAAGCCGAAGCCGGATTCTCGAGCGGCTCCGCGAACCCATGACGGAGGGAAACAAAGATCATGGTTTTGCCGCGAGTGGAGAATTCAACAGCAACCTGTCGCGCGAAGACTACAAGCAGGCTTTTCGGCGGGTGCAGCAGTACATACACGCGGGCGACTGCTACCAGGTCAATCTCGCTCGCCGCTTCAGTACCTCGTTTCAGGGTGAACCATGGGCGGCATATCGCGCATTGAGGCCGCTGGCGGCGGCACCCTTCTGCGCCTACCTGGACAGTGGGAAAGAGCAGCTGCTGTGCCTGTCACCGGAACGCTTCCTGCGCGCGTCTGGCCGCCATGTAGAGACGCGCCCGATCAAGGGAACCCGCGCCCGCGCACAGGACCCGCAGGCGGATCGCCTGGCAGCGGAGGAACTGCTGCGATCGCCCAAGGATCGGGCCGAAAACCTGATGATCGTCGACCTGCTGCGCAACGACATCGGCCGCAGCTGCCGGCCCGGCAGTATCCAGGTGGACGGACTGTTCAGCCTGGAAAGCTACCCCAGTGTGCATCACCTGGTAAGTACCGTGTCCGGGGAATTGCGGGATGATTGCAGTCCCATCGATCTGCTGCGGGATTGCTTCCCCGGGGGGTCGATTACCGGGGCGCCCAAGCGACGTGCCATGGAGATTATCGGCGAACTGGAACCCGCCAGGCGCCGGGCCTACTGTGGTAGCGTGTTCTACCTCAGTGCCGACGGCCGCCTGGACAGCAACATCGCCATTCGCTCGCTACTGTGTCGCGAGGGACAAATCCATTGCTGGGGCGGTGGCGGACTGGTGTCGGATTCCCGGTGCCAACCCGAATACCAGGAGACCTGGGACAAGGTCGGGCGTTACCTGGAACGGCTGGAATGCGACACCCTCAAGGCTTGATGTCGCGCTCCGAGGCTTTGCAGATTTCCGCGCGCAGGGCCTTGTAGCTGTCTACCGCGGGATACTGCGGGAACTCTTCCACCACATTGGCCGGGGCGCGGAACAGGATGCCGGCGTCGGCTTCTTCCAGCATTGTCGTGTCGTTGTAGGAATCACCGGAGGCAATGATCCGGTAGTTCAGGCTGTGGAAGGCCTTCACCGATGCCCGCTTGGGGTCGGGCTGGCGCAGGCGGTAGTCCACTACCCTGCCCTCGCCATCGGTCACCAGTCGATGGCAGAGCAAGGTGGGCCAGCCGAGCTGGGCCATCAACGGCGCGGAAAATTCATAGAACGTGTCGGAGAGAATAACCACCTGGAAGCGCTCCCGCAGCCAGTCAATGAACTCCCCGGCACCGGCCAACGGTGCCATATCAGCGATGACAGCCTGGATGTCGTCGATGCGCAAGCCGTGCTCGTCCAGCAGGGACAAGCGCTGTTTCATAAGGACATCGTAATCAGGGATATCCCGCGTAGTCGCGCGCAGCGCATCGATCCCGGTGCGCTCGGCAAATTCGATCCAGATTTCCGGGACGAGAACCCCTTCGAGGTCCAGGCAAACCAGTTCCATGCTGTGTCATCCTGCGGTTAGAGGGTAGGCAATTCCAGGTCGGCGAACAGGGCGTCCAGCTCGCTCTTGCTGTGTCGAGCAAAGGCCTCGTCCACCACATCGCGGGTCAGGTGGGGCGCAAACAACTCGATAAACTCATACATATAGCCGCGCAGGAAGGTGCCGCGCCGACAGCCGATCTTGGTGATACTCGGCGCGAAAAGGTGGCTGGCATCCAGCGCCACCAGGTCGCTATCGGTCGTGCTGTCATGGGCCATGTGGGCCACGATGCCAATGCCCAGTCCCAGCCTGACATAGGTTTTGATAACGTCCGCATCAGCGGCGGTAAACACCACCTTGGGCACCAGGCCACGCTCCATGAACGCTTCATCGAGCCGCGAGCGCCCGGTGAAACCAAACACATAGGTCACGATTGGATGCTCGGCCACAGCTTCCAGGGTCAACTCGGAGAGCTGGGTCAGCGGGTGGTCGCGAGGAACCAGTATGCAGCGATTCCAGCGGTAGCACGGCATCATGATCAGGTCGCTGAACAACTCCAGGGCCTCGGTGGCAATGGCAAATTCGACCGTGCCGTCAGCCGCCATCTCCGATATCTGCATCGGCGTGCCCTGGTGCATGTGCAAGGACACCTCGGGGTAGCGATCGATAAAGGTGCTGATGGTGTCCGGCAGGGCGTAGCGGGCCTGGGTGTGGGTCGTGGCCAGTGACAGGCTGCCCTTCTTCTCGTTGCTGAATTCCTGGGCCACAGACTTGATACTGTCGACCTTGCGCAGGATTTCTCCGGCAGTCTTGAGAATAGCCTCACCGGCAGGGGTAACGTGAGTCAGGTGCTTGCCACTGCGGGCAAAAATTTCCACGCCGAGTTCGTCTTCCAGTAGCCTGATCTGCTTGCTGATACCCGGCTGGGAGGTGTACAGGCTCTGGGCAGTGGCGGAGACATTGAGCTCGTGGTGGGCGACCTCCCAGATGTACCGCAGCTGCTGTAGTTTCATGGTGAGTCCTGCACAACCCCCGTTCGCTTATGAAGAATAGCGCTTAGGGGAGTTATTGCAAACCGCAAAAAGGAATAACGATTTTCCAGCCCCGGGGTGCGACAGCAGCCTACTGGTTCGCGATCCCGTGCGGTACATGACCGGTGGCGACATGGCTTCCCGCACTCTCACAGTGGGCCTGCTGGTCATCGAAGAAAACATCGGCCTGGTAGGCCTTCAGGAACTCACCCTTGTCCATGCCGCCGAGGAAAATAGACTCGTCGATGCGGATCTCCCAGGCCCGCAACGTGCGGATCACACGCTCGTGGGCGGGCGCCGAGCGAGCAGTCACCAGGGCGGTCCGAATCGGCGCCTCCGTTGCGGGGAATTCGCGCTGCAGATGCTGGAGGGCGGCGAGGAAGGGTTTGAAAGGCCCCCCACTCAGGGGCCGGTGGGCGGCAGCCTGTTCGCTGTCCTGGAAAGCTGCAAGCCCCTCGTTCTTGTAGACGCGTTCCGCCTCGTCGGAAAACAGCACCGCGTCCCCGTCAAAGGCGAAGCGTAGCTGATCCGCGTCATTGCCGGCCTTGCGCTTCGACACCAGGTTGGCGGCCGCGACACCGTGATCCAGGGCGTGGCGCACATCTTCCGGCTCGGTGGAGAGAAACAGTTGGGCGCCGAAGGCAGCGATATACCGGTAGGGGCTCTCGCCGCCACAGAAGGCCGCCCGCTGAATATCGAGCTGGTAGTGCTGGATAGAGTTGAAGACTCTCAGGCCGGTATCAGCACTATTGCGCGACAGCAGCACCACCTCTACCCGGTTGCCCCCATCGAGCCGCTGGTTGATGCGCAGCATTTTCTGCACCATGGGGAACGCCTCCCCCGGTTCCAGGGGCTGGTCTTCACGCTCGATCTGGTAGCGTGAGTAGGCCTCGAGGCCATCGCGCTCATAGACCTCGTGGCTGTCATCGAGATTAAAGAGCGCGCGCGAGGAAATCGCGATCACCAGTTTGTCGCCGTTTGCTTCAGCCATTGGAGAGCCGCTCATCTAGCATGGGCAGAGCTTACCAGAATCGATAGCGACCAAGCGCTACCAGAGGCAGGTGCAATACATCGGCCGGGCCGCCGGGACTTAAACGGCTGGTGGTGCAGAGAAATCAAACTCGCGGCGCTGCGGAAACAAGCCGAAGATCCCCCCGGTATGCACAAAGATAATATCCCGCTGATCATCGAAACGGCCGGCACGAATTTCCTCCAGCATGCCGTGAAAGGCCTTGCCGGTGTACACGGGATCGAGCACCAGGCCTTCAAGGCTGGCCACCCGGAGGATGGTATCAAACACCTCGGCTGTAGCGCGGCCGTACCCGGGCCCCACATAGCCATCAACCACCCTCGCCTGCCAGGCTGGCAGCGCCGTTGCTTGCGGAAAGCGCTGTTGCCAGTCGCCGATATCCTGGGCCACCTTGTTCAGGAACCAGGCTTCATCATCACAGACATTGAAACCCCAGACTTTCACCGGCAGTTCTGCAAGGGCGGCGCCCAGGGTAAGGCCGGCCTGGGTGCCGCCGGAGCCCGTGGCGCAGACCCAGTGGGCGGCTTCAATTGCGTGGTTCTGCATATCCAACGCAAGCTCCCGCGCACCGGAGAGATAACCCCATAGCCCCAGTCCGTCGCTGGCGCCCGTGGGAATACACAGCGCGCGGCTGCCCCGGGCGGCGTAGTGGTCGCGCCAGTGGTCAAATAATGCGGGCAATTCAGACACGAACTGCTTGTGCGGATAGTGGCTGACCCGGGCCCCCGCCAGGTGATCCAGTAGCAGGTTGCCGTCCAGGTCCTTCGGTGCCTCACCGCGCAGGATCAGGTGAACCTTGAAGCCCAACCGTGCACCGACCAGGGCCGTGGCTCGACAGTGATTGGACTGCACGCCACCACAGGTAATGAGGGTGTCGCAGCCCTGCTCCCGGGCAGCGGCGGTGACGAATTCGAGCTTGCGCAGCTTGTTGCCACTGATGGCCGTGTCCGTCAGGTCATCGCGTTTGACCCACAGGCGGTGCTTGCCGCCCAGCGTTGCACTTAGTCGTTCAAGGGGCTGGAGCGGCGTGGGTAGCTGCGCCAGTTGGATACGAGAGGGAAACTCGAGACTTGTCACCCTAGATCGACTTCAGGGTTCCCTTGGGCAGTACGGCGTTGATATAGGAGCGCTGGAACTTCAATTCTACGTTGTCGGACACCTGCAGCACCACAAAGTTGTCTTCCAGGCGGGTAATCTTGCCGAGGATACCGCTGGTAGTGATGACCTCATTGCCTTTCTCCAGCGCCGCCACCATATCCGCATGCTCCTTCTGGCGCTTGCGTTGTGGGCGAATGGCGATGAAATAGAACAGCACGAAGAGACCGACGAGAAAAACGATCTGGAACATTTCACCGCCGGCTGCCGGCTGACCCGCCGACTGGGCGTGGGCATTGGCTATGAACAAACTCATTGAAAAACCCCTGTTTACGCGGGCGCTAAATGTATCAGGGCTCTATAACCCAATCAAACACCATGGTGTGTGGGGCGTGGTCCGAGAAGCGCTCGTCCCGGTAGATCGATGCGCTCACCACCCGGTTTTTCAACCCGGGGGTGATCATCTGGTAGTCCAGGCGCCAGCCCACGTTCTTGGCCCAGGCCTGGCCGCGATTTGACCACCAGGTGTATTCATCACCGTCCTGGTTGACCAGCCTGAACGAGTCGATGTAGCCCAGTTCGTCATAGACCCGGTCCAGCCAGGCCCGCTCATCTGGCAGGAATCCGGAATTCTTCTGGTTGGATTTCCAGTTCCTGAGATCAATCTCCTTGTGGCAGATATTCCAGTCAGCGCAGATCACGAATTCCCGGCGCTTGCGCCTCAGCACCCTGAGGTGATCGTAGAACTGGTCCATGAAACGGTACTTCTTTTGCTGGGCCTCGTCGCTGGAAGACCCGGATGGCAGGTAGAGAGAGATGACGCTGAAGCGCTCAAAATCCGCCTGAATGTAACGCCCCTCCCCGTCCAGCGGCTCCCATCCCAAAGTGGTGATCACCTTGCGTGGCTTGACGCGGGTATACAGGGCCGTGCCGCTGTATCCGGGCTTGATGGCATCGTTATAGGTGCAATGGTAACCCTCGGGCCTGAATACCGGGTCCTCCAGTTGGTGCTCCTGGGCCTTGGTTTCCTGAATACAAACCACGTCGGCATCCTGCTTGGCCAGCCAGTCGAAGAAGCCCTTGCGGGCCGCCGCACGGATGCCATTGGTGTTACAGGTGATGATTTTTGCCATGAAAACCCTGATTCGGTCACGAAAAGCGCAGCATCATACCCCGCCACAGCGGGGCTTGCACCGTGGTGTTGGCAAAACCAACTATCCTAATTAAAGTAACAACAATGATGGAAAAAGCAGCACGCAAAACAATTGCGGGGGCTGTAATGGTCTTCAGGGGCAATCACAATGACTACGGAAGGCGAAACAACAAACAACAGAGCGCGTCTGTCCATCAATCTCGGCCGTCTCCTGCTGGAGTTCGGACGGGACTATGAGCGGCGGGCCATCGAACTGCTGCAGGAGCGGGGCCATCCGCTAATCCGCCCATCTCACGCCACGGTGTTTGCCAATCTCAGCGAGGGAGCGGTACGCGTAACGGAGCTGGCGGAGCGGGCTCACGTCACCCAGCAGGCCATGGGCAAGATGCTCAAGGAGATGGAGCGTATTGGCTATATCGTGCGCGACATCGACGGCAGTGATCGCCGGGCCAAGAAGATCCGGCCCACCCAGCGTGGCCTCGACCTGATGCGCGACAGTATGGAGGTAGTGGACGAGGTGCGGGCATATTACGTCAAGCAGGTGGGTGAAGAGGCCCTTCGCGACCTGGAAACCTGCCTGGCCGAGTGTGTGGGGCGCATGGACCTCACCAGCATCAACAGCTGGAAAGAAGACACCCGCGTCGCCTGACGGCCTCCGTTGGCGGACACAACGCCGACAAAACCCGGTCAAAACCTATACAAACCCCGGGCATCCGGAGCGGGCTTTTGGCCCGTTGTCGGTTCACGCCCTTTAGCCTTCCGCCTACAGGGACATGAAGTCCGGTGTATTGAATACCCAACTTTTTTCCTCCACACGAGACGCAATCCGCCAACCGGACTCGGTACGGCGGTACCTGTCGACGTACCACAGACCCAGCATGAACAATTGCGACTCGCCGCCGGGCATCGCCATTTCCTGGGGGTTGAAACACATCACGCGGCCACTCGCGGTATCACCATCGAGTTTGACCTGGATGTTCGCATTGAGGTGCTGATGCGCCGGGAAGGCGGCGGTGGTCAGCGCCTGCTGCAAGAAGGCGATGGTGTCCGCAACACCGCCGACACTGCCGCCAAACACGCTGTAATCGATGTGGGCATCACCAGTGAATACATCTGTGGCAAGCGCATCAAAGTCCTTGGCATCAATAAGTTCGGCATAGCGGTAGCAGAGGTCCTGGATTTCCAGCCGATCAGAGATTTCCTGTAGGGAGAGCATGGCGGTCCTAGAAGTCGAGAGGCGTCGTGATATGCCGTGCATAGATGCGCTGCCGGTGAGCCAGTAGCAGTTTATCGAGGGCGCTCTCAAGCGCCTCTGTCCGGTAGCTGTAGGCAGCGCGCATCTGCTCAGGCATGGGGTTGATGTCGGCGGGCAGCGGGTCCAGCATCCCGATAAAGTTGGCCAGGTAGAGATCCGCTGCGCTCAGGGACTCACCGACCAGGTAGTCGCTGCCGTTAGCGACCTGCATCTGTAACTGCTGACTCAGCCACGCGAGGATGTCGACCAGTTTATCTTCACACTCCGCATGGGCGGCCTCCGAGTAGCCGTAACGGTCGGCCATCCGCTGCATGTAGGGCGGTGCTTCACCACGACCGATAACCATGCCGGTGAGCTGGATACGACGTTGCCAGCCAAGCCCTTCTTCTCCAGCAATTTCGTTACACAGGCCAACAATCTGCGCCCGTTCCGCCGGGATCGCGCCGAGCAATCGCGGCTCCGGGGCGAGGCGTTCGGCCAGCTGTAGCTGGCCAAGCCAGTGGCAACGCGGAGCCTCGTTATTCCAGGCGAGGACCGGTGCCGAGGCTTGGCCAGTCCACTCAAACAGCTCCGGGTTCTCTCCGCCCGCTTCCTGGGCAGCCGCCGTGTAGGCCAGTTCCTTGCTGGTCAGAACAGACTTGAGGGCTTCGCCCCAGGGACCGGGGAGGCCGGCGGTCAACACCAGGCGTAGGCCTGGAAGCTGCCGCGCCTGGTCCACGGTCACGTATTCCATGCTAGGGCTCCCAGCTCAGCACCAGCTTGCCGATGTGGGTACTGGCCTCCATGACCCGGTGCGCCTCACTCGCCTCCGCATAGGAGAACACCTGATGGATCACCGCCTGCAGGCGACCGTCATCCAGCCAGGGCCAGGCCTGGTGCCGCACCTCGCTAACCAGGGCGGCCTTGAACTCCGGCTCCCGGGCCCGCAGCGTAGAGCCGGTAAGCGTCAAGCGCTTAAGCATGACCGGCATCAGGTTGGCGCTGACCTTGGAACCCTGCAGGTAGGCGATATTCACGATCCGCCCATTGACCGCCGCCAGTTGGATATTCCGGTCTACGTAGTCTCCGCCCACCATATCGAGGATGACATCCACACCCTGGCCGTCGGTCGCTGCCAGCAATTCGGCGACGAAGTCCTGCTCCCGGTAGTTGATGCAGCGGGTGGCGCCGAGCGCTTCGCATACTTCCGTCTTGGCGGCGCTGCCGGCAGTGGCGAATACCGGGCATCCATAGGCGCTCAACATCTGGATCGCCGCAGTGCCAATCCCGCTGCTACCGCCATGGACGAGAAAACTCTCCCCGGGGCGAATCGCAGCCCGTTGCATGACATTGGACCAGACTGTCAATACTACCTCTGGCAGGCCGGCGGCTTCTTCGAAGGACAGTTCATCAGGGATCGGCAGGCACTCCGCAGCAGCGGCTACGGCGCGCTCCGCGTAACCACCGCCAGCCAGCAGTGCACAGACCCGCTCTCCCGGCTTCCAGCTATCTACACCGTCGCCCAGCACCGCCACCGTGCCCGAGACTTCCAGGCCAGGCGTGGCCGGGGCACCGGGGGGCGGAGGATAGAAACCCTGCCGCTGGACGATATCAGCACGGTTAATGCCAGCGGCATGGACGTTGATGAGTACTTCACCGGGACCGGGAACCGGTTCCGGCAGTTCGGTCAGTCCCAAGACCTCGGGACCGCCAGGTTCTGAAATCGCAATAGCACGCATGAGCTGCGCCTCTTGAGGCTGTCTCAGCTATGCTCCCCGCTCGCGGGCAGAACGTCAAAGCGAATCGGCATCTGCTTGATGCCATTGATGAAGTTCGAGCGCAGCCAGCGTATGTCGCCGTCGAATTCCGGGTTGGCGATGCGCGCCAGGACTTCCTCGAATATCACCCGCAGCTCGAGTCGCGCCAGGTGTGAGCCCATGCAGAAGTGTTCGCCGATGCCAAAGGCGCGATGATTGTTGCGGACGTCCTCCCGGCCGGCCCGGGTGATGTCAAAGCGGTCCCCATCTTCAAACACCGCCTCATCGGCGCTGGCAGCACCATAAAACATGTGGACCTTGTCACCTTTCTTGATTGGCTGTCCGCCAATTTCAGTATCCTCGAGCGCGGTGCGGCGGAAGGCAATAACCGCGGGGTTGTAACGCAGGCACTCCTCAATGGCGCCTTCCAATAATTCAGGGTGATCCTGCAGGGCCTGGTACTGACCGGTTTCCATGAGCAGGCGCATGCCGTGACTGGTGACCGTGCGCGTGGTCTCGTTACCGGCCACCACCAGCATCAGGAAGAAGTAGCAGAACTCCTCGTCGGTAAGCGGTTCATCCTCTACGGTACCGGTCAGCAGTACGTTGACGATATCGTCTTTCGGATTGGCGCGATGGTCAGCGGCCAGTTCCTGGGCAATGCCGAACATTTCCATCATGGCGACCATGCCGTCTTCCTGGGTGGTGGCCAATTCGGGATCATCCATACCGATCATGATATTGGTGAGTTCGAAGATGCGGCGGCGCTTTTCCAGCGGAACCCCCATCAGCTCGCAGATGGCAATCAGCGGCAACTCGGCGGCGACATCCTCAACAAACTCGCAGCGGCCACCTTCAATCGCCGACTCGACAATGCCCCTGGCCACCTCGCGGAAACGAGGCTCGTAGGAATCAACGGCCTTGGGCGTAAACGCATTGCGCACCAGGCGGCGATACTTGAGGTGCTTGGGTGGGTCCATGTTGATCAGCTGAAGTTGCATGAACGGCAGGGTTTCCTCGTCGTGTTCATGCAGGAAGCAAGTCTCGACTTCCGAGGAAAAAATTTGTGGGTTCTTGGACACGTAGTCGAGGTCGGCATGCCGGGTCACCGCCCAGAAACCCCGCCCCTGGGCAGGATCTTCATGCCAGTACACCGGCTCTTCCCGGCGCAGGTAGCTGAAGGTCTCACGGGGCATCCCGCCCGCGTAGGACTCGGGATCCGTGAGGTCGAAATGGGGGCATGTGGACATGGAACCACTCCTCTACATCGCTGGCACTACGCGGAAAACTATAGCCTATTAGTTAGTAGCCTGCACGGCAAAAAGAAAGCGGGCTTTGCCCGCTTTCCTGGGCTTATCCGGCCTCGTCGATACACTCCCTTGCGAAGGTTGAGGTGTCACCGTCAATATCGATAACTACTTCGATCAAACCATTGAGATCCGCCGTGTTGTCGCTCTGGTTGCGGATCGTAAAGGAAGTCAGATATGCACCGGAGGAGCTGATGCTCGGGACCGTATCACTGACCGTTCCCACCAGCTCGCATCCTTCAGCTGTTACAGTGATGGTCGAACCAGCGGGCGGCGGATTGTTGAAGAGATCTGCGAACGCTGCCGAGAATGAGCGACTGCCGCCTCCAGCGGCCAGTACAATGGAATTCGGCGCTACTGTGAGGCCACCGCCCCCGGTACTCTCGTACAGTACGAAGTTCTGGACCTCGCCTGACATCAGAATCGTTGCACTCCGCCGCACATGCAACAGTTCACGCGAGCATTGGCCAGACGCCTCGAGGTCCTGTGGACAAAGTGAGCCGTTGTAGACGCCATTGCCTGCGTCATAAACACCGTTCTCGTTGAAGTCAAAGAAAATTTCTTCCAGGCCTTCACCACAGGCTCTGCCCACCACGGTGGTAGCGTCCGCCGTACAGAGCGGCGGCGTATTGTCAAACTGACCGTTCAGGTTCTTGTCAAGCCAGGCCTCTGGCAAATCTTCGAAGGGCTCGCCCACGTCGTAAAGGCCGTTGCCATTGGAGTCGATGAAGCTCTCTTCGCCCACCGCAATCACGACCACTGTACTCTGCCGGCCGACAATGGGTCCGAGGGAACTGGGGCACGGTAAACCTGTCAGGCCGCCGTTGTCGGGGCAAGCTTGATTGTCGATTGTTGCTACGAAACCCCCAGGGCCGAAGTCGTTGTAGATCAACGGCAGGCGCGGCTCCTGGCTACGCCAGGTCACCGTGCACACACCGTCCTGCAGTTCACAGCTATCCGTGATGGCACCGTACTCAGTGGTAAAGGTTGCCACGGTACCGTTGGGCACCGGGTTATTGAATTTGTCCGCCATGCTCAGAGTTACGGCCGTTTCTACTCCATCACGGTTGCCACCGCCCGGATTGCCGGCTACTCGTGCAAGGGAAATCGAGTTTTGATCGGGAAGACCGGTGCTGACGACGAGTCGGTCTGACACCGTGCTCAACTGTGTGCCACCGACATCAATCGTGGCCGTGACTCGCACCGAAGTGGAGACATTGCCGGCCTGGACGATGGCGCGGGCGATGCCCTCTTCATTGGTTGTCGCCGTGGCATTGGTCAGCGCGAGGCCACCCACTGTGGTGGACAGGCTGAAAGCGACGTCGGTATTGGATGCCGGTGCGCCCGTCGTATCCAGCACCTGGAACGACACCTGTGAGGTCTCTGAACGGCCTGCACCGCCGGTGCCCGCCAGTGCAATGGTCTGTGGTACTGCGTCGAGGAAGGCCACAGAGTTGACGTCGGCGGTGGCAATGGTCAGCACGACACTCGCTGTCTGGGTATTGCCCTGCACGATCGCAGCGCTCACTGTGTCGTCGCCGGTACAGCCGGAGGCCGTGTAGGTCGCCGTGGCGATGCCGTTGATGGTATTCACTTCGCCGGCTAGTTCTGACAGCGGCGGATCAAGGCTGGCACAGCCGCTGGCAAACTGCACAGGCACGACTGTCGTGACCGGATTGTCGTTGCCATCTACCACGGTCACTGACAGTGGCGTTGAGCCGGCCGCGGGCAGCGAGGTGGCGCCTGCATCGATCTCACCGTCAATGAAGTTGCCACCTTCGAACCTGCCGATGCGCAGATTGGCCTGGCCAATCTGGTAGTTCACTGAACTGGTCACTCCGCCAAGATTGGCGGTGGCCGTGCCGGCGCCGAGGGTGCCGTCCGAGCCGATCGTAAAGGTGGCGATACCATTGAGGTCGGTCAGGGCGGTACCGGCACTGGGGGCCAAAACACCCAGCGTAACCGATGCCGAAACGATCTCGTTCGCCACCGGCGCGCCGAAGGCGTCCGTGGCGGTGACCGTCAGGGTGCCTGGGCTGATATCGGTGATGTTATCGGTGGGATTGCCTGCAGTATCCGTGAGCTCCAGGGACAGCACGTTATTGCCCTGGGTGACAGACTCGATTTCGAAATTGGTCTCAGCAGTGACGTTGTTGACCGTACCGGATACGGTACCAGCGCCGGCCTGGTTGTTGGCTTCGAGAACGAATGAGGCCACACCGTTTTCATCGGTAAGCCCGGACGCCGGGGAAATCGTACCATTGGTGGTCGCAACCGTGACGATCTGCCCACTCCCGCTATTGGCGGTGACAGTGACCACCCCGGGATTGGCGTTGCTGATTGTCGTGGTGGGGTTGCCATCAGTGTCGGTGAGAGAGATGGATACACCGGAAGCGCCGCCGCCCCCGCCTCCACCGCCGCCGGGGTCATCGATACCGCCGCCGATAAAACCGGGGCCGCTACCGCCACCACCGCCGCAAGCGCTGAGCGCCGCCAGGACCAGCCCTGTAAAGACAAGCTTGATAAAGCTGAACTGCCGCAATTCCGTCATGTTTTCATTCCCGGCCGACTGGGTCGGCTCATTATCATTGGTCTGAATGCGTCAAACGCGACGCCGCGGGTCCCCACCCGGGTGCTCACGCTGTCGGGACGGTCTCGGGATGCGTCCATGGCACTGACTGCCGCCTGGACATTGGTGATAACCCGACGCCGACCTGCTTATTATTCGGGATTCTGCCGGGCTTTGGCTGCGACACGCAAACGGCTTTCCGCGTTTTTTGGTGCTTGGTCACAACGCTGCCCGCCCCCCAGGCCAAAACCTGGCGAAACAACAGCAGAATGCGCAGACAGACCGACAGGTACCATCCCCATGGCACCCAACCGGGCTGTTCAAAGCGCACCCGAGTTGTCTCGAGTTTACAGGGGCTTAGGAGCGAATCCTATGGTTTACTTGAGCAAAAAAAGGGGTATTATTGCTAGTCCTTCTCGCGGAGATTGGGCTGAAGCTTCAGTTCTCTGCCTCTGCTCTCTACCTCTCCTCTCTACGTTTCTACCTTTCTACCTTTGCCCTCTACCTCTGCCGACCCCTCTCCTTGCGGATACCTGGCGGATAAGCGACGGATATCCGTCAGTTGGCCAGCTCTAGCTAGCCAACTCTAGCCAACTACAGCCCCAACTCCTTGATGAGTGCCAGCACGTCGTCGTGGTGGGACTTGGTCTTGACCTTGTCCATGATGTGCTTGAGACGGCCGTCCTTGCCGATGATGAACGTGGTGCGGAGCACGCCCATGGACTCTCGGCCCATGAACTTCTTGAGCCCCCAGCAACCGTATTTTTCGGTAGTCGCCTTGTCCTCGTCAGACAGCAGGGTGAAGTTCAGGCCTTCCTTGTCGATGAACTTGGCCAGCCGGGCCACCGGGTCCGGGCTCACGCCCAGCACCACGGTATTGGCTTTCTTGAACGCCGCCTTGCTGTCTCGAATACCGCAGGCCTGGTTGGTGCAACCTGGCGTCATTGCCTTGGGGTAGAAGTACAACACCACGTTGCTCTTGTCGCGAAAGTCCTTGAGGCTGACCTTGTTACCTTCCTGGTCCAGCAGGGTAAACGCCGGGGCGATGTTGCCAATTTTCGGAAATGCCATCTGTCGAGTGCTCCGTAATCTGAGTAGTGACCCGGGTTCCAGCCCCGGGGCTCGGTGTTAATCTGAATCCTTGTCGTGCTTCTCAACCGGGACGTGCTCAAGTGCCTCGCCGCCCTCCGGTTCTTGCGCCTGTTCTTCAAGCTCTTCGCCGGCATGTTCAATCATCTCAGCCGGCAGGCTGCGCTTGGTGCGGGCACCGAGCTTCTCAAGGTCCTGCACGCGCTTGACCAGGTTGCCGCGGCCACTGGCGAGCCGCGCCCGCGTCTTGTCCCAGCTTTCATGCGCCTTGTCGAGGTGCCGCCCTACTTCCGACAGCGACTCCAGCACCCGTGCAAACTGGTCGTGAATCGCGCCGGCCTGGGCGGCAATCTTCTCCGCGTTCCGGTTCTGGTGCTCATAGCGCCAGAGGGTCTGCACGGTACGCAATGTGGCAAGCAGCGTGGTGGGGCTAACCACGATGATCTGCTTGTCGTACGCCCGGGTAAACATGCCCGGATCACTGTCGAAGGCCGCCATGAAGGCAGACTCTATCGGTATGAACAACAGCACAAAGTCCAGGCTGTTGATGCCCTCCAGTTGTTCGTACTCCTTGAGGCTCAAGCCATCGATGTGTTGCTTGACAGCCTGCACATGCTCAGCCAGCGCCAGCTTGCGCTCCACCTCGTCTTCACAGGCGACGTAGCGGTCATAAGCCACCAGCGACACCTTGGAATCCACCACGATATCCCGGCCCTCTGGCAGCCGCACGATGACGTCTGGCTGGCGCCGCTGACCGCTGGACGAGGTAGCGCTGAATTGAGTCTCGTACTCGTGCCCCTTGCGCAGACCGGACTCTTCGAGCACACGCTCCAGCACGATCTCGCCCCAGTTGCCCTGGGCCTTCTTGTCACCCTTGAGCGCGCGAGTGAGGTTCACGGCGTCCTCAGACATGCGTTGGTTCAGTTCCTTGAGGGTCGTTAGCTCATGGCGCAGGGAAAGCCGGTCGCGGGTTTCCCGGTCGTAGACGTCCTCTACCCGGGAGCGAAAATCCTTCAGCTGGCTTCGCAGTGGATCGAGAGTGGCCGACAGGGTTTCACGATTGGTCTTAAGGAAACGCTGGCTCTTTTCCTCAAAGATGCGGTTGGCCAGGTTACTGAACTCATCCTCGAGTTGCTTGCGGGCCTTCTGCAGCAGCTCCAGTTTTTCCGAGGCCGCCCGTGAATCCCCGGCCAGCCGCTCCTGCAGGCGACCATTCTCTTCCCGCAGTTCAGACAGCGCCTGCGAGTGCTCCAGTTGCGCCTGCTGTTCGCGGCGCTGGTGACGCATGGCCAGGACCACCCAGCACAGCAGAACACCCAGTACCAGCCCGGCACCGGCCGCCAGCAGAAGCAATTGTTGCTGCTCAGTCATCGCTTGATGGCGGACACGCGCACCGGCCAGGTTTCGCGCTCGCGGTCGTGGAAAAACTCTTTCAGGGTGTGGAACACCACGGGAAAGGCAATTTCATCCCAGGGGATATCGTCCTCGGTAAACAGCTCCACCTCCAGGGATTCCGGCCCGACGCCGAAGGCCCCGTCGACGATCCTGGCTCGGTAGAACATATACACCTGGTTGATATTCGGCACGTCAAAAATCCGGTAAAGCTGCTGCTCATAGACCTCGGCTCGCGCTTCCTCCCAGGTTTCACGAGATGCACCCTGCAGTGTGGTCTCACCGTTTTCCATGAAACCCGCCGGTAGCGTCCACAGACCCATGCGTGGTTCGATGGCTCTGCGGCAGAGCAGTATGCGCCCATCATGTTCAGGCACACAGCCGACGATGACACGTGGGTTACTGTAGTGAATAGCGCCGCAATTGTCGCAGACGTGGCGCGGGCGGTCGTCCCCCTCGGGAATACGATGGTTGACCTCGCTGCCGCACACGCTGCAGTACTTCATTCGCTAACCTGCCAGCTCGGCGTATTGGCCCGCGCAGAATACCAGGGGAGCACCGCTATCGCGGTGCGACATTGCCAACACCCTGGCCACCAGAATGAGGTGGTCACCGCCAGGGTGACGTATTTCTTCTTCGCACTCGAAGCTCACCAGGGTATCCGGCATTACCGGGATACCCGTGCTTCCAGCTTCGAAATGACCGGGATCCAGCCTGTGCTCGCCCTTGACCGCATAACGGCCCGACAGTGCCTGCTGGTCAGCACGCAGGATGTTCACCGCCCAGCGCCTGCAGCCGTTGAAGGTATCGAACATGTCCGAGTCATTCTGCAAGCTCCAGAGGATCAGCGGTGGATCCAGTGACACAGAGGCGAAGGAGTTCACCGTCATGCCAAAAGGCTCGCCCTGCTCCGGTTGGCCGGTGATGACGCAGATCCCGGTGGCGAAACAGCCGAGCGCATCTCGAAACTCGCGAGACGTGAACGTCATGGTATCTCCTTGCTTGGGTGACGCGGGGGATTATACACAGCGGTCGCGCTTTACTTAGGCGGCCCTGGATGACGCTCTGTTTCCTGAGGATGCCAACGGGCCGCGGCCTGGTCGTCGCTGTCGCGAGCGTCGACCCAGCGCGCACCGGCGGGCGTACTTTCTTTCTTCCAGAACGGCGCCCGGGTCTTCAGGTAGTCCATGATGAACTCGCAGGCCTGGAACGCTTCTCCCCGGTGACTGCTGGCGACCCCGACATAGACAATCTGCTCGCCGGGCAGGAGCTTTCCCACCCTGTGGATCACCCGCACGGCATGCAGTTCCCAGCGCAGCCTGGCCTCGTCAATAATGGCCTGGATACTGCGTTCGGTCATGCCGGGGTAGTGTTCCAGTTCCATGGTCAGCACGGCGTCATCTGCGCAGCTGGCGGCGTTTTCGCCACCGCGCACGCAGCCGATAAACGTGGCGCAGGCTCCGCTGACCGTGCTGCCGGCCATCAGCTCGCGCTGCAGCTCGCCGGCATCAAAATCCTCGGTCTGGATACTGACCTCTGGCATCGGTGCTCAGCCTCCTGTCACCGGTGGGAAGAATGCAACCTCATCGCCGGAGCTGATGGCGTCACTGCCGCGGGCCTGTTGCTGGTTGACGGCGCACAGCAGGTTGTCTGCTCCCAGCGCGCGTGACCAGTCCTCACCGCGCGCCTGCAGGCGGCCCCTCAGTTCCTCAACCGTGGCACCAGCCTCGGTCGCGCTCATTTCCAGTTCGCCCACGCCGAGTTGTTCCCGCAGGCGCGCGAAAAACAGGATGCGGATCATGCCTCACCCCTTTCCCAGTCGCCGGAAGCGCCGCCCCGCTTCTCCAGCAGGCGGACGTCACCGATGACCATTCCACGGTCCACTGCCTTGCACATGTCGTAGATGGTCAGGGCCGCGACCGACGCTGCGGTCAGGGCTTCCATCTCCACACCGGTGCGGCCAGCGAGTTTGCAGGTGGCCAGGATCTCGACGCGCCGTTCAGCGGCATTGGCCAGCAACTCCACCTTGACGCTGCTGAGAGGCAGGGGGTGGCACAGGGGAATCAGGTCGCTGCAGCGCTTGGCCGCCTGGATGCCGGCGATGCGGGCCACCGCAAACACATCACCCTTGCTGTGGCCCCCTGATTCGATCAGCGCCAGCGTTTCCGGCTGCATATAGATAGCAGCGGCAGCGCGGGCCTCGCGGCGGGTGATGTCTTTGTCGCCGACATCAACCATGGCGGCATGGCCGGCGGCGTCGATGTGAGTCAGTTCTGGCATGGGCTGGCTTCCTGGTTGCAGCTGTGCATTATACTGCGGCTGCCACGGATTTCTGCGATGGAGCCACTGTGAGTGATTTGAAACTGGGATTGCAACTGGGTTACTGGGGGGCATTGTATCCCGCCTCGCATGTTGAACTTGCGCAGGAGGCCGAGCGGCTGGGCTACGACTCCGTCTGGACCGCGGAATCCTGGGGCAATGACTGTTTCACACCACTGGCATGGATCGGCGCGCAGACGTCGAAGATTCGGCTGGGGACCGGCGTCGCACAGCTGTCGGCGCGCACGCCCACAGCCTGCGCCATGGCGACCCTGGCACTGGACCATATGTCCAACGGGAGGATGATCCTCGGGCTGGGCGTCTCGGGGCCGCAGGTGGTAGAGGGCTGGTATGGCCAGCCCTACAGCAAGCCGGTCTCACGGACACGGGAATATGTGGAGATTATTCGTAAGGTACTGGCCCGCGAGACGCCAGTGACCAGCGAAGGTGAACACTACCCGCTGCCCTATAATGGGCCCGGCGCCTGGGGAATGGGCAAGCCTCTGAAACCAATCACCCATCCTCTGCGTGCGGACGTGCCGATCTTCATCGGCGCCGAGGGGCCCAGGAACGTGGCACAGACCGCGGAGATTGCTGATGGCTGGCTACCGCTGTACTACTCCCCTTACCGTCAGGAGGTGTACGCCGACCAGATTGCTCACCGCAAACCCGGCTTCGAGATTACTGCTGGCGCCATCGTCAGCATCAACGACAACATCGAAGAGGCACTCTACCCGGTAAAGGCAATGCTGGGTTTCTATATCGGTGGCATGGGTTCCCGGCAACGCAATTTCCACAAGGAGTTGATGGCCCGCATGGGATTTGCCGACGAAGCTGAACAGATCCAGGAACTGTTCTTCGCCGACAAGCGCGACGAAGCGATTGCCATTGTGCCCACAGAGTTTGCGGACGAGATCTCCCTCTGTGGTCCACGTGAGCGCATCGCCGAAAAGCTCGAAGACTGGAAAAAGTCCCCGGTGACAACGCTCTATTTCCACGGTGATGTGGACACGCTGCGGGCGATGGCGGAGTTAGCGCTATAGCACGATCCGCCGCTGAGCCAGGATCGCAGGCATTGTCCCGGGCTCTAAATCGGAAAGGCGAAATCGGCGGCCGGAAGCCCCAGGCGATGTTCGCGCGCGACAGAATCTACTAGCTGGCGCCACTCAATAACCAAAACGTTCGAAATCTTCGGCAAACAATTCCCTGATAAGCTTCCGTTCGGCGCTCGAAACACTGACCTCAGCCTTATTGGTTGGAAGCACTCGTTCTTCTGCGTCCCAGCGCACGTCAAATCTCGCACGCACCAATTCATTGATAGCAGCTCGATCCTCAAATCGAAGGCACTCGCTTACAATTTGTTCTCCGGATTCCCAATCGAAAATATAGTCAGACTGCGTGAACATCGACGGAAGTGTATGACGATCTGTTTTCGGCAGCTGCAGGAATTTCTCAAACCCGCGTAGAAACGCCATAAAACTCTCGTCTGGAAGGCCGATGGTCGCGTATTGCTTGGTATAAAGGTAGAGCGACAATGCCCAATCATACGGATCGCGCACAATGGCGAACGTAAACAACCGCTCCCATATCTCCGGCGAAATGATCTGCCGAGCCAAATAGGCAGGCACATGGTTTGTGAGCAAGCAAGACTCCGCACCCATGGTATATGTGGTGCTGTTAGGTACCTTGCGATTGCCGTGAGGATAGCCATAGCGTCGGCCCAGCTCGAGTCTTATACCGGTAGATCCGGTTCTTGGCACATCGACAAACCAGAATCGCGATTGCGCTATGGCTTGCTGCAGGTAGCGACGCTCAAGTTCCACAGCACGTTGTGCATGTAGCCAAAGAGTATTGTCTTTTCTATCTGTTGCTTCCCTGGCTGCCAGAAGAAGTGCTTTTTCAGATTGCAGCTTTGCCATCCCAGTGGTCGCTTTCCGAATTGTTGCAGGTAGCCCAACGTAACTGCCCCAGGTGGCTGCGCGGGTGTTGATAAAAACCGAATGGCCCGCCCGGCTGGATTCGAACCAGCGACCGACGGCTTAGAAGGCCGTTGCTCTATCCAGCTGAGCTACGGGCGGAAAACAGGGCGTGTGAATTCTCTCGTGCCACCCCGGAGAAAGGCAAGCCTGTGAAGGCAAAGTCACCTTAAAGCTGGCGCTGGGAAATTGGGGTGGCCGAGGGGTCTCGAACCCCCCACCTCCGGAGCCACAATCCGGTGCTCTACCTGATGAGCTACGGCCACCACTGCTGTCGACTGTCCTTGATAGAACAAGGCCAACTGCTTCCTGAGACGGGTCTGGAGATTGGTCGGGGTAGAGGGATTCGAACCCCCGACATCCTGCTCCCAAAGCAGGCGCGCTACCAGACTGCGCTATACCCCGATGCCCCGAAACAACCCTGCTTTTCAGGAGCGCGAATCATACCCGCCGCCCCCCGGGTCGTCAATTGAATCGCGGGCTTGCGGCTTTTGTGCCTGCTGACGCCGTGCGATAATCCGCGCCTTCGATTTACCGACTCAGGAGCCCCCCAATGACCGCACTGGTCCTCGACGGAAAAGCGCTAGCTGCGAAAAGTGAAGCCGAACTGCAGGAGCGCGTGGCGCGCCTGAAGGAGAAATCCGGGGGCAAGACACCCATTCTCGCGACCATCCTGGTAGGTGACGATCCGGCGTCGGCAACCTACGTGCGCATGAAGGGCAATGCCTGCCGTCGAGTCGGCATGGAGTCACTGGCCATCGAATTGCCGGCTGATACAAGCACCGACCAGCTGCTGGACAAGATTGATGAGCTCAATGCCAACCCCGATGTGCATGGCATTCTCCTGCAACACCCTACTCCACCCCAAATCGATGAGCGCGCCTGTTTCGACGCCATTGACCTGGCCAAGGATGTGGACGGCGTGACCTGTCTTGGTTTTGGCCGCATGGCCATGGGTGAACCGGCCTATGGTTGCGCCACGCCCCAGGGCATCATGCGCACCCTCAAAGCCTATGGCATCAAACTGGAGGGCAAGCATGCGGTGGTTGTGGGTCGCTCTCCCATTCTCGGCAAGCCCATGGCGATGATGCTGCTGAATGAAAATGCCACAGTCACAATATGTCACTCGCGTACCAGAGACCTGCCGGAGCTGATCAGGCAGGCGGACATCCTGGTGGGAGCGGTGGGCAAACCCGAGTTTATTCGCGGCGAGTGGATCAAGGACGGCGCTGTGGTGGTGGATGCCGGCTACCACCCGGGCGGTGTCGGCGATATTGAACTGTCCGCCATCACAGACCGGGTTGCGGCCTACACGCCGGTGCCCGGGGGCGTCGGCCCCATGACAATCAATACGCTGATCTACCAGAGCGTCGAATCAGGCGAGAAAAGTATGGGCTGACTAGCCCTCGTTTCCATCCAGGCGGCAGTGCCAACGGGCTATACCGAGTTTCTTCATGTTCTGGATGAGGGTGCGGTGACTGCGGAAGCGCTTGGGTTGGCCACGGAAGGTAGTCAGGGTGCCATCGGCCTCGTCGCGACGCTGGGCGTCGCGCAAGCGCGCACCCAGGTCAAAGCGCAGCTGATACCCGGAGCCATCCGAGTCTACCCTCGGGTGGCTGACTTCCTCGCTGATCACGAGTTGCTTCAGTTCGCGTTCGTTGTAGCCTCGCACGCAGCTTGCCTTTCTTGCGTTGTTTGCGACGACATTAGGTGTGCCCCCGTGGCAAGTCTACGGCCGGCAGGCTGAAGTTTGACGTGATTCACAAATCGGCAGCGGCCGATACCAGGACTGTGAAGTGGATTGCTGTCAGCCCAGCGCCATGTCGGCATCCACACAGAGCACTGCTTCTACCCGTGCATCCTCGCCCTTGCCGGTGGTGAACTGGCTCAGGCAGCGAACACTGTCATCAGGCAGGCGCACCCAGCGATGCCCAACCAGCACCGGGCCGCGCCTGTTCAACTGCGTGCGGATAAAGTTGACCTCTGAAAAGTAGGTGGCGCTCAGCGCCTGCTTCACCGGCACTGCCGAACCAGACTGGTGCAGGTAGAGAATGGCATCGAAGGCGTCCCGGAGTTGCTCCTGGGCACGGGTGATACGCCCGGACCAGGTGAAGACAATGTCTTCATCGGCGCTTCTGTCGAACACCCGGTCGTTTTCGGTGCCCTGGTAGAGCCGGTACTCTCCATTGGACAGCGCCAGCCTCAGGCTATTGTCCCGGCGCAGGTTGTCCATATGCCTGGGCCCTACCGCCTCGAAGAACTCCACCGGCAGGCCAAATTCGTAAACACCCTGGCTAAAACCGTCCGGGTCGTGAAACAGCAGGTAGTGATGATTGTGGCTGGCCGCGAAAACCAACGCGCCCGGCGCATCCGGTGCTGACATCACCAGTGCCGCATTGGACTGCATCTGGTTTGGGAAGCGCCGCAGCAAGGCCAGGTAGTGGGCACTGAAGCAGGCAATGTCGACGGGGCGAGCCATGTAGTCAGTTAACTTGTACGTAAAACATGCCCGGAATATACACGGAAAGCCCGGCCAATAGGAGCCGCAGTCCCCTAATTCATGAACCAGGCCCGGGCCCTGGCCGGAAACCGCGAAATTCTCCCGATTTCCGTAAAAATGCGTTGCGTCAGGCGCACGACGCTGGTCTGCTAGCGGAGAGCAAGCAGCGGAATTTACATGCACATTGACCCCCTGATCGGGCTCATTTGCGATCACACCTCGCCAGTGCTGGCGGGGGATATTCTTCGCGCCGGGTACAGAATCCTGCGCGTCGCGCCGGAGCACCTGGTCCCGGAGACCTTACAGCCGGTTGACGCCTGGGTGGTCGATTGCGAGAACAGCAATGCCATCGCAGAGGCGACCCTGTGGCTGGAGCCTCACCTGGTGGCGCTGAGCAATCGCCCGGACCCCGCCGATATCAAGGCCTATCGGGGCTGGTGTGAACGTATCATTGGCACCCTGGACCGGTGGACTGCGGACATCCGCCATGCGGATGCAGCGCGCACCCAATCGCGGCCGGAACGCTACGCCGAAGTGGACGCTGTCTGGATTCTAACGGGCTCCACCGGGGCGTTTGGGGCGGTCAAGCAGTTTCTGCGTCGCTTCAGCCACATACCGCGTGTGGCTTTTGTCTACGCCCAGCACATCGACCCGCGACAGGAGGGCAGCCTGACGCTGATTGGCGCTGCCAACCGGGATATTCGTTGCTCGCTGGCGCTTGGCCGCCACTGGTTGAACCCGGGCCAGCTGCTCATCACACCGGCCAGCAGCCAGCTGCGTTTCGGTCGCCAGGGTGAGGTTTACAGTACCCGGGATCCCTGGCCGACGCCGGAAACGCCGAGTATCGATTCACTGCTACTCGCGCTCTCAGGCTTGAAGCCCAGTGGCGCCATCGTACTCAGTGGCGCCGGTCGAGATGGCTGCAAGGGCCTGTCAGCGCTGGCGGAGCTGGGAACTCGAATCTGGGTGCAGGATCCTGAAACCTGTGAGGCACCTTCCATGCCACGCTCTGTATTACAGGCAAGGCTGGCCTCGGTGGTGGATACGCCGGAGGGGCTGGCCAGGCGCCTGATGGCGATGTACCCGCGACCCGCTAGCCCGTCTCCCCCAGATCCAGCGATGACAGGTACTGGTTCTTACAGCGGCGCTTGAATTCCTCACTGCAGTACTCGCTCAACTGCTCGGCAAGGTCTGGCGCTTCAATCCCCACGCTGAGCGCGTAACGCAGCAGCGCCTTTTCAGCCCGTTCCGGCATGGGAAAGCGCGATATATTGGCATCACACCAACACAGGGCGAGCGCCCGCAGGTCATAGTCATCAACGCGCGTGCCCATCAGTGCTGTGGTCACCTGTTGCAGTCGCTGCTGGGCATTGTTTCCCAGGGTGGAATACCCGGGCTGCGGCTGCCCCAGAGTCAGCAGGGTCTCGATACGCTCCAGGGTGGTTTCATGGTGCTGGCGACGCCGTCGCGACAGGAAGGATTCCCGGGTGGGATTAAACGCGGCACCCGGATCCCAGCGGCTGACGTCAACGACAAATTCTTCTACCCCGAGGCGTCGCAGGCAGGCTAATGCCCGGTCAGGGCATTTAATGGTCTTCTCAGTGCCCGCCCGGGTCACCATAACCGCCGGCACTGGCAAGCCACCTTCCGGCTGGTAAGTGCCCTCAACGATGAAGCCTTCCGGAGTCACACCTCGCAGGACAATTTCTGACACCTTGCCCTGTTTCACTGCGTCCCGCAGTTCCTGCTCAGGCAGCGGCAGGCGCGGGGGTCGCGAATTTACCTTGCTCAGCAGCATAGTTAGCCATCCTGTTTCTGGTTATTCCCGTCCAGCTACAGGACAATGCATTCTGGTCACCGGGACGACACATTGTTGCGTCGGCACGACAAAAATGCCTTGACCTGTGCGGGAGCGGAGTTATTGTTACTGCATTGGTACACCCGGCGCACTTCGGTTTCCGCTGTGTAGGCGCCTTTGCCGCGATCTTGAGATCACTGGTGTGCGGCAGAGACAGGCCTTCAGCTGAATACCGGGTCGGTAAAAAGATCGGCACGGGCAGGCCTTTTCGCGAATTTCGTAAGGTACTTCGCGAAACCGGCGCCTCAAGCCACTCGACCAGCCGGGTAGACGTGTTGCGTGAAAGCAGCCACCCAGGCCGCAGACTGTGCAGCAGCGATTGCTTCGGCGATCCGGTCTTTGCTTGAGAAGACCGAGACAAAGACCGAGACAATTGCCGGTGTTGCACGGGTGACGAGTTGCGATGGTGGCAGCAGGCGCCGCGGAGCTTCGCTTCCCCGGCAAACGCAAACGGCCCAGGGCGCCGTGCGATCTGGACATCGGCCGATGAATCGGTCGCAGTCGCATGATCAACTGGCCAAGAAGATGTACCAATAAGAGGTGAAGAATGTCTTCCCGTTTCGGCAACGCCTTTGAAAGTGTGAGTAGCGCTCATCAAGTCAGCTCTCACTCTCCGCCCCAAAACAGCCCCCAAAACAGCCCCCAAAGCAGCCCCCTGGATAGCGGGGCCGGCGATACGCTGGACAGTCCGGACTTGTCTGGAGAGTCGCTTGAATCGGTTCCCGCCAAGAGCCCACACCGTAAGTACCTGGTATTGCTGGCCCTGCACATGGTTCACACCGATGATCCCAAGGTGTTCAGTACGGCAACGGACTGTAGCGAGCGCACCTTCCATTACGTCAAGAGCAGGCTGTGCAAGCACGATGGCGTCATTATCAGCTATGACCGACGCGCTGGCCGCTATATCGTTGTGCACTCTGGCGTGCTGGATCTTAGTCGGGTCGCCGAGTTGATGAAGCGGCACTACCCGAAGCGCTACGCCAACATCGAACGGCTGGCGAGGGAGAGTCGAGCCAACTTTATTGGCTGAACTGCCATTGGCTGAACTGCCATTGGCTGAACTGGCTGAGTCCGTACTGGTTGAGGCATTGCCTGAGGTATCAGCCATGATATCTCCTCTCCTCCTTCCAGCAACGCCCTAGCTCGCCTTGAACAGCATGCGCGGCAGGTCGGGGATCAGGTAGAGCTCGTTGTGCAGCCGGGTCGCGCCGACAAACACGCCTTCAGCCGGCAGTTCCACCGATGTCAGCCATGACGGTTCCACGCGGCCGGGTGAAGCCGTGCCGGAAAACGCCAGGGCACGAAACGGTGGATCCATTTCCTTGTCGGCCTTGAATACGCCGACCGTGGTCAGGCGCTCCGGATCGGGCGCTGGCAGGCCACAGATCTCATCCAGGGATTCGATGACGAGTTCGTATCCACGCCAGGTAAACTCACCCAGGTCGCCCATGGGCCGACCGGCAAAGTTAACCTGCTGAACCTCTGCCAGTGCCTGCAGCGGCACCATGATCTGGCGACCATCGGAAAGTGGCAGCGTGGCCACCTCTAGATTGTCTGTTGCTCCGTAGCTTGACATTGTGTTCCTGTTCTCTCGCCTGATTTGCTTTAGTCGTCGCCGCTATGCGGCCCGGTGGATCAACTGGCCAACGCCTGGCCGGTCAGGTGGCGCTGGATCATGGCCTGCATCCCTTCGGCGCTGTTGGAACCTTTCGCCATAAAGTCGGTAGCGCCAACCTTACGCGCTTCGGCGCGGTGCTTTTCCCCGTCCCGGGATGACACCACCACGGTCGGCACATCGGCCATCACCGGCAGGCGCCGCATGTTGGCGATAAAGTCGAATCCGTTCATGTTCGGCATTTCGAGGTCGGTAAATACGAAATCCGGTGGCCGCACGGAATCTGCCAGGTAGTCCAGCGCGGCTTCGCCATCCTCGGCCGTTACCACATCGTAGTTGAGGCTGGACAGGCGCTTCTCGTAGGTGCGACGCATCATGACCGAGTCGTCGACGCAGAGCACCACAATCCGGTTGTCATCGGACTCCTGCGGTTCTTCGCGCAGGCTGTCGGCATAGTCCACCTGGCGAATCAGCTCGTTCAAATCAAGCGCCAGCACCGGCTGGCCATCGGACTTCAACGAACCGCCGGCAATACCGGGCACCCCGGTAAACTGGGCGCCGAGACTGCGGATGACCAGTTCCTCAGCGTTGGTAACAGAGTCGGCAAAAAACGCCACCCGACGCCGGCCATGGCGGGCAAACAGTACGGGCACAAAGTCCGGCATGGCATCGTGTGTGGGTGCCTGTGCACCGCCGCGCACCGTGCCCAGGTAGCGCACTTCGTACTGTTCGTTCCGGAAACGCAGGCGTTCATCGCTGTCAGCGACGGCCTTGGCGATATCGTCCCGATGGCGGAAGTCTGAACCGTCGAGCGAGGTCAGCGGTACTGCCACTTCTTCATCGCCAATGGTGGCCAGCAGCGCACCGTTCACCATGATGCTGGCGGGGACGCGAATATCAAACTGGGTATAGAAGCCTGGCTTGGAGCTCACCTCGATGGAGCCACCAATCTGGGCGATGGACTGCTGCACCACGTCCATGCCCACACCACGACCTGAGATATCGGTCACCTTGTCGGCCGTGGACAGGCCGCTGTGGAAGATTAGCTGTAGTGCTGCCTCTTCCGAGATACGTTCGTCCTCGCCGAGAATGCCACGCTCCACCGCCTTTCGGCGCAGGGTTTCCGGAGCGAGGCCCTTGCCGTCATCCATCAGGCGAATCACAAATTCCGCGGCCTGCCGATAGATGATCAGCGACACCTTGCCGGTGTCCGACTTACCACGCGCTGTGCGTTCCTCGGGCATCTCTACACCGTGGTCCACGGAATTACGCAGCATGTGCTCCAGGGCCGTCTTCACCTGTTCGAACACGCTCACGTCGAGGCCACCGTCATCGCAGGTGAGGTCGAATTCGACTTTCTTGCCAAGCTGTCGGCTCACCTGGTTTATCAGCCTGCGGAAGCCCGGACCAAGGCGGGAGAAGTTCACCAGGCGCAGCAGGCGCAGATCAGACTGACTGCCTTCGATCAGGCGCGAAGAGGAAATCGCCTCGCTCATCGCGGTCTGAACATGCTCACCCAGTTCCTTCGCCTCTTCATGAAGGTCGAAGGCCGCCTCGCGCAGGATCGCCGCAAGGCCCTGCTTCTCCGTCAGGCGGTCCATCTCCAGCGGGTCGAAGGACTCACCGTGGGGGACCGCTTCGGTCTTGGCCTGGATCTCGGTATCCAGCTGCAGGGAAAGCTTGTCAACAATTTCCTCGACCCGGCGGGCCAGGCCCTGCACGGACATGCGATCCTGCATGGCGTTGTCGAGAGCGCGACGGGTTCGCACGTTGCTCATGCTCACTTCCAGGCCAACATCCAGCAGCCGGTCGATCTTTGACGTGCCGACGCGGATGGAGTCGACACGCCCCGCCACCTGGGCGAGATCTTCTTCCTCTACCTCAACATCACTGCCGCCGGGGGCGGCATCCTGGACGTCCAGGCCCCAGTCGGTCTGCTTGAGCTTGACGAACTGGGAAGCCTCGTGCAGCAGGTCAACCTGCCCGAATATAGCTGACTGGCCTTCCTGTTCATTGAGTGTGCCTTCTATCTCCAGGGCACTGATCTGGCTCTCAAAGTCGTGCACCAGTGCGCCGTAGTTACGGAGCCCGATGGAGTTGGCACCGCCTTTGAGCGTATGCAACGTGTTCTTGAGTTTCTGCAGCGCGCTACCGTCGTCACCTGCAAGGCTGGAGACCGCAGCGTCAACCGCTTCAATGGAATCGTCGAGCGTCTCCAGGAATATATCGAGGAGTTCCATGTCGATGTCGACGATCGGGAACTCCACCACGTTGTCGGCAGCCTCTTCCGCGCTGACCGGCACCTCTTCCTGTACAGGCTCCGGCTCGGTACTGGCTTCGGCGGCGGCGGGCGCTATCTCTTCCGGTTCTGCTTCTGCCGGCGCTTCGACGGCTTCAACGGGCGCTTCCACGTCAGCCGGCGCCTCGGCGGGAATAATCTCCTCGATGGTGATGTCTTCCAGGCTATCCAGCGCGTCTTCAGCAGCGACAGCGAATTCATCGCTGGCCACGTCCTCGAGCACGACCTCCTCTACCTGCAGTTCACTCAGGTCTTCATCACTGAGTTCCAGGATGGCGGCACTGTCTGTTTCGAGTGCCTCAAACTCATCATCCAGGTCCAGGGATTCGGCGGGCAGGCTGCCGGAACCAAGTTCGAAGTCGTCTACGCCCTCACCGAGGCTGAGATCAAATTCGTCAGAAAGGGCGCTCTCACTCCCCAGAGGCTGCTCTGGTTCGGAGGCGCCATCGAGCTTTGGGCTCAGTGGATCTCCTTCCACCATCAGCTCTTCGAAGTCTGAGAAGTCGCCGACCGGCGCTTCCGTCATGGGAATATCTTCGGGGTTGAAATCTACGTCCCCCAAATTACCGCTGTAAGGGTCAGCCTGCAGTTCGATGTCAGCGAGTTCGCCCTCGCCATCGGGAACTGTAACCGCCGCCTCTCCGCTCGCGCCGCCGGGCAATCCCAGTGCCTGGCGCACAAAATTCTCTAGCTCCTGGTGGCTGTCGCTGGTGTCACCTTCCAGCGTCTTCAAATAACGTTTTACCCCTTCCACGCTCGAGGTGGACAACTTGCAAAGTACCGGGGCTCCCCCGCCTGCATCGACGGTGCCGCTGTCGGCGTTGGCCGCCGCAGAATGCAGTGACGGGAGCTGCAACATGTGTGAGAGGCCCATATCATCGAGCCCGATTATGCCGGCACCGGCCAGCTCCTTGAGCACGGGGACCGCTGCATGCAGCAGTACCAGTGCACTGGCCGCGTGGGTCGAGCTGCTTTCGTCCACCGGCGCCGCCTTGAGCTGACTCGACAAGGCTTCAATAATCTCGTCCGTGCTCTCTCCGCTCCAGGCTTCATCAGTGGGAGAAACACTTTCCGCGGTATCCGTGATCGCTTCCGCCGCGCGCTCTGCGACGGCGGGTTCAGCGTCGACATCAGCCTCACCGGCTTCCACATCGGCAGCGGGCAGGTCCGCAGCAGCCGCTGCATCGCCTGAAGGTGATGCCGCGGGCTCCGGTTCCTCTTCAGCAGCCGGCTCAGCGGCAGACTGACTGTCTTCTTCGCCGGTGGACACCCGGGTAGAGCCGCCGTCGAAGCGCTTCTCGGAAATAGCTGCCGCGATCTGGTGCGGAATGCTGAAGTCAGCGGTGTACATCGGCACACGCTGCATCAACAGATCAACGAAGGCCGGGAGTTTACCGGTTACCGCCTGCAGCAGTTCGGCAATCTCATCGGTGCCCTTGATATAGCCATCGCGCAGGGCATTGAAGACCTTTTCCATGTCGTACATGAACTCACCGAATTCATGCAGTTCAATGGTGCGCGCACTGCCCTTCATCGTATGGAACACGGCGCGAATATCGAGAATGTACTTCTCGTTGTCGAGTTCTTCGGCAAACAGCGGCGCTGCATCTTCCAGCTTGCGGACATACTTGCGCGCTTCCTCCACGAAGCACTCGACCAGTTCCTCGTCGATATCCGCATCCGGGTTTTCAAGCGGTGCGTCGGGGCCGCGATCAATATCGGCGGCCACCCATATTTCCAGCGCCTCCCGCCAGGGTGTACCGCTTCCATCGTCCTGGACGACGGGCTTTTCCGGTGCCGGCTCGGGATCCGGCGCGGCTGCTATCGCCGCCTGCACCTCATCGGGCTCTTCAAGCTCCATCGAAACCGCCGCCGGTGCCGCGTCGTCGAGTTCGGCACCAAAGTCGTCTTCTTCGACGCTTGCTTCATCAGCCATTTCGACGGCCAGATCCGCGGCAGCCTCCTCCGGTTGGGTACTGAACTGTACGACATTGTCGGCTGAAGGCAGGGACGTCGCTCGTTGCTCAACGTGAGAAACCAGCATCCGGGCCCGCGCCTCCGCGCGATCCAGGTGGTCGTCAGCATTGCCCAGGGGATCTTCAGTACGGCGCTCCATAAACTGTTCAAGAGCGGCAATCGCTTCGGCGAAGCAGGCCATCCCAGCATCGTTCACGAGGCCGCCAAGGCCAATGGAGTCGCGAATGAACTTGATGCACTGACTGAGGATCTGCGACTCCCGCTGCTTGTCCTCCATCAACGACAGTACCGAGACGACTTGCTCCATGTCGGCAGCGGCCTGCTCGGCGTAGGCGTTCTCGGGAATCTCCGCGAGCAGTGCGTTGGCCAGGTCGACCAGTTCATCGCGGGTCGGCAACTCGCCTTTCTCCCACTCGGCCACCCGCGCCTGGATATCGGCGTTGTCCACCAGGGAGGCACCACGATGTACCGGCCGCAGCATGGAAACGCTTACCGCATCAGCGCCCTGCTCCGAGGTAAAGGCCGTCAGATCCTGGCGCGCAAACTCGCGGTTGATGCTGCTCTTCATGTCATTGAGGCAGCGGAAGGTCTGCGCCATGATCGCGGAATCGAGATCGTGGCCCATGCTGTCGCCCTCTGCAGACAAGCCGTGCTTGAGCTTGTGCTCCAGGTTTTCCTTGACGGCCACCAACGCGCCGCCGAAATCCAGCAGGTCAGATTGCGGCGCGGGTTCGTCACGTTCGGACAGGGCTTTTAGTACTTCGTACTGCTGTGAGATGGTGTCGGCATGGGTATTGAGGCCGATGGCCTTGAGCTGCAGGCCCACCTGGCGCAGTTGCGGGACCATCGTACCCACCAGTACCTGGTTACCGGAGAAAATCTCTCGGTGCTGGGAGGTCATGAACTCCATCACGCCCAGCAGCTGGCTCATGGTGTGGTTGAGGGCCTCCAGCAGGTCGTCTTCCTGGATCAGTCGTCCAGCGCTGGCCACGCCCACGTCGTCTACATCCTGCACACCGAAGGTATCGCGCAGTCCCTGCTGCAAGGCAGTGGGAGCCGGTGTCTTGGCGACGTAATACAGCATCTTCTTGATGTAGGGCGCGGGGTTGGCATCTTCGACCGCCGATTCGCCGGTCAGGGCCAGTGACTTCAGGAACGCAAAGGTATTCTTGAAGATGTCGAGTACAACTTCATCGCTCTTGCCATAGGGCTGGGCCAGCGCCTCGATAAGCCCCATGTGGCAGCGGAAATAAGGTTCCATCTGCGTGCCCGCGAGCAAAGGCGTCGCATGTTTGCCGACAGCGAACATCTGCTTGAGAGCGTCCCGTTCCTTCTTCAGGGCCGGCTTGGAGTACTGGGCACAAACGCGCATGGCACGCGCACCAAACTGCTTGAGCTTGGCATCAGGTGCGGGCTGGCCGCTGCTGATCCCGGCCGTGGGTTTGAGCGCGGGGTTGAAAAACAGTGAATCGGGCAAGGACGGGCGATTGCCGAAGTGGCGCAGGTCGTTGATCACATTGGCGATCACCCCGGCCGAGACTTCACGCTTGGCGCGTACGTTGGCGAGGTAGGCAGGCAGCGCTTCCATGGCGGCTGCCAGTTCCGTCATCGCCAGCTTGCGTGCTTCGCCGGCGATCTTGCCGACAATCAGCTGACCTATGACACGCTCTATCTCCTGGGTCAGGAGTGCCGCCGGATCCAGCGCACAGAGCTTGAGCACGCCGGTTGCGGAGTGCACGTTGCGCAGCGCCTCGCGCAGGTGGCGAATCTCGTCGGGCTCATGCTGGTAGGCATGGAGATGCTGCCGGGCAGTGTCCATCTCCTCGCGCAGGTATTTTTCAACCCAGCCGAGTGCAACGAAGTCAAAGTGTTGTGTCATAGCTCATGTCCATTAGCATACGCGGTAGGCATTGAGTCGCCCGGGCAGCCAGCGGACTACCCGGGAAGAATTCCAATCCGGAGCTTCTCCCGCGCCCAGCACCAACAGGCCGCCGGGATTCAGTCGCTCCACAAAATGGTCCAGGATGTGGTGGACCATCTCCTCGCGAAAATAGATCAATACGTTCTGGCAGAAAATCACGTCCTGCCCGCGGTAGGGGCAGTTGTCCAGGTCACGCAGGTTGGAGGTGCCGAAGCGTACCCGCTGCTTCAAACCCGGTTCTATCGCCCAGCCTTCATCCCCCTGTTCGAAGAAGCGCACCTTGCGGTTCTTTGAAACACCGGCGATTTGTTTTTCGGTGTAGATGCCGCGCGTGGCGTGGATGACCGCCGTGGGGCTGATGTCCGTACCCAGCACCTGCCAGCGCTGGTTCGTGTATTCAAAGTACTCCGCGGTCACCATGGCCAGGGAGTAGGCCTCCTGGCCAAGCGCACAGCCAACCGACCAGACGCGAATCTCGTAGTCTTCCTTTTCCACTTCCCGCGACAGGCGCAGCAGGTATTCACCCACGGCATTCATCGCCGATTCGTTGCGGAAAAAACTGGAGTCCTTGACCGTCAGCTGGTCGATAAGCGCCGCTTTTTCGAGGCCGCCACCCTGACCGAGATCGATCAGGCGGCGGTACTCCTCGAGGCTGGATATCCCGCAGGCCAGCAGCCGGGGGTAAATCCCCTGCTCCAGCACATGCTTGCGGCCACGCAGCACAATGCCGGTGGTCCTCTCGATCCAGTGCTCCCAGCGCGGGAGCTCCTCGTCCGAGATACTGGGATATTCGGCCACGCCCATCATTAGCTAGCCTTCTTGTGCTCTTCCGGCATGTCGAAGTCGTCCATGTCGGCGAGTTCCGCCAGCTCAGGCTCTTCGTCGTCCAACTCATCGGACTGCAGGGTCGGCACATTAGCCATGGCAGGCTCATAGCCTTCTTCATCGGCCAGCTTGAAGCGCTGGGTGTCTTCCCGCAGGCGGTCGAACAGGGTACGCAGGTCTTGCGTGGCCGAGTCCATGCGGTCGGCGGCGCGCTGGGTACTCAGCGTACGTTCCAGGATTTCGCTAACCGATTCGGTCACACGGCTAGAGGAGTTACCGGACTGCTGGATCTGCTGGCGCATATCACCCATGTAATTACGGGTTTGCTCCGACAGTGACAGAATGCGCTCGAAGCGCTCGCGCACGTCAGAGGCGATACCGGTCAGCTTCACCAGCGACTGGGTGGCGTCTTCCATGTTGCGGTTGGTTTCCGCCATACGGTTACTCACCGAGCGAATCGCGCGGTCAGCTTCCTGTACGATGTCGTTGGTCTGGTTCGCGAGCTTACCGGTTTCATCTGCAATACCCGCGAAGCGCTGGCCACCCTCACCGGAGTAGGACGCCGCCTCAATACGGGTGTTCATGGCGAGGGTTGAAATCGCGTTTGCTACCTCACGAATCTTGAACAGCAGGTCGGCTACGATTTCGATATCGTCACCCAGACGCTTACTGGTCTTGGCCACCGTCTGCTGCGATTCACGAATTTCTTCAACCGAGACCATCAGGGTCTGAATGCCCACATCTCCTTCACGGGCCGCGGCTACCGCCTCGTCAGACGCCTGGTCGGTGGTTTCCGCCAGCTCAGCCATGTGATTGTTGATGAGGCTCAACTCGTTGGAAGTCGACGCCGTGTCTGCCACGATGCCACCCACTTCCTCCAGCGAGCTCTTCACCTCACCGGATGCCTTGGCAGACAGCGCCATGGCTTCGTTTACCTGCAAACTGGAGTTGTTCACCGAGCTCACCACGCCGCGGATCCAGTCGAGCAGCTGGTTGATCGCGATCGCAATCGGCTTGGTGATACCGTCGGTCACCGTCAGGTCGCGGGACAGGTTGCCCTCGGCCAGCGGCTCGATCTCGTACACCTTGTTCTGGATTTCGTTCTCGGTCAGCTCGGCCTGGGCCTGCGCCTGGCGTTCCTGGGCGCGAGCGCCGTTGAAGCGGAACATGATCAGGGCAAACAGCAGCACACAGAGACCGGCCAGGTAGGTAGCGGTGGTCGCCGACAGCGGGCGCGTATCACCGAGCTGGTCCACGTGCACCAGCGCGTTACCAACGCTGAGGCTCAGCGAAGGAATGGTCTCGGCAATCGTCTCGGAAGCCTGCGCCGCAGCAATCAGCTCCGGCGTGGCGTTGTAGATATCGTCAACCGAATCGCTCACCTGGCCATAGAGTTCTTCCGCCAGGCCCAGAGTTTCGATCGCTTCCGGCTGAGTGAGGCGATCGATGTCCCGGGAACGGTCGCCGCTGCGCAGGCCTTCGGCATTCACCTGGAACTGCAGGGCGTCGCGACGGAATTCCTCGGCCGCTTCCGGGGCCGTGTCGCCGCCCGCGAGGATGCGATCAATGTTACGACCGATGCGCTCAATCAACCAGAGTTGCTGCTGGGCAGCCAGCAGCGTTGAGCTGGATACGTTGGCATCACCCACAATGTCCACGATGTCGGCGTAGTAGGCCTGGATCTGCTTAATGTTGGTGTTGAGGTTATTGGATACGTCGCGGATGAACAGAATCCGTTGCTGACCCGTCAGGATCGCATCCGCCCCGGCGCTGATCTTGCCCCAGTCCGCATCAATGCGGGTGAGATACACATTCATCGACGGGCCCGGCGCAGGCAGGCCCTGGGCCGCGTCACCGTTGCGCAGCGTGTCAAGCTGGCGCGGGAACTGCTGACGGAAGTTCTCCAGGGCCGCGAAGGACTCTTCGTCACCGGAGAATGCCTCACGCGCGCTGACGTTGATCTGCTGCGAGGTGACCCGCAGGCTGGAAGCCACGCTACGGTACTGGTCATCCCAGCCCGCACTCATGTTCATCTGCAGCAAGTTGTAGGCAAAGCCACCCATACCGGCAAGCAGCGCCAGCACCAGCAGGATCATCGTGGAATCCACGCGTCCTGAATTTCTCTTATTTGCGGGACTCATGGTCTGACTCCTCCCCTAGCTAAGAACTTGTACGCCGGCTTCCATGAAGTCCGGGTGATTGAGTAATCGGTCGATATTGAAAACGGCGTAGTCGCCCGTCTCTGACGAAAAAACACCGCTGATAAATGGTTTCAGCGCATCCACATCACCCTGCTCATCACGCAGGTCATTGATGGGAAAACGCACCCCGCCGAAACTCGCGTCAATGACGACGCCGGCGTGAATGCCGCGGCCGCTGATCACCAGCGCCTGCTTGCCGTTGGATGTGACCTTCCCCTGGGAGAGAAAAGCGGAAAGGTCACCGATGGCCAGCACGCGACCGCCGATATTGGCGAGTCCGCGGACCCAGGGCTTCGTGCCCGGGATAGTAATGGTCGGTGTGAGGTCAACTACCTTCCTGGCCTCTCTCATACTGGCAACACAGCGTGTCCCCAGCACTTCGAAGGCGGCGCCGTGCCAGTACTCGATGTACTCGTTGGCCAGCGGTACGGGGGCAGATCGGCTTTCGATATGCTCCGATATTTCCCGTAGACAGTTGAAGCTCTGCACATCCATTTAGGAGGCCTCGCGTACCGTGAGGAATTCCTGGAGGATCTGCTGGAGCGATTCCATCTCGAGGGGTTTCTCCAGGTAGGCGGAACACCCACGATCCTTGGATTTGCCCATGGTAAAGACGTCGTCGTGGGAGCTGAGCATGACTACCGGCGTGTCCTTGAACTCGCCCTTGCTCGCCCGGATCAGCGTCAGCGTCTTGAAGCCGTCCATCGGCTCCATGGTGATATCCAGAAGAATGAGGTCTGGCTTGACGTCTTCGAGCTGCGTTACCGCATCCCAACCGTTCTCAGCGGTGACCACTTCGCAGCCGCACTGCTCGAGCATCTTGGTACCCTTGATCCGGATGATCTTGTCGTCATCCACCAGGAGCACACGCCCTTTAGTGCCGTTATTTTCTTGAGACATATTCTCTCCCTGTTCTTGAGATGAAATCTCACCTGTTCACAGGCCCAGCAAACGGCCGACACCCGCCGGCCACACGTAACCACAGCGCCAGTATTCTTATCAGGCAAGATATTGGAAACAAAAAAATGCGTTTTTGTGAAGAATGCAACACTTCGCTGCAAATATTCTGCGTTATGAACAGGCCTGGTAACGCTAAGCGGCTGATTCCTCAGGCAGTTTACCCAGAAGGTGCCGCCAGGCAATGCATATATTGATTAGGACTCACTTACCTCCTTTACAGCAAAACCCGCAAACGCATATCAACGCAAATTTATTGCGGTAAATAGCCAAAAGCGGGACTTCCTTCACTTTCTAGAACATTTTTCTTGTCTCCCCTTGCACGCTTGGGCAAGTTAGTCCTGCATAACATGTTGTCAAAGACCATTCGACGAGAAACAACCATGATGTCTGACTACAAGCGCCGCCTGGGGGCGATAGCCACCATCGCCATATTGCTGTTTAGCAGTGCGCCGAAGGCCCAGGATGAACTCGAAACCGTGGGCCTGTCCGTGTATACGGAAACCGCCCGTGACATCTATATGGCCGGTCTGCTGTTGCCCTATGGCGCAGTTATGCAAAACCTGATGCTGGCTCCGCCTCCCAAGGCCATGGAGTATCGAATCACCACGCGGCGCATCAGTAGCCGGGGCTTTTCGGGCACCATCCTGCTGCAGGGGGAGCTGGGATCCGGTGGACGCGCGCCTGACAGTGCCGTCAACGCACTCACCGAGCTCAAGTCCAGCATGAAAGGTTCGCTGCGCCAGGGCGACCGTTTTGTCATCTACCTCAATGAAGAAGATGAAACCGTGTTTCTCCTCAATGACACGGAGCTGCTGCGCGTCAGTGAAGGCGATGTGTTCGACTTCTTCTACGCCGGCTGGGTAGGCGACGGTGCCGCCTCCACTTTCCGTACGCCGCTGCTGGCCGGCACAATAGAGGCAGACATGATGGAGCGATTCAACAGCCTGGCACCCTCTGACACCCGCATAGCAGCGATCGCGGCGTGGACCCAGGCAGCTCCGGTACCGGCGCCCACTCCGGCCCCCGCGCCTGCCCCGGTCGCACCGGAACCCGAACCCGTTGCACCTGCACCTGAGCCTGTCCAGGTAGCCGCAGCACCGGCACCGCAGCCTGCCGCAACGCCTCAACCGGCTGCGCCGGAACCTGTCGCAGCAGCAGCCGAGCCGGCGGCAGCACCGGCGCCGGCCGCCCCCGTGGCATCCGAGCCCGCAGCTCCCGCACCTGAACAGGTGGCGATGGCAGATATGCCCGCCGAGGCGACAGAACAGCTCAACAATGAACTGACCAAGCTTGATGACCGCGAGTACCAGCGGCAGCTTCAGGAATACGTGAGCAAGGTCATGCGCCAGGTGTTTGGAGAGGTCAAATATCCGCGGCGGGCGATTAAATACCAGTGGGAAGGTAGGGTAGAATTGCTGGCACGCATGGATGAGTCCGGCGACCTGCTTGAGGTTATCGTCGACTCCACCTCGGGCCATACTGGCCTGGACAAGGCGGCTGAAACCGCGGTCAAACGCGCCGCACCGTTCCCCGAGCTGTCCGCAGTGGCCCGGGAAGAGCTGGTATCGGACGAAGGTGACAGCTACGTAATGGCTATTCCGATTACCTTCACTCTGCAGCGCTAGGTGGGCTGTTTCGCGGTACGCTGGTAAGCGTCAATAAGCGTTTCCAACTGTGGAGTGACGGTATGGGGCTGTCGACTCCCGGACCAAGAAGCCAGTAACGAGAAGGGTATACAAGAACGACAATGACCACTTCGGCCTACCCACTAATCCATCGAGCCCTGGTCTGCTCGCGCATGGATATGTTCCAGGATCTGGAAAGCGTAAACGTGCTCGCCACCAGTGGGCCGATCCTGCCCAAGATAAAGATGGACCTGCATGAGGCCAATGAGGCGCAGGCCAAGCGCGTGATTGAGTTCCTGTTCCCCGTATTCCTGCACAACCTGATTCGCGCGGAAGATTTTCCCATGCGCGCCAAGCTCAAGGGTGCGCTCGACACCATGGAGCAGAACATCCAGGAAAATGCCAAGAACGTGATGGTCCAGGAGTTGCTGACCTGCGGCCTCAAAGGCGAAGTCTGTGACCCGGGCGGCCTGCCCAAGGACGTCGACACCAAGCGGGCCGTGGTATTGCACCTTGCCCGTGCCGAGTGGGATACCCTCTATCGCACTTTCCACATGCGGGTGATCAAGTCCCTGGTACAGGGACGCGAGGAACTCGCAGACTGGATCAAGGCACAGGAGCAGGCAGCAGCCTGAGCTCCACAGCCCTATTACTGACGTACTTTTCTGACGCTTCCGCTCTATTAGCTAGCGCGTTTTGCGCGCTCTGCCCGTTCCAACGCGTCTTACGCGAATGCCGGCAAATCCTGCGTGCTTGCCCAGGGCTTGGCCTCAGGTGTTCGTTGAGCACCCCGCTATCAAAGACAGTCTCAACTGCCTGGGCAATTCGCCAGTCTGTATCAACTTGCTGGATTGGCGGCCAGCGCCCTCCGCTCTTCGTTCATGAGCGGAGCACGCCTGGCGGCGATCAGCGCGAGAGCGCCATCGGCATATTGTCCTGGCTGATCACGCGCATGACCGTATCGCGCCAGGCGCCGGCAGCTGCCAGCGCTGGCGTGATCAGGCAACGGTGATAGCCCTGGTCTGACTGTATCTGCACCGGTGCCTTGTTCGGTGTCCAGTCGTCGCCTTTGACCCGCGGTTTGCGGGTCGACCAGTACCAGCAGCCGCGCTTGTCCTGAAAGTAGAAGCGCGCGTCCACCGGCAGCGCCACCTGGCGCCCGTCGATGACCGCGTACTTGCCGCTGGCCTTATGTTTCACCCCGTTTGTAATCGGTTGGCGTACACAGCTCTTCATGATCCCCATCCTTTGGCTGTTTAACGGATAACCGGTTTCTTTTTTTACCGGATTCACGCCAAAAGGAAACAACGGGAGTCACAAAAACATTGAGAGTGCTGGAATCACTGCAATTACTCGGCAGTGGCGGCCCGAATAGGGATCAGAAAAGTCCGGGCAACAATAAGCATCGCCTCGCCCACGCATCGCCAGCAGACCTGCCAGCCAGGTCCGGTGTGATCCGGCGGGACAGTACGCTCAGGAGCGCCGCCAGGTCGTCCCGTCGCGGGAGTCTTCCAGTATCACGCCCTCGGAAGCCAGGAAGTCGCGCAGTTCGTCGGCCCTGGCAAAATTGCGCTCGGCCTTGGCCTGCTGGCGCTCGGCGATAGCGGCCTCGATCGCCTCCTCGCTGATGGCATCGTCGCTGCTGGCCTGCTGAAACCAGGTTTCAGGGTCTTCGGTGAGCAGTCCCAGCAAGTCCGCGCCCGCCAGCAGGCGCGCCTTGAGATGTGGCCGCTCCCCGGCCCCGGCCTTGTTGAGCGCCTTGGCGATAGCATGCAGTTCAGAAATGGCCAACGGCGTATTGAGATCATCATTCAGCGCTGCATAGAACGCTTCGTCTGCCAGCAGCACCTCATCGTCTACTGCCACGTCCTCGACCTCGCGCAGCGCTGTGTATAGCGAATCGAGCGACGCGCGCGCCTGGGAGAGCAGCTCAGCAGAGAAGTTCAACGGCGACCGGTAGTGGGCGGACAGCAGGGCAAAACGCAACACCTCCCCCGGATACTGGCCCAGCAGGTCGCGCACCATGCGAAAGTTGCCCAGGGACTTGGACATCTTCTCACCGTCGATATCCAGGTAGGCGTTGTGCATCCAGTAGCGAACGTAATCACCGCCGTGAGCGCACTGGCTCTGGGCGATCTCATTTTCGTGATGCGGGAAGATCAGGTCGCGGCCGCCGCCATGGATGTCGATGGTTTCGCCGAGGTGAGCGTGGATCATCGCCGAGCACTCCAGGTGCCAACCCGGCCGGCCCCGGCCCCAGGGGCTGTCCCAACCGGGGTCGCCGTCCTCGGAGGGCTTCCAGAGCACGAAGTCACCGGGGTAACGCTTGTAGTCAGCAACTTCAACCCGGGCGCCGGCCAGCATGTCTTCCAGCGAGCGGTTGGACAGCTTGCCGTAGTCTTCCATCGACTGTACCGCGAACAGCACGTGCCCTTCGGATTCGTAGGCATGGCCCTTCTCGATCAGCGTCTGCGTGAGCTCGATCATCTCGTCAATATGCTGGGTTGCATGCGGTTCGAGCGAAGGGGCCAGCACGTTCAGGCCTGTCATATCCTCACGGTACTTGGTCGTAAATTCCTGGGTGAAGTCCGCCATATCACGGCCGGTCTCAGCGCAGGCTGCAATAATCTTGTCGTCGATGTCGGTAATGTTGCGCGCGTAGATGACGCTATCGAACTGCGTCTGTAGCAGGCGAAATAATGTATCAAACACGACTGCCGGACGGGCGTTACCTATATGGGCTAGGTTATAGACGGTAGGCCCGCAGACGTACATGGTCACACGGTCTGGCTGCAGCGGCTCGAAAACTTCTTTTTTACCACTCAGGGTGTTGTGCAACACCAATGCCATATCAGGCTCCCTGCTTCTGCCAGGTGTCTCGCAGACCAATGGTTTTGTTGAATACCGGTCGATCAGCACTGTGGTCAAACCGATCCGCCACGAAATAGCCCTCGCGCTCGAACTGGAAGGACTGCTCTGCTGCGGCGGCTGCCAGGCCCGGCTCGGCGACAGCGGCCTTCGTCACCCGCAGGGAATCCGCGGTCAGGTAGTGATGAAAGTCCTCATCGCTACGGTCCGGCGCCTCGACATTGAACAGGCGGTCGTAAAGTCGCAACTCCACCGCCAGCCCATGAGCCGCCGACACCCAGTGAATCACGCCCTTGGGCTTGATGCCGTCCGCCGGGTCCTGGCCAAGGGTATCGGCCACCACCTCACACAGCACAGCAGTGATCTCGCCGTTGTCGTCGCGCTCTACATCCACGGCCTGGACAACATAAGCGTTGCGCAGCCGCACCCGCTTTCCGAGTACCAGGCGTTTGTATTTCTTGTTGGCTTTTTCCCGGAAATCCTCCCGATCAATCAGCAGTTCGCGCGCAAAGGGCAGCTCGCGCAGACCGAGATCATCCCGCGCGGGATGCGCCGGCGCCGCCAGCGTTTCTACCTTGTCCTCGGGGTAGTTCACCAGTACCAGCCGCAGTGGATCTACCACACACATCGCGCGCGGCGCATTCTCATTGAGGTCGTCGCGGATGGCGTGCTCCAGCATCGCCACATCGACAATGCCGTCGCTGCGGGTTGTGCCGATCATGTCGCAGAAGCGGCGGATCGCGGCGGGCGAGTAGCCGCGCCGGCGCATGCCGGAAATGGTCGGCATGCGTGGATCATCCCAGCCACTGACCAGACCCTCGTCTACCAGCTGCTTGAGCTTGCGTTTGCTGGTGACCGTGTAACTCGGGTTGAGGCGGCCAAACTCATACTGGTGAGGGCGCGACGGGACCGGCAGGTTCTCCAGCAGCCAGTCGTACAGTGGACGGTGATCCTCGAACTCCAGGGTACACACTGAATGGCTGATGCCCTCGATGGCATCTTCCTGGCCGTGAGCGAAATCGTAGGTGGGGTAAATGCACCAGTCATCACCAGTCTGGTGGTGGCTCACCTTGCGAATCCGATACAGGGTCGGGTCGCGCATGTTCATATTCGGAGAAGCCATGTCTATCCTGGCACGCAGCACGCGGCTGCCCTCTTCGAACTCCCCGTTCTTCATGCCTTCCAGCAGGGCCAGGTTTTCGTCCACCGAGCGATCCCGGTAGGGGCTGTTGCGGCCGGGCTCCGTCAGCGTACCGCGGTACTCACGCGTTTCCTCCGCGGAAAGGTCGCAGACGTAGGCCTTGCCTGCACGCACCAGGTGCTGGGCCCACTCATAGAGCTGGCCGAAATACGATGAGGCGAACTTTACCTCGCCGTCCCAGCGGTAACCCAGCCACTGGACATCGGCCTGGATGGACTCGATGTATTCCTGGCTTTCCTTGAGCGGGTTGGTGTCGTCGAAGCGGAGGTTGCAGCGACCGCCAAACCGCTCCGCCAACCCGAAGTTCACACTGATCGACTTGGCGTGACCGATATGCAGGTAGCCATTCGGCTCAGGCGGGAAGCGAGTCACAATCTCGCTCACGCGTCCGCTCTCGATATCCTCGCGAACAATCGTGTCGAGGAAGTTACTTGGGGCGGTAGTCTCTGTCATGCCGGCGCTATCGTCCTCGGTGGAGGGTCCAAAGGGCGCGTATTATAGGGAACCTCCTGATGATTCTGTAGTGTCCAGGTGCGACGAGCGGCTCCGATGGATGCGGTTCGCCTCACGGCTAAAAAGGCCTTATCATGCGCGACCTGTTTCGACACAAGCAATGAGGCTTTTCCAATGATCGTACTCAAGACCAACCACGGCGATATTTCCATCGAACTCGACTTCGAGAAAGCGCCCAAGAGCAGCGAAAACTTTCTTGCCTATGCCCGCGATGGTTTCTACAACGGCACCATTTTCCATCGTGTGATCGACGGCTTCATGATCCAGGGCGGCGGCTTTGAGCCGGGCATGAACCAGAAGCCCACCGGCACGCCCATCGAAAACGAAGCCGATAACGGTCTCAAGAATGACTGTTACACTCTCGCCATGGCACGCACCATGGACCCTCACTCCGCCACCGCGCAGTTCTTTATCAATGTGAAGGACAATGATTTCCTCAACCACAGCTCCCCGACCCCGCAGGGCTGGGGCTACGCGGTGTTCGGCAAGGTTGTCGCCGGTACCGAGGTCGTGGACGCCATCAAGGGTGTTGCCACCGGCTCTGCAGCGGGTCACCAGGACGTGCCACGTGCAGACGTGGTCATCGAGTCAGTAGAGGTGACGGAATAAGCCGACCTCGAAACCACCTTAGGTTTCAAGCGACCAAAAAGCGCTTTTAATTCAAGCGCTTACCGCAACTACTTCGGAGGGAATTCCGCTATGGAAGCGGAATTCCCGATCCTTGTCCCGAATCAGCGGTGCCTCCAGAGCGAGCAACACCTGTACCCGCCTTGCCACTTCCTCCGCATCTGATGCCTGCTCTGCCAGTTTCAGGTAGTCCCTGAAGTGGCGAGATTCTGATTTCAACAGAGAACGGTAGAACTCGGCCAGTTCCGCATCCAGGTGTGGCGCGAGTGCTGCAAAACGCTCGCAGGATCGCGCCTCGATAATCGCACCGACCACCAGGGTATCTACCAGGCGACCGGGCTCGCTGGAGCGCACCCCGGCACGCAGCCCGGAGGCGTAGCGCGCGGCGCCAATGGTTTCATAGCGGATGCCTCGCCGCTGCATGATTTTCAGTACCTGCTCGAAGTGCCTCAGTTCCTCGCGCGCAAGGCGCGAGAGCTTGTGCAGCAGTTCCGGGAAGTCGGTGTAGCGAAACATCAGCGTCAGCGCGGTAGATGCTGCCTTCTTTTCACAGTTGGCGTGATCGATCAGCAGCAGTTCCGGGTTCTCCAGCGCCCAGTCGATCCAGGCCTCGGGCGTGGCGGTGCCGAGAAACTCGCGCAGGGGCTGCACCAGGGCTTGCTCACCCTCGTGGTCAGATGGCGACATCAGGCCGTCTCCACCACACTGATGTAGCGCTCGTAGTAGGCTTCGGACAGGATATAGAATTCATCGTCGATGGCCTTGCGCAATTCGGTCAGCGGCACGTCGCGAAATTCGGCGTCTATTTGCAGGCCGTAGTCGGCGGGGTCACTGATCTGGCTGCCGCCCGCTTTCAACAGCGCATAAGCCCAGCAGTAGACATCGCGCTGCGCCGGGTAGGCGATCTGCTGGCTGATGAGCTGGCCCTCGAGTAGCGCAGGGTCCAGCACCTGCAGCTTGTTCTGGGTACAGCGGCTCAGGAAATCACCGAGCCGCTGATCGATCAAGCGCTTCTCGGCCTCGGTGTAGCCATTCCAGTTGATCACCTCGTGAGCGAAGCGCTTGCAACCGCGGCAGACTCGGTCGCCAATGCCGGTGGAACACACACCAATACAGGGGGTTTTAACGCGGGAATCGATCATCCGGGCATTCTAAGATATCACCCCTGTGAATGCACAGTATTGCCCCCAATCCGGTGCGGCTGAAGGCCGCTTGGGCTATAATTCGGCCCCGTTATTTTTGTCCCTCCAGGAGTTTGTATCGTGCTTGAAGCTTACCGTGAACATGTCGAAGAACGGGCCACCCAGGGCATTCCGCCCAAGCCGCTCAGCCCCGAGCAAGTGGCGGAACTGGTAGAGCTTCTCAAGGCACCACCGGCCGGAGAAGAGGATACCCTGCTGGAACTCATCAGCGAACGCGTGCCGCCCGGCGTCGACGAAGCGGCCTACGTCAAGGCCGGCTTCCTGTCCGCCGTCGCCAAGGGTGAGACCGACTGCCCATTGATCGACGCAGAAACCGCCGTGCGCCTTTTGGGCAATATGCTGGGCGGTTACAACATTGAAACCCTGGTTGGCCTGCTGACCGACGACGCGCTGGGCGCGATCGCCGCCGAGCAACTCAAGCACACGCTGCTGATGTTCGACGCCTTCCACGACGTGGAAGAGCTGGCTCGCGGCGGCAATGAGAACGCCAGGGCCGTGATGCAATCCTGGGCCGACGCGGAATGGTTCACCAGCCAGCCTGAGGTCCCGGAATCTATCAAGACTGCGGTGTTCAAGGTGACCGGCGAAACCAACACCGACGACCTTTCCCCTGCCCCCGACGCCTGGTCACGCCCGGATATCCCCCTGCACGCCCTGGCCATGTACAAGATGACTCGCGACGGCCTGGAGCCGGAAGAACACGGCGTGAAAGGACCCATGGCGCAGGTTGAAGCGATCAAGGCCAAGGGCCTCCCGGTCGCTTTCGTGGGTGACGTGGTCGGCACCGGTTCGTCCCGCAAATCGGCCACCAACTCCGTGCTGTGGTTCTTTGGGGACGACATGGACGGCGTACCGAACAAGAAAAACGGCGGCATCTGCATTGGCGGCAAAGTCGCGCCGATCTTCTACAACACCATGGAAGACGCCGGCGCCCTGGTATTCGAAGCCCCGGTTGACGATCTCGGCATGGGTGACGTGATCGAGATTCGCCCCTATGACGGCAAGATTCTCTCCGAGTCCGGCGATGTGCTGTCCGAGTTCGAACTGAAATCAGAGGTACTGCTGGACGAGGTGCGCGCCGGCGGTCGCATCAACCTGATCATCGGCCGCGGCCTGACCACCCGTGCCAGGGAGTCAATGGGCTTGCCGGAGTCCGACCTGTTCCGCAAGCCGGAGCAACCGGAAGACACCGGCAAGGGTTACACCCTGGCCCAGAAAATGGTCGGCCAGGCCTGCGGCATGGACGGTGTACGCCCCGGTACCTATTGCGAACCGCGCATGACCACGGTGGGCAGCCAGGACACCACCGGCCCCATGACCCGGGACGAACTCAAGGACCTCGCCTGCCTCGGCTTCTCCGCCGACCTGACCATGCAGTCCTTCTGCCACACGGCGGCTTATCCGAAGCCGGTGGACATCGACACCCAGCACTCACTGCCCGATTTCATCATGACCCGGGGCGGTGTATCCCTGCGCCCGGGCGACGGCATCATTCACTCCTGGCTGAACCGCATGTTGCTGCCCGACACGGTGGGCACCGGCGGTGACTCCCATACCCGCTTCCCCATGGGCATTTCTTTCCCGGCCGGCTCCGGCCTGGTGGCCTTCGCCGCCGCCACCGGGGTGATGCCACTGGATATGCCCGAATCGGTGCTGGTGCGCTTCTCCGGCGAGATGCAGCCCGGCATTACCCTGCGCGACCTGGTGCACGCTATTCCGCTGTACGCCATCAAGCAGGGGCTGCTGACCGTGGAGAAGAAGGGCAAGAAGAATATCTTCTCCGGCCGCATCCTCGAGATTGAGGGCCTGCGCGACCTGACCGTGGAACAGGCCTTCGAGCTGTCTGATGCCTCCGCCGAGCGTTCTGCCGCCGGCTGCACCATCGACCTCAGCGAGGAGACGGTGGCCGAGTACCTTCGCTCCAACATCGTACTGCTGCGCTCCATGATCGCTGACGGCTATGGCGATGCACGTACCCTGGAACGCCGCGCCCGGAAGATGGAAGAGTGGCTGGCAAACCCGAGCCTGATGCGCGCCGATGCTGATGCCGAATACACCGCGGTGATCGAAATCGACATGTCAGAGATCAAGGAGCCGATCGTCTGCGCCCCGAACGATCCGGACGATGCCCGCACCCTGTCCGACGTGGCCGGCGATGGTGTCGACGAGGTCTTCATCGGCTCCTGCATGACCAACATCGGCCACTTCCGGGCCGCCGGCAAGCTGCTGGAAGCGCACCCCGGTTCCATTTCGACCCGCATGTGGATTGTGCCGCCCACCAAGATGGACGAGCACCAGCTCATGGAAGAAGGCTTCTACAGCATTTACGGCCGGTCCGGCGCCCGCACGGAAATGCCCGGCTGCTCACTGTGCATGGGCAACCAGGCACGAGTGGCTGCGAATAGTACGGTGCTGTCCACCTCAACGCGGAATTTCCCGAACCGGCTCGGCGACGGGGCCAACGTCTACCTGACGTCGGCAGAACTCGCTTCCGTGGGCGCAATCCTCGGCAGGATTCCCACTGCTGCGGAGTATCTGGAATACGCCGAACGACTGGATTCGATGGCAGGCGATATCTATCGCTACATGAACTTCGACCAGATTGCGGAGTTCCAGAAGCGTGCCGACGATGGCGCCCGCATTGCCGCGGTGGAGATACAGGAGCTGTCAGCCTGAGGCGTTCGCCCCGGGCTACCCATCCCTCTCACTAGACACTGAATGACCTGACCCGGCGCTTGAGTTCCTTGAGCGCCACTGGGTCAGCATTGCCCGCATAAGCCAGGCCTTCGTAACAGCGGGTAATCGCTTCCACCTCTGCCGCCAGTGCCGGGCGATCGGCAGCCACTCGCTGAGCAAAGGCGGCAGGCGCTTCGTGGCCGGGGCGCTCAATACCCGCACGCCGCAGGCGCCGACAGAAGTCCAGGTAGTAGCGCGTGGCAGCATCCAGCCGCGGGCCCCGGTTACGCCAGACCATGGTGATCACCACCGGCACCAGCAACAGGGCCCAGGCGCCGACAATCAGGACCACCAGCTGGGTTTGCCCCACACTGCCTAACAGCCGATTGAGTATCTGGTACTGCTGCTCCTGGTCGTAGCTCAACACAAACATCTGCCAGCGATAGTTGATAGCGTCGAGCTGCAGGCGCAGGTTATTAAGCCAGCCGATGTTCCGGAAGCGCAGCGGCGACAGCGGCGTCTCCGCCAGGAAGCTGCCCTCCTCTGCCAGCGCCTGCTCCAGGCCGAACTCAATGCGCGCCGGCGCGATGGCAAAGGTCGGATCCATACGCACCCAGCCCTGCCCCTCGAGCCAGATTTCATTCCAGGCATGGGCGTCGAACTGGTGCACGATAACTGTGCCATTTACCGGGTTCACCTCACCTCCCTGGTAGCCGGCGACCACCCGCGACGGGACGCCGGCGGCTCGCATCATCCAGGTGAAGGCGGAAGCATAATGTTCACAGAAACCCCGGCGAGTGCCGAACAGGAACTGGTCCACCGGGTGCTCGTCCTGCAACAGTGGTGGCCGCAGGGTATAGAAATAGGGCTGCAGCCGGAACATGTCGAGCACGGCGCGGGCGTAGCTTTCCGGATCAGAACCGGCTGCGGCGAACATGCGCTCGGCGAGATCCCTGGTCTGGGGATTCTGCCGTTCCGGCAGCCGGGTCTCGATCCCCTGCCGCCACTCGCTGAGCTCGTCCTCCAGTGGCACCTCCAGCCAACTGCGCACCTGGTAGCGCTTCTGGTCCTGTACCTCCACGGGAGACACCAGCCGGAAGTCATTGCTGCGCACGATCCCGCGGTCACGCGTGGTCGCATAGGGCATTGCGTACAGCCAGTTCTGCTGGGTCGGCTCCATGATGATGCTGTAATCCCGGTAATCACCGCTAAGGTAGGGCTGCTCCGCGCGCCGCTCATCCCCGGGTACTTCACGCCAACGAAGGCTGCGCCAGGCGCCGTCGTCCAGCTTGCTGAACACCAGGCCACGCCAGTAGAGCTCTCGCCGTTCGGGCACGTCGCCTTCGAACTGCACGCGGAACGCCACATCGTCATTGAGGCTGAGGTTGGCCACGTCACCGGGCTTCATGAAATCACTCATTCCACTGCGTGCAGAATGGGACTTCAGGGGCACGTTCCACAGCGGGCCGATGCGGGGAAAGACCACAAACAGCAGGATCATCAGCGGCAGGGCCTGCAGCATCATGCTGCCCGCGCGCCGGATGGTGCTGGAAGTGAAACGATCCTGGCCAGGCTGGTGCAGCGCCACCAGCGAGGTGGTATTCATTAGTACCGCCACCGACATGTACAGGGTCACGAGTAGCTCCTGGCTGAACAGGAACTCCGTAAGGCACACGAAGTAGGCAATGAAAATGACCATGTAGGCATCGCGCTGGTTGGACAGTTCGATGAGCTTGAGGGAATAGGCAATCAGCAGCAGTGCCACTGTGGGCTCCAGGCCGATAATGCTGCCATAGCTCAGCGCCACACTGCCGAAGCAGATGACGGTCAGCCCCGATTTTGTGTAGCCGCTGGGGAATGACCAGCGCCCGGTGTACACCATGCTGCGCCACACCGCAGTGGCCACGTACAACACCAGCACCCACCAGGGTACCCGGCCAAGGTGCGGCAACAGCAGGAAGAACTGCGTGGCGATGATCCACACCAGCGCATTTCTCGGCACCTGCTCCTCGAGCTTCACGCCGCGTCCCTCAGCGAGTGGTTGCCGGAATCCGTGGCCGGCGCCCCCCACAGGGCGAGCTGGCGCAGCGCCAAGAGGCGGTGATTCTCGCCGCTATCCGGTTCCAGCGTCACGCCGGGCAGGCGCAAGCCGTATTCCTCGTTGCGGCGGTCGAACTCCAGCACCCAGTAGCACAGGTGCGACAAGCGCTGCTCGGGGGGCAGGCCCTCGAACAGGTTCCAGTCGAGCCAGACGCTGCGATCGGCGTAGGCGGTATAGTGCTTGCTCTGCAGTGGCTGGCCTTTGGCCACACTTTTCCAGAAGACATGTCGCAGGGAGTCGCCGCGCTGGTAGTCGCGCAGGCCATAGAAATCGTCGCTGCCGGGTATCGGCTCCGCCATGCCATCGGGCTGGTCGGAACTGATGCCGGGCAAATCACCGCTGGCCAGGGGCCGCGGATAAACCAGTGCCCTGATGTCGAGGTCCAGCCAGGTCCAGGCACGCAGCAGGCCGAGGGGATAAACGGTTTCCAGCCGCAGCCGGTCGGGTTTGTACCAACCGCGCCGCTCGGTGCGCAGGTACAGCTTTACGTGCTGCTGCTCGTGATCCTGCAGGTTCACCATCGCCGAGTCCTGCTGGAGCCAGTCGAAGTGCAGGCCAAAGTACTGGCGCCGGCCGGCGCGGGACACCATGATCTCAAACTCCGCCCGTTGGCCCGCAAACACTGGTGAGGCGCGCACGGCATGAATGGTGAGGCCGGCGAGATTGCCGTAGGTGTGCAGCACGGTGACCACAAAGATGTTTACCAGCAGGAAGGTGAGCGCAAAACTCATGTTGTTCTGGTAGTTGATAGCCGCCACCAGCATCACCAGCAGGGTAAACAGGAAGAAAAACCCTATGCGGGTCGGGAAGATGAAGATCCGTTTCTGGTCCAGGGTTACCTGCTTGGCGGGCGGAATGCGGCGATTCAGCCAGCGCTTCCAGCGCTGCCGCGCCAGCCCCCGGTATTGTTCCAGGGATTCGGAGAGTGCGGCGGTGACCACGACGGTGTCAGCCGGCGATGACGTCGACGTTGAGAAGGATATCGTGCACCAGTGCGCTGGCATCGCCGGCATAGTCGCTGGTAGGCACCAGGCGGTGGGTAGCAACCGCCGGCAGCACGGTCTGCAGATCCTCCGGCACCACGTGACTGCGCCCTTCCATCAGCGCCCAGGTTCGCGCGCACTGCAGCAGGGCCAGCGCTCCGCGCGGGGACAGGCCATAGGCGAATTCCGCCGAATTGCGGGTATAGGCAACCAGTCGCTGCAGGTAGTCAAGGAGGTTGTCTGAAGCGTGCACCTCATCCACCGCGGCGCGAATCGCGGACAGCTGATCTATGCTCAGACAGGACTCCAACTGCTCCGCCTGCGGCGCCGCACCATCGCGCACAAACATCTGCCGCTCGGCACTGGGGTCGGGGTATCCCAGCTCCAGGCGCATCAGGAAGCGGTCGAGCTGGGACTCCGGCAGCGGGTAGGTACCGGACTGGTGCACCGGGTTCTGGGTTGCTATTACGAAAAACGGCTCGGGAAGCGCGCGGGTTTCGCCTTCCACGGTGACCTGGCCTTCGCCCATGGCTTCCAGCAGGGCACTCTGGGTGCGGGGCGTGGTGCGATTGATTTCATCGGCCAGCAGAAGCTGGGAAAACACCGGTCCCGGGTGAAAGCTGAACGCATTGCTGGCCTGGTCAAACACCGAGACACCGAGAATATCGGCGGGCAGCAGGTCACTGGTGAACTGGATGCGGTTGTAACTCAGGCCCAACACGCTGGCCAGGGCGTGGGACAGCGTGGTCTTGCCCATACCCGGCAGGTCTTCAATCAGGAGATGACCCCGCGCCAGCAGGCAGCACAGCGACAGGCGCACCTGGTTTTCCTTGCCCAGCAACACCTTGCCGACTTCTGCCGCAGCACGGTCGACCAGGTCTTTCATGGGAACCTCGGGGGCGCTGCCCAGGGCAGCTTTGTCCAGGGCAGCATTGTCCAGTACGCTCTTCATACCTCAGCACTCATCAGGGTAGTCTTCAGACCGCGCTGATGGCCTACAGTTTCGCTACTGCATCCAGGCCGCGCGCAAGATCTGCCTTGATATCGTCCACGTCTTCCAGGCCCACGGCAACACGAATCAGGTTTTCTGTGATCCCTGACGCATCGCGCTCAGCATCGCTGAGACGGCCATGAGTGGTCGTGGCCGGGTGCACAATCGTTGTCTTGGCGTCGCCCAGGTTGGCGGTCAGGGACAGCATGCGAGTGGCATCTATACAGCGCCAGGCTTCTGCCCGCGCGCCCCTGACACGAAAGGAAAGCACGCCGCCGAATGCGCGTTGCTGACGGGCCGCCAGGGCATGACCGGGATGCGCCTCCAGGCCGGCATAGAACACTGCCTCGACCGCGGGCTGCTCTTCCAGCCAGCGAGCCAGGGACATCGCGTTGGCGCTATGGGCCTCCATGCGCAGCCGCAGGGTTTCCAGCCCCTTCAGAAACACCCAGGCATTGAACGCACTCATGGTAGGACCCGCCGAGCGCAGGAAGCCGACCACTTCCTCCATATGCCCAGCCGATCCCACCACGGCACCGCCCACACAGCGGCCCTGGCCGTCGAGGTACTTGGTGGCGGAATGGGTAACGATATCCGCACCGAGGGCCAGCGGAGTCTGCAGGGCGGGCGTACAGAAGCAGTTGTCGACCACAAGCAGCGCGCCGCTTTCCCGCGCCAGCGCGGTGAGTTGCTCCATGTCGGCGACTTCCGACAGCGGGTTGGACGGTGTCTCCAGGAACAGCAAGGCCGTATTGTCGCGCACGGCGGAGCGCCACTGCTCGAGATCGGTGAGGTCGACAAAACTGGTGTCGACACCAAAGCGCGCCATGTACTTGTTGAACATGACCGTGGTCGTGCCAAATACGCTGCGTGAACACACCACGTGATCGCCCGTCTTCAGCAGCGCCATGCACACGCTGAGGATGGCCGCCATACCTGAGGCCGTGGCTACCGCTGCATCTCCCCCTTCAAGGGCGGCAATACGCTCTTCAAAAGTGCGCACGGTGGGGTTGGTATAGCGGGAGTAGACGTTGCCGTCGCGGTCGCCTGAGAAGCGCGCGGCGGCGTCTTCGGCATCATCAAATACGTAGCTGGAGGTCAGGAACAGCGGCTCGGCGTGCTCAGACTCCATGGTGCGACGTTGCCCGGCGCGCACGGCGAGCGTATCCAGCCTGGCGTTTTCCAGGGCTTTATCCGTGTCGCGGGCCATGTCGTCAGGACACTTCGTTGTGCAGGCCGACCACCGCACCCTCTTCCCGGGATGCCTCGCGGCGCCTGGCCTGGGCATCGTCGTTACGCAGCGCTTCGACCCGGTCCAGGTAGCCCTGGTCCACGTCACCGGTAATGTACTTGCCGTCAAACACCGAGCACTCAAAATTCTGGATGTCCGGATTGCCCTCGTGACTGGAGGCGATCAGGTCATCCAGATCCTGGTACACCAGCCAGTCAGCGCCAATCAGCCGGCAAATCTCTTCTTCGTCCCGGCCGTGGGCGACCAGCTCGGATGCCGACGGCATATCGATACCGTAGACATTGGGGTAACGCACCGGCGGCGCCGCGGAGGCAAAATACACTTTGTTGGCGCCGGCCTCCCGGGCCATCTCGATGATCTGCCTGCAAGTGGTGCCGCGCACGATGGAGTCGTCTACCAGCATCACGTTCTTGCCCTTGAACTCGAGGCCGATGGTGTTGAGCTTCTGGCGTACGGATTTCTTGCGCTGGCTCTGACCGGGCATGATAAAGGTGCGACCGATATAGCGGTTTTTCATCAGGCCTTCCCTGAACTTGATGCCCAGCACGTGCGCCATGGACTGGGCGGCGATCCTGCTGGTATCGGGAATAGGGATGATCACGTCGATATCGTGGTCCGGCCGCTGGGCAAGAATTTTGCGTGCCAGGTAGTCTCCCTGGCGCATACGGGTCTTGTAGACCGAGACGCCGTCCATCAGGGAATCGGGCCTGGAAAAATACACGTGTTCGAAGATACAGGGGCGCAGTTCAGGAGAGTCTGCGCACTGGCGCAGGTGCAGTTCGCCTTCCGGAGAGACGAATACCGCTTCGCCGGCCTGCACATCACGAATCATTTCAAACCCGAGTACATCCAGCGCAACGCTTTCCGAAGCCAGCATGTACTCGTCACCTTCCGGCGTTTCGCGCTTGCCGACCACCAGCGGGCGAATGCCATGGGGGTCGCGGAATCCCACCATGCCGTAGTCGGCAATCATGGCCACCGCGGCATATCCGCCACGGCAGCGCTGGTGAACACCCCGCACGGCCTTGAACACCTCCTCCTCGGTGGGTTTGAGTTTGCCCTGCTTCTGCAATTCATGAGCGAAGACATTGAGCAACAGCTCGGAGTCGGAATCCGTGTTGAGGTGTCGCAGGTCGGTCTGGTAAAGCTCCTCGCTGAGCTCTTCCGAGTTGGTCAGGTTGCCGTTGTGGCCGAGGCAGATGCCATAGGGCGAATTGACGTAGAAAGGCTGCGCGTACGCGGCACCCGAACTGCCCGCCGTCGGGTAACGCACGTGCCCTACCCCGATGTTGCCATGCAACCGCTGCATATGGTGCTGCCGGAAAACGTCGCGCACCAGTCCTTCACTCTTGCGCTGGTGGAAGTTGCCATCAGCAAAGGTCATGATGCCGGCGGCGTCCTGCCCGCGGTGCTGCATCACCGTCAGCGCGTCATAGATCGCCTGGTTCACGCTGGATCGGCCGACAATACCTACCAGTCCGCACATCTGTTCCTATCTCCGCTCAGCTCTCTGCTGATTCAACCAATATCCGCTTGCTGCGCTGGCATGTAATCCCACCTGCGCAGCCGCTAGCGCCCCGACCAGGGCAACTGCCCGTTCACGCTGGCATCCGCAAACGTGTCGCGGGCCCACTGCTCTACCATCGCCAGGTGTGGCACCAGGCGTGAATTCCGCATGAACTGCTGCTCGTCAGGATGCAGCAGGGCCTGCAGGACAAACAGCATCACCAGTACCAGCACCAGCCCCCTGGTAAAACCGAACACTGTCCCCAGCGCGCGGTCCGCGCCACTCAGGCCGGTGGCCTTGATCACCTGCGCCAGCAGCGTGTTCACCAGCGAACCCAACATCAGCGTGGCAACGAAGAGTATCACGTAGCCCGCCGCGTACCGAACTGCATCGTTGCTGATATAGTCGCTCAGCAGCAGGCTCATGCGGGCGGCAAAAGCGGTGGAAATCAGGAACGCCGCTACCCAGGCACCCAGCGATAGCGCCTCTTTCACAAAGCCACGCTTGAGGCTGACCAGCGTCGAGAGGCCGACAATGCCGAGAATTGTCCAGTCGAACCAGCCCAAGCTCACACTCCCCGGCTAAGGCACATAGCGCGCGATAATGGCGCTGACGTTGAGTTCCCTGTCGACGTCACGCTTGACCGCAGCCAGCTTTTCGCGCTCGAACACCGGCCCGATGAACACCCGGTACAAGACCAGGTCATTGCGGCGAATAGCGCGATGGTAAGCCTTGTAGTCCCTGGCGATCAGATCAGCGGTGAGCTTGTCGGCCTTCTCCCGGGTACTCACTGACGCCACCTGCAGTACCCAGGCGATGGGTATACCCTGCTCATCGAGAGCCGGGCTCTCGGGAGCCGGCGCCGTCTCGTCTTTTTTCGGCAGGGCGGGCACAGCCGCTTCGCCTGATGTGCTGGCCTTGCTAAAGGGGGTGGTTGAAGGTTTCGCGGTACTGTCCGCAGCCCCCTGCTTGCCGGCAGCAGGGGATACCGGTTCCTGTTTGCGAGGCTGAACTGAGGGCAGCGTCACCTGGTCGGCGGACGCCAGCGCGGCAACTTCCTCGTCGCTGGGTGTCGGCGTCGGCCGCACGGGTTCCACATTTGCCAGCGGTTGCGGCGCCGGGATACTCACACCCTCCAGTGCCGGCATGGGCTCGATCTGGGTTTGCCGGTCCAGTTCGCCGCGCTCGCTTTCAACGAAGATCACCGGCCAGAAGATGACGCCCAGCGCAATGAGCACCAGAGCGCCTACCAGCCGCTGTTTGAGAATATCGTTCACGCCTTGCCGTGCCCCTCCCCCAGGAGCTCCATGAATCCCGCTACCGTGTAGAACGAACCAAATACCACCAGGCTGGCACCGGTATCGGCAGACAAAAACTGCTGCCAGCCGTCAGCAATGCCCTCGCATTGAGTCAGCTGCGAAATGCCGAGCCCCTCCAGTGTCGAGGCCACCTCGGCGCAATCCAGGGCCCGGGAAACACCGGGTAAGGCGGGCAAATACCAGTGATCGAAGACCCCGGAACAGGGCCGCATCATAGCATGTATGTCCTTGTCGGACAGGACGGCAAACAGCGCCGCCCGCGGTCCGGGGACTTCCCTTTCAAGCCAGCTGACGAGGTTCTCGATCGCCGCCGGGTTGTGCGCCACATCCAGCACAATGCTGCTCCCCCGGGCCTCAATCCGCTGCAGCCGCCCAGGCAGTACCAGGCCATCGACCAGTTCCTTTAGCCTGGCATCGTCGATCCCGAAACCCAGCCGCGCCGCGGCCGTGCGGGCCGCGAACACGTTTTCAGGGCGGATAGACCCACCGGCCTCCACGACCTCGTCGCTGAAAAACGTTGCGGGACACGCCAGCTCTTCCACCCGCTGCAGCACAGTTGCCGGAGGGTCGGCGTCTGCAATCACCACGTCGATGCCAGGCCGCAGCACACCGGCTTTCTCCCGGCCGATGCTCTCTCGATCGTTTCCCAGCCAGGCCTCATGATCGAGACTGATCGAGGTGATGACCACCAGGTCCGCATCGACAATATTGACCGCATCGAGCCGACCACCCAGACCAACCTCCAGCACCAGCAGGTCAAGAGGTCGCTGCGCGAAGACCCAGAGCGCAGCCAGGGCGCCGAACTCGAAATACGTCAGGGAGATATCGCCGCGGGCGGCATCGATCGCCTCGAAGGCGTCGATGATGGGGGCGTCGGGCACTGGTTCACCGTTGATACGGATGCGCTCGTTGTAGCGCAACAGGTGGGGCGAGGTGAATACACCGACACGGCGCCCCTGGTCCAGTGCAATCGCCTCCAGAAGCGCCGAGGTAGAGCCTTTGCCATTGGTGCCAGCGATCGTGGCGACCGGCGGTGCCGGGGCGTCCAGCCCCAGCCTTGTCGCTACAGCGCTCACACGCTCGAGGCCGAGGTCAATGGTGCTGGGGTGCAATTGTTCCAAATGGGCGAGCCACTCGCCCAGTGAGCGTTGCGGCATTACACCGCGTCGGCCAGGACGGTTTCCCCGGTGAACTTGGACAGCAGCCTGCCGATCGTCGCGCGCATGTCGTTGCGGTGCACGATCATGTCAATGGCGCCGTGGTCAAGCAGGAACTCGCTGCGCTGGAAGCCCTTGGGGAGTTTTTGCCGAATGGTCTGCTCAATCACATTGGGGCCGGCAAAACCCGCCCTGGCGTCTGGCTCGGCAATATTGATATCGCCCAGCAGGGCCAGGCTGGCAGACACACCACCATAAATGGGGTCGGTCATGACCGAGACGTAGGGGACGGAAGACACCTTGAGGCGCTCCAGCACCGCGCTGGTCTTGGCCATCTGCATCAGGGAGATCAGCGCCTCCTGCATACGCGCGCCGCCAGAGGCGCTGAAACAGATCAGTGGCATACGCTCTTCGAGGGCCAGTCGGGCGGCCCGGGTAAACTTCTCGCCCACGGCATAGCCCATGGATCCGCCATGGAAGCTGAAATCGAAGGCCACGACCATCACCGGCATACCCTGCAGCGTGCCGCGCATCGCCACCAGGGCATCTTTCTCGCCGGTGTTGCGCTGCGCCGCGGCAAGACGGTCGCGGTAGCGCTTGGTATCGCGAAACTTCAGGCGATCAACAGGTTCTACGTCGGTGAAGACCTCTTCACGGCCTTCCTGGTCGAGGAAAATATCGAGGCGCTGCCGCGCACCAATGCGCATATGGTGATCGCACTTGGGGCAAACATCGCCATTACGCTCAAGGTCCGGACGGTACAGCACGGCCTCGCACTTCACACACTTTTTCCAGAGTCCCTCGGGCACCGTGGTGCGGCGCTCGCCGGATTGTTTGCGAACCCCGGAAGGCAAAATCTTGTCGTACCAGCTCATCGCATCGTCTCACTTGTGCTGCCAGGCAGCCTCAAAACCCCGGGTTCGAGCCCCCCGGGATCAGGCATTACTGGCCTTGTCTTCACCGTGTGCAGGCGGGATGCCGTCAACGCCGCTGCGAATATCTGCCAGCAGTGCCGCAGCCGCGTCGAGTATGCCCTGCTGGTCATCCCCTGCCGCCGCCCGGTCAGCCATGAGCTGGACCAGGGCACTGCCCACGACCACGCCATCGGCAACCTGCGCCACGCGCGCCGCGCTCTCGGCATCCTTGATACCAAAGCCGACCGCCACCGGCAGGGTCGTAAAGCGCCGGATGGTCGCCACGTGTTCGGCAACGCTATCCACGTCGAGATGGCCGGCTCCCGTCACACCCTTGAGCGAGACATAATAAACGAAGCCAGTGGCGACCTCTGTGATTTTTTCCACCCGCGCTGCGGGCGTCGTGGGCGCCACCAGGAAGATGTTGTCGAGCTGTACCCGCTTGAGCTCGGCATTCAGGGCTTCCACTTCCTCCGGCGGCATATCGACAGTCAGTAGTGCATCAAGGCCGGCCTCGCTGGCCAGGTCTGCGAATCGATCAAAGCCCATGCCTACCACCGGGTTGGCGTAGCCCATCAGGAGTACTGGCGTTTCGGTATCAAGCTTGCGGAACTCCGCCACCATCGCCAGCGCGTCGCGCAGCCGGACGCCTTTGTCGAGAGCACGCTCGTGGCCGCGCTGGATGGTGGGCCCCTCGGCCATCGGGTCGGAGAAGGGAACACCCAGCTCAATGATGTCTGCGCCCGCCTCCACCAGCCTGTGCATCAGCGGTACGCTGATGTCGCGCAGCGGGTCGCCGGCTACCAGGTACGGAATCACGGCGCGCCGCCCCTCAGCCTGCAGCCTGGCAAAGCGTTGCGCAATACGTCCGGTTTGTTCTGTCACGGTGCGGCCTTACAGCTCAATACCGTCGAGCCGGGCGACGGTGTTGATGTCCTTGTCGCCGCGACCGCTGAGGTTGACCACGATAATCTGGTCCCGATCCATGGTCGGCGCCAGCCGCGCGGTGTAGGCCAGGGCATGCGCCGTTTCCAGTGCTGGCATGATGCCTTCGGTACGCGTGACTTCATGGAAGGCCGCCAGGGTTTCCTGGTCGTTGGCGGCCACATACTCCACGCGCCCCATATCCTTGAGCCAGGAGTGCTCGGGGCCGACGCCGGGATAGTCGAGACCAGCAGAAACCGAGTGCGTGTGCAGGATCTGGCCGTCTTCGTTCTGCATGAGATAAGTCTTGTTGCCGTGCAACACTCCCGGCGAGCCCGCGGAGAGCGGTGCCGCATGGCGACCGGTATCCAGGCCATCGCCACCGGCTTCCACTCCGTACATGGCGACGCCGTCGTCGGATAGGAACGGGTAGAACAGTCCGATTGCATTGGAACCGCCACCCACACAGGCTACCAGCGCGTCGGGCAGCTTGCCGGTCATCGCCAGCGACTGGGCCCGGGCCTCACGGCCGATCACACTCTGGAAATCGCGTACCAGGCGCGGGTAAGGCGCGGGCCCTGCCACCGTGCCGATAATGTAGAAGGTGTTATCGACGTTGGTGACCCAGTCGCGCATGGCCTCGTTCATCGCGTCCTTAAGGGTACGCGTGCCGGAAGTTACCGGTACCACCTCAGCGCCCAGCAGCTTCATACGGTAGACGTTGAGGGACTGGCGGTAGACATCTTCCTCGCCCATGAAAACTTGGCACTCCATGCCGAGACGTGCCGCGATCGTCGCCGAGGCAACGCCGTGCTGGCCTGCACCCGTCTCCGCGATCACGCGGCGCTTGCCCATGTGCTTGGCGAGCAGCGCCTGGCCAACCGTGTTGTTCACCTTGTGGGCACCGGTATGGTTGAGGTCTTCGCGCTTGAAAAAGATGCGTGCACCACCGAGTTTTTCCGACCAGCGGCGAGCCTCGTACAGGGGCGATGGGCGCCCCACGTAGTGTGCGAGATCTTCGTCGAATTCACGCTGGAAGTCGGGGTCCTGGGAGAGGCGGTTGTAGAGGCTGTCGAGCTCGTCCAGCGCCGCAATCAGGGTCTCTGACACATAGCGGCCGCCGTAGTCGCCGAAGCGGCCGGCGGCATCCGGCGTTGCGGCCAGCAGGTCAGTGGTAATGTGGTTCATGTAACAGTCTCGTAGTTCCCTAAAACGTACCCGGCAAAACCTGTCCGGGCAAAAACCTATCGCGAAGGCGCGCGGCTCATGTGCTTGCTGCGCCCCGGAGCGAATCCGCCTGCCTGACGGCAGCCACAAACGCCGCTACTCTCTCAGCCGACTTGATACCAGGTGCCTCTTCAACGCCTCCGGACACATCCACCGCATAGGCCCCGGTTGCAGTGATTGCATCCGCTACATTGTCCGCGTTCAGGCCTCCTGCGACGACCACAGGCAGCTCGGGAAACGCCGGCACCCGATCCCAGTCGAAGCGCTCTCCTGTACCACCGGGCACACCCGGCTTGTAGGCATCCAGCAGCACCGCGGCGCCCGCGCTGTAGCGATCGATTTCGGCAGCTACATTCACACCGGGCGCCATCCTCAGTGCTTTCATCCACGGCACCTGGAATCCCTCGCAGTAGCCCGGCGACTCAGCACCATGGAACTGCAGCAGTCCCAGCGACAGCTCACCTGAGATCTCTCTCACCCAGGCTGCATCTGCATCCACAAACAGCCCAACCGTGGTGACCATGGCCGGCACCGCCGCCACCACAGCGCGGGCCTGCTCCAGGCTGACCACCCTGGGGCTGTCCGGGTAGAACACCAGGCCTATCGCGTCCGCGCCGGCATTGACAGCAACGGCAGCGTCCTCGGGACGGGTGATGCCACAAATCTTGATACGGGTGCGAGACACGGTGAAGGTCAATTCAGCAAGGGCGAGATAGTAACAGATGGCGCCTGGCTATGCAGGTAAGGCGCTGTCTCCAAGAAACCAGGGACCCGCGGGCGGCGATGTCAGGCCAAAGCGCTCCGGGTACTCAACGCCAACCAGGTAAAGCCCCCCTGCTGGCGCCGTATCTGGCGCCCGGGTGCGATCTTTCAGTGCGAGTAACTGGCTGAGCCATTCCAGTGGCCGATGGTCCTTGCCCATACTGATCAGGGCTCCCGCAATATTTCGCACCATGTGGTGCAGGAAGGCATTGGCCTGGATGTCGATAACCACCAGGCGGCCGTGACGATATACCCGCAGGAAGTCCACATGGCGCATCGGTGTGCTCGACTGGCAGGCCGCGGCGCGAAAGGAAGAAAAATCCTGCTCTCCCAGCAATTGCTGGGCAGCCGCGTGCATGTGTTCGTGGTCCAGCGGCTGCCGGACCCAGGCCAGGTAGTCGTTGCCGATGGCCGGGCTCACGGGCTCGTTGTAGATCAGGTATCGATAGCGCCGGGCGGTGGCCGAGAAACGGGCGTGAAAGTCCTCGCCAACAATGTCCCCGCCACGTACCGCTACCGAGCTGGGCAGGTTCGCATTGGCGCCGCGTAACCACGACTGCAGGGGCCTGGGGTTGCTGGCATCAAAGTGAACGAGCTGCGCTGTCGCGTGCACACCGGCGTCGGTGCGGCCGGCACAGTGAAGTCTTACGGGGTGATTGGCGACAAAACCGAGTGCAGCTTCCAGCGCACCCTGTACGCTGCTGACTTCGCTACCGCGCTGCAATTGCCAGCCGCTGAAGTGAGTACCGTCGTACTCTATCCAGAGGGCTATGCGCTGGTGAGATGCGGAGCCTGAAGCTGACTCCGTTGAGGGGTCAGTCAATGCCCTCCAGCAGCTCGCGGGCCTCGCCCTGCTGGGCTCCGCTGCCACCCTCCATCACTTCTTCGAGGATGCTGCGCGCACCGTCGTGATCGCCCATATCGATATAGGCGCGTGCCAGGTCGAGCTTGGTGGCAATCTCGTCACCATCAGCCGCGAACACCAGACCGTCGTCTTCGCTCTCATCGGAGCCCATGTCGAGCTCCAGGTCGGCAAGATCAGCGTCGCTTTCGTTGTCTTCACCGAGGAGATCGAGCTCGACCCCGTCAAGCTCGGAACCGATATCCAGGTCGCTGGCGCCGAGATCAGGCTCCTCTGCATCATCCTGGATCAGCGGTTGGTCGTCCTCCAGGCCTCCAGCCATGTCCGACAGATCGCTGTCATCATCATCCAGGGACAGGCTCATGCTTTCGAGGTCGCTATCACCCTCCTCGAGGTCTGCGCCCAGTTCCCCAAGATCCTCCAGCAGAGCGTCATCCCCGGAGGCCGCAGCCGGTTCGGCGTCGAGCCCATCCAGCTCCAGGTCGGGAAGATCGATGTCGCTGAGCTCCCCGGCGTCATCCGCCGTATCCAGGCTCAGCTCGTCGAGTTCCGCTGAGGCATCCGCAGCCGGTGCTTCGACTGCTTCATCAGCGAGATCCATGGTGAGATCATCGCCCAGACCCAGTTCATCGAGCTCCAGACTGTCGCCGGCCAGTTCGTCCTCAGAAGACGGTGCCTCCGCACTATCCAGGTCCAGACCAGGCCCGTCGTTTCTGATGACGGTTTTGTCCTCATCCAGATCCAGCCCGAGTCCATCGTTCACTACGACGGTCTTGTCCTCGTCCACATCCAGGTCGAGGTCCATTGATGAATCATCATCGAGTTCGAGGCCGGCGGCTTCGTCATCGATATCCAGGCCCAGTTCATCGGTATCGCCGTCCAGGTCGCCGATCTCTGACACATCAAAGTCCAGACCGGCATCATCACTGTCGTCTGCCGTGAGATCATCCAGGTCGGCATCCAGGCCCAGGTCCACTGACTCTTCAAGCCCCGCATCAATGCCGGCCACGGGCGTGGCGGATGCCACGCTGCTGGCGCGAGCCGCCTCAACTTCGGCAGCGGTAATGGTCGGATCAGGCAGGTCGTCCAGCCAAACTTCGCCACCGTCAACCGCCTCCAGCAGTGATCGGGCGCGCTGCAGCACATTTTCATCACCGATGACCTGAAGATCGGCGTACTGCTGCTGGAACTCACCGCTCTCAACCATTTCCACGCAGGCTTCCATCAGCTTGATGCGATAGTCGGTATTGGTGGGCTCAACAGCGATGGCTGCCTTCAACAGGTCTACTGCCTGCGGGAAACGGCCATAAGCGATGTAGATATCCGCTTCGGCCAGCGCGTCACCGGACTCAAACTGGGCCGCGTAAGCCTGCTCGTCGGGTGCGCTGTAGCTGCTCCCGGTGGGCGCCGGCGCTTCTACTTCCTGCCCGCCGACCTCTTCTTCGTCGAACTCATCTACCAGCAGGCTGTCTTCGCTGAGGCTGACGTCTGCGAAATCGTCTTCGCCGCCACCACCGACCGCCGCCGCTGCCACCGGCATTTCCTGATCTTTCTTGCGGCCCAGTTTGGGTACCGAACCGCCGAGCTTGTTTCGCAACAGGTACAACACCAATAGTACGAGGGCCAGCAAGCCGGCCCCCACGTACATGATGTTGTCCATGACCCTATCCAGCATGGTCGGGGCCGGCGCCGGAGCCGGCCTCGGTGTGGGCTGGACCGGCTGTGGCTCTGGTTCAGCGGCCAGTTGTTCTGGCTCAGCTGCCGCGGGTTGTTCCGGTTCTGCTGCGACAGGTTCCGCCGGCTCGAGCGCTTCGATCGTGCCTTCCTGGCCGGCAGGCATGTCTTCGACGTCCCCGCCCGCTCTCTCGAGAGCGTCCTGCAGCGCGGCGATCTGCTCGTCTTTCAGGGAGATCAGGCGCTCCTGCATCTCCATTTGTTCTTCCATCGCGGAGAGCCGGGTGCCGAGCTCAACGTTCTCACGACGAGCCCGGTCCAGGTCTTCCATGCGCGCGCTGACGTCACCACTACCCGGCATCTCGTCACTGGCATCCACACCGGCGATCTGCAGGTGGCCCTCACCGCTGTCACTACCGGAAACGCCGGAAACATCCAGGCCCTCGGAGGCGTCCAGGCGATCCACGTCGCTCACCCCGCTCTGCCAGCGCTGGGTCTGGCGCTCCACCTCACGGACCGCCTCTTCAAAGCTCTGGGGGGTAATATCGCCGGCGGTGGGAAGGCGCAGCACATAACCCGCTTTTAACTGGTTGATATTGCCCCCGATAAAGGCCTCGGGGTTCAGGCGCTGGATGTCCAGCATGGTCTGTTGCACGCTGGCACCAGAGGGGCGGCCGGCAGCGGCAATCTTCCAGAGGGTGTCTGAGCGCTGCACGAGATACTGCTCGCCACTGGCCGGACGGTCCGTTACCTGCGCGTCATACTGGCGCTGGCTGGCGGGAGGCTGAGGCGCAGGCGCTGTTGCGCCGCGCGCCGGGGAAGGAGTACTACTGCGGCTGCCGCGCGGCGAGCTGGGCGGCCGTTGGGTGGCCGATGCGCGAGCGGCAATACCGCTTTCATCCCCGGCGAAAATCGGCGGGTCCAGCAGCACCGTGTACTCGCGCAACAGGCGGCCGGTCGGCCAACGCGCCTCGACGATGAAATCCAGGTAAGGCTCGCGCACCGGGTCGGTAGACCGTATTTGCAGGACGGCACCGCCGGCCGGTGTGCCGACAACCTCGAAACGCAGGCTGGTCAGAAAGTAGGCGCGCTCCACGCCGGCACGGGAAAAGTCTTCCCGCGTCGCCAGGCGCACGCGGATCTGGCTGGGGTCAAGGTCGCCGATTTCCAGCAGCTTGACCTCTGCGACGAGGGGTTCATTGAGAAAAGATTTCAGCGTGAGCTCGCCCAGCCCCAACGCGGCCGCGATCCCGGGGTTTAACAACCCGAGGATGAGAAGCACTGACGCACACTTACGCTTCATAAAGTCGCCTTATTATTCTAATGACCGTTTTACCGCCATCCCCTAGACAACGGTCTCGTTTCACCGAACCAGCACCCCGGCGAACCGCCCTGATGCTGATAATTTGCTGGAAGGCCGGGAAGTCATCGTCCCGGTACCGGCTGAAAACGCGAGTCTTGTGCGTTGCATGTCCCCTGCTTGCCGGTTGTCTTCCTGCTACCACCTGGTCTACTTGATGCCTTAGCCTTACTAAGTGGGCCCTACTACGTGAGCACTGCTACTAACTGCTACTGGATGAGCCCAATTACAACAGCCCAACTAAAACTAATACCACCAATTCAACCACCCGCAGCTTACTCAGTCCCCTGATGATCTGCGAGCTATAAATGTCGAAATGTGACGATTTTGTGCGGGAACTGTGAGTCGAGCATTCGTCAACACGAGCCATTCAGCATCCGCCCTGGACCCGTCTGCCTGGCTGGCAGGCGAGCCTGAAGCCCCATCGCAGCATTTTTCCTGGCTGACACGCTGTTATGCCCTGCCGGGCTCACAGCTTCAGATACGCATCAGCTCTCTTCCAAACCTATTCCGGAACCCACGGAAAAAGCGCTGGATGGAAACCCGCAAAACCTAGAATATTCCGACACTTACGGGCGTAAGTATCTTTTATAAATAAGTTTTTAGCAAGCACTCGGCGATCTGGACGCTGTTGAGTGCAGCACCCTTGCGGACATTGTCCGAGACCACCCACAGATTGAGTCCACGTGGGTGCGAAATGTCGTCGCGGATTCGCCCCACGAAGACCGGATCGGACCCGGCCGCTTCACCCACTGCTGTCGGATAGCCGCCATCCTCGTGGTCGTCAATGACGGTAATGCCAGGAGCCGCTTCCAGCAACGCTCGGGCGGCAGCGGCGGTGAGTTTGTCGCGGGTCTCGATGTGTACCGCTTCCGAGTGCCCGTAGAACACCGGGATCCTCACGCAGGTGGGATTCACCTGGATCGAGTCATCTTCAAGAATCTTCCGGGTTTCCCACACCATCTTCATTTCTTCCCGGGTATAGCCGTTGTCCTGGAAGCTGTCGATATGCGGCAGGGCATTGAAGGCAATTTGCACCGGGTAGACATCAGTCTCCACCGGTTGGCCGTTAAGCAGGCGCGCTGTCTGCCCTGCCAACTCCTGGATGGCAGACTTACCGGTGCCCGACACCGCCTGGTACGTGCAAACATTGATGCGTTCGATGCCGGCTGCATCATGCAGGGGCTTGAGTGCCACCAGCATCTGGATCGTCGAGCAGTTGGGGTTGGCAATAATGCCGCGCTCCCGGTACCCGGCGATGGCCGCCTCGTTGACCTCCGGCACCACCAGGGGAATATCCTCGTCGCGCCGGAAGTGGGAGGTATTGTCTATCACCACGCAGCCAGCCGCAGCGGCCCTGGGCGCATGCTCTGCGGACACGCTGCCGCCAGCCGAGAACAGGCCGATGGCCACCTGCGAGAAGTCGAAGGTGGCCAGGTCTTCCACGGTATGCGCCCGGTTGCGAAAGTTGACCGTCGATCCTGCAGAGCGACTGCTGGCGAGGGGGTAAAGCCGGTCCACCGGAAAATCCCGCTCCTCCAGGATCTCCAGCATGGTCTCACCGACAGCGCCGGTGGCACCTACCACCGCCACATTGACCTTGTCACTCATCAGGCTGACTCCTCAAGCATCTGCGCCTCGAGCGCCGCAACGACCGCATCACCCATGGCCACGGTGTCCACCTGCTCATCCCCGGCAGTGCAGATATCCGGCGTGCGCAAGCCACTATCCAGTACGCGGCTGACGGCGGACTCTACGGCATCGGCCGCCGCCGGGGCCTCCAGTGAATAACGCAGCATCATCGCCACCGACAGTATGGTGGCAAGCGGGTTGGCAAGCCCCTGGCCGGAAATATCCGGCGCTGACCCATGGCAGGGCTCGTACATACCGCGCGAAGCCACGTCCAGTGACGCGGAGGGCAGCATACCGATGGAGCCGGTCAGCATGGCAGCAGCATCGGAGAGAATGTCACCGAACATATTGCCGGTCACGACTACGTCGAACTGCTTGGGGTCACGCACGAGCTGCATGGCAGTGTTGTCTACGTACATATGCGAGAGCTCCACAGCGGGGTATTCCGCGGCCAGCCGGTCCATGACCTCCCGCCACAACACGGTCACTTCCAGGACATTGGACTTGTCGACCGAACACAGTCGGCCGCCACGCTTGGCGGCAGACTCAAAGGCCAGCCGACCGATGCGCTCGATCTCGGACTCCCGGTACACATAGGTGTTGAAACCTTCGCGTTCTCCGTTGTCCAGGGTGCGGATACCGCGCGGCTCACCAAAGTAGATGCCCCCGGTCAGCTCGCGAACTATCAGGATATCCAGCCCCGCCACCACCTCGGGCCGCAGGCTTGAAGCACCCGCCAGCTGCGGATAGAGAATGGCCGGGCGCAGGTTGCCGAACAGCCCCAGCTCCGAGCGAATCTTCAGCAGGCCGCGCTCGGGCCTGACATCGCGCTCTACACCGTCCCACTGAGGCCCGCCGACAGCGCCCAGCAGAATGGCGTCCGCCTGCCGCGCCAGGGCCAGTGTGTCATCGGGCAGGGGAACACCGGTGGCGTCGAGCGCTGCGCCACCGATCATGCCCTCTTCCAGTTGCAGCGCCAGGCCAAACCCGGAGGCCACCGTATCCAGTACGCGCCGGGCCTGGGCCACGACCTCCGGACCGATATGATCGCCGGGCAGAACCAGTACCCGGCGCGTCATGAGGCGGCTCCGGCATCAACCGCGTCAAACAGCCAGGGCCGCTCCCGCCGCGCGCTTTCTTCATAGCGGCGGATGCTGTCGGCATGCTCCAGGGTAATACCGATATCGTCCAGGCCGTGCAACAGCCGGTAGCGCCGGTACTCCTCTACCGTAAACGCAGTCTCTGTGCCGTCCGGCTCAACCAGGCACTGCCGTTCGAGATCGACGCCCAGCGTATAGCCCTCCGCGGCATACATCGCTTCAAACAGCGTATCGACCTTTCCCGCGTCGAGAACGATCGGCAGCACGCCGTTCTTGAAACAGTTGTTGTAGAAGATGTCGGCAAAACTGGGGGCGATGATGCAGCGGAATCCGTAGTCCTCCACCGCCCAGGGGGCGTGTTCCCGGGAGGAGCCACAGCCGAAGTTTTCCCGCGCCAGCAGAATGGATGCGCCCTGGTAGCGCGGGAAATTCAGCGGAAAGTCCCGGTTGACCGGCCGTTGGCTACAGTCCTGCCCGGGTTGCCCCTCATCGAGGTAACGCAGTTCGTCGAACAGGTTGGGGCCAAAGCCGGAGCGCTTGATCGACTTGAGAAACTGCTTCGGAATGATCATGTCGGTATCGACATTGGCGCGATCCATGGGGGCTACCAGGCCCTCATGCACGGTAAACGGCTTCATGCTTCACCTCCTGAAACGTCCGCCAGTTCCAGCTGCCTGACATCGACGAAATGCCCGGTCACAGCGGCAGCGGCAGCCATCGCCGGACTGACCAGGTGTGTGCGACCGCCAAAACCCTGCCGGCCCTCGAAGTTGCGATTGGAGGTAGAGGCGCAGTGTTCGCCAGGCCCCAGCTTGTCCGCATTCATTGCCAGGCACATGGAACAGCCTGGTTCGCGCCATTCCATGCCTGCTTCCAGGAATACCCTGTCGAGGCCCTCGGATTCCGCCTGGGCCTTGACCGCACCAGACCCCGGCACTACCAGCGCCTGCTTGACCCCGTCGGCCACCTTGCGGCCGCGCACCACGGCCGCAGCCGCGCGCAGGTCTTCAATGCGGGAGTTGGTGCAGGATCCGATGAACACCCGGTCGGGACGAATATCGGTAATGGCCTGGCCTGCCTCCAGCCCCATGTATTCCAGCGCCCGCTCGACAGCGCTGCGCCGGGTTTCGTCCGCGATAGCGGCGGGGTCCGGCACTCGCTCACCAACAGGCAAGACCATCTCCGGTGAGGTGCCCCAGGTCACCTGGGGTGCGATGTCCTCGGCGCGCAACTCCACCACCGTGTCGAACACCGCGTCCGGGTCTGAGTGCAGTTGGCGCCAGTCCTGCTCTGCCTGATCCCAGCGCTCGCCAGCCGGCGCGAACGGCCGTCCCCGGACGTAATCCAGGGTGACCTCGTCAACCGCGACCAGGCCGATACGCGCACCCGCCTCGATCGCCATATTGCAGAGCGTCATGCGCCCTTCCATGCTCATGGATTCGATGGCCTCGCCGGCGAATTCAATGGCGTGGCCGGTGCCACCCGCGGTGCCGATTTTGCCAATCACTGCCAGCACGACGTCCTTGGCGGTCACACCGAGGGGCAACTGGCCGTCCACCTGCACCCGCATGTTCTTCATCTTCTTCTGCACCAGGCACTGGGTAGCGAGCACATGCTCCACCTCGGAGGTGCCGATGCCCTGGGCCATGGCACCCAGCGCGCCATGGGTGGCGGTATGGGAATCGCCGCAGACCACTGTCATGCCGGGCAGCGTGGCGCCCAGCTCCGGGCCGATGACGTGCACGATGCCCTGGCGGCGATCGTTGATCTCAAACTCGACGATATTGAAGTCCCGGCAGTTCTCATCGAGGGTCTGCACCTGCAGCCGTGATACCGGGTCGACAATGCCCGCCACACCGCCGCTGCGCTCGCTACTGTCGGTCGGTACATTATGGTCCGGCGTGGCGATGTTGGCGTCGATGCGCCAGGGTGCGCGCCCGGCGAGGCGCAGGCCCTCGAATGCCTGCGGCGAGGTCACCTCGTGCAGCAGGTGTCGGTCGATATAGATCAGCGCCGAACCCCCATCGAGTTCCTCGACGAGGTGGCGATCCCAGAGCTTGTCGTAAAGCGTGCGTGCAGTCATTGTCTTCGGCCTCACGGGGAAAAGAGCGCCAGTCTAGAGCCGCCCTACCGATAAAACAAATTCATATTTTTTATCGATGGCATTCCTGATTGGAATCCAAGGCGGAGCCGGTTATCCTTGCCCGCTATGGACACCCAAAGCCTGGAAGCCTTCCTGCAAGTGGCCGAAAACGCTTCCTTCTCCGCTGCCGCGGAAGCGCTGCATATTACCCAGCCCGCTGTCAGCAAACGCATTGCCAGCCTCGAGCACCAGCTCGGTACGAGCCTGTTCGACCGCATCGGCCGGCAGGTGAGCCTGACCGAAGCCGGCGAGGCGCTGCTGCCCCATGCCAGGGCGATCAGCGGCCACCTGGTCCAGGCCCGGCAATCTATCGACGACCTGTCCGGCCAGGTCGCCGGACGCCTGCGGCTCGGCACCAGCCACCATGTCGGCCTGCACCGCCTGCCACCGGTACTGCGGCGCTACAGCGAGGCCTACCCGGACGTTGCCCTGGACATCGATTTCATGGATTCGGAGCAGGCGGTAGATGAACTCACCCGCGGCAAGGTGGAACTGGCGGTGGTGACGCTGGCGCCGGAACCGGCGCCCAATATCGTATACACCCCGATCTGGGACGACCTACTGGATTTCATGGCTACCCGGGAGCACCCACTCTGCCGGCAAGGCGAACTGATACTGGAAAACCTCTGCGACTACCCGGTGATCCTGCCCGGCCTGGGCACCTTCACCGGCCGCATTGTGCGGCAACTGTTCGAGGCCGAGGGCTTGAAGCTGGACATTACCCTGTCCACCAATTACCTCGAGACCATTCGCATGATGGCCTCCGTTGGACTGGGCTGGACCCTGCTACCGCGCACCATGCTGCAGCCGCCGCTGGTCTCCCTGGCGGTGCCCGGTGTTGAACCCCGGCGCCAGCTTGGCCTGCTCTATCACCGCAATCGACGCCTCAGCAATGCGGCGCAGGCCTTCATTCAGCAGTTGGCTTGACCAGGTTGGAAAACATGCTGTCGAGGCGTTCCTGGTTGGCGTCAAAGGCCCCGGGGTCCGGCAGGTAGAACGTGCCGCTGAACCGGCACACCAGGCGTTCCTCGCAGCGGATGAAGCCACTGGCAAAGCCGACCCGACGCTTGACCATGACCTGCTGCGCCTCGGCTTCCAGCCAGTCACCTTCCCGGGCGGCAGACATGAAATCGAATCCCAGGTTGAGGGTAGGCGCCGGCAGCGGCTCACCGCGCTCGGTATTGATCGCCCAGGCGGCGGCCATATCCCCGAGGGTCATCAGCACCCCCCCGTGGCAGATATTCAGCAGATTGGTGTGCTTGTCCAGCACGTGCATGCCGATCGCCGGTGGGTTGCCGTCCCGCCTGTACACCGGCGCCAGCTGGTCGATGAACCCCAGCTTGCCTTCCAGTTGCTGAAAGCCTTCCGGCACTTCCCTGTCCATACCCTCTCCTTAATAAATCCCCATGCCCAGGCCCGCGGCCAGGGCCTGGCCGAGCTCTTCGCAGGCATGCTCCTGCTCGGGGCCAGGGTCGCCGCGCAATACCAGCGGTTCCGCCACCAGCTTCATCGGAATCCCGGTCAGTATGCGTTGCACCTGCTGGCTGGTGTTCCTGCCGTCGTTGCCACAGCTCACCACCAGGCCATAGGGCCGATTGAGCTGCAGCGGCTGTGCCGGGTAGAAGCAGCGGTCGAGAAAATCCTTCATGCCGCCGGCCAGGCTCCCGGAGTTTTCTGCCGCTACCAGCAACACACCGCTGCTCGCAGCCAGCTCGTCAATGCCGGCATCCCAGGCGCGGCGCCAGGTCACTTCGATGTCGGGCTCCCGCCGCGCGCCGCGACAAGCGGCGGCTGCCAGCCGAAACGAGGCCCCGCTCTGGGAGTGGTAAACGATCAATAGCGACGCTGGCATGGCCGGTATTTCATCACAGCCGCCAGCGCCATGGCCATCGCTGTGGTCAGAATGCCGGCAGGTTTATCCACAAATTCTGTGGATAAGTTGGTGGACAGACCGGCCAGGGTTCATGAATACGGCGGATCCCCGGTGCTGGCCAAAAACTAGTTAGAATTCACTTTAGCAAGGTCTAGTCATTTAAATTCAATGACTTAGCGTTTTTTTATAGGTGTTTTCGAGGCTGTGCAGCCGCAAACCCCATAAATACAGGGGTTTACGCTACACGTGTGCATAAAATCTGACGCCCAGCGTAAGTGGCCGCTCCCGCGCTAAGCGGCGCCACGGCTCGCCTCCTGGTCCAGGCTGAACTGCCAGCAGCTGTGAATGCGGGGGCTGCGCCGAAAATCGAAGTCTATGGTCTCGCGACTGATGTCCCGCGGTGAACACTCCTCGGCGAGTTCCGCATCGAGCCGGAAACTGCGCAGGTTGTTGGAAAAGTACAGCACCCCCCCGGGCCGCAGCCTCGCCAGGCAGGCGCGGACCAGGCCAGCATGATCGCGTTGTACATCCAGGTCCCCTTCCATGCGCTTGGAATTGGAGAAAGACGGTGGATCCAGGAAGATCAGGTCAAATCGCTCGCTCCCCTTGTCGAGCCAGTCGCGACAGTCAGCGCGCACAAGCTGGTGCGCCTTGCCGCTGAGTCCATTCAGGTCCAGGTTACGTCGCGCCCAGTCCAGGTAGGTCCTGGACAGGTCAACACTGGTGGTTGAGCGGGCGCCACCCAGCCCGGCGTGTACCGACACCGCGCCTGTGTAGCAGAACAGGTTCAATACGTCCTTGTCCGCCGCTTCCGCCGCGATCCGCAAACGCATGGGGCGATGGTCCAGGAACAGGCCGGTATCCAGGTAATCGCCCAGGTTTACCAGCAACCGCGCCCTGCCCTCGCGAATCGCGAAGAAGTTGCCCTCGCTGCCGCTCCGCTGGTACTGGGCACGGCCCTTCTGGCGCTGCCGCAGCTTGTAGTAAACGTGATCCTCGGGAACCTCGAATACCGTGGGCACCACGCTGCGTATCTCGTTCATGCGACGCTCCGCGGCCTCGGGGTCCACGCCTCGTGGGGCCTGGTATTCCGCCACGTGGACGCAGTCACCGTACAGGTCGACTGCCACCGCGTACTCCGGCATATCCGCGTCATACACGCGGTAGCAACTGTAGCCTTCGCGCTCAGCCCAGCGGCGCATCTGCTTGAAATTCTTGCGCAGCCGGTTGGCAAACATCTCCCCGTGACCGGCTGCCTTGTCCGTGCTGGCAGTCCGCGGCCGCAGCCGGCTTTCAGGCTGCAAATCAAACAACAGCAGTGTGCAGGCCAGGGAACCATTGAACAGACTGTAGCGCTTGCGGCTGCGAAGCCCGGTAGCCATGCCCAGCTCCTTGTCCGAGGTGAGCACAGCCCCTGCCCAGCCCTCGAACTCCCGCAGCATGATGGCTCCCCAGTCAGCGTAGAGTGTGCGCAGGTCTTCAGCATTGCCCAGACGCTCGCCGTAGGGCGGATTGGAAATCACCAGTCCGTGGGTCAGCGGCTTGTGGGTAGGCCGCTTCAGCGCGGCCAGGGGCTTGCAGATGACCCTGACCAGCCCCTCGACGCCCGCCTCGCGAATATTGTTCAGGGCCTTGTCCACCACCGGGCGGCTGGCATCATAGCCACGTATTTCCGGTAGCTCTCGCGCCTTGCCTCGTTCAGCGCGGGCGCGGGCGTCGCTGACAATGGCGCGCCACTGGTCGGCGTTGTGCATGGGTAGTTTTTCGAACGCCCAGCGCTGGCGCGCCAGCCCGGGTGCGATGTCGGCAACCATGAACGCCGCCTCGATCAATATCGTACCGGAACCGCACAGCGGGTCGATGAGGCTGCCGCCGCGGGCGGCGATGCCCGGCCAGTCGGCACGCAGCAGAAGCGCCGCTGCCAGGTTTTCCTTCAGCGGCGCGCGCCCGGTTTCACGGCGGTAGCCGCGCTGATGCAGGCTGGCACCGACGAAATCCAGGCTGATCGCCACCCGGCCCCGGTTGAGGCGGGCCTGGAAACGCAGATCAGGGCCCTTGCGCGCCACGGACGGCCTTTGCAGCCCGCGGCTGCGGAAGCGGTCGACAATAGCGTCCTTGACCCGTTGGGCACCAAATTGTGTGTTGCGGATGGTCCGGCTCTCGCCGCTGAAGTCCACCACGAAACTCAGCCCCTGTGGCAGCCAATCCTCCCAGGGGCACTCCACCAGTGGCTTGTACACGTCGCCGTCATCCGCCAGGGCATAATCTCCCAGCACCAGCAGCAGGCGGTTGGCCAGGCGACTCCACAGCGCTACCCGGTAGGCCACTGACAGCGGGGCCTCGAAACTGCAGCCGGCCACCGTTTCCCGGGCGCCATCAGCACCCAGCTGCCGGAGCTCTTCGAGCAGCAGGGATTCGAGCCCGCGAGGGCATGAAGCGAACCAGGGTTGGGTTTTCATCTTTTGGAAATATAAGTCCTCGAGTGTTTATAACAAAACAATGTTGGAAGCTCGTCGCGGGCTTTGGGTAGATTAGGGTGACGTGACACAGGGTAATCGACCACCGATCAGGAGGGCGCGAGCGACTATGAAGCGACGCAAAAGGGACATGAACGACCGGGCATACCACAGGGGATACCAGGCAGGCCTAGTCGGCCGATCCATGGATACCTGTCCCCACAACGCCGAAGCGGCGCGACAATACTGGTTATCCGGCTGGCGAGAAGGCCGCAGCGACAATCGCGACGGCTTCACCGGTGTCTCTGGCGTACATCGCGAGCTCCAGCAGTAGCCTACAACAGTAGCCTACAACAGTAGCCTACAACAGTAGCCTCCAAGATTAGCTAAGCGGGGCTCTCGCTCCGCACCGCAAGCCAATAAAGGCCCGGCAGCGGAAGTGTGCCGGGCCTGCTCCTTGCACGACGCTCTAGTCAGCAAGCTCTGTATTGTAGCAGGGCCCGTCTAGTGCAGGCTGCTTTGCGCCAGGTCCAGCAGCTCCCGGTTGGCTACCGCAAACATCGCAAAATCCGGCGCCGGGGCGGCGTGCAGTTCGGTCAACATGTTCTGCCAGCGGGTGATCAGCACTGACTCCTGCCCCATCCAGCGCTGGATGCACAGCTCAGCGTCGCGCTTTTCACAGACATGCTTGAGCGCGCCCACCGCCAGCGACCGCTGCTGCCACTCGAGGTCTTCCAGGTAGGTGTCCCGGGCCAGCGCCTGCCACTCGTTTTCCACCTTGGTAGCCATGACCTGGGCGGCGAACCAGTCGAGATCCAGCTCTTCGCCCAGCCGGAAATAGAGCTCGGCAACTTCCATGGCCGTGGCACCTGTGCTGCGCGATGCCTCAATAATTCCCATGGCGGCGTACAGGTACTGGCTGCCGGCAGCAAACTGCGCCAGCTCACTGCTGACATTGCGAGCCGTGAGCTCCTGGTAACGGTTTCTCACTGCTTCCTCCGCGGCGCCAGTCAGCAGCCCCGGCAGCGCGGATTCAAGCTCTTCCACGCCCGGCTGGAACTCGGCGATGGCCTGCGCGGGATCAAGCTGGGTGCGGCGATTGCGCAATAGCCAGCGGCTGGCGCGCCGCATCAGCCGCACCAACTCGACCATGATGTCGGCCTGTACCTCGCTGTCTACCTCGTGATCCAGTGCTTCGATGGCCTGCCACTGGCGCTGCAAGCCAAAGATATCGCGCGCCGTCACATAGGCCCGCGCCACCTCCGGCGTGGTAGCACCGGTAGACACGACCAGGCGGCCGACAAAGCTCACGCCCACCCGGTTGATCATGTCATTGGCGATCTGGGTGGCGATGATCTCGCGGCGCAGGCCGTGACCGTGAATCTCCTCGCCGTATTCTTCGAGAATCCGTGACGGGAAAGCCCGCTCCATGGCCCTGGCCAGGTAGCTGTCGGCATGCACGTCAGAGGCGCTGAGCTGCTCCTTCAATATGGCCTTGCTGTAGGACACCAGCACCGACAGTTCAGGTCGTGTCAGCCCGACACCTTCTGCGCGCCGCTCCACCAGTTCATCATCACTGGGCAGGAATTCCAGGGCACGATCCAGCCGGCCGTTGTCCTCGAGCCTCTGTATCAGGCGCCGGTACTCACCGATCCGGCGGGCGGACTCGCTTTCCGCCAGGCTGATGGCCTGGGTCTGCAGGTAGTTGTTCTCCAGCACCAGCCCGGTGACACTGTCGGTCATCTCCTCCAGCAGGCGGTTGCGATGCTTGGGCGTGAGGTCGCCGCGGGCGACCACACTGTTGAGCAGGATCTTGATATTCACCTCGTGGTCGGAGCAATCGACACCGCCAGCGTTATCGATGAAATCGGTATTACAGCGCCCGCCATTGCGGGCGTACTCAACGCGCCCCAGCTGGGTCAGGCCGAGATTGCCGCCCTCGCCCACCACCCGGCAGCGCAACTCGGAGCCGTTAACCCGCAAGCCGTCGTTGGCCTTGTCACCCACGTCCGCGTGCGCCTCACTACTGGCCTTCACGTAGGTGCCAATGCCGCCATTCCAGAGCAGGTCGACGGGGGCCTTGAGGCAGGCCGTAATCAACTCGGTGGGCGTGAGCGTCTGGGCATCAATACCGAAGCGCTCCTGCATCTGCGGGCTGATCGGTACGGACTTGGCACTGCGGGAAAACACGCCCCCACCTTCGGAAATCAGCTCGCTGTTGAAATCCTCCCAGGTGGAACGCTCCATGGCGAACAGGCGCTGGCGCTCGGCGAACGTCGACGCCGCGTCCGGGTTGGGATCAATAAATATATGCAGGTGATTGAAGGCAGCGACCAACTGGATGGTTTCAGAGAGCAGCATGCCGTTACCGAACACGTCGCCTCCCATGTCACCAACACCGACCACGGTGAACTCGGTCTCCTGGCAGTTGATGCCCATCTCCCGGAAGTGGCGCTGCACTGACACCCAGGCGCCACGGGCGGTAATGCCCATCTTCTTGTGGTCATAGCCGGCGCTGCCACCGGAAGCGAAGGCGTCACCCAGCCAGTGCCCGTACTCGGCGGAAATTGCATTGGCGATATCGCTGAAGGTCGCCGTGCCCTTGTCGGCCGCCACCACCAGGTAGGGATCGTCCTCGTCTTTGCGCACCACACGCGCCGGCGCCTGTATGGCGCCGTCCACCACGTTGTCCGTGATATCCAGCAGGCCGCGGATAAAGGTCTGGTAGCAGGCAACCCCCTCGGCCTGGATTTCCTCCCGGCTGGCCTTGGGCATGGCGCGCTTGGCCACGAAGCCGCCCTTGGCGCCCACCGGCACGATCACCGCGTTCTTGACCTGCTGCGCCTTGACCAGGCCAAGCACCTCGGTGCGGAAGTCCTCGTGGCGGTCCGACCAGCGCAGGCCACCCCGGGCTACCTTTCCACCGCGCAGGTGCACACCTTCAACCTGTGGGGAGTACACGAAAATCTCGTAGGCCGGCACCGGGCGCGGCATGTCGGGCACGTCACCGGGCTGCATCTTCAGAGAAATGTAATTCCTGGGCTTGCCGGCATCATCCTGCTGGAAGAAGTTGGTGCGCAGGGTGGCCTGGATCAGCGCCAGGTACTGGCGAATGATGCGATCCTGGCCGAGGTTTGGCACCCTGTCCAGGGACTGTATGACTCGGTTGATGACTTCGGTTTCGCGGGTCCTGCGCCACTCCTCGTCACCCTCGAGATCCGGGTCGAAGCGTGTCAGGAACAGCTCGACGATCGCACCCGTAATATGCAGGTGCTCCTCCAGGGTGTCCGCTATGTAGTCGGTGCTGAACTGGAAGTTGATCTGCTTGAGATACTTGGCGTATGCACGCAGCACGGCGATCTCACGCCAGTTCATCTGGGTGCCCAGCAACAGGCGGTTGAAGGCGTCACTCTCGGCTTCGCCGAACCAGATGCGCTCGAAGGCGTCGGTAAACTCATCGCGCACCGCGTCGATATCCACCGCACCGCCCAGCGCATACATCAGGCTGAAGTCCTGTATCCAGAACACTTCGCCGTCCTTGTCCCTGACTTCGTAGGGGTTCTCTGCGATCACCCTCAGCCCGAGGTTTTCGAGGATCGGCAGCACGTCTGACAGCGGCAGGGACTTGCCATGCTGGAACAGCCGGAAGCGCAGGTGGCTGTCGTCTTCGTCCACCATGCGGTAGAAGCTCATCTCCAGCCGCCGGCCCGCGCACACCGAGAGAATGCGCCCCAGGTCCATCACCGCTACCCGTGGATCGAACTGGTCCCGATAACCCGCCGGGAAACCGGCGCCAAAGCGATCGGCATACTCGGCGCCGTGCTCTTCGCCGTATTCCTCTATCAGGCGGTCGCGCAAGCGATCCACCCAGTCCTGGGTGGTGTCGATGATGCCGGCTTCCAGTTCCGCCAGGTCATAATCGAGGCGCTTGTCCGGGTCGAGCAGCAGCACAAAATGAATCCGCACCAACACGGATTCGGTGAAGAAAGTGGTGAACTCGCACTCGATACCGCCCAGGGTTTCCAGCAACAGCGTCTGGATGGCAATGCGCTTTTCCGTGGTATAGCGATCTCGTGGCATGTACACCATGCAGCTGACGAACTTGCTGTGCACATCATGCCGGGCAAACAGGCGAATGCGACGGCGCTCCTGGAGCTGGTTTACCGCGGTAGACATGCGATAGAGCTGCTCTACCGTGCCCTGGAACAGCTCGTCCCGTGGGAACATTTCCAGCACCCGCGCCAATTCCCGCCCCTCGTGGTTGCTCATGTCCAGGCCGGACATCGCCATGACCTGCTGCACCTTGAGCCTGACAATGGGGATCAACGTCGGGCTTTCGCTGTACACCGAGAAGGTGTACAGGCCCATAAAGCGATGCTGCAGGATCACCTTGCCGCTGTCGTCGTACTGGTTGATCTCGAGGTAATCCGGGTAGGCAAAGCGATGTACCCGGGAGCGAATGCGCGACTTGGAGAAGGTGATCTGCCGGTCGAGCATCGTGCTGCCGTCGCGTACCGCCGCTTCCAGGTCCAGCGCCAGGTCCTGGCGGCCACTGGTGCCGCGCAGTTTCAGCAGGCCCAGGCGGGTATCCTGGATGTCCACCACGTGGTGCTGTTCGCCGTTGTACTGCACGCCCAGGCACTCATAGCCCAGCAGCGTCATGTGGTTGTCGTCGATCCAGCGCAGGAACGCCTCGTGTTCCTTGCGCTGCTTCTTTTCCACCAGATGGTCCGCGGCCACCATCGTCGTGACCTCGGCGAGTTTCTCGCGCATGGCGCCGAAGTCATCCACCACGCAGGCCACCTCGGAGAGGATGTCCAGCAAAGCGGTGCGGGTCTGCTCTATCTCGCCCTTATCGGTACTGCGATCGATTTCGAAGTAGATGAGGCTGACAACACGCCCTTCGCGCTCGCTGAGAATGCCCGTTAGCTTGCCTTCGTCGTCGCGCTCGACGCCGAAGTTCTGGCCGTGCAGCTTGTGAATGTTGGCATTGCGGCGATTGAGCTCACCGCGGGCCGAATCCAGCAGGAAGGGCATGTCCCGCGACAGGATGACCACCGCCGTGTGGTTGCTCTCCCAGCCGTGCTTCTCCAGGTCGGGGCTGAAAATGCTGACCCTGGCGCCGGTATCGTCCCACTGCTGCAGGGAACGGAAGGCGCCGTAGATAAAGCCATACAGGTTATCGACATCTGCGTCGCGCAGGTCTTCCGGCGGGAAGCTGCGAAAAAAGGTTTTTGCGAGTGCATCCAACGCCACAGCGTGGGCCGGTTCCGCCCGGCTGGCGATCATCTGCTTGAGTTCGTGCAGCAGCTTTTTCTTGCCCTTGTCCCAGCTCATCTGTTCCCCCCGGATCAACGGACTAAGGATAGTGTATACCGCCTGAAGCGAGACCGCGGCGGCCCCGGCCTCAGTCTGCCAGTGACTTGCTGACTACCTCATAAACGTCTTTCGATAAATCGGGCAGCGCGGCAATCGAGTCCAGCGCTCGGCGCATCGGCTCGCTGCGCGCACCATAGCGACGCCAGCGCGTCAGCGGCGTCAGCAGGCGCGCCGCAATCTGCGGGTTGGCGTTGTTGAGCTCGGTCACCACATCGACCAGCAGTTCGTAGCCTGCAGCGTCGGCGCGATGAAAATTCACAGGGTTGGCCGAGCAAAACGCGCCGACCAGTGAACGCACCTTGTTGGGGTTACGCAGTGAAAATGCGGGGTGCGCCATCAGGGTCCGGACCCGCTCCAGGTTGCCGGGCTGCGGGCACAGGGCCTGCACCTGGAACCACTGGTTGACCACCAGCGACTCGTGTTCGTAAGCCTGGTAGAAGTCTGCCAGCAGGGCTTCGCGCTGGGCCTCGCAGCCGCAGTTGACCACCGTGGTCAGCGCCGCCTGGCGGTCAGTCATATTGCCGGCCTCGCGATACTGGGCCATGGCCAGCTCGACACCCTTTTCACCTGCCTGGGCAAGATAGGCAAGGCAGGTGTTGCGCAGGCTGCGCGCCGCCACCTGCGCCGAGTAAGGACGATAGGCTTCACGGGTGGCAAGGGCGTGATAGCGCGCCTCAAGCAGGTCGGCAAGCTGTTCTCCAATGGCCGTGCGTACCCGCTGGCGACCCCGGTGGATCGCCTCGACATCCACCACCTCGGCAAGATCCGCCAGGTAGTTCTCGCTTGGCAGCCGCAGGGTTTCCGCCACCATGGCCGGATCGAGGCTGTCATCGGCCAGCAGGTCGCGAAAGGCGTCGAGCAACAGCGGATCAACGGCGCCGGTTTGCGCGTCGCCGATCACCTGGATGGCCAACTGCTGGCTGGCGTCCCAGCGGCTGAAACCATCGCTGTCACGGCTCATGATGAAGGCCAGCTGGTCGCGGGTATAGGGATAGTGGAGTTTCACCGGCGCGGAAAAGCCACGCAGCAGTGACGGTACGGGACGCTCCGGCAAACCGGTAAAAGTGAACTGCTGGCTTGCCTCGGTCAGCTCCAGGACCCGGGTAGTGCTGTCCGCGGATTCAGTATCGGGCAGCGCGCCGTCCAGTTGCAGCCGCAGGCTGCCGGCGTCGCCCAGCAGGCCCATTTCCAGCGGAATATGAAACGGTGCCTTGTCCGCCTGCCCCGGTGTTGGCGGGCAGCGTTGAGACACACTCAGGGTGTAACGCCCAGCCTCGGCGTCCCAGTCGTCGCTGACCGTCAGCTCCGGTGTTCCCGCCTGGCTGTACCAGCGGCGGAACTGGGTCAGGTCCTTGCCACTTGCCGCCTCCATGGCAGCCACAAAGTCCTCGCAGGTGACGGCCTTGCCATCGTGCCGATCGAAGTAGAGATCCGACCCGCGGCGGAACGCTTCCGGACCCAGCAGGGTGTGGATCATGCGCACAACTTCGGCGCCCTTCTCATAGATGGTGACCGTGTAGAAGTTGGAAATCTCAATGTAGGACTCCGGGCGCACCGGGTGGGCCATGGGGCCCGCATCCTCGGCGAACTGGATACTGCGCAACAGCGCGGCGTCTTCCACGCGCTTCACCACCCGGGACCCCATGTCGGCGGAGAACTCTGCATCGCGGAACACCGTAAAGCCCTCTTTCAGGCTGAGCTGGAACCAGTCGCGACAGGTCACGCGATTACCGGACCAATTGTGGAAGTACTCGTGCGCCACTACCGCCTCCACACGCTGGAAGGCCTGGTCTGTGGTGGTATCCGGGTGTGCCAGCACACAGGAGGTATTGAAGATATTGAGGCTCTTGTTTTCCATGGCCCCCATATTGAAGTCGTCCACTGCCACGACATTGAAAACATCCAGGTCATACTCGCGGCCGAACACCTCTTCGTCCCAGCGCATGGAGCGCTTCAGGGAATCCATCGCGTGATCGCACTTGTCCAGGTCCTTGGCCTCGACAAAGATATGCAGCGCCACCTCGCGGCCACCGGCCGTGACAAAACTGTCCGTCACCCTTTCCAGCTCTCCGGCTACCAGCGCAAACAGATAGGAGGGCTTGGGGAAAGGATCATTCCAGAGCGTCCAGTGCCGCTCGTCGTTGTCGCCACTCTCCACCAGGTTGCCATTGCTGAGCAGCACCGGGTAGCGCTTGTCAGCCTCCACCCGCACGGTGAACACGCTCATGACATCCGGCCGATCGAGGTAATAGGTAATCTTCCGGAAGCCCTCTGCTTCGCACTGGGTGCAAAACATCGTGCGCGACTTGTACAGCCCTTCCAGGGACGTATTGTTCTGCGGCGCGATGCGGGTGAGGCAGCGTAGTTCGAACTGCGCGGGCGGCGCCAGCAGGTGCAGATTCTCCTCGGTCAGCGTGTAGCCCTCTTCCGCCAGGGGCTCACCGTCAATCTCGATTTCAAGCAGTTCCAGTTCCGCACCGTCCAGCTCCAGCACCTCAACCGGCGCTGCTGCCGGGTTGCGGCGCAGTTTGAGCCGTGCCTCCACCAGGGTCTCATCTTCGGCCAGCTGGAAATCCAGGTGGGTCTCGTCAATGAGGTAAGCCGGTGGCTGGTAGTCCTTCAGATAGATGGCGTTGGGTTGTGCGTCTCGCATGTCGTTAATCCAGTTCTACAGCGCGTGCAGGGCGAGATGGTAGCCCCCGTACTTGCGCATATTGATGACACCACTGTCGAATATCAGGTACTGACCCTTGATGCCGTTCAGTGTTCCTTCCACCTGCGGCGCCTTGTCGAGATTGAAGGAGCTGACCTTGGTCGGGTACTCCGACACCGGGTAGCTGAAGTCGTAGTGCCTGTCGTTTTCCAGCCTGGAGATGGCCTGCAGGCCGAAGCGCCCCTGCAACTCGCCGATGCCGGCGGACGTGGCCTCGAACAAGCGGTCACGCTCGGCGCCCAGGTCGAACTCCTCGACCTCACCCTTGAGCATCGCCCGCCAGTTGGTGCGATCGTTGACGTGATCCTTGAACAGCACTTCCACCAGCCCAGACTGGTGCCGGGTTTGTACCCGGAAAATCGGCAGCGCCTGCACCGCGCCCTGGTCCATCCAGCGGGTGGGCACCTGGGTGGTGCGAGTGATACCGATCTTGAGTCCGGAGGTGTTGGCAAGGTACACCGCGTGATCGATCATGCAGTTGGCTTCACCCCACTCCGGCTCCCGGCAGGTGCCCGCGTCATAGTGGCATTTTTCCGGGCTGACGATGCAACTATCGCACTGAGCCAGTCGGGTGAAGCAGGGGTAACAGTAACCCTGGTTGAAGCTCTTTTTGGTGGTGCGCCCACAGTGCACACAGCTGATTTTGCCCAGGTATTCCAGCGCCAGCCGCTGGCCGACCAGCGCATTCATTGGCACCCGTTCCTCGCCGAGCGGCATTTCGTAGCTCACCGGCTCCGAGTGGTCAGTGAGCATCTTGCGAAGTTGGCCTTCGCCCAGTTGGCCACTCATTCTGAGGAATCTCCACCGCCCGCTGCTTGATCGGCAAATTGCATTAGCTGCTCGGCCTCAGCGGCGGGCTTGCGGCTGCGATCAATAAAGCCCACCCGCTCTTCCTCGGGGTGGTGCAACTGGTCGTAGGCAATCACTGCATCCAGGCAGTGGGTGCGCTGCTCGGGCGTCATTTCCCGCCCGTCCGGCCAGCGGCCCAGCTCCAGGGCACGCCTGAAAGTGGAGTAGAGTTCTGGTGTGATCTGCTCAACCAGGTCCTGGTACTTCACGTTTAGAGTCCTCTTCCGGTAATGATCAGCGCGGCCCTGGCTGATGACGATGCCACCAGGCCAGCGGCAGGGCCAGCAGGCAGCCCATCAGCAGGCCGCCGAGGTGCGCCGCGTTGGCAATGCTGCCAATACCCAGCATCTCGGTCGGCGCCACCATGCCAAACACCAGCCACACCAGCATGAACATGATAATGGGCCGCGGCACCCACAGCCGGTTATCGCGAAGCAGCGCATTGTACACCCAGCAGAAACCCAGCAAGGCATAGACAACGCCCGACATACCGCCAAACAGGGAGGGGCCGGCGTAGATCGCCTGGGCAAGGTTGGAGCCCGAGCCACTCAACAGCACCAGGGCTACCAGGTGGATACGGCCCAATCGCTGTTCGATCAGGGCCCCCAGTTCCCACAACCACAGGCAGTTGAAGATGATATGCAGCCAGCCAAAGTGCAGGAAGATCGGTGTGATGATGCGCCAGTACTCACCGGGGCTGGGTTGAAACGTCACCTCCCGCCCCTCCAGGGTGAAGTCATAGTAGGTCAGTGTCGCTATCCACGACAGGGGCGCGCCCAGGTAGTAGAGCAGGAAGCCGATTACGCTGAGCACAACCAGGCACAGTGTGACCGGTACCGCTCTAATCAGTTCACGGGGGCTTTCGAAAGTATGGGGCACGTGCTGGTACTGGATCGTTTCCTGAACTGATGGTTTCGCTGGCGGCTACTCGACCAGGGGGTTGCCCCAGCGCAGCTTGTCGCGGCAGCTGGCATAGAAGCTGTGGTCCACTGGGTGAATCAGTGTCATGCGGTGGGGTTTCTTGAACACCTCGACGGTGTCTCCGGGCCGCGCCGTCATGTTGACCTGCCCATCACAGGTTACAGGGGGGTGGATCGTATTGTCTTCCGCAATCGACAGCCGCAAGCAACTGTCGCCCTCCACCACAATCGGGCGGCTGCTGAGGGTATGCGGGAACATGGGCACCAGCACCAGGGCGTCCAGGGACGGGTGCATAATGGGGCCCCCGCCGGACAGCGAATACGCCGTTGAGCCGGTAGGGGTGGAGATGATCAGGCCGTCAGCCCGCTGGCGATAGACGAAGGTGTCATCGATAAACAGGTCGAACTCGATCATCTGTGCGGAGGTGCCGGAATTCACCACTACGTCGTTGAGAGCATCCGCGCGACCGATGACCTCGCCGTCGCGCAGGACCACCACATCCAGCAGGAAGCGTTCTTCAGAGGCGTACTCGCCATCCAGCACCTCGGAGACCTTGAGGTCAATCTCATCGGGAGAAATATCGGTGAGAAAGCCCAAACGCCCGCGGTTGACCCCCAACAGGGGCGTATTGTGCCTGGCCATGGTGCGGGCGGCACTGAGCATGCTGCCGTCCCCTCCAACCACAATCACCAGGTCACAGCTATCACCGATCTCGTCGCGGCCAGCCTCGGTGGCGGCGCAGTCCGGGCACAGTTTGGCAAGGCGCGGCTCGATATACGCTTCAAGCCCGCGGCTAGCGAGCAAGGCCAGCAGGCTTTGCAACGTCTCCCGTGAACTCTCATGGCGGCCCCGGCCGATAAGGCCGATCTTTGAAAAGGAGTTTGGCATCCGCCTATTATACGCAGTCAATCGGCGGAGAGTCTCAATGCCCGGCCGTTTCTATCAAGACCCCCTCGTCCGCGACCTGGCCTGGGCAGGATTTTCCCCCCTGTTGATCAAGGGACCCGGATTGACCGGGGCGGAACTGCCACTGAGCGAGGAATGGCATGCCCGTCTGGACCGACTGGACCGGGACCCCAGCGAACTGAAAGCGTTTCTCGGCGATACCCACGCTGGGCGCCTTGGGCTCTACTACGAGCGGCTGTGGCATTACCTGCTGGAAAAAGACCCGGATACCCGATTGATTGCCCACAACCTGCGGGTACAGGACGGCCATCGCACTGTGGGTGAGTTTGACTGCATCTACTGGTGTCGGCGCCGTGAGGCGCACGTGCACCTGGAGCTGGCGGTCAAGTTTTACCTTGGCGTACCGGGAACCGATACCTGGCTGGGCCCCGGGCAGCACGACCGTCTCGACCAGAAGCTGCAGCACCTCCTCGACCACCAGAGCCGACTGTCGGAACACCCCGCCGCGCAGGCGACCCTGCGACAGTACGGCATAGAAAGCTGTATCAGCCTGGTGGACATCAAGGGCTACCTGTTCGCACCCGCGGCGGGGGTTACCACCCCGGAATATCACAACCCGGGCAATCCCCTGTGCGACTGGTACCGTGTCGAGGAGTTCACGGCGCTGGGCGCCCTACCGGATGACTGGGCGGGCTGGGCGGAAATCCCCCGACACCGTTGGCTGGCGCCCTACGCCATCGATGACAACAGGGTGAGTGATCAGAACGCGCTCATAGACACACTGGCCAAACGACTGCATCCGGGATCACGCCCTGTGCAGATGGCTGCCTGTGACGCTTTGGGCCGTGAACAACGGCGCTGCTTCGTTACGCCAAACGACTGGCCCGGCGAGGGCGTGCACGGTTAATCTGCAGGCACAAAAAAACCCCGGCCTGGGCCGGGGTCAGAGAAAGCACACCACTAAACCTTGTTGCGCCGATCAGCGGTGTGAATGCGCGCACCGCCAACAGACGGGACGCGCAGGGCTTACAGCGAGCCGGGGATAACCCAGCCGAACCACCAGGCATCATCAGCAGACGTGCCGGGCTCTACCGCGCCAACGTAGTCGGTGGCTTCGAAGGTAAAGCCAGAGCCGTTGTTCACCGCCTGGAACGGAGGTACTGCCACGTTTGCTTCGGCCTGGGTCAGCGCGTAGGCCGCATCCACCGTCAGCGGCATTACCACGCCATCGGGATCGCCGGCATTGTCTTCCACATCGGCCGGGCCGCGAGAAGAACCGTCGTAGTAACCGGCAGTACAGTCGCCCAGTACGTTGTAGAGCTCTACAACGGAGACCACGATGGTGCCGAGGCCGTCGGTGTCGGCATCGTCGATGCGCACACAACCGCGGGTGTCGAACATGGACACTGACGTGTTGTAGATACGCGTCGTCAGGGCGCCGCGCAGACGCATGCCAGGCTGGCCACCGCCGGCGTTGTTCACCTGGCCGCCAATGATGGTGATGTTGGCCAGTGCGCCTTCGGTCTCGGGCACGTACTCGTCGTCAGAGGAGTTGGCTTCGATGGCACGCGGGTCGTTGCTGCCCACCGGAGCGGCATTGTCGGACTTGACCACAATGCCGTACTGGATGTTGCCCTGGTAACCTTCGTCGAAGTCGATATCGTCATCGTCGTTGCCAGTCAGGACCACGTAGCGCGCGTTAACCGTGCCGCCGAACCACTCGAGGCCGTCGTCAAGGTTATTGTGGATCTGGACAAACTCTACGGTGGTGCCGTAACCCACGCCCTGCATGGTGAGGCCGTTGATCTCGTTGTTCGGACCAGCCACCAGGCCGCCTTCGGCGATACGCACATAGCGAATCATGCCGCTGTCGTCTTCCGGAACGTTGCCGCCGTAACGGCCGATCACGGTGCCGCCTTCACCCTCGACGTTGCACCAGATTTCGCCCGGGTTGAAGCAGGCGCCCGTGCCACCGGCACCGTACTGCGGCGCAAAGCCCTGGATGATCACACCGCCCCACTCGCCGAGGCCGTCGAAGTCTTCGTCAGCCAGGCTGGAGAAGGTGATCGGGCTGGCAGCCGTGCCCACTGCCATCAAGCGGGAAGCACGAGTGACCAGCAGTGAGCCGTCGTCGAAGGCGCGTACGTCCACGCCCGGTTCGATGGTCAGGGTCACACCGTTCTCAACCACGCGGTCGTAGTCAGACTGGCTGCCGATGAACTGGTTACCGTCACCGACAATTACCTCGCCGTCGAGGCGGTACTGAACGCCACGAACAAAGGTGTAGTCTTCGTCGATAGTGCCGGTGATGGTGCAGTTCGGCACGGAAGCATCCAGGTCACAGCTCACGAAGTCAGGCGTTTCATCCGGCGGGGTGCTCTCGAGAGAGCCCGGGATGATCCAGCCTTCCCACCAGCCGGCAGTTGCCGCGGGATCAACCGCACCGATATAAGCCGTCTGGTCAAACATGAAGTTATCACCATTGTCGACGGCGTCGATGGTCGGGGCGCTGTCGAGCACCGCTTCGTCTTCGTTGATCGCGTAGGTGCTGCTCACCGTGAACGGTGACAGGATCACATTGTCTTCCGAGTCCGCGGGGCCGCGGGAAGAGCTGTCGTAGATACCGCTGTCACAGTCGTTGAGGACGTTGGTGAGGTTGACCACAGAGGGCACGATGGTGCCAGCACCATCGGTGTCAGCGTCATCGATACGGATACAACCGCGGTCGAACTCGCGAACTGCCGTGTTGTAGATGTCCGTGGTGACTGCACCGCGCAGACGCATACCAGGCTGCTGGCCCGCGTCTGAGTTGTTCACATCGCCACCGAGGATGGTGACGTTCGCGATCACCGCTTCCGTCTCCGGTACGTACTCGTCGTCGGAAGAGTTGGCTTCGATGGCGCGTGGGTCGTTGCTGCCTACCGGCGCGGCGTTATCGGACTTGACTACCAGCGCATACTGAATGTTGCCCTGGAAGCCTTCATCGAAGTCGATATCGTCATCGTCGTTGCCCGTCAGTACCGCGTAGCGAACGCTGACGGTGCCGCCGAACCACTCAAGGCCATCGTCGAGGTTGTTGTGAACCTGGACAAACTCCATGGTGGTGCCGTAACCCACACCCTGCATGGTGATGCCGTTGATCTCGTTGTTCGGGCCAGCCACCAGGCCGCCCTCGGCAACGCGGACATAGCGCAGGATGCCGCTGTTGTCGTCCGGCTCGTTGCCGCCGTACACAGAGATCTCGGTACCACCTTCACCCTCGACGTTACACACGGTGCCGTCGCCGAAGCAGGCGCCAGTGCCGCCCGCGCCGAACTGGGGTGCGAAGCCCTGGATGATCAGGCCACCCCACTCGCCCAGGCCGTTGAAATCGGCATCGAGGCTGGAGAAGGTGATCGGGCTGGAGGCGGTGCCGTCGGCGATCAGTTGGGAACCGCGAGTCACCAGCAGTGAGCCGTCGTCGAAGGCGCGCACGTCAGTGCCGGCTTCAACGGTGAGTACCACGCCGGCATCCTTGATGGCCTGCACATCTGCGTCGGTCTGGACTTCCTGGTTACCGGTACCAACCGTGACCGTACCACTCAGGCGCCACTGCAGGTCGCTGGTCAGGGTGTAATCCTGGTCGATGGTGCCGAGAAGAGTACCGGCAGCACCGCCACCAGAGAGTTCCTGGCAGGTGGCGAAGTCGGTGGTAACGAAGCCTTCACAGTCGCCTCCAGGGCCGGGCGGCGGCTCGGGAGTATCACCGCCACCACCAATCTCATTGGTGATAGTGACATTGTCGCCCTGGTCGCCATCACTACAGCCGACCAGAGTCAGCGTAGCCGCCAGGAGTGAGAGTAGGAGTTTTTTGTGCAACATAGGACTCTTCCTAAGTTATCGGTTATAGAAATTCGTAGGTGAAGCTCGCGGAGACCGAAGTACCTTCTTCGAAGACTTCGATCTTGACCCCATCCCGCTTGAACGCGAACTCCTCGTTCGTCAGGTTCTTGATTTGCAACCGGAACGTGAGTGCCTCACCCCACAATTTCTCGTAGTTGAGGTCGACAAGGGTTCGGCCGGCCAGCAATTCCGGGCCCACGTTTTCGCCGCGGGTCACACGGAAAATCTGATCGTCGAAGTAGTTGACCAGCAGCGTCAGCTTCTGCTCGGTCGGGTAATGGTCGTAGCCGATCTGCAGGTTACCCAGCCACTCGGACTGGCCCTGCAGCTGGCGGCCGATTGAGTCGGTGCCTTCCAGGCGGATGCTGTCTTCATTCAGCTCCACCTCGGAGTCGATATAGGTGATGTTGCCTGCCACGAACACGGAGTGGCTGCCGTCGTCAAACACCACCTTGTAGGCGTCGAGTTCCACGCCCTCCAGGTCGGCGCTCTCGTTGTTCCGGAAGGTAATACCGTTGTTGGCGGCAGAACCGGACGCATCCGGCACGCCCCGCTCGATCGGGTTGTCAATGTCCTTCTGGAAGTAGGCCAGCGAGATGCTCTCATCCGCAGAGAAGTAGTACTCAACCCGCAGGTCGTAGTTGTCGATCTCCGACACCACCAGGTTGGGGTTACCGAAGATCGGGTCATCGGTGTTGGGATCGAAGACCAGCGACTCGGCGCGCTCGATCAGGCCCGGGTAAGACACCGTTTCCGAGTAGCTGGCGCGGAACTGCCAGTCTTCACCGAGGCGGTAGGTCAGGCTGGCGGACGGATAGATGTCGTCCTGTTCCAGCACGCTGCCTGCTTCCGGATCATTCGGATAGGACAGGTCCTGTTCAAAGTCTTCATAACGCGCACCGAGCGCCAGGGTCCAGCTCTCACCGAAATCGGTGTTGGCCGCAACGTACCCGGCCGTATACGTCTCATCCGCATCGTAGGAGTCTGTTGTGGTCGTATTGGTACCAAGACGCCAGCCGTCAATTGCCGCGTTGTTATAGGAGAGGGTCTCTTCCAGGTTGGCATTGATGGAGAAATCGAGCTGGTCAAAGCGGGAGCCGGCGCGGATACCAAAGCGATACAGTTCAACTTCACGAGTCTTGTCAGAGTAGAGGCCGCCGAACTTGAACTCGGTATACACGTCGTTGGACCAGTTGATCGGCATGGTGTAGTTCAGCACCGCGTCGTAGCTCTCTTCCTCGAGGTTCGACCAGCGACGCTCGAATGCGGACAGGGCCAGTTGGTCATTGATATAGCGATACTGGCGACGGTCGGGTTCGTCACGCTCTGTGCGGGAGTAGGCCAGGTTCCAGTCCAGGGTGTGGCTCTCGTCGAACAGGTACAGCTCGTGCAGGCCACTGAACTGCTGGGAGAAGAAGTCACGCTCCACCCACTCGAGGATCACGCGCTCCTCGTTGTTGTCTTCCGCAGTGTCAAAGCCGCGTTCGAAACGCACGGTGTCATCGGAGTTGTGCAGCACGATGGTCTTGCTGAGAATCTCATCCGACTCGCGGAACTCGTAGCCACCCACAAAGTAGAAGCTGGATGCCGTGCTTTCGGTACTGCGGTTGTAGTTACCGACAATATCCAGCGAGTCATTCAGGTCTGCGGTGCCGCGATCGCGGGTGGTGCTGGAGAAGTTGGCGGCGGCATAGAAACCGATGTCACCATTGCCCAGCGCATAACGATCCCCGTAGGCATAGGAAATCCCAAAGTCAGGCTTGGCCTGGCGGTCTTCCACGTTGTAGTCATCCTGGAACTGTACTGCCAGGCGCGCAGCATCCAGCGGCGCGGTACAGGACGGGTCCAGTTCCGGCGGGCAGACCGTGAGCTGGCGGGCGCCATTGGTGGCGGCTAGGACACCACCGGGCAGATCGCGCAGATCGTTGTCGAAACCGTACTTGTCGGTCTCGCTGCTGCGATAGGAAACGATGTCGTCGCCGGTGTAGTCGAAGTTGTAGGCCGTGCTGATACCGACCTTGTGAATACGCTCGTCCGGTATGCCCAGGGTAGTGATCTTCACGCTACCACCCGTGGTGGTGGCTAGCTGTTCCGGTGCAAAGGACTTCTGGATTTCCAGGCCGCCGAGGATATTGGACGGGAACAGGTCGAGCTGCACATCGCGACGCAGCGGGTCGGTCGAAGGCATGAGGAAGCCATTCAGGGTCGCGGAGATGTAGCGGCCGTCCAGGCCCCGCACCGTGGCGTACTTGTCATCCTGTACTGAGACACCCACGATGCGCACCAGGGCGGACGCCACGTCGCTATCCCCGAAGCGCGCCAGCTGCTCCAGGTCCAGCGCGTCGGTAATCGTGGTCGCGAAACGCTCGGTACCCTGCGCGGTTTCCGTGGGGTTGAAAGTACCCAGCACGAAGACTTCTTCAAGCTGTGGCGGAGCCACGCCCAGGTCGACGGCGCGTTGGGTGATCAGCTCTACTTCGGCGGCAACGCCCACATTTGAGAAAATGCGGACACCAGGCAGGTTGGCCACGGTAAAGCCGGATGCGGTCACCGACACGTCCTGCTCGCCGCGCGGCAACTCAAGGCCGAAGGTGCCGTCTGCGTTGGTGGTGGTCGAGTAGCCGTTACTCGTCAGCTCGGCGCCGGCCACCGGGTTGCCGTCGGTATCGCGCACGGTGCCGGAGAGGATGCCGGTCTGGCCGCCACTGTCGCCGACCGCAAAGGTCTGGACAGAAATGGCAGGCTCGGTGCTGTCCTGCGTGTAGCTGACCTCGATTTCAATCTCTTCGTTGTTGGCGTCGTTGATCGTGAAATTGACGTCAGCGATTTCATTGCCCTGGAAAGACAGCTCCATCGTGTAGCTGCCAGTTCCCAGGTCGGTGAACAGGGCACCACGGCCATCGGTGCTTCCCATGGAGTCACCATCGATCGATACGGCTACGTTCTGGAGCGGGGCTTCCTCAAAAAACACATGCAGGAACACCTCGGCCGCCCAGGTGGGCTGGGCGACTAACGACAAGAGGAGCACGTATCGAGCAGCAATTTTCATCGTGAAAGGCCTTGTAAATTCTCGTATCACCCTGGGCTCCCTGCGGATCCAGGTACTTGTATTCTGAGCCTGCACCGTGGATCTCCTGGCCTGCCTGCTGCAGCAATCGCGAGACCACCCTCGCAAAGAGGCGCGCAAAAGCACTGCGCATACCAGAAGCTGCCCGGTCGGATGCAGCATGAGGCGAGATATTAGAAAGGTGGGGTGACTAAATAATTAACGGTATGTGACAGTAAGATGACAAGCGAAGAAGCTAGTGCCCACAATCATTTTTCATGGAAGGCCGTTTGCTCAAAAAACGCGCTGTGAGCATGGAATATGCAGTTCCGCGCTGTAGTCAAACTGTAACTTTACTGGGTTAGCTTCGCGTTCGGAGCCGAAAACGCTTTCCGCAATGAGCAGGTTCGCATAGGGGCCGCCTCAAAGATCCTCAAGGAGACAAACATGTTAAAGAAGCATGCGATTGCCGCAGGCATTGCCTTCGCCTTCGCCCTCCCCGCACACGCTGAGTTCCGCTGGGAACTGGGCGCCGGCTACCAGACCGGTGATGTTGAAGGTAACGTCGGGGAGGTCGACATCGATGCCGACATCGACGTCGCCAGCGTCTACGGCTCCTGGTACTTTTCCTCGGTGAACACTGAGAAGGGTCCGCTGGCGGAAGCTGCCTTCCTGGACCGGGCTTCCCGCGTCGACGTACTGTTTCAGGACGGCGAACTGGACGGCGACATCGCCGACGCCGACCTGCGCAGCTATGCCGTCGGCACCCGCTGGGTCATCGACAAGGAGTCTGGCTGGCTGATCGAGGCGGCCGCCTCGCTGGATGAGGTCGAAAATGACGAAACGGAGAGCTTCTCCATCGGCGGTGGTAAGTACATCTTTGAAAACACCTCGGTAGTGCTTTCCTATACCTACTCCGATCCCGATATTGGCGACGACGTCGACACCTACGCGGTGGAAGTCGAGCACCTTCAGGCCACGCCGATCGGTGCGCTGAAGCTGGAAGGCGCCTACGCTTACGCCGATCCGGGCGACAGCAGCGACACCGATAACTGGCTGGGGAGCTTCACCTTCTACCCCACCAATAGAATCGGTGTGGGGGGAAGCTGGTTCCGCAGCATTTCCGGCAGCAGCTCAGACACCTGGGCCCTGTTCGCGGAATGGTTCATCACTGAAAGCATCGCCGTATCGGTTGCCTACGAGGACACCGAAGACGCCGGTGGCTTCAACAACAATAATCTCGACGGCGATTCGTTCATCGCCAGCGCGCTGATTCGATTCTAAGCCCGTCAGCCTGGCTGGCACCGCCCGGTGCCAGCCGCCCTCTCCCGCTGCTTTGGCATCCGCTTCCTTCCTTTAATACACTGGGGCCACAGTTCGGTCGCTGATCGCCTGCGCCTCAGCTTCTATGAATCTCCCGCGGGGCACCGTCTGTCAGTAAAAATAGAGAGCACGAAAAGGAGAAGACAATGCCATTGCGCCTGCCACTCTATGGACTCGTCGCACTGATCGCGGCGCTGATGCTGCCCGGCTGCGACACCACGCCGCAACAACCGGAATTCAGCGATGACCCCGATGAGGTGATGATGGACCGCCTGCGCCTGGTGACCAATTCCCAGGCCGGGCTGGCCTTTGTTGACCCGGACGCGGACCTTGCCGATTTTAGCAAGGTCTTGCTGGATCCCCTGGACCTGAGCAGTGTCGATATCATCCAGCCCGACACCTCGGGCAGCACCGCCCGCCGCACCAAGTGGGAGCTCAACGACCGCACCACCGAAGCCCTGCAGGCTGCCTTCCAGGAAGTGTTTGAACGCGAGCTATCCGAAACCGGCGACTACGAGATCGTCAGTGAGGCGGGGCCCAACGTATTGCGCGTTAGCGCAGCCGTCACCGCCATCGCGCCCAGCGCCACCATGGACGACAACCGCTCGCGGCACGTGGGCCGCACGCGGGTGTACACCGAGGGCGCGGGCAGTATGTCAGTCGCCTTTGTGCTGGCGGATGCAGAGAATGGCGAGGTGTTCGCGGTGGTGAAAGACACCCGCAACGGCAGCCCGGTGTGGGGAGTTAACAATTCGGTGAGCAACATGGGCGACGTGCGCTTCATGTTCAATCGCTGGGCCCGCATGTTGCGAGCCCGGATGGATATCGCCCACGGCTACTGAGTCCGTGGGCGGGTTCGGCGAGCGCTAACCGGCGCTCGCCATCACTGCACCCTCGTTGAAATCCGCCTCCATGGCTCGCTCATAGCGGGCGAAGAACTGCTCGCGAATGCGCCGCTTACTGTTGCGGTGACTCTTGAAGTCGAGGTTCGCCGCCGTCTGGGCTACAGTCTCGGCGGTAGACATTAACGCGTCCTCTTCCACCGCCTGGTCGAGAAAACCTGCCGTTACGGCCCCGTCGGCATCGTAGATCCAGGCCAGGCCTACTGCCTGGCTGAAGTGTGCAGGCGTGAGCCTTGCGCGGGCCAGCTCAATCCCAAACCAGGGCAGCGTCATGCCGATAGCGGCTTCGTTGAGGCCAATCTTGTAGGCGCCCCGGGTACCGATGCGATAGTCCGCCGACAGGCAGGTCAGCGCGCCCATGGCCAGTGCATGACCGGTGACCGCCAGCACCACTGGCGTGGCAAAGTCCATCAGGCGATGCGACAGGTCAGCGCCGCAACGCAGCAGGCGCAGCATGTCATCGCCGCCGCCACCCATCACATTGAGGTCAAAGCCCGCGGAAAACTTGCCCGGCCGCCCGGCGATCACTACCACCTTCCCTGCGGCGTCAGCCGCATCCAGCCCGGCATTCAGGGCTGCAAACATATCGAACCCCAGGGCGTTGGCCTTGCCGTCGTCCATGGTCAGCAACAGGTGGGTATCAAACTCGGCTACGGAAACCAGGTCGCTCATAACGTACTACTCCGGATGTAAAACAAGGGCGACAGTGTAGACGGCACGGGCATCGGAGAACAGCAATGCGCATCATTCACCTGACGTCGCCACAAGTAGGTGGAGAAACAGCATGCAGAGGGAGTAGCGTTTCGATCTGCGCCGCGGGTATCCGGCACACATAAAAAATTTACGGGTTCGAGGGTCGGGGCGCGTCTGATAGTGGACAATGCATGCGCGCAACAAAAAAAGCAGGCTCCAGGCAGTCCGGCTTCCGCCCGGGGTTTGCGCTGCGCACCGCCTACGCTTCGGCGCTGATTCGGAGCCGCTCAGGTCGGTGCCCTACCGTCTACTGCTTGTTCTTGCGCTGGCCTGCGCGCTCAGCCCCGGGATTTCATGGGGGCAAGCCGTTGAAAACTCCGTCGAGATCTTCGGCGCGGTCCAGACTTCCGAATCGGTACAGAGTTACCCGCGGAGTTTCTTCAACCGCTTCAACCCGCAGAACGCCCAGGATCTGGTCGACCGACTGCCCGGTTTCACGCTCGACCAGGGGGAGGACGATCTGCGTGGTTTCGGAGCCACGGCGGGCAATGTACTGATCGACGGGGAGCGACCTTCGTCGAAAGTTGGCGGGATCGAGGACGCGCTCCGTCGCACGCCTGCCAACCAGGTAGAGCGCATCGACGTAATTCGCGGCTCCGCTGGCGCTGGCGAAGCAGCGGGCCAGTCCGTCGTCGCCAATATCATACGAAGGCGTGACCTCGCGGCCGGGAGCTGGGAGGTGGAGCTGGAACGCCCATCCGATGGTATCTATTACCCGAGCGCCGAGATTACCTTCGCCCGCCGCCTGGGACTCTGGGACACGTCGACCAAAGCAAACGCCTTCTGGGAGCGCTTTCCATTGGAAGGGCCACGCATTCAAAGGGATGCCGATGGCGGCCTGATCTCCTCCCAGTACGAGGACCGCCCCAGCGTACTCACAGAGGGCTACCTGTCTTCCGAAGCACGACGCGCACTGGCAGGCGGCACGCTGACGGTGACCAGCCGCATCGGGCACAGCGAGTTCCTGCCCGATACTGAGCGGCTCGGTTACGACGGCCGACTGCCGGATGGCGAGCCGGACGAAAAGTTCACTATTGACCTCGACAGCATCGTGGACGAGGGCGAGCTGGGGATCGACTGGAACCGGACCCTGGGATCGGACTGGAATCTCAAGGTCCTGTCGCTCTCGTCTGTCCAGCTCCTGGACGAGGAGCAGGAGGTGCGCACGCAAAGGCCCGTGGGCACGCTGGTGTCCGGCTCGACGTTCAGCCTCAAGGAAGACTCCTTCGAGACGGTGCTTCGCTCCGCTCTTGCAAGAGCAACCAGCTCGCCGCTGCAGCCGGAGGTGGGCGGCGAGATCACCTACAACCGGCTCGATAGCGAGCTCTTCCTTGAGACGTTCGAAGGCGACACCACGACGATCATCGATTTGCCCGCCTCTGATGTGACGGTCGAGGAGTGGCGAGCCGAAGTCTTTGCCAACCTTATATGGCTGTTGACGGATCGGGTGAGCGTCGAGTCCGGGCTGGCTTTCGAGGCGTCGGAGATCAGCGTATCCGGCGATGCCTCCAATACCCAGACCTTTTCCTTCGTGAAGCCCTTCGCGACCTTCATTTACGACTGGCGGCCCGGCGTACAGCTTCGTCTCGGTGCCCGGCGCACTGTCGGCCAACTCAATTTCAGCGAGTTCGCGGCGTCAGCCTCTGCCGAGGACGACCGTTTCCTGGGCGGCAACCCCGATCTCGGCCCTGACCAGACCACGCGCGGCAGCTTTACCATCGACCTGCGCTCCGACGCGCGGGGCGCGCTGAATGTCGAGTTCTTTCACGAATGGCGCGACGACGTCATCGAGCAGGTTGAACTGCCCTCCGGCGCCTTCGGCGCAGACAACGCCGGCGACGGGCGAGTCTGGGGTGTCACCGCCAATGCAAGCCTGCCTCTGGCGCCAGTGATTCCTGGCGGGCTGATCGAGATTGAAGCAGACATCCGCGACTCGACCTTCGAGGATCCGCTGACAGGCCAGGATCGCGACCTGTCCGACGTCGAAAGCCCCACACTGTTCATTGAATTCCGCCAGGACCTGCCACAGGCACGTATCTCCTGGGGTGCCTCCTACCGCGCGACGCGAGACAACGCCGTGTTCTTCGCCGACGAAGAGAGTTTCGAGGAAACCGGCGAGACCTGGCGCCTCTTCATCGAGACCACGCGTTTCTGGGGAATTCGCACCAACTTTGCTCTGCGCAACATCGGTGACCGGAATTTCTTTCGCGAAAGGCGGTTCTTTGAGCCGAGCAGAGCCGGCGAGTTTACTGGCACCGAAACCATCGACAGGGATCGCGGCATGTTCGCGACCCTGACCTTCACTGGGCAGTTCTGACATGCGCGCCCATTTTTATCCACTGACCATCTCCGAAAGGACGCAAGCCAATGGGAAAACTCTATCGACGACCTGGTAAACGTTGGCCAGCCCTCTCTGCCTTCCTTTTATGTCATTCGCTAGCGGCCCAACCTCAGGTTGGAACTGATGCCATAGAAGAAGTTGTCGTCACAGCAACACGCACCGAGCAGTCGCTGCTGACGGTCCCAGCTTCGATAACGGTTCAGGACGTCCTGGAACTGCGACGCAACGGCTTCACCTTTGGCAGCGATGAGTATCGAGGCGTGACCGGGGTGTTTGTACGTCGAGGGGAAGGAGACGCTGACGAATTTCCCTTTGTGTCGTTTCGCGGTTCCACCGGCACAGAAGGTTCGATCAGCCTCGTGGATGGCATACCGTTCATCGGGCTGTTTGAGGAAGTGCAACTCAATGAGATTCCCTATGACGCAGTCGAACGGATCGAAATCGTTAAGGGGCCTGTGTCGGCGCTCTACGGACGCGGCGCTCTCTATGGCGCCACCAATTACATCACCAGAATTCCGAGAGAGGACGCGTTTGTCGCCCGTATTTCCGGTGGAAGTGACGGTTACTACCGGGCCGACGGCTCCCTGGAGCGCTCGCTGGGCGACTCAGGCGGCGTGATGCTCGCGGGAAGCTACGAAGACTACGAGGGCTGGAGGGACGAGGCGAGCCGCCGCATATTCAACATCTTTGCCAGTGGCCAATTCGCGCTTGGCGACGCCACCCGGCTCGGCGTCTACCTCAACTACAACGACCGCGACACGGAACTACCGAACGGGCGCGCCATTGACGCCAACGGCAATATCCTACCCTTCGACGGTGGTGACGACGGCTTCCTGGGATACGGTGACCCTAACAACGATACGCAAAACTACCTGGGCGCACTCCGCCTTGAGCACCGGCTCTCGGAGCAGCTCAGTGTGGAGGCGAAAGGATCCTACCGGCGAATCGAAAGGGAAGGATTCCTGAATTTCTTCGATCCCTTTGGCCAGGACCTCGATGCCGGGATACTGGGCTACAACGGTTTCCGCGGCGACACGACGCAGGACGTGTACTACGGAGAGCTGACCCTGCGTTGGCAGGACTCGCGGCACGACATTGTTGCCGGCGTCACCGCAGAACGCTCTGATAGCGACATACTCAACTTCTGGACTGGCCAGAATGGCTTCACCCCGGAGTGCGGCTTTACTTTCTTTCTTGTGCAAGTGGATGCTCAGAGTGGCGAGGTGCTCAACGAGGATCATCCCTGCTTCGAAGTGGACAGCCTGCTGTCCGACAGCAGCTTCGAAAACACGTTCTGGGGTATCTTCGTGCAGGACGAGATCAGCCTTACAGAGCACCTCCGCTTAACGCTTGGCCTGCGCTACGACGACTTCAGCCGCGATGCCAGCTTCCAGACCATCGACGGTGTCACCGCGGGCGGCGACCAATCGGGCTCTGCTGATGCCTTCTCACCCAAAGTCGCGCTCTCTTACCTTACCGACTGGGGGCAGGTGTATGTCGCTTATGGCCGCGGCTTCAACTCAAATTTCGGTGCCACTTTCGAGTGGGATCCCAGCCAGTATGCGCGCCCTGACGACCGCCCCACCACGATCGACAGCATCGAGCTCGGCGTGAAGGGTCGCTTCCTCGAAGACCGGGTCAGTGCCGAGGCGATCATCTTCTACAGCGAGCAGGATGATCGCCGTCAAATCGTCAACAACCCGGCGGCCGACGACGACTTTACCCAACCGCCGAATCTCGTCACCTTCGGCGATTTGTACACCAGTCGCGGCATCGAGCTATCGATGATCGCCGCTGTCACCGACAGTACAACCCTGCGTGCCAACTACACCTGGCTAGACCCCGAGTGGGACGAATTCACCATCGACACCTTCTCCGGTCCAGAGGACTTTTCCGGCAACACCCCGGTTGGCGTCCCGGAACACCTACTCTATCTGCAGCTTGATCAGCGCATCGGCCAGAGCGCCTCTGTGCGCGCCATTTTTGAGCACTACACAGACTACTTTTACACCGTGGACAATGCATTCGAGGATGGTGAGTATTCCCTGCTGACGCTGAGCGCGCGGCTTGAGCCGGAACTGATGCGCGGTTACGCCGTAGAACTGACGCTGATGAATGCGCTGGATGAAGACTACTACTCGTACTTCGGAAACCGTAATTCCCCCACCTACGCAATCCCCGGCCCTCCGCGGCAGGTCCGGTTGGCAATTACCGGGAGATTCTGATGATCCGCTACCTGGCCTGTTTTCCAATCTTTCTCGCGCTGCTTGGCTGCGGAGGCGGCGAGTCTCCTGGAACAGCAACCGCTGCCAGCAATACCGCACCGCAAGGTGCCACCCCAATCGCCATGCCCTACGCCGAGACATTCAAGGTCTACTCGCGTGATGGCTATCGCATCGTAGACCTCAAGGCGCCGGTGGTCAGCTGGGGTGGCGATGCCAAAGGCGCCGATCAACACGCGCGGATCGTACTGGCACCCAAAGAGGCTGATGCACCATCGCTAACCGGGGACCTGGAGGGCGCAGTGCTCATTCGCACGCCGGCGCAGAGAATCGCAGTCAACTACGGCTATCTCGAAGCCATCCTCACCCAGTTGGGCATTGACGACCGGCTGGTGGCAGTCGGCGGAGTAAAGAGCTACGACGATAACATCCGAGAGAAAGCCCGCAGCGGAGAGGTGGCGCAGATCGGCTACGGTTGGCACTCACCCCCCTCGATCGCCCCGCTGGTCGGCGCACAGCCGGATGCCTTTTTTATGGTGCTGGGCGATCTGGGCCATGCCGAGCACTACGACCGCATCAAGGCACTAGGCGTCCCGGTCGTGCCGATCTTTCTGGAGGCCGAAACCAGCTACATGGGCCCGCTGGACTACGTGCGCCTGTTCGGCATGATCACCGGTCGCGATGAAGAAGCGGAGGCTTTTGTCACCGCGGTCGCCGAACGCGTCACCGAACTCAAGGCGATGATAGCCGACCGCCCCCCGCGGTCAGTGATTAGCGCCTGGTTCGCAGGTGGCGGTCGCTGGATGGTGACTGTGCGCAATGCCGAAAACCAGCTGCTGGTGGATGCGGGCGGCGTGAACCCCATGGCGCTACCGGACGATACGCGCCTCGACGACTTCATGCGCGTCGGTTCCGAAAAATTGCTGGAGCAGGCCCGGGACATCGACTGCTGGATCATCCGGGACTCACATTCAAGGCCGTTTCAAGACACCGACTATTTGCAGCACTTCAAGGCATGGCGAGAGGGTTGCCTGTTCGCTTCCGATGGTTCGAACAAGCCGGAGGCTGACGCCTTCGACATTTACGAAACCGGCGTTATCCGCCCGGACCTGCTTCTTCACGATCTGATGGGCATGCTTCACCCGGACCTTCACAACGGCGAGTACACCTATGTACAACCCGATGAGGAGACACCGCGCTCATGACCGCCAGCCCCGATACAGGATGGAGAGACTCGGATCACGCGACTACCGCCGCCCTGGTGGGGTTCAGTCTTGCAATCGCCAGCGTCGCACTATTTACCATAGCTTATGGCCAGGTGTCCCTCAACTGGGACCAGCTCTGGAACGGGCTGTTCTACCCGCAGAGCGATCCCGTCGCTGCACAAATCGTGCGTGATATCCGGCTGCCCCGGGTAATGACCGGGCTCGTGGCGGGGGCCGCGCTTGGTGTATCAGGTGTGCTGATGCAGGCACTGTTCCGAAACCCGATGGCAGACGCCTGGTCCCTGGGTCTATTAGCGGGAGGCCAGCTGGGGGTCGCCATGATTGTCACCGCTGCAGCATTCGCAGGACCCGCGGCCATCGCCTTTCTGACTGCGTTCAAGGGTATCGGCCTCTCGGCGGGCGCCATCACTGGCGTCGCCGTGTTCGCCGTCGCCATGGTGGCCCTCTCCCACCGCGTCGGCAACATCACCCTGCTGGTGGTCGGGCTGATGCTTGGTTTCACCGTACAGGGTCTGGTCAGCGTGGTGATTCACTTTGCAAACCGTCTCGGCGGCCGCGTCTATTCCGGTTGGAACGATGGGACTTTTGCCGCTACGACCTTTGACGACCTGGGGTTCATGACGATCCCAATTGTCATCGGCTTGATCATTGCGGTGGCGAGTTCCAAGGGACTGAGCGCGATGCTGCTCGGCGAAACCTACGCGCGCAGCCTGGGAACAGACGTTCGGCGCCTGCGGCTGTTAACCCTGGGCGCCGTGGTCATGCTGGTGGCGCCCGTGACTGCCTATTGCGGGCCAGTGACGTTTATTGGCCTAATCGTCCCGCATTTTGCCCGGGCGATAGCGCGAACGTCGCAGATTCTGCCATTGATCCCCCTGGCCGCTCTCAGCGGCGCCCTGCTTGCAGTCAGCGCAGACACGGTCGTGCACCTCCCCTGGGAGCAGCACTTTCTGCACCTGAACGCCATCCTCGCGCTGGTGGGTGCCCCCGTTGTGATCAGCCTCCTGCTGCTAAGTCCTTCGCTCAGAGGTAGCGCCTGATGCTTGCCCTCGAAAAACTCGTATCGGGCTACCCGGGCCCACGTGGAGTCGTCGTTGGAGCAGCGTCACTGCAACTCCCCGCCGGTGCATTTGTCTGCGTAATCGGCCGCAACGGCGCGGGCAAATCTACCCTGCTGCGGACAATTGCGGGGCTGCAAACATCACTCGACGGGCGCGTCACGCTGGACGGGCTCAATGTTGGAGACATGAACGCGCGTGAACGCTCGCATGCCATCTCTGTGGTCACAACGGAAAAGGTGTCCAGCCCGGGTATGCGCGCTCTCGACGTTGTCACCCTGGGGCGCCACCCTTACACCGGTTGGCGAGGCAAGCTCACAGAGGAAGATCGCATCGCAATCGACGAGGCGCTGCAGCACGCCAATGCGACTCAGTTCGCGCCCACGGCATTCGACAGTCTGTCGGATGGGGAGCGACAACGGGTAATGATCGCTCGCGCCCTGGCGCAGACAGCTACCGTGATGGTGCTCGATGAGATCACTGCCTTTCTGGATTTGCCCGGACGCGTCGAGATAATGGCACTGCTGCGGCGCCATGCGCTCGAAGCAAACAAAATCGTTGTCCTATCGAGTCACGATCTCGAGCTCAGCCTCGAGCTGGCGCAGTACCTCTGGGTGGTGGGTGACGGTCAGCTTGCACACGGCACCCCCGGTGAGCTTATCGCCTCAGGCGTCATAGCCCAGGCTTTTGACAGCAACGACGTTAGCTTTGACAGCGAGGCCCATCGCTTCAGGTTGCGTGCCCGCTAGGCAATGAGCCAGCTTTTCGGGGATTTCGCGGCGTGACCTCCACCCCGGCGTTCATCAGCGCCGCCTGCCATCGATCGACTGAACGAGTATGGCTTCAGCGCCGTCTGCTATAAGCTCCAGCCCATGGGCGTCTGCCAGTTGCAGTAACGCCGCATCCGCCTCGTTGAGAGCGAAAGTCGCGGTGATTTCAGTTGTCGCGTCGAGAATCTGTCCAACGCGCAGCGGCTGCTCCGTGAAGTGACCGAGCTCCCAGAGGGTTTCTTCGAGCGGGCGCTCGTCGAACACCAGTTCGCCACGGCGCCAGGCGGCAATACTCTTCGGGCTGGTCTCACTCGGACTGCCGCCAACGCCGTTCAGGTAGAACGTCTGCTGCGCCGCGCCCAGTCGCTGCTGGCCGTCCTGCTGCGGACTGGCAATCCTCAGCACGCCCTTCTTCACCTGGAAAAATGCATCATCCTGCCCGTGGCTGTGAATCGCGAATTCGGTATCCGTCGGGTAGGTAAAGGTCTGTCCCGCATGCACCACCAATGGCCTCTCCTGGTCGCCGGCGACAGAAAACAGTACATCCCCGATTTGCACGTCCACACGAATCTCATGCTCTTTCTCGAGAATCCGCACTTCCGTGTTCCAGTTCATCCACACCATAGAGCCATCGGGAAGCGGAATCTCAAGCTGCTCGCCACGCTCGGTCCGGTAGCTGCGCGAGGGGCCACCCTCTGCCTCAGATGGAATCTCCTCACTGGAAGCGATCGATGGCACATCCAACGCCGGCGATTCCTGCAGGGTGGTCGCCAGCAACCAAACGAGGAGAGCCACAACCGCTGTGCCCACGCCACCTGTGCGCAGCGGGTGTTCCATCGCATTGGCAACAACGACCTGGGCGCCGAGGCGGGCATTGTCCGCCCTGCCGAGCGGGCGTTCACGCACTGCGCCAAACAGTTCCCATTCTTCTCGAGCCTGCGCGAGAGCACTGCGATGTTGCGGCGAACGCTCCTGCCACGCCTGCAAGCGTTGCCGGCGTGTGAATTCGGGAAGCTCCGCCGTTGCTACGAGCAGCAGCAGCGCCTCCTCGTTCAACTGCTCATCTTGGGTAGAAACAGAGTCTTGCACAGTCATGCCGCTTTCTACCTCCGCCCGGACTTGTCATTGCCAGGCACAGGTCGTCCCCGCTGCGGTGGGTGATCACCGGACTGGAGCCGGCGATGGCAGTGGAGTGTGGCCGCCGCTATTCGCTTCTCGACCGTAGACAGGCTGACCCCAAACTGATCGGCGATATCCTTTTGACGCATGCCGTCGATCCGAAACGCCAGGAACATCCGCTGGGTAAGCAGCGGCAGTTCGCCTAGCGCAGCTTCGACTACCGCCAACAATTCATGCGCTTCTGCGGCGCCCTCCGGACCGGTCTCGCCTTCCAACTCGGCGCTGGCCACGGAGCGCGACTCATAGGTCCTGCGCGCCAGCGCCGCGCGATCATAGGAATTGGCCATGTTGGAGGCGGCGCGATAGACATAGGCTTTCGGGTTATCCACGACACTGATGTGCTGCGCGTTGAGCAGCTGCTCGGAGACCATCTGCAGCACATCCTGTGCCGCGTCTTTGCAGCCCAGCCGTTTCGAAAGAAACCGCAGGAGCCCATGTTCCTGGGCCCGCAGGGTTTCAACCAGTAGTGAAGAGTTCAACCAGGTGCCTCACGATGCGCAGCTACCCGTCCGCCGCCCCGACATTTCAATATTCATGCTCATCTCCCCCAGGGGCGACTGCATAGTGCCGTCAATGGTGCCTGTCATTGAGCCTCCGTTGAACTTCATCGAGGCATTCATGGTGATAGCGCCTTCTTCCCCGCCCTCGCAGGTCATCGTGTAATCCATGCCGTCGTCACGCAGCTCCTTTCTCTCAAAGGTGCACTCGCCATCCTGCTCGAGGAATGCCTGCCCCTCGGTGATCTTTTCTGCCGTCACACATTCACTTCTGGTATCCGTACGTGGCGGCATCGAAAACTGCGCCGATTTAATCGTCACAGTGCTCGTGGTCTCCCACAGGCCGGGATCAATATCGGGATCAGCCGCCGCCACCGGGCCGGCCACAATGAGACCCAGAACAGCGGGTGCAATTGATTTCAAGATCATAGGAAGGCTCCTGCTGAGCATCGTTTGCGGCTTACCGTACGTGACAATGATGACGTAGGACGAAGCTCTTGCAAGCTTTTTCAGCCATTGGGGAATGGCCAGGGCTGTCTGTGGACAAGAGTTCAGAGCCCTTGCCTGTTCTAACTCAAAGCGTGGATAGAGCAACCCGCGAATCAGGCAGCCGAACTCACTCAGGAGGCTTTACAGCAAAGTAGAGATTGCAGGTAGAAGTGGGATGGCGGACCGGACGGGACTCGAACCCGCGACCTCCGGCGTGACAGGCCGGCATTCTAACCAACTGAACTACCGGTCCAACGGTAGTGACACAGGGGACGGCGCCCGAGTGTGTTGCCTCTTGACGGTGCGTGGGTGGAAGGCTGAAGCCTGAACGCAGTATCAAGAAGTCCGGAAGTGGTGGGTGGTGACGGGATCGAACCGCCGACCCTCTGCTTGTAAGGCAGATGCTCTCCCAGCTGAGCTAACCACCCCCGTTTCCGAGACCGCGCATTATAGAGATTTCACCTATGCTGTCAAACACTTGGCGGTTTTTTTTGAAGCGCGGGCATAGGCGCTCCGGAGCCTTAATTTAAAGGGGTTTTGGGGCTAGACTGACTGCTTCGACGGCAGCTATTTACTGGTCTGTGGAGATTTCCAGGGAGTTTCATTTGGAGGCCGCTCACGGCCCTCATACAGTGCCTGAGCCTCACGGCTGACCTCGCTTCAATAGAGACCATGAGTATGATCGCAGCCAACTGTCAGGTGGGAGGGATACAAAGGGTACCTGGGGTCTGGACTTTACGGACGTGAATCCCGCTTACAAGGCACTGTGCGACTGACCGGATCACCACATCCCAAAATTCGTCGAAGGCTGGCAATTTCCGCTGATGGGATTGTCGCGAGATGGGCTTGGGAAAAGCTGGCGCCGGACTTGTCTCAGTGCTCCATCCTCGAAAAATGGAAAACGTGTAGCTGTGGTCGCGTTTATCACGGTGAGGAGTGAAAGTTGGCGCCCAGCTTGGCCAGTTGGCAAAAAAGTGCTGGGTGCATAGCACAGTTCGTCAGGTTATTCACATTTTTTTTCGGTAAAGATTATTTCACATACTTACGCAGCACTTTAAATATTTGGCCTCATAAAAATAGCTTATCTAATTGATTTATATACGCTTTGTCGCATTGAACACTTTTTAATCAATCTGTCACAATGACCACAACTACTGGGATGAAAGGCCTGTTAAACACTTTACCCACTGACTTATCCACAGTTTCTGTGGACAACCAATTCGCTCAGTTTCCCTATAGGTCTCCAGGCAATTGTGTTGTCACCGAAAAGACGGAGCCGGCTCGATGAGTGTTTTGGAGTGGCTGTCACTGGCCAGCATCTGCGTGCTGGGCGCTATGTCGCCCGGGCCGAGTCTCGCGGTCGTGGTGCGGCACACCCTGGCCGGCGGCGCCTCGGCCGGCATCCAGGCCGGGCTGGCCCACGGGGTGGGTGTCGCCGTGTACGCGGTGGCCGTGGTCTCAGGCCTGGGCCTGTTGATCACCACGTCTCCCCTGCTCTTCCAGGGTCTGCAGTGGGCGGGTGCTGCCTTTCTTGCTTACCTCGGCATCCAGTCCCTGCGCAGCCCTGCTGCCGCGGAGGAAGCATCAGAGGCCACGGGTGAGGCAGGTAACCCGCTGGTACACGGGTTTTCCGTCGCGCTGTTCAATCCCAAGATCGCGGTGTTCTTTATCGCCCTGTTCAGCCAGTTCCTCGATCCGGAGGCTGGCCTCGGGGAGCGCGTGGGGATGGTGCTGTTGATCGGCACCACGGATGCGTCCTGGTACTGCCTGGTGGCGAGCCTGCTGGGTAACCCAAAGCTGTTGCCCCGGCTACAGGGGGCCAGGCGCACCATCGATCGTGTGTTTGGCGTGATCCTGTTGTTGTTGGGTTTGCGGCTGCTGCTGGCTGCGTGGCTGGGTCAGTGAAGACTGCCCGTTGAATCCACCGGCGGCGGGCGCTCGGCGATGACCACGGCCTGCAGGCGGTTGCCCAGCATAATGATGTGCCCGCGCTCGCGCTCTACGCCGTCGATACTGTATTCAAAGCGGTACTGGCGCCACAGGCGCCAGCGGCCTTCCGAATCGCGGCTCGCAGACAGGCGCTGGATACTGACAGTCTCATCGAGCAACTGCACGCCGGCATCGCGGCAGGCACGCCTGGCGGCTACCAGCGCCAGCTCACGCACCCTTATCGACTGGTATATATAGCCGGCTACCCCGCAGAGCCCAAACAGGAACAGCACATCAACAAGGCTGAATGTCATGCGCCCGGTTTCTTGAGGCGCTTGACCACTGCCTGGAAGGTCAGCACCACGTTGTCGCCGACAAACAAGCGGCCAGAGACGAAGGTCATGGAGCCGGTGCGTCGGACCACTTCACCGCTCGCCTCTACCCAGTCCCCGTTTTTTGCAGCGGAGATGAAATCGCTGCTGAAGCTGATGGTGGTGCAGTTCTCCTTCACACCCGAGAGCGCCAGCATGGTGACGGCGAAGTCTGCAAAGGCCATCAGCACGCCGCCATGCACGGTACCGATGCCGTTGCAGTTTTCCGTCCTGGCGCGGAAGCCCATCGCCAGCCCCTGCTCCCTCTTGCGGTAGTAAAACGGGCCCATATAGTCCTCGGCCGGACTGATGCCGGTGAGTGTCTTGTAGCCCTTGGGGATATCGCTCACTCGCTGTTCCTTACTGTGTGGATGGATTGCTGCCGCTCTCGGTTCGATCGTCCTTGAGTTCAGCGATGATGTCCCGCCAGGTCTGGTCCGGGAGGCTGTACGGCGCATAGATGCCGAGCCGCTGGGCAATGTCACCATAGCGGGCCTCGAGCCCGGGCGCTATGGTAGCGGGCTCACCGCAGACAGCAAAGGCGGCGAGCAGGGAATCATCCACCAGCGCCGTCATCTCATCCCAGCGTCCCTGCTTCGACAGGCGATTGAGCTCCGGCTGCAGGGCCTCCTGGCCAATGGCCTCCAGGGCGGGCCGGTAGGCGGGTGTGGAGCCGTAAAACGCCAGCAGGCTGCGTACGCTGGTGTCCGCCGCCTGGTATTCCTCCTCGGTATTACCGGTCACGCAGATCGCCGACACCTGCAGCGCGCAGGCATCCGGTTCGCGTCCTGCCGCCTCCAGGCCACGGGCCAGCGCCGGCAACTGCTGCTGACGGAGGAAGGGCTGGGTGTGAAAAGGATGCACTATCAGCCCGTCTGCCACCTGCCCCGCCACTTCGGTCATGCGCGGGCCCACTGCGCCGAGGTAAATGGGTGGCGGGCCAGCCTCCAGCGGGCCGGGGTTGAACATCGGCGTCATCAGCGTGTGGCGAAAATACTCGCCTTCGAAATGCAGGTCTGCGCCGTCCTGCCAGCAGGCGAAGTGCGCCCTCACCGCGCGAATGTACTCCGCCATGCGCGCCGCGGGCGGGTTGAAGCCCACGCCAAAGCGTTTTTCGATATGGGCGCGCACCTGGGATCCCAGGCCGAGCCTGAAACCGCCCCCAGACAGGCGCTGCAGGTCCCAGGCCTGGTAGGCGATATGCGCCGGGTTGCGGGGAAATGCCACGGCGATGGCGGTGGCGACCTCCAGCCCCGGGCACTGCTGTGAGGCGATAGCCAGCGGCAGAAAGGGGTCCGACGGGCCCTCCAGGGTATACACCCCGTCATAGCCCATGGCCTCAAGGCGCTGTGCTTCACTGCCCGCCTCGGCCAGTTGCGCGTACAAGGGTCCATCGATTTTCATGCTGGTTGGCTGCCTGCCGGCTGGGTGTTCCCGGCCACCATTCCACTGGCGGCAAGGCGCTGTCAAACCCTGAGAAGCAGTGCCCGCCGATGGTGCAGTTTGTTAACATGAGCGCGACCGAAATTTGAGGACCGTCATGATTCGCCTACTGTGTACCGCGCTGCTTGGCCTGCTGGCCGCCTGCTCCTCCGCGCCGACCGTTAATCTCACCGCGTTCCCCTACGAAATCGACGAGGAACGCCTGGCACAGAACCCCATCAAACGGGTGGTAATCTCGCATGTGAATATCGACCGCTTGTCGCGTCGCTACCTGCAGGAACATGAGGCCCGCATCGACAAGATGGTCGAGAAATACCTTGAAGCCAATGGCATCGAAGTGATTCCCGCTCGCACCTTCGAGCAGGAATGGCGCCGCGCGGTGCGCGCCTACGGCAATGTGTTCGACCCGGCCACCGGCGAGGTCAACCGCAAGTCCTTTGCCCTTGCCCTGATTGACGTGCGTGACGCGTTGGCTGAGAAAGAGAACATCGACGGCATTGTGTTTACCGACCTGATAGAGCAGGAATCCCAGTTTTCCCCGGGCTTGCAACACTTTGCACGCTGGCACGGCGTGACCCGCAAGCCGACCCTGCAGGGGCCCGGTGACGGCGTCTCCGCAGACTTCAACTGGGCACAGCCGCTCTCGGTGGCCTCTCTGTGGGTCAGTATCTACGACATGGAACTCAAGCGGGTCTTTACCAGCATCGGTGGACTGGACACCACACAGGCCATCGACACCCGGTCAAGTTCTGGCCGCTACGTGCGGCGTCGTAGCATCCTCGAGAGCACAGGTTTTATTGAGGAAGGCATCCAGCTGGCCTTCCACCCGTTCATCCCGATGGACAAATACCCGGGACCGCCTCCGACCTGAAGCGCGGCCTCAAACCACTTCCAGGGCGCGCTCGATGCACCACATGGCGGAGAGCGAGCCCAGGATATATACGGGCACGGCGCGCCAAGCCGGCAATTCTGCTGCTGGCAGGCGTGCCAGCACCGCACCTACAGCAGCGATCACTGCGATAAAGGCGAGTTGGCCCAGCTCGATACCGATATTGAAGAACAATAGCGCCAGCGGCAGCTCTGACTGGGGCAGGCCGACTTCCGCCAGGGCACCGGCAAAGCCCATGCCGTGCAGCAGCCCGAAGCCACCGGCCAGCCACCAGGGGTGACGACGAAACAGGCCGGCGCCCTGTTTGCGGGCCAGTTCCAGCGCCAGCACGAAGATGCTCAGCGCGATCATGAATTCCACCAGCGCTACCGGGTATTCGAACACGCCCAGCGTCACCAGTGACAGGGTAATACTGTGCCCCACGGTGAAGGCCGTGACTGTCCAGATCAGGCGCTTGCCCCAGCCCACCAGTAGCAACAGGCCGAACACGAACAACAGGTGGTCGATGCCCCCCCAGATGTGTTCCGCGCCCAGCCAGGTGTACTCACGCATGACCTCGACCGCGGTCGGCTCTGTGGGCACGGTAAAGGCCGGCTGGTCACCACTGAGCAACGACTGGTAGTAGTAGCCGCCCCGGGTCTCCAGGGAGAACAGCACCGAGGCGCTATTCTCGGCCAGGCCCAATACTGACACGGTCTCGCCCACCAGGCTGCCATCGCAGGCTATTCTCCAGCTACTAACCACCCCGGTACCGACCAGGTCCCCCGGCGCGTCCGGGCCACCCTCGCAGCGCGCGGGTAAACGTGGGGTCAACGGCACACTGCTCACCCGTTGCGCGGGGGTTTTCCAGATCACCTGGTACTGCCCGTCCGCCACTTCAAACATGCGCAGCAGCGACGGCGCAAACCGGTGGGCATCGGCCTGGGCGGCGGCGAGCAGCAAGACCAGGGACAGGCACCAACGCATCACAGCAGCACCTCGTAGTTCTCACGCACTTTGCCGAGCATGGCGGCCAGGGTTTCCCGGCGTTTCTCGAGCTCAAGGTCGCGCAGCAGTTGTTGCCTGACCTCCGCCAACTCCGCCTCGCGACCGGGCTCGATAGCATCGACCCAGACCAGGTGTACGCCATAGGTGGAAGCCACCGGGCCTACCCATTGGCCCGGTTCCGGCTTGCTGCGCTCCAGGTTCAAGACAAAGGCTGCCCCGAACTGGCGCGCGAGCTGGGCGGGAGTGCTGGCAGGAAAGCGGTAGCCCGGCAGGAATGGCGAACTGTATTCCAGCGCCTGCGCCGGCGTCAGGCCCTCTTCCAGGAGTTTCGCCAGCAGGGTTTCGGCTTCATCTTCGCGCTCCCGCGACAGATATACCTGCTGCAGGCTGTAGCGCGGCGGCCGCATCAGCTCTTCGCGCCGCTGCTCAAAACTGTCCTGCAGTTCCGCATCACTGGGGGCAGGCGGCGGTGACTGGGCCAGCAGCACTTCTTCCATCACCTGTACCAGCCGCCGCTTGACCACCTCGTCACCGAGGTGCAACTCCATGCGCAGAGCCTCCCGGAATAAGTCATCATCTTCGCGGCCCTGGTCGAGTTGCAGGAAGCGCATATTGCGCACCAGTCGTTGCTGGACGATCGGGTCGATCTCGTGCACCCGGGCATCCAACGCCTCGCGAAACAGGATGTCCCGGTCCAGCTCGGCAGCGACCATCGCGTTCATCTGAGGTTCAGTGGGCATACGGCCGGTGGTGACATACCACTGGCGGCGCAGTGACTCCAGCCGCTCGGCTGGCAGCGGGCCAACACTGGGGCGGGCCGGTGGATACAGGGTCTGCTGCAACACGAACAGCGCAGTACCGATAATCAGGAAATGTAGCCAGGGGCGGTTCACGGGCGCGGAACTCTCGTCAGCCAGGGTGATTCATTAGTGTGCTATTGCGGGTAGTGCCATACCGGTGAGGACACGGCGCGCTCCTGGATCACCGGCCGGTGCTCGACACTGCAACAGGCTTCCAGTCCATCCACCATGCTGGAGGCGTCGGCGCAGTTTACGCCGTTGGCCACACAGATTCGCTGGCTCCAGCGACAGCTCGGGTTCTCTACCGCCCGCGCATAATAGTAGCTGGCGGTACCGCTTGAGAAGTCCGGGTCCTGCCACACGGTGCAGAGCTGGGCATAACCCGCTCCGTGTGTGCGACAACTGGCGATGTCCACACCGGCGCCATTGTCCGGGTCTCCCGCGATATCGAAAACCTGTTCACGTGCGGCGCCGTTTTCATCGATCCAGCCCTTGATGATCTGCAGGCGCTGCAGGTCGAGCCCCGGCGTCAAAGCAGTGCCGGGGTCGGCGGCCGCCGCCACCGCAATCCGCAGACGCTTCCCAGACTTCAATACCGAACCCATGGGCACGCCGCTACTGTATCCCTGCGCGGCAAAATCGGTGGCTTCGCAGAGATCAGCGGGCAGGTTTTCGCCGGCGAACAGACGCAAGGTAATCCGCGGGCCGCTGCTGGCATAGACCTCCCGTCGGCGCAGGGCATCGAACAGGTCGTCGCGACGGTTCTGCGGCGCCCATACAGCGGCCAGCCCGCCGGGGTTGAACTCCAGGTCATCCACCAGCCCACCCACATTGTCACCGGAAGCGGGCGCACCGGCACCGCCATGGCCGGCATAGTCCGTCTCGCTGACCGCTCCAGGCGCGCCGAGATGGGTATCCGTACTGCCAATGAAACCGAGCTCATAAGGGTTGGCGGCCAGGCGACCGGCATACGCCAGGCCGTCACGCAGCACGGAGCGGGCGAAACCGGCTTCTGCTGAGACGGGTTCGCTCATCCAGCCAACAAACTTGCCGCTGAAACTGGCGTAGGGCAGCTGTTCGAAGGCACACAGTTCGTCTTCGGTGACGCCGGCCTCAAAAAAGCACTCGCTGGCGCCCTTGTGCTGGTACACCTCCATCAGGGTTTCAAAGCGCTGGCGCCGCTGTGCCAGTTCCGCGGTCATGAGGGTGCGGCCGGGGCTGGGGAACATATCGCCGTCGCTGAGGTTGCTGTTGTGCGGGATCACCAGCGCGTCGCAGTCACCCTCCGCCTGCAGGCAATCCTGTTCCAGGGCACGAAACAGGCTCTCGACCGTGCCATCGCCGTCGACAAAGCTGTGGGGTACGGCGGGCACTGTGGCATTGCGAAAAATCACGTTGCGGTGCAGGTTGGCGAGGTTCTCTGACGCGCCGGTCCACTCGTAGGCCACGAAGCTGGTAAAGCTGCAGCCCGCACCCTCGTCATTGGCGGCACGCGCGGCGGCCTGGATATCCGCCCAGGGCTCGCGGGCGGCATCGCGGCAGCGCTCGCCATCCTCGCCACACAAACCGAGCCTTCCACCCGTCGCTGCTTTGGTGTTGAACATAAAAAACGCGGCGCGTGGAAAGTTGCGGAAGGTGCGGCAATAAAGACTGCCGTGGGCGAAGCTTTCCGGGTCCGTGCACAGCGCGACCTCACCCAGTAACTCGGCGTGATCCGTCACCGCGGCGAAATCCAGTGGCCGCTTCAGCTGCAGGCGGCGCTGGGCGATACCGTCAACCCAAGGCTGGATGGCGAGCGGCGCGCCGCGGGCAAAAGCATAGGCCTGGGTGGGCGTGGTGCGGGTGTCCTGGGTACTGGCGTCGAGGCTGTAGCGGGTGTGCACATGCAGGTCGCCCCAGTACAGGTTGTTGAGCCGGTTGTAGTGCTCACAGTCGGCTGTTGCGCTGGCTTGCTCACCTGCCAGCAGTGAGATAACAAACAGCACAGCGACGGTGGCGAGTGGTCTCAGGCCGACCACGCCTTTACAAAATCCTCGACCCTGCGTTCAGGCAATGGCTTGGCTCGCCCTTCGCGGCTGCCAAAATACAGGAAGCCGACAATGGACTCGTTGGATTCCAGGCCCAGTTCATGGGCAACCAGCGGGTCTTCCGTGTAGCTGCCGGTGCGCCAGATGCCCGCGTAGCCCTGCGCCTCCGCTGCCAGCAGCAGCGCGTGAGCGGCGCAGCCGGCAGAGATCACCTGCTCCTGGCGAGGTACTTTGGGGTGCTCGGTGTAGCGGCAGATCACTACCACCAGCAGGGGTGCGCGCAGCGGCGCCGAAAGCGCTCTTTCCCTGGCTGTATCGTCGATGCCCGGGTCTTCCTGCAGCCGGGATTCAAGAAACACCTCACCGAGCCGCTCGCGCGCCTCGCCTTCCAGGGTCAGGAATCGCCAGGGCTGTAACCAGGCGTGGTCCGGCGCGCGCAGCGCGGCCCTGAACATGAGCTCAAGGCTGGCCGCATCCGGGCCGGGTGCGGTGAGTTTCGGGGCGGAATTGCGGGAGAGAAGCTGCTCAATGGTCTCGTTCATGGGCAAAATTATAGCGCGCGCCCCAGCAAGATGTTCATGAAACCGGCGTCATCCGGCACCCTGTCTACGTTGTTGCACCAGGTCGCCAGCGCGGCGGCATCGGTAGCCACCAGCCGGTGCTCCACGTGGTCGACAATATGAAAAGGCAACGCCAGGCTGGCCAGCGTTTCGATCAACGCAGCACCACTGGTGCCCGCGTTGCGCAGGGAGCGCGGTGTCAGCTCCAGCAGGATGCGCAGGTCCTTCCCACTGGCCCGCAGCATCGGCAACAGGCCGTTGATCACCGCATGCTCGGCACCCTGGGTGTCGACCTTGACGAAGTCGAGCGCGGTTTCACGGCCGCTAAACCAGGCACTACCCTGCTCCAACGCGACCGTTACCGAACTGCGGCCGCCCTCATCCGGGTCCAGCTGATGGTCGCCGAGATTGTCCTCGCTGAGAAAAAGCTGCGCGCTGCCTGCCGACTCCGACAGCGCAGCCTCGCAGCAGCTCACCCGGTCCTCGAATCCGTTGAGCGCCACGTTGTGGGTCAGCAGCCGGTAGTTAGCCGGCTCAGGTTCAAAGGCGTACACGCGACCGGAGCTACCCACCCGCGCGGCGGCCAACAGTGTGAAGTAACCGATGTTGGCACCGGCATCGAGCACCCGGTCTCCGGGTGATACCGCTGCCAGCAGCAATGCGGTTTCGAAGGGTTCCCAGATACCCCGCTCGCGCAGGGTGGCGCTGACATAGCGGTCGCGCTGGTCGTGAAGGGCCATGTCCAGCGGGACATCCAGGCCTGGAACGGCCAGTCGTGTGGTGAAATGCCGGGGCAAACTCAGTGCATACCGATGCTATCGGCAAAATCCTCGGCGTAGCGCACGATCCACTCCTGGGCCGCTTCCTCACTGCTCAGGGCGCGGCCCTCGCGTTCGCGCATTTCGCGACGGTAATCCTCGATCTGGCAGAACTGGGCGACCATGCGTGCCTTGAATGCCTCGTTCGGCTGGTCGAACTGCACACCGGCCTCGTAGCCGGCATTGGCCTCCCGGCACCACACCACGGTGCCGCTGGCGGAATAGTCCGGCCATACCTGGGGCAGGGAAATGGTGAGACGGGCACCGGTGGTCACCGGGTGCAGCAGGGTGAAGGCCAGGCCGCCGGAAGAGACATTGATCAGATGGACCCCGGCGTGAGTCTCCTCGTCCGTTGTTTCAGCGACGGCGATATTAATGGGAATACAGTTGGGATGACGTATGAACTTTCGCATCAGGTGACCGGACCACTCCCCCTTAGTCCTTACTCATTTTTCATTCTAGTGCCTGCGCCTGGTGGGCGCCACAGGAGCCTTGAGCCCATAGAGAGCCGTCAGCCCATAGAGAGCCTTCAGCCCATAAAGAGCCATCAGCACATATCCTGGTAGGGATTCTCGAGGTTCAGGTCCAGCACCTCGTCACCCAGGGCGACGCGATCTGCGGACAGCGCCACCTGCTCCGGGCTAAGTACCTGGTGATCAAATTTGTAAGTTGGACGAAACGCGCCGGACAGGCAGGCGCTTTCGAACTCTTCCGCCCTGGTTAGAACCACTTCACCCGCCTGCTGCCAATCCTTGATCGCACCCTTGCCATGGCGCTGCTCCAGCATCTCGCGGGTGCGCGACGGTGAAAGTACCGTCGCAGTGGCGTTGTTGCCGCCGAATCCCTTGGCGTTGATCAGCGCATAGCTGGCTTCACCCTCCAGTGCCCGGTGCGCGGGCGAGATGTCCAGGTGGCTGGCATGGACGTCGTCTGCCACATGGTCGATGGTGGCAATGCCCGGTAGCTGTCCGTATTGCCATATACCCAGGGTATTCACCAGCTGGTCACCACCCGCGCAGCCAATTGAGTGGCCCAGGTAGGCCTTGACCGCCACCACCGGCCAGGCCTCGATGCCAAATTCGCGGGCGGCCTCGTTAAGAATGTGCGATTCGGTCACCCGGTTCTGGGGTGTGCCGGTGCCGTGGGCCTGCACGAATCCACCACTGCGCAGCCGCGCGTCACCCACCAGGTTACGCGCGGCCGCCAGCGCCTTGGCGACGGTGATGTAGTTGCCGACGCCCGGCGCAGAAATCGATTTCTTGTGACCGTCGGCATTGACGAACACATCGGTGACGGCACCGTGAACCTGCGCGCCCAGTTCCAGGGCCAACTCATCGTCGCACAGCACCACCAGCTGTGCGGACTCGGCAATAGTGAAACCACAATTGCTGGAGAATGGCCGGCAGGCACGCCGGTGATCGGGCTCGACGTCGTCGTTAAGGCCATCCAGGGCGCGCAGTTCACGATCGCTGGCCAGAGCGCCCATGGCAGCGTAGCCGTCCATAACCTCTGGCGTAATCGGCGCCTCTGACGAGCCCACCAGCGCGATCCTGCTGCGCCCGGACTGGATGTCCTGCACCGCCTGGCGCAGGTTATAGAGGAAGGAAGCACAGGCGCCCATATTGGTGCCCGTGCTGCCGAGGCTGCCGAGCACGTAGGCATTGATAAAGTCCGCCGGCATTTCCGCAAAGCCGAACGGGCAATACTTCGAGGTGACCTTGCGGCCGTTGTAACGCGCCTTGAGCAGGCCACCATTGCTGTACCCGTCGAGCTGGCTCATGCCGCTGCCCGCGTATACGGACACCTGGTCAACCGGTACAAGCTGTCGAACCCTGTCCCAGTCCAGGCCGGAGCTGCCGAGTGCATCGGAGGCGGCAAACACTGTCATCTGCAGGCCCCGGGGATGGCTGCGGGCGCTGTACAGAGCCGCCGGGTCAAATCCACTGGGTAACTGCCCCGCCGCTTTCACCGTTGACTCGCGCTGGCTTGGGAGCAGGAACATCATGCCCTGGTCAATTTCCACATGGACGTGAAGATCGTCCAGGGCTTTAACGCGCCAGCTGGCGGGCAAGGGCTCCGGCAGCTGCTTGCGCTGGGTGCGGAACTGCATCGGATAGCCTTCGGAGTGGGCCACCATGCGCCGGTTCCAGGCCACGGCATCCACATCGAAGTGCTCGGCTTCAATGCGCCGCACCAGGGTGGCGGACGCCAGGGCTTCGCGAGCCGCGGAGCTGCCGTCGTAGCTACGCTGCGTCAGGGCCGCCAACGCCTGCCAGGTGGATTCCGCCACGGCCTCGGGCAGCGCCTCTATCACCATGCGCCGGTAGGCATGGTGGGAAGAACTGCGCCCGGCGGCATTGACGCCACCAAACCCGACGATAACTGGCAAACGCACGGCTGATCTCCTGTGACTGGTAGGCTCATTGTAAAAAGCATGCTCATCAGCCAATATGGCAAATAGGTCACATTATTGGGGATTTCAGACATGGCTGAACAGCCTGTCCCGCCAGACATTCAGGCACCAGCCGCCCGCCCCATCCGCGTTGTGGCCACGCTCTACCCACGAGCACTGGCCACCAGCATCGCGTTGCCCATGGATGTACTCCAGGCGGCGGGTCATGCCGCCGGCGCCAACGCCCGGGGCCGCAACCCCGTGCAGTTCCAACTGGCGGCTGAGCGTCCAGGTCCGGTGACCGTCGCCGGCGGCCTGCAGATGCTGCCGGATATCAGCTTCGATGAGATCAGCCCCTGTGACATGTTGTTGCTACCCGGGTTGTGGCGCAATCCGCGCCCGGTGTTACGCCAGGCTACGGCCCTGCTGCGGTTGCTGCCGACCCTGCATGCCCAGGGCACCGTGATTTGTACCGTAGGTACTGCCAGCTGCCTGCTTGCGGAATCAGGATTGCTCGACAATCGCGCTGCCACCACTCACTGGCACTATTTCGATGAATTCGCCAGGCGTTATCCCGCCGTGCAGCTCAAGCGCCGGCACCTGATAACCCAGAGCGGCTCGATCTACTGCGCCGGTAGTGTGAACTCGGTGGCGGACCTGATGATTCACCTGGTGGAAGGCTGGTTCGGGCAGCGCATCGCGCGCCAGATCGAGAGCCAGTTTTCACCAGAGATTCGCCGCCCGTTTCGCGCCCACGCCTTCCAGTCCAGCGATGACAGCGCCCATCACGATGAACTGGTATTGGCGGCCCAGGAGCGCCTGCAGGAGCATCTGCACCAGCCCATGTCCCTGGCGGCATTGGCGGGCGAGCTGCGCTGCAGCCCACGCACCCTGACCCGGCGCTTCAATGCCGCCATCGGACAGACACCCTCGGCGTACCTGCGCCAGCAGCGACTTGCCGAGGCCCGGGAACTGTTGCGCACTACCAACCTGTCGGTGGGCGAAGTGGCCTACCGGGTCGGCCTCCACGACGTCAGCTACTTCACCACCCTGTTCCAGAAGCACGCCGGCATGACACCCGGTCGCTACCGCAGCAGCGTGCGCGGCAAGCTGTTCGGGCCGGTGCCCGCCTGAGCCGCGGCCACATCGGCGTATTGAAATCCGCCGAATTGCCCTCATATCTGGAATATTGTCTGCGGCATGCCCCTGTGGCTAAATGGGCGCCCTCTTGAACCCCCATGACGATGGAATCGATATGAGCGAGCAAGCAGTAGTGATCGTAGCCGGCGCACGCACCCCGATGGGCGGGCTGCAGGGCGAGCTGGCGGAAGTGTCCGCACCGGAACTGGGCGCCACCGCCATTGCCGCTGCAGTGGAGCGCAGTGGACTGGACCCGGCAGACATCGACGAGGTTTTCATGGGCTGTGTGCTGCCGGCCGGGCTGGGACAGGCTCCCGCGCGCCAGGCCGCCATTGGCGCCGGCATCCCGGTATCCACGGGCGCGGTCACCGTTAACAAGATGTGCGCATCCGCCATGCAGGCGACGATCAGTGGCCATGACAGCATCATGGCCGGCACCAACAAGATCGTGGTCACCGGCGGTATGGAGAGCATGAGCAACGCGCCCCACCTGATTCCCAACGCCCGCGGCGGAGTACGCACCGGCCACAAGACCATCATGGACCACATGTTCCTGGACGGACTGGAAGACGCCTACACCGGCCGCGCCATGGGATCCTTTGCCCAGGAAACCGCTGACAAGTACGGCCTGACCCGCGAGCAGATGGATGCTTTCGCGGTGGAGTCCCTGACCCGGGCGCAGAAAGCAATCGACGGTGGCAAGCTCACCGCGGAGACCGCGCCAGTGACGGTAAAGACGCGCGCCGGGGAAACTGTAATTACCGATGACGAGCAGCCCCACAAGGCGAATCTCGACAAGATTCCCCAACTGCGCGCGGCCTTTGCCAAGGACGGAACCATCACCGCCGCCAATGCCAGCTCTATTTCCGACGGCGGCAGCGCGCTGGTCCTGATGGCCGAGAGCGAAGCCGAAGCCCGCGGCATCAAGCCGCTGGCGCGTATCGTTGCCCATAGCCGCCACTCCCAGGAGCCCAGTGAATTCACCATCGCCCCGATTGGCGCCATCCACAAGGTGCTGGAAAAAGCCGGTTGGGACAAGGACGAGGTGGACCTGTACGAGATCAACGAGGCCTTTGCCATGGTGACCATGCTGGCCATGCAGGAAATCGGGCTGGATCACGACAAGGTGAACGTGCACGGCGGTGCCTGCGCCCAGGGCCACCCCATCGGTTCCACCGGCGCCCGCATCATTGTTAGCCTGGCCCACGCGCTGAAGGAATACGGCAAGACCAAGGGTGTTGCCGCGCTGTGTATCGGCGGTGGCGAGGCCAGTGCAGTCGCCATCGAGCTGCTGTAAACGCCATGCCATTGAGCAACGTCGCGGAGCTGGTCGATGACATCCGCAAGGGCAAGATGGTCATCCTCATGGATGACGAGGATCGGGAAAACGAGGGCGACCTGATCATTGCCGCGGAAGCGGTAACGCCGGAGACCATCACCTTCTACTCCAGTGAAGCCTGTGGCCTGATCTGCCTGACCATTACCGAGGAGCAGGCCCAACGCCTGGCCCTGCCCCTGATGGTGCGCCACAACCGCTCACAGCACGAAACCAACTTCACCGTGTCCATCGACGCGGCCCACCGGGTAGGCCCCGGCATCAGCTCTGCCCAGCGCGCGGAAACCGTACGCGCCGCTACCGCCTCCGATGCCAGGCCCGACGACATCGAACAACCCGGGCATATCTTCCCATTGGTAGCCAAGCGTGGCGGCGTACTGCGCCGGGCGGGCCACACCGAGGCCGGCACTGACCTGGCGCGAATGGCGGGCTTCGCCCCGGCGTCGCTGATCGTCGAGATCATGAATGAAGACGGCACCATGGCGCGCCGCCCGGAACTGGAAGCGTTCGCCGAGAAGCACGATCTAAAGATCGGCACCATCGCTGACCTGATCGCCTACCGCGCCCTGCACGAGCAGTCAGTGGAGCTGAAGGACAGCAAACCCATCACCACCGAGTTTGGCGATTTTACCCTGCACACCTTCCTCGACCTGATCGATGATCGCCTGCACTACGCCCTGGTAATGGGTGAGATCGATGAAGCGGAGCCGGTCATGGTGCGGGTGCAAACCCTGAATACCCTGCGGGACGTGCTGGGCACCCAGTTGCCCGGCGGCGAAACCGGCTGGAGCTACCGGCGCGCACTGCAGCGCGTGGCAGAGGAAGGCAAGGGTGTGATCGTGCTGATCGCCCAGGATGAATCCACCGAACAGCTACTGAGCGATGTACAGCAGTTCCCCGACCTGCCCGTCACCACCTCCACGGCAGGCGAAGACGGCCACCGGGTTTACCGACTGATCGGTACCGGCGGCCAGATACTCAAGCAGGTGGGTGTATGCAAGATGCGCCTGCTATCGGCACCGATTCACTTTAACGCGATTTCAGGTTTCAACCTGGAAGTCACCGAGTTCGTCGAAACCTGAGAGCCCTCAGCCGATAGAGAGCCTTCAGCGGATAGAGAGCCTTCAGCGGGTAGAGAGCCCTCAGCGGGTAGAGAGCCCTCAGCTTATAGAGAGCCCTCAGCTGTGAAGCACCGTTGGGCGCTAACCCATCACAAAGGCATTCAGTTTGTTGCCGTCCAGGTCGCGGAAGTAACCCGCATAGAAGCCTTCGCCGCGGGGACCCGCCGGCCCCTCATCTGTGGCACCCAGTTCGATGGCCTTGGCATAGAAGGCATCTACCGCTTCCGGTGATTCCAGGCGCAGTGCCACCATCACGCCATTGCCCACCGTGGCCGGCTTGCCGTCGAAGGGTTTGGTGACCGAGATACACGGTTCCGCCAGCGATTCACCCCAGCCGACAAAACTCTCGTCTTCAAGCACTCGTCCGCAGCCGATGGTGGCGAGCAACTCGTCATAAAAAGCGCAGGCGCGCTCCAAATCATTGGTTCCCAGGGTGACATAACCGATCATGAAAAACCCTCCTGAGGGGATAGGGAAAGACCGGTTAAGTATGACAGGGAATTCCTGATCAGTGGTTCACTGTCGATTTTTCCAGGCCGGTGGCGAGAAAAAGCCTACCCGGCTGCCGCGGCTATCAGCGAGCGCTCCAACGCAGCGCATCCTCCAGTAGCGCCTGGTACTGAGGATTGATCAGGGTCTGTTCATCGTGACCCGGCTGGATATACAACACGCGCTGGGAGGGTGAGGGACCGATCCAGGCGATACGGCCATCGGAACCGAAGGCCGTGGTGCTCAGCAGCACGGTCACTTGCTCCGATACCCAGAGCCGGTCATAGCCTTCATCCTCAAGATAGAGGAACGCCCCCTGGCGGGCGGTGACTGGATGTTCAGTTGTCACCAGGGCAGCACCGCGAAAAGCATGCAGGTACTGGGAAGGCGGCAGGCCCGGATGGCCGGACAGTGCGTAGAGCCCACCCACGTGGTTGCGCCACCAGGTTTCCCAGTCGGCGTAATTGGCCAGTGCGTGGTGCAGCACTACCACGCCACCGCCGCGATCGAGAAACCCCAGCAGTGCGATTCGCTCAGCTGGGGTTATCTGGTCGGCACGGTGATACATCAGCACCGCATCAACGTCCGCCAGGCTTGCGTCGCTGAAGAGTTCAGTGTGCTCGTCGACGTCCCGCACCACCAGCTCGATGCCAGGATTGCGCTCCAGCATCCGCACGGCCCAGGTGTTATAGCCCACGCCGCCGACCGTCATCAACACTCGCAGCCGTTCCTCTCCCTTTAGCTGCAATGGCTGGATTGCTGCGATCACCAGCACCCATGCACCCACTAGCCTGATCATGCGGGGCCTTCCTCGAACAGTGTATGTAGTGGCCAGTCTTGCCGATTCATTAATGTTTGGAAATAATCAAATCTCTATGATGACCAACAAATATGAATAACCTCAACTGGGAACGCCTGCGCATCCTGAGGACGGTGCTCGACACCCCTAGCCTGGCGGAAGCCGCCAGACAATTGGGCTTGAGCCAGCCGACGGTGAGCCGCCAGATTAAGGCACTTGAGCGCGAATACGGTGCCCCCCTGGTGGACTCCACACCCGACGGTAGCCGCCCTACACCGGCCGGCTTGCACCTGGCACCAGCGCTCGAGCAGATGTTTCGAGCGGCAGCGTCGCTTCATGATCTCGGTAGTGATACAGGAGAAATCGAAACGGTCCGGATAACTGTCGGCCCCTGGTTGGGCGCCTTTCTCAGTCAACACATCCAGGACTTGTTGGGCGAGCCGGTAGACACTCGGGTAGAAATTGATTCAGGTGTCGCCTTCGCCGACTTGCCGCGCCGGGAGGCCGACATCGCCATCCGCAATCAGCGACCCAGGAACCCTCACCTGACCGTCAAACGCCTGCCCGACTACGGATTCGCTGCCTATGGCCTGGCGAAACTGGTAAAGGACCGGCCTGAGGCCTTTGATGAACGCCGTTTTTCGGCCTTCGACTGGGCCACCCTGGCGACCGAACTGGAGCATCTGCCGACCATGCGATGGCTGAGCGAGCGCCTGGCCCAGCCACCTGTCGCTCGCTTTTCACTTTCGACCAATCTTCTTGATGCGGTCGAAAGTGGCAGGGTGTTGGCCTACCTGCCCTGTTTCGCCGCAGAACGGAGAAAGTCGTTGATACGACTCAGCGAACCACGCATCCCCAGCTACGGCGGACACTGGCTGGTACTTGCGGACGACATGCGCCGGCGCCCCAACGTGTGGCGGCTCGCCGAGAGAATCGTTCAACTGCTGGAGACCAAAGCCAAGCTGCTATTGCCAGACCAGGGCCCGCAGTAAATTTCGCAGACACGCCAAACCGCCTGACGGCGGGTACATTGCTAACGCTGGCCAGAGTCCAGTTCGCCGAGCAAGACCTCTACCGCGCGTTTGAGCTGCGCGTCCTCACCCGCCACGATATCGTTGGGGTGGGCGTAGATCAGTACGTCCGGATCCGTGGTCTTGCGCTCCAGGTAGTCTCCCTCCGGGTCCAGTATCCCGAGCCGCGGCGTACCGGCGAGGACATCGCCCGAGGGCAACATCTCCCAACCTGCATAGGTACAGGTGCCCGTTACTGGTGTGCCGACCAGGGTGCTGATCCCGAGATTTTTCCAGGCCGCGACGAAGCAGTGACCGTCTGAATAAGCGCCTTCATTGGTCAGCGCGATGGAGGGTTTTACCCACTCCGTCAATGGCTCGCCCTGGGCCGGCCGGCCGTTGGGCACGTTGGTCATGTAGCGGGTACCCGAGAACAATTGCACCAGCCAGTCGACCAGGTCACCGCCGTTGTTGTCGCGTACGTCAATGACGATAGCCTCGCGAGTGAAGTTACGGCCAAACACGTCACCGTAGACTCGCCGGTAGGTGTCATCCGACATTTCCGGCAAGTAGACATAGCCGAGGCGGCCACCGGATAGCTTCTCCACCAGCGCGTGCCGGCTTTCTATCCACTGCTCCATCAGCCATTCCGTTTCCTCCTCCTGGCTGACTGGTCGCAGCACCACATCAAACTCGCCTCTGCGATCAGCCAGCGTGAGACGCGTGGGCTGGTCGACGGAATTGTTCAGCAGGGCGAAGTAGTTCACCCCCTCCCCGAGCCGTTGATCGTTTACCGCCAGGATACGATTGCCCGCGCTGGCGCGATCGCTGGCCTCCGCAAGCGGCCCCTGGGTCAGGACCTCGGCAATAACGACACCGGCAGCCGTGTCAGAGAGATCAAGAATCGCCCCGATGGCGCCGGTGGCATCACCCGGCTCCGGTCGATAGCGGCCGGCCGCGTGGGAGACATCCAACTCTCCTACCAACTCATCAGCCAGCTCGGCGAAGTCGCGGTTGTTATTGACAGCCGGCAGCTTGGCTGCGTAGGCCGCGTACATGTCATCCCAGCGCGCCTCGGTCAGCACTGCAGGCAGGTAAATCCGGTCCCGAGTGGTCTGCCAGATATGATGCAGCATGGCCTGGCGCTCGGCGGCGGCGTTGTGATCGACAGTGGCCAGTAAAGGGATCGCTTCCGCGGAGGGATCCTCCGCTTCAAGGTCGATACTCATGAGCTCGCCGTCGGCCAGCACAATGGCGGCGCTGTCGTCCTCCAGCAAAGCCAGCGTGGCGCTATCAGCGCCGATAGTGGCGATACGGGAGGTTTCCTCGGCCCTGAAATCATGGGACCAGAGGTCATAACCTTCCTCAAACGCGCTCAGGTAGTACAACACTGATCCATCTGCATTCAGCGCAAAGCCTGCCAGGTCCGAGGAGTGAATGGTCAGCCGGGCCTGGCGCTCCCCGGCGCGGTCGAGGTCGATTACCACCGGCTCTGGCTCGCGTTCCTCTTCCTCCTCCTCTTCGTCATCCTCTGACTCCTCGAGGCTGACCTCCTCTTCGGTGCGCCGGAACGCATCCCATGCGGCCTGGTTGAGAAACTGGGCATAGACATCGTACTGGGTGCCGTGCCCGCCATGCTCGCGCAGTCCATAGCGGCCGGTGATCCAGCTGATAAAACCGCCGCTGGCATGCCAGTCCGGCACGGCGTCGGTATACCCGGAGCGTGTGAGCTGGGCGGGCTCGGCGGAGCCATCAGCAGGCACAAGGGCGATTTCGGGGAAGAACAGCCGCCCGTTGGGCTGGATACTGACCGCCAGCCAGCGACTGTCCGGTGACCAGCTGACGCGGATGTCATCGTTACCCATGGAGTAGTTGAGCTCGCCGTCGACCACCGTCACTGAACGCTTGCGGCGCCGCTCCAGCACCCGGACTTCCCGCCAGTCGGAGACATAGGCAATTCGTTCCCCGTCCGGTGAAGGCACAGGGTGGGTCACGGCAACACGTGGCTCGCCGGGGCGATCGCTCTTGTCACCCTGCAGCAGGCGCTGCTCGGCAATGCGGGTGGCCAGGAAGAAGTGACTCTCCTCCTCGTCTTCCAGCACGCTTTCGTAAATGCTCCACTGATCCAGGCGCTGGGACGCATACAGCAGGGCGCGACCATCGGCTGTGTAGGCCAGGTTGCGCTCCTCCCCCGCAGTGCGTGTGATCTGGCGCGTGGTCTCGAATTCCACCGAAGTGGCAAACACATCGCCGCGGGCAACAAACGCTACTTCCTTGCCGTCCGGTGAGACCACAAATTCACTGATGTCGGCGCCCAGGTCGATTCGCTGGGTAGCCAGGACGTGCTTGCCGGTCACCACGGTAACCGTAACGGGTTTGGCCTGCTCGCCACGTGCACCGAAATACACCTGCCCATGCAGGCTGTAGGCAATGTCCCCGCCGTCGGAGACAGACAGGTCGCGCACCGGGTGCAGTTCGTGAAAACTGACCTGCCGGGCGCTGCCCTCGCCGCCTGCGAACTGCTGGTGCCACACGTTCAGGGATCCGGAGCGCTCGCTGAGGAAATAGAAGCCGTCTCCCGACTCATCCCAGGCAGGGGTATGGTCATTCCAGACATTAGTGGTCAGTCGCTCAAAGCGATTCTCAGCCGGCAGCAGGCGCCAGACGTCCCTCGCGAACGGGGAGTCATCGTGTTTGCGATGGAGTGTCTCGCGCTTGTCGTCGGCGAACAGCAGCGCGTCCCCGTTTCGATTCCAGCGAGCCTGGCGGGCATAGAGCGTGGTGACCTGCACGGGTGTGCCCCCGCTCCGGGCCACCTCGTAGAGTTCAGGATTCCTGCGCTGCGGGTCGATACTGGCATTCAGCGCATCGTAGCGGCTGCTGGTAAACAGCACCCTCTGGCTGTCCGCAGAAAAATCAGCCACCACATCATCTGAGGCATGGAAGGTCAGGCGCTGGGGTGCACCACCCGCGGCTGGTATCACAAATACGTCGAGGTTGCCGTGCAGGTCGCTGCCGAAGGCAACCCACTTTCCATCCGGAGACCACACCGGGTTGACCTCAATAGCGTCAGAGCTGGTCAGTGGCACCGCCACGCCGCCACTACTGGCAACCCGGAAGATATCGCCCATATGGGTAAACAGGATGCTCTTGCCGTCCGGTGACAGTGCCGTATCCCTGTGCCAGCTTTCACTGCCGGCGGCCAGGCCCGGGAGGAGCAGGGTCGTCAGGCAGAGGGCCTTCGCCAGGCAGAAATTGAATACACGTTCCATGTCGGGCGGTCCTTGGTCTTAGTCGGCGAGCGCTGAGTATAGGTCTGATTCGACGGCAGGCCCAAGGCTCGCGGGCGGCACGGGACCGCCACTGCCCGGAGGCTGAGCGTAGACACGGTGCAGCGCGAGGCCGACGATCGCATTGAATCCTCCCGCGACCAGGGGAACGCTAGTGTCCACATCACATCGCAAGGAGGTCGCCGGCCAGCTGGCTGACGCTACAGACCGCAAAGCCGCTACTTCATGTCAGAAGCTCATAGCCAAAGTAATTGACGAGACCAGCGTTATTGGCCAGCGTTTCTGTTATCGCATTTATTTCTTGTTGATTGAGCTTTGCAATCTGCTCGGCATTGAAGTCCCTAAGCTCCTGCTTGGGGTAATCTTTGACGCTGATTTCCTGAGCTACGTCCACCGTTTTCAACACAGGCATATCACCGACCAGCGTGGCCACACACGCAGCGGGGTCACTGCAAAACTGCTCATAACTCAAGCGGGGCATCTGGTATTTATCGATGGCTTTTTTGATGTGCCTGCTTCTAACCAGCCAACCACCAGCCAGTTGTGAGACGATGCTGGAGCGCTCTCCCGCATGCTTTCCTTCCGGCTCATACTGTCGATACAGAAGGCTTGCGCAATTGGCATAGGGGTTGCGATTGAACGCCAAAAGGGAGTGGTTCGGAAAGGTCCTGGTAAGACCGTCCGCCCTGACGATATTCGGCGGACTTTTCTCAATAATCAGTGAAACACGTGAACCTCGGCGGCGGATGTCCTGAATGTGCTGCAACCAAATCGCCCGGACCGAACGCCAGTTCACCTGCTTTGCCGGTTGCCATCGATCCGATTCGCACATGCCGGGAACCAGCCATTGGCCCTCGCCTTTTGTGCTCAGCAAGGCGGCGCCATGTGCGGTAGCCAGCACATGGGCAAGTGCAGTCGACCCTGAGAAAGGTGGCGCCATAATGAACAGAAAGTGCGGCTCTTCAACGAAACCAATGTTCGGACATGGCCATTTTTCATCCAGTCCAACATCGCGTGAATCAGCAGAGATTGTCATTTTCGCTCGTTCTCCTGATGCATCTATCGCGATGAACCTGGAGAAATCCAGCTTCATGCAAACTGCGATAACCAACGCTGGCGCTGAAGTCCAGGCTGGGGCTGTTTATCGGAGCGGGTGACGAGAAGCAAACGTGGCCTGCTAGGCCCACGTCATCAGCTTGGAAAGCTGAAGTTTTACCACTGTACAACAACCGCGTGTTGAGAAGTCTACACGATAAGCCATGCCCCGAAATAGCGCGTCACCTCAATCACCGGCGTCGCTCTGGGCGAGGAAACAGACGAGGATATCGCATCAGAGAGCGTGCACTCCACGCGCCCCGTAGCACAAAGAACTACTACAGCACAGACTTGTTACTGCTATATCCCGGATGCTGGGTCGGGAGTGATGCGGCCCGCCAAACGCGACCAGAGCTCAGCACCGAGCACGGTAACCAGCAGGGCACTGGCCATCGCCGTGACGACCGGTACGGGAAGTGGAGCCAGGCCGAGCATGATCCGCAGTGGCGGCAGCGTGAAGGTGAGGATCGATAACAGCACGCTGAAGGTCACAATGATGTTGAGCACCCGGTTGGGAACCACCGCTCCCCCGATACGGCGTGCCGGGTAGGCGAAGGCCAACTGCGCGAGGGATTCGTAGACAAAGACCGCTGTCAGGGTGACACCGCCTGAATAGCCGACAGCGGGCAATGCGAAGAACAACGCAAGACCGAGGGCTGCCTTGATGCATCCCGCGACCAGGATGAAGTGAATGTCTGCGGTTGCGAGAAGCGGCGCTCCCGGCGGGCGAGGTGGCTGATCCAGAACTCCGGGGTTTCGATCCAGGCCCAGTGCCAGCGCCGGCGGCCCATCGGCCAGCACATTGATCCACAGCAGCTGCACGGCCAGCAGCGGGACCAGTAGGTTGCCCGCTTCATCGTGCATACCCAGCAGGGTCGCGCCGGTGACTCCCACAGCCACGAGGATAGTCAGGGCGACATTGGTAGAAAACAGGAAGCGTATGAACTTGAGGATATTTGCGTAGATGCTGCGTCCTTCCTCGACCGCGGCAGTGATAGTGGCGAAGTTGTCATCCAGCAGGACGAGGTCCGCGACTTCCCGCGTCACATCGCTACCCCGCTGGCCCATGGCAACGCCGATATCTGCCCGCTTGAGCGCTGGCGCATCGTTGACGCCGTCGCCGGTCATGGCGACGATCTCTCCTTTAGATTGAAGCGCCTCGACCAGCGTCAGCTTGTGCTCGGGGCTAACACGGGCAAAGACGTTTACGCTGCCTATGCGCTTGGCCAGGCCAGTTGGGTCCAGCGCCTCCAACTCGCTGCCTGTCATAACTTCAGACGCCTCGATGCCGACATCTTCGGCAATACTCCGCGCTGTAGCCGGGTGATCGCCGGTAATCATCAGGACGCGGATGCCTGCCCGCCGCGTATCGCCGATTGCCGCGGGCACTTCCTCCCTGGGCGGGTCCCAGAGCCCCACCACTCCCAGCCAATGAATGTTAGTCTCGCCCTCGCCCGGCGCCCAGGCCAGGGACAGCACACGATTGCCGGAAGCCGCCAAACGCTCTACACATTCGGCCCATTTCCGTTGCTCTTCCACAGGCAAGTCGCTGTGGGCGAGCAGCACCTCGGGAGCGCCCTTAAGGTAGGAGAACACCGCTCCTGCCTCGTCGTGGACGGTTACCCGCATGTACTTCCATTCCGCATCGAAAGGACGCTCGGACACCCGCTTGTATCGCGATCTGGCTTCAGCCGGGTCCAGGCCCTGCTCAGCGGCATAGCGGTAGAGACCAATCTCGATCGGATCCCCGGAAGTGCCACCCGGCTCTGCCTCGGCCGCCAACACCATGGCGAGCAGCGCGCGTTCAGGGTCGGGGGAATCCAGGGAACGGACCGTCATGCTGTTCTCCGTCAGCGTCCCCGTTTTGTCAGTCGCGACGACTGTCACGGAACCCAGGGCTTCCACCGAGGACAGGCGCCGCACCACCGCACGCCGCGAAGCCATTCGCTCCGTACCCAGGGCCAACGTCAGTGTCAGCACCGCTGGAAGGCCCTCGGGTACTACGGCCACCGCGACTGCTACGGCGAACAGCAGCGCCTCGTCGATACGTTCAATGCCATCGGTGCCCACCCCGGCAGCGACGAGTAGCACAGCCAGGGCGGCCACCCATTGGGCTATTCGGTGCCCGAACCGGGTCATGCGCCGCTCTAACGGCGTGGTTTCGACTTCGACCGAAGCCAACATACCTGCGATCTTCCCCATGGCCGATGCTGGGCCGGTGCGCGTTACCTGAATCCATCCCAGGCCACGCACCGACAGGGTTCCGGAAAACACTTCCTCGCCAAAGGCGCGGTCAACCGCCACGGACTCGCCGGTGAGCACGGATTCATCCACCAGCAGGCCCTGCTCACTCTGGAGCACCCCGTCGGCCGGGATGCGATCCCCAGCTTCTACGCGGGCCAGGTCCCCCGGCACCAGTTCCGCTGCAGGGACCTGTAGAAGCTGGCCATCCCTGCGCACCCAGACCTTGGGGGCCGACAGCGCGCGCAGGCGCGATAACGCGTCCTCCGCCCGGTACTCCTGCCAAACACCCATCACCGTGTTGAAAGCCAGGATGAGGAGAATGGCGAGAGACTCGATGGGCCAGCCCCGCGCTGCCTCGATGACCCAGATGACCAGGTCGAGGGCGAGGGCAAATAAAAGGATGTAGATGATCGGGCTCTGTAGCTGGCGCCCTATCCGGAGCCATGCCGGAGTCCGCTCCGACTCCGGCAACTGATTGGGTCCTTCCCGGGCCAGGCGGCTGGCCGCCTCGTCAGTGCTGAGCCCCTGAACGTCGGCTTGCCACTCGGGTTCACCGATTGTCGGGGCCTGGTCATTATTCATCTTGGCAGCTTACATGCACGGCGCTGGGTCTGGGCGTCACACACTCTACCGGACACAAGCAACACTATATCGACATTGCCGACTGCATCCCGCCACCGGCATAAACGCCAAGGAGGAAAGAGCAGATGGAGCGGGTGACGGGAATCGAACCCGTGTCATCAGCTTGGGAAGCTGAGGTTCTACCATTGAACTACACCCGCAAAGTTCACGCGTGGCCGACAAATTCTACAGTCTCAATTCACCATTAGCGACAATCCCGCGCATGAGACAGCGCCGCCGTATCTCAGGGTTAGGCGTTCGTTTTTCTTGTCCGTCGGCAAAGACCCAGCGAGCATTGGGCTTCAACCCACCAAGCGTTGTCTATCCTTGGCGGCTTGTCTGAACTGGATTCAGGCGCCGCGTACCGGATCGGCACAGGAATCAGGACTCCAACAACAATCCGGGGAATAGCCCAGGTGGGCTATTTCACGGAGATCCGCCCGTCAGATATCGTCGTGCAAAGTCACCGAAGCTCTATTTTAGACCTCATCAGGAAGTAGTTATGAAGATTGGAAGCATGCTTCTGGGCTGTTTAGCGTCGCTATCATTGTTGAGTGCGGGCGCGCATGCGGCTTCTTTTAACATTGAGCCGTTCCCGAATCCCTTCTCACCGCCGGCTGGCACTATCGTCGAAGACTTCGAAGGCGCCCCCGTTGGCCCATGGGATCCATTAACCGATACAAATGTTGGCAGATTCAGTCCATTGGACCCCAGCGGGACCGGCTCTGGATCTACTTGTACCACGCTCGGCGGTGACTGCACTGAGCTCTTCCTGAGCGACACAGACGTCAATGGCCAGGGTAACATCACTCCCGAGTTTGGCATCAAGGCGCTGCAGGCAAACGACACTTTCGGGATGATTTGGGATGTTTTCACCCCTGATGGCCGGGCCTTCACGGATATATTCTTCGGCATTCGCGACGCCGCCGACCAGGGTGCGACATTTACCGTCACGCTTGACGAGGTCAATGGAGCAGCACCGTCTATGCTGGTGCAGAGTGTTTTGACCGGGCAGCCCAACTCGGGTGAACTGCTGTTCAGCCTGGCGCTCGCAGACATTGGGCTGAGCTCGGCGACGAGTGCCAGGATTTCCCTGGTGAGCAGCAAAGTGAATGACTCTTTCACTTTTGATGGCGGCGCGCTGACTCCGGTGCCGGTGCCCGCTGCACTGCCGCTGTTCCTTTCCGCATTGGCGGGTTTCGGCTTCATCTCCAGAAGGCGTCGCAAGAGTTAATCAAAGCACCCGTGCCAACAGGCATCACGAGAACTCGGCCCCGATAAGACCAGGTTACTCAGTCGGAGCCTGAAAAATACCCGCATTGAGAGATGCGGGTATTTTTTTGTGCCATCTGAAGGTGGTTCTGCAGGCGCCAGAAGTCTGATTGGTCACCGGCAACCGGGTTAGATTTCCGCCGACGACACCGCAAGGATTGGCGAATTGTCCTTACACTGCGGAATTCCTAGCTCGCGGGCGAATAAGCTCGGGCCACAAACCAGGCGACAAGAAAAACCGCGCAGAGAATAAACTCGACGTACATCAGCAGCACAAACAGGGGCGCCGGGTAGCCGTACGCAAAGATAGAGAGTATGCGGCCCAGGCCCCCGACCAGGAACAGTGAGGTTAGTGGCAGCACCCAACGCAACGTAGTGGGCAGACCCATGGCGGTCTTGATCAGGGCAATGCCGTAAGCCACCCAGAATACGGCGTAGAAGCGGAATTCATTGTCCGTATTGGCTGTTTTGAGATCACTGAAATCGCCGGCGGGGAGACCCAGCGTACCGAGTACCATGGAGAGCATCTCCGCCGTGGTAGCAATACCAAACAGGAAGTTGGAACTGCCGATGGTGATGGCGGACACACCCAGCAACCAGAAACCTGCTACCAGTACGCGAATAGCGATATTGCCCTGCATGGCACACCTCTCCCCACAAGCTGACACAGCAGCGAAGGCCCGAAACGTCCAGCGCCTGGGCCTGCGCTTGCGCCACGGGTGTCATCCGATGGGTGTCGCCGGAGTTGGCTACGACTCCTCTCCCACCGCCAGACTAGCTTGTATCAAAGGCCCCATCGGGATCAACCCGCCTCCAGCATGGATTCATAGTGAGAGAGTGTCTGCTCACTGGCGATAGATGCCTGGATGTCAGACGCAAGATCCGAGTTCAGGCGCTGCTTGATCCCGGCGTAGGCCTGCGCCGAGTGGCCGGCCAAGCGCGCTATCAACTCCCGCGCATGTGGCTCGCAGGCTGATGGTGGCAGCAGTTCATGGAATAGCCCCGCTTCCAGGCCTTGCCTGGCGGAGAATCTGGTTCCCGTGCACAATGCCCGACCAGGCCACGGCCGGGCCAGCCGTGCCTCTACCAGCTTGAAAGCGTAGAGCGGCGGGACGATGCCCAGTTCCACTTCATTGAGGCACCACTGGTAGTCCGCCTCCGCGCCGATCCGGCAGTCACAGGCCAGCAGGGTAAACAGGCCCATGGGGAAGATATGGCCCGTCGCCACAGCCAGCGTCGGCCGTGGAAGGCTCAGCATGGTGTGAAGCAGCTCACCGCCCGCCTTCACCATAGCCAGCGAGCTCTGCGGGTCCAGCCTGGCAAACACCTTGGTGTCGAAGCCGGCCGAGTAGGTCTGAGGCAGCTCAGAGCGCAACAGCACCGCGGCATTATCAGCCCTGGCCTGATTGAAGGCCTGGATGAGTTCCGTCAGTAGCTCTGTATTCATGATATTCGCTTTTCCATCGTTCATCGAAATGGTCGCCACACCGCTGTCCAGGCTGTAATTCACTGCACCCATTGCACACCTCCAGAATCTCAAACAAGAAACAGCTTCAATTTTTGATGTAGACCAGTCAATATATTTAAAACATCGATCAGGACGTGTTATGCCAGCCGTCGGAAAGCACCGTGAACCCATCATTGATGCCGCCATCAAGCACTTTCGCCAGCAGGGATACCCGGGTACCGGGCTCAACGACATCGTGCGCACCAGTGGCGCGCCCAAGGGCTCCCTTTACTACTATTTTCCCGAAGGCAAACCGTCAATCGCGGTAGCTGCCGTCGAGGAAGCCGGTTTGCGCATGGCAACGACCATGCGGGAGATCGCGGACTCGAGCAGATCTGCCAGTGAATTCGTCCTTGAGTTCTCGAGGACCCTGGGCGGCTGGCTGAAGAGATCGCGCTTCCGCGATGGGTGCCCGATGACGACCGTGCTACTGGAACTTGCACCGGAAGACCGGAATATCGTGAAGGCGGGTCGTGCCGCCTACCGCATCCGGCTTGCCGTTATCCAGGCCGTACTCGAGCGCGACGGCCACGCCACCGCGGCCTCCGAGTCAATCGCCTGTTTGTGGATGTCGGCACTCAACGGCGCCTTGATCCAGGCCAGGGTTGAAAAGAGTACTCAGCCGCTGGAGACAGTAGCCGAACTGCTGGTAAACACCCTGCCTACCCCTGAAAACCAGGAGGCCGCGCCATGATCGATCACGTCTCCATACAGGTGCAGGATCTCAAAGCCGCCATTGCCTTCTACCGGCAGGTACTCGAACCACTGGGGTACCAGCTATTTTTCGACACCGAAGAGACCGCCGCCTTCGGCACCAAATACCCGCAGTTCTGGCTCAATCACCGGCCGAAGCTGCCCAGGGCACATGCCCAGACCGGTGCTCACGTCTGCCTGCGTGCGCCCAGCGACGAAGCGGTCAGTAACTTCCACGCCTCCGCCCTCGAACTGGGCGGCACCGACGATGGCGCGCCCGGACCCAGGCAGGCTTTGCTGACCACCTACTTCGGCGCATTCATCCGCGATCTGGATGGCAACAGGATCGAAGCGGTGTGCTTTCCAAAGAAAAGCGCTTAGCCGTCATCTGGAGCCGCCCACCCGCCGATTGAGCGCGGTCACAGCCTCGCCAGCAGGACGTGCTACGGTGCCAGGTTCAGCAAGCGGCCGTCTTTTACGCGCATGCTGATCTTGTACGCATTACTGAAGTCGTCAAGCGGATCACCTTCCAGCACCAGGAAGCTGGCCTCATAGCCCTCCTCGAGCCTGCCAATACTCCGCCCAGGGAACACCACCTGCGCGCAGTAGTCGGTCCACATATGCAGCAGTGTGAGGTTACCGACAACGCCCAGCCCGGCCAGGTGCTCTGCCTCGGAGCGGGAGGTGCCCTGCGTATTGTCGCTACCGATGGCCACCGGTATGCCGGCCTCGAGGAGTCGCGGAAGATTAGCCCGCTGCGCATCGAGAGCCGTGGCATAGCGCTCGGGTGAGCGTATCCGGTAGCGGTTCGCCACCGTGAAGGTAGTCACCAGGCTGGCCCCCGTGCGCTTCGCCAGGGCAATCGTTTCATCAGACAGGGTTACCGGATTCGAGTTTGATGGGATGTGAGCGATGATGTCCGCACCCGCCTGCAGCGAGACACGCATATCGAAATCTGTCTCCACGTGCACCGCAACTCGCAGGCCTTCCGCGTGGGCCCAGGCCACCAGGGTTGGCAGCAGCTCGGGATCCAGGCCCCGCGATCCGTAGTAGGCCGGGTCGTCCTTGCGCAGGTCATACTCTTCGGAATACAACACCATCACCTTGATGAAATCTGGTTCGCCCGCCAGGATCAGTGACCATTTGTCACGCATCTCTTCAAGCGTGTCAGCTTCGAAGTAGCCGGCATCCGGCAACGTCTTCCTGGTGAATTCAGGGTATCTGTCATAGGTCTCCATCAACCACTCACGCAGACGACGCGGGTGCCCCCCTGAACCTGTCAGGCCATTGTTGGCAAACACCACGTCCACTGATGTGGGCGTATTGAGCTGATCCTCGATCCGCTCCCGGTAGTACTCAAAGGAGCCCATCATCATCGCGTAGAAGATGCCGTCCCTCAGGTAGGCGCCTATGGTCTTCCGCACATAGTCTTCTTCGTCGCCACTGCCAAAGTTGTGGTTATGTGCCTCACAGTACGGCGGTACCACATACTGGCCAGCCAGGTCGATGGTTTGCGCAGCAGGCATAAGCTTGTCAGAAAACTCCAGCCGGCCCCCAACCACGTAGCCATTGCGCGGCTCGAAGCGATCCCCATTGAACCAGAGGCCATTGTCGAAGCGATAGTCAGCAGCCGGCTGGCGCGTGGTCGTGCACGAAGTCAGGGTGAACGCTAGCAGCACGGCTGGTATAGGGCCCAGCCAACGCCACCAACCAAGAGACGGCAGTGCTTGTGGGGCTGTTTGCTGGATAGGCTGGTTGCACATACTGCCTCTACCTCCAGAATCCGCCAGGACAATGCCAGTATTCAAAACGCGCCACTCAGTATCAGCGTGATACTGGCTCCCGCCTGCGTATTCCGGTTTTCCTCGAACAGCACCGGTGTCAGCGACCTGGGGCCGACAAATACTGTCCTGTTGCGAGTGGACGTCTTATCCAGCAAATTGGCAGCGCGCAGTTCAACTTTCATTCCTGGAATTCTCGTCGTTTCCACGAAAGCACCCAGCTCCATGTCAGTATCCGTGCGTACCAACTCGTCCAGGCCAAAGTAGTCTTCACGCGCGCTGTCGGAAAAGTTGATACCCCAGGCGGCGCCAGCCTGTTTGAAGTCCTGGCGCAAGTCAAATGAATAGCTCCAGGGCGGCTCGTTTGAGAGGCGGCGATCCTCGGCCGTTACCGGATCAGTCACGCTGGAGTCCTGCACGCGCGCACTGGCTTCGATACGTACATTGGGCAAACCCATGAAGTCCAGCGTTGCGGTCAGGTCAAATTCCCCTCCCCAGCGGCGCCCATCGCCTATGTTGCCGGGTGACTCGAAGATGTCACCAATCGGTATGAGGTCTTGTACGTCATCAATCCAGTCATGAAAAGCGGTGAGCGTGAGCACACCGATCTCGCCGAAGCGGTACTCGAACGCCGACTCCAGGTGCCAGGTCTGCTCGGGCTCCAGTTCAGGATTGCCGAAGTCAATATCGTTGTCATCGAAGTTGGTCGAGCTGACGAAATCGGAAAAATCGAGCTGCGCTACATCGCGCTCAAAACGGAGCCGGAACTGGCCAACCCCGTGCATGTCCTGCGTCACTGCAAGAGTTGGCTTGGGATAAGTAAAGCTGCGACGATTGCTGAAGTCTCCGCTCTGGCGAATGGTCGACTCCTCAAGCGCAAATCCATAGTCGACAATCGTCCTGGGGTTCAGGCTCCAGGAATCGATGGCAAACACTTCATACCTGAACTCAGTGACTCGCGTATCTGAACCGTCGATCGGTACGATTTCCCCGTCGATTGCAAACACCGCTTCACTGTCCAGGGTGTTCCAGACACTCTCCGCACCGAAGCGGATATTGTGCCCTTCCCACCGCGTCCAGCTCAGCTCCGCCCTGGCAATGCTCTCTCCCTTTTCATCTTCGAAGTCGAAAATGCTCTCGCTGGCACGGCCACCGGACTCCTCGACGCGAAGCAGTGATTCGCCGTCATCAACCTCGTAGTTGAATATGGCGACAAACTTGCCAGCCAGATCCTGACCGAGGGGCGTCTCCAGGTCAGCGGAAGCCTCAAACTGGATCTCATCCATATCAAAGTCCTGGATGAAGCGGGAGGGATCACCCACATCCGGGGTGCGGTAGGAATCTTCATCGCTGTCAACCTTCTCATCGTAAATGCGTAAATTGGTTCGGAGTATCCGCTCACGGGCGAGCTGCGTCTCGGTATTTACTGCCGCAGACCAGAAGGAGTAGCCGGATGTGGAGGTTTCGTCCCTGCGTTCCGGGTCGGTGGCCGACACAAACTGCTCAGTGCCGCGGTTGCGTTCATAGACTTCGAAGCGCTCGAAGGCCAGGGTGTAGTCCGTCGATCCCATGCCGTCGGAGTAGGCCAATTCACCACGCGGCATCACACGGCCACCTTCATATTCCGCGCTCGCCTGCCAGGAGAAGCCCGCCCCTGCTTGCTCCTGCAGCACGATATTGGCCACCACGCCCTGCACGCGGGCTTCAAGGGCACCGGTCGCACCGCGGATCAACAGAATCTCTTGTACCCGATCGGAGGGGATACGGCGCAGAAACTCCGACAGCTCTGTGGACTTGGCGCTCGGACGCTCTCCGTTTACCAGCACATTACCGGCATTGGCACCAAAGCCGCGCAAATTGTCACCCTCATCGAGCTGGAACCCTGGCAGCCGCAGGACCATCTCCAGCGCATTGACCGGGCGATAAATCTGGAAAAAGTCAGGCGTATAGACGACGTGCGCCATGGCATTACGCGCCAAGGATTCCGCGGCCATACCCTGGGCACCCAGGGAGGGCGTCACATCGCCCTGCTGGGCTCGAGCGGACGTTGCACACAGCATGGCACCCACCACAGCAATACCCAGGGCTATCGGGGTAAGGCAAGTCGACGCTGAGTCCATCCTGTGTGAGCCAGTTCCTGACATCTGAGCTGCCTGTTGATCGAGTCTTTCCGTCGGTGAAACCAGGGCGGCATACCCTCTTCACCCGTCCATGGATGCCACCGTAACGAAAGCGAAATGGCTGCGGGGGAAAACTCGATCAACGACAGGAAACAGGGTGTGAATGGGGCGCCAACGCCTTTAAATGCCGGCGGTATTCAGGGATTGTCACTAAAGCCTGCCCGAACTATCGTCTCGCACCAGGCAGATTCCTTGAATGCCAGGCCAGACGACAGCTCTTGCCGGTTGAACAGCAGTAAATTCGGGTTCAACGGTCTTGGGACGAGTGCTATTTTGTCTTCACCCTGGAAATGCAATCTCGCGGAGGCAGTGCGCTGGTCCGCCACTCGAAGCTGATTGAGATCTGACTACTGGCTGATACTGGTCGCCTGGCTGCTCTATGTCGCGGCGGAAACCCTGTTCTTTCCCTTTTTCGCCCCGGCTGAATGGGGCGTCCCGCTGGATGCACAGGCACTGTTTTCACCCAGCTACTACGCGCTGATCGCCCTGTTTATCGCCTTCCCCCTCGCCAACAGGTTGCTGACCCGGCAGAGCTACAGCGGTTTCGCCGTCACCGCCCTGCTGGTACTGGCGGCCTCATCGGTCGCGCTGGAATGCGTACTGGAACCGCTGCTGTTTGGCAGCAAGATCATTCTTGCCGCCACATATCTCAGTTTTATCGAGGGAGCCACGATCACTCTGCTGTTTACCGCGCTGAGGCTGATGACCAACCGGCGAAGGAACGAGCACAGAATCATGGAACTGCAGAAGGCAAGCGCAGAGGCTGAACTGCAGTACCTCAAAGGCCAGATCAACCCGCACGTGTTGTTTAATGCGCTCAACAACATCTACTCTCACGCGCTGCACAACTCGGAAAAAACACCCGACCTGATCCTCAAGCTCGCTGACATGTTGCGCTATATGATTTACGACTGCGACGGTGACAGGGTGCCCTTGGAGAAAGAAGTCAGCTTTCTGTCAGACTATGTGGAGATACAGAAACTGGCGCTCGAGGGGCGCGGCTCCGTGGACTACTGCTTTCACGGCACCGCTGAGGGCAAACACATTGCTCCTTTCCTGTTGATACCCTTTGTCGAAAATTGCTTCAAGCACAGCCTGGATACCATGGAGCGCAGCATGCTTATCAACATCGAACTCAAAGCTGCCGACGGCCGCGTGCAGCTGGCATGCAGCAACAGCTTCGACGAGGCAGCGCACCGCCCGCCCGCAAGGCAAGATTCCGGAATCGGCCTGGCCAATGCGAGGCGGCGACTAGAGCTGCTGTTCGGTGACAATTTCAAGCTCGATGCCTACCCGCGCGACGGCGTGTTCCACGTCAGCCTTGACGTGCCGGTACTGCAATGAAGACCTTGAGAAGCGCCATTCTCGAGGATCAGCATCACGCGCAAAAAATCCTCCAGACCTACATCCGGGACGCGGACTATCTGGAGCTGGTGGGCACCTATAGTTCTGCCTCCGAAGCCGCCGCCGCCCTGCCATCCGCAGGCATCGATTTGCTGTTCCTTGACCTGCACCTTCCAAAGATGGACGGCTTTGCTTTCCTGGCTACATTGCACCAACCCCCCCTGGTCATCGTCACCACGGCAGACGAACGCCAGGCTCTGGATGGCTATACCCACAACGTGGTGGATTACCTGCTCAAGCCCTTCTCGTTCGAGCGTTTCCTGCAGGCCGTTACCAAGGCGAGGGGGCAGTTACATGCCGCCTCGGCGATATCAGTTAGCAACGATCAGCACCAGGATCTTTTTATAAAGAGTTCGGGAGAGATTCGGCGTGTTCCGGTCGAGCAGATTCAGTACATCAGGTCTGACGGTGACTACGTCGTTGTTGTTACAGGTGATCGCAAGTACTACTTTGCGCGCTCACTGCAGTCTTTGCTGGCAGAGCTTCCGCAGCACCTGTTCGCACGTGTGCATCGGTCCTATATCGTGAATCTGCGGTCCATATCCCGCATCGTCGGTCCCGATATCTATATTGGAGACACAACGGTGCCTATCGGCCGCAGTTATAGGGACCAGTTTTTGTCGCGTATTAGCGCTGGCTAGCGACACCGGCATGACGGTGTTGGCCAATAGGTGACACCGAGATGTGCCCAGGAGTCTAGTAGTGCGCCAGCCGCCGGAAGATGCGGACGGCGATTTCCTCCGCCGCCAGCATCAACACCACGACACCGATGAACGCGACAACGCCATGCAGGGGGCCGTGGAAGTCCACGCTGTCACCAAAGACAAAGTCTATCGCACCGAGCATCACGAACTTGGAACCAAACAGGATGAGCCAGGCACTGAAATAGCGCAGTCCTTTGGCCATCGCGCCACTCTTGCCCTTGAAGAAACCGGCCACCCAATGCTCGAGCGTAAGCGTGACCTTCAGCAGCACCTGCAGGAGTATGGCCGCCAGCAGTGACACCGTGAATGAGGTGATGGATACCCAGGGCCAGTACTCCTCGCACAGATTGAGTACCGTCATATCGATAAGCACGGCAAGCAGGTAGCGGCTATAGAGTCGCTGGGAGGTGCTCAGGTTGTCCGTCAGGGCAACACCGGGGATTTCCTGGGTCATGAATGTGGATCGCCAACTGGAGTGTCGCGCAGGTATAGCAGACCTGTCCCGAGTTGGCATCCATTTCGACAAGATTCCGCTGGCGAGATGTGCTGTTGCTGACAATACTTCTGCTATGGCTCGACGTTTCTCCATCCACTCCGACCTCGCTGTTCACCCGGACGAACTCTGGGACCATGCCGTGAGCCCGGTAGATGTCAATGCCGAACTGCGGCCCCTGCTCAGCATGAGCTTTCCCGATGGCGTCGAGGATATTACCGCCGGCTGGGAGCCGGGCCGATTCAGGTTTCGTAGCTGGATTCTGCTGGGAGGTGTAATACCGGTGGAGTATGACGACATCGCCTTTGCCGAGGTGCTGCCCGGTAGCTCCTTTTGTGAAACCTCGACCCTGGCCAGCCAGTCATTGTGGACCCACGAGCGAGTCGTCGAACCGCTGCCTGGCGGCGCCAGGATCAGCGACCAACTGACTTTTGCCAGCCGTTTGTCGCTGCTTGAGCCGCTATACGGCTGGGTGTTTCGCTGGGTGTTCCAGTGGCGCCATCACAACCTGAGGCGACGCTACGGTAACCTGGTTGCCGGCGCGGCGCACCGTCAAACCATTCCTATCGTTGAGGTCTGAACATGGCACTCAAACCTTCACTTGAACACCTGTTGGACGAACGCCGCATCGCCACCATGACCACCTATGACGCGGACGGTCTGCCCCATGTAACCGCCGTCTGGTTCCTCTGGGAAGACGGTGCGCTCTACGTCAATACCAGCGCCCAGACCAGCAAGGGCCGCAACCTGCTGCGCGACCCGCGCACGGCTATCTGTATCGATTCGCGAGAGCTGGGTAAGGAAGCCGGCATCAGCGCCTGCGGGACGGCAGAGTTGCTCACCGGTGAGGCGGCCGCGCAGATCGCCCCCCGCGTGAACGGCAAGTACCTCACCGACAAAGCGATGCAGGATCCGGTGATGGGGCCGGCTTTCGAGGCGATGTCAGACCTTGTCGTGAAGCTGGTGCCGGAGCGCTGGATCTCGTGGGACATGGAAGCCCTGGGCGAGGAAATGTTTGCCGCGTTCGACGGGGACGACGCGGAATTCAACGAGGCAGATTACTTCCACCCCGTCCTGCCCTGAGGTCTCGAGTGGCTGGGGCTATATCCCGGGAAATGCGCCGTGAAAATGAGTGATATCCAACAGGTCGGCCCGCTCAGTGCGGCAACGGTTGGACAGGTGTTCCACATCCTCATAACCGAATGAAATCCCGAACAGCAGTCGATTGGCGGGGTCAATCTCCAGCACATCGCGTACCTGTCCAGCCATAAAGCTCAACGCGGTCTGCGGGCAGCAGGCCAGGCCGTGCGCCACCATGGACAACATCAGGGTCTGGGCGTACATGCCGAGGTCACAGGCCTCGCGTAACCCGAAAGGCTCGGGCAGGAACAGAAATGCCACGTGCGGGGCGTCGAAGAAGGTGAAATTGCGCATGAAGGCTACATTGCGTTTGTCCTTCTCTTCGCGAGTGATGCCCATCGCGCTGTAGAGCGCTTCTGCGGAGGCGTACTGACGCTCCTTGTAGACACCGTCGTACTTGCCGTCGTAAGGGAAGTCCATCGTGAACTCGCCCTTCATAAAGGCCTCCGGCAGCTTCTGGCGAAGCTCCTCCACTTTGTCACCCGAAGCCACATGGGTCTGCCAGGGCTGTGTGTTGCAGTTGGAAGGTGCTCTCAGTGCCGCGCCAAATACCTGATCCAGCAGCGCCTGGGGAACCGGGTCGGATTTGAAGCCACGGGCGGATTTTCGGGCATCGACTAGCTGGGTGAACACAGCGGCGACATCAACGCCGGCAGCTACGGGGTCTTGCATGAATCAGTCTCTCATGTGGAACGGGGGCTGGGTTGCGCGGTAATGGTACCGCTACTCGCCCTTGAAGACAGCCTTGCGCTTCTCCTTGAAGGCGCGCATTCCCTCTTTTGCATCAGCCGACGCAAACACCGGCCCGGCGAGGACATCCGATGCGGCCATGGCAGCAGCTTCTTGCATATCTTCCTGTTGTTCGCGCAGAGAGCGAGTGATGGCAGTAATGGCCAGCGGCGCGTTTTCACACAGGCGCGCGGCCAGTTTGCGCGCTTCGGCAAGGCTCTCACCCTTTGGCACCACCCGGTTGATCAGTCCGTACTGCAGGGCCTGCTGCGCCGAGATCGTCTCTCCCAGCAGCAGCATTTCCGCCGCCAGGCAGTAGGGAATCTGGCGCCGCAATCGCACCGTGGAGCCCCCCATCGGGTACAGGCCGCGAGCCACCTCCGTGACGCCGAACGTGGCATCCTCGGCACCGACCCGGATGTCCGTACCCTGCAATATCTCGGTCCCGCCTGCGAGAGCGTAGCCCTCCACCGCCAGGATGATCGGCTTGCCGGGGCGGTTGTCACGCAACAGAGCTTGCCAGTGCACATTGGGCACTTCAGCCATCACCGCCATAAACTCTTCGGTGGCCTGCTGGTTGCCATCGGCACCGGCCTTGAGGTCCATCCCCGCGCAGAACGTGTCGCCGACGGCAGTGAGAATGGCGCAAAGCAGGCTGTCGTCCTGGTCCAGCAGGCGCCATGCGCGGTACATGCCGAGCAGCATCTCCGGGGTAAAAGCGTTCCTCGCCTCGGGCCGATTGAGGGTAACGGTGAGTACCGGTCCGTCTCGCTCAACAATGCAATTGGCCGTACTGATGTCGAGTTCAGGCATGGTGTTCAGCTCGCCAGGTAGTCACCCGACAGGGCCAGTTCGCGGGCCTTCGGATAAGCAGGTTTACCGCTGGGTGCGCGGGGAATCTCGCCGACCAGGTGCAATTCGCGAGGCACCTTGTAGCCGGCGACATGTTGCCGGGCGGCCTCCTGCAGCGCGTCCAGGGTTAACTCTTCACCCTCCCGTACTGCCACGACGGCGGTCACCTTGCTGCCGTAGCGTTCGTCGGGAGTATCAACCACCAGGCAGTCGAACACAGCCGGGTGGGTCTTGAGGGCTTCTTCCACCTCTTCAGGGTAAATCTTTTCACCACCGGAGTTGATGCAGTTGCTGCCGCGGCCATAGACGGTAATCGAACCATCCTCTTCCAGGCGCGCCACATCGCCGGTCAGCAGCCAGACCTGGCCCTCAACCTCCACGAACGTCTCCACGGTCTTGGCCGGGTCGTTGTAGTAGCCCACCGGGATGTAACCGGATCGGGCGAATATGCCCTCCTCACCCGGCGCTGCCAGGTGATAGCCACTCGCCTCTCCGCTCCCCTCCACTACCACAACATTCATGAACTCCGAGGGTGTCACATTGCCGAGGCCCTTGGCTTCGCCTTTCTTCTCGCCGGAGTCAAAGCCCATGTTGCCGGACTCGGAGGAGCCAAAGGAATTGGTGATGAAGCAGTTGGGAAAATGCTGTTTGAACGCCTCCTGTTTGGAGACCGAAAAGACCGCGCCGCCAGAGCCGATATTGAAGATCGAACTCAGCTCCCAACGCCCCGGGTTGGCGGCCAGTGCATCCAGCAGCGGAATGGCCATGGCATCGCCGACAATTGTCAGGGAATTCACCTTCTCGCGCTCGACGATGTCCCACACCTGCTCGCCGTCAAGGTGGCGGTTGGGGTTCAGCACCACAGTATTGCCCGCCAGGAGCTGGATGCAGGCATACCACCAGCAGGCGCCGTGCATCAGCGGCGCCAGCGCCATGCCAACGATGGGGAAGTCCGCCACGCGGCCCGCTATCTGCTCGGGTTCGGTGACCGGTCCGTCCGGGTGGAACCAGCCGCCACCGCCGAGTGCCGCATAGAACAGATTCTTGTGTGGCCACATCACGCCCTTCGGCATGCCGGTGGTGCCGCCTGTATAGAGCAGAAACAGGTCATCGTCCCGACGGGGACCGAAGTTTCGCGCTACCGATTGTCCGCCAAGTGCAGCCTCGTATTCCGTGTCCTGGGCCTGATCTGCGCTGCTGCCGTCTTCCACGCAAACCAGGGTATGTACGCCCGTATCCGGTAGTTCAGCAATGAGCGGCGCGAATTCCCGATGATGGATACAGGCCGCCAGGTCCGCGTTATCGAAGATATAGGCCAGCTCATCTGCCACATAGCGGTAGTTGACGTTGATCGGCACGGCCCGCAGCTTGAAGCAGGCCATCATGCTTTCCAGGTATTCGTTGCAGTTGTAGAGATACAAACCGACGTGATCACCTGGCCCGACCCCACGGCTACCCAGGAAATGGGCGAGCTGGTTGGCGCGCTGCTCCAGCTCGGCATAACTGGCACGATCCTCGCCACACACCAGGGCGGCGCGCTCCGGGACCGCATCTGCCACCATCTCGAACAGGTCAGCGAGGTTGAAAGCCTTACTCATGCTGCGCAGATCCTCACAATGGAATTGAGCTCAGGCCTGGTCGGCGCTGACCACCCACATCGCATAGAACTGGGCACCACCGCCATAGGCATGACCCAGCGCCATGCGGGCGCCGTCAACCTGGTGGTCGCCAGCATCACCGCGCACCTGCCGAGCGGACTCGGCAAAGCGAATCATGCCCGAGGCGCCGATGGGATTAGACGATAACACCCCGCCCGAGCAATTCCAGGGAATGTCGCCGCTTTCATCCAGCGACGTCGCGCCCTCCATGGTGAGTTTCCAGCCCTCGCCTTCCTCCGCGAACCCCAGGTTCTCCAGCCACATGGGTTCGTACCATGAAAACGGCACATAGACTTCGGCACAGTCCAGTTCCTTGCGTGGATTGCTGATACCCGCCTGGCCGTATACATCTGCGGCACAGTCCCGGCCCGCCTGTGGGTTGGCCTCGTCACGGCCGGCGTACATGGTGGGCTCGGAACGCATGGCGCCTCCGCGAATCCACACCGGTGGCCGAGGACCCTGCTTCGCGAACGCCTCGTCGGCAATCACCATGGCACAGGCGCCGTCTGAAGACGGGCAGCTTTCAAGGAAGCGAATCGGGTCCCAGAGCATCGGGGACTCCTCCACTTCCTTCATCGTGATATCCGGCATCTGCAGGTGATTCAGCGGGTTGCGCGCGCCGTGCAGGCGATCCTTGACTGCGACCTTGATCCCGGTGTCCCAGGGCGCACCGCTACGGCGCATATACTCACGCATAATCGGCGCGAAGTAGCCACCGGCACCGGCATTGAGGTGGGGCGAGAAAGGCTGCGGGTTGGACAAGGCCCACATGGCGTTGGATTCAGACTGCTTCTCGAAGGTAACCGTCAGCACCCGGCGAAAGGTGCCGCTCTGCACATGGGAGGCGGCCACCAGCGCCGTCGAGCCCCCCACCGAGCCCGCGGTATGCACCCTCAACATGGGTTTTCCATTGCAACCCAGGGCATCCGCCAGGTACACCTCCGGCATGATCACCCCTTCGAACATATCCGGCGCCTTGCCGATGATGACCGCTTCGATGGCGTCCCAGCTCAGGCCCGCGTCGTCCAGCGCATTCTGCGCGGCTTCGCGCACCAGCCCGGCAATCGACACATCGCCGCGCCGCGCCTTGTAGTGCGTCTGGCCAATACCTGTCACAGCGGCATATTGCATCAGGCGGCCTCCAGGACGGCAACGAGGTTGTGCTGCAGGCAGGGCCCGCTGGTGGCATGCGCCACGCCGCGGCGAATCTCACCCTGCATGATCCGGCGGGCAATCTCACCGACACGGGACAGGCCCGACGCCATCATCAGGTTGCCCGCCAGCACACCCCCGGACGGATTGACTACCGTGCTGTCATCCAGGCCCAGGGCCCGTGTCAGGATACTCTCCTGGTGACTGAAGGGTGCATACAGCTCAGCCACTTCCACGGGACCTGCACCAACCCCCGCCTTGTCGGCAGCCAGCGCAGTCGACGGCGACTGGGTCAGGTCGCGGGCGCCGATATTGTGGGATTCCATCCGGTGGTCGATGCCGCGTATTACCGCGTATGGCACGCCCCAGGTCTGCGCCTTCTCCAGCGTACAGATCACCATCGCCGAGGCGCCGTCGGAGATCGGGCAGCAGTCGTGCTTGCGCAGCGGGGCGACCCAGGGTGCTTCCGCCAGTAATTCCTCCACCGTTACATCCCCTGCCAGCTGGGCATGGGGATTGTTGGCACGGGCATTGGCGCGGGAACGTGCCACGACCGAGGCCATGTCTGCTTCCGTCAACAGCCCCTGCTCCAGTAGCACACGGGCCTGCAGTGCCGCGAGGCTGACCGAGTCCACCCACAGGGGTGCCAGGTAATAGGGGTCGAGCTGCTGCGACAATACGGTGGGCAGTTCGCCCGGCGAGGATTTCCCGAAACCGTAGATCAGCGCGGACTCAGCCTGCCCCATGCTGATCTTGAGCATGGATTCATAGAGGGCCCAGGCCGCGTCCATTTCCACGTGGGATTCCTTGATGGGCGGCACCGCACCCAGCGCGTCAACACCCATCACAAACGCAAACGCCGCACCCTGCTGGTAATCACAGCTACCTGAGCAAGTGAAGTCCACGTCCTGGGAGTTCTTGAGGCCCACCGCCTGCAGGGCTGCCTCGATAACCGGCATGACCAGCTCAACCTCGTTGCAGGCCCCCGCATCGCGACGGCAATCAGACTGAACGAAAGAGACAACGGCAATGTCTTTCACGACTCACCCTCCCACCCGGACAGCGGCACCTTGCCAATCATCTCGATGGGTACGTCAGGTTCGTCCAGCGGACGGAAGTAGCGAATGTTATCCATGGCGTAATCCCATTCCTCCTCCGGTTTCCACACCGCTTCCACCCGCTGGCCAATATGCACGCTGTCGTTTTCACATTCGCTCATCAGGTGAATGAAGGAGATGTTGGCACCGTCCGGCACCAGGTTGGCCACGATATAGGGCGGCTGGATGGGGTTGTTGGGAATGGGAATCCAGACGATGGTGAAAGACTGCACCGTCGCCTTATTGCCTAACTCGACCTCCTCGGTAGTGGGCAGGCCACAAGCGGCGCAGGAACCTCGCGCCGGAGCGTAAACATTGCCACAGCCAGGGCAGCGCTGGCCCATGAGTTTGCCTTCTCGTACCTGGTGCAGGAAGCGAGTGGTGGCAGCCCCGGCGGTAAAGTTGTATTTGAGGCTGACCGGCGTCTCGATGGCGGTGATGAGCTCTTCTGCTTCGGCGGCCTCGTCACTCATGATGCCTCTCCCTCGGTCTCCGGCTCAAAACAGGCGATATCGGTGATGTAGCCTCGCGGCTCGTCCACCCAGCGGGCCTGCACTCTCATACCGGTATGCATCGCAGCCTCCTCCGCCCGTACCGCGTGCACCATGGGCACGTCAGCGCCGTCGAGGCGCACCAGCGCCCAGGCAAACGGCGTACCGAAGGGGTGGCTGTCGCGCGGTTCGCTGATCCAGCACCAGCTCACGACCTCGCCGTGATCGCCCACTTCGACAAACTCGGTGAGGGCACTGGCAGTAACCGGATCATATTCCATGGGCGGGACATAGACACGGCCATCATCTCCGCGGGTGCCAACGATGCGGCGGCGGCGAAGTTCGGTGAGAAAGCGGCCCACCACAGGGCCCGTTGAGCGGGTATAGGTGTAACCCAGTTCAAACTGCTGGCGAAGCAGCTCCGTCACGGTAACCTCCCGACAGGGCAGCAACAAAGACGTCGGCAGTATCAGGTAGGGGGTAGAGAGAGACAATGGCCGATCTTCGCGATCGGCCATGGCTTTTTCGATCAGGGTTCAGTCGTGATCATCAATCCGGATCAGGTCTCGAAGCGGTAGCGGCGCAGCCAGACAGCGCCCGCCAGGAAAAGTCCCGCCGCAGCGAAGCCGAGCACCATGCTGAGGTAGTCGAGCTGGCTCCACACCGGGCCGAAGTCATACAAGCCCAGGGAGTTGGCGTCATCACCATCAATTTTGTGGGGCACGTGGTTGCCAATAGCCATCAGCACGTACTCGGAGCCCAGCAACAGACGTTCAGCAATCACCAGGCCGATCGGGATCGCGATGGCCAGCAGGAACGGCGAGCGCTTGGCAGCCGCCGAAGCCAGCATGAACCAGGCATAGGCCGGTAGAGTCCACAGTATCCACACGATCATCCCGCCGAGCTGGTCGATGATGAGCGGCACAAACTGTACTCGCGACAAGACCAGTTGCGTCGGTGAGCCGTCCATGCGCCAGACCAGCAGCATGGCGATATAGGTCTCAAGAATCTGCGTCAGCAGGGATATCGCCAGGTAGATGGCGGGCACCACAAGCGATGCCACCACCAGCTTGGCAGCCACTTCCTGCCACTCGGACACCGGCATGGATTTCCAGAACAGGATGCTGCGGTCCTTGCGGTCCGTGTAAAGGCAACCCAGCAGGTAGTTCACAGTGACTACCAGCATGATCAGACAGAACACGGTGTGGAAGCCGCCCAGCACCGGGTTCAGGGACTCCCCTTCCAGGTCATCTTCAGCGCGGGGCTCGGGCGTGGGCGCAGAAAAGCTCCACTCCTTGCTGAAGTTCCAGGCATCCTCCGGTAACACTTCGCCAGCAGGTGCTACCGTCAAATCCTGTGGCGGCAACGTCGACTCATCAGGTTTGACCCTGTCCACGTACAGTTCCTGTGAGCCGGAAGAATCCTCATCAATCGTCAGCTCGAGATTGATGCTGCGCCCTTCACCACCGCTCAGCATATCGAATGCGCCCTCTCCGATCACCGCAAGCCGCCCTGCAAACAGCACGGCCAGCAGCATCACGACGATCACAGCGCCGCCAAAGACGATGGGAGTCAACACCAGGGAACCACGGTATTCCTGCATTTCCCGCATGATCAGGGTATGAAATTTCATGCCGTTGGAGAGTTCCATATCAGCCGTGCCCCCCCATCTTGGCGATAAACAGGTCCGACACCGAGGGCGTATGGAGCTGGCCGAGCTGGCCCAGCGCCTCGCGGTCAGCGTCCTCAAAAATCATCGCCTTGCCGCCGAGAATCGAGCGCTCACTGATCGGCTTGTGCGCCTGGGCCTGCTCAACTGCCGCGCCCACCACGTGTACTTCACAAAAGCGATGGGCCAGTGAATCCATGGATTCATGCAGCACGATCTGTCCTGCGCGCATGAAGATGGCGTCCGTCAGGATGTTCTCGACCTCCTCCACCTGGTGCGTGGAGATCAGGATGGTTCGCTCATCATCGTAGTAGTCATTCAGCAGTTGCTCAAAGAACTGCTTGCGGAACAGGATGTCCAGGCCCAGCGTGGGCTCATCCAGGATCAGCAGCTTGGCGTCGATGGCCATGACGATGGCCAGGTGCAACTGCACGGTCATGCCCTTGGAGAGCTCTTTGACGCGATGCGTCTGGCGCACTTCCGTCCGTGACAGCAGCATCTCTGCCTGTTCCCGGCTAAAACGCGGGTGCACGCCGGTGACATAGTCGAGCACCTGGTCCACCTTCATCCAGCTGGGAAGCACTGCGGTGTCTGCAATGAAGCACACCTGCTCCTGCAGCCGGGTGCGCTGGCTGCGAGGGTCAAGACCCATCACCTCCAGCGTGCCGTCGCAGGCATTGAGCCCGAGCAGTGCTCGCAGCAAGGTGGTCTTACCCGCACCGTTGGGACCAATCAGCCCGGTAATGCTGCCAGACTCTATGTTCAGTGATACGTGATCGACGGCAGCGGTATCGCCAAAGCGCTTGTCGAGCCGCTCGGTTTTGATCAGCGTGGCCATCAGGCTTTGCCTCCCCTGGCCTTCAACAATTCCGTTACCGTCTCAATGTCCAGTCCCAGCCGTTGCACCCGGTCGACAAACGCGGGCAATTCTTCGTCCAGGAACTTCTGTTTTTCATTGCTCGTCAAGGCTTCGCGAGCACCGCTCAGCACAAACATCCCCAATCCCCGTCTTTTCTCGAGCAAGCCATCATCCACCAGTTCCTGGTAGGCCTTGGCCACTGTTAAATGATTGATGTTGTAGTCGGATGCCACCTGGCGCACCGACGGTACGGCCTCGCCTTCCGCGAAACTACCATCGAGTATGCGCTGGACGACCAGGTCGCGCAGTTGGCGATAGATCGGCAGGTTGTCATTCCATTCTACAGACACACTCAGGCCTCCCATGTGGACAGTATCCCGATTGTCATCAGTCGATCGGCTGAACGTCGCCGGAGCCCAGCGTGCTGCGATCAACCTTGGGTTCGCCCCGGTAGTGCACATCACCACTGCCCAGGATATTCGCATCCAGGAACTCCACCGCCCAAACCCTGACATCACCGGAACCCAGGATGTCCACATCCACTGTAACAGCGGGCATGGTCGACAGGTCCACGTCACCGGAACCGGCCACACCGACGTCGAGCACGTCAACCATGCCAGACTCACTCTCGCTGGTGCCTACAACGTCACCGGAACCCGCCATATCCACGTTCATGCGCTGTGCCGTGATGCGGCCCAGGTCAATATCACCGGAGCCAGCCAACGACACCTCAAGATCCTCCACCTCGCAGCTGGCCAGCTGGATGGTGCCGGAGCCGGAGACCGCCACTTCAAGCTCATTGGCCTTGACCGAATGCACACGCATCACGCCGGAACCATCAACACTGATGGAGATCTGGCGGGTTTCCACCGGGTCGATCCAGACATCGCCTGCACCCTGTAGCACTACCTGCTCCAGATCTTCGACTTCCAGCAGGTACTTGACGTTGCGCACCTTGCGGCCGCTGTCGGTATAGCCCAGCTTCAGGGTGGTGCCACGCACATAGAAGGGCTCCCGGTCGAGGTCATCACTGTCGCCCTTTACCAGCAGCCGGTTGGCGTCACCGAAGGTCACCTTGAGTTGATCGCTTCCGCGCAGCACAACACGATCGATATCAAAGCCCTCCACGGAACGGGTGTCCGCGTGGGCGAGCGCCGACAGGCCGGCACAGGCCAGGAAAGCCAATGCGATTGCCAGCCGTGCCTTGCCGCCCTGGTTCAAACGCTGTCTTCGTACTGTGAGCATTGCGTCCTGTATCGATACCGGCATCGGTATCGTCTCCGATATGGTGTTATACATAACTATATCACCCTGAAACGAATCTGCAACACTTTTTTATATTCAATCATTTCAATCGCTTAGCTGAAAGACCTGTGCATGTTGTCAGCTATGGTGCGCGCCACACGCTTGGCCCGGTCGGCTTTTTCACCCTCCCAGCACTCGTCCACCGTACGCTGGAAGTACCCTACCCAGCGTTCAAAATCGCTTGCCTGCAAGGCTCGCCGGCCGTGCAGCCGGCGGTGAATATTCATGGTGTGACGCTGGTAGCGTGTGTCTCCCAGTAGCAGTTTGCACCAGTAGTCGACAATGTGGGGCTTGTGAACCTCGAGTTCGACGGCCGCCACGTCGAGAAACAGCGGCGCCAGTACCGGGTCTTGCAGCAGCTGGTCGTAAAACGCGTCGACGAAGCGAGCAATCTGCTCCGGGCTGTCGAGATCGCATTTCAACTTTGGAGGCTCGGCCGCTGCGTTCATAGTGAGAGTCTGCCTAACGCTTCTTGTTCTTCTTTACATGCTTCATCATGCGACGCTTCCGCGCCACCTGCCGCTGGGTCAGCTGGTTGCGCTTGCCCGCGTAGGGGTTTTCACCGGTGCGGAATTCCACCTTGACCGGCGTACCCGTCAGCTTGAGTTCGCGGCGGAATATCTTCTCCAGGTAGCGTTGGTACGCTGCCGGGACCTTCCCGGTCTGGTTGCCATGAATCACGATCAACGGCGGATTCTGGCCACCAGCATGGGCGTAACGCAGCTTGATACGGCGGCCGTTGATCATCGGCGGCTCATGCTCGGCGACCGCGTCCTCCAGGATGCGCGTGAGGTGGTTGGTCGACAACTTGCGGGTGGCGGACTGATAGGCAGCATCGATGCTCTTGTAGAGGTGGCCCACGCCCGTCCCGTGCAGGGCAGAGATGAAGTGAATATCAGCGTAGTCGATGAACCTGAGGCGACGATCCAGCTCGTAGCGCACGCGCTGCTTGTCATCTGCTTCCATGCCATCCCATTTATTGAGTGCCAGCACCAGGCCACGACCCGCGTCTATCGCCTGCCCGAGCAGGTGCAGGTCCTGCTCAACCAGGCCTTCGCTGGCGTCCATGACCAGAACCACCACGTGCGCATCGTCGATGGCCTTTAGGGTTTTTACGATAGAGAACTTCTCCACCACCTCTTTGACGTTCTTGCGACGGCGTACGCCAGCGGTATCGATCAGGGTGTAGCGCTGGTCATCACGCAAGTAGTCGATATAGATGCTGTCGCGGGTGGTCCCCGGCTGGTCGTAGACCACGACACGATCCTCACCGAGCAGGCGATTCACCAGCGTGGACTTGCCGACATTGGGCCGACCAATAATGGCTACCCGGGTAGTGCCCTCTTCCTCTTCGTCGGTCTCCGCTTCCGCTTCGGCTATGAAAGCTTCGAGGACATCGTCGAGCATGGCCTTGACGCCGCGGCCGTGGCTAGCCGCAATCGGGTGCAGGTGCTGAACACCGAGAGCGTAAAAATCCGGCAGCACCGAGTCTTCGTCGATACCATCGATTTTGTTGACCAGCAGGTGAAAGGGCTTGTCACGGCGCCGCAGGTAGCTGACCAGTTCTTCATCGCCCGCGGTCAGCCCGGCGCGGGCATCGACCAGCAGGAGTACCGCGTCTGCTTCTTCCACCGCCGCCAGGGACTGGTCGGCCATGTGTGAGTCGATGCCCTGCTCTTCGCCCGTGATACCCCCGGTATCGATGACAATAAACCGGTGGTCCTGGTGGCGTGCCTCGCCGTACTTGCGATCCCGGGTCAACCCGGGGAAGTCCGCCACCAGCGCATCACGGGAACGCGTAAGCCGATTGAACAGTGTCGACTTGCCGACGTTGGGGCGCCCGACCAGGGCGATAACCGGTATCACTTGCCATCCCGGGCACTGACCCTGAGAGCAACCAGCTTGCCGCTGTTGCCAAACACGTAGAGCACATCGTCACGCGCCAGCATGTCGGCCCGCACCCCGTCACCGTCGGTGCGGGTGCGACCGACGACGCGGCCGTCAAGCTGTGACAGCAGGTGAACGTAGCCGCGGAAATCTGCCACCGCGACCCAGCCCTTCACCACCTTGGGGGAACTGAGCTGGCGGAAAGAGAGGTCGCCCTGTTCCCAACGCACACCACTTTCATTTCGGTAGAAGGCTATGACCGTGCTGGACTCCTCGGTGACATAGATATTGCCGAAGCCCTGGTCCAGGCCGACATAGCTTGACACCTCCTCCTGGCGCAGCTTGCGCCCGCTGGCCACGTCGATGGCAGCGAGCCTGCCCTGGTAACTGACCGCCCACAGCACCGGGGGCGTCAGCAGCAGGTTGCCGTCGATATCGACGATGCGGTCAATGTCAGAGCGGCCCTGGGCGATGGCCACACGGGCCTCCCAGCGCACGGCCCCGGTGTTGAGGTCCAGCGCCACCACCCGGCCGTTGCCGAATGCCGCAATGGCAAAGCGCTCGAAGATGATGGGGGTGCTGGTGCCGCGCAGGGTCAGCACCGGTACGTTGCTGTCGTAGACCCAGAGCTCGCTGCCGTCGCTGGCGTCGAGGCCGTGCAGCTTGCCGTTGTAGCTCTGCGCGACCACCACGCGACCATTGGTCTGAGGGGCAGCCAGTATTTCACCCTGCAGAGCTGTCGACCAGACAAGGGAGCCGTCTTCAGGCGACAGGGCGATGACGTTGCCATCGCTGCTGCCCACCAGCAACAGGTCTCCGCCAATGCCGACACCGCCGCTGATTTCCTGCTTCAGGTCTTCGCGCCAGATGCGCTTGCCCGTCTCGGCCTCCACCGCTACCACAGTGCCATCGCTACCAGCGGCGTAGATGCGGTCTCCGTCGAGCACCGGCTGCAGCCGGTAGAAGCCATTGCCCTGGCCGTTACCTACGCCGGTGCTCCAGAGCTGCTTGACGCGCACCTCTTCTACGATATCGAGCAGGTCTGCGGGCGCGCGAGTATCGTCTGGGCCCGAGCCAAACCAGTTTTCGAACGTGGTACAGCCAGAGGACAGCATCAGCAGCGGTACTGCCAGCAGCGCCCTGGCCCGGCGAACTCCCATAACTATTGCTCCGCGACTGCCAGCTCGCGTGCGGGCACGGGCGTCAGCGAAGACAGCTTGAGACGCAACGCCTGGCTGGCGCCACCTTCCGATGCCGCCGCCAGGCCCAGCGCCCGTTCGTAGGCGGCGATAGCCGCTGCGCTATCACCCAGATCCATATAGATATCCCCCTCTGCCTCGGCATAGGCCGCGGCAAAGGCGCCCGGGTCGGCGGCGTTGAGAATATCCAGGGCAGCCTGGCTCTCACCCATGGCCGCCTTGACACGCGCCAGGCGCAGTTCGGCCAGCAGGGCAATTTCTCCCGCCGGGCCCTTGGTCAACACCCAGCGCAGCTGGGATTCGGCGTCTTCCAGGCGGCCTTCAACTACCGCGATACGCGCCAGGTGCAGGCTGGCGAACTGGGCATAAGTCGATGAAGGGTAGTCAGCCTTCATGCGTTCACCCAGGGTCTTGATAGCTTCTTGCTGGCCGAGCTCGGCGCTCTGGCCCACCGCTTCCATCATCTGCTCGTAGAGCAGGGAAGCCTCTTCCGCCTGACCGCGCTGGTGTTCCTGCCAGCCCTGCCAGCCAAAGCCGGCTCCCAGGGCCAGCACCACAGCGGCGATGGTTGAACGGCCATTCTCATCCCACCACTTCTTGAGGGCTTCGACCTGTTCTTCCTCGGTACGATAGGTTTCCACTAGTGTTCCTCGTGTGCAAAAAAGTGTTTAAGTTCTTCCGCCAGCGAATCGTGGGAGACGCTGCGTTGCTCTCCGCCGCGCAGGGGCTTGAATCCCACCGTGCCTTCGGCCAGTTCGTTCTCTCCGAGTACCAGCGCCAGCAGAGCGCCACTGCGATCGGCCTTTTTCATCTGGCTCTTGAAGCTGCCGCCACCACTGTGCACCTGCAGGCGGAGCCCGGGAACGCTGTCCCGCAGGGACTCACCGAGCGCGAAGCCGGCGACAGCGGCTCCATCCCCCACCGCCACCAGGTAGACGTCTGCCTGCGCGGGAGCTTCCGGTGCCACACTGAGCTCCTGCATCAGCAGCACGAGCCGCTCCAGGCCCATGGCGAATCCCGCCGCCGGTGTCGGCTTGCCGCCCAGTTGTTCCACCAGGCCATCGTAGCGACCGCCGGCACAAACCGTGCCCTGCGCTCCGAGGGCGTCAGTGACCCACTCAAATACCGTGCGGTTGTAATAGTCGAGCCCGCGGACCAGGCGCGGGTTGAGCCGATAGCTCACCCCCGCGGCGTCCAGCAGCCCCGTGAGTGCGGCAAAGTGCTCAGTGGACTCCCCGTCCAGGAAATCCGGTAGCGAAGGCGCCGATGCCAGCAACGCCTGGGTGCCCGGAGACTTGCTGTCGAGAATGCGCAGCGGATTGCTGTCCAGCCGGCGCTGGCTGTCCTCGTCCAGGTCTTCACGATGCTCAGACAGGTAGGCCACCAGCGCTTCCCGATAACGCGCGCGATCCTCGCTGCTGCCGAGGGAGTTGAGCTCCAGGTACACTGCGCTGTCGAGGCCGAGGCGCCGCCACAGCCGCGCCGACAGCACAATCAGCTCAGCTTCCACGTCCGCAGTCGGCGTGCCGAATACCTCGACACCCACCTGGTGAAACTGGCGCTGCCTGCCCAACTGGGGGCGTTCGTGACGAAACATTGGGCCGCCATACCAGAGCTTCTGCTGTGCTCCCGCCATGCCGTGCTGGCTGAAAGCGCGCACGCAGCCCGCTGTACCCTCCGGCCGCAGTGTCAGGCTGTCACCATTGCGGTCGTCGAAGCTGTACATTTCCTTTTCGACAATGTCGGTGACTTCGCCGATAGCACGACTGAAAAGCTGGGTCTGCTCGACCACAGGTAGCCTGATTTCGCGATAGCCATAGGCATCCAGCAACTCGTGGGTCACCTGCTCGAGGTGCTGCCACAAGTAGCTGTCCTGGGGGAGGATGTCATTCATCCCCCGTATCGCACGTATTGGGTTCACTGCTTGTCCTATCGAGCTTGCTTTTGAGCCTGGCTATAGACTGTTTGTCAGGCCTTGGCTATGAGGTCGCCAGCGTCTGCAGTATCGCCGCTACGCTCCGCTTCCAGTGCTGCGGCCTTACGACGGATCACCTGCTCGAGGTGATCGAGGAAGTCTTCGTTGCTGACCTTGTGATCAGGCTCGCCGCCAATGTAAATGAGGTTGCTGGGGGTGGCACCGGTCAGCCCGACATCGGCTTCCCGCGCCTCACCGGGGCCGTTGACGATACAGCCGATGACTGCCACGTCCATCGGCGTGCGGATATCCTCAAGCCGTTGTTCCAGCGTATTCATGGTGCCGATAACGTCGAAGTTCTGGCGGGAACAGCTCGGGCAGGCGATGAAGTTGATGCCATTGGTACGCAGCTTGAGACTCTTGAGTATCTCAAAACCTACCTTGACCTCTTCCACCGGGTCCGCCGCCAGCGAAATACGGATAGTGTCACCGATCCCGTCCATCAACAGCATACCGAGACCCACCGCCGACTTGACGGTACCGCCTCGCAACCCGCCTGCCTCGGTGATGCCCAGGTGCAGAGGCTGTTCAATCTGCTTGGCCAGCAATCGGTACGCCTCCACCGCCATGAACACTTCCGACGCCTTCACACTGACCTTGAAATCCGGGTAATCCAGCTTGTCTAGAATATCCACATTGCGCATCGCGGATTCCACCAGGGCTTCGGCGTTGGGCTCGCCGTACTTGCGCTGCAGGTCCTTGCCGAGAGAACCGGCGTTTACGCCGATGCGGATAGGAATACCCTTGTCGCGACAGCTGTCCACCACCGCACGCACCTTTTCCTCCCGGCCGATATTGCCGGGATTGATGCGCAGGCAATCGACGCCGAATTCAGCCACCTTGAGGGCGATGTTGTGATCAAAGTGAATGTCCGCCACCAGCGGCACGTCGACGCGCGCGCGGATCTCCCGGAAAGCTTCTGCCGCGTCGAGGCTGGGGACGGAAACCCGCACGATATCGGCACCCGCATCCTGGATGGCCTGCACCTGGGCGACCGTCGCCTCGACGTCGCAGGTTTCCGTGTTGGTCATGCTCTGCACGCTGATAGGCGCATCGCCGCCGACGGCCACGTTGCCTACATAGATTTGCCGGGACTTGCGGCGCTTGATGGGAGATTCGGAATTCATGGCACACCTACTGTAAATCTTGCGGTATCACGGCCCGGGCGAGTGCGTATGACGACTGGCTCACCCTGGTAACTGAGCGACACTGCCGCTGCATCACCAGCGAGGATCTCGAACGGCGGCACCCCGTCGAGGCCCAGTGAGTCACCGGCTCGCCTCAAATCAGCATAGATCAGCTGGCCATCGCCGTCGCGCACTTCAAGCCAACAGTCCCCGCTGAAGCTGAACTGCAGGACGCCCTCAATCGGGGTAGCAGCCGCAGCTTGCGGCACGGGCGCCTGCTCCGTTGATTCTAGCGCGTCCGGTGCCGCGACCGAAGCGCTTTGCACACTGCTAGTATTCTCCGGCTCGCGGGCCGCGGGTGCCGGCGGATCGCTGGTCACGTCCTGGGTAGCGGCGATCTCCGGGCTAGCTTCTTCAGTCACGGTCTCCGGCTCTGCCTCATCCGGTTCGGCTGCCGTGGTCGTTTGCTGCGCAATCGCCGCCTGTTCGCCGGCCTCCGGAGCAGCCACTTCCCGGGCAGCAACTGCAGGCTGCTGAGGTGCAGCAGTGGCGGCCGGGCTGGCCGCTGGCGCATCATCCTCGGCGCCTTGCTGTTTCCACCAGACCGCGACAATGACAAGGGCGGCCACTGCCACCCCCAGCACTACCGACATGCCAGTTGTCTGGCCGGGGTCCGAGGTCGGTGGCGCAGGCTGGGCTTGCGCGGCTGGACTCTCGGCCTCCGGATTCAGCGCCACATACAGCGCCACCATCTCGTCCTCGTCGAGCTCGACTGCGCGCGCATAGGCGCGCAGGTAGCCGCGAATAAAGGCGGCACCTTTCAGCTGGTCGTAGCGATCCTCTTCGATGGCAGCGACATGTGCCGGCAGCCAGTTCAGGCGGTCGGCCATTTCACGGGGCGACATGCCGGCGGACTCTCGGGCCTCGCGCAGGCGTTGACCGGGCGTGCTCTCGATCTCGGCGGGAGTATCAGAGCTCTCCATTCTCAACCGCCTGTTGATAGGCCCGGTATTCAGCAGACCGTGGGTACAGGTTACGCAGAGCGAGGACCGAGCTGGCCTCGGCGTCCTGGTCACCCAGCTCACGGGATACGCGGATACCCAGCCACAGCGCACGCGCAGACTGCTGGCGGCGGAAACGCCGGTAGTTTTCCAGGTAGCGGTCCGCCAGAGGGTAGTTCTCGGCGCGGTATTCGATATGCGCCAGCTCCAGCAGCGCCAGGCTATTGCCACGATCCATGGCCAGTGCCCGGGTAAAGGCCTCACGTGCCTCATCATCCTTGTCCAGCTGTACACGCACCAGACCGAGATTGATGAAGGCCCGGGGGCGTGACTCGTAGAGTGTATCGCGAATCACGATTTCCAACTGTGACTCTGCCTCCTGCATGCGGCCCTGGTCATAGAGGAAGGCTGCGTAATTATTGCGTGCCCGGCTGAAGTCTCTCTTTAGCGAGAGCGCACGCTTGAAGCTCTCTTCCGCTAACTCATACTCACCGGTACTCTGGTACACCAGCGCGAAGGCCTCGGCCACCTCCGGGGACTTCGGGTCAATCTCCTGGGCAAGCTTGAGGTTACGCTTGGCGTCATCCCAGTTGCCGTCGCCGATGTAGCTGCGGGCCAGTTCGACACGGGCCTTCAGCGCATCCTCCGGCGAGGGATCGGAATCAAACACGCTCTCACTTTGGGTAACACAGGCGGACAACAGCAGGCCAAGGCCCAGAACCGCAAGGCACCGGGTGGCGCCACTGAGGCGGTTGACTGTTTGTGCAAGGATCACGATGGCGATCACCCCCAGCGAATAACCTGTTCTTCTTGTTGTTCTGCGCGGCGCGCCCGGTGGCGCTCGCTGCGCCGGGTGCGGTCCACGACCTGGCCAACCAGCTGGCCGCAGGCCGCGTCGATATCGTCACCGCGGGTTGTGCGCACGGTGACGATGAAGCCGGCGTCTACCAGCACCTGCCAGAAACGGGACACCGCATTACCTGACGGGCGTTCATAGTCCGATTGTGCAAATGTATTGAAGGGAATCAAATTTATTTTGCAGGGAAAGTCCCGTAGCAGCTCCACCAGATCCTGAGCGTGTTCGACCTGATCGTTCACACCGGCAATCAGCGTGTATTCAATGGTCACAACGCGCTTCTTGTCAGTCTGGCGATCAATGTAGTTCCGGGCGCTTTCCAGCAATACGGCGATGGGATACTTGCGATTGATCGGCACCAACTCGTTGCGCAGCTCATCGTTGGGCGCGTGCAGGGACACCGCCAGTGACACTTCGCTGACCTCGGCCAGGCGGTCAAGCATGGGAACCACTCCGGAGGTAGACAACGTGACCCGGCGCTTGGAGATACCGTAAGCCAGGTCCTCCATCATCAGGTTCATGGCATCGACCACGTTGTCGAAGTTGAGCAATGGCTCTCCCATGCCCATCATCACCACGTTAGTCACCTTGCGCCCCTTGCCGCTCTGAAAGGCATCAAAGGACTTCATTGCCAGCCATACCTGGCCAATGATCTCCGCCGCTGTGAGGTCGCGCTGGAAACCCTGCTTGCCGGTGGAGCAGAAACTGCAATCCAGGCTGCAGCCCACCTGTGAAGAGACACAGAGCGTGCCGCGCTGACCGTCGGGGATGAACACGGTTTCCACCAGGCCACCACCGTCAACGCGAATGGCCCACTTGCGGGTGCCGTCCTCGGAATCCAGTTGGTTCACCACTTCCGGCGGACGGATTTCTGCTATCTCAGCGAGTTTTTCGCGCAGCGCCTTGCTGAGGTTGGTCATGTCTTCGAAGCGGTCGACACCGGCATGGTGCATCCACTTCAGTACCTGCTGGGCACGGAAGGGCTTCTCCCCGATGTCTTCGAAGAATGCCTGCAGCTTGTCCAGCGGCAGACCCAGCAGGTTGGTGCGCGCGTCGCTCATCTCAGCGCTCGCAGATCTCGCTGTCCTGGAAGAAGTAGGCGATCTCCCGGGCGGCGGACTCGGGGGAGTCGGACCCGTGTACCGCGTTGGCGTCGATGGATTGGGCAAAGTCCGCGCGAATGGTGCCCGCCTCGGCTTCCTGGGGATTGGTCGCACCCATCAGCTCACGGTTCTTAGCCACGGCATTCTCACCTTCCAACACCTGCACGCATACCGGACCCGAGGTCATGAACTCGATCAGGGCCGGGAAAAAGGGGCGCTCGCGGTGCTCGGCGTAGAAGCCGCCGGCCAGTTCGTCATCCAGGCGCAGCATCTTGGCGGCGACGATGCGCAAGCCATTTTTCTCGAAGCGGCTGTAGATCTCACCGATGACATTCTTGCCCACGGCGTCAGGCTTCACGATTGAAAGAGTGCGTTCCAGTGACATTAAGGTGTTCTCCAATAGAGGGTGGAAGCTGAGTCGGCAGCGCCGCGTAGCGGGGCCGCCAGATCGGCGTTATAAAAAACGGCGGTATTATACGGATTCTGGAACGTGCTTGCACCCTGAAATCGTCTTTCAGGGCGAGTTATTTCGCTGAAAAATCAGGGGCTTATGCGGGCTTTTTCAAGCACCGTGAGTGCCAGAGCGCGGCCGGGGCTGGCGCAGTCGCTCCAGGGTCTGGCAGAGGCTGTCAGCAGCGAAGCTCGCCTCCTCTGCCGTGGTGAATCGCCCCAGAGTAATTCGCAGGGAACTGTGAGCCAGGCGATCTTCCACCCCCATGCCCTTCAAAACATGCGACGGCTCTACGGTAGCCGAGGTGCAGGCCGAACCCAAGGAGACGGCCATGTCCTTCAGCGCCATCAGCAGGGTCTCGCCGTCGACACCGCCGAAGCCAATATTCAGCACGCCCGGCAAGCGTGGCATTCCTTCACCGTGCAGATACACATCACCACAGCGCCGAACCTTGTCCCAGAAGGCATCGCGCATGGCAGTAATACGCGCCATCTCAGTCTCGAGTTCCTCGGCAGCGATCTGGGCTGCCCGGCCCAACCCCACCACCTGGTGAGTCGGTAGGGTCCCGGAACGCATTCCGCGCTCGTGGCCACCGCCATGCATCTGCGGCTCGATTCGCACCCGTGGCTGGCGCCGCACAAACAAGGCGCCAACCCCCTTGGGCCCGTACATCTTGTGCGCCGACACCGACAGCAGGTCCACCGGCAGCTCGCTGAGGTTCACGGGGATCTTGCCAATACTCTGGGCGGCATCGGTGTGGAACAAGGCACCTCGCTCCCGGCTCAGTGCACCCAGGGCGGCGATGTCATTGAGCACGCCGGTTTCGTTGTTGGCGTGCATCAGGCTGACCAGGATGGTGTCATCCCGTAGCGCAGCGGCCAGGCTGTCAGGGGCAATTTCACCACTGGGCTCCGGCGCGAGATAAGTCACTTCGAAACCCTCAGTCTCCAGGTGCCGGCAGCTGTCCAGCACCGCCTTGTGCTCGATACTTGAAGTGATGATGTGTCGGCCCCGCTCGCGATGGAAATGGGCGGCCCCCTTGAGTGCCAGGTTGTCCGACTCTGTGGCGCCGCTGGTGAACACGATTTCGCGGGGGTCGGCTCCGATCAATTCAGCGAGTTGCAGGCGGGCGTGCTCCACTGCCTGTTCTGCCTGCCAGCCATAAGCATGGGAGCGGGAGGCGGGATTACCGAAAACACCGTCCATCGACAGACAGCCGACCATGGCCTCCACGACCCGGGGATCAACCGGGGTGGTAGCAGAATAATCGAGGTAGACAGGTGTGCGCATGACTGGATTCCTATTGCCCGCAGTATCCTAGAAGGCCTCGCCGATCGCAAGCCGCGGGAGGCTGCCACCACATCTCAAAAATTAGCATTTTAGCTATTATATTCAATAGGTTATAAGGGTTTTTTAAGTTATTTTCCAGGCTCTCGAGCGGCCGCGGCACGCTGTGTTTCCGTGAGGATGCCACGCAGGATATTGAGCTCCATCTCATCAAGGCGAACGCGCCCGTAAAGCCGTCGCAGCCTGGGCATCAATTGCCGGGGCGCTGCCGGGTCGAGGAAATCAATCTGCACCAGGGTTTGCTCAAGGTGCTCGTAGAAACGCTCCATGTTCTCCGCGGTGCTGAACGGCGCATCCCACTCATCGTCTGCCCGCTCTGGCAACTGCCCTTCCAGGGCCAGCATCCGCAACTCGTAGCTGACTACCTGCACCGCCATCGCCAAATTGAGGCTGGGATAGTCCTCGTGGCTGGGAATATGCAGGTGCAGGTTACAGGCCTGCAGTTCCTCGTTGCTGAGGCCGCTATCCTCGCGACCGAACACCAGCGCCACCTGCTCATCGCGCGCCACACTGGCCTGCACTTCCTCGGCACAGCGCCGCGGGTCCAGTACCGGCCAGGGGATGCGCCGGCCGCGGGCACTGGTGCCGATGGCCAACTGGCAGTCGGCAATCGCTGCCTCAAGGCTATCTACCACGACGGCCTGCTCGAGCACGTCCAGCGCACCGGCGGCACGCCATTCCGCCTCCTCGTGAGGGAACTTGCGGGGCTCGACCAGCACCAGGCGCTTAAGCCCCATGTTCTTCATGGCGCGCGCGGCACCACCGATATTGCCGGGGTGCGATGGATTGACCAGTACGATGCGAATGTTGGCGCTGTTCAAGCCTGTAGCTCCTGCTCGAAAGGGCGCGAAGTGTAGCAGATCTGCTATAATCGCGCGCCGTTCAACACCTGCCAGGAATTTCCATGGAGCCCATGAGCCACATTGCCCTGCGCGCTGCGCGCAAGGCCGGTGACATTATCGTTCGCGCCAGTGAACAGCTCGATCTCATCGAGGTGGAAAACAAGGGCGCCAATGACTTTGTCTCCGAGGTCGACCGGGCTGCCGAAAAGGAGGTGATCTTCCACCTGAGCAAGGCCTATCCGGACCATGCCTTCCTGGGTGAAGAAAGCGGCGCCACCGGCAACCCGGATTCCGAGTACCGCTGGATCATCGACCCCCTGGACGGCACCACCAACTTCCTGCGCGGCATTCCGCACTTCGCGGTTTCCATCGCCTGCGAGTACAAGGGCAAGATTGAGCACGGCGTGGTGGTTGACCCGGTGCGGCGCGAGGAGTTCGTCGCCAGCCGCGGCCGCGGCGCTCAGCTCAACGGCCGTCGCATTCGGGTGAGCAAACGCGCCAACCTGGATACCGCCCTGATTGGCACCGGCATTCCCTTCCTGGAGCGCCAGGCCCAGTACCTGCCGGCTTATACCGAGGTATTGAAGACGCTGGCCGGTGGCAGTGCCGGCATTCGCCGGGCGGGCGCCGCCTCGCTCGACCTTGCCTACGTCGCGGCGGGACGCCTGGACGCCTTCTGGGAACCGGGACTGTCGGCCTGGGACATCGCCGCGGGCGGGCTGTTGATACGCGAGGCCGGTGGCCTGCTGTCGGATTTCAATGGCGATGCCGGCTACATGGACAGCGGCAACATCGTGGCGGGCAACCCCAAGTGCTTCAAGGCAGTACTACAGGTGGTGAAACCCGCGATGGGACATATCGGCGCGAGCCAGCCAGCAAGCTAGTGCTGCACGCCCGGGGCATCAGGGCATCATGTCGTCCTGCTCGGCGCCCTCTTTTACCGGTATCAGCAGGTCTTCCTTGCTGATCCCCAGCATCAACAGGCTGTTGGCAGCCACGTAGATCGATGAGTAGGTACCGATCACCACGCCCACCAGCAGTGCCACCGCAAAGCCGAAGATCATCTCACCGCCAAACACCGCCAGCGCCACCAGCACCAGCAAGGTCGTGAATGAAGTCACCAGGGTTCTGGCCAGGGTTTCACTCAGCGACACGTTGATCACGTGGATCGGTTCCGCCTTGCGGATTTTGCGGAAGTTCTCGCGAATGCGATCCGACACGACAATGGTGTCGTTAAGCGAGTAACCGATCACCGCCAGCAACGCCGCCAGCACTGTCAGATCAAACTCGATACCGGTAACGGAGAAGAAGCCCAGGGTGATCAGCACGTCGTGCGCCAGGGCCACCACTGCGCCCATGGAAAACTTGAACTGGAAGCGGAAGGCCACGTAAAGCATCACCAGGCCCAGGGCCATCAACATGGCAAGGCCACCCTGTTCTCGCAGTTCCTCGCCCACCTGGGGGCCGACAAACTCAATACGCCGCAGTTCCACCGTTCCGCTGTAGGCCGCCTGTAGCTGCGCCAGCAGGCGCGCGCCGTCCTTGTCGGAATAGCCCTGGGGCAGGCGGATGAGCACATCGCGGTCGGTACCAAAGCTCACGACCACCGCGCCGGCAAAGCCGCCGCTGTCGAGGTTGTCACGAATCTCCTGCAGCGGCGCGGTGTCGCTATAGTGGACTTCGACCAGGGTGCCACCGGTAAAGTCGAGACCCCAGTTGAGGCCGCGCACCGACAGTGAGCCAATGGAGGCCAGCAGCAGCATCACGCTGAAGGCCACGGCCACCCAGCGCTGGCCCATGAAATTTATGACTTTCATTGCGTTTACCCGATCGCCAGCCGCTTCACATTGCGGCCGCCGTAGATGATATTGACGATTGCCCGGGTGCCGAGAATCGCCGTGAACATGGAGGTCATGATGCCGATCGACAGCGTGACCGCAAAGCCCTTCACCGGCCCGGTGCCCACGGCATAGAGAATCACGGCGACCAGCAGGGTAGTCAGGTTGGCGTCGAGGATAGTCACCACCGCGCGTTCAAAGCCCGCGTGTATCGCCATCTGTGGCGACAGCCCGCCCTTCAGCTCCTCGCGTATGCGCGCGAAGATCAGCACGTTGGCATCCACGGCCATACCAACCGTCAGCACGATGCCGGCGATGCCCGGCAGGGTCAGCGTGGCGCCGAGTATCGACATGCAGGCCAGCAGCAACACCAGGTTGCAGCTCAGGGCCACCACCGCAGCGATACCGAACACCCGGTAATAGGCCATCATGAACAGCACCACCGCCAGCAGGCCGATCTGCACCGAGGTCACACCCTTGGCAATGTTCTCCGCGCCCAGTGACGGGCCCACGGTGCGCTCTTCAACAAAGTCGATGGGAGCGGCCAGCGCGCCGGCGCGCAGCAACAGGGCGAGCTCAGAGGATTCCTGGGGGGAGTCGAGCCCGGTGATCTGGAACTGCGCCCCCAGCGCCGACTGGATCACCGGGGCGGTAATGACCTTTTTCTCGTCGTAGGGAATCTTGACGACCACTTCTTCCCCGTCAGGCCCGCGCTCATAACGGGTCTTGTTCTTGCGCTCTATAAACAGTACGCCCATGCGCCGCTTGATGTTGTTGCGGGTAGCACGGTGCATCAGGGCGCCACCCTCGCTGTCGAGGCTGATGTTCACATTGGGCTGGCCGTTCTGGTCGAAGCTGGCCTGGGCGTTGGCGACCCGTTCTCCGGTGATAATCACCTCGCGCTCGAGCCATTCAGCGCCGCCGCGATCGGCGCTGCGGTACTGGAACTCCTGGCGCTCCGACAACGGGGCATCGGCGGTCGCCACCAGCCTGAACTCGAGGTTGGCGGTCTTGCCGAGGATGCGCTTGGCCTCGGCGGTATCCTGGATACCCGGAAGCTCCACCACGATACGGTTGCGGCCCTGGGGCTGCACCAGCGGCTCGGATACCCCCAGTTCGTTGACCCGATTGCGCAGGGTCGTCAGGTTCTGGCTGACCGCGTAGCGGGCAATTTCCTGGCGGCTGGCGTCAGACATCGCGGCGCTAAACAGGAATTCGCCGTCCGCTTCCTCGCGCTGCAGCACCAGTTCCCGGTAACTGTCGCGGACAGCATCCAGGGCCTGTTCGCGCTGCTGCTCGGTCTTGAAGCGTGCCACCACTTCGGACTCGTCCTCGAGACTGACAAAACCGCGGATGCGCTCCTCACGCATCAGCTTCTTGATAGCCGTGGTGTAGAACTCCAGGCGGCGCAGGATCGCCGCTTCGGTATCAACTTCCAGTTTGAAATGCACACCGCCGCTCAGATCCAGGCCCAGCTTCATCGGCTGGGCACCAAAGTCCAGCAGCCAGTCCGGCGTGGTGGGCGCCAGGTTGAGGGCGACGATGTAACCATCCCCAAGCGCGCGCTGCAGGGCGCGCTGGGCCGGCAACTGGTCATCCCTGCTATTGAGGCGAATCAGCGCATTGCGGCCCTCGCCCTGGATTTCGGCGCCAAAGTAGTCGACGCCAGCCTCGTCCAGCGTGCCGGTGGCCAGTTCCAGGGCGCGCGCATCGATGGTCAGCGAGCTGCTCTCGCCGCTGATCTGCAGCGCCGGGTCCGGCCGGTAAAGATTGGGGGCGGCGTAGAAAAACCCCAGCAGTACCACGCCGAGTACCAGCAGGTACTTCCACAGGGGGTATTTATTGATCATGGTTCACCTGAGAAAAAAGCCGCGCCATTATAAGGAATAAGTAGGGGCGGACAAGCTGGGCTTCAAGGCCCCGTATGCACCGACCTTGCGCCAGCGCCTAGCCCACCCAACGACGCGCATTGCGGAACAGGCGTAGCCAGGCGCCCTCCTCCCCCCAGTCGTCCGGGTGCCAGGAGTTCTGCACGCTGCGGAACACCCGCTCCGGATGCGGCATCATAATGGTAACGCGGCCGTCAGCACTGCACAGGCCGGTGATGCCCGCCGGCGAGCCGTTGGGATTGGCCGGGTAGCGCTCCGCCACGTCCAGTTCATTGCTGATGTACCGTAAGGCCACATGGTCCTCGGCCGCGGCCAGTTGCGCAGGATCGTGGAACTCCGCCCGGCCCTCGCCATGAGCCACTGCGATCGGCATGTGCGATCCCGCCATGCCCTCCAGCAGGATCGACGCGGACTCCTGGACCCGCACCAGCGCCAGCCGCGCCTCGAACTGCTCGGAGCGATTGCGCACAAAGTGCGGCCAGTGATCAGCCCCGGGGACCAGCTCGCGCAGGTTGGACATCATCTGGCAACCGTTGCAGACGCCGAGCGCGAAGCTGTCCTCGCGCTGGAAGAACCCGCTGAAGGCATCCCGCAGGCGCTGATTGAACAAGACCCGCTTGGCCCAACCCTCGCCGGCTCCCAGCACGTCACCGTAGGAGAAGCCGCCACAGGCCACCAGGCCCTTGAACTCATCGAGCTCAAAGCGGCCGCTGTCGAGGTCGTTCATGTGCACATCCACCGCGGTGAATCCGGCGCGGTCAAAAGCGGCGGCCATCTCGACGTGGCCGTTGACCCCCTGCTCGCGGAGAATGGCAATCCGCGGTCGCGCCCCGGTGGCCACCGCGGGGGCAGCGACGTCATCGGCGGGATCAAAGCTCAGGGCCACGCTGAGGCCAGGGTCATCCTCGCGGATGGATTCGAATTCCTCGCGCGCACAATCCGGATTGTCGCGCAGGCTCTGGATGCGATAGGAGGTCTGTACCCAGGCCTGGTGCAGCGCCGTTCTCGAGGCGGCCAGCAGCGTCTCTCCCTGCACAGTGATATCGATAAGCTCACCGGGTACCGCCGTCCCCAGGTCTACAAGGCAATCCTGCAAGCCGAGGGTGGCGGCCTGTTCGCGAATCGCCAGCAGGTCGGTTTCTGCCACTTGCAGCACCGCCCCCGCCTCTTCATTGAACAGCATGGCCAGCGCATCGTCGGGATCGCCCAGGTCCAGCGCCAGCCCACAATGCCCGGCGAAAGCCATCTCCAGCAAGCTGACGACCAGGCCGCCGTCAGAGCGGTCGTGGTAGGCCAGCAATGTCTGGTCCGCAATCAACTGCTGAACAAAAGCGAAAAAGTTCTTGAGCAGCGCCGGGTCTTCTACGTCCGGGACGCGGCTGTCGTGCGCGCCGTATACCTGGGCCAGTGCAGAACCACCCAGGCGCTGCGCTCCGCGGGCCAGGTCGACCAGCAGCAGGCGATTGCCCGTGGCCGTCCTCAGTTCCGGCGTAACGCTGAGCCGCACATCCGTGACCGGGCTGAAGGCGGACACGATCAGCGAGACTGGCGCCGTTACCGCCTTGCTCTCCCCGGCCTCGTCCCAGGTCGTGCGCATGGACATGGAGTCCTTGCCCACGGGAATGGTAATTCCCAACGCCGGGCAGAACTCCATACCCACTGCGCGCACGGTGTCATACAGCACTTCGTCTTCGCGGCCACTGCCGGCGGCACACATCCAGTTGGCGGACAGCTTGATGTCTTCGATGCGGGCAATGGGCGCTGCGGCAATATTGGTAATAGCTTCGGCGATCGCCATACGTCCTGACGCCGGCCCACTGAACAGGGCCAGCGGCGTGCGCTCGCCCATGGCCATGGCTTCACCGGCATAGCTGTCGTAGGCCACGGTAGTCACCGCGCAATCCGCCACCGGCACCTGCCATGGACCCACCATCTGGTCCCGGTTCACCATGCCGGTCACGGTGCGATCGCCAATGGTAATCAGGAAGCCCTTGCCCGCCACCGTTGGCAGTGACAGCACTCGTGCCAGGGCCTCCTCGAGAGCAATGCCGCGGGTATCAAACACCGCTTCCGGAGCCGGCGTGCGAGTGACCGTGCGGTGCATGCGCGGCGGTTTCCCGAACAAAACCGACATCGGCAGGTCGACCGGCCGGTTGCCAAAGCGCTGGTCCCCAAGGGTAATGTGTTTCTCTTCCGTGGCCTCTCCCACCACCGCATAAGGACAGCGTTCGCGTGCGCAGATTTGTTCGAACACCGGCATATCCGCCGGCGCTACGGACATGACGTAGCGCTCCTGGGCCTCGTTGCACCAGATTTCCAGGGGCGTCATTCCCGGTTCGTCACTGGGAATGTTGCGCAGCTCGAAGCGGCCTCCTCGATCCCCATCCTTGACCAGTTCCGGGAAGGCATTGGACAGCCCGCCGGCGCCGACATCGTGAATAAAGGCAATCGGGTTGTGCGCGCCCATCTGCCAGCAGCGGTCGATCACTTCCTGGCAACGCCGCTCGATCTCCGGGTTCTGGCGCTGTACCGAGGCAAAGTCGAGGTCTTCGGCGCTGGCGCCGCTGTCCATCGAAGAAGCGGCGCCGCCACCGAGGCCGATCAGCATCGCCGGACCACCCAACACGACCAGCTGGTGGCCGGGTTCGATAGCGCCTTTTTCGACGTGCTCCTCACGGATATTGCCGTACCCGCCGGCAATCATGATCGGCTTGTGATAGCCGCGTACCTCCCCCGCCAGCTCCATTTCGAAGCTGCGGAAATAGCCGCAAAGGTTGGGGCGGCCATATTCATTATTGAACGCGGCGCCACCGATCGGGCCTTCAATCATGATATCCAGCGCGGAGACGATGCGACCCGGTTTGCCGTAGTCCTGTTCCCAGGGTTGCTGGTAGCCGGGAATCTGCAGGTTGGACACTGAAAAACCGGTCAGGCCGACCTTGGGTTTGGAGCCGCGTCCCACCGCGCCCTCGTCGCGGATCTCTCCACCGGAGCCGGTGCCCGCACCCGGGAAGGGAGCGATCGCCGTCGGGTGGTTGTGGGTCTCCACCTTCATCAGCAGGTGAATGGCCTCCTGGCTATAGCCATACTCGGCGCTGTCCGCGGCCGGGTAGAAGCGGCCGGCATGGTGACCCTGCACGACAGCCGCATTGTCGGAATAGGCGGAAAGCACGCCCTCCCCGCCCAGGGCGTGGGTGTTGCGGATCATCTGGAACAGGGAATGGGCCTGGTCCTCGCCATCGATGGACCAGCTGGCATTGAATATCTTGTGGCGGCAGTGTTCTGAGTTCGCCTGGGCGAACATCATCAGCTCGACATCGGTGGGATTGCGCGCCAGGCCCTGGAAGCTCTCCACCAGGTAGTCGATTTCGTCATCCGCCAGGGCCAGGCCGAGTTCGCGGTTGGCGGTTTCCAGCGCCGGGCGGCCACCCTCGAGGATATCAACGCGGCTCATTTCACGGGGCTGGTGTTGTGCAAACAACGCGGCGGCATCGTCTTCGGCAGCCAGCACCGTCTCCACCATGCGGTCGTGCAGCAGCGCGGCGATCTCGTCGATGGACGCATCCCCCAGAAGCTCGACCCGATAGGCTATACCGCGCTCGATACGGCGCAGCTTTTGCAGCCCGCAGCCATGGGCAATATCGGTGGCCTTGCTGGACCAGGGTGAGCGAGTTCCGACCCGCGGCACCACCAGGAACAGGGTGCCGGTATCTACGGAGTCCGCCAGCTGGGGACCGTATTGGCAGAGTCGTTCGAGCACCGCCAGTTCGGTGTCACCGATGGCGCCATCGTAGTCGATGAAATGCGTGAATCGAGCACTGACGGCGCCGATGTCCGGGTGAGCCTGCTGGAGCTGTGCCTTGAGTTTCTGAAGCCTGAATTCCGACAGGGCCGGAGCGCCGGGCAGCGTGATCATCCGCGGGATCGCCTGTGTGTGCTCGTGAAACTGCAGTCCGTGGGCCGGTCTGCTGAAAAGCGCGCTATTGTACTGTATTCCCCCGAGGGCGTCAGCGCCGTATGGCCGCTTTCTGGTCTTCCGGCGCGGGGCTACACTTGCGACATGGATAGATTCAAACCGCTACTGCCTGCCCTGCTCGCCGCCCTGTTGGCGCAGGCCTGTTCCGGCAAGGACACCCTGCAACAGGTGCGCGAAAGGGGCGAGTTGATCGTAGCCACGCGCAATGGCCCCACTACCTATTTCATCGACAAGGGCGAGCCGGCGGGCTTTGAGCATGAACTGGTTAGCCAGTTTGCCGAGGAACTGGGCGTCAGTGTCCGCTACCAGTCCCGTCACAATATCAGCGACATTCTCGACGACATCCGTCGCACCCAGGTGGATTTTGCCGCCGCGGGGCTGACGCCAACGCCCAGCCGCGAGGTCGAGTTTCGCTTCACTGCACCTTACTACGATATTGACCCGCAGATTATCTACCTGGCAGGCACCGCCAAACCGCGTAGCGTCGAAGACCTCTACGACAGCCGCGTGGTCACCATGGCCTCCAGTAGCCACGCCGAGGCGCTCGCCCTGCTGCGGCGGGACTATCCCGACCTGGCCTGGCAGGAAATCGAGGATGTCGAACCCCTGGACCTGATGGATATGGTGACCACCGGAGCGGCGACCTATGCAGTCATCGACTCTAACGAGTTCGTGGCCAACCGCAGTTTTCATCCCAAGCTGCGGGTCGGATTCAACCTGGGCGAACAGCAGTCCCTGGCCTGGCTGTTTTCGCAGCGCCCTGAAGATGACAGCCTGTTGCAGGCCGCCAACGACTTCCTGGCCCGCATCGAGGCTGACGGCAGCCTGGCGCGGCTCAAGGAACGCCAGTTTGGCCACGCCTGGGGTGTGGACCAGGTAGATTCGCAGACCTTCAATCGCCGCATGCGCCAGCGCCTGCCGCAGTACGAACAGATGTTTCGGCAGGTGGCCGCCGAGTACCAGCTCGACTGGCAGTTGCTGGCAGCGATCGCCTACCAGGAGTCACACTGGAATCCGCGTGCCCGCTCTCCCACTGGCGTGCGCGGCATGATGATGCTGACCCAGTCCACAGCGCGTGAGATGGACGTGCGCAACCGGCTGGATGCCCTGCAAAGCCTGCGCGGAGGTGCGCGCTATTTCAAGAAGGTCAAGCGCCTGCTGCCCGCCGATGTCCTGGAGCCCGACCGCACCTGGTTTGCGCTGGCGTCCTACAACATCGGCCGTGGCCACCTGGAGGATGCTCGCATCCTCACCGAACGCCAGGGTGGTGACCCGCACCTGTGGGCGGACGTCAAGGAACGGCTGCCGCTGCTACAACGCAGCAAATACTACAAAACCGTGAGATACGGCTATGCTCGCGGCAATGAACCCGTCACCTACGTGAAGAACATCCGCCACTACTACAACATCCTCGCCTGGCAGGATATTGCCGCCAACCGGCCGCCGCCGCCGGTAGACGCCAACGAGTATCTTCCCGCGGTGCTGGAGTCGGTGGACCTGACCGCCCTGTGAGCCCGCCTGACCTGCAGCCTACCCTGGTCGGCCGGCGTATCACCCTGCGCCCGCTGCATGAGGATGACTTTGAGTCGCTCTACACCGCAGCGGCAGACCCTGAAGTCTGGGTACAGCATCCGGACTCAACACGCTACCAGCGAACTGCTTTCGAGGAGCGATTCTTCCGCGGCGCCATTGCCTCTGGTGGCGCGCTCGCAGTGATCGACAACGCCGGCGGCAGTATTATCGGCTCTTCGCGCTACTACGAATGGGAACCGCAGCTGCCCTCTATCTGCATTGGTTACACCTTCCTGGCCACGCGCTACTGGGGGGATGGCACCAACAGTGAAATGAAAGCCCTGATGCTGGGACATGCTTTCACCTTTGCCGATAGCGTCTGGTTTCACATCGGGGAAAACAACCTGCGCTCGCGGCGTGCCGTGGAAAAACTCGGCGCCACGCTGAGGAAGGCCGAGCCCGCCGAGGTCGAAGGCCAAGCTTTCACCAAGCTCTACTACTGCCTGGAACGGCGGGCCTGGCTTGGCTGAGTTCTACGACCAGATCGGCGCGGGCTACCGTGCCTACCGCTCGCCTGATCCGAGAATACAGGCGCTACTCACCGAAGCGTTGGGAGATTGTCGCTCGGTACTGAATGTGGGAGCGGGCGCCGGCTCCTACGAGCCCACCGACAGGCCAACGCTTGCGGTGGAGCCCTCTCCGGTAATGATCGCCCAGCGCAGCGCTGCGTTGAACCCGGTGGTGCGCGCCCACGCCGAGGCCCTGCCTTTCCCGGACCAGAGTTTTGATGCGGCGCTGGCCTTGCTCACCGTCCACCATTGGCCGGATCGTATCGGCGGACTAAAAGAACTGCGACGTGTCGCCCGCCGCGAGATCATCGTTTTCACCCACGACGGATTTCACGACAGCTTCTGGTTGATGGACTACTTTCCGGAAATACTCGAGCTGGACGAGCGCATCATGCCCACGGTAGAAGAGTTCGAATCCGTTTACGACAGGGTGCGGGAGGTACGGGTACCGATACCAGCGAACTGCAGCGATGGCTTCCTGGCGGCCTACTGGCAACGGCCCGAGGCCTATCTGGATGCCGGTGTGCGCAGTGCCATTTCAGCCTTTGCCATGATTGACGAGGTCGAGGCCGGGCTCGAACGACTGAGCGACGACCTCGCCAGTGGCGCCTGGCAGCAACGCCATGGCACGCTGATGGAACTCGACAGCCTGGATGTGGGGTACAAACTGGTAATCGCCAGCCTGGATTGAGCCAAACAACACACCATCACGCAAAATCCGAACAGCACCGGTGACGTATCATCCGTCGATGGCAGATTCAGGCCTTGCCCTGGCCAGTCGACAAGATCGAACGCAGTCCTTCGTTCAGCGCTGCGATCTCTTCCGGCGTGCTGTGGATGCCGGCGGTCACGCGTATGCCGAACGGCCAGTCCCATCCAATGGGGTAGCCGACGATGACTTTGTAGCGATCTTGTAACTCCAGCTTGATATCCGTCAAATCACGCCCGCGGACCACAAAAGAACCAAGTGCGGAGGAGCGTTCTTTATCGAAATTGGTAGTGAACTCCACGCGTGGATGGGCCGAGAGCGGTTGCGCCCACAAGTCGCGAAGATACCGAAGGCGCGCCGCTACCAGATTCTTGCCCAGGGCCTGATGCAACTCCAGCGCGGGCGGCAAAGCGATATGGGGCAAAGGACGGGTGCCCATTTTTTCAAATTTGCGTGCCCCGCCTGGGTCGCCAAACATTGGATGCACGGGAAACAGTGGATAGATGTGTTCTACAAGATCCGGCCTGACGTAAAGAAACCCGCTACCCAATGGCCCGCCGGTCCACTTGTGTAAGCTCGCTGCGTAAATATCACAGCCGAGATCAGACAGCTCGAAGTCAATATTTCCTGGCGCGTGCGCGCCATCCACCATGGTGATCACACCTTTGGAGCGCGCCATAGCACAGATTTCCTTGACGGGTGCAACGTACCCCGTGTCCGCATAGACATGACAGACTAAAAGAATCTTTGTTTTCTCAGTGATGTGCTGCTCGCACAAGTCGATAAACGTTCGCGCATCCGGTCCAGGCGTCGGGAAGTCAAACATTCTGAAGGTAATGCCCTCGCGTTCGCTTCGCTGCTGAAACGCCGCGATCATCTCCAGGTAGTCTTGTTTCGTGGTTAGGATTTCGTCTCCGGGGGACAAGGGCACACCAAATTGAACGGCCATCAACCCCGTGGTCGTGTTCGGCGTTAGCGCCAGCCCCTCCGGCTCGCATCCAAGCCATCCAGCGAGCTGCCTGCGAACACTTTCAAGTGCTTTTCGATGCGCAACCAGTTGAAGCGGCGGGCCCTTTATGCCGCCATTTATCTCCCGGTACATTGCACACGTCTGCTTGACCACGGCTGCTGAAGACGGGTGTGTTGAGCCGTTATTGAAATTGGCATAACTGCGATCGACGGGGAACGCATTCTGAACCGGTCGCCAAAATTCTTCATCGCGCACTAGCTCATCGACGCTCCGCCCAGATTTGGCATCGGCAATGTCGGAAGCGCTTACGATGCCACTTGCTGCCGCCATGCCGGCCAACGCTCCTACGCTGAAGTCGCGACGTGAAATCGACATGGGCATTCCTCCAGGTTTCAGTTGAGTCCCACCATGGCTTACTGGTGCGAGTTAGCATGCACCGTCAAGCTCCGCCGGCGCCTACCACACTGTGCACTAGCATGCGATCTGTAGGCTGCTGCATCAGCCAGCCCGGCTCAATTTGTTAAGGGGAGACAGTTGGTGCCCCACGGTACCGCGTTGCCTCCTCAAAGGCGTGCGCCAAACTGAGCAGCGTGTGTTCATCGTACATCCTGCCCAACATGTTCATGCCAACTGGGTAAACTCCGCCCAGCCATCCTGCCTGCACAGTCACGTGGGGAAGACCGGTGAGGGCGCTCTCCTCGGTGGTGCCCGATACAAAACCATATCGGCTACGCCCGGCGTCCAGTGGTTCGGGCCGCTGCGTCGCTGCCGGGTAAATGATGGCATCAAGATCGTGCGCGTCCAACAGCTTCAGGAACTCCTCGCGCAGATTGCGACGAGCTTGCATTGTCACTTCTACTTCTGCGGGCGACGGGCTATCCGTTCTGAGAGCCTTCTCTAAATATATGTGTATCTTCTCCGGCAGGAAACCGCTGTCCAAAAGTCCCTGCACGTTGGGTGCCTTCGACAGGTCCGAAGAGGAGTCGGCAAAGTAAGCATCCAGAACCCTGTCGTGATCGGCCGGTGCATTGTCCAGCGCCGCGCTGACCAGTTCATCATAGCCGTTGATTTCAACGTCGATGAGCGTAGCGCCGAGCCTTGCCATGTCGGCAAGGGCCCTGTCGACCGTTGCGCCGATCTCGGGATTAAGGCTCAAGGGCAGGAAGCGCTGTCGAAACACACCGATGCGAGCCGTGTCTAACCCCCTGGACCCCAGCGCAGCCGCATACTGCTGGTGCTGTCGGTGTTTGCCGACGCTTTGTGTGGCGGGATCGTCCGGGTCTGGTCCCGCCAGCACGTCGAGCAGAAGCGCCAGGTCTTCAACGGAACGCGTCATCGGGGCAGCAACATCAGTAATCTCGCTCAATGGCGCGATGCCGCTCCTCCCGACAAGCCCGTAAGACGGGCGCAGCGTGACCAGGCCCGCCCAGGACGCCGGGTTGGTAAGCGAGTTCAGTGTATCCGTGCCCAGAGCAGCCATGGCCAGGTTGGCAGCGACAGCGACGGCGCTACCACCGCTCGACCCGGCTGCCGATTTCGATGGGTCGTAGGCGTTGAGCGTTCGGCCACCTACGGTGCTGATTGAGTAATCTGATAGCGCCAGTTCGTCCAGGTTGGTTTTACCCAGAATTATGGCGCCTGCAGCCCGAAGGCGGGCCGTAACAAAGGCATCCGTAGCCGGCGTCCAACTTGACAGGGCGCGCGATCCGCTGCTGGTCGGCATATCCGCCGTATTAATGTTGTCCTTCAGCGCAACAGGCACACCGTGCAGAACGCCAAGCGGATCGCCCTGCGCAGCTTTCTGATCCAGCGCGCGAGCGACATGAAAAACATTCGGATTTAAGGCGAGATAAGCGGAATACCCAGGGCCATTTCGATCGTACGCCGCTATGCGCACCAGATAGTCGCGAACGACGTCACCTGCGCGTCCGCCGTTAATCAGGCATTCTCGCAGGCGACGAATACGCTGCTCGACAATTCGACAGGATCTCACCGGCGCCGTCGTACGAACACGCCAGTTAGCGACAGCCGCGACTTCCCGCGGCGTGAGACCGGCAAGGTCGGGAGTCGCGGCAAGCCGTTTTGCCGTGACAGTAACTTTGTCGATTTCGCGCCCTGCGTCGGGGAAGCTCTCGCTCAATGGCACGGCCTTGAAGTAAGCCGTCTGGCCCGCATTCTCAAGGAAAACTGGAAATCCGGTACCGGGTTCAAAGGCTTCTGTTTTACCTTTTACGACGAAGTGCAGGAGGATTTTTGTCTCACCCGGCCTCAGAGTCAGGCGATGAAGAAAGCCGATTGACTGCGGGGCGGCTGGATCTGGAAATTCGGCATCAAAGGGCTGCGTATCGATGGCGCTGAATCCGACCAGCGAGCCGCCATTCGCATTGGAAAAAACATGAGCCGACGGGCCGTAGCCTGAGGGGCCCTCAACCGGGTCGGGCGTATCGAGAAGATTCTGCATGAAGACGACGTAGTGGTCGTCTTGTTCCAGACTCTGATCGCCGTCGGACGTAACCGCGATTTCAGGATACCCACCATCAGCGTAACTGCCGATAGCTCCTCCATAAACCACCTCAAGCGCTATTGCGCTACCTGACATATTGGTAAACCTGTCCACGTACCGCAGATAGTTCTCGCCCTCCGGCACATAGAGGCCACGCGAGGCGACGACGCCTCCAAGATAGAGTGGGGTGAGTGAATCAAATCGGCGGTCACCGTCGGGAACGAGACCAAACCCTTCCAGATAACGCCCGCGAGCTAGCATCGCATCGGACGCGCCCGGGATCCTGAGCTTGAGATACCCGAAGCCGTTGAAGGGGTAAGAGGCGCCGCCTGAACCGATGGCTCCACTGTCCTGATCCCCGTTCTCACCACGCTGAACGTCCCATACCTCGCCATTCGATGCCTCAGGGTCTGCTGCCCCTGCGCCGATCGAGATTGTTAGCAGGCTGAGAACGACGAGTACTTTGGTCGCACGACAACAATTGTCGCTCACCATCGTATAGATCCGACGTAGTGGCACGACTCCCCTGACGTACACTTTCAATGTCATTGGTCTTCGCGTGTGAAAAGTACCGTTGTCAGTGCTCAAGGGCTTGCGCGACGCTCGCGGAAAAACGCCTTGAGCAGCGCTGAACTCTCCTCGGCCAGGGGCCCCTCTTCCCAACTGACGCGGTGATTGTAGGCGTCCTGGTCGAGCAGACGAAATTGGCTGACGACCGCCCCGGCGCGAGGCTCTCGAGCGGCAAACACCAGCCGCTCTACCCTGGCGTGGACAATGGCGCCGATGCACATGGTGCAGGGCTCCAGGGTAACGTACAGGGTCGAGCCAGGCAGCCGGTAGTTGGCGAAGCGCCGCGACGCGTCTCGCAGGGCGACAATTTCGGCATGCGCCGTTGGATCGTTGGAGGAAATCGGTGCGTTGTAGCCCTGCCCGATAATGACACCGTTGCGCGCCAACACGGCGCCCACGGGCACCTCGCCGTGCTGCGCCGCCTCCTGCGCCAGTTCCAGGGCGCGGGCCATTAACTCAGCGTCGCTGGCCATTACTCCCACTCTATTGTTTCTATTGTTTTTGTTCCGCAAGCAATTGATGATTAACCACAGTATTTCCATTTGGAAATTTGGTGGCTAATTTTCAGCAGTTTCAATTCCTTACAGAGTTCCCAATTTTAATGCCGTCTGGAATCATACAGGACATATCTAATTGCCAGTCTTTTTCGTTTGATAATAGACAGTAAAACTCCAAGTGTGCCAGATGCCACTTAGTCTCTTCTAGAGTTCTGGAAACCCTTTAAATTTGAGCAATAACATGAGTAAACCCAGAGTGGTAATTTTCGGTGTTTCGGGACACGCAAAAGTGATCGTAGACATCATTGAAAGCAGCCATTCCTTTGAGTTGGCTGGTTTTATCGATAATGACACCCCCATTGGAACCAATGTTCTCGGGTACGAGGTGATTGGCAATGACCCCGCCCTGCCACAACTGATGGACTCACACAAATTCAACAGCGGTGTTATTGGTATTGGGGATAATTTTCTTCGCAGTAGAGTTGCTGACTTTGTGAACTCCCTGACGACTGGATTTCAGTTTGTTAACTGCATTCATCCATCTGCTCACATCAGCAAGCACTGTCACATGGGTCGTGGAAATGTGGTGATGGCAGGGGTAGCAATTAATCCCTCAACGAGCATTGGGAACCATTGCATACTCAACACCAATTCATCCCTGGATCATGATTGCACTATGGAAAACTATTCTTGCCTGGCACCCAACGCTGCAGTGGGAGGCAATTGCAGACTAGGAGAGTTTGCCTATATCGGCATTGGGACATCTGTTTTTCACAACGTATCGGTTGGCAGAAACTGCATCGTCGGTGGTGGAAGTTTAGTGAATCGTGACACCAAAGCTGACTCAGTTTTTTTCGGAAATCCCGCCAGGTTTGTGTCTACGCGCAAACTTGGTGACACATATCTTTAGTTCGATCACTCCCACTCGATAGTCGCGGGCGGCTTGCTGGAGATGTCGTAGGTCACCCGGCTGACGCCGGAAATTTCATTGATGATGCGGTTGGAGACTTTCTCGAGTAGCTCGTAGGGCAGGTGCGCCCAGCGAGCGGTCATGAAATCCACGGTTTCCACGGCGCGCAGCGCGATCACGTATTCGTAGCGGCGCCCGTCGCCCACCACGCCCACCGACTTCACCGGCAGGAATACGGCAAAGGCCTGGCTGGTTTTGTGGTAGTAGTCCGCCGCATGCAGTTCTTCTATAAAGATCGCATCCGCCTCGCGCAGCAACTCGGCGTATTCCTTTTTCACCTCGCCAAGGATGCGCACGCCGAGACCTGGCCCGGGGAAGGGATGGCGATAGACCATGTCATAGGGCAGGCCGAGTTCGAGGCCCACCTGTCGCACTTCGTCCTTGAACAATTCGCGTAACGGCTCCACCAGCTCCAGCGCCATATCCTCCGGCAGCCCACCGACATTGTGGTGCGACTTGATGACGTGCGCCTTGCCGGTCTTGGCGCCGGCGGACTCGATCACGTCAGGGTAGATGGTGCCCTGGGCGAGCCACTTCACATCCTCGATCTTGCCCGCTTCGTCGTCGAATACTTCGATGAAGGTGTTGCCGATGAGCTTGCGCTTCTGCTCCGGCTCACCGACGCCGGCCAGGCGCGACAGGAACCGTTCCTCAGCATCAGCGCGAATCACCTTCACGCCCATGTTCTTGGCAAACATGTCCATGACCTGCTCACCCTCGTTCTTGCGCAGCAGGCCGTTGTCGACGAACACGCAGGTCAGCTGCTCACCAATTGCGCGGTGCAGCAGCGCGGCCACCACGGAAGAATCCACGCCACCGGAAAGCCCCAGCAACACTTTGTCAGTGCCGACCTGCTCACGTACCCGCTCAATGGCGTCGTCAACGATGCGGGCCGGCGTCCACAGCACGTCACAGCCGCACAGCTCAAGCACGAAATGCTCGTAGATGCGCACTCCCTGCAGGGTGTGGGTGACCTCCGGGTGAAACTGGATGCCATAGAAGGGTTTGTCCTGGTGCACCATGCCGGCGATCGGGCAACTGTCGGTTTCGGCCATCAGGTCGAAGCCCTCCGGCAGCCGGGTGACCTTGTCACCGTGGCTCATCCACACGTCAAGCAGTGATGTGCCGTCGCTGGCGACGTGATCCTTGATGTCGTGCAGCAGGCCGGTGTTGCCGGTTACGCGAATCTGGGCATAGCCAAACTCACTGATGTCCGAACCCTGCACCTCGCCGCCAAACTGCACCGCCATGGCCTGCATGCCGTAGCAGATACCCAGCACCGGCACGCCCAGCTCGAACACCAGCGCCGGCACGCGCGGAGATCCCGTCTCCGTGACCGACTCGGGGCCCCCGGACAGGATGACCCCGCGCGGATTGAATTCGCGAATGTCCTCGTCGCTGATGTCCCAGGCGCGAATCTCGCTGTAGACACCCACTTCTCGCACCCGGCGCGCGATCAGCTGGGTGTACTGGGATCCGAAATCCAGGATAAGGATACGCTGGTCGTGGATATTGCTCATTTTGAAACTCTGAAACAAAAACGCCGCTGACGCGGCGTTGGGATTAGCGCACCGGGTAGTTCGGCGCTTCCTTGGTAATCGACACGTCGTGGACGTGGCTCTCGCTCATGCCCGCGGCCGTGACCTTCATGAACTCCGGGTGGGTACGCATGGTGTCGATATCGCCGCTGCCGGTGTATCCCATGGCGGAGCGCAGACCGCCCATCAACTGGTGCACGATGCCCGCCAGCGGTCCCTTGTAAGGTACCCGGCCCTCGATGCCCTCGGGCACCAGTTTCTCGGTCCCGGCACTGGCGTCCTGGAAGTAGCGGTCGCTTGAGCCCTGGGTCTGGGCCATTGCGCCCAGCGACCCCATGCCGCGGTAGGACTTGTAGGTACGGCCCTGATAGAGCTCGACCTCACCCGGGGCCTCTTCGGTACCGGCAAACATGCTGCCCATCATGACGCAGTGAGCACCGGCCACAATGGCCTTGGCGATGTCACCGGAAAAGCGAATGCCGCCGTCGGCAATCAGCGGGATGCCGGTGTCCTTGAGCGCGTTGGCGACGTTGGCCACGGCGGAAATCTGCGGCACGCCGGTGCCGGTGACGATGCGCGTGGTGCAGATGGAGCCCGGGCCGATGCCCACCTTGACGCCATCGGCGCCGGCCTCCGCCAGCGCTATCGCAGCTTCCGAGGTCGCGATATTGCCGCCGATCACCTGCATATCAGGGTAGGCATCCTTGATGCGCTTGACGCGCTCGATCACGTTGCGGGAATGACCGTGGGCGGTGTCAACCACCAGCACATCAACCCCGGCTGCCACCAGGGCATCGACGCGATCATCCGTGTCCGGGCTGGTTCCCACCGAGGCGCCGACCAGCAATTGGCCGTAACCATCCTTGGCAGCGCTCGGGAAGCTCTCGGCCTTGTCGAAGTCCTTGACGGTAATCATGCCGCGCAGGTCGAAGGTCTCGTTGACCACCAAAATTTTCTCGATGCGATGCTTGTGCAAGAGGGCCTGGACTTCCTCCAGCGGGGCACCCTCTTCCACAGTGACCAGTTTGTCCTTGGGCGTCATGATTTCGGAGACCGCGATGTCCATGTTGGACTCGAAGCGCGTATCGCGGCGCGTGACAATGCCCACCAGGTCTTCACCCTTGAGCACCGGCACACCGGAGAAGCCGTACTTGCGCGTCAATTCCAGCAGTTCGCCCAGGCTGGCGTCCTGCTGGATAGTGATCGGGTCCTTGACCATGCCGGCCTCGAACTTCTTCACCTGGCGCACCTGCGCCGCCTGCTCTTCCAGCGTCATGCTTTTGTGGACGATACCGATGCCGCCCTCCTGGGCGATGGCGATGGCCAGCTTGGCCTCGGTGACGGTATCCATGGCGGCGGACACCAGGGGGATATTGAGCTGGATGTCCCGGGTCAGGCGGGTCCGGAGGGAGACGTCAGTCGCCACCACCTCAGAGTACCCGGGGACCAGCAATACATCATCAAAGGTCAGGGCTTCCTGGGCGATTCTGAGCATGACTCTTCCGCTGTCTGGGTAAACGTGCAATTATAAATCTACGCCTGTCTCCCCGTAAACGATGACCCCGCCAATTCGCCAAGAAAAGCTCGCCGCCGGCCGCTGACAGGATATGCCCGGCACCATTCCCGACAGCTCACAAAGCCTTACCGTAAGCCAGCTCAATCGGCTGGCGAAGCGCCTGCTGGAGAGCCACTTCGACTTCGTCTGGATTGAGGGTGAGCTCAGCAACCTGGCGACACCCGCCTCGGGCCACTGGTACTTCACGCTGAAGGATGAACAGTCCCAGGTCCGCTGCGCCATGTTCCGCAACCGCAACCAGCGCTTGCGCATGCGTCCGCAGAACGGCCAGCTGGTCAGGCTCCGGGCCAGAGTGTCATTGTACGAGGGGCGCGGGGAGTTCCAGCTGATTGTTGAACACCTGGAGGATGCAGGAGCCGGCGCGCTGCAGCGGGCCTTCGAGGCGCTGAAGCTGAAACTGCAGAACGAGGGCCTGTTTGACAGCCATCGCAAGCGGCCGCTGCCGGCTACGCCCCGGCACGTGGCCATTATCAGCTCACGCAGCGGTGCCGCCGTCCGCGATGTCATCACTGTTTTCAAGCGCCGCTTCCCGGCTATCCGGCTCAGCCTGCTGCCGGTGGCCGTACAGGGCCAGGATGCAGCGGCGGAGATGATGAATGCCCTCGATTCCGCCTATGGGATCGAAAGTCTCGACGCCATCGTGCTGACCCGCGGCGGCGGATCTGCCGAGGACCTGCAGGCCTTCAACGACGAGGCCCTGGCGAGGAAAATCGCCGACAGCCCGGTGCCACTGGTGAGCGCTGTGGGTCATGAGATCGACTTCACCATTGCTGATTTCGTAGCTGACAAACGCGCGCCGACGCCGTCGGCGGCAGCAGAAATGCTGAGCCCCGACCAGCGTGATATCAGCGCCCGGCTGCTGGCCTCGGAGCAGAACCTGGCGCGCCAGCTACGCCGCTTGCTGCAATTGCTAGACGCACAGTTGACCGGCCTGCGCGGCCGCCTCCGCCACCCGGGTGAGCGATTGCGGGAACAGGCACAACGGCTGGATGACCTGGACCTGCGCATGAGCCGCGCCTGGCAGGTGGAAATGCGCCACCGCCGGCATGCGCTTGCCGTGCAGGCCTCACGTCTGCAGGGTCAGGTGCCTGCCGACATACTCAGGCAATTGGGCAATACCACCGGCCATCTCGCCGATCGCCTGCGGCGGGCAATGGATGCCAGGCTTGACCGCCAGCGCCACGCCCTGGAATTGCTGAGCACCCGGCTGACTGCCATCAGCCCTCAGCAAACCTTGGAACGGGGCTACGCCATTGTTCTGGATGCTGACGGGGCCCTGGTTCAGGACGCCAGTGCCGTAAAGCCTGGCGACATCATTGAGACACGCCTGAAGTCAGGCCGTCTCAGCAGTGAAGTGAAAGAGAGCCACCCGGCCGGCGTAGAAAACGACGCCTAGTACTTCGCCGGCAGACGGTCGTTAATGATGGCGCCCGCGGCCTTCGTCAACAGCCGAGTCAGTGAGGGGAGCTAAAAGGGGCCTGGTTTAGTACTTCGCGGGCAGACGGGTGTTAATGATAGCGCCCGCGGCCTTTGTCAACAGCCGAGTCGGTGAGGGGAGTGGAAGGGGCCTGGTTTAGTACTTCGCGGGCAGACGGGTATTGATAATAATGTGCCGGCCCTCAAAGCGAATGTAATCGCCGATGGTGAGGTCCTTGAGAATGCGCGCCACCATTTCCCGCGACGCCCCAACCCGATCGGCAATATCCTGCTGGGTGAGCTTTTCCGGAATGAACAGGCTGCCGTCACCGCGCTCTTCGGCAAGATCCATCAACACATTGGCCACCCGGCCGTAGACATCCTGCAGGGCCAGGCTCTTGACGTCTGCCGTGAGCTTGCGCACCCGGGCGGCCAGGTTGGTGATCAGCTTGCGGGCAATGTTCGGGTTCTCGTCGAGCACCCGGTTGAAGTCGTCCTTGTAGATAATGCAGAAGCTGGATTTCTCCACCGTGCGAACCGAGGCAGAGCGGGAGGAATCGTCGAGCAAGGCCAGCTCGCCGAAGTAGTCACCCTCCCCCTGGGTGTTCATGATGAACTCCTTGCCGTTCTTGTCGCTGCAATACACTTTCACTCGGCCGCTCTCAATAATGAACAGCGAGTCGGCGGGATCATTTTCGTGGATGACGACCGTGTTTTTGGGGAAAGCACGCGTGGTGCTGCTAGCTGCCAGTGCGTCCAGCTCTTCCGCTGACAGTCCCTGGAACAACTCTACCTGCTGCAGTATCAACCCATTGTCCTTCTGGTTTTGCCGGCTAGTGTAACCCAAAGGCTGTGACCCGCGCACTATTCCTGCCCCGGGCTGACCGATATAATCGGCCGATGACTGCGGGGGATAGTCACTTGGCAAGCCAGGTAGAAATTGCGCCGTTCACAGATCACGTATTGCGTGCCCTGTCGGAGCTTCGTGCCCAGTCAAACCCGGTGATGGACAGCATGCCGGGCGAACCTCGTGAAGACCTGGAACGCCTGATGTCGGCCGGTGCCGCGCTGGAAGCGCTGCTGGTCAACGACGACCAGGCCGATGACCCCCGCACCCGGCGCCACGACATCATGAACGTGTTGGGCGCCATGCGCGGCTACGCGGAATTCCTCATCGAGGACCTGGAGGCCACCTTCCCGGCCATTGCCTCGGTACTGGAGCGCGTGGTCAAGTCCGTCGCCGCCGCGAGCAACAGCGGCAGCAAGCCCGCTGCCTCCGAGTCAGAATCCAACACAGATGCTGCGGAAGTGGCCGCTGCGGAGCTCACTGGCACCATCCTTGCGGTCGATGACAACGCCGACAACCGCGAGCTGCTGACCCGTTACCTGGAACGTTCCGGGCACAAGGTGCTGGTCGCCAGCAGCGGCATGGAGGCGCTGGCGCGGCTGGCCGACCGGCCGGTGGACGTGGTACTGCTGGACCTAATCATGCCCGGCATGGACGGCAACGAGGTACTCAGGCGCCTGAAGGAGAACCAGCAGCTTCGCTCCATCCCTGTAATAGTAATATCCGGCCGCCAGGACATGGACGGCATTATCGAGTGCATCGAAGCCGGGGCTGATGACTACCTGTTCAAACCCTTCAACCCGGTGCTGCTACAGGCCCGCATCAAGGCGGGGCTGGAGCGCAAACGCTGGCACGACACCGAAGAAAAGTACCGGCGCCAGCTGGAACGCAATGAGAAGTTCATCCGCGCCACCTTCGGGCGCTACGTATCCGACGAAATCGTGGAAAACCTGCTGGAAGAACCCGAAGGCCTGAAGCTGGGCGGCGACCTGCGCCAGGTCACCATGCTGATGTCCGACATCCGTGAGTTCTCCACCATGTGCGAACAACTGCCTCCGGACCAGGTGATGCGCATGCTCAACAACTACCTGGGAGTGATGACCGAGATCATCATTGGCCACCAGGGCACTATCGACGAGTTTATCGGCGATGCCATTCTCGCCATTTTCGGGGCCCCTGTGCAGCGGCCCGATGACGCCGACCGCGCCGTGCAGTGCGCCCTTGATATGCAGCAGGCGATGCTCGACATCAACCGCGGCAACCGCAAGGAAGGCCTGCCGGAGATCAGCATGGGTATTGGCGTGAATACCGGCGATGTGATTACCGGCAACATCGGCTCCGAGAAACGCAGCAAGTACGGCGTCGTAGGTCACCACGTCAACCTCACGGCGCGCATCGAATCGCATACCAGCGGTGGCGACATCCTGATTTCCAGCAGCACGCTGGACCTGTTGAAGAGCCCGGTGGAGCTCGGCAGCCAGATGCAGGCCAGCGTCAAGGGCATCCAGGAGCCCGTCACCATGCACCACGTGCTCGCCCGCGCGGCGGAGAAGTCCAGCGCCTGAGGCGCTGGCCACTGTCCAGGGGAGGAAACAGTGTCACTCAAGGTCCTGCTTGTCGAAGACAATGAAATGAACCGCGATATGCTGACGCGGCGCCTGAACCGTGCCGGCTACGAGGTCGAGGCGGCGGGAGACGGCGAGCAGGCACTGCAGAAGATGCGCGATACCGCTCCCGATATTGTGCTGCTGGATATGAACCTGCCGGTGAAAGATGGCTGGACCACCTGCCAGGAGGCACGCCAGGACCCGGCCACCGCCGATCTCCGTATCATCGCGCTCACCGCCCACGCCATGGGCGCAGACCGCGATCGCGCCCTGGAAGCCGGCTGCGATGATTTCGCCACCAAGCCCATCGACTTCCCGGACCTGCTGGGCAAGATCAATGCGCTGGCCGAAAAAGGTCGCAGCACTTGAGTCTCAGCCGTCGACTCACCCTGTCGCTGCTGGCGATCCTGTTGATCTTTTCGCTCAACGTGGGCACCCATTTCTGGGGCAGCTTCGCGCGAACCGAGAGCATGAACGCCTACCGTGAGTCGGTCTCCGCGCAGCAACTCTCTACCAACATCGGCCTGCAGCTGGAGGAACAGCGCAAGCAGATCCGCGTACTGGCCACCCTGCGGGAAACCACCGAGGAACGCCTGAGTGACGAGGACCAGGGCCGCGCCACCGACAACCTGAACGGGATCAGCGATGCCGTCACCCGCCTTGGTCGCACCACCCACGAGGTGACGCGGCCTCAGTACGAGGCACTCTGGCAGGCCACCGAACAGCTGTTGCCGGCCTGGCGAGAGTTTTACCGCAGCTACAATGACAGCGGCTGGACATCACCTTATTCGGCCCCGGACGTACCGGAAGTCTACGACGATGTGCGTGAGAAGCTGGTGGTGCTGGAGGATCGCCAGAGCTTTATCTCTGACCAACAGGCCACCATTATTGACCAGACCATTTCGCTGACCGACCGGATTACGGCGATCAGCTTCCTGGCATCGGTGCTGTTGTCCAGTATTCTCGGCTTCTTCCTGATTCGCTATACCAACAATTCCTTCAGCCGCCTCAAGACCGGCACCCTGCGCATCGGCTCCGGCGACCTGGACTACCGTATTGACGGCATCGAGGACGCCGGAGAAATCGGCGAGCTGGCCAATGCGTTCAACGATATGTCGGACAAGCTGCGCAACGCGGTGGAGGAAGTGAGGCAGGCCAAGGATGATGCCGACCGCGCCAACGAAGCCAAGAGCAGCTTCCTCGCCAACGTCAGCCACGAGCTGCGCACACCGCTGAACGCCATTATCGGCTACAGCGAAATGCTCTACGACGAGGTGGAAGACGAGGGCGTGGTGGATCGCGACCAGTTCAAGAATGACCTGGAAAAAATCATCGTCTCGGGCAAGCTACTGCTATCCCTGATCAACGACATTCTCGACCTGTCGAAAATCGAGACTGGCAAGATCGAACTCTACCCGGAGAACTTCAGTGCGCCTGAGCTGCTGGAGCAGGCCTGCCACGCTATCCAGCCCCAGCTCGGCAAGAACAACAACAGTCTGTCCATGGAACTCGATGACAAGCTGCCACTGGTCTTCAATGACGCCACCAAATTCCGACAGATCTTTATCAACCTGCTCAGCAATGCCTGCAAGTTCACCCACGACGGCCAGATTGTCGTGCGCGCCTCGCGCCTGGAGGGTGATGATGAGCTGGCCCTGTTTGAAGTGGCAGACACGGGGATTGGCATGACGCCCGAACAGCAGGCCAAGGTCTTCGATGCCTTTGTGCAGGCCGACAAGTCCACCACCGCCAACTATGGCGGCACCGGCCTGGGGCTGGCCATCTGCAAGGATTTTTGTGAAATGATGGGCGGCACCATCGACGTGGAAAGCGAACCCGGCCGCGGCACTAATTTCCGAGTAGTCCTGCCTCTTCAGGTTCACGGCCAAGCGTCAGATCACGAAGCCGCTTGATCGCCTCTTCCCGCTTCTCCAGTTCGGCACGCAGGCTGCCGTTGGTTTGCTTCAGACGGTCGATCTGCACGTACATGTCGAGGAACGAGTCCAGCGAGGACTGCATCAGCTGCACCTCGGTGTGCAGCTTCATTGCGTCGGTGACGCGAGGTTTCAGGTCCATATAACTCTCCCGCGCCGCCTCGCGATCAAAGATCGGGCTCTCCGGGAGAATGCTCAGGTAGGCAATGGCAATCCCTGATTCCACGGCTGCCAGTTCCGACTTCTCAATACGCTGGTACCGCTGGAAGTACTGCAGCGCTTCAAGGTAGGAACGCTCGTCGATGGACTGCAGGCCACGCTCCAGGAACGTGTAATTGTCCTGCACTTCCTGGCAGGCACAGTCATTGCTCGGCAGGTTCAGGGTCAGCTCCGGAACCGGCTCAGCACCCTGCTCGGCAACAGCTGTCTGCTCCCGCTCAGGTTGACCACCACATGCCACCAGCATCATTGCAAGCGCCAGCGTTATTGTCGTTCTCATCCGATCGATAATAGCCTGCCGCTACACCCCATGTCACTCGGGACGCATGTGCGGGAAGAGAAGTACGTCACGAATTGAAGGACTATCGGTGAAGAACATCACCAGGCGGTCGATACCGATGCCCTCTCCTACCGTAGGCGGCAAGCCGTACTCCAATGCCATGATGTAATCTTCATCGTAGTGCATGGCCTCCAGGTCACCCGCCTCCTTCTCCACCACCTGGGCGCGGAAGCGCTCGGCCTGGTCTTCCGGGTCGTTGAGTTCCGAGAAGCCGTTGGCCAGCTCCCGCCCCGTCACAAAGAACTCGAATCGGTCCGTGACGAAGGGATTGTCGTCATTGCGGCGCGACAGGGGCGAGACTTCGGTGGGGTACTCGGTTATGAAGGTCGGCTGATCGAGCCGGTCTTCCACAGTCTTCTCAAATATTTCCAGTTGCACCTTGCCCAGGCCCCAGCTGTCCTTGAGCGGGATACCCAGCCGGGTGGCGATGGCGCGTGCCGCGGATTCGTCGGCCAGCTGCGCCGCCTCGATGTCCGGGTTGAAGTGCAGGATGGACTCGAACACGGTCATGCGCTGGAAGGGCTGGCCCAGGTCGTAATCAGAGCCCTGGTAGTGCACGGTCGTGGTACCCAGCACTTCCTGCGCCAGCTCACGCATCATGTCCTCAGTGAGGTCCATGGCATCGTTGTAGTCGGCAAAGGCCCAGTAGTACTCGAGCATGGTGAACTCGGGATTGTGCCGGGTCGACAGGCCCTCGTTGCGAAAGTTGCGGTTGATCTCGAACACCCTTTCGAAGCCACCCACGGTCAGCCGCTTGAGGTAAAGCTCCGGCGCGATGCGCAGGTACATGTCGAGGTCAAGGGCATTGTGGTGCGTCTTGAAGGGACGGGCGGCAGCGCCACCGGGAATTTGCTGCATCATCGGCGTCTCGACTTCCATGAAGTCCCGCGCCTGCATGAAGCGGCGGATACAGTCGACGATGGCCGAGCGCTTGCGGAACACCTCGCGGGATTCCGGGTTGACGATCAGGTCCACGTAGCGGCGCCGGTAGCGCAATTCCTGGTCCGCCAGGCCGTGGTACTTGTCGGGCAGCGGCCGCAGCGCCTTGGTCAACAACCGGGCTTCCGCCATGTTGATGTAAAGATCGCCCTTGCCGGAGCGATACAGCGGCCCGCGCGCGGCGACGATATCACCCAGGTCCCAACTCTTGATATCCGCGAGCATCGATTCGGGCAGTCCCTTGCGATCGACGTAAAGCTGGATGTCACCGCTGACATCCTGGATTAGCAGGAAAGCACCGCGGTTGCGTATCAGGCGGCCGCAGACCGAGAACACCTCCGCGGCGGCTTCGAGGCTGGGCTTGTCCGCATCCGCGTAGCGCTGCTGCAGCTCGCCGGCAAACGCCGTACGGCGGAAGTCGTTGGGAAAGGCCGGCCCCCGCTCGCGCAGGGATGACAGCTTGGCGCGCCGTTCGGCGACCAGCTTGTTTTCGTCGTCGGGCGTTCTGCCCTGCTCGTCACTCATCTGATGTCCTTGCTCGCGACCTTACAAGCCCTTCTTGAGGGAGGCCTCGATAAACTGGTCGATGTCGCCATCCAGCACCGCCTGGGTGTTGGAAGTTTCCACGTTGGTACGCAGGTCCTTCACGCGCTGGTCATCCAGCACGTAGGAGCGGATCTGGCTGCCCCAGCCGATGTCCGACTTGCTGTCCTCCATCGCCTGGGCCGCCTCCGCCCGCCTCAGCATTTCCTGCTCGTACAGCCTGGCCCGCAACATCTTCCAGGCTCGGTCGCGGTTCTGGTGCTGGGAGCGTTCGCTCTGGCACTGCACCACGATGCCCGAGGGCTCGTGGGTCAGGCGCACGGCAGAGTCGGTCTTGTTGACGTGCTGGCCGCCGGCGCCAGACGCGCGGTAGGTGTCGGTGCGCACATCGGAGGGGTCGATCTCGATCTCGACGCTGTCGTCGATTTCCGGTGATACAAACACCGAGCTGAAGGATGTGTGGCGGCGATTGCCGGAATCGAAGGGTGACTTGCGCACCAGTCGGTGTACCCCTGTCTCGGTCCGCAGCCAGCCAAAGGCGTACTCGCCCTCGAAGCGAATGGTGGCACTCTTGATACCTGCCACCTCGCCTGAAGAGGCTTCTTCCAGGGTCGTGGTAAAGCCGTGGGCCTCGCCCCAGCGCAGGTACATGCGCAACAGCATTTCCGCCCAGTCCTGGGCCTCGGTGCCACCAGACCCGGCCTGGATATCCAGGAAGGCATTATTGGGGTCCATCTCGCCGGCAAACATACGGCGAAACTCGAGCTGTTCGAGCCTGGCTTCGAGGCCGGTGATTTCCTTGCGGATCTCCTCTACGGTGGCCTCGTCGTCCTCTTCCGCCGCCATCTCCAGCAGGTCGGCGGCATCGCTGGCGCCGCTGCTCAGGTCTTCAATAGTCCTGACCACGGTCTCCAGGGCAGCGCGTTCCCGGCCGAGTTCCTGGGCCCGCTCCGGGTCATCCCAGACGCTGGGTTCAGCGAGTTCCAGCTCTACTTCGGCGAGCCTGTCCTTGCGCTGAGCGTAGTCAAAGATACCCCCTAAGCACATCGGTGCGCTCATCGATTTCCTTGAGGGATTGCAGCAGGGGATTGATTTCCAGCATGGGGTATCAGGCGTCTGTGAAAAGGCGGCGCATTGTAGCGCAGGCCTCAAAATTGGTTCAACACGAAGCCTATGGCCAGCACCTGCGGCAGGGTGACCAGCGGCAGGAACAGGGCGATTTTCCAGGACGCCGTGGTATCGCGGATCGACATGATTTCCGTGTAGTCGGTAGCCACGCCCGCCATCAGGAAGGTGAAGGCATTACCCGGTGCTCCAGCGCGATTCATGATGTCGGCTGCCACTGGCGTAGTGCCCTCGGAACAGACCTCGACCACGGTGGCCGCCAGCAGGGTCAGCCACAAGCCCGAGATACTGGCACCAAACCAGGCAGCGAATTGCTCAGGCGGTACCGCAGCGCGAATGGCAGCTGCCAGCAGGATTCCGAACAGCCCCCAGCGAATCACCACACGCGCGCCGAGAAAGCCGTCCGACAGTAACCGGCCGCAACCGCCGAGGGAGAACTCCCAGCCACCCTGAAACTCCCGCCAGAGGTCGGAGAACCGTGCATCGGGATTAAGGCTTTCACGGTACGGATTGTCAGGCAGGCTGCCAGAGCGCACCAGGGTATCGAAGACCAGGCCGCTGGCGAGGCCAATCACCAGTGACAGCAGGATGAACAACAGTGTCCACCCCACCCCGATCAAGCCAAACAGGATCAGGGTCAGCGAAAAGGAGTTCCAGGGGCTGGCCAGCAGGAAAGCCATCACCTGCCCCAGCGACGCGCCCCGCTCGTAAAGCTTCATGCCTACCGCGAGAATGCCGTGGCTGCACAGGTCGAGAAATACGCCAGCCAGCGTTGCACGCAACAGCGAGGAAAAGCCGTCGCGATGCCCGAGTACCGACATGACCAGGTCGCGGGGAATGCGGGCAAGCAGGCCGACGAAAACCACCCCAATGGCCAGGCCCCACCACATCTTGTTGAACAGCTCGAGCACCCCGTGGGCCAGCACCGTGTACCAGGCCTCGCCATGAGGCAGCGCCAGGCCGGCCAGGTAGAGTGCCGCCACGGCCGCGGCGACCGTCAACAGGAAGTAATCGGGCCGATCGCTGTGGCTGGCGCAATGATCTGTCGCTGTGGCAGGTTCGTGACAACAGTCGCTCACGACGGCGGTATCCTGTGCTTGTTGCTGGTGTCCAGTATGCGGAATACCCATCTAAACGCCGGGCACCGATCAGGTCAAGCCGGGGTGAGCGCTTCGATCATGAGCTGCAAACGCTCCTCGCCGCGGTAGTAGTTGCAGTCGAGGCGGTAGGCCAGCTCCACGCGCTCCAGCTCGGGATCCGGCCAGCGGTCGGTATCGACATTGAAAGCGATTGCGTCCAGCAGGCTGTCCGGCGAGTCTTCCGGCGACAGCACCAGTTTCAGGTGCTTGTCCCCTACAATCCGCTGATGCACCAGGTGAAAGACCCCGTCGAACACCGGTTCCGGAAAGTGCTGGCCCCAGGGAGCGGCATAGCGCAGTTGCCGCGCCAGATCCAGGTGCATCTCCTCTCCGCTGAGCATGCCGTCGCTCTCGATCACCGCCTGCAAGTCCACGTCTTCCAGCCAGTCTGTCACCACTGCATCAAGGGCGGCCGCAAAATCTTCAAAGCGCTCCCGTGGCAACGACAGGCCAGCCGCCATTGCATGGCCGCCAAACTTGCTCACCAGCCCCGGGTGGCTGCTGGCAACCCGGTCCAGCACGTCACGGATATGCAGTCCAGGTATGGAACGCGCCGAGCCCTTGATGTTGTCCTGGTCGCCGTCTGCAAAGGCGATCACCGGTCGGTGCCAACGATCCTTGATACGTGAAGCGAGTATGCCCACCACGCCCTGGTGCCAGCCGGGCTGGTACAGGCAGATACTGTTCGGTAGCGCCGCGTCCCCACCAAACTCCAGGGAAGCCAGAGCCGCGGTCGCCTCTTCCTGCATGCTGCGTTCGATCTGCTGGCGATCACGGTTCAGGGTATCGAGCTGTTCCGCGTAGCGGCGGGCCTCGGTCGCGTTGTCCGATAGCAGGCAGGCAATCCCCACCGACATGTCATCCAGGCGACCGGCAGCATTCAGGCGTGGCGCCACCGCGAAAGACAGATCGGAGGCCACCAGCCGCTGCGACTGGCGACCGGCAATCTCAAGCAGTGCCGCGATACCCGGGCGGGTTCGGCCGGCGCGGATGCGCAGCAGACCCTGTTGCACCAGCACCCGGTTGTTGCGATCCAGTGGCACCACGTCAGCGACCGTACCCAGCGCCACCAGATCCAGTACGTCGCCAAGACTGGGGGGCGCTATACCCTGTTCTTCAAACCAGCCGCGCTTGCGCAGCTCCCGCCGCAGTGCTGACAGCGTGTAGAAGATCACGCCGACGCCGGCCAGGGCCTTGCTGGGAAAATCGCAGCCGGGCTGGTTGGGATTGACAATCACATCGGCAGCCGGCAACTCTCGCCCCGGCAGGTGGTGATCCGTCACCAGGGTTTGAATCCCCAACTCGGCGGCCCGCGCCACACCCTCGAGACTGGAGATACCGTTGTCCACAGTGACAATCAACGCCGGTTCGCGCTGGCTGGCCAACTCGACAATTTCCGGGGTCAGGCCGTAACCGTACTCGAAACGATTGGGTACCAGGTACTCGACCCGGGCTGCACCCATGGCACGCAGCAGGCTGACCCCGACCGCGATGCTGGTGGCGCCGTCGGCATCGAAGTCGCCGACGATGAGGATTTTCTTGCCATCCACCAGGTGGTCTGCCAGCAGTTCGGCTGCCGCATCGAGACCTGCAAAGCCGTCCGGCGGCAACAAACTGTCCAGGCCCAGCTCCAGCTCTTCCGAAGAGGTGATACCACGGGCGCTGAATACGCGCTCCAGCACCGGGTGCAGTTCACCATCGAGGGTGTTGGAAGCAGTCCGTCGCCTGATTTCCTGCGACATGGTCAGGCGGACAGGTGCTCCGCCATGAAAGACTGCAGTCCGTCCAGGTCATTGGGCAGCACATCGAAGCGCTCTTTGCGCTCGAACAGGTCGGCCATGTGTACTGGCAGTGCGGGCTCGATGCCGACACCTGAAGACGCTACCGCGGCCGGAAACTTCGCCGGGTGGGCCGTGGCCAGTGTGACCATGGGAACGGCAGCATCGCGTCGGCAGTCCAGCGCCGCTTTGAAGCCGATGGCGGAATGAGGGTCGAGGAGGTACTCGTTGCGATGGTAGACCTCGCCGATCACCGCGCAGGTGTCTTCGTCGCTGACGCACTGGCTGGCAAACAGGGAGCCGAGCTTTTCCATGGCCGCCGCGGATAGCTGGATGTCACCGTCATTGAAACGCTGCATCAGGTCGGCTACCGCGGAGGCATCGCGATCGTAAAGGTCGAACATCAGGCGCTCGAAATTACTGGACACGGTAATGTCCATACTCGGGCTGAGCGTCTGGTGCAGCTCAGCGCGGGCATAGGCGCCGGTGGTCAGCAGGCGGTGCAGGACATCATTGCGGTTGGTGGCAATCACCAACTGCTCCACCGGCAGGCCCATGTTGCGAGCCAGGTAGCCGGCGAAGATGTCACCGAAGTTGCCGGTGGGTACCGAAAATGACACCGGGCGTTGTGGGCTGCCCAGCGCAACGGCCGCATATACGTAATAGACGATCTGCGCCATGATGCGCGCCCAGTTGATGGAGTTCACCGCTACCAGGCTGCGCCCTTCCGGCAAAAAACCCTGGTCGCCAAAGCTGGCTTTTACTGCCGCCTGGCAATCGTCGAAGTTACCCTCAAGGGCGATGTTGTGTATGCGCTCACCTGGTACCGTGGTCATTTGCCGGCGCTGTACTTCGGACACGCGCTGGTGTGGGTGCAGGATGTAAATGTCGATATTGCTGCAGCGACGGCAGCCTTCTATGGCAGCCGAGCCGGTATCACCCGAGGTCGCCCCCATAATGACCACCTTGCGATGCTGCCGCTCCAGTACATAGTCCAGTAGGCGACCCAGCAGTTGCAGGGCAAAATCCTTGAATGCGAGGGTCGGACCGTGGAACAGTTCCAGCACCCACTGATTGGGTGCCAGCTGCACCAGGGGCGCCACCGCGTCGTGGCGGAACACGCTGTAGCAGTCGTCGACGATGGCGCGAAAATCCTCCGCCGGGACGCTGTCCTCGACAAAGGGCAGCATGATTTCGAATGCCAGTTCCGGGTAGCTCATGCCACGCATGGCTGTGAGTTGGGCTTCGCTGAACTCGGGAAGCTCTTTGGGCAGGTACAGACCACCGTCACTGGCCAGGCCGGCCAGCAGCACTTCCTCGAAATTCAGGCCTGGGGCTTCGCCCCGTGTGCTGATGTACTTCATTTCTGCCCTACCTTTTCCCCTTCGCTGCCCCGGGCCCTAGCCGTCGAGGCTCTCCATACGGATGCGGGTAATGCTGCCTTCGATACTGTCCAGGGTCTCGATCTCTTTCGCCACCTGGATCAATTCGCCTTCCCGGGTGCGGTTGGTGAGAATGATCAGCGGTACCCGGGTTTCTCCCTCGACGGGTTCCTTTTGGATCAGCGCTTCGATACTCACGCCAGCGCGACTGCAGATACTGGCCACCTCGGACAATACGCCGGGCTTGTCTTCGGCCGTCATGCGCAGGTACCAGGCGGTTTCTACATCCTCGATAGCGAGGATGGGCTGGCGGGCAACAGCGCCCGCCTGCACGCCGAGTTCCGGGACGGCGGGAGACTGGCCCAGCGCCAGGCTGCGAGCCAGGTCGACGATGTCCGCCACCACGGCGGATGCCGTGGGTTCAGCGCCGGCACCGGCGCCGTAGTACAGGGTGGGACCGACAGCGTCGCCCTCCACCAGCACCGCGTTCTTGACGCCATTGACGTTGGCGAGCAGGCGCTTCTCGGGCACCAGCGTAGGATGCACACGCAGCTCAATACCCTGCTCCACCTTGCGGGCAATGCCCAGGTGCTTGATGCGATACCCCAGTTCTTCCGCGTAATCCACATCGACCGTTTCAATCAAGGAAATGCCCTCGGTGTAGACCTTGTCGAATTCCAGCGGCATGCCGAAGGCAATGGCGGCGAGGATCACCAGCTTGTGGGCGGCGTCGATACCCTCCACATCAAAGGTTGGGTCGGCCTCGGCGTAGCCCAGGGCCTGGGCCTCCGCCAGCACATCGGCGAACTCCCTGCCCTTGTCACGCATTTCGCTAAGAATGAAATTGCCGGTGCCATTGATAATGCCGGCCAGCCACTGCACGCGGTTGGCCGCCAGGCCCTCGCGCAAGGCCTTGATAATCGGGATACCACCGGCCACCGCCGCCTCATAGCAAATCGATACACCGGCTTCCGCCGCCTCGGCGAACAGTGCATTACCGTGCTCGGCGATCAGCGCCTTATTGGCGGTAACCACGTGTTTACCGTTGGCGATGGCTGCGCGCACCAGTTCCAACGCCGTATCCGTACCGCCGATCAGCTCCACCAGGATATCGATCTCCGGATCGGCGGCGACTTCCATCAGGTCACGACTGACCGCTACGCCGCCCGTGGGGCACTCGGGACGGTCGCGACGCGCGCCAACCCTGCCGACGGCAATGTGGCAGCCGGCCCGGCTCGCTATCTCCGCCTCGTTGGCAGCCAGCAGTTTGAAAGTGCCGCTACCTACCGTGCCCAGGCCGCACAGGCCCACTTTGACCGTTTTCATTCCGCGAATCCGTCCTTGCGTATCATCCGCTTGATGTTCCTTATGGCCTGGCGGGTGCGATGCTCGTTCTCGATCAGGCCGAAGCGCACGTGGCCTTCACCATATTCGCCAAATCCCACGCCCGGTGACACCGCCACCTGGGCATCCACCAGCAGCTTCTTGCTGAATTCCAGCGAACCCATGTCCCGGTAACACTCGGGAATCTCCGCCCACACAAACATGGTGGCTTTAGGTGGTTCCACGGGCCAGCCCGCAGCACTCAGTCCGCTGCACAGCACGTCGCGCCGAGCCTGGTAGAGCTGGCAAATCTCCTGGACGCAGCTCTGGTCACCCTCGAGCGCGCTGATGGCTGCCACCTGGACCGGCGTGAACATGCCGTAGTCCAGGTAGGATTTCATGCGTGCCAGGGCACCCACCAGTTCCCGGTTGCCGCAACAAAAGCCCACCCGCCAACCCGGCATGTTGTAGCTCTTCGAGAGCGAGAAAAACTCGACCGCCACATCCCGGGCCCCGGGCACCTGCAGGATGGACGGGGCGACATAGCCGTCAAAGCACAGGTCCGCGTAGGCCAGGTCCTGTACCACCCAGATCTTGTATTCCCGCGCCATTTCCACCAGCTTCTCGAAGAAGTCGAGTTCTACACAGTGGGTGGTGGGATTGCTGGGGAAATTCAGCACCAGCATCTTGGGCGTCGGCCAGCTGTTGCGAATGGCGTTTTCCAGTTCCGGAAAGAAGGTACCGTCGCCACGCATCGGTACGTGGCGGATGTCCGCACCGGCGATGACAAAGCCGTAGGGGTGAATCGGGTAGGAAGGGTTGGGCACCAGGATGGTATCTCCCGGGCCAGTGGTGGCCAGGGCCAGGTGGGCCAACCCTTCCTTGGAGCCGAGCGTCACGATGGCCTCGGCATCCGGATCCAGCGCTACGTCATAGCGCCGCTGGTACCAGTCACAGATGGCGCGCCGCAGGCGGGGAATACCCTTGGACTGTGAGTAGCGATGGGTGTCCTTGCGCTGCGCGGTTTCCGTGAGCTTGTCGACGATGTGCTGGGGGGTCGGCTGATCGGGGTTCCCCATGCCGAAATCGATCACATCTTCGCCCGCCGCCCTGGCCTGCTGCTTCAGATCACCGATGATATTGAAAACGTACGGGGGCAAGCGCTCGATGCGCTTAAACTGTTGTTCCACGGCGGGCCGACCACGACGGCAGGATACTCAAAGCGGGCCACATTACTGGCCCACCCCGGTTGTGTCAACGCGCGGCCCAGGGCGCAACCAACATGCCGTCACGGGCCAAGTCAACGCGGCCCCAGCAACCGTTGGCTCAGTTGATGCCCATGCGTTGGGTGATCACATCCGCCGTCATATAGCCAGGCACAAGCTCACCGGATTCCAGCACCAGCGCCGGGGTTCCGTTAACACCCGCCTTCTGGCCCAGCATGAACTGGTCGGCCACCGGGTTACCCGGGCAGACATTTTCGGGTATGTCCTGACGATTCTTGAGGTCGGTGATGGCCTGCTGGGGATTCTCGGCACACCAGGCACTGGCAATCTTGCGGAAGGATTCACTGCCCAGCCCGGCCCGGGGATACGCCATGTAGCGGACTTCCACACCCATCTTGTTGAGGGTAGGCACCTCCTGGTGCAGTTTCTGGCAATAGAAACAATCCACGTCGGTGAACACGGTCAGGACGCCTCGCCGCTCGCCATCAGCGGCGAATACAATCATGTCATCGACGGCAACTTCAGCGAGCAGTTCCTTGCGAACCACGTCGCGCTGCTGTTCCGACACGTTGACCAGCTTGTCGATGGTGACGGCGAACAGGTCTCCCAATACAAAAAAGTCACCGTCTTCGGTGCTGTACACGGTCAGGCCGCCGCGGATATTGACCTCGTAGAGGCCGGTGGCCACGCTGGGTTTGACGGACTCCACCACCAGGTCGGGACGCGCCTGCGTGATCTTCGACGCGATCACCGACTCCGGCGTCAGCGCCTCCTGGGCGGCTGCCGGTATGGCCAGCACCAGCAGGGAAAACAGGGCTCCGCAAAGTGTCTTGCGGCAACGGCTCGGTGACATGTTTCTTCTCCAATGATCTGCTTTTATATGCTGCAACTTGGAACGCTGCGGCGCGCCGGAGTTCCACCCGGCATGGTGCCAATTATACCGCGCGGGAGGGAGGAATTACCCCCGCGGATGATGCTCGGCGTGCAGGTCCTTCATGCGCTGTCGCGCCACATGGGTGTAGATCTGCGTGGTGCTGAGGTCGCTGTGGCCTAGCAATAGCTGTACTACGCGCAGGTCTGCCCCGTGGTTCAGGAGGTGGGTGGCAAAGGCATGGCGCAGGGTATGCGGCGACAGCGGCGAGCGAATGCCGGCGCGGGCCGCGTACTGCTTGATGCGATGCCAGAAGGCCTGGCGCGTCATCTGGCTGCCCAGGCGGCTTGGAAATACCGCCTCACTGGGCCTGTTATCGAGTAACTCCCGGCGGCTGCCGTTAAGGTAGCGCTGCAGCCAACCCAGGGCCTCCTCGCCTACCGGCACCAGCCTTTCCTTGCCACCTTTGCCGATGATACGCACCACACCCTGATTCATGCCCAACTGCGACACCTGCAGACCCACCAGCTCGCTGACCCGCAGCCCGCAGGCATAAAGCAGTTCCAGCATGGTGCGGTCGCGAAACTCGATGGCCAGCTCCAGCCTGGGCGCCGCCAGCAGGGCCTCGACTTCCGCTTCGCTGAGGGACTTCGGTAGCGGGCGGCCCAGCTTGGGGCTGTCCACGTCGAGACTGGGATCGAGCTTCAGCCGCCCCTCCCTGACCTGGTAGCGGTAGAAGCCCCGTACACAGGACAGGAATCGCGCGGTGGAGCGAGGTGAGCGCTGCTGCTTTGAACGCCAGGCCAGGTAGCCCTGCAGGTCACCGGTACCGGCGCCCAGCAGCGTGGCCTGGTGTTTTTCAAGCCAGTCCCGGTAGTGGGACAGGTCCCGGCGGTAAGCCGCCAATGTGTTCTCTGAAAGCCCCTTTTCCATCCACAGGGCATCCAGGTAGGTTTCGATCTCGCCGCCAAAAGATGAATCAGTTTCCATTTCTGCATGTTACCAGTGCAAGGCGAGGCATTCTGCGTGCCAGTAGGCCGCGCGCGCAGCACCCGGGGACATTCCGGGACACGCTACAAGCATGACATCCCTGTCTCGCTCGGATGCGGCCATCCTTGGCCGCATACGGTCCCGGAATGTCCCCGGGCACCGCACGCGCTCTGCTCCTGCGTAGCTAATTCCCGAGCTCTGAGTTGGCCAATCCTAGATGCCGCGCAAAACAAGGGGGGTGCCGGACCTGTTCTGCGAAGCGCCCGCGACGGGCACAAAAAAAGGGCGCCATTGGCGCCCTTCCTATCTGGGGGTTGAACCCCCGAGTCTGGCTTACTTGGCGAGACGCTCCTTGATGCGTGCTGCCTTGCCGCTCAGCTCGCGCAGGTAGTACAGCTTGGCCTGGCGCACGTCGCCGCGACGCTTCACGGAGATGCTATCGACCAGCGGGCTGTAGGTCTGAAAAGTACGCTCGACGCCGATGCCGTGAGAAATCTTGCGCACGGTGAAAGCGGAGTTCAGGCCGCGGTTGCGCTTGCCGATCACCACGCCTTCGAATGCCTGCAGACGCTCGCGGTTGCCTTCCTTTACCTTGACCTGGACCACCACGGTGTCACCGGGGCCGAATTCCGGCACGTCCTTTTCCATCTGTTCCGCTTCGATCTGCGAAATGATGCTGTTCTTGCTGCTCATGACTGAACTCCTGTTGTTTCCTGCCTGCCCCGGGGAGCACTGCAGTGTTTGGTAACTGCTTTGGGTCACTGCCATACGGCGCACCCCATATTTTCTAGCCGGCCGTACTCTCTGGCCTCTTCGCTCACTGGCCTTTGGCGGCCTCTCGCTCTGCCCGAATCTCGGCCAGAAGCTCTGTCTCTTCCGGCGTCATGTCCCGCTGCTTCAGCAGGTCGGGCCGACGCTCCAGCGTTCTCGCCAGGGCCTGCTTCAGGCGCCAGCGGCGAATCCGCTCGTGGTTGCCGCTCAACAACACCTCCGGCACTCGTCGACCCTGGTACTCCTCAGGTCGCGTGTAGTGCGGGCAATCCAGCAGGCCGTCCGCGAAGGAATCCTGCTGTGCTGAGTCCTCATGGCCCAACACTCCCGGCAACTGCCGACTTACCGCATCGATGACCACCATCGCCGCCAGTTCACCACCGCTCAGCACGTAGTCGCCGATAGACACTTCCATATCGACTTCGGCCTCGAGCACGCGCTCGTCGACCCCTTCGTAGCGCCCGGCTACCAGCACCAGCTCAGAGAGCTGTGCCAGCTCTTCGACCAGTGCCTGGTCCAAACGGCGCCCCTGGGGCGACAGGTAAACCACCTTACGCCCGCCCGCGCCCGGCTCACCGAGCTGTTGGCGGGCATCGGCCAGCGCAGCTTCCAGGGTGTCGATCTTCATCAACATACCAGGGCCGCCGCCATAGGGCCGGTCATCTACCGTACCGTGGCGGTCGGTGGCGTAATCCCTGGGATTACTCAGGAACAGCTGTAACTGCCCCTGTTCCACCGCCCTGCCAGTCACGCCGTAATCGCTCACGGCGCTGAACATCTCCGGAAACAGGCTGACCAGCGCTATGCGCATGACCTAGAACTCCGGGTCCCAGTCCACCTCGATGGTCCCTGCCTCGAGGTCGACCGCTTTAACATACTGCCCCTGCACCCAGGGGATGAGCCGCTCGCGCGAGTCCATGCTCCCCTCACAGGGATTGACGACCAACACATCGTTGGCGCCGGTCTCAAGCAGGTGGTCCACCTCGCCGAGACACCGGCCTGAGGTCATTACCTTCAGGCCCTCGAGCTGGTGCCAGTAGTACTGGTCCTGCTCCAACGCGGGCAACAGTTCCCGCGGTACTGCGATATCACAGCCTTTGAGAAGCTCGGCGGCGTTGCGATCGTCAACTCCGACGATGTGCGCAATCAGTCCCTTGCCGTGCTCCCTGCCACCCTCGAACTCAATGGCCTCCCACTGGCCGCGGCGGCGAATCTTCCAGTCCCGGTAGCCGAACAGATTTTCCGGCGGCTCCGTGAACGAGTGAATCCTGACCCAACCCTTGATGCCGTAAACGCCGCTGATGCGGCCGACGATCAATTCCTGCGTCAGCTCGTCACTCAAAAAGGAGTCGAGCAGCGGGATCAGGCCGCTGCCTGCTCCTTGCGCGACTGCTTGACCAGTGACGCAACGCGATCACTGAGCTGGGCGCCCTGGGATACCCAATAGTCCACACGCTCATTGTCGACGCGCAGGCGTTCTTCCTGGCCGCGGGCGATCGGGTTGAAGAATCCCACGCGCTCGATGAAACGACCGTTGCGCGCATTGCGGCTATCGGTCACGGTCAGGTGAAAAAACGGGCGCTTCTTGGAGCCACCCCGAGCCAAACGAATTGTTACCATTGTCTTTAAAACGTCCCTTAAGTTGACGGTTTCTGCCGGGAAAACGCAAAAAGCGCACACAGCGAATAGCCGCCGGGTTCCGGAAAAGGCGCGTATTCTACGTGAAACACTGGGGCAATAAAAGCCCCGCAATCAGAAAATTCCCAGCCTTATCAGAGGCTTATTTACCACCCACCATAAAGTCGCCATGGCGCCCGACAGATGTTCCCAGAGCAGCGACATAGCTCCGTAGGCCGGGCGTGAACTGGGTCTGCATTTCCCCGGACACGCTAAAAGCATGACGTCCCTGTCCCGCTCGGGAACGCGGCCGCTGCGCGGGCCGTCCTGGCCGTTCACGGTCCGGGAAAGCCCAGGCACAGCTCACGCCCTACTGCAGAGCGAATTCCAACAATTCAGCTACGAAGCACGCCGTCTGGACCAAATACAGGGGAGCATGTGCGGTGGGTGGGGCGCTTTCGGGTCCGTATGCGGCCAGGACGGCCGCATCCGAGCGAGACAGGGACGTCATGCTTTTAGCGTGTCCCGAAAGCGCCCCACCCGCCGCGCGTGCGTATTCGGAGCGCCTTGCTCGTCGAGACAGCCGTGCCTTACTTGAAGGGTGGCATCCCAGGCGGCATACCGCCGGGGGGCATTCCGCCGCCGCCCATGGCGCCCCCCAACCCGCGCATCATCTTCTGCATGCCACCGCCCTTCATTTTCTTCATCATCTTGGCCATCTGCTTATGCTGCTTGAGCAGACGGTTGAGGTCCTGCACCTGGGTGCCGGAGCCGGCGGTGATGCGGCGCTTGCGGGAGCCCTGGATGATTTCCGGGCGGCGCCGTTCGTCCGGGGTCATGGAATTGATCATGGCTTCCATGCGGGCGAACAGCTTCATGTCCATATTCTGCTGGGCGGCCTGGGCCATGCCGCCCATGCCGGGCAGCTTGTCCAGCATGCCGGTGATGCCGCCCATATTGTTGAGCTGCTGTAGCTGGTCGCGGAAATCCTCGAGGTCGAAGCGCTTGCCCTTCTTGACCTTGCTGACCAGCTTTTCCGCTTTCTTGCGGTCAATCTTCTGCTCGGCTTCCTCGATCAGTGACAGCACGTCACCCATGCCGAGGATGCGCGAGGCCAGGCGATCGGGGTGGAAGGGGTCCAGCGCCTCGGTCTTTTCGCCGACCCCGAGGAACTTGATGGGCTTGCCGGTAATGGCGCGCACCGACAGGGCCGCACCGCCGCGGGTATCAGCATCCACCTTGGTGAGCACCACCCCGGTCAACGGCAGGGCCTCGTTGAAGGCCTTGGCCGTATTGGCGGCGTCCTGGCCGGTCATGGCATCCACCACGAACAGGGTTTCCACGGGATTAATGCTGCGGTGCAGCTCGGTGATCTCCGCCATCATCTGCTCATCGATGGCCAGGCGACCCGCGGTGTCGATAATCAGCACGTCGGCAAATCGCAGCTTCGCCTCAGCCAGTGCGGCCTCGGCAATGGCCAGCGGTTTCTGCGATTCATCGCTGGGGAAGAACTCGGCGCCGACATCCGCAGCCAGGGTTTCGAGCTGGCGTATCGCCGCCGGGCGATAGACGTCGGCACTGGCGACCATGACTTTCTTCTTGTCACGCTCCTTGAGGTGCCGGGCAAGCTTGGCCACCGAGGTGGTCTTACCGGCGCCCTGCAGGCCTGCCATCAGGATGACCGCCGGAGGCGTGGTCGCCAGGTTCAGCGACTCGTTGGCGGCGCCCATGAGCTGCTCGAGCTCTGCCTGCACGATCTTGATAAACGCCTGGCCGGGGCTGAGGCTGCTACTGACCTCCTGGCCCAGCGCGCGCTGCCGCACTGACTCCACGAACTCCTTCACCACGGGCAAGGCCACGTCGGCCTCCAGCAGCGCCATACGCACCTCGCGCAGGGTTTCGGAGATATTGTCGTCGGTCAGCTTGGCCTTGCCCGTGATCTTCTTGAGGCTTTGGGAAAGGCGTTCGCTAAGATTGTCAAACATGCTGGGAGCTCACCGCTGGGGACCGGCCTCAAAGGCTTGCTTGCCAAGGCCTATGCAAATGGGTACAAAGACGCGAAGTATACGTTACCGGGAATTGATCCCCAAATGTCCAGCGCCTCGGTCGCCGCATTAATCGCCGCCGTTCTCTACATCGCCGTCAGCATCCTGCAGGCACGCCGCGCGGCGCGCCGCAGTGAGGCCAGCCCGGCGCCGATCTATGGTCTGGCGGGCGCCGCAGTGCTGCTGCATGGCATCGCCGCCCTTGGCATGATGACTGCAGATTCGGGGATCAGTTTCAGCCTGTTCCGGGCCGGGTCGCTGATCTTCTGGATGGTCAACCTGAGCCTGCTGATCAGCCTGGCGTGGCGTCCACTGCAGAATCTCATGGTGGTGCTATTTCCCATCTCGGCACTCGCATTGCTGCTCTCCAGCTTTGGCCCCGCCCAGGGGACACCGCTGACGGACCTGTCGGGCGGTTTGCTCACCCACATCAGCACCTCCATGCTGGCCTACGCGGTACTGGCCATTGCCGCCTGCCAGGCAGCCGCGGTGGCGATGCAGGATTACCAGTTGCGCCATCGCCAGACCCGCGGCCTGGTGCAGCTGCTACCACCTTTGCAGCTGATGGAGAGCATGCTGTTTGAGATTGTCTGGGTTGGCCTGTTGCTGCTGACGGTGTCGATCGGGTCGGGCTTCCTGTTTATCGAGGATATTTTCGCCCAGCACCTCGTGCACAAAACGGTGCTCTCCCTCTGCGCCTGGCTGCTGTTTGCCACCCTGCTGTGGGGGCGCCATCAGCTTGGATGGCGCAGCCAGATGGCGGCTCGCTTTACGCTAGGCGGCTTCGCTGCCCTGGCGCTGGCCTACGCGGGCAGCAAGTTTGTGCTCGAACTGATTCTCGAGCGTGGCTGAGAGCCGACCGCGGCCTTGCGATCATCGGGGATTTTATTCAAGATGCTGGTTCTTAGTTTTCCCGGGGTAAGCCCTGCTTGAACGAAGCTCCGCTGGGTCTTCTTTTCTCAATCCTCGGCGTTCTGCTCCTGTTGTCTGCCTTCTTCTCGAGCTCCGAGACTGGCATGATGGCCCTGGACCGCTATCGGCTTAAACACCTGCGCGAACAGAACCACCGCGGCGCGCGCCGGGCCAGCCGGCTGCTCAAGCGCCCCGACCGACTGATCGGACTGATCCTCATCGGCAACAACCTCGTCAACGTGCTGGCAGCCGCCATCGTGACGATTATTGCCATCCGCCTGCTGGGCGATGCCGGCATCGCCATCGGCTCCCTGCTGCTGACCCTGGTGCTGTTGGTCTTCGCCGAGATCACCCCCAAGACCATCGCCGCGCTGCACCCTGAGCGCATCGCCTTCCCGGCCAGTGCCGTGCTGTCGCCGCTGTTAAAGCTGCTGTACCCCGTCGTCTGGTTTGTGAATGTCATCACCAACGGCCTGTTGCGGCTGCTGGGATTCGACCCACGGGCGGTGGCCGAGTCAGGGCTCACCACCGACGAACTGCGCACCATCGTCAACGACACCGGTCACATGATCCCCGATACCCACCAGGGGATGCTGCTCAATATCCTCGAGCTGGAAAAAGTGACGGTGGACGACATCATGGTGCCGCGGGTCGAGGTGTTTGGCCTCGACCTGGACGACAGCGACGAGGTGCTGCTGGAGCAGATCCAGTCCAGCGAGTACACCCGGCTGCCGGTGTTCGAAGACGACATCAATAATGTCGCCGGCATTCTGCACATGCGCCGCACCAGCCGGTTCATCGATGAGAACGGCCTGCACCGGGAACGCATGCTGGCGGAAATAGAAAAGCCCTACTTCGTGCCCGAAGGCACACCGCTGCATACCCAACTGTTGAACTTCCAGCGCCAGAAGCTGCGCATCGGCGTGGTGGTGGACGAGTATGGGGAGGTCATGGGGCTGGTAACCCTGGAGGATATCCTCGAGGAAATCGTCGGCGAGTTTACTTCCAACCTGGCGGAGGCCATCGAGGACATCTTCCCGCAGCAGGACGGCAGCTACATCATTAACGGCAGCGCCAATGTGCGGGAAATCAACAAGTCCCTGGGCTGGGAACTGCCTACTGACGGGCCCAAGACACTCAACGGGCTGCTGCTCGAGTACCTTGAGTCATTCCCCGAAGCCAGCGCCGGCGTGCGCATCGGCGACTACTGCATGGACATCCTGCAGTTGCAGGACAACGTAATCACCTCCGTGCACGCCCAGCTGCTGCCCCGCAGCGACTGATTACCTTCACGAAGGCTTCTGACAGCGTCACAGTGCCCTTAGCGTGGCATTGAAGCGCTCGGCGTTGTCGACATAGTGATTGGCGTTGCTGGAAAAGTGTTCCTGCTGTTCGGGCGTCAATTCCCGCTTGATACGGGCAGGCACGCCCATCACCAGGCTGCCGTCGGGGATCTCCATGCCTTCCGGCACCAGCGAGTTGGCACCAATGACACAGTTGCGCCCCACCTTTGCGCCGTTCAGGACCACCGCATTGATGCCCACCAGGGTGCCATCACCAATGCTGCAGCCATGGACCATGGCGTTGTGCCCGACGGTGACGCTATTGCCAATCACCAGCGGGAACCCAGGGTCCGAGTGGCATACCGACCCATCCTGGATGTTGGTGCGCTCACCAATGCGGATGGTGTCGTTATCACCGCGAATGACGACGCTGAACCAGACACTGGAGCCCGCGCCCAGCACGACATCGCCAATGACAGCGGCATTGGGCGCCACGAAATGGCCCTCGCCTTCCAGCACGGGTGACTTGTCGTCAATTTGGTAGAGCATCGAATTCTCCTGTCAGTGTTAAGGGTTTGTTCCGGCGGGTTCACGGCCCCGCCAGTAGTCTTCCATGTCCAGGTTGGCGTTGCAGGCCAGGTTCACCAGGGTCACCAGGATGGCAGCGGTAATTCCCCAGATCGGGTAGTCCTGCCACTGGTACTGGGGCACTTGCCGTTCGCGGTTGCCGTAGCGTAGGTGCCGGAATGACAGTTCGGCGCTGTCTGCGAAGAATGCCAGCGGCGCCTCAAAAACAACATCCAGTTCATCGGTGTTGGCGGCCAGGCGGGTTCGCGTATGCACCCGGGCCACGCAGGGAGTGACCTGGATATCGGTACGCGTCACCAGCGGTGACAGGTAGCCCAGGGGTTCGACAGTATCCCGCGCCAGGGCCACCTCTTCTTCTGCCTCACGCAGGGCCGTGTCCCAGTGGTCGACGTCTTCCGGGTCACATTTGCCGCCCGGGAAAGCGACCTCGCCGGCGTGCAGCCTGAGGTGTGGAGCGCGCCGGGTGAGCAGGACCGTGGTTTCTGGCAGATCTTCGTAGAGCGCCACCAGCACGGACGACTGGGGTAAACCGTTTGCTACCGCCGGGGCTTCGCTGGCGAGGCGCCGACGCAGCACATTGATCGGGTCGGCACTGATCAGACCACCTCCACCCTGATCAGGTCGAAAGCAGGTTCTTCGTAGGGGTGGCTGGCTCGCAGCGCGGCGATCACAACATCCACCACCTCATCAGCACAGACCATTTCCACCCGGTACTCCGCCACCTGCTCCACCTCTCCATGAGTACCGACAAAGGGCTCGCTGCCCTCCCCGGGCCGGAACTGGCCGGTGCCCAGCACCTGCCAGCAGCAATCGCTGTACATACCGATGCGTCCGGCCCCGGCATCGAACAGGGCACGTTTGACCGACTCGAGCTCGGCCTCGGGAATATAGACACAGAGTTTAAACACCACTGACTCCTCGTTGCTGGCCTGCGTAGTATGCCTCGGTAAACTCATCGAGACTGCCCTGCTCTATCGCCGCGCGGATACCGGCCATGTGATTCTGGTAATAGCGCAGGTTGTGAATGGTATTGAGCTGGGAACCGAGAATCTCGTTGCACTTGTCCAGGTGGTGCAGGTAGGCGCGGCTGAAATTCCGGCAGGTGTAGCAGTCGCAGTCCGGGTCCAACGGTTCGGTGCTGTGCCGATGGGCGGCATTGCGCAGCTTGATGACACCGCGGGACGTGAAGATATAGCCATTGCGCGCATTGCGGGTGGGCATGACGCAGTCAAACATGTCGACACCGCGCCGCACCGCCTCGAGGATGTCCGCAGGTGTACCCACGCCCATCAGATAGCGGGGCTTGTCCGCTGGCAGGGTGTCGGCACTGGCGTCCAGTACAGCCATCATCTCTGCCTTGGGTTCGCCTACCGACAGGCCCCCAATGGCGTAACCGTCGAAACCGATCTCCACCAGGCCTGCGAGGGATTCCTGTCGCAGATGATCGTACATGCCGCCCTGGACGATGCCGAACAGGGCCGCATCATTGCCAGTGTGGGCTTGCTTGCTGCGTTCCGCCCAGAGCAGGGAGAGTTCCATTGATGCCCGTGCCTCCCTCTCGGTCGCCGGGTAAGGCGTGCACTCGTCGAAGATCATGACGATATCGGCGCCCAGGGCGCGCTGCACTGCCATCGAGGTTTCCGGGTCCAGGAACACCTGGTCCCCGTCTACCGGCGACTGGAAACGCACACCCTCCTCGCTGATCTTGCGCAGGTCGCCGAGGCTGAAAACCTGGAAGCCGCCGGAGTCGGTGAGAATCGGGCCGCTCCAGCCCATGAAATCATGCAGGTCGCCGTGGGCGCTGATCACCTCAACCCCCGGCCGCAGCCAGAGATGGAAGGTGTTGCCCAGCAGAATCTCCGCGCCAGTGTTGCGAACATCGTCGGGCGTCATGCCCTTCACGGTGCCGTAGGTGCCCACCGGCATGAAGGCCGGGGTCTCGACGCTGCCGCGTGGAAAGCTCAGCCGGCCCCGCCGGGCGGCGCCGTCCGCCCCAAGCCGTTCAAAGCGCATCCTTGAGGCAGGATTGCTCACCCGCCGGCCCCGGTAATAAACATGGCATCACCGTAACTAAAGAAACGGTATTCCTCCGCGACGGCGGCCTGGTATGCGGCCAGGACGTGGTCACGGCCCGCAAAGGCGCTGACCAGCATGATCAGGGTGGACTCGGGCAGGTGGAAGTTGGTGATCATGGCATCCACGCTGCGGAATTCGTAACCCGGGTAAATGAAAATATCGCTCTCGCCGCTGAACGGCGCCAGTTCACGACCCTGGGAAGCCGTTTCCAGCGAACGCACGACGGTGGTGCCCACGGCAACGATGCGGCGGCCCTTGCTGCTAGCTGCCCGCGCCTGGTCACACAGCGCCTGGTCAACCTCCAGGTATTCAGAGTGCATCTGGTGCTGGCGAATATCGTCCACCCGCACTGGCTGAAAAGTACCGGCACCCACGTGCAGGGTAATGAATCCCACCTCCACGCCTTTGTCACGGCAGGCGTCGATAAAGTCCTCACTGAAGTGCAGGCCGGCGGTGGGCGCCGCCACTGCACCCTCGCGCTCACCGTACACGGTCTGGTAGCGCTCGCGATCCAGGGATTCATCCTCGCGGTCGATATAGGGGGGCAGCGGCATGTGCCCGATTCGTTCCAGCAGGTCGACCAGGCGCGCGCCATCAGCTTCCAGCTGGAACAGGTCATCCTCGCGGCCCACTACCAACAGGCGGCCTTCCACGTTTTTGCTGTCGCGATCCGCCTGTAGCAGCAGTTCGGAACCCGGTTTCGGGGTTTTACTGGCTCGCACGTGGGCCAGGCAGCGCTGCTCATCCTGCAGTCGCTCCACCAGGATTTCCACCTTGCCGCCGCTGGGCTTACGGCCCCAGAGTCGCGCAGGAATGACCCGGGTATTGTTGAACACCAACAGGTCACCGGCATCCAGCTCATCCAGCAGGTCGGTGAACTGCCGGTGCCGTACTTCGCCGCTGCTGCCATCCAGGCACAGCAGGCGGCTGTCGGTCCGGTTGGCGAGCGGGTAACGCGCAATCAGGTGCTCGGGGAGTTCAAAGTGGAAGTCGGTGCGTTTCATGTCAGGCGATGGTCGGTGTGCGTGCGCCCCAGAGAGCAAAAAGCCGGCGCGGGGCCGGCTTTCCTTGGAGCTGTGATCTTGTCAGCTCTTGTTCTCTTCATCTTCAGCCGCAGGCGCTTCATCTTCGGCTGCAGGCGCTTCATCTTCAGCAGCAGGCGCTTCCTCCTCAGCCGCAGGTGCTTCTTCTGCCGGCGCTTTTTCTGCAGGAGCCGCTTCCTCCGCAGGAGCTTCTTCTTCCGCCGGGGTCTCCGCGGCGGCCGCTTCCTCAGCGGGAGCCTCTTCCGCAGCAGCTTCTTCGCCCGCCTCTTCGGTCTCTTCGACCTCGGGCTCCGGCGCCGCCGGTACCGCGACTTTCAGCAAGCCTTCCTCAACGAGAATGCGCACTTTTTCGTCACCATTGATCGGCTTCTTGTCCGCGCCCTTGACGGCGTAGCGCTCGTCGCCACGCTGGTAGATGGTGTAGGACTCGGTCTTCTTGACTACTTTCATCGCCACGGATCTTTTCTCCCTATCGCTCCAGGTACTCAGAGGCTATGTGTATAAAGTTGTGCATTTGCAACAAGGCGCGAAGTGTACAGGGTACGGGCCAAATAACAAGGCGCGGCAACATCAGGAGATTGATCGCGCGGGGGCCATGAATTACACTCCCGGCCCTGCCATACCCCCCTGCCGGAGTGGTGAAACTGGTAGACACGAGGGATTCAAAATCCCTTGCCAGCGATGGCGTGCCGGTTCGAGTCCGGCCTCCGGTACCAATTCCCAGCTACATGAAGATCGAAACGGCGTGCCGGCTGGAAGGCCAGCCCCGTCGAGTCCGGCCTCCGGTAACAATTCCCGCTACATGAAGATCGAAACGGCGTGCCGGCTGGAAGGCCAGCCCCGTCGAGTCCGGCCTCCGGTAACATTTAGTTGATATGTACGCCTGACCGTACTATGGCTTCGTATCCGATGTCATAGCCGTTATTGAGTATCCGCCCTTACCTCCCATGGAACGCTTTTATCTGCGTACTTCTTCCAGCAGAGTTTCCGTATTCGGCCAGGAGCAGCCTTTTTGGCACCTTGCGCGTCCCCGATTGAACCCTGTGCCAACCTACCGCCGGTTTCTTCAATCCATGCGATCTCTAGAAATCTTCCCGCTCGTCTGTAAAACTGATTGGACGTGGTTCAACTCTGAGATTCCTATGCATAACTCCTACAAACTTGTTCTTCTGGCGTCGGCCATCAGTCTCCTGTCAGGCTGCAATGTTGGCGGCGAGTGGCAGAATCAGGTCCACCTGCCGGCCGGCGACGCGACCCGGGGAGAAGCACTGTTCACATCAGTCGGCTGTGTAAGATGCCATGCGGTGGGCGATGATGAATTCGAAGCGGGCGCGGAATCAGGGGCCGTGCGCGTTCGCCTGGGCACCAAGGCAGGGCGCCGTATGTCCTATGGCCAACTCGTGACCTCGGTTGTGAATCCATCCCATCGACTGGCGCCCCAGTACGTCTCGGAGAACGTTGCGAAAGACGGCGAGTCGCCCATGGCGAACTATAACGACGCGCTGACCGTGACCGAACTTACAGATTTGGTCGCTTATCTACAGACGCATTATGAAGATGTTCTACGTCCGGGCTTTCAGTATCCGTCCTACCAGTACGGTTCCGGCGGAGATGCTCGCGAATAGCGACCTTTTTGGCAGCAAAAAAGGAAGCCAGGGGAAAGGCGTGGTCGACCGCATAGGGTCAAATGGTCCTCACATGGAGTGAGGTCCAATAGTTCGAGCCTGGGCGCAGGCAGAAATCCAAGGAAAGCTTCAACTGTTAGACAGGAGGGATTCAAAATCCCTTGCCAGCGGTGGCGTGCCGCCTGAATTGCCTACCTCATCAAGTCCGGCCGCCGGTACCCATTACCAGCTACGCAAAGATCGATACTGGCGCGGCAGCACCCTATTCGAGCGAAGTTGCCAGGGAGTCCGTCAGGTGACGTCGTAGACCACGGGGCAATGATCGTAGAGGCGCAATATGGTCTGCCAGGCGTTGATGGACTGGCAGCATTTTTGAGCGTCCAGATTTACACCCTTGGAGATCGCAAAATCGATGACGCCCTTGGGGGTCGGGTTGACGCTTTGGGTATAAATCTTCCGATGTGTATCCACGCGCCAGTTCAGGTGCGTATCCGAATGCATCTCTTTGACGATACCGACCCGATTACCCTGGCCATCCGGTATCGAAGACTTCATGGGGCTGGACCTGCTCCACTGGGTAAACTCCAGGGGCGCGCCAGAATAGCCATTGGGGTGGGTGACGGAGGTGTCATTATTATTGTTGAATTCGTTGATTGAGCAATTGAAATCTCCGCCAATCACCGCTCTCTTATCGTACTTGAGAACGACGGGAGCTACCTCCCAAATCGCCGCCTTGCCGCCAATATCGCTGGCGTTAGCATGAATCCCATAGAAAACAACGTCCCTTTTTTTGTCACGTATCCGGAGAATCCCGCGTTTAGGAAGGACGCTCTGGTTTCTGACGGCTGTTTGCCGGAGCAACTCGAAATCGGACGCGATCGTCTTATGCGCCAATGCGGCAATACAGTTTGTCGGGGCGGCATTCTTGTTCAGGTTGATCATCAAGCCCACGCAAACGTAGTCGCTAGACAGGGTATTCAGCGCCGCTTTACTTGCATAGGTCGCGTTGACTTCTTCAAGAAACACCAGGTCGACGTGATTGTATTTCAACCAGAAATCAATAAAAAGCACCCTGTCTTTCACAGAGTTCTTACCAGCATTGATGTTCCAGAATGCAACACGCATGTGAAGGATGACTCCTACCGAATACGGCCCCTGTAACTGAGAATAGTGAAACTGCAATGCTTGGCAAGGTCGCCATTGATCAAGTATTGAGCACTGCCGCACAGTTCGGGCTATCGCCTGGTACGGAGCAAATAGCACCTCTACTGGTAATCAGCGCGCCTCATCTGGTGCCAGTTGGTGATTTCATCTTTCAGTGAGGTGAGCTCTTCTGCGGAGAGTTGAGTCCTGAGCCACGCGAGGTATTCCCTGTTACCCTCAAGGCCCGCTGCAACCGATATATCGCACCAGAAATATGCGCGAGCCAGGTCCTGCGGTACTTCCTTGCCTTCGGCGTAGATCCCGACCAGGTTTGCCATGGCCTCCAGTGAATTGCCGGCTGCGGCGGCGGTGTATAGCTCGATGGCGAGGTCGATATTCGGAGCGGTGCCAATGCCATGGTGATAAGACACGCCGAGATTGAACATGGACTGCACATTCCCCTGGACGGCCGCCATCATCCAGTATTCATGTGCCCTTGCGAAGTTTTCTCCGCCTTCGATGCTGGCATATATATCGCCCAGCGATGCCTGGGCCCCTGGATCACCCAGTTGCGCGGCCTTGTCATACCAATCCCGTGCTTTGCCGAAGTCCCTCGCGACACCAATGCCCAGGTAGTATTTGGTGCCCAGATGCGCCATCGCTGGCGGGTAATCCTGACTCGCGGATTGCAGGCAGTAGTCCATCGAAAGCTCGAGGTCTGCTGCAACGCTAATGGCTTTCTCATGGATCAGGCACAGGTTGTACTGGGCTGCAGGCTCGCCGCTTTCAGCCAGGCCTTGCCAGATGGCTTTTGCGCGCCGGTAGTCGCCCGCGCTGGCATAGCTGAAGGCCTCGTCAAGTAGAGCGGAATTTTTTGCACTGTCGCTGGCTGCAAACACAGTGCAAGCAGACAGCAACCAGGTAGAAAGCACCCTTCTCAACATGATGGCTCGTGAATCGCAGAGTTGCTGCGGCATTATGGGTTTGGGCAGGGCCGGCCGCAGCCATACCCTCCCCAGCAGGTCCTGCCTCTACTATATCCGGAGCATGAACCGAGGTGTGCTATTCCTGGGGTTGGCGTTTCAGGAGGACGGGGGTCGGCACGGCATCGAGGCGGCCCTGCAGGAACAACAGGGTGCGGCGGAGCTGCTGGCCCCAGGCATTGAACAGCACATCGATGGCGTCGCGATCATCCTCGATCGTGTCGAGCGAAGAGATATCGTCGGTAGATTTGTTATCCAAAGCGCGGATGACAACGGTCTGGTCCGAGGGATCCAATAGCGCGAAAGTCATCGTGACCGCCCCCTTGCCATGACCACCGCGGGCCTCCCTCTCTTCTCGGGTGAGATAGGGATGCACGGCAATCACCTGCGCCGCCATGACCGCCTGCGCCTCTTCCGGAGTGGCGACGATGTGATAGGCCTGGTCGGCCTCCATGGCGCGGGTCATTTCCACCAGGAAAGTCCGCTCCACCACTTCTTTCTCGATATCGTCCGCCTCCCAACGCTCATCCTTGTCCACACCCGGCGGCTGGATGATCTGCATCCGGGAGAGGTCCAGCGGCGAGATGTAGATACGGCGGATGCCGTCGAACCACTGGCGCTTGGTACTATCGTCCGTGACATAGACCTCATCGGCCATGGAATCACGGACCTTGAAGTAGTTGGGGTCTCCCTGTTCCGGTGCCGAGTAATTGACTGAACCCTGGGCCGCGCAGCCCGCCAGAACTGTCGCCGCGAGCAGTGCTCCGAGTAATCGCCAATGTGCCATTCGCCGTATCTCCTTTGCAGACGTGAGCCAAGTGTAGTCGAGCAGATTTCGTTGGGCCAGCATCCGCTTTCCAGTACACTCCGTGACCATGAATTTCACCAGATTTGTCGCCGCGCTGGCACTAGGGAGCCCGCTGGCTGCGGCGTCAGAGCCCCCGCTGGAACACGTCATCGTATCCGCCACCCAGCAGGAAACCGGCCAACTTGACCTGCCCCTGAGTGCGTCACTACTGAGCCGCGACGATCTGCTCAGCGTTCTCCACGTGCACCCCAATGAGGTGTTCCAGCGGGTACCCGGCGCCTGGATTTCCCGGGGCAATGGCCAGGAGAGCCTCACTGCCCTGCGCTCGCCGGTGCTGACCGGCGCGGGTAGCTGCGGCGCCTTTTTCATGGCCGCTGACGGTATCTCCCTGCGAGCCCCCGGGTTTTGCAACGTCAACCAGCTATTCGATGCCAACACCGAACAGGCCGCGCGTATCGAGGTGCTCAAGGGGCCCGGCACCGCGCTCTATGGTTCCGGTGCCATGCACGGCCTGATCAACGTGCTGACGCCCGTGCCCACCGAGACCCTGACGCATCGCATCGGTGTCGAGGCCGGGCCCCACGACTACCGGCGCGGTCGTTACCTGCTGAGCAACACCGTTGGCCGGCACGGCTTCACGGTGGCTGCGAACGCTGCCTCCGATGGTGGCTACAAGCGCAGCTCGGGTTTTGACCAGTACAAGGCCAACCTGCGGCATCGCTACGACGGCGACGGCTTTACCGTGGACAGCATTCTCGCCATCACAGACCTGGACCAGGACACCTCCGGCTTCATCACCGGTTTTGAGGCCTACAAGGATTCCGACCGCAAGAAAGAGAACCCCAACCCCGAGGCCTACCGGCAGGCGGACTCCCAGCGCTTCCAGAGCACGCTCACTTTCGAGCTCGACGAATTCTCCCGGCTGGTGTTTACACCCTACTGGCGCGACAACGACATGGAGTTCCTGCAGCACTTCCTGCCCTGGCAACCGGTGGAAGAGAACGGCCACGAGAGCTTCGGCCTGAATAGCAAGTACTACCGGGAGGGAAGCTGGCTCAAGAGCGTCAGCGGTATCGACCTGGAGAGCACAGATGGCTGGCTGCGGGAGACCCAGGATGAGCCGTTCAGTCCCAACCAGCCTGCGGGGATTCACTACGACTACCAGGTAGACGCCCTGCTGGCCGCTGCCTGGACGCAGCTGAGCTGGGATGTAGCGAGACAGGTGACGCTGAGCGCCGGCGCGCGCTTCGAATACACCGAATACGACTACGACAACCGCGCCGGCGATGGTCCGGCCTGCGAGCCCGGCGCCAGCGCCTGCCGCTTCTTTCGACCGCCCGACCGGGAAGACGACTTCAACAACTGGTCGTTCAACCTCAGCGCCCTCTGGGATGTGATGCCCGGCCATGCCCTGTTCCTGCGCGGGGCGCGCGGCTTCCGGGCGCCGCAAACAACTGAACTTTACCGGCTGCAGGGTAACCAGGCGCGGGCTGATCTCGACTCGGAGTCACTGGACAGTATCGAAATCGGCGGCCGCGGTTCGCACCGCGGCTTCAGCTACGAGGTCGGCGTTTACTACTACGAGAAGGACGATGTGATCTTCCAGGATGCCGACCGTTTCAATATCAGCGGCGCCAGTACGCTGCACTATGGGCTGGACCTGGGATTGCGCTGGCAGCTCACCGAGACGCTGGACGTCGCGCTCGACGCCAGCCTTGCGCGACATGAATACGACAGTGACATCAACCTGCTGGGTACCAGCGGCAACATTGACGGCAACAATATCGATACTGCACCAGAACAGTTTGGCAGCGCCCGGGTAGGCTGGGACTTCCTGCCGCGCTTCCGGGCCGAGCTGGAGTGGGTACACATGGGCGAGTACTACCTGGAACCGGATAACCAGCATGAGTACGAGGGCCACGACCTCTTCAACCTGCGGGTGACGGGCGCCTGGCGCCAGTTCGATTTCGGCGTAAGGGCCACCAACCTCACCGACCAGGACTATGCCGAACGCGCCGATTTCGGCTTTGGCAGCTACCGCTACTTCGTTGGCGAGCCCCGCTCCTACTACTTCGAGGTGGGCTACCGGTTCTCGCCGTAGACCGACGCCAGGCGCCTCAGCGAATGCGCGAAATGCCCACCGCGTCCCGCACCCTGGCCATCAGTTCCGCCGCTTCCACCCGGGCCCGCTCGGCACCCGCCTGTAGCACAGCCTCGATATGGGCAGGGTCTTCCATGAGCGCGTTGTAGCGCTCTCGCGCCGGGGCGAGCTCTTCGTTGATGAGCGCGAACAGCTGCTTCTTGGCGTCACCCCAGCCAATCCCCTCCGCAAACCTCGCCCGCATGTCTTCAGCCTGCTGCGGGGTAGCAAAGGCTTCCCACACCTGGAATACGGTCGAATCATCCGGATCCTTTGGCTCGCCCGGCTCCAGCAGGTTGGTCTTGATCTTGTTGATCGCCTTCTGCAGGCGCTTCTCGGTGTCGAACAGCGGGATGGTGTTGTTGTAACTCTTGCTCATCTTGCGGCCGTCCAGGCCCTGCAGCACGGCCACACTGTCGTCCACCACTGCCTCCGGCAGCACAAAAATATCGCCAAAGTGGTGATTGAAGCGCTGTGCGATATCCCGGGCCATCTCCACGTGCTGGATCTGGTCCTTGCCGACCGGAATCTCACCGGCGCGGAACATGAGGATGTCCGCCGCCATCAACACCGGGTAGCTGAACAGGCCCATGGTAATGCCGAAGTCGGGGTCCTCCCCTGCCTCTTCATTCACCTGAACCGCCGCCTTGTAGGCATGGGCACGGTTCATCAGGCCCTTGGCCGCCTGGCAGTTGAGTACCCAGGTCAGCTCCAGGATCTCGGGTATATCACTCTGGCGGTAGAAGGTGGCCTTGTCCGCGTCCAGCCCCAGGGCCAGCCAGGTGGCGGCAATTTCCTTGCTGGACTGGCGTACCTCGTCCGGATGCTTGTTCTTGATCAGCGCGTGGTAGTCCGCGAGGAAATAATAGCTCTCCACGCTGTCATCGCGGCTGGCGGCGATTGCCGGGCGAATCGCGCCCACGTAGTTGCCCAGGTGCGGCGTGCCGGTGGTGGTGATGCCGGTCAGTACCCGTCGCTTGCTCATCTATGAATCCGTGCCGGTTTTCGAAGGGCGCCTATGATACTGGGGAAGCCGCCAGCGCTGCCAGTACCGTGCGGTAGCGCGGCAGCAGGGCCGCCGGAGTCAGCTCACTGACGTCGGCGCACGGCAGGGGTGTCCCCGCTGCCTTATCTGCTGCATAGCCGGCAATGCGTGTCGCGGCCTCCCTGCCATCGCAGTAGAGAAAGTGGTCCGGGAACCACTCCGGATAGGCCAGGCGCTTCGGTGCCAGCGGCGTACACCCCAGCGCGGCGGCTTCCAGTACCGACAAGCCCTGGAAATCGTGGTCCGCGGTAGACAATACAACATCGCTGCTCCGTAGCAGCGCGAGGTAGTCGCCGCGATCCTCGATGTAACCCCAATGGCCCAGCATACCCCGCTCTTCCAACAGTTCATGTAAGCGGTCGAATTCGGGCGGCTGGCGGCGAAACTGCTGGCCGACGACATGCAGCAAACAGTCGATACCCACCAGCGCTTCCACCAGTTCCAGTAACAGCGCCGGCCCTTTGTCGAACTCCCAGCGATGATTCCAGACCAATTGCAGCCTGCCCGCCTCGACAGGACTCGACCCGACTCCTGCGGTGACCGGCACCGGCAGCACTTCAGCCCTGGCCGTCAGTTGCTCCACAATCCCCGCCGGCACAGCATCGGGCAAGCGCCGCAACAGGTCTTCAACACCGGCCAGGAAAGAGTTCCGGTTCCAGCGGGAATTGAACAGCAGCCGGTCCGCGGCCAATGCGCTGTAGAGACTGACCATCTGCGCTTCCAGGGCGCCGTGCGCGCCGGCGCCTTGCGGGTAGGCAAACTGGTTTTCGTGGAAATATAGCGCCGTGGGCAGCGAGGCCAGTGGCGGTACCAGGCCGCGCAAGGTGGCGAGATCCACCATGGATGTCGCCAACAACAGGTCATATTCGGCTGCCAGGGCTTCCTGCTCGCTGAACGCCCAGCTCAGGGGATTGCCGCGCACGCGCCAGGAAAAGTGACGCGGCGGCAGGCTCAGTACCGTCCAGCGCCAGTCCGGCAGGCCCTGCTCGAGGCTAAGGCGCCAGGCCTCGTGGCTGCGGGCAGCATAGGCTGACAGCAGCAGAACGCGCATCAGGCCTGGCGGGCACTGAGCGGACGTTCCCACTCCATGAAGCGTGCCATGGCGCGACTCAGCCACCAGGCGTCGCGGGTGCCTGCCAGCTCACGCACTGAGTGCATGGCGAACTGTGGCGCACCCACGTCGAGGGTGCGCACGCCCAGTTCACCGGCAGTAATCGGGCCAATCGTGCTGCCGCAAGCCATATCCGTGCGCACGACAAAGGACTGCACGGGAATGTCGAGCTCGTTGCAAACCTGGCGGAACAGCGCCGCGGTTTCGCTGTTGGAGGCGTAGCGCTGGTTGGCGTTGATCTTGATGACCGGGCCGGCGTTCAGCAGCGGGCCGTGGTTCTCATCATGCTTGGCCGCAAAATTGGGGTGCACACCGTGGGCGTTGTCGGCGGAGATCATCATCGACTTGTCGATCAGGCCGGCGTACGCTGCAGCACTGCCCGCCAGCCGTTCCAGTACCCCGCGCAGGAAAGGCCCCTGGGCGCCGGCAGCCGACTGGCTCCCCACTTCTTCATGATCGTTGCACACCAGCAGCCGCGTGGCGCCGCCGCTGCTGTCCAGCAGCGCAGACAGCCCCGAGAAACAGCTCAACAGGTTGTCGAGTCGGGCGGAAGTCAGGAACTCACCCTCAAGGCCGACCCGCGCGGGGGGCTGGGTGTCGTAACAGCACAGTTCGTAATCCAGTACCTGGCCCACTTCGAGGCCAGGGTGCTCTTCGCGCAACCTCGCTGCCAACAGCGCTCGCAGGTCCAGCTTCTCTCCCTGCCCCAGCAGGGGAACGATGTCGGTTTGGGGGTTGACGCTGCGACTGCTGTTGGCCTCGCGGTCCAGGTGAATTGCCAGGCTGGGAATCACGGCCACCGGTACCCGGAAGTCCACCAGCGCCTTGCACAGTTCACCGCCGGGGCTTGAGAAGCTGACGCGGCCGGCCAGCGACAGGTCGCGGTCGAACCAGGGGTTCAGCAGCGCGCCACCGTAAACTTCAACGCCCAGCTGCCGGTATCCCTTGCTGTGTTTTTCCGGGTTGGGCTTGATCATCAGGCAGGGGCTGTCGGTATGGGCGCCTACCATGCGCAGGCCCTGTTCGGGGCCCTGCTCTGTTCCCAACCGGAAAGCCACCAGCGAACTGTCATTGCGCGTCAGGTAGTAGCCCTGGCCAGGTTGCAGTGACCAGTCCTCAGTGTCTGCCAGCGGCGAGAAACCTGCGGCCGACAGGCGGCTGACCATCTCGCGAACCGCGTGAAACGGTGAAGTGGCAGCAGCCAGGAAGGCCATCAGTTCATCGTTGAAAGTATCGATATCCATAGCGTCCGTTTACCCGTTCTTGAGCCGGGCCAGCAGGCTGGAAGTATCCCAGCGTCCACCACCCATGGCCTGTACCTCGGCGTAGAAACTGTCCACTAGCCGAGTCAACTCCAGCGGCATACCGAGCCGCTCACCTTCCGCCATAACCAGGGCAAGGTCCTTGCGCATCCAGTCTACGGCGAAGCCGTGTTCATACTCTCCCGCCAACATGGTCTGGTAGCGGTTTTCCATCTGCCAACTCTGGGCGGCACCCTGGGCGATGACTTCAACCACGGCCGCGGCGTCCAGTCCGGCGCGGCCCGCGAAGTCCAGGCCTTCGGCAAGGCCCTGTACCACACCGGCAATACAGACCTGATTGACCATCTTGGCCAATTGCCCACTACCGGCAGGCCCCAGCAGTTTCACACAGCGCGCATAGTGCTGCAGTGCCGGCAGCGCCTGCTCGAACACCTCGGCCTGCCCGCCCACCATAATGGTGAGCTGGCCGTTCTCCGCCCCCGCCTGGCCGCCGGACACCGGAGCATCCAAAAAGCCCACGCCGCGGTCGGCCGCCGCTGTTTCCAGTTCACGGGCGAGTTCCGCCGAGGCCGTGGTGTGGTCTACCAACACGGCGCCGGGGTGCATGGCGCCCAGCGCACCCTGTTCGCCCAACAGCACCTGGCGTACATCGTCATCGTTGCCAACACAGCACATGACGATGTCTGCTCCGGTGGCCGCCGCCGCTGGCGTGGCGGCAAGCTGGCCGCCGTTGGCGTCAACCCACGCTTCGGCGCGCGCAGCCGTACGGTTGTAGACCGTCAGCTCGTAACCGGCGGCCAGGTGTCGCGCCATGGGTGAGCCCATGACACCTAGGCCAATAAATGCAGCTTTCACAGAATGTCCCTCGCAGTCGAAGCAGCTCTTTTCATCACTACCGTTTCAGAACCAGATCCACAGCAGCACCGCGCCGAGCAGGCAACGGTAGATGGCAAAGGGCAGGAAGCCAAGCCGCTGCACCCACTCCAGGAACAGCGCAATGGTCGCGTATGCAGTGAGTGCCGCCACAACTGTGGCCAGCGCCGTCGGCGCCCAGCTGATGGCCTGCCCGGTGTCGCTGAATTCCGAGGCTGCCAGCGCAGACGCCGCCAGTATCACCGGAATCGACAACAGGAACGAGAACCTCGCCGCCTGCTCGCGCCCCAGCCCGCAGAACAGTCCCGCGGTCATGGTGATACCCGAACGGGAGGTGCCGGGTACCAGGGCAAGCACCTGCGCCAGGCCTATCCAGGCCGCAGCCGCCATGTCCAGCTGCCTGCTGCCACCGCCGCGCCGATCTGCCAGCGCCAGCAGCAGGCCAAAACCGATAGTCGCCGCAGCAATGACCGGAACGCTCCGGAATTGGCCCTCAACCAGGTCCTTTAGCAGGATACCGGCGACCGCCACCGGCAGCGTCGCGACGCCCAACTGAAGTACCAGCTGGGCATCAGCATTCATCTGGCGCTGGGCCAGGGCACGCAGGCTGCCGATAAGCAATTGGTACAGCGCCTCGCGAAAATACAGGAGCACGGCCAGCAGGCTGCCCAGGTGCACGGCGATATCGAAGGCAACCCCCTGGTCGGTCCAACCCAGCAGCTGGGCGGGCAGGATCAGGTGGGCGGAACTGGAGATCGGCAGAAACTCGGTCAGCCCCTGGATGAAGGCCAGTAACAGGGCCTGCAGCCATTCACTCACTTCCGGGGACCTTGCTCGGACAGCTTCTTCCAGTGTATTTCGTTTCGCAGGTAGACGGGCTGCACCGCATCAGCAGACACAAGCTCACCCTCCGCCAGCGCCTCAGCCGCCAGCGGCAGCAAATCAACACTGTCGGGCCACTGGTCCGGCACGCTGCGCAGGAGACTGCCGCTCAGGGCCCGGGGTAGATCATCCAGGTAGGCCAGGCCACTGCCCAGCGCTACCGCACCCTGTACCTCAGCCAGCATGCCCTCCGGCAAGTCCGCCGGCGCGCTTACCTGGTCAGGTTGGCAGGCCACCGCCAGACCGTCCTCGAACCGGTAGAGCCCCCAGTAAACCTCATTGATGCGCGCATCCAGCAGCACCAGCACCTGTTCATCAGCCGTTACCGCGCCACGCCGCAGGGCACCCTGTGCCAGGCAGGCGAGTGTCGAGATTCCCGCCACCGGCAACTGCAGGGTGTAGGCGAGTCCCTGCACCGCACTGGCGGCGATTCGCAGGCCGGTGAAAGAGCCTGGCCCCTGGCTGTAGGCGAGCAGCTCGATTCCCGCTGCCGCAGCGCCGTCGGGCAGCAACTCCGCCAACATGCTGAACAGCAGGTGGTTGTGTTTCCTTGGCAGCAACCGGTAGCGAGACTTCACCTCCGATCCGCGCTGGAGGGCTGCCGAGCAGGCATCCGTGGAGGTATCGAGGGCGAGAATGGTGGTCATCAAAGCCGGGCCTTGGGGCAAAGCGCGCATTGTATGAACCCCTGTACCCTGCATGCAATAATGCCGTCATGCACTGCTCAGCGATCATTCTCAGCGGCGGACGCGGCAGCCGGGCCGGCGGCCAGGACAAGGGTCTGTTGCACCACCGCGGTACACCGCTGGTAGAACAGGTCCTGGAACGCCTGGCGCCACAGGTCGACGAAGTCCTTATTAGCGCCAATCGAAACCTCGAGCGTTACTCGGCGCTGGGTCATGCCGTCATCAGTGATGAACTCGAAAACTTCCAGGGCCCGCTGGCGGGCATTCTCGCCTGCCTGCCCCATTGCCGGCACGAGGTGACACTCGTGTTGCCCTGCGACGTTCCCGACGTACCCACGGACCTCGCACGCAGGATGCTTCCGGCGCTGGATACACACGATGCCTGTTACGCCTGGGACGGCGAGCGCGATCAGTACCTGGTTGCAGCGCTGCGTTGCAGCGTGGCGGATTCACTGCGAGCCTATCTTGCCGGCGGGCAGCGCTCAGTCCATCGCTGGTACGCCGAGCTGCGTTGCAGGGCGGTGGACTATTCTGATTGCACGCAGGCTTTTGCCAATATCAACCGCCCGGAATAAAAAACCCGCCGGGAGGCGGGTTCTGCTCAAGGCTGGCGACGGCGGGTAGCCTACGCGGCCTTTTTCTTCGGTGCGGCCTTCTTTTTGGCTGCTGCTTTCTTCTTCGGTGCTGCTTTCTTCTTGGCTGCAGCTTTCTTTTTTGGTGCGGCTTTTTTGGCTGCCTTCTTTGGCGCTGCCTTCTTCGGGGCCGCTTTCTTCGCCGGCGATTTCTTCACAGCCGCTTTTTTCGGCTTGGCCTTTTTCTTCGCTGCCTTCTTGGCCGCTGCCTTTTTCTTGGCTTCCGCCTGTTTCAAGGCTTTGCTGAGCTGCGCCTCCAGCCGCTTCTCCAGGGCGCGTACCTTTTTGGCATCCGCGCTTGCCCGGGTCTTGGCCCACTTGGCTGCGTAGGCGGCCAGCGCCTTGGCCTTGTCGATCTCCGCTTTGGCAGACAGCGCGGCTTTCTGCGCTGCGACGCGGTCACGCGCCATCTCCTGTGCCGCCTTGTGCTTGGCCGTGTCCATGGCATCGCGGAGCTTGCCACGTGCCGCGTTGGCGCGATCGCGGAGGCTGGCGACTTTCTTGTTGGCACGCTGCACCGCTGTGCTGGCAGCCTTGGCGGCGCGCTTGTCTGCGGCTTTGGCAGATTTGACCGCCTTGTCTCGGGCAGCCGCTGCCTTCTTGCGCGCGGCGTCCACCGCCTTACGCTCCTTTGCCAGCGCTTTTTCAACGCTGCTTAGCGCATCATGTGCACGCTTTACGATGGGCGATTGTGCAGGCTTCCTGGCCTTTGCTGCTGCCTTCTTCCTGGCTGGAGCTTTCCTGGCTTTTGGTTTGGCCTGTGACTTTGCTTTGGCTTTCGTTTTGGCTTTCGCTTTCGGACGAGTGGCCATATCGCATATCCCCGTGGTTATTATTGGTTGGCACGTCGGCAAAATAGCATAGAGGTTTCGCCGCGTTCAAGGCGGGAGGCTCGCCCTGGACAGATAATGAAACGCCGGGAAAAAGTTGAGGCCAGGTACTGCCTGGGTGAAGTGGTTTCAACTCAGGGCGGCAAGCACCTTGGAAGTAATCTCCTCGACACTGCCTACGCCTTCGACACGATGGTAGGCCGGCGCCGACTGACCCTCGAGCGCCTGGTAAAAGTCGATCAGCGGTGCTGTCTGGTCATGGTAGACCTGGAGCCGCTTGCGAACCGTCTCTTCCTTGTCGTCTTCGCGCTGTACCAGCGCATCCCCTGTCTCGTCGTCCAGACCTTCCCGCTGCGGCGGGTTGTGGGTGACGTGGTAGATGCGGCCTGAGGCCTCGTGTACGCGGCGCCCACTGAGGCGCTGCACGATGTCCTCATCCTCGACGGCGATTTCCAGCACGTGGTCGATCGGGACACCGGCGTCAACCACCGCCTGCGCCTGGGGGATGGTGCGCGGAAAGCCGTCGAACAGGAAACCGTTCGCGCAATCGGCTTCGGCGATACGCTCCTTGACCAGGGCGATGATCAGGTCGTCAGACACCAGGGCGCCAGAGGCCATCACTTCCTTGGCTTCAAGGCCGAGCGGAGTGCCCGCCTTGACCGCCGCTCGCAGCATGTCCCCGGTTGAAATCTGCGGAATCGAAAAGTGTTTGCAAATGAACTGGGCCTGGGTGCCCTTACCTGCGCCGGGGGCGCCCAACAGAATCAGTCGCATCAGAATTGAACCCTGGGGAATGCGGTGGAGTAAAGGTCCGAAACCATACAGGGGCGCGTGGAGCAGTTCAAGCGCCGCCTTTGACCTCGTTCCAGAGCTGGTCGAGCGCTTCCAGCGAGCTGTCTTCCATGGTGTCACCACGCGCGCTCACGCGCTCCTCCACGGCGTTGAAACGGCTTTCAAACTTGGCGGTGGCGCGCCGCAGCGCCGCCTCGGCATCAACGCCACTATGGCGCGCAAGATTGACGCAGCTGAACAACAGGTCGCCGATTTCCTCCTCGACGGCGTCATCGTGAACCCGGCTCCCTGCCGCGGCCTGGGCCTCCGCCACTTCAGCCAGTTCCTCGGTGATCTTGGCTGCGGCACCAGCGCCATCAGGCCAGTCGAAGCCGACACCGGCGGCACGCTTTTGCACCTTCTGGGCCCGGCTGAGCGCAGGCAGCGCCAGTGGAATATCATCCAGCGTCGAGTGCTGCTGACGGGCGGCACGCTCTTCCCGCTTGATCGCTTCCCAGCTCTGCTTGACCTCAGCCACGCTGGCGGCGCCGTCGACCACGCCCTCAATTTCTCCACCGGCAAAGACGTGCGGATGGCGGCGCACCAGTTTATCGACCAGGGTGTCGATGATTTGCGGGAAATCAAATAGCGAACGCTCGGCACCCATCTGCGCATAGAACACCACCTGGAACATCAGGTCGCCAAGCTCCTCCGCGACGTGATCAAAGTCACCGTGCTCGATGGCCTCGACCAGCTCGTAGGCCTCTTCGAGGGTGGAGGGCACGATGGTGGAAAAATCCTGCTGCAGATCCCAGGGGCAACCGCGCTCCGGGTCGCGCAGCCGCTGCATGACCCGCAGCAGGTCGTCGAGGCTGTAGCGCTTTTCAGCCGGCCTGTTCAACGCCATCCTCGCTTAGCCGCCGCGCGGACATCACGTTATTGAGGCCACTGATTCGGTTCAGCAGCTTGCCGAGGAACCCCAGGTCAGGCACCTCCACGCGCAGCCGCATGGTGGCAACGTGCTGGCTGCGGTTGGTGCTGGTGTTGATGGACAACACGTTGATGCGCGCCGCCGCCAGCAGTTCGGTGATATCCCTGAGCAGGCCCGGCCGGTCGTAGGCCTCGATGCCGATATCGACCTCGTAACTCTGGCTGCGATCCGTGGAACCCCAGTTCACCTCGATAATGCGTTCCGGCTGTTCCATCTGCAGGCGCAGCAGCCGGCTGCAGTCACGGCGGTGCACGCTGACACCTCGGCCCTGGGTGATGAAACCGAGAATCGCATCACCCGGTACCGGCTTGCAGCAGCCCGCAAGGTGGCTGAGCAGATTGCCGATGCCCTGCACCTGTACCGCGGCGCTGCCTTCCCCGTCCCGCGACCGGGCCTTGCGACGCAGTTTGACGGCAGGCGCCTCTGTCGGCTGCTGATCGGGGATCAGCGCCTGCGCGGCACCCAGCACCTGGGCAGCACTGAGCTCACCGGCGCCCACGGCGGCAAACATGTCCTCAACACTGGCGAGCTGGACACGATTGGCCACCCGCTTGTAGTCAATGCTGGTGAGCGCCAGCCGCTTGAACTCACGTTCCAGCAACCTGCGGCCCGCGTCGATGTTCTCGTCCCGCGCCTGGGCCCTGAACCAGTGCTGCACCTTGGCCCTGGCCCGGGAGGTCTTCAGGTAACCCAGTCCGGGCTGCAACCAGTCGCGCTTCGGCGATGCCTCGCCGCCGGTGAGGATTTGCACCCGCTCACCGGTTTTGAGCTGATAGGTGAGCGGCACAATGGAGCCGTTGACCTTGGCGCCGCGACAGCTATGCCCCACCTCGGTATGCACGTGGTAGGCAAAATCCAGCGGTGTGGCGCCTGAGGCTAGGTTGACGACATCCCCATTCGGGGTAAACACATAGACCCGGTCCTGGGAGGTCTCGGCGCTGAATTGCTCGGCAAGGTTACCGACGTCGCCGGTTTCCTCATGCCAGTCCAGTACCTGGCGCAGCCAGGCTATCTTTTCCTCGTAGCTGCTGGCGAGCCCGCCCTCGCGGTCAGACCCCTTGTAGCGCCAGTGGGCACAGACGCCGAGTTCGGCTTCCTCGTCCATGTCGAAGGTGCGGATCTGGATTTCCAGGATCTTGCCCTCGGGACCGATCACCGCCGTGTGCAGGGAGCGGTAGCCGTTTTCCTTTGGGTTGGCGATGTAGTCGTCGAACTCATTGGGGATGTTGCGCCACAGGCCGTGCACAATGCCAAGCGCCGCGTAACAATCCTTGATGTCTGGCACCAGGATGCGCACCGCGCGGATGTCGTAGACCTGCGAAAAACCAATGCCCTTGCGCTGCATCTTTCGCCAGATGCTGTAGATGTGCTTGGAGCGCCCGCGCAGTTCAGCTTCGATGCCTTCCCGGCCGAGGGTATCGGTAATCTGGGTCTTCACACGGTCGATAAACTTGTCCCGTTCCAGCCGCTTGCCGTCCAGCAGCCTGGCAATCTTGTGGTAGGCATCCTGGTACAGGTAGCGAAAAGACAGGTCTTCCAGTTCCCACTTCAGGTGGCCGATCCCCAGCCGGTGGGCGAGAGGCGCGTAGACGTCAAAGACCTCCTGGGCGACGGCATGGCGATGCTGCGCGTCGTTTTTCACGGCGCGGATGGCGCAGGTGCGTTCCGCCAGCTTGATCAGGGCCACCCTGACATCGTCGACCAGGGCTATCAGCATCTTGCGAATATTGTCTTTCTGGGCGTCCGCCTGGCCCAGCACCGGGGTGTCGCGGCCAATATTGAGCGTACTGATGGCAGACATCCGCTGCACGCCGCCGAGCAGCTTGGCGACACCGCCACCAAACTCACGCTCTACCGCGTCAACGCCCAGTCTTCCCTCGGCCACGGCCCGATACAGCATGGCCGCCACCAGGCTCTCCGCACCCATGTGCAGCTCTGCGAGGATAGCCACCATGTCCAGACCGGTAGCCCGGCAATCGCCGTGCCCATGCCAGATGTCCGCGGCTTCCTCGGCCGACGACCGCTCCGGCAGGTCGCACACCGCCTGGTAGGCGCGGCCAACCTGTTCCCGGTCATTCGCCGGAAACTCAGCGAGCTGCTCCTGCAACCAGCGTCCGGCATCCGCATCGCGCTCGGCACGAACCCTCACCATCGCGACTACCCGTAGACGCCGGTTGAGAGGTACCGGTCACCCCGGTCACAGATGATGGCGACGATAACCGCGTCCTCAACCTCACTGGCGACCCGCAGGGCACCGGCGACACAGCCTCCCGACGAGACGCCGGCAAAGATGCCCTCCCGCCGCGCGAGTTCGCGCATGGTTTCCTCGGACTCCTGCTGGCTGATATCGATGACCCGGTCGACGCGTGTATCGTCATAGATCTTTGGCAGGTAAGCCTGCGGCCAGCGGCGTATCCCCGGAATGCTGGAACCGTCTTCCGGCTGCAGGCCGACAATCTGGATGTCCGGGTTTTGTTCCTTGAGATAACGTGACGTGCCCATGATAGTGCCGGTAGTCCCCATGGAACTGACAAAATGGGTGATGGTGCCAGCGGTATCGCGCCAGATCTCGGGACCCGTGCCGGCATAGTGAGCCTCCGGGTTGTCCGGGTTGGCAAACTGGTCCAGCACCCGGCCCTTGCCCTCAGCCTGCATGGCCATGGCGAGGTCACGCGCCCCCTCCATGCCCTCCTCCTGGGTCACTTCGATGAGCTCCGCACCATAGGCAGACATGGCCTGCTTGCGTTCGTCACTCATGTGGGAAGGCATGATCAGCTTCAGGGGGTAACCCTTGATGGCGGCCGCCATGGCCAGGGCAATACCGGTGTTGCCACTGGTGGCTTCAATCAGCACATCTCCCGGCTTGATATCGCCGCGGGCTTCGGCCCGCTGGATCATGCTCATGGCGGGTCGGTCCTTGACGGAACCTGCGGGGTTGTTGCCCTCCAGCTTGAGCAGGATGGTATTGCCGGTGCCGGCCCCCATGCGCTGCAGGCGCACCAGGGGCGTATTGCCGACGCAATCTTCAATCGTGGGATAGTCTGGCATGGGCCCGGGATTATACCCCTTCAATCTGGTGGTAGCTAAGGTTCGCCCACCATGGGAGCTGAATACGCGCTGTGCAGGTCGGGCCGCGCAGGTCGGACCGCGGAGGCCGCGCCGCCCAGGCCGAGCCGTACGGGCCTAGTCCGGCCGCCGAAACAGCTCGCGACTCTTGAGCGGGCGTTCTCCGAGATGGGCTGCCAGCACCTGGCGCATCAGCCGCTTGGCACACTGGCGGGCGCTGCCGCTGAAATCGCCGCGGCTGATACTCACCAGGTCAGCGCCCCGATAGCGAGGCAAGCGATCACCCGAAACCGCGGCCACCAGCCCATATTCCTCGTGATAGTGATACCACGCCTCTTCAGCCACGGCATCACCACTGAGCCCATCGTTGGCAAGGTCAAAACCGTAGCCCAGCTCCTCGAGCAGCACCAGTTCAAAGCGCCGCAGGGGAATCTCGGCACTGCCCTCTTCATCCTCCGCCAGCAATGCCAGCACGGCGGCATAGTGATCGAACAGCTTTCGGTGGGGGTCCTCGTGGTGGAGCAGCCGCATCAGCAGTTCGTTCATGTAGAGGCCGCTATAGACACGCTCACCGTGCAGCGGCAGCGCCGGGCCCAGCGCCTCACAGGCCACCAGGTTTTTCAACTGCGCGCGCCCTGACCACGAACACTGAAGCGGCGTAAAGGCCTGCAGCAGGGCCGCGTTGCTGCCGCCCCGCGTGCGACGCCCCTTGGCGCCGCGCGCCACCATCGACACCCGGCCGTGGTCACGGCTGAAAAATTCCACGATCAGGGAGGTGTCCCGCCAGGGACGGGTGTGGATGACATAACCGGATTCCAGGGTTGCCTTCATGCAGCCTCCCGGATGACTCGCCAGCTCAGCCCTGGTCGTCGTAGCCGAGGCTACGCAGTGCGCGCTCGTCGTCCGACCAGCCGGACTTGATCTTGACCCACAGCTTGAGCATCACCTTCGACTCGAACAACGCCTCCATGTCCTTGCGGGCCTCGGCGCCGATCGCGCGCAGCCGGCTGCCACCCTTGCCGATCAGGATGCGCTTCTGGCCGTCGCGCTCCACGTAGATCAGCGCTGAGATGTGCAGCACGCCCTCCCGCTCGGCAAATTCCTCGATTTCCACGGTGATGGCGTAGGGCAACTCCTCGCCGAGCTGACGCATGATCTTCTCACGCACCATCTCCGCCGCCATAAAGCGCTGGCTGCGGTCGGTGACCTGGTCTTCCGGGAAGAAGTGGACGGACTCCGGCAGCTCCTCGCGAATGCACTGCTCCAACTCATCGATATTGTGACGGTTGAGGGCGGAGATCGGCAGGATGGCCTTGAAGTTGGCCTGCTCGGAGAGGAACTGCAGATGCGGCAGCAGGGCCGACTTGTTGTCGAGCAGGTCCACCTTGTTCACCGCCAGGATCACCGGCGCCGGGCCTGCCATGGCCTGCTCCAGCACCCATTCGTCTTCATCGGTCCACTGGGTGCGGTCTACCACCATCACCACGGCATCGACATCGGCGATGGCAGAGTGCGCAGCGCGGTTCATATAGCGGTTGATGGCCTTGCGAGCGCCCTTGTGCAGGCCCGGCGTGTCAACGAATACCACCTGGTCGCGCCCCTCCGTCTTGATACCCAACACGCGGTGGCGAGTGGTCTGTGGCTTGCGAGAGGTAATGCTGATCTTCTGACCGAGAATATGGTTGAGCAGGGTCGACTTGCCGACGTTAGGTCGACCGATAATCGCCACGTAGCCGCAGCGCTCGCTGGTCGCGGAATCAGTGCTCATTGAGTGCGTCCAACACCGCGCCTGCCGCCGCCTGCTCGGCGCGCCGCCGGCTGCTACCCATGCCACTCTGCCGCAGCCTGGGCTCGCTCAGCCGACACTCAACGGTAAACTGCTGGCAATGGTCTGCGCCCTGCACGTCGACCAGGTGATACTCCGGCAGCGGCGAGCCTCGTGCCTGCAGGAACTCCTGCAAGTTGGTCTTGGGGTCTTTTTCGGCCGTCTGCGGGCTTACCGCCGCCAAGCGTTCGGCGAACCACACCAGCACCCGCTCGCGGGCCAGCTGATGCCCCCCGTCGAGCAACAGCGCCCCGACAACGGCCTCCAGGGCGTCGGACAGGATCGAATCACGCCGGCGGCCTCCCGCCTTGCGTTCACCCGGCCCCAACAGGATTTCATCGCCCAGGGACAGCTCCCGCGCCAGCTCAGCCAGCACCTCGCCACGCACCAGCGCTGCGCGCATACGGCTCAGGTCACCCTCGCTCGCCTCGGGAAAGCGTTCGAATAACTGCTCTGCTACCAGGTGATTGAGAATGGAATCGCCCAGGAACTCCAGGCGTTCATTGTTGTGCGCCCCACGGGAGCGATGGGTCAGGGCCAGCTCGAGCAGGGCGGGATTCTCAAACTGGTACCCAAGCACCGCCTGCAGACGCGCTCTTTCCGCGGCCACGCCTTTACTGGATGACGACGACGTGGTCGTTGAACATCAGCACGGCATCGACATTCTGGAACAGCGGCGTGCGCGTTTCGTAGTTGGCGTCGATGACAATCTTGCCTTCGTCGCGATAGATCTTCACATCCTTGGGCTTGATCGCCTCGATGCGGTTGGTATTAAAGGTGCTCTGCACGCGCTTGGTCACATCGCGCAGGGAGTTCTCCGGAGACGAGGCTTCGGCCACGCTCTGGATGGCATTCTTCACCGCGCGGCCTTCCATGAAGGAGGGCAATAACCGGATCGCCACCGTCAGGAAAAACGACAGCAGGGCGAGCACCATCAGCAAGCCAAGAATTGATACCCCGTCCTGCCGTCGCAGTCCCCCACCCGAGAGGCCGCGGCTGAGGCCAGACAGACCTGTTGATTGGCTGCTATTCATAATTCTTATTCCTGTCACTCCCGACGCGCTGCTCTGGAACTGCTCCGGAACTGCTCTGGCACCACCCTGAACCTTCCCCGACCATGATGCTGTCCAGCCCCCGCTGGTTTCGCAACCGCAATCCGATGCCAGGCACCGGCCAGCACGAAGTGCAGGATGGCTGCTACTCGATGCCACCTACCCGGTGGAAGCTCGGCAGGCTCAGGAAGGAATCCCAGTGCATCCAGATCGCGAAGGCTTTGCCTACTATATCCCGTTCCTGTACCTGACCCCAAACCCGTGAATCCTGTGAGTTGTCGCGGTTGTCACCCATCATAAAGTAGTGACCGGGCTCAACGACAACCGAGAAATTTTCCTCGCGGCGCAGCGTATCCAGTTGCACCTCGTGCTCTACCCCGCCCAGTTCCTCCCGGTTCAGGCGAAAGCGGGGCCGGCCTGGTGGAAATTGGGCCAGCAGCTCCTGGGGGGCGAGCTCGCCGTTGATGTAGAGCTTCTTGTCGATGTAGCGAATACGGTCACCCGGCAGCCCGATGACCCGCTTTATGAAATAGGTATCGGGCTTGTGGGGCGGGAAGAACACCATCACGTCACCGCGCTGGGGTTCGTTGAGGTCAAGCACCTTGGTGCGTATCACCGGCAGGCGAATGCCGTAGGTGAACTTGTTCACCAGGATGTAATCCCCCACCTGTAGGGTCGGCACCATGGATGAAGAGGGGATCTGGAAAGGCTCCACCAGGAAGGAACGCAGAAAGAAGACCAGGAACAGCACCGGGAAGAAGGACTTGGAGTATTCCACCAGGATCGGCTCCCGCGCCACCTGTTCGGAACGCTGGGTGTACTCGCGAAACTGGGGGCTGTTCTCATTGGTCCAGTCGGGAAAATCGCGCTGCAGCTGGGCTACCTCTGCGCGCCGTCCCGGCGCCAGGAACAGGTAGTCGAACAGCCAGATCATGCCGCTGCCGAACACCAGCACTACGAGAACCAGGGGAAAATCGATATCCATCGAGCGCGTCAGGCCTCTGTCTTCAATACTGCAAGGAAGGCGGACTGTGGAATTTCCACGCGGCCCACCTGTTTCATGCGTTTCTTGCCCGCCTTCTGCTTCTCCAGCAGCTTGCGCTTACGGGTAGCATCGCCGCCGTAACACTTCGCCGTCACATTCTTACGCAGGGCCTTGACCGTCTGGCGGGCGATGATCTTGCCGCCCAGGGCGGCCTGGATCGCGACGTCGAACATCTGCCTGGGAATCAGCTCACGCATCTTTTCAGTCAGTGCGCGGCCGCGAGACTGGGCCTGGGAGCGATGCACGATGATGGCCAGGGCGTCGACGCGCTCGTTGTTGATCAGTACGTCGAGGCGCACCAGGTCTGCCGCTTCAAAGCGCACGAAATGGTAATCCAGCGAGGCGTAGCCACGGCTCACGCTCTTGAGGCGATCAAAGAAGTCCATCACCACTTCTGCCATGGGAAGCTCGTATACCAGCGATACCTGCTGCCCCATGAACTGCATTTCCTTTTGCACTCCGCGCTTCTCTTCGCACAGGCTGATCACGCTGCCCAGGTGTTCCTGTGGGAGCAGGATATTGGCCTGCACAATAGGTTCGCGCATCTGGTCGATGTCGCCCACTTCCGGCAACGCCGAGGGGTTGTCCACCTCTACGATAGTGCCGTCTTTCCTGAGCACTTCATAGACCACTGTGGGTGCGGTGGTAATCAGGTCCAGGTCGTACTCGCGCTCCAGCCTCTCCTGGATAATCTCCATGTGCAGCATGCCCAGGAAGCCGCAGCGGAATCCGAAACCCAGTGCATCCGAGGATTCCGGCTCGTAAAACAGCGATGCATCGTTCAGCGTCAGTTTGGCCAGTGCTTCCCGGAAGTCTTCATAGTCATCCGAGGAGATGGTGAAGATGCCCGCATACACCTGCGGCTTGACGCGCTGGAAGCCGGGCAGCGCCTCGACCTCGGCCGTCGCCGCATGAGTCAGGGTGTCGCCCACCGGCGCCCCGTGAATGTCCTTGATGCCGGCCACCACGTAACCCACTTCGCCCGCCTCCAGCACCCCGGTTTCGGTGCGCTTGGGCGTAAAGATGCCCACGCCGTCGACGCTTTGCGGCTTGCCGATAGACTTGGAAACAATCTTGTCGCCACGCTTGAGCACACCGTTCTTTACCCGCACCAGCGACACCACCCCCAGGTAGTTGTCGAACCAGCTGTCGATAATCAGTGCCTGCAGCGGCCCTTCCCGATCACCCTCGGGCGGGGGGATGTTCTCAATCAGGTATTCCAGGGCATCTTCGACACCCAGCCCGGTCTTGGCGCTCACCGGGCAGGCTTCGCTGGCCTCGATGCCGATGATGTCCTCGATCTCCTGCTTGACGCGCTCGGGCTCTGCCTGCGGCAGATCCATCTTGTTGAGTATGGGCAATACCTCGAGGCCCTGTTCGATGGCGGTATAGCAGTTGGCCACCGACTGGGCTTCGACACCCTGGCCCGCGTCGACCACCAGCAGCGCGCCCTCGCAGGCAGCCAGCGACCGCGACACCTCGTAGGAAAAGTCCACATGGCCCGGGGTATCAATAAAGTTGAGCTGGTAGGTCTCACCGTCCGCGGCAGTGTAGTTGAGCGTCACGCTCTGTGCCTTGATGGTGATGCCGCGCTCGCGCTCGATATCCATGGAGTCGAGCACCTGCTCAGCCATCTCCCGGTCAGACAATCCGCCACAGACCTGGATAAACCGATCGGCAAGCGTGGACTTGCCGTGATCGATATGGGCAATGATGGAAAAGTTACGAATGGCGTCCAGGTTCTTCAAGAAAGCCGACCGGGTGACTGCTAGAGGTAGTGGAAAGGCGCGCGATTGTACCCGATCACGGGTACAACCGCTACGCGCCCGGCTAGTCCGGGGTGATGCCGATGAACTGCGGTGCCCCGCGCCGGAACAGCCGCATGGGCACCGATTTCCCGGGCTCCAGGTCCTCCACGATGCGCTGGAAGCTCTCCACCGAGGTCACCGGGTTGCCGGCGATCAGGGTAATGACATCGCCGCTGCGTACGCCGCGCTCATCTGCCGGTGAACCACTGATGACTTCGCTGACCACCACGCCGCCGGAGATACCCCAGCGCGACTGCAACTGCTCGGAGATTTCTTCTACCACCAGGCCGAGTAGGGCATCGCTGCTGCCTTCCGGGGCCAGCGCAGCTACCGAAGCACGCTGATTGGCTCCAAGGGCACCGACAGCAAGTCGCAGGGTCTTGTTGCGGCCGTTTCTTACAAGTTCCACTTTAACCTCCGTGCCAGGCGCCACCAGGCCCACGACGTGGGGAAGCTCGGATGAGGTGAGGATGTCCTTGCCAGCAAAGCGAACAATCACGTCGCCTGATTCAAGTCCACCCTTGTCGGCGGGACCGCTTTCTGTCAGCGCTACGATGAGAGCGCCGCGCGGGCGCTCCAGGCCCAAGGATTCGGCCAGCACCTTGTCCACATCCTGGATGGTGACACCCAGCCATCCCCGGGTGACCTCGCCGCTGTCCCTGAGCTGTCCAACTACGTTGGCCACAACGCTGACCGGGATGGCAAAAGACAGCCCAATGGAGCCGCCGCTGCGAGTAAAAATCTGGGAATTCACGCCCACCACTTCGCCCGCCAGGTTGAACAGCGGACCGCCGCTATTGCCCGGGTTGATGGCCACGTCGGTCTGGATGAAGGGCACATAGTTCTCGCCGCGCTCGGTCGGCAGGCTGCGTCCCATGGCACTGACGATACCGGCGGTAACCGAGTAATCGAGGCCGAACGGTGAGCCAATGGCTAGCACCCATTCGCCAACACCGAGTGCATCAGGCTCTGCCAGGGTCAGGTACGGCAGATCCTCCGCGTCAACTTTCAGCAAGGCGAGGTCAGAGCGCTCGTCCAGGCCAATGATCTCCGCCTCGAACTCGGTCCGGTCGGTCAAACGGACAATAACACTGTCGGCACCGGCCACCACGTGATGGTTGGTCACGATAAAGCCATCCTCACTGATGATGAAGCCGGAGCCCATACCCTGGCGGGGCATCTGCGGAGCCTGCCCGCCTCCCGGGCCTTCGAAGAAGCGCCGCAGGTACTCGGGAATCTGCGGCATCTCCGAATGGAAGGACTCGTTGCCCGGCTCAAATTCCACCAGAATCTTCACCACCGCCGGCGTGTTCTGCCGGACAATGCTCTTAAAATCCGGCAGCTCGGCGGCCAGCGTGGGCACGCTGGCGAACCATGCCAGTACCAGGGCGCACAGAACTGTTGAAAACCGCGTGTCAGGGGATTGCATTCTTACCTCTCGATTTATCAAAAATACGCAGGGATAAAGGGGAATAGTTCAACCGGGCATGTTGCCATCTTGTCGCCGGGCCGACGCCCGGGGCGGAATCAGCAAAACCTCAGTACGGAGCGCCAGCCGGTCCCAGCAAACGCGGGTGCAGGCGAGCATCGTGGCGCCGCAGCCAGGCATGCAGCCTGACCAGCAGCACCCCCAGGCCAAATCCGACTCCGGCTCCCGCCAGGGCGGTGAGGTCCGTGGCACCGGGCACGACACTGGCTGCGAGACCTGCCGCCAGCAGGGTGCAGAGCAAGGGGATGATATAGACCACGAAGGAACTGCTGACGAGAATATCCTCGGGGATTGCGATGGAGACCTCGTCATCCACCTTGAAGCTGCCTTCCGGAAACGCCGAGGACGACACCTTGAGCAGATTGCGCTGACCGTCGCGGATGCTGTTGAGAATACCGTGCCCGCAGCCCTTTGCCGCCTGGCAGCTGCCACAGGTAGATTTGCGAATGGTCTCCACCCAGAGTGACTGGGGTTCCACCGCAACGACTCTGCCGGTCTCCGTCAACATAGTTCGTATTCTATCCCAACTGGTCGCCGCTGACCGCGCCAGGCCGGAACCGTCTAGCGGGACGCCTGTTCGGTCCAGGTGACGGAGTCCGCCACCCGGCGCGCCGTATTGACGGGCACTTCACCCAGTACGGTCACCAGCACCGGGCTGCCCGGCAACTGGATACCGCGCGTGTAGGCTGTGGTGCCGCCGCGGCGCGCCAGTCCGGCACCGGGTTCGGCCAGGTCAGGCGCTGCCTCGACAAACACCGAAAAGATCGCCAGGCCGTCCGTAAAGGACTTGTTGTAACTGGTGCCGGCCACGTTATCGGTAGGCATAAAGCCGCTGGGCAGCCAGGCCACATTCCAGGCCGGCGTTCCGGTCGGTGCCGGTGGCCGGTTGGCGCCGTGAACATGACCCGCCTCGTGCAGCACATCCACCCGGGTGCCATCCATCTCGACTTCGCCGATCTCGATATCAGCAAACTGGAAGCGCTCCAGCACGCGTCCATCCTGGGCCACCGTCTGGGTCTTCAGCAGCAGGCCGGTGTCCCGGTCCAGTGCCATCTGGTAGCCGTAGCGATAAATGTCACGGGGCAGCACGTTGATGATCACTGCATCACGGCCGGCAATGCGATGGTTGCCAGCCACCTTGAGCTGGTAGTAACCCGCAACGCCACAACCACTGTCGCCGGCGCGATACAACTGGCTGATCCTTACCAGTCGGTGGCCGGGGTGAATGCAATCGAGCGGGTGCTCGGCGCGCATTACCCGAGCACCACTGCCAGTCAGGCGAGTGACCTCCTCCTGCTCGACGTTGCCGCGCACGGAGTGGGAAATCCGCATGGACTGCACGGCGAAGCCGTTCTGGTAGGTAAATACGCCCTGGTAGCTGGTCTCTCGCAGGCTGTGGGACATCTTCTCCAGCCAGCGCAGGGCCTCCTGGTCGCCCACGTCGCACTGCGCAAAACCCGGAGCAGCCACCCACAGGGAGGCAAGCACGGCGCAGCCCAGACTCAACAGCGTTCGCAAGACCTAGTCCTCGGTGCTGAACGTGGCAACCCGCGCGTAGGGCATCATGCCCTGCGGTGCATTCAGGGAAGCCTCTTCCGCGTGGTTGAGCATGTACTGCTCCAGGCGCTGGCGCGCCATGGCATCGTAGTCCGTGGAAGCCTCCGCGGCTGACGTTGCCGTGGATGACCGCACCACGGGCACCACCGTGCTGGGCGTGGCATAACCGGCAAGGTTCGCCCTGCCACCCAGCACCGTGACAGCGCCGGTCGGCGACAAGCGCTCGATTGTGCCCGCTGTCGTCGGGCCCGATACCCCGGTGCCCTGCTGCACACCGTAGAATTGACTGCCCACCAGCACCACGGCAAACACAGAGGCTGCCACCGCAAAACTCGCGATCGGTCGCAGGAAACGCTGCCAACTGCCCACTGGCGTGATAGCGGTATCCACCTGGTCAACGTGAGGTTGTGACTCGTAGCCGGGCTCCTGCTCGATAGCTGCCATGATGCGTGCTGACAGGTCGGTGCCAGTGACCAGGGAGCCGGACTGCAGGCTGTGGCTGGCAGTATTAAAGCGCGACCAGGTGTTCCTGAGCGCCTGGTCCTGAACGTTATCCAGCACCTGGTCGAGGGTAGGTTCATCCGCCTCGCCGTCCATCAGTACCGAGAGCGCTTCGCCGAATGCCGTGCCTTCGCCCACGTTGGAAGACTCCGACGAGTGGGCCGGCTCCTGTTCGATAGCGGCGGCAATGCGGCCGGAAAGATCGACGTTCATGACCAGGGGACCTGGCTGCAGACTATGGCTGGCGGTAGTGAAACGCGCCCAGGTATCGCGCAGCGACTGATCCTGGAGATTGTCCAGCACATGGGTGAGCGCCTGCGTGTCGGCCTCACCATCGACAAGGGACGACAGCGCCTCACCCGTGTTATCTGACGAGGGCTCGCCCTGCTCATCTATGGCAGCGGCGATGCGTTCAGACAGATCGATACCGGTCACCAGCGGACCTGGCTGCAGGCTGTGGCTGGCATAGTGAAAACGCCGCCAGGCGTCACGCAGCGCCGCATCCTGGACGTTATCCAGTACCTGTTCAAGTGCCTGGTCGTCAGCCTCACCATCCATAAGGGCTGACATTGCTTCGCCAAGCTCTCTGTTCATCAACAACCTCCCAGGTCTTGCCGCGTCATTGGCGCGCGGCTTTTTATCAACAACCATCAGTCGCCAGCAGTGCTTGTGTGCAGGGACCAACGGCCATCAAAACTAGCAATAACTATTCTTTAACCACTATCAGCGACGAGTTGATCGTCATTACACGTAGGGCGCGTTTTCACCATCCACCTGGGCACGCACCCGTTTGTCTATGGCCTCCCTGGCCCGGAAAATCCGTGACCTGACAGTGCCTACCGGGCAATCCATGATCTCTGCGATCTCCTCGTAACTGAGACCATCAAATTCCCGTAAAGTTACCGCGCTACGCAGATCATCCGGCAAATCGCTGATTGCCTGGTTGACCACCTCGCCAAGTTCCTGGCTGAACAACTTGTTCTCGGGATTTTCCATGTCCCGCAGGGCGCCGCCGTTTTCAAAATGCTCGGCATCCTCTATCTCTACATCGCTGCCCGGTGGTCTGCGACCTCGGGCTACCAGGTGGTTCTTGGCAGTATTAATGGCGATGCGATACAGCCAGGTATAAAAGGCGCTGTCACCACGGAACCGCGGCAGTGCCCGGTAGGCCTTGATAAAAGCCTCCTGGGTGACATCCTGGACCTCGTGGCTGTCGTGCACATAGCGCGACACCAGCCCCAGAATCTTGGGCTGGTACTTCAATACCAGAAGATCGAAGGCACGTTTGTCTCCCGCTTGTACCCTTTCCACCAACTGCTGGTCTGTTGCGGCCGCAGCCAATCGTGCCCCCTTATCTCGCCACGTCTGATCACAGGGAAATAAAAAAGTTCCTTTCGATTCCCTGCTGCGTATTATGAGCGTTTGAATTGTGCCAGCGTCTTCCCGTTGCCGGTCATCGATAAACCCGTGCCGTGACGCTGTGACGGCCTAAAATACACGAATTCCCACTTCTCGACAGCCCCGGAACACCCATGCCACAGCGCTACCAACACGACGTTCTCATCATCGGCAGCGGCGCCGCAGGCCTGTCCTTGGCACTACGTCTGCCAACGTCCATGCGTATTGCCGTGCTCAGCAAGGGTGAACTGACCCAGGGTTCGACCTTCTGGGCCCAGGGCGGCATGGCGGCGGTGCTCGACAAGGACGACACCGTGCAGTCACACGTCGAGGATACCCTCGCGGCGGGCGTCGGCCTGTGCCACCGCGACGTGGTGGAGTTTGTCGTGTCACAGGGTGCCGAGGTGGTGAACTGGCTGGTTGCCCAGGGCGTGGAGTTCGACCGCCGGGAAACCCCAAAGCACAGCGAATATCACCTGACGATGGAGGGCGGCCACAGCCACCGCCGGGTGATACATGCGGCAGACGCCACTGGCAGGGCCATCTCAGAAGTGTTGGTAGAGCGCACCCTGGCCCGCGACAACGTGGAAATTGTTACCGACGGTGTGGCCGTCGACCTGGTGGTGGCGAACGACCGTTGCCAGGGAGCTTATGTGCTGGAGCGAAGGAGCGGTGAAGTACACCTGTATCAGTCCCGCTTTGTGGTACTGGCCACCGGTGGCGCCAGCAAGGCCTACCTGTACACCAGCAACCCGGACGGTGCCAGCGGGGATGGTATCGCCATGGCCTGGCGTGCGGGCTGCCGGGTGGCGAACCTGGAATTCAACCAGTTTCACCCCACCTGTCTTTATCACCCCCGCGCCAAATCCTTCCTCATTACCGAGGCCCTGCGTGGCGAGGGTGGCCGTTTGCAGCTTCCCGACGGTACCCGCTTCATGGAGCGTTTCGATGAGCGCGGCGAACTGGCGCCGCGGGATGTAGTGGCCCGCGCCATCGACCACGAAATGAAGCGCACCGGCAGCGACTGCGTGTACCTGGACATCAGCCACCAGCCTGCCCGCTTCCTGCAAACCCACTTCCCCACGGTGCACCGTCGCTGCCTGGACTTCGGCATCGACATCACCCGCGAACCGATCCCCGTGGTCCCTGCCGCGCACTACACCTGCGGCGGCGTGATGGTGGACAAGCGCGGGCAGACGGACGTGCCCGGCCTCTATGCCATTGGTGAAACGGCCTGCACCGGCCTGCACGGTGCCAACCGCATGGCCAGCAACTCACTGCTGGAATGCCTGGTCTACGCCCATGCGGCGGCAAAGGACATTGATGACCTCGCCAGGGACGCCCCGGCACCGGAGAGCGCCCCTGACTGGGATGAGAGCCAGGTCACCGACTCGGATGAAGACGTGGTGATTTCCCACAACTGGGACGAGTTGCGCCGCTTCATGTGGGACTACGTTGGCATTGTTCGCACTGACAAGCGCCTGGCCCGCGCGCGCCATCGCATCGAATTGCTCCAGGAAGAGATTGTCGAGTACTACAGCAACTACAAGGTAACCAACGACCTGCTGGAACTGCGCAACCTGGCGATGGTAGCCGAGTTGATGATCAATTGCGCCATCGACCGCCGCGAGAGCCGCGGCCTGCACTACACGCTGGACTATCCCGAGCTGGACCCGGAGGCCGGAGACACGGTGCTGTCTCCGCCCGCATAGCGCAGGGCCAGCCGCAGCCGACGCCAGGATTCAGCGCAGCACTGTACCCGAAACAGCAGGCCGCGATAGCAGTTGCCTTCCACTTCCATGCGAACCGCCAGCACCAGCGGAGAAGTGTAAGCCGTAGTTACGGTCGCAGCGCGTCCGTCGCCGTCATACCAGCGCCGGCCGTCGAACAAAAAATCCGGAAAAGCCCGCAGCCGATCGCGGCGAGGCCGCAGCATCAAAACACCCAGCACAGCAATCGCCAGCAATGCCAGTACCCAACGGCCGCCCGCTGCCGTGTAGACCAGCAGTACCACTGAAGTAGCGAGATGCAGCCCGTTCAGGGCGCGGGCAGACTGCGCGCCCTCAAGCCGGGCGGCGGGCAAACGCCAGGACGGTGTCGACAATGCCGGCCAGCTCGTCGTCTTCCGGGCGCAGGCGTCCCAGGAACCAGCCAAACAACTCCTGGTCCTCACATTCCAGCAGCTTGCGGTAGCGAGCCTGGTCCTGGCTGGAGAGCTCGCGATAGGCGCCCTTGACGAAGGGCTCCAGCACCAGGTCCAGTTCCAGCATGCCGCGCCGGCTGGCCCAGATGACCCGGTTGTAATCGGTGTCGGTAGTCATGCGCGCAAGTATAAGAGCTGACAGGGGCCAAAGCAGCACCTATCATAGCCGCCGTGACAACCTACCTGACCAGCCTGTCTTCCCGCTCTGCCCTCGTGCTCGAAGGTCCCGATGGACGCAAGTTCCTGCAAGGCCAGACGACCTGCGATCTCGACCAGCTGAGTGCCGAACACAGTCTCACGGGCGCCTACTGCAACCCGCAGGGGCGCATGGTGTGTGATTTCCGTCTACTGGAACTGCCACCTGAAGCCATTTTGATGGTGCTGCAGGCGAGCGCCGCCGCTGCTGCGCTGGAGACCTTCGGGAAATACATTGTGTTCTCCAGGGCGGAACTGCGCGACGCCGGCGACGACTGGCGCCACTATGCTCTGTGGGGACAGGCTGCCGCAGCCCTTGCCGAGGCGCCAGGCAGCTCACCGGATGCCGGTTGGCGCCAGGGGGATATTCTCTGGACTACCGGGGCCAGCCCTGACAGCTTCGAGGCCTGCGTGCCCGCTACCGCAGCCGATGCCTTCGAAACCCGCATGACGGAACTGGGCGCGGAGCGTGTCGCTGAGGAAGCTTACCAATTGCTGGAAATCAAGGCGGGTATCGGCCACGTGACCGGTGCTACCAGCGGCGAGTTCCTGCCGCAGATGCTCAATTTCCAGGCCACCGGACGGGTCAGCTTCACCAAGGGCTGCTACACCGGCCAGGAAGTCGTCGCCCGCATGCACTACCGCGGCAAAGTGAAGCGGCCCATGGCACTGGCTTCCGCAGACGCCAGCGAGGACCTGCAGCCCGGCGACAGCATCATCGATGTGAACGGAAAAACCGTGGGTACCATCGTCAATGCTGCCCGCGACGGCGATGGGCTCTGCTGGCTGTTGGCATCCCTGACCCGGGATGCCGTGAACACCGGGGCCAGCGCTGCTGGCAGCCCGTTGAGCTTTCACGCCCTGCCCTACCCGCTCGAAGACGAAGCCGGCAGCGACTAAACCGGTAGCACCTGAGCCGGCAGCGCCCAGTCGACAGGCGTTCTTCCCTTTGACTCCAGGTATTGGTTGGCCCGGCTGAAATGCCGGCAGCCGAAGAAGCCACGATGCGCGCTGAGTGGCGATGGATGGGGGGCACGCAGCACGCAATGCCGATGCTCGTCGATCACCGCACCCTTGCGCTGTGCATACGATCCCCAGAGCATGAACACCACATGCTCGCAATCGCGATTGACCAGCTCGATGGCGCGGTCGGTGAACTGCTCCCAACCCTTGCCCTGGTGCGAGGCCGCCTGGCCGCGCTCGACACTCAGCACGCTGTTCAACAGCAATACGCCCTGGTCGGCCCAATGCGTCAGGCAGCCGTGCGCCGCCAGTGGTATGCCGAGGTCGTCCTGCAACTCCTTGTAGATATTCACCAGCGATGGCGGCAGGGCCACACCGGGTCGCACGGAGAAACACAGGCCGTGGGCCTGTCCGGGTCCGTGATAGGGATCCTGCCCGAGCACGACCACGCGGACCTGGTCCAGCGGCGTGTGATCGAAGGCGGCAAACATCTCGCCGCCCGGGGGGTAGATCACCTTGCCCGCATCTTTTTCGGCACGCAGGAAGGTCTTCAGCGACTGCATGTAGGGCTGGTCGAATTCGTCCCGCAAGCGCGCCAGCCAGCTGGCCTCCAGTTGAATGCCGGTGGCGGCCAAGTCTCAGCCCCGGTCGCTGCCTATCAAGGAGTTGCGCAACAGCTCGACGCGCTTACCTTCACCGCGCCGCTCATAACGCGCCGCCGGTGTATTGACGACAGGGTCCAACGGTGACGCGGCAAGCGCCGCGCCACGGCGGCCCTCGGCGGCGGGCCGATAACAGGTATCACGCAGCCAGGGTTCGCGAGCGCGGGATGCGAGGAACGCCTCCATGTCCGACAGTGGCCACTCCTGGCCATGGGCAGCACCCGCGGCACGGGTAATCGTCTCGTTCATGAGGGTACCGCCGAGGTCGTTGCAACCGGCATCCAGGCAGGCGGCGACCCCCGCCTCCCCCATTTTTACCCAGGAGGCCTGGATGTTGTCGAAGTAGGGGTACAGTGCCAGCCGCGCCACGGCGTGCATCAACACGGCCTCACGGAAGGTGGGGCCTCTGCGCGCCCGGCCCTTGAGGTACATTGGCGCCTCCATGTGCACAAACGGCAGTGGCACGAACTCGGTAAAGCCGCCGGTGCGTTGCTGCAACTCGCGCAGGCGCAGCAGGTGTCGCGCCCAGTGCTTCGGCTGTTCCACGTGGCCGTACATGATCGTCGCCGTGGTTCTGAAACCCACCCGGTGCGCAGTTTCCATTACTTCCAGCCACTGGGCGGTGTTGATCTTGTCCGGGCAGATGACGGCCCGCACTTCGTCATCGAGGATCTCTGCCGCGGTGCCCGGCAGCGTGCCCAGTCCGGCGGCCTTCAATGCGCGCAGGTAATCCTCCAGCGACAGGCCCAGTGTATGAGCGCCCTGCCACACCTCCAGCGGCGAGAAAGCATGGACGTGCATGTCGGGGGTTGCGGCTTTCACCGTGGCAAGGATGTCCAGGTAGGTCTGGCCGGTGTACTCCGGGTGGATGCCCCCCTGCATGCACACCTCGGTGGCCCCCCGCTCCCAGGCCTCGCGGCAACGTCGCGCTATCTCATCTGCATCCAGGTCATAGGGGCGGCCGCGCAGGTTCTCGCTCAACTTGCCCTTGGAGAAAGCACAGAACTGGCACTTGAAGTAGCAGATATTGGTGTAGTTGATGTTGCGATTGACGGCGTAGGACACGCGGTTGCCATGCCGTTCGCGGCGCAGTCGGTCCGCCGCCCGGCAGACCCAGGCAAACTCCGCGCCGCGAGCCTTGAACAGGCGTTCCACATCGGCCTCCGCCAACTCGGCACCGTCGCGGCAGCGCTCCACGGCCTCCACCAGGCGCGGATCGATATCGGCATCCGCAGGCTTTTGCCGCATCTCCTCGAGCACCGCAGCCGGCGGCTCCAACTGGGCCCCGGGGCACCAGTCATCACTGCGCGCCAGCCCCTCGGCATCCGCCTGCTTCAGCACCGGCTCACGTACGGCTTCGTGCAGCCACTGCTGGGGATCGTGCACATAGGCGGGGTACAACGTCAGCCGGGGCTGCAATACCTTGCCCGCGGCAGCGGTCTCGCGGGTGAGTTGCTCCAGGTGCGGCCAGGGAGCCTCCGGGTTGACGAAGTCGGGGGTCACCGGGGAGACCCCACCCCAGTCATTGATGCCCGCGGCGACAATCTGTGGCAGCACCCCGGGACTCAAGTTGGGCGGCGCCTGGATGTTCATTGCGGGGCCGAACAGGATGCGCGCCACGGCGATAGTCCACAGCAGCTCTTCCAGGTCCGGCTCCGGGGCCTGCGCCATCAGGGTGCCCGGCTTGGCGCGGAAGTTCTGGATGATCACTTCCTGTAGCTGGCCGTGGCGGCGATGGCTGGCGCGCAAGGCGAGCAAGGATTCGATGCGCTCGCGGCGGGTCTCGCCGATGCCGATCAGGATGCCTGAGGTAAACGGTACCTTCAGGCGCCCCGCCCGCTCTATGGTGTCGAGCCGACGGGCCGGCGCCTTGTCCGGCGAACCGTAGTGCGGCATGCCTTTTTCGCACAGCCGTTCCGAGGCAGACTCCAGCATGATGCCCATGGAGGCCGATACCTCGCGCAGGGCCAGCATCTCGGCATCGTCCATGCAGCCGGCGTTGATATGGGGCAGCACGCCGGTCTCTTCCAGCACCCTGCCCGCCACATAAGTCAGGTAATCGAGCGTGGATTCGAATCCCAGTGACTCAAGTGCTTCGCGCGCCGCGCGATAGCGCAGCTCCGGCCGTTCACCGAGGGTGAACAGGGCTTCCTGGCAGCCCACCTCGGCGGCGGCCCGCACTTGCTGCAGCACCTCATCCACCGGCATATAGGCCTGCGGGATATGCCGGGGTGTCTGCGCAAAGGTGCAGTAGTGGCAGACGTCACGACACAGCTGGGTCAGCGGTATGAATACCTTTCGCGAGTAGGTGACCACGCTGCCGTGACCACTATCTCGCAGGCTGGCCGCTGCCTGTGCCAGGCGGGCGGTGTCGGAGAAATCCGCCAGCGCCAGGGCCTCAGCCTCCTCAGGCGGCGCCGCCAGCAGTTCCTGCAGCAGCGCATCGGTGGAGAGGTTTTCAAAGCCGGTCATCGCACACCTCGCGTATTGGCCGCATAAAGGTCAGACAGGGCTCGCAGCCGGCGAGCGATATCGGATCGGCCAAGCAACGCCCGGGTATGGCTGCCGACGGTGCCATCGCCACCAACAGCGCCGAGCGCTTGCCAGGCGTCAATCAGGTCGGCGGGCTGGTCGATGTCCAGCGCCACATCGGCTAGCAACTGCTCCTCGCAGGACAGACCCTGCTCAGCCGCCGCCTGCTGGTGGGCGGTGAAACTGTCATGACCGTAGTGGAATGGGGGCAGTGCCGAGGTACGGGCCAAGAGCATATTGGTGCCCTCACGGCGCCGGTCGGGTACCAGCAACACATCCGCAGTCGTCTCCTCGAACTGCCGGAGTGCGCGCTCAACGCTCGCCGGCTGCAACAGGGGCAGGTCGCTGTGCACGATCATCACCGCATCAACGCCGGCCTGCCGCAGCCAGTCACAGCCGGCTGTGACTACATTATTCAGCCCGCTGGCCTGGAGCGCTGATTCAGGCAGCCATTCGATAGAGTATTTGGCGGCCAGCATGTCGGCGGCAGGGTCGTCAGAGATCAACAGCACGCCGCCAAGACCCTCCGCCGTCGTCAGCGCCGTGAGCACGTCTTCGGCCATCGCCTGCGCCAGGGCGCGGCGCTCATGGGAGGCCAGCACGCCGCCGAGCCGAGTCTTGGCCTGCACCAGGTCCTTCAGTGGCAGCAGGGCCCAACAACCTTGCCGGGACTCTCGCAGATCGCCCTGAGTGTTCACAGCGCCACCAGGCCAACATCGTCCAGCAGTGCGCGCGCAAGCTGCTCACGATCTGCCAGGGTCTTCATTACTGTGGGCGCGGTCATCAATCGCATTCCCGGCTCTTCCATTGAGTGCGCCAGTGTAGCGTCAGATTCGTCCAACACGAAAGTGTCTACCAGGCCGCGGTAGTGCTGCGCCACGGATGCGGCGCTGACCGGCAGTCCCAGTTCAGCCATCATCTTCGCCGCCGGCCCTTTCAGCGCACGATCACCAACGATCGGCGAGACCGCATAGACCGGCGCCGCCGACGCTTGCAGCGCCGCCCTCACGCCGGGCAGACCGAGAATGGGATCAACGCTGACGAACGGGTTGGACGGGCAAATCACGATCAACGCCAGGGCCGGGTCGGCGAGCAGGGCCATGAACTCAGGCTGCGGTGTCGCCTGGTCCTGGCCCTCAAAGCGAAAGCCCCGGACTTCCGGCCTGCACTGCTCGCGAACGAAGTAGTGTTGGAACGGAAACTCCCCGTCGCGACAGTCGACCAGCGTACGCACCGGGTGGTCGGACATCGGCAGCAGCCTGGTAACAAGGCCCAGCGCCGAACACAGCTTCTCGGTGGCCTGGCTGAGGCGGGCACCGTCGCGCAGCATGGCGGTGCGATGGATATGGGTGGCGAGGTCCCGGTCTCCCAGCTGGAACCACTGTTCGGCGCCCAGTGTCCCCAGCGCCTCGAGACACTGCCAGCTCTCCCCGGCCAGCCCCCATCCACGCTCGGTGTCATTGATGCCGGAGAGTGTGTACATGACCGTGTCGAGGTCGGGGGCGATATAAAGCCCCAGATGCTCAAAATCGTCGGCGGTATTGGCCACCACGGTGAGGGCGCCGTCGGGCAGTACCCGGTCGAGCCCCAGCGCCAGCTTGGCACCACCCACGCCACCGGAAAGTGCCAATACCTTCTTCACCGGGTTGACCCAGCCATCAGCGAAACATATCCATGGCGCGCGGCCGCAGCAGCGACTCCGAGCCCTGCTCGGATGGTTGCCACTGAGCGCCCCGCACCAACACCGCCGGGCAGGCCTGGTTGGCCTGGCCCATCAACAGGGAAGCCGCGGCTGCCATCTCATCGGCAATCGCCACTTCGGTCACTTCCAGTGGCCGGCCAAACAGGTCCAGCCGTCCGACCTGGTCTTCCACCGGATCGATGCCGCTGGTACCCAACGCGAAGCCCTGGGTGCCCTGGCGCCAGGCGCGCCCGGCGCTGTCATTGATGATGACTGCAAGCCCAGGGCCAAACGCCTGCTCCAGTGCGCCGCGAAGCCCAGCGGCACTGCCATCGGGGTCCTCAGGTAATAGCAACACGGCGGGGTCGTCCGTCCCCGGCAGGTTGGAGCGGTCGATTCCGGCATTGGCGTGAACATAGCCGAGCCGGTGCTCTACGATGATCACGCCCGGGCGCACTCGCAGCACCTCGTTGGATTCGTCGAGAATGAGCTGTGCCAGCTCAGGTTCCTTGTCAGCCTGCTCGGCCAGTTGCCGGGCTTCCTCGCTCACTGCCACTGACGACAGGGTCACGTAACGGCCCTCGGCTTTGCTGACGATCTTTTGAGCCAGCACCAGGACATCGCCCGCTGTGAGTTCGATGCCGTTGTGTTCCAGCACCTCGAGCAACAGCGCCGCGAGATCGTCCCCCGGCTGTACCAGGGGAAAGGGTAGTAGCGGTACAAGTTGTACCGTCGGGGTCATTCAGCGGAGTCCGGTCCCGTGATGGAAATACCGGCGTGACACTTGTACTGGCGATTGATGGTGATCAGCACCGATGTCAGCGCTTCGGCAGCGGCCGCATTGGCGATCGGCCCGGCGTGGAAACCGCGCATGCCGGCCGCTTCCACCAGGGTAATGACCTCGCCGCGGGCGTCCTTGCTGTCGCCGGTGACCAGCACATCGCACTCGATGCCGTGGCCTTCCTGCAGGTGGTGGGCGGCCACATTCTGGAAGGCGGAAACCACCTGCACCGTTTCGCCCAGCAGATCCTGGGCAATCTGGCCGGCCGAACCGCCTTCTGGTAGCTGCACACGCCCCACCTTGGGCGGCACCAGGGGCACGGTAACGTCGATGAGGATTTTGCCGCCGAGGGCACTGCTGACATGCTCCAGGGTGCTGACCTGGTGGGCGAAGGGCACCGTCAGCGTGACAATGTCCGCCGCCTGAGCTGCCGCCAGGTTTTCCATGGCTTCGACCGTCACCTCCGCAACGCCGCGCTCGGCCATGACTTCATGCAGGTCCGCGACCGCTGCCTCGGCTTTTTCCTGGGTGCGAGAGCCGATGATGACCCGGTAGCCAGCCTGCGCCCAGCGACGTGCCAGACCGGTGCCAAGATCACCCGTGCCCCCCAGTATTGCCAGTACTGGCAGCGATTCGTTCGTCATAAGTCTTTCCTCTGAAATGCAGGTCTGCCGCTGGCAGCTTGCTGCTTGATTGCCTGGATGTTGGAACCCCGCTTGTGGCGGGGGTAGGATTGTGACCCGGCATATTATGTAACTCACACCCCCATAACAAGCCGCGCCAACCGCGTGTCAGCGAGCCCGGCAGGCGCAATAAACTCGGGATGCAGCACATGGAAAACCCACTTGACCTGGCCGGTAAAACGGCAATCGTGACCGGCGGCGCTCGCGGCGTCGGACGCGGTATTACCGAGCGCTTGCTGGAGGCCGGCGCCGAGGTGCATATCTGTGGACGCAATGAACCGGAAACACTGCCGCTAGCCGGTGATCGGCGGGCCGTGTTCCACCACTGTGATGTCAGGGAAGCGGAGCAGGTCGAGGGCTTCGTGACTGCCGTGGCTGAGTCCGGCGACAGCCTGGACATCCTGGTGAACAATGCCGGCGGCGCTCCCGCTGCGGATGCCGCCACCGCATCACCGCGCTTCTCGACTGCCATCATCGGACTCAACCTGCTGGCGCCGCTGCTGGTCGCCCAGGCCGCGAATCGGGTCATGCAGGACCAGCACCAGGGCGGCAATATCATCAATATCGCCAGCGTCAGCGCCCAGCGTCCCTCGCCCGGCACGGCCGCCTACGGCGCCGCCAAGGCCGGGCTGGCCAGCCTCGGCTCCTCTCTGGCGGTGGAATGGGCCCCCAGGGTGAGGGTCAACACGGTACTCTGCGGCCTGGTGCTCACGGAGCAGGCCCACCTGCACTACGGCGATGCAGAGGGTATCGCCCGGGTGGCCGATACGGTCCCGCTGGGCAGGCTGGCTGATCCCCGGGACATCGGTGACGCCTGCCTGTTCCTGGCCTCACCCCTGGCCAGCTACATCAGCGGCGCCAGCCTGCTGGTGCACGGCGGTGGCGAAAAGCCCGCCTTCCTGAGCGCCGCCAATGCGGAACAATCCTGACTCCGTCAACCCCATGTTGCCCGCCGATGGCTAGCGCTATCGCCGGAACCCCGGGTTTGTCACCCGCGTGGCCGATCAGGTTATACTCAACAGGCTATGTGCTGCCGGGGGCGCGACGGGGTGGTCGGCTACAACCGTTGCAACTATCGCAGCCAGTCGAATTGAAGCAGCAGCTACCAAGAGCAACAATTACAAAAGCAAAGGTTGAACATGTCGCAAGCTGAGGTACTGCCGGTAGCCCACCCGGCGGAGCTTCACCTGGAAGGTGGGGCGAGCTACGCAGGCCAGGTCAGCGAGCTACTGGATCACGGCTTGCTGATCAGCGGCGTCCACCGTTCCGGCGCGGAAAAGACTGAAGCTCTGAAGATGCCGGTAGGCGCACGCGCCACACTGGCCTTCAGGAAAGTCTACGACGACGACGGCACCCTGCTGGAGCTTCCAGTCACGATCACCCTGGTCCACGGCCGCTCCCTCAACCTCGACATCCGCTCAAACGACACCGAACTCGTCGGCCGAATTCGCCGGTTGTTGATACCGGCAGACTCAATCCGTTCCAGCGGTGATGCCAGTGCCAATCTCGCCGACTTCAGGGAACGCGCGCTGAGCCAGGCAGACCGCCTGATAGATCCCTTCATTATGGACGCCGCCGACCGGATGATGGACCTCGCCTCCCAGCACGGCAATCGTGACCGCCAGGATGCGCTGTTCGAAGCCATGAACATCCTGCGTCGCGACCACCAGGAGATGCGCGAGATTTTCGGCAAGGAAATGTCCCGCTTCTTCGACGAACCGCTGCGGCCCGCAAATGAGTCCAGCGACGACCTGGACTCCGTCGATGCCGACGACCTGGGACTGGTCGATATCCAGGATTTCGAAGACTCCCTGACCATCGACCGCATCGTGCGAGAAGCCCAGCGCAAGATGGGACTGACCATGGAGGCGCTCACCATTCGCTTTGCCGAGCTCTGCGGCACGGAGCCGATGGAGACACGCCTCCCCGTGCATGTCGCCCAGTTCTGTAGCGCCTTTCGCGAAGCCGTCATTGGCGGCGGCGTCAATACGGTGGTGGTCTCTGACCTCTACAAATTCTTCGATAGCGAGATCGTCAAGAACCTTAACTCGTACTACAAGAGCCTGAACACGTTCCTTCGCGACCGCGGTGTGCAGCCCGACCTGGACGAAGATCTCGACAAGCACGGCTCCCTGTTCGAGCGTTTGCAGAAACAGCGCGCCAAGTCTGCTCCGCGTCCCAAACCTGCGCCAGCTCCGGCGCCGGATTTGCCCAGCGAGGAAGAGGCCGCCGACCTGCTGGCCGATGCGCAGGATGCAGGCCTGGCATCCGGCTCGCCGGCGGCAACGCCTGGCGCCGCTGCCCGGGCCGGCAGTGCCGGCGCTCAGCCGGGTGCTACCGCCGGCGCGGCGGCTCCCGGAGCGGCGGCTCCCGGAACGGGTGCACCCGGTGGTGCACCTGCAGCGGCACCGGCCGGCGATGCCGGCCTTGCAGCGCCACCGCCGGGTCCGGTTGGCGGCGCTGCCAGCAGGCATTTCGACGCGCCCACGCTGTACCGGTCAGTTATTGACGCGCTCAACTTCCGCCGCGCGGCGCCAGTGGAAAGCGGCGGCACACTGGCCGGTGCGGCCGGCACTGGAACCGGCACGGGCGGTCCGCCAGCCACCTCGGATGCACTGGCCACGGTGTTGTCTCAGTTGCAGTCGAACGAGCAGGTCAGGTCAGAACTGCGCGAACAGCGTTCGGTGCGCCAGTACCTCGCCGATCGCCAGGCCGACATGCCCGGGCTGGAGGGTACCGACGGTTTTGAGGCGGACAGCGTCAATCAACTCGACCTGGTAGACAACCTGTTCTCGGATATCTCGGTTGAGGTCGATGTCGAGCCCGAACTGAGGCCGATCGTCGGCGACCTGCAGATTCCGCTCGCCAAACTGGCGCTGCTGGAACCTCAGTTCTTCGCGGACCAGGCGCACCCGGCGCGCGGAGTAATCGACAAGGTTACGCAACTGGCCAACTCCAGCAATTACCCCAACCGGGCCCTGGAGACCAAGGTCTCCGGGATCATCGACAATATCGTCAAGAACTACGAGACCGACAGCCAGGTATTCGCCAGCGCCCTGGATGAGCTGGACGGCCTGTCTGCGCAGCAGAAGAAGGCCCTGGAGCGCAACGTCGAGCGGGTGGTCAAAACCCAGGACGGCCAGGAGAAACTTCGCAAGGCTGAAAAAGCCGTGGAAAAAGTCCTGCGCTCGCGCATCCGGCAACCGCAGGCGCCGCGGCCGCTGGTTGACCTGGTCGACAAGGGCTGGCGCGACCTGCTCAAGCTGACCTATGTGAAGCAGGGGCCCAACAGCCGGGCCTGGAAGGATTACGTCAAGACCCTCGACCTGTTGTCGCTGTGGTTGATGCAGAAAAAACAGGGAGAGGCAGAGGACGAGCAGGTACAGGTGGAACGTGCCCTGGAAGCGGAACCCTTGCTGGACATGGTCAGCCAGCAGATCTCCGAGGCGCTGCCCACCCACATGGAGCACGAGCCAGTGCTGGACAACCTGCGCGAGGTGCTGGCGGGACGGGCCGAACTCGAATACGTGGACGTGCAGCCCCCGGAGGAATCCGAAGAGCGCGATTCCGAAGAGATTCGCAAAAAGGTTGATACGCTGCCGAGGCTCAGGCGTTGGGTACGGCGCGTGGAAGACCTGGAGCGCGGCGCCTGGCTCACCTATCGCGACAAGCAGGGCGCCAAGCGGCGCATGCAGCTGGCCTGGATCAACGAAGACGGTGACCGCTTCATCTTCGTCAATGAACGCGGCCAGAAAGTGGCCGACGTGACCGGCGTTGAGCTGGCGCGACAGCTTTCCAAGGGTGTCAAGCCGCCCACCCCCAGCGAAGAATTGCCGCTGGTGGACCAGTCAATGTACAAGACGCTGGAGCACGTGCAGCGCTCGCTCAGCTTCGAGAAAAACCACGACAGCCTCACCCGGCTTATCAACCGCGACACTTTCATGGAGCAATTGGAACAGGCGCTGGAACACGCCAGGGCCAAACACTCCAACCACGCCCTGCTCTACATCGACATCGACAAGTTCGGCCTGGTCAATCAGGTTTATGACGAGACCACCGGCGACCAGATCCTGGTGGAGTTTGGCAAGCTGCTGGCCCAGCAGCATGATCGCAAGGTCTCCTCCGCCCGTCTCGAAAGTGACCGCTTTGCGGTGCTGCTGCTCGACCGAACCATTGAGCAGTCCATCGCCCACGCCGAGGGCATTCGCGGGGATATCGAGAGCAGCCCGGTAGACATCAACGGCGAGAAGATTTCCTTCACGGTGTCGATCGGCGTCGCATCGATCCTGGACCATAGCGATTCGGTGGAGAAAGTGCTGGACAATGCACAGAGGGTTGCGTCGCAGGCCAAGCAGGAGGGCGGCAACCGGGTGGTCCAGTTCAACGAGGACAAGGCCCGCGTCGAGGCCTACAAGTCCGAGGAAGCGGAGGCGATCAAACAGATCGAGCACACCCTCGACACCAAAAACTTCGTGCTGCAGGCCCAGCCCATTGCCCGCACCGACCTGGTAGATGGCAAGCTCGAAGTCGAGCACTACGAGATTCTCATGGCCATCGCCGATGACAACGGCAGGCTCAGCTCACCACAGGACTTTATCAAGAGCGCGGAGCAGTTTGGTTACATGGTCCAGGTTGACCAGTGGGTGGTCAGGCAGGTGTTCAGCTGGATCAGCCAGATGATGGACGAAGAAAAGGACGTGCCCAACCTTGCCATTAACCTGTCTGGCAACAGCGTGACCGATGACGGCTTTATGGAGTTCCTGTTCGAGGCCATCTCCGAGTATGGCGTTGGCACCAGCAAGATCTGCTTCGAGATCACCGAGACGGGCACTATCAACAACATGGTGAAGGCCACCGACTTCGTCAACGAGTTCAAGAATATTGGCTGCAAGTTCTCTATCGACGATTTCGGCACCGGCCTCGCTTCGCATTCCTACCTGCGCGACCTGCCCGTGGATTATGTAAAGATCGACGGCACCTTTATCAAGCACATCAATGAGAATTCCAAGGATTTCGCCATGGCGAAGTCCATCAACGACCTCTCCCACTTCCTGGGTATGGAGACCATTGCCGAGTTCGCGGAAAACGACGATGTCATCGCCAAGCTGCGGGAAATCGGCTGCGACTATATCCAGGGCTGGGGTGTGGGACGCCCGGCCCCGCTGACCAGCCTCACCGACAAGCTGGAGATGATGGAAAAGTAAGCAATGGGTCCCACACCGCCCGCCACCGCGGACCCTACGGCACCTGACTTCGAAGCGCTGCTGGCACTCATTTACGAAGGCCCCCTGCAGGAAAAGCCCTGGCGCAGTTTCCTGCCGGCGCTGCGGCGCGCGTTGGATGCGCAGGTGGTGTCCCTGGTACTGCGCCCTCCCGCCGCCGGTGACCGCGGCGTGATTCTCAACTGCCAGCGCAGCGAGAGCGGTGAAGATGACCTCGCCGACCCCAGCGACTGGGAAGCGATGACTTACCAGGAGCAATTCTTCGCCATCGATCCGTTTGTCAACCTGCCGCCCGGCAAGGTCGTCACCCAGCGGGAACTGATTCCCGACGAAGAGCTGCTGGTCTCCGACTACTACCTGAACTACCTGAAGCCAATCGGCCTGTTCCACATTCTCGGTGTCGATACTGTGGAACCAGATGGCATGCAGGCGCGGCTGCGTATAGCGAGACGCCCGCAGGAGCCCGCCTTTGAAGACGCACACAAGCAGTTCTGCGAGCGACTGCTGCCGCACCTGCGGCGCGCCATCCAGATACACGCCCGGCTCAGTCGAACCGAATCAGAGCGCGACCTGTATGCCGATGCCGTGGACCAGCTGTCGGTAGCAACCCTGGTGCTGGATGAACGCGGCCGCGTGCTGAACACCAATGCGGTGGCAGCGGCGCTGCTGGAAGGCGAAGACGGACTGAGCCTGACGGGGCAGCGACTGCATATACAGGACCGCGCGGCCGATGCCCAGCTCCAGGCAATGATTGACACAGCCATTGCCGCCCAGCGTGCCGGAACCACCGGGATGGCGCGGGCGCTGCGGGTGCCGCGCCCCAGCGGCCGGCAGGACTATGGGCTGGTACTGCGACCGGTGCCACTGGCGGAGTGGGCCGAAGGCCAGTCCAGCCCCAGCGTGGCGGTGTTTATCAGTGATCCGGCACTGGTCGAGGGCGCCGGTATACAGCCCAGCGAAACCTCGCGCCAACTACTGCAGGAACTGTTTCAACTGACACCCGCGGAGGCCTCGCTGGCCCTGCGACTGGCCCAGGGCCTGAGCCTGGCTGATGTGTCTACACAGCAGAACATTTCCCAGCATACGGCCCGCGCCCAGCTGAAGTCGATCTTCGCCAAAACCGGGGCCACCCGCCAGGCCGAGCTGGTGCGTTTGGTGCTAAAGAGCGTGGCCAGCCTGGCCTGAAAGAGGTGGACCTGGCTGGCAGCGCCTGACCGGCCGTACCTACTCAGGCATCTGGAACTCGTGTCCCCACAGGCTGGGGCGCGTGGAGACCGTCGGCGTGTAACCCTCCCAGTCCATCTGCAGGCCATCGCAACCGAACTCCAGCGCAAAGCCGCCTGGCGTTGCCATATAAAAAGACAGCATGCGGTCATTGCTATGGCGCCCAAGGGTGGAGGTCACCGGAATATTGCGGGCCAGCACCCGGTCCAGGCAGTAACCCACCTCGTCGATGGAGTGCACTTCCACCATCAGGTGCACACAGCCGGAGGGCATCTCCGCCTGGTACAGCGCGAGGCTGTGATGGCGGGGATTTTGTACATGCATGAAATTGAGGCCCTGGCCGGGATCAGCCGGATCCTCGCTGAAGTGAAAGTGCATGTAGTCCGTATCACCAAATCCCAGAAGATCGCGGTAAAAGGCGTGAGTTTCGACGAGGTTCGGCGCGGGGAGGACCGCATGCCCGAAGCCCATGTCCCCGTTGAACCCGGTCTCGAAGCCGGGGATTCCGGCGGGGGACACAAACTTGTCGTAGGACAGTGCGGCACCGTGATACAGCTCCAGGGTATTGCCCGCCGGATCATCCAGCCGCACCAGCGCCTGTACCTGGCGCTCGGCGCATTCCGCTTCGCTGCCCTGGGTAAAGGCCACACCGGCCGCTTCCAGCGATGCGCAGGCGGCGCTAAAGTCCGCCGCCGACGCCAGCTCCCAGCCACACAGCAGCAGGCGATCGCTATCGCCTGGCACAATTGCAAACCGGTATGGACGGGCATCCATTTTCAGGTACAGCGCTCCCTGCTCCCCGGGCACCAGCATCATCCCCAGCACCTCGGTGCCAAAGCTGGCCCACTGGGCCGGATCAGTGGATTGAATACGCACATAACCCAGGCTGCGAACGTTCATAGGATATCCTCGGATTTTTGGCCATTCTGGCGACAGCGCTCGCAGCCGGTCAACCGCTGACGGCAGCGGCTCTGGCCCGGTTCAGGCCTATATACCACCCCGCTTAACCCCACATATTCTGCGGTCTTGACCTGCATCAAGCTGCCCGGCAGGCAGCGTTGTTATGCTCTCCAGCAGAGGCTCAGACCGTATGGACAAATTGGTGGAAAAACCGGGACAGCAGGACATGGCACTGGTGGAGAAGTACGCACGCAGTGGCCCGCGCTATACCTCCTACCCGACTGCACCGCAGTTTGGCGAGCAGTTCCCGATGGAGGATTACCTGGGCGATGCGCGCAGCCACCAGTTGGGCTCGCTGTCGCTCTATGTTCACATCCCCTTCTGCCACGACATCTGTTACTACTGCGCCTGCAACAAGATCGTGACCCGGGAACCCGGCGCCGCACAACGTTACCTGGCCTCCCTGCGCCAGGAAATTGCCATGCAGGCAGAGCTCCATGGCAGCCGTCGCCCGGTGCGCCAGATGCACTGGGGTGGAGGGTCGCCCACCTACCTGGACAATGCAGAAGTCACCGAACTGATGCACGATCTCGCCAGTCACTTCACCCTGCTGGACAGCGGCATGCGCGAGTACTCCGTGGAGCTCGACCCGCGCACCACTGCGCCCGGGGCGATCCCATTGATGAAAGCCCTGGGATTCAACCGCGTGAGCCTGGGAATCCAGGACTTCGACCCACTGGTGCAGAAGTCGATCAATCGTGTGCAGCCCTACAAGATGGTGCGCAAGCTGGTCGATGAAATTCGCCACTTTGATTTCCGCTCTATCAGTTTCGACCTGATTTATGGGCTGCCGCACCAGGACAGCATCACCATGCAGGAGACCCTGCAAAAGGTGCTGGAACTCAAACCCGATCGCATTGCCTGTTTCAACTACGCGCACCTGCCGGAGCGCTTCAAGTCGCAGCGCGCCATTGATCGCATGACGCTGCCGCTGGCGTCGGACAAACTGCAGTTGCAGTGGCAAATTGCCGAAACCCTGCAGGAAGCCGGTTATCTGCACATCGGCCTTGATCACTATGTGCTGCCCGACGACGATCTCGCCCTCGCCCAGCGCGACGGCAAGCTGCAGCGCAACTTCCAGGGCTACTCGCTGCTATTGGCAGACGACCTGGTGGGCATGGGCGTGTCATCGATCAGCCAGGTGGGTGACTACTACGTGCAAAACGCCCGTGAGCTGGATGCCTATTACGAAGAAATCGCCCGCGGACGGCTGCCGATTCACCGCGGCTATCGCACCAGTTCCGAGGACCGGCTGAGACGCCACGTGATCATGTCGCTGATCTGCAACCTCTCGCTGGACCTGGACAGCTGCGAAGTGCCCGCCGGCGCCAGTTTCTGGCAGCACTTCGGCGAAGAAGCCGAGACCCTGCGGGAAATGGAGGCCGACGGCCTGTTATCACTTGAAGAGGGTGCCATACACATCACCGAGCAGGGGAGGCCATTCCTTCGCAACGTTTGTATGGTGTTTGACCAATATCTAAACCCACCGGATACCGCTGCCAACGCGCCGCGCTATTCCGCGGTGATTTGACGGACTATACTATTGGGAAATTGTCCGGGGGGGCTTATGGATATTCCTGCAAAAACTGTGGGTGATTCTGCGAGTGCGCGTAGATGTACCCACGATTACCGGGTGAGCTGTGGCAACTGCCGGCTCAATTCTCTCTGCCTACCGATTGCGCTGGATTCAGCCGACGTGGAGCGCCTGGACAACATCATCCAGCGCGGCAAACCCCTGCAAAAGGGTGAGCACCTCTACCAGGAAGGCGTAACCTTCTCCGCTGTGTACGCAGTCCGCTCTGGCGCCATCAAGGCCTACCGCGTGACCGACGACGGCCGCGAGCAGGTGACGGGCTTCTACTTCCCCGGCGAAATACTCGGCATGGACGGCATCAGCAAGAATGCCCACGCCTGTTCAGCCCGCGCCCTGGAAACAGCTGCCGTCTGCGAGATTCCATTCAGCGCCCTGCAGGAACTGAGCGTACAGATGCCAGAACTGCAGCGTCACTTCTTCCAGTTGATGAGCCGCGAGATCACCGAGGACCAGCAGCTCATCACTCTGCTCAGCAAGAATACCGCCGAGGAGCGCATCGCCGCGCTGATGCTCAGCATCTCCGCCCGCAATTCGCGCCGCAAGCTGAGTGCCACCCAGTTCCGCTTGCCGATGTCTCGTATCGATATCGGCAATTACCTCGGCCTGACGGTGGAGACCGTGAGCCGGGTATTCAGCCGCCTTCAGAAACTCGAGATCCTCGAGGTCAGCAACAAGGAGATCAAGATTCTCGACCTGGATGGCCTGAATGAAATTGCCAACGTCCACACACGCGAGGACGAAGACTAGTTCGAACGTTTTCCAGAAAGAGCCAGCGGATAAGCCGGACTCAAACATTGTCGGGGTCTGGAAACCCGGCGCCGTAGATATAGCTGTTTAATAAACGAAGGCGGTGACAAGAACACCGCACGTCCACAATCGAGAGGGGGATTCGATGTTTAATCATGCATTGGGCTTGTTGGTGCAGCCAAGTCTGCAGTGGCAGCGTGTTGCTGATCTGTCTGCACCAACGATGAGAACCATGGTGCTGTTTCCCGCCATCATGGCCTTGCTGCCATCAATAGCCTGGTACTACGGCACGACCAATGTGGGCTGGACTGTCGGTGACGGTGGCGCCATACGCCTGACCAAAGACAGTGCGCTGATGCTGATCATCCTGTTCTACTGCGCCATGGTCGGCTCGATTGCCGTGATCGGTTACTTCATCCACTGGATGTCCAAGACCTACGGCGCCGATTCAAACCTTGCCAAGGGCATCGTGATCGCCGGTTTCACCGCCACTCCCCTGTTCGTCGCCGGGGTCGTCGGTTTCTATCCGGTACTCTGGCTCGATATGCTTATTGGAGTGGTAGCGGTCTGCTGGTCGGTCTACCTGATGTACCTGGGCATACCGATCGTGATGCGCATTCCCGAGGAGCGCGGCTTCCTGTTCTCAAGTGCCGTACTTGCTATTTGCCTGGTGATCCTGGTCTGCATTCTGGTGGGCTCAGTGATCCTGTGGGACTTCGGCGCCGGACCGGCCTTTACTGACGCCTGAGCCGTCGGCACCGAAACCCGACTTTCAAGGACTTCTTAAATGAGTGAAACAGCCATGAGCTCAGATACCACAGCCGGAAGTGGCCTGGTGCAGATGCACGTCGACAGGGACACCCTGGCCCATCCTGTCTACAACTACAAGGTCGTGCGCCAGTTCGCCGTGATGACGGTGGTCTGGGGTATTGTCGGCATGCTGGTGGGTGTACTAATTGCCGCCCAGCTGGCCTGGCCGGTACTGAACACCGAACTCCCCTACCTGCACTTCGGCCGCCTGCGCCCGCTGCACACCAACGCCGTGATTTTCGCCTTTGGCGGCTGCGCCCTGTTCGCCTCTTCCCTGTTTGTCGTGCAGCGCACCTGCCAGGTTCGCCTGATATCCGACATGCTGGCGGCCGCCGTATTCTGGGGCTGGCAGCTGGTGATCCTGGCCGCAGCAATCAGCCTGCCGCTGGGCCTGACCAGTGGCAAGGAGTACGCTGAGCTGGAGTGGCCGATCGACCTGCTGATTACCGTGGTGTGGGTGATGTACGCCATCCTGTTCTTCGGCACCATCATGACGCGCAAGGTGGAGCACATCTATGTGGCCAACTGGTTCTTTGGCGCGTTCATCATTACCGTGGCGGTGTTGCATATCGTCAACAGCCTGGCCATCCCGGTGGGCGCCTTCAAGTCCTACTCCATCTATGCCGGCACCGTGGACGCCATGGTGCAGTGGTGGTACGGCCACAACGCGGTAGGCTTCTTCCTGACCGCCGGCTTCCTGGGCATCATGTACTACTTCGTGCCCAAGCAGGCCGAACGCCCGGTCTACTCCTATCGCCTGTCCATCGTGCACTTCTGGGCGCTGATCGCTGTCTACATCTGGGCCGGTCCGCACCACCTGCACTACACCGCGCTGCCCGACTGGGCCCAGAGCCTCGGCATGATCATGTCACTGATCCTGCTGGCACCCTCCTGGGGCGGCATGATCAACGGCATGATGACCCTGTCGGGCGCCTGGCATAAGCTGCGCACCGACCCGATCCTGCGCTTCCTGGTGGTATCGCTGTCTTTCTACGGCATGTCGACCTTCGAAGGCCCGATGATGTCTATCAAGACTGTCAACGCCCTCTCACATTACACCGACTGGACTATCGGCCACGTGCACTCCGGCGCACTGGGCTGGGTGGCAATGGTGTCCATCGGCGCCATGTACCACCTGCTGCCGATCCTGTTTGGCCGCGAGCGCATGTACAGCATCGACCTGATCAACGTGCACTTCTGGATGTCTACCATCGGCACCGTGCTCTACATCGCCTCCATGTGGGTGAACGGCATCCTGCAGGGCCTGATGTGGCGCGCCTATAACCAGGACGGCACGCTGACCTACACCTTTGTCGAGTCGCTGCAGGCCAGCTACCCAGGCTACTACGTGCGCCTGATCGGTGGCGGTATCTTCTTCCTGGGCATGCTGGTAATGGCCTACAACCTTTACATGACGATTACCACGGACGAAACCGCCGAGGAGCAAGCGCCCTCAGGTAGTCAACCCATCGCCGGCACCGCGTGAGGAGCAGTCAATGAAACACGAGGTAGTTGAAAAGAATATTGGCCTGATGATGGTGCTTATCATCGTCGCCATCAGCTTTGGTGCGCTGGTCGAACTGGTACCGCTGGTGTTCGGCAAGGAAGTACGCGAACCCATTGAGGGGCTCAAACCGCTCAGTGCGCTGGAGCTGGAAGGCCGCGACATCTATGTCCGTGAAGGCTGCAATGTCTGCCACTCGCAGATGATTCGCCCGCTGCGCGCTGAAACCGAGCGCTATGGCCACTTCTCGGTCGCCGGCGAGTTTGTCTACGACCACCCCTTCCTGTGGGGTTCCAAGCGCACCGGGCCCGATCTCGCCCGCGTCGGTGGCCGCTACAGTGACGACTGGCATCGCGCTCACCTTTACAACCCGCGCGACCTGGTGCCGCAGTCCAACATGCCGGCCTTCCCCTGGCTGTTTGACCGCGACATCAACGGCGACAAGACCGGTGGCAAGATGGAGGCGCTACGCGCCGTCGGCGTGCCCTACACCGATTCCGACATCGAAGGCGCTGCCGCTGCCGTGGCCGGCAAAAAGGAAATCGACGCCGTGGTCGCCTACCTGCAGCAGCTCGGCACGCTCATCCAGAGGAGACGCTGAGCGTGGACATCAACACTATCCGCGGCCTGACTACGCTGCTGCTCCTGATCGCCTTTATCGGCCTGACCATCAGGGTGTACAGCAGCCGGCAGAAGCCGCGCTTTGACGAAGCGGCGCAACTGCCCTTCGCCGACGAAGAAGCCCATCGCCAGACAATGGCACATACCATCGCAGAACAAGGGCGTAAGACCGGCGCGGACAGCGCCCACAAGGAGAAGCAAGCATGAGCAGTTTCTGGAGTGCCTGGGTCATTATCCTGACCGTCGTCACCTTCATCGGGACGTTCTGGATACTCTTTGCAAACCGCACCCGGCAACCCGCCGATCCGGAACAGACCACCGGCCACGTCGCGGACGGCATCGAGGAATACGACAACCCACTGCCCTACTGGTGGTTCCTGATGTTCATGATCACCCTGGTATTCGGTGTCGGTTACCTGGTCGTGTATCCGGGGCTCGGCAATTTCCAGGGGGTTCTCGGTTGGAGCCAGTTACAGCAGTGGGAAGACGAAGTGGCCGTCGCCGAAGAGCGCTTCGGCGCCGTGCGCAACCGCTACCTGGCCATGCCGGTGGAAGAAGTCATCGAGCACCCGGAAGCCCTGCGCATGGGCCAGCGCCTGTACGGTGTGAATTGCTCTGTGTGCCACGGTGCCGATGCCAACGGTGCTTACGGCTTCCCGAACCTGGCTGATGGCGACTGGATCTGGGGCGGCACCCCGGATGCGATCAAGCACACGCTGATCTACGGCCGGCAGGCTGCCATGCCCTCCTGGGAGGCGGCACTCGGTGATGAAGGCGTCCGCAATGTCACCGCCTACGTGCTGAAGCTGAACGGACGGACAATGGATGAAGATATGGCGGCTGCCGGCAAGACCCAGTACGACATGCTGTGCGTCGCCTGTCACGGGCCCGAAGGCCTGGGCAACCCGGTACTGGGTGCTCCCAATCTCACCAACGGCATCTGGCTGTACGGCGGCTCCGAGAGTGAAATTCAGCATAGCCTGCGCGTGGGCCGCAATGGGGTCATGCCCGGCTTTGGCGACCAGCTCAGTGAAGACAAGATCCACCTGATTACTGCCTATATCTACAGCCTCAACCAGTAACAGCGAGCGGGCGGTAACAGGCAGGCGGTACACCATGAACAAACCGGACCTCATCGAGGTCGAGGAACTGGCTCCCGCGGAAGTCGCAGAGCTTGATCTCTACCAGAAGCGGGAAAAGATCTACACCCGCAAAATCGAAGGCTTTTTCCAGCGCGTCCGGCTGTTTACCGGCTGGCCGCTGCTGGCCGGCTACTTCCTGCTGCCCTGGCTGCAATGGGGTGACAGACCGGCCGTGCTCTTCGATCTCCCGGAACGCAAGTTCCACATTTTGTTCATGACTTTCTGGCCACAGGATTTTCCGCTACTGGCCTGGCTGCTGATTATTTCGGCGTTTTCGCTATTCACCGTCACCGTGTTCCTCGGCCGGGTGTGGTGTGGCTACACCTGTCCGCAAACGGTGTGGACCAGTATCTTCATGTGGGTGGAACAACGGGTGGAGGGCAGTCGCAACCAGCGCATCCGTCTCGACAAGCTGCCCTGGTCGCTCAGCAAGGCGGGTAAGAAATTTACCAAGCACTTTCTGTGGCTGGCGGTGGCGTTCTACACCGGCGTGACCTTCGTTGGCTATTTCTACCCGATTCGCGAGCTTACGCTGGACATCCTCACACTGGAAGTGAGCACGTGGGGTGCAGCCTGGACAGTGTTTTTTACGCTGGCCACCTATATCAATGCCGGCTGGATGCGCGAACAGGTCTGCGTCTTCATGTGCCCCTACGCCCGCTTCCAGTCGGTGATGTTCGACAGCGATACGCTGACCGTCGCCTACGACAAGGCGCGTGGCGAACCCCGCGGCGCGCGGCGCCGGGACGCTGACAAGGCCGCGGAAGGACTTGGTGACTGCATCAGCTGCCAGCTGTGCGTTCAGGTCTGCCCCACCGGGATCGACATTCGCGATGGCCTCCAGTACCAGTGCATTGGCTGCGCCCTGTGCGTAGACGCCTGCGACTCCGTCATGGACAAGATGGGCTACGAAACCGGGCTGATTCGCTATGCGAGCGAGCGTGAACTCGGCGGCGAGAAAACCCACTGGCTGCGACCACGGCTGATCGGCTACATCGTTGCCCTGCTGGTGATGATCACGGCGTTTTCGTGGCGGATCTACAGTCGTGTGCCGCTGGAGTTCACGGTCATCCGCGACCGCAGCCAGCTCTATACGGAAGTGGCCGGCGGCGCCATTGAGAATATCTATACCCTGCAGATCCTCAACATGGACGAGGAGATGCACAGCTACACTCTGCGACTCGATGGACTGGACAGCGGCACCATCATCGGCGAGACCGAGCTGCTGCTAAGCGCCGGGGAAATCCGCAGCCTGCCGGTGCGGGTACGCGCGCCCCGCGAGGCTTTCGACCGGCCCAGCAGCGCCTTCGAGTTCGTCATTGAATCCGATGACGACAGCGGCCTCAGCGACCGCGCGGAAAGCCGTTTCCTGGTGCCGCTGGAGACTCCATGAACAGCGAAACACCATTGCCCTGGTATCGCCAGTTCTGGCCCTGGTTCCTGTTCGGCCTACCGGGCGTCGTGGTCGTTGCCGGGCTGACCACCTGGTGGATTGCCGCCAACAACGCCGACACCCTGGTGGCCGAGGATTACTACAAGGAAGGCCTGGCTATCAACCAGGAGCTCAGCAAGCAGCGCCTGGCGGAGCAGCTCGGTATTGGCGCCAGCCTCTCCTACCGCGACGGCCACCTCGACGTGAGCCTGTCCGCCACGGCACTGCCGGCGGCACTCGAGCTTGAGCTTTCCCACCCGCTGGATGCCAATCGCGATCTTGACCTGCGGCTCGCGCAGATCACGCCCGGCCTCTACAGCGCACCGGCCGATCTCGCGGCCAGCGAGCGTTGGCTCTGGCAACTTGAACCCATTGATACGGACGAGGATGGGCGCTGGCAGCTACTCGGGGAGTTGACGCTGCACGATGTTGACGCGTACTGACTCCGAACACTGCTATCACTGCGGTGAACTGGTGCCACCCGGCACAGGCTTCAGTGCGGTTATCGGCGGTGAATCCCGGCCCATGTGTTGCCCGGGTTGCCAGGCGGTTGCGCAGCTTATCGCCGGCAGCGGACTCGAATCCTTCTATCGGCTGCGCACGCAACTCAACGAGACCGCCCCTCCGCTGCCCGGGGAGAACCTGTTCCTGGCCTATGACCGGCCCGAGAACTGCAGCGACTTCGTCACCGAACTCGACGACACCCGGGTGCGCGCCCAGCTACTGCTCGGCGGTATCAGCTGTGCCGCCTGCACCTGGTTGATCGAGAAAGCGCTGACCGCACACCCCGGGGTCAGCCATGCCAATGTCAACCTTTCACAGCAGGCACTCACGGTAGAGTTTGACCGCGAGCAGCTACCGGTCAGTGAGCTGTTCCAGCGGCTGCTGGCGCTCGGTTACGACCCACACCCATGGCAACTCAGCGAGGGCGCACGCCTGATTGGCCAGGAGCAGCGCGCCGCGCTGCGTGAGCTTGCCGTCGCAGGACTTGCCATGATGCAGGTGGGAATGTTCGGCATTGCGCTGCACGCCGGAGATATCCAGGGTATCGCGCTGGAATACCGGGGCCTGATGCGCTGGGTCAGCCTGTTGATCGCCAGTGTGGTGGTGCTCTACAGCGCCCGCGGCTTTTTCCGCAATGCCTGGAACAACCTGCGACACGGCCGGCTGGTCATGGACCTGCCGGTGGCGCTGGCCATCGGGCTTGCCTACCTCGCCAGCGCCTGGGCCACGGTGCTGAACACCGGCGAGGTCTATTTCGATTCCATCGCGATGTTTACCTTCTTCCTGCTGCTGGGCCGCTACATGGAACGCCAGGTCCGGCACCGGGAATTCCTGCGCCAGACTGACCTGCAGAGCCTGTTGCCGGTGGCCTCCCTGCGCAAGCACGGCGATCACTGGGAAACGGTACCCACTCGCTCCATTGGGACTGGCGACATCCTCCTGTTGCGGGCCGGCGATACGATCCCCGCCGACGGCGTCCTGCTAGACGGCGGCGGTGCCGTTGACGAGGCGGCATTTACCGGCGAACACCTGCCGCGCAGTGTGGCGCCCGGTGAACAACTCTCTGCCGGCACGGTCCTGCGCGAAGGCGGCGGCAGCCTGCGGGTGGACTGTGATGCCGCCAGCAGCCGGCTCGCCACCATGCTGTCGATGTTGTCACGGGGCGGCAACAAGCCCGCGCTGGCACGTCTGGCCGATCGGGTAGCCGCCCGCTTTGTCGGCGCCGTCCTGGTCATTGCTGCATTGGTTGCCGCTTACTGGTGGCAGGCGGATCCCTCCCGCGCCCTGTGGATTACCCTGTCGGTGCTGGTGGTCAGTTGCCCCTGCGCGCTGGCACTGGCAACCCCCGCCGCCCTCACCGCCGCCACCGCTCACCTGAGGCGCCGCGGCTTGCTATTGGTGGGCGAAGACAGCCTGGAAGCGCTGCTGCGCTGCCAGCGCGTGGTATTCGACAAGACCGGAACCCTGACCCGTGGCGAGTTGCGGCGCCTCGAAACCCGCACACCCGAGGGCGTCGAGGAACCGTTCGCCCTGGCACTGGCCGCCGCCCTCGAGCAGCGCGGGCGGCACCCGATTGCCCAGGCCTTCGCCGATATCAAACCGGCCTCGGGCCTGAGCGACGTGGACGTTGTGCCGGGCCGTGGTATCCGCGGAGTTTTCAATTCCGAGACGGTGGCGATCGGCAGCCCGGCTTTTGTAAGCGAGACCTGCAGCACTCTGCCCGCTCCCCCATCCGACCCCGGCCACTGGGTGGCACTGGCCAGCGACCGCCAACTCCTCGCCTGGTTTGCACTCGACGACACGGTGCGAGCGGATGCCGCTGACACGATAGCCTCCCTGCGGGCTCGCGGCCTGGGCGTGGAGTTGCTGACCGGTGACCCCTCGGATGCCGGCCCCAGGCTGGCACAAGCGTTGGGTCTCGATGCTGCCCGCATCGATGCCAGCCCCCAGGACAAGCTCGACCATATTCACGGGCTGCAATCCGCGGGAAGCCCGGTGGCCATGGTGGGAGACGGACTCAACGATGCGCCGGTGCTGGCAGCCGCTGACTGCGCCTTTGCCGTCAACCAGGCCACCGACCTTGCCAAATCACAGGCAGATGCCATCCTGCTGGGTCAGTCCCTCGCGCCCCTTGACGAAGCCTTTGCCATGGCGAGCCGCTGCCGGCAGATCATCCGCCAGAACATGGCCTGGGCGCTGGGTTACAACGGCCTTGCAGTACCGCTGGCCGCCGCCGGATGGATACCGCCCTGGGCGGCCGCAGTGGGAATGAGCGCAAGCTCGCTACTGGTTGTCCTCAACAGCCTGCGCCTGCGGCACCGTTAGCGGCGACGCTCCCTGTCATCAGCGGTAAACTAGCCCAGTGGACAGTCTCTACATACTCATTCCCATCGCCGTGGTGTTCTGCGCGGTCGCAATCAAGCTGCTGCTGTGGGCCATCGACAGCGGCCAGTACGACGATCTCGACAAGGAAGCCTGGCGCATTCTCATGGACGATGAGGATGCACAACCGAGAGAAGGAACTGACAAGGATTGAACGGCACTGAGACCACGCTGGTCGCAGCCCTGACCCTGGGGCTGCTCGGCAGCAGCCACTGCCTGGTCATGTGTGGCGGTATTAGCGCTGCGCTTGGCATGGGCACCTCCGGCGAGCGGCGCTACCGGCTCCTGCTTTTATTCCAACTCGGTCGTATTGGTACCTATATGCTGCTGGGCGCCGGGCTGGGTGCGGCCGTGGGCAGTATCTCGGGACTCAGCGACCAACAGATGCCCTTGCTGCGTGTAATCTCCGGCGCGCTGCTGGTCGCCATGGGACTGTATGTCGCCCGCGCCTGGGCGGGGCTCACCTGGCTGGAACAAGGCGGGCAGTGGCTGTGGCGCAAACTGGAACCACAGGCACGTAGAAGACTGCCGGTCACCCGCACCCGGGATGCCCTGGTGGTCGGTTTGTACTGGGGTTTCCTGCCCTGCGGCCTGATCTACACTGCCCTGGCCTGGACTGCGACTGCCGGCGACTGGCAACACTCAGCGCTGCTGATGGGCGCATTTGGACTGGGCACCCTGCCGGCCATGCTGGCCACCGGGGTGGCGGCGCAAAAAATCATGGCAGTGCTGGGGCAACGCGGTCTGCGTCGGGGAGCTGGGGTATTGCTGGTATTGGCGGGACTGTGGACGGCCTGGATTGGCCTGCAACATGCGGGGCATGGCAGTCACGGCGGGGCTGACACCGAAGACGGTGCCGCCCCGCATTCACATCACATGCACTAGCTGGGACTAGAACTTGTAGGACACGCCCAGCATGTAGACCCAAGGGTCGATTTCCACGTCAAAGTTCACGTTGGCCACATCGGTTTTAATGGTGGCTTCCGTATCGATATCGATCCACCAGACGCTGGCGTTCACACCCCATTTCTCATTGAACATGTAGTCGAAACCTGCGCGGGCAGACAGACCCCAGGAATCGTCAAGCTCCAGGTCTGCAGGCACCGGGTCGGGGCTACCGATGATGCCGCCAAGGGCATCTTCCAACTCACCGTCCACCTCTTCATCCCAGAAATAGGTGTAGTTGATACCTGCGCCTACGAAGGGCTGGAAGGCGGAGTCCTTACCACCCATGGGATACCACATGAAGGTAAGAGTCGGTGGCAGGTGCTTGGTAGAACCTGCATCAATACCCACGCCGCTGACAGTTATATCGTGCTCGAAAGGCGTGGCAGCCAGCAGTTCAAGGCCCCAGATATCAGTCAGCATGTAGGTAATAGTGATACCGAGCTGGGTATCGTCGTCGACGTCGACCCCATCTAGAGTCACTAGGCCGGCTACATCAATTTCATCACTGTCGGTATCCGGGTCTACGTTGGCTGCGCCAACACGCACAATCCAGTCGCCCTGCTCGGCATATACCGGCAGCGCAGAGAGGGAAGCAGCCGCTACTGCGGCGGCCAGGATCAGCTTGCGGGAAATCATCATTTCACTCCTGTTGTGTCTGTTTGTTCCTGCGGGGAACAGTACAACAGGGTGGAATACAGGGGCTTGACCTCAGTCAAGCCCCCAGAATTTTAGGGGAGATTGGGAATATTGCCGTTTCAGGCAGCCTTGCGAACGCGGTCAGCGGTGTACTGCCGCTGGGCTTCCAGCGCATCAGGTACACGCTCGCCGATGCTGTCAAAATAGTTCTTCTGCTCTTCGCACTCGCTGAGCACCTGGTCGGGATCGATGGCCATCAGGGCCTCAAATTGGTCCCGGGTATAGTCCAGGCCGGCCCACTCGAGATCGTCGTAGGTCGGTGATACGCCGAGCAGGTTTTCATGTGCCTCGGCTTCGCCGCGGGCACGACGGGCAATCCACTGCAGTACACGCATGTTCTGCCCAAAGCCGGGCCACATGAATTTACCCTCAGCGTTCTTGCGGAACCAGTTCACTCGGTAGATCAGCGGCGGCTGGCTGAGCGTGTCTTTCATGCCCAGCCAGTGTCCCCAGTAATCGGCCACGTTGTAACCACAGAACGGCAGCATAGCCATCGGGTCGCGGCGGATGGCCGCCTGGTTTTCCGCTGCGGCGGTAGCCTCGGAACCCATGGTCGCCGCCAGGTATACACCGTGGTCCCAGTCATGGCTTTCATAGGCCAGCGGGAAGGTGGTGCTCATGCGGCCGCCGAACAGGAAAGCGCTGATCGGCACCCCGGCAGGGTCTTCCCAGGCCGGGTCCATACTGGGGCACTGCGAAGCCGGCGTGGTGAAGCGCGCGTTGGGGTGGGCGGCGGGACGGCCGCAATCCGGGGTCCAGTCCTGGCCGGTCCAGTCGAGCAAGTGCGCCGGCGGCTCATCGGTCATACCTTCCCACCAGACGTCCCCGTCGTCAGTCAGTGCCACATTGGTAAAGATGGTGTTGCTGGCTATCGTGCGCATGGCGGCGGGATTGGAGGTTTCCGAGGTCCCCGGCGCCACGCCGAAGAATCCGGCTTCGGGATTGATCGCGTAGAGGCGGCCATCCTCCCCTGGCTTCAGCCAGGCGATATCGTCGCCCACCGTGGACACTTTCCAGCCCTCATAACCCTCCGGCGGGATCAGCATGGCCAGGTTGGTCTTACCGCAGGCGCTGGGAAACGCGCCGGCGATATAGGTCTTCTCGCCGCTCGGGGATTCCAGGCCCAGGATCATCATGTGCTCTGCCATCCATCCCTCATCGCGGGCCATGGCCGAGGCAATGCGCAGCGCCACACACTTCTTGCCGAGCAATGCGTTGCCGCCGTAGCCGCTGCCGTAGGACCAGACCTGGCGCTCTTCCGGGAAGTGCACGATATAACGGTTGTCCGGATCACAGGGCCAGGCCACGTCTTCGACACCCGGCGACAGCGGAGCGCCGACCGAATGCAGGCACTTGATAAAGAAGCCGTCACCGAGGGCATCCAGAACCGGACGGCCGATGCGCGCCATGATGTACATGCTCACCACCACGTAGGGAGAGTCGGTCACCTGCACGCCAATCTGGGAGATGTCACCGCCCGGCCCCATCATGAATGGGATCACGTACATGGTGCGGCCTTCCATGCTGCCGTCGAATAGCGGCGCCAGGGTCTGCAGCATTTCCTCGGGGTCGCGCCAGTTGTTGGTCGGACCGGCGTCGGCCTGTTCGCGGCTGCAGATAAACGTGCGGTCTTCCACTCGCGCGACATCGCGCGCATCGGAGCGGCAAAGGAAACTCCCGGGCCGCTTCTCTTCACTCAATGGAATAAATACTCCAGCATCAACCAGCTCGGCACAGAGGCGCTGGTACTCCTGTTCGGAACCGTCCACCCAGTAGATATCCTTCGGGTCACAGAGTTTGTCCATATCGGCCACCCAACTGGTCAATTGCGGGCCAACAGATTCCGGTTTATTTGTTTCCATAGAAGAATGGTACCGAGTACTAGTGAATGGGAGATGCAATCGTATGCAGGCCGCGAATTCTACCAAGCCTCCCCGCGGTTTTGAACCGCGCTACAGGGGTTCCAGCGCCTCCCCGCAGCCCTGGTATTGGCGACCGTTGAGGGTGACGTTGACGCGGTTGGAATAGGCTTCCCCCGACATGCTGTCATAGCAGTGGTGGACCTCGATATCCACCAGCAGGTTGTTGCGTTCATCACTGGCGGTATAGCGTTCACGGCCGTCCAGCAGCTCCACTTCCGGCGTTGGCAACAGCACGCGCCGACTGCCGTAATCCGCCACCATCAGCATGTTGCGCTCGGGCTGGATCTCCAACACCCAGCCCGGCTCCTGCCCCACCGCGCGGAAGCTCACACCGCGGCGGCGCGCGTCTTCCCAGGGGCCGCGGGCGCGGTCCAACTGGCAGCCACGATAGCGTTTGCGACCGATATCCAGCGTTGCCTCGTCGCCCTTGCTCCAGAACACCGCGTCACCGTTTTCATAGCGCGCCCCGGAGGCGGCGCGCACCTGTTCCAGTACCCGGTAATCATCGGGGAGATACAGGGCGACCTCCCCGGCACCGACGCGCGCTACAAACTCAAAATCTCCACAGGAATACACCAGGGTCCGCCCGGCTTGCTGGGGCACCCCGTCGGCGGACTGGCGCGAGGTGCCGGAGCAGGCCGCCAGCACCAGGACTCCCAGAACCGTGCAGGTGATGCGCAGTGAGTTCATTCCGCTGCCTCCTGTTTCGCGTCCAGCAGCACCAGCTCGCAAATCCAGCTGGCCGCGCGGCGAGCCAGGCGGTCGTCCAGGGACTCATTGTCGAAGTCACATTCACCGGGGCTCACCTCGACCTGCTCCCGCAGGGATTGTTGCACCACCAGGGCCAGCAGGCGGTCATCGTGCTCACAGCTCACATACACCAGGTCATTGCAGCGCCCGCAGTGCATGAAGTCAGCGGTGTAGGTACCAAAGGCATGGGCGTAAACGAAGCGACTGTCGCGCATGTGCACTTCCAGGCGGCTGTCGGGAGCGCTCAGGTATTGCGCACCGCGCGGCTGGCAGAATTCGCACTGGCAGGCACGCGGAGACAGCTCGGCAAGGCTGTGGTTGCAGTGCCAGACGTAGGAGATGGCGCCGCAACGGCAGCCACCCTGGTGCTGGTAGCGATAGTCAGTCACGGCCCAAGACTCTCACGTTTCTGTAGCGTCGCAAAGTATCGGCAATGATCACCCCGAGGCCCAGCCACACCAGTACGAAACTGCCGAGCTGCACCGGGTTGAGCGGCTCGCCAAAAACGAATATCGCCACCAATAGCTGGCAGGTCGGGCCGATGTAAAAGGTTAATCCCATCGCCGTCAGCGCCAGGCGGTGCGATGCCGCCACGTAGAGCACCAGCGGCACAGTAGTAATCACGCCGGCCCCGACCAGGAACAGGTCTACGCGGAGGCCAAATTCCCCGAAGCTGGCACCACCCGACAGCCACAGCCAGGCAGCGGCGGCAGGAGCCAGGAACGCCACTTCCATGGCCAGCCCCTCGATGGCGCCAATGTGCACCAGCTTGCGCACCAAGGTGTAGATCCCGAAGGAGATGGAAACGCTGATCGCAACCAGCGGCAGCCCGCCCATGTCCATCACCAGGATGCTCATACCCAGCACCGCCAGGCCGATGGCAATCGCCTGGGCCCGGTCTATGTGCTCGCGCAGTACCAGCACCCCCACCGCCACATTTACCAGTGGCAGCAGGAAATATCCCAGGCTGGCCTCGGCGGCCCGATCGTGGGTTACCGCCCATACGAAAACCCCCCAGTTACAGGCCTGGGCTGTTGCTGAGGCAGTGATGACCAGGAAAGTACGCAGTGTAAGGAACTGGGTGACCGTGTCGCGCAATCGCCCCAGCGCACCCAACAGTATCAGCAGCAACAGCAATGACCAAAGCACCCGGTGGGCGACGATATCCAGCGCCGGCACCTGTGCGACCTGGATCCAGTAGAGTGCAGCAACACCCCAGATGAGATGGGCGGCAACTGCCGCTGCAAGGCCCGGGTTCATGGCCACAGCACCAGCGCGATCATGCGCAGCGCCAATAGTGAGACCAGCAGCCGGAACCAGAGGAGGAAATTGAGCTCGGGAATAAACTGCCGCAGGCGGGTGCCCAGCCAGGAACCGAACATGACACCGGCCACCATGCCACCCAGCAGCAGTCCATACTGGCTGAATGCAAAACCCAGCCCTGCAAAGGCCAATACCCGCAGCAGGTGGTTGGCCGACATGTAGACCGCCGTATTGACAACCAGCCAGTCGCGCCGCGGGTTGCGCTGGGCCAATACAGCGCCCCCCAGCGGGCCACTGGCACCTACCATCATGCCGATGCCGGTCTGGTAGACGCCGAGCAATACCAGCGGTAGCTTGCCTTCGCCCTTGATACCTGGCAACGGTACCCAGGTCACCACCAGGATAAACACGCCGATCAAGGCCGGCAGCCAGTCCAGCCTGAGCTGCGAAAACACCAGCGCGCCAGCTACAGCGCCCAGAACACCGCCCACAACAAAGGGCAATATCAGGCTGGTGTCAATGTGCTTCCAGCCGAACAGCGCCCGCGAGCCGTTGCTGGCCAGCTGCGTGGCGGCGTGCAGGGGGAGTATCGCGGCCGCGGGCACCAGGCCCGGCATCAGGGTGATAAGGGGCACACCACCACCCATGCCGAAGACGCCGGCGAGGGTAGAAGTGAGCAAGGCGATGGGAATGAGCCAGTATTCGCTCAAGCGCCTGCCTCGTCCGCCTCGACGATCTCCGGCTCGGCCCGCCCAGCCGTGATCCAGACCTGTACATCGGGATCAGCGAACACCGTGTCCAGGTAGGCGAGCGCCGGGCCGGGCAGATCCACCTGGTAATTCCTGAATCGAATCGCCACCGGCACGTACATCACATCCGCCAGGGAGAACTGGCCAAACAGCCAGGGGCCGCCGTGGCTGGCAAGGCAGGTCGTCCATAAACGGCACACCCGGTCGATGTCGGCCTGCAGGGCTTCGTCGATGGCTACCCGCCGCTGTTCGGCACGGCAGTTCATGGGCATCCGCGCTCGCAGCTCGGGAAAGCCCGAGTGCATCTCCGCCATCACGGCGCGCGCGTGCGCCCGGGTGGCTCGGTCTGCCGGCAGCAGGCCTCCCTCCGCCCAACGCTCATTCGCGTATTCCGCAATGGCCAGTGAATCCCACACCCGCAGCTCACCGTCGTGCAGGACAGGCACGCGGCCGGTGGGTGACAGTTCGTCGATCCGCTGCGCAAATTCCTCGGTATCCAGGGGTAGGCGCAGCTCATCGAAGTCAGCGCCGGCTTTGGTAAGCGCCAGCCAGCCGCGCAGGGACCAGGAGGAGTAATTCTTGTTGCCGATCACCAACAGGGGCTTGCTCACGGGAAGCGTCCTTTCACAGTCTCTGGGAGGCGCGACAGGGCGGGGCCTGCGCGGGGCGCATAGCATACACCTGAATGCGGCAACTGTGCGGTGAAGGAGATGTGAAAAAAGGTGGGCGTCAGCCCTTAGCCGTGCTGCAGGAAATCCAGGCAGAGCCGATTGAACATGGCCTCGTGCTCTACCATAACCCAGTGACCGCACTCTGACACCAGCACCAGGCGCAGCTGCCTGCAGTTCGCCGTGAAGTTGCCGATGCCGCTATCCGGCATCATGCGCTCGTTCAAACCCCAGAAGCCGAGCACCGGGCACTGCAACTCAGCCAGGCGCTCGCTGAGCTCGGGAATCTGCATGGAGGACATCACCCGGCCATTCATCAGCTGCATGACCTGCATACGCTCCGCCACCAGTTCATCAGTGGCGTACTTCGGATCGTGCATGAGACCGAAGGCGAACAGCTCCTTCATCACCTCGTGGGTGACCGGCTCGCCCGAGCCATAGACCTGGAAGAGTTTCTGCATGCCGGGCATCTGGCCGTACTCCGCCATGGTGCTGAGCCCGCCGGGTGCCATCAGGATCAGCTTCTCCACCAGTTCGGGCCGGGCCAGGGCCATGCCGATAGCAATGGCGCCGCCCAGCGAATTGCCCACCACCACGCAGCGCTCGATCCCGATGGCATCCAGCGCCTGGGTGGCGCATTCGACGAAGAAATCCAGGGTATAGGTTTCGCTTTCGGGCTTGTCCGAAAAGCCGAAGCCGACGATGTCGAGCACAATGGAACGGTAGCCGTTCGCTGCTATCTGCGGGTAATTCCCCTTGAAGTTACTGTGGCCGCTGGCGCCGGGTCCGGAGCCATGCAGCCACACGACAGCGGGGCCATCACCGCAGTCGATGTAGTGCATACGGTAGCCGTTGGCGCACTCGGCGTACCGGTGCTCCGGGAGTACCCCGTTGAGCTGCGGTTCACCGCGCACCCAGGCTGCAGCGTCAGCGCCCAAGGTCAGAGCCCGAGGTCCGCGTTATCCTCGCCTAACAGCACACCACCCATATTGACCGCGAAAGGTGTTGAGTGGTTGGCAACGTGTGCCTGGCTGGCAAGAATATCGAGGTGATTGGCCAGCACCTCGCTGCCATTGCGGATTCCCGATGAGCCCACAGCCTTGAGCATACGCCCAGACAGGTCGACGCAGCGATCAGCGACAATCGCCGAGTCATAGCGGTAGCGCACCCGGTCCTCTATGGGGATGGCCTCACCCTCGCGGGTGCATTCCATCATCTGGTCAAAGTTGCGGTACATGACCAGCTTCATCTGTTCCAGCTCGGACCGCACTTCCGCGGCCAGGCGGCGGGCAAAGGGGTCATCGCGCATCGGCACCGGGCCGGCCACCCGCGTCCTGGCAACATCCTGGTAGGCTTCCAATTGGCCTTCCAGGGCACCCAGGGAAGCCGTGCAAACGGCACGCACAAACACCTGCATGAATGGCATGCGGTACAGCGGCGCCGTATTGACGGCGTTGCCGGGATTGTCGCAGTTGAAGCCGTCCACCACCTTATGGGTGCGGTGCTCGGGAACGAATACATCCTCCATCACCACATCGTGGCTGCCGGTACCCTGCAGGCCCACCACGTCCCAGTTGTCGACGATCTCGTAGTCCTCGATCGGTACCAGGAAGGTCCGGTAGTTCTTCATGTCGAAGGGTGCTTCCTCGGTGGGCACCACAGCCCCAACGAACACCCACTTGCAGTGCTCGCAGCCACTGGAGAAACTCCAGCGCCCACTGAGCCGGAAACCGCCGTCAACCGGCTTGACCTTGCCGACAGGTGCATAGGAGGAGGAAATCAGCACTTCCGGGTCATCGCCCCATACGTCCTCGGCGGCGCGTTCATCGAACAGGGCAATCTGCCAGTTGTGAACACCGACCACACCCAGCACCCAGGCACTGGACATGCAAACCCTGGCGATTTCCAGTCCCACGGCATAAAACACCTGGGGATCCATGGCGTAGCCGCCATACTGCTCAGGCTGCAGAATCTTGAAGAACCCTGCATCGTGGAAGTCCCGGATGGTGTCATCGGGCACGCGGCGCTCACGTTTGCACTGTTCCCTGCGCTCCCGCAGCACCGGCGTCAGTTCGCGGGCCGCCTTGAGCAGCGCTTCGGCGCGGGGTGAGCCCATGCTGTAGGGGCTGGCCGCCCCGATTTTCGCCTGTGCAGTCATGACATTTTCTCCACGTCAGCTTACTGAGCCTCAATTACACCCATGCGGCGTATGCATCGCATCACTCGTTTGGGTTATTTTATCTTTATCTATATATTTCATTATCTTAGATATTTATTTTAATGTGATTTATTAATTAAAACGGCCTACTCCACGACCGCATCTCCGAAGCGGGTGGGCTCTCCAAACCAGGCCCGGTGGGACGGTGGCTGGCGCCCGTCCGCCTCCCGCACCCCGTACAGTTCGGCCAATTCCGCGCCAATCAGCACCTGCCCGGACTTCTCCATCAAGGCCGGGTCCCTGGCCAGGGCATCGATGATGCGCCCGGTAAACTCGGGGGTTTCCGCCGTAGCCGCCAGCTCGCTGTAAAGCTCAGGCTGGGCATCGAATACGGCCTGTGTCCGCTCGGTCAAGAGCAGCCCCATCCACACGGCGACCACGGCGACACCGTGGGGCCGGAAATCGTGGGCCATGTCATGGGCCATTTTGTCCACGGCCGCCTTGCCGGCGCCATAGGCCGGACCGTGCATATAGATGCGCCCGCCGAAGGATGAGGTGTTGACCACCAGCCCGGCGCCTGCCGCCAGCAACAGCGGCGCCGCGTGCCATGTCGCCACGTAGTGCGAGCGCAAGCCAACGTCGAACAAACTGGTCTGGTCCAGGGGTTTCTCCCAGAAGGGCCCGGCATCGGTAATGGAAGCCGGCAGCGCAGTGGCGTTGTTGACCAGGATGTCCAGCCGGCCCTGCTCCGCAGCCACGCGCTCGAACAGCGCCGCCACAGCGTCATCGTCCGCATGGTCGCAAAGCACCGGGATGCCCAGCCCTCCAGCGGCGCTGACCGCCTGCGCCGTGTCATTGATCGAGCCGGGCAGTGCGGCCTCCCCACCGCGCTGCGTACGCCCGCTCACATACACCGTGGCTCCGGCGGCACCCAGCGCGCAGGCAATTCCCTTGCCCGCTCCGCGACTGGCGCCGGTCACAACGACTACCCTGTCCTGCGCCAATCCCATGGCAATCCCCTGCTGCTGCGATTTATCCTAGTATCCGCACTCGCTGTGGCGGATGGAAGCCACGCCCGTGCATACCCCGCTTATGGTTTGGATATCTACATGCACAATGTCCTGGTCCTGTCGACGCACGCACTCCGCTATCGCGAGCTGCTGGAAGCGGACCCCCTGCCTGATGTCGCTATTCATTACGCAGAGACACTTGAAGGCGCACGCCCGCTAGCCAGCCAGGCCGAGATTCTGTTTGGCGCACCGGACCTGCTGGCCGACATCCTGCCCCACTGCCCGCGCCTGCGCTGGGCGCAATCGAGCTGGGCCGGGATCACTCCGCTGCTCAACGCCCCGCGTCGCGACTACCGGCTGACGGGCGTAAAGGACATCTTTGGTCCGCCGATGACGGAGTTTGTGCTCGGTTGGTTACTGGCGCTTGAGCGCAATATTCCGCAACGCCATGGCGCCCGTAGCTGGGACGACCGCAGGGACGGGCACATCGCCGGCAAGTGCATTGGCATCATGGGCACCGGTTCTATCGGCGCGCACCTGGCCAGGGCCTGTCGCAGCCTGGGACTGTCGACCCGCGGCTTGAACTCGGACGGCCGCAACATCGATGGCTTCGATGCCTGCTGGCCGACCGAACAGCGTCTGGAATTTGCCAGCGGACTCGACTACCTGGTTGCCATGTTGCCGGATACGCCGGCCACCGACGCGCTGGTAGACGCTGCGATGCTGGGCCGGCTCAAGCAGGATGCGGTGTTGATCAACGGCGGCCGGGGCAACTCTGTCGATACCTCGGCCGTGGTCGCTGCGCTTGAGAAACGCCGGCTCAGGCATGCGGTGCTGGATGTGCTTCCCCTGGAGCCCCTGCCCGACGGCGATCCGTTGTGGCAGGTTGCGGGACTCAGCATCACCAGCCACACCGCAGCGCCGACGCCTGGCCGCGCCATCGTGGAGATTTTTAGCGAAAACTACCGGCGCTACATCGCCGGGGAACCCCTCAACCACCTGATCGACTTCGAGCGCGGGTACTGATGTGCCGGCGGCGCGCCGGCAGCCTGTCACCGCGGCCTAGAGACCCGGCTCCTCCGCTTGCTCGCCCGCAGTGTAGGTGGTGTAGATGTAGACCGGTATATCCAGATCGCCCAGGCGCTTTTCCACCAGTGGCTTGACGTCAGGCCAGTCCAGCCCGCCGACACCCGTGGCCAGCCGCGGCAGCGCCAGGGAGGTGAACCCTTCCTTTTTTACCATCTTTGCCAGGGCTCGCAATGCGTCATTCACCGCCTTGGTAGTGGCCTTGCCCGGCCGACTGCCATGGCCGTGTCCGCCTTCCTGGGTGAGCAGGTTGACGATCCGAACGTTGCCCGCACCGCCCCACATCCAGGCTTCTCCCGGCTTGGGATGGTTGACATGGCACCAGTGGTGATAGTCCTTGTGCATGGAGGGGTAACGTTCGTGCAGCGACAGCGCCAGGCCCTGGTTCATTGGATCATTGGCCGCAACTCCGTGGGCCAGCGCGTGGGCTTTGCTCAGCAGGATGTCGCCCTTGACTTCATACAGCATGTTTTTTCTTACACCTTGTGTAGTGACTGACAGCCGTATGGTAGGCAATTCCGGTGCAGGGTAACTTGATCCAGAGCAGTCACGGCGCATCCTTGTCAGAACGCCGAGGCAGGCTCAGGACCAGACTTTGAAGATCACCGTGCCGATGAAGGTGCCGAGGGCGTAGCCCAGCACACCCACCAGCACACCGGGCGTGACCAGGCTGTTCCAGCCGCGGGTCGCCGCCAGGGCCGGTGCCGTCGTGGCGCCGAGTATGGCGGCATTGGACGCCGTGATCAGCTCCGGCAGGCTGAGCCGCAGCAGGCTGCCGAGGCCAAATGTCACCAGGGCGTGTATCGACAACAAGACCAGCACCAGCACGGTCAGCAGCGGCGCTACAGCGACCATCGCCACTACGTCGGCACCGGCGGCAATAGCGGCGAAGAAGATGAAGGACAGGCCAATGCCCAGCTCAAAACTGCCGGCCAGGCGGTCTGCCAGCCCCGGCACAGCCGTGGCCAACACCAGCGTGGCAGCCGTGATGGCAACATAGCGCCAGTCGCCGGCATCGAGCCAGCTCACCAGGGCGTCGCAGCCGGCAACGACGATCGTCGCGGCCGCCAGTCCCAGGGTCAGGGACATGGCGGTGGGTGGCGCGCTGCTGGTCCCGGTCTCATCGACGCTGTGATCCTGGTGCGGATAGCGCCTGACCAGCCAGCGCCAGCCCGGCAGCAGGGCCAGCAGGCCAAGGTAGACGGCACTGAACAGGTTGTCGGCAGCGGTGGCGGCGGAGAAAAACGACGCGTCACTGGAGAGGCCGGTAATTTCGCCCAGGGCAGCATAGTTGACTGAGCCCCCTATATAGGTGGACGCAAACAAACCCGCTATCGCCGCTTCCCGGGAGTCCTCGGCAATGCCCGCCCCGGTAGCCAACCCGCCCAGATCCAGGAACAGCGCGGCAACCACAACCCCCGCCACCGTGCCCGTGGTCGCCAACAGGAAAGCCAGCGTGGTGCGACCGGTCTCGAAGATGAGGCGCTTCAGGTCTGCCTGGAAAAGGAACAGTGGGATAAGCACGGGAACGATATAGCTGAACACGAACCCGTAGGCCTGTGCACTATGCGGAATGATCTTCAGGTTGGAGGCGAGGATCGCACCGAGGATGGCAATGACCGCACCGGTGAGATGGGCCCCGATACGCGTGCGTTCTGCGAGAAAGCCGATGCCCGCGATTGCGAACAGCGCCGCCATCACGGCCATGTGGTTGTCTGCGGGAATCAGCGACATTCGGGGCTCCGGCAAAAAGGCGCCACTGTACTGCATTTGGCGGCAGGCTCCCAATTCTGGAGCTGGGCTATACTTGTTTTACGACACACACTCATGTGCAGTGTGGTCAGCCTGGCGGTCGGATCGATGGCACTGCCCGGCATGGACGCCTCTCCCAGTACCGCGCCCGCAACCGGGCAGTACAGCGACACAAGTCGCCGGGAGGAAGCTCATGTCCGCACACACTCATAGCCACCCACCCCAACACCAGGAAGGTCCATTCCTGGTGCACCACATACCGCCTTCGCGTCCACTGGTATGGCTCGCCCTGGCCTGGCGGGATTTCCTCGACCACCCCCTGCCGAGCCTCACCTATGGCGCGATAGTGACTCTGATGGGGGCCGTGGTCCTGCTCTTCAACAACCACCCCTACATGATTGCCGGTAGCCTGACCGCGTTCATGCTGATTGGTCCGATCATGACTGTCGGTCTTTGTGAACTGTCACGACATCGGGACCAGGGGCGACCTGCGAGTTTTGAGGAATCCCTGGCGGCGCTGCGTCACAATCGCGCCGCACTGCTGGGCTTTGCCAATCGACTGGTTGCCATCGGCGTGATCTGGATGCTGCTGTCTGCCGTGCTGCTGCAGGCCGCCCTCGGCAGCACGGGGCCCGACATGGGTGCTACGGTCTGGGGCGGCGCCTGGGAGGCGCTGGCCTCGGGTCAGCTCTGGCTGTACCTGGCGGTGTGGGCGCTGCTGTCAGCCGTCGTATTCAGTATCTCCGTGGTGTCGGTACCGATGATGCTCGATCTCAATTGCAGCGCCGGGGACGCCATCAGCACCAGCCTCCGGGTGACAGCCCGGGAGCTGCCCGCCATGATCGTATGGGCCGGGCTGATCCTGTTGCTGGTGGCCGTGGGCTTCCTTACCGCACTGGTGGGCATGGTGGTGGTATTTCCGGTGCTGGGCCACGCCACCTGGCGAGCCTACCGCGAGCTGGTGCACTAGGCGATTACAGAGGCTCAGGCGACGAGCAGTTGCTCGGTCTTCACGTGCTCGAGCGTGGCATCCAGGGCTCTGCCCAACTTGTCCACCAGCTCGTCCACCTGCTCGCGCGACAGGATCAGCGGTGGGCACAGGGCAATGGCATTGCCAGACATGGCCCGCACCAGCAGGCCGTTGTCCTGGCAGCGCTGCTGGCAGAAACCACCCACCGCATTGCCATCAAAGGCCTGGCGCGTCTCCCGGTTCGCGACCAGTTCCAGCGCGGCAATCATGCCCATGCCCCTCACCTCACCCACCAGGGGGTGGTCGCGGAAGCCGCCGAGCTTCTCCTGCAGGTAACCGCCAATCTCCGCCGCGTGTTCGAACAGGCGATCGCGCTGGTAGATGTCGATCACCTTCGAAGCCACGGCACAGGCGACCGGGTGGCCGCTGTAGGTATAGCCGTGGCCAAAGACACCCACCTGGGCGCTGGGCTCCACCAGCGCTTCGTAGAAATCACCGCTGACCACTGCCGCACTCACCGGCATGTAGGCCGATGACAGGGCCTTGGCCAGGGTCATCAGCTGCGGCTGGATGTTGAGACTGTCTGCACCAAAGGGGGCGCCAGTGCGGCCGAATCCACAGATGACTTCATCGTCCCACATCAGGATGTCGTACTTTGCCAGCACCGCCTGGATCTTCTCGAAGTAGCCCACCGGCGGTACCACCACACCGCCCGCCCCGTTGATAGGCTCAGCGATGAATGCCGCAATAGTCTCGGGGCCTTCCGCGAGAATCAGCGCTTCGAGCTCACGGGCACGACGGCCGGCAAATTCCTCCTCGGACTCACCGGGCAGGCCATCGCGATAAAAGTGAGGCGCGCCGGTGCGCAGTACACCCAGGGCCTCGAACGGCAAGCTGAAATGGGTGTGATTGGCAGGCAGGCCGGTAAGCGAGGCGGCGGCCACTGTCACACCGTGGTAGCCGCGCTCACGGGCAATGATCTTGTAACGCTCCGGACGGCCGATGGCGTTGTTGTAGTAGCGCAGCAGCTTGATAAGACTATCGTTGGCGTCGGAACCGGAGTTGCCGAAGAATACCTGGGCGTTATCGATCGGCACCATCGCCGAGAGTTTGTCCGCCAGTTCCATCGCCGCCGGGTGCGTCTTGCCGCCGAACATGTGGCTGTAGGCCAGGGTGCGCATCTGGCGTGCTGCAGTCTCGACGACCTCTTCATTGCCGTAACCCAGTGCCGTGCACCAGAGCCCGGCCATGCCTTCCAGGTACTGGTTGCCCGCATTGTCGTAAACGTACACCCCCTCCCCGCGCTCGATCACCAGCTGCTCGGTCGCCTTGAGGTTGGTCGTTGGATAGATAACGTGGCTCATGGTTTTTGCCCCCCGGCATTGAATCGGTTTGTTCTCGTGATCACCCGCCGGTGCGTGCCATTCACTGATCTGCTGGGCCCAGGGCGTCAGCAGCCTGTTGCAGCGCCGCCAGCAGTTTGTCCAGCGCGATGCGCTCCCTGTTGGTGAGCGCGTCAAGCAACTGCGCTTCACAGTTTCGCGCCATCGGCACGATGCGCGCATAAACGGCGCGACCCTCAGCGCTCAGCGCCAGGGTCGAACGGCGCCGATCATGGTTCGAGGTATTGCGGTCAATCATCTCGCGGTCCACCAGCCGGGCAACGCTGCGACTCACCGCCACCTTGTCCATGCGCGTGCGGGCCACCAGGTCCTGGGCGGAACTACCCGGGAAGCGAGCCAGTACCGCCATGACCCGCCAGTCCGGGATGCTGAGTCCAAAACTGTCACGGTACAGCTCCGCAAGGGCATTGCTGACCGTATTGGTCAGACGCGAGAGCCGGTAAGGCAGGAAATGCTCAAGCTCGATAGCATCATCCACCACCGCGCGCACCGCACCTGCCTCCCCATCGGTACTCAAGCGTCACACCCCTTCTGAACCAGGGTATAGTTTCATTTGCAACCAACTCAATTGCAAGCCAGCGGGGCACCTGCCACGTGTATACTGCGGGCCGAACGAGACACCAGGGCCCGGACTTGCACCCTCCTTCTTTCACCGTCGTTCTCTGCCTCATCCTGCTGGCGGCACCGCTCGCAGCGCCGCTTCTCGCTGCCAACGCGGAGCGCGGCGTATTCGATGCCACCTCACCCCAGGCGCTCCGCGCGGTCGGCAAACTGCGAGTTCCCGGCTACGACCGGGTCGATGGGCGCCGCCGCTTCCGTGAAGAAAATTGCAGTGCCAGCCTGGTCGCACCCAGCACCATACTGACCGCCTGGCATTGCCTGGAACACTACACCGACTTGAGCCGCGACCCGGAATTCAGCCTCCTGCAGGGGCCGGAGCCAGTGACGGTAGCCGCAACCCGTCTGGCGGACGGCGGCGGCATGGACGCGGACTGGGCGCTGATGCGCCTGGCTCGCCCCATCCGCTCGGTTGGTCCCTTACCCGTTGACAACGCCGACACACCGCCCAGTGCCAGAGTACTGCTGGCGGGCTATGCCCGAGACCAGGGTCTGGGCCAGGGTGGTGAGCGACTGACCTGGCAGGCCGGCTGCCGACTCACGGAACGCGAGCCCTGGAGAATCGGCACCGATTGCGTGACCTACAAGGGCGCTTCCGGTGGCCCGGTGTTGCTGGAGGGCCGCGTCGTGGGAGTGATTTCCGCCGGCGACAGCGAACAGCGCACCTATTTCGCGCCCAGTTCCCGCTTCTTCAGCCTGTTTCGTCTCCACGCGCGCTAGCGCTGTCGCGCCGCGCGTTGAGTGCGTCTTCCACTTCAGAAACCGCCTGGTCTACCGTGTAGTGCCCGAGTTCGCCGTACTCGTCGAACAGGTTGATCAGCCGGTCCGAGCGCTGACCGAGCCGCATCAGTTTGAGGTACAGGCTGTCTTCCAGGGTGGGCTGGCGTAGCGCATCCAGCACAAATACGGCAATGCTGAGCGGGCTGAGTGCCAGGTCGCGCAATGCATCCAGCGCCAGCTTCAACTGAAACACCAGCAGATGACGCAGGGCACGGCCGGTGGAAACCGGCCTGGGCGCTTTATCTCGTCTGAACATGCACTTGTCTCCGTGGTGCTGACATTTTCCTCGCCGCCGTTATAATTGCCGGCGATAAAAAAAGGGGGGCGCAGCAAGCAGGCCCTGCAACATTCCGTTTCTTTCTTGCAGTGAATCGTGCAATTAACTTGCAGCTACGCCCGTCGGCGAGAAAACCTCAATATTCATGCTGTTAAAAATTACCACTTATTACAGCAGGAAATTAGCTATTCTCGACGCCGGATACTTCTAATAAAAACAGTGGTAACAATAACTTAAACACCCTTGTCACTCACGGTAGGACCAAGACATGTCAAAACAACGTAACCTGAATGCGATGCGCCCGCTAGCCGTCGCAGTAGCCCTGGCCAGCGGTGCGATCATGAGCGCGCCAACGCTGGCACAGGAAACACGGCGTGGCGGCTCCGCTGCACTGCTGGAAGAAGTTGTCGTTACCGCGCGTAAGCGTGAGGAAGGTGCCCAGGAGGTACCCCTGTCCGTAACGGCGTTTAATGAAGACCAGATCAACGCACTGAAAGTACGCGACCTCAACGACCTGACGGTCGGCATGCCCAACGTGTCGCTGGAAGATATCGGTACCTCTCGCGGTACGGCGAACTTCTCTATTCGCGGCATCGGTATCAACAGCTCCATCCCGTCGATTGACCCGACGGTGGGCGTATTCATCAACAACATCTTTATGGGTACCAACCAGGGCATCATCTTCGACATGTTCGACGTCGAAAGCCTGGAAGTCCTGCGCGGCCCGCAGGGCACCCTGTTCGGTCGCAACGTGACCGGCGGTGCGGTGCTGGTCAACACCAAGAAGCCCGGCGACGAGCTGGAAGCCACGTTCCGGACCGCGGTTGAAACCGGCGAAATCGGCGGCGTGAACACCTATGTCATGGGTGCCATCGGCGGCCCGATCACCGACACTTTCGGCGCACGCCTGACCCTGTTCTACAACGATGACGACGGCCAGCTGGAAAACGACTTCACGGGTGACGACGTGCTGGGTATCGAACAGCAGATGGCACGCGCCACCTTCACCTGGCAGCCCACGGACACCACTGATATCACCTTCCGTTACGAGTACCAGGACATGGACGGTGATGGCCCGGCGGCGCAGTCGCACACTAACGGCTCCGGCATTCCCGGCAGCCCGGTGAATAACGATCGCGACGACTTCGACCTGTCCATTGACGAAGAGGGCTTCCAGGAAACCGAGACCAACCTGATCTCGCTGCAGATTGACCAGGGCGTGGACTTCGGTGACGGCACCGTGACCGCCATCTTCGGCTACCGCGATTTTGAACAGGAAGGCACCGGTGATATCGACGCCCAGCCGATCTGGGTATTCCACGCGCCGGCCTGGCTCGAAACCGAGCAGACCACCTTCGAACTGCGCTACAACGGTCTGTTTGCCGACAAGTGGAATGTCACCGCCGGTGCGTTCTACTACGAAAACGACATGAAGTACCATGAGCGTCGCGACCTGCTCGGTGCTGCCCTGGTACCGCTGGGGATCACCGATCAGCCGGCCCTGCGCCAGGACGGTGGCGGCCTGCATGACACCGAGGCTTTCACCCTGTTCACCCAGATTGACTACGACCTGAACGAACAGTGGACCCTGACCGCGGGCGTGAACTACAGCTCGGAAGAAAAAGACGTGCAGATCGCCGCGCTGAATGCCAACACCTCAAGCTTCCCGGCGCTCACCGAGTGCAACATCGTGGAAGGCCCCGCTTGCCCCTTCGACTTTGTCGACGATGAGAGCTGGGACAACTGGGCACCGAAGCTGGGTGCGACCTATCACATCGACGACCAGCGTCGTATCTATGGTCACTGGCAGCTGGGCTACCGCTCCGGTGGTTACAACCTGCGTAACACTGACCCGAACGAGTCTCCCGGACCGTTTGACGAAGAAGAAGTGCAGAACTTTGAGATCGGCTACAAGTCCACCAACGACTGGGGCCGCCTCAACGTTGCCGTGTTCTACACGGAGATCGAAGACCAGCAGCGTGAAATCAACCTGCCGAGCGAGACCTCCGGTGTGGTACAGCTGATCCGCAACACCGCCGACACCACGATTTTCGGTGCCGAGTTTGATGCGACCATCAGCCTGACCGAAAACCTGCTGCTGATGGCCTCTGCCGGCTACATCGACGCCGAGTACGACGAAGTTCGCTTCGACCTGAACGGTGACGGCGTGGTTGACGGCCAGGACGAAGGCCTCGACATTCCGCGTGCACCGGAACTGACCTGGAGCCTGGGCCTGACCCACGACCTGGAGCTGGGCAGCTGGGGTTACATGACCTCGCGGGTGAGCTGGTCCTACCGGGATGACTTCGCCTACACCGACGACAACCGCGGTTTCGTTGAAGAAGTGGACATCGTAGACGCAGGTATCGACTTCTACTCCAACGACGGCCACTGGGTGTTCTCGCTGTACGGCCGGAACCTGCTGGACGAGGTGTTCTTCGGTAACGATACCCAGCTGCCGGCAGACCTCGGCGGCTTCCCGCTGGGTGGCACCTTCGCACCGGTTATGCCTGGTGCTCGTTACGGCGCGGAGATCACCTACAACTTCTTCTAATCCGAAGAAGCTATCCATACCAAAAGCCCCGCATCAGCGGGGCTTTTTCTTTTTATGAACCCGCTAAAGCCTCTCGCCTCAATTACTATCGAGGTGCACCACCACCATGGGCACGCCTCAATTACTATCGAGGTGCACCACAATGGGCACGCCTCAACTAACCTCTACCGCTAAGCTACGGGGCTTTTTACGCAGAGCGCCCTGCCGCGAACTCGCCCCTCGATTTGTGGAGGGGCACAGGTCTCGAGCGGTTTTATTAAAAGGAATACCAGTCGCCGGCGGGCTGGGTGAGGAAGTCTTCCTGCCGCAGTTCAATCACCGTGGGGCGATCCTGCCGAACCGCCTGTTTCAGGCAATCCGCCAGTCGGTCGAGGTCCTTGGGCCTCGCCGTATGGCAGCCCAGTGCCGCTGCGGCGGCAATGAGATCAGGCGTAAAGATGTCTACGCCTACCGGCTCCACGTCGGCTGCCACCATGCCCTGGCGAATCTCCTGGTAGCCGCGATTGTTCCATATCAGCACGGCCACCGGCAGGCCGGCTTCGACGCCGGCGGCCAGTTCGGTGAGGGTGAACTGGGTGGAACCGTCGCCGATTAGCGCTGCGACGGGTAAATCGGGGCAGGCCAGCTTCGCGCCGAGGCTGGCGGGGATGGCGAAGCCCAGGGTGCCGCCGCCGGTGGCGGAATGAAAATAGCGGCGTGGAGCCGCGCACTCGTACTGCCACACGGCGTAGTAGGTCGGCAGTGTCGAGTCTCCCACCAGCAGCAGGTCGGGCAGCGCCGACTGCAGGCTGTCGAACAGTGCCTGCATCTCAGCGTGGTAGTGCGGCTCCTGCCGGATCGCATCGCGGATCGCCGCGGTGCGGAGTGCCCCGCCCCGCTCCGCCGGTTCGAGCTGCTCTGCGAGCGCGGCCATAAACAGCGCTGCGTCGCTGGCCACTGCCAACACGGGTCGCTGGTTGCGCGCCAGTTGCTGTGGATCGATATCGACCCGTATCAAGGACCCCTGGCGCTGGATATCGCCCAGGAACAACATGTCGTAGTCGGTCTCTGCCCATTCGGTACCCACCGCCAGCACCACATCTGCTGCGGCCAGCGTATCGCGCACGGGTGTCAGCGAGGGGCTGGAGCCCACTGCCAACGGATGCGAGGCGGGGACCACGCCCTTGGCGTTCACGGTGTTGCACACTGGCGCGTCCAGCAGCTCAGCCAGTGCTGTGGCTTCTGCCGCAGCATCAATGGCGCCACCGCCGAGGATCATCACGGGCTGTCGGGCTTCGGCTAGCAGGGCTGCCGCTTCAGCAACTCTTTTGGGGTCCGGCCCGGGTGTTGTGGGCTGGGGCCAGGGTGTGGTGTCCACGTCGCTGGCATCAGCGGTGATCACGTCCAGCGGCAATTCGATATGGACGGGACCGGGGCGTTGGCTGGCAAACACCGCAAAGGCCCGCGCCAGCACCCGGGGAAGGTCGGCGGGATCCATCAGGGTGTGGCTGAAGCGGCTGCACTGGGCCGCCAGCGCACCCTGGTCGGGGAGTTCGTGCAGGTGCCCTTCGCCCATGCCCAGGTCGCGGCGCGCGGCCACGGCGGTGATCACCAGCATGGGGATGGAATCCGCCAGCGCCTGCATCATGCCGGTGGCGGCATTGGTGAGGCCGGGCCCGGAGATGAGGAAACACACGCCAACCCGACCCGAGGCCCGCGCGTATCCATCCGCCATGAAAGCGGCGCCCTGCTCATGCCGGGGACTGACGTGGCGAATCGATGAGTTGGCCAGCCCGCGGTAGAGCTGCACTGTGTGATTGCCGGGTATACCGAAGACGGTGTCTACCCCGTACCCTTCGAGCAGCTCGACCAGCGCTTCGCCGCAGCTCGGCACTCAGTAACCCTCTGCGGCGTCGGGGTGTGGGTTCTGTATCGCCTGGGCGCGCTGGCGTTCGGGTGGCGGGACACCGATATGCCGCTCGTTGCGCGCGGCCGCCAGTTCCACCTGCTTTTGCCGCTCGGCAAACCGCGCCTTCTGGTCATCACTGAGCTGGTCATGGCAGCCCGGGCAACACACGCCCTTCATATACAGCGGGGAGAGTTTGTCCGCTTCCGTAATCGGGTGCCGACAGCCATGGCACTGGTCGTACTGCCCTTTCTGCAGGTGGTGATCGACGGAGACGCGGTTGTCGAACACAAAGCACTCGCCTTCCCAGGTGCTCTGTTCGGGCGGGACCTCTTCCAGGTACTTGAGGATGCCGCCTTCCAGGTGGAACACTTCCTCGAAGCCCTCACCCAGCATAAAGGCGGAGGCCTTTTCGCAACGAATGCCGCCGGTGCAGAACATCGCAACCTTGCGGTGCTGCTCCGGTTTGAAGTGGCTGCGCACGTAGGCAGGAAACTCGCGGAATGTTGTGGTGTGGGGATCAACGGCGCCGCGGAAGCTGCCGATCGCTACTTCGTAGTCGTTGCGGGTATCGATCAGCAGGACTTCCGGGTCTTCCACCAACGCATTCCAGTCCGCCGGCTTCACGTAGGTACCCACCTGCCGGTTCGGGTCCACGCCCTCCACGCCCATGGTGACGATCTCCTTCTTGAGCTTCACCTTCATGCGGTAGAACGGCAGGTGGTCGTCGTAGGATTCCTTGTGCTGCAGGTCGGCCAGCCTGGGATCGCTTTTCAGGTAGGCGAGTACCCGGTCGATGCCCTGGCGGGTGCCGGCAATAGTGCCATTGAGGCCTTCTTCCGCCAGCAACAGGGTGCCGCGGGTCCCCGCGGCCAGGCACTCGTCCAGCAGCGGCTCGCGCAGTTCGCGGTAGTTTTCCAGGGTGACAAATTTGTAGAGCGCCGCAACGACGGTGTCAGTCACACCGGGTCTCCGTCGCCCTGGCTGGCTTCTGCCTTGCTACCACCCAGGCAGGGCGGCGACATCGGTGCCTCACCAAACCGCTCCTCCCATTCCTCGCGGGTATAGGTATGCAGCGCCAGGGCATGGACAGGCCCCGCCAGTTCGTCGCCCAGCAAGGCATACACGGACTGGTGGCGCGCTACCTTGCGCTGGCTGGCAAAGGAATCGGCCACCACCACCACCTTGAAGTGGGTTTCGGAGTTGGGTGGCACATTGTGTTGATGGCTCTCGTTGAGAACCTCGAGGTGCGCTGGCGCCAGGGCGTCAGCGAGCTTCTGCTCTATTTGCTGCTGTACGGTCATGGCGGCGGATTATACTGCCCCTCCGGTGTGATGGAACCCTCCAGCAACCCGGTGCGAAAGGCCCCGGGGGTCATGCCGGTCCATTTCTTGAAGGATCGGTGGAACGCGCTGGGATCGGTGAAACCCAGCTGATCGGCCACCGTATTGATCGACAGGTCGGCCTGGCCCAGGTAACGGCAGGCCGCTTCCCGGCGACATTCGTCCTTGAGCTGTTGGAAGGTCGTGCCCTCCTTCTTCAAGCGGCGCCGCAATGTCGGTGCCGACATGTTGAGTGCCCGGCTGATGGTATCGAAGCCCGGGAAACCATCGGAGAAATCATAGCCGATCATGGCGCGCACCCGGGCTACCAGGCTCTGGCCATGCCGGTCGCGGGTCATGGTCAGCAGCTGGTAGGGGGCGGTACGCAGGAATTCGTCTACCGATTGCTCTGTATGCACAACCGGGAGGCGCAGGCTGGCGCTGTCAAAGTAGAGCAAGTTGGCGGGCTGCCCGAAATACACGGGGCAGGCGAACAATTCCCGGTACTTGGCAGCGGACGCCGGCTTGCGACCGACAAAATCCACCCGGCGCAGTTCAAGGGCGCGGCCGGTCAGCCAGCCGAAGAAGCGATGCCATGCCGACAGTGCATAGGCATCGAGTATATCCACGGGGGCATCAGCGCCGGAACGATTGCCCCCGGAATCCTCGCCCGTAGATAGCGCCTCCCGGTAACCCACCCGGGCGACCTGTTCCGAAAAATTGGTATACAGCGGAAGCTGTTCAGGAAACAGTGTGCGGTAGAAGTCTGCGGCGCGACGGATGGCACGTCCCAGGTTTTCGCAGGACATCACCGCATAGCACATCATGCGAAAAGCGCCCGGGGAGACCGCAACGCCGGGCTTCAGCCCGAAACTTTCGTCCTCGATGCTGGCCAACACCTGCTGGTAGACGCGGCTGTACTGCATGGCGCTGACATCGGCGCGCCAGCCAGATGCGTCGGCGTTGGCAGGATCGAAGTCCAGCCCCGCCGCATCCAGTATTCCACGCAGTGCCATTGGGTCCGCGGGGATCAGGCGCAGCAAGGACACGACATAGCGTGTTGGCACCCGGTGATCCTGCACAGCTACCGTCATCTGGCTCTGAATCTCGTCTCCACTGAACGCCTGATATTACCAAATCAAAGCTTTTGTTGCGGCCCGGGGCCGGGCATATACTTGGCCTATGAGCGACCTCTATGACATCTTCTTCGCCGGCAAAATCGTCGACGGCTTTGACGAGAGCTCTGTGCGCGAGAACGTCGCCAGGCTGTTCAAGGCCAATCCGGCGACGGTGGAGAAACTGTTCTCAGGCAAACCACAGCTGATCAAACGCGGTGTCGAAAAACAAGCCGCCATCAAGTACAAGGCCGCGATGCAGAAGGCCGGCGCAGTGCCCCTGATACGTGCGCACGGCGCCGAGAAACCCGCCGCGGCCACCGCCCCGGAACCTGCACCCGCGCCAGCACCTGCCCCCAAAGAACAAACTATGGCAGAGCGGCTGGCGGCGCTCACCGGGGAGCCGGCTCCCGGTGCGGAAACGCCTGAGGCGCCCTTTGCTACCGCCAGTTCACCCGCTGCAGCGCCGGCTGCGACCAGTGCCGAAGCGGACGGTTTCAGCCTCGCACCGGCAGGCAGCGATGTGCTGCGGGAGGACGAACGTGCTGCTGTCGAGGAGCTCGATATCGACACCAGCGCCATCCACCTGGCGCCCGAATTCAGCGAGCCGGAAGTGGCTGTGCGAGAAGAGCCGCCCGCGCCGGATACCAGCCATATGAGCATGGGCGAAGTCGGCGACGACATTCCCACTCTGCACGACGCGGTGCTGGAACTGGACCCGGACACCAGCCACCTGAGCATGGGTGAGGTGGGTGAAGATATTCCCCATCTGGAAGACGACCGCGAGCCGGTGTCGGTAGACACCAGCGCTATAGACCTGGCCCCGGAAGGCAGCGACGTGCTGGAAGAAGCCTACCGCAAGAAGGACGAGCCCGAAGCTCCCGACACCAGCCATATCAAGCTGGCGAGCACTTTCGACACACCAGGCTGAGACCTGGCGGCAAACCTCCCAGGCTGGCCGCCGGCATGCGGGAATTTATCGTCAGTACTGACAGCGGCGGCCCTAACCCGCCCTCTACTCGATGGCCAGAGACCCCCTGGCCGATTCACCAATCTCGACCAGGAACGTGGCACCGCTGCGGACCTTCAGCACCACCTGTTCCAGTTTCGGGAGCGGCTTGAACAGGTAATACACGTTGTACACGCTGCCCGCAGACCAGTCCGGTTGGTCGGGGCCGAAGTAGCCCTCTGTCCACTGCCACGGCAGGCGAAAAGCCCTGCCCCGCGAGCACAACAGCAGTTCCGCGGGAATGCCTGCGCTGAGCGGTAGCTGGGACCAGCCAGTCAACCTGTGCATCTGGGCGCCAGGGCGGGCAGTGACCTCCATGGAACCGGCTACGCGGCTGGCGCCTTCCGGTTTACAGGCCGCGACCTCCTCAACATCCACATACTGAGGGTGGTGGGTGTACGGATCGTAGACTCCTCGTACAAGGGCGCGCTGCAACTCCGCGGCAGCGGGCTCAGCCAGCGCGAGGTGGCGATTCGACAGCGGATGGCCGCTCACCAGCCAGGCTTCCTGCCCCTTGATCTTGTCCAGGTTCTGCCTGCTGATTCCCTCCTGTGCCGACACGTAGCGCGACAGGCAAAGCACAAACAGCAGCGCCATAAGGACCCACCGTAACCAGCCCTCGCGGCTGTGTCCCTCCAGCCAGGTAAATCGGGAGACGCTATCGAGAATCACGGAAAACCAGAAAAGCTGTGAATAGAACCAGTAGCGATGGCTCACGTTCAGGTCGCCAAAGGTCAGGCCCGCTCTCATCAGGGTCACCAGTAACAGTGAACCCATGATGTAAACAATGAACAGCTGGGTGGTGCCCGCCCGACCCCTGGCGAGATCCACCAGGCAGAGCGCCGTATAGGCCATGCCGGCCACACCCATGACAGCCGCCAGCAGCACCTGCTCGGAAAAAAAGCGCCCCACCAGTACCAGATGGAACAGGCCGGCCTTAAGCGGGGCGACCAGCACGAACCTGAGTGAATGCAACATGCGAGCCTGCACCAGCTCGTCGTCATTGGAGAGTATCCATTCATAAACCAGCAGTGCTGCTAACAGCCAGAGCGCTGCCACCAGGTAGGCTCGCGCATCGCGTACCCTGCATGCAATCGCCAGCGGTAGGAGAAGAAACACAACGAAGCCGTTGCCCTGGGTAAGGCAGGCTGCAAAGCCCAGCATGAACGCGCCAAGCACCCGCCTCCAGGACAGGAATGCATGGTTTGCCAGGATCAGCGCAGCCAGGCCCAGCGGCCAGACGCCAAGGTTACTGAGGGCCGCCATCGCCCAGGTGCCGTTATGCCAGCCTAGTGGCTGGAAGAGCAACAGCGCTCCCAGCGCGACATTGAATCCATGCCTTGAGGCAGGTGGCAGCTGGCTGACAAACAGCAGAAAAGTCAGCAGCGCAAAGCTGTTGCCGACAAAGATCAGGTGTCGGAAATTCAGCTCGCCCGCCAGGTGATACTGAGCCAGCACAAGCAGCCGGTTGAGCAGCGTCAGGTGTTCCGTGTTATTGGGCAGAAAAAGCAGTCGCCGCTTTTCCTCCCAGGAACCTGCATCCAGGTAATCCACCAGGAACTTGAGCAAATTGCTGTAGTCGTCCGCCTGCGGGATATTGACCGCGTTGACATAGAGAAACAGCGCATAGAAGCCGATCAGAAAAGCGACGGGGAGCCACCAGGAGTACGGATCCTTTGCCTGGCCGTTGTGATTCATGCTGTATTATCCGCGGCCCCGGCCTAGCCCAATGCCACTTCGACCCTCAAGCCGGGTCGATTATCCACGAGCTGGATAGTCCCGCGGTGCAGAGCCACCACCGCCTTCACCAGGCTCAGGCCAAGCCCGCTGCCCGGCTGCTTGCGGCTGGATTCCAGCCGGAAGAAGCGCTGGAACACGTTTTCCCGATCGGTTTCGGGAATCCCTGGCCCGCTGTCAGAAACGCTGATCTTCGGATGTCCGTCGTCATCAGCCGCCAGCAGCACCTCCACCTGGCCGCCTGGCGGTGTGTACTTCACCGCGTTGTCGAGCAGGTTGGCCAACATCTGGAAGATCAGGTCCCGGTCACCGTCCCAGCACACCCCCTTGCCGCTCGAACTGGCCACTGTCACGGACTTCTCCTGCGCCAGGGGCTCATACAGTTCCACCACGTCCTGCACCAGTTCTTCCAGGTCGACCCGGGAGAAGCTGGAAATGCGATTGCCTGCCTCGAGCTGGGCGATACGCAGCAGGGCATTGAAGGTGGAAAGGATATCGTCACACTCGTCAATAATGGCCTGCACATCCTCACCATTGTCGGCCGGCAGGGTTTGCTTGAGACGGGTGAGATTATTGCGGATGTGGGTCAGCGGCGTGCGCAGGTCGTGGGCGATATTGTCTGACACCGTGCGCACACCGTGCATCAGCGATTCGGTCTGGTCTAGCATGCTGTTGAAATTTTCGATCAGGCGGCGCACGTTGCCCACGGAATCCCCGAGCGGTATCCGCTGGGACAGGTCGCCGTGCACGATATCGTCTATGCCGTCGTTGACGCTGTCGATTCGCCGCAAGGTATTCGCCGCGGCAAAAAAACCGCCAATCACTCCGAGGAATACCGTGGCAATCATGGTACGCAGCAGGGTGATAAACACCAGCCGCGCCGATTCGATGACCTCGTTGTAACGCAGCGCCGCCAACAGGTACCCCCCCTGGGGCAGCGTCAGCGGTCGACCCAGCAGTTCCTCACGGCCACCTTCATCGAAGCCGGTCAGCGTCAGGCCAAAGGCAATCCAGCCCTCCCCCAGTTCACGGTACTCGGGCCAGGCGTCAAGGGACCCGGCGATCTTGCCGTACTGATCGTCCACCAGCAGGTACTGGAAGTTGCGGGCGTCCGCATCCCGGTCGCGGTCCTCTATGTACTGTTCGACGCCGGGCAGGCCCTGGCCGCTATAGATCAGGCTAACGGTCTCCAATTCGTCCACGACGGCATCCTGCAGCTCCTGGAAATAGCTGTAGGTGAAGGTGCCATAGATCAATGCCATCACCAGGAACACCGCCAGGCTGAGCACCAGCACATAGCGCAGCATGAACCGGAAGGTGAGGCTGGTAAGGATGGCACGCAGGTTCAAAGGGCAGTCTCTTCAGGCAGCGGCGGCCCCAGCCGATATCCGGCGCCGCGTACGGTTTCCAGCAGCGCGGAGGGAAAGCCGCGATCGATCTTCTGGCGCAGCCGGCTGATATGCACATCGATCACATTGGTCTGCGGATCGAAGTGGTAACCCCAGACATGCTCCAACAGCATGGCCCGGGTCACTACCCGGCCGGCGTTGCGCAGCAGGTACTCCAGCAACTTGTACTCCCGGGGCTGCAGCTTGATCGAGGTATCTCCCCGTGCCACCTGCTGGTTGAGCAGGTCCATGGAAAGATCCTCCACCGTCAGCACGGTGGGGCTGGCCTCATCGCTGCGGCGACGGGCGAGAACTTCCAGCCGCGCCTGCAGTTCGGCAAATGCAAACGGCTTGCCGAGGTAGTCATCGGCACCCGCCTGCAGGCCTTTCACCCGGTCGTCCACTTCGCCGAGCGCGCTGAGTATGAGGATCGGTGTTGCAATACCATCGTTGCGCAGGGCCTGGACTAGGCTGAGCCCATCCAGGCCCGGCAGCATACGATCGAACACCATGACGTCAAAACGCCCATCACGGGCGAGCTGCAGGCCGCTGGTGCCGTCTTCGGCACGCTGCACTCGAATACCTGCACTGCCCAGGCCCTCGCAGATATAATCTGCGACCCGGTTGTCGTCTTCGACCAGCAATACGTCCATGCAGCGACTTTATCACGGCAGTGGCACAGCGAAAGCGAGCACCTGCTGAGCACAAGGAGAACTCTTCCACCCATGCAACAGTTCGAACGCCCGGGCCTGCTTCGCCGCCTGGCCGCCATGCTCTACGACACCTTCCTGGTGCTGCCGATGATCATGGCGGTAGTGGCCGCGGCCACTGGCATTGCCGTGGCCATCAGTGGCGACCCTGGCGGCCAGGACTACAGTGCGACCTTGCCCCCCTGGCTGGTACAGGTGCTGACTGTCGGCTGCATCGTCGGCTTCTACAGTTACTTCTGGTTGCAGAAGGGCCAGACCCTGGGCATGCAGGCCTGGCGGCTCAGGTTGCGCAGCTTCGACGGAAAATCGATTGACGCCAAACAGGCAATGCTGCGCTGCCTGGGTGCGGCGATTTCAATGATCCCCGTCGGCGCCGGCTACCTGTGGAGCCTGGTGGACCGCAATGGACGCTGCTGGCACGACTATGTTTCCCGCACTGAACTGGAACTGCTGCCCAGGCCGCGCAAACACGGTGACGTAGAGGAAGAATCAGTAAACGCCGGGTAGTTCAGCCGGCTCGCGGAGTTTGCTGATCATCTGCAAGTATGCAGAGTAGAGGCTGATGCAGAGTCAGCCGCCAGAAAATCAGAAAGCCTGGGCGACGCTCGCCAACACACCGTTACCATCGATGGCAGAAACCACGATCCGAAGGTCCTGATAGGTGAGCAGCGAGTCGGGAAGATTAAAAACGAACCCGTCCGGGGTTTCCTCTCCGAATAGCCAGAAAGACAGGTCCGGCGTCGTGAGATAAACCTGGAGCGCGGCATCCTTGGAAGCCACGCCATCGATATCAAGGCTGTCCAACGGAATCGTGAAAATCCCGGTCGCAGGTGTTGGCGAACTGCAGGCACTGCTTCTGACCAAACGGAGAGGACCATTGTAGGGCACGAAGCTGGGCTCGAGCGTGCCAACAATATCGAACTCCAGTAGCTCGGGAGTGATGACGATGGGGCAATCCGCCAGGCGAGCACCACAAAGACCACCCCACCCGGCAAAACTGTAGCCCGGGTGCGGCACGGCCCGGAACGTCTCACTATAGGCCGCCTTGAAGTCGATCGCTGTGCCCTGGCGGTAGATAGCCCCGCTGGAGGTAGCCAACAGGAAACCTTCCCCCTGCACAATAAACTCGAGCCTGCATGCGGACAGTAGTGGCGCAAGGCAGAGCACCGCCAGCAGAGAGCGTAGGGGATTGGGTTGACGGCCGTACCTTGGCGCGAACCAGCTTACAAACATGGCGCTAACGACTTCCTGGTCTCCTCCGAACTTCCACCAAAAGTATAGCGATGTTCCGCTCGGGCGACGCACGCTCGCAGCGCACGTCACTTTCATCATAAAATTCTGGACTTTATGGATCAAGCTTAAGGAATTTGCCATGGATTTGTCTGCCAAGACCCTCAAGGATGCCGGCGCTGCCAAAACCGCCTGCGCAATCGCTCCCGTTTACCCCCGCAAGCAGCTCAGCGCTGCCGCCAAACAGCTCGACAAGCGCTACAAGGGCATCGTCAGCGCCGCGGTCGCCGCCGGTGATATCGGCGGCAATGCGGGTGACACCCTGCTGCTCCATACCGGGGACAGCAAGGGCGTGCAGCGCATCCTGCTGGTCGGGGCAGGCGCCCGCAACAAGCTGGATGCAGGGGCGGTGCGCAAAGTGGTGGCCGCCGTGATCAAGGGTCTCAAGTCCTGCAAGGCAAAAGACGCTATCCTGCACGCCGAAGAACTGGCCTGCGATGCGGTCCCCATGGGCGCTCTCCTCGAACAGCTGGCACGCAGCGCCGAGGCAGCGAGCTACCAGTACACGGAAACCCTGAGTAAGCCGCGTCCCGGGCTGGCCACGACCCGCCTGCAGGTCAACTGTGGCGAGGCCATCAAGACCGCCGCCGCCAACCGCGCCCTCAAACTGGGCAAACACATCGGTGAGGGCATTAATGTCGCCCGCGAACTGGGCAACCTGCCGGGCAACATCTGCACGCCAAGCTATCTCGCGAACGAGGCGAAGAAGCTGGCCAGGGGCAATAACAAGCTGACCACGCGCATTCTTGAAGAGAAGCAGATGCGCGAACTGGGCATGGGTTCTTTCCTGTCGGTCAGCGCCGGCAGCGAACAGCCGGCCAAGCTGATTGTGATGCAGTACAAGGGGGCGGCGGCGTCCAAGAAGCCCTATGTGCTGGTCGGCAAGGGTATTACCTTTGACAGCGGCGGTATCAGCCTCAAGCCCGGCGCCAAGATGGACGAGATGAAGTTCGATATGTGCGGTGCGGCCAGCGTATTCGGCACCATGAACGCCGTGCTTGCCATGAAGTTGCCGATCAATGTGGTGGCGCTGGTCGCCGCCTCGGAGAACCTGCCCAGCGGCAAGGCCACCAAGCCCGGTGACGTGGTCACCAGCATGTCCGGCCAGACCATCGAGATTCTCAACACCGATGCCGAGGGCCGCCTGGTGCTGTGCGACACGCTAACCTACGCGGAACGTTACAAGCCCGCCGCAGTCATCGACATAGCCACCCTCACCGGCGCCTGCGTCGTGGCGCTGGGCTCACACGCGCACGGCATGTACGCCAACGACGACAAGCTGGCGGAGCAACTCACCGCCGCCGGCGACAGCAGCCACGATCGCCCCTGGCGCATGCCCCTGTGGGACGACTACCAGAGGCAGATTGACTCGCCCTTCGCCGATATCCAGAACATCGGCGGCCCGGGCGGCGGCAGCATCACGGCCGCCTGCTTCCTGGCCCGCTTCACCAAGAAGTACAAGTGGGCCCACCTGGACATCGCCGGCACCGCCTGGGACAGCGCCCCCAAGGGCGCAACCGGGCGTCCGGTCGGCATGCTCAGCCACTACCTGCTGGACCGCGCCGGCGTGAAGCTGGGCTAGCGCTTGCTCGATCAGGGGCACCGGAATGACCCGTGTTGATTTCTACGTGCTCCCCCAGCAGGATCCGGGGGAGCGCCAGCGCTTCGCCTGCCGCCTGGCGGAGAAGGCATTCCGCGAGGGCCACCGGGTGTACCTTCACACGGGTGACGAGCAGACCGCCCGCGCCATGGACGAGCTGCTGTGGAGCTACCGTCGCCAGAGCTTCCTGCCCCACGGCTTGCTGGGCAGCGACGACGCCAAGCAGCTGGCTATCGGCTGGGGTGCCGATCCCGGTGAGCATCACGACCTGATGATCAACCTCGATCTCGCGGTGCCCGACTTCGTCGGGCGCTTTGAAAGGGTGCTGGAAATTGTTGTGCAGGACCCTTCAGTTCGCGAGCCTCTGCGCGATTCCTGGAAGCGCTACAAACACTTCGGCTACCCCATCGAGAAGCGCGATCTCTGATATAATCGCGCGCTTTTCAGAGCAGCCGCAAACCTTCATGGACAAGACTTTCCAGCCCGCGAACATCGAATCCCGGTGGTACGAACACTGGGAGGCCTCCGGCTATTTCGCCCCCAGCGGCGAAGGCACGCCCTACTCCATCATGATCCCGCCACCCAATGTCACCGGCAGCCTGCACATGGGGCATGGCTTCCAGGAGGCGATCATGGATGCACTGATCCGCTATCACCGGATGCGCGGCTACAACACGCTGTGGCAGGTCGGCACCGATCATGCGGGCATTGCTACCCAGATGGTGGTGGAACGTCAGCTTGAAGCCGCCGGTACCGATCGGCACGAACTGGGGCGGGACAAGTTCGTCGACAAGGTCTGGGACTGGAAAGAGCACTCCGGTGGCACGATCACCCGCCAGCTGCGCCGACTCGGCTCATCTATGGACTGGTCCCGGGAGCGTTTCACCATGGACCCGGGTCTGTCTGCCGCAGTCCAGGAAGTCTTCATCCGCCTGCACCGGGAAGGCCTGATCTATCGCGGCCAGCGACTGGTCAACTGGGACCCGGCCCTGCACACCGCCATCTCGGACCTGGAGGTGATTTCCGAGGAAGAACAGGGTTCGCTTTGGCACCTGCGCTACCCCCTCAGTGACGGCTCGGGTCACCTGGTGGTAGCCACTACCCGGCCGGAGACCATGCTCGGCGACAGCGCGGTGGCTGTGCACCCCGACGACGAACGCTACAGTCACCTGGTGGGCAGCACCGTCGACTTGCCTCTCACCGGTCGGCGGATTCCTATCATCGCCGATGAGTACGTGGACCGTGAGTTCGGCACCGGCTGCGTAAAGATTACGCCCGCCCACGATTTCAATGACTGGGACATGGGCCAGCGGCACGGGCTGGAAGTCATCAACATCCTCACCGTCGACGCGGCCATCAACGACAACGCACCGGAAGCCTACCGAGGCCTGGACCGCTTCGAGGCGCGGGCACGGATTGTTGAGGATCTTCAGTCGCTGAACCTGCTGGAGAAGATCGAAGATCACACCCTCAAGGTACCGCGCGGCGACAGGTCCGGCGTGGTGATCGAACCCTATCTGACCTGGCAGTGGTACGTGGATGCCAAGACGCTTGCCCAGCCGGCCATCGCCGCGGTGGAAAGCGGCGATATCGAATTTGTGCCGAAGCAGTGGGAGAACACCTATTTTGCCTGGATGCGCGACATCCAGGACTGGTGTGTATCGCGCCAGCTCTGGTGGGGTCACCGGATTCCCGCCTGGTATGACGATGCAGGCAACGTCTACGTCGGTGAAAACGAGGCCACCGTGCGCGAGGCCAACAACATTGCCGCCGATGTCAGCCTGCGCCAGGACGAAGATGTGCTGGACACCTGGTTTTCCTCAGCCCTGTGGACATTCTCCACGCTCGGATGGCCCGAAGAGACAGAAGATCTGGCCATCTTTCACCCCAGCAGTGTGCTGGTGACAGGTTTTGACATCATTTTCTTCTGGGTGGCCCGGATGATCATGATGACCCTGCACTTCCGTGACGAGGTCCCCTTCCACAAGGTCTATGTGCATGGCCTGGTGCGCGACAGCCACGGCCAGAAAATGTCCAAGTCCAAGGGCAATGTGCTGGACCCGATCGACCTGATCGACGGCATCGAACTCGAACCGCTGATCGAGAAGCGCACCTCCGGCATGATGCAGCCGAAGCTGGCCGCCAGGATCGAGAAAATGACCCGCAAGGAGTTTCCCGACGGCATTGCCGCCTATGGCACGGACGCGCTGCGCTTCACCTACTATTCATTGGCCTCCACCGGCCGCGATATCAAGTTCGACGTGGGCCGCATTGAGGGTTTTCGCAACTTCTGCAACAAGATCTGGAACGCCGCCCGCTACGTGTTGATGAACTGCGAGGATGCAGCCTGCGGCGCCCGCGACGAGGCCTTTGAGCTGGGCCTGGCTGAACGCTGGATTATCTCCCGCCTGCAGGAAACCGAAGCCGAGGTAGAGCGCGCCATTGGCAATTATCGCTTCGACCTGGCCTCGCAGGCGATCTACGAGTTTATCTGGAACGAGTACTGCGACTGGTATCTCGAACTCTCCAAACCCACCCTGTGGGACGACAGCGCCAGCGAGGCGCTGAAGACCGGTACCCGTCGCACATTGATCCGGGTACTGGAGGCGGCCTTGCGCCTGGCCCACCCGCTGATGCCGTTCATCACAGAAGAAATCTGGCAGCGCGTGGCGCCACTGGCGGGTCGCGCGGGTGACACAATCATGCTGCAGCCCTACCCGCTGGCTGAAGACAAAAAAATAGACACCTCCGCGACAGCGGATATAGAATGGCTCAAAGCTGTAATTGTGGGCGTGCGGAATATCCGCGGGGAAATGGCTATCCCGCCGGGTAAGGAAATTCCCGTACTGCTGCGCAACGGAAACAATAATGATAAAAACAGGCTGGACAACAACGCACAGTATTTAACCAAGCTCGCAAAGCTGTCTGAAATCCGCTTTCTTGAAGACGGTGAAGAAGCGCCGGCAGCATCAGCGGCACTGGTAGACAATCTCGAAATCCTCGTCCCTATGGCGGGCCTTATTGATCGCGAAGCTGAGCTCGCGCGCCTCGCCAAAGAAATCGACAAGCTGGATAAGGACGCGCAGAGAGTCAGGCAAAAGCTTTCCAATGCCGCATTCATCGACAAGGCTCCGGCCGCGGTCGTAGAGAAGGAGCGGCAGAAACTGGATAGCCAGCAGCAGGCACTGGAGAAGCTGCAGGTACAGGTAGAACAAATACAGCGCATGTAGCGCGATAAAAAGCGTATAGCGCGAGCAACACCGCGCGAAATACGCAGACACAGGCCTTCGGGCCGACCCTCGATGACAGGAATACAAGTTCCAGAAGCGGACAAGTACTAAAACACTGCAACACCGCCGCTGGATATAACAACGAAGAAAGGGCTACAAGTCGAGGATGAGTGGTATGAGTGAGCGGGTAACTGGCACCGTAAAGTGGTTTAACAATGCCAAGGGGTTCGGGTTTATCACCCGGGATGAGAACAGCAACGAAGATGTCTTTGTACACTTCCGTTCCATCCAGGGCGATGGTTATCGCACCCTGAATGAAGGACAGGAAGTCGAATTCACGATCGTTGAGGGCCCCAAGGGGCTGCAGGCGGAAGACGTAGCTAAGGTCTAGAGACCTTAGAAGAGTTCGACGCCGAGCGCGGCAAAGGCTACACAGCCGGCGCCTCGCCCTCTCGCAGCGTCCGGCGCTGTTTGTGCCGGGCCAGCATTTCCCGCTGCGGTGTTCACCGCAGCATGGGTTCCCTTTTCCCCTAATTCTTGCACTCCCCAGGGGCAGCCGGCGGGTTCGCTTCCAGCCTGTCAGCCAGGTTGCACACCGGCCACACGCAGCAAAACGATTTCGGTATAGTGACGCGCACAGCCTGAACGGACACCCCCATGAGCCTATCCTCGCAGCTACTGATCGCCATTGCCGCCGCACTGGTCGCCACTTTCATGGCCGTCTACTTCAGGTTGGTAGAACAACCGCTATTGCTGACGCTGGTCCTTGTAGCGGCCTGCTGTGCGGCGCCGCTGCTGGCAGCAAGATCATCCGACGCGCCTTTGGAGCCCGCCCAGGCAGCCACCGGAGGACGCGAGGAAGGTGAAATCAAGTGGTTTAACGTCAGCAAGGGGTTTGGCTTCATCCGCCGCCAGAACGGCGAGGAGATTTTTGTCCACTTCCGGTCTGTTCGAGGTCCCAGCCGGGACCGGCGCCTGCTGCGCGATGGTCAGCGTGTCGCTTTCAACGTGGTCAACAGTGACAAGGGCCCCCAGGCGGAAGATGTGGAGGCCCTGAGCTGATCTCCTCCGGGCACAACGGCCACGAGCTAGTAATGCGGCGGCTTCTCATCGGCGAGGGTCCCCTCGGGTAGTTGCTCCCGCAAGCTGGCATATTGTTGTTTCACCGCAGCCCACTCACGTTGCATCGCCACCAGGTCGCGTTGCTGGCTGGCCAGCGTTTCGCTGAGGTCCGCCACGGCCTGCTCCTGGAAAGCTACCTGGGTCTGTAACTCCACCACCTGTTGCTGCAGCTCACGCCACTGGTGTTCCTGGCTCATCGTCTTCCACCTCTCGCTGAGCGACTGTCTGCCCTGCCGCGGCTCTGGTTTGACGCCTAGCGGCGGCGCTATTATAGCGGCGCTCCACTGACCACGGGATAGCCGTTATGGCCCGCTCAAAACGCGGTGACACTCGCCCTGTTTACTCCACCGAACTCGGCCGCCTGTGCCCACAGTGCCAACGTGCCGTGGCACAGTGTGTCTGCGGCAAGGCCCGCCCTGCCGGCACCGGCGACGGTGTGGTGCGTATCCGGCGGGAAACCAAGGGCCGCGGGGGCAAGGCGGTCACAGTGATAGACGGACTGCCGTTGCCGCCCGATCAATTGAAGGCATTGGCCAAGGAATTGAAGAAGCGCTGTGGTGTAGGCGGCAGCACCCGCGACAGCAGCATCGAAATACAGGGCGATGCCCGCGACACGGTACGGCAGGAACTGGAGAAACGCGGTTATACCGTCAAGCTGGCAGGCGGCTAGAAAGCACGGTTCTGATGGTGTGATCTTTATGTAGCCATGCACAGGTGGCTGTGTTTAAATCGAAACCATAATAAAAACAACAGGCTAACGGCCACGAAGGCAGGCCTGAACACCCTGCCAGACCATTGGTACGTTGTACAAGTAGCTTGTTAAAGCTCGTTGAGTTCGGCGAGCTCGTTGAAAAAAGTACAACAAGAAAAAGACACAAAAAGAAACATGATGGACCGTGGATTCCGGCAAACCGGTATCCACCCTGAATGGACCAGCGCCTGGACCGCCGGTATCCCCTTTACCTGGCGATCACCGGGCGCTCGCAGACATGTCATGGCATGTATGAACCGCATGAACTGTCTGAATGGGGGATTTATGTACGTAACGGTGGAACACCTGAAGGACCAGGTAATCCAGCCCACCCTGCAATACCTGGGGGTGTGGAATCCTGACACCGAAGCCTTCCTGCTCTCTGCTGCAACCAACGCGCCCGACCTTGGCCTGTTTTCCGCTCGCAATGACGGCCTCGGCATCTTCCACATCACGCCAAAGCAGCACCGGGATATCTGGGACAACCACCTGGCATTCCACCCGGACCTGGCATCGCGGGTCCGTGGACTGGCCAGCCAACGCGCCTTTCTCAGCGACCCGGACAAAGAGTTGCAGACCAACCTGAGTTATTGCACGGCAATAGCGTTCCTGCTGTACGAGCGCTCCAAGCCGCTGGCATCACCCCAGCGCGAGGAAACCTCGATCAGCGCCTGAGCGCTTGAGGTCACTACCAAACCAGGTCATCCGGCAGGTGTCGGAGGTCTTCGGGCCTGTCGATATCGGGCACGGGATCGAGCACTGCGGCGCGCCTGCCAGCACTCTCAAGGGCCGCAAGACTCAGCGCCAGCACCCGGTCGGTACCCCAGGGAATATCCTTGAACAGCTCCGGGCAGCGGGCCGACACACCCAGCATGACATAGCCGCCATCCAACGCCGGCACGAATGCAGCGTGCGACGACTGCAGCGCCCGGGCCACTGCGGCGACGTGACCGGGACCAAGCCCCGGGGCATCACTGCCCGCCAGGATGACACCCGCCGCAGTCGATAGACCAGCATCCACAATATGGGCCATGCGCCTGCCGAGATCGTCCCCACACTGCTGGTGCAGGCTTCGCGCCCCGCTGTCCAGGCACCGATCGAACAGCGGGTCCGTCACGGCGCCCTCCACCCAGAGCTGCAAGTGGCCCGCGGGCGCCAGGCGCCGGCAGATATACAGCACCATGGCCGCATGCAGGTCTGCCGCCCGCGCTGGTTCCAGGGCCGGGAACAGGCGGGTTTTCACCCTGCCCACTTCCGGCGCCCGCGCCAACTGGGCAATCAGCAACTCAGCCACGATAGCGCCGCGCCAGTGCTGTCGGTGACCCGCCCAGCCAGTAACGCAGCCGCAGCTCCCACATCAGCATCACGGTACGCAATACCCCACGCTGTTCCCAGCGGCGGCTGGATGTCACCACCGGTGGCGATAGCACCTCGGGGGCGGATACCCGGCGCAGGCGTTTGCTGAGTTCCACGTCTTCCATCAGCGGTATATCGGCAAAGCCACCCAGCGCTTCGAACAGGTCGCGGCGCACGAACAGCGCCTGGTCACCGGTCGCCACATGTGTCAGCCGCGAACGCCAGCACATGAAACGTTCGATAATGCGAAAACGCCAGTCAGCACCTGTCAGCCTCACGTCGAAGAAACCCCATGGCGGCCTTGCACCCAGCCGGTCGAACAAATCGGCCGGGGTGATCGTCAGGCGGGTATCACTGTGCAGAAACAGCAGGTAGCCGCCGGCCGCCGCTGCAGCACCCGCGTTCTGCTGAGTGGCGCGGCCGCGCGGTGCCTCCAGTGCGCGGTCCACCCGCGCTGCTGCCAGCTTGCGACTGTCATCCTCGCTGCCGCCGTCGACCACAATCAACTCGGCATTCGCCCGCCAGGCGTGCAGCGCATCGAGCCGCGACGCCAGCTCCGGCGCCTCATTCAATACAGGTATTACCAGGCTTAGCGAGGGCCTGTTCAACTCTCCAGGGCGCCGCCGCAGCTACTGCCCTGCCCGGCCGTGCAGCCATAGCAGTGCTCGCCGGTGGTAATGCGGGTAGTTGCCAGCGAGGGATCTACCAGCAGGTCGCGGATGTGGCGGCGGCGATCACTGGCCAGCAGCGGAATTTCCAGCATCTGGTTGAAGTCACAATCATAGAGGTTGCCCTGCCAGTCCACGCTTACCAGGCTGCGACACATCACAGTATCGAGGTTGGCGGCGCTGAAGCTGTCACGCAGCAGGTGCATGTAATCGTAGTACTGGCCCTGGGACAGCAATACTGCGCCAAAACGGCTGATAGGCATATTGGTGATGGTGAAGAGCTGGTTGAAGGAAATGCCGTAGCGCTCCGCCAGCTCCCTCTTGTAGTCCGCCTCGAGGCCGTCCTGCGGAGGTGGTAGCACCGGGCCCACCGGGTTATAGACCAGGTTGAGTTCCAGCGCAGCGCCGTAACCGAGATCGTTGAGGAACCGGATGGCGCGAATGCTGTCGTTGTAAACACCCTTGCCGCGCTGCTGCTCGACGTTCTCCTCCAGGTAGCAGGGCAGGGACGCCGTGATCACTACGCCCTGCTCGGCAAGAAACTGGCCCAGGTCTTCCTGGCCGGGCTCGAACAGGATCGTCAGGTTGCAGCGGTCGATGACTTCGATACCCCGCTCCCGCGCGGCGCGCACCAGGCGGCGGAAATGCGGGTTGAGCTCCGGCGCGCCACCGGTCAGGTCGAGGGTGGCGGGCGTCAACACATCCAGCAGCTCAATCAGCTGGTCCACGGTATCCGCAGCCATTTCCTCGGTACGGGTCGGCCCGGCATTGACATGACAATGCACGCAGCTGAGATTGCAGCGGTAGCCCAGGTTCACCTGCAGCGTGCTGATCTGCTGGCGATGAATCTCCGGGAAGTCGGATTCGAGGAGCAGTGGTCGTGTATCTAGCATAAGTCTATGATAGCGAGGCTTCCGTTCAACGACGACACCAATAGCAAAAAGGGCCGCCTGTGGATGCAAGGAATGTAATTGACAGTGAAAGTGCGGCTTCGTTCGTTCGCGAGGCCGGCATTGAGAACATCAAGCTGGCAGTCACAGACCTCGATGGCGTCATGCGCGGCAAGTACGTCAGCCGCAAGAAGTTTCTTTCGGCACTGGAAAAGGGTTTCGGATTCTGCGATGTGATCTTCGGCTGGGATTCGGCCGATGAGCTCTACGCCGAGGACTCCTATACCGGCTGGGCGCGCGCCTTCCCGGATGCCTGGGCGACGATAGAGCCCACAAGCTGTCGGCCGCTACCCCTCGAAGATCACCAGAGCGCCCTGTTCCTGGCGGATTTCTCCGGCCACGAAGCCTCGGCAGTCTGCCCAAGGGCGCTGCTGCGGCGGGTACTGGACCATGGAGAATCCCTGGGCTTTACCGCCACCGCCGCCGCTGAGTTCGAGTTTTTCCTGTTTGACGAAACGCCGGACAGCCTGCAGGACAAGGGCTACCGCAACCCGCAGCCAATGACGCCGGGGAATTTCGGCTATTCCGTGCTGCGCAATTCCACCCATGCAGATTTCTATCACCAACTGATGGCGATGTGCGCGGGCATGGGCATGCCGCTGGAAGGCCTGCACACGGAAACCGGCCCCGGCGTGCTGGAGGCCGCGCTGGAGCACGGTCCGGCGCTGCGCGCGGCCGACAACGCTACCCTGTTCAAGACCTTTACCAAGGTGCTGGCGCAGCAACAGGGGCTGATGGCCACCTTCATGGCGCGCTGGTCAGGCGATTACCCGGGCCAGTCCGGCCACCTGCACCTGTCCCTGCAGGACCGGGAGGGCAATCCGGTATTCCACGACGACAGCCAGCCCCACAATATGTCCGACACCATGCGCTGGTTTATCGGCGGCCAGCAGAAGCTGTTGCCCGAATTGCTGTGCCTGGTGGCCGGCACCTGCAACAGCTATACGCGCCTGGTACCCGGTTTCTGGGCCCCCACGGCAGCGACCTGGGGCATCGACAACCGTACTTGCGCGCTGCGCGCCATTCCCGGATCTCCGCAGGCCCAGCGCGTGGAGTACCGGATTGCCGCTGCCGATATCAACCCCTACCTGGCACTGGCTGCCGCCTTTGCCTCGGGCTTCTGGGGCATCGAACACCAGGTGGAACCGGGCGCCGCCTTTGCGGGTGACGCCTACAGCGGGCGTTTCCCACGGGCGCTGCAGCTACCCGCCACCCTCAGTGAGGCCGCCGGCAGGTTACGCAAGTCGCAGGCTGCGCGCGCGTTGTTTGGCGATACCTTCGTCGACCACTATGCCTACACCCGGGAGTGGGAGGACGCTGAACAGCGCAAGGCCGTCACCGACTGGCAGCTCAAGCGCTACTTTGAAATCATCTAGATGAGCTTGCCCACCACCAACTGGCACTACCCGACTCGCATGTGGTTCGGGAACGGCCGACTCGAGGATATCCCGAAAGCCTGCCGCTCACTGGGCCTTTCGCGCCCACTGCTGGTGACCGACCGTGGGCTGGCAGCACTGGATTTTGTGTCTCGCGCCCGTGAACTGCTCGAGGGCGCGGGTCTGTCAGTCGCCTTTCATAGTGACGTGGATGGCAACCCCGCGGGGCGCCACGTCGATGGCGGCGTGCAGGTATTCCATGATGGAGACTGCGACGGAGTGATCGGACTGGGTGGCGGCTCAGCACTGGACGCGGCCAAGTCCATCGCCCTGGTGGCGCGCCAGGACCAACCGCTGTGGGCTTTTGAGGATATCGGCAACAACTGGAGCCAGGCCAATCCCGACGTGATCGCTCCGATCATTGCCATTCCCACCACCGCCGGCACCGGCTCGGAGGTGGGCCGCGCCGCTGTCATCCTCGACGAGGACAGCCGCACCAAGAAGATCATCTTCCACCCGGCCATGATGCCGGGCCTGGTCATCTCCGATCCCACTCTTACCGTCGGGCTACCGCCCAGCATCACCGCCTGGACGGGTATCGACGCCTTCGTCCACGCCCTGGAAGCCTGGTGCGCGCCCGGTTTTCACCCGATGGCGGAAGGCATTGCGCTGGAAGCAATGCGCATGGTGCGAGAGTGGTTGCCGCGCGCTGTCGCAGATGGCACTGACCTGGCGGCGCGTGGCCATATGCTGGTGGCTGCCTCCATGGGTGCCACTGCCTTCCAGAAGGGCCTGGGCTCAATTCACTCGGTATCCCATGTGATCGGCGCACGCCATAACTTGCACCATGGCCTGACCAACGCCGTGGTCCTGCCGTTTGGGGTGGCGCGCAATGCGCGCTACCTGGAGACGCGTATGCCCGGCCTGTGCCAGGCACTGGGTATTGCCGGCTCCACCACCGCCGACCTGGTGGACGAGCTGCTGGCCTTCCGCGCAGCCCTGGAGATTCCGCACTCACTGGCAGCATTCGAGCTCGATAGCACCGACGCCGCAGAGGTTGGCGTCGCCGCCCTCGCCGACCCGTCGACTCCCAGCAACGCGGGACCGATGACGGCAGATGACCTCGCAGCCTTGTATCGTGACGCGGTGCACGGCGAACTGCACTTCACCTGAATACAATAACAATCGCCTACCAAGGACCATTGATGACACGACTGCTGATCCTGCTTTTCCTGCTGCTGGCCATTGCCGCGGTACCCGCCTGGTTCAAGCGCGCAGATATCTCCCGCAACGTGATGGAACGCGGTGCCCTGAGTGCGATGCTGGACACACCCCTGCAGGACCTGGGGCCGGGCCTGCACGTGGTGCTGTGCGGGGCCGGCGGCCCCCTGCCCGACCGCCTGCGCTCAGGGCCCTGCGTTGCCGTGATTGCCGGTGAGCGTATCTTCATCTTTGATGCCGGCACCAACGGCGCTCGCAACCTGGGCCTGTTGCGCTATCCGCTGGGCAATATCGAAGCGGTATTCCTGACTCACTTCCACTCTGACCACATCGATGGCCTGGGCGAGATCGCCACCCTGCGCTGGGTGCAGGGCAATCACAGTTTCCCACTACCCGTTTACGCGCCGCCCGGCGTCACCGACATCGTCGCGGGTTTTAACAAGGCCTATGAACGGGATGCCGTTTACCGCAACACCCACCACGGTGATGCCGTTGCGCCACTGTCAGGTGCTGGCATGGTGCCGCGCGCATTCCCGACACCGCTGGACGGAGACGCCGCCCGGGTCTTTGCAAAAGACGGGGTGACCATCGAGGCGTTCCGGGTCGATCACGCACCGGTGTCGCCCGCGGTGGGCTACCGTGTCAGCTACGAAGGCCGCAGGGTAGTGATTTCGGGCGATACGGCAAAATCTTACAACCTCGAGCAGATGGCAGCGCGCGCCGACCTGCTGGTGCATGAAGCACTGTCCCCGGAGCTGGTAGGCATCGTCAATCGCGCCGCCACGATTACCAACAACCAGAATGTTGCGAAGATCACCGAGGACATACTCGACTACCACGCCAGCCCGCTGGAGGCGGCCGAGACCGCCAGGGATGCCGCCGTTCAACACCTGCTGTTCTATCACATCGTGCCCGCGCTACCGCTGCCGGGGTTGGATGCCGCCTGGCTGGACGGCGTGGACGTGATCTTCCCGCGCTATACGCTGGGACAGGATGGCACCATCATCTCCCTGCCCGCCAATAGCAAAGAGGTGGTGCTGGTCAGCCGCGGGCTGGCGGCCTTTTAGTTTCAGGCAGGCGGTTTATAGCGAGGCCATCAGCCCGCGCGTGGGGGCGACCCGGTTTTCTACCAGGTCGCGCCAGGCGGATGCTGCGGCCGTTACATCCTCCATGTGTTCAATGGTCACGCTGGCGCTGACGTCGCGGACCAGTTCTGCCATCGCTATACCGGCGCGCCGCAACACTTCACCCCTGCCCCACTCCGCATCGCGCTTCTCGATCTGCGATGGCGCGAAAAACATTTCCGGGCGCGGACCGGGTAGCGCGGAGGTGTCCCCGCCAAAAGATTGCCAATGCGTGGCGCCGACCGCCGTACTCACCTTCAGCTGGTCACCGAAGTGATTGTGGATTGCGGCGGTGAGTTCGCTATTGCCGGACATATCCACGTAGGCTGCAGGCACGCTCGCATCCAGCTCACTCTCGTCGCCGTAGCAGACCACGTCGTCATAGCAGCCCAGGGATTTCACGAATTCCATATTGCCCGCCGAGGTGAGGCCTATAACACGCGCGTTCAATGAGTCATCCCCGTGCAACAGCTTGGCCATACCGTAAGCAGTCTTCGAAGAGGCACTACCCACCAGCACCTGGCTGGCACCGAACAGTGCATTGTCGAGCAGGAAGTCGTAGAGCAGGTACGACGTCGCAAACAACGGGAAGAAGATGCAGCGCTGCGCCTCCATCTGCTGCAGGAACTCCGGGTCTGCCGCAGTGCGGCGATAGGCATTGTAGGTCGCCGGCAATTCCTGCCGATGGGGAGAGCTTTCCATCAGCGTATCCGGCTCGGCGTTGTCGAAACTCAGTACCACCTCTCCGGCCATGGGATAGAAACCGTAGAGGCGCTCGCCCAAGGCAATACCGGGGTGCGCGGTTTCCACCACTTCGCCAATACCCCACACCGGCACCACACCCCAGCCCTCTTCGCGCGGGTAGAAGTTCCAGTAACCGATCATGTCTCCGGCCACAGCGTAGGTGACGTTGTTCGCGGTCAGTGCGAACTTGTCGATTTTCACCCGCACCTGGCCCTCGGCCAACGCTGCCTGGGGCAGCTCCAGCTCACGGGTGTCGAGGATATTGTCGCGTTTCACCTGGATTTCACGGTAGTTGCTCATGCATTGGGTCCTTAAGAGTTGTGCTGGCTGTCTTCCACCAGTTCGAGCTGGCCGGGCTGGCGTTTAACGCGGTGCGGCAGCGGCGCCTGGAAGATGTCCAGTGCACCGACGGTCTCCAGCAGGGCATCCGCTGATGCGCGCTCGGCTCCCGCCAGGCCCTGGTAGTGGTCGAAGGCACGCTGGAACATCCACTGGGAATAGCTGTGAACTACCCGCTCGCCTTCTGCATTGCCGGTGCGGAAACCGTGCATGCCCAGGTAACGGGGAATGGGCTCGCCGGGCCTGGTGCTGATGAAGCTGGCATTCTGTGCAATCACATCGCGCACATCCGGCAGGAAATCACGGGCCAGGGTTTCCAGCACCGGCAAGAGGGTGTCCGGCACTTCATCGTCTGCCAGAAAATCGCCTGGCGAGTCGGCCGGCGCATTCATCCGACAGACCCAGTCGTAGAGACGCGGGGCCTTTTCTTCCATCAGGGCGCGCGGTACCGGGTCACGGCCAAGGTGCGCATACAGGGGCCCCATGAGACCAAAATCGCCGATGCTTGGGCGCGTGCCAAGCAGGAACGGGTACTGGGAAAAGTGTGTGTCCAGCTGCGCCATCAGACGGTGCCACTCGCTCTCGATGGCAGGAATGGTGGCTTCGTTGACACCGAGCATGGGAATACTGCCCCGGAACGGCGCCGAGGTTTTCTCACCGATGGCAATCTGCTCCTCGCGGCTGGCCTCCGGTGCGCTGAGCGCGCCGAACTCGCCCATGATGAAGTCATACTGTTGATCGACGTAGGACCAGCGATAGTGCATGGCCGGCAGGATCAGCCACTCGTCAGCGTAGTGCTCCAGCATCAACGCCACCAGTTTCTGGCGCGCACCACCCGGGTAAACCGAAGGCTGCGGGTGCCGTGCCTCGAAGAAGTCGATAATCTCGGTGGTGTCCTGAATCAGTTCTCCGCCGGGCGCGGCCAGCACCGGAATGATCGGCGCGCCCACTGCCGGCACGATAATCTGCTTGTAGACCTCGCGGGTCGCCGTGCGTTCTTCGAAGGGCTGGCCCTTGAAGCGTAGGTAGGCGCGCGCCTTGCCCGTGTAATAAGACAGCTCGCCGCCATAGAGAATATAGGGTTCCGAGGCCCCAGGTTCCTGATGGGCCAGGGGTTCCGCGCCGGCTGCCGGCACCTCATCCTCTACAGACACCTCCTCATCCTTCGCGTCCGGGTCGCGACGGTCCAGCCGCGGGTCCAGCCAGGCCTGCAGGTCGGCAAACACCTGGGCTCGCTCTGGTTCGTTGAAGATTTCGTGGTACAGGCCGGGGTAGAGTTTTAAGGTCTTGTCTTCCGAGCTGATCTGCTCGTACAGGAATTTTGAACCCGCGGGCGACGTCAGGCTGTCAGCCTCACCGTGCATCAACAGCATGGGCAGGCGAATATCCGCGGCCTGCTCCTGGATCCACTGCATGGCGGCGAATAGCTGGGCTACCTTGCGCGCCGTCAGCTTGCCGCCGTAGACCAGCGGATCGTCCAGGTACTCACGCACCTCCAGTGGATCGCGGCTGACGCCGTTGGCATCCAGTTGCAGCACGCCCAATCGCGGCGCCACCATGGAAAAAAACTGGATCAGCAGCCGCTGCCAGATGGGCGGCTCGAGGTCAGTCTTGATAGCCGGGCCCGATAGCACGCAGCCGACAAAGTCATCCTGGTTTTGCAGCAGGTAACAGCTGGCGATCAGGCCACCCATGCTGTGGCCCAGCAATATCATCGGGGTGTCCGGAAACTCCTGTTTCAGCAACTGCACGAAACGGTCGAGGGTTTCGACATACTCGGCAAAGTTGCCCACATAGCCGCGCTGGCCTTCGGAGCGACCGTGACCGATATGATCGAGCGCTGCCGTGGCATAGCCTGCATTGACAAAATGCTCGGCAAAGCGGCGGTAGCGGCCACTGTGTTCCGCCGCCCCGTGCACCAGCACAATCAGCGCCCGCGGTGCACGCTCCGGTGACCACTGCTGGAAGTGAATCTCGGCCTCGCCGGCACCCTTGAATGTCGCTTCCCCGTGTTGCATCAACCGGGCTCCGACTCGGCGCCGGGCGTAACCCGCAGCAGCCCGCGGAAGGCCTGGCGGGCATTGGACTCACCGGTGACCACCCGAAACACATCGCTTGCGATCGGCATATCAATGCCGTGGGATTCCGCCAGCGCCATCACCGCGGGCGCGCTTTTCACGCCTTCTGCCACCATGACCATCTCCTCGATAATCTCATCGATATGCCGGCCCTTGCCCAGTTCCACCCCCACGTGACGGTTGCGGCTTTGCGGGCTGGTGCAGGTGGCAATCATGTCGCCCATGCCGGCCAGACCGGCAAAGGTCTCCGCACGGCCACCCATGGCTACCCCCAACCGGGACACTTCAGCGAGGCCGCGGGTGATCAGTGCGGACCGCGTGTTGTCCCCTGCCCCCTGGCCATCACCCATGCCCACCGCAATGGCGATGATGTTCTTGAGCACGCCGCCCAGTTCACAGCCGACCACATCGTCATTGGTATAGACGCGGAACAGGCCGGAGCGAAACAGGTTCTGCAGCTCCTGGACAATGATCTCGTCCTCCATGGCGATCACGCTGGCCGCGGCCTGCCCCGCCATGATCTCGCGGGCGAGGTTGGGGCCGGTCAGTACACCCACAGGGTGGCCCGGCAGCACTTCCTGGATAATCTCGGTCATGCGCTTGCGGGTATCGAGTTCCAGGCCCTTGGTCAGGCTGATCACCGGCACCCAGGCCCGCAGGTGCGGCTTGACCTGTTCCAGTACGGAACGGAAGCCCTGGGAAGGAATGCCCATGATCAGCACATCGATGCCCGACACCGCTTCCGCCAGGTCCGTGGTGGCCGTCAGGTTGTCCGGCAGTTTTGCGCCGGGCAGATATTTCTCGTTGCGGTGCTCATTGTTGACCTGTGCCACAGTCTCCGCATCGCGCGCCCAGAGCTGAACGCGTGTGTTACGCGCGACCAGCGACGCCACTGTTGTGCCCCAGGAGCCGCCCCCGAGTAGACCCACGCTTAGCTGCATGTCATTTCTCCCTCACTATTGTTATTAGCTGTCAGGTGCGCTTTTTGGCTTGACCCTGCGCCGGGTCGCAGACTTCGCCCCGGCGCTTGTCTGCTTCGCTTTCGGCTTGCCCTTGGCTTTGGCAGCGGATTTTTTGCTCGGACCGGCTTTTGAACGGGTTTTGGCTTTCGCCTTCGCGCCGGCCTTTGCCCTGGCCTTCCTTGCCGGCTTCTTCTCAAGTTTTGCCGCGGCTGCCAGCAGTCCCTCGAAGGAGCGCACCAGGCATTCGGTGAAATAGCGAATATCCGGCAACAGCTCGCGGCTGGAAATCACATTGAAACTCATGCGGCCGTTGTAGCTGGGCGTGCCGATAAACAGGCCCATGCCATTCGCCAGTGGCGCCAGGCCATAACTTCCGACCTGCTGGGCGCCGTTCATATACACCGGGAACTGCGGACCGGGCACATTGGAAATAAACAGGTTGCAGACCCGCACCGACTGGCTGAGCTGCAGGATCAGGCGGCTGGCCAGCACCTGGGTCGCCGCCGGCACATGCTGGGTAATATCGGTCAGCAGGCGGGCGGACACGCCGGACTTCGCCTCCTTGCTGCGCCGGGTCGAGGCATGCACGGCCTGCAGGCGCTTTACCGGGTCGGGCTCGTCAGTGTGAAGCGAGGTGGTCATGGCCGCGATGTTGTTGCCGGGCGCGCTCAGGTCGTCGGCACCGCCGGGGCGCGCGTTGATCGGCACCCAGGCGACCAGTGGGTCATCCGGCAACTCGTCGTGATGGGAGAGGTACTCGCGCAGGCCGCCGGCGCAGATCGCCAGCACTACGTCGTTGATCGTCGACCCCGGGGCCAGTTGGCGAATCCGCTTGAGGTCCGCCAGGGCCACCTCGGTGGCATCAAACATCTTGTGCGGTGACACCCGGGTATTGAAGCGCGTCGCTGGCACGGTCTGCTTCTCACCCTTGCGCCGGCTAAGGCTGCCCTTCGCCGAATCGACAATCAAAGGCGTGTTGCGCAGGATGGCGTCGGCAATCCGCACGGGTGAGCGCAGGTTATTGGCCGCAGCCCGGCGCGCCATGTCACGCAGGCTGGGTGCCGGGCTGTCTTCGGCATCGCTGAGTTCCAGCGGCGCCACCGGCGTGCCCTTGTTGTCGATATCCACCAGTGACATCAGGAAGCGAATCAGGGAAGCACCGTCCACCGCCGCGTGGTGCACTTTGATGGCGACCGCGTAACAACCGGGCGGCAAGCCCTCGATATCGTCCAGGCCCTCAAGCACGTAGAGCTCCCAGAGGGGCTTGTTCATGTCCAGCGGCCGGGAGTGGTAACGCGCCATGTGTATACAGAACTGTCGCCAGTCGCCCGGCCGCGGCAGGCGGCCGTGGCGCACGTGGTATTCGAGGTCGAAGAATTCGTCGTCGGCCCAGTAGGGGTAATCCAGCTCCAGCGGCACCCTCACCAGCTTGCGGCGCAACATGGGGTTGGCCGCCAGTCGTTGTTCGACGTGGGCAATGATCTCCTTGAAGCGGACGACCTTGCCGCCGGGAACCGTGGAAGGATCAAAGATATTGATGCTGGTAACGTGAGTGAGGTTGTCCTCGGACTCCATATACAGGAACTGGGCATCCTGCGGGCTGAGCTGCTGCATGGCTTACCTCGGCAGTGCCAGTGTGCGAACGATATCGATGCGGTGAGCCAGTTCCCGCAGGTCCTGGGACACCTCCCGGCGCCTCTCCCCGACCGTGGCATCGCCACCCTGGGCCAGGCCCCGGTTGTCCATCAGTTTCCAGGCGTTCTGGAACAGCAGCTTGCCAATTGAAGCCTGGGAGCTGATACGCCGCTGCAGATAGGCCTGGCGGCCATAGGCCAGCGCCTGGTTCACGCATTCCTTTTCATCCAGGCCCGCGTCATCCGGCTGCAGGGCCAGAACGTCGGCCACCACCCGGTAGCCGTCCACGAAGTGCAGCAGCGTTGAGTGGGACACCATGGGGTAGTATTCCGCCATCACCCGTTGGGCGTAGCCTGGCTCACTGTCCAGGCGCTGCTCCCAGTCGGCATCATAGCGGGCCAGGTCGGCGCGCAGATCATCGCGAAACTCCGCCGTGGGTGCATAGAAAAACTCGAACTTGAACAGGTCGCGTAAACGCTCGGCTTCTGCCCAGAAAACTTCCAGGTTCGACGCGCTGAACTGGGCCAGTTTCATCATCGCCAGTTCGATAATGGCCTTGTTCACGAAGTGGTGGATGGTGGTGTTGCGGTAGTAGCTGGCGACGCCGTCCTGTTCCGGCGTAATGGCGTAGACTCGCTCCGGCCCACCGTCGTAACGGGTAATCAGTCCATTGCCCACCAGGGTGTCTGCCAGCGAATTCAGCGCCTCGCGGTTCTCCGGCTCGAAATCGCTGGTCATGCGAATGCCGCGCTCTCGCGCCCACTCCACCAAGGCCTCCATTTCACGGGTCAGCTCGGCGGCGGTGAGGGCCCGCGGCGCCGCGCCCAGCAGGATCATGGTCGCCAACGAGGGGAGCGTGATCGGGGTGACACGGTTGACCTCGACACCCACCTGGAAGGCCACTTTCTGCAGGGCCAGGGTATCGCTGGGGTCCGGGGCTTTCTCCAGCACCACGGGGGCACCAAAATCCATGTAGATCCGGCCCATGGGCTGGCGCAGCCCGCGCAGGTAGCCGATGAACCAGCGCAGGCTCTCGGGCTGCTTGGTGGCACCGGCCTGTTCAGTGGCGTAATCCTTGACGTCGCCAATGAGGTCGTAGTTGATGGCGATGGGCACGATATGCAGGTTGTCGGCGTCACTGGCGTGGGCCGCCTCGATCACGTACTTCAGCAGGCCGTAACGCGGCGGCATCAATTTGCCCACCCGGGAGCGGGTGCCCTCGAAAGCCCAGGTCAGCGGGAAGCGCTTTTCCAGCAGGTAACCGATGTAGCTGCGCAGGATGTACTTGTAGAGCTGGTTATCCTGGAAGCTGCGGCGAATAAAGATGGCCCCGGCGCGACGTGCGAGGAAGCCCAGGCCACCGAAGGCCATGTTGACGCCACCGAGGATATGCGGTGCCGGGAAATCATTCTTGAAGAAGGTCCAGTGCATGGCAAAGCCATCCACGTGGGTCTTGTGAGTCCATAGCAGCGCTGTCGGGTGCTGCCTGGTAGCGGTACGAATCCGCTCCAGCCCGGCCTGGTCGACGACGATGTCGGTTTCATAGCCCAGCGAGATAATCTTGCGATTGAGCATGCCCATCACATCGAGCCAGAAGGTGCGCGGGATAGAAATCAGCTCTTTCATGATCTCCGCGGTTTCCCGCTGCAGGTCGGCTATCGGCCGGCCCTCTTCCGCGCTCAGCTGTTGCAGGCCGACCCTGAACGCCGGCGTCGCCTGCAAGTTCTTGGCGACCTGGCGCGGCACCTTGTAGCGGCCGCCGCGCAACTTGCGCACGGCAATATCCAGGGCCAGTCCCGCTTGCCCGGCCACGAAATCGGCCAGTTGGCTCGAGTTCGCGGTCTCACCACGGCTGCGTGCATAGCGTTGGCGAAGCTCTTCGAGGGTCGCCCCATCCGCGGCCACGCACTGGGCGCGCTCGGGATGCCGGCGCAGGATGCGCCTTGCCCTGGCCTGGCCTGGCTTGCGTGGGTTACCCCAGACAAGGTCACGCAGGCGTGGCGTGACGGACTTCTGGTCCACGGAATTCATCCAGGCCACGCGCACTGGCAAGATCAGGGTATCGGCCGGCACATCGAGCGCGCCACCCAGGGCGCGAGTGGGAATGTTCTCCGGGCTACGGGCGATGGGTACCACAACGAAGCGGGCTTCCCCGGCAAAGCCCACCGCCTGGTGCTGCTCCTCAATCCAGCCGCGCAGCAGGTCTTCCTCGACCCGATGCGCGGCGTCGAGGATATAGAGCACATCCTGCTGGCCAGTCGCCTGCCAGGGCATGGGTGTCATGAGGAGTTACCGGCCGCCTTCGGCCTGACACTGCTTTTGGGCCTGGCCTTTACCCGAGGTGCCTTGCCGGTTTTGGCTTTCGCCGCGGGCCTGGCTGCCCGGGCTTTCGACGCTGCCTTTTTCTTTGCCGGCGCCTTGCTGCCGGCTACTGCTTTCGTCCTGGTCTTTGTTTGCGCTTTGGCTTTGGCTTTGGCTTTTGCCTTGGCCTTTACCTTGGTCTTGGCCTTTACCTTGGTCTTGGCTTTCGCCTTGGTTGCGGCCTTCGTCCGGGCTTTCGACTCGGTCGCGGCCTTGGTTTTGGCCTTTGTTTTGGTGGCGGCCGTGGTCCTGGCTTTGGCTTTGGTAGAGGCTTTAGTCTTGGCTTTAGTTTTTGTGGAGGCCTTCGCCTTCGACCTGGTCTTCACTTTTGCGCTGGTTTTTTTCTTCGAAGCAGGCTTGCCATTATCGGACTGGCCCAGGGCCGCCAGGAACATGGCGCGCACCTCGGCCACGTGTTTATTGATGGTGGCCGCCGTCCAGTCACTGGTATCCACCGGTGGCAGTACTTCCACCTCCACGGTCGCCGGGCGGAAAATGAAGTCGCCCTTGGGCGCGACATCCAGGGCGTTGTGAATAACGATCGGCACGATGGGTACACCGGCCTGCATCGCCAAATGGAAGGCCCCTTTCTTGAACGGCGCCAGCCTGGGGGACACCGTGCGCGTGCCTTCCGGGGCCATCACCACCGACTTGCCCTCATCGCGCATGACATCCACCAGCGGTTGCATGGCTTCGATCGCGCTGGTCGCATTGTCCCGGTCAATCAGTACCGTGCCGCCAAACTCCATCACCTGGCCGATGACCGGCATCTTCTTGATCTCTTTCTTGCCTACCCCGGCAATGTCCTTGCGCACGAGGCTGGCGGCGATTACCACGTCTGCCTTGCTCTGGTGGTTGAAGATGAATACCGCGGGGCGTTCTTTCCAGAGGTTTTCCTCGCCGCGCACATCCATATCCAGGCCAATGAGCGCACTGGCGGTTTCCGCAAACAGGGAGAAGGAGAAGTTCTGCGCGTCGCGCCGCGAACCGGTAATCGCCCAGATCGGCAACCCTGCCGCGAAAGATGTCACCAGGCTGCCGGTGGCGGCCAGGGAACGCGCCCAGTCGGTCAGCCCCGGACGGCCACGGCTCTTGAAACGCTGCACCGGCCAGCCTTCCCGTTCGGCAATCTCGACCAGCTTCTTGTTGGGGTTGAGCGGTCGTGGCTTGCCTACAGCTTCCAGCAGCTCGATGTCGTCATCGCTATCGGAGTAGAAAAACGTCTGCTCGAGGTCCACCCCGTGTTGTGCTGCCAGAGTTTCGGCGGCGCGCACCTTGCCGAGCCCGAAGCAGGTCGGGCGGATCACCGCGCCGGTAAACTCGCCATCTTCCACCTCGAGCTGGGTGGTCATGACATGCTCAACGCCCAGGTCCCGCGCCGCCGGCTCTACCTGGTAAGGCGTAGCGGAGCTGATGATGGCCACGGTGTGACCTTTCGTCAGATGGGCGTCGATCAGCGCCCGGGATTCCGGGTACACCAACCGGGCGATGTGCTTGCGGTACAAGGCCTCACCGAACTCGATGTAACTCTGTTCCGTAGCGCCCCGCATGAACTGGGAGGTAACGACCATCATGGCCGAGAAGCCCATGTTCCCCAGCCCGAAGCTGGTCATCGCGCCAGCCAGTTCCATGAACTCGCGGGGTTTGAGCTGCCCCTGCCGGACCTGTTCGCGAATGAAGGCGATGGCGGAATAACCGTAGATAACGGTGCCATCAAAGTCGAAAAAAGCCCCTACCTGGGGGCCCTCGGGAGAGGCTTGAACCTCCGCGAGCAATTCCTGGTGTCTCGGCATGTCGGGCGCTGACTGTTATGGATGAGCTATTTTTTTAGTGTAGCCCAGAGAGTACTGTCTGCCGCGCAGGCGCTCAAGCGTCTCAGGCGGCGTGGCGCTCCAGCAAACGGTCCAGCATGCGGCCGAAAGCCTCAGCATCCTGGGCGCCCTGCACCATGTACTGTTCGTTGATGACAAACGTGGGGACGGCCTGGATGCCCTGTTCAATCCACTGGCGTTGGTCTTCCCGCACGGCCTGCCCGTAACGGGCATCGCCGAGTACCGCCAGCGCTTCCTCCCGGGACAGGCCAACCCCGGCACAAACATCTGCCAGGGTCTCAACATCACTGACATCCAACCCGTCAGTGAAGAAGGCCTTGAACAAGGCCTCCTTGAGGGCCGTCTGGCAGCCCTGCTCTTCTGCCCAGTGCAGCAACTGGTGGGCCTTGAAGGTATTCACCATCTTCATATCGTCGGTGTAGTTGAAGTGGAAGCCCAGCTCTTCGCCGATCGCCGTCAACCGCTGGCGCGCCTTCTGGCTCTGTTCCGGGGTGGTGCCGTACTTTTCGGCCAGGTGCTCTCGCAGGTTCTGGCCATCCGCCGGCATCTGCGGGTTCAACTCGAAGGCATGCCAGTGTAACTCCAGGTCGATATTGTCGGCACGGGACGCCAGCGCCTTCTGGAACTGGCGGTAGCCGATGATGCACCAGGGGCAGACCACGTCGGAGACGAGGTCGATACGCAGATGCAGGGGTTCACTCATGACCAATTCCTCTTGTTCCATGTCTCTCTTTGCTGACGAATCGCGCTGCTAGATACCCAGCTCGGTCTTGACCGCGGCAAATGCAGCGATCGCCATGTCGAGATCATCTCGGGTCAGCGCAGCGCTCATCTGGGTGCGAATGCGGGCCTTGCCCTTCGGCACCACCGGATAGGAGAAGGCTACCACGTAGACACCGTGCTTGAGCATGGCATCAGCAAACTGCGCTGCCAGCGCCGCATCGTGCAGCATCACCGGCACAATGGGGTGCTCCCCCGGCAGCAGCTCGAAGCCCAGGCGTTCAAGGCCCTCGCGGAAGTAGGCGGTATTCTCCGCCAGCTGGTCACGCAGCGCGCTGGAAGAGGTCACCAGCTCGATGGCCTTGATGGCCCCGGCCACCACCGGCGGCGCCACGGTATTGGAAAACAGGTAGGGACGCGAGCGCTGGCGTAGCAGTTCGACAATTTCCTTGCGGGCGCTGGTGTAGCCACCGCTGGCACCACCGAGGGCTTTGCCCAGGGTGCCGGTAATGATGTCGACCCGATCGATGCAGCCGCGCAGCTCGTGGGTGCCCTTGCCACCGGCGCCCACGAAGCCGGTGGCATGGCAGTCATCGAAATGCACCAGCGCGTTGTACTGATCGGCCAGGTCACAGATCTTGTCGAGCTGCGCAATATAACCGTCCATGGAGAACACGCCGTCGGTGGTCACCAGTTTGAAGCGCGCGCCGGCAGCATCGGCCGCCTTGAGTTGCTCCTCCAGGTCAGCCATATCGTTGTTCCGGTAGCGGTAGCGCTGGGCCTTGCACAGGCGCACCCCGTCGATGATGCTGGCGTGGTTGAGCTCATCAGAAATCACCGCGTCCTCAGGACCGAGAATGGTTTCAAACAGGCCGCCGTTGGCATCGAAACAGGACGGATAGAGAATCGTATCCTCAGCACCCAGGAACTCGCTCAGGGTCTGCTCCAGCTGCTTGTGCAGGGTCTGGGTACCGCAGATGAAGCGCACCGAGGCCATGCCGTAGCCCCACTCCTCCAGGCCTCGCGCGGCAGCGGCATTCACCTCCGGATGCTGGGCCAGGCCCAGGTAATTGTTGGCGCACAGGTTGAGCAGTTGCAGGCCGTTATCATCCGTCTTCACACCGACATGGGCGTCCTGCGGCGTGGTGATGAGACGCTCACGCTTGTAGAGCCCCGCCGCTTCGATGGCCGCCAGCTCGGCGCCCAGGTGATCCTTCAGTTGTCCGTACACGTTGGCTCCTTTACTTACGTTTCAGGCGGCATCTTCCCAGTTCAGTACCACCTTGCTGGCGGCACCGCTTTTCATGGCGTCAAAGCCCTGCTGGAACTCCGCCACTGGCAGGCGATGAGTGATGACCGGTTCCACATCGAGGCCGTTTTCAATCATCACTGACATCTTGTACCAGGTTTCATACATCTCACGCCCATAGATTCCCTTGATGGTGAGCATATTGAAGATCACCACGCTCCAGTCGATGCCCACTTCACCCTCGGGGATGCCAAGGATGCTCACCTTGCCGCCGTGACACATATTGGCCAGCAGGTCGCGCAGGGCCTGCGGGTTGCCGGACATTTCCAGGCCCACGTCAAAACCCTCGGCCATGCCCAGCGCCAACTTGGCGTCTTCAATTTTTTCTTTGCTGACATCCACCGTGTGGGTGGCACCCAGGGTGCGCGCCAGCGCCAGCCGGTCAGGGTTCACATCCGTGATGACCACGTGACGGGCGCCGGCGTGGCGACACACCGCGGCGGCCATGGCGCCGATGGGGCCGGCACCGGTAATCAGGACATCTTCACCCAGCAGGTCCCATTGCAGGGCGGTGTGTACCGCATTCCCGAGCGGGTCGAACAGGCTGGCCACATCCAGGTCGATGCCCGGCCGATGCTCCCAGACGTTGGACATGGGCAGGGCGATGTACTCGGCAAAGGCGCCGGGACTGTTAACGCCGATCCCGCTGGTGTCGTTGCACAGGTGGCGGCGGCCGGCCATACAATTGCGGCAGCGGCCACAGACCAGGTGGCCCTCGCCGGAGACGATCTGGCCGGGGTGCCAGTCATTGACGTTGGAACCTACCTCGACAATCTCGCCCACGAATTCGTGCCCGACCACCATCGGCACCGGGATCGTCTTCTGTGCCCAGGCATCCCAATTGTAGATATGCATGTCGGTGCCACAGATTGCCGTGCGCTTGACCTTGACCAGCACAGCATTGATACCCAGGGTGGGCTCGGGGACATCCTCCATCCAGATGCCGGGCTCTGCGTGCCTTTTTACCAATGCTTTCATGGTCTTACCTTTGCTTTCTCGACAGCTTTTCACCGTAGAGAAATTCACTATGGTAGAAATTAGTCCGGCATACTAGAATCACGACATTCTGAATGCAAGAATCTTTTCCACTATAGTGGATTCTTATTCGCCGCCAGGAGATGCCATGACCTCCGAGTCCCCCACTACCCGGGCCGATGAAGACGCTGCCAGCCAGGCCCTGTGCCTGCGCGTTACGGAACTGCGAAAGAAGCACAAACTGACCCTGGAGCAGCTCGCTGCCACCTCCGGGGTCAGCCGCTCCATGCTCAGCCAGATCGAGCGTGGCAAGGCCAACCCCACCCTCGCGGTTACGTTCAGGATAGCCCAGGCCTTCGGCATTACCATTGGTGAGCTGGTCGACCAGCCCTGGGCCGCGCCGGCTATCGAGGTGGTACACGGCGATGACCCGAACATGCTGTTTCGCAACGACGAAGAGTGCCAGATTCGTACCCTCTCGCCGCTGCACATGGAACGCAATATCGAATTCTATGAACTGACCCTGGCACCCGGCGCGGAGCTGGTGTCCGCTGCCCACTATGAAGGCACGCGGGAAATGCTCACCGTGAGCAGTGGACAGGCGCGGATAGATTCGGGCGACAGCAGCCATGAAATCGGTGCCGGCGATTCGGCACACTACCGCGCCGACCTGCCCCACTGTATCGCCAACACCGGCGAATCACCCCTGGTGGCCTACCTCGTGGTGAGCAGCCAGTGAACGCCGCGCGCCGGATCGTATACCGGCCTGACCATTCTGCGCGTGTTCACAGCGCCTGCCTGTTGACCCTGCTGCTCACACTGATGCTGGGCGCCTGCAGCGAGACCATTGAATACGCAGCACTTCCCGCCGGCAGCCCTGTGCTCGCCTTTGGCGACAGCGTGACCTATGGCACCGGTGCCCAACGCGGTGAAGACTACCCCTCTCAGCTCGCCGCCAGGAGCCGGTGGAACGTCATCAACGCAGGGATTCCCGGTGACACCGCACGCGAGGCCAGGCAGCGCCTGGGGCGCCTGCTACACCAGCACGAACCGGTACTGGTCATCATCGAACTGGGTGGCAATGACTTTCTGCGCAAACGACCGGAATCCCAGGTAGCCAGTGATCTCGCCGCCATGATCACGGAGGTGGAGGAATTCGGCGCCCTGCCGGTGCTGGTGGCAGTGCCACGTTTGTCCCTGCTGCGCGCCAGTACCGGCACCCTCAGGGACTCGCACATCTACGCTGAACTGGAACAGCAGACCGGCGCCCTGCTGGTCCCCGACCTGTTCTCCGATATTCTCCCGGACAGCAGCCTGAAAGCCGATGAAATTCACCCCAACGCTGCCGGCTACCAGGTGCTGGCCGACGGTATCGCGGATCGCCTGCGGGAGACCGGCTTGTTGAAGCCCTAACGGTCGGCCTCGCTCTCCCTTAATCCAATTTGCAGACAGCCCCGTAACAAGTCAAACTAGTTAATATATTAACTATATTCAACCGCGGGCTTTGGACTTGAAGGAACTGCCGGTACACCACAGCAATAGCAGTCGCAGACAACTGGAGACTGCCTCCTGGTTTGCCGTGGTGCGCACCTACCTGGAATGCAGCAAGCGCTACACACAGATGCTGCAGAATTTTGACCTCACCGTGGCACAGTACGACGTACTGCGGGCCATTGAGAGCCTCGGTGAAGATGCCGTACCGAAGACGATTGCCGACAGGCTCATTGTCACCCGGGCCAACATCACGGGCCTGCTTCGACGCCTGGAGCAGCGCGGCCTGGTGAAAATGAGAGCACATCGCGACGACGGTCGCTCCCTGATCTGCTCGCTGACCAGGACCGGCCGCGCGCTGCATGACCAGGCTCATGAAGCAGCAGATCGCTTTGTGCGTGCCCAACTCAAGCCGTTCAGCAGCCATTCCCTGCGAGACATGGAAGCGATGATGCATGAAATGCAGGCACACCTGCAGTCACTTGATCCTGACGCGCTGGCGTTCCCCGGCAAACCCGGGGCCAGTGCGCACATTTGAAGAGAGGAATAGTCATGACACCCAGTACCGGAACGCCTGCACCGCCCAAGCGCAGCCTCTTGCTCCTCGAATCACGCGCCGCCCTGGACGCGGCCCGAATGCTGGCACCGCTGCTGGCCGCCAGCATTCGCCGCGCGCCGGACCCCGCCGACACCCTGGTAATCGTCGCACCCGGCTTCGGCTCCGGGGACCGCTACACGCTGCCGCTGCGCCGCTTCCTGAAGCGCAAAGGCTTCCAGGCGGAGGGCTGGGGCCTGGGCACCAACCTGGCCGGTAGCAACCTCAAGCACACCCAGGACGATATCTCGGAGCGTTGGAACTTCACCCACCGGGAAGACTACCGCGGCGAGGCTGGTGCACCATACCTGGTGGACCGCTTCTACGACCGCGTGCTGCAACGCCATGCGGAGACGGGCATGAAAGTTTCCCTGATTGGCTGGAGCCTGGGTGGCTACATGGCCCGAGAGGTGGCCAGGGATCTGCCGGACGTCGTTGAACGCGTTATCACCATGGGTTCACCCACACTGGGCGGCCCCAAGTACACCGCTGCCGCATCCTTTTTTGTCAGAAATGGCATGGACCTCGACTGGATCGAGCAGGAAATCGCCGATCGTGAGGCGCGACCCATTTCGCAGCCCATCACTGCCATCGTCAGCAAGACCGATGCCATCGTCGACTGGAACGCCGCCATCGACCGCTACAGCCCGAACGTCAATCACGTGGAAGTGGATGCTGCCCACCTGGGCATGGGCTTCAACCCAGACGTCTGGTCGCATGTGTTGGAAGCCATGCAGACGGAAGTTTGAAGTCGTCGCTGTTTCAGCTATCGCCTCGAGACCGATGGGAGTTCAGCCGCAGGCAGTTTAAGTAGCATCATTCGCTGCAGTGCGCCAGCAAACATACAAACCAGCCCGGCCCGGACAGGCGCCTTCGTCAGCGGGAAGGCATGGTCTTGCGCTGCATCAGATTGATATCGCCGATCTCTACGTTATTGGAAAGGCTGAGAATCCAGTCGATAGCTGACAGCAAATCAGGCATCGGGATTGGCGTTTGTGCCTCGAAACGGCCCTCCTGGATATCTTTCAACACTTCATGGGTTTCGACATTTCCCGGGTTGATTACCGTAAAGCCTATCCCCGTATGCGAGAGTGCCAGCCTGAGCGACTGGACTGCGCCACGCAATCCGAATTTGCTCGCGGTATTCGCCACCTCCGGTGTCGCGGCCTGATCGAGTCCGGAGAGCGCACCGATGTAGATGGCGCGAGGATTTGCCGATTTGGACAGATTCGGCGCGAGAGCCCGGCTCAACTCAATGGGCGCGACCAGGTTTACAGCGAGGACGTTCCGTGTTTCAGCGTCGGAGCTTTGTTCGAATCTATACTCGCTGGTGAACGCGCCTTCCTCCCAGGTGCCGCCGGTATATAACAGCGCGTCGATGGTTTCCCCGGAGAGCGCGTCTGCCACGGCACGTATACCTTCGGGCAGCGCGAGGTCCGCTTCGATCCACCCACCGGCCAGGGCTTTCGAACGGGCAACGCTGAACACCCTGCAGCCATCTCTCTCGAAATGTTCGGCAACTGACGCCCCGATTCCTCGGCTTGCGCCAGCGACCACCACGGTTCTCGACATTCAATTACACCTGAAGAGCGCCAGACGACAGTTTACTCAAATGTGCCAGATCCTGTGCCAGGCGTTTACGCCCTGATGGCAGGGAAAGCTCTCAGAGGATTTTCATGGCCTGTGCCAGTAAAGCCCTTGCTGCTGAGGCGTAGGTAACTGGGCAGGTATGCTTTGTTAGGCAACCTGCCGTTATTCGCCGGATATTGCACTGAATGTACCGGAGCCGCGTTGTCCGACTGAAGACGCTGGCGCTAACCTTCCATCGGGCTTCACCTGGTCAGAGCGGACCGTCCAGCAGATCACAAGGAACAAACCATGGCGTTTCACGGGAAGGTCGCCGTCGTCACCGGCGGTGGCAGTGGCATGGGCCGCGAGGCCGCCCTGCAACTGGCGCGCACGGGCGCGACGGTGGCGATAGTCGATATGAACGAACAGGGCATGGAGGAGACCTGTGCCCAGCATTCCGGCATAACGGCCTACCGCTGCGATGTCAGTGACCTCGATGCCGTGCAGGCCCTGGTCGCTGAGATTGAAACGGCGCTGGGGCCAATAGATCGCCTGACACACTGCGCTGCCATCATGCCGGCCCGGCTGCTCGCTGAATCCGATGCGCGGGACATCAACAAGATGATGGCCGTCAACTACGGTGGCACGGTGAACATGGTGCGCAGCGTGATGCCCGGCATGATGGAACGTGGCCGCGGCGACATCATCATGTTTGGCTCAATGGCCGGAGATATCCCGGCACTTACCCTGGGCGCTTACTGCGCCACCAAGGCCGCCACCAACAGCTTCGCGGAGATTCTCTACCATGAGAATCGCGACAGCCCACTGCGCTTCCTGCTGGTCTGCCCACCGATGGTCAACACGCCGCTGATTGACCAGGCCGCCGAACACGGCCCGGCCAGCATGCTACAGCAGCGGGAAGCGGGCAAAATGGCGACACCGGAATTCATCATCGACGCCGTGGAAACCGCTATCGAAAAAGGACAGTGGGTGGTACGGCCCGGTCAGGCCGCCTTCCTGACCCGCTGGCGGCGCTGGTTCCCGGGCCTGCTCTGGAAAGCCATTCACGCTGCGCCCTAGCGCCGAAATTTGCAGCCGTGATAAATCACAAAGCTATTCAGGTGGCGCAAGTTTCCGCCATCGATAGTTGATTTCAGTCGGCGTACCCAGCCGGTCGAGTCGACTCAGGCTGTAAGTGTGGGTCCATCCCGCATCAACCACGATACCGCCATAGGTCAGGTAGATCGTGGCATCGGTTAGCTGAACAGGCGCCGCATCGATTCTGAGCAACAGGTGATCGGGGTGATCATTGCTCCGGTAATCAGAAGCCACCATTTCCAGGATAAAGCGTCCGCCCTCGTCAAACGGATAGGTGAACTGGGCAGACATGAACTGGCTTTCACCAAGTTTCCGCGGAAGCAGGATCACCACCTGGCCATCCGCGCCCATAAAGTCACGGGTTGTAGCCTGGATCTGCCCGCCGATCTCGTGGAGAGTGTCGGGCTCCAGGTCCTTGTCTACGGTTGAGGCATTCGACCCGGGTGCGAAAGCCAGTGCCAGAAACAGGAGAAGAAACGAACATTGTCCAATCATGCAAGTACCGCCAGTAGGAACATTTAGAGGCGGCCCCCTTCAGGTCCAGACACGCTGAAAACACTCTTCAAGGGCGACTTTGAGGCAACAGACTAGAATCCACCTGTGACATTTCGATGAAGCATGAGGATCGTCTTAAAGACTAGAATGTGCGCTCGCGGTAGACGGTTTTTTGGTGAGCTCAGAGCAGATAAAGGCAGGGCAACACAGGAACTGCATATTACCAGGGTGTCTGTTTGCTGATCGTAAGCTGCGATCGGCGAAAGCTGTAAGCACCTTCGCCGGTCCAGGCCAGCCCGTCCGGGAAGCGAACTTCGACTCCGGTCATGTCATTGGGGTCAAACAGCTTCATGTTTATCCCGACCTGGTCGATGGGGCCATGTTCGTCCTGGTATGACTGTGTCACCTTGAAGTACACGGTTGAGCCGCAATCGCTACAGCGATGGATTTCCGCCACCGGGCTGCTCTTGTCGCTTCTAATGAAGCTGCAGGTATCTCCGCGAGTGGCGACATCCGCGCCGGGGAAATAGCCCCAGGCCGCGCCAAGCTTGCGACACAGGCTGCAATTGCAGTCATTGATAAATGCCGGCGCCGCCTTGACCTCGAGCTCGACCGCACCACATGCACAACTACCCGTCACTTTCTCCCCCTGCGGCGCCTACCGGCACCTGATAGATGATAAATTCGAGCAGGTTCTGGTCGGGATCGCGCGTGTAAACACTCATCCCCAGGGCACCCTGCTCGCGCCCACCCGTTCTTTCCACCGGGCCTTCTTCTATCTGTGCACCGAGATCAGAGAGCATGGTGTTCAGCGCTTCCGCCGACCCTTCCCACACGAAACAAAAGTCACCGGAGCCCGGCAATGCCTTCTGTCCTCGCAGCGTCATATTCTCATCCTGCCAGAGCTGCGGCACATGGAAATTCAGCTTGTTGTTGCCGAAATACACTGAATACAACAGCCCGAAGTACTCTTCCTTAACGGTGCAACCGAGGCCAGAGTAAAACGCCAGCATTTCATCGACGGCCTCGATCGGCACTGCCGCGTGGTCCAGTCCTGTGATCATCCGATCCTCGGCCTCCTGATCGCTGTTGACGGCGATTGTATGGCGTCCGGTTGCTCACGCGAATCCAGGGCCGGGTACGCCAGCATTTTAATCCTGCACAGCCACCACTCTAGTGGATCATGGCAATCCGGCAAGTGACCTGGGAGTTCCAAAGCAATCAGGCATCACTATGACCCATCGTCACCCAGTCGCCGGTGGGCAATCAATAACGCCCAGGCGACGATAGGTATGGCTATATCGTAGAAAAGCACCGCTCCAGCATTCCCCGGGTTGAAGTTTTCGTTCAGCAAGGCGTCCTCGATGTGCACGTAGGCGGCTCCCAGCAGAAACGTGGACTGCGCGACCACTGGCGCAATCCAGAACGCCCCGCGGAACCAGAAGCACAGTACCCCGAGCAGCGATATGCCCAACGCGGCGAATCCCAGCTCAACCTGAAACGGGCTGCCAGCGGCCCAGCCTATGAACCCGGCTATCTTGTCAGGCATCAGGATGTGCGGCAGCGCAACCAACATTCCACCCAGTCCCCACTGGATGGTCAACAGGTTGAGGAGGCACACACTAACAACTCGCTGAGCGGAAAACCCCTGCGACTGCGTGGCCACCAGGGTGATGAGGATGGAGACTATCGTCGCTGCGAGAATCAGGTGAAAAATCATGAACGCCTCACTGCCGAACCGTTCTGCAGAGTCTATGTTAGCTCGAGGCTACCCAGGCTCTTTTACGCGGCAGGCCGATAGCAAAACGCGGCGACTGGCACCGGCCGCCCTGCTGCCTGCCAGCCGCCTTTGGGAATCGAAATCGCGTGCCGGATCACTTCTTTGACCGCCGGCTGGTGCAAGGCACCCGGCTAGTGAAGCGTGCCCATGTGCTTGGCAATGATGCTGAGCATGGTTTCGTCGGAGCCACCGCCAATACAGCTTACACGGTTATCGCGCAGAGCCCGGGCGCAATAGTTGTCCCACATAAAGCCCATGCCACCCCAGTACTGCAGGCAGCTATTGGCCACTTCCACCGCCAGGCGGCCGGCCTTGAGTTTAACCATCGAGGCTTTCATGGTCATGTCCTCGCCTGCCACATGCTGTTCCACCGCCGCATAGGTGAGCGCGCGCACAGCCTCCACCTCGGTCTGCAGTTCGGCGAGCCGGAACTGGATAACCTGGTTGTCCAGCAGCGGCTTGCCAAAGGCAGTCCGCTCACGGGTGTACTCAATGGTTTTCTGGATACAGTTGTCCATGTTCTTGAGTAGCACCAACGCGCAGTACATGCGCTCCTCCTGGAACTGCTTCATCTGGTAGATGAAGCCCATGCCTTCCTCACCGATACGGTAGCGCTGGGGCACACGCACATCTTCAAAGAACACCTGCGCGGTGTCGGAGGCGCGCAGGCCGAGCTTGTCGAGTTTCGGCGCCACACTGACACCCGGTGTGTCGCTGGGCACAATAATCAGCGACTTGTTCTTGTGCACCGCCCCATCGCCGGTGTTGGCCAACAGGCAGAAGAAGTCTGCCTGAGTGGAGTTGGTAATCCACATTTTGGTGCCATTTATGACGTAATCGTCGCCGTCCTGTTTCGCCGTGGTCTTGATCGCCGACACGTCCGACCCCGCATGGGGTTCGCTGACAGCGATGCTCGAAACCGTGTCGCCAGCGACAGCCGGCGCCAGGAATTCCTCTCGCAGTTCATCGCTGCCGTAGCGAGCCAGGGCCGGTGTAGACATCATGGTGTGCACGCCCAGCAGCAGGGGCGAGCTACCGTGGTCGGCGCCACCAAGTTCCTCGGAAAACACCGCCTGGTAGGAAAAATCCAGTCCCAGCCCGCCGTAGGCTTCCGGCTTGTCGATACCGAGCAGCCCCAGCTCACCTGCTTTCTTCATGATCTCGTGGCTGGGTAGCTCACCCGCTTCTTCCCAGGCTTCCACGTTGGGGTTCAGCTGCTCCTGGACGAAGCGGGCCACCGTGTGGCGCAGCGCGTTGTGTTGTTCCGTAAACTGCATACTCAGCTTCCTCGATAATCAGCTTCCGGGCATTCAGGACGCCTCGGCTATCTCCAGCAATACCGCACCGGCCGCCACCTGGTCACCACTGGCAGCGTGGACCGCCACGACTTCACCCGACACCTCCGCCACCAGACGGTGCTCCATCTTCATGGCCTCCATCACCAGCAGGCCGTCACCCTCGGCCACGCTGTCACCGATTTTCACCATGACATCCAGCAGGTTGCCGTGCATGGGCGCAGTCACCGTGCCGCTGCCGGCGCCGGCCATATCCGCCGCCGTGAAGGCCAGTTGATTGGTAAACAGCGCCGCGTGTCCTCCCAGTTGCAGGGCAACTTCACCGCGCCCGGGAAAGCAGAACGCCAGGTTGTACTGCACTCCGTCCAGGGCAATTCGGGCGCTGCCGGTGCCCGCCTCGTCAAGCCAGGCCACCTCGTGCTCCGTCTCGCCCAACGTCACGCTATAGCGGTCCGTGCCCAACTGGCCTACATGGATGTCGTGTACGGCATCACCCACTTCGTAACGAACGTGGCTGGACAGTCCGCGCGCCCCGCTCCAGCCACTGAGGGCCAGCGACGGCGCCACCATGCCCTGCTCAGAGCCTTCAAGGCCCTCGAGGTAGTGCAGGCAGGCAGCCACCAACAGCAGTGAATCATCGGCGGCCGGGTTGCGGTAGCCCTCGGGAAACTGCTCGGCGATAAACGCCGTGGTCGCACCCCCCTCGGCGAAACAGTCGTTGGCCACGCAATCGATAAGGAACGCGCGGTTGGTCTCGAAACCAAACAGCGCAGTGTTCTCCAGGGCGCGCAGCAGCCGGCGGCGCGCGACTTCTCGATCCGGGCCCCAGGTGATGATCTTGGCGACCATGGGATCGTAAAACGGTGATACCTCCTGGCCCTGCAGCAGGCCGTGGTCTACCCGCACCCCTTCACCAGCCGGCGGTTGCCACAGCAAGGCCGGGCCCGACGCGGGCAGGAAATCGTTCTGGGAGTCCTCGGCATACAGCCGCACCTCGATGGCGTGGCCGGTCAGGCTGACGTCTTCCTGGGCCAGGGGCAGCGGTAGGCCCTGCGCCACGTCGAGCTGAAGGGCCACCAGGTCAAGACCGGTCACCAACTCCGTCACCGGATGCTCCACCTGAAGGCGCGTGTTCATTTCCAGGAAATAGAAATTACCGTCCGTATCCAGCAGGAATTCCACGGTCCCCGCGCCCACATAGTCGATACTGCGGGCGGCGTTGACCGCGGCTTCGCCCATGGCGGCACGCAGCTCGTCTGTCATCACCGGGCAGGGGGATTCCTCCACCACCTTCTGGTGCCGGCGCTGCACCGAGCAATCGCGCTCACCCAGATGAATCACATTGCTCTGCTGGTCCCCGAACACCTGCACTTCCACATGGCGCGGTTGCAGCACCGCCTTTTCAAGGATCAGCTCGCCCGAACCGAAGGCGCTCTCAGCTTCAGAGCGGGCCGAGCCGAGGGCATCGGGAAGCTCGCCATCACTGTGCACCAGGCGCATGCCACGGCCACCACCACCGGCCGCGGCCTTCACCATGATCGGAAACCCGATGTCAGCGGCGGCCGCAATCAGGGTCGCATCGGATTGATCGGTATCCTGGTATCCGGGGATACAGGGCACCTCCGCTTCGAGCATACGGCGCTTGGATTCCGCCTTGTTGCCCATGGCATCGATCGCCTCGGCGGACGGGCCGATGAACACCAGCCCAGCCTCAGCACAGGCCCGGGCAAACCCGGCATTCTCCGACAGGAAACCGTAGCCCGGGTGGATGGCCTCGGCGCCGGTGCGCGCTGCCGCATCCAGTATGCGCTCAGCATCGAGATAGCTCTCCTTCACGGGTGCCGGGCCAATCAGCACCGCCTGGTCCGCCATCTGCACATGGGGCGCATCGGCATCTGCCTCGGAATACACTGCAATGGTGCGGTAGCCCTGGGAGCGGGCTGTGCGAATCACGCGACAGGCGATTTCGCCGCGGTTGGCAACCAGTACGCTGTCAAATGTACTCATGCGGAGTCTCCTTCGCTGGCAGCCCAACTGGGCAGGCGCTTCTCGGAAAATGCGGCCATGCCCTCGCGGCCCTCATCGCCCAGCATGGCGTCGGCAAAGCGCTCGGCGGCAAACTGCACGATGTCGTTGCCGTGCAGGGTCTCGGCAGCGCCGATAATCTGCTTGGTCAGCGCGATGGCGCCGGGGGCGCCGCGTCGCGCGGCGGCAATCAACTCTGCCGCCTTGCTATCCAGGCCGGCGGCATCGTCCACCAGGAAGTGGGCAAAACCGAGGCGATGAGCCTCGCTGCCGTCAAAGCGCTGCGCCGTCAACAACAGCCGGCGAGCTTCAGAGGCGCCGATGCGCTTGATAACCACGGGCGTAATCTGGGCGGGCGGAATGCCGAGGGTGACCTCGGTCAGGGAGTACTTTGCGTCGGCTGTAGTGACCACCACGTCGGCCAGGCAGGATATGCCCAGGCCGCCCGCCATGGCGAAGCCCTCGATCAGCACGACAAACAGCTGCGGCAGATCGTTGATAGCATGACACATGCGGCCAAAGCTCGCGTTGAAGCCGACGATGTCCTCGCGGCTGGCCCCACCCTGGAAAACAGTCTTGAACATCTTCAGGTCGCCGCCGGAGCAGAAGGCACCGCCGCGACCGCGCAGGATGACGAAGCGTATGTCGCGCTCCTGCGGCAGCGCTTCCAACACGGACGCCAGTTCCCCGGCCATTTCATCTGACAGGGCGTTTTTCACTTCAGGCCGGTTGAACCAGATGGTCAGGGTGTCGCCGGCCTGCTCGAGATCGAGAAACTCTACGGTGGGTAACATGGTCTCCTCGCTGTTCCGCCTACATGCGGCCGACGCCGAAGCTGTTTGGGTACGTGGTGCGATGCGCGCCTTCCCAGCAGGTTTGCAGGGCCATGCCCAGCACCCGGCGCGAGTCGCGCGGATCAATAATGCCGTCATCCAGCATGCGGCCCGAGGTATAGAAGGCGTCGGACTGGCGATCGTAGTGGGCCACCACCCTCGCCTCCTGCGCTTCCAACACAGACTCATCCACGGGATTCCCCTTGCGAGCGGCGCTGTCGCGGAACACCTGGGACATGGTCTTGGCTGCCTGTTCCCCGCCCATCACACCGATCTGGATATTCGGCCAGCTGAAGACAAAGTCAGGGTCGTAGCCCTGGCCACACATGCCGTAGTTGCCGGCGCCAAAGCTGGCGCCGATCATCAATGTCAGGCGCGGCACCCGGGCGTTGGTGACCGCCTGGATCATCTTCGCCCCGTGCTTGATCATGCCCGCCTGTTCATACTCCGTGCCCACCATGTAGCCGGTAATGTTCTGCAGGAACACCAGCGGCGTGCCGGCCTGGTCACAGAGCTGGATGAACTGGGCCGCCTTGGCCGCCCCGTTGGGATCGATGGGGCCGTTGTTGCAGAGAATGCCCACCGGCATGCCGTAGATGCTGGCCTGCAGGCAAACCATGGACACGCCATAGCCGGGTTTGAAATCACTGAAGCTGGACCCGTCGACCAGCCGGGCCACCACTTCGCGGGCGTCATAGGGCTGGCGGTAATCCACCGGCACCACACCCAACAGTTCATCGGTGGCGAAAACCGGCTCTTCAAAGTCCCGCGGTACGGGCTGAGAGCAGTGGCGGTTCCAGTCCAGTCGCGCCACCACATCGCGGCACATGGCCAGGGCGTGGGCATCGTCCTCGGCAAGGTATTCCACCAGTCCGGAGGTGGTGGCATGCATCTCGGAGCCACCCAGCGTCGCCTGCTCCGCCACCTCGCCGGTGGCCGCTTTCAACAGTGCAGGACCCGCCAGTGCCGCCATGCCGTTGTCTTTCACGCCAATGACGTAGTCCGACATGCCCGGCATGTAGGCACCCCCTGCCACCGACAGGCCGTGCAGCACGGTAATCACCGGCAGGCCCGCCGCCGATAGCCGTGCCAGCCGCGCAAACACCCCGCCGGCAGACATCCACATTTCCACCTGGTACTTGAACAGGTCTGCGCCGGCACTCTCCACCAGGTGTATGAAGGGCAGCTTCTTGTCCAGTGCGATCTCCATGGAGCGGACGATTTTCTTGCTGGAAAACGTGGTCATGGCACCGGCGTTGATGCCGGAATCGTCCACCACCACCATGCACCGGGTACCGGCGATGAAGCCGATTCCATTGATGCCCGTGGCCCCCGGGATCGACGTGTCGCGATCTTCATCTTCCACCAGGAAGCCGGCCATGTTGTTGAGCTCCAGGAACGGCGAGCCAGGATCCAGCAGGCGGCTGAGGCGCTCCCTTGGCAGCAGTTGGCCGCGCTTCTGGAAGCGCGGCAGGGCCTTGTCAGACAGGGCGGCTGCGCGACCCAGCACTTCGTTCAGCTGGTCGACCAGTGCCTGCATGTCCTCGCGGTTTTTCGCAAATTCCTCAGAGCCGGAATTCACCCGGCTGTGAAACGGGGGCGGCGATATGCTCATGGCGTTCCTCTCGATGGAAAGCGGTTCAGATCAGGTGATACTTCTGGGCCAGCTCGTGGGGAATCGGCACCTGCTCGGCCAACAACAGCTGGGCATAACCCTTGCCCTGGGGATCGACGCGGAGACTGGCCACCCCACCTCCGCCCAGCACATCCTTGAGCAGGAAATTGAAAGCGTGGCTGCCGGGCAGGTAGAAACGTTTCACGCTACCTTCCGGTGAGGCCAGGAAGTGGGCGAAATAGCCGGCCACGCGGTCCTCGGTTAGCGACGCCGCGATATAGGGCACAAACTCCTCACGGCGCGCGATGATGCCGATGTTGGCAAAATTCCCCTTGTCCCCGCTGCGGCCAAAGGCCAGCGCCTCCAGGGGCACGTTCACCTGGGGGCCCTCTTCAGTGCGGGGTATCGGATGCGGCGCCGACATCCCGATGTCACCACCGTACTCCTCGTCACAGACTTCGCGGTGGCCGTCGACTTCCACGGTCACCGACAGGTCGCCCTTGGGCACCAGCATGGAAAACAGCCTGACCACCGGTGAAGGCTTGGCACGCGCACCGGCAAAACCTGTGAGTCCCGGCGGCGCGGTAAGCGCCATGCCGGTCATTTCCTTGAGGAAGACGCCAATGCCCGCGGCGGCCGGGTGCTTCACCGCCAGCTTTACATCCACCTCACGCACACCGCGCGCCTGCCGCGCTGCGCCAAAGTGAGTCTCGGCCCCGATCACTTCCACGCTGGTTTCAGTGAACGGCGGCAGGCCTGCGGCATGCAGGGCCGCCCCTGCACGGTGGAACACCGAGCGGGCGAAGTGCTCTGCCTTGGTTTCGGCATCGCGGCCGTACATGGTCCACACGTGCCCCGCCCGGTAACCATCAGCCCAGGTAGCGCTGACCTTGTAACTGGACGGTGCGCCGCGGCCCCGCGCGCCGCATACCCGGACGCGGTTCTCGCCGCTTTGCTCGAACACCACTTCCGAGAAATCGCAGACCACGTCCGGCAGCGTGTAGGCCTGCGGGTCGCCAATTTCATAGAGCATCTGCTCCGCGACCGTGCCCACCGAGACCAGGCCGCCGGTGCCCCCTGGCTTGGTCACGGTAAAGCAGCCGTTGGCCTCTACTTCGGCAATGGGATAGCCCGCCTGCTGCAGGTCGTGCGCCACGCTCTCCCAGTCGGTGTAGTTACCGCCGGTCGCCTGGGTGCCACATTCGAGGATGTGGCCGGCCAGGCTGCCCTGGGCGAGTTTGTCGAAATCACTGCGGGACCAGCCAAAGGCGTGGATACAGGCACCGAGGGTAACGGCGCTGTCGACACAGCGGCCGGTAATCACGATATCGGCGCCCAGTTCCAGGGCACGGGCAATCGGGAAGGCGCCCAGGTAGGCATTGATACTGGCGACGGCCTCCGGATTGGGGAACGGCTCCCCGCTGAACATCTCGGTGGCTTCAGTGAAGTCCGCGGCTGAACCACCGAGGTCATCGCCGCTGACCACGGCGACCTTCAGGTCCAGGCCCTGCCCGGAAATGATAAAGCGCAAGGCCTCGGCACAGGCTGCAGGGTTTACGCCACCCGCATTGGAAATCACTTTAACGCCCTGTTCGGCAATAGCCTCCAGGTTCGGGGCCATGGCAGCGTTGGCGAAATCCGTCGCATAACCCTTGCTGTCATCCGCCGCGCGAGCGCGGGCCATGATCGACATGGTGATCTCGGCCAGGTAGTCGTACACGAGGTAATCGAGCTGCGACATGGAGATGAGCTGCCGGGTCGCCGATGGCGCGTCGCCCCAGAAGCCCGATGCCCCACCAATTCGAATCTTGTCTGCGCTCACGGTGACCTCCTGTTTGCGTGACTGAGCAATACTAGTATAGGATTGAGCGACACTCAACAACCCTGGACATACCAGCCGCCCCGGGATGAACACCATGACCGATGCCGCGCCAGAGCGCCCCCTTTCCCGCAGTGCCCAGCGCGAGGCGGATATCCTCGAGGCAGCGACCCACCTGTTTGGAGAAGAGGGCTTTCACAGCGTTACCACCCGCAAGATTGCAGCCAGCGCGGGCATATCCGAGGGCACCCTGTTCAACTATTTCAGTTCCAAGAACGAGTTGATGCGGGCGATACTGGAGCGCATTTATGCAGAGCTTCGTCACAACGCCTCTGCCATCCTGCGGGAACACCTGGACTCAAGGCTACGCCTGCAGCTGCTGGCGGAAAACCACATCCAGGTCATGTCACGGGACAACGCCCTGTTCATGCGCATGATCCAGGCATACATGAACGCGGACCTGGGCGCCTACACGCAGATTCGCGGCTCTGTACTCCACAAGCTCAACCTGAGCTACGCCTGGGTGTTTGACACCACCGTGCAGGAGGCCCAGCAGCGGGGCGAAGTTCACGACGCCGTGAATATCTCCGCTTTGCGCGACCTGTTCTTTGGCGGCCTGGAATACCTGAGCCGGACCCTGTTCCTGCACAACTGCTTCGAGCACATGAGCGAGCGGGTCAGCTCGGTCGTGGAGCCCCTGTGGCAAAGTATGCAGCCCAGGGCTCCCGCCCTGCCCGACCGGCTTGAGCAGGCCTGCGAGCGGGTGGAACAGGCGGCCCGCCGGCTCGAGCAACAGGCGGGCAAGTCTTGAACGCCGAGCAACAGCTTGCTTTCTGGTGTAAGCAACTGGCGACTCTGGGAAACAGCTGGCGCGAGCGCTTTGCCGACTGGCAATGCACGCCCGGAGACGAGCGCTGGGATTCAGTAGCACAGGCCACGGAGCGGGCACGGGAGTGGGCGAACGCAGCCGGGTTTACCGCAAGGCCTGTCGCCGAGCAGACCGCCATTGTTGTCTGCCTGTCGCAATCCGAACGGCTGGAAGACCAGGCACTGGCTTTAGCACTGTCGTCATCGCTGGGTGACAGCGAACTTACCAAGCACCTGCTGGCACGCCACGAGGTGATTCGCCAGTACCGTCGTTTCCCCGCGCGAAACCGCCTGCTGGGCCGAGGCAGCACGCCGGCGGAAGCCTACTTCCTCACCACCGCGGGACAACAATACCGCTAGAACAATCAGCCTCAGGCGGGTTTCAGCACAAAGCCCTCAACCGGGAAATGCACGTGCACCCGGCCTTGCTGGGTGTCGCGGGCGACAATCCAGCGCCGGGCATCGGCGCCTACCAGAACACCTTCAGTCGCCTCCAGCGCGTAATCGTCGGGGCCGATGGCCACCGGCTCGCCGACACGTTCATGCGCAGAGCATTCAGGAGACACGCTCCGCGGATCACTGGCAGCGAGTATTGCCATGGCCTGCTGGCCGGAGACTTCCGTGCGTTCACCATGGCCGATAGCACCCATGCGGGCATACCAGGCCAGCACGGCGGGCACCCCCTCGGGCTCAGGCCGCTCTCCCAACACAGTCTGGAACCAGAGGGTGTGGTAGGCGGCAAAATCGAGATAGTTCGGGGACGCCCCGCCGAGGAAGCCCACCCCGGACGACAGGCACCGTTCCAGGCCCTCCAGGTGGCGACGGAAAACCACCCTGGCCTCTTTGGGTGGCATGGGTTTCTCGACGGCTTTGCGCGCCACGCTGGCGCGGTCCTTGAGGAACCGGTACGCGCCGATGATGGAGATATTGCGCACCAGTTGCTTGATTACCTGGCTGGCGGGTATTGAAGATACACAGGCCCAGAAAATGGCTTTTTCAAGTCCGGCTTCCAGGCCCAGCGCGGACTCGTCACAGTTGGCCGGGTCCAGCGCTGCCTGGCCGCTACGTTGCGCCAGCTCAGCACTGATCAGGCGAGAGTCACAGTAAAAATCTGCGCCATCCTGCGCAACCGGAATGCGCCGGTACCCCGCCAGCACCGGGTCGAGGTTGGGACGTGGCGGCATTTCCGGGGATATTACGCTCTGCCAGGCCGTGCCGGTATAACCAAACATCAGCCGTATCTTTTCCGAGTACGGCGACATCGGGTAGTGATGCAGAAGCATCTACGCTGGTCTCAACTCAGGCGTATTTTGCCGGGCGCTTCTCAAATTCAGACATCACTGCTTCCACCTGGTTGGGTTTGCCAATCACACCATCCTGCTCGCGGGATTCGGCCACCAGCAACTCCTCGGTGGTGCTGTCCGACAGGCTGTTCAGCAGCCGCTTGTCAGCGCGAATCGCATCCGGGTTGCGCCCGGCGATATCGCGCGCGGTTTCCAGCGCCAGTGCCAGCGGATCATCACTGACACGCGTTACGATGCCCAGGGCCTGGGCTTCATCCGCTTCAAAAATGCGCCCGGTATACACCAGTTCCCGCAACTGGTCACCGCGCACCAGTTCGCGCAGCAGCGGCATACCGGACATATCGGGCACCAGGCCCCACTTGATCTCCATCACCGAGAAGCGGGTGCCCGGCGCGGCGTAGCGCAGGTCGGCCCCGAGAGCGACCTGCAGGCCGCCGCCGAAGGCGACCCCGTGTACGGCGGCAATCACCGGGACCGGTAGATCGCGCCACACCCAGGCCGCGTGTTGGGGGCGATTGGCGATACCGTGTGTGCGGTTTTCCAATGGCTCGTGAGACACACCGCCGGCGTCACCACCGGACTCACCGCCGGCCATAGCCATGAAGTTGCTGGTGTCGAGGCCGGCACAGAAGGCTCTGCCTTCGGCGCTCAGCACCACCACACGCACACTGGCATCGGCCTTGATCTGCTTGCCCACGGCTTCAAATGCATCGAACATCTGGCTGTCCAGGGCATTCATCTTGTCAGCGCGAATCAGGCGAGCGTGGGCAACGCCGTCTTCAATCTCCAGTGAGATACGGTTTTCCATAGTCATAGCGGCGGGAACTCTTGTTGGATCCAGATAGAAACGCAGCCGGCATTGAATGCCCTGCGGGCGCGCTCGTCAAGTCGCTGTCGGGGACTAGTCCAGGCGCAGTAACCGGCGCCACCAGGGTTTTGCAGTGGCCCGCGCGGGGGAGGTTCTATGGGATTCAGGCACGCCGTGGGCGGCGTAGTACTCCTGCCATTCCCAGGGCGTCAGCGTGGTGGGAACCTGGTGGCCGGTCGCGCGCTCCAGCGCCTGCTTCTGCAGGGAATGGTCATTGTCGGGCTCAGGTTCGCCCAGCAGTTCGTCGATCAGTTTCTGTTGGCGGTGGGCCATGTCCGTCTCGTACGTCGCGGTAACTACTGATAAATACGACGCGGACGCGAACTGGATGTTCCCTAGCCGGCGGAAAAACGCGCCCTGGCAGCATCGGTAATCTTCAGCGCGAAGGGCTGGCTCAGCCTGCGTTCCGGCGAGATCAGGTAGAACATTTCCCGCAGGCCGGTAACACGCCCCACCAGCGTGGCGCCGTACATATGCTCCACTTCTTCCTGGATCGCCACCGGTACCGGGAAGATCGCCGTGCCCGATTCACCGAAGGCCTTCATCAGCGCGCTGTCGTCAAACTCCGCTACCACCTTGGGCACCACGCCGGCATCAGCCAGCCAGTCGTCCAGTCCGCGCCGGATCGCGGTACTGCTCACCGGCATCAGCATGTTGGCGCCGTGGATCGACTGCGGGAAGCCGTCACGGTAGCGCTGGGCCACCTCGTCGAGCGCAACCAGGGCTATCTCACTCTCACCGAGCTTGTGGCTGTATGCCCTGACGTTGAGGCCAGTGGGAATCGGCCGGTCCGACAACACCATGTCGAGGCGGTGAACGGCGAGATCCGCCAACAGCTTGTCCAGGTCGCCCTCGTAGCACATCAATCGCGGCGCCTCCTCATCCAGCAGCACCGGCTCCAGGGTGCGGTAGGCAATCAGTTTGGGCAGGGAGTTCACCACGCCAATATTGAGCGTGGAGGGCAGCCCGCGGTCGTCTCCCTGAACCCGGCGAGCGAGTTCAGTGCCCAGGGAGAAAATCTCGTCGGCATAAGGCATCACCGCGCGGCCGGCTTCGGTGAGTACCAGGCCCCGCCCGGAACGCTCAAACAGGCGGGAGTCGATGGCACGCTCCAACTGTTTTATCTGGCCGCTGATGGTCTGCGGCGTGAGGTTCAGTACAGAGGCCGCCGCGGCCACACTGCCCTCCTGTGCCACCGTCCAGAAGTACAGCAGGTGGTTGTAATTCAGGTGCCTGAGCAGTCGATGCGGTGCCGGTTCGGACTTTCCCATGACTATCCTTAATTCGTATTCGCCGAGTGATTTGGAAAGTATATTCGAATTGTGCGAAGTGTCTATTTCTTTAGACTGCCGCAATAGTCAAACGTGGTGACCGCCTTGAACACGACCCGTTGCCTCGGCATACCGGGGACACAGGCTTCACGTCCCTCCTCGCAAGCACTACACTCCCGCCTCTCGATAGGAAACCTGCAATGAACCTGCGCCTTGGCATCGTCGGCGGCGGGCAGCTGGGGATGTACCTCTCCCAGGCGGCCGCACGGCTTGGAATTGACACCTGTGTGCTTACCGAAGAAGCGGACGCGCCCGCGGCCAGCTTCGCCACCCAACTCATTATCGGTGAGCCGGGGGATGCTGAAGTGCTGGAGCAGTTTATCGAAGCCAGCGATGTGGTCACCTTTGACAAGGAAGACATCCCCAACGAGGCATTGATGCAACTGCGCCAGGCCGCCTGCAATCGCCGGGTCGAGATTCGCCCGGAAGCGGAAACCCTGTTCCTGCTGAAGGACAAGGGCCAGCAGAAGACCTGGCTCAGTGAATGCAAGTTCCCCACCCTGCCCTTCAAACTGCTCCAGGGCCGGCTGTCCGAAAGCGAGCAGCAGGCGGTGGCCGCGGAATTCGGGCTGCCGCTGGTACAAAAAGCCCGCTGCGGCGGCTACGACGGTCGCGGTGTACAGATTATTGATGACCTCGATGCGCTCTGGGATACGCCCTCACTGATCGAGCCCTTCCTGGCGGGCACCCGCGAGATTGCCGTGCTGCTGGCGCGCGATGTGGAAGGCAACAGCGCGGCCTGGCCGGCGCTGGGCATGGACTTCGACCCCAAGCTCAACTCCGTCACCACCGTGTACACGCCGGCGTCGATTTCCAGCAGCCTGGCAGACGAGGCAGTGGCGCTGGGCATTCGTATCATCGACAGGCTCGGTGGTGTGGGCGTATTCGCCATCGAGATGTTTATCGACGACGACGGCGCGCTGCAGGTCAATGAGATTTCCCCGCGCGTACACAACTCGGGTCACCTGACCATGGAGGCCTCGCCGGTCAGCCAGTTTGAACAACACGTACGCGCAGTGTGTGGACTGACCCTGGGCGACGTGAGCGACACGCAGCCCGCCGCCATGAGCAATATCCTCTACCGCGAAGCGTACCGGGAGGCCTGCCCACTGCAGCCGGAAGCGCAGACCGGCGAAGAAGAAAACGTTACCCTACACTGGTATGGAAAAGCCCCGGGACGCCCGGGGAGAAAAATGGGGCATATCACGGCGCTGGCTACAGACCCACAAGAGGCCAGCCGGCTGGCGCAGGAAGCCCTGGAAAACCTGGCAAATTCGGAGACACGGGCGGCATGAAGCCACTGGTAGGCGTGATCATGGGCAGCGACTCGGACCTGACGGTGATGAGCGCGGCCCCCACTACCCTGGATAAACTGGAAATCCCCTGGGAGCTGGACATCGTCAGCGCCCACCGCACGCCTGACCGCACGGAAGCCTACGCCCGTGAGGCCGAGGAGCGGGGCCTGCGCGTGATCATTGCCGGCGCCGGTGGCGCTGCCCACCTGCCCGGAATGATTGCTGCGTCGACGCCGCTGCCGGTGATTGGCGTACCCGTCAGCGCGACCAAGATGCGCGGCGAAGATGCCCTCTATTCCATCGTGCAGATGCCTGCCGGCGTCCCGGTGGCCACCGTCGCCATCGACAATGCCACCAATGCCGCTATCCTCGCCGCGCAGATTCTCGGCGCCGGCGACGACGCTATCCGCGAGCGCATCGCCCAGTACAAACGCGACATGCACGCGGTCGTGGTGGCCAAGTCGGAGAACCTGCGCGCAACCAGCCTCGGCTGAGCAGGGAATTTCCGCCCCGTCTCGCTGTCTCAAGGCTCGCTGCACCCACCCCATACCGCAGGAGCCAACGTGACCCTCTTGAAAACCCTGACCGTGCCACTGATGCTGATGGCACTCCTTACAGCCTGTGCCCAGGAAACCCGGGACGCCCGTGAAGCGGGCACCACGTTCACCAATACCGAGGGTGTCGCCATCGGCGGCTATGACCCGGTCGCCTACTTCACAGACTCGGCGGCCGTACCGGGCAAGCCCGAATTCAGTACCCGCCATGATGGCGCCACCTGGTGGTTTGCCAGCGCCGAACACCGCACCATGTTCATCGAGAGCCCTGAGCGCTATGCGCCGGCCTACGGCGGCTGGTGTGCCTACGGCATGGCTGAGGGCTATGCGGCGGAAACTGACCCGGTGAACGGCTGGACCATTCACGACGGCAAGCTTTACCTGAACTGGGATGCGAGCATCTCCGCCCAGTGGAACGCCGATCGCGCAGCCCTCCTGCAGCGTTCCGAGTCACACTGGCCCACCGTGAACTCGCAGCTGGAGAACGGCGAGGCCACGGTTTACTGGCACGAGTAAGCTTCCCTCCTCCGCTCGCCCGGCTCTCTGCTAAGCTGAGCCAGCAGGAGGAACAGCCATGACATCACATCCCGCCCTGGCCGAGGGCAACACGGCCGTTATCACCGGTGGCGCCGACGGCATTGGACTGGCCGCGGCGCGGCATTTCCTGAATCTCGGCATGCGCGTGTGTATCGCCGATATCGACAAAGCCAGGCTCAGCGAGGCAAAGGACGTGCTGGGCGATGTGCTCGCCATTCGTGCCGACGTCTCGCAGCTCGCCGACCTGGAAGCCATCCGCGACGATGTGCTGCAAGCCTTTGGCCGGGTCGATGTGCTGATGAACAATGCCGGCACCGGACGACCGAACAGTTGCTGGGAACACTACGACGCCTGGCAAACCACCCTCGGCGTCAACCTGTGGGGCGTGATAAATGGCGTGCACGCCTTCGCCCCCACCATGGTGAACCAGGGTACGCCCGGCGCCATCATCAACACCGGCTCCAAGCAGGGCATTACCTCGCCGCCCGGCAACCCGGCCTATAACGCCAGCAAGGCCGGTGTGAAAGCGGTGACCGAGGCACTGGCCCACCAACTGCGCAATACCGAGGGCTGCCAGGTCACCGCACACCTGCTGGTGCCGGGATTCACCTATACCGGCATGATCCGCAGCTTCATGGCAGAGAAGCCGCCCGGTGCCTGGACCCCGGAACAGGTGGTCGAATTCCTGGTGGAGAGTCTCGGCCGCGGCGATTTCTACGTGCTCTGCCCGGACAACGACGTGGACCGCGAGACCGACAACAAGCGCATGGCCTGGGCCATGGGCGACCTGATCGAAAACCGACCGGCCCTGTCGCGCTGGCACCCGGACTTCGAGGCGGCCTTCAATGACTTCATGGCACAGGACTGAGCAACACGGTGGCCACCACTGACCGCGAACAGATCCACAACCTGCTGGCGAAGTACTGCTTCGTCACCGACCGCGGCTCGGCGGAAGACATGGCCGCCCTGTTCTGGGACGACGCCGTGGTGAAGTTTGGCGACAACACCAATGAGGGCATTGAAGCCGTAACAGCCGGCTTCGCCGCCTGGATTCACAAGATGCGCGATCCGGTCGAAGGCTTGCGTCATGTTCTGCACACCCCCTGCATCGAAATCAGCGGCGACCACGCCACCGCCGAGGCCTACTACGACGCGGATGGCCACAGCCGCAACAAGGGCCGGCGCATCAGCCTGCGCTGCCTGTACCGCGACCGACTGGAGAAGCGCGACGGCGAGTGGCGCTTCGTGGCGAAAGAGATCCAGATCTGGCGTTCCATGCTCGAATCGGGCTGAGCCGGGCGACGCGAGGACGGGAGACCACCATGCCATTGGCCTACTTTGAATCCGACGCCGGCGATGCGGACGTTACCGCCGCACTGCGCCGGGACGGCGCGGCGATCGTGACCCATCAGGTAGACGAGGCACTGTGCGACGCCATTCTCGCGGACTTCCGGGCGCCCTTTGACCGCCTCGGGCGTCAGGACGAAGGTGTCTTCAACGGTTACAAGACGCTGCGCATCAGCGGCATCCTCGGCGTATCAAAACGCAGCGCGGAACTGGTGGCCCACCCCCGGGTGCTGGCGGTGGCTGACGCCATCCTGCTGGAGCACTGCGAGAACTACCAGATCGGCAGCCTGACCGGCATCGAGATCTGGCCCGGGGAAAGCGGCCAGCTGTTGCACCCGGACGACGGCGTCTACCCGGTGCGCCTGCCGGGTGTGCAGCTGCAGATCAGCGCGATGTGGGCACTACAGGATTTCACGCTGGAAAACGGTGCCACCAATGTCGTTCTCGGCAGCCACCGCAACCCGGTGCGCGCCGCCTATCGCCCCGGCGAGGACGGCCTTGATTCCGAGCTGGTCCAGGCGGTCATGCCGAAGGGCTCGGTGCTGTTCTACCTGGGTTCCACCCTGCACGGCGGCGGCGCCAACAACAGCGACAAGCCCCGCGCCGGTCTGATCAACACCTACTCCCTCGGCTGGCTGCGCCAGGAAGAAAACCAGCTACTGAACGTACCGCGGAATGCGGCAGAAGCACTCCCGCAAACGCTGCGGGACCTGATGGGCTACCGCCCCCATGGCTCGCTGGGCAGCTGGCAGCGCGCGGACGGGAGTTGGGTCGAAGGCTGATAGCCGCCAACGCAAAGCCTGACCACACAGCCTTTTCTCACCCCACTGCCAGGGCAGTGCTCTCCGACAATTGCGTGGGGCTTGAGCGCCCGTTTTGTAACGCCAACCGCGAGGCTGATTGAGCTCGGCGGGCAGCTATCCTCCGGTTTCTTGATCTGGTTAAAGCACCTTGGCCAGCGATGGTGCTAGCGTGGTAGTAAGCCCCATCCATGATGTACCGGAGGTGACCAATGGAAACCCGAGTTATCGTCGCCGACAATGTTCGCGCCCGCATCTTCAGCTCTCACACTGTGCTCAACCAACTGCAGGAAGTGGATGCTTTCGTCCACCCCGAAGGGCGCTGGTCCAACGGCGACATTGCGTCTGACGTGGCCGGCAAATCTCACGAGCAACAGGGTGCTTTCAGGTCAAAGACCTCGCCGAAGGAACACGAGGCGGAGAATTTTGCCCACCTGCTCGCGCAGCACCTGAAGGAGCTGCACAACGAGCAGCACTATGAATCGCTGGTGCTGATCGCGCCGCCGCGGTTCCTCGGCCTGCTGCACGGGCAGCTACCGGGACCACTGGACAGGTTGGTGACCCAAACGCTGGACAAGGACCTGACGACCTGCACGGTCGAGGAAATCATCGACAACATTCGCGCCTGAATCTCAGGCCGGGCCAAACAAGCGGGAGACCTCATCACGGGACAGGGTTTCCTGCCTGAGTAATGCTTCGACCAGCGAGTCCAGCTCGGCGCGATGCTCGGCGAGCAATTGCGCCGAGGCCTCTTCCGCTTTCGCCAGGCACTGGCGCACCGCCTCGTCGATTCGCCGGGCCGTGTCTTCCCCAAACTCCCGCGGGCCCGCCAGTTCCCGTCCCAGGAACGGGTGCTCCTCGGCCACGCTGTAGCCTACCGGCCCGAGATCTTCCGCCATGCCCCACTGTGCCACCATCTTGTAGGCGAGTCGGGTGGCCAGCTTGAGGTCGTCGGCGGCGCCGGTACTGTAGCTTTCGAAGCGGAGCTTCTCGGCACAGCGCCCGGACAGCATGATGACCAGGCGCGAGTGCAGGTAGTCCTCATCGATATTGTGGCGATCCTCCTCGGGTATCTGCTCGGTCATGCCCAGCGCCCTGCCGCGTGGCACGATGCTCACTTTCTCCAGCGGGTCGGCACCCTCCCGGAACCAGGCGGCGATCGCGTGGCCCGCCTCGTGGCACGCCACACGCTCGCGCTCTGAAGGGTTGAGCAGGTCGGAACGCGGCGCTCCCATCAGCACCTTGTCACGCGACGCCAGGAAATCCTCCCGGGTAATGACCTTGCGCCCGTGGCGAGCCGCTGACAGCGCCGCCTCATTGACGATATTCGCGAGATCAGCCCCGGAGAAACCCACCGTGGTGGCGGCGACGTCGTCGAGATCGACATCGTCCGCCAGCGGCTTGCCGCGGGTGTGCACCGCGAGAATTTCGGCGCGGGCCTTTCGCTGCGGCAGCTCCAGGATCACCTTGCGGTCGAAGCGCCCGGGGCGCAGCAGGGCCGGGTCCAGTACATCCGGACGGTTGGTTGCCGCCAGCACCACGATGGGTTCGCTGGGATCGAAGCCGTCCATCTCCGCGAGAATCATGTTCAGGGTCTGTTCCCGCTCGTCATTGCCACCGCCCACGCCGGTGCCCCGCACCCGGCCGACGGAATCGATCTCGTCGATAAAGATGAGCGCCGGGGCTTCTGTTCGCGCGGTGGTGAACATGTCCCGCACCCGGGACGCCCCAACGCCGACAAACATCTCGATAAACTCCGAACCACTGACCGAGTAGAACGGCACCCCCGCCTCCACGGCCACCGCGCGGGCTAGCAGCGTCTTGCCGGTACCCGGCGCACCCATCATCAGCACGCCCTTGGGCATCTTGGCGCCCAGCTCGCCGTAGCGATCCGGGTCTTTGAGGTAATCCACCACCTCCCAGAGGTCCTGCTTGGCGGATTCCAGGTTGGCGACATCGTCAAAGTGTGGACCGCTTGCGTCCGGAGCCTGCCGGCGTGCCCGCGAGCGGCCAAATCCATAGGCACCACCGGCGCCGCCAGCACCGCCGAGGCTGCGCCGCAGCGCGCGGCTGCTCCAGATAAAAAAGCCGATGATCAGCAGCCAGGGCAGGAAACCGAACAGGAGCTGCTGCCAGTACGGCGCCTTGTCTGCCTGCACCTCGATGGTGACGTTGTGACGGGATAGCAGATCCAGCAGCCGCTCGCCCTCGATCTCAGGAATCACCACGTGAAAGTCGTAGCGCGACTGCGGCCCATCCGCTTCAGTGCCCGTATAGCGACCGCGAACATCGCGGCCCCGAATCAGCACTGACTGCACCTGATTGGTGCTCACCTGTTCAACGAATTGGGAATAGCTGATCGATTCCGGGCCTTCCACCAACACGAAGTTGGTCAGGTAGTAAACGCAGAACGCGATCAGCAGTAGCGGCAACAGGTAGGGGTTGTGCCCGTCCTGCCGCTGCGGCTCGCCCGGCTGGGCTGGCTGTTCCGGCATGCATATACCTCCCGCGGCCTGCCTCAATCGTCCAATCTAGCGCGTCCGGCCTTGGGTTGCGAACTCCTCGCCTGGCAAGGCGCGCAAAACAGTTTCTCCCTTGATCTAGACCAATGTGCCGAAGCCGCCACTGTTGTGTCATAGACGGCGACTACCCTGTTGTACCCAAGTTCAAATCCCGTTCAATCCCAGCGCGCTGGCGCAAGGAGATGGTTTATGTCGTCCACGGTCGATCTGTCGCGCTATGGCATCACGGATGTGCAGGAGATTGTTCGCAATCCTTCCTATGCACAGCTTTTCGAAGAGGAAACCCGCGACGACCTTGAAGGTTTTGAGAAAGGCGTTGTAACCGACTCGGGCGCAGTAGCCGTGCGCACCGGCATATTTACCGGGCGCTCCCCCAGAGACAAGTTCATCGTTTACGACGACGTCAGCAAGGAAAACCTGTGGTGGACCTCAACCAACTCACCCAACGACAACAAGCCGATCACGCCGGAGGTCTGGGGCAAACTCAAAGCCCTGGTCACCGAGGAGCTGTCCGGCAAGCGCCTGTTCGTTGTCGACACCTTCTGCGGCGCCAATCCCAGCGTGCGTATGAAAGTGCGCTTCGTCGTAGAGGTGGCCTGGCAGGCCCACTTCGTGACCAATATGTTCATCCGCCCCAGCGCCGAAGAGTTGGAAAACTACGGCGAGCCGGACTTCGTGGTGCTCAACGGTTCCAAGACCTCGAACCCCGACTGGGAAGCACATGGCATGAATTCCGAGGTGTTCACTGTCTTCAATATGACCGAGAAGATGCAAGTGATCGGCGGCACCTGGTACGGCGGCGAAATGAAGAAAGGCATGTTCGCCATGATGAACTACTACCTGCCGTTGGATCACATGCCGTCCATGCATTGCAGTGCCAATATGGGTGAAGACGATGACGTGGCGATCTTCTTTGGCCTGTCCGGCACCGGCAAGACCACGCTGTCCGCCGACCCCAAGCGGCGACTGATCGGCGACGACGAGCACGGCTGGGACGATGAGGGCATCTTCAACTTCGAGGGTGGCTGCTACGCCAAGACCATTGACCTCGACCCGGAGAGCGAGCCCGACATTTACCGCGCCATCAAGCGCGACGCGCTGCTGGAGAACGTGGTGGTCGACGACAATGGCAAGGTCGATTACTTCGACCATTCCATCACCGAGAACGGCCGCGTCTCCTACCCGATTCACCATATCGACAATATCGTCAAACCGGTGTCCCGTGGCGGGCACGCGAAGAAGGTGATTTTCCTCACCGCAGACGCCTTCGGCGTGCTGCCGCCAGTGTCAAAGCTCAGCCACCACCAGACCAAGTACCACTTCCTGTCGGGCTTCACCGCCAAGCTGGCGGGCACCGAGCGCGGCATTACCAAACCGGTACCGACCTTCTCGGCCTGCTTCGGCAAGGCCTTCCTGACCCTGCACCCGGTCAAATACGCCGAGGAACTGGTGGCAAAGATGGCATCCGTCGGTGCCGAGGCCTACCTGGTCAATACCGGCTGGAACGGCAGCGGCAAGCGCATCTCCATCAAGGATACCCGCGGTATTATCGATGTGATTCTCGATGGCTCCATCGAGGACGCCCCCACCAGGGAAATACCCATCTTCAATCTCACGGTGCCCACGGCGCTGCCCGGTGTGGACGGCGGCATCCTCGACCCTCGCGACACCTATGAGAACCCGGCAGTTTGGGAGGAGAAAGCGCGAGACCTGGCGGAGCGCTTTATCGCCAATTTCGACCAGTACACGGATATCGAGGGCGGCGCGGCGCTGGTGGCGGCCGGACCCCAGCTCTAGGCGACAGCGCCGCAGCCCCGGCTATACTGCTGGCTCAGGACAGCAACCCGCGGGAAGAAGGCCATGCTGAGAGCCCATTCACTGCTCGTGTTCGCACTACTGGCAGTGCTGACGCCTTATACGACGTTTGCCGCCGAAGACAGCCTGGCGCTGAAGCGCGTTGTGCACTTTGAGGATTTCCAGAACCGGGAGCCCATGCTGCTGGAGCTGGGCAACGGCGACTTGCTGGTGTCCGGTTTCCCGCGCTACCCGCACGAGCCTGCGCGCGCACCGAGCCTGTGGCGCAGCGGCGACGGTGGCGAGAGCTGGTCGCAAGTGGATGTTGGATCACCCGCCGATGGCGCCATTGGCAACTCCGACGTGGACCTGGCGCTGGCGCCGGACGGCACCATCTACTTCGCCACCATGGGCTTCAACCGCAGCACCGGCAAGGGCACCCACATCTCTATCGGCGTCAGCCGCAACGGCGGGGAGACCTGGTCCTGGACCTTGCTGACAGACCGGGAACTGGCTGACCGGCCCTGGGTAGAGGTTGCACCCGACGGCACCGCGCATGTGATCTGGAATGATGATCGCGGCGTGCATCACGTACTCAGCAAGGATTCAGGGGCAAGCTGGCAGACCATGCCCCAGGTGCACCCGGCCGGCGGGTCCAGCCATTTGGCCGTGGGCCCCCGGGGTGAACTCGCCGTGCGCGTCACCCCAATCTTTGCTTCGGGGAACATGTTCGACATTGAAGCCGAATTCATTGCTGTCAGCTCCGACAGCGGCCGCACCTGGACCCGGCAGACCGCGCCGGGCAACCGTGACTGGAAACCCTATGGCCAAGGCGGCCTGCCGCGTTGGGTTGAGCCTATCGCCTGGGACAGCAGCGGTCGGCTCTACTACCTGTGGAGCGAAGGAACTGACATACGCCTGGGGCAGTCCGATAACCGCGGCGCGACGTGGAAGACATGGAACATCGCTGCGGAAACTGATACTGCCTTTTTCCCCTACCTGGCAGCCATCGGCCACGGCGAGTTGGCCGCCTCCTGGTTCACTTCTGCAAACAACATGGGTGTGCGTGTAGCGCAGATAACCATCGGTACGGATAAGCCCCATGTCCTGCTGTCAGAGCCGCTGCCCTTTGAGTCCTGGGCAGAGACAGATGGCGCATGGCAGCGCGATACCGCTGGCGAATATGCCGCGGTAACACGACTCTCCTCGGGCGATATCGCCGTGGTCACACCGCTACTGGACCCACGTGTGGATCGCATGGGCTTTTCGTTCTGGCGTCTGGCGCCACCCGCGATGTAGCCGGCAAGCTGTCTCGTTCAGAGACCTCTTGTTATACTCCGCGCGCATCAACGCCCCCGTAGCTCAGTTGAATAGAGCATCCGCCTCCTAAGCGGAGGGTCGCAGGTTTGAGTCCTGCCGGGGGCACCACTTCTTTGATTCGGTCACCTGGACCGCAGTTCGTTGCCAAATAGCCAGAGGCATATAAACAGGGCCGGCTAGAGATAACGAAGCAGCCGATCACGCATTAGCGAACTCGTGGAAATCAGCCACAACCTCTCGAGCTGCCAACTCTGCCAACACCTTCCCAGCTTCCGGCGTTGCAAGGCCCGGGTTCGAGCCAATCCGGCCATCTGGAAAACGGCCACGGTAGTCCCTCGCATCAGTGAAGTCTCCGTTCGGAGCAATCTCGGGCGAAAGCGGCGCATCTTTAATGTGATCGGGATAGGCAAACTGGGTCACAGCCACTTCAGACGGTGTCGCATGTGAACCGTGAGCCTCGCCATAGAGCGCCTTGCACTTCGCATAGGTGTCCTTGCCTTCCCACCAGTTTCGCAACCGGCATTTCACCGGGGGCCTACCGCTACCGGTATCCATTGAACGACTGGCGTAGATCTCTGCGAAACCGGCATTGATTGTCGAGATGTTTCCACCGTGGCCATTAAGCCAGTAGAAGTGCGTAAAGCCGTGCTTGGCAAGTGACTCTGTCCAGTCCACCATGGTGGCAACAAACGTCGTTGGGCGCAGCGTCATCGAACCGGGAAACTCCATGTGATGCTGGGCGACACCAACATTGAACGTCGGGGCCATCAGCAGCCCGCTATTATCAGCAGCAATGCCGCCGATGATTTCCGGGCAGAGTGCGTCCGTGCCGATCAGCCCAGTGGGGCCGTGTTGCTCCGTTGAACCGACGGGAATGAGTATCGCGGTGCTACGCTGAAGGTAGGTTTCCACTTCCTGCCAGGTGGAGAGGTGAAGTCGCATGGTGTTCTCTTCAATTCGGGGAAACGAATCACATTAGTCGAGTTGCGCCGGAAGGAGAAGAGGACGGGGCTAGTAATCCTGAACGCGCCCTTGTGACTCTAACCGCGCCGGACAAGGAACCACCCTACCCTCCAGGATGCCTTGATTTATATGGGCTGCAGGATATCACCGTGGCCTGCACCAACGCCTCCTAAGCGGAGGGTCGCAGGCTTGAGTCCTGTCAGGGGGCACCAATCCCCTTCGGAATTGGCGGCCTGTTGACTACGGGCCACGTAGCCTACCTGCGGGGCGTTCAACTGCGCATGTTGCTGCGCAACAATGTCGCTTGTTTCACCCTGCCGGGGGCACCAGTTCTTTTTATCTCCTGCGATGCGGTCCTTGGACACGCAAAAAGTTGCGGACAGCAGGTCGCAGATGAATCAAACTGCACTTTTTGTTTTCGCGATGTCGCGTCTATGACTGCGGTAAATCTCAGCCAGTTCGCCAGTCTCTTCGAAATTGGGTTTGCACTGCACTTTGCAGTGGCCTTCCTTGACCGTATCTACGCGAGAGAGCTGCCGGTCAGAATCGATGGCATTGCCGCCAGGGCAAAAGCGCTGGAACATCTGAAGCGCGAGCTTTCCGAGGGCCTTCCGGTTGAGGGGGCGGCCGACGCAACGGATGAGCTTCGCTTTGCCTATCGTACGATTGCGAATCCGACATGGACCCGGCACAACGACCAGGTGCTGGATCGGGTTTACGCCTTGTTACAGGACTCAAAGGGACAGATGAAAGTGCTCAAGCGCATTCTCAGTGTCCTCACCTTTCTTTCGATTCTTGTGGTGCTGTACTCCGTGACCACACTGTTCCTGATTGGCCTTCAGGTGGAGCTGGTGAAAGCGCTGAATCCTATGACAGCGAGTGCCGTCGTGCTGACTCAGCTGCTGCCCCTGCCCATCGCGGCAACGATCTTCTTTTTTGTGGCCCGACGTATGGGCAATGAAATCGATAGAAAGATTCGCGGCGCGGGGGAGCTGCAGCTGATGCTCAATGAACTGGATAACACCCCGGCGCACGGCTATGTGTCTGTTGACCAGGTGTATCAGAGAGACCGGGAGCTGTCCGGGCTTTCGAAGGACGTCTGAAACCGCAAGGGGCAATAGGAGAATGCCAGTGAGACTGGTGAGTGACGAGATACTGATCGATACCGACGCGCAGGAACCGGTTCACGAGTCCATTTATCCTTCATATGCTGATTTCGAGCTCTGGAACCCGTCATCCTGGACCGGGGGCCACCCCTTTGACCTCTACAAGACGATGCGGGAAAGCGCGCCTGTCATGTGGTCACCCACGAGAGAGGGATTTGCCGGGTTCTGGGCAGTCAGCCGGTACGAGGATATCCGTCGGGTGGAGCTGTCGGCAGACCTGTTCTCATCGGAACGCGGCAGCATCAATATCAGCATCCCCGAGCGGAAAGACTGGAAGCCTGACAAACTCATACCGGCGTCCCTGAATTCACTGATCAACCTCGATGCGCAGCGCCATCTGGAGATGCGGCTGCAACAGAAAAAGTTCTTCCTGCCGCCGGAATATATCACCCAACTGCGCGAGAAAGTGGCTGTAAAAGTCGACGCACTGCTGGACGAGATGGAACGTCGCGGCCCCCGGATCGACTTCGTAAAACTGTTTGCGGAGCAGCTACCGCTGTTCACACTGTGTGAGATGCTGGGCATCGATGAGGCAGACCGCCCGCAGGTCATACGCTGGATGCACTACCTGGAAATGGCCTCCCAGTTTTTGACGAACCCCTGGCAGACATTTTTCTCGGAGCCGCTGTTCCCGCTGCGATTCAAGTCCGTGGTGCGGGATATGTTCACCTACGGCGAGCGTGTAATGGCAGATCGCCGCCGCCACCCGCGTGATGACCTGCTGACCGCTATCGCCGAATCCACCCTTGAAGGAGAGCTGCTACCGCAGGAGTATCTGGACGGGTCCTGGCTGCTGGTGGTATTCGCCGGCAATGACACCACCCGGAACTCATTGTCCGGTACCCTGCGACTGATGACTCAGTTCCCAAAGCAGCGCGCCATGGTGCTGGAAGATCCCAGCCTGATTCCACGGATGTCCGACGAAGCCCTGCGCATGATCTCCCCCGTCATCCATATGCGCAGGACAGCCACCGCGGATACCGAGCTGGTGGGCCAGAAAATCGCCAGGGATGAGAAAGTCGTCCTCTGGTACGGCGCTGGCAATCGCGACCCCGAGGTGTTCCCAAACCCTGACCAGTTCGATATGCACCGACCCAACGTGCAGAAGCACGTTGCATTCGGCCACGGCGTGCACAAGTGCCTCGGTTTCCGGGTGGCGAGAATGCAGCTGGAAGTGGCCTATGAGCGCATTTTCGAGCGCTTCCCCGATATCACCTGGACTGGAAAGCAGAAAATCGCGCCCAATGCGCTGGTCCATGCCATCTCCAGCCTTGAGGTACACCTATATGGCGGGCGATGACGAATGTGGCGCGAAAGCCCAATTGAATATGCAGGCTGCACCTGCCTGTAGGGCCCGCGCACATCACGCGACAGCAGCTCAGACTCTTCGGAGCACCAGCTGGTAAACTCAGGCGGCTGCTTGGCCGTTCATGTAATCCTTGTAGTAGGTGAGCAGACCGTCGCGGGTGCGGTACAGGCCACAGCCCTCGATATCGCCCGTCGGGGTTCGCGCGGTCCACTGGCACCAGGCCACGTTGCCGTCGCCGGCAATGAGATTGGCGACAAAGTCGATTTCACGATCCTTCATCTCCACGTTCATCTTTTCCATGAAGCCGCGAATCGCTTCACGCCCGTCGAAGTTTCCGTAGATGGGATCTTCCAGCAGCGCATCTTCCGCGAACAAATCCACAAGGGCGGTGTAATCCCCCGCATCCTGTATCTGCCAGAATCGCTGTACAACCACTTTAGCATCCATGGATGCCCCTCCCGTCGAACCCAGAAAGACCGTTCACTGAGCACCCGCCTGCATGGATTCCAGCATGGCTTTCATCTTCATGTGCAACAGATTGACTGCCTGCAGGGGCCGCACCATCACCTTGAATTCGGTGATCTTGCCGGCCTCATCGAAGGTCATCATGTCGATACCGTTGATGTACTTGCCTTCCATTTCGGTTTCAAACTCCAGCACCACGTCGTTGCCACTGGCCACTTCGCGGGTATAGCGAAACTTTGAGCCGGGCGTTCCGGGCCGCTGTTCGGTGTTGCCTTCACTGAAGGTATTGCCGGCGGCGTTCAGGTATAGCTTGGTGAGCTCCTTGCCGACCTGGGGCGTGAACACCACAGGCGAATAAAAGACGCAGTCATCGTGCAGGAGTTCGTCCAGTCCGCCGGGAAGTTCACCACGCAGGTGCTGATGCCAGCGCTCAAGGTTTGTTGCAGCGTTCGGTGCGAGCGTATTCACGTTGTCCATTCCTCTGTTTTGTCATCTGATCCAGGCAGACTACCCCATTTTGGCGCACCCCTTCATCCCTCGCGCCCGTATGTACTTTTTTATGCGCGAGCTGACAGGTGCACTACTCTTAGGGAGTCGAATGCCGGAGGCCCAGCCCGTGAAACTGCTACTCAAAATTCTCGCCGCCATCGTCGTCCTGCTGGTGCTTGTCGCCGTCCTGTTGCCTTTGCTCATCTCCACCGACGACATCACCGACGAGATTTCCAAACAGGTCACCGCGACCACCGGCCGCAACCTGGTGATCGAGGGAGACAAGAGCCTGAGCATCCTGCCCTCCCTGAGCCTGCAATTGAACCAGGTGCGCCTGACCAACATGGAGAGCGGCAGCCAGCCGAACATGATGAGCATGGAGCGCCTGGATATTCACATTCCCTGGGCTGCGCTGCTCTCCGGCTCGCTGAGTATCGAGCGTTTCGTGATCGAGGAGCCAGCAATCCTGCTGGAGACCGATGCCGAGGGGAACGCCAACTGGGACATGCTTGCCGCTGCGGAGCCCGCGCCGGAAGTAGATACCGCACCCACCGAAGCCACGACACTGCCCTCCGGTTTCGATATCAGTCTTGGGGAGGTCGCAATCCGAGGAGGCTCACTGACCTACATCGACGGGCAGGCCGGCACCGAAGAGCGCCTGGACCAGCTCGGCCTGGCGATCGAATTGCCCTCCCTGTACGAGGCGCTACAGCTCAAGGGAACCGTACTCTACATGGGTGAAACCCTGAACCTGGACATCGGAGTGACCACGCCGGCCAGGGCTATAAACGGTGAGACCTTCGAAGTGAGTATGCTGCTGGACACGCGCCTGCTGGAGATGGCCTACAGCGGCGAAATCACCAACCAGGGCACGGAGATCAGGGGCAGCCTCAAGCTGGCCGGGAATTCGGTCAAGGACCTGGCGGCCTGGCAGGATGTAGAGCTCGATGCCGGGGATGACGCCTTCAATGCCTTCGAAGTCACCGGGGACATGCTGTTCAGTGATCAGACCCTGCGCATCCAGCAACTGGCGGCGCGCCTCGATGCCCTCGAAATCAAGGGCAACAGCACACTGGTACTGGCAGACGTACCGGACATCAGCGCCAACGTCGACCTGGGCATGCTCGACCTGAACCCTTACTTGCCGCCTGCAGCCGAGGGCGAGGCAGAGGCCCCCACAGCCGATGAAGCCGCAGTGAGTGACGCCCCATCCGAGCCCATTGTGTGGGACGACACACCCATCGACCTGTCGGCGCTGACGTCGGTCAATGCCAATATCACCGTGCGCTCTGACGGCCTCAGGGCACGGGATATCAAACTGGGCGAGAACGCCTTCAGTCTGATGCTGACAGGCGGCAAGATGCGCATGTCACTGGACAAGTTCGAGGCCTACAGCGGCACGGGCAAAGGGCTGGTGGCCGTCGATGCCAGCAGCGCGCCCTACGCCATCCAGACGGATTTCGATCTCTCGGGCATTGAGGCGGAGCCACTGCTCACCGACAGCGTCGGATTCGACAAATTACGCGGCGCAGGCAACCTGGAGTGGAATCTGAAAACCTCCGGCCGCAGCCAGAAGGATTTCGTGAACCGGCTCAACGGGACGGTGGGCTTCAGCTTCCAGGACGGCGCCGTCAAGGGTGCGAACGTTGCCGCGATCGCGCGCAGCGCGCAGGCGATTGCCAGCGGACAACTGGCCCAGGTCAGCCTCGACAAGAACTTCGACAACGCCGCCGAAACAGACTTTTCAGAGATGGGCGGCACCCTCAGTTTCAGCAAGGGTGTCGGCACCAATACCGACCTCAAGCTGGCGAGCCCGCTGATCCGGGTCAAGGGCGAGGGCAGCATCGATCTGCCGGCTACCAACATCGACTACACCGCACAGGCGCGGCTGGTGGACACCATCGAGGGACAGGCCGCTACCAGCGATACCAAGGGTATTAGTATCCCCATTGTGATCGAGGGGCCTTTTCACGACGTGAAGGTCAAACCCGACCTGACCTCGGCGGCGAAAGAGGGTGTCCTGGACTCCCTGAAGAAAAACCTGTTGAAGCGCTTCAACCGCTAGGTCAGCAGCGCCACCAGGCGGGCAAGCGCTAGCCTGTTTCCCGGGACGGCTTCGGACTGTCCCTGGAATTCGCCTAGACTGTAGTCTGTCAATCGCTAGAAGGAGTCTTTTGTGGAGGAGCAACTGGACCTCGTACAGCAGGTGTACGAACTCGTCGTCAACTTTGCGGTGACCTATTCGTTCCAGCTGCTGGGCGCCGTGCTGGTGGTGATCGCCGGTTATGTCATTGGCGGCTGGGTTTCTCGCGTGGTCCTGCGAGTTCAGGAGCGGCGCGACGTCGATATCACCCTGCGGCAGTTCATAGCGAGCGTTGCGCGCATGCTGGTGATCGGCATGTTCCTGATTATCGCGTTGAGCCAGGTGGGTATCAGCATCACGCCGCTGATCGCCGCTGTCGGTGGCCTGGCGGTGGGCGCCAGTCTGGCAATACAGGGGCCTGTCTCGAACTACGGGGCCGGGCTGGTCATCATTCTCACCCGCATGTTCAAGGTGGGCGACACCATCTCACTGCTGGGTTGTTCCGGTCAGGTGGAAGACATCAGCCTGGCCACCACCATCCTTCGAGCCGAGGATGGCGAGAAAATTATCATTCCCAACAAACACATCATTGGCGAGATTCATCGCAACTCGCAGGCCAATCGCATCGTGGAAGGCCAGGTGGGCGTTGCCTACGACAGCGACCCGGACCAGGTAATCGGTATTATCCAGCGCTGCCTGGTGGGCATTGATGGGGTCACCAGCGACCCGCAGCCCCAGGTGGGCATCAACAGTTTCGGCGATTCGTCGATCAATATCGATTACCGGGTCTGGGTAGCGACTGACCGATACTTCGAAATCCTGCACCGCTGCAACTTGCAGGTATTCAATGCCCTCAAGGACAACGGCGTCGCCATCCCCTTCCCACAGCGAGAAGTCAGGATGCTGGATTAGCGGCAGGCGTGGCTGGCGCCCTGAAAAACCACCTGCGGATAGCTCACTCCATCCCCGATCAAATCGGGGACAGCGGGCCACCGGAGCGCTTATGCAGCCCTGCCGTGACGCGCCGGTAGCGGCTCCAGGTGACTGGTGTTGATGAACTCTGCCATGCGATCGATCGCTATATCAGCCTCCGGCAGGAAGCTGAATATCGAGAACACGTGGGGCATCTCCTCCCACACTTCCAGGAAGAACGGAACATTTGCCGCCTCCGCCCGCTCCGCCGCGCGGACCGTGTCGTCGAGCAGAATCTCGGTGCTGCCGACCTGGCCCAGGATGGGCGGCAGGCCTTCGAAATCGGCAAACACCGGCGACAGGAAACGGTCCTCTGGCGTTGCTTCACCGATATACAGATCGTGCATCTCCGAGGCCCGATGGTTGGGCAGCATGGGATCGCGCCGCGCGTTGAACCGGCGCGATTCCCCGCTGTAGGTCAGGTCTGCGAGCGGTGACAGGACGATGGCGTTGCGCGGCAATGGCGTACCTTCATCGCGCAGCGCCAGCAGTGTGCTCAGCACCAGCCCGCCGCCGGCGGAGTCTCCGGCGATGGTGATGTCCCCCGGCTTGTGCCCCGCGTCGAGCAAGTCATGGTAGGCGGCGAGGCAATCCTCCAAACCGCCGGGGAACGGTATTTCCGGTGCGAGGCTGTAATGAACGATCAGCGCCCGCGCATTGGCGGCCCGGCAGATCTTGCCCACAAAGCCACGATGCTGCACCGCCGTGCGCATGATGAAACCGCCACCGGGAAAGTAGAGGATGATCTTGCGCGGCCGCTTTTTGCCAATGCTCACCCACTCGCCCTCGTAGTCCTTGTTCTTGACCGGGCGCCAGGTGAGGTCCTCCGGCAGCAAGGTCGCCTGCTGGTCCTCGAAGCGCGTGGTCATCGCGCGCGCCGATTCAATGCTGCCGTAGCGCATCAGGGGTTTCAGGGTGACCCGTGTAAAAGTGTTCAGCACGCGTGACTGCCAGCTCGGTCTGGCAGTACCACGCGGAGAGCTGCTTGTTCCGCCGACGCTACGCCGGGCACAGGCGAGCCGGTTGAACCGCTCCCTCAGGCCCGACATGGCCTCCATCGCGTCAGACACCGTGTCGACGGCACCCTCGATAGCAGACAGCTCCAGGGCGGCCAGGTCGAAGCCGAGGCTGCCGAGTCGCGCCTGCATATTGCGAGCCAGGCGCCGGTACTGTTTCTCCACCGCAGCACCGAAAATCGGGTCGTCGAGATAGCGGGTCTTGTCCTCCAGGGTCTTCAGGTCCCTGGCTGACAGTTTGCCGCTGGCACGGGGGAAAATCTCCCTGGACTCAAAGTCCATGTGCTGGCGGTAGCCGTCGATATAGCGCTGCAGCGATGCGCGTAATTCTGATACGTCGACCCGGCGGCCCGCGGCGATGCCGGTCAGTTGCTCGAATAGCGAGTCGTTGAAGGTTTTCAGCGTCTCGTGCTCGCGATTGAGGCGATCCACGTGTTTGTGAAAACTCTTGTCCCGCTTCCACAGCACGTCGAACAGCATGTCCTCGCGGGGATGATGGTAGCGGCCGGGATAGTGGGTAAGGTAGTCGACGATATCCAGCATCAGCGGGTAGTCGGCGATCTTGCCGGGCACCAGCCGCTTGGCCTGGTCTTCCAGCGTGTCCAGCAGGGCGTTGATGTAGCGGTGCTCGCTGTACAGGGTGTCGATGATACCCGGCACGGCGCCGCCGTTTTTCGAAGCTTTGGGGCGCGGTGCCTCACCGCGATAGGTAAAATGCTCGTCCTCGAAGCTGACTGCCTGGTCCAAGGTTTGTGCGCTGCTCGCAGACCTGCTCATAACCCCTCCCCCGATTAAGGCCGTGTGTTTCCAGTGTAAACACTGGGGCATAGCCGTTGATGACCTACATCAACGAAAGCACCGGGAACGGTTGCAATTGAACGCTTTGGCGAACACATTCGACAGTAGAAAAAGCCCGATAATTTTTATAATGACAGCGGGGGCAATACCGTGCAGAAACTGGGTGTCTTTGACCAATTATTCTACAAGGCAGACCAGTACCAGGTGATCAGCATGATCATGGGCGGCGCCTCCATTCTTGCGCCCGCCCGCCGCGGCGACACCCTGGACGCCCGCGCCATCGCCAACCACCTGGCGGCCCGACTGGGCCAGATTCCCCTGCTACGGGTGAAGCTGATCCAGGACCCGCTGCGAATGGGCACCGTGCGCAAGGTCGAAGACCCCGAGTTCCAGATCCGCGACCACATCTCGGTCCTCAGTCTCCCCGAACCCGGCGGCTACGAGGAGTTGCGGCACTGCCTGGAACAACTGTCTGCGGAGCCACTGCCCCTGGACAAGCTCTGGCACTGGACGGTCATCGACGGCCTGGAGGACGGCCGCCTGGCGATCGACTGCCGGGTACATCATGCGCTGGCTGACGGCATCGGCATTGTCGAGGTACTGGCAGCCATGTACGACGCCGAGCCGGTTCCACCGGAGAGCCCGGCCGGGGGGCCACACGAGGTGGCCCTGGAGCCATCCTCCTACCATCTGCTGCGCGATGCCGTGGCTGAGTCGACCCGACGTTTTTTTGTCACCACACCGCAATTCCTGTGGAAGAACACAGGGCCGGTTATCAGGGCAATGGCAAGCACCGTGCGCGACGCCATCACCACACGCGGCGACCCGGACAGTCGCTTCACCATGCCGGAAGTGAATCCGACGTCGCTCAACATCGAAGGCTTTTCCGATCGACGCTCCCTGTCCTGGAAAACCTTACCGCTGGCAGAGGTGAAGACAGTGGCCCACCACTATGGCGCCAAGGTCAATGACGTCGGACTACTGCTGTTCTCCTTTGCGCTGGAAAACTATTTCGAAAGCATTGGCGAGCCCATCGATTTCGATCTCTGGTGCGCCATGCCCCTGAGCACCCGCAAGAGCGGTTCGGCCGAGGGCGGCAACCAGGTGGCTGTCGGCCGCTTGAGCCTGCACAACACCATAGCGAATGCGGTGGACCGTCTCGAGGCGATCCGGGCGGACGCCCAGGCAGTAAAAGAAGCCGCCAGGCCGGAGAAACCCGTCGTCGAGATGGAAGAGCTGGCGGAGCTGGTTTATCCCATGAGCATCGACGCCCTGATGTACGTCACCGGCAAGCTCAACCTGCTGGGCAAGGCGGGCTCCCGCTTCAGTTTTGCCAACGCAATCATGAGCAACGTGCCGGGGCCGCCGGTACCGGTCTACGTGGCCAATGGTGTCATGGTGGAGAGCATTCCCAAGATACCCGCACTGGACATCATCGCGGTCAGCGGTGGATTCACCTCTCTCGAAAACGTTATCACGCTCGGTTTTCACTGCGACGGGGAGACCGTCCAGGACCCGGACTATTTCATCGACGGTGTCGAAGCCGCCTGGGACGAACTGCGCGCCGGCATGAAAGTCAGGAAAAAGGGGGCAGCATGAGTTACAACCTGGCCGACCTGTTCGAATCCGTTGCCGACGCCGTGCCTGAGCGGCCTGCCATTGTCAGCGACGAGCGCGACCTCAGCTATCGTGAACTGGATGAACGGGCCACGCGGCTGGCCAATTGCTGGCTCGGGCTTGGCGTCAACCAGGGCGACCATATCGGGCTGCAGTTGCGCAATGGCACCGAGTACATCGAAGGCATGCTAGCCGCCTACAAGCTGCGGGCCGTGCCCATCAACGTGAATTTCAACTACGTGGAAGGCGAGCTCGACTACCTGTACCGCGATGCGGACCTGGTAGCCCTGGTGACGCACCAGGCATTCGCGCCGCGGGTTGCGCCTGTCGTTGCGGCTATCGATGAATTGAAAAACGTATTCTGCGTCGCCGATGGTTCCGGTGAGGCCATCCCCGCTGACTTCCTCGACTACGAGGCCAGCCTGGCCGCCAGCTCGGTGGAGCGCAATTTCCCGGCGCGCGACTCCGATGACCTGTACATCGTCTACACCGGCGGTACCACCGGCATGCCCAAGGGCGTCATGTGGCACCATCGCGACATCTTCTTCGCGGCGATGGGCGGCGGTGACCCCCAGCAAACGGAGGGCCCGGTCACAGCACCGGAGCAGGTGGTCGAGCGCATACCCGAGATACCGCTGTCGGTGCTGCCCACGCCACCCTTCATGCACGCCGCCGCCCAGTGGACCGCGTTCAACGTGTTATTTGGGGGCGGCAAAATTGTGCTGGCGGCCCAGGGGGCCTTCGACCCCGAGGCGATCTGGCAGAGCATCAGCGACGAGAAAGTGCTGATGCTGGTGGTCGTGGGTGACGCCATGGCGACACCGTTGGCCGAAATGCTGGAGGAGAATCCCGGGCGCTGGGACGTGTCCGGCCTGTTTGTCATTGCTTCCGGCGGCGCCCTGTTCTCCCCTTCGACCAAGCAGCGTCTTCTGTCGCTGCTGCCAAACGCCATGATCATGGACGGCCTGGGTTCTTCCGAAACCGGCCTGATGGGCAGCAAGATTTCCGCCGCCGGCGCTGATGACCCGGTGCCGCACTTCATGGTCAACGAGCATATGACGGTGCTGGATGACAATAACCGGCCGGTGGAACCAGGCTCAGGAAAAATGGGTTGGCTCGCCCGCAAGGGGCATGTGCCAATCGGCTACTACAAGGCACCGGAGAAATCGGCGAAGACCTTTGTTGAGGTCGACGGCGAGCGCTGGGCAATTCCCGGCGACCTGGCGAGTGTCGAGGCCGATGGCACCATTCTGCTGCACGGCCGCGGTTCGGTGAGCATCAATACCGGCGGCGAGAAAGTATTCCCGGAGGAAGTGGAGTCCCGCATCAAGGAACACGATGACGTGACCGATGTGGTGGTCGTGGGCGTGGATGACGAGCGCTACGGCCAGAAGGTGGTGGCCGTTTGCAAGACCCGCAGTGGCCGCGACCTGGCGCTGGATGAACTGCGGGAGTTCTGCCGGGACAAGCTGGCGGGCTACAAATTACCGCGCGCCGTGGTGTGCCTTGAGCAGATCAAGCGTTCCCCGGCGGGCAAGGCCGACTACCCCTGGGCACAGGAGGCGGCAAACCGGGCCCTGCACTAGGCGCAGGGCGGGAGGCAAGCGATGTACAGGTTGCACGGACAGGATGCGAACTGGCTCTACCGGGAGACCCTGACAACGCCAATGCATACCCTGAAGATCTTCCTGGTGTCACTGGCACCGGGGCAGACCAATGATTTCGAGGGCATAAAGCAGTCGACGGAGCGGCTGCTGCACGAGATACCCATGCTGCGACAGCGCCCGGTATTCGTCCCGTTTGGGCTGCATCACCCGGTGATGATCGAGGACCCGGAGTTCGACCTGCAGTACCACCTGAACCGGGCCGCCCTGCCCGCGCCCGGTAGCATGCGGGAACTGGAGGAAGTCATCGCGCATATAGACAGTCATCCGCTGGACCAGACTCGCCCCCTGTGGCAGTTCTGGGTGGTGGAAGGCCTGGCGAATGGCCAGCTGGCGCTGGTGCAGAAGATACACCACACACTCGCCGACGGCATGGCATCGGTGAACTTCATCATGCGGGCCTGGCACAGCAGTTACATGGACCCTGAAAAAGAAGCGCCACCCTGGCAGCCGGAACCGTTGCCATCCCGCGGCCGACTGCTGTGGGATGCCATCAAGGACCATATCCTGTACGACATCCGCAACCTGCCATCCTTTCTGCGCTGCATCTACCGCAGCACCATCGCGATCCGGCGCGAAGCTGACCCCGCCACCTCACCGACCCTGAAGGGGCAGCTTCGCGACATCCCCAAACTGCGCTGGAACCATGCGCTCTCCTCGCGCCGCAGTTTTGCGCTGGAGCAGCTGCAGCTCGATGAGCTCAAGGTACTCAAGGAGAAGCTGGGCGGCACTCTCAACGACCTCGTGCTGGCCCTGGTCGCGGGCAGCCTGCGCCACTACCTCATCGAACATGACGAACTGCCGGACCGACCGCTGCTGGTAACCGTGCCGGTCGCCCGAGACGCCGGCAACACCAGCCGTGAGTCAGGCAACTCGACGGCCGTGACCACGACCCTGCTGCATGTCGAGATCGCCGACCCGATCGAGCGCTATCATGCGATTCGCGCTGCTTCGGACCAGGGCAAGCGTGAACTGGAGATCATCGGCCGCGACACCTTCGCCCTGCTCATGCACTACATTCCCCCGGCCATGCAGGTGTCGCTGGCCGAGCACGTCTATCACAAGCAGAAGGCCAACGAAGAGAAATTTCGGTGCCCGTCAAACCTGTCCGTTTCCAATGTTCCCGGTCCGAGGGAAAAGTTCTCCGCCCAGGGCAACGTGGTTGAAGACCTTTACTCCGCGGGCCCACTGGTGGAAGGCATGGGTCTCAATATCACGGTGTGGAGCTACGCCGGGCATATGAACTTCACCCTCGTTGGTTGCATGAAGGCGCTGCCCGACGTGCACAAAATCGCCGAAGGGCTGGAAACCGCCTTGGCAGAACTTGCCCGCGAAACTGCGGCGACCGAAACGAACACGCAGGGCACCTCAAAGGCCCCTGACGCGGGAACCCCACTTCAGGCCGTCCGCGTCTGAAACTGCCACACAGTTCAGGGTCTGGCTTGCCCGTAGCCCGCCTGGGGTGATATCACCTACCTGACACCCACCCACTTTGCAGCTTCAAGGTAAACACCATGCGCCGCGTTATCGCACTCACCCTGGCTTTGTCTGTCCATGCCTGCGCCCCGGCTACGGCTCCGGATGCGACAAGTGCTGCTTTGGACCAGGTCTTTGCCAAAATCGATCCCGGCGGGCCTGGCTGTAATGTGGGCGTGATTCGCAACGGTGAGTGGATCCACAAAGCGGGCTATGGCATGGCCAATCTGGAGTTGGATGTGCCCCTGGACGGCAGCCAGGTGCATCGCATGGGGTCCGTGTCCAAGCAGTTCACCGCGATGGCGGTACTGCTGCTCGCCGAAGAAGGCAGGATTGATCTCGAGGCTGACATTCGCGACTACCTGCCGGCGCTGCGAGACTATGGAACGCCGGTCTCGGTAAACGCCATGCTCGGTCACTTCGGTGGTATGGGCGACTACGACCTGATTGCCAACTCTTACGAAGGACCGATGGCCGAGAATTCCCTCGATCTGCGCAATGTCGCCGGCGGCCCCTTCCGCCTTGGAAACGAGGACTATCTGACCATCGCAGAATTTTATGACGTGGTGAAGCGTGTGCCCCTGGCCCGCGCGCCGGAGGAGGGTTTTCAATACAGCAACCTCGCCTATTTTCTGCTGTCGATGCTGATTGAAGAAGTGACCGGAGAATCCCTGCGCCTCTATGCCGAGCGGCGAATCTTCGAACCCCTGGGTATGCGGCACAGCTTCTTCAGCGACAACCCGGTGGAGATCGTCAAGAACCGCTCGTCGGGCTATCAGGCACTGGAGAATGGCCACTATGTCACCGACATGACCAACCTGTTCTGGGTTGGCGACGGTGGGCTCCACACCAATCTGGACGACATGCTGCTATGGGACCAGAGTTTCTATGCGCCGAAGCTCGGTGACCAGCCCGACCGGCTCCTCGCCCGAATGAACACGCCGAACAGCGACCACGACGCGCGCGGAGCGCTCTACGCCAACGGCCAGTTCACAGGGAAGAAGCACGGGCAGGCAGGCTTCTGGCACAGCGGCGGCTGGCTGGGCACCTCTACCTACTACGGCCGGTTCCCCCAGCTGCGAGTGTCAATGATCATGATGTGTAACGACGCGTCACTGGATACGGACACGCTCGTCGAACAATCTCTGGAAATCATCCTGCGGGGCGAGGGAGCAGAGTAACAGCGCCGGGGACGGCCAGCCGCTTGCCTGGTCCACAACAGAATCACTAGCGCCCTGCCCACAGGCCCGCCCACTCGAGCGTGTATGCCATACTCATTGTTCAGGCCTCTACGACCATCCATCTGATATTCCTTGAGGGAGCGCGCAACATGAGCGAGGAAGCCGCTTCGGCACCCAATGACATTTTGCCCATCACTATTGCGAAGGACTACCTGGAAGGCCGCGGCCTGACACCGGGAGATCCGTCAGAGTTCGAAGATGAAGGGATATCCCCGGATGAGGACGCCAGCGCGGGTTTCAGCGCCCACAACTTCCATACCGGCAAAATCATGGTGTCTGTCTATGAAGCCGAGCCCTCCAGGGTTCGCATTGAGGGCTCACTGTATGACGAGTTCATTCAAATCCTCGAGGGCCGACTGATACTCACACCCGATAGCGGTGGCGAGTTCGAGTTCAGGAAAGGCGATTCACTGGTCCTGCCGAAGGGGTATGTCGGCTATTGGCATATGCCCGAGAAGTACCGGGAGCTGATCATCATTGATACCGCCTACCTGGACGACATGCAGACGGCGGATGAAGCTGGAGAGGATCCATAAGGAATCTCGCCACCCATGCTCTAGACTCAGACTGGATACACCCTGCTAGCGGAACGGACGGCAAACCTTGAAAGACACCATCACCAGGCGCGACTTTATCAACGGCGCAGCATTGACACTGGCAGCCGGCGCCACACTGTCCCCACGTGAGCTGCTGGCGCTGGATCAGGCGGTGACAGAGGCCGTGCTGCCCGCGGACTATTACCCCCCTGCCCTCACCGGCATGCGCGACAGCCACGACGGGGCTTTCGAAGTCGCCCACGAGCTGGCCTGGCTTGGTAAGAAACCCGACAGCTACCAACGACTGGATGAAGAGTACGACCTGGTGATTGTCGGCGGCGGGCTATCGGGCCTGACGGCCGCCTACCGTTATCGCCAGCAGGCCGGACCGGAGAGCAGGATTCTCATACTGGACAATCACGATGACTTCGGTGGCCATGCCAGGCGCAACGAGTTCCACGCGAATGGCCACATGCTGTTGGGCTCGGGTGGCAGCACCAACCTGGAAGAGTACAACTTCAGCCGCGAGGTGAATCGTCTGCTGAGCGAACTCGGGGTAGACCTGGATAGACTGGACGCGGCCCGGGACCCGGGATTCTGCCTGGCGGATCTCCAGTCGAGCTACGGCCTGTTCCTGAACGAAGCGCAGTATGGCCGCACCCGCCATGTCGAAGGGCGCTGGACCAGCGCCTGGCTGGGCAAGGTGGAAAGCCGGGACATGATCAGCCGGCTGGAGCTGCCTGCAGAACAGGAGCGCAGGCTCATCGTCCTGGTGGAAGGCGAGAAAGATCTGCTCGATGACCTGTCGCTACTGGAGGCAAAACGCTACATAACAACCACCTCTTACGAAGAATTCCTGCAAACGCGGGCCGGTTTGTCGCCGGAAACCATCACGCTTTTGGAAGTGTTCCCCAAACTCTACTGGGGCCTGGGCCCCGAATGCCCATCGGTTGCCGAGGCTGTTGTAAACGGTCTCCCGGGCATGAAGAGCCTGGGGTTGACCGGCAAGATGGTCAGCAAATTGATGGCCTGGGCCAGCGACGGCCTCAAGTCTCCGATTTTCCCGGACGGGAACGCTTCGGTCGCCCGCCTGCTTGTGCGGGAGCTCATGCCGGAGGTAGCGACGGGCAGCACCATGGAAGACGTTGTCACCGCCCGCTTCGATTACAGCCAACTTGACCGGGCCGGATCACTGATTCGATTGCGTCTCAACAGTACCGTGGTAAATGCCGCAAATGTGGCCGACGGCGTTGAGGTGTCCTACGTCGAGCACAGGGGGCAGGACAAGACTGCGCGCTCCATCCGCGGCAGGCACTGCATCCTGGCCTGCTACAACGGCATCATCCCGCACCTGTGCCCGGAACTGCCCGACGCCCAGAAGGAGAACCTCAAGTACGGCGTAAAAATCCCATTGGTCATGGCCAACGTGTTGCTGCGTGATGGCGCCGCCGTGAACGCTACCGGCCCCGCGCAGCATTTTTGCCCGGGCAGCTTTTACTGCGCCGTGACCAAATCTCCCCCGGTCAGCCTGGGTGACTACCGCGATCGCAGTAAGGAAACAGGCCCGATGGTACTGTGGATGGCTCACGCTCCTGCTCCCAGGAACGACGGCACCCAGACCGCGCGCGACCTCTACCGTCTCGGCCGTCACAAGCTCTATGCCACACCCTTCGCCACCTTCGAGGACGAGATCAGGCAGCAGCTTACCGACATGTTCGGCGCCCAGGGCTTTGAGGCTGACCGGGACATCGAAGCCATCACCGTCAACCGCTGGTCCCACGGCTACTCTTACGACTACATGGACCGCTATGACCCTGACTGGGCTGCCGGGCAGGCGCCCCATGAACTGGGGAGAGCCCCTATCGGCAACATCACCATTGCTAACAGCGACTCGGAGTCCTCACCCTATGTGCATGGAGCCATGGAAGCCGCATTCCGCGCCGTTGCCGAGCTCGCGATCTAAGGCCCACCAGCTAGTCAGCCTTAGAAGTAGCGCAAGCTGGCAATGCCCTACGCCAGCTATCCAGCCAACCTCCCCCAGGCAGCCTGAACTCAAGTAGACTGTCGGCTGCTTCGAACCGTTCTCGCCAACCTTTCGCAAAACCGACAAGTGGAGTGTGTAATGCTTAAGCGCTTTTTCGGCCTGGTGCTCGCTATCGCGATTCTCGGCCACTACCCGTCCGCCCGGGCGCAGGGCGCCCTGGTTTTCCAGAGCGATTTCGGCCTTGAGGAACCCGCGGTAGTGTCTATGAAAGGTGTGGCCTACGGAGTGTCGCCGGATCTCAAGATGTTTGACATCACCCACGAGATCCCGGTGTTCAATATCTGGGAGGCAGCCTATCGCCTGAACCAGACCGCCCGCTACTGGCCGGCGGGGACAGTGTTCGTTTCCGTGGTCGACCCCGGCGTGGGCACTGATCGGAAGTCTGTGGTCCTCAAGACCCAATCCGGCCACTTCTTTGTCAGCCCCGACAACGGCTCCCTCACCCTGGTTGCCGAGTCACTGGGCGTCGAAGCAGTGCGGATTATCGACGAAAACATCAACCGGCTGCCCGGGTCTGAGCGCTCCCATACCTTCCACGGACGCGACGTATACGCCTACACCGGTGCGCGGCTGGCGGCGGGCACCATCAGCTTCGAACAGGTCGGCCCGCTGAAAGCCGCCGAGGTTCTCAGCATTCCCTACAAGAAACCGACACTGGACGACGGCAGGATCGAGGGCAACATTCCTATCCTGGATACCCACTTCGGCAACGTCTGGACAAACATCGACACGGCAACCTTTGATCAGCTGGGTGTCGACGTCGGTGACGAAGTCTGGGTGAAAATCAGCGACGGCGACACGGTCCTGTTCAAAGAGAAAGTTCGCTTCGTCAGCTCATTTGGCGGTGTGGACCTTGGCCAGCCGGCACTGTACGTCAACGACATCCTCAACATCGGACTGGCCATCAACCAGGGCAATTTCGCAGAACAGCACGGCATCGAGCCGGGGCCCGAACGCAACATAGAAATCTGGAAGTAAGCATTGCATCCGGATCGGGAAGTCCCTGGTCCTCTAGCTCAATGTGACATCTGATTATTCCAGCTGGATTCCGCCCATGAAGCTCCTAACCCTTCGAAAAGCCATCGTCAGGTTGGTCACAGTCATCACCACGCTGTTCGGACTGTTCTACCTTGCAGGCGTGTACATCAACCTGCAGCCGCTTGAGCCTGTCGAGGAGACATCCCTTGATGTCGGGGCCCTGAACACCGTTGCCATCTTCGGTGCCAGCGGCACCGCGGGCGATGGCATCCTCAAAGCGGCAATGGCAGACCCCAACGTCGAGACCATCCACGTCATCACGCGCCGAACGACGCCGCGTATCGACGCCGGCGTTGCAGCAGGCAAGGTCGAGATGACCCTGCACAACGACTACCTCGATTACTCGGCGCTGCACGACGTGCTGGCGAACGTGGCCACCGTCTACTGGGCCATAGGCATCAGCGCCGTAGGCGTTGATGAACAGACCTACGGCATGATCCACGTCGACTTCCCGGCGCAGTTTGTGAGGGAGTGGTTGTCTGTCGCAAGCGCCGACAGGCTGACATTTCAGTTCATCAGTAGCAGCGATATCTCCGAGGGTTCCGAGACCATGTGGGTCCGGGAAAAGATCCGCGCCGAGAAGACCCTGTTTGGGCTGGCAGACGGCACCGGTCTTCGCGTCATCGCCTATCGCCCCGACTATATCCGGCCCGCCCGGGGAGAAGCCCACCTGGGGCAGAAGCTGATGTACTGGTTTTTCCGGCCTGTCGGTGCAGCGGTACGATCAACCGAGATCGGGCAGGCGATGCTGGAGGTAACCATGCGGGGCCTCGAGTTCGACAACGGTGCGAAGCTGAGCAACCGCACTATTCGACGCTACAGCGCCGCCTACCTGGCAAGAGCCGAACAACAATCAGGAAAGGAGTGAACCCATGAGCGAGATCGTCGTATTCGAACAGAACCAGCCCGACTTCGAGGAATACCTGACGCCAGAGGATCGCTGCGTCCGCGGCCAGGCCATGCAGCGCACCTGGAATCACTACGAAAGCAGCGACGGGAAGTTTTTTTCAGGCATCTGGGAAGGCGAGCCAGGCTGCTGGAAAACCCACTACACCGAGCACGAGTTTTGCCAGTTGTTGAGCGGGCGGGTCATCCTGCGCAGCAAAGACGGCACCGAAGTGGAGCTGAAAGCCGGTGACAATTTTGTGATTCCCGCCGGATTTGAAGGCGAGTGGGAAGTGCTGGAAACGGCAAAGAAGATCTACGCTATCTACGAGGCCTGAGCCTCTAAGCTTCACCGTACAGAATGTCGGTGCGAATGATGTACTTGGTACCGTCTGTGATTTCCTCACTGGCATGAACGCAGTGCTGAGGATGCGTGCCGTGTGGAAAACATAGCGCTGCGCCCTTCGGCGTGCGGACACTCACCAGATTCACGTCGTCCGGGTCCCTGGCCGGCTTGCCCGGGTCGCTACGGCTTACCAGGAACTGGGTGCGGCCACCCTCGTAACCATCATTGAGAAATAGCAGGTAGGAGTACTGGCTGTAGCGGTCGCCGTAGGCGTCTGCGACCAATACGCCATCCACCACGCGGCTGCCTGGCCAGGCGCCATCGGTATGAGGACTGAAGTAGTCGCCAAGGCCATAACGGTAGAACCTGAAGCGCGCATTGATACCCACGGCGCGTTGTTCTCCCACAGGATCGCTCAGCAAATCTCTGCACCGATCCCAGAGCCCGCCATCGATGGCCTCGCTGACTACCCAGTTGAGGTTGTCGTTGTGTCGGACATCATGTGGCAATGACACCGGTGCATCAGGGTGGAAACCCAGCGACTCGGCGATCTCCACGATACGGTCGGCTTCCGGGTCACTGAGTACGTTCATGAGCTGGAACGCGCCTGGTACTTCGGGAATATCGACCCTGTAAACCGCAGACTCAGGTTCAGCCCCGAACGGCCTGACCGCACCCGGTCTGTCTGTCCAGGTCGGCAAGGGCTCCGGCCCGAAGCCCGGCTCTCGCGTCACCACGTAGAAATCATCGTTCATATTCGTCCTGTTCCGCGACCGGAGATAGGGATTTACACCCGGTTGTGTGACTAGTCGACGCCCGTCACAATGCCGCCCTGCGCCAGGTAGGCATCCAGAATTCGCCGCGCAACGAAAAGGTCCTGTAGTGCCACACCAGAGCTGTCAAACACCGTTATCTGCTCTTCTTTACTGCGACCGGCAGCCTTGCCCGCCAGCACATCGCCCAGCAGGTTGATTTCCATACGACCCTGACTTACCTCATCAGATATATGCTGGAACTCACCCACCCGCAGTGACTGGGCCGGCAGGTCGGCGAACAGGCTGCTCTGGTGAAGAAGCTCGACCGGTAGCTCCTGCTTGCCCGCCTGGTCGGCGCCCATGGCCGATACGTGGGTGCCGGCTTGCACCAGCTCGGCGGGAAACAGGGGCTCGCGTGCCGTGGTGACAGTCACCAGCAGGTCCGCCGCTGGAATCGCCTCCTCCGCCGGCAATAGCTTGACAGCTATGCCTTGCAGTTCTTCATCCAGCCTTGCCGCCAGCGCCTCGGCCGGACTCGCACTCCGCGAAACGATGTTGACCTGCTCCAGCGCGAACTGACCTGCCAACGCGTCGACTTCATACCAGGCCTGGTGACCGGCGCCGACCACGGTAAGCACAGTGGCATCTTGCCGCGCCAGGACTTTCGCGGCGACCGCATTGGCTGCAGCCGTGCGATAGCAGTTCACTTCCGAGGCGCCGACGATCGCCTGCAACCTTCCGCTGACCGGATCCAGCAACAGTGTATTGGAGCTGTGACGCGGAAGGTCGAGGGAATCGGCGCCGGTGAAGTAGGCCCCGCATTTAAAACCCAGCAGCCCGGCGGCTGCCGCGGAGCCTGACTTCAGGCTGAAAGTGTCTCCCTCGGCAATACCGGGCGCCATAACCACCGGGTTCAACTGCCCGCTGCTATCACTCAACGACAGGAAGGCGTCACGCACCGCGGCAAAAGCCAGTTCCCTGCTTACCAGCGCGGCGGATTCGGCTTCACTCACAACGATTGAAGCAGGCTCTGCCATAGATTCTTCCTCTCCTACAAACAAACGATTCCCGCTGATACCCGGGCGCTCGGGGAGCTCACGCGTCCATCCCAGGCCATCATGTTGCTGCGCGATGTCACCCGGCTTTGCTATTCTTCGCCCACCCCGCGCCGAACACTAGCGGGGGCAGATGACACGCTACACCAGGGAGCACCCTTGAACCAGCCACCACCCGATGAGGAACACAAGGATAGCCCGCCGCTGTCCGAAGCCAATACAATTGCCGGCATACAGAAGGCTTTTCTGCGCCTCACGTTCTGGCAGACGCTCCTCTCTCTGGCCGGCGTATTCACCGGCGCGGTGGCGTTGTACGCAGCGTTGAACGAGTCGCAGGCGGTGCGGCAGCAAACAGCAGCGTCGGTATGGCCCTATGTGCAGTTCATGATCAACGACACCAGCGATGACGCCTCGGCGTCGTTTGCCCTGTCCCTACACAACGTGGGTGTTGGACCCGCTCGCATGCGCAGCGTGCAGTTGACGCTGGCCGGCGAGCCCATCCGCGACTGGCAGTCGATGACAGCGGCCCTGCTGGGCTCCGGCGCAAGGCTCGGCACAGAGTATGGCAAGGCCAGCATCAGCAAGCGGGTCCTCGCACCCGGTGAATCGGTAGTCGCCTTCCAGACGGCGGAACGGGAACTGGCGCTGAGCATGCAGAAGGCGGTCTACAGCGGCACCGCCAGGCTCACCTACTGCTATTGCTCTATCTTCGACGAATGCTGGTGGACCTCCAGCAGCCTGCCCGAGGATGCTGAACCGATACAACGCGTGGAGCAGTGCCAGGACTACGGTGACGCAGGCTTTATCGACTGACGCCTTAAGCCAGGCAGAAGGTCGTACATCTCCGACAACATGCCGGTCATAAAACTCGGCAAACTGCTGGTAAGTGAACTCCTTGGCCTGTGCGCTGACTTCCGCCTTGCCGCCCATGAAGTCGAAGGCATGGTAGCAACCCTCAAACTCGCGGTAGGCCACTTCCACTGCTGCATCTCGTAATGCCTGCGTGTAGTCCATAGTTTCCTGGTAAAAGGGTTCCAGCGTGCCGACGAAGGTAACGGTGGGAGGTATATTGCGATAGTCCTTACAGCGGGCCGGGCTGTGTAGGCCGGCACCTCTGCGTTCGCAGACTGCAGTTCAGCGAGATAGGCGCCACAGCCGATACAGTGTATGCGCGTGTCCCAGACCGGAGACTCCATGTCCCGGGAAGCATCATCCGGCTGTGTATCATCGATCATCGGGTAGGTCGGCATCTTGAAAATGTGGCCCCGTGCCGCTTGCAATGCAGCCACCGCGTGCCGTCGATGCTGCTGAGTCCGGGAGAATGGCTGGGATCTTGCCCCACCCGTTCTCTGCGCGTCCTCAAAGGGCCGCAGCCGCCTCCTTGATGGCTCGTCGAATGCTTAAGTAGGTCGCGCATCGGCAGATGTTGCCGGTCATTGCAGCGTCGATGTCTTTGTCTGATGGACGTGGATTTGTCTCAAGCAGTGCCGTTGCCGCAAGCACTTGCCCGGACTGGCAGTAGCCGCATTGCGGCACATCCAGGTCCTCCCAGGCGGCGCGAACAGCATCGACCTCGGGACCGGTCTTCCCTTCGATGGTGGTAATTTCCCGACCGGCCAGCGCCTCGTGTGGCATGACGCAGGAACGGGTCGGTTGGCCGGCTACATGCACGGTGCAGGCACCACACTGAGCGACGCCACACCCAAACTTGGTGCCCGTCATCTTGAGATGGTCGCGGAGCACCCATAGGAGTGGCGTGCCGGCGGGTGCGTCGACCTCGTGGTCTTTGCCATTGATAGTGAGAGTTACTGGCATAGGTTTAACCTTACGTTGTGTTCAAGCTTTTGAGCGAGAGCGTACGACCTGCAGCGCCCAGTATCGGAAGCTCGCGGATTCGCACCCCGACCGCATCGAAGATGGCGTTCGCGAGTGCCGGCGCGGCACCCGGTGTTCCCGGTTCGCCGATCCCCGCGGGTGGCGCGTCGGATTCGATGATGTTGACTTCACACGCCAACGGCGCCTCGTTCATTCGCATTAGACGCCAGGTTGGGAAGTTCGACTGGTCGATCACGCCATTTGTCGCGGTTATTTCGCCAAACAAGGCGTTGGATAATCCATACAGCGTGCCGCCTTCAAGCTGTGCACGAGCATGTCGTGGATTGACCACGGTGCCGGCATCGGCTGCGACCCAAACATTGGGGATCGACAGGGAGCCGTCATCGGCGACGGCCACTTCGACCACGGTGCCAATGTACGACAGGAATGATCGATGCGCGGCGATACCCAGGCCGTGCCCTTTCGGAAGCTTACGCCCCCATTTCGCCATATCGGCAACAATACGTGTGACGTTCGCCAGCCTGCCGGTATCAATGGGGTACTCCTCCAGTGAGGCTTCGGCATTCGTGTAGTCAACCGCACCTTCTTTGGTCGGGTCGACATACCGTGGCGGGCCGATCAGCTCGAGCAGATAGTCCTTCGGGTCACGGCCCGCAGCATGCGCGAGTTCTGCGACGAAGCTCTGCACGCCGAACGCATGGTAGATATGAGCGACCGAACGCAGCCACCCAATCCGTACATGGGCGGGAGCAACGCCCGTTTCCAATCGCAGGTTCTCTATATCGAACGGCGTGTCCGTTGCGCCGAGGCTGAGTTCTAGCGCCGAGGCTTCGTTCGCTGCCGGATTGAAGATCGAGGGGATCGGAGGAAACACGGTTCTGTGCAGAAATGTGTTACACCGTCCATTGTCGTCCAGCGCAGCTTCAAAGCGCTGGTAGCTGACGGAATGATAATAGCCGTGCTTGATGTCATCCTCGCGCGTCCAGGTAACCTTCACGGGCTTCCCAACCTTGCGTGTGACTATTGCCGCCTCCACCACGAAATCGCACTTGGACTTACGTCCGAATGCGCCGCCCAACCAGGTCGCGTGTACCGTCACATTCTCGGGCTCCAACCCGAGCAGGCTGACTAGTGTGTTACGAGTGGTTTGCGCGTCCTGCACCGGGGCCCAGCACGTGAGCCGGTCGCCATCCCACTCGGCTGTTGCGGTGGGTGGCTCCATGGGCGACTGCGCCAGGTGCGGTACGTAATACTCTGCCGACAGCGTTTTGTCTGCAATCTCGAGGGCTTTGATCGCATCGCCCCGATTGCGCCTGACATTGCCCGGTGCGCGAGAAGTAGTTTGCAGGGCCTTGCGGTATTCACTGGATGTGTAACCGGCATTGGGACCGTCCTGCCACTCGATCTCCAGCGCATTGCGGCCCTGGATAGCCGCCCAGGTGTCGGTTGCGACGACCGCGACGCCGCCAAGTGGCTTGAACATGGCGGGCGCCGTAGCATCCGGAAGCCTCACGGTTTGCAGCACGCCCGGTACAGCGTTTGCTCGCTTGTCATTCACCGCGCCCGTGGTACCGAAAACCTGCGGCGGCCGAGCTATGACTGCGTACACCATGCCGGGGCGATCGACGTCGATACCAAAGGTGCCTTGACCGCGCACAATCCTTGGAACGGTGAGTGAGGGCACCGGCTTGCCGATATAGCGCCAGTCCTTTCGCGGTTTCAGGCTGACCTCCGCTTCCGATGGAAGCGAGAGCGCGCCCGCCGCCGCGGCAAGATCGCCATAACTCAGTCTTTGATTGCCGCGTACCACATAGCCGAGCTCTGCGCGACACTCGGCCACATGGACATCCCACTGTGCGGCGGCGGCCCGGCACAACATAGATCGCATGGCAGCACCGGCAACACGAAGTCGATGAAAGTTGAAACGAACCGAACGTGAACCGTCCGTATTCTGATCGCCGTAACGGGAATCACCAGTCGCCTGCACAATCTCCACCGTGTCCCAGTCGGCTTCCAACTCGTCTGCAATAATCTGTGCCATCGAAGTCCACACCTGTTGGCCCATTTCGGCACGGTGGCAGGTGATCTTGACGGTGCCATTCTGTTCGATCGTGACCCATAGAGACGGCGTAGCGTCACCACCCCGCACATCGGTCAACGTATCGATGGATTCATCGTCCCGTGCTGACACGTGCGAACCGAGCGCTATGCCGACGGTGAATGCCCCGGTACCGACAAGGAAACGTCGCCGACTGATGTTGGCGATCGATTCGGCCGTGGAAATGGGACAAGCCTTTGGTCGTTCGCGGCCGTCCATTGCGTCATAGAGTTCCAGAAACATGTTGTGTTCCTTACCGGTTCTTGGTCGGGTCGTTAGCCGTCTACCAACCACCCAAATCCGTTGATGTTAATGTCCAAACGTCGCCAATACGCTGCCCCATACTACATTCCGCTATCGTCCGTACTATTTGCTACGAGCGTTCACCAGATGATCGATTCAAATCGGCACTGGGCGGCACGCTGAATTTTCGCGAGTACTCGCGACTAAACTGCGTGGGGCTTTCGTAACCCACCGCATAAGCCGCTTGCGCAACCGAGTGCTCACCCCGGGTGAGTAGAACGCGGGCGTTCAATAGCCGAAGGTCCTTTTGGTACTGAAGCGGCGTCATTCCGGTGATTGCCTTGAAATGATGGTGGAATGACGACGCGCTCATGCCCGCGGCTTTGGCGAGCTTCGTCACGCTGAGGCGTTGTGCCAGGTTCTGTTTTATCAAGTTGGTAATTCGGTCGATGCGATCCGCGTAGCTGCCCCGTTCGAGCAACTGCCGCAGCATCGCGCCATGGCGTGCCAAGAGGAGTCGAAAATGGATCTCGCGGAGCAACATCGGCAGCATGACCTTGGCCTGCACGGGTCGTTCGACGAGCTCGAAGAGGCGGTCGATGGCGCTCAGCAATGCGCTTTCGGTTTCTCCCACCCCCAAAGGGCGTGCCCGTTCTTCATGGATATCGGCGGCGGATACGACATCGAACAGCCCACGGACGATGCCGATATCCAACCGTACAGTCATCGCGACGTAAGGTGACTCCAGACTCGCCTCAGTCACCTGCGTAATGACCGGCAGCTCGTGGCTGACAATGAGCGACTCTCCGGCGCCGTAGCGAACGACCTGGGTGCCGGAGTGAGTTTCCTTGCAGCCCTGCAGCACCACGCAAAACAGCGGTGCATACAACGTGGGCTCCAGCATCGTTGGCGTACGACTGCGTGTTACGGAGATACCGTCGAGCTCGGTCGGGAAATACGTGTCACCCGCCTCGCGTTCGTCGGCATAGGCACAGATGCGATCGATTAGGCCTGGGACAGGCAAGGAAGGGTACTCCTGGATAGCGTTCGATCACGATAGAAGATCAATACCACCCTGAGAACGCTATATCCGAAAGTTTAGAGGATTGGGCAGTTCTTTCGGAGTAATAGATAGGTTTTGGAACTATCACCCGGATAGGATGCACCGGCATCTTATTTGCAGTGACTGACCCGACGGCACATTGAAGTGTCCGGCGGCACAAATCTTCGATCGCGCCGACCAGTTCAAAGACCCGAGAAGACAAGAGATGAAAAAAACTATCCTGATCACAGGTGCCTCCAGCGGCATCGGCAAAGCGACCGCTATCCTCTTCCAGGAAAAAGGCTGGAACGTGATTGCGACGATGCGGACACCCAAGAGCGGCACGAAGCTTTCTGAACGGGAAAACGTCCTGGTCCAGCCGTTGGACGTCACCGATTCGGACTCAATTCAGTCTGCCGTCACGGCTGGCCTTGAGCACTTTGGCCGTATCGACGCCCTGATCAACAATGCCGGGTACGGCGCATACGGTCCGCTGGAAGCATTCAACATGGCCGGAATTCGACGCCAGTTCGATACCAACGTGATCGGACTGCTCGAGTTGACCAAAGCGGTGTTGCCAACGATGCGAAAACAGGGCGAGGGGACGATTGTCAACATCTCGTCGATTGGCGGTCAGATCACATTTCCGATGGGCACTCTCTATCACGGCACAAAGTTCGCTGTCGAAGGCTTGACGGAATCGCTGCACTACGAGCTGAGCGCGATCGGCATCAAAGCCAAGCTCGTGGAACCCGGAATGACCAATACCGATTTCGGTGGACGGTCGTTTGACTTCCGCAACGACGAATCACTGACAGAGTACCAATCTCTCGTGCCAAAACTGTTCGATGGGTTTTCAGCCACCATCGAGCGCGGCGGCATGTCGGAACCCGAAGTGATCGCCGAAGTCATTCACGAAGCGGTGACCGATGGTAAGACGCAGCTGCGCTACCCGGCGGGCGACGACGCAGTGCTCTATCTGTCTGAGCGCAAAGCGCTGGACGACGAAACCTACATCGCAAGCACCAAAGATCGATTCGATTGGTAGCTGCCCTCAATCTCAGGAACCGCACCAATGAAGGATTCTCAGCCATCCAATGGCGAACGGGAGTGCTCGCGCGCGACGTTCGATCTCGTCACCGACTGGCTGCAGATCATTACAAGCGCCGTCGTAATCGCTGGCCTGGGACTGGTGATCTGGGAACTGAAACAGGCACGTGAACTGACGCAGGCACAGCTTACCAGCGAAGGCTGGGCGCGCCTGAGCGAGCGCAACATGGCCATTGTCGGCGAAAACGGGGCCGAAGTGCTCGCCAAGGCCTGCGATCAACCCGATGCGCTCACCCGCACCGACGTCGAAATCATGCAGGTGATTACCCATGATCGGCTGACGGCCATCAACCGCATCCATGCGCTCAACCTCGACGCCGGGCTTTACACCGGCGCAGGGATGGACTGGACACGATTCAGCGAGCAGACGTTCCGTGACATTTTCGCCACCGAATTTGGCCGAGTTTGGTGGCGGGCCACCCGCCAACGATGGGCACCCGAAGTCACTGAACTAGGCGATCGATACCTGGATCAAGCCGGGCGGCTGACTTGCGGCGATTTGGCGCGCGAGCTCTCAAGCACGAGTCGCAGCTCGCGTGAGCCGCAAACGCCCTGATTACTTTATGAATTAGCTACCCAGCACAGCGGGAAACCACTATCCATGTACTGAGTGTTCTGATCTTCCACGATGACTTCGGCAACGCCGATGGGAAGATCGGATTCTGGCTAAAAGAACTTGCGGCGCCACACTACCATCGGCTGGACGCAGGAGTGGAAACAACTATAGCCTCTCCAAAAGGCTTTCAGTCGCCGCACGTCGCGAACGTCCGGGTGCTGTGGACCGTGGTTTATCAGGGCCCGCTACGGAGGTCCGCGCTGGGTGGAACGTCGAACTTTCGGGAATACTCGCGGCTGAACTGTGTTGGACTCTCGTAGCCAACCTCGTACGCGACGCCGGCAACGCTGATCGCCCCCTCCAGGAGCAGCCTACGCGATTCAAGAAGTCGAAGGTCTTTCTGGTACTGCCGCGGCGTCATCCCAGTAACCCTTTTGAAGTGCTCGTGAAACGAGGACGCACTCATTCCTGCGATCCTGGCGAGTTCGGGGACTGCGTGACTTGCGCTTAGTTTCGCCTTTATTCGATTGATGACTTTAGCGATACGGTCTGCATGGCTGCCTCGAGAGAGCAGTTGCCGAAGCATCGCGCCGTGGCGTGCCAGCAGGAGCCGGAAATGAATCTCGCGCAGCAGTAGGGGCTGCATTACCTTGGCTTCGACGGGTCGGTCGATTAGTTCGAACAGACGCCCCATCGCATCTACCAACCGCGCGTCAGCGGAACCGACATCCAGTGCGCGCGAGTTCTCACAATGCAACTCTGTATCGCTAAGCTCGTCAAACAGGCTTCGTACAACTCGCAAATCCAAGCGCAGGATCAGGGCGATGTACGGCGACTTGGCGCTCGCCTTCGTCACTCTTGAAAGAACCGGCAACTCATGACTCACAATCAGAGTCTCACCGGCCCCGAAAGTCACGGACTGAGTCCCAGCCGCCGTTTCTTTTTGGCCCTGTAGAATCAGGCAGACCAAGGGCTCGTACAGGACGGCTTCAATCGACGTTGGTTTAGAACTGATCATTACACCCAGACCATCGATCGGTGTGGCGCGGTAGCCGTGGCCAGAGCCTTCCCGTTCAGCAAACGTGCGCACGGTCTGAATCAACGAGTCTGTTTGCATTGCCGGGCTCCCGGCCCTGTCGAGGGACTTGCTCGAAGATAGTACGCGTTGAAACCACCCATCGTCCATTGGGATGGAACGCTGCATCGGTCTATCCAACGCTCAAGTACGCAGCTAAATTGCGTCAGCTTGGGCATCGATTGGCAGTCGACTGCACCCGCGCAGAACGTGGTACCCACCCTGAGTCCCATGGTCCAGCGCGTGGAGCAGTGCCAGGACTACAAGGACGCGGGCTTTATCGACTGACGCCTTAAGCTAGGCAGAAGGTCGCACATCTCCAGCAACATGCCGGTCGTAAAACTCGGCAAACTGCTGATAGGTAAACTCCTTGGCCTGCGTGCTGACTTCCGCCTTGCCGCCCATGAAGTCGAAGGCATGGTAGCAACCCTCAAACTCGCGGTAGGCCACTTCCACTGCTGCATCTCGCAATGCCTGCACGTAGTCCATAGTTTCCTGGTAAAAGGGTTCCAGCGTGCCGACGAAGGTAACGGTGGGAGGCATACCCCGATAGTCTTTATTGCGGGCCGGAGCTGCGTAGGCCGGCACCTCTGCGTTCGCCGCCTGCAGTTCAGCGAGATAGGCGCCCCAGCCGATACGGTTCATGCGCGTGTCCCAGACCGGAGACTCCATGTCCCGGGAAGGATCATCCGGCTGTGTATCATCGATCATCGGGTAAATCGGCATCTGGAACGCGATATCAATATCACCAGTGTCTCTGGCTTTTAGCGTCACCGCCGCCGCCAGCCCTCCCCCGGCGCTGTGTCCGGCCACCATAAACCGTTCACCGGTGATCCCCAGGGACTCCGCATTGGCACGTGCCCACAGCAAGGCGTCGTAGCAGTCCTCAAAACCCGCGGGAAATGGCTTCGTATGAGCCTTGCGATAGTCAGGCGCAATCAGCACACAGTGACGGGCCCGCAGGAAGCCTTCGATCGCTTCCAGCGCCTGCTCCGGGTTGCCCATGATGTAACCGCCGCCGTGGACATACAGCAGCGCCGGCAGTTTGCCTTGTACCGCTTCGGGTCGATAAATCACCACGCGATACTCACCGCTGCCGTCGCTACAGGGCAACTGACGTTCCTCACAGTGAAAACCGGCAATCGGCCTTGCTTTCTGGAACCTACTACCGAGGAAGTTGAGAAAGCGGATAAACCAGGCGCGCCTGAACAGTGCCGGTATCAGCATCGCAATGCGGTAGGTCCGCTGCAGGTCCGGATGCAGCATCTCTCTGGTGACTTTCATGAACGGGCTCCAGCAGGCAGGGAACCAGATGGGCACAAAAAAGGGGCCATATCGTGGCCCCAGGCATTATACCCTCGCGCAAGGTTCGGCCAGTCGAACGTGCCTGTTAGAACGTGGTACCCACCGTGAGTCCCATGGTCCGCGGTGTGCCGACGGCTGTCATATTCGGGTTTCCGCCGCTGATCACAAAAGACTGGCCATAGCCGTAATCCAGGGCATAGCGCTCATCTGTCAGGTTCTGCACAAAGCCCGTAATGTACCAACGGTCCATGCTCAGGCCGATCGTAAGGTCCACCACGTCATAGCTATCGAGAATTGTCGTGTCGTCGTCATAGCCAATTGTCAGCGGCACAGCGGGCTCAACCACCGTGCGCTGCTCATCCACGTAACGGTAGGCAACGCGCCCGAACAGATCGCCAAAGCTAGTGGTCATGGTGTACTGGGCAAACAGCGACGCCGTGAGGTCCGGCGCGTTAGGTAGCTGCGAGTCTTCCGCGATATTGGCGTCTGCCGCCGGGTCGGTAAACTCAGTGTCCTGAGCGGTGACAGTCAGGCCCAGCGACAGGTTCTCGGTGGGCAGGTAATTGAGCTCGATCTCCGCGCCGGTGATTTCCGCATCACCCCCCGAGGTCAGCACCGCGACGGCTTCTACCGTCACTGCAGGTACAAATATCTCGGTCTGCACGTCGCTCCACTCTGTGTAGTACAGCGCACCGTTCAGGGTCAGTCGCCCGTCCAGCCAGTTGGTCTTGGCGCCGAGTTCGTAATTGATCAGGTCATCGGAGTCGAAAGCCCGGAAACGATCCGGGTCCGTGGTATCCGCCGCATTGAGGTTGGAACCGCCGGAACGGAAACCCTCGGCCACGTTGAAGTAATACAACTGGTCATCGGTTGCCTTCCAACTGATACCGGCCTTCATCAGTACATCGCTGTCGGTGGTTGAGCTGGTGGCTTCTGGCACCGTCAGGAAGGAAAACAGGCCGAAAGCTGCCTGATTGTCAGTGAACTCTACTTCCTCGTCGAAGTAGCGCCCGCCGACCGTCAACTCAAATCGCTCGGCGAACTCCCAGTTCACCTCGCCGTACACCGCGTACTGTTCGTAGGTCTCCGTGGCCGTGCGATTCAGGGTATCCAGGCCACTGGGCGGGGTCAGCTCACAGTTGAAGGTCGTAGGCGGGAACACAAAGTCACCAAGCCCAATGAGGCCCAGGAAATCGTTCATATCCTGTGCCGCGGGGCTGTCATAGTAGGTGCAGATCTCGCGATCACGATCCCGGTAGAACGCGCCCAGGGTCCAATCCAGCACTTCGTCACCCTGGGACACCAGGCGCACTTCCTGGGTGAAGGTCTCCGTGTAGTCGTTTGCCGCGATCACCTCGTTGTCGGAAAACCCGAACGGTGGCAGGCCGATAGCCGGCAGTATAATTTCGTCGATGGACAACGGCGTCTTGGTGGCAAAGTCACGTTCCTGCTCAAAGTAGGAGGTCACGGAGGTCAGCTCCGCAAACCCCAGGTCGTACTTCAGGGTCAGTGCATAGAGATCGATCTCGATTTCGTTGAACTCGTCCTCGAGCAGATCGGTTTCCAGATCTCCCAGGTTGTCCACCTCCTGGGGGAAGCCATCGTTCTCCTGCTGGTCGTGCATGGCCAGCAGCTCGACGCTGAAGTCCTCGTTGATTTGCGCCAACAGGGAGCCACGCAGAGACCAGCTATCGACATCATTCACCCCGTCTTCTCCGGTGGCCACATTGTCGATAAAGCCCTTGCGCTCCTCCGTGCTACCTACAATCCGTGCAGCAATTCGGTCTTCGACGATGGGGATGTTCACCGCGCCGCGAACCCGGTACCCCAGGTCGGCATTGTCGATGCTGATGGCAGACGCTTCAGCCTTGGCTTCGAAGGCTGTCAGGTCGGGCTTGTTAAGCAGCACCTTGATGGCGCCACCCATGGCACCTTCACCGTAGAGCGTGCCCTGGGGGCCCTTCAGTACCTCAATGCGCTGCAGGTCATAGAGGTTGAGATCAGGCAGCGCACCGGCGCCCTGGATCGGCACATCATCGAGATAGAGACCGGTCGTGGATACGGTGGTGGCGAAGGCATACTGGTCCTGTGCCACCGCACTCACTCCCCGCAAGCCGACCTTGACCGATCCATTGCCGTTGCGGGTAAAACCGATGCCACCAACGCCACTGATGTAATCCTCAAATCCCACCTTGCCCAGCGCATCCATTTCGGCGCCTGATAGTGCGGTGATGGAGTTGGCGACGTCCTGGATGTTCTGGGTACGGCGCTGGGCGGTTACTAGGATTTCTTCCAGCACAAAGGCAGAGCCTTCGGCATCCTGTGCCAATACTGCTTGCGGACTGCTGATGCCCAGTGCGCATATAACCGTGGCCAACGAGCCGTTTGTTATTTTTTTCATCAGTGTTCCCTCCTCGGGAGTTGCGGTATCTGGTGTCCTGGCGTGGATGCCGAAGTCTTATTCCGGCGCTTACCCGGCTTCCACGCGGTAAATCGCCAACATATCTGCGTCCGGATTGGCGACCACATCGGGGTCATGTCGCAGGCGCAGGCAGGGGTGTGCGTCAGGCGTGTACTGAGGCCACTGCGGTAAACCCTGACCGTTGGGATCGCCCGTGCGTGCAAAGGCAACAATCGTGCTGGACCAATGCTCTGCGAGGCGCTGGTTAGCCTCAGTCGGGGGGTGAACAAAGAGCATGGGATGGCCTTCATCAAGCCACTTGAAGGTGAACGGCACGTCGGCAAAGTGGGCGATACCCAGCACGTGATCGGTGTCGACCTCAAAGTTGTAAACCCAGCCGCCGGCGCCATGCTGTGCGGCTGACTGGGCGACACGCAGGGCACTGGCACGGAAGGTGTCATACCAGGCACGTGTCATTTTCGCCAGCACCGCACCGGGCCCAAATTGTTGCTCCAGGAACGCCATGTAGGCCGCGCCATCATCGCGTCCCACCGAGGTCGCCAGGCCGTAGAGCATGGCGATGCCAATCTCCTCAGTGGGAACAAAGAGCGGGGCTAGCAGGGTCCCCTCATCCCGTGTGGTCCCAGCCATGATCGGTATGCCCGCAGCGCCGCCATCCTTGATGGCCTCACAAGCGGGCCGGGTGATTACACTGCCGTCCACACCGGGGCCGGCGTAGAACATCGCAGTCTGCTGAAGCTGCGACAGCTCTGGCGCCGGCATCGCCATCAGCCGATCGAGGCAGGCCTCATCCGACTCGATACCCAGTACCGACTTGAGTGCCTCCAGTTGATCGAGGGCGGGCGCCAGTGTTTCTGCACCGCTGCAGACAATGGCCTTGTGGAACAGGCCTTCCGCCGCGGGGGCACCGAGCAGCGACAGGACCGAAGCCGCGCCGGCGCTCTCGCCGAAGATTGTGACGTTGTCCGGGTCACCACCGAACGCTGCAATGTTCTCGCTGACCCAGCGCAGTGCCGCTATCTGGTCCTGGATGCCGAGGTTGGAGCTGCCGATAAACTCCTCGCCCATTTTCTCCAGGTTGAAGAAGCCGAAGATGCCCAGCCGATAGTTCACCGTGACCACCAACGCATTGCCGTCGCGAACCAGGGTCGATGGGTCGTACTCGTTGCCAGACCCGGACTGGAAGGCGCCACCGTGGATCCACACCATCACCGGCACTGGCTGGGCTGGCTCACCTGGGGCAAACACATTCAGGAACAGGCAGTCCTCGCTTTCCTCGCCGTGCAGTTCCAGGCCCTCGTAGATCTCATCCACGAGGCCCACCTGGAAATTGCGATCGCCATAACGGCTGGCATCGATGGGCTGTGCAGACGGCGGCAGCGATCGGGGGGCGCGAAAGCGCAGGTCACCGACAGGCGCCTGGGCGTAGCGAATCCCAAGGTACTGATGGATTCCCTGCTCAGGGATGCCCCGGTACTCCCCGGCCGGGGCCGAGGCGGAAACGAAGGAGTGCGACATGGTTCCTCCAGGTGCAGGCGCCGTTTAACGGCAGTCTGTTTGTTATGCGGAAAATCTTAGGGCAAGAGTGTTCCGGTGATCGATTGCAGATCACGCCAGTGTCTTGATAGATCAGGCCACAATAGCCTTATCGATCTAACCACTACAGTGATACGATAGTTGTCTTGCATCGCCGCCGCCTAAGGGCCAACCTTGTTGGCAATATCTGAATAGCGTTCTGGAAACAGCCGACTCAGGCGTTCGCTGCGCACCGCATCCCGGCCCACCATAATCTTGCGTCTGCCCTGCTCGATGCCGTCAAGAATAATGACTGCCGCCTGTTCCGGCGGCAGCCCGTAGGCCTTAAAGGCTTCCGTGAAGCGCTCCTGTTCCTCTTCTGACAACGTGGCACCCACCACATTTCCGGCGTCACGGGCATTGCGCACAATGTCCGTCCCAACGTGTCCGGGAAAGATCGTCGCGACAGCGACATTGCTCGGTTTCAGCTCCTGAGCCAGTACCTCGGTGAAGCCGCGTATGGCGTACTTGGAGGCGCAGTAAGCGCCCTGCCGAATCTTAGGGTACAGGCCAAACACACTCGAAACATTGGCAATCAGCGCTTCCGGTCTGGCCTTCAGGATCGTCAGGAATTCCTTGCTGCCATACACCATACCCATGAAGTTCACTGACATGACGCGCTCCAACTGCTCGTAGGACGTGTCCTTGATCTTGCCGGAGAAGGTGACTCCGGCATTGTTGATTATTCCATCGACAGTCTCATGCTCTGCCAGTACGGCATCACGGAATGCCTTCCACTGCTCCAGCGAGGACACATCCAGCTCATGCACCGAGCTTTGCGCATCCACGTGTCGCACTTCAGCGCCCAGGGCCTCCGTTTCCAGCGCGCCCTGCAGGTCGCGATCGGCGATGGCGACTGATGCGCCACGTTTCAGCGCCTCAATGACCAATGCCCTGCCGATGCCGGAGGCGCCACCCGTAATCAACAGGGTTTTACTCGCAACATTCATGCCCGCGGTCTCCTACTGGTAAACCAGTGCATCTTCGTTGAGATCAAAGGCCGGCATCTGGTCTTTCTCCGTGTAGTAATCCGGCGAGAAACGCCAGGGTTCGTAGTCACCGCTCTTGGGCATGCGATGATGAGCGCGCTCGATGTAGCCGGGGTTGAATTCTTCGGCGTCGATCCAGCGATTTCTGCTCATGTTGGCGTCCTCGGGGCGCAGCTGCGGTGTTACCACCTGCCACTGGTTTTGATCCATGTAGTTGAGTAATCGACACAGGTAGTCGCCGACCAGGTCGACACGCATGGTCCAGCTAGTGCGCAAGTAGCCGAACATAAGGGCGAAGTTCGGGAACCCTGACAGCAAAACTCCCCGGTAGGTAAAGGAGTCGGAGGGCTCGATCCGCTCACCATCGATACTGTATGGCAGCCCACCCACCGACACCGCGTTGAATCCGGTGGCGGTAATCACCACATCGGCCACCAGCTCTTCCCCGAACTGCAGGCGAATACCGGTTTCCGTAAAGTGCTCAATGTGGTCTGTGACGATGCTGGCCTTGCCATCGGACACTGCCTTGAATAAATCGGCGTCCGGTACGTAGGCCAGTCGCTGCTGCCAGGGGCGATAACTGGGCATGAAATGTTGTTTGGTCAGCTCCTCGCCGACATGCTCGCGCACGACCTTCAACAACTCTTCCTTGATGTACTCCGGGTGTTCGGCGGCCGCGTACTGAATGTCTTTCTGGGTCTGCAGCAGGTCGCGGCGCACGATCTCATGAATCCAGGGCTCGGGAACGTCCAGCGCCCGCAGCCGGTCCGCCAGCTCGTTGCGGTTAGGTCCAGTCCAGAAATACGTGGGTGAACGCTGCAGCATGGTGACATGGGCACAGTCGTCGGCGATGTTGGGAATCAGGGTGGCAGCCGTCGCGCCGGAGCCAATTACCACTACCCGCTTACCAGACAGGTCGACGCCCTCAGGCCAGGACTGTGGGTGGATTACCTCGCCCTGGTAGTCCGAGAAACCCGGCCAGTCGGGGGTGTAGCCCTGGTCGTGGTCGTAGTAGCCACCGGTCCAGATAAAGAAATCGCAGGTCATCAGGACCGTTTCGCCACCATCACCCTGCTCGACCTCCAGGGTCCAGCGCCGTTGTTCGCTGGACCAGTCCGCCGCCTTGATCTTGTGCTGGTAACGAATGCGATCTGCGAGCTGGTCTTCCTCGATGACTTCACCGAGATAATCCAGGATCAGGTCGCCGTCAGCGATGGGCGCTCCTGACCAGGGCTTGAAGCGGTAACCAAATGTGTAGAGATCGCTGTCGGAACGGATCCCCGGATAGGTATGCGTATGCCAGGTACCGCCAAAGGTGGGCTTGGATTCAAGCAATACGAAGCGCTTGCCCGGACACTGTTCCTTCACGTGGTGGGCGATACCGAGAGCGGATATACCGGCGCCCACCAGGACAAGATTGAAGTGCTCGACTGTGTTGCTCACGGCCAACTCCATTGCGTAGCGTGCCGGGAAGCTTAGGGTGGCGGACTCCGATGGGTCGATTGCAGATCACGCCAGTCTTTTGATAGGTTAGGCCAGCATGGCGCAACCCAATAAATCTAAAACGCCAAAAATTGTTGCCAGTCACGACCTTGCAACGGGCCTGCGCACCATCGGTGGCCTGCTCGGCCAGCTGGAGTTGGTTGGCCTCGACCGTGAGGCGTCCATTGCCATCCTGCAGGGGGCGGGCCTCCCTGCTTCGGCTTATGACGACCCCAGCTTTCCTGTCTCACCGCGCCAGGACTTCGAGATTCTCAACGAGATTCGCAAGCACCTGTGGCCCGAGTATTCGATGGAAGTGGCGCTGTTCGGCGTTATCCACCTCATGCGTATCCACATGTTCGGGCCGCTCGGCATGGCCTGGCAGACAGCACCCACCCTGTTGGAGGCCGTAAAGGTATCGATTACCTATCCACAGTTGAACTGGGGGCGCACGCGCGTGGTGATGTCCGCCTCTGATACCGCCGTTTGCATCGAGCATGAGCTCGAGAAAATCCCCGCACCCCTAAGCAGTCCAGAGGAAGTGGCCGCCACCTACAGGTACGCCCTGCTGCTGGATATCACTGGCACGGCGGCAATCATCCTCGACACTGTGTCTGATCGATCGCTGCTGCAGAAGATTCGCCTGCCCTTTGAGCGGCCGGATGACTGGTCCGCGATCGAGGGCCGGCTGCCTTTCAAGGTGGAGTTCGGCGCAGACACGGCGCAAACCTTGCTGAAACCGGATTTTCTCAGCCAGGCCCCCAAAAGCGCCCACCAATTGAGCTTCAAGCTCGCCATGCAATTGGTGGAAAAGGAGTCGGCAGCCCTGTCAGAGGAGGCGACCATGCGCGACGCCGTGGTGCGCTGGCTGTGGGCCTGCTCGCCGCCGCTGAAGAAATCCGAAATCGCAAAATTGCAGGGCATGTCGGAACGCAGCCTGACCCGGCAGCTTGCCGGGGAAGGCACCAGTTATAACGACCTGTTCGCGGAAGTGCAGTCACAGCGTGCCAGAAACCTGCTGGCAAACAGCAAGCTGTCGATCTCTGAAGTGGCTTACCGCATGGGGTACTCAGACCCGGCGGCATTCACGCGTGCTTTTACTCTGTGGCAGGGGATGACGCCGTCGTCCTGGCGGGCAGACCAGGTCTAGCGGCCACTGTGGCCTGATGCATCAAGACACTGGCGTGATCTGCCATCGCTCCGGGCACCGCACGTGCCCTAGGCTTACCGTGTCATGGCGACATTCCACCTGTCGCATACCAGCATCCCGAGCGCCGGCTGGCGCATTACCACAATAACTGGAAGGTTTCATGGCGCACTCGCCCACGGCATCAGCAGGTCATATTCCCCTGCTCACCAAAACCCTGTACGGCGCCGGCTCGATGGCCACCGGTGTAAAAGACACCGCATTCAACGTTTTCCTGCTGTTCTATTACACCCAGGTCGTGGGACTGTCCGGTTCGCTGGCGGGGACCGCCATCTTCACTGCCCTGGTATTGGATGCCATCAGTGATCCGCTGGTCGGTTTCTGGTCCGATCGGCTGCAATCGCACTGGGGGCGACGCCATCCGTTCATCTATGCATCTGCCCTGCCGATGGGCATCGCCTTCTACTTCCTGTTCAATCCGCCAGCGGCCGAGAGCCAGTCCGTGCTGTTTGCCTGGATGCTGGTGTTCGCCGTGCTGGTGCGATTCTTCATGACTTTCTACGCGGTGCCGTCCAGCGCCCTGACGGCGGAGATGACGTCGGACTACGACGAGCGAACCTCCCTCTCGGGCTTTCGCGTGCTGCTGGGCTGGCTGGGTGGACTGGCTTTCGCCACGGTCGGCTACGTGGTGCTGTTTGCGCCCAACGAAACCTACGAAGACGGTCGGCTGGACCCGGCCGCTTACCAGGACTTCGCCCTGCTCGGTGCGGGCGTGATCGTCATCGCCATCCTCGTGTGCGCGCTGGGTACCCACCACCTGATTCCACGACTGAAACAGGTGGCAGAGAACGCCCAGGAATCTCTTGGCCTGCGCAATGACCTCTCCAACATGCTGCACAATCGCCCGTTCCTGGTGCTGGTCGCCATCATCTTTGTCACGGCCACTGCAATTGGTTTCACCGACGTGATGGGCCTGTACATGTTTACCTACTTCTGGGGCCTCTCCACTGACCAGCTGGCGGTGCTGACTTTGGCGGCACTGCTCGGTACCATCGCCGCTTTCCTGGCAGCCCCGGTGCTGTCGAAGCGTTTCGACAAACGCCCAGTCGCGATGGCGTCAGCCGGCCTGGTCATGCTCTGCTATCCCGCCTGCATCGCCCTGCGGCTTGCTGGTGTGCTACCAGAGAACGGCGACCCTGCCATCCTGATGATCCTGTGTGGCAACGCCACCCTGACGGTGTTCGCCGCCGTCTCCATGACGATTCTGTTCGCCTCGATGATTGCCGACACCATCGATAAGAACGAACTGGCAACCGGGCGCCGGCAGGAAGCCATCTACTCGTCCGCCTTCACCTTCTCCATGAAAGCAACGTCCGGGCTGGGTGGGTTTATCGCTGGCATTGCTCTGGACCTGGTGGGTTTCCCTACCGGGGCTGACACCGCGGAGATCAGTGCGGCAACCCAACAATCATTGGGGGCGGCAGTCGCAGGCATCATATTCACTTTCTGGTGCATTGCCCTGCTGACGCTACGGGCGTACAGGCTCACGCGTGAAGATCACGCTGCGATCCTTAGTGCGGTCACGCATCAACGGCAACTCGGCCGGAGCCCGGCATTCCCAGAAGCCGTTGCGGTATGCCCAGCCGGCGAACAGTAGACACTACCGCGGCTAAAGCAGATTCAGTTCACGGGCTCGTAAAGTACGAAGCGGCTGCGGCCATCAACACTGTGTAGCGCGCCGCGTTCGCTGCGGTATACGTGACGGTTCTCATTGCTGAGCGCGTCGATGAAGCGCATCTCCAGTACCGTGCCCGGCAAGGTTCGATCAGCCAGGACGCTCTCATCCTGGTCAGCATTCAAGTCGTAAACCACCAGGCGCACTATTTCCCGCAAACCTTCCTCCAACGCTGCAAACATCGGTTGCCCGCCATCCTGCAGCCACAGTTGGCCATCGGGATCGTGCTTGTCGACGCGTGTGTAATTACGCTCCAGCACATAGCGTTTCTGCCGAAGCTGATGATCTATTTGCAGCTTCTGATGACCGGAGAGCTTGTCATGACCGCCCCGGGACTCGCGCCTGGCAACTTTCTGGCGATACTGCTCAATGAACTCATCGACTACCTCCCGGGTATCCGGCAGGTACAGTCCCCCATGCAGGGCAGACTGGTAAAAGACAGCATTGCTGTAAATGGGATCAGCCTGGGCCTCGACATTGCGGTCGTAGACACTGACCAGTGCGTGCACTTCCAACACTTCAAAATTGGGGGAAAACTGCGGAAAGTACGCTAGCGTCACGACAAAATCACTGTCGATCTGGCTCAACACGGCTTCAAAGCTATCCTGTGCGGCGTCCCTTTCAGTGCCCAGCGACTGCTTTAATCCTCGGACCAGAGTTTGATAGTTGTTCTCTGAGGATGCCTGGGATAGCGCCGGGAACAAGGCATCGACACCTGTTACGGTGGCGACTTCAAGGTGAGAGAACTCTGACACCGACGATTCGACCACAGTTTTCGCAAGCTCATCGATTTCGAGTTCCTGCAGTAGCTCACTGTGCTCGGCCACGCTGGCCTCGGCACGTTCGAAGCGGTAACTGCTAACTACCGTATCCATTCCGCCGGAAATCGCTGCAATACCGAGACCGAGTCCGGGTATCACTACGACGCTGCTGGTGGCGACGGCAGTGCTGCTCCAGAAAAGCAAACCGTAGCTCGCCGCCAGCTGGCCCGAAGCGAGCATCCCCTCCTGAAAGGCGCTGAATTCGATTTCAGCCAACCGCCTTCCATCATCGTCGATTTGTCGATAGATCGGCTTCTCCGATGGCGACAGGACGATGGTGGCCGATTTCTGGGAGCCAATATAGCGATTGTCGACGGGTTCATAGGTGCTGGCGCAGCCAGCGGTGACAGCGGCGAGCAGAACGCAGGCCGCCCGATGAAGTGTGACTCTCATGCGATACCCCTTGCACAAAAACTTCAGTTCTTTTTATACCCCATTATCAAGCCGGCGGGCATGACGATGTTCTGCTTTAGAGACACGCGTCATGCCCACAAGTTCCGGGGGAGTGCAGCCTGGTTTCAGGTCTCGCGGGGTCTGCTGTGAGGCCCGGCGCTAGCTCTCGACAGCGAAGGTCAGCCCGGCGTTGGCCTGCAGGCGCTCAATCAGTGGCGTGCCAAGGGCTGCACCCGGCGTCCAGATGCCACCGCTGGCCTGGTCCGGGTTCAGGAGCAGGACCACCGCGCTCTCCGCGATCATCTTGCTGGTGGAACCGTAGCCGGGGTCCTTGTCGCCCTTGACGGAGACGGACACCGTGTCACCACCTTCATTGCTGCCGATAAACAGCACGTCGTAGAAGCCGTTATCGCGCTCTTCCTTCGACGGCCCCTCACCGGGCTTGATCGGGTTCTCGGCCATGGACTTGTCCTCGGCCACGGCCTTGGCAATGGCCTCGCCCTGCTCGCCCGGGCCGGTCAGCATCATTTCGTCGTAAACGAAATCCTCGCCATAGGCATGGCCAAGCAGTGCATTGCTCCGGTGGATGTTCTTGGTATTGATGGTGGCCATGATGAAGGGGGCGGACCAACTGTCGAGATCATCTTCAAAAAGCGGCTTCATGCCATGGGGTTGCTCCGGACCCTGGAAACCGTTCGACAGGGCAAACGGGTTCATGAGCACAGACACCAGTTCCGGATTCTCAGCCGCTGCCGCCATGGTGGCCTTGAAGCTGGCCAGGGTGCCGCCAGAGAACGTGCCCTGCATTGCGCGCACGCGGCCTTTGACACGGCTGACCGTGCCACCCAACTTGTCCCTGGCGGTCTCCTGCAGGTAGTAAACGCCCAGGTCGAAGGGAATAGAGTCAAAGCCGCAGGAGAACACGATGCGCGCGCCGCTGGCCTTCGCCGCCTCACCGTGGGCGGCAATCATCTCCGCCATCCAGGCAGGCTCGCCACACAGGTCGACATAGTCGGTGCCCGCCTCGGCACAGGCGCGCACCAGGTCTGAACCGTACAGCTGGTAAGGGCCCACGGTGGTGACGATGACCTGGGCACGCTTGACCATCGCATCCACTGAAGCGGGATCGCCGGCGTCGGCCACCACCAGCGGCACGTCCGCGGGAATGCCCATCTCGTCACGTACCTGCACCAGCTTGTCCTGGCTGCGGCCAGCCATGGCCCAGCTGATTTCACCGCCCACGCCATACTGTTCGTTAAGGTATTCGCACACCAGCCGGCCGGTGTAGCCGGTGGCGCCATAAACAATGATTCCAAGTTCTCTGTCAGTGGACACCAGCAGTCTCTCCATATAATCGGGGGGTTGTAAGTCTAGTCAGGGATCGCATCAGCCTGCAAAGGGCAAATCCGGGACAACGTCATTCGTGAGCAAAGGGCTCTGCTCGGCGCGTTCAAACGCTGCGTCCACCGCCTGCCAGCGCGCTTTCACACTGGGGCGGTAGTTCGGGTGGGTAAAAATGTAGGTTTCATCGGCCAGCAGGGCTTCCGCGACGCGCTCGCCCACCACGGCCACCTCCATGCCGGAAGTAACCACCGACTCGATGACCGCACCCATATCGCCACCTTGCGCCTGCGCATCGGCCGTCTCAACACCCGGTTTATTGCGGCCCGAGTCATAGATGCGGGTGTTGACAAAACCGGGGCACAGCACGGACACCTTGATGTTGTCCGGCGCCAGTTCCATGCGCCAGCCCTCGGACATGCCGACCACCGCGGCCTTGGTCGCGGTATACGGCGCCGCGTTTGGCAGCGGGCCGAAGCCTGCCATGGAGGCGACGTTGACCAACCAGCCACCCTCCCCGTGTGCCTTTATCAATGGCACCATCGCCTGGGCGCCGAACGCCACACCCAACAGATTGACGTCCACCACCCAGCGCCACTCCTGCTCGTCGGTATTCTCCATGCCATCGGCCGTGCCGCCCACACCGGCGTTGTTGACCAACATGTGCACCTTGCCGAAGCGCGCTATCGCCTGCTCTGCGACGCTCTGCCACTGACCAAAACTAGCCACATCCAGCGGCAAAGCCAGCACCGGGATACCTTCTGCTTCCAGGGATTGCCTTGCCACGTCCAGCTGCCCGGCGTCGATATCGGTCAGCACTACGTTCATGCCGCGGCGGCCCATGGCCTGGGCGATACTCAAACCAATGCCTTCCGCCCCACCGCTGACCACCAGGGTCTTCCCTTCAAATTGCTGCATCCGATTGCTTCCCCGCCATACCACCAAATTTGCGAAGCGCGCAGTATCCTCGGAATTACCTGGACGCTCAATGCACTGGTGAAAAAAGACGGGCAGAAAGGCCGGACAGCTGTGTGGCTGCCCGCACCGCTGTTGCAGCAGGCGTCAGCAGCAAGGCCAGGAGGCAACAGTCAGCAGGCGCTGTGAGAGCTGACCCAGTATCCGTATTCCCTCGAGTAACTCGGATGAGGGCTGCGCGTAGTTCAGGCGAATACAGTGCCCATAGTCACCCGCCGCGGAGAACATCGGCCCCGGTGCAATACTGATGTTTTGCTCCAGGGCCAGCCGGTACAACTGCATGGCATCCAGGGAAGGCGGAAACTCTATCCACAGGAAATAGCCGCCTCTCGGCCGCGACACCCGGGTGCCGGCAGGGAACTGCTCTGCGACAGCACGCAAGGCCAGCGACTGCAGGTCTTCTAGCTGGTGACGCAGGCGGCGCAGGTGCCGGTCATAGGCAGCGGTCTCCAGGTAGTCAGCCAGTGCCAGCTGGGTCGGCACACAGGCGGACAGGGTGGTCATCAGCTTCGCGCGCCGCACAGCCTCGAAGTACTGGCCGGGAATGGCCCAGCCGATGCGATAACCCGGTGCCAGGGCTTTCGAGAAGGAACCACAGTGCAGCACCATGCCACTGGTATCGTATGACTTCGCCGACTGCAGCGATGCGGTACCAAAGAAAAGCTCGCCGTAAACATCGTCCTCAATCAACGGTACCCGATGGCGACCCAACAACTCGACCAGCGCCGCCTTGTTGGCGTCAGGCATGGTCGCACCTACCGGGTTCTGCAGATTGGTCATGCACCAGCAGGCGCTCACCGACTCCTTTTCCAGTGCCTGTTCCAGGGCCTGCAGGTCCATGCCCTGCACAGGGTCCATCGGGATTTCCACGGCGCGCAGGTTCAGCATCTGGATGATTTGCAGCGCCGCGTAGAAGCCCGGCGATTCAATCGCCACCACGTCCCCGGGGCGGGTGACCGCCTGCAGGCTCAGCGTCAGGGCCTCCAGCCCGCCATTGGTCAGCACGATATCGTTCGCAGACACCGACACGCCGCTCCCGAGGTAACGCCGCGCAATCGCCCGCCGTAGGGTTTCATTGCCAGGGGACAGGTTAGTGCCGCCGCTGGCCGGGTCTGCGTGCCGATTGGCGCGACTCAGGGATTGGGCCAGCTTGCGCAGGGGAAACAGGCTGGTAGACGGGAACGCTGCCCCCAGCGCGATCATGTCGCTGCGCTGGGTCGAGTCCAGTACCGAAAAAATCATGTCATTGACGCTGACTTCGGTCGCATCGGCCGCTGGCGCCGAGGCCTCCGGAGCTGGCATACGATCCGCTGCAGACTCGCTCACATAGTAGCCGGAGCGCTCGCGCGCGCGGATCATTCCGCGGCTTTCCAGGAGGTAGTAGGCCTTGAATACCGTCGCCGGGCTCACCCCGTACTGGGCGCTGGCTTGACGCACGGAGGGCGCTTTCTGCCCCGGCAGCAGCACGCCATTTCGAATCATTTCCGCCAGCGATTCCGCCAGCTTCTCGTAGCGCTTCATGGGCCGAGGCTAAACTGATATGGTTTTTATATCAATTTCTGATTCTGTACTGTTTTTCATGAAACCCCTACCCTGTCCCCAATACTTCCAGGCAGGTAGCGTTATGAATCAGGAGCAGCCACACAATAGCGATGGCGCGGGCAGCAAAGCCGCAGGCGTTTCCCTGTTGCAGATTGTCGGCAGCATCTGCGCCTCTTTTTTTGGGGTGCAGAGTTCGAAAAACCGCGAACGGGATTTCAAGTCGGGCAAGGCCGGGCAGTTCATCGCGGTAGGCATTGCCATGACCGCCGTGTGGTACCTGGGGATTTACCTGGTCGTCACTCTCGTGCTGGAACAGGCACGCTAGGGGCAGGCGTAGTGTACGGGCGCAAGTCACCCCGCGATTTCGTGCATATGGATGAGCTATGGGAAGCCGACAGCCACTGGCCCAGCTATTTCATTGCCGACAAGGTCTGGGTTTACGCTGACGAATACCGCGCCGAACTGACAGGCGATGAAGACTACAGCCGCATCCTGGTGCACGCGAGCAATGAGGACGGCTGGCAATTCCGCCGCCCGCTGGCAGAGAAACAGCAGGTCGCGGCCGTGCTCGATGCCATCGACCGCCCGGTATCACAGCGGCAGCTGGCCGCGTTGGGGTTCAGTCACTGGGAAGGCGATTACGACTTACCGGCACCCGCCCACTTCGACTGACCGCGGCACGGCCATTCAATCCGAGACATCACTCTCCCGCGCAAGTGCAGGCGTCCCCGTGCAGTCGCGTTCAAGAATCGCGTCGTTCTCATAGGTTTGTGGGCCGCCAGGTGGATCGAAAGTGTTCGCCAGCATCGCGCAGCCAATGGTCGGCGCATCCACCGCCTTCCCGAGAGGCATCAACAGGCTGCGCATGAAGCGCTCGAACCCGGAGATGCGCTCACTGCTGGGAGCCACAAAAGAGGGCCGATACATCAGGGCGGTCACCCCCGTATCCCGGGTGAGTTCTGCGACCTGCTCTTCAGCCTTGGCCTTCTCCCGCGCCCAGTGGAACCAGGAATCGGCGCTGGTGCCGGCACCGCTGACCAGGTGAAAGCTCCTGCCAGCGTCGCCCGGGTCGACCTCTAACCAGAATTCCAGGAACGCGACGGGAAAGTCCACGTGAATGACGGTGTACATCTTGTCGTCGACGTTGCGCGTCGAGGTCCCCAGCGCCCAGTAGACCGCGTCGATATCGGCAAACACGTCCGCCAGGGGTGAGTAGTCGAGGTAATCCTTGTGGAAAACCACCTCTACCCGGCCCGCTTCCCGGGCGGCGGTGATTCGCTCGGATTCACGACGGGTTACGAGCACGATCCGCCCCACGCGCGGGTCGGCCAGTACTGCCTTGAGAACGCCGTCTCCCACGGTTCCCGTGGCGCCGAAAACCGCCACGGAAAGACGCTGCTCCAGGAATTCGTCGGCGGAGGATTGGAAAACCTTGTAGCCCACCTCCGCACTAGACGAGAGTGGTAGCAGGCTGATGACGGCGGCGCAGAACAGCGACGCCCGGAAATGGCTTGGTTTCATGGCGGTCCTGCCGGCACTGACCAGGGTTGTGGCCACAGAGCATAACCAAAAGCGATAGCAACCGGGTAGCCAGGCTTGCACCGACAAGTATCTGCTGTAACCTGCTCGAGCACACACTATGGAAACCACTTCAGATGGCCAAGATCGAACTCAAACCCCTCGCCACCATGACTGCCCAATTGGGCGAACAAGTTGACCTGGGCGCCGGCCCGAAAGGTCACCGGGTGGTGATCGACGTGCCCGCCGTGAAATTTGAGGCGGAGGACTTTACGGCGGATTTGGCTACCAACGACGCGGCGGATTGGGCCACGCTGAGCGACGACGGCACGCTGGCGGCCCTGGATGTGCGCGCCACACTGAAAACCGAGGACGGCGCCCTGATCTATGTCGAGTACGGCGGTCGCATGGACATGAAGACGGGCTTCCTCGCCACTGCCCCCACCTTCCAGACCTCAGCCGAGCGCTACCTGTGGTTGAACCGGGTACAGGCGGTAGCCGCCGGTGAGATTAACGCCGAGACCGGCGAGTTGGTCTACAAGCTGTTCGAAGCGAAACCCGTCGCCGACTGACACCTGAGGCGAGAACCCAAAGAACACCACCCTAGCAAAAAAGCATAACGGCTATTGACACACATGCATATACATGTATTATCCACCCCATGAACAACTCAAGTCGCGAAATTTGCCTGGCCCATGCCATCCGTCGAGCGGATCGTATAGCCAGTCAGCTATACAACGAACACCTGGCGCCTCTGGGCCTCAGGATTACGCAGTTCTCGGTGCTACGAGCTCTGGATACCATGGGCACCACGACGGCTGTCGAGTTGCAGTCAGCGCTCGTCGTCGACCAGACCACGGTATCGCGATCGCTGAAGCCGTTGATCCGGGATGGAGTCATCGCAGTAAACGAAGGCGCGAACCGGAGGGAGAAGCGGCTGAGCCTCACGCCGAAAGGCAAGGCGCTGTACAAGCGAGCCTGTAAGCCCTGGACTGCCGCGCAATCGAAATTCAAGCAGCGGCTTGGGCGCGACCTGGAAGAGGCACTGGTAAAGCTAAGCAAGAAAATTGTTGAAACAAAAGCCTGAGAGTTTTTTTACCCCAATACATGCATATACATGCTTTAAATGGATTCGGAAACAGACAAACGGAGCACTGCATCATGAAACCCAAGGCACATACCGAACCACTCGCACTTCGATTTCGACACGCCCTGACCAAACTGGGAGATCTTGCGAAGGCAATGGACTACGACCCACAGGTGGCCCTGTCTGAAGCCGTCAGGGCCAATCAAACCCAACTGGCTCTGTTGAGGGAGCGAGTCGAAAAGCTCAAGTCGTATTCACAGAGCGCCACCGGAGTACAGCATGATGAAGACGCAGAGAAGAGTTACTAATCCCAGTGCGCTGGCACTGGCTACCGCACTGCTTGGCTGGTCGGCCGTGTCTGTATTAACAGGAGCCATCGGCAACAACGCTGAAGCGGTTGTCGAGGAGCGGCCGTTGCCGGTGCGAGCTGTCGAAGCGCGCTTGTCGCGAGGCTACGACATCGAGCGCACGTTTGTTGGCAAGATCGAATCGCGCCGGGAGAGCGACGTCGGGTTCGAACTGGGCGGCCTGATCGCCGAAGTCATGGTGGAAGAAGGTGACGAGGTAAAGTCCGGTGAGCTGCTGGCACGGCTGGACACACAACTGTTGGCGGCCAGACGTGCAGAACTGGTGGCCGAGCAAGATCGAGCGAAAGCCGACCTCGACCTGGCGATCAAGACTCGCCGTCGTATCGACGAGCTCCAGTCTTTGGATTTCGCCTCGTCGCAGGCCCGTGACGAAGCCATCGAAGCGGTTAACGCCCGCCGTGCTGATCTACAACGGACTGCGTCTGCTATTCAGACCATTGATGTGCAGATTGCGAAGAGTGAGTTGAAGGCCCCCTTTGATGCATTGATTGCCGCGCGCAGGGTTGACGAGGGCCAGGTTATCGCAGCGGGCACCTCGGTACTGCACTTGCTGGAATCCAGCCAGCCGGAAGCAAGAATCGGTGTCGCTGGCAGGAGCCTGGATTCCCTCGCCATCGGCGATGAGTACACGCTGCAGGTCGGGGGCCGCAATCTTGTCGGCGCCCTGCGCAGCATCCTGCCCACCAGGGACGGCGATACGCGCAGCACAGATGCCGTGTTCAGCCTCGCCGTGCCGCTCCAGAGTGTGCGCAGTGGTGACCTGGCGAGGCTGCGAATCCGGCAGTACATAGCCAGGGAGGTAATCACCCTTCCTCGCTCCGCGCTAACGGAGAGCAGCCGCGGAATCTGGGCGGTGTACGTCATGGAGCATGACGCCGGCGGTGCCGCCCGGCTGGCGCGGCGGCAGGTGGAACTCGTTCACTTCGAGGGCGAGACCGTACACGTCTCCGGCACCCTGTCTAAAGGCGAACGCGTGGTCACGGCCGGGCTGCATCGCCTGGTGCCGGGCCAGAAAGTGTCACTGATTACAGACGCCACGGAGTAAGCCATGAAAACCACAAGCTGGGCCAGTGCCTTTTTCCGAAACAGACATGCGCTCGTTCTGGCGATAGTGGCCGTACTCGTGGGCGGTATGTCATCCATTGCCTCACTACCGCGGCTCGAGGACCCACGCATTACCAACAGGGACCCCATCATCATCACCCGCGTACCAGGCGCATCCGCTGAACGGGTTGAAACCCTGGTCACGGAGCCGCTCGAAAAGGCGCTGCAGGAAATCGTCGATATCAAGGACATTGAGTCCACTTCCACTCGCGGCGTGTCACTGGTGCGCGTGAAACTGAAAGCCACCATCGATGCCACCAACAACAAGTCTGTATTCGCCGAAATTCGTGACAAAGTGGAAGAAGCCAGGCAGCACTTCCCACCACAGGCGCAAGCGCCGGAGGTAGACGACAAGCGCGATCCTGCGGCATTCACGCTGATTACTGCTGTGACCTGGGCGGCAGCGGGCGCCCCCAACCTCAATATCATGAACCGAGCCGCAGAAGAGCTGGCAACGCGCCTCCGCTCAATTCCCGGCACCGAGCTGGTCAGGCTTTATGGCGCACCCGACGAGGAGATCACTGTCACCGCCGACCCTGTGGCCATTGCTGACCTGGGACTGTCTGCTGAAGACCTGTCGCACACCCTGCGCAGCGCTGATGCCAAACGCGCGGCCGGTGTACTACGAGCGGACCAGACAAACGTAACGCTGGAAGTCAGGGGCGAGCTGGATTCCGTCGCGCGTATCCAGTCGATTCCGGTTATCAGCGATTCGCAGCTGGGCATTGTCAGGATTGGAGATATCGCCAGCGTGGAGCGCAACTGGCGCAGTCCCGCCAGCGATATCGCGTACAACAACGGCCAACGTGTGATACTGGTCGCCGCGCGCATGGACTCCCAACTCCACATCGATGCCTGGGCGAATTCCGCTCAATCCCTTATCGATGCCTATGCGATTGAACTGGGTAGCGGCCTACAGCTTGATCCCGTTTTTGAACAGGCCAGCTATACCCACAATCAGCTGACCAATCTCGTCAGCAACCTGATTGCAGGCGTCCTGGTGGTCATGGCAGTCGTGATGCTGACCATGGGTTGGAGACTGGCGCTGGTGATCGGCATTGCTATACCGCTAGTCGTCTCGATGGTGCTGTTGGGCTGGCAATTTACCGGCAATGCTATTCAGCAAATGTCCATCTTCGGGTTGATCATTGCGCTGGGGCTGCTGATTGACAACGCCATCGTCGCGGCCGATGAGGTGGCGCGGCACAAACAGAACGGACTGTCATCACTCGAGGCGCTTGAGCGCGCTGTCCACCATCTCGCCATACCGCTGTTCGCCTCAACGCTGACCACGGTGCTTGCGTTCGCCCCTATCCTGCTGCTCACGGGCTCCGTTGGAGAGTTCGTCGGTTCGATAGGTGGAACTGTCATCATCGCCCTCTCCTGCTCTCTTGTCGTCGCACTGAGCGTCGTTGCGGCACTTGCCGCCCTGTTTGCGCGGAGCCCGGGCGCGGATGGAAAGCGCTGGTGGCATACCGGCGTGCGCCTGCCAATGTTGCAAAGACGCTATCGCCAGGCCCTTGAAGGCGCCCTGCGCCGCCCGCTGGCAGCGATTGCCTTTGCGCTGTTTCTTCCAGTCAGTGGATTCATCGCCGCCACGCAGTTGGGGAACCAGTTCTTTCCTCCCGTCGACCGGGACATGTTTGAACTCAAGATGTGGCTGCCCAACAACTCAAGCATCGACCACACCGCTGACCAGGCACTGACCATCGAAGACGAAGTGAGGAAGTTCGATGCTGTGACTGACGTTCACTGGCGCGTCGGTGGAAGTTACCCATCTGTCTTCTACAACCTGGCGATGAGCAAGGAGTTCTCACCGTACTATGCGCACGCCATCATCAAGGCGGATTCCGCCGAATCAGCTCGCGCCATCATCAAGCCCATGCAGATTGCGCTCAACGCCCGCTTCCCGAACGCCCAGCTCGTTCTCCGGCAGTTTGGACAGGGGCCACCGATCGAGGCGGACGTCGAATACCGGCTCTACGGCCCCAGCCTGGAGACTCTTCAGACACTGGGTGAGCAGGTCCGCCTGGCACTCCAGTCAGACCCCGACGTGATGCACACCCGGACGTCCATCCCGCGCGGAGAGCCCAAGCTATGGTTTAGCGCCGACGAAGATGAAGCCCTCCTAGCAGGATTGAAGCTCACGGACATCGCCAGCCAACTCGAATCCAACCTGGAAGGGAGTATCGGCGGTACGGTGCTGGAGAACCTGGAGCAACTGCCGGTGCGCGTCAGGTATGGAGCGGATTATCGTGCCAGTAGTGACGACATCGCCAGCATGCAGATTGTCAGTAAAGGTCTGGACGAGTGGACTTCACTTCAGGCACTGGGCACCTTGGAGCTGCGGCCGGAGCTGGGTGGCAACACCCGCTTCAATTCGCTGCGCACAAATCGGATTGAAGGCTACACGGTCAACGGCGCTCTGCCCATCGATGTAACGCGACGTGTATTGGAAACTCTCGAGGCAAGCGGCTTCTTCCTGCCCGCTGGCTATCGTATAGAGATCGGTGGCGCCGTCGAAGAAGACAGGGAAGCTACGGCCAGTCTGCTGGCCTATGTGCCGCTGCTGCTCACCTTGACGGTTGCCACGCTGGTGTTGCTGTTCAGAAGCGCAACACTTGCCGGACTGCTGGGACTGGTCGGCTTCCTCTCCGTTGGGCCAGGCTTGCTCGCCACCTGGGCGATGGGCTTTCCCATCAGTTTCAACACCATATTGGGCACGCTGGGCCTGGTGGGACTGGCATTCAACAACAGTATTGTCGTGTTGGCCGCTATTCGCAGCCAGGCACCGGCACGAGAAGGCGACGCCAGCGCCATCGTGGAGAGTATCGCCGGCGCGAGTCGCCACATTTTTTCAACCACTTTGACGACCGTGGGCGGGTTCCTGCCGCTGATACTGTTCGTGGGGGGAGACTTCTGGCCTTCGCTTTCCATTGTGCTTGCCGGCGGTGTCTTCGGCTCAACCATACTCGCGCTTGTGTTTACGCCCACCATGTATGCATTGGGGTGCAGATGGAAGCACGCCAGGGCCCGGCGCGAGCAAGAGCACGAGGCCCAACCAGAGGGCGCGGCTGCGACCAGCTAAAGCCGCCGTCGCGGCCGACCGGGTTGACTGAGCGTCAGGCTAAAACTCAGTGTCTGCAATCGTGGTGCGGTGCAGCAGCCGGTCGTAACCGTCGTAGCCGCCGGTGGCGGAGTGCAGCACTGAGCGGTTGTCCCACATCACCAGCATGTCCTTCTGCCAGGGGTGTGAGTAGATGTAGGGCTCACTGATCTGGTGGGCGTAGTACTCGAGCAGCAGCGTGTCGCTGTCGGCCTTCTCGAGACCGGCAAAGCCCTTGATATAGGCAGGCGAAGAAAACAGCGCCTTCTTACCGGTTTCCCGGTGGGTGCGCACGAAGGGGTGCTCGCAGGTTTCACGGGCCTTTTCACTGGGCAGGATCTTCATGCTGCGGCCGCTGTCCTGGTCGCCCTCTCCATAGAGCCCGTCCGGCGCGTAACCCAACTCCGCGGAGTGGATGGCAACCAGCTCATCGGCTCGCTCGCGCAGCTCATGGGACAAGCCCTCATAGGCCGCCACCTGGTCGGCAAACAGCGTATTGCCCCCCACAGGCGGGATGGTGATGCCGTACAGCACGGTGCCGGCCGGCGGCGTTTCCAGGAAGCTCCAGTCCGAGTGGAAGATCTCGGCGAAGATGGGCGTGGTTTCATCGGCGTTACGCTGCACTGCCGCCACATTCTCGTTTTCATCGATGTGACCGAAAAACGGGTCTTCGCCGATCTCGCCAAAATAACGGGTGAAGTGCACCAGTTGATCGGTACTCAGGGGCTGGTCGGGAAACACCAGCACCTTGTGTTCCAGCCATTGGGCTCGAAGCTCAGCGACCTGGTCGGCCGACAGCTCCTTGCGAAGATCGAGTCCGGTAACCACGGCTCCACAGGCCGATGTGGTGGGTGCGACGTGCATGTTCTTATCCTGTTCCGGGGAATACGCCACCCGCACTCGGCGGGTGGCAGTACTGTACTACGTTATGACGCGGTCCACTAAACCGCTCCCGGACAGGCAGTGAAACAGCGCTGGTGTGGGCACCAGCGCACAGAGCTACTCGTAGCGCAACGAACTGATCGGGCTGGCGGTAGCGATCTTGATGGCGTGTACCGAGACAATCAGCCAGGCCGTCACCAAACCCATCACTGCGGCCAGCGAGATGATGAGAGGCAGCATGCTAATGCGCTCGTCGAAGAAATTCAGGTACAGGCCCGAGGCGGCATAGGCCAGCGGCATGGCCACCAGCAGTGACCACAGCACCGGGATGGAGAACTGCCAGACCAGCAGCCTGACGATCTGGTCCACCCGGGCTCCGAGCACCTTGCGGATACCGATTTCACGGGTACGCCGCTCGGCCATGAACGCGGCCAGGCCAAACAGGCCGATCAGCGCCAGGGTCAGCGCCACCATTGCGAAGGCTGCCAGTACATTGTTCATGGTCCTGAAGATCACGTAGATGTCATTGAACACGTCATCCAGGAAACGTTCCTGGATAGGGTAATCGGGAATGACATCTTCCCAGACGCGCTCGATATCCTGCAGGGTCTGAAGCATGTTGTCCCCATTTAGCCTGACAGAGGCAACTCTCACCCAATCCGCTTGCATGACAAACATCATGGGTTTGATTTTGTTATGCAGGCCCAGGAAGTTCTGATCGGGAACCAGACCGACAACGTTGTACTGAACCGCTGCTCGACCCTGCTCCCATGCACGATCGCTAAGGATCTCGAAGTAGCTCTCCCCAACGGCCGCCTCTGCACTTTCAAACCCAAGGCTGGTGGCAGCGAGCTCGTTGATCAGTACGTTCACCACTTCGCCGCCTTCCTCGAGAAAGTCACCGGCGATATCACGGGTGAGTGTGCGGCCGGCAAGTAATGGAATGTCAAAGGTTTCGAGAAAACCGTCGTCAACGCGCACCTGGTTGATGATGATTTCCGAAGCTTCATCACCCGCTTCACGAGCGACCCCCATGGAGCTGTTGCTCTGCTCAAAGGGCACCTGGCTGGTATAGGTCACATTCTCAACACCGGGCAGGGCCATAAGCTGGGTGCGCAGGGTCTGGTGCCGCTTGACGATGTCATCGACGCCGGCGCGCTCCAGCACCACAATGCTGTCCTTGGGAAAGATGTCTGCAGACTTCGCGACCTGTTGGTTCTGGAAGTACATCACCAGCACGCAGGCCAGCATAAACACCGAAATGGTGAACTGCACACCAATCATCAGGCTGCGGAACAGGCCGCCGCGATTACCCTTCAACATGCTGTTGTGCAGGCTGTCGATGGGCGTGGCGCGGGTAATCATGTAGGCCGGATAGGCCCCTGCCGCAAGACCGACAAACAGCGTCGTAAACAACAGGAAAGGCGCGATACTGAGGTAGTCCAGGCTGACGGTCTTGGTCGACCACTGGTTGAACAGGGGTATCAGCAACTCCAGGCAGGCCAACGCCAGCAGCATCGACAGGGTGGCGATCGTCAGGCTCTCAATCAGGAACTGGGCCAGTAGTTGGCTCTGCGCAGCGCCGAAGGTTTTGCGCAAACCCACTTCACGCGCTCGACCCAGGCTCTGGGCCGTAGCGAGGTTAGTGTAGTTGACGCAGGCGACGATCAGCACCAACAAACCCAGGAGTTGGATGCTTGTAATGGCCGGAATCCCAATGGCGTCCCAGATCATGGTGTTTTCTTCCACCAGCGGCCTCACACGCAGTTCCGGAATGAACTCCTGCTGCCCCTCCGGCGCATGGCGCTGAAACACCGCGTTCACCTGGTCGCTGAGCCACTGCCGGCTCTTGCCATCGGGCAACAGCATATAGGTCATGTCGCCGAGCGACAGGTTGCCCCAGTCCTCGTCAAAAGCGAAGTCCTGGATGGAACCCAGCGTATCGAGCTGTGCAAACAAGCGGGGTTCGCGATCCTGCAGCAAGCTCGAGTTAAAGTGGCTGTCCTTTGGAATCTCCGCGATCACCGCCTTGACTACCAGGTCGTGCTCATGGTCGAGGGTAAGCACTTCTCCCACCACATCGCTGCGTCCGAAGTACTTCTGTGCTGTGGATTCGCTGAGGATGACGCCCTTGGGATCCCCAATGGCGCTTCCATCCCCGTACAGATAATCGAAATCGAAGATCGCTGTGAGCTCCGGATCCGCGAAGGTAACCGTGTGGTAGTAGCTGTCGTTGGTATCACCCACCGTCACCAGGAACTCGCGTGTCACGGTGCGCGCCACCGCGTTGAGTTCACCGAGCTCGGCCTTGAGCAGCGGCCCCATGGCGGTATAGATACTGTTGGTTTCCAGTACACCGATATCGGCACCATCGACAAATACGCTGCCTGCCGTAAAGATGCGATCGCGCTGACTGAACATGCTGTCGTGGTCGCGCTCATAGCTGGCCAGCACCATGCCGAACAGGAACACGGCAAGGCCAATGGCCAGCCCGGCAACATTGATGAATGCATACAGGCGGTTCTTGGCCATATTGCGCAGCGCGAGCTTGATGTAGTTTGCGTACATGATTCTGTCTCGTTGAAGTGGTCAGCCGCCGATCAGGCAGCGCGCAGGCTCTGGGTGACGACGTGTCCGTCAAACAGGTTAATGGTGCGGCGCGCATAGTCGGCGTGGGCCGCGGAGTGGGTCACCATGACGATGGTCGTGCCCTCGTCGTTCAGGCCCTGCAGCATTTCCATCACTTCCTGGCCGTGCACGCTGTCCAGGTTACCGGTGGGTTCGTCGGCGAGAATCAGCGACTGATTACCCACCACCGCGCGGGCGACTGCGACCCGCTGCTGCTGACCACCGGAGAGCTGGCTGGGGCGGTGTTTGGCGCGGTGCGCAATGCCCACCTTGTCCATCACCTCGGTCACGCGCTGCTTGCGCTCCCTGGCGCTGATGTCGTGGTACAGCAGCGCCAGTTCAATGTTTTCCTGCACGCTGAGCTCGTCGATCAGGTTGAAGTTCTGGAAGATGAAGCCGATGTTCTGCTTGCGGATCTCGCTGAGCCTGGCCTCACCGTAGCCGGCCACGTCTTCACCCATGAAGAAATACTCCCCTTCGCTGGGCCGGTCGAGCATGCCAATCACGTTGAGCAGCGTGGACTTGCCGCAGCCGGAGGGCCCCATGACGGCGACGAACTCGCCCTGCTCGATGGCGATGTTCACGGCGTTGAGCGCCACGGTTTCCACTTCGTCGGTGCGGTAGAACTTTGACAGGTTATTCAGGCTAAGCATGGCTATGTCTTCTCCAGTGCAAGATCAGGAATCGTTGGAATTGTTGAGTACCAGCAGGTCCATGTCGCGGAACCCGCTGTAGGGTGAAGTGATGACGCTCTCACCGGCCTGCAGGCCGTCGAGTACCTCGATGTACTTGGTATTGCGCCGGCCCAGCTTGACCTCGCGCTTGACCGCGCTTTTACCGTCGGGGCTGGCCACGAAGATCCACTTGCCACCGGTGTCCTGGAAGAAGGACCCGTTGGGGATCAGCAGCGCCTCGGTGGCATCACCCAGGGTCAGCTTGGCCTGGATAGTCTGGCCGCGACGCAGGTCACGGGGGGCGTCGCCGATAAACTGCATGTCGATCTCGAACTGGCCGGCCTCAACATTGGGATAGATCTTGGACAAGCGGAGCTGGTGCTCACGGCCGTTGTGGTCAAAGCTCACGGTCTGGCCAATGTCCGTGCGATTCAAGTAGAACTCGTCAATGTTAGCGACCAGCTTGAACTGGTCGGCGTCGTCCACCTGGCCGATGCGGTCACCGCGGCTGACGTTCTGGCCGATTTCCATGTCGAAACCGGAAAGCTTGCCGCTGACCGGGGCACGCACCTGCAGCTCTTCCAGGCTGTCGCGGGCGAAGCGGAGGTTCTCCTCCATGACCACGTTTTTCTCCCGGAAGAACTCGAGCTGTTCCACCATCAGGCGCTCGTCGGAGGCCTGGCTTTCGAGGGTGACAGTGCGCAGCGCCTTGTTGTATTCCAGCTCGTCGACCAGGTCCTCGTAGTTGCCCTGGGCCGCCAGGCCTTTGGCCAGCAGCTGGTCCTGGCGGGCTATTTCGCGGGTGAGGCGGCGAATCTCGTAGTCCACATCCACCAGCGTGCGCTTGTGGCCCAGGCGGTTCTGTTCCAGTCGTAGCTCCTGGTCGCGCATGCTGTTGAGCTGCTCCATGACCCTCGACTCGGTGCTCATGACACTGAGCTGGAGGTCGGAATTGGAAAGCCTCACGATGACCTGGCCGGCTTCCACCGAGGCGCCGTCCTCAGCCAGCACCTCCTCGACACGGCCACCCTGCACCGCGTCCAGGAACACCGTCTTCAGCGGCGCGACGCGGGCCCGCACCGGGATCGTGTCCTCGAAAATGCCGGACACCACGGGTGATAGCAGGATGCGGCTGTCGGACACCGTCAGGCTGCGGCCGTTGTTGGCAGACACCAGGTAGGCCGCCAGTAACAGCAGCGCGATCGCCGCTGCGGCGGGCAGGGCCCAGCGGCCGGGGAAACGCTTCTTCTCGATCACCCGATCCATGGCCGCGCCCGGTTTGCTCATTGTGCGTTCCGGGCTGGGGGTTTGCTCCATTGTGCTGATGGTGCCCATGTCTGTTCTCTCGGCGTGTGTGCTCATACCAGAAGAAGAGCAATGCGCGGGCCAACTTTTTAACCTATTGTTTTTAATGAATAAATTGAAATTCCTGGCAGGCGGAGAGAGCAGCGGAGTGTACGAAACCGAACACACACTGTACGATAACGAACACCTGGAGGCTGGTTTTGAGCAATACCTACCACTCGATTCTTATCGTCGATGACGACGAGGACATCCTTACCGCCGGCAAGCTGCTGTTGAAGCGGGAGTTCGGCTACGTCCAGGGCTGCAATGACCCTGCCCAGATCCCCAGCCTGCTGAGCGCCAACCGCTTCGATGCCATCCTGCTGGATATGAACTTCTCCCCGGGCGAGAGCAGCGGTGAACAGGGTTTCGTATGGCTGCAGCGCATTCTCGAACTGGACCCGGATGCCGTGGTCATCATGATCACCGCCCACGGCAGCATGGACCTTGCGATAGAAGCCATGAAACTGGGCGCCACCGATTTTGTGGCCAAGCCCTGGCAGAACGAGAAGGTGGTCGCCACCCTGTCGGCGGCGGTGAAGCTGCGCGCCAGCCGCGATGAGGCCGAGTCCCTGAAGCGTCGCAACAAGGCGCTCGCCTCCGCCAGCGGCAACACGGAACAGGCCTTGATGGGGCACTCTGCGGCAATCCGCGACGTGTTGTCACTGATCGACCGCTCGGCGCCCACCGATGCCAACATCCTGATCATGGGTGAGAACGGTACCGGCAAGGAACTGGCGGCACGGCTGCTGCACCAGCGCAGCCAGCGAGCAGACAGTGTCTTTATGTCGGTAGACCTGGGCGCGGTGTCGGAAACCCTGTTCGAGTCGGAGCTGTTCGGCCATCGCAAGGGGGCGTTTACCGGTGCCAATTCGGATCGTATCGGCCGCCTGGAAGCCGCCAATGGTGGCACCCTGTTTCTCGACGAGATCGGCAATATCCCGCTGCACCTGCAGGCCAAGCTGCTGACGGTCCTGGAGCAGCGGGAGGTGACACCGGTGGGTAGCAACAAGGCGATACCCATCGATGTGCGCGTGATTTCCGCCACCAACGTCCCCCGCGACCAGCTTGCGGATGAAAACCGTTTCCGCCAGGACCTGCTGTTCCGGCTCAACACCGTGGAGCTTACCCTGCCACCGCTGCGAGAGCGGCGCGAGGATATCGTCGAAATCGCCACCCACTACGCCAGCCTTTACGCCCGCAAGTACCACAAACCCGCACTGTCCTTTTCGCCTGGCGCGCTGGCCGCCATGCAGGCCTATGAATGGCCCGGCAACGTCCGCGCCCTGCGTCACGCGGTGGAGCGCGCCGTCATCCTCGCCGAAAACGGCAGCTATGAGATTGCCGACCTGCAGCTCGCCAGCGCCGGCACCGAAGTGCCCGCGCCGGCCGCCCCTGGCCAGCTGGCCAGTGATGACCTGAACCTGGAGCGCATGGAAAAACGCACCATTGAGGCGGCCCTCAAACAGCACCGCTACAACATCAGCCACGCGGCGAAGGAACTGGGGCTGACCCGCGCCGCGCTCTATCGGCGCATGGAAAAGCATGGGCTTTAGGAACTTCTCCATCCTGCTGGGCCTGCGGGTGCTGCTGCTGGTGATCGTGCTGGCGGGCGTGGTTTACCTGGTGGTCGAACCCGGTTACCCGGTGCTCAGGCTGCTGCTGGTTGGCGTCGCGTTGCTGCAGCTTGCCGAAATCGTGCACTTCATCCGCCGCACCAACCGCGAGCTGGCACGCTTCCTGGACGCCATTCGCTACACCGACTTCGGCCAGCGGTTCCAGATGCAGGAAGTGGGCGCCGGCTTTGAGGAGCTGGGCGAAGTGTTCACTGGCATCGTTGAGCGCTTCCAGGAGTTGCGCAACCGGCAGGAAGAAACCCTGCGCCACCTGAAGGCCCTGATGGAACATGTGCCGGTGCCGCTGCTGTCAGTCCACCAGGACGGCAAGCTGGAGCTGCACAACAACGCCGCCCGTCGACTGTTCGGCAGCACCCGGGTGGAACGCCTGGAGGACCTAGCCACCTTTGGCGAGGATTTCAGGCGCCACATACAGGCCGTCGCACCCGGTGAGCGGCGACTGGCCATCTTCAAGGCAGAGGATGTGGAACAGCGCTTCACCATCTCCGCCACCGAGATAGCCATTGCCAGCCAGGTCGAGCGACTGGTCAGCCTGCAGAATATCCAGAGCGAACTGGATGGCGTGCAGTTGCAGGCCTGGCAGGACCTGGTGCGCGTGTTGACCCATGAAATCATGAACAGCATCACCCCGGTAGCCTCCCTGGCAAAGACAGCCACCGACCTGGTGGACGACGCCGCCGGCAAGGTCGCGGATCACCCCGAAGTCATCGAAGAACTCGAGGACGTGAAGAGCGCGGTGGAGACCGTCGCGCGCCGCTCGGATGGGCTGATGCACTTTGTGCAGAGTTATCGCCAGTTAACCCGCCTGCCGCCCCCGAATCGAAAAGCCCTGCGCGTGTCGGAGGTGCTGCATAGCGCTGCCCAACTGGTGGCCACTCCCTGGGAGGAAAAAGCCATCACCCTGGACGTGAGCGTCAAGCCGGAATCCCTGTCCCTGGAAGCAGACCCGGAGATGCTGGAGCAGCTGTTGCTGAACCTGCTGAAAAACGCGGAGCAGGCACTGGAAGGCCGCGACTCAGCCCGGGTGGACATGCGCGCTTACCTGAATCGCAATGGTCACGTCAGCCTGGAAGTGGCGGACAATGGACCCGGCATCGACCCGGAAGTCGCCACCAAGATCTTTGTGCCCTTCTTCACCACCAAGCGCGAGGGCTCCGGCGTGGGCCTGGCGTTGACCCGGCAGATCATGCTGGCCCACGGCGGCACGGTGGTACTGGGCAAAAGCGACGCGGGCGGCGCCCGCTTCACTCTGACATTCTAGTCCACGCCCTTGCTGGCCCGGCACGGCCGCTCAGATGCACTGCAACTCACTGTGCAAGTACAGGCGCATGCTCCAGGGCGCGCTCCAGCGAGCCGGCCAGCCGGTGCGCCCAGCGGTATTGATCTGACTCGATCTCCACCATGTCATGGCGCAACTCAAACAGCAGGTGCGGTATATGCCGACCCTCGCCATGCACCGGGATGGTGTAGTCGCTGTAGTCGTCGACCGTATAGGGCTGGTTGTCTCCCAAGCAGAGCGTTTCGTCTTCCGCCAACAGCTTCAGGAAGATATGCGCCAGGCGCGCATCGCGGTTGTACAGCAGGCCGATATGCCAGGGACGCTTTTCCCCGTGGTACACCGGGGTGAAGGTGTGCAGGGCCAGCAGGATGGTCGGCTGACCTGCCGCCAGGCGCCGGTCGAGAATTGCGCTGATGGTGTCGTGGTAGGGCGCAAAAATCTCACGCCGCCGGGCTTCCACTTCTTCGGTGGAGATGCCGCAGTTGCCTGGAATCTCGGTGGCCTCGCTGACCTCTGGGATCGACGTCGCGGAATCCAGGGGGCGATTGCAGTCGATGACCAGCCGCGAATAGCGCTGCTTCACCAGGGTGGCATCAAAGCGGCGGGCAAACTCCTCCGCCATGCCGTTCACACCCACGTCCCAGGCGATATGGCGCTGGAGGTCGGCATCATCCAGCCCGAGCTTGCCCAGCTTGCGCGGAATGCGATTCCCGTAGTGGTCGGCCACAAACAGGTATGGCGAGGGGCTGTCGGGGCGCTCTACCTCGACGGCAGCGGGTTCATCGTCATCCAATAGCTGATAAGCACTGCTGCTCAACGCTGCGTCCCTTCATTGCAGACCCTCAATGCATCGCCTGGCACTCGCTGAGAATAATGCGCGTCGGCAAGTCACCCTGGCGGGTGTTACCCGCCAGCATACCGCAAAGCCTCAGGCCACCCAGCGCTGCAGCAACTCGTGAAAGTGGCGAATCTTGGTCTCACCGTAGTTGCCAAAGATGACTTCCTTCAACTGCTTCAGGCCCTTTTGCACATAGGGCAGGTTGAGGGTGTCCTGGTTGAATACCTTGGCGAGGCTGCCAATTTCCGGGGCATCCAGGTAGTCATCATCCAGGTCCAGGAAGGTGAGCCTGGCCGGTGCCGGGCGCGGTTGGCCCTTGGGTGCCGGCAGCATGAACATCACCTCGTGCAGGCACTGCTCCGGGTTGTCCCCGTCCGGGCGGAAGCGATAGAAGATCGGATTGAAATCTCCCCAGGGATGCAGGTTCGGGAATAGCGACAGGTATATCGGGTCGATCAACTCGGCGTCGGACACCGCGTCGACGTCGTCGCCGAGAATCTCGCGCATTTGCTCGCGCACCGCAGCGGCAGCTGTCGCCCGCTTTTCCGCGAACTCACCCACCACATCCGGGGTGGCCTCGTCTTCAACGCCGTCGGGCAGGCGCCCGCCCACCCAGTCGCAAAGGTGGATGTCGGCGTGGAACTTGTCGCCTTCCACGTAGTGGGCATGGTCGTCATAGACGCCACTGCGACCATCGGGCATGGTCACCTTTACGCGACCCTCTTCGATGCGCTCGTAGGTGGCGCCGCTGAGTTCATGGCGCTGCCTGGAGAAAGTACGCCGGTCGGTGTAGGGGTTGGTGGCGTAGTGATCGTTGACATGGGGGCTGATGGTCATGCTCGGCGACATGGCCCGCGAGTAATTGCCGAACACGTCGTACTTGGTGTTGGCGTCACCCAGCGTCGGCAGCAAGGTCGGGTGGGTCGCTACGCAGTGGTAGGCCTCCATAAAGGCCTCCTGCGCGACCTTCCAGTTGCAGTCCAGGCGCTTGATGATATGCGCAGCCTTGTAGCGGCGCTCAAACGGCACATGGGGAAACTGGGATGACAGGTCGCCGAGGAAGTTCTCCAGCGGCTCACAGTTCTGGTCCGGATTGATAAACACAAATCCACCCCAGCGCCCCACGGGCAGCGAGGGCAGGCTGTGGGTCGCTTTGTCCACGGTCGGGAAGTCCCAATGGCAGGGCACTTCCTTGAGGCTGCCGTCCAGGTGCCAGGCCCAGCCGTGGAAGGGGCAGCGGAATTCGCGCAGCCCCTGCTCCGACTCGTGCAGCAGGGCTCGGCCGCGGTGCAGGCAGGCATTCGGGTAGGCCCGGAATTCTTCTTCGCCGGTGCGCACCACGATAAAAGACAGGCTGGCAATGTCATACACAAAGCTGTCACCCACCTCGGGAATATCGTCCTCGTGGCAGGCCATCTGCCAGACCCGCTTCCACAGGCGCTCGACTTCCAGCTCGTGGAATTCGCGGCTGTAGTACACGCTGGAATCCACCACCGTCGGGCCGGCGGGCATGGGGGAATCGGCTTTCTGGACATCGGTAACGGGATGGGAATCGCTGGCCAGCAGGTCAGCATAATCAACGCCCGCGGAGCGAGCCGTACCAGTGACAGTCTCGACCATGTCACCCTCCTGTAGTTGAGATCTTCGCTGAGATCCTGGTTGAGATCAGAGTCAATCAGATCGTTGTTATAGGGTCAGGAGTGCCAATGGTAGGAAGTCATCGGCCCGGCAAGGATGACCGAGATCAAATTCGCTGCACAAAACCGTACATTCTGACGGTTTTATGCAGAACGCTAGCGCTCCGGTGAGGGCTTGGCATCCACCGCCAGCACGCTGTGCAACAGCACGCTGGCGCCGCGGGCCATATCCTCAGCCGAGGTGAACTCCTTGGGCGAATGGCTGATACCGCCGACGCTGGGCACAAAGATCATACCGGTGGGCGTAATCGTTGCCAGGTCCTGGGCATCGTGCCCGGCGCCGGAGGGCATGCGCCGGTAGCTATAGCCGAGTTTTTCCACGGTGGCCGCTATCACATCGCGCACGGCCGGGTCGGTGGGTGCCGGCGGTGAAGCCGTATCGATTTCCGCGAACTCGAAGCTGGTGCCGTATTGTTTCGACAGGTCTGCGGCTGCGGCCTGTACCGCGTCGAACACCGTCTGCATCTTGGCAGCGTCGAGGTCACGAATCTCCAGGTACAGCACCACCTTGCCGGGAATCACATTGGGCGCGCCGGGGAAGGCCTCGATCCGGCCTACCGTGGCCACCTGCCGGCCCTCCATGCTGTTGGCAATATGATTCACGGCCAGCACCAGCTCGGCGGCGCTGACCATGGCATCGGTGCGGCGGTTCATAGGGGTGGTGCCGCCGTGGTTGGCCACGCCGTTCACCGTAATCTGCCACCAGCGAATACCGACAATGCCCTCCACCACGCCGATCTGCACGTCGTCCTCATGCAGGAAGGCGCCCTGCTCGATGTGCAGTTCGAGGAAGGCTTTGAGGGATGTCGGGTCAGCGGCGGCTTCCTCGATCCTCGCCGGGTCGCCGCCCACACGGGCAATGCCGTCACGGATGCTGAAGCCGCTGTTGGACATCGTGTCCATGGCGGAGTCGGTCAGCTTGCCGATCATGGCGCGGGAGCCCGTGAGGCCGCCCTCCTCGTCGGTAAAACTCACGATCTCCAGGGGGTGGCGGGTGCGAATACCGTGCTCATTGAGCAGCTCGATCACTTCCAGGGCACCCACCACGCCCACCTGGCCATCGTAATTGCCGCCGCCCGGCACCGAGTCGATGTGCGAGCCAAACAGGATCACCGGTAGGCTGTCGTCTTCACCCGGGCGTCGGCCAATGATATTGCCGGCGGTGTCGGTGCGTACCACCAGACCCAGCTCCACCATCTCCCGCTTCAACCACTGGCGGCCGTCGATATCCGCATCGCTGAAGGCCACCCGGCTGACACCGCCTTCCGGGTTGGCGCCGAACTGACTGAGGGCGTCGATGCGCGCTTGCATACGCGCCGGGTCGGCGCGTACATCGTCATGGGCATCTGCCAGCGTCACACTGGCCAGGCAACCGCTCAGTAACAGGGTGAATACACGCAGAGTCTGCAAGAGGAACTCCTTTTCGAGGCTTCGTAAAAACCCTCAGCTTAACCCAATCTCACGGGCGTCGGGCCGGCTTGCCCTGCGGGTATCACGAGTTCGCAGTAGTCGCCGCGCATACAGTGGCCTCAGCTACTGCCGGCGCTGTAGCCGCCGTTAACAAACACCCACATGATGCACACTGCATGGCCGCGGGCGTCGTCGCGCCTTGCCGGGAGCCAGGTCGGCACAAAAATGCGCTCGCCAATATATCCATAAATAGAATTAAGTATCATCTTTATCTTATTGTTATATATTGTATTCCTTTGGTTTTAATCCGATTACGGCCTGCGAGAACGTCCCGGCCGGGAACTGGAACCGGATTCAGTAATCCGGGTAGTCTTGGCGTCGTAATCTGCTACGGAGCCCGCCGTGGAATACGTCGAAGCCAAACCCTCCTTCAGCCAACGCACCCTGGCTGCCATTGAACGCACCGGCAACCGACTGCCGGACCCGGCCATGCTCTTCATTGGCCTGCTGGTCATTGTCTGGGTCATATCCTGGTTGCTGTCCTACGTGGAGTTTTCAGCGATCGACCCCCGCAGCGGCGAGCCGGTACGGGTGGTCAACCAGCTCTCCGGCGAATCGCTGACGGCCTTCCTGGCCACCATGGTCAAGAACTTCGCCCACTTCCACCCCATCGGTGTGGTGCTGGTCGCCATGCTGGGCATTGGCGTGGCCGAGCACACCGGCTTTATCAACAGCGCGCTGCGAGCCATGCTGCGGGTGACCGCGCGCTGGCTGCTGACGCCAATGATCATTCTGGTGGGCATTGTCAGCCACACGGCCGCTGACGCCGGCTACGTGCTGGTGATTCCCCTGGGCGGCGTGATCTTCTTCGCCGCCGGGCGGCACCCGCTGGCAGGGATTGCTGCCGCCTTCGCCGGGGTATCCGGAGGCTTTTCCGCCAACTTCATTCCCGCCGCCATCGACCCCATGCTGCAGGGGATTACCCAGTCCGGCGCACAGTTGCTTGACCCGGAGCTGACCCTGAACCCGCTCAACAACTATTTCTTCACGGCCAGTTCGTCGCTGCTCATTATTGGCCTGGGCTGGCTGATCACAGATCGCTTCGTGGAGCCGCGGCTGGCCGATCATCCGCTGGATGAAGACATCGAGGAAATGCACAACATGGACTCACTGAGCGAGCACGAGTCCCGCGGGCTCCGCTATGCCCTGTGGTCCATGCTCGGCGGCATCCTGCTGCTGGTGGTCAGCGCCTGGTCCGGCGACTCTCCCTGGCGCGGCCCGAATGGCTCACTCACCGAGCTGGGCGCACCGCTGATGGCGTCTATCGTGCCGCTGATATTCCTGCTGTTTGTGCTGCCAGGTATCGTTTACGGCATTGGTGCCGGCACCGTGCAGAGTTCCCGTGACGTTATCGCCGGAATGACCAAGGCCATGGAGAGCATGGCTTACTACCTGGTCATCATGTTCTTCATCGCCCAGTTCATCTATGCCTTTGGCCAATCCAACCTGGGCGTGCTGATGGCGCTGGAGGGTGCCGCCGGCCTGAAAGCCCTGGGGCTGCCATCGGCGCTGACAATTACCGGAATAGTATTCCTGACCGGGCTGCTGAACCTGTTTGTGGGCTCGGCGTCGGCCAAGTGGGCGCTGCTGGCGCCAATCTTCGTGCCCATGCTGATGGAGTTGGGCATTTCACCGGACCTGACCCAGGCCGCCTACCGGGTGGGCGATTCCACGACCAATATCATCACGCCGCTGATGCCCTACTTCCCACTGGTGGTGGTGTACTGCCAACGCTACATCAAGAGCACGGGGATCGGCACGGTCACCGCCATGATGCTGCCCTACACGGTCACCTTTATCGTGCTCTGGACCGTGTTCCTGCTGACCTACTGGGCCGTGGGCATTCCCCTGGGACTGCAGGCCAGCTACACCTACGGGTAATACCATCGAGTAACATCGTCAGTGCAACGGAGTACAAGCGCGACATGAACTACCGCAAACTCGGCCGCTCCGGCCTCAAGCTTTCCGAGCTCTCCTTCGGCTCCTGGGTGACTTTCAACAAGCAGGTGGACGCTGGCCTGGCCGAGCGTATGTTCGGCACCTGCTTCGATGCCGGCATCAACTTCTTTGACAACGCCGAAGGCTACGAGCGCGGCCAGTCCGAGATCGTGATGGGCAAGGCTTTGAAGGCCCTGGGCCGGCCCCGCGACAGCTACTGCGTTTCATCCAAGGTGTTCTTCGGAAGCCACGAACACCCGCTGCCGACCCAGCTCGGCCTGAGCCGCAAGCACGTGACCGAGGCCTGCCACCAGGCGCTGGAACGCCTGCAGGTGGACTACCTGGACCTGTATTTCTGCCACCGCGCCGATCCCGACACGCCGATCGGCGAGACGGTGTGGGCCATGCACAACCTGGTCACCCAGGGCAAGGTACTATACTGGGGCACTTCCGAATGGACTGCCGCGGAAATTGCCGAAGCCTGTGACTTTGCGCTGGCCAATCACCTGACGCCACCGAGCATGGAGCAGCCCCAGTACAACCTGCTGGATCGACAGCGCTTCGAAGTGGAGTACGCGCCGGTATTCGAGAAGTACGGCATCGGCAGCACCACCTGGTCGCCGCTGGCTTCCGGCGCGCTGACCGGCAAATACCTGGACGGCATCCCGGCAGACTCACGCGCCACCCTGCCCGGTTACGAGTGGCTGCGGGAGCGCATGGTGGAGAGCGAGCGCGGCCAGGAACGCATGGCCAGGGTGCGCAAGCTGCAGCCCATTGCCGAGGAACTCGGCACCAGCCTGTCGAAGCTGGCGATTGCCTGGTGCCTGCTCAACCCGAATGTCTCGACCGTGATTCTCGGTGCCTCCCGGGTCGAGCAACTGGAAGAAAACCTGACCGCGCTGGAGGTATTGCCGCTGCTGACCGAGGACGTCAGGAACCGGCTCAACGCGATCTGATGAACAAACGCAGCAATCCGCTGGACCGCTTCGCCGCCGACCTGGCACCGGGGCGCCTGGACTGGATCGGTGTGCGCCCGGGCCGCCGTGAACCACTGGTTGCGCTCGAGCAGGTGGAGGCGATTGCCGGCCTCGGCCTGGAGGGTGACCACCGGGTGACAAAAACGCCAGGGTCGGCGCGCCAGGTGACACTGATCTCCCGCGAGTTCATCACCCAGATCGAGCACTTCACCGGGCTAGCGGATATCCTCCCCGCTACCCTGCGCCGCAACCTGGTGATTTCCGGTATCAACCTGAATGCCCTGCGTCGCCAGCGCTTCCGTATCGGCACGGCGCTGTTCGATACCACCGCGCTGTGCCACCCCTGCTCACGGATGGAGGAGGCATTGGGCAAAGGCGGTGTGGCAGCAATGATCGGCCACGGTGGGCTGTGTGCGAAGATTATCGAGTCCGGCACCCTGCACCTGTGTGACGCCGTGCAGGTGATTCCGCCGGCGGCCGATGCGGCCGAACCGGCCCGGCAACAGGGCTTATTCTGAGGCTGCTCCCACGCGGGAGCCGACAAACAGGATACAGGCAGCCGCCACCGCGTAGGTCGCCAGGCCCACCCACAGCACACCCGAGTAATCCCCGCTGCTGACCGTCAGCGCGGCAGCGGTAGGCCCCAGCCCGCCGCCGGCCCCGCTGGCGAGGCCGCCGGCCGTTACCACGGCGCCGCCCGGGTCCATGTCTGCCAGCAGTGACTGGATGTAGGGCAAGGTAAAGGCCCAGGTCACACTGTGAATGGACGTCCACATCAGGAAGCTGCCGAAATCCTGGGCGTGCAGCGTGAAATACAGTGAGACCGCGCCCACGGCGATACCGACAAACACCGGCCGGGCGTGACCGAAGCGATCACTGAGCCAGAGAATGGCGAACGCACCGGGTACACCCATCAGTGAAGCGATACCCAGCGAGGTGCCAATCTCGGCATCACTGAGCCCGGCAAATACCGCAATTCGCTCTATATAGGCGTCGGTGGAGACATTGCTGGCCTCGAAGGCGCACAGCGCCAGCAGGCCCGCCAGCGCGGGCAGCGACAGTATCAGGCGCCATTCGCTGCCGCGAATACTCACCCCTTCCGCCAGCGCGGCAGTATCCGGCAGGGCCGTGGCCAGCGCGAGACCCAGCAGGTTAAGGGCGGCAAAGCCCAGGTACATCTGGGTCGCATTCATGTCCGGCAGGTAGGTAGGCAGCGCGTACAGGGCCACCGCTGCCAGTCCGAACTGCAACATCATGAACAGGCCATAGCTGCGCTCGGAGTGTTGCTGGCGGGCAAAACAGCTCATTACCGCCGCGTAGCAGGCGCCCGCGGCAAAGGCATTGATGCCGCGCAGCAGGTAGAAGAGCTCGTGCTGGGTGTGCAGCAAGGCGGCCCCCACATTGCCCAGTGCCGCCACGGCAATGCCGGCCATGGCCAGGCGCCGCAGCCGGAGGTGGTGCATGGTGAGTGCGCAGATCAACGCGATGGTCACCGATCCGATGGCGCCGAAGCCGGCGGTAATCCCCGCGCTGCGATCGGTAAAGCCGCCGAAGTCCACCAGCACGCCGGTAATAATGGGGCCGACCAGCACCGGGATAATGGAAATGCAGCCCAGTAAGGCGATGGCCCAGGTCCTTGGGCCCGGCAGCAGGGCAAACACGCTCAGTTGATCCCGGGGCTGTGCTGGGTGATATCGCTGTACAGGTCGGGCCGCCGGTCACGGAACAGGCCCCAGGCTGCGCGGTAGGCGGCAATGTGATCGAGATCGACACGCTGTACCAGGACCGACTCGGACCGATCGTCGGCCAGCTCCAGGAGTTCGCCGGTATGGTCGCAGATGAATGAGTTTCCATAGAAGGTCATGCGCAGGGACTCGTCGCCGGTCGCCACTTCTTCACCGATTCGGTTCGAGGCCACGACCGGGATGACATTGGCCGCTGCATGCCCCTGCATGACACGCTTCCAATGGTCACGGGAATCCAGGTCGGGCTCGCCGGGCTCGGTGCCGATCGCGGTGGGATAGAACAGCAGCTCCGCACCGTTGAGCGCCATACAGCGGGCCGCTTCGGGAAACCACTGGTCCCAGCAGATGGCGACGCCCATGCGCGCGTAGCGGGTATCCCACACCTTGAAGCCGGTATCGCCGGGCGTGAAGTACTGCTTTTCCTGGTAGCCGATGGCGTTGGGGATATGGGACTTCCTGTAATACCCCAGCACCGCGCCATCCGCATCAATGACGCACAGGGAATTGAAAAAGGCGTTGCCAGCTTTCTCGAACCAACTGATCGGCAACACCACGGCCAGCTCAGCCGCCAGGGCCTTGAAGTGTTCCAGCAGCGGGCTGGCATCGCGCGATGTGGCCAGGGCGAGGTGTTCATGGCGCTGCTCGATGCAGAAGTACGGCGCCTCGAACAGTTCCTGCAACAGAATCACCTGGGCCCCCTGGCCCGCCGCCTGGCGCACCAGCGCCTCGGCTCGTGCCACGTTGGCATCCCGGTCCCAGCTGCAGGTCATCTGGGTGGCCGCCACAGTCACTTCACGCATAACACTCTCCAGAAAAACATGAGACTACGCCGCCGCTACAACCCGGATCAAACGCAATGTTCTTCACCTATTCATGAGGTAAATTGATATCAGGCGCCCGCCTGCTCCAGCAGCCACTGCCACACCACCAGCGCTTCCGGCCGCGCCAGTCGCTGCGTTTCACCGACCAGATACCAGCCCAGGCCGGTAGCCATGGTCTCGGCAAAGGGTTGCACCAGGGCACCCTCGGCCAGGGCCTGTTGCGCCAGCGTAAGGCTACCCAGCGCGACCCCCTGCCCATCCAGCGCGGCGTCCAGCATCAGCCCGTGGTCACTGAAGCTGGTTCCCGCAACCGGTGCACTCTCAGTCAACCCGGCAAGCTGGAACCAGCTCGCCCAGCCTTCCCACCCTTCATCGTGTAGCAGGCCGGCGGCATGCAGCCGCTCGGCGCGTGGTTTCTTGCCGAGCTTCCTGGCAACCGACGGAGCGCAGACCGGCGCCAGGGTTTCGCGGTACAGCTCGACGCATTCCAGGCTCGGCCAGTGCCCGTCGCCATAGGCGATAAAGCAGTCACTTTCCGTATGCACGAAATCCACGTCCATGTAGGTGGATACCACCCAGGGATCGATATCAGGATGCCGCTCTCTCAGCGAAGGCAGGCGCGGCAGCAGCCAGTGCCGACCCCAGGCCGGCAGGCAGCTCACCACCACGGACCCTTCCTTGACGTAGTACTCCAGGCGGCTGAGGCCGGCACTCAGTGAACCCAGGGTGCGCCGCGCCGTCTCAAGCAGGTCCAACCCGGCATCGGTCGGCTCGATAGTACGCCCCAGTCGCCGGAACAGCGGCGTCCCAAGCTGCTCCTCCAGTCCCCGCACCTGGTGGCTGATGGCAGACTGGGTAATGCTGAGTTCTTCAGCCGCCCTGGAAAAGCTCTTCAGCCTGGCAGCGGCTTCAAAGCACAACAGCGCCTGCATGGAGGGCAGGCGGCCGTAGCGTCCCAACATAAAAAATTCTCATAGCTAAGCAAAATATCTTTCGTTTGCCCGAGTCTCGGTCCTACCCTACTCTGCCGTCAAGCAATCTGCCGGAGCCAGACCCATGAGCTACAAGATGCCGCCCGAGTGGGCACCCCACGAACGCACCTGGATGGCGTGGCCCTGCCGGTCCGGCATGTGGAGCAACAACGACGCCACCGCCCAGGGCTACACCGATGTGGCCCATGCGATCCGTGGCGCAGAGCCCGTGACCATGGTGGTACCGCCACAGGAGCTGGAGCGTGCGCGCGATTTCCTGGGTAGCGACATCGAGATACTCGAGCTACCCATCGATGACTCCTGGGCGCGGGACAGCGGCCCCAACTTCGTCATCAATGAACAGGGCGAGCTGGCCGGCGTGTGCTTTACGTTCAATGCCTGGGGCGGCAAGTACGAACCATACGACCAGGATGCGCTGATGGCGCAGCGCATCCTGGAACACGTCGGGGTGCCAGCCATCAAGTCTGACATGATCGCCGAGGGCGGCGGCCTGTGCGTGGACGGTCAGGGCAGCCTGCTTACCACCGACACCTGCTTTCCCAATGCCAACCGCAACCCCGACTGGAGCCGCGAGCAGATTGACGACGAGCTCAAGCGCCTGCTTGGCGTGGAGATGGTGCTGTGGCTACCGGGAGATCCCCTGGACCAGGAGACGGACGGGCATGTTGACGGACTGGCGGCTTTTTGTGGCCCGGGCAAAGTCGCGCTGGAAGTGGCCAGTGATCCCGAGCGCGAGCCCTATTTTGCCGAGTTGCGCGCAGCGCTGGAAAGCCTGACCGACGCCCGGGGGCGCTCACTGGACATCGTGGAGATCCCGGAGGCGGACTGGAGTGTCGCCACCGGCGACCGCTTCTGCCTGTCCTATGTGAATTTCTATATCGCCAACGGCGCGGTGATTGCCCCCAGCTACGGCGTGCCCGGGGACGATGTGGCCCGGGAGCGCCTGCAGGACTGCTTCCCGGACCGGGAGATTGTCATGGTGCCCATCGCCGCCGTGGCCGAGGGCGGTGGCGGGATTCACTGTATTACCCAGCAGCAGCCCGCGGTCTAGACACCACTAGGCGCTGGCGACCGCCTGCGCCGGACCGTGTCCGTAGACCAGCTGCGGCTCGTTGACGTCGACCTTTGGCAGCAGCTCCCGCTCTTGGTAGTAGTCGGGCACGTTCTTCCAGGGCTCCTGCGTACCTTGCTTCGGCATCAGGTGCAGGCTGCGCTGAAGGTAACCCGGGTTGAAGACGTCCTCGGTAATCCAGGGCAGCAGTGCCATATCACGTTCGCTGTCCAGCAGGGTCGGCGTGACGCTGCTGGCGCCCTTGTCATCCATGTTATTCAGCACCCGGCACACCACATCGCACAGCAGGTCGACCCGCAGAGTCCAGCTCGAGCGCAGGTAGCCGAACATGGAGGCCATGTTCGGGATGCCGGAGCTCATGAAACCGCGGTAGGTCACAGTATCCGCAAAGTCCACCGCCTCGCCGTCCAGGTCGAAAGCGATATCACCCATCACACAGAGGTTGAAGCCGGTGGCCGTGATAATGATATCGGCTTCCAGCAGCTCGCCGGACCGGGTGAGGATGCCGTTCTCTGTAAAGCGGTCGATGTGGTCGGTCACCACTGACACCTTGCCCGACTTGATCACGTCAAACAGGTCGCCGTCGGGGACATAGGCAATGCGCTGCTGCCACGGGCGGTAGCTCGGAGTGAAGTGGCTCATGTCGAAGTCGTCACCCAGCTTCTCGCGAATCACCCGGAACAGTTCCTCCTTGACCATCTCCGGGTGTTCTTCGGAGGCGTACTGGATGTCCTGGGCAATCTTGAGGATGTCGCGGCGCACGATATCGTGGACGGTCGCCTCATCCACCTCCAGCTCGCGCAGCCGGTCCGCCAGTTCGTTGCGGTTCTCACCGGTCCAGAAGTAGGTCGGCGAGCGTTGCAGCATGGTGAGGTGCTCGCATTCGTCGGCCATGTTCGGCACCAGGGTGGCCGCGGTCGCGCCGCTGCCAATAACCACCACGCGCTTGCCTTTGTAGTCGAGGTCTTCGGCCAGGTCTGCGGGTGCGCGATGGGGCCCTTGAAGTCCGCCATGCCGTCCCACTCGGGGGTGTAGCCCTGTTCGTGCCGGTAATAGCCCTGGCACATCCACAGGAAGTTGGCCGTATAGGTGATCGATTCTCCACTGTCCTTGCGCCGGGCCTGCACCGTCCAGCGCTGCTCGGCGCTGGACCAGGATGCGTTCAATACCTGGTGGCTGTAGCGGATGTGCTGGTTGAGCTGGTCTTCTTCTATGGCCTCGCCCAGGTAGTCGAGTATCGCGTCGCCGTCGGCGATCGGCTTGCCCGACCAGGGTTTGAAGCCGTAGCCAAAGGTATAGAGGTCGCTGTCGGAGCGGATGCCGGGGTAGGTGTGCTGACGCCAGGTGCCACCGAAAGCGTCCTTGTTTTCCAGCATCACAAAGGATTTGCCCGGGCACTTTTCCAGCAGATGATGGGCCGCGCCGATGCCGGAGATACCGGCGCCGACAATCAGCACATCGAAGTGTTCCGGGGTGGTCGTCGGCAGGGAAGTAACCGTGGACATGGGTGCACCTCGCAGGTGGTTCAGTGTCAGGTTCACAGCGTAGTGCCTGCAGCGCCATAGAAACATTGCCGCTCGGGCCTAATTTTTGATAATTTGGGCCAATATTGCCCACTATGAAATATGGCTGAATCCTCTACAGTTGTCGCCAGCGGAAACCTCGCGGGAAGCCGCCGCATCATTGCCGGCGCCCTCGCGCAGCTGCGTTTCCTGGATATCGACGCTGACACCGCGCGGGGCATCTTTACCAATGCCGGCCTGCCCGCTCGCGCCCTGGACGAACCGGACTTCCCGATCTCCCTGCAACAGGAACTGGAAATCTGCGCCGCCCTGGTGGATCGACTTCCGAAGGAGTTGTCACCGATCCGCCTGCTGTTCCAGGCGCGCCCCTGGATGGGCATCGAGAATCTGGGCGTGATTGGCATGGCCATGAAACACGCGGCCAATGCGGTGGAAGCGCTCAAGGTGTGCCTGGCCTACCCGGAGCTGACCATGGGTCACTGCCGCATGGTCGTGCGCACCCAGGGCGAGCTGTCCTTGTTCGCCTTCCAGATGGATCGCCCGGTGTTGCGCGATGCCGATGATGACCTGGTCGACCGACTGCTGGAGTACTGCACGGTGCTGGACCTCAGCACCTCGTTGCGCAACATCGAGGACATTGCCATCTCCGGCCAACCGCCATCCTGGGTCACCCTGCCCTTCCCGCAGCCGGCCGACTGGCACGAAGTTGAGTCGGCCCTGGAATTCCCGGTCAGGTTTTCAGCGGAGGAAGCCTGTATCGCCTATCCCCAGGCCTTCGATGACCAACCGCTGCCCAACGCCAACCCGTTGCTGTTCAGGATGTATGAATCCCTCGCGCAGAAAATGTCGCAGATGCTGGCCGAGGATGTCGGCATCGAAGAGCGCACCATGCGCTGGCTGTGGGCCTACACACCGCCGCCCAATCGCCGCGAGGTGGCTGAGCTGCTGAATATGTCCGAGCGCAACCTGACGCGGCAGCTCGGCGGCGTCGGTACCTCTTATTCTGAACTGCTGGCGCGGGTGCAATCCGAGCGGGCAATGAACTTCCTGCGCAACCCGGATCTGTCGGTATCGGAAATCGGCTACCGGCTGGGTTACTCCGAACCCGCAGCTTTCTCCCGCGCCTTTAGCCAGTGGACCGGGGAATCCCCCCTGCGTTGGCGTCGGGCTCGCCAGTAGTGCATCAGACCACGTACACCTCACCACCGGAGCGCACGGTGAGGTCGCTGATCACCACGCCCCAGGGTTGGTCGATGGCATAGAGAATCTGGTCCGACAGCAGTTCAGGGGACAGCATGAAGTACTCGATGCTGTCCTCGTTGGTCCAGTTCTCCTCTCCACCCCCTTCCAGCAGCGCCCCGAAGCGTTGCGCAAACGCCTCACCGTTGGCGCCGACGATGCCGGCGCCCGCCTCCATATTGACGACCGCACTGCCAATCCCGGTCAGGGGAATTCCGGTGGGCCGGATAGTCGTGACCTTGATGCGGCCCTGGGATTCCTGCCGCAGGGCGTCCGAAAGAAAGTTGACTGCCGCCTTGGTGGCGCCATAGACCGCCGCGCCCTTGAGCGGGAAGTTCGAGTAGATCGATGACAGGTTGACCACGTGGCCGCGCCCCTGCGCCAACATCTGGTCATGCACCGCAACCGTGCCGTTGAGCACACCCTTGATATTGATGTCGATGCAGCGGTGCCAGGCATCCAACGCCGCGGCATGGTCACTGTAATAGGCCAGCGGCATGATGCCGGCATTGTTGATCAGCACATCCACTGCGCCGAAGGCCTCGACGGCGGCTGAAGCCAGCCGGGTCATATCTCCGGCCACCGTCACATCGGCCACCTGGCCCATGGCCTCGCCGCCCGCCGCGGTGATGGCATCCAGGGTTTCGCCTAATGCGGTCTCGTCTATATCGCAGCCCACGATCCTGGCGCCGCGGGCCGCGGCCTTGCAGGCCACCAGCCGGCCGAAGCCGCCGCCGGCACCGGTGATCATGACTACACGTGAATCGAGATGGCTCATGGCAATGCTCCCTGCAAACAGTTCGCACACTCTACACAGCGGCGCGCGGTTAGCCTACCGGTACTCTCGAAGAGGCCATGGCGCAGGGCCGGAATTCCGCCTAGGATTAGCCCCAGCATGCTGATAGCACTCATCAACAGAACAATGACTCAGCGGCGTGGCCCGCAGGGCACCAGGAGGACAACATGCACGATCTCGTAATTCGCGGTGGCACCGTGGTTGATGGCAGCGGCGCAGAGCCGATCATCGCCGATGTCGCCATCGACGGTGACACCATCACCGCCATTGGTCCCAGCCTGCCCGCCGGCCGCGAAGAAATTGATGCCAGCGGCAAGGTGGTCGCCCCCGGCTTTGTGGATATCCACACCCACTACGACGGCCAGGCCACCTGGGACCCGGAAATGGCACCCTCTTCCTGGCACGGTGTCACCACCGTGGTGATGGGCAACTGCGGCGTGGGTTTTGCCCCCGCCAAACCGGAAAAGCACGACTGGCTGATCGGCCTCATGGAAGGGGTGGAAGACATCCCCGGCAGTGCACTGGCAGAAGGCATCCAGTGGGACTGGGAGACCTTCCCGGAGTACATGGACGCCCTGGAGAAACTGCCACGCACCGTCGACGTCGGCACTCACGTCCCCCACGGCGCAGTGCGCGCCTATGTGATGGGCGAGCGCGAAGAACGCAAGGAAGAACCCACCGAGACCGATATCGCCGCCATGTCGCAGATTGTTGAAGACGGTCTCAAGGCCGGCGCATTGGGTTTCTCCACCTCGCGCACCATTCTCCACAAGTCGGTAGACGGTGAACTGGTACCCGGCACGACCGCCACCAAGGAAGAGCTGATCGGTATCGGCCGCGCCATGGGCCGCACCAGCTTTGGCGTGTTTGAAATGGCCAGCGACCTGAACAGGGAGTGGAAGGAATTCGAATGGATGGGCGACCTCAGCCGCGAGACCGGGCTGCCGGTGACGTTCGCCGCCCTGCAGTCGCCACTCAAGCAACTGCCGCTGGAAGAGCAGATTGCTGAGATGCGCGCCCAGAACGCGGCCGGCGCCAATATCGTGGCGCAGATTGCCCTGCGCGGTAACGGCGTGCTTATGGGCTGGCAGACCACCTTCCACCCCTTCAGCTTCAAGCCGGCCTGGCTCGAGATCCAGGACCTGCCCTGGGAAGAGCAGTTCGCCGCTCTCAAGGATCCGGCCTTCAAGGCGTGTCTCATCGAGCAGGAGTCCTGCTATCCGGATTCAGACCTGCGCTTCCTGGCCGAATTGATCGCCGGCGCCTGGAACCTGCTGTACGAGATGGGTGACGGTTTCCAGTACGAACCCACCCAGGAGGAAACCCTGCAGGCCGGCGCCGAGCGCGCAGGCATGTCGGGAGATGAATACGCCTACGAGGTATTGATGCGGGATGAGGGCACCGGCTTTATCTACTTCCCCATTCTCAACTACAAGGACGGCAACCTCGACTTCCTGGAAGACCTGCAGCGCTCCGAGGACTGTGTGAATTCCCTGTCGGACGGCGGCGCCCACTGCGGCACCATCTGCGACGCGGCCTCGCCGACGTTCATGCTGGAATACTGGGTACGCGACCGCGCCAGGGGTAACCTGACCCTGGCCCAGGCCATCAAGCGCCAGTGTCGCGACACCGCCCTGCTGTACGGGCTGGAAGACCGCGGCCTGCTGGCCCAGGGCTACCTCGCTGACATCAACGTGATTGACATGGACAAGCTCAAGCTGGGCAAGCCGTGGCTCGCGTTCGACCTGCCTGCGGGCGGCAAGCGCCTGCTGCAGAAAGCTGACGGCTACGAGTTCACCATCAAGTCAGGCCAGGTCACCTTCAGGAACGGTGAAATGCAGGGGCCGACCCCTGGTGGCGTGATCCGCGGCCCGCAGGCCGCGCCTGGCCAGACGGCCGCCAACGCCAGCGCCTGAAGCACAGCGGGCGGCACCACGCCGCCCGCGCGAGTCGCACTAGTCGTAAGACAGGGCCGTCGCCTTGCCGGCGAAGATTCTGTAAACGAATACGGTGTAAGCCGCAATCAGTGGCAAAGTCACGGCCACTCCCCAGAAGATGAACTGCAGTGAACTGGTGGCGGCAGCCGCCTCCCACAGCGTCATACGGCCAATGATGATGTAGGGGTAAATACTGTAGGCCAGGCCGATGGCGGCCATCAGGCAAATTACGATCAGCGCAACGAACAGCAGCCAGCCGTAGCCCGCCTCCAGCACGTCCACACGCTGCAGCAGCCAGCCAATACCGGCGTACACCAGCACGCAGGTCACCGGGATCGGCGCCAGTCCAATCGCATTGGGCAGGGTAAACCAGCGGGCCGCAATCTCCGCGCTCACCAACGGCGTGGCAATCGACACCAGCACCAGCGCAAACCCCATGGGCAGCAGCGCGCGCCGGCACCAGCCAACCGCTTTCTGGAACAAACCGCCTTCCGTCTTTATCAGCAGCCAGGCGCCGCCCAGCATCACATACAAGGCCGGCAGCGCCAGCGCGATGAGTGCCGCAAACCCCCGGCTGGTGGCCGTGGATTCCAGCCCGGTGATGTAGGCACCCAGCATCCAGCCCTGGGCCATGGCCGACACCAGCGAGCCGACAAAGAACGCCCTGTTCCAGAGTTCCTTGCGATGATCACCGGCCTTGACCCGGAAGTCGAAAGCCACGCCGCGTAAAATCAGGCCAAACAGCATGATCGTTACCGGCAGGTACAAGGACGTCAGCACGATGCCGTGCGCCTGGGGAAAGGCAATCAGCAATACACCGACGCCGAGCACCAGCCAGGTTTCATTGGCATCCCAGAACGGCCCAATGCTGGCCACCATAATGTCTTTCTCTGCGTCATTGGCCAGTGGCAGCAGAATGCCTATGCCGAGATCGAAACCATCGAGAATCACATACAGCAACAGCGACAGGCCCATGGCCATCACAAAGAACAACGGTAGAAACTCTGCCATCAGGCCAGCCCCTCCGCGGCGGGTGGGCTGTACCCCGATGGCGACGCCGGCCGGGCGCGTGGCGAACGCGTGGCCAGGTATCGCAGGGCCTGTATATAGGAGACCAGCAGGAACAGGTACAAACCGATATAACCAAACAGCGTGCCGCCAAGGGTCGCTGTTGCATGGTCAGCGACCACGTCAGCCGTTGACAGCAGACCGCTGACGATCCATGGCTGGCGGCCGATTTCGGTCACATACCAACCCGCCAGGGTGGCCACCCAGCCGGAAAAGGTCATCAGCGAAAGTGCCAGCAACAATCGGTCGCCAGGCTCCCTGCCCCGCCAATAGGTCCAGGCTCCCCACCAGGAGACGAGCAACATCAGCCCGCCCGTGGCCAGCATCACCCGGAACGACCAGAACACGGGCGCCACCGGCGGATGTTCACCGGGAAACTCATTCAGGCCCAGCACCTCACCGTCCAGCTCATGGGTCAGGATGAGGCTTGCCGCGTAGGGGATTTTGACTGCAAAACGCGTTTCCTGGCGCTCTTCGTCAGGCCAGCCAAACACGGTGAAAGCGGCACCCTTTTCCGTGTGCCAGACACCCTCCATGGCGGCAATCTTGGCAGGCTGGTGTTCCAGGGTGTTCAGGCCGTGGAAGTCGCCCGCGAGGATCTGCAACGGTATCGCCACGGCTGCCAGCAGCACCCCCGTGCGCATCCCTTTCCAGGTAGCCGGGCCTTCAACTCCGGCGCGAGCACGCCATGCGGAAATACCAGCCACCAGAAACGCTGCCGTGAGGAAACTGGCCAGCAGCACATGCACGAAACGATACGGAAAGGAGGGATTGAAGATGATTTCCAGCCAGCTCTCCGCAACGAACTGGCCGTTCACAATTGCGTAACCGGCAGGCGTCTGCATCCAGGAATTGAGCGCCAGGATCCAGAACGCGGAAATCGTAGTACCCAGGGCCACCAGGAAGGTGGCAATCAGGTGCAGGCGATTCGAGACGCGCCGTTTTCCAAAGAGCATGATGCCAAGAAACGACGCCTCCAGGAAAAACGCCGTCAGCACTTCATAGCCCAGCAGTGGGCCGGCAATGTTGCCGGCTCTTTGCATGAATCCCGGCCAATTGGTGCCAAACTGGAAACTCATGGTGATGCCGGACACCACGCCCAGGGCGAAGGTCAGCGCAAACACCTTGACCCAGAAACTGTAGGCATCCTCCCAGCCCTTATCGCCGCTGAGCGTGTAGCGGCAGCGAAAATACAGCAGCACCCAGGCCAGGCCAATGGTGATGGTCGGAAACAGGATGTGGAAGCTGATATTGGCGGCGAACTGGATGCGCGCCAGGACAAAGGGGTCGAACGCCATATGCCCTCCTCTTTGGACACCTCTTTATACGCCGGTTTGACCAGATTCGACGGGATTTTCACCATGACATTGGCGCATGTTTGATATGTGCGGGGGTAATAAAATAGAGTCTGTCAGGATTTTCACGCCCGGGGAGCCAACCATGGCGAATCCCTACCATCGCGCGTTCGTGCTCTTGTTCGCTTTTTTCACCCTGGATTTGTCCTCTGGCCTGTGCAGTGTTGAAGCAGAAGAGGACACCAATTCAGAAGCGCTGTATTGGCAGCGGCTAGGCGAGATTCGCGCAGAGAGACACTACCCTGCCGATGTGGCCCGGGGCACCTTCAAGGGTTCTCACCAGGTTGAGGGTTTTGAAGAGACCTTCCACTACGTCGTCGACGTTCCGGATACCTATGATCCCGAGCAGAAGATGGATTTACATATCTATCTTCACGGGGGTGTGGGGATGTCGGCCAATCGCATCTCCACAAGGAAGATGAATCGCCTGAAAAAGCTGAGAGTCGGCGGTGCAATTTCGGTCTATCCGAGCGCCTGGAGCTCGGCAAAATGGTGGTACGAATCCCAGACCAGGAACATTGTGGAAATCATCAAAATCGTAAAGGCGAGCTACAACATCGACGAAAACAGGGTATTCCTGCATGGCCTCTCCGATGGCGCGGGAGGTGCCTACTACTTTGCCTCGCATCTGCCCACCCCATTCGCAGGCTTTGTCGCCCTGATCGGCTCTCCCCACGTTTTACGTTCCAGGCACAGAGTCTTTGGAACCACCTTTCCCGGCAATTTCATCAACAAACCCATCTTTGCCTTAAATACCAAAGATGATCAGTTCTTTCCCGCAGATTCCGTGGTGCCCCTGTTTGACGCCGTAAACAGCATGGGTGGCGATATCACTTATTTCGTTGAGCGCGGAGAGCACTACGGCATGCCGTGGCTCGCCAGCCGGAAGAAGGACTACGAGAGTTTTGTCGCCAAATACACGCGCGATCCCTACCCCGATTCCCTGTATTGGCAGATAGAGGAGGGCGGGGAATTTGAGCGAATTCACTGGCTGATCCTGCATGGCACGCTGGGTGGTGACACGGAAAGTGCTTTGGTTGCAAATAAGTCTGGCAACGCGGTCTATCTCAGCTCAAATAACGTCGCCGCTGCCACTTTGCTGATTTCATCTGACCATTTCGATCTGAGTGAGAATGTTCAGGTGTGGTCCAACGAAGTACTTGTTTTTGATGAAAAAATTACCCCCGATGTGCGTGTGCTCGACAAGTGGTTCAAGCTGGACCAGGACCGGAGCATGTTGTTTGCACAGGAGATCTACCTGGATGCGCTCTAGCATGCGTTAACGCCTGGCAGGCGATGCGCATACCCATACCTTGACTAGGGTCAAGATATGTTTACACTATGAGTGTAATATATACTTTACACTTTTCATGGGGCGGTCCCATGCGCATCCTGCTTATCCATCCGAATTACCGCTCCGGCGGCGCTGAGATCGCCGGCAACTGGCCTCCCGCCTGGGTGGCCTATCTTTCAGGACCCCTGAAAGCAGCGGGCTATACCGATATCCACTTCGTCGACGCCATGACCAATGACCTGGGCGACGAGGAAATCACCGAGAAGCTCAAGGAGATCTCACCCGACATTGTCGGCGTCACCGCCATCACCCCCTCCATTTACTCGGCGGAACGAGTGCTGGAGCTTGCGAAAGAACACTGCCCGGACGCCCTGCGGGTGCTGGGCGGCATCCACGCCACCTTCATGTACAAGCAGGTGCTGAGCGAGGCGCCCTGGGTGGATGTGATCGTGCGCGGTGAGGGCGAGGAAATCCTGCTGGATGTGGTACGCGCCTTCGATGCCGGCAACTTTGAAGAGCAACGAGGAGATATCCGCGGCCTGGCCTACCGTGACGGCGACGAGATCGTGGCCACGCCGGCCGCCCCCACCATCAAAGATCTGGACGCCATCGAGCCGGACTGGACCCTGCTGGAGTGGGCGAAGTACACCTATATCCCGCTCAACACCCGGGTCGCCATTCCCAACATGGCGCGGGGCTGCCCCTTTACCTGTTCGTTCTGCTCCCAGTGGAAGTTCTGGCGCGACTACCGGGTACGTGACCCGCTCAAGGTCGTGGACGAAATCGAGAAGCTGCACAAGGAGCAGGACGTGGGCTTCTTCATCCTCGCCGACGAGGAACCCACCATCAATCGCAAGAAGTTCATCCAGTTCTGCGAAGAGCTGATTCGTAGAGACCTGCCAGACAAGGTGAAATGGGGCATCAATACCCGGGTTACCGACATCCTGCGCGACGAGGAACTGCTGCCGCTGTACCGGAAGGCCGGCCTGGTGCACGTGAGCCTGGGCACCGAGGCCGCTGCCCAGATGAAGCTCGACCAGTTCAACAAGGAAACCAAGGTCGAGGACAACCGTCGCGCCATCCAACTGCTGCGTGAAGCGGATATCTTTGTCGAGGCCCAGTTCATCGTGGGCCTGGACAACGAGACCCCCGAGACCCTTGAGGAAACCTACCGCATGGCCTGGGACTGGCAGCCGGATCTCGCCAACTGGGCCATGTACACCCCCTGGCCGTTCACGCCCCTGTTCCAGGAGCTGGGCGACAAGGTCGAGGTGTTCGATTTCTCGCGCTACAACTTCGTTACACCGATCATGAAGCCTGCCGCCATGGACCGCGCCACCCTGCTCGACCGGGTGATGAACAACTACCGGCGCTTCTACATGAAAAAAGCCCTGTTCCACTATCCCTGGCGCGGCACGGGTTTCCGGCGCCGCTACCTGCTGGGCTGCCTCAAGGCCTTTGCCAAGGCCGGCTTCAGCCGCACGTTTTACGACCTCGGCAAGAACAACTACTGGGGTCCGCAGGCCAAGGGCAAGGTGGACTTCAAGTTTGATACCAATCGCAAGATTGCGCGCGCCCAGCTCGACGATTGGGAAGCCGCCGCCGACCGGGCGGCCCGGGCCCGGGCGCGTAAACAGTCCATGCTGGCGACTCCCGACGACCAGGTCATTGCCAAGGCCTGTGGCGGCGGCGAGGAGCAGCTGGAGGAGCTGATCTCATGAATGCCCCACTCCCCAGGGAAGCTGCCGCCCCGGCGCGCATCGGCCCCAACAGCGTGTTACAGCTGGTGCCACTGCTGGATGACCGGCTCGGCACCGGCCCGCGAGAAATGCTGCTGGCGCAGTCCGGCCTGACCGAGCTGCCCACCGATGAGGGCCTGATGGAAGAAGGTCCGGCGGCCGCCCTGCACCAGGCGGTGCGCGCCACCTACCCGGACCTGGCCGCCGACCTCACCCGGCGTGCAGGCTTACACACAGCGGACTACATCATCAGCCACCGTATGCCCGGCGTGGTGATGCACCTGCTGCAACACTCGCCACCCTGGTTGAGTGCGCCGCTGCTGGCCAAGACCATCGAGAAACACGCCTGGACGTTTGCCGGGTCAGGCCACTTTGTGGTGGCCAGCAAGCGCCCTCTGGTTTTCGAGCTGTATGACAACCCGGTGGTGCGCGGCGAACAGGCCGACGCGCCGATCTGCCACTGGCACGCCGCGGTGTTCCAGCGCCTGTTCAACAGCCTGGTCGATAAAGACATCACCTGCCAAGAAACCGCCTGCTGTGCAACGGGCAGCGACTGCTGCCGCTTCGAACTCGATCTGGGTTAACGTTTCTTCATCCAGCACCCCTGGGTTTGGCGTTATGCTAGGCCCAGCATGGACCTCACCTATTCACTAGCCATTGCCGCTACCCTGGCCTTTTCGGTCACCGGCGTGCTGGCTGCGCGTATCCAGCAACTCGACATCATCGGCGTCACCGTCGTGGGTGTCGTGACGGCGGTGGGCGGCGGCACCATACGCGACATCATTCTCGACGTACCGGTGTTCTGGATCGAGGACAGCCGCTACCTGCTGGCGGCGACGCTGGCAGCGCTTGTCACCTTCGCCTTCAACGACCTGATTCACCGCGGTTATCGCTGGTTCCTGTACATGGATGCCCTCGGGGTGGCGCTGTTTGCCGCCCTGGCTGTCATGAAAACCCTGGCGCTGGGCCTGGACAGCGCCCACGCGGTGGTCATGGGCGTAATCACTGGTATCGGCGGCGGCATCATTCGCGACGTGCTGCTCAATCGCCCTACCCTCATCGTTTCGCGAGAACTGTACGCAACCCCCATCTGCCTGGGCGTTGGGCTGCAGTTGGCGCTGCTGAAGCTGGGTCTGTTGAGTGGCCAGCAGGCGGTCATCGCCGGCGTGGCAGCCATCTTCAGCTTTCGCGCCGCCGCCATCTATTTCCACTGGCATATGCCGGATTTGCTGACCCTCAGCAACCGCCCCCCGCCGAGCCAGGGCGACGACCCGTCGTGAACCTGAATGCGTGCCAGAACCGACTACGACGTGCCTGATCACAGGAGGCCAACATGACAATCCCTACCCAAGCCGTTGACAGCGCCGCTGCCTGGCACGGCGACGCCATGGCCCGGAGCAGCCACTGGATTCGCCGCTTCAGCGAGGCGGAAATCACCGAGTTGGAAGCCGCCGTGTCAGCGGCGCAGGCCACCGGCAAGCCGCGCGACCAGCTCACACGCGCCGACTTTCCCCTGCCTAAGCTGGCCGCAGCTTCCCGGCACTGGCTGAGAGAACTGGCGGATGGACGCGGCTTCATGCTGCTGCGCGGCCTACCGGTGGAGCGCTGGGGCGACGAGGTCGCGAGCCTGGCCTACCTGGGTCTGGGCCTGCATATGGGTGGCCTGGCCTCACAAAACGCCGCCGGCGACCTGCTGGGTCACGTGCGCGACACCGGCGCCGACCCGGCGGACCCGAAGGTCAGGTTGTACCGCACCAATGCCGCCCAGGGCTTTCATACCGATGGTGCCGACGTGATTGGCCTGTTGTGCCTGCGCACCGCGCAAAGCGGCGGCGAAAGCCGTATTGCCAGCTCCATCACGGTATTCAACGAAATCCTGGCCGCCAGGCCAGACCTGGTCCCGTTGCTGTTCGAGCCCTGGCATTTTGACCGCCAGGGCGAACAGGGAGCCGGCGAAGACCCGACCTTTGCCATCCCCCTGTGCTACTGGGACGGACAGCACCTGCGCACTTTCTACATCGGCTGGTACATCCGCGATGCCCAGCAGCACGCCGGTGTGCCGCGGCTGACGCAGGAGCAGGAAGACTTGCTCGCCCTGATTGATGCGGTCGCTGACCGCTGCGCGCTGGACATGGAATTCCAGCCAGGGGATATCCAGTTGCTCAAGAATTCGAGCATACTGCATGGCCGCGCCGCCTTTTCAGACTGGCCGGAGCCCGAGCGGAAACGCCACCTGCTGCGGCTGTGGATCAATGCGGATACGGACTTCGCCGAAGACGGCAATATCGTGAAAATGGTGCCGACTACCCCCGGCCATGTCTCAGATGAGGCGTTGCTGGACACCTGAGACAGTTGCCGCGCTTACTCCTCGCCTTCGCTGCTCCGGCAGTGAGCCGGGCGGAACTTGTTCACCAGGGTGCCGCCGGTGCAATCCCAGCTGATCTGGTTATTGATCGCAGTGGGTTGGTACCAGAGTTCATTGTTCGAACCCAGGGCAGGTATTTCGCGGATACTGTCGAACACCAGCTTGATGGTGCCCGGCGCAGGCTCACGGTCGATGTAGAACAGCTCCAGGTACTTACCAGGAGACGCCATTTCCGGCGGCAGGCCAACGTCGCTGTTTGATTCCGGCAGCCGCCCGTTCAGCAGGTGGTATTCCACGACCCGCAGTTTCAGCTCGCCGACCTTGGCAATATCGTCCGCCAGCCGCGCGCGCACGACCCAATCGGAATAAACCGGCAGGGCCACCATGGCCAGCATGCTGATGGCCGCCATCGCCATCAGCAGTTCGATCAGGGTCAGGCCAGCCTGGGAGTGCCGCGCCCTTGTGAAATTCAATCCATTCATGCCGCTAGAGGTCAGCCCTGCTCGTCCCGCTGGGTTTTGAACCAGCGCAGCTGCTCGGCCAGCTCCTGTTGTTTGTCACTGTTCATCTCGCCCTCGGCCAGTTCCTTCAGACGCTGAATCCTGGACTGGTAGGTTTCGAGCACCTCGTTGACCGCATCCGCCACTTCGCCGAAGTGGTCGCCTTCACGCAGGGTCAGCCGGTGGGCGATATCCCCATCGCGCATGAAATTAAGGGAGCGTTCGATGGCGTAGACCGGCCCGGCGATATGAAAGCTGATGCGCTTTGAGACCGTGTAAACCACGGCCACCGCGATGACTTCCATAACCGCCACCGATACCGTGAATACATTGATGACACCGGCAATATTGCCGTAGAAATAGTCCAGCAGCGTGGCTGCCATGATGATCAGGTTGAGCGTGATCAGGGTAATCAGCAGGGTAGAGAGAATCAGCCGGTGCTGAAACTCGTTCTTGATCATGATTTTGCTGCGTTGTTCGTTCATGTGCAGGCCTTTTGCATCAGTCACCAGGGGTAACGCATCGTTTACGGACACAGCGGTAGCGCCAGCCATCGACGACGACAGCCCTGTGCCCATGACATTCGGGTCGTTGAATCGTGAATTGCTATCCATGTCCGCTCCCCGCCTTATTCTTGTGGAGACCCGTCTCCGCAGGCTTACTTAATCAGGGGTAGCGCTGGATACCAAGCCGAATTGTCCAATGTGTGAACCAGTAGCACAAGTGGAGCGTTTTAGGGCTGGTCCTGCAGGCGGTTGCGGAACTTATTGCGGGCCAGTTGCTGCATATCCTCGACGGTATCGCTCTCATCCATGATCTCGCGGCCCAACAGGGTTTCCAGGGCATCTTCCAGGGTGACGATACCCGCCGTCTGGCCGTAGCTGTCTTCTACCAGGAACAAGTGCTCGCGGCGTTTGATGAACTGGTCCAGCAGCTGCAGGACCGGCAGCTCCTCGGAAACCCGGAAAATGGCAGAAGAGAACTCTTCCAGCTTGCGATCACCCTCACCCGCCAGCTGCGCAGCCACTACCCTGGGCCTTAGCACCAGGCCCATCACGGTATCGACATTGCCGAGGTAGACCGGAATGCGGGTGAAAGGCGAAGTTTCGAGAGCGGCCAGGGCTTCGTTCACCGTGATCGAGGCATCCAACGCGGTGACCACCGTACGCGGTGTGAGAATGGCCTCGGTACGGGTGCCGCGCAGTTTGAGAATATTCTCCATCAACTCGCTTTCCTGGTGCCCCAGGGCGCCTTCACGCTTGCCCAGCCTGGCCAGCGCCGCCAGCTCTTCACGGCTGATGGCGCCATCATCACGTTTTGAAAACAGCCGGGTAAGCTGAGCCGACAGCCATACGAAGGGGTACAACAGCTTTACCAGCAGCCGAATGACAAACGCCGACGGCAGCGCGAGCTGCTTCCAAAAGGTGGCACCCAGGGTCTTGGGAATGATCTCCGAGAAGTAAAGTATGGCCAGCGTCAGCAGAAAGGCGATCAGGGTTTCATAGCGCGCGCCGAACACTTTGAGAGCCTGGGCACCCACCCCCGCCGCTCCCATGGTATGGGCGAAGGTGTTGAGAATGAGGATGGCAGAAATCGAATGGTCGAGATCTTCCTTGACCACCTTGAGAACCTGCGCCCTCCGCGGCCGCTCCTGCAACTGGGTTTCCACGAAGCCGGGGGTAACCGAGAGCAACACCGCCTCGAGAATCGAGCACAGAAAGGAAACGCCGATCGCGATAAGCAGGTAGATGATCAGCAATGTCATGGGACCGCGGCCACTCCGACCCGCCAGTGCAGGCAACCATTGTAACCAAAACTGTGGAAAACCGTTCGGCGTGAACAGCGCAGCACAGTTCGCCAGCTATCTCTATACTTAGGGCAAATAACGACAACAGGACCCGACCATGACCCGCATGCCGATCACCGATGCGATGTTCCTCGTCAACGAAACCCGCCGCACGCCAATGCACGTGGGTGGTTTGCACCTGTTTGACCTGCCTGAGGGCGTTGATGACATCGAGTTCCTGGCCGAGCTGAGCGACATCCTCAGCTACGACGGTGACCTGCGGCATCCCTTCGGCGAGCGCCTGAAGATGGGGCCGATGGGCCAGTTCGGGCGCATCGCATGGGAACAAGACCGGCAGCTGGACATGGACTACCACATCCGCCACTCGGCGCTGCCGGCCCCGGGGCGCTACCGGGAGCTGTTTGCCCTGGTGTCGCGGCTGCACAGCACCCTGCTGGACCGTTCGCGGCCACTGTGGGAGCTGCACCTGATCGAGGGACTGCAGAACCGCCAGTTCGCCATGTACATGAAGACCCACCACTGTGCCATCGACGGCGCCGGCTCCATGCACCTGCTCAACAGCATGTACTCGCCCAACCAGAAAGCGCGCGTCCAGTACTCACCGTTTTCCCAGGAAGCCTACGAGGCCTACAAGGAAGCACTGAGGCAGGCGCGACCGCGGCGCGTGCAACCCAACGAGCGCGAACTGAAAACCGTGCTGGAATCCATTCGTCAGCAGCTGGGGGGTGCCGCGCATATCGGCAAGGCCCTGCGGGAATACGCTGGCGTCTGGCTGGGTCGCAACCAGAAGCTGGCGGCCCCGGTCTACAAGAGCCCGCGCACGCCCTTGAGCCAGCGCATCACCGGCGCGCGCCGCTTCGTGGCCCAGTCCTGGGATTTCCAGCGCGTGCGCACCATGAGCAAGGCCTTCGACGGCACCCTCAACGACGGTGTGCTGGCCATAGTGGCCGGCGCCCTGCGCCGCTACCTGGTGGACCAGCGCGCCCTGCCCAAGGAATCCCTCAAGGCCATGGCGCCGATTTCCCTGCGCGCCGCTGACGACATGGAATCCGCCAACGCGGTGGGTTTTATCACCGCCAACCTCGGCACCGCGGTCCGGGATCCGGCCAAGCGCATGCGCGTGATCCAGGAATCCATGCTCGCCGGCAAGGAACAGCTTTCTGGTATGAGCCGCCGCGAAGTCGAGATCTACACGGTGTTGACCCAACTGCCCACGCTGCTGACCTTCCTCACCGGCAGCACCGACCGCTTCCCCGCCTTCAGTACCGTGGTGTCCAATGTACCCGGCCCGCGCCAGCAGATGTACTGGAACGGTGCAAGGCTGGCGGGCCTCTATCCCGTGTCGATCCCCTTCGACGGCTTCGCCGCCAACTTCACTGTAGTCTCCCACGACACCAACCTCGACTTCGGCATCGTCGCCTGCCGCCACACCCTGCCCCAGGTGCAGCGCATGATCGACTACATGGAAGAGTCCCTTGTGGAACTGGAAGAAGCCGCGGGGCTGCGAACCAAGCCATCACGACGTCGCGCTACGGCGAAGAAAAAACCCGCCGCCAAAAAGACGGCCGCCAGCAAACCAGCTGCGAAGGCGGCAAAGAAAACGCCGGCGGCGAAGAAGGCCGTGAGCAAAAAACCTGCCGCGAAAAAAGCAGCGGCCGGGAAAGCCAACGCAAAGAAACAGACTGCGGCGAAAAAGAAGGCGACGACTCGCAAGGCGGCCCCGCGGAAGGCCGCCCCGCGCAAGAAGGCAGTGCCAAAGTCAGTGGCTGCGTCCAGGTGAAGAATCAAGAAGTGGAGGCTGGAGTCGGAATCGAACCGGCGTACACGGAGTTGCAGTCCGCTGCATAACCACTCTGCCATCCAGCCTTTAAGAGAGCAGATGCCGGCGGGGCCCCGCCGACAGAGGGCGCAATTATACAGAAACCGGATGCGCCCGCAATTCTGGGGACAGTTTACTTATCGCTCGCTGGAGATAAGTAAACTGTCCCCTTTCTAGCGTTCGCCGCGCTCGATAATGACTTTCCAGGCGGCCCGCAGGTAAACCACCATGGACCACAGGGTGAGCACCGCTGCCGCGTAGAGCGTGGTGACGGCAATGCCCAGCATCCAGGTTTCTGAATCCGGGGGCAGTGCCAACAGGGCGACGATGGCGATCATCTGGAAGGTGGTTTTGACCTTGCCGATGTAGCTCACCGCCACGCTGGTGGCCTCGCCCAGTTCCGCCATCCATTCACGCAGCGCGGATATCACGATCTCACGGCCGATGATCACGCAGGCAGCCAGGGTGAAGACGATATCGCTATGCTGCTCCACCAGCAGCACCAGGGCTACCGCGACCATCAGCTTGTCAGCCACCGGGTCGAGGAAGGCGCCGAATTCAGTCATCTGCGCCAGGCGCCGGGCGAGGTAGCCGTCGAACCAGTCGGTAATCGCAGCCAGCCCGAAGATCCCGGCCGCCACCAGCTTGTGGTTCTCGAAGGGCCAGTAGAACACCAGCACCAGCACCGGGATCAGGATGATCCGACTGACGGTCAGCGAGTTGGGGATATTGATGGCCATGGGGCGTCTTGTGTCTGGAACTCAGTTGCTGTGCAGCTGTTCGTAGATATCGCGGGCTATTTTTTCATTAATGCCGGTAACTTTCATTAACTCATCCATGGAGGCTCGCTGGATACCTTTTAGCCCGCCAAAGTGGCGCAACAGGTCGCGGCGGCGCTTGGCCCCTACCCCGGGAATGTCATCCAGCACCGAGCCCTTGCGCTTCTTGTCGCGGCGCGCCCGGTGGCCGGTGATGGCAAAGCGGTGGGCCTCGTCGCGGATGTGCTGGATCAGGTGCAGGCCGGCGTTGTCACCGTTGAGCTGGATTTCTTTGCCGGTATCTCCCATCACCAGGGTCTCGAAGCCCGCCTTACGGGTGGTGCCCTTGGCCACGCCGATCACCATCACATCGTTGATCTGCAGCTCCTCCATCACCCCCAGCGCCTGGGCTACCTGGCCCTTGCCGCCGTCGATAAACAGGATATCGGGCAGCACCCCCTCGCCGGATTTCAGGCGCTTGTAACGGCGCTCCAGCGCCTGCTGCATGGCGGCGTAATCGTCACCGGCGGTGATGTCTTCGATATTGAACTTGCGGTAGTCGGACTTGCGCGGCCCGCCCTGGTCGAACACCACGCAGGAGGCCACGGTGGCTTCGCCGCTGGAGTGGCTGATGTCGAAACACTCCAGGCGCTCGGGCAACTCCGGCAGTTTGAGGCTGTCCTGCAGGGCCTGGAAACGGTGCAGGGAAGTCTGGCGCGCCGCGAGCTGCGACTGCAGGTTCTGGCTGGCGGTCTGGCTGGCGAGCTGCAGCCACTTGGCACGAGCCTCGCGAACCCGCGTCTTGAGCCCAACCTGGCGTTCAGCGCGCTCGCTCAGCACGGACTGCAGCGCCTCACGGTCCTCCGGGTCATGGCTCAGGATCAGCTCACGGGGAATCCCACGGCCGCCGGTCAGGTAGTACTGGGCCAGGAAGGCGTTGATCACTTCCGCCTCGTCTTCCGCCAGCTTCAGCGGCGGGAAATAGCTCTTGCTGCCCAGCACCCGGCCGGCGCGCACAAACAGCACCTGCACGCAGGCCTTGCCCGCCTCCACGGCGGCAGCGACGATATCGAGATCACCCGATACCCCTTCGATGCCCTGGTCGGCCTGCACGGTTTGCAGTTGGCGCAACTGGTCCCGATAGACCGCCGCGCGCTCGAAGTTGAGGCCGGCCGACGCCGCTTCCATCTGGTCGGCCAGGTCTTTCATCAGCTCCCGGGAGCTGCCGTTGAGGAACAGCACCGTGTGCTCCACCTGCTCGGCATAGTCTTCCTCGCTGACCAGCCCGACGCAGGGTGCGGTGCAGCGGCCGATCTGGTGCTGCAGGCAGGGCCGCGAGCGGTTGCGGTAGTAGCTGTCTTCACACTGGCGCACCTGGAACACCTTCTGCAGGAAGGTCAGGCTGCGGCGCACCGCTCCGGCGCTGGGGTAGGGGCCGAAGTATTGCCCCTTCGCGCGCTTGGCACCGCGGTGCAGGGCCAGTCGGGGAAACTCGCCGTCCGACAGGTAGATGTAGGGATAGGACTTATCGTCACGCAGCAGGATGTTGTAGACCGGCTGGTGCTTCTTGATCAGGTTGTGTTCCAGCAGCAGCGCTTCGATCTCGCTGTCGAGCACCGTCACCTGGATATCGTTGATCTTGGCGACCATGGCCATGGTCTTGGCTTCCAGGCCACTGGCCCGGAAGTAGCTGGAGACCCGATTGCGCAGGTTCTTGGCCTTGCCCACGTACAGCAGTTGGCCGTCGGCGTCGTACATCTGGTACACGCCCGGGCGCTTGCTCAGGGTCGGCAGGAAAGACTCGTGGTCGAAGACCTGGCTCATTGCTCGAAGATACCGTAGCGACGGGGCTCCTGTTCCAGGAGGATACCGAATCGCGAGCGCACGGCGCCCACAATCTCCCGTGCCAGAGCGGCGATGTCACGGGCCGGGCGCTGCTGCGGGTTGATGATCACCAGGGCGTGGTCGGCGTGTACCCTCACCGCGCCCTCACGCTGCTTGAAACCACATTGCTCGATCAACCAGGCCGCGGGGATCTTGTGCCCCGCCGGGTCGTCGTAGTGCGGCATCTCGGGGTGCCCGGCAGCGAGGTTCGCAAAGCGGGCCTCATCCAGCACCGGATTCTTGAAGAAGCTGCCCACATTGGGCAGCTCTGCCGGGTCCGGCAGCCGGTTGCTGCGAATCTCGACGACCGCGTCAAAGACCTGCCGGGCGTCCGGGTCGACGATATCGTAGGCCTCCAGGTAGTTGGCCAGCGTTGGGTAGCTGGTCACGGGGTCTCGCGTCTTGGGCAACGCAAAGGTGACAGACTCGATCAGCGTGGTGTCCTTCAGCTCGCGCTTGAAAACGCTGTCACGGTAGGCGAAGTCACAGGCCTCGCGGTCCAGTACCCGGTGCTCGCCGTTCGGTAACAGGCGGCAGTTCACCGCTTCGATAAATTCCCCTGCTTCAACACCGTAGGCACCGATGTTCTGGATCGGTGCCGCCCCGACGGAGCCGGGAATCAGTGCCAGGTTTTCAAGCCCCAGGTAACCCCGGTCCAGGCACCAGCGCACAAAGCTATGCCAGTTCTCGCCGGCAGCCACCTGCACCCGGGCCATGGTGTCGTCTTCTTCCAGCACGGTAATGCCCTTGCTGCGCTGCACCAGCACCAGTCCCGGCAGCACATCGCCCAGCACTACATTGCTACCCTCGCCCAGCACCGTGATCGGCCAGTGATTGGAGCGTGCGTGGGCCAGCAGCCCTTCAAGCTGGGAGCTGACCGTGACCTCGGCGAAGTGCTCGGCCATGGCCGGCACCCGCAGGGTGTTCAGAGGTTGCAGGTCCACATGGTCCCGGGTCATCGGGCGCGCAGGGCCTCCAGCAGGCCACGGCTGGCGGCTTCCACCAGGTCCAGCACCTCCTCAAATCCCCGGTCGCCACCGTAATAGGGGTCGGGCACTTCACGGGAGGGTGCGGCGGGATGAAAGTCCAGGAACAGGCCCAGGTGGCCGCTGAAACCATCCGGCTGCAGGGCTTCCAGGTGCGACAGGTTGCTGCGGTCCATGGCCAGGATGTATTCAAACTGCTGGAAGTCCCGGGCCTCGAACTGGCGTGCCCGCAGCGGTGTCAGGTCGTAACCACGTTTGCGGGCCGCGGCCGTGGCGCGGGCATCCGGAGGCTCGCCCACGTGCCAGGCACCGGTGCCACAGGAATCTACCGTGATACTGCCCTCAAGCCCGGCCGCCTCGACCTGGCCGGCAAAGATACCGTGGGCGGTGGGTGACCGGCAGATATTCCCGAGGCAGACAAACAGCACCGAGGCCATCTCAGCCGGCCTCGCCGATCAGGGCCCGAACCGCCTCGAGATCAGCCGCGGTATCCACGCCCGGCGGCACCGGGGCCACCGCATCCGCCACGTGAATGCGGGCGCCATTGGCCAGCGCCCGCAGTTGCTCCAGGGATTCGTAGGTCTCAAGCTGCGCCGGCGGCCAACTCACAAACTGCTTTAGCAGTGAAACGCGGTAGGCGTAGATGCCGAGGTGGCGGCGGGCATTAGAGGGCACCTGCCCCGCGCTGCTACCCGCGGTGAAACCATCCCGGTCCCACGGTATAGGCGCGCGGCTGAAATACAGGGCCAGGCCGTGTTCATCTGCGACCACTTTGACCACGTTGGGGTTGATGAAGTCTTCGATCGTGGCCACCGGTTCACACAGGGTGGCGACGCCGGCCTCGGGGTGCCTGGCGAGGTTGTCCGCCACCTGGTCGATCACCGCGGCGGGAATCAGGGGCTCATCGCCCTGCACGTTGACCACCAGCGCGTCATCGGCAAGCCCCAGCAAGCGCACCACTTCCTCGATGCGGTCGGTGCCCGAGGGGTGGTCCGGCGATGTCATAAGCACCTCGCCGCCAAATCCCTGCACCGCTGAAACCACGCGTTCATCGTCGGTGGCCACCACGACGCGGTCAGCCGTGCTTTCGGTGGCGCGTTCATACACGTGCTGGACCATGGGCTTGCCGGCGATGTCGGCCAGCGCCTTGCCCGGCAGTCGGGTAGAGGCGAAGCGCGCGGGGATGACCACCGTGAAGGCCATCAGGCCTCCGGTTCGGCGGGCTGCCGGGTGGTGATACTCAGGTGAATAAAACCCATCTGGCCGGCGGCATCCATGGCCCGCACCACGGATTCGTGGGGTGTCTGGGCATCGGCAGTGATCACCATGGGCAGGGAGGTATCGCCATCGGAAATCCGGCGAATGGCTTTCTTGAGCGTATCGATATCTTCATCCACCAGCTGGCGGGCGTTGATGGTGTACTCCCCGGCCTCGTTGATCAGGATCTCGATCTGCTCCTGCACATCAGCGCTCGCCTCCCCCGCCGCTTCCGGCAGGTCGATGCTGAGGTGGGTCTCCTTGGTGAAGGTGGTGGAGACCATGAAGAAGATCAACAGCAGGAACACCACATCGATCAGCGGTGTCAGGTTGACGCTGACTTCCTCCAGCTTCTGGCGACGGAATTTCAAGCGGGCTGTCCTGGATCAGTCCCCGAAGCCGCGGCCCTTGCCCTCGGTGTGCAGGGCGTCCACCAGCTTGATGGTTTCCTGCTCGAGAGTGACCACGATGGCGTCGATGCGGCCGACGAAGTAGCGGTGCATGATCAGCGCCGGGATAGCCACCGCCAGGCCGGCGGCGGTGGTCACCAGGGCCTCGGAGATGCCCCCGGCCAGCACCGAGGCGTTGCCGGTGCCCTGGGCCATGATCTCGGTAAACACCTTGATCATGCCTACCACAGTGCCCAGCAGGCCCAGCAGCGGCGTGACCGCGGCGATTGTGCCGAGAGTGTTCAGATAACGTTCGAGGTCGTGCACCACATGGCTGGCGGCCTCCTCGATGGAGCTCTTCATGGCCTCACGGCCGAGATGGGCATTGCCGAGGCCGGCGGCGAGAATGGCGCCCAGCGGTGAAGACGCGCGCAGGGTGCGCAGCTTCTGGGCGTCCATTTCATTGTTCTTGAGCTGGGTCCAGACCTTGGCCAGCAGGTGCGGCGGTGAGATCTTGTCCGGGTTGAGATGCAGCAGGCGCTCGCCACAGATTCCAACAGCGACTACAGAACACAGCAGTATCGGCAGCATCAACCACCCGCCTGCCGTTACTATTTCCAGCACCTGGCCTTACCCCACACGGTCATTCAACTTGAGCGCCATTATACGCAGGGGAACAGGCAGGGGAAGCTGGCGCAGCCCAGTAGAGCCGCCGTTTGTGACGCCAGCCAGATACTTCCTCAATCCTGCCCTGTTCGAGGCGAACCTGTACTGCCCCCTGCTCTGCCGTATCACAGGGAACCAGCCCAAACGCTTCCAGCCGTTGCTCTACCAGCGGGTGGGGATGGCCGAAGCGATTGCGATAGCCCCGGCTCAACAGCACCAGCGCCGGATCGACAGCCGCCAGCAGCGCACTGCTGCTGGATGACCGGCTGCCGTGGTGCGGCAGCACCAGTACGTCCGCGGCCAGTGCCGGCCTGTGGGTGCGCAGCAGGGCATGTTCCACCGAGGACTCGATATCTCCCGGCAGCAGGATATGCAGCCCGGCGAAAGCCAGCCGCAGGACACAGGAACGATTGTTGCCCTCCCCGGACTCATCACGCGGCCACAGCACCTCGATGGACAGGCCACCCAGTTGCCGACGCTGGCCATTTTCGCAGTCGCGCTGCCCTGGCAGGGCTTCCGGCAGGGCTTCCCCCACCCAGGTCTCGGCGATCACAAAGCGCTCAGCCAGTGCCTGAGCCCCACTGGCATGATCATTGTCCGCGTGACTGATCACCAGCAGGTCTATCTCTTCAACGCCCCGGGTTTCCAGGAAAGGGATGAGCACGCCAGTGGCCATATTGGGGCCGGCCGGGTCGCCGGCACCGGTGTCGTATACCAGGGTGTGTTCCCCCTGCTGTATCACCAGCGCCAGCCCCTGGCCAACATCCAGCATCCACAGTTCCAGGGCGGCATCTGTGGTGCCGCTACCACGTGGGACCAGGACCAGGGCGAACCAAACCATGGCCAGCCAGCGCAGCGGCAGCGCGCGGTGCACCAGCAGCAATAGCAACCCCACCGCTCCTCCGGCCAGTTGCCACGGGGCCGGGCGCAATTGCAGCCACAGGGGCAAGCTTGCCGAGAGCGCGGCATCCAGCCGGAAGAAGCCCTCTACCGGCAGCGCTGCCAGTTGCCAGACGGGCTCCGCGGCATGGAACGGCGCCAACAGCGCAGCCAGCAATGACAGCGGCGCCAGCCAGAAGCTCAGCACCGGGACCGCCACCAGGTTGGCGAGCGGTGCACTCCAGCCCAGGCCACCAAACCAGGCGCTGGCCAACAGGCCCATGGCCGGCGCCAGCACCAGCTGAAGTGCCAGCAGCAGACGCCAACCGTCGAGCTGCGGCTGCATATGGCGCAGGTAGAAGATCAGCGCCACCGCGCCGAAGGACAGCCAGAAACCCGCACTGTGGGTTGCCAGCGGGTCTAGCAAGGCCACCCCCAACAGGGCCGCCGACAGGCTCCGTGCCGGCGCCACCCGGCGCCCGGCCAGGGCCACCAGTTGCACACTGGCCAGCATCACCAGGGCACGCTGGGTCGGCAATGCAAACCCCGCCAGCATGCTGTATAGCAGCGCAAGCATCGCCGCCAGTACATGGGCCGCGCGACGTCCCAGCAGGCGACCCAGCAGGAAACCCAGGCCCGCTACCAGGCCCACATGCAGGCCGGAAATCACCACCAGGTGGTTGAGACCGTAGCGTTGGAACTGCTGCCAGCGTTGCTGGCTGATACCGCTGCGATCACCGTTGCCGAGGGCCAGCAGCACGCCGCGTACATCTGAATCCAGGACACTGTAACTCAGGCTATCGGCCACTGCCTGGCGCCAGCCCTGCCAGCCGGCGAACACCGGAGACAGCGCTTGCAGGTCGGTATCACGCAAATACCCGGTCGCGGCGAAGCGGTGGCGCGCCAACCAGGCTTCATAGTTGAAGCTGCCGGGATTGGCGAGGCCCCGCGGGCGCTTGAGCTTCAACTCACCGCGCCACCGCTGCCCGGCGCGCAGTTGCTCCTTTCCGTAGTAAGAGAGCAGCACCCGCCCCAACTCACGGCGACAGTCCGGCGCCGACTCCGGGCAATGGTCGAGCGCCACCCGGGCGGCAAAACGCTGGCGAAGTCGGCCACGGGTAAGCCGTCGCTGGGGAGGCTCCAGCACCGTGATGTTCGCTGCCAGAACCGTGGCCTCCAGCGCAGCCGGTAACTGCGCGGTCAGCAGCGTCTGCCCCCAGGCGCAGCCATACGCGACCCCCAGCGCAAGGCAGGCGGACAGGGTCGCCGCAGTGGGCGCCAGGCGACGCAGAAGCAGGCAGGCAAGGCCCGCCAGCAGGGGCAGAAGCGGCGTGGGCAGCGCTGGCATCCAGCCGCTCAGGTACACACCCACGGCACTTACAATCGTCCATGATTGCATTAGAATTAGCCGCCTTTGCTCCTCTCGTGGACCGGGGAGCGAGGGCTCGATTCAAGCACAGCACCAGGAGCGCTGCCAGCGCGGCCCATGCCGAAAAGAACACTCAAACGCCTGATGCCCACGCCACGAAGCATCAGGAGTATCCGGTCCCTGCAGTTCATGGGCGACTGGCTCTACCAGCCCAACCTCTGGCACATCAACCGCAGCTCCGCATCGCGGGCATTCTTCGTGGGGTTGTTCCTGGCTTTCCTGCCGCTGCCGATCCAGATGATCCTGGCAGCGGGGCTGGCGGTAAAAGTGCGCTGCAACCTGCCCATCGCGGTGGGGCTGTGCTGGATCAGCAATCCGCTGACCATGGCGCCCCTGTACTATTTCGCCTACCGGGTGGGAGCCGCCGTATTAGGCACGGACGCCGGCACCCTGAACTTCCAGTTAAGCTGGGAGTGGCTCAGCACCAGCATGCTGGCCATCTGGCAACCGTTCCTGCTGGGCTGTCTGCTGTGCGGCTTCTTCTTTGGCAGCCTGGGCTTCTTCACGGTGCAGCAGGTGTGGCGCTGGCAGGCGGTGCAACGCTGGGAGGCCCGTCGCCTGCGGCGGCGGCTGGCGATCGAGAAGGCTACTCGTGACGTAGAGCGTCGGCAGGCGGCAATTGCGCAGCACGGCGAGCAGGGTACAGAGCCGCCAGGAAGCACAGAATCACCGCCACCCCGTTGATCAGCAGCAGGTCGCGCAGCCTCAGGTCTGAGGGCAGGTAACCGATAGGGTAGACATCGGTGTCCAGGAAGCGGATACCCAGCCAGCTTTCCAGCGCCGCCACGAAATCGGTCACTCCCAGGCTGGCCGCCACGCCCACGGCGCTACCGAGCACCGTGCCCGCCAGGGCGATCAACAGCCCCTGGCGCAGGAAAATCCCGCTGATATCTCCGGGCCGCGCGCCCTGGGCGCGCAGGATGGCTATGTCCGCGCGCTTGTCCACTACCACCAGCACCAGCGAAGACACCACGTTGAAAGCGGCAATGGCGATGATCGACAGCAGCAGCAATATCACCAGGTCGCGGGACATCTGGATGGCGGCGTAGAGATTGCCGTGGGTCTGGGTCCAGTCAGTGGCATAGAAACCGGCCGGCAGGCTGTTCACCAGTTCCCAGCCCATGCGCGGTGCCGCGAACACATCGTCGACGGCCACTCGGAAGCCGTGTACACCGCCCTCGGTGGCGGCCAGTTCGCCGGCCTGCGCCAGGTGGATCACCGCCAGGGACTCATCCAGCTCAGTGCCACTGGCCACGGTGCCCGCCAACCGGAAGGGCTGGAAGCGCGCCGACTGGCCGCTGCCCCGTGGCACGATCAGGGTCAGGGACTCCCCCACCTCCACAGCCAGCCTGTCGGCCAGGGCGGCGCCCAGCAGCAGGGCCTGGGGATCATCCGCAAAAGCCTGCAGCGCCGCCGAGTCCAGCGCCCGCTGCAACCCCGGCAGGGCCCGCTGGCGCTCCAGGTCGATACCCTGCACCAGCGTGGTTTCGATGGCGAGGTCGCGCACCAACATACCCTGTACTTCGACGAAAGGCGCGGCGGCACGCACGCCCGGCACCGCGTCAATCTGGTCCGCATACACCTGCCAGTCATCCACTGGTATCCAGCTCTTCAACGTGAGCTGGGGCACCAGGGCAAGGATGTTGTCACGCATTTCCCGATCGAACCCGTTCATGACCGAGAGCACCAGGATCAGCAGCGCGATGGCCAGCACCATGCCCAGTACCGAGAGCATCGACAGGAAACTGGACAGATAGACGCCGCGCCCACCCAGGGTGTAACGCGCCGCGACCCGCAGCAGCTCAGCCGAGCGCATGGTCGGGCTCACTGACGGAGTCGCGCAACTCGAGGTGGCCGCGGGTCAGCTCGTAGACACGGTCCATATGGGCGGCGATGCCGGCATCGTGGGTGACCACGACAAAGCTCGCCGTGGTGGTGGTCTTGAGGCGGTCAATCAGCTCCAGCACCTGGGTGGCGGAGCCCGGATCCAGGTTGCCGGTGGGCTCATCCATCAGTACGCAGGCGGGCTCCATCACCAGCGCCCGGGCGATGGCCACCCGTTGGCGTTCTCCGCCGGAGAGTTGCCCAGGCCGATGGGAGAGCCGTTGTTGCAGGCCGACTTCTGCCAGCAGCTCTGAAGCCCTGGCCTCAGCCTGGCGGCGACCCGCCCCGCTGATCATCAGCGGCATGGCCACGTTTTCGCAGGCACTGAATTCCGGCAGCAGGTGATGGAACTGGTAGACGAAGCCAAGCTGTCGGTTGCGCAGTTCGCAGCGCTGCTGTTCGTCGATGGCGGCCAGGTCCTGGCCTTGCATCAGCACCTGGCCGGATGTCGGTAGGTCCAGCCCGCCCAGCAGGTTCAGCAGCGTTGACTTGCCGCTGCCGGAGGCACCGACTATTGCCACTTTGGCAGAGACCGGCAGGGAGAACTCAACGTCCTTGAGTACCTCGACTTCCAGCGAGCCATCGCGGTAGGTGCGGCACAAGCCACGGCATTCCAGCACGACCGCGTCACTCATAGCGCAGTACCTCGGCGGGCGCCACCCGGGCGGCGCGCCAGGCCGGGAACAGGGTGGCCAGTACACTCAGCACCAGGGCGAGCCCAGCGACCCGTAGCACGTCCTGCCACTGCAGCCGGGACGGCAAGTCGGAAATGAAGTAGACGTCCGGATTGAACAGCTTGGTGCCGGAGATGGCTTCCAGGAACAGGGTGACCTCACTGATGTTCAGCGCCAGTGCTATGCCGATGACACTGCCAACGGCAATCCCGATACCTGCCAACAGCAGGCCCTGGGACATAAAGATCGCCATGATCGCGCCGGCTCGGGTACCCATGGTGCGCAACACGGCGATATCCGAGCGCTTGTCGGTAACGGCCATGGTCAGCGTGGATACGATATTAAATGCCGCCACCGCCACCACGCTCAGCAGCAGGATGGTCATCATGGTTTTTTCCATCCTGATAGCGGCAAACAGGTTGCCCTGGCTGAGGGACCAGTCGCGGGCCTGGAAGTCATCCCCCAGCCTGTGGTCCAGCTCCCCTGCCACCGCCGGCGCCTGGTACAGGTCGTGCAGCTCTACCCTCAGGCCCTGCACGGTATCGCCCGTTCCCAGCAGGCGCTGGCCGCTCTGCAGGTCGATGTAAGCCTGGTTGCTATCCAGCTGGGCGCCCACCTCAAAAACGCCCACGACCGTCAGTCGCTTGCTGCGGGGAAAGCTGCCCAGCGGGGTGATCGTCAGCCGGGGCACGGTCAGCTCAACCGTGTCGCCCACGCCTACCCCCAGGGCGCGAGCGAGCAGTGCACCCAGCACCACGCCGTAGCGTTGCTCGGCCAGGGCATCGAAACTGCCGGCGCGCATATAGCCGGCCACATCGGATACCGCCTGTTCAGCGGCGGGATCAATAGCGGTAAGCAGCACACCGCGCACCAGGCGCTGGCTGCCGATGAGTGCTTTGCCGCGAATATAGGGGGCGGCCGCCTGCACCTCCGGGTGTAGCTCGACGCGCTCGGCCAGCGCGGGCCAGTTGTCGATGGGGCGGGTGGATTCCACCTGCACGTGGGGTACCAGGGACAGAATGCGATCGCGCAGCTCGCCGGCGAAACCGTTCATCACAGACAGTACTGTAATCAGGCTGGCGACACCCAGGGCCATGCCCACCAGTGACACCATGCTCACCACGCCTACAAAGCGGTTGCCGCTGCGGCTGAAGGTATAGCGCAGGCCGATATGCAAGGGCAGCCGATCACGAATAGACAGGCTCAAAATCGCTCCAGACAGGATTGTGCGCGGCCATCATAGCAAACCGCGGAAAGGCCAGGTGAAGGGTGCTAGCGGCGTGTGCTGTCGTCCGCGTTGTAGAAGCCGGGGGTGTCCTCTTCCTCGAACAGGCCGGCGGCGATGCCCGCCTGGTTGCGAGTTTCCTCTTCACAGACCTGCGGGTTGCCCCCGCAGATTTCGCAGGCCTGGTCCATGCCCAGGGCGCCGATACCGCCACAGGAGCCCTTGATCGGCTTATTGGAGAAAATCACGCCCACCGCCATGCCGGCGATGACGAGTCCGAAAACGAGTGCTGCGAAAATGAAGGTAGCCATGAGCGGATTTTACTGGAATCTCCTGGTTTAATCGATGCTGCGCGCTCTACTCGATGCCGCGTGCCCTAGTCGATGCTGCGTGCCCTAGTCGATGCTGCGCAACAGCGGCGCCATGGCCGGCGTGCTGCTGGCCGTGAATCCGTCGCCGTCGCGGCTGATAAGATAGACCGCCAGTTCTTCGTTTAGTGCCGTTTCCAGGGCCCGTTCGGTGCCCAACACCGTGAGGGCGGTCGCCCAGGCGTCTGCCATGGTGGCGCTTTCATGGATTACCGTGACCGACACCAGGTCATGGCGCACCGGTGCACCGTTGCGCGGGTCGATGCTATGGGAGTAGCGAACGCCGTCCACTTCGAAGAAATTGCGGTAGTCGCCGGAGGTCGCCACCGCAGCATTGTGCAGCGTGACGGCGACCTGGGCAGTGCGCTCACCGGGCTGGGGTTTCTCCACCGCGATCCGCCAGGGTTCGTTGCGGGGGTTCAGGCCGGAGACACGTATCTCACCACCAATCTCCACCAGGTAACGATCGATGCCCTGCTGCTCCAGCCAGGCAGCGACGCGATCCACCCCATAACCCTTGGCGATGGAGGAAAAATCCACCGACATAGCCGCGGGTTTGCGCAGCGCCGGGGCATCACGATCAAAGTCGAGGCGCTGTTGGCCGACGCGTTCCAGTGCCGCCGCGATGGCGCCGCTGGCCGGCACCTGATCAACCAGTTCAGCGCCAATTTCTGCCGCCCCAAAGCCCCACAGGTCGACCAATGGCGCCACGGTCACATCATAGGCGCCGGCACTGGCTTCGCTGACCGCTCGCGACATTTCGAACACGTCTGCGAAGTCGCGGCTGACAGTAAACCACTCACCGGCGGGTGCCGAATTGAAGGCCGTGATTTCCGAATCATCACGCCAGGTCGACATACTGGCATTCACCGCTTCCAGGACCGCCTCAACGCCGATGTGAATGTCTTCTGGGGCCGGATCGTCGACCCGGGACAGCCAGGTGATGTTGTAGCGGGTGCCCATGGTGGCGCCGGTCAGGCGCAGGGTTTCCGGCGGGGGCTCGGCACAGCCGAACAGCAGCCCAAAGGCCAGGCCCATAAACAGAAAAGCCGGCGACCAGCGCCGGCTTTTGGAGTGTACTTCGAAGATCATCCGCCGAAGTCGTCGAGCATGATGTTCTCAGGCTCCACACCCAGGTCGGTGAGCATGGAGATCACCGCGGCGTTCATCATCGGAGGCCCGCACATGTAGAACTCGCAGTCCTCCGGCGCCGGGTGGTCCTTCAGGTACTGCTCGTACAGCACGTTGTGGATGAAGCCGGTAAGGCCGTCCCAGTTGTCCTCGGGCTGCGGGTCCGACAGGGCGACATGCCACTCGAAGTTGTCGTTTTCCGACTGCAGGCCGTCGTATTCATCACCGTAGAACATCTCGCGCAGGGAGCGGGCGCCATACCAGAAACTGATCTTGCGATCGCTGTGAAGGCGCTTGAGTTGATCGAACAGGTGCGAACGCATCGGTGCCATACCGGCGCCACCGCCGATGAAGACCATTTCGGCGTCGGTGTCCTTGGCAAAGAACTCACCAAAGGGCCCGTACACTTTCACCTTGTCACCCGGCTTCAGGTTGAACACCCAGGAAGACATGATACCGGGCGGAATGCCCTCACTGCCCGGCGGCGGCGTAGCCACGCGGATATTGAATTTTACGATGCCCTTCTCTTCCGGGTAGTTGGCCATGGAGTAGGCGCGGATCGTGGTTTCCTTGCACTCACTCTCGAGCTTGAAGAAGCCGAAGCGTTCCCAGTCGCCGCGATACTCTTCTTCGATATCGAAGTCCGAGTACTTCACGTGATGGGGCGGGCACTCAAGCTGTACGTAACCGCCGGCGCGGAAGTCGACGTTCTCGCCCTCCGGCAACTTGAGAGTCAGTTCCTTGATGAAGGTGGCCACATTGGGGTTGGAGACGACCTCGCATTCCCACTGCTTAACCCCGAAGACCTCTTCAGGCACCTCGATCTTCATGTCCTGCTTGACCGGCGTCTGGCAGGACAGGCGCCAGCCCTCGCCAGCTTCCCGGCGGGTAAAGTGCGCCGCTTCGGTAGGCAACATGGAGCCGCCGCCCTCGTTGACGATGCACTTGCACTGGGCACAGGTGCCGCCGCCGCCACAGGCCGAGGCCAGGAAGATGTCATTGGCAGACAGCGTCTGTAGCAGCTTGTCGCCAGCCGGCACGTGAATCGTCTTCTCGCCGTTAATCTCGATAGCCACATCGCCGGTCGCCACCAGGCGGGAGCGTGCCATCAGGATCACGCATACCAGCGCCAGCACGACGGCGGTGAACATCACGACACCAAAAACAATGGTTTCCATAAAAGAGCGTCCCGCTTACAGATCTATGCCGCCGAAGGACATGAAGCCCAGCGACATCAGTCCCACGATAATGAAGGTAATTCCCAGCCCCTGCAGGCCCTGTGGAACATCTGAATACTTTAACTTCTCGCGGATACCCGCCAGTGCCGTGATAGCCAGTGCAAAGCCGACACCGGAGCCGGCGCCGAACACCACGCTCTCGGCAAAGTTGTAGTCGCGCTCCACCATCCACAGGGCGGAGCCAAGGATGGCGCAGTTCACGGTGATCAGCGGCAGGAACACGCCCAGCGCGTTGTAGAGCGCGGGCACGTACTTGTCGAGGAACATCTCGAGAATCTGCACGATTGCGGCGATTACGCCGATGTAGCTCAGCAGGCCCAGGAAGCTCAGGTCCAGGTCCGGAAAGCCGGCCCAGGCCAGCGCGCCGTCCGCCAGCAGGTAGTTGTAGATCAGGTTGTTGACCGGCACGGTAATGGTGAGAACCACCACTACCGCAATACCCAGGCCAATTGCTGCCTGGATCTTCTTGGACACGGCGATAAACGTACACATGCCAAGGAAGAAGGCCAGCGCCATGTTCTCAATGAACACCGCGCGGACGAACATGCTCAGGTAGTACTCCACTTACGCACCCTCCCTCGCAACCACGTGAGGTGCCAGCTTGAACTCCGGCTCCTCCACCTGTTGTGTCTTCCACGCCCGCAGTGCCCAGATCAGCAGGCCGATGATGAAGAAAGCGCTGGGTGACAGCAGCAACAGGCCATTGGGGTTGTACCAGCCACCGTTGGTGACCAGCGGCAGCACTTCGATGCCAAACAGGGTGCCCGCGCCAAACAGCTCGCGGATGAATCCCACCGCCAACAGAACCACGCTGTAGCCCAGTCCGTTGCCCAAGCCGTCGACAAAGCTCTCGAAGGGCGGGTTCTTCATGGCGAAGGCTTCCGCGCGGCCCATCACAATACAGTTGGTAATGATCAGACCGACGAACACCGACAGCTGCTTGCTGATCTCATAAGCCACGGCCTTGAGCACCTGGTCTACAACGATCACCAGCGAGGCTATCACCGTCATCTGCACGATGATGCGGATGTTGTTGGGAATCTGGTTGCGGATTGTAGCGATGATGAGGTTCGAGAACGCCACCACGGTGGTCAGTGCAATACACATGACAAGGCTTACGCTCATCGACGTGGTCACCGCCAGCGCCGAGCAAATGCCCAGGATTTGCAGACCGATCGGATTGTTGTTGAAAATCGGATCTGTCAGGGTTTTCTTCATCTCTGACATATCAGGCCTCCCCCGCCTTGAGGTTAGACAGGAACGGACCGAAGCCGTTGTCGCCCAACCAGAACTGCACAAGATTGTTTACGCCACGGGTCGTCAGGGTGGCGCCGCTCAGGCCGTCTATCTGGTAGGCGGCCATCGGGCCCTCCCGGTTGGCGGTACCCTTGATGACTTCGATGGCTACGTCGCCATCACGGAATGCATTCTTGCCCGGCCACTGCGCTTTCCAGCGCGGGTTGTCCACCTCGCCACCGAGTCCCGGGGTTTCCTTGTGCTCGTAGAAGCCAAGGCCGGCCACGGTATTCAGGTCATCTTCCAGGGCAAGGAAGCCATACATCTGGCCCCACAGGCCCGCGCCCCGCACGGGCAGGATGATGGTATCGGGAGCGCTGCGGTCACCTACCACGTATACGACGCCAAAGTTCTCCCGGCGCCCGCCGATGTTGGCGCTGTCAGCCCCATCAGGTAGCTGGGTGGAGAGATCGGGGTCCTTGGCGGCCGCAATAGAGTTGAACTCCTCACCGCTGACCTCGTCGCTGAAGCGGCCGGTGCGCATGTCCACCACCAGGGTGGAGATACTGGCAAACTGCTCGTCGATGGAACGGCTGTCTTCCAGCATGCCGGCTGCAGCCAGGATGTTGCGTTTGCGATCCAGCGCGACGTTGGCTTCCTGTGAGGGCTTCAGCATCACCGCAGCGGTGGACACCACCACCGAACAGACGATGCACAGTGCCAGAGCTACGCCGATGGTTTTTCCAATCGTATCCTTGTTAGACACGGGCGAGCCTCCGTTTGATATTACTCTGGATGACAAAATGGTCGATCAGCGGGGCAAACAGGTTGGCAAACAGGATCGCCAGCATGATGCCCTCCGGGAAGGCCGGGTTGACGACCCGGATCAGCACGGTCATCACGCCGATCAGAACACCGAACCATATTTTGCCGACATTGGTCATCGCTGCAGAGACCGGGTCAGTGGCCATGAAGATCATCCCGAAGGCAAACCCACCCACAGTCAGGTGCCAGTACCAGGGCATGGCAAACGCCGGGTTGGACTCGCTGCCGACTACATTGAACAAGGTGGACAGGGCAAACATGCCAATGAACACGCCCAGCACGATGCGCCAGGCCGCCACGCGGGTATACAGCATGAGAACGCCGCCCAGCAGGATGGCCAGGGTCGAGGTTTCGCCGATGGAGCCGTGCATATTGCCCAGGAAGGTGTCCATCCAGCTCATCTGCGCCTGCAGTGCCTCCATACCTTCGGAGGCGGCGATAGACAGCGCCGTTGCGCCGGTATAGCCATCCACGGCGGTCCAGACTGCGTCCCCGGAAATTTGTGCCGGGTAAGCGAAGTACAGGAAGGCACGGCCGGTTAGCGCCGGGTTGAGGAAATTCTTGCCGGTACCGCCGAACACTTCCTTGCCGATCACCACGCCGAAGCTGATACCCATGGCCACCTGCCACAGCGGCAGGTCGGGGGGACAGGTCAAAGCAAACAGCACCGAGGTCACGAAGAAGCCCTCGTTGATCTCGTGGCCGCGCTTCACCGCGAACAGGCACTCCCAGGCGATGCCCACCAGGAAGGTGACGGCATAGATCGGCAGGAAGTAAATCGCACCGAAGATGAAACAGTCGATCAGGCTGTTGGGGTCGGTGGCCCCAAACAGGTTGATCAGCGGACCATGCCAGTCGTTGATGCTGCCGGCACCCGCTTCCACCAGCGTATTGGCGTGGAAACCGAGGTTGTACATGCCGTAGAACATCGCCGGGAAGGTGGCGAGCCAGACGGTAATCATTATGCGCTTGAGGTCGACACCGTCGCGCACGTGGGCCGTGGTTCGCGTTGTGGATGACGGCGAGTAGAGGAAGGTATCGAACACCTCGTACAGGGCGTAGTACTTCTCGTACTTGCCGCCTTCCTGGAAGTGATGCTCGATGCTGTCAAAAAACTTCCGCATGAAACCTAGCCCTCCTTTTCTATGCGCGTCAGGTTGTCGCGAAGAATCGGGCCATACTCATACTTGCCCGGGCACACATAGGTGCACAGCGCCAGGTCCTCTTCTTCCAGTTCCAGGCAGCCCAGGGCCTGGGCCATATCGGTGTCACCGACAATCAGTGCGCGCAGCAACTGGGTCGGCAGTACGTCCATGGGCATGACGTCTTCATAGGAGCCCACGGGCACCATGGCGCGCTCACTGCCATTGGTGGTCGTGGTCATGTCCAGCAGCTTGCCAGGCATGAGCTTGCTCAAGTATATCGGGAGGTTGGAGTGCTTGTTGGCGCCGGGAGACAACCAGCCCAGCAGCTCGCGTTCGGTGCCTTCGCGCAGCACACTGACCTGGTTGTGGAAACGACCCAGGTAAGAGGTGCCGGTCTGCACCCGGCGACCACCGAGTACGGAGCCCGAGATGATGCGGTTATTGCCCTCCGCCAGTTCGCCGGCGCACAGGGCCTGGATATCTACACCCAGTCGGCTGCGCAGCAGGCGTGGCTCACGCACCTGCGGGCCGGCCAGCGAGATAACGCGTTCTGTGTACAACCGTCCGTCCAGGAACAGGCGACCGATGGCGATCACATCCTGGTAGCCCACGGTCCAGACAGTCTTGCCAGGGCCCACCGGATCGAGGTGATGGATATGTGTGCCGGCGAGGCCCGCCGGGTGAGGACCTGCGAAGGTCTCCAGGTGGATGTTGCTGGCGCTGCCTGTGGGCAGCTCGGCACCGGGTGCTGCGCATACATACAGCTTGCCCTCGGTCAGCTTCGCCAGCAGGTCCTGGCCCAGGGCAAAGGCTTCGCCCTGCTCGGCAATCACCACGGCCGGATCGGCCGCCAGCGGCTGGGTGTCTATCGCGGTAACAAAGATGGCTGCAGCTTCGCTGCCCGCCGCGGGCACCTTGCTGAAGGGCCGGGTGCGCAGGCAGGTCCACTGGCCTGACCGGATCAGCTGTTCGCGAACACTGGAGGCCTCGAGGCCACGTGCCGTATCAACACTGTGGGAAGGAAACTGCTCGGCGTCTTCTTCGCCCTCGGCCACATCGATAACCACCGATTGCAGGACCCGGCGAGCGCCGCGGTTAATCGCTGAGACGGTGCCGCCTGCCGGTGCCGTGTAGCGCACTCCTTCAGTCTTCTTGTCGGTGAAGAGTAGCTGGCCCAGTTTCACCTGGTCGCCCTCTTTCACTTCCATGGTCGGTTTCATACCGACGTAATCGAAACCAATGACTGCCACAGAGCGGACTGACGAGGCGGTTTTTGCCGCGTCAATCTCCTGCGACGGCCTGCCGGAAATCGGTATTTCCAGCCCCCGCTTGAGCTTGATCATTCGTTCTAGCCTGATTCTAAAAAATAGCTGTAACTTTCGTTGTAGCCGCTTTAGTTGGTGCGCTTGCAACTCTCAACAACTCTCCAGCGCCTACTGCTAGTGCTTGTGCTTGATAAGCCGGCTCGTACAGCCTCCCCGTGAGCCGCGCGCATTATACGGAATACCGCCACTGATCGCCATGGCCAGTGAGCTTTAGCCGCTGATTTGTCTCAGTTTTTTCGAGCCAAACAGCCCTACTTGGGACGCGGGAAAAGCAGGGGCCAAGGCGACAGTTTTCATTGCTTCCAGTTCACAGGAATCAAAAAAAAAATGCCGCCGGGTCCCGCACCAATGGCGGTGCGGATATCAGGCTTCGGCGGGGTAAACCGCGTAGTGGACGTGGGACATCTGCTCGAGGATGCGGTACACCTGGCAACTGTAGCCGAATTCATTGTCGTACCAGAAATACAGGGTGGCGTGGGCGCCGTTGACGATCGTCGCCTCGGAGTCGAATACACAGGCGTGGCGCGAGCCGACGAAGTCGGTTGACACCACTTCCGGCGAATTCGAGTAATCGATTTGCTTGTGCAGGGGCGAGTGCAGGGCCATCCGCCGCAGGTACTCGTTGACCTCTTCGAGGCTGGTCTCTCGACCCAGGGTCAGGTTGAGAATGGCCATGGAGACATTGGGAGTCGGGACTCGAATTGCGTTGCCGGTGAGCTTGCCCTGCAACTGCGGCAGCACCTTGCCGACGGCCTTGGCGGCACCGGTTTCGGTCAGCACCATGTTCAGTGGCGCACTGCGGCCACGCCGGTCAGCCTTGTGGTAGTTGTCGATCAGGTTCTGGTCATTGGTGTAAGCGTGCACAGTTTCCACGTGACCCTGGACGATACCGAACTCGTCGTCCAGCGCCTTGAGCGGCGGCGCGATGGCGTTGGTGGTGCAGGAAGCAGCGGAGATGAGCTTGTCGTCGTCAGTGATCTGGTCGTTGTTGATGCCGTAGACGATATTCTTCATATCACCCTTGCCGGGCGCAGTCAGGATTACCTTGGACACGCCCTTTGCCTTGAGGTGAAGCGACAGGCCGTCCGCATCACGCCACATGCCGGTATTGTCGATGACGATAGCGTTATCTATGCCGTATTCGGTGTAGTCGATCTGGTCCGGGGCGTCGGCGTAGATCACCTTGATCTCATTGCCGTTGGCGACCATGGAGCCGTGCTCCTCATCAACCCGGATGGTGCCATCGAACGGGCCGTGGACTGAATCCCGCTGCAGCAGCGTGGCGCGCTTGACCAGGTCATTGGCCGCCTTGCCCTTGCGCACGACGACGGCGCGCAGCCGCAGGGTGTCGCCGCCATCGGCCTTCTCCACCAGCAGCCGCGCCATCAGGCGACCGATACGGCCGAAGCCGTACAGCACCACATCCTGCGGCTTGTCGATGGGCTTGGCGTTGCTACCCACCAGGTCGGCGACCTGTTGCTTTACGTATTTCTTGACCGACAGGCCCTGGGGCTTGCCCTCGGCTTCATAGCCGACAGCGATGCGTCCCACGTCGATATGCGCGGTGCCAAGGTCCAGGCTGGCCAGTGCCTTGATCACCGGGTAGGTCTCTTTCTCGGACAGCTCGTTGCGCTCGACCTGCCGCACGTAGCGGTGGTCCTGCATGATATCGAGCACGGAACGATTCACCAGCGAACGGCCGTAAATATAAGTTTTTACCGAATTCTCACGGGACAGCTTGCCCACCAGCGGGATCATTGCTTCGGCCAGTGCTTCACGCTCTTTCCAGTCCTTGAAATAGTCGTCGGGACGGGGGCGCAGACGTTCGGTAATCATGCTGATCCTCTGGGTCGTTCAGGGGGTCTGAAATGGGCGCGTATTATCGTCATCCATGGTCGCTTAATCAAGCGGCCACGGGCGCTCTCGATTAGCCCACTGCGGCCATTTTCGATCGGCCCCCAGCGGGCGTTTTAGCCGTGCGCGCGGCAGGCGTTTACCCGGCAAACTGGTGGCGCTTCAACAAGCTGGCTACAATAGCGCCCCTTTCGAAAACTACCCGTCATTCCTGATGTTTCGCGATCTGCTGGACACCCTGTCCTGGCCCCCGGCTCCGGCCTCCCGCACTGCCATCGGGCCCACCCCCGGCAGCGCGCCTGCGCGACTGCTGGTGGAGCTGTCCGAACGCAGCCCGTTCCAGCTGGTGATCACGCCCGACACCCACAGCGCCAACAACCTGGTGCGTGAACTGGGTTTCTACCAGCGCGACCTGGAAAGCCGCGGCCAGAGCCTCGACGTGCTGCTGTTCCCGGATTGGGAAACCCTGCCCTACGACAACTTCTCACCGCACCAGGACATCGTCTCCGAGCGCCTGCACGCCCTGTACCACCTGCCACAGCTTCGCCGCGGCCTGCTGGTGGTGCCGGTATCCACGCTGATGCACCGGCTGCCGCCGAGGGAGTACGTCAGCGGCAACAGCCTGGTACTGGAGGTCGGCCAGGAGCTGGATGCGCTCGACTTCCGCCGCAACCTGGAACGCAACGGCTATCGCAGCGTCGACACGGTCTACGAGCATGGCGAGTTCGCGCAGCGCGGCTCGCTGCTGGACATCTTCCCGATGGGGGCTAAAGCGCCCTACCGCATCGACCTGATGGATGACCAGGTGGAAACCCTGCGCACGTTCGATCCGGAAACCCAGCGCACCATCGACAAGGTAGAGAACATCCAGCTGCTGCCGGCCCGGGAGTTTGCCCTGAGCCGGGAGGCTATCCTGCGCTTCCAGCAGAACTGGTATGCCAGCTTCGAGGTAGACCACGACGCCTGCCCCATGTACACGGAAATCAGCGCCGGGCGAGCACCGGGCGGCTGCGAATACTACCTGCCGCTGTTCTTCGACCACTGCGACAGCCTGCTCGACTACCTGCCGGAGGCCACTACCGTGGTGGCGCTGGGTGACCACTACAGCGCCGCCGGCCTGTTCTGGTCCGAGGTGGAAGACCGTTTCGAGGAATTCGGCATCGACCCGCGCCGGCCGCTGCTACCCGCCCGCGAAGGTTTCATACCGACCGAAGAGCTGTACCGGGACCTGAAGCGTTATGGCGTGCTGGAATTGCGCAGCGACCCGAAAGCGCCGGTACACCACAAACTGGACCTGAAATTCCCACCGGACCTGTCGCCCGCCAACCATCAGGACTCGCCGCTGGACCACCTGCAGCAGTTCATCGCTGAGCATGGGGCACCGGTACTGCTGTGCGCGGAGAGTGCGGGCCGCCGTGAAATCCTGCTGGAATCCCTGGGCCGGCACGGTCTGGCCCCGGTCGCCGTGGAGAGCTGGGAAGCCTTCCTGGCCAGCAGTGCCGACCTCGCGATCACGACGGCCCCGATTGACCGCGGTCTCTACCAGGGACCCGGCCAGCCAACGCTGGTGTGCGAATCGCAGTTATTCGGTAATCGTGTTGCCCAACGGCGGCGACGGGAAGACAGCGCCATATCGGCCGCCAACGCCTTCAAGAACATCAACGAACTGCGCCCGGGTGTGCCGGTGGTCCATATCGAGCACGGGGTCGGCCGTTACCTGGGGCTTGAAGCCCTGGATGTTGACGACCAGCTCACCGATTTCATCACCCTGGAATACGCCGGCGGCGACAAGCTCTACGTCCCGGTGGCTTCGCTGCACCTGATCAGCCGTTACACCGGGGCCGACCCGGACCTGGCGCCACTGCACCGGCTTGGCAGCGACCAGTGGGAGAAAGCCCGGCGCCGGGCTCGCGAAAAGGTCAACGACGTGGCCGCAGAGCTGCTCGAAATCTACGCGCGACGAGAGGCCCGTGAGGGCTTCGCTTTCCCCGGGCCCGACGAGGACTACGAGAAGTTCAGCGCCGAATTCCCCTTCGAGGAAACCCCCGACCAGGCCGAGGCCATTCACGCGGTGGAAGCCGACATGGAAGGCGGTGGCGTCATGGACCGGCTGGTCTGCGGTGACGTCGGCTTCGGCAAGACCGAGGTGGCCATGCGCGCTGCCTTTATGGCGACCCGCGCCGGCAAGCAGGTAGCGGTACTGGTGCCCACCACCCTGCTGGCGCAGCAGCACTACAACTCCTTCTCCGACCGCTTCGCCGACTGGCCGGTGCAGGTGGAGATGATCTCTCGCTTCCGCAGCGGCCGCGAGCAGGAGGCGGTGATCAAGCGGGTGCGCGAGGGCAAGGTCGACATCCTCATCGGCACCCACAAGCTGTTGCAGAGCGACGTGAAGTACGCCGACCTGGGCCTGCTGATCATCGATGAAGAGCACCGCTTCGGTGTAAAACAGAAAGACAGCATCAAGGCCCTGCGCGCCGAGGTGGATATTCTCACGCTCACCGCCACGCCCATTCCGCGCACCCTCAACATGGCCCTGGGCGGCATGCGCGACCTGTCAATCATTGCCACGCCGCCGGCCAAACGCCTGTCCATCAAGACCTTTGTGCGCGAGCACAACATCGCCCTGATCAAGGAAGCGGTGCTGCGGGAAACCCTGCGCGGCGGCCAGGTCTACTACCTGCACAACGAGGTAAAGACCATCGAGGAGGCTGCCCGCAAGCTGCGCGAGCTGGTGCCGGAACTGCGGGTGGGTGTCGCCCACGGCCAGATGCGTGAGCAGCAGCTGGAACAGGTCATGCGCGCGTTCTACCATCAGGATCATCACATCCTGGTGTGCTCGACGATTATCGAAACCGGCATCGACGTCCCCAACGCCAATACCATCATCATCGACCGGGCGGACAAGTTTGGCCTGGCCCAGTTGCACCAGCTCAGGGGCCGCGTTGGCCGCTCCCACCACCAGGCCTACGCCTACCTGCTCACACCGCCCGCCTCGGCCATTACCGCTGACGCCGAGAAGCGCCTGGAGGCTATCGAGGCCGCCGGTGACCTGGGGGCCGGTTACCTGCTGGCCACCAACGACCTGGAGATACGCGGCGCAGGCGAACTGCTGGGCGAGGAGCAGTCAGGCCAGATACAGAGCGTGGGCTATTCGCTGTACATGCGCATGCTGGAGCGCGCAGTGAAGGCGCTGCAGCGCGGTGAGATACCCGACGCCGACAGCGATATCGACACCCAGTCCGAGGTCAACCTGCGCCTGCCGGCGCTGATACCGGAAGACTACTTGCCGGATATCAATACCCGGCTGGTGCTGTACAAACGCATTGCCGGTGCCGAAACGGAGAAAGACCTGAAAGACCTGCAGGTGGAGATGATTGACCGCTTCGGTCTGCTGCCGACGCCGACCCGCAACCTGTTCAAAATTACGCAAATAAAACTGTTGGCGGCCAGCCTGGGAATTCAGAAAATTGATGCCGGAGACCGGGGTGGCCACATCGACTTCAATGACAAGACCCATGTGAACCCACTGGCCCTGGTAAAACTGGTGCAGGCGCAGCCGGAACAGTACCGGCTGGTGAAGGGCAACCGCCTGCGCTTTGATATCGAGCTCGAGAATTTTGAGGAGCGCTTCTCATTCGTCAGCGACCTGCTGCAGCACCTGTCAGAACAGACTACCGAGGCGGCCGCTTGAGGCTGCGACTCGGCCTCTGCCTCGCCCTGCTGGCGGCTGCGCTCCCGCCTTCGGTAAGCGCCCAGGAAGCACCCGACGACACCGCTGACAGCTGGTATCGCATCGAGCTGCTAGTGTTCGCCAACCGCGACCCGAACGCTGCCCTGGCCGAGCGCTGGCCCCTGCTGCCCCAGCTTGCCTACCCTGCGAACTGGCAGCGACTGGAGACCGGCGACCCACGCGCACCCGCCGATCAGCCCTTCGAACTGCTCACCGTTGAGGAAAGCGCACCAGCAACCGCCATCGACCTGTACTGGGAGCGCAGCATCGAGGAACTGATGCGCGAATACCGGTACAAGCAGCAACTGGCGCAGCCCAGGATCGCAATCGACGCGTTGGTGGCGCCGGAAACACCGCTGGACGTGCCTCGTCAGCGCGTATTGCTGCCAGCCGAAACCCGCGAACTGAACTTCCAACGCCGCCGCATCGACAACAGCGCCGGCCTGGAGGTGCTGATGCACCAGAGCTGGCTGCAGCGCATTCCCAGCCGCGAGCTGGCCCTGCCGCTGATCCTGGATGGCCCGGTGCAGTTCGGCGACTATCCGGAACTACAGGGCAGTGTGCTGTTCTACAGCGGCCGCTACCTGCATATCGCTACCGACCTGTGGCTTAACACCAACGGCGGCTACCTCGACGAGAACCCCGTGACCGCCGGCTGGTCCATGCCGCGCCCGCCGCTGCCCCTGGACCAGTCAGAGCCGGCACTGATGCCTTTTGCGGTGTCCGTAGGTGAAGACTGGTTCGACAATCTGCCGATCGCGGCTATTCCCCTTTTTCCGCAGAGTGAAGAGACCGACCCCGGTGAATATCGCCCGATGCCCGAGGGCGACGCTGAAACTGAAGACGGGATCAGCGTGTTCATGACGCCCGAGGAAGAAGCGCCCGACTCACTGGAGTTTGAGGACCTCGAGCGGGAATTTCAGGACCCGGAGCAGGAAGACACGGCCGATTCAGACATGCAGACGGTCACACACCCCCCGGCAACCGAGGCCGAAATGGCCGCCTTCCTGGAGCAACCGGTCCATGACTACGAGTTCCGCCACGCGGTGCGGGTCGCCCAGCAGCGCCGTATGCGCAGCGGCGAGCTGCACTACATCGACCACCCGCTGCTCGGTATTGTGGTCAAGGTGAGCCGGCACGAGTTCCTGCCTTTCACCGATCTCGACGCATTCAACAACGACTAGCCGTTCGCAACCAGCCGTCCGCGACTAGCCGTTCGCAACCAGCCGTCCGCAACTAGCCGTCCGCCGCCACCAGTGCCTGTAGCAGCTTCGCCACCTGCGCCGCCCCCAACGCCAGCACTTCGCCCATCGCCTCCAGCGTGATGGGCTCATCACCCAGGCCCGCTGCCGCGTTCACAACGATACACAGGCTGGCATAGGCCATTCCCAGTTCAGCCGCCAGGGCGGCCTCGGGCATGCCGGTCATGCCGACGATGTCGCAGCCGTCCTGCGCCAGCCGCCTTACTTCCGCCGCGCTTTCCAGCCGCGGGCCCTGGGTGGCGGCATAGGTGCCCCCGCTGGCCACCTCCAGTCCAAGGCCCTGCGCTGCATCGGCCAGTCTCCGGCGCAACGCCGGGTGATAGGGCTCTGTGAAGTCGATGTGCTCCAGCGCCGTGAGTTCCCCAGGGGTATTCTCGCCGTCGAAAAAGGTGTGTTTACGGCCCCAGGTGTAGTCCACCACCTGGTCCGGTATCACCAGGCGCCCGGTAGGCATCGCCGGGTTGATACCCCCGACCGCGTTCACCCCCAGCACGGCATCAGCGCCCAGTTGGCGCAGGGCCCAGAGATTGGCCCGGTAGTTGATGCGGTGCGGGGGGATCTGGTGGGGCACGCCGTGGCGGGCCAGGAACAGGCAGCGCCGGCCCGCCAGCAGGCCCTCACGGATAACGCCGGAGGGCGCACCGAACGGGGTATCCACCCGGTGCTCGGTGTCTGTTTCGAAGCCGGCCAGGGCCTGGATGCCGGTGCCGCCAATTACTGCCAGCTGGCCCGGAACTGCTTCACTCATTGAGAAATTTCCTTATACAAAATTTTCATCTGCGATTGCTTGCTAATACCGATTCCCGCTTAAAACCGGGGCGCCCTCGATGCACCTCAAATCAACGCATATTTAAGCCCTTGAATTTATGGAGAAGTTCCTGGGGATAGATCAGTAAACGCTTTAAAACAAGGGTTTTAGTCGGTTTGCGCATAATGGACAGCCGGGGGCAGTTTGATATGTTTGGGCTTGCGAACACCGATCAGGAGAAATCGCATCATGAAACTGCTTGGTCCCACCGTTGGGGCCTGGTACAAGGATCTTCAAACTGGCGCCACCTTTGAAGTCGTTGCCTGGGACCCTGAAAAACTCCTTGTTGAAACCCAGCATATCGATGGGGAAGTCAGCGAGTACGACCTGGATTCCTGGCGCGAATTGCTGCTCGTCAGCGTGGAGGAACCCGAGGACTGGCGCAACCCCTATGAGCTCGACGGGGAAGATTTCATGGACCCCGACCTGCCCTTCCACCCGGAAGACTGGTCCGGTCCGCTGAACAATATCGAACCCGAGTTCATGAACGGAGTCGAGGACTTCTAGGTACCGGCCTGCGCCCAGGACACCTTGCTACCGGGGTTATCCCGGTCAGGGTGGCTATTATCCGCGCGGCTATCTATGCGGCTATCTACGCGACTATCTGAGCAACTATCTGCGCGGCTATTTGCGCGTACCGGCCAGACACCTGTTCAGGCTGACTGGGGCGGAAGCCCTTGATCCCACAGCGATTTCCCGCGGCTGCCAGCCACATTGGCGGCTTGTCTTCACTACTTTACTGTATATAATCACAGCAACTGTATGCATACACAGCCCGGAATGCCCCGCGGCTGTCTCGGTATGCAAGTGCCTGCTGTGAACGACAGCGGCTACCAGTGATGCAAGTGATGCAAGTGATGCAAGTGATGCAAGTGATGCGAACGATACACGACACGAGAGGTGTGAGATGGAAAAGCTGACCCAGCGCCAGGAGCAGGTACTCGCCGTTATCCGCCAGTACATCGATGATACCGGCTACCCGCCCACCCGCGCCGACATCGCCCGGGAACTGGGTTTCAAGTCAGCAAACGCCGCCGAAGAACACCTCAAGGCCCTGGCCCGCAAGGGTGCCATCGAAATGGTGGCCGGCGCCTCCCGGGGCATACGCCTGCCGGAATCCGAGGGCATACCCATCGTCGGCCGGGTGGCCGCGGGCAGCCCTGTACTGGCCCAGGAGCATATCGAGGACCACTGCGCCATGCCGGCTTCCTTCTTCAAACCCGCCGCTGACTACTTCCTGCGCGTACAGGGAGACAGCATGATCGAGATCGGGATTTTTGACGAGGACCTGCTCGCCGTGCACCGCACCCAGGACGTTCGCGACGGCGATATCGTGGTGGCCCGCATCGACGACGAGGTGACCGTCAAACGCCTCAAGCGCGGCAAGGACCCGCAGTTCCTGGAGCTGCTGCCTGAAAACCAGGACTACGAACCGATCAAGGTCGACCTGTCCGCGCAGGAATTCGCTATTGAAGGGATCAGCGTCGGGGTGCTGCGACGCAGCTGAGGCTTCCTCTCACCGCTTCCCTGGTTTTTGCCCGGAGACTTAACTGGATTCTTGCCCGGTCTGAAGCAGGGTTTGATAGGGAAGCCTGGCTTGAAGGCGGGTTTGATTTGGCGCGAGTTTTACCGCAGCGCTGGCCGTGAAGGTCTGTGATGTTTCAGTGGGCTCCTGTCGAGCCCTGTATACCCTGAAGTGACCGCTGGCGGCTGCCTGAATCTTGTACGAATCCTGACCGGATTCTGAAAATCGCTGGCTGCCGTCTGTTCCTGCGCTAGAACCTAGTGCAAGACGCGGGGCTGGTGCTCTACCGTCTCCTCAGTCACTTCGATTTCGCCCTGGTCCGCCATCTGGGCTGCCGCCTGGATGCCGGCCTGGATCATGGCGCGAGCCACCTCCATGGTGCCGTCCATCAGGTACACCCGGGACTCCTCGGAGAACTGGATGACCACCAGCGGCTCGCCGTCTTCATCGGAGCGCTGCAGGACAATATCACCGTTGGGCATTTCTACGATTTCAAGTAGGGAAGAGGACACTAACTACCTCTGTTCTGAGTGGGTCCAGGGACAGTCTAACAACTACCACTCGTCGAGGCCATGGCCCAGTCGGTCAATGGCATCCGCCAGGGCGTCGTGCCACTGCCGCAGGCCCTGCTCACTCCAGGGCTGCTCTGCGACCGCCAGTAGACTGGCATTGCCCGCGGTGCTGCGGGTGGGCGCCGGCTGTGCCTGCAGGGCTGCCAGCCAGCCCGCCTGCTCCATTTGGCCTAATTCGACCAGTTCACCCCGCCGGGGCTCAGCAAGGCCGTAGTGCTGCTCCAGCTCAGCAATGGTTAGCGGTGGTTCCGCGGGCAGGTCGCTGATATCCGCCAGCTCCAGCAGGAACCACCCGTAGGCCTCCAGCAGGTGCCGGCGCACGGCCAGGCCCACTGCCTCCAGCACCCGCGCAGCGGGCAGTTCTTCCCGGGCCAGTTCGGCGCCGAGCATGCGAATCAGGATACTGGCGTGGTAGAGCTTCTGGTTGGCGAGGCCACGGGCAGTGCTCACAGTATCAGGAGCCGCCCGCCGCCTTCTTGCCCGATGCTTTTTTACTGGCCGCCTTTTTCGGGGCCTTTTTCCTGGGGGATTTCTTCCTGGCCGCTTTCTTCTTCGGTGCCGGCACCTCGGCGTCCCACTGGTTCCCGTTGTAGAAGGCGCGCCAGCCAGTGGCCTTGCCCTCCACTTCGGTCATCAGGTACTGCTCTTTGGTCTTGCGGCTGTAGCGAATCTGGGTGCGGTTACCGGCGTTGTCCTCCACCGGCCCCGTAAACAGGAAAGCGTACTTGGGATCGATCTCACCCTTGTGCGGCAGCAACTCATCGAGGAATGGTGCGCGGGTCTCGCGATTGCGCGGGAACTGGCTGGCAGCCAGGAACAGGCCGGCAGCACCGTCGCGCAGCACGTAGGTGTCCTCGACCTTCTCGCAGGCCAGCTCCGGCATGGGTACGGGGTCCATCTTGGGCGGCGCCGGTTCGCCGTTGCGCAGCAGCTTGCGCGTGTTCTTGCAGGCCTCGTTGGTGCACCCAAAGTACTTGCCAAAGCGGCCAGTCTTGAGCTGCATATCCGACCCACACTTGTCACATTCAATGACCGGGCCGTCGTAACCCTTGATGCGGAAGCTGCCGTGCTCCACCTCGAAACCGTCACAGTCCGGATTGTTGCCGCAGACGTGGAGTTTACGCTTCTCGTCGATCAGGTAGCTGTCCATGGCGGTGTTGCACTTCGGGCAGCGGTGGCGTTCCCGCAGCTGGCGGGACTCGGCTTCTTCATCCGCGTCTTCGCTGATGGCCTCGTCGCCGGGCACCAGGTTGATGGTGTTCTTGCAGCGCTCCTTGGGCGGCAGCGCATACCCTGAACAGCCGAGAAAAACCCCGGTGCTGGCAGTGCGTACCTGCATCGGCCTGCCGCACTTGTCGCAGGCGATGTCGGTCATGGTGGGCTCATTGGCCCGCATGCCATTTTCTTCAGCTTCCGCCTGGGCCAGTTTGGCACTGAAATCAGCGTAGAAATCGTCCAGCAACTTGTCCCAGGCGAGGTTCCCCTCCGCTACTTCGTCCAAGTGCTCTTCCATGCCGGCGGTGAATCCGTAGTCCAGCAGATTGGGGAAGCTCTCCTGCAGCCGCTCGGTGACGATATCGCCCATCTTCTCGGCGTAAAAGCGCTTGTTCTCCAGGCGCACGTAGCCGCGGTCCTGGATGGTGGAGATGATCGAGGCGTAGGTGGAGGGACGGCCGATGCCGCGCTTCTCCAGCTCACGCACCAGGCTGGCCTCACCGTAGCGGGGCGGGGGCTTGGTGAAGTGCTGGCTCGGGTCCAGCTTCAGCAGCACCAGGTTGTCGCCCTGCTTGAGGTCCGGCAGTTCCACGTCATCGCGCTTGCCGGCCACCGGTTGCACCGCGGTAAAGCCGTCAAACTGCAGGATGCGGCCCTTGGCGGTCATCTCGTAGTCAGCAGCGGATACCGTCACGGTGCTGGCCAGGTAACGCGCCGGCGTCATCTGGCAGGCCACGAACTGGCGCCAAATCATCTCGTAGAGGCGCTCCGCGTCCCGCTCCATGCCCTGCAGCGCCGACTGCTTGACGTTCACATCCGACGGGCGAATGGCCTCGTGGGCCTCCTGGGCGCCGTCCTTGGAGCTGTAGCGGTTGGGGGCTTCCGGCAGGTAATCCGGCTTGAAGTTGGCAGTAATGTAGTCACGGCAGGCCGCCACGGCGTCCTGGCTCAGGTTGGTGGAATCGGTCCGCATGTAGGTGATGTAGCCCGCCTCGTAGAGTCGCTGGGCCAGCATCATGGTCTTTTTCACGCTGAAGCCAAGGCGGGTGCTGGCCGCCTGCTGCAGGGTGGAAGTGATGTAAGGGGCCGGCGGCCTGGAGCGAGTGGGTTTGTCCTCACGGGCCGTGACCCGGTAGTTCTCGCCCTGCAGCGCTGCCACGGCGGCGCTGGCGCTTGCCTCATCGGTGGGGCGAAACTTCTCGCCCTGGTGACGCACTACCTGGAAGCGCACCTCGTGGGCATCGGCGCCCTTGAGATCAGCATGCAGCTCCCAGAACTCCTCGGGGATGAAGGCATGGATCTCCCGCTCTCGCTCCACCAGCAGCTTGACCGCCACCGACTGTACGCGGCCGGCGGACAGGCCGCGGGCGATCTTGGCCCACAACAGCGGTGACACCATGTAACCGACCACCCGGTCCAGGAAACGCCGCGCCTGCTGGGCATTCACACGATCGGTATCGACCTCCCCCGGCTGCTCGAAAGCGGCCTGGATGGCGCGCTTGGTAATCTCGTTGAACACCACCCGCTTGTAGCGCTCGCTGTCGCCGCCGATCGCCTCCTGTAGGTGCCAGGCGATGGCCTCCCCCTCACGGTCGAGGTCGGTGGCGAGGTAGATGGCGTCGGCATCCCTGGCCAGGCGCTTCAGCTCGTCAACCACCTTTTCCTTGCCGGGCAGAATCTCGTACTGGGCCTGCCACTGCTTTTCCGGGTTGATCCCCATGCGGCGGACGAGCTGCTCGCGGTTCTTCCTGGCGCGATGTGCGGCCTTCTCGGCCGGGGCCATTTTGCGGGTAATGGCGGCCTGGCGGGCCCGTTCCTTGGGGTCCACCGGCTTGCTGCTGCCCGCCGTGGGCAGGTCACGGATATGCCCTACGCTGGATTTCACCACGTAGTCCGAGCCCAGGTATTTGTTGATCGTCTTGGCCTTGGCAGGAGATTCGACGATGACCAGAGATTTACCCATACATTCCTTGCGTTGAGCAGTTTGGCGTCTTTGCCGGGCGGGAAAAGGCGACATATATAAGTCCTGATCTAGCCGCGGTCAAGGACTAGCCCCTTCATTTACCAGTTGCGTCCCAGTAATCCACGCAGCACCCTGGCGATGATTTCCACATCTTCCCGGCTGCCCTGTTCGTCCCAGTTCACGCCCACGCCCTCGCGATCCTCGCGCACCCCGAACACCCCTTCCGGCAGCGGCGCAAGGGCCGCGCACCGCTCGCTGGGCCAGTGGCCGGTTGAGGGCACCCAGTCAGTACCGGCGCGGTCCAGGGTCACCGGCGCCGCGGTGGTATCGCCCCGTTGGCGGCGACAACCGTAGAACACCCGCGGGCTGCCGTCGGCGGCCTGCTCCAGCTTCACATACAGGCCGGCGATGGCGGCCGCCTGGCGCAGATTCGCGAGCTGCCGCTGCCGCCGCGTGGGCATCATGCTCAGTAGTGGCGACAAGGCAACGAGTACAACCACCAGGATCAGCAGATAGGTCATTGACGCAGAACAGGGTTTCCCTTTTTCATACTATGCTATAACGAAAACAGTCGAACTGATGGAGCACACCATGTCGGGCACCGCCTACAAGACCCTGCTGATGGCCGTAGACCTGAGCGATGAATCCGGCGACGTCGCCGAGCGCGCCGCCGCGCTGGCTTCGGCCAACGATGCCAAGTTGCACATAATCCACGTCATCGAGCCCCTCAGCTTTGCCTACGGCGGCGACATCCCAATGGATTTTTCCGGCATCCAGGAAGAAATCCATCAGCAGGCCAAGCAGCAGTTGTCCAGCTTCGCCAGCGGCTGTGACATACCGGAGGCAAACCAGCACATTGTCCTGGGGCGGCCCGAGGTAGAGATCCACAATATGGCTGAAGAAGTGGGCGCCGACCTGATTGTGGTTGGCAGTCACGGGCGCTATGGATTGGCGCTGCTGATGGGATCCACGGCTAACGGTGTCCTGCACGGCGCCACCTGCGACGTGCTGGCGGTGCGGGTCGGTATCAAGAAATAAACTCAGCGCGCGGGCGCTGCGAGAAACACCTGCAGCCGCTCGGTATCAAAAGGCCAGTCCAACTCGTCGCCGGTGTCCTCACGACGTAGCACGGGGATGCGCTCGCCATAGCGCCGGAACAGTGCGTCATCCTCCGCGATATCATCCACCGCAACCCGCAGGCCCCGTTGCACCCAGGGCATCAGCAACTGCTCTGCCTGTTCACACAGGTGGCAGGCGCTGGTACTGTACAACAGCACGTCAGCCTCACCCGGCACGTTCGCTCTCCCGGCCACTCTTTATCTGGCCCTTATGCTCAAAGAGAGTGCTCATAAAAAGTGGTCATAAAGAGTTCTCACAAAGAGTGCTCAAACTGGACCCGCTGATCCTGGGTGTTGATTTCCTCACGACGCCCGCAGTAATATCCAAAGTTCAATAATTTATACCAATAATCAGGACACGCCCCAGCATGCGCCCGCAAGCGACCCGGGGCTGAGGAACATACGCACATGGCTCTGTTTTCACAACCCACGGCCCGCGCGCTGGCGATTCTCGACCTGCTGATGGCCAACCCACACCAGGCTTTCGGCCTGACCGAGATGACCCGCCGCCTCAACCTCAACAAGGCCACCTGCCACGCCATCCTCACGACCATGGCCACCTACGGTTTCCTGGTCCAGCACCCCAAGACCAAAGCCTATCGTCTCGGGCCGAGTATCATCGCCGCCGGCAACGCTGCGTTTGTACAGTTTCCGGTACTGGAGTACGCGCGCCCGGCGCTGGAGTCACTGGAGCAGGACCTGGACGTGGGCTTTGCCGTCACCGGTCGCTCCAAGTCGCACATCGTGCTGCTGGCGCTGTATGGCAAGGCCAGCCACCTGATCGACAACTTCCAGCTCGGCCTGCGCTTGCCAAACATTGCGCCTATCGGCGCCTGCTTCACTGCCTGGTCACCGGCCAAGCACCTGCAATCCTGGCTGGATGACGCCCACGAGGCCTTCGGCGGCTACGATGAGAAGCTCGACCAGCGCCTGCGCATGTCCGTGATTGGCATCCGCGCCCGCGGCTACGAAGTCGTACTGCGTACCCGCGCCGAAGCCGCCCTGCACGAGGATCTCAAGCAGATCCAGGAAGCCTGGAACCTGTCGGACCTGCAGGAAGTCACCGCCAAATACCAGCGCGCCCTATGCGACGAGCAGGTACACCTGGATCGCATCGACCCCCGCGCCCGCTACGAGGTGAGCACCATCAACGTGCCGGTATTCGCCCAACGCCAGCTCCCGGCCCTGTGTTTCGCAGCGGGCTCCTTCGAGAAGCCCGTCACCGGTGCCGAGATCGAGCATATCGCCGAGCGCATGCGCACCGCCGCCAACGAAGTGGCCGAGGTCGCCAAGCGGCACGCCCCGCACGAAGAAGAAAACTAGGGCCTGATGGTGGCGGGTTTCTTCAACCAGGTACTGACGGTCTACGGTCGCAAACCCGCGCTGGAAGTGCTGCAGGACGAAAACCTCAGCTGCTATCGCCTGCACCTTGCCGACAGCAACAAACCCGCGCCCATCCTCGACGACATGCGCGCCCTGGCCGAGAAGCGCGGCATCGAAGTCCTTACCCACGGCAAGCGCGAACTGTCGCGCATCTCCCGCAAGGGCAGCCAGGACCAGGGCGTGGCGGTCGACGTGCACTGCCCCGCCTTCGCCAGCCTCGACGATTTCCTCGAACGCGACACCGGCGCCCCCACCCGCCTGCTGGCAGCAGATGGCATTACCAACCCCCAGAACGTCGGCATGCTGGTGCGCTCCGCGGTAGCCGGTGGCATCGACGGCATCCTCTGGCCCCGTGAGGGTAACGCTGCTCTCGGCCCGCTGGCGGTCAAGGCCAGTGCCGGCACCCTTTTCAAGGCCCCGCTGGTCCGCTGTCGCGATCTCCCCGACGCACTCCGAGCCTGCCAACAGCAGGGCTTCCGAGTCTGCGTACTCGACGGCAACGCCGAACTGTCCCTGTTTGACGGCAGTCCCGGCGAACGGGTCATCTACGTACTCGGCAACGAAACCGACGGGCCGTCCAGGGCGGTGCTGGCGCTCGCCGACGAGCAGCGCCGAATCCCCATGCAGAACGGCGTCGAGTCGCTCAACGTCGCGGTAACCACTGCCCTGATTGCCTACCTGGCAGGCTGAGTCCAGCGCCACGCCCGAAGCGCCGCCTTTGAGCCCGTATCCTGCACGGTCGTTAGCCAAGTCTGAACCAAGCGATACCTCGGCGTTGATGCCACAGCCGAAGCGTCGCCGTTGTGTCCTATATCCCGCACGGTCGCTAGCCGAGTCTGAACCAACCGATACCTCGGCGTTGATGCCACAGCCGAAGCGTCGCCGTAGCATCCTATATCCCGCACGGTCGCTAGCCTAGTCTGAGGATTGGGGGGATTGCACCGGTGTCGAGGGCTTCTGGGGTTTCTAGTGGTAGGTCCGGCGCGCCCTGAAGGTGCGGGATATAGGATGCTACGCCGCCGCTTCACCATCGAGCGAGAAAATCGTCTCTGAACTGGCACAAATCATCGCGAGCAGCACCGCGGCGGCGTGCCGCTACGGCACACAATCATTGGTTCGTAGGTGGAAGCTATCCTGTGAGAATACGTACCCCCGTCGCATCTCCACGGAGCACTGTACCGAGAAACACGGTAGATCCGAGAGGTGACGGTGTTGATGCTATTCCCAGCACCTTCAGGGCGCGCCGGACCTACCACTAGAAACCCCAGAAGCCCTCGACACCGGTGCAATCCCCAGGAATCCAGAAGCGGCTAGCGACCGTGCTGGGAATAGCGTCAGCGCCGGCACCTCACTACGAAGCGCGAAACAAAAAGAGCGGGGGCTAGAGAGCGCCTGCGGCTGTGAGCGCCAGCGAGCGCTTCTATTTTGAAAGGAACGACATTCCTTCTTCGAGGCCTTTCAAAGTCAGGGGGAACATCTGGCCGTCGACCAGTTGGCGGGTCATGGAGACCGACTGGGTGTATTCCCACTCGTCCTCGGGAACGGGGTTGAGCCAGATGACCTTGTCGTAAACCTCGGTGAGGCGGCGCATCCAGACCTCGCCGGCCTCCTCGTTCCAGTGCTCGACGCTGCCGCCCGGCTGGGCGATCTCGTAGGGTGACATGGAAGCGTCGCCGACAAAGATCACCTTGTAGTCGTGGCTGTACTTGTGGAGCACATCCAGCATCGGGGTGCGTTCCGAGTGGCGGCGGATGTTGTTCTTCCAGACCGATTCGTAGATGAAGTTGTGGAAGTAGAAGTATTCCAGGTGCTTGAACTCGGTGCGCGAGGCGGAGAACAGTTCTTCACAAACCTTGATGTGGGGGTCCATGGAACCGCCGACATCCAGGAACAGCAATACCTTCACGGCGTTGTGGCGCTCCGGCACCATCTTGATATCCAGCAGGCCGGCGTTGCGGGCGGTGGAGCTGATGGTGTCGTCGAGGTCCAGTTCTTCGGTCGCCCCGGTGCGGGCGAACTTGCGCAGGCGGCGCAGGGCGATCTTGATGTTGCGGGTGCCGAGTTCTACCGAGTCGTCGAGGTTGGCGAAGTCGCGCTTTTCCCAAACTTTCACGGCCTTTTTGTTCTTGCCGTTGGAACCCACCCGGATGCCCTCGGGGTGGTAGCCCTCCTGGCCGAAGGGAGAGGTGCCGCCGGTGCCGACCCACTTGTTACCGCCTTCGTGGCGCTTTTTCTGCTCTTCCAGGCGTTTCTTGAATTCCTCGATCAGCTTCTCCAGGCCACCGAGAGATTCGATTTTGGCTTTCTCTTCTTCCGTGAGGTTCTTCATGAACTCGCTGCGCAGCCAGTCGTCCGGGATCAGCGCCTCGATGATGTCATCGAGGGCTTCCAGGTCCTGGAAATGCAGGCCGAAGGCGCGGTCAAAGCGGTCGAAGTACTTCTCGTCCTTCACCATACAGGTGCGGGAGAAGTAGTAGAAATCGTCCATGTCCGCGAAGGCCATGCGCTGCTTTAGGCCCTCGAGCAGCACCAGCAGTTCGGTGGTGCTGACCGGAACACCCGCGTCGCGCAGGCCGTGGAAGAAGTTAATCAGCATGGCGCAGCCCTACTATCCAGGTATCTTTTCTCTACTGGCTCTACTGGCGCATCTCGCGGCGATGCATGAAGGCCAGGCGTTCCAGCAGGTGCACGTCCTGCTCGTTCTTCAGCAGCGCGCCGTACAGCGGCGGAATGGCCTTGGTGGGATCGCGCTCCTTGAGGATTTCGTCGGGGATGTCATCCGCCATCAGCAGCTTGAGCCAGTCGATCAGCTCCGAGGTCGAGGGCTTTTTCTTCAGGCCCGGGATACTGCGCACGTCGAAGAACACTTCCATCGCTTCCTGCACCAGGTCCTGGACGATACCGGGGTAGTGCACTTCAACGATTTCGCGCATGGTGTCGCGATCCGGGAAGTTGATGAAGTGGAAGAAGCAGCGGCGCAGGAAGGCGTCGGGCAGTTCCTTCTCGTTGTTACTGGTAATGATAATGATCGGCCGGTGCTTGGCCTTGATAGTCTCGCCGGTCTCGTACACGAAGAACTCCATGCGATCCAGTTCCACCAGCAGGTCATTGGGGAACTCGATATCGGCCTTGTCGACCTCGTCGATCAGCAGTACCACCTGCTCGTCGGATTCGAAGGCATCCCAGAGCTTGCCGCGCTTGATGTAGTTGGCGATGTCGTGGACTTTCTCGTCGCCGAGCTGCGAATCCCGCAGGCGGGAAACCGCGTCGTACTCGTAGAGGCCCTGCTGCGCCTTGGTGGTGGACTTGATGTGCCACTGGATCAGCTTCATACCCAGGGCGTCAGCCACTTCCTCGGCCAGCATGGTCTTGCCGGTACCCGGCTCACCCTTGATCAGCAGCGGACGCTGCAGCTCCACTGCTGCGTTTACCGCCATGCGCAGGTCTTCGGTCGCGACGTATCGCTCGGTCCCTTCAAACTTCATCTGGTGTTTACCCTCTCAAAATGAACGTGCCAGCCTACCGACTGGTACGAGTGGAATCAAGAAACGGCTTGCTGTGCCGGTGCCTTAGTCAGCGGGGTCCGGCGACCGGCGCAGGCTGCGAAACAGCACCCAGCCCAGCAGGCATAAGGCCAGCGCCATGCCCTGGGCTATCAGCAGCGAGCGCAAGGGCCGTGCCGCCGCCTCGGTTCCGGTGGTCAGCAGCTCGAAGAAAACCACAAAAATCGCCGGCGCCCAGGTCTGGGTGTCGGCCCCGGGATGTGCCGGTGTCAGGGCCAGCGCGGCCAGGATCAGCGCCAGCGCCAGGCGCACGCCGTGGGACAGGCGCGAGCCGACCCACAGGTACAGGATAAGGATCGCGCCCATCGTGGCGCCCGCATAGAACAGCCAGGCGGTTTGGTAGCTTTCCGGTGACAGCATCTAGTCTACCCAGGTAATGATGTGCTCATCGTACCCGTCAGGGTGTACGAATTCATCCGAGACCACGCGGCCGCGAATACTGATGCCCGCCTCGTGCACGGACTCCGGGCTGCCGCTGATCAGCGGATGCCAGTCGTACAGGGGCCTGCCCTCGGATAGCAGGCGGTAGGCACAGGTGTCCGGCAGCCAGTGCAGTGCGCCCACATCGTGCTGCTTGAGATCGATGCAGTTGGACATCAGCTCGCTGCGGCGCGGGTAATCGCTGCAGCGGCAGCTGGATTCCTCCAGGTAGCGACAGCGCACGCCGGTGTAGTAAACCTCACCGCTGTCGGCGTCCTCGAGTTTGTGCAGGCAGCAGCGGGCACAGCCGTCGCAGAGTGACTCCCACTCCGCCTCGGTCATTTCCACCAGGGATTTCTGTTCCCAGAACCGCTCCATACTCAGGCGTCCCGACGCAGCTCTTCCGGCCCGGGCGGCATCTGCAGGTAGTAGCCGCGCTCCTCTATCTGGGCCACCACTTCACCGGCGTCGGCGCGCGCCAGCTTGCGGCTGCCGTCCAGGTTGAGCAGCATGACCGGCTCGGGTTCCCCGAACTGGCCCAACAGCACCTCGGGAACGCGGGCGAGACCGTCGGCCTTGCTGACGTAGAGATACATCTGTTCTTTACGCGGGCTGCGGTAGACCTGGCAAATCACGGCTCAGGCCTCCAGACCAACGGATTGCAGCAGCGGCGCCACCACCGCCTGTTCGCGCCACCCGGACCAGCGACGCGGCCGCTCCAGCGGCTCACCGTGGGCCAGGCGCACCATCAGCTCATAGTCTTTCGATGACAGCAGCGCCTCGGGTTCCACCTCCCAGTCCCTGGCGAGCGCCGCGGCAGTGGCCTTGAGTTTCTTGAGCTCGTCCCGCTGGCCGGCGTCCAGCGGCTTGCCCATGGCAGGCGGCAGCTCCTCGTCCGGGAGCGCACCCGCTTCACCCACCAGGTCCAGCAATACCTCACCCTGCTTGCGCACCACGGCCTGGGGCATATCCGGCACCCCGCGCAGTTGCCCCATGTTGGCAGGCAGGCGCTGGGCCACCGCGAGACAGACCTTGTCGGCAAGAATCCAGCTACGCGGTTTATCCAGGCGCCGGGCGCGTTCGTCACGCCAGTCGCATACCAGGGCGAGAGCAGCCAGTTGCCTGGGCTTCAGCTTCCACGCCGACTTGACCCGGGTATAAGACGGCGCTGGCGGAGCGGCGGCCTCGGCCGCCGCCAGGGCGCCATCTTCCATCACCCAGTCACTGCGGCCACTGGCGTCCAGGCGTTCCCGCAGGTGGCGGTAAACCGGCAACAGGGGAATCACATCGGCGGCGGCGTAGTCGAGCTGGGCATCACTGAGTGGGCGTGCCAGCCAGTCGGAACGGGTCTCTCCCTTGGCGAGCTCCAGGCCACTGATCGCCTCCACCAGGGCACGGTATCCCATACTGAAGCCGATGCCAGCGAAAGCAGCGGCGCGTTGGGTATCGAACAGTGGCAGCGGCTGGGTGCCGAGGTAGACCTGGAACACCTCCAGGTCCTCGCTGGCAGAATGCAGTACCTTGATCACGCCTGGATCGTCAAACAGCGCCCGTAGCGCCGAGACATCTTCGATAGCCAGCGGGTCGATCAACCAGGCCTTGTCCGGCGCACCGGGGAAGCAGAGCTGCACCAGCGCCGGCTGTGGGTAGTAGGTATCGCGGCGCATGAACTCGGTGTCCACGATAACCGCATCATCTGCAGCGAAACGTTGCACCAGCTCGGCAAGGGCAGTGCTGTCGGTGATCAGCTCGTAGTTCATCTTATTCCATCAGTTTCCGGCCACTGAAGGCATGCGCCAGGGTACTGCCGTCGACGTATTCCAGTTCCCCGCCCAGCGGCACGCCGTGGGCGATGCGGCTGATACGAATACCCTCTTCCCCCTTGACCAGTTCAGACAGGTAATAGGCGGTCGCCTCGCCCTCTACCGTGGGATTTGTCGCCAGGATCAGTTCGGATACGTCTTCACCCTGGATGCGCTCCTGTAGCAGGTCGAGGCCAATATCCTCCGGCCCGATTCCATCAATCGGTGACAGGTGCCCCATCAGCACGAAGTACAGGCCCCGGTAGCTGCCGCTCTGCTCCACGGCCACCACGTCTGCCGGAGATTCCACGACGCAGATGGTGCCGCTGTCCCGGCGCGTATCCGCGCAAATGGTGCAGAGTTCCTGCTCGGTGAAGTTGCGGCAACGTCGGCAATGGCTGACACCGGCCATGGCCTCGGTGAGCGCAGCGGCCAGGTGCACACCACCTTCGCGGTCGCGTTCCAACAGGTGCAGGGCCATGCGCTGGGCGGTCTTGCGGCCTACCCCGGGAAGACAGCGCAGGCTTTCGACCAGCTGCTCAATAAGTGGACTGAAACTCACTGTGTGGAAACCGGCGGCTAGAAAGGCATCTTGAAGCCGGGCGGCATCATACTGCCCATCATGTCCTGGTTGCTGGCTTCGATCTTCTTGACCGCGTCATTGACGGCGGCGGCCAACAGGTCCTCCAGCATCTCCTTGTCTTCGCCCAGCACGCTGTCGTCAACACTGACCCGGCGCACATCGTAGCGCCCGGTCATGATCACCCTGACCAGACCGGCGCCAGCCTGGCCCTCGAACTCGCGGTTGGCGAGTTCTTCCCTGGCCTCCAGCATTTTTTGCTGCATTTCCTGGGCCTGTTTCATCAGGTCGTTGAGACTGCCTTTCACGCTGTACCTCAGTGTTTGATCGGGGTGACCGACTCGCGGTCGATGCTGCCTTCAAAGCGTTCCAGCAGCAGCTTGACCCCGGGGTCGGATTCAATGGATTCCAGGGCCTGGGCCTGGCGTTCTTCCAGCAGCCGATGAGCTCGCTGGGCGGGGGTTTCATAGCGCGGCGAGCCAAGCTCAATTTCCACCGCGATATCACGTTCGTAGTACTTGCCGAGCACCGCGGCAATCCGCTTGCCGTGGGCTTCGTTGTAGAGCGAGGCATTGCTTTCATCGAGCGTAAACCAGGCGCGATTGCCCTCTACCTGGCGCAGTTCACAATGAGACGCGACATTGTAGACAAGCCCGGTGAGAGCCAGACGGTCGAGCAGGTCAGCCCAGCGGGCCGGTTCCAGCGGCAGGCGTTCAGGGCCTGCGAGGGCGGGGGCCGGTCCTGCGTCGGCAGCGGGCTCTGCTTCCAGGGTGGGCGTCGTGACCGGCGCTGCTACGGGCTCTGGCAAGGGTTCAGGCGCTGCCGGCTGAGGTGCGGCCGGCTGAGATGCGGGTTCCGGAACCCTTGAGGCGTTTGCGGCCGGGTCAGACGCCGGCTGCTGCGAAGCGCTAGGCTTTTTTGCCGCGGCGGTCACCTCGGGGCCGCGCTCTTCAAGAGTTTCCGTACTCACTCCGTCTTCAATCACCGCTGCCGGACGGAAGGCAATCATGCGCAGCAACGCCATATCCATGCCGCCCCGGGCATCCGGCGCCAGGCCCAGGTCGCGCTTGCCGGTGAGGGCGAACTGGTAGTAAAGCTGTACGTCTTCCGCTGTCATGGTGCCGGCAAAGGCTGCGACCTGCTCGGCATCACCCAGGCTGTTATCTACCGCATCCGGCACGGCCTGGGCCACCGCCACCCGGTGCAACAGGGATGCCAGCTCGTCGAGGGTGCCTGCGTAATCCGGGGCGTGCTCCGACATGGCGTCGACGACACCCAGGGCCGCGGCGGCGTCCTGGGCGGCCACCGCCTCAAGCAGGCGGTAAACAAAAGACAGGTCCACCGTGCCCAGCATATTGCGGACCTCAGTTTCCCCCAGCTTGCCATTGCCAAACGCTACCGCCTGGTCAGTCAGGCTCAGCGCATCGCGCATGCTGCCTTCCGCGGCACGAGCCAACAGCCACAGGGCCGCTTCGTCAAAGCTGACCATCTCCTGCTCGAGCACCGTCTTGAGGTAACCGACAATCAGCTCGGGCGACATGTTCTTCAGGTTGAACTGCAGGCAGCGCGACAACACCGTGGCCGGCAGCTTCTGCGGGTCGGTGGTGGCCAGCAGGAAGATCACATGGGGTGGCGGCTCTTCCAGGGTCTTCAGCAGCGCATTGAAGCTGCTGGTCGAGAGCATGTGCACCTCGTCGATCAGGTAGACCTTGTAGCGGCAGCGGGTCGGCGCATACTGCACGTTTTCCAGCAGCTCGCGAGTATCTTCCACCTTGGTGCGGGAGGCCGCGTCCACCTCGATCAGGTCAACACTGCGGCCCTCGGCAATTTCCATGCAGGATGCACACACCCCACAGGGCTCTGAGCTGACACCCACCTCACAGTTCAGGCACTTGGCGAGAATCCGCGCCACGGTGGTCTTGCCCACCCCGCGGGTACCGGTGAACAGGTAGGCATGATGGAGGCGATCGTGGTCCAGCGCGTTGATCAGCGCCTGCAGCACGTGCTCCTGCCCCACCATCTCGCGAAAGATCCGGGGCCGCCATTTCCTGGCCAGAACCTGATGTGACATAAACGATGAACGAGTATCTTCGGAAACCGCCAAGGATACACCAATGGCTCCGGCGCTCACACCAAGCTGCGTCCCTCGGATCGCCTGCAATGGACCGAGCTTTGTAGCGAGGCGTCGCCGTTAACGCCCTGGCGCGCACGGACGCTAGCCAATTCCGAAAACGCCCGAATCGGCTAGCGACCGTGCCGGCAACGGCCTGCGCGTCGGCACCGCACTACGAAGCGCTATTTCCCACCACCACAGTCCGGGGTCGCCTCCCTACCATTCACCAATGATGGCTGTACGTGGCCAAGGTGTCGGTGTGACGGCTATTGCCAGCACCTTCAGGGCGCGCCGGACCTACCGAAAGAAAACACAGAAGCCCTCGACTCCGGTCCAATTCCGAGAAACCCGGAATCGGCTAGCGACCGTGCTGGTAATAGCCGTCACGCCGGCACCGCCCTACGGAGCGCAATTTCAGATATCAAGAGAATGGAGGCGACCCAAGCAGCCGCACCTCGGCACACGAGTCGATAATTACCGTTGCTCCCTTCCGGGCCTGGCGGGGTTCACTACCTATCGTTGCGAGGGGACCGCAAGGGTCGCCACAAATTGGCGGAGAGGGAGGGATTCGAACCCTCGATACGTTTCCGTATACACACTTTCCAGGCGTGCGCCTTCGACCGCTCGGCCACCTCTCCGGGATGTCGCAGTCGGTCCGTCAGGGCCCGCTGCGGCAAGGGCGCGCATCATACCACAACACCCACAAGTTACCAGCGCGACAGGGCCCGACATCACTGGCGTGCACGGCAATGCGCCTGTCGTCACCAGCCATCCTTCAGAACCGCGTGTCGGCGTCTAATACACACCATTGAAGCAGTGCTGTAACGACTGCAAAGGTGGTGAAATGAAGGAGAAGAACATGGAAGCAATTGAATTCTATCAAAAGCCCGAGCCGGTGAGCTTGAAACAGGAACTGGTGGCCGCCGTGGCTCGCGGTGACGATATGGCCGCTGAGGAAATCCGCATGCTGCTGAAGATTGCGCGCCCGGAGATCTGGGGCAAGCTGAAGCCCGGCAACGCCTGATCCGGTTGATTACTGGCGCATACTGCGCAGCCGGGGCGCCCGCCCTGGCTCTGTGCTGCGCCAGGGGTTAATATCGAGACCACCGCGACGTGTGTACAGCGCCTGGATACTGAAGCGCTCCAGGCCCGCGGCGCGCAGGTCTCGGAACATGCGCTCCACGCACTGCTCGTGGAATTCCTGGTGGTGGCGGAAGCTTGCAACGTAGGTCAGCAGGCTGGTCGGTGTCACCCGCTGGCCTTCACAACTCAGGACAACTGTCGCCCAATCCGGCTGCGCGGTGACCGGGCACAGGGAGCGAAGCCCGTGGCTGTAGAGTTGCTGGGTCTCACCGGCCGCATCAACCAGCTCCAGCATTTCCGCATCCGGCTCCGCCGCCTGGCGGGATAGCTGTTCGCCGTCGACACACGTTCCGGGCAAGGGCGTCGGCGCCAGCGCCAGGTCATCCACCGCAAACAGTTCAAGCTCGATCTCGCCTGCCGCCGCCGCGGACAGGTCCTTGACCAGGGTTGCCGCCAGTGCCTCGCGACTGTCGAAGGCCTCCTGGTTGAGGGAATTCAGGTAGAGCTTGAAGGACTTGGATTCCACAAGGTTTTCCGAGGTCGCCGGGATCGCAAAACGCGCCACCGCGCTCTGCGGTGCTCCGTTTGCGTCCAGCCAGGACAACTCCCAGCCGTGCCAGATATCTTCGCCGTAAAAGGGCAGCTCCAGCGGCAGGCCCAACTCGTCCCGTGCCAGGCGGCGCGGGATGGGGTACAGGATCTCGGGCGCATACTGCTGCGGCGCCTGGCTGTCCTGCCCCAGCAGCATTACTGGCGCAGCCTCTTGCCGGTGTTGAGCAGGTGCATGCAGTAAGCGAAGGCCACCGCAGTGAACAGGGCCAGCATGCCGAAGGCGAAGCCCACGTCCACATCGGACACACCCAGCACCCCGTAGCGGAAACCGTTGACCACGTAGACCAGCGGATTCAGCCGCGACACCCCTTCCCAGAAATCCGGCAGCAGATCCATGGAATAGAACACGCCACCGAGATAGGTGAGCGGGGTCAGCACGAAGGTGGGCACGATGGAGATATCGTCAAAATTATTGGCGAACACCGCGTTGATAAAGCCGAACAGGGCAAACAGTACTGACGTGAACAGCACGATCGCCACGGTCAGCGGCAGGTTGTGAATACTCAGCTCGGCAAAGAACAGCGACAGGCAGGTGACGATTACTGCAACCATCAGGCCGCGGCTGACACCGCCGGTGATGTAGCCGGCGAGAATTACCCAGTTCGGCACCGGCGATACCAGCAGCTCTTCCACGCTGTGGTTGAACTTGGCGCCGAAGAACGACGACACCACGTTGGAATAGGAATTGGTGACTACCGCCATCATGATCAGACCCGGCACCACAAACTGCATGTAGCTGAAACCACCCATCTCACCGATGCGCGAGCCGATCAATGCACCAAAGATCACGAAGTACAGGGTCATGGTAATGGCCGGCGGCAGCAGGGTCTGGGGCCAGATGCGCAGGTAGCGCCGCACCTCCTTCACCAGGATCGTCTGGAAGGCAACCCACTTCTCGTAGCTATTCATTCTGTTTCGACGTCCTTATGACAACAGGCTGACAAACATTTCTTCCAGCCGGTTGGCCTTGTTGCGCATGCTGGAAATTTCGATACCCTGCTGGCTGAGTGCTGCAAACAGCTCGTTCAGGTCCTGGTCCTTGTCCACCTCAACTTCCAGGGTGTGGGCATCTACACGTTGGCAAGGAAACCCCGCGATCTCTACCCCTGCAGGCACATCCTGGCGCGTATCGAGGATAAACATCTCCGTATGAAGCTGGCGCAGCAGCTCGCGCATACTGGAGTGATGCACAATACTGCCCTGGTCGATGATGGCGATGTTGCGACACAGGCTCTCTGCTTCCTCCAGATAATGGGTCGTGAGAATGATGGTGGTGCCCGAGGCATTGAGCTCCTGCAGGAATTCCCACATGGAGCGGCGCATTTCGATGTCCACCCCCGCGGTGGGCTCATCTAGGATCAGCAGGCGCGGCTCGTGCACCAGGGCGCGGGCGATCATCAGGCGGCGCTTCATGCCGCCGGAGAGTTCCCGAGCCCGGTCATTGCGCTTCTCCCACAGGCCGAGCTTGCGCAGGTACTTCTCGGCGCGCTCTTTTGCGAGGTCCGCGGGCAGACCGTAGTAGCCGCCCTGGGTCACCACGATATGCTCCACCTTCTCGAACAGGTTGAAGTTGAATTCCTGGGGCACGATGCCGATATGCTTCTTGGCGCCGGGGAAATCATCATCGGTATCGATGCCGAAGACCTCTACCTTGCCGCCGCTCTTGTTGATCAATGAGAAGAGGATGCCGATGGTGGTGGATTTACCCGCCCCGTTCGGGCCCAGCAGGGCGAAGAAATCACCCTCCTGCACATCGAGGCTGATGCCCCGCAGGGCGTGGACGTTGTTGGCGTAGACCTTGCTCAGGTCGCGGATGGACAGCGCTGCCGTCATGGATAGCGGGTTCCGTTGAGTATGCGGTTGGGAAAAAGGCCGGTATTGTATATCCCAAGTACGTAGCGGCGCGACTGAAGGATGAATGACAGCGAATATCGGGACTTTTGCCTGGCATTGGCCACCAGCTTTGCCGAGCGGCTGCACGCCGAGGCCGACAAGACCTCTGCCGATGACCCGCTGCGGGTGCTGGCAGCCGGCTTTGCCGAACTGGCCCAGGGAAAAAACGTCTACGAAGACGGCCCCGGCCTGGTTGGCACCCTGTTCACCCACGTCCCGGAGTTCGCCCCGCTATTCCCCCGCGACCTGCTGTGGTTCATTGGCGGGGACTGCCTGCACTTCATGCCCGACGAGGAGATGCAGGCCTTCCAGGAACTCGAGGAACGGCGCGTGGCGGCGGCCGGCGATGGCGATTTTGACTACCGGGCGGAGCGGGCCAAGCTGTTGAATTTGCAATAGATTGGCCGCGCCCTGAATTCCCGGCCCAAGGCTTGACGTTTGCCAAAGGGGACCATAGAATGCGCGCCTCTTTGACGGGGAGATGAAGTTTCCAGCGCCCTGCCAAAGTGACGAAGCACACAGGCTCCGGCAGAATCTGTTAAGAAAAAATTCGCAGGATCTTGTACCATGTCCCCTTCGTCTAGTGGCCTAGGACACCGCCCTTTCACGGCGGGAACAGGGGTTCGAACCCCCTAGGGGACGCCATTGCGGGAATAGCTCAGCTGGTAGAGCGCAACCTTGCCAAGGTTGAGGTCGCGAGTTCGAACCTCGTTTCCCGCTCCAAATTCCACAAAAGGGAGTCCGAACGGGCTCCCTTTTTTCTTTCCGGTGGCCTGTCGGCCATGAGTTCGAAGGCTGCCCGCCCGGGGCTGCCCGCCCGGGGCTGCCCGCCCGGGGCTGCCCGCCCGGGGCTGCCCGCCTGGCCTCGTCTCCCGACCTGAGCGGCCCTCTCCAAATTCCACAAAAGGGAGTCCATCAGGGCTCCCTTTTTTATCCTGCTTGTTATCGGGCGTCAGGGGTCGGGTATACCGTTACCCGGGTCGTTGGCCGTGGCAGTCGGCCCACTGCCTGCCGTGCTGTCTGTTGCGGGCGAAGCGTTTGCTTCGCTTCTGCGAATACGCTCCTGTATACGCTCCAGCTGGTCCTGGTGGCGTCGCTTATCCATGCGCCTGGCCAGGTAGGCGAAAAAGCCCACAACGACTATGGCGATGAAGATGGCAACGCTCGCGCCCGTGTTTTCCATTACTCTCCGGCCTGGAGGAGCTGGTCCGCCAGGCGCTCGAGGATCGGGTCGGCGGGGTCCGACGTGTGCGTGGCGCCAACAACGGTACCGCCGGCGTCGATGAACAAGGTAGTAGGCGTACCGCGCACGCCGTACATTTCTGCGACTTCATCGCCTTCAACCAGGGTAGTGAAGCTGTGACCGCGCTGCTCCAGCACCGTCTGGGGCTCAGTCCCTTCGTCCTCTCGGAAGCTGATGCCGATCAGCACCAGGCCCTGGCTGGCGTACTTGTCTGCCAGCGCCTGCAAGCCGGGCTGTACTTTCTTGCAGTAAGGGCACCAGGTGGCCCAGAAGTGCACGACCAGGGGTTTGCCGCGGAAGTCTTTGAGACTGACCAGCTCGCCGCCGGCATCGGGCAGAACGAAGTGCGGCGCCTTGCCGCCGACAGGTGCACCGGCGGAGGCCGGTAGAACGATGAAACCGGCCACCAGTACCAGGACCAGTGCCGGGAGTGTGGTGCGAAGCGAAAACATGCCGTAGCCCTGTCCCTGGAGAGTTGCCGAGATTTCTTAACAGACCCCGGGAGTCTACCCAAGTTCCGGCGTCAGGCGTCTTCCTCGGTCAACGAAGCAATACGCGCCTGTTCGGTTTCTACGAAGCGCATCCACTGCTTGGCCCACTTCACGCTGCTGTCGTATGCAGAGGCCTGGACAAACGCAGTGCGCGCCGCTTCCAGTTCGTTGGCGCGGGCCAGCGCCATACCGATCAGCAGCCAGGCGTCTCCCGGTTCTTCCAGGTCTTCCATGGCCAGCGCCTGGCGCGCGGCGCTCTCGGCCTCATCCCACTGGTAGAGGTCCATGTGCAAACGAGCGATACGCAGGAACAGCTTGCCACTCTGCTCCTTCTCCGCGGCAGTCATCAGCGGTGGAATGGCCCGGGCTTCCTCCCCCGCCAGGTACCAGGCCTGGGAAGTCAGCTCCAGGTTCTGCCGGGTGTCGGGAACGCGACCGTTTTCAATCTCCCGTTCCAGCAGTCGTGCCGCCTTGACCGGCACACCCTGCGAGAGGAACAGGTTGGCGAGCGTGACAAAGTGGAAGCTCTTGTTGATGCGTTCGTCGTCTTCCAGCGACTCGATCAGCGCCAGCTGCTTTTCCGGTTCGCCAAGCTGGCCGTTGAGCGCCGCCAGGTTGAGGATATAGCGCTCCCTCGGATAGAGCTTGACCACTTCGTAGAGCAGGTCGCGCATCTCCTCGTACTTTTCCTGGGCATGATAGATAGAACTGAGCATCACCATCCAGTTCTCGCGCGGCGTGGCGCCGCTGGCTTCCAGCATGGCCAGCGCGGTCTTCAGCGGCCCTTCGGCGTCCGCCCAGCGCTCCTGGCCCACGTAGGCCTGGGCCAGCAAGACCTGGCTCAGCGGTTGCGGTGCCTCGGTCTCGGCTTCCAGAAGACGCTTGGCATAGCCCTCAGCGGCAACGTAGTTACCGACGGACAGCGAGACCTGTGCAGAGGAATTCAGCAGGCCGCGCACCTGGGAATTGGGTAGGCCCTCCTGTTGCAGGGCGAGGTCAAAATTCTCCAGGGCTTTCTCGTTATCACCCATGGAGTAGTAGATGAAGCCGTACATATTGAGCATATGCGCCGTTTCATAGCCGCTCAGCTTGCGCTTGCCCATGTCCTCCAGCGCAGCCAGGGCTTCATCCCACTGTTCCGCCTCCATGAAGATCTGCACTTCGTTCAGGGTGTCGTAGGTGCGCTTGTTCATGCCCACCACGGATTCCTTGGCGGACAGAGGCGCCGCCAGCAGCACAATCAACAGCAGTACCAGGGTTCTCATTGGGCTTCCTCCTCCTGGTAGTAGAACATGTTGAGCACGCCCTGCACCTCCACCGCCACACCGTCAATGATGCGCGGCTTGTACTTGAAGCGCTTGGCTGCCTCGATGGAAGGCCGGTAGAACACCGAGTGCGTGCAGCGCTCCTCGATGACCTTGACGTCCTTGGTCGTGCCCGCTGTCGTTACCGAGTACTCCACCAGGCACTCGCCGAAGATGCCTGCCACCGCGGCGCGCTGTGGGTATATCGGCGCCACTTTCACAATTGGCAGGTAATCCCCCTCACCGGCGCCGAAACCAATGCTGCCGCGCTGCAGGTTCAATCCCGCATCCGCCGGCAGCGCAGACACCGCCAGTTGCGTGGTCGTTGCGTCCATCGACTCCTGCGGCATGGGCGGCACGTCAGGCGTATCCTGAAGCTGGGGCTTGGGCGGCGTGCGGTCCTTGCGCTGGGCGGTTTCCTCGCGCCGCACCCGCACGAATTCCAGCACGTGTACACGGGCGGACTCGTCCAGGCGCATGTCCGAGGTTCGAATCAGGTAGTCCATGAACCAGCCGAGGGCCAGCGCCGATACCGCGCCCACCACCAGGGCACCCAGCACATGCATCCAGTGCCGCAGGCCCCTGGGGGTAGCCAGGGCGCGGTCGATAGCATCTATGCTGCTGGGTTCAAGCATGTTCAGGGCTCACTTGCGGCAATCGCCACATCACTGACGCCGGCCCGGGTGGCCGCGTCCAGCACCTCCACCAGCGTTTCGTTCTTGGACAGTCTATCAGCCTGCACCACGATCGACCCGCGGGGATTCTCCGCGTGCAGACGTTCGATAATGGTTCGCAGGCCGCGGGGGTCCACGTTGCGCCGGTCGATCCAGACGCGGTTCTCCGCATCGATGGCGATGAGAATACTCGCCTTGTCCTGCAGACCAGCGGTAAACGCCAGCGGCCGGCTGACCTCAGTGCCCGACTCCTTGATGAAGGTGGCGGTGACGATAAAGAAGATCAACATGATAAACACCACGTCCAGCATGGGCGTGATGTCGATGTTGGATTCGTCGTTGTCCTTACGCAGTTGCCGGAGCATTGCCACCCTCCGTAATAAATGACAGGCGAGCTTCCAGGCGGTCCCGCTCGGCAAAGGCGCGACGCTCGGCAAACTTGCCGATCAGCAGGCCAAAGATGGCCACCACCATGCCGGCCAGTGTGGATACCGTGGCCTTGGAGACACCAGAGGCCATCGAGCGCGGGTTGTTGGAGCCGGTGGCCGCCAGGGCATCGAAAATTTCCAGCATTCCGCCCACGGTGCCCAGCAGGCCCAGCAGCGGACAGACCTTGATGATGGTACCGATCAATGAATAGTGCTTGTTGAGCTCAGCGCTGATGCGGTGCCGTAGATGGTCGCGGTACTGGTGCGCAAACCAGGAGGTTTTGTCGTCACGGTCATTCCAGAGCTTAACGGCATTGCGGGCGTGCTTGGGATAGGTCACGTACAGGAAGTACAGACGCTCACACAGCAGTGTCCAAAGCAGGAAGGCCATGACCAGGATCAGGGCGAGAATATTCCCGCCCAGCGACAGCAGGTCGCCCAGCCAGGGCAGGTAGCCGTCGATCAGCGCCATCATGCCGGCTGGTCTCGCTCCGCACGCTCGGCGACCACGGCGACAGCCTCATGCTGGAGGATGTCGGTGATCACCTGGGCCCTGCCCTGCACCACGTTGTGCAGCAGCAGGGTGGGGATCGCCACGGTCAGGCCCAGCACCGTAGTAATCAGCGCCTGGGAGATACCGCCCGCCATCAGGCGTGGGTCGCCGGCGCCGAACAGGGTGATGGCCTGGAAGGTAATGATCATGCCCGTTACCGTACCCAGCAGCCCCATCAATGGCGCCACCGCGGCAATGATCTTCAGCAGTGGCAGGTGGCGGTTGATATGCGGCACTTCCCGCAACACCGACTCGCCCATCTTCAGCTCCAGGGCCTCCACATCCAGCTCGCGATCCTCCCGATAGGCCTTGAGGATACGGCCGAGGGAGTTATCGTCACGCGGGTGCTCGAGGTCAGCCAGCTGGGACCGAATGCGACGCGACTCCAGCGACAGGGAGACGAACCGCCACAGCGCCAGCAGCACACCGCAGATACCAATGCTGATAATGATATAGCCGATCACCCCGCCCTGGCCGATACGCTCGCGCAGGTTGGGTGCCTGGGTGAGGATGGTCAGCAACTGGCCGCGAACCGGGTCGATAGCAAAGGGGAAGTAGCCGGTCTCGCCGGAGGCAAAGGCCCGCGGCCCCTGCAGGAAGCGGCTGTCCGGCTGCCGTGAGAACTCCAGCAGGCGACCGGTTTCCGGCACGTATTGCAGGAACTTGCCGTCGGCCACCACATTGAACAGGCCGACCCGGGTCACTGGCCGCTGTTCTTCCAGGCCTTCAGAAGTAACCACTGGCATGGTCTGGGTCACGACCCGGCCGGACTCCACCATCTCACGCTGCAGTTCGAACCACAGCTTTTCGATTTCGCTGAGTTCGGGCAGGCGGTTGGCCTTGCCCATGCGGCCGGCAAAGTCGATCAGGAACTCGTTACGCTCGGCAAATTCAAGCTGGGTCAGCGACACGTGGAACTGGGCCTGGGCATCACTGGATACCTGCTGCAGCACGCCAAACAGCTCCTTGAGTGAGCCCATGCGCTCCTTGAGGCGCTCTTCCAGTTCGCCAATGGCGGCCTCGTTCTCCTCGAAGCGCGCTTCGCGCTCTTTACTGATGGCTTCCTGGCGACGCTCTTCGGCGATGATGTCTTCCAGCATCTGCTGACGCCGGTTGCGCTCACGGCGGAATTCGGTCAGCCGTTGCTCATTGCTGCGGCTCTCCGCGAGGCGACCACTGCGCACCGCTTCCAGCAGCCCATCGAGGGTCACCGGATTCTCGGCTGCTTCCTCAGCGGCTTCTTCCGCCGGTGCTGCCGCATCCTCGGCTTGCTGGGCGATCGCCGGTAGCGCCAGGCACAGCAGCAGCAAGGCGGGCAGCAGGGTTTTTTCCGTCAGGGTCTTGAACGTGCTCATCGCTGCACCTCCTGCGCGGGATCAATAGCCACCGAGATCAGCTCCGGGGCGATCTCCTGGCGGGCGACCTTGAGCCCCTGGTCCACGTAGCGGCGCCAGCGTCCCGAGGACAGCGGTACCCACTGCTTGCCCTGCTGGTCCCAGAAACCGATGTCATCGCTGCCGACTACCCGGTACATGAGGGCCACGCGGCCCACACGCAGGAAATCGGCATCGAAGCTCGCGGAAGCCAGGTCCAGCTTGCCGCGATAGGCCTCGATGGTGCGGCCGTAGTCATTCTCAATCTGGTAGGCCTCCATGACGCGACGGGTCTTCTCCGCCACCGTCACATCCGCCCGGGGCAACAGCGCCCTCAGGTCCATCACGCGATCCTGGCGCTCCTGCATCAGGAAGGGCACATCGAAGCCAATGAACTGTTCCAGGCCGTCGATCATGCGCGACATGATAGGAAGTATCTGCCGCTCTACGGTGGCCACCTCCGCGATGGAGGTCTGCAGGATGGAAATCTCTTCCGCCTGGTTTTCCAGTTGTCGCTGGAGCATGGCGTTGTAGAGCTTGAGACCGTCGACCAGCTTCAGGTGAGCGTAGTACTCATCCACCAGGTCGCGGGATTCCGAGTGCAGCTTGTCGACCTGCTGCTGCACGGCGCGGCCATCACCGGTACGTTGAATGCCTTCTTGTTCGATCTCGCGAACAGTGTCCTGGGCCAGCGCCGAACCGGCGCCCAGGCAGGCTAAAAGAAGAAATGAGTGCCAGGTTCGCGACATACGATGCCCCCTTAGTGGCGGCGCACGTAGGCAGGCACCGCGCTTTATTGGTAGGCCTAAAGCATACGCAGGTATCGGCGCCAACCTCCTTGATACAAGTCAAGGCTGGCGCCGCGGAGAGGCCCCGCGGAGCATGGGGCTGCAAAAGTCGTAACAGAACCCGGCTAAGGGCGCCCCAGTCAGGCGCACACGCAGCAAAAGGGCACCAGTTCAGCGCACTATGTGGACGGGATAAGTGGTCGGGATAAAGTGGGGCGAGACGCCGCGGTCAGACCCGCGGCGCCCGCAGGGTGAATCAGGCGAGAAACTCAGCCCGGGTGCTGGGGTCGGTCTTGAAGGCACCGCCCAGGGAGGTGGTCTGGGTGCGGGAATTGACGTCCATGACACCGCGCGCCTTTACACAGTAGTGGGTGGCATCGATGGTCACCGCGACATTCTCGGTCTCCAGCAGGGTTTGCAGGGCAACCAGCACCTGCTGGGTCAGCCGCTCCTGCACCTGGGGGCGCTGGGCAAAAAACCGCACGATGCGGTTGATCTTGGACAGGCCGATAATCTTCTCACCGGGGATGTACGCCACTCGTGCCATGCCGTCGATGGTAACGAAGTGGTGTTCGCAGGTGCTGGTGACGGATATCTCGTCCACCTTGACCATCTCTTCGACGCCCATCTTGTTGTCGATCACGGAGATCTTCGGAAAGTGGCTGTAATCGAGGCCGCTGAAAATCTCATCCAGGTACATCTTGGCGATGCGGTGGGGCGTTTCCTGCAGGCTGTCGTCAGCCAGGTCGAGCCCCAGGGTCTCGGCCACATCGGTGAATGAGGCGCAGAGGCGCTGGTACTTCTCGTCGCGTGACAACCCGTTGTAAGTCATGGGCGTTTCCAGCCCACGTTCAACCAGTGCATCGCGCACGCGGCGCGCCTCGGCACTGATTGCAAGTTCCACATTGCTCTGTACTGCAGCTCCGTTGTTGGCAATAGCTTCCATGTGCTTGTCCTGTTTGCAAAGCTTCGGGGGATGTACGTGACGCCTATAGCCTTGGATTGCCCACTCTTTGGACGCAATTTGTCATGCAGATGACACGCAAAAACGGCATATTGTGCGTATCCACCGCACCGGAGAGACCATGTCAGATCACGACTCTACACCGCCCAATTTCGAGCGACGCCGCGTAATCAAAGGCCTGGCGGCGAGTTCACTGCTGCCACTGCTGGGTGGGAACCTGCTGGGATGCTCCGACAGCGACGATACCTTCATCGCTGATCCGGGCGTGGCAGCCAGTTTTCAGCATGGCGTCGCTTCCGGAGACGCATTAGACAATTCGGTCATAATCTGGACAAGAGCGACTCCGGCAGAGCCGGGACTGGTGCGCATGCGCTGGGAAGTGGCCAGTGACGAAGGCTTCGAGGACGTGGTCGCCAGCGGCGACGGCACCACCAGCGTCGAGGTGGACTACACCGCCAAGGTCGATGTGACGGGATTGGCGGCCGGTTCTAGCTACTACTACCGTTTTATCGTGCAAGACACCGTGTCACCCACCGGGCGCACCCGCACGCTACCGACCGGTGCGGTGGCGGCGACCAGCTTCGCGGTCATTTCCTGCTCAAACTACCCGGCCGGCTTCTTCAACGTTTACCGGGAGATCGCCAATAGCGATGTCGATGCCGTACTGCACCTGGGTGACTATATCTACGAGTACGCCGTGGACGGCTATGCCAGTGACCGGGCCGAGGAGTTCGGCCGCCTGTCGCAACCCGAGACCGAGATCCTCAGCCTGTCTGATTACCGCACCCGCTATGCACAGTACCGCACCGATGCGGACCTGCAGGCCTGTCACGGCGCACACCCCTTCTACGTGGTGTGGGACGACCACGAGATTACCAACGACACCTGGCGCGAGGGCGCGGAGAACCACCAGCCGGAGACCGAGGGAGACTTTGACGAGCGCGTCGCCGTGGCGTTGCAGGCCTGGTACGAGTGGCTGCCTATCCGGCCGCCGTCGACCAATCGCGAAGTCATCTACCGCCAGTTCCAGTTCGGCGACCTGGTCGACTTGCTGATGCTCGACACCCGTCTGATCGGTCGCGACCAGCAGCTCAGCTATGCGCCGTTTACCAGCGGCGGCATGATCGATCTCGATGCCGCCCGGGCGGCCATCAACGATCCCAATCGGCAGTTGCTGGGTGAGGACCAGAATGCCTGGCTCAAGGACCGGTTGACCAATAGCACCGCCACCTGGCAGGTCTTGGGCCAGCAGGTGTTGGTCGGGCGTTACAACCTGCCGGCGCAAATCCTGCTGGCGCTGGACCCCAGCAACCTGGACGACGACGCCCTCGCGGCCGGCGTGGCCGCCGTGCTGGCCTCGGTCGGCGCCAAGAATACGCCGGAAGACCAGCGTACACCGGAACAGCAGGCCCTGCTGGATTCCGCCATCCCCTACAACCTGGATGCCTGGGACGGATACGGTTTCAACCGGGACGACATCCTCACCCATGCCGCTTCTGTCAACGCCCGGCTGGTGACACTGGCGGGGGATACCCACAACGCCTGGGCGTCACAGCTCAGGGATACACAGGGCAATGTGGTCGGCGTGGAGTTTGCGGCGCCGAGTGTGACCTCGCCGGGCCTGGAAGGCGCCCTGGGCACAGATGCCGCGGCGCTGTTCGAAGCGCCGCTGGTCACCCTGATCGACGACCTGATCTATACCAACATCAGTGACCGCGGCTGGATGCAGGTGACTTTCACTCCAGGCTCCACCACGGCCGACTGGCACTACGTTTCCAACATCGACAGTACCAGCTACAGCTTGATGGAGAATCGCGCCAACAGCATGACCGTGAGTGCCGACGACCTGCTGCTGGGTTAGCCGGCAGGACAAGCAGCCGCGCGGCCATTTGCGAACGCGGCGTTTACCCGCGCTTCTGACCTTGCGCCAGGCCTCGGTTCAAGCCTCGCTCTTTTCCAGCTTGATAGACGCCGAGTTGATGCAGTAGCGCAGGCCCGTCTCATCCTGCGGACCGTCTTCAAACACGTGCCCCAGGTGAGCGCCGCAGTTATCGCACATCACTTCGGTGCGGATCATGCCGTGGGAGGTGTCGCGGGCCTCGCGAATCTTCTGCCCGTCGGCGGGCTGGAAGAAACTGGGCCAACCACAGCCGGAATCGTATTTGCTGTCGGACAGGAACAGCGTTTCGCCGCAGCAGCGGCACGTGTACTCTCCCATCTCCTTGGTATTCCAGTATTCACCGCTGAAGGCGCGCTCGGTGCCCTTCTCGCGGGTGATGTGGTACTCCTCCGGCGTCAGCTTGTCGCGCCAGTACTCGTTATCTTCTAGGTCCTTGCTCATGTGCTGTACACTCCCAACAAAACAATTCAAAAAAGCTTATCCAGCAAGCGACCAATAGACCATGGCCGACCTGCATATCGATGATTTCTACCGCGACTGCGCAATGATCTTCCTGCGCCTGTACGCGACCTTTCCCCGCAAGACCGTGCTGTACGTGGATGATATCTCAGGCCCGGATTCCCCGGACGAATTCGGCCTGCACTCGGAGCGTCACCAGGCCTGCTTCAGCGCGATGACCTGGATGGCCGAGGCCGGCTATATCAGCTTCACCGAGACCATCCGCGAGGAGGCTCTCGACCAGGCGGTGCTCACCCAACGCGGCTTCCTGCTGCTGTCCTCGCGCTCTGAACTGGAGTTGGGCATTCCCGACGACGAGGTCGACGACGGCTTGCCGCCCTCGGTGATGGAACGCTCCCAGACCAATGTCACCCAGGTACGCCGCGCCCTGAGGGAAGGCTCTTCGATCATTATCCAGCAGGTGATGCACTACCTGCTGGACAAGTAACGCTCTCAGTTCAATCCAATCGGTGAGCCGGGCGGCGGCTTCGGTGCCGACCACTCTTCAGGCAGCGGCGCCTCCAGGGCCTTTTCCACCAGGCTGTTTGCGGCGCGATAGTGCGCGTTCCAATCAGGCTCACCGGGTGAGGCCTTGGTAACAAACGCTATCTCCCGAAGTGCACGCAGCGCCTGGGCGCGGACATGCAGTGTGGCATCCGGGTTCTGCGACAATGCCAACAGGGCCACCAGTACCTGGTCATTCACTGCCCGTCTCAAGACCGTATGGGGTCGGTAGCTCGAGGAAAGCCAGGTCTGTTCCAGCAAACCCTCCAGCACACTGATAAAGCTCGGCAGGCCATCCCCCGCCATCCTGTTCATGCGGGCAGCCCGCTGCGGATTCAAGAGCACATCCAGGGTGAGCCGTGCGGAAGCTTCCGCGGCGGCCACGGGATCAAAGACCGAGCCAGTGCTGCGCTCGAACAGTTCGCGAGTGGCCTGGAAACCCGGCGGGCGCGGCGGGATCATCGCCACCAGTTCAGGATCCAGTGCCAGGAATTCCACCGACAGGGTATCCAGCAACTGCGCCAGCGCCCGCTGCTGCTCGCCGGCTGGTACTGCCCGGGTTCCGGTCTGGCCGTCACCGCGCAGGGCATAGTCGAAGTACTGGCCACCCAGGTATTTGCCCACCGCCTGTACCTGGTAGCGGTGCAGGAGATACATCGGCACCAGCGCCTCTTCGATCTGCGCCAGCGGGCGCCCCTTGCGCACTACCGCATCGGAGAAATTGTCCAGCACGGCGCGACGCACCGCGGTGAGCTTGTCCAGTTCATCCATGGCATTGGCGCCGTTGTCCCAGAGGCTGCCGTAGGGGTGGGCTGAACCGACGCTGCGCGAGTCCACATCCGCCACATTGTGCAGGCCCATCGCCAGGGTGTCGCTCATGATCTCGGCGCGGCCGGCGTCAGCGTCGACGCCCTCGGGAAAGTCCTGGTAGCCATAGAGAATCACCCGTTTGTCCCACGCGCCGATACCCACGCCGTAGGCGTCGCTGATATCCACCTCGCCGCTGGCATCGAGCTTGAGCAAAGGGTGGGGATAGTCCATCACCGAGGCGCGGTCGTTGACGCTGGCGGCGAAATTGTGGGCGATCCCCAGGGTGTGACCGACCTCGTGGGCGGAAAGCTGGCGCAGGCGAGCCAGGGCAAAGGCCTCGACCTCGACGCTGCGGTCCTCGTCACCGTAGGGTTGCAGGAGGCCTTCCCCCAGCAGGTAGTCCTGGCGCACCCGCAGGGAGCCGAGGGTGACATGGCCCTTGATGATTTCACCGGTGCGGGGGTCGCGCACCGAGGAGCCGTAGGACCAGCCCCGGGTCGCGCGGTGTACCCACTGGATCACGTTGTAACGCACATCCATCGGGTCGGCGCCTTCAGGCAGCACCTCTACCCGGAAGGCATCGCGATAGCCCGCCGCCTCAAAGGCCTGGTTCCACCAGCGCGCTCCCTCCAGCAATGCTGAGCGCACCGGTTCCGGGGCGCCGCGGTCAAGATAGTAGACGATGGGCTCTACCGGCTCGCTCAGCTCGGCAGAGGGATCTTTCTTTTCCAGCCGGTGGCGCGGCAACCAGGCCCTGTGAAGGGGCTGGTGTATCGGCGTAGCGTAGTCGGCAAAACTGCCGGAGAACGCCGGGTCAAAATACCCGGAGCGGGGCTCGAAGGGCACCGGGGTGTAGCCGTCGTCGGGCAGCCGTACCAGCGAATGGCGGGTGTGTATGGAAACCTGGGTGGGGTCCGGCACCACGGTCGGCAGGTACTCCCCTTCCGGTTTGCCGGTAAGGGTGACGATGGCTTCGATCTCGGTGTTGTCCGGAAATGCCCGGGTATTGGCCAGGTAGATGCTGGACAACTCCGCCGCCGCCTTGTAGTCGCCCTCTTCGCTCTGCTTCAGACTGTCTGCCACCCCGTGCGCATCCCGCAGGAAGAACTCCGTGGCATCCACCAGTACGCGGCCGTCACCGGCCTCCGCGGCGATATCGAAACCACCCAGCACCGAGAAAGCAAAGGACTGCTGCACCGCACTACGCTCTTCGACATCATCCGATTCGGCGCGGTAATCGAGGTTGTCCTGCACCAGCAGCACCCGCGGCCCGACGCGCTGGAATCGCACTACCCGGGTTTCACCGAGCTGGCCGCGATCCAGCCCGAGATCATTGGAGCCCACCCCGCGCGCCAACCAGGACACATAAAGGAAGGGTGAATCGAACTCGGCAATTTCCAGGTACAGTTTGCCGTCACCTGCGTGCCAATGGAGGTTGTAGAAGCCGCTACGTTGGTCGGATGCCCCGACAATGCTGGCAAAGCTGGCCTGCTGCGGCGGGCTTGCCTCCCTGGCGCAGGCCGCCAGCAATGTCAGCAGCGTACCCAGCAGCAGGATCCGGGTGATGGTGTGCATGGTGTCCCTCCCAGCTTCAGTCGTCGATGCCCGGCAGCGTGGCCACCGGGTAGAGAATGGCGTCATGGTATCCGGTTACCACCTTGCGGTAACCACACAGCTCCGCATCCAGGGCCGGGTCATTGGTGTCGACCAGCAAAGGCTCACCGTTCAGCCCCTTGATCTTGCCCTTGCCGGCCACGATGGTGATGTTGTCCAGCCCCACAGTGCGCAGCACAGCCGGGCTGAACTGCTGGTTGCCGCGACCAAATACATGCCCCTGGCCGCCGATGGCCGTAACAATAATCTCGGCAGGTTTGGCTTCTCGCTCCAGCAGGGTGAGCAACTCCGCCTCGCCGGCATCGCTCAGCAACAGCTCTCCGTCACAGAATGCATCCACGCCGAGCAGCGTATTGGGCAGGCCCAGTTCTGCCATGATGGCGGCGGTGGTGCTGCCGGGACCCATCAGGTAGATTCGGCCAGGGACGAGCGACTCGACGATGTCAGCGGCGATATCCTCCGCCACCAGTGCCTCGGACTCCACGCCAGCCACCTTGGTGCGCTGCAGGAAGTGCCCTTCTTCCGGTGTCAGCAACTCACCGTAGAAGCGAGCCTTGACGACGCCCTGGCGGAAAGCGTCTTCGTCGATGTCGCGCACCTCGCGCAGTTCCACGTTCACCAGGCCCGCGCTGGCCAGGCGCTTGAGCAGCTCACCGGCGGCTTCCGGCGACACCGCGTAGACGGCGGAATGCATTTTCACGCCGCTGGGAATCCCCAGCGCCGCCACCCGATCCCCCACCGCGTCGAGAATATCCCGGGCGGTGCCGTCACCGCCGGCAAACACCAATACGTCGGGCTGTTGTGCAGCGATTGCCTGCGCCGCCCGCGCAGTGTCTTCCGCCGTGGTCGGTTCCGCGTTGGGCTTGCCACAGGACTGCCAGTCAAGCTCCAGTCCCTCCAGTGCTGCGCTGCCCATCGCGCCTTCCCAACAGACAATCTCGATATCCGCGCCGACCAGCGCTGCCAGGGCGCGGTGCGCGCGCTCGATGGCACGGGGCCGGGCGCCACGCTTCAGCGCCTCATCGCGAATGTCGGCGCCGTCACTGCCCTTGAGCCCAACCGGGCCACCGAGCCCGGCATAGGGATTCACCAGCAGGCCTATTTTCAGCATAAAGCCCTATTCCTTAAGCAATCGGTGGGAAAACCAGCAAAGCCTGGCACAGTGCCCGGCTGTCACTGTCGAGCATCGAGAAGTTGTCAATACGCAGCGCACCGAGTTCACGGCGCAATCGATAGCCCTTGCGCAGCGGATCAAAGCCGGCCGGCACCCTGGACCGCAACATCGCATCATCCTCGCTGAGGTCGTAGACCTGTGCCACCAGCCAGGTCAGTAGTTCCTGCCCCTTGAGTCCGGCTGGCACCCGCACCGATACCGGGTCCAGCTCTGCCACTGCCGCCACCTCCGGCGCGAGACCCAGCGCCTTGCTGAGCGCCCCGGCCAGCATGCGGGTGGCGCGCAGCTTGCCGTCGGTGCTGTATCCGGCGATATGAGCAGTCCCGAAGCGGCACGCCGCCAGCAGGGCTTCATCGACAGCGGGCTCCCCTTCCCAGACATCCAGCACCAGGTGGATATCCGGGCGACGGCTTGCCAGTGAGCGCAATACCTCGGTGGCAATCAATTCACCGCGCCCGGCGTTGATGAGCAGGGCCTCCGCCGTGAGTGATGAGAGTTGCTCGAGGTCCAGCATGTGCTCGCTCGGCCAGGGGTGCTCCCGGGTCAGCGCGGCATGCAGGCAGACCACCGGGCAGGCCAAGAGCTCCTCCAGGCCACACAGGGCCTCCAGGCCATCCAGCCAGGGGTCATAGGCCCGGCAGCGAATACCCAGGCGCGCCATGCGCTGGTGCAGGCGCCGGCCAATATGCCCGTAACCGACAATACCCAGGGTGTCTCCCTCCAGCAGGCCGGCTAACTGCGCCGGGTGATGACACAGCGCGCTCAACACATAGTCCACCACCGAGTCCGCGTTTGACCCGGGAGCATAGGCAAAGGGTATTCCACGCGCTGCCAGTGCCGCCTGGTCGACGTGGTCGATACCACTGGTGGCAGAACCGACGAAACACAGGGAGCTGTCCATCAGCAGGGCATCATTCACCTGAGTCACGGAGCGCACCAGCAGCGCGTCGGCAGTCCTCAGCGCCGCCGCTTCAAGCGCCCGGCCATCGAAGCGCTCCACCTCGCCAAAGGCTTCCAGTGCTTCGATTCCCGCCATGTTGCGATCTACCAGCAGTTTCACAGCCCGCCCCCCAGGCGCTTGAGACGGCCGAGCACGGCGCCGCTGAGCTCGATCTCCTGGAGATAGTCCAACGTCGCATCAATAGCGTCTCGCGACGCTGCGAACGGCGCCGGTAACGCCACATCGGGCACCGCGGTCTCCAGCCGGGCCAGCTGCCGCGACAGCAGGGCCTGCTCCCAGTGGTCTTCCAGGGCCTGGCTGATGCGGGCAACACCGCGCAATCCGAGGCCGTCCAGCGCCTGGCGGTTTACCCCCAGGGTCTCCAGGTCGCCAAAGGCGCTGATCAGCACAGCCCCGGATTTGGCGCCGATGGAAGGGACGCCGGGGATATCATCGATGGCATCCCCCACCAGTCCCTGGTAGTCAGGGAACTGCGAGGGCGCCACGCCGAAGCGCTCCTGGAAACCGGCGGCATCCAGGTAACTGTCGGCTGCAAAATCCCAGAGGCGATCGCCTTCCGCGAGCAGCAGTTGCCCCAGGTCCTTGTCGCGGCTGACCACGGTAACCGCCTGCCCGGCCGTTCGCGCCTGCGCTGCCAGGGTGGCGATATAGTCATCGGCCTCGTAGCGCTTGCCACCCAGGCAGGGAATACCGAGACTCTCGGTCACCGCCCGGCAGGCATTGAGTTGGTAGGCCAGCGCCTCGTCGGGCAACTCGCGGCTGGCTTTGTAGGCCGGGTAGAAATCGTTGCGAAAGCAACTGCCCAGGCTTTCATCGAAGGCGGCAGCCAGCACCGCGTCCTCCGGCAGCTGTACCAGCAGGTCCACCAGGAAGCTGGTGTAGCCATAGACCGCATTCAGCGGGTATCCCTCCGGGCTGTGCCAGCGCTCCGGCAGTGAGAAGTAGGCGCGAAAAATGTAGATACTGGCGTCGACCAGCAGTGCCTGCCCACTCACCGGTGGGCAGCCTCACTGCCGGGCAACTGGAAGTCCTCAGGGGCAGGCTCAGCCGCACCGCCGAACCGCATCGCCAGCGCCGACCGGAAGGTCTCGGCGCGGGCGGGCAGCGCATCACGGCAGAAACGCCGCGCCTGGGCCAGGACGGCCCGCGCAAATCCCCGGTGACTGGTTGCGGGGGCATTGAGGTTGTCGACGCTGACGCGAAACGGCACGCATGCGGCCAGCGCCAGGTGCCACTCCACCGCCTGGGGCCTGACCTCGACAGACTCGAAGGCGCGCTGTTGTTCCACATCGCGACCATCGGCTGCATACCAGTAACCGTAGTCTTCCAGACAGTGCCGCTCGCGGCCGGCAATACACCAGTGGGCCACCTCGTGCAGGGCACTGGCGGCAAAATCTTCCCGGTAGTGAATCACCGCGTCACCCGAGCGGCGCTGTGCCGGCATGTACAGGGGTTCGCTGGCGCCGCCGCGCAGGTGGGTGCGGTAATCTGCGTAAAAACAGTCCGCAAACACGGCTTCGATGGTGGCGGCGTGGTTCACTGCTTGCGAATCAGGTAATGGAACTCGTCGCCCTCTGCCCGCTGTTCGACGACTTCCTCTACCAGTTCGTGACCGAGGAACGTGCAAAAGCGCGGGATATCGCGCTGGGTGGAGGGGTCGGTGGCCTGCACCGCCAGCAGTTCGCCGCTGGCCATCTCGCGCACCGCCTTGTGCAGCAGCATCACCGGCTCCGGGCAATAGAGGCCGCGGGCATCCAACTGGTGCTGGGCCTGCTGGCTATCACCGGCGCTCACAGGTCCAGCTCCGCCAGGCGTTCACGGTCGCAGAGGTCGTACTGCTCACTGTCGAGATCATAGACCAGCGCCAGGTCACCGGCATCGAGCTGGCGCCGCAGGGAACCGGCCTTTTCTTCCAGGCTGCGTTCACGCAGGCCGTAGTCGGTGCCATCACGGCTCGCAAACTCCTCCAGCAACGCCGTCAGCGTTTCCGGTGCCAGCCGGGCGGGTGGAATCTGTACAAGCTGCGCCATGGGTTGTCGTCGGGAATCTCTGCACAAAGTCTGCAAGGCCGCTAATATACGTGCTGACCCGCCAATTGTGGAGTACACACCGTGCAGAGCACGTTCATCATTACCTTCATCGGAGACGACCGCCCCGGCCTGGTCGAGGCCCTCGCCAGCGTGGTGGCGGATCACGGTGGCAACTGGCTGGAGAGCCGACTGTCGCAACTGGCGGGCAAGTTCGCCGGCCTGATCAGTGTCTCGCTGCCCAGCGAATCCGGACCTGCCCTGGAGGCTGCCCTGGACGCGCTACATGCGGAAGGTATCAGCGTGCGTGTTACCCCCTGCGACGCCACCCGGGCCCAGGATGACCACCAGCGGATAGTCACGCTGACCGTACTGGGACCGGACCGTCCCGGTGTGGTTCGGGAGATCTCCGCCGCGCTCAGCAAGCGCAGCATCAATGTGGTGGATCTCGAGAGCTTTGTCAGCCCGGCGCCGATGAGTTCGGAGCTGTTGTTCCATGCCCAGGTCGAAGCGACGCTGCCGCCGGACTGTGAGATCGAGGAACTGGAAGAGAAGCTGGACCAGATCGCCGACGAGATGCACATGGAGTTTACTCTGGAGGCGACTGCCTCCTGAGCAGGGCCTTGACCCCTACGACCAGGCCGACACAGATGGCTGCCAGCACCATGGTCGTGAATACGCCCAGCAGGCAGTAGAGCATCAGCCACGCCATCTCCTCGGCGGGTACGTCAAATCGATCGATGGCGGCCCAGATAAAGACGGTGGTCGCCAGCACGCCCAGGAAGACAGTGCGGCGCCCGCGGTTGCGGCTGCCAAACATCATTCCGGGGCGACTTTCCCGGGAATCGTCGGCGTGGGCGACTGGACGCCGGCATTCTGACCGCGATGCCGCAGCAGGTGGTCCATCAACACAATCGCCAGCATGGCCTCGGCAATGGGTGTGGCGCGAATTCCCACACAGGGGTCGTGCCGGCCGGTGGTCACCACCTCCACCGCGTTGCCGTCGACATCGATACTGTCCCCTGGCAGGCGAATACTCGAGGTGGGTTTCAGGGCCATACTGACCACAATATCCTGGCCCGAGGAAATGCCACCCAACACGCCGCCGGCGTTGTTCGAGCGAAAACCTCCCGGCGTCAGTTCGTCGCGGTGCTCGCTGCCGAGGGCTCCCACGGCATCGAAGCCGGCGCCAATCTCTACGCCCTTGACCGCGTTGATGCTCATCATGGCATGGGCGATATCCGCATCCAGGCGATCGAACACTGGCTCACCGAGACCGGGCATCACGCCCTCGGCCACCACGTTGATGCGGGCACCGATGGAGTCGCCGGACTTGTTGAGGGCCGCCATGTACTCTTCCATCTCCGGCACTTTGGACGGGTCCGGGCAGAAAAACGGGTTCTGCTCCACCTGCGACCAGTCCAGGGCCTCGGCCTTGATGGGGCCAAGCTGGGCCAGGTAGCCACGCACGGTGATGCCCTGGGTGGCGAGGTATTTCTTGGCGATAGCGCCCGCCGCCACCCGCATGGCAGTTTCCCGCGCCGAGGAGCGGCCACCGCCCCGGTAGTCGCGGCCACCGTACTTTTGCTGGTAGGTGTAGTCCGCGTGCATGGGCCGAAAGCGGTCGGCGATCTTCGAGTAATCCTTGGAGCGCTGGTCTTCATTCTCGATCAGCAGGCCTATCGCCGTGCCCGTGGTCTTGCCCTCGAACACGCCGGACAGGATTTTGACCGTGTCAGACTCACGACGCTGGGTAGTAAAGCGGGACTGGCCGGGCTTGCGCCGATCCAGGTCGACCTGCATATCCGCTTCCGACAGCGCCAGGCCGGGCGGGCAGCCGTCGACGATGCAGCCGATCGCCAGCCCGTGGCTCTCGCCGAAGCTGGTGACGGTAAAGAGTTTGCCTATGCTGTTGCCCGACATGAATTCCCGGCCCGTAAAAAAAGCGCGATTATAGCGCCTTCAGGCCTCCTGTGTTGGCGCCCGGCGCGGATGGTACTCGGCCAACTCCCGGGCGGTCAGCACAAACACGCCATGGCCCCCGCGTTCCAGTTCAATCCAGGTGAAGGGAATGTTGGGAAAGGCCTCCTGCAGCGCCACCCAGCTGTTGCCCACCTCCCCCACCAGCAGCCCGTCCGGGGCGAGGAAGTGCACAGCGGTCTCCAGGATGTGGCGGGTAATGTCCAGCCCGTCCACGCCGGACCCCAACGCCAGGGTCGGTTCGTGCCGGTACTCTGGCGGCATGGTGGCGAGGTCTTCCTCATCCACATAGGGCGGGTTGGTCACCAGCAGGTCGTACTGGCGCCCGCGCAGGGCCTCGAAGAGGTCGGAGTGAATGATCTCCACCCGCTCTTCGAGCCTCAGCAACTCACGGTTCTCCCGCGCCAACGCCAGGGCCTCTTCGTCAATGTCGACCAGGTCGACGCGCGCTTCAGGATTCCAGGCGGCTACCGCCAGCCCGATGCAGCCGCTGCCACAGCACAGGTCCAGCACCCGCCGGATCGGTGGCCCGACATACCAGGGTGCAAAATCCCGCTCAATCAGCTCGGCAATCGGCGAACGCGGGATCAGGGCGCGGCGATCAATCTTGAATTCCAGGCCAGCAAACCAGGTACGCCCGGTGAGGTAAGGCACCGGCACCCGGTCGTCCACCCGGCGGCGAACGTTACGGATCAGCTGTTCCTTCTCGCTGTCATTGATGCGGCAATCCAGCACCGAAGGATCGCTTTCCATCGGCAACTGCAGGCTGCCCAGCACCAGGTGCAGGGCCTCGTCCCAGGCGTTGTCGGTGCCGTGCCCAAAGTACAGTTCCGCTTCCTCGAAGCAGGCCTCGGCCCAGCGCAGGCCATCGCCGACTGTCTCCAGCTCCGCCTTGATCTGGTCCTCGATACTCATGAACAGCAGTGTACCCCGCAATTGCCGGGCCGACAGCCGGTTGCTAGTATCCGCCCCTCATTCGTAGCACGCGCTGGCATAAAACGAGGCATGGAAGACGCATTCAAGCAAATCATCGAGGCCTGTGGTGAAGACCTCTCAAGGCCGGGGCTGGTAGACACACCCGAACGCGCCGCCAAGGCCTTCGAGTTCCTGACCCAGGGCTACGGCCAGGAGGTCGACGATGTCGTCAACGGCGCCCTGTTCCCCTCCGACTCCAGCGAGATGGTGATCGTGCAGGACATCGAACTGTACTCCCTGTGCGAACACCACCTGTTGCCCTTCATCGGCAAATGCCATGCAGCTTACGTACCCACGGGAAAAGTGCTGGGCCTGTCCAAGGTAGCCCGTATCGTCGACCTGTACGCTCGTCGATTCCAGATTCAGGAACAGCTCACGACGCAGATTGCCGAAACCATCATGGACGTTACCGAAGCGGAAGGCGTCGGCGTCATCATCGAAGCCCAGCACATGTGCATGATGATGCGCGGCGTGCAGAAGCAGAACTCGGTCATGAAAACCTCCGCGATGCTGGGCAGCTTCCGCGACAACCCCACCACCCGCACCGAGTTCCTCTCGCTCGTAAACCTTCAACACCGATAGCCCGGCCTTTCGATTCTGGACCTCCTGGACTCGCCAAAAGTATGTGATCCAGCTCTCGCTCGAGAATTACTGGTGTTGGAGTAGCGCTCCGTAGGACGGCCGCGAACTGTATACCCCTATCCCCGGACACGCTAAAAGCATGACATCCATGTCTCGTTCAGGAACAGCCGCTTCCGGGTGTCTTGCTCCGTAGGACGGGCGCGATCTGGGTGTACTGCCTCCCCGGACACGCTAAAAGCATGACGTCCATGTCTCGCTCGGGAACGGCCGTCCTGGCCGTTCACGGTCCGGGGAGGCAGTACACCCAGCTCACACCCTTCTGTAGTGCGGATTCCAGATCGATTGCTACAGAGTTCGAAAACACAAGTCGCTCGGCAAGAGGATCAGTCGCTGCACAGCGACTCGAAGCTCGGCCTTGCAACCTGCGTCGATAGAGCGCGTGCGGTGCCCGGGGCCCTTTTGGGACCGTATGCGGCCAGGACGGCCGCATCCGAGCGAGACATGGACGTCATGCTTTTAGCGTGTCCCGAAAGGGCCCCGGGTGCCGCACGTGCGGCTTCAGTGGAAAAAACCGACCAGCCTCTCAGCTGGGGTCATCAGCAGTGGCTATGTGCCGCAGGCGGTCGAGGTGGATGAAGTGCCGGCGGTTGGCGCGGTCGACGCCGTAGAGCACCAGGGTCCAGGTGCTGCCTGCGTCTTCGACGCGCCAGACGCTGTAGCGTTGGCGGTCATCGTGACCGTAGAGGATGCGCTGCTCGAAGCTGCGGTTGGCCCACTGGGCGCTGGAGCCGCAGGCGCGGCCGCGGCATTCGAACAATAGTTCGGCACCCTCGGGTAGCTGGTCCAGGTACCAGTCGTAGCCCTCATCGGCGGTGAAGCCTTCCTGCACCTGCCAGGTGACCCGGGTGAGCTCACCGCGAATCACCTCGCTATTGGCCAGCCGCCAGCGGCTGTGAATCTTCTGGTAGGCACCAAGGCCGAGCAGGTAGTCCAGGGTTTCCGGCCCGCTCTCATTGAACACTTCCGCGTAGCGCCAGGTCGCCTCCAGCGGCGCGGCGGCAGCCGTGAGTGAGAGCAGGAGCAGTGCGCCGCACAGGATTCTCACGGGGCGAACTCCGATTGCGCGGCGCAGAAAAACTGCTGCAGGTGTTCAGCGGCGATGTCCACAGCCTCGTCCATATGACAGTGATGGCCTCCCGGCAGGTCTTCTACCCGAATCGACTCGGGCAGTTCCGGCGTTTCAAAGCGTTGGCGCATACCGGACTCCGCCAATAGTAGCAGCCCGGGCATGGAAATCCCGGCCAGCACGGCTTCGACGTGGCCGCGGGTGAGCTTCATGGCAGAGGCACCCTGCAGGCGCGCGTCGTGGGACCAGCACCAGCCATTCTCCACCGGTCGCAGGTTACGCTCGGCAATAAGCCGCGCCGCAGCGGGAGACAGCCCCCTGCGTTCGCGGACCATGATGGCATCTTCAATGCGGGTAAAGGTTCTGCCGGGGCGGTCGAGCAGGTTCTGTTTGTCGGCGAGAAACTCCGCCAGTTGCCTGGGATAGTCGGCCGCGTCCGCCAGTGGCGGCACGATGCCATCCAGCCAGGCCACACGCTCGACGCGTTGCGGGCGGGCGGCGGAATAGAGGCTGGCCATCATTGCCCCGCGGGAATGCCCCAGCAGGGCGAAACGCTGCCAGCCCAACACATCCACCACCGCTTCGATGTCCGGCAGGTCACTCCAGGCATTGTATTCACCGTCCGCCGCACGGTGGTCGCTCTGGCCGTGGCCGGCCATATCCAGCGCCACGATATGCAGCGGCGCGCCCAGCGACATGAGCTTTTCGGCGAGCGGCAGGAAGCTGGCGGCATTGTCCAGCCAGCCATGCAGGGCCAGCACGGGCCTACCTGCAGGCTCACCCCACTCCAGTGCGGCCAGGCGTCGGCCGTAGACCTCGAAGTAACGCTCCTGCACGGGCTATTGTGGGGAAAATTCCGGAGGAAAGGCGTGCCAAGCCAGGGTCGCCATGCCCTGGCCGACAATGTCCATATCCAGGGCGACAATGCCTGCCGGCGGAAAGCCCGGCAGCGGATAGAAACCGCGTTCACCGGTGACAAACCAGCCCACCAGTTCCGCCACCAGTGGCAGGTGACTGACCAGTACCACTGACTGGCCGCCGCAGCCCTCAATGGCGTCCACCACCGATTGCTCGGTGGACGGCGGCAGCAGGCTCAAATCTTCGCGGCTGCCCACGTCACCCAGCACCTCACCCGCGACCGACAGAATACAGTCCCGGGTTTGCCGGGTCCGCAGCTTGGGGCTGCACAGCAGGTAATCGAAACTCTCCGCCGCCAACAACCGGCCTGCATCGTTGGCGTCCTGGGTGCCGTGATCGGTGAGGGCGCGTTCACCGCCACCGGGGGGCGGTGCCGCATCGCCGTGGCGCACCACGTAGACACGCATCAGTGTCCGGCTCCCAGGGAGAATTCCACGTCCTGTGGCTGCTCTGCCAACATCATGCTGCCAATCACTTCGTCCAGGGTCCTGCGTTCGTAGAGGATAGCGTAAAGGCCGCTGACCAGCGGCATGTAGATGTCGCGCCGGTCGGCCTCGGCCTTGAGCAGCTTCAAGGTATTCACCCCCTCGGCCACCTGGCCGAGGTCTGCCAATATGTCATCGAGCGACTGGCCTTCCCCCAGCGCATAGCCCACCCGGTAGTTGCGGCTCAGTGGCGAGGAACAGGTCACGATCAGGTCACCCACACCCGCCAGGCCCAGGAAGGTCAGGGGATCAGCGCCCAGGCTGACGGCGAAACGGGACATCTCCGCCAGACTGCGGGTCAGCAGCATGCCGATCGTGTTCTCGCCCACGCCCAGCGCAGCACCCAGCCCGGCCATGATGGCGTAAACGTTCTTGAGCGCACCGCCCAGTTCCACCCCGTACATATCGCTACTGGAATAGACGCGGAAGCTGCGGCTGTGCAGCAGCCCTTGGATGGTTTCGCACAGTGGCGCGTGGCTGCTGGCAATGACTGAGCCGGTAATCTGGCCGGCGGCAATTTCCTTGGCGAGGTTGGGCCCGCTCAGCACGCCGATGGGATTATCCGGTAACTCCTCTGCCAGCACCTGGCTCATCAGCTTGAAACCGTCTGCCTCGATGCCCTTGGTGGTACTGATCACCAGTGTCGTGGGGTCGATGCAGGCAGCGAGATCGCGAGCGACCGCCCGACAGGACTTGCTCGGCACCGCCACAAACACGATGTCGACGCCAGCCACTGCAGAGCGGAGATCGGTGGTGGCCTTGAGCCCGGGTTCCAGCTTGTAGCCCGGGAGGTAGGTGGGATTTTCCTGGCTTTCGTTGAGGATTTCCGCGCGCTCATTGCTGCGCATCCACAGCGTGGTCTCGTGACCGTTTGCCGCAATGATATTGCCAATGACCGTACCGAAGCTGCCGCCGCCGAGCACAGCCACGCAATGTGGTGAAGGCATAGGCTGCCCCGTCTCCCCCGTGAGCGTGTCAGTGTAGCAGCATCCCGGTGCCGGGATGCTGCCACCGGGACATCAGCCGGCCAACTCCAGCAACAGCTTGTTGAGCTTCGACACGTAGGCGGCCGGGTCTTCCAGGGTGCCACCCTCGGCCAGGCTGGCCTGGTCGAAGATGATGCTGGCGAGGTCGGCGAAGCGGTCTTCGTCGGCCTCGGCGTCCAGTTTCTCCAACAGCGGGTGGGTGGGGTTCACCTCGAGAATCGGCTTGGATTCAGGCACTTCCTGGCCGGCGGCTTCCAGCATGCGGCGCATCTGGGCACCCATGTCGTAGTCGCCCACCACCAGGCAGGCCGGTGAATCGGTCAGGCGTGAGGTGGCGCGAACCTCCTGGACCTGGGAGTCCAGCGCCGCCTGCAGGCGCTCCACCAGGGCCTCACTTTCCTGCTTGAGCTTTTCCTGGGCTTCCTTCTCCTCTTCACCCAGGTCGAGCTCGCCCCGGGCCACGTCCTGCAGGCGCTTGCCGTCGAACTCCTGCAACTGGTTCATGAACCAGTCGTCGATCCGGTCCGACAGCAGCAGCACCTCGATGCCCTTCTTGCGGAATACCTCCAGATGGGGGCTGGACCTGGCAGTCTTGAAGTTCTCGGCCACCACGTAGTAAATCTTGTCCTGGTCTTCCTGCATGCGCTCGATGTAGTCAGCCAGGCCCTGGTCCTGGGTTTCGCTGTCGGTATGGGTCGTTGAGAAACGCAGCAGGCCGGCAATTTTCTCGCGGTTGTTGAAGTCCTCAGCGGGGCCTTCCTTCAGCACTTCACCAAATTGCTCCCAGAACGTCTGGTACTGCTCGGGCTCTTTTTTGGCCATCTTCTCCAGCATGTCCAGCACGCGCTTGGTCAGCGCCGAGCGCATGGCGTCTACCTGCGGGTCCTGCTGGAGAATCTCGCGCGACACGTTCAGGGACAGGTCGTTGGAATCCACCACACCCTTCACAAAGCGCAGGTAAAGCGGCAGGAACTGTTCGGCGTCGTCCATGATGAAGGTGCGCTGAACGTATAGCTTCAGGCCGCGCACCATTTCGCGGTTGTACAGGTCAAACGGCGCCCGGGACGGGATGTACAGCAGGCTGGTGTATTCCAGCTTGCCTTCGACCCGGTTGTGGCTCCAGGTCATGGGGTCGTCGAAGTCATGGGAAACGTGCTTGTAGAACTCCTTGTACTCGTCCTCACTGACTTCGCTGCGAGAACGGGTCCAGAGGGCGGTGGCCTCGTTGATGGCCTCGAATTCCGGGGCGGCGTCCTCGGCTTTCTCTTCACCTTCCTCTTCAGACGCCGGTGCGGCAGGCTTTTCCATCATTACCGGCACGGAGATATGGTCGGAGTACTTCTTGATCACGCTGCGGACACGCCAGTCGTCCGCGAACTCTTCGCAATCTGACTTGAGGTGCAGGATGATGGTGGTACCGCGGCCGGCCTTCTCGATGTCTTCTACCGAAAACTCGGCTTCGCCACTGGATTCCCAGTGCACGCCGGCTTCGGCCGGGTCGCCCGCCTTGCGGCTCAGTACTTCGACCCGCTCGGCAACGATAAAGCTGGAGTAGAAGCCCACACCGAACTGGCCGATCAGTTGGGAATCCTTCTTCTGGTCACCCGTGAGCTGTTCCAGGAAAGCCGCCGTGCCGGACTTGGCGATGGTGCCGAGGTGTTCGATGACCTCGGTCCGGTTCATACCAATGCCGTTGTCGGCGATGGTGATGGTTTTGGCGTCCTTGTCGACCTCCACGCGGATGGCGTAGTCGCCTTCACCCTCGAGCAGGGCTTCGTCGTTGAGGGACGCAAAGCGCAGCTTGTCGATGGCGTCGCTGGCGTTGCTGATCAACTCACGCAGGAACACTTCCCGGTTGCTGTACAGGGAGTGAATCATCAGGTGCAGCAATTGCTTGGCTTCGGTCTGGAAGCCGAGGGTTTCCTTGTGCGCGTCTGCGGTCATGCCGTATCTCCTGTGGCTGAAGTGGCGATATGTCGGGCATATGGGGACCGTTGGCCAGATTTCAAGGGCTGCCGATGCCGAACCCGCCGTCTAGCGGCAGGAATGCCGCCGCAATACTCGCTCGTGGGCAGCCGCACGGGCCCGCAACAGTCGATTGAGCACCGATAACAGCCAGGCCAGACCCTCATCCCGGTCCTGGCGGCGGTGCCAGAAGGCATACAGGCGGCTGTCCTGCAGCGGTACCGGCGAGTGCGTCACCGCCAGCCGGCCAGCGGCCATGGCGTCCTCAACCACCAGTGTCGGTACCACAGCGATCAGGTCGGAGGCCTCCAGCAGGGGCGGAATGCCGTGAAAATGGTTCAGGGTCATGGCGATACGCCGCTTGAGGCCCTGCTGGGCCAGCTCGCGGTCGGTGAAGCCCACGGTATCACCAGACAGCGACACCAACAGGTGGTCGGCCGCGGCAAATTCCTCGATGCTCAGGTCGGGTTTGGCCAGTGGGTGCCCCTTGCGCATCACGCAGCGGTAGGTGGAGTCGTAAAGGTATTGGCTGTTGGTGGAATCGCTGCTCAACATGCCCTGCACGGCCAGCACCATGTCTACCTCGGCGTTCTCCAGCAGGGCTTCACCATTGATGATGTTGTAGGGCAGCACGTGCACGGCAATGCCCGGCGCCTCCTGTTCGATTACCTGGCGCAAGGCTGGCCACACAAGGTCTATCACGCCGTCGGTAGCGGACACCCGGAATATACGTTGTGAGGTCGCCGGCTCGAAGCCACCGGGGGCGATGGCCTGGTCCAGTGACTTCAGGGGGTCCTGCACCTGCTGCCAGAGTGCAACCGCCCGCTGAGTGGGCTGGATATTACGCCCGTTTTTCACGAACAGGTCATCGCGCCAGGCCGTGCGCATGCGAGATACGGCGTTGGACACCGCCGGCTGTGTCATGGCCAGGCGATCCGCGGCCCGGGTAATAGAGCCTTCCGTCATGATGGCGTCAAATACCACCAGCAAATTGAGGTCCTGGGGCTTCATGAAACTCTCCTCTGGGGCATTCTCAATACATCATATTAAATTATGTATTACATACGAATATATAATTTTTTTTATTTTTTAGTGAACCCGATAATGGCCTCCATCGAACATCAACACCGGAGATCAAAGCCATGACTATCGAGAGCGTTGTACGCAGCACCTGGTTGGCCTACGGCCTTCTTATCGTCCTCACCGCCTGCGAGCCCGTCGCCGGCAGCAACCCGGAACCGGTCGAAGCCCCGCGCCCCAGCGTCGCGGTCGCCGAGGTGGAAACCCGCTCCCTCACGGAGTGGGATGTTTTCACCGGACGCCTGGAAGCGCCCGAGAGTGTGGCACTGCGCTCCCGCGTCTCAGGCTACCTGGCGGAAGTGGCCTTCACCGAGGGTGACCTCGTCGAGCAGGGCGACCTGCTGTTCCAGATCGATGACCGCACCTTCCGCGCCGAAGTCGCTCGCCTCAAGGCAGAACTGGAGAGTGCCCGCAGTGCTGAGGCCCTGGCCAGGGCGGAATCACGCCGCGCCGAAGACCTGATCAAGCGCGGCGCCATCTCTGCCGAAGTCCGCGACCAGCGCCAGGCCAACTACCGCAGTGCACGCGCCGAGGTGCAGGCGGTCGCGGCCCAGCTCGAGTACGCCGAGCTGCAACTGGAGTTCACCCGCGTCACCGCACCGATCAGTGGCCGCGTATCCCGCGCTGACATCACCGAGGGTAACTACGTCACCGCGGGTGACAGTGTCCTCACCAGCATCGTCTCTACGGGTGAGATCTACGCCTACTTCGACGCCGACGAGCAGACCTACCTCAAGTATGCCCGTATGGCCCGCAACGGCGAGCGCCCCGACAGCCGCCATGTACCGACCCCGGTCTTCCTGGCGCTGGCTGGCGAGGAAGAATTCACCCATGAAGGCTATATTGACTTCATCGACAACCAGGTTGACCCCACCACCGGCACCATCCGCGGCCGCGCGGTGATTCCCAACCGCGACGGCATGCTGGTGGCCGGCCTGTTCGCCCGCATCATGCTGACCGGCAGTGGTAGCCACGACGGCATTCTCATCGACGAGAAGGCTGTGGGTACCGATCTCGACACGCGCTATGTCCTGGTTGTCGATGCCGACGACACCGTCCAGTACCGCGCCGTGGAACTCGGCGAGCGCATGGCCGGCCTGCGCATTGTCAACAGCGGCCTGGCCGATGGCGACCGCGTGATCGTCAACGGACTGCAGCGGGTGCGCCCGGGTACCGTGGTAGACACCACTACGGACAGCATGATCAGCGAGCGCCAGCAGGCTGAGTTGCTGGCCCTGGAAGCTCGTGCCACCAGCCGCTCCAACGAGCAGATGCTGGCGGAAAGCGTGGCCGTGCCCGAGGGTTCCGGCTGGACCATCAAGCACTGGGGCAGCTAAGGCTGCACCAACCACCGCAGGGGCAGCGTGGCTGCCCCTTTTTATAAGCAAGGATCACAGAGGCTTACGCCATGAATTTCTCACAGTTCTTCATCCAGCGCCCCATCTTCGCCAGCGTGATCTCCCTGCTGATCTTTATCGGCGGCGCACTGGCGGTCTGGCAGCTGCCCATTACCGAGTACCCCGAGGTCGTGCCGCCTACTGTCGTCGTGGCCGCCAGCTACCCCGGCGCCAACCCCAAGGTGATTGCGGAAACCGTCGCCTCCCCCCTGGAGCAGGAAATCAACGGCGTGGACAACATGCTGTACATGTCCTCCCAGGCTACCTCCGACGGCCGCATGACCCTGACCGTAACCTTCGCCATCGGCACTGACCCGGACGCGGCCCAGGTGATGGTGCAGAACCGGGTCGACCGTGCCCTGCCGCGCCTGCCCATTGAAGTGCAGCGCCTGGGCGTGGTCACCAACAAGTCCTCACCCGACCTGACCATGGTGGTGCACCTCACCTCCCCCGACAACAGCCGTGACATGCTGTACCTGTCCAACTACGCTCACCTGCGGGTCAAGGACGAACTGGCCCGCATCAACGGTGTGGGTGAGGTGCGGCTGTTCGGCGCCGGTGAATTCAGCATGCGGGTGTGGCTGGACCCGGACAAGGTCGCTGCACTGGGCCTCAACCCCGGCGACATCGTTGCCGCCATTCGCGAACAGAACCAGCAGGCCGCGGCCGGAAGCCTCGGCGCCCAGCCCGCCGGCAACGCCGACTTCCAGCTGCTGATCAACGTAAAAGGTCGCCTGGAGACCCCGGAGGAGTTTGGCGACATCATCATCAAGGTGGGCGACGACGGCCAGCTCTCCTATCTCAAGGACGTGGCTCGCATCGAGCTGGGCGCCGACAGCTATGCCCTGCGTTCACTGCTGGACAACCGTCCCGCCGTGGCACTGCCGATCTTCCAGGCGCCAGGCTCCAACGCCATCGAAGTGTCTGACCGGGTGCGTGCCACCATGGCCGAGCTGAAGGAATCCTTCCCGGTGGGCATGGATTACAGCATCGTCTACGACCCCACGGTGTTCGTGCGCAATTCCATTGATGCGGTCGTGCAGACCCTGTTTGAGGCGATGCTGCTGGTGGTACTGGTCGTGGTGCTGTTCTTACAGACCTGGCGCGCCTCCATCATTCCACTGGTGGCGGTGCCGGTCTCCCTGGTGGGCACCTTTGCCATCATGCAGCTGCTGGGCTTTTCGCTGAACGCCTTGTCGCTGTTCGGCCTGGTGCTGGCGATTGGCATCGTGGTGGATGACGCCATCGTGGTGGTGGAAAACGTCGAGCGCAACATCGCCAACGGCCTGGCACCCAAACAAGCAACCCAACAGGCCATGCGCGAGGTGACCGGTCCGATTATTGCCACCACCCTGGTACTGGCAGCGGTATTCGTTCCCACCGCGTTCATGTCTGGACTGACGGGCCAGTTCTACAAGCAGTTCGCGCTGACCATCACCATCGCCACGGTGATCTCGTCGATCAATTCGCTGACCCTGAGCCCGGCCCTGTCAGCCCTGCTGCTGAAATCGCCGGACGCCAAACCCGATGCCCTTACGCGCGGCCTGGACTGGCTGTTCGGCCGCTGGCTGTTCCGGCCCTTCAACCGCGGCTTTGAGCGCAGCGCCAACGCCTACGACGGCACCATCCGCCGCCTGACGCGCTTTAGCGCGGTGGTACTGCTGCTCTACGCCGGCCTCATGGGCCTGACCTGGCAGCAGTTCGCCACCACGCCCACCGGCTATGTACCCACCCAGGACAAGCAGTACCTGGTGTCGTTTGCGCAGCTTCCGGATGCCTCCTCGCTGGACCGCACCGAGGCCGTGATTCGCGAGATGTCTGCCATCGCCATGGCGCAGCCCGGCGTGCAGTCAGCGGTGGCCTTTCCGGGCCTCAACATCAATGGCTTCACCAATAGCCCCAGCAGCGGCATTGTGTTTGTCACCCTCGACCCGTTCGAGGAGCGCAGCAGCGATGCGTTGTCGGCCAACGCCATTGCCGGCGCGCTGGGTGAACAGTTCGCGGGTATCGAAGAGGCATTTACCGCTATCTTCCCGCCACCCCCGGTACAGGGCCTGGGCACCATCGGCGGCTTCAAGCTGCAGGTGCAGGACCGCAGCAGCCAGGGTTACGAGGCGCTGTATGCCGTGACCCAGGAGGTGATCAACCAGGCCTGGCAGGACCCTGCCCTGACCGGTGTGTTCTCCAGTTTCCAGGTGAAGGTACCGCAGCTCGATGTGCAGCTCGACCGCGCCAAGGCGCGCAGCCAGGGTGTCGGCATCGACAGCATTTTTGAAACCCTGCAGGCCTACCTGGGGTCCATCTACGTCAATGACTTCAACCTGTTCGGCCGCACCTACCAGGTCAATGTGCAGGCGGAAGAGCGCTTCCGGCTGGAGGCCGAGCAGATCCGCCAGCTGCGGGTGCGCAACGAAGACGGCCGCATGATTCCACTGGGTTCGTTCATCGATGTGCGCGACACCGCCGGGCCCGACCGGGTGATGCACTACAACAGCTACTCGACCGCGGAAATCAATGCGGCGCCGGCACCGGGGTACAGCTCCGGGGAGGCCCGCGCTGCCATCGAGCGCATTCTCGATGAGAGCCTGCCCCTGGGCATGACCTACGAGTGGACGGAACTCACCTACCAGCAGATTCTCGCCGGCAATACCGCGGTCATCGTGTTCCCGCTCGTGGTGCTGCTGGTGTTCCTGGTGCTGGCGGCCCAGTACGAGAGCCTGCGTCTGCCCTTCTCGATCATCCTGATTGTGCCCATGACACTGCTCTCAGCCATGACCGGGGTGATCATCAGCCAGGGTGACAACAACATCTTCACCCAGATCGGCTTCATTGTGCTGGTGGCGCTGGCCACCAAGAACGCCATCCTCATCGTGGAGTTCGCCCGCGAGTTGCAGAACGAGGGCCGCAGCGCCCTGGACGCCATACGCGAGGCGGGACGGCTGCGCCTGCGGCCGATCATGATGACCTCCATGGCCTTTATCATGGGCGTGCTGCCGATGGTGGTTTCCACCGGCGCCGGTGCGGAAATGCGCCAGGCCATGGGCATCGCAGTATTTTCCGGCATGATTGGTGTCACCCTGTTCGGCCTGCTGTTGACGCCGGTGTTCTACTGGCTGCTGCAGCGCGGCCGGGATAGCTAATTCCGTGCCACCCGGGTCCGGACAACTGCCTGTTGAACTACACTGCGGTGAGGACAGGTGAGACAAGGACCCGGGCATGACCTGGCTGCTCCTGATTGCGGGACTGACCACCCTGATCGTATCCGGCGCCCTGCTGGTGGATGGCGCCTCCAATATTGCACTCAGGCTACGGGTTCCACCGGCGGTCATCGGCCTGACCCTGGTGGCCTTCGGTACCAGCCTGCCGGAACTCGCGGTCAACGTGTCGGCCACCCGTGCCGGCTCCACTGATCTCTCGCTCGGCAACATTTTTGGCTCCAATATCGCCAACCTGGGGCTGGTGCTGGGGGCCACGGTGGCGGTACGGGGCTTCCGGGTGGAGGGGCAGGTGATGCGCCGGGAGGTGCCGCTGCTGTTGCTGATCACCGGCATCGCCCTGGTGGTCTCACTGGACGGTGTCCTGCGCGGCGTGGCGCCCGAGGTGGATCGCGGTGACGCAGTCGTGATGCTGCTGTTGTTCCTGATGTTCATTTACATCAACCTCACCGACATTCTCGCCGGCCGCGGCGAAGACCCGCTGATCGCCCAGGCCAGTGGCCGCGCCCCATCTGAGGCCCATACCCGTCACTTCCTGTACGTACTGGTCGGCATTCCCGGCCTGTGGCTGGGCGGTGAGCTGACCGTCAGCAACGCAGAGCAAATCGCCCTTGGCTTTGGCATCTCCAAGGCGGTGGTAGGGCTGACCGTGCTGGCCATAGGCACCAGCCTGCCGGAACTGGTCACGTCGATTACCGCCGCCCTGCGCGGGGAATCCGACCTGGCCCTGGGCAACGTGATCGGCTCCAACCTGGTCAATACCCTGCTGATCCTGCCAATCAGCGCCATGATTACCCCGTTGCCCATCGGGCCGGGCCCGTTGATCGACATCTGGACCTGCCTGTTGTTTACCGTAATCATGGGGATCTTCGCGTTCTCCGCCAGCCAGCGCTTCAGCCGCGTCGAGGGCTGGTTGTTGGTGCTCGGCTACGGGTTCTATATTTCCTGGCGCTACGCCGCGTTCTAGATACTTCATGCTGTAGAGAGGTTCTATGGAATACCTGCTGGTCTGCGCCGCGGCCTGTATGGCCTCAGGTCTGACGCTGTTCTCCGGCTTCGGACTCGGCACTCTGCTGATGCCGGTTGTCGCCCTTTTCTTCCCGCTCGAAGTCGCCGTCGCCATCACGGCGGTTGTGCACCTGGCCAACAACCTGTTCAAACTGGGGCTGGTGGGTCGCGAGGCCAATATCGGAGTGCTGCTGCGCTTTGGCCTGCCGGCGGTGCTGGCAGCCTTTGTCGGTGCTGTGCTGCTGGCCAACCTGAGCGATGCGGCGCCCCTGCATGAATACCAGGCACTGGGGCGTGAACTGGCCATCACCCCGATCAAGCTGGTGGTGGGATTGCTGATCGTCGGCTTCGTGGCGCTGGAGCTGTGGCCACGCTTCGCCGCCATTGCCATCGACCCGAAGTACCTGCCCTTTGGCGGGCTGCTCAGTGGCTTTTTCGGCGGGCTGTCCGGCCACCAGGGTGCATTCCGCAGCATGTTCCTGATCAAGGCGGGACTGACCAAGCAGAGCTTTGTAGCCACCGGCGTGGTGATCGCGGTAATGGTGGACTGCGCTCGCCTGGGGCTGTACGGCATGCACCTGGGCACCCAGGCCGGCATCGACTGGTTACTGGTCGCCGCCGCCAGCCTGTCGGCATTCATGGGCGCTTACCTGGGCCGAAAATGGCTGGAGAAGATCACCCTGCAAACCGTACGCTATATCGTATCCGCCCTGCTGTTGGCGGTGGGCCTGGGCCTGGTGACGGGCCTCATGTAGCTGGCGACAAGAGGAGACGACATGTACGCGGTAATTTTTCGGGCCAGGGCCGGCGAGCAGGACGAACGCTACGGAGAGATGGTCAATCAGATGCGCGACCTGGCCTTTGCGCGCTACGGCTGCAGAGACTTTATTGCCGTCACAGAGGGCGACACCGAGATCGCGATCTCCTACTGGGATGACGAAGAATCCATTCGCCGCTGGAAAAACGACCCGGAGCACAGCCTTGGGCAGCAGCTCGGCCGCGACGGCTGGTATCGCGGCTACCGGGTACAGGTGGTGGAGATACGCCGGGAGTATAGCTTCGGGGAGGACGCCTAGCTGATTCCGGGGTATCCGGCTCAGCGATTGGCGTCCTTGACCGACTCCATGACCACGTGGGTGGTGATGGTGCTGACCTGGGGCAGCGTGCCCAGGATATCGGTGTGGAAGGTTTTGTAGGCGGCCAGGTCGCGAGTCTCTACCCGCAGCAGGTATTCGAAGGCGCCGGTAATGTTGTGGCATTCCCGCACTTCCGGCGACTCGACGATGGAGCGCTCAAAGGCATGCTGGGACTCCGCGGTGTGGTTTGACAGCCCCACGGCAATATAGGCGGTAAAGCCAATACCCAGCGCAGCCCGGTCCAGCACAGCCCGATACCCGGTGATGACACCGCTGCGCTCCAGCTCCTGCACTCGCCGCAGGCAGGCCGACGGCGACAGCCCCACCCGGTCCGCCAGTTCGGCATTGGTAATGCGGCCGTCCGAGAGCAGCTCGTGCAATATTCTGTTGTTTATCTTGTCGAGTTCAGCCATAGGTTGCGTATTCAGCCGATATACGCGCAATAAAGCAAGCACCTTCGGCGAGTATTCCCGGATACTGACCGCATGGACATCGAGATTCTTACCGGCCTGGCGGCCTTCTCCTTCGCCTCTTCCATCACCCCGGGGCCGAACAACCTCATGTTGATGGCCAGCGGCGCCAATTACGGTTTCCGGCGCACCCTGCCGCACCTGCTGGGCGTGGGCTTGGGCTTCGTGTTCATGGTGATGATGGTAGGCGTCGGCCTGGTAGGCATATTCAACGCCATCCCGGCCAGCTACACGGCGCTCAAGGTCATCAGCGTGCTGTACCTGTTGTACCTCGCGGCCCGCATTGCGACCGCGGCACCGCCCGCCGATGGCGAACGACAGCAGGGCCGCCCGTTTACCTTCTGGCAGGCAGCGGCCTTCCAGTGGGTCAATCCCAAGGCCTGGACCATGGCGCTCACGGCTGTGGCGGTCTACGCCCCCAGCCAGAGCCTGCTGGCGGTCGGTTTCGTGGCCCTGGTGTTCGGTGCTATCAATCTGCCCTGTGTCAGCGCCTGGACGGTGCTGGGCGAAACCCTGCGTGGCGTGCTCTCTGAGCCGCGCAGCTTGCGGCTGTTCAACTGGATGATGGCACTGCTGTTGGTAGGCTCCCTGTACCCGGTGCTAATCAGCTAGAAGGGATTCAGTGTGTACCCTTCTTGCTGCAGCAAAGCATGGGAGGTCATGGCAGACAGCGACATCTTCACGCCGGGTAGCAGGTCGTCCACGCCCACATCATAGAAGGCCGCTGTCTGGCCGCACAGATGAATCTGCACTCCCTCGGCAAGCAGGGCCTCGATCAGCGGGGCATTGGGGTTCGGCTCACTGCGGGAACTGGATTTCAGCAGGTCCCGATGCGCCGGCCCGTGCACCACGACCGCCAGCCGAATCTTCTCCGCGGGAAGCCCGGATGCCGTGTGCATATTGATGAAGCGCGCGGCGGTCTCCAGGGTTCTGTTGGGCTTGCCGCCCTGCCCCGCAACCCTGACATCGAACGCCACCTTGAACACGGTTTCAGCGGGAATAGGCAAGGCGCCGGGTACCGAGGCCACTGGCCCGTATGCCTCGATTGCGGGGCCTGTCGAGAACTGGTCAAGGCCGGCACTGACTGGCAGCGCCTGGATCAACAAGGCGCCGAGCAGCGCCGGGGCTATGACTTTCATGAAGTGTTTCCTGTTGGGAGTAGTAAACGCAGATCGCGATGCGGGGCTGCCCAGGGGCCGGCTGTCAGAAGCCGGCCACTGCCTCGATCACCTTGCCGTTGGCGTCCAGGTCAATCACGCAGCGATAGAGAGTTGCTGTATAGAGGCTGTCGACGATGATGCGGCTACCCTGCGGCGAAGAATAGATGCTGTAGCGAAGAAAATCGCCGGTCCCGAGCTGCCTGAGTACGCTGTCGTTGGATGCGCCCACGCCAAAGTTGCCGCACAAGAACTTCACTTCCTTGCGCGCCTCGTTCACGACGAACCCGCCGGCACCCAGCGCCAGCAACACGACCAGGCCGAGCAGGAGCTTCATCTAGCCGGCGACCCGGGCCGGTGACACATTGGCGTTGAGGCGGAAGATATTGTCGGGGTCGTAGCGACGCTTCACCTCCACCATGCGCGCGAAGTTGCCCTGGTAGTTGCTGTCCCACTGGCTGGCATTGTCATCGTCGGCCTCCACGGTGTAAAAACCCTGGGTGTAGGGCGCCAGCTTGCGCCAGTAGGCCTTGATCCACTGCTTGTGAGGGCCGGCCGCCTGGTCCGGCGTCCAGCCGACAGTGGCCATCATGTTGAACTCCGCGTAGCGATGCGGAAAGGCGGTGGCATCGGCAGCCACCCGGCTGATAGCGCCACCGGCCTGCTGGAAGATCATCATGGTGGAACGGCCGGCGCCGGGCTCCATGCCATCGACGATGTCGTCGATCAGGCCCGGGGTGAAGTTGGAGAGAAAGCCCCCCTTCATATACGTCGCGGTGGCACGCGGCGCGTCCCAGTCGCCGCTGCGCTGTATCACTTCGTAGTCGGTCATGGCGACCGTTTCCCGCACGGGCTTGCCAAGGCTGGCGTAGTGCTCAAACAGTTTACGCCCCTCGGATTCCTTGCCGCACCAGACGTTCTGGAAGAAAACGAAGCCCTGGTCGTTGCCGGGCGGAAAGCCGTAGATCAGGTCGATCTGCAATTCGTCCGGGGCATTGGGCGCAAACTCGGCGTAGAAGGCCAGCGCGTCCTTGAGCCTGGCGAAAGGGTAGATGAAATTCCCCAGCAGCACCTCGCGTTTCATCGGGTGCAACTGGAATTCGAAACCGGTGACAACACCGAAGTTGCTGCCACCACCGCGTACGCCCCAGTACAGGTCCGGGTACTCACCGGCGCTGGCGCGGCGCAGTTTGCCATCGGCGCTGACCACCTCCACTGCCTTGATATTGTCCAGGGTCAGGCCGTACTTGCGCCCCAGGCGGCCGAAGCCACCGCCAGTGGCGAGACCACCCACGCCGGTGTGAGACACAGTGCCGGCCGTGGTAACCAGGCCATGGGCCAGGGCCTCGTGGTCCATGGCACCGAGCAGGCTGCCGCCGGAGACATAGGCTACCCGCTGCGCCGGGTCGACGCGCACATGGCGAAACCGGGAGAGATCTATCTGCAGGCCTCCATTCACGGTGCCCTTGCCGGAGGCACTGTGACCACCACATTTGATGGCGGTAGGCAGATGATGATCCTGTGCAAACTGCACGGCGCGCATTACATCCGCCACACCGGAAGGTTGCACGATGAGCGCAGGGTGCTTGTTGATGGTGGGATTCAGTACCTGGCGGGCCTCTTCGTAGGCCGCATTGCCCGGCAGCAGCAATGGCCCGCGCAGCCCCGCGGCGAGGTCATCGACAGCGCTGGCGGCAATGGTCAGTTCCTTGCCCCCGGTTGTCGTTGCCATGACCTCGGCGCCTGCGGCACGTAGCCAGGGTGATACAGCCAGGGCACCACCAGCGAACAGCGCCGCCTGGCAGAACTTGCGTCGATGCATGGGCAACTCCCGTTATAGTTTTTGTTTAGTGTATACCGCCTCAGACGACAGAGTGTAGGCCACGATAACCGGGCTTGCAGGTCGATCAGCCCTTGAGCAGCGACACCACGACCGCCAGTATCAACAGCGTCACCAGCCACACTGCGAGGTAAATCGTGCTCGACTGCCTTGCCAGCCGCCGCTCAGTGCCAGTGCGCGGGCGAATGCCCCTGAACAGGAACACCAGCTTGGCAGCCAGGTTCACCGACACAATATTGACCACCAGCAACAGGCCCGCCATGCCGGCCAGTTCCAGGTGGCCAGCGCCAAGCATCAGCCCGACCGTGGCCGTCGGCGGCAGCAGCGCCACTGCGACCATCACGCCCACCAACACGCTGGACAGGCCGGTGGTCAGGGAGAGCGCCGCCGCTGCGCCGGAAGCCAGGGCCAGGGCAATCGCGTCAAGCCCCACGTGCGTGCGCGCCATCAGCTCCTCACTGGTGGGTTCCACCGGCAGCACCAGGCCCAATAGCAGTGAAATGCCCAGCGCCAGGCTCAAGCCAGCGGCGCTGCTGCCCAGGGCCTGGCGAATCAACTGACTGTCTCCCAGTGCGGAGCCGAGCCCGAGGGCAAGGTTGGGCCCCAGCAACGGTGCAATCACCATGGCGCCGATCACCACCGCCACGTTGTCCTCCAGCAGGCCGATGGCGGCCACCAGGGTGGAAAGTGCCACCAGCACCAGGTAGTTCCTGTCGAGCCGCGCGGATTTCTCGGCCTGGTCAAACAGGGCCTCGCGCGTGGCCACCGCCTTGTCTTCTTCCTTGCGTTCCGCGTCACTGGATTTCGGCAGGTAGGCCTCCAGGGGCACCACCATCACCACTTCATCGGGGTTGGAGCGAAACAGGCTCTGCAGGGTATCCATGACCCCCTGCAGTTTTTCGTCAGACACCATCAGTTCCAGCAGGTGGATGCCCTCATCCTCTTCCACTTCATCGGACAACAGGCGAACGCCCTTGGCCTCCGCCATGCCGGCGACGGTAGGTGCGTTGGCAGCACTGGAAAATACCTTGACGAGCTTCATTAGCCCGAGAGTAACCCAGCATCCATGCTTTGCGAACCGCCCGGCCTATTCGTCGTCAGACCACGGCGAACAGATATCGACAAGGCGCCCGTCCGGGTCGCAGAGCTGCACGTACCAGTCGCTGTCGTACTTCACCTCAAGATGCGAAGAAATTGCCACTATATGCATGCCTGCATGGCGATAGACACGTTGGCCTGAAGATCACCAGTCACTGGCTGGCTTCTGATTGTGTTCAGGTTCACAAGGTAGACGACACCGTTGAAGAACACGCTCGCCTGCCCGCCAGAGGCCAGGGTGAACTTATCAATAACCAGCCCTCCAGCAGTCAGGCTGACGCCAAACGCGACTTCAGTGGCAGAAACCTGATAGGCGAGCAAGGCCAGTTTGTCATTATCGAAGCCAATGAACCGGTTCTGCTCGAGCAGATAGGAGTCGCGCACCGTCTCCTCAACCCCAGGGCAGGGCACGACCTGATACAGATCGCGTAGACGGTCCCTGGTCACAGGACCATTGCCACGCACAGCGTTGGCCAGCGAGCCAATGTCACCGACGTGAGGAGCGAGCAAGTCGGTGGGCAGAAGAGCAAGAAGGGCGAGCGTGTTTACCATTGCATCCCGGTTACCGTTCCTCGCTTGTGCCAGCTCCAGTAGCTCCCCAACAATCGTGGCATCGTTGCCATAGGCTTCGAGGAGTTGAGAAAACGAGGTTTTCCGCAGTTGAGCGTCTGTCGAAAAAAAATCTCGAAGCAACTTACTCCTGAAGTTGCTGATGCTGTCAGCAGCAGCGGCTTTTACCGCCGCGTTTGACTCTACGTCCTCAAGCACCTTTACCAGTCTCAGCCCCTCCGATGGCAATGCAATGAGCACCGCTTCCATTGCCAGTTTCTGCGTCTTGGGGTCAGGACTCAGCAATGCCTCAAGAAACGAAGCAACCAGCTCAGCCTGGCCAACGCGAGAATTTGTTTCCGAGATTTTCTGATCGAAACGCTCCTTCTGCTCAGCGAATTCCAGCTGCAGGTTAGCGATGGTAGCGGCCGACGTTACCTCCGCCTCTTTCATCGCCCGCGAATACTCCCAGCCGGCAAAAGCGATCGCCAGGGGCACCAGAAGCGCCCCAATAATCTGCAGGACATCCCAGGCGTCCTTTGGTTGGCGCTTTAGCTCTTCGAGCCGGGCTTCGATCTCCAGGACTTTATCTTCAAGTTCTGACACTAGGCTGCCCTACAACCGTGCAAAAGCATGGAGGTGAGAATAGCAGTATCCGAGAGTTGAAGCCGTCGGCTTCATCGAAAGGAAAAAAAGGCGCCCCAGGGGGGGCGCCAAAGAGAGACGACCATCCCGGGTCGACTAACACAGAGCTCGAGCAAGTGCCGTGCCAGCAAATGCTCGATTCGGATTAATCTGGCGGACGCCGGAATCTATTGATTCGATTATTTCGAATTCTATAAGTGGAATGTTTGTTTTTTTCTTCTTTTACAGGAAGCTGTGAACGAGCACCGAAAAACCGACCTATGCAGGCCTGCATAGATGATTAGATATTTATTCGGTTTTCTCTGACTTTTACTGAATTTTGTTGCGTGAAAGCGCGCTGTCTTGCACCGCTTCTGCTCACCTGCTGCACGCCGTTAGTGCACAGAATTGCACCTGTAGGCTATATCGCGACAGACCTTCGGCCATGGAGTGTTTCTCCTAGCGCAGGAACCTCAACCAGCGCCACAGGCTGAACACATCCGCCAGCGCCGCCGCCACATAGGTGAGCGCACACGCTTTGAGAATGCGCCGCACAGTCGGCAGGTCTTCATCGGGTATGTAGCCCTCCTCGAGAATGGGCAGCGCCTTGTTGAAGCTGGCGTCGTATTCCTCGGGCAGGATGGCCACATACATCATCACGGACACCAGCATGGTCACCACCCCCACGAGGCCCAACAGCACCATCATCACCGGGCTGCGGGAAACAGCGGTGAGCAGGGGAATGGACATCAGGATGATGGTGCCCACGCGACGAATCTGGAAGGCGCGCCCCAGGTACTTCTCCCGCAGCAGGCTCACGGGTTCGCGCCGGCAGAACTGGATGGCATGGCCCACCTCGTGGGCTGCCACCGCTACCGCCGTGAGTGATTTGCCGTCGTAGTGATCGGGGCTCAGCGACACGATGCGATCGCCCGGGGAGTAGTAATCCTGGCCGGGCTGGCCCTTCTGCACTTTTACCCCCTCGAGTTCGAAACGCTCCACCAGGTGCTCCGCCAGTTCTGCGCCAGTCCCCGGCATGGTATCGACATGAGAGGCATAGCGACGCAGCACAAAGCGCACCCAGAGGCTGGGGCCATAGACAGCGAGGACCGCTATAAATGCCAGGATCAGGTAGAGCATGTGAATCCATCCACTCCGGGGGAATCCGCGCCGTATCGCGCCGTGAGATATCACACGCCGGCGGGATGCGGAGCATCTTGCCGGGCCGTCAAAAAATATACCAGAGCCGTTGACCCGCCACGATGCAGCATCCCGCGCTTGCAAGAGCAAGCATCATGAAGACTCTATCTATCTGTTTTTAATGAAGAAATGGAATGGTCAGGAAAGGGTCATTCAGGAGTCAAGCCCCGCACCAGGGTGCCGGGCAGTATCCGCGCTGCCGGTGGTAATCCCGCTGCCGGAACGCAAATGGAGACCACCGTGATGCATACCAAAACCTCAACTGGCCATGTCCGAAGACAAGGCCAGGTTCGCGGGAGCCGCCTGGCACGCCCGTTCATACACGCCATCGTGTTCCTGCTCAGCGCTGGCTGCTGGGCGGCGCTGGCGGACGACACCAGTGCAGAGATGGAGGCCTCGGCTGATTTTTCGACCGAAGTGCTGCTACCTGGCAAGCGACTGCGACACTACCCCCACGCCGCAACCCTGTGGTGGGCGATCTTCAACAACCCCAACGCCTGCCTGGCAAACCCGCTGGGCGAGGAAAAATGCGGGGCTGTGGATATTTTCGGCCAGGCCTACCTGGACTCGATAGCGAGCGGTAATCCCGACCCGTCGCTGATCCAGCCGAATATCGCCTCCGGTGTTGCCGTACTGTATGCCACCGGCGGTGTGAGTGATCCGCGCAACGGTCGTATCCGCCTGGCGGCCTCGATCTACCGCAATCCTTTTGATCACCTGGACCTGGCGGGTCCGCAGATTGTCGATCCGCTGGCACTTGGTCTGGGTTGGGTGAACTACAGTGCCGAAGTGCACCTGATCGTCAGGGACCACGGCCGCCTGCGCCGGGCCGGGATGGTGACGCAAATCACCAACTTCCTGGAGCCCTACTGCTCCGACCCGCTGCTGGGTTGGGAAGGTGGCAGGAACACCTGCGTCGACATCCAGGCGGCGGTGTTCGCAGTGGACGAGGACGGCAAGGACGGTGTCTATCGGCTGTCAGACGGCCAGTCCCTGTCCTACGGCTCTGCCTACCTGTTCCGACAGGGAGATATGCTGCAGGCCGTGGTGGATACCCGCATACCTGATCGCCGTCACGACATCGTGATCCAGTAAGCGAACCGGGCTCGAAGCCGGCGCGTCGGCGCAGTCCGCCACACACCAGGACTGCGGCACTACCCGCGCGCTTTGGCTTCGAGCTCACTTCTCACTCTAGAACCGGCGCGCCGCCGGCCTGTTCCGTTTACGGCTGGACACTGATCCCCTGTTCCACTCGACGTGAACACTTCTTACCACTCCCATCTCATGCCAAACTCCGGACCTTCATCGGGAGACAGTCCATGACCAATCTATACACCGAGCGCCTCCAACTCTGCCCGCTGTCATCCTCCGATGAGGACTGCTTTCACCAGACCAATGTTTCCGACTCGGTCAGGGCCCATCTCTGGGATGGCGAAACCATCCCGCTGGATCTCACCCGGGAACTCCTGGAAAAAAACACCGCCAGCTTCAGCCGCGAAGCCTGGGGACTCTGGAAGCTGCTGACCAGGGTGGATGAACGCTATATCGGCTACGCGGGGCTGTGGACCTTTTTCGACGAGTCACTGCCCCAGCTTCTCTATGCGCTCAACCAGCCGTTTACCGGCCAGGGCTACGCCACCGAAGCAGCGCGGGCTGTCGTCGACTACGCCTTCCGGGACTTGCACTTCAGCTACCTGCGGGCTGCCATCGACGTCGGCAACGATGCCTCCGTCGCTGTCTGCGAACGGCTGGGATTTGAGCTGGAAGCGCAGCGCGACCAGGACGGCAAACCCACCCTCTTCTTCCGGCTGGCTAACCAGGCCTCCTCACAGAAGGCCTGACCAGGCCGCCTTCCCCGCGGGTCTCAACGCCCGGCTTCGCTGGCTGTTTCAGCTCCTTCCAGACGCGCCTGGTGGCGTGCAGGCTTCCCCCACCAGCATCACGCTCCGGCGCTATCCCATTGATTTTTCATTAGAAATCAAATGGTCAGGAAAGGGTCAGGAGTCAGTCAAGCCTGGCGCCCGCCCGCTGTGCAGTATCCACCCGCCAGGCAGCAATACCGTTGCCCGGGACCACAGGAGACACACAGTGACAACCTCAGTAATCCAACTACCCAACGGAGTAAACGTCGATGCGCTGCTCGGCGCCCGCGAAGCCCTGACCGAAGCCCCGGCCGGCGCGCGGTTTGTCTGGCGCGCGGCCAGTGAATGGAAGGACGGTACCCACACCGAGTCGAAGATCGAAGGCTTTTTCGGCCTGGGTGAAGAGCAGCTCCACGTACGCGAGTTCAGCTACGACACCGACCACCCGGAGATCTTCGCCGCTGAAGACGAGGGACCGACCCCGGTGGAAATGATCCTGGTGGGCCTGGCCGGCTGCCTGACCGGCGGCATTGCATCGGTCGCTGCGCACCGCGACATCACCCTGCATTCGGTTACCGCCACCCTGGAAGCCGACATGGACATCCAGGGCATCCTTGGCATCGACGCCGATATCCGCAATGGCTTCAACGGTATTACCGTGAACTTCCAGGTGGATGCGGACGCCTCCGAGGACGACATCGCCTCACTGGTGGCGCAGTCACAGAAGCGCTCTGCGGTCTACGACATCATCACCAACCCCGGCGATGTCACGGTGAACGTAAACCAATGACCATTGCACTTGGGTCCTATAGCCGGCTACCCGGCACCATTGACGTGATCGTCATTGGCGCCGGCCATGCCGGCTTGTCGATGAGTTACCTGCTGCGGGAAGCCGGTATCGCCCACCTGGTGCTGGAACGCGGCAACGTGGCCAACGCCTGGCGCACCGAGCGCTGGGATTCTTTGCGCCTGCTGACGCCCAATTGGCAAACGCGCCTGCCGGGGCGACCCTACGACGGCGACGACCCGGACGGCTACATGACCGTGCCGGAGCTCACCCGGCTGCTCGAGGACTATGCCCTGGGCATGCCGGTGCAAACCGGTACCACCGTGACCTCCGTAAGGCGCCGCAACGACCTCTACCACGTGGAAACCGACCACGGGTCGTGGCGCGCCCGCGCGGTGATCATCGCTACCGGCGCCTGCAATCAACCAGCGGTACCAGGCATCGCCCGGGACCTGCCGGTAAGCCTCAAGCAAATGACACCCTTTGACTACCACTCACCGGACGACGTGCCCGAAGGTGGGGTGCTGGTGGTCGGGGCGTCCGCCACCGGCCTGCAGCTCGCTGATGAACTACTGACAACCCGGCGGCCCGTGATGCTGGCGGCAGGTGAGCATGTGCGCATGCCCCGCCGCTACCGTGGCAAGGACATCTTCCACTGGCTACAGCGCAGCGGCATTCACGACCAGAGCTACCAGGAGATTGACGACCTGGCACGTGGCCGCAGGCTGCCCTCGCCCCAGTTGGTGGGATCAGCGGCTCTGCCGATCCTGGATATCAATCACTTGCAGGAACGCGGCGCCAGTACCGTCGGTCGCCTGGCCGGGGCGCGCGACGGAGAGCTGCTGTTCTCCGGTTCCCTGGGCAATGTCTGCGCCCTCGCCGACCTGAAGATGCAACGCCTGCTGAAGCAGATCGATGAAGTGGCAGACCGTGACGGCGCGCCTCCACCGGAGCGCTTTGCAGCCACACGGGTGCCAGAGTCGCGACGGCTGAGGCTGCAACCCGAACAGGAAGGCATTCGCACCGTGATCTGGGCCACCGGTTTTCGGCCCGACTACCGCTGGCTACAGGTGCCCGTGCTCGACCGCAAGGGACAGCTGCGCCACCAGGGTGGCGTGGTCGACGCGCCGGGGCTTTATGTGCTCGGCCTCCCGCTCATGCGCAAACGCAAGTCCAGCTTTATCTACGGCATCGAGGACGACGCCCGCGACATCGCAGCACACCTTCAGGATTACCTCACTTCCCAGGCAAGGAGACAGGCACATGACCTTTATCAGGACGCAAAGCCCGGCTGACGCCGAGGACGCCGTATTGGAAATGTACCAGCGCCAGGAAGATCACTGGGGCTATGTACCCAACTACGCCAAGGTGTTCAGCCACCGGCCCGAGGTATTGGCGCGCTGGGCGCAGCTGCTGGCGGAAATGCGCCGGCCCATGGACGTGCGGCGCTTTGAGCTGGTCACCTTCGTGGTGGCCCACCAACTCAAACATAGCGCCTGCGCGCTGGCGCATGGCAAGGAACTCGCCCGCATCATCGGCGAGGACTACGTGCTCAGAATTGCCAGGGGGCGCGAGGCTGAAGTGTTACCGGCGGCCGAGGTGGCCATGGTGCGCTACGCCCGCTGTATCGCCAGGGACGCCTCAGCAATCGACGACAAACAGGTGACAGAGCTGAAGGACCGGCACGGACTGACCGACGCCGAGATCTTCGACATTGCCGCCATTGCTGCCGGCCGCTGCTACTTCACCAAGGTGCTGGACGCGCTGGGCTGCGAACCGGACATCGCCTACATGTCGCTGGAGGAAAATTTCCGCAGAACGCTGACCGTGGGCAGGCCCATCTGCCAGGCACCGCTGGAATACCTCGCCTCCAACAGCATCGACTAACGCACACCCGAAAAGGAATACATCATGATGTACGAGAACATACTGGAGACCGTGGGCAACACGCCGATGGTCAAACTCAACCGGATCGCACCACCGGGCATCAACCTCTGGTGCAAGCTCGAATCACGCAATCCTATGGGTTCAGTGAAAGACCGCATTGCGCTGGCCATCATCGAGGACGCCGAGCGCCGCGGCACACTGCAGCCCGGGCAGACCGTGGTCGAAGCCACCAGTGGCAATACCGGCATTGGCCTGGCCATGGTGTGTGCCGCCAAGGGCTACCCCCTGGTGGTGACCATGGCCGAGAGCTTCAGTATCGAGCGCCGCAAACTGCTGCGCTTCCTCGGTGCGAAGGTGGTGCTGACCCCCGCCTCGGAAAAAGGCACCGGCATGAAAAAGAAGGCCGAGGAGCTGGCCGAGAAACACGGCTACTTCATGCCGCTGCAGTTTGAGAACCACGCCAACCCCGACATCCACTACCGCACCACCGCTCGCGAGATTCTCGATGACTTCGGGGATACGCCGATTCACGCCTGGGTATCGGGCTTTGGCACTGGCGGTACCTTGCAGGGTGTATCCCGTGCCATGCAGGAAGAGAGCCCCGCCACCCGCATCGTGGTCGCCGAGCCGGACAACGCCGCGCTGCTCGGCAGCGGAGTGCCCCAGGACGTGGACGAGAACGGCGTACCGAGCAGCAGCCACCCCCATTTCCGGCCGCACCTGATGCAGGGCTGGACCCCGGATTTCATTTCCCGGATTACCCAGCACGCCATCGATGCCGAGCTTATCGACCAGTTGCTGCCGGTCAACGGCGCCGACGCCATGGCGGCTTCGCGCCTGCTGGCCCGGAAGGAAGGCATCTTTGTCGGCATTTCGGCAGGCGCCACCCTGGCGGCGGCGCTGGAAGTCGCCAGGGAAGCGCCTGAGGGTGCCAACATCGTGGTGATGCTGCCGGACACCGGAGAACGCTACCTGTCCACGCCGCTATTCGGTGAGATCAGTGAGGAGATGAACGAGGAGGAACTGGCCCTGTCGACCTCCACCCCGGGGTTCCGCTTCGACACCGAGAGCCCGGCTGCACCAGCCGTTGTTCCCACCAACCCCAGCGCTGACGCCGCCGCCTTCATCGAGAAGGTGGTGACCGAAGAGCCCGTGGTGATGTTCGCCCTGGAGTGGTGTGAGTTCTGCTGGACCCTGCGGAAGCTGTTTGATGCACTGGATATTCCCTTCCACGCCGTTGACATCGATTCGGTGGAGTACCAGGCCGACAACTGGGGCGTGAAAGTGCGCCAGGCCCTGCACCAGCGGCTCGACATTCCGACGATTCCCCAGGTGTTTGTGGGTGGCGAGCACCTGGGCGGCTGTACCGAGGTGATCAAGGCCTACCACGACGGCTCGCTACTGAAGCTCTTCGACGCCTGCGGCATTAGCTACCAGCACGATGAATCCATCAATGCCTGGTCGTTTATGCCCCAGTGGCTGCATTCACGCTACTCGGCCTGAGTGGTCCCCGGAGGCTTTTCCCATCAACCCCTGGCCGGTGCATCGGCCAGGGCCTCTCTCAGGAAAGCCTCTTCTTCATCCGTCCAGCGCCCACCCGCTTCGCGCCTTGCCTCCTCGAGGAGGACGGATGCTTTTTCCCAGTCCTGTTGTTGAGCCGCTATGGCGCCATCCAGCATCAGAGTCTCATAGATGTCTGGCGCCGCGTCCCGGGCCATTCCGAGATAAGCCAGTGCGAGATCCTCACGACCGAGCTGCAGCTCCAGCCTGCCCAGCGCCGAGGCTACGGCCGCCCTGCGCACCAGGTCACTGCCCTGCTCCGCGGCGCTACGGCCAGCCTGCAGAACTTCCAGCGCGCGTTCCGGCTTGCCCTCGGCCAATAGTGCGCTGGCGTGCAACAGATGGGCATCCACAGCCAGGTGGGGGACCATCAGGTCTTCCGCCGCCAGCACCGTCAGCGAGGTTTCAATAGCACCTGCGGTATCGCCCTGCACCAGTTCCAGCCAACCGCGCTGAATGCCCACCCAGAGCACGCCGATGTCGTCTCCCATGTCGGTGACGATCTGGGTTGCCTGTGTCAGCATCTGGTCAGCGGTATCATATTGTCCACGGAGCCGCTCTATCTTGGACAAATCGTTGAGCGTGGCCGCCAGCTCCGCAGTGATACCGAGCTCCCGCGTGAGCACCAGCGCTTCCTGCAGCACCGCCTCCGCCGCGTCGAGCTTGCCCTGCAGGTACCGGGCGGATGCCAGACGGCGCAAGCTGGCGGTTTCTCCCCAGCGGTGACCGATTTCACGCGCGAGATCCAGGGATTGCTGCGCCAATAGCTCCGCAGATGCATAGTGGCCGCGGTATTCTTCCACTCGCGAAAAGGAAAACAGCGCCACCGCCTTCTGCGCGCTCAAGCCCTCGTCGTCGAAGGACACCAGGGCCCGCTCCAGGTATTGCTGCGCTTCATCCAGGCGACCGCTGTCCATGGCGTTGTTCGCCAGGCCACCCAGCACATGACCCGGAATCGAGTCTATGCCGGCCTTTTCGAAGGCCTGCACGGCCCGCTCCAGCAATGCGCGCTCTTCGACATATTCCTGAAGCTCACCGGCGACAATCGCCAGGCTGTTGAGTACGCCGGCATTTTCAAAGTGCAGACCCAGCGTCTCGTAGATCGCTGAGGCGCGCAGGTAGAAGTCCCGGGCGGTGAGGTACTCGTCAAGACGAAGATGAGCATTGCCGAGCTGGTACAAGGCGGCCGCCTCCTCAGGCTGCAGCTTCTTCTGCCGTGCTTCCTCTGCCAGTTGCAACAGCACCTCGGCGGCCTCCCGGGCTTCGCCAAGGTTGAGCCGCGTGGTGGCGAGCGCGTGGCGAGCCCAGAAATTATCTGGCTCTTCGGCAACCGCTGACCTCAGCAATGTCTCTGCCTGCTCGAGGTTGCCCCGCAGCATCTGGTCTCGACCACGCGCGTAGGCCTCATTGACAAACATATCGTCCGACACGACAGCTTCCGCGATCGCTACCTCCTTTGCGGCCGGCAAAGTGCTTGCCAGCGCACGCCGAAACTCCACGATCAGGTTCAGCGGATCGCTTCCCAGGAATTCAACTCGCCGGGTATTACCACCCTGCTGCACGATGTCCGCATTGACGCGGTAGAACTGACCGGGGCGCGTCAGCACGCCGCGAATGACATGGGTCGCCCCAAATCGCGCGTAAAGCTGTGCATAAAGCGATGAAAGATCTTCAGGCATTGCGCTGGTCGCTGAGCCGCGATCACCCAGCAGGCCAACCACGTCGCTCGACGCGAGAACGCGCAACCCACCAGATCGCCGCAACTCGCCGGCCAGCATATCCATGAGACCGTAGGTGACCCAATCCATATCGGTTTCGCCGGTCTGGTTGGCGATGGGCAGGACGGCAATGCGTGCAGCTTCCGCTGCCGGACTATCCGAAGTGAACCACCGCTGCGAAAACAGCAGCCCCAGCGCGATAACTACCACAAGCCCTGCCCCGGCAACGCGCAGCAGCTTTTGGCTGCTCCAGGCCGGTGGCAGGCTCACTGGGCGAGAATCAGTCGCTGTAGTCGCCGCAGGCTCCGTCGCCGGCGCCGGCGCTTCCGCAAGCTCAGCAACGAAGCGGTACCCGTAACCGTGCACGGTCTTGATGCTGTGCTGCTGCTCGGCATCATCATTCACAGCTTTGCGCGCCTTCATCACCGCTCGCGCCAGCGAGGCTTCCGTGACCACAGCGCCGGGCCATATGGCCTCGAGCAGTTCGTCCTTGGTCACCACCCGATCGCGATGCTCAAGCAGGAAGGCAAGCAAATCAAAGACGCGGGGCTGCAGCTCGACGACTTCGCCGTCGAGCAACAATTCGCGACTTTTCAGGCGCAGCTCATAGCTACCAAAACGATAGGTGTCGCCTGCTGGGGATTCTGCTTGCATAGTGAAATAACAGCCTGCGCCAACGCTCACATTTGTCGATTCGCGGCAGCGCTTTTGCGGTTAAACATTTCGGCCAGGCAGTGTAAGCTCGCTTGCTCGCGCCGCTCACAAAGCCGGCCTATATTACGGACTTCGCCTGTTGATAGGAAGAACCCGCGCAGCGCGACCGCCCTCGCCGGCCATTCTGACAGTGATCAGCCCGTAAACCAGCCGCGTGGGGGCCGTTCGGTCAGCAAAACCGACCGTTCAGTCACACATGGCTTTTCCCCGCCCACATCCCGGGCCTAAATGTGACCTCCAACACCGAGGAGGTGCACATCATGAGAGTTTCACTGGTTGTTCTTGTCTGGCTGAGCCTGCTGCTGATGGTAAGCCGAGTTCACGCAGATAATATTCACTACATTGGCTTCAACAGCTTCCACGCTGGCGATCACACACAAAGCGCCCAGGATTTCGACGACTACATCAGCGAGCTGCTACCCATCATGGACAAATACGGGATGACGCTGGCGGTCTACAACGTGGTCCACGGCGGCAGCGAGGCGCTACCGGCCGACGTTGTCACCTTTGGCACCGCGACGGATCAGCACAGCTTCCAGGCGTTTTTCGAAGACCCCGCCCTGCATGCCATCTTCCCCACGCTGGCAGGAGCCCTTTCGGGCCACCAGGTGGTCTTCACCTCGGGCCCGTTCCTTCCGGATACAGCGGGGCGCGAGCACCTGCTACTGCAACTGGACTGGCTGCAGGCATCGCCCGAAGCTGCGGCCAAACTCAGGGCGGACTCCAGCGCCTACCAGCAAGCGCAGCAGCGCTACGGGGTCAGGCAGGTGGCACAGTCCACCGGTATAATGTCGAACCGCGGGCTCGCCGCGGAGGTCGAAGATACGGTACCGCCGCAGTCCCTCGAAATCTGGCGCATGCGCGATGCACATGGGTTCTTTGACGACCCTGAAGTGCGGACCGTTCACGACAGCATCGAGGCCCTGGTAGACCGGAGCGAGGCGTTCTGGTTGACACCGCGAGCCGCCAATCGGCAATAACTTTGGGGGCGGACATGAAACTGTCAGCAAAGCGCAAGGCTGACCTGGCCGCCACCCTGGCCATTGCGGTCGCGTTGCCGGGGTATTACAAGGTCAAGTACCTGCTGGAAGGCCAGCTTGAGCTTGCGGACCTGTGGCAGGCTGCCGCGCTGCTGGAAGTGCTGTTTGCCTTTTGCCTGGCAGTGCTGCTGATCTCGCTCTATCGTGCCGGCGAGACGTTGACCGCTCGCTACCCGCGCTTGATGCCGCGGCGGTTGTCGCTGGCGCTGCTGGTGGGGCTGGCCGCGTTAACCGCGGTAGTGTTTTCACGTTTCTTCTTCAATGTCGTGGTGGACTGGGGATCCGCCGCCAGCTTTGAGTTCGACCTGGTGGTGCTGGCCGTGCTGCTGCCATTGATCGTGTCCGGGATTGGTGACCGCGTGTTCCTGGCCAATGCCGCGCGCGACGCCGAGCGCGCAGAACTCGCAGCGCGCATCGAGATCCTCAAGGCGCGGCTCAGCCCGCACTTCCTGTTCAATAGCCTGAACAGCCTGGTGGATATCATAGAAGAGGACTCAGAGCTGGCGGTGCGCTTCGTCGAGGAGATGGCGGCGATCTACCGCTACATTCTCGACAGCCGCGACCTGAGCGTGGTCCCCGTGCAGGCAGAACTCGATGCGGTTTCCTCACTGGTGTATCTGCTGGAGACCCGCCACCCGGGAGCCATCACTTTCGACTGCCGCCTGCCGCCGGAGGTGACAGGCCGGCACATCGTGCCCCTGACCCTGCAAACGCTGGTAGAGAATGCGCTCAAGCACAATCTTTACTCGGCCCAGCAGCCCCTCCAGCTTCGCATCTACGCCAGCGACAGCGACCTGGTGGTAGAAAACACGCTGAACCTTCGCACCCATCAGAACACAACCGCCATGGGGCTGGAGAACCTGGCCAGGCGTGTGGAACACGCCTGTCATCGCGAGATCGTTGTGGACCGATCAGAGAAATTGTTCTCGGTGCGGGTGCCGCTGTTGGCATGAAAGTACTGATCGTAGAAGACGAACCCCGGGCAGCACGGCGCCTGGCCCGGCTGATCAGTCGGATTGACCCGGAAGCAGAGGTCATCGCGACCCTGGGTTCGGTAGCGGACAGTGTGGCGTGGTTTGGGCAGCACCCACAACCGGACCTCGTGTTTCTCGATGTCCGTCTGGGTGACGGCAATTGCTTTGAAATACTCGACCAGGTCGACATGCAGTCACCCATCGTGTTCTGCACGGCATACAGTGAATATGCACTGCGAGCCTTCGCCGTGAACAGTATCGACTACCTGCTGAAGCCCCTGGTGGCCAAGGACCTGCAGCGCGCCCTGGCCAAGTACAAACGCCTGGCGGGTTATCGCATGGCCCCGGAGGCCTGGCCGGATTTCACCCGCGAAGCAACGCCGCCACACTATCAACAACAGTTCCTGGTGGCACTGGGCGGGCGCTTTGTTCCGGTGCGGGTTGAAGAGGTCGTGGCAGCGCGCAGCTACCTGAAGTCTGTACAACTGCTCGATCGCGATGGCAGGGAGTGGCTGCTGGACCAGCCGTTAATAGACGTCGAAGCCTGCCTTGACCCCAAGCTGTTCACAAGGCTCAGCCGCCAGTGGTTGGTACGCGTGTCGGCGATATCGGAGTTGACCAGGGGCCCGGACGGCTACGCCGTATCGCTGCCGCCACTGGAGACTGCTTTGAAAGTGTCGCGAGCCCGGGTCGCTGCGCTCAAGCAACGCATGCGCCACCTCGACTGAACGCCAGGCCAGTCTTTAGAGGCGGCAAGCCAATCACTTGCTGCGGGACGAAGCTGCTGCTGGGGTTGTCTGCAAACGCCTCGGGCGCTAACCGTCATTGGCACTGTGGGCCATCACCTTGCGCAACAGGCGCGCCAGTTGTTGTGCCTCGCGCTCGTTGAGTTTGTTGCCAAACTCCCGTTGTATGGAGTCAGCGTAGACTGGCCAGACCTTTCGCAGCAACTGCTTGCCCTCGGTGGTGATCTTGATGCGATTGCCGCGCCCGTCTTCCGCGGTCGCTTCCCGGCGCACCAGGGCCTGTTTTTCGAGGCGATCGATCAGGCGCGACAGGTTGTGCTTGCTCAGTAGAATCTTGTCACCCACTTCGAATTGTCGAAGGCCGTCTTCTCCCGCCCGGCGCAATTCCAGCAGCACGTCATACCAATCCAGCGGCGGCAGGCCGGCGCGCTTCAGCGCTGCGCCCACTTCTTCCAGCAACCTGCGGTTAGCCCGATGCAACATAACCCAGGCCTCGATCGTTAGTTCACTTGGTAGTTCGTTCATGACGAGGAAGCTTAATGCCTAGTAGTTGCAATTACAACTATATGCCGCTATTATTCATCTGGTTGCATTTGCAACTACTTAAATCCCTAAAAACTCGGAGGTACTTATGAACAAATCAATCAGCCGCGAACAGCTCAAGCAGATGATGGACACCGGCGAACAGCTGACACTTATAGAAGCGTTACCGGAGCGGTATTTCGAGGCAGAACACCTGCCCGGCGCCATCAATATTCCCCACACTGAGGTGCGCAGCCGGGCCGCTGAAGTGCTGCCCGACAAGGACGCCTTCATCGTCGTGTACTGCTCCAACACGGCCTGCCAGAACTCCAACATGGCCGCGCACATGCTCACGCAGATGGGCTACACCAACGCCCATGAGTACGTGGAAGGAAAGCAGCACTGGATGGAAGGCAACTACCCGGTCGAAACCGGTCTGTGAGGTGATGAAATGACAAACAATGACTTTGATTACAACGCAGCCGGCGCGGCCCTGCTGAGGCTGGCACTGGGCAGCATGTGGGTGGCACACGCGCTGCTGAAGTGGTTTGTGTTCACCATGCCGGGCTTTGCCGGTTGGCTGGAAAGCCAGGGTTTGCCAGGGTTCATGGCATGGCCGGTGTTTCTGCTCGAACTGGTGGGTGGCACGATGCTTCTACTGGGAATCTACGGTCGCCAGGTATCAGCCTTGCTGCTACCGGTGATGCTGGTAGCAGCCTGGACCCACGCCGGCAACGGCTGGGTGCACAACAGCGAGGGCGGCGGCTGGGAATACCCGGTGTTCCTGGTAGTCGCCTCCATCGTTCACCTATTGATTGGCGACGGCAAGCTGGCATTGAGCCAGAGCATTTTTGCGGAGGAAAAAGCGATCGCGTAAATAGCCATCCCGGGACCTCAACCGTCCCGGGAGGGCCTGCCCTAAAGACAGCCGCTGCGCGCCTGTCTCCCCTCCCGAACATCACCCCGCCGGAACCGGCAATCGGGTTGCGGCCACCGCCAGAAGGCCTTACTGCGACGCCACCTTGTACATGAATGCGACACTCTCATCTGAGTGCTCCGGCTGTTCGACGAAGCCGAGGCTCAGGTAAAGCCGGTACGCGCGCTGGTTGGCCCGGTAAACGTTGAGGCTTACCCCTTGCCCGTGCAGCGCCAGTGCATGGCGAATCAAGCTTTCACACATCGAGCGGCCGAAGCCCTGGCCACGAAACTCCGGGTTGGTGATGATGCGGGCCAGATGCGAGCCGTGCTCGCCACGCGGAAAAACCTGGCCAAACGCCATCAGTTCCCGGCCGACTCGACAGGCCCTGGCATTGTCTGGTGCAAATCCAATGTCCTGTATCAGCTGCGACCTCTCAATCGGGTAGCTGACCAGCGGGCCCGCCCAGGTGCGGCAATCCTCCTCACTGCCAATCCATGAAATTACCTCGTCCAGGTCACTCTCTGTGGCTGCTGTTATCTCTAATTCGGTCATTAGGAACCTAAACAGGGTGATCGCACCAGCACGCCCGCCCGATGCCAATACTTCATGGCGTCCCCTCCAACTAGCGGCGGGTGTGCCGAGAACCAAAACCCGCGCAACAGGTGCTAACGGGTATGGTCTTCTACCTCTTCAAATACTTCGACTGAAATCCGCTCGCCCAGCGCTCTCATGCCTTCCATTTGCTGCGGATTGCGGTTGCCCCAGAAGGTCTGCCAGGATTCCAGGGAATCCCACCTGGCGATAGTGATCACCTCGGTCTCGCTATCCACTGAGCGAAGCATAAAACTGCCAAGCGCGCCGGCGACTGACTCGTGGATATGATTGGTCGTGGCGCGCCAGGTATCCCTGAAGGCCTCAAAGCTCTCGGGTGCCACCTTCCAGCGGTAAACAACTCTGACCATAGAACACTCCAGATCGTGAACGGCGGGAATGCATGGGGGCGTGCCTTTAGTCCAGTGATTTCAGGAAACAGACGATCCTGCCGGTCTCGGTAAAGCCCAGGTGCTTGTGCACAGCGATACTGCGCGAGTTGTTTTCGAGCGCATCACTGGCCAGTTCTGAGTATCCCTGTTGTTTCGCCCAGGTTTCGGCCCCCTGCAGCAATAGGCGGCCCAGCCCTTTTTCCCTGTATCGCTCGTCAACAAACCACCCCTCAACATAGGGCACCTGCGCTTCGCGGCTGCCTTCCGCGTAACCCCTGGTAGCAAGCTCAATAAACGCCACAAGCTGGCCGGAATCCTCAATGAGCAGGCACTCCTGTAGCATGGTGTTTTCGCCCGAAAAATACGCCTGGAGCTCCTCTCGATGCTCTTCCATCTCGTCCGGCCATAGCGCATCCCGCAGCCTCAGCCAGCCCTCCAGGTCTTGCTCTCTGGCGGGCCGCAACGTCAATAAGCTGGCTCCCCGGCGCTTGCAGAGGGGCGCCTGGAGCTAGTCGGCATCGACCGCAACGGCCCGTTTCGCAAAATAGGCCTTGTAGGTGAGCAGTACGCCAACCGCCAGGAGCACCACTTCAACCAACACCACCGGCAGGGAGTTTCCGCCGGCATTTTCAATGTAGGCGTGAGGAAACGTCATGCGGGCGAGCCCGATCAACACAGCCGCCCAACCGGCCACTGTCACCACCGTCGTCCAATCCCAACGCCAGGTGTTGTGAGCTCGCACAATGCAAAACCCGCCAAAGAACATGAGCGTACCGGACAGGTATACAACCGGTGGAATCTGCACGTCATAGAGATGCGGGTTAACGAGCGGGTTCTCTGTGGCAATAATGGCAATAAGCAACGGCCCCACCAGCCCTGCCAGCCTGATCGAATCGGTCATCTAATCACTAGAACTCCATAATGTGCTGCGTCGGATAGTAAGCCAGGTATGGCTAAGTCGCGACATGGGCAGCAGCATTGTTATCCATCGAGGCGCAGCACGTCGTTATGCGCAGCTGAAGCAAATTCATGCCTGATATCCGCCAGGTACTCTATCAAGTCTTCCTGAGACACTGACGCCGGTATAACGATGTCCTCGGCGAGGCGTTTCTTGCCCTCGCCGCCGAGATAAAACACCCTCCAGGCGCCTTCCCTTCGGGCGACCTCAATGACCGTACCGAACACATCGAACTTCATTGCCGGGGGCCTCCCAGGAAGATTCTTTCACAGGCCAGCAGACGCTAGAGCCACTCCCAGGTGACCCCATACTGCCGGCAGGCATCCTCATAATACTCCGGATCATCAGGCTCCACGTTGTAATCCATCAGCAACTCGTCGCCCACCTGCAGGTCGCAGGCTGCCACCAGGTCAAAGTGGTCCTGCATCAGCGCATCCGCCACGTCGAGCGCAGCATGAAGGGGTGGCCCGGGATAATCCCTGGCGCTGCACTTACGCATCATGTTGGGCGTGTCGGCGTGAAAGGGGATGCACATCCCGGAATGGCCGGTTCCAGCGGTGTCGTTCACCAGGGCCCCGGCTACTCGGCCACGACACTGAACACCGCACTGGCACGGGCTATACGTTTCGAGCCGACCTGCACATAGCAGTTGGCGAACGCCATCTTGCCACCGACCTTCTGTACATCGGTGTGGATTTCAATCCAGTCACCGAGCTTTGCCGCGCCCGCATAGTCCACTGACAGGTTGGCCGTCACCAGCGGCCTGGCCTCGTCCTGGGACACCACCGCACTGTAGCCCAAGGCCACATCGGCGAGGCTGCTGATGACACCACCATGCACCAGTCCGCGGGCGTTGCAGTGCTTTTCTGTCGCAAAGAAACCGACCACCAGTTCTCTATCATTGAGCTTGTTGTAAATGGGCCCCAGCAGGTCGAGAAACGGGCTGCTGCGAAACAGCGGTTCGAAGCCCTCGGGAACGGCTGTGGGCTCGTCTTCAGCGGGGACACCCTGGCCGGTAGTCTCCGCCTCGGCAACCTCTGTATCGGTGACCTCTGGAGCAGCGGACCCAGCCTGCGATTCGTCGCGTTCGGGGGCGGTTACAGGCGCATCTTCATACCTGCTGTCTTCTGCCGGGAACCTGGCCTGCCATACTTCTTCGAAGCTGTCGTAGCGCGAGATCACCGGTTCCCCACCGGGCGGCGTAACACGAGTTACCCAGACACCGTTTTCCATGTAGAGATAGAAGGCGTCTTCGACTCTGTCGAAGTCCTCCCCTTCGTGGAGAATCCCAACGTAGAGATCACGCTCAGAAAACAGATTGCGATTTCCCGCATAGAAACCGCGCTCCCTGAAGTATTCACGCGCCTGGTCGAGGTTCTTAACGCTGGTTGCTTGTCTGGGCATGTCGCATCCCTGCAGGTACACGGGAAGTGATACCACGCAATGCGGGGTTTTGCACTGTTCCCAGTAACCCGTATGCGTCGTCAGAAAGCACAACTCAATCGCTTGGGTCCAGCAGCGAGCCCATTCGGGTACCTACGTCCTGAGCCATGGCGGTTCTAAGCTTGCTGCCGGCCTTGCGAAGGCGCTCGAAGGTGTCGTCATCCAGTTCCTGTTCGTCAGCCTGGCCAGGTCTGGAGTGGTCAACCAGACCGCCCAATGCTTCCTGCAGTTCAAAGTAGGCATCACGGGTAGCGGTTGAGAGGTAAATACCCCCTTCAGCGAAATACCAGTGCCGTAGCTGCGCGGAGAGCTCCTTGATCGTCTGAAAGGTAACGGGTGTCGGACGCGAATACCTGGCGAGTGGCTCAAGACAGTTCCAAAGACTTTGGTAAACGCGCAGCCTGGCCTCCCTGAGTGTGCGATCGTGCTCGGCGACGAGGTCCTTCTTTATCTTCCAGCTGAGACCCAGGTAGGAAGCGATGACGCCGAGAACGAAGGTAAGCAGTTCACTGAGAAAATCCATTGTCTGGCCTCCGCGGACTGGCGGTATGCTGAAGACTCGAAGCTTCTAGAGACTATGCTCCTTGATGATGACATCAAAGTAATTGCAATCGCTCGGGCTGCCGGCGTTGTCGCTTGCAAAGTCATCCCTACAGCCCGGGTTGCAAAAGCCCACAACAAACCCTCGATACTCGGTCAGCGAATCATCCGATACCGGCTTTCCAGATCGGGGACAGAACTTGTTGATTGGTTTTTCCATGCTTTGACCTGCACTGGGTGAAGTTCATGATCTCGAATGGCCGCTGGAGACGGCGGGCTGTGCTCCAACGCCAGGAAATCTGGCGGTGGAGCCGTCCCGTTGCGCTACCTGGTGGATGACCTCTTTCCACCTGGTACCGACCAACCCATTAGTAAATATTCCAGAAGCACCCTCACTTTAGACTTTGGAGCCAGGTTCGTTGCGGTTGGCACATATTCAGAACGGAACTCCGCTACGATTTCCAATGCGTGCTCGACATAGTTTTCCGGCACTCGGATGGCACGTTCGTTGTAGGACGCTACCTGTGGCCCAGGGTAGAGACTGCCGAAATATTGCCCAGCTATAAAGTAAGGAATACCTGCCGCCTCTAACTCACAAACTAGCAAAGCCTGCTCTACGTCATCAATCGGGTGGCAGATAGTTTTCAAGGCCTTCTAACGCTTCAAACTTGGGGAGCCGGCACACTGCTACGAAGCGAAGCGGTCTCGCAGCCTTGATTTGTTAGGCGGCGCAAACGTGAGGAGTGCAGTTTCAACTTTCGGCATGGCCATCTGAACTAGCCTCTTTGATACCTTCTTTAGTCAGTCTGTGACTCTCTGCCCGTCTCTGCTTATTGGCAATGTCTTTGATCTCTTCGGTAGGTCTCGCATGGCTCATGTTGGAGTGGCCCAATTTTCCACCCGATCCGCTTTCTACCTTGCCTTTTGTATTGGCCATATCCTTATCTCTCAGAGTGTCACATCTTGCTTCAAGCTGAGGCGGCCGTAAGGCTGTCGCGGCGCGAAGCGCGTACTACATGCCTCGACTTGCTAGTGATCTTCACAACAAGGCCACCGATATCACGGGCACGAGCGAATTAGTGAGGACAATGCCGAGTGTATAGAGCCCGGCTCGTTTATGGCTGAGCTTGATGAAGCTCACTAAGCATAGCTGCGACCCAATACTCAATATTAACAGTGAGAGAACCGCGGCAATAACTTGTTGCTGGAAGATTCCACCTATAAGCATGTAGACAAGCATACTGATGATCGCGGGGATAAAAGCCGCGGCACCTAGTTCAATGCCGTCGAACTGATGCGGTTTTGGCTCAAATACACTCACAGCGATAATCAGAAACAGCAGTGAAATCACAAAGGTAACCACCAGTTCAGCTCCTGAAGAACTCTAACGCTTCAAGCTGGGTCAGCCGTCAGGCTTTCCCAGCTTGAAGCGACCTTGCAGGCTTGACTTGTTATGCATCCTGCTGCCCCCAATCACTCAGAACATCTTTGAAACTCTCGACATCTGAGTCGAGTTCCATACAAGAGTAGCCGTATCCGAGCTGCACCAATGCATTCCTGAAGCGCTCAAACTTAGTCCAGTCCCGGTCAAGTAGCATTCCCTTAGTTGCACCGTAGTTCTTCACCAATACGTCAAACTCCAATGCCTCTTCGTCTATTCGCACTGAAGCGGGAGACACAAAAATGTCTCCATAGGTGTCGCGATACTTTTCGATTAGATCGGTCATCGAACAAAGGATGCATAACGCCGCAAGCTGGGGCGCCCGGACTGGAGCGCAGCGGAAGGTAGGGTGTCCCAGCGAAGCGACAGCATTGCCTTGTATGATCGAAATTCCATCTTCACCACCTCTCCGAAGGATATAGTGGGGCCCGTAACGGGTGCCCGCCCGTTACCGGTGATGCAGCTCGAAGCCTTACCTGGGCCACTCAGTGAACCCGCTAACAAGCGTGGAGCGCATCACCGATTCAATTTCATCTACTCGAACAGTCGAATGGGCCCCGAGCCCGAATGTAGCAAGGGGGAGTAATGAAGACAATCCAGCGCCAGATCAACGTCGGAATCGACATTAGCAAGCAGTCACTCGATGTCGCGATCGCCGAGACCGGTGAGGCTTTTCAGGTCGACAACACCGCGGCCGGGGTTCGCTGCCTGATGCGCAAGTTGCGCGCTTACGCCATCATCCGGATAGTCGTCGAGGCCACGGGGCGGCTGGAGCGCGCCCTGCTCGAGCAGGCGGTCAAGCACGAGCTGCCGCTGGTGCTCGTCCAGCCGCTCTGGATCCGGCGGTATGCCGGGGCGAAGGGCCTTCTGGCCAAGACCGATGACCTCGATGCCATGATCATGGACCAGTACGGTGCCCAGATCGAGCCGGATGTGCGCGAGCTGCCGTGCGAGAAAATCCTGTTAATCAAGGACCTGCTGTGCCGCCGGCGGCAGCTGATGCGGATGCGCACCCAGGAACTCAATCGTTGCAGCATCATGCCCAGGGTCGTCCAGCGAAGCCTCAAGCGGGTCATCAAGGTGCTCGACAGCGAGGTCACCAAGATCGAGTCGCAGCTCGACAAAGCGCTCGATGAAGTCGACCACTGGCACCAGCGCCGGGAGGTGTTGCTGAGCGCGCCAGGCGTTGGGCCTCAGCTGATGTATACCCTCCTGGGTGAGCTACCCGAATTGGGCCAGCTTACCGCTAAACAGATCTCGGCCCTGGTCGGCGTCGCACCGATGAATCACGACAGCGGCACGTGGCGTGGCAAGCGACGGATACGAGGCGGCCGCGCCCAAGTGCGAACGGTGCTGTATATGGCAACCTTGAGCAGCACACGCCACAACCCTGTGATCAAAGCCTTTTACGAGCGTCTGGTGGTCCAGGGTAAGCACAAGAAAGTCGCGCTGACGGCGTGCATGCGGAAGTTCATTACCATCCTGAACGCGATGGTCAGGGACGGAACGAGATGGGAGGAAAAGTATGCCTAGAGGGTTGCTTTGGGATCACAGTCGCTTGTTAGGCGTACGCCTTTCTTCGAAGAGTGTCATCTTCATAAGGACTCTCCTGCATGAATAGAAAGTATGCCAAGTCATGAACTAGTTCCAATGCCTCGCTGTAGTAGGGTTCACTGGGCCGAGGGAAGTTTTCGTGTCTAGTCCACTCTCTGAGCCAGGTGTCGATAAGCCAGAATCCCTCTGCGATATCGGTCGGTAATTGATCCGAATTTTGGAGCTCCGATGCGGCTTCATACATCAGGCGAGTTAGTCTTCCAAACGCCTCCTTGTCCCATCGAAGCTCAGATCGCACTAGGATCATGAAAGAACTTTCCGCAGCATTGAGCTCGTTCCGAAGCGCGTCCAATGATTTCACTGAGAAGTACGCCTAACGCTTCAAGCTGGGGCAGCCGTTAGGCTGTCCCCGCACGAAGCGGCCTTGCAGCCTTGACTTGTTAGGTGGTCGGAAATTCACTGAGTATTTCCTGAGTTTGCGCAGATCCAATGGTTCGAAGGCTCGGAGGACCACCGCCATGCATTTCGCTTCGTGGATAGAAGAGAAGCCAATAGCGGTTGTCGCGCGGGTCCATGTAGAGCTCCTCCCAGTTTCCCCGAGTTTGAAACTCGAGCGAACTGGAAATCAACCATTTGATTCTCGAGCAAACAGCGTCGCCAGCAACTTCGCCTTCCTGGTCGATCCAGGACCCTGTTAGGTGTTTCTCATCTGGATTGAGATGCTCCGTCGCGAGACCACCTAACGCCGCAGGCTGGGGAGCGCGTTAGCGCTTCCCAAGCCCTGGCTTGTTAGTGTGCTACTGAACAAGGCTACGCACCAATTCTTCATCCATTTGCTCCATCTTTTTCTGAGATACGTCTCGGTCGAAAGAGAAGTTTGCGATGCAGCTATCCGTCTCAAGTTCAGCAACGGAACTAACACCTTCTTGCGAGAGAAAGATGCACCTAACATATCGCTCCCAGTTCGAGTCAAGGATCTCATGGTTCAGTGTATCTTCGATGGGCGCGTTGCACTTTGAACGAAATGAATTGAGAGAAGCGACGCACGAACGTAGCGTCATATCGCCGTAACAATGTCGGTAGTCATCAGATAGACATACGAGTAGGGGAAATTCCTGCTTTCTCGCTTCAAGCATCTGAGCTGGAACTTCGGGTGCCGCAGTCAGCAGAACTAAGAGAGCAAATATTGGGATACTACGATGCATGGCGTAGCACACTAACGCTTCAAGCTGGGGCAGCCGTTAGGCTGTCCCGGCGCGAAGCGGCCTTGCAGCCTTGACTTGTTAATTGGCTAGTCACTTAGGCTAAACCTCTTAGTACCAATACGTTCAAATTGTCTCAGATAGGACAAAGAAAAACCTAGCAAGTAGAAACCTAGCAATGCCGCTACCAGAGGAACAACCGATAGCACGACAACTGAATAGATAGCAGCAAAACCCACCGAAGCCTGGAAGGCAACGCTGAAGAAAAAGTTGGAAAAGACCCATCTTGGCCTGAGGGTGGCGAGACAGTCTTCGCAGAGGATACGAGAGTTTTTGAGGCACACACTCAGCTTCGCTGCAGGTGTGGTGACGGTTGAACCGCAATCCGGGCAATCGATGTTCGGGTATTTGGCCATTTAACAGTTAAGTAAATAGACGGGGTTCATTTGCGTCGCGTCTCTGTATGCAGTTTTAGACTTCCATATTTATTGCACAAACTCTTGTCAAAACAAGCCTTTAGAAGGCCTACTCCAAATGTACTAGTGACAAAGCGCGCCTGGCGTGAGTGTTTTTCATCATTTCCGCGCATGACAACTCCCAGCCGCGAGAAGGAATAGTCTAATAAATTCAAACGGTTAGGCGACGATGCGCCGCTTTCTCGGTCTACGGTCCTATGAAAAACGGCCGCTTTCTGAGTTGACAAGCTTCAGGGGTAGTCAGGAAAGTCTTGCCCAAGAGCCGACTAGCGAGCCAGTTGGGCAATACTCTCCGACTTGATCTCGTAGAGTTCGATGATATTGCCGGAGGGATCGCGTCCGTAGATGGCTGAAGCTTCATCCCCGAAGTGGACGACTTCGCCCACAAACTCCATGCCGTATTCCTGGAGTCGGTCGTACTCGTGCTGGATGTCATCCACCTGCAGGGCGATGTGGGCGTAGCCGTGGTCGCAGGGCCGGCCGCGTCGATCTTCCGGTGCGGGGTGCGTGTACTGCCAGAGTTCCAGGTAGGCATTGGGGGCTTTGAGCATGGCCATCCTCGCTTTGACGCCGTCGAGGCCAATGGCGCGGTCTGCAAGCTGGCTGTCTTCGATGGTGTCCGCCTGCACAACTTCGAAACCCAGCGCCTGTATGTAGAACGTCAGCGCCTTGTCAAAGTCGTCTACGCTGATGGCCACGTGATGCAAACCGACAATCATTGGGCATTCCTCCGACGGGTTGTTTGCGCTACGGGAAATCGACGAAGACGTCTGTCCCGTTCCAGCCTTCTGATGAGGTCCGCACCAGGTCATAGAAGCCGGACAGCGCCTCGCTGGCGACATAAATCTCCAGCATATGGCCCAGCAGGCTGCGGGTGTCGATGAAGGCAAACTCGGTGCCCTGCTCTGCCATCGCCCTCGCGGCGAGCGGAATGCCGCGCTGTTCATACTCTGCAATCGTTTCGTCGATGCTATCGACGAAACAGGCCATGTGGTGGATGCCCTCTTCTCCCGGCCTGTACATATCGCGAAAGGGAGAGTCGCCCTCACCTTCCTGCTGCACCAGTTCGAGCATCGAATCGCCCCACTGGCCGTAGGCGGAGGAATGCACAAAATCGCTGGGCTCACCGCGGTGCTGACACCAATCGAGGCGGATGTTCTCAATAACATAGAACGGGCCCGCACCGACTGTGGCGGCCATGCGGGCAGCGGTTGCCCTGATATCGTTGACGAAGTAAGCGACTTGAACGGGCTTGTGGGATAGCACGGCTTCTCTCCTGCCGGGTATGCAGCGCTTTTCAGTCTACATCAGCCGGTTCCTGCAGGTACAAAAAAGGGCGCTGCTGCGCCCTCAATGCATCGGTTCCAGAGCCAGGTGTTTATCGGGAAAAGGAGTAGATAAGCCAGGTCGAGGCGTCAGTATCAGAAGCGCCTTCGGGATACGAGAACTCAGCACCGTAGGCGCCTTCCTGATAAACAGCGCTGATACCGATCATCATCTTCCACCGGTCACCCGGGAATTTGCTGCGCAGCACCTGGAGCTCCCGGTCCGAGCCTTTGAGGAACTGTGTGCGCTCTCCTTCCTCGGTCTCCTCTATGCCCGCAAAGGGCACCCAGAAGCCGCTCCAGCCTTCATTGTTCCAGTGCTCAGGGTCGTTCCAAGTCTCCTCGGTCAGCTCCCGCTCCTTCAACTGGGCGGAGGCATGGAGATTGTAGAGGTGGCCGGTGCCGGCGTGCTGGATGTACAGATCGATAACGGTGTAGTCCTCTTTCTTGCCTCGGGCGCAGGCGTAGAGAGACTCGTCGTCGTGCATGAGGTAGACCCACACCTCCGCAGGCAGTTCGATCTTTGTGGCTGACTGCCATTCAGCTTCACCACAACGTCCATCGAACAGTGGTGCCCGGTCCGTGGCATTAATGACGACCGATTCAGTGGCGCCGGCTGACACTGCTCCGTACATCAGAGCGGCGGCGAGCAGCCCAGTGATAACTTTCTGCAAGAGATTGCTCCAGGGGTTGAATACTTGGCCGCGCAACAGCTTAAGAATCTCCATGCAGATCGCCATCATTTTGCGATGGGCGGTGCCAATTCTCCGATAAGGCACAAAAAAAGGGGCGCCCTAGCGCCCCTTCTCGATTCCCCTGGGGGAATGGCTTACCAGCCGGTGATCTCCGCCATGGCGGAGCCGATGTCGGCCAGGGAACGCACGGTTTTCACACCGGCGTCTTCGAGGGCGGCAAACTTCTCGTCGGCCGTGCCCTTGCCGCCGGAGATGATGGCGCCGGCGTGGCCCATGCGCTTGCCCTTCGGGGCGGTAACGCCGGCGATATAGCTCACAACGGGCTTGGAGACGTTGGCCTTGATGTAGGCGGCGGCCTCTTCTTCCGCGGTGCCGCCGATTTCGCCGATCATTACGATGGCTTCGGTGGCCGGGTCTTCTTCGAACAGCGCCAGGATGTCGATGAAGTTGGAACCCGGGATGGGGTCGCCGCCGATGCCCACACAGGTGGACTGGCCGAAGCCGGCGTCGGTGGTCTGCTTGACCGCTTCATAGGTCAGGGTGCCGGAACGGCTGACGATACCGACCTTGCCGGGCAGGTGAATGCTGCCGGGCATAATGCCGATCTTGCACTCGCCCGGGGTAATAACGCCGGGACAGTTCGGGCCGATCAGGCGCACGCCCATCTCGTCGCACTTCACCTTGGCTTCCAGCATGTCCAGGGTGGGAATACCCTCGGTGATGCACACAATCAGCTTAACGCCGCCGTTGGCCGCTTCCAGGATGGAGTCCTTGCAGAAGGGGGCCGGTACGTAGATCACGGAGGCGTCGGCGCCGGTAGCATCCACCGCTTCTGCCACGGTATTGAAGACCGGCAGGCCCAGGTGCTCCTGGCCGCCCTTGCCCGGCGTCACGCCGCCGACCATTTTGGTGCCGTAGTCGATCGCCTGCTCGGAGTGGAAGGTCCCCTGGGAGCCGGTGAAGCCCTGGCAAATGACCTTGGTGTCTTTGTTGATCAGGACGCTCATGCTGCACCTCCGGCTGCTTCCACGGCTTTTTTCGCAGCGTCGGTCAGTCCTTCCGCAGCAATAATGTTGAAATCGCTCTCGTCCAGCAGCTTTCGGCCAAGCTCGGCATTGTTGCCCTCGAGGCGTACGACGACAGGCACCTGCACGCCCACCTCTTCCACGGCGCCGATGATGCCCTCGGCAATCAGGTCACAGCGCACGATGCCGCCGAAAATGTTTACCAGTACCGCCTTCACGTTCTCATCCGACAGGATGATCTTGAAGGCCTCGGTCACCCGCTCCTTGGTGGCGCCACCGCCCACGTCGAGGAAGTTGGCGGGGAAGCCGCCGTGCAGGGCGACGATGTCCATGGTGCCCATGGCCAGGCCAGCGCCGTTGACCATGCAGCCGATGTTGCCGTCCAGTGCCACGTAGTTGAGTTCCCACTGGGCCGCGTGGGCCTCGCGCTCGTCTTCCTGGCTGGGGTCGTGCATCTCACGGAGCTGGTCCTGACGGTACAGGGCATTGCCGTCCACGCCGACCTTGGCGTCCAGGCAGTGCAGTTTGCCTTCGTCAGTAATGACCAGCGGGTTTACTTCGATCAGCGCCAGGTCCTTGTCCTGGAACAGTTTGGCCAGGCCGAGGAAAATCTTCACGAACTGCTTGATCTGGTCACCCTGCAGGCCCAGGCGGAAGGCCAGGTCGCGGCCCTGGTAGGGCTGGGCGCCCACCAGCGGGTCGACAGTCGCCTTGAGAATCTTCTCGGGGGTTTCCTCGGCAACCTTCTCGATTTCGACGCCACCCTCGGTGGAGGCCATGAACACGATGCGGCGGGTGGAACGGTCTACCACGGCGCCCAGGTACATTTCCTCGGCGATGTCGGTACAGGCTTCAACGAGAATCTTGCTGACCGGCTGGCCGTTCTCATCGGTCTGGTAGGTCACCAGGTTCTTGCCCAGCCACTGCTCGGCGAAACTGTGGATTTCGTCCTTGGTCTTGACCAGCTTGACGCCTCCGGCCTTACCGCGGCCACCGGCGTGCACCTGGGCTTTCACCACCCACATGTCGCCCCCGATCATGTCGGCAGCCTTGACCGCGTCCGCGGCCGTGTCGACGGCATGCCCCTTGGAAACCGGCAGGCCGTACTCGGCAAACAGCTGTTTGCCCTGATACTCGTGAAGGTTCATCGTTGTATCGTTCCGTTCTTGTGCAAAGAATGCAGTGAGGTCTGGCGATTCTGTAGCAGCGCGGGCCGCATCTCGCCCCCAATATTATTATGTTGGGTTGCGCACGGGCCGCTGGCCCGCACTGTGAAAACGGCGCTCATTCTCCCCAAATCAAGCACCGCCTTCAACCGACGAACGCGCCTGCAAAGCAAGAGCATGCGTCGAAACAAACACTCATCCGCGAAGAGCAAACGTTCGCAGTTGAGCTTGCCCCTCGATAGACATAGTGGCTCATGTCCAAAGCGGTTTTATGAAGAGCGCTTTTTGCGGTTCGCAATGTGAATCGCGTGGCCATCCACCGCCAGCGCCGCCTCGTGTACCGCCTCCGACAGGGTCGGGTGGCCGAACACGGTGAGCTGCAGGTCTTCGGCACTGGAGCCGAACTCCATGGCAATCACCACCTGCTGCACCAGGTCGGCCGCAGACGGGCCCACCACATGGCAACCCAGGATACGGTCGGTCTCCGTGCAGGCCAGCATCTTCACCATGCCGTCGCTGTCGTTGGCAGCCAGCGCCCGGCCGCTGGCGGCAAAGGGGAACGCACCGGCCTTGTACTCGATGCCGTCGGCCTTCAGTTCCTGTTCGGTCTTGCCGACAGAGGCAATCTCCGGGTGGGTATAGATCACGTTGGGAATGGTGTCGTAGTTCATCTGCGCGTGCTTGCCGGCGATACGCTCGGCCACCATCACGCCCTCTTCCGAGCCCTTGTGAGCCAGCATCGGGCCGCGCACGATGTCTCCCACGGCATAGATATGCGGCGCTTCGGTCTCGCAGTAGTCGTTGACGAAGATAAAGCCGCGCTCGTCCATGTTCACGCCACAGTCGGCCGACAGCACGCTCTCGGTTTGCGGACGGCGGCCCACGCAGACAATCAGCTTGTCGAACTTCTCGGTGGTCTCACCATCGGCCGCGGTGTAGGTCACTTCCACCTGCTTGTTCTTCACTTCGGCATTGGTCACCCGGCAACCCATGCGGATGTCCAGGCCCTGCTTCTTGAAGATCTTGGCAGCTTCCTTGGCGATCTGGTGGTCCATCATCGGCAGGAAGTCTTCCAGGGCTTCCAGCACCACTACCTCGGAGCCACAGCGGTTCCACACGCTGCCCAGTTCCAGGCCGATCACGCCGGCGCCAATCACGCCGAGGCGCTTGGGGGCTTCAGTGAACATCAATGCACCGGTGGAATCCACGATGTACTCGTGGTCGCAGGGCGCGGGCGGAATCTCGATGGGCAAAGAGCCGGTGGCAATAATGATGTTCTCGGCGTCCAACACCTCGACACTGCCGTCCGGGGCGGTCAGCTCCACCTGGTGATTGGCCAGCACCTTGCCCCTGCCCGTCAGTGCCGTCACGCCGTTGGTCTTGAACAGGCCACCGATACCACCGGTGAGCTGGTTGACGATTTTCTGCTTGCGGGCCTGCATGGCCGGGATGTCCAGCTCGGCGCCCTTCACGTTGATGCCATGAACGCCGAGTTCCTCGGCGGCTTCATGGTACTTGTAGGAGCTGTCCAGCAGCGCCTTGGAGGGGATACAGCCCACGTTCAGGCAGGTTCCACCCAACTGCACCTTGCCGTCTTCGTGGGTGTCCTTCTCGATGCAGGCGGTTTTCAGGCCAAGCTGCGCAGCGCGGATGGCCGCGACGTAGCCGGCGGGCCCGGAACCGATCACTACAACATCAAATTTCTCAGACATACTTCTCTACCTATAACGAATCTGTGTGAATGGGCTGTTACACGGGCTGCTGAGTATCAAAGCTGCAGCAGGATCCGCGCCGGGTCTTCCAGCAGGTCCTTGATGGCTACCAGGAATTGCACGGCATCCTTACCATCGATCAGGCGGTGATCGTAGGACAGCGCCAGGTACATCATCGGCAGCACCACCACTTCACCGTTCACCGCCATCGGCCGTTCCTGGATTTTGTGCATACCCAGGATGCCGGTTTGCGGTGGGTTCAGAATCGGCGTGGACATCAGGGAGCCAAACACCCCGCCATTGGTAATGGTAAAGGTGCCGCCGGTCATCTCTTCGATGCTGAGCTTGCCGTCACGGGCGCGCACACCGAAATCGCGAATCTGCGCTTCCACATCGGCGATGCTCATGAAGTCGGCATCCTTCAGCACCGGTACCACCAGGCCGTTTTCGGTGGACACGGCCACGCCGATATCCTGGTAGCCGTGGTAGACGATATCGTCGCCGTCAATGGAGGCGTTGACCGCCGGGAAGCGCTTCAGCGCCTCGCAGGCAGCCTTCACGAAAAAGCCCATAAAGCCGAGGCGCGTGCCGTTGTGGGTTTTCTCGAAGCTGTCCTTGTACTTGCTGCGCAGGGCCATCACCGGCGCCATGTTCACCTCGTTGAAGGTGGTGAGCATGGCGGTGTCCTGGCTGACGCTTAGCAGGCGCTCGGCGATGCGCTTGCGCATGCGCGTCATAGGCACACGGCGCTCCACGCGCTCGCTGGTGGGGCCATCAACCGCAGGCGCTGCCACGGCGGCCGCAGGCGCCGGTGCCGGCGCGGGCGCAGGTTCGGACTTCAGGTACTTGAGGATATCCTCCTTGAGGATGCGGCCGTCCTTGCCGGTGCCCGTCACTTTTGACAGGTCCACGTTTTTCTCATCCGCCAGGCGGCGCGCGGCGGGGCCGATCTGGCTGTCGTCGGCCTCATGTGTAGAAGGAGCATCAACCGGCGCGGTAGCAGGTTCGCTGGCATCCGAAGCTCCAGCACTGGCGGTCGCTGGCGCAGCCGCGGGAGCGGCTGCACTAGCGACCGCCCCCTCTTCCAGGGTACCCAGCACCTCATTGCTGAGCACCGTCTCACCTTCCTGCTTCATAATGCCGGAGAGCGTGCCGTCCACGGGTGCGACGACTTCCATAACGACCTTGTCGGTCTCGATTTCCACGATCAGTTCGTCGCGCCTCACAGCCTCTCCGGGCTGCTTGTGCCAGGTCGCTACTTCCCCGTCGGCGACCGATTCCGGAAACGCCGGGGCCTTGATCTCAATTGCCATGTCCCTATTCCTGTTCTTCCAAGGCTTCGTTGATGAATTGTTCCTGCTGCTGCAGATGCAGGCTCATGTAGCCCGCGGCCGGCGCTGCGGAGGCCTCGCGGCCGGCATAGCGCAGGTAGATTTCTGCTTTGTGGCGGTGGATTACGCGGCGCATGTGGTGTTGGCTGGAATACCAGGCGCCCTGGTTCATGGGCTCTTCCTGGCACCACACCGCGTCTTCCAGATTGGGGTATTTCTGCAATTCCTCGTACAGCTCCGGTTCCGGGAAGGGATAGAGCTGCTCGAGGCGAATGATGGCCACGCTCTCGATACCGCGCTCGCGGCGGGCGTCGCGCAGGTCGTAATAGACCTTGCCGGAGCACAGCACCACTCGCTTGACGGCGTTCGCGTCGTGAGCATCAGTTTCAGCGATCACCGGCTGGAAGCGGCCCCCGGCCAGTTCCTCCAATGACGAGGTGGCCTGCTTGTGGCGCAGCAGGCTCTTCGGCGACATCACCACCAGCGGGCGCCGCAGCGGACGAACCGCCTGGCGTCGCAGAACGTGGAAAATCTGCGCCGGGGTCGAGGGCACGATGACCTGCACGTTGTGCTCAGCGCAAAGCTGCAGGAAGCGCTCCAGTCGCGCCGAGGAGTGCTCGGGGCCCTGGCCCTCGTAGCCATGGGGCAGGAGCAGGGTCAGGCCACAGAGGCGCTGCCACTTGTGCTCTCCGCTGGTGATGAACTGGTCGATCACCACCTGGGCACCGTTGGCGAAGTCACCGAACTGCGCTTCCCAGACCACCAGGCCCTTCGGTGAGGTGGTGGCGTAGCCGTATTCAAAGGCCAGCACCGCCTCTTCCGACAGCAGCGAGTCATAAAGGTCGAAGACCGCCTGGTCCTCGCTGATGTTCTGCAGCGGAATGTAGATGCTGCCGTCCTTCTGGTTGTGCAGCACCGCGTGGCGGTGGCTGAAGGTGCCGCGGCCCACGTCCTGGCCGGTAATCCGCACCGGGTAGCCGGCTTCCAGCAGCGAGGCGTAGGCCAGCGTCTCGGCAAAGCCCCAGTTCACGGCCAGGGCGCCGCCGGCCATCTTGCGGCGGTCTTCCAGGATCTTTTTGACCTGGCGGTTCAGCGGGATCCCTTCCGGCGACTGGTTGATCTTCGCCGCCAGGGCCTGCATGTGATGCAGGTCCATGGTGGTGTCGCTCGGGATGTTGAAGTCGTGGCCCAGGTACGGCGTCCAGTCGACGAACAGTTCCTTGTTGGGCTCAGTCACCAGGCTGGACACCAGTGGGTCGCCGGCATCCAGCGATTCGCGGAAGCCGTCCACCAGGTTCCTGTCTTCCTCCTGGGAGATCACACCCTGCTGGATCAACTGCTGCGCGTAGAGATCGCGGGTGGTCGGGTGCCGCTTGATGGCATCGTACATCAGCGGTTGGGTAATCGAGGGGTCGTCCGCCTCGTTGTGGCCGCGACGCCGGTAGCAAACCAGGTCGACCACTACGTCTTTCTTGAACTCGTTGCGGTAGTCCACCGCCATCTGGGTGACGAACAGGACCGCTTCCGGGTCATCCGCGTTCACGTGGAAGATCGGCGCCTGCACCATCTTGGCCACGTCGGTGCAGTACTCGGTGGAGCGCGCGTCAGACTGGCGGCTGGTGGTGAATCCGATCTGGTTGTTGAGCACGATGTGAATGGTGCCGCCGGTGCGGTAGCCGCGGGTCTGCGACATCTGGAACGTCTCCATCACCACGCCCTGGCCGGCGAAGGCGGCATCGCCGTGTACCACGATGGGCAGCACCGTGTTGCCGAAGGGGTCTAGGCGACGATCCTGGCGCGCGCGCACGCTGCCCTCCACCACCGGTGAGACAATCTCGAGGTGAGAGGGGTTGAAGGACAGTGCCAGGTGGCACTCGCCGCCCGGCGTCATCACGTTGGAAGAGAAGCCCTGGTGGTACTTCACGTCGCCGGAGGTTTCGACGATGGCCTTGCCTTCGAATTCCTCGAACAGGTCCGAGGGCTTCTTGCCCAGCACGTTGATCAGCACGTTGAGGCGGCCGCGGTGGGCCATGCCGATCACGACTTCCTTGGCACCGTAGCCGCCGGCGCGCTGGATCATTTCGTAGAGCATGGGAATGAGGCTCTCGCCCCCTTCCAGGCCAAAGCGCTTGGTGCCCGGGTACTTGGAGCCCAGGGACTTCTCCAGGCCTTCGGCCTTGATCAGCCGGCGCAACAGCATCTTCTGCACTTCAGTGCCGAAATCCGGCGCGGAGCGCACCGCTTCCATGCGGCCCATCACCCAGTGGCGTTCCTCACTGTTGGTGATGTGCATGAACTCAGCACCCACGTGCTTGCAATAGGTTTTCTCCAGCGCGTCGTGGATCTCACCGAGGGTCGCGTCGGCCTTGCCGATGTGCAGGCTGCCGGTCTGGAACACCGTGTCGAAGTCGGCCTGGGACAGCTCGTGGAACGAAAGCTCCAGGTCGGCCACGTGCTGGCGGTCGGCAATGCCCAGCGGATCGAGGCTCGCCTTCTGGTGCCCCCGCTGCCGGTAAGCCGAGATCAGCTGGATAACCCGTACCTGCTTGCGCTCGTACTCGGTGGCCTGGCTGTCAGCCTGCACCGTGGCCTCGGTGCGCACCCGCATCTTGCTGATCTGGGCAAAGCGGTCGCGCACCGTGGAATGGGGAATGTCTGCCAGGTTGCCATCAACCCGCGGCAGGGTGTCGAAATAGCTGCGCCACTCCTCGGGGACCGCATTGGGGTCCATGAGGTAGGCTTCATACAGATCTTCTACATACGTGGCGTTGCCGCCGTAGATATGGGAGCTGCGCCAGAGCGCCTCCATCTGACTTTCTTGCATGCGAGCTGGAATCCGAACAGTGGGCTGGAATTTTGGCGCGCAGATTATCGCACACAAAATCCTTCTCACCCTAGCGCTGTCGGGCTTCTCGCGGGATTATCGGCAGGTTTTTTTGCCGCCCGGCGGTCCCGGGCGGCAATACCCCGACGGGGGTCGGGGTCTTTAGGCGGATAAGGCCGGGGGCTAGGCGCCCCGCTGCAACAACATGGTGCGAATGTGGCCGATCGCACGGGTCGGGTTGAGGCCTTTGGGGCAGACGTTCACGCAGTTCTGGATATTGTGGCAGCGGAACACGCTGAACGGATCGTCCAGAGCCGCCAAACGTTCTTCGGTCGCCGTATCGCGGGAATCCGCCAAGAAACGGTAGGCCTGCAACAGGCCCGCCGGACCGATAAAGCGATCCGGGTTCCACCAGAAAGACGGGCAACTGGTGGAGCAGCAGGCGCAGAGAATGCACTCGTACAGGCCGTCCAGCTTGGCACGCTCCTCCGGGGACTGCAGGCGCTCGATGGCGGGCGCCGGCGTGTTGTTCTGGAGATACGGCTGGATTTTCTCGTACTGCTGGTAGAACAGGCTCATGTCCACCACCAGGTCGCGTACCACCGGCAAGCCGGGCAGCGGGCGCAGCACCAGCTTGTTGTTCTTCACCGTGTCGGACAGGTGGGTAATACAGGCCAGGCCGTTCTTGCCGTTGATGTTCATGCCGTCGGAACCACACACCCCTTCGCGGCAGGAGCGTCGATAGGTAATGGACGGGTCCTCAGCTTTCAGCAACTCGAGAACGTCCAGCACCATCATATCCTTGCCGCCGGTGTCGACCTCAAGGTCCTGCATATAGGGTTCCTTGTCGGTCTCCGGGTTGTAGCGGTAGATACTGACTTGCAACATGTCGGAAAGTCCTCGTGATCAGTAGGTGCGTACTTTGGGCTCGAAGCCCGGCATGGTCTTCGGCGTGAAGTTCACAGACCGTTTGCCCAGTCGTTTTTCGGTGGGGTAGTACAGGGAGTGGCACAGCCAGTTCTCGTCGTCGCGCTCCGGCAGGTCCTCGCGGGCGTGGGCGCCACGGCTCTCGGTGCGTTGCTCGGCAGAGATGGCGGTGGCCTCCGCCGTCTCCAGCAGGTTCTGCAGCTCCAGCAGTTCGATACGGGCCGTGTTATAGGCCTGGCTCTTGTCCTGAAGGTGGGCATTCTCGATGCGCGGACGCAGCTCCTGCAGCTTCTTGACGCCTTCGGCCATGAAGTCGCCCTTGCGGAACACGCCAAAGTGGTTCTGCATGATGGTCTGCAGTTCCTTGCGCAGGTCGGCGGTTTTCTCACCCTCGGTGGAAGCGTTGACCTTGTTGAGGCGCGCCATGGCTTCTTCGATGTCGCTGTCGCTGGGGTCGCGCAGTTCGATACCAGTGCGCAGGGCATCCTCAATGAACAGGCCCGAGGCGCGGCCAAACACCACCAGGTCCAGCAGCGAATTGCCGCCCAGGCGGTTGGCGCCGTGCACCGATACGCAGGCCGCTTCGCCACAGGCATAGAAGCCGGGGATCACCTGGTCGTTGCCATCGGCGTCTACCGTGAGGGCCTGGCCGTGGATATTGGTGGGCGTGCCGCCCATCATGTAGTGGCAGGTCGGCACGACCGGAATCGGCTCCTTCACCGGGTCGGCGTGGGCGAAGGTGCGCGACAGCTCGAGAATACCCGGCAGGCGCGATTCCAGCACTTCCTCACCCAGGTGGTCGAGCTTCAGGAACACGTGGTCCCCTTCCGGGCCGCAGCCGCGGCCTTCGAGAATCTCCAGCACCATGGAGCGGGCCACCACATCGCGGCCGGCCAGGTCCTTGGCATTGGGGGCGTAGCGCTCCATGAAGCGCTCGCCGTCCTTGTTGATCAGGTACCCACCCTCACCGCGGCAACCTTCCGTCACCAGGGTGCCGGCGCCGTAAATGCCAGTGGGATGGAACTGCCACATTTCCATGTCCTGCAGGGGGAAGCCCGCGCGCATGGCCATACCAACACCGTCGCCGGTATTGATGTGGGCATTGGTGGTTGAGGCGTAGATACGGCCCGCGCCGCCGGTGGCGAACACTGTGGCCTTGGATTTCACGAATACCGTTTCACCGCTTTCGATATCGATGGCAATCACACCGACGACCGCACCGTCCTGGTTCTTCACCAGGTCGACGGCAAACCACTCATTGAAGAACTGCGTGTTGTTCTTGACGTTGTTCTGGTACAGCGTGTGCAACAGGGCGTGGCCGGTACGGTCCGCCGCGGCACAGGTGCGAGCGGCCTGGCCGCCCTCACCGAAGTTCTTGGACTGGCCGCCAAAGGGGCGCTGGTATATACGGCCCTCTTCGGTGCGGGAGAACGGCAGGCCCATGTGTTCCAGTTCGAAAATGGCTTCCGGGCCGACGGAACACATGTACTCGATGGCATCCTGGTCACCGATATAGTCGGAGCCCTTGACGGTGTCGTACATGTGCCAGCGCCAGTCGTCGTTCGGGTCAGCACTGGCAATGGCGCAAGTAATGCCGCCCTGGGCCGATACCGTGTGGGAGCGAGTCGGGAAGACCTTGCTGATCACAGCGGTTTTGTAGCCGGACTGGGCCAGCTGCAGCGCGGCCCGCATACCGGAGCCGCCGCCGCCGACGATTACGCCGTCAAATGAGATGGTACGAATGGAAGCCATGTTTCAGGTGTCTCCAGGTGTCACGCGTCAAAAATGACGTTGATGTTCAAAAAATGTATCGAGTCTGCCGCCTGCAGACAATTGGCCGGCCGGCGTTGACCACTCGCCAACCGCCGCTGTCTTCAACCGACCCAGACGATCTGCAGACCCCACACCACGTAGGTGAAGAGGGTCACGCCACAGACCGCGCTGGCGATGCCGCGAATGAGATTGCCGTTGGCACCCATCATGCGCGTGGTCATGTAATCGGTCAGCACACACCACAGGCCAATCCAGGCGTGCAGGCCAATCGACAGCACCGCCGCCACGCTCAGTACCTGCATCCAGGTCTGGGCGAAGAAGCCCTGCCACTGGGCATAACTCATGTCGCCGTTCATGCCGATATAGGTGCCGATGATGCTGAACCAGGTCAGCAGGATCACGCCACTGACGCGCTGCACCAGCCAGTCGTAGAGGCCGGAGCGGCCCAGGTTCGTTACTGCAGTTACCATATCCACAACCCCGCCAGCGCAATCAGCACAATAGAAAGAACAATAATGATACGAGAGCCAAGCACCCCACCCTCCAGGGTCTCGCCGTAGCCGAAGTCACCGAACAGGTGCTTCAGGCCGGCCAGGCCGTGGTAGATGCTGACGGAGAGAATGCCCCAAACGATCAGCTTGACGAAGGGCGAGCCCAGCAGCGACTTCACCTCGGCAAAGCCCTGTGGGCCCGACAGGCTCATATCCAGCAGGTACAGCATGATGCCGGCGGATACGAAATTGATGACCCCGGAGATGCGGGTAAGGATGGACGTGATCGCAGTGATCGGGAGCTTGATAGTGCTCAGGTCCAGGTTTACAGGTCTTGTGTCATTCACGATGTTCGATACCAGTCAGTGGCCCCGTACGGGGTATCGTTGCTTGTGCGCCACGGCCCTTCTTGGCGAGTTCCGGTGGCGAAATGCGCGCGCTGTGCTGCTCAGGGAGAAGCGTGGTTTGCCGCCGGCGTTCGCTGAAAAGGCGCGCCCGCGAAACCGCGGCTGAGTATAGGCACATGCCGATTCAAATACAACGCGACGCCCCGGCGCTGCTGGCTTCCGGGGCCGGCGTCCAATTGACAATCTCGACCGAAACTCTATAGTTGAGCACCCCGCCCAAGTATGAAAACAGGACCCTCCATGAGCGATAAAAAAGCAAGCCTTTCCATTGACGGCCTGGACGAGGCGATCGATCTGCCCGTCTACTCCGGTAGCATCGGGCCCGACGTGGTCGACGTGGGCGGACTGACCGCCAAAGGCATGTTTACCTACGACCCGGGTTTTGTTTCCACCGCTTCCTGCGAATCCCAGATTACCTATATTGACGGCGGCAAAGGCGTCCTGCTGCACCGCGGCTATCCCATCGACCAGCTCGCAGAACACTCCGACTACCTGGAAACCTGCTACCTGTTGCTGTACGGGGAATTGCCCAACGCTGAACAAAAAGCCAACTTCGAAAACACCGTGCGCTACCACACTATGGTGCACGACCAGCTCACCTACTTTTTCCGCGGCTTCCGCCGCGACGCGCACCCGATGGCCATCCTCTGTGGCGTGGTCGGTGCCCTGTCGGCCTTTTACCACGATTCCACGGACATCAGCGACGAGAAGCACCGCGAGGTCGCGGCCTTCCGCCTGATCGCCAAGATGCCGACCCTGGCGGCGATGAGCTACAAGTACTCCATCGGCCAGCCCTTCATGTACCCCGACAACAGCAAGGGCTACGGCGAGAACTTCCTGCACATGATGTTCGGCACGCCCTGCGAGCCCAGCAACGTCAACCCGGTGCTGGCCAAGGCCATGGACCGCATCTTCCTGCTGCACGCCGACCACGAACAGAATGCCTCTACCTCCACGGTGCGCCTGGCGGGATCTTCCGGCGCCAACCCGTTTGCCTGCATCGCGGCCGGCATTGCCGCCCTGTGGGGCCCCAGCCACGGCGGCGCCAACGAGGCGGTGCTGAATATGCTGCAGGAAATTGGCGACCCGGACCGCATCGACGAATTTGTGGCCCGCGCCAAGGACAAGGACGACCCCTTCCGCCTGATGGGCTTCGGCCACCGTGTCTACAAGAACTTCGACCCGCGCGCCAAGGTGCTCAAGCAGAGCTGCGACGAAGTGCTGGCGGAGCTGGGCATCGAGAACGATCCGCTGCTGGCCATTGCCAAGCGCCTGGAGCAGATCGCCCTGGAAGACGAGTATTTCATTGAGAAGAAGCTCTACCCGAACGTGGACTTCTACTCCGGCATCATCCTCAAGGCCATCGGCATTCCCACCAGCATGTTCACGGTGATTTTTGCCATCGGCCGCACCGTGGGCTGGATTGCCCACTGGAACGAGATGATCAGCGGCAGCTACCGTATCGGTCGCCCGCGCCAGCTTTACACGGGCCACACCCAGCGGGACTACGTGCCTGTCGATAAGCGCTAATGACCGCCTGTGTCATCAGCGGGACGGGGCTGTTTACCCCGAGCCTGTCCATTAGCAATGCGGAACTGGTTGAGTCCTTCAACCAGTTCGTTGATAACTACAACACCGAGCACGCCGAGGCGATTGCCGCCGGCGACGTGCTACCGCTGGAACACTCCTCCGCCGAATTCATAGAGAAGGCGTCCGGTATCAAGGCCCGCTATGTCATCGACAAGGAAGGCGTGCTGGACCCGGCGCGCATGGCGCCACGCATTGCCGATCGGCCCGATGAGGAACAATCACTGCAGTGCGAGATTGGCGTGATTGCCGCCAATGAAGCCATGCAGCGGGCCGGTAAAACCGCAGACGATATCGACGCGGTGATTGTGGCCTGTTCCAACCTGCAGCGCCCCTACCCGGCCATCGCCGTGGAGCTGCAGGATGCCCTCGGCATCGACGGCTGGGGCTACGATATGAACGTGGCCTGTTCGTCCGCCACCTTCGGCATCCAGGCCGCTCGCGACAGCATCGTCAACGGCAGCGCCGACTGTGTGCTGGTCGTAAACCCGGAAATCTGCTCCGGCCACCTCAACTTCCGTGACCGCGACGCTCACTTCATCTTTGGTGACGTCTGTACGGCGGTGGTAGTGGAACGCAAGGACAGCGCCACGTCAGACGACCAGTTCGAGATTCTCGGCACGCGGCTGAAAACAAAGTTCTCAAACAATATCCGCAACAATTTTGGCTTCCTGAACCGCGGCGATGAGAGCGGCGTGGGCAAACCCGACAAGCTGTTCAGGCAGAACGGCCGCAAGGTATTCAAGGAAGTGTGCCCGATGGTGGCCGACCTGATCCTCGATCACCTCGGCAGCCTGTCACTGGAGGCCAGCGGCGTGAAACGCATGTGGCTGCACCAGGCCAATCTCAATATGAACCAGCTCATCAGCCGCCGGGTACTGGGCCGGGAAGCCAGTGCGGAAGAAGCCCCCACCATTCTCGACGAGTACGCGAATACCAGCTCGGCGGGGTCAGTCATCGCTTTCCACAAGCATCACGGCGATTTCACTGCCGGCGACACCGGCGTGCTGTGCTCTTTCGGCGCCGGATACAGCATCGGCAGCGTGGTACTGCGCAAGCTCTGACTCGCTAGCGGGCGGCCAGCAGGTCGCCCAATACTGCCAACACTTTCTCACACTGTTCCGCGGTACCCACGGTAATGCGCAGGAAGTCGTCTGTGCGCGGCTTGTCGAAGTGCCGCACCACAATGCGCTGCTCGCGTAGCCCCTGCTGCAGCTCCTTCGCCGCCGCCAGCGGGTGGCGCGCAAACACAAAGTTCGCCAGTGAGGGCAGTACCTCGAAGCCCAGCGCCTCCAGGCCTGCGGCCAGCAGGGTACGGTTGGCGATGATCTCCTCGCGACGGGCCTGGAACCAGTCGTCATCATCCAGCGCGGCGATAGCCCCGGCCTGGGCCAGGCGGTCCAGCGGATAGGAATTAAAACTGTTCTTGACCCGCTGCAGGCCCTCGATCAGGTCGGCATCTCCAAACGCTGCACCGACGCGCAGGCCGGCAAGCGCCCGGGACTTCGACATCGTCTGGATGACCAGCAGGTTGGGGTAGTCATCGATCAGGGACACTGCCGATTCAGCGCCGAAGTCCACATAGGCTTCGTCCACCACCACCACGGTGTCGCGATTGTCCTTGAGCAGCGCCTCGATCGCGGACAACGGCAGGGCAATCCCGGTCGGCGCATTCGGGTTGGGAAAAATGATGCCGCCGTTGGGCTGGCGGTAGGCGGCCAGGTCAATCTCGAACGCTTCGTTCAGCGGGATTGTCTTCGCCTGCAGCCCGAAAAAACCGATGTACACGGGGTAAAAGCTGTAGGTGATGTCCGGGTAGAGAATCGGCCCGCCGGTATGGAACAGCGCGCGAAAGGTGTGGGCCAGCACTTCGTCAGATCCATTGCCGGGAAATACCTGTTCCGGGCGCACGCCCTGGGTACGGGCATAAGCCTGTTTCAACGCCGTGGCCTCCGGGTCGGAATAGAGGCGCAGGCCTTCATCCGCAGCGGCGTGGATGGCCTCGATTACCCTGGGCGAAGGCCCAAAGGGCATCTCGTTGGTGTTGAGCTTGACCAGGTCCTGGTCGCGCGGCTGTTCACCGGGCACGTAAGGTGACAGGTCGGCGACCATGGGATTCCAGAAACGGGACATCGGGTTCTCCTTGCAGGCGACAGTGTACTGGCCGGGGGCTGCCGAGGCGACCCGCACCGCCATCGGGTGACGGCAAGCCATCCCCAGCCCTATACTGATGGCCCGCCAGACAGGAGCTATGAGATGGCCGTTGGGAATTCACTGAGTCGGCTGCTGGGAAAATCTCCGCTCAACCCACTGCAGGAACACATGCGCAAATCGGAAGCCGCCGTGGCCACGCTGCCTACCCTGCTGGCTGCCGCCCAGGCCGGCGACTGGCAGCAGGCCAGTGCCCTCGACAAGACGCTGCGCAAACATGCGGCAGCAGCCGACCGTCTCAAACTGGAACTGCGCATGCAGCTCCGCAAGAGCCTGTTCATGCCGGTATCGCGCAGTGACCTGCTGGAACTGCTGACATCCCAGGACCTGGTGGCAGACGACGCCGAGGCCTTTGCCGGCCTGCTGCTGAGCCGCAAGATGCAGATTCCCGACAAGGCCTTTTCCCAGTTCGCCGCGTTCCTGACGGCCAGTACCTCGGCCTGCACGCTGGCGCTGGAGGCGGTGAACGAGCTGGACGAGGTCTTTGAAGTGGGTTTCGGCAAGCGCGAGATCGACCTGGTCTACGCGCGCCTGAAGGCTATTGCCAAGCAGGAAAAAGCGGCTCGCAAGCTGGAGGCAAAGCTGCGCTCAACGCTTTTCAAGCTTGAGAAATCCCTGGACCCGCTGGAAGCGATGTTCCTCTACCAACAGGTGGACCGCCTGGATGCGATTGCCCGTGGCTCAGAACGGATTGGGAACCGATTGCTGATCCTGATCAGCATTTAGCTTTTTATAGGACCGCCGCAGGCGCTTCAAAAGACCGCCGCAGGCGCTCCACAAAACCGCCGCAGGCACTCCACAAAACCGCCGCAGGCGCTCTGGAAGACCACCGCAGCCGCTGCCTGAAACACTGCCGCAGGCGCTGTTGACCGAAACAGCGTCAGGTGTCCGGCGCGGAGCGTTCCGGTAACAGGTCCAGCACGGCTTCCAACCCGGCGTGCCGCACGTCTACACCTTCCACCATGTAGATCACGTACTCAGCGATATTGCGGGCGTGGTCGCCGACGCGCTCCAGCGAACGCAGTGCCCACATCGCGGTCATGCAGGCCTCAACGGCTTCCGGGTCTTCGCGCATGGCTTCACCCAGCGCCGCCATGGCAGCAGCCATGTTGGCGTCGATTTCTTCGTCGCCGCGCGCCACGGCCAGCGCGGCCTGGGCATCGCGGCGGGCGAAGGCGTCAAGGCTGGCGCGCAGCATATCTGTCACCGCGGAGCCAATCTTCTGGATCCAGGGTCTGGCCGGGTCTTCCTCGGCCTGTTCACTCAGCGCAATGGCCTGGCGGGCAATACGGCTGCTCTCATCGCCGATACGCTCGAGATCGATAATCACCTTGCTGATCGCCAGCACCAGGCGCAGGTCACTGGCGGCGGGCTGGCGACGGGCGAGGATGCGGAAACACTCGTCATCGATGTCCACTTCCATCGCGTTGATGGCCTGGTCAGAGTCGATCACCGCCTGGGCGTCGCCGCTGTCCAGCTCCAACAGGGCAGCCATGGCGGCCAGCACCTGCTTTTCGACCACGCCGCCCATTTCCAGCATATGGGCGGTCGCTGTCTCCAGTTCCTGGTTGAACTGTCCGGAGATGTGCTGGCGGTGAAGATCCTGTTCGGCCATAGACCTCATCCGTAGCGGCCAGTGATGTAGTCTTCAGTCTGTCGTTGCCGCGGGTTGGTAAACAGGCGGTCGGTACTGTCGTATTCGACCAGCCGTCCCAGGTTCATGAAGGCGGTCATATCCGATACGCGGGCCGCCTGCTGCATATTGTGGGTCACTATCACGATAGTGTACTTGGATTTCAGTTCGTAGATCAGTTCTTCGATTTTTAGCGTGGAAATCGGGTCCAGGGAGGACGCCGGTTCGTCCAGCAACACCATCTCGGGTTCCACCGCGATGGTACGGGCAATCACCAGACGCTGCTGCTGGCCGCCGGACAGGCCCAGGGCATTGTCTTCCAGGCGGTCCTTTACCTCATCCCAGAGCGCGGCGGAACGCAAAGATCTTTCGACAATCTCATCCAGGTGACGGCGCCGGTTGATACCCTGGATGCGCAGCCCGTAGGCGACGTTCTCGTAGACCGACATGGGGAACGGATTGGGCTTCTGGAACACCATCCCTACCCGGCGCCGCAGCTGCGAGACGTCCACCGTGGGCAGGTAGATATTGGTATCCTCCAGCATCACCCGGCCGCTGACCACGCAGCCGTCCACCAGGTCATTCATGCGATTAAAACAGCGCAGCAGGCTGGACTTGCCACAGCCGCTGGGACCGATAAAGGCGGTGACCCGACGCCGTGGAATGGTCAGGTCGATATCCCTCAGCGCCGGCTTGCCGCTGTAGCTCAGGTTCAGACGCTCAACAGACAGCGCCACGTCGGCCTCCTGGGCGGGAGCCCAGGGGCGACGGTTCATGGCATCCAGGTCAAATCCGTGGGTAGACACCGGGGTCTCCTGCTTGCTCGGCGCATCCATGCCAGTGGTATCCGTTACGTCCCGAAAACGCCATCAGCCTGCATCCAGTGCTGCATAGCGCTCCCGCAAGCGGTTTCTCAGCGAAACAGCCGCCAGGTTCAGCAGCGCGATGATCATCACCAGCAACAGGGCGGTAGCATATACCAGTGGGCGGGCCGCTTCGATGTTGGGGCTCTGGAAGCCGACATCGTAAACATGAAAGCCGAGGTGCATGAACTTCTGTTCCAGGTGCAGGTAGGGGAAATTACCGTCCAGCGGCAGGGTCGGCGCCAGCTTCACCACGCCCACCAGCATCAGCGGGGCCACCTCCCCCGCGGCCCGGGCCACCGCAAGAATCACCCCGGTGATCATCGCCGGGCTGGCCATGGGCAACACCACCCGCCAGAGCGTCTCGGCGCGGGTCGCGCCCAGCGCGAGGCTGCCCTCGCGAATCGACTGGGGTATCCGTGCCAGGCCCTCCTCGGTGGCCACAATCACTACCGGCAAGGTGAGCAGCGCCAGGGTCAGCGAGGCCCACATCAACCCGGGTGTGCCATAGGTGGGGCTCGGCAGGGCCTCGGGAAAGAACAATCGATCGAGCTCGCCGCCCACGCCGTACACGAAAAAGCCCAGGCCAAAGATGCCGTATACGATAGAAGGTACCCCGGCCAGGTTGTTGACCGCAGCCCGAAACACACGCGTCACACGGCCCTGGCCTGCCACCTCGTGCAGGAATACCGCCGCCAGCACGCCGAAGGGCGTGACCATGATCGACATCAGCAGCACCATGAGGACGGTGCCGAAGATGGCCGGGTAGACGCCGCCCTCGGTGTTGGCCTCACGCGGTTCGTCGGACAGGAACTCCCAGAGCCTGAGCCGGTAGTAATTCAGCTTCGCCAGCAGGCCCATGTCGTTGGGCCGGATGGCACGCACCACCTTGCCCAGGGGCAGGGTTACCTGCTGGCCGTCCGCCAGTTGTACCCGGTAACTGTAGCGCTCGCTCTGTTGGTACAGGTCCAGCAACCGGCGCCGCGCCACCTCGTACTGGCCTTCCAGCGTAGTGCGTTCACTGGCCAACTCGGCCGGCATCGGCTCGCCGTCAAGCTCCAGGCGCCGCTCACGAAGTCGCAGCCGCTCCATGGCAAAATTGATGCCGCCCACTTCCTCGCGTTCGAGCTCACGAATTTCATTGCGCAGGGCCTGGTGGGACGCAACCAGCGTCTCGAACCGGGCCCAGGTGGCTTCAGGATCAAGCTCGGCACGGGCGATCACCTCACCGTCGTCCTCCAACCAGAGCAGCTGGCCATAGAGGTTGCCCCACTCCAACCGCTCCACCCGCATAACACCGGACGGGCGTACGACCTCAACGACCCGTGCATCCAGCAGCCAGACAAAATCGGTGCCGAGATAGTCGCGATTACCGCGCTTGATCAGCCGCCGTTGTTCCCAGCCATCGACGGACTGCGACGGAATACCGGCGGCGCGCAGCTGCTCTACACTGACCCGCTCGCTCGACACCTGCTCACCCAGCACAGTGTTCAGCTCACCGCTGTCATTGACACGGAACTGCAGCAATTCCCTGGGCCAGAAGTGACCCAGCCCATGCCAGGCCAACAGCCACAACAGACCAAAGACGGCCAGCAAGGCAAAGCTGACCGCGCCGGCATTGAACCAGACCATGGGCTCTCCGCTACGCACCCAGTGGCTGAAGCCACGACGGCGGCGCAGGTAGAGGTTTTCGCGCTCGGCGTTCATCCCAGGGCTCCATAGCGGGCACGCAAGCGCTGGCGCACAACTTCGGCGATGGTGTTCACGCCGAAGGTAAAGACAAACAGGATAAAGGCGGCCAGGAACAGGATGCGGTAATGGGTGCTGTTTACTTCGGCCTCAGGGACTTCCACGGCGATATTCGCAGCCAGGGTGCGCATACCTTCGAACAGGTTGAAATCCATGATAGGCGTATTGCCGGTGGCCATCAGCACAATCATGGTCTCTCCGACCGCGCGGCCGAAGCCGATCATGAGCGCGGAGAAGACACCCGGGCTGGCCGTTGGCAGAACCACGCCGGTGAGGGTCTGCCAGGGAGTGGCGCCCAGTGCCAGGCTACCCTGGCTCAGATGGCGAGGCACTGAATAAATCGCATCTTCCGCGATGGAGAAGATCGTCGGCACCACCGCAAAACCCATGGCAATACCAACGATCATGGCATTGCGCTGGTCGTAGGCCAGGCCCAGTTCATCGCGCAGGAAGCCACGCGCATCACCGCCGAAAAATAGCTGTTCGATCGGACCGCCCAATACGAAGGACAGCCATCCCAGGCCCATCATCACCGGCAACAGCACGATCACATGCCAGCCCTCCGGCACCAGGCCACGCCAGCGCAACGGTAGCCGCGACCAGGCCAGGGCAAAGGCCAGCACCCCCAGCGGCAACATCAGGATCAGGGTGAGCACACGGGGCAGGTGATCTTCCACCAGTGGTGCCAACCACAATCCCGCCAGGAAGCCCAGGATCACCGTGGGCATGGCTTCCATCAACTCTACCAGGGGCTTGATACGGCGCCGCAATGCCGGTGCCATGAAAAACGCGGTGTAGATGGCACCGCCCAGAGCGACCGGGGTAGCAAACAGCATTGCGTAGAAAGCGGCCTTTATGGTGCCGAAGGCCAGGGGGGTAACGCTGTACTTGGCTTCGTAGTTGTTACTGGAGGCCGAGGACTGATAGACCCAGGCGGGCTCTTCGTAGCTTTCGTACCAGACCTTGCGCCACAGGGAGGTCATGGACACCTCCGGATGCGGATTCTCCAGCGTCCACTTCTGCAAGCGTCCGCTGGCATCCGCCAATAGCAGTCGGTCGGCCCGTGGCGACAGAGCCAGCGCGCCGCCGCTGGACAGGTCCAGCGGCGCGCGCAGGGAGCGCTCGCCTGACGTTGCATGGAACCACTGCACCTCATTTTCACCAAAGGCCAGGAAGCCGCGACGCCGGTGCTCGCGCAGCAGCCGCTCGATAACTAACCCGGCCGTATCGTAAGCGCGTACCCGGGTGAGTTTGCCCCGCTCACCGCGCCCCGTGACCAGGAAGCGATACAGGCCGCCGGCCGAAGAAGCGGCCACCATCGACAGCTCACCCTGCAATAAGGTACTGGTGCTCAGGGTTTCATCCCCGCGAAACAGGCGGTCCTGATCGACCAGGCCTGGCACCCCGGTCAGTGACCAGAGTCGATAGCCGCCTTCTGGCGTCAGCAGCAACAGCCAGCGGCCACCGTCCATGAGATGCAACCCGCCGGCGAGGGGCTGAATGCCCAGTGCAATCTTGCTCGGGGCCGGCGCAGCCTGGCCGGGCTCCCGAAGTGCCGCGGGATCGGGCTGGCGCCAGAGGTGAATGTCTCCGCTGGCCTGCTGCACGGCCAGCAGTTTGCTGTCGCTGCTCAGTGCCAGCCGCTGGATGGCGACAGCGCCGGTCTGCAGGCCATCGGAGCCCCAGGGATAGTCGAGCACCGGAGACACGCGACGCTGCCCGTCGCGAACCGTGTAACTGTAGCTGCCTCGTACTACCCGTACGCTACCGTCATCGTATCCCAGTGCCAGGGCACCGTCGCCGCCGCGGCAGGACGCTGATACCACGCGCTCTGCTGGCGCCAGCTGCATGCGTTTCAGTTCGGCGCCGTCTGACTGGCGCAGGAAACGCGCGCTACCATCTCGCTCGACACTAAAGGCCAGCACGCCGTATTCCTCGGCGGCCAGCCAACCCGGCTCGGTGCCCGTGGCAGCAATTTCCACCGGTTCCTGCATGGCCAGGGTAGCGGGACGCAAAAGCGGCAACACCTCGTAAATCAGGAACACGAACAGCATCAGGATGGTAAACAGCACCACGCCACCGCCGGCGCTGATGGCCAGGGTGGCACACTGGTCCTTGAAGCGGCGCCAACGAGGCCACCATTCAGGGCTGATGGCGCGGCTCACAGTCGCAGGGCCTCGAGGGCACGGGTCGCCAACGCCGCAGGCAGCGGGATATAGCCGTCCTTGATCACTGCCTCCTGGCCCTGGTGGGACAGTACCAGGGTCAGGAATTCGCGCTCCAGCGGCGCCAGCGGCTGCCCCGGCACCTTGTTGACGTAGATATACATGAAGCGCGACAGTGGATAGTCACCATTGGTGGCGCTGTCCGTATTGGGCATCACGAAGGGCTGGCCCTTGCGCCGCGCCAGGGGTACCGGCTTTACGCTCGAGGTGCGGTAGCCCAGGGCGGAATAGCCAATGCCGTTGACCGCCGTGGAAACGGCCTGCACTACCGAGGCGGAACCCGGTTGTTCGTTCACCCGGCTGAGGAAGTCACCGTTGCAGAGTGCTTCACGTTTGAAGAAACCGTAGGTGCCCGATACCGAGTTGCGGCCGAACAACTGGATGTTGCGGGCCGCCCAGAAGCCACTGAGACCCAACTCCCCCCAGCGGCTTACACCCGCCTCACGTCCGCAGCGGCGCGTGGCAGAAAACACAGCATCCACCTCCGGGATGGTCAGACCCGTCAGCGGGTTGTCCTTGTGCACATAGATGGCCACCGCGTCGATCGCCACTGGAATCGCGGTCGGCTGGTAGCCAAAGCGGTTCTCGAAGGCCTCGCGTTCACCATCTTTCATGGCACGGCTCATGGGACCGAGGCTGGCGGTACCCTCGGTGAGCGCAGGTGGCGCCGTCGAAGAACCGGCCGCCTGCACCTGCACATGTACGTTCGGGTAGTGTCGCTTGAAGGCCTCGGCCCACAGGGTCATCAGGTTGGCCAGGGTATCCGACCCGGCGCTGGACAGTACGCCCGCCACCCCGCTGGCGGGCGTATAACCCGGCAGTTCAGGGTCAACGGCGGCGGAGGCTGAAAACGGCAGCAGTGCAGCGAACAGCAGGCCGAGGAAACGGGCCCGGCAAGGCAACAGCACAAGGGCTGCGAAATAGCGCAGGACTCCGGGAAAACTCATTCTGCCGCTTATATGTCAGTCTTGTGAAACGGGAAAAATGCAGCGAAAGGTGCTGCCCGCTCCAACTTCGCTATCAATTTCCAGCCGCGCGTGGTGACCGGCGAGCACGTGCTTCACGATAGCAAGCCCCAGACCGGTACCCCCGGTACCCTGGGAGCGACTCTTGTCGACCCGGTAGAAACGCTCGGTCAGGCGTGGCAGGTGGACGGCCTCGATGCCAGGACCGCGGTCTGTCACGGACAGGCAGCTGCCATCTTCACGCTCGGCCCACTCGATCTCGACGTCGCCGTCGCTGTACTTCAGGGCGTTGATCACCAGGTTCGATACTGCACTGTACAGGTGCTTGTAATTCCCCTCAACGGCACGCTCGGTGAGGATCTCGGTGCGAATGACGCGGTCGGGGTAGGCGCCCAGCGCGAATTCCCGCACCTCGCTGATCAGGTCGCGCATATCCATGGTGCGAACCTCCTCGCGGCCCTCGGCGGCCTCGATCTGGGAGAGCCAGAGCAGGTCCCGCAACAGGGTTTCCATGCGCTCGGCCTGCTGCTGCATCTGCAGCATCGGCTGCTGCAGGCGTTCTTCCCGGCCGAGATCTGTGTCCATGAGCGTGAGCAGGTAACCGGAGATGACCGTGAGCGGGGTGCGCAGCTCGTGGGACACGTTGGCCACAAAGTCGCGGCGCATCTTCTCCAGCTGCTGCTCGCGGGTGACGTCACGACAGAACATCAGGCGGCTGCCGCGGCCGAAGGCGGTGATTTCCACCTGTAGCTGGACGTTCGCGTCCAGCGGGCTCTCGATCAGCAGCGGTTCCTGGTAATCCCCACCGGTGAAATAGGCGCTGAAATTCGGTACCCGCAGCAGGTTGACGATGGCCTGGCCGCGATCCCGCGGGTACTGCAGCCCCAGCAGCTGCTGGGCCGCGGCGTTGCTCCACTCGATATTGGACGACGGGTCGACAAGCACGGCGGCATCCTTGAGGGCTGCCAGTGAGTCGCGCAAATAGCTGACTGCCGTTTGCAGGCGATCGCGCTCCTCGCGGTCGTGCCGTTGCAGGCGGTAAATGCTATCGAAAAACTCACCCCACAGGCCGCGCGCCTCGGGGGGCTCGACGTCCGGCCGCCGCATCCAGTCGGAGACCCGCCGCAGCTGGTTGAGCCAGTAGATCACCACCAGCGTTGCCGCTGCCGCCAGCGCTTCCACGGCATAGCCGGCAAAGGCGCCGAGACCGACAACTATGAAAAAATACAGTGCGACCTTGCGAAATTCTTTCCACCAGCTGGTGGTGGCCACTACAAGGCGACTCCCCGCGCCGAGAACCGATAACCGGTTCCGCGCACCGTTTGTATCAAGCGGCTGTAGTCGTGGTTATCGGTCTGTAGAGACTTGCGCAGACGACGGATATGGACGTCCACCGTGCGCTCTTCCACATACACGTTCGCACCCCACACCTGGTCCAGCAGCTGGTTCCGGGTATAGGCGCGCTCCGGGTGCGACATGAAGAACTGCAACAGGCGGAACTCCGTGGGCCCCACATCAATGAGGTCTCCGCCCAGGAAAATGCGCTTGGAATCGCTGTCCAGGGTCAGCTCTGCCACCTGCAATGTGCTTTCCTCGACCCCGCCGGTGCTGCGGCGCAGCAGGGCGCGAATACGGGCAATCAGCTCGCGTGGCGCAAAAGGTTTGGTGATGTAGTCGTCCGCGCCCACGTCCAGACCCTGTATCACGTTGTCTTCGGTGGTCTTGGCGGTCAGCATGATGACAGGCAGGTCCTTGGTGGCATCATTGCGCTTGAGGCGTCGCAATAGCTCCAGGCCGCTGCCGCCCGGCAACATCCAGTCCAACAACACAATATCCGGGCGATCATCAACTATCACCTGGTAGGCGGACTGGATGTTATCCGCTTCGAGGCAATTGAATTCAGCGATCTCCAGCGCCATGCGCAACATGTCGCGAATGGCAAACTCATCGTCGACGATGAGAACCGTGCGGTCGGTCATATGACAGAATTCCCCAAGGGCAGGTCAGACACGGTATTAAAAGTCGCAATTATTACCTCATTATGACAGCGCACGGCTGACGGATACACCCCTCTCCAGGGCAACGCGGCAGTACAACCATCACCAGGGCCACCAACCATCGTCCTTGAGGTCTTCCTCGCAGCCCCGCAGCTGGGTGGTGTAGCGCGAGGATTGCCGGGATACCTTCCTGGCCACATCCTTGAGCCACTGCTTGTTCTTGAAGCTGCGCCGGTTAAAGCCGCCATGACCCTCGTGGTAAGCCAGGTACAGGTGGTACGGGTCGTCCTTCTTGATCCCGCTGCGGCGGTAACTCTGGTGGTTGTACCAGCCGATAAAATCGATGGAATCGCCAAAGTCATCCCGGTCGGCACCGTAGTTGCCGGCATCGCGCTGGTACAACTCCCAGGTTTCCTCCAGCGCCTGGGTGTAGCCATAGGAGTTGGAAGGCCGCGGCCCGGGAATGACCCACAGAATCTTCTTGCGCGGCGGCTTGGCCTTGGCGCGGAAGCGGGATTCCTGGTGCATGATGGCCATCATCACCGGGATCGGGCTGCCCCAGCGCTTGCGCGAATCATCGGCATCGTCGTACCAGCCCTTCTTCTCCCGGAACATGGAGCAGATGTTGTTGACGTCCGAGGGCGGTGACGTGGTGCACCCACCGAACGCCAGGGCCACCAGTAGCAGGGCGACCAGAGCTCGCCAGGAGCGCCGCCCGCTCACAACGTCACCCCGTGCTGCTCGACCAGCGCCACAAAGGCCGCTTCGTCGATGACCTCGATGCCCAGTTCCTCGGCCTTGCTGAGCTTGGAGCCCGCACCCGGGCCCGCCACCACGCAGCTGGTTTTCTTCGACACGCTGCCCGCCACCTTGGCACCGAGTTGTTGCAAGGCCTGTTTGGCGCCATCGCGACTGGTAGCCTCGAGGGTACCGGTCACCACCCAGGTCTGGCCGGCGAGCGGCAGTTCACCGGCATCCACCACTGCTACCTTTTCCCAGCGAACGCCGGCGGCCAGCAGCGCATCGATGACCTCCAGGTTCTGCGACGCATCCAGGAACTGGCGAATGTGGTCGGCCACAATGGGGCCCACGTCATCGACTTCCAGCAGTTTCTCCTCACTGGCGGCTATGATGGGCGGCAGGTCGCCGAAGTGGTTGGCCAGGTTGAGCGCCGTCGCCTCCCCCACCTCGCGGATGCCGAGCGCGAAGATGAAACGCGCGAGACTGGTTTTTTTGCTGGCTTCCAGTGCGTCCACCAGGTTGCGGGCTGACTTCTCGGCCATCCGCTCCAGGCCTGCGAGCTGTTCCACTGAAAGCGCGTAAAGGTCGGCCGCATTGGCCACCAGGTCCTCATCCACCAATTGGTCTACCAGCTTGTCGCCCAGGCCTTCGATGTCCATGGCACGTCGAGAGGCGAAATGTTTGAGGGATTGTTTGCGCTGGGCTTCGCAGACCAGGCCACCGGTGCACCGCACCACGGCCTCGTTTTCAATCTGTTCTACCGGCGAATCACAGACCGGACAACGTGAGGGAAAGCGAATCGCTTTCGCATCAGCAGGTCGCTCGGCAGTCACCACGGAGACGACCTGAGGAATCACATCGCCAGCCCGGCGCACGACCACCGTATCGCCCTTCTTGACACCCAGGCGTGCGATTTCGTCGCGATTGTGGAGGGTGGCGTTACTCACCGTGACGCCGCCGACGAACACCGGTTCCAGCCGCGCCACCGGCGTGATGGCGCCGGTGCGACCGACCTGGAACTCCACATCCAGCAGCCGGGTGCTCTCTTCCTGGGCCGGGAACTTGCGGGCAATGGCCCAGCGCGGTGCCCGGGACACAAAGCCAAGCTCGTCCTGCAGGGCGATATCGTTGACCTTGAAGACGATGCCATCGATGTCATAAGCCAGCCCGTCGCGCTTTTCCGCCAGGCGCTGGTAATAGGCATCACAGCCCTGGATGCCCAGCACCACATCGGATTCGCTGTTGATGCGCAGCCCCCAGCGCTGCAGCTGGGCAAGAATCTCCGATTGCTGGCCAGGCCAATGATCGCCGGCGCCTTCGACCACGCCAACGCTGTAGCAACACATCTCCAGCGGGCGACTGGCCGCGATTCGCGGATCGAGCTGGCGCAGAGTCCCGGCGGCGGCGTTGCGTGGATTGACGAACAGCTTGCTCCCCTCCGACCGTGCCTGCTCATTCATGGCTTCAAAACCGGCTCGCGGCAGGTATACCTCGCCACGCACCTCCAACACGGATGGGTAGTCGTCACCCAGCAGTTTCAGGGGGATGGACTGCACCGTGCGAATATTGTGGGTGATGTCTTCACCGGTGCGGCCATCGCCGCGGGTCGCACCACGCTCCAGCGAGCCGTTGCGATACAGGAGGCTGACGGCGATGCCGTCCAGCTTGGGCTCACAGGCGTACTCAAAGTCTTCCTCACGGCCCAGGCGTTGCTTGAGGCGCCGATCGAACTCCTGCATTTCCTCCGCATTGAAGGCGTTGTCCAGGGACAGCATCGGCAGTTCGTGCTGCACCTGCCTGAACTCGGTCAGCGGCTCCGCGCCCACCCGGCGGGACGGCGAATCCTCGGTGACCAACTCAGGATGGGCTGCTTCCAGCGCCTGCAGCTCGCGCATCAGCCGGTCGTAGGTGGCATCGGGAATGCTGGGCTCATCCAACACGTGGTAGCGGTAATTGTGCTCGCGGAGCTGGGCGCGCAGGGATGCTATCTCATCGGCGGCTGCGGATGATCCGGAGGCGCTCATGCTGTTTAGCGGCCTGCCTGGGCCAGCATTTTCCGTTCGAGATCGCGGATGCGCTGGCGCATATGCTCCAGCGTCTGGCGCGTGGTGGCGCTGCGGCTCTCATCAAGCACATCACCGCCGAGGTTTTCCGCCACGCCGCGGGCGGTCTCCAGCATCTTTTCAAAGGCCGCCATCATGTCCCGCGGCCCCGGCAGGGTCAGGAAGAAGATCAGGCCGGTGGTGGAGAAATCCGACATCTTGTCGATGTCGAACACACCGGGTTGCAGCATATTGGCTACGCTGAACTGGATAGCGCCTCGCCCCGCTGCGGCTTCGTGGCAATGGAAGAAGTCCATGTCGCCAAAACGCAGGTTGTAGGCCAGCAGCACCTGCAGGATGTCATCTCCCTGGAAGCCCGCCTCGTCCCGCGACACCACGTGCAGCATCAGCACCTCGCCGGGCGCGTCTGCGGAGGGCGCGGCCGTGGCAGGCTCATCCTCCGCGCTGATGCCGTCCAGCAGGTCGAGGTTTTCCCCCGGCCCGGCGGCAGACAGGGGCACCTCGCCATCAGCGCGGTCAGGCAGAGGATCAAACAGAGGGTCGGGTTCGACAGGTTCGGTGAGCAGGGGCGGTTCACCCTCAGGGACCGGCGATTCGGCGTCGGAACCCGCTGCCGCAGGGTCAGCCGTCGACCTATCGGCCAGCGCATCACCTGCCGCTTCATCGTCCGCAGTCGCCTCAGACGCACGCGGTTTCACCCGCGCGCCGCCGTTGGGCAGCTCGCGGCTCATGCCGACATCGTCGTCAGGGCCATCCGGTACCCGGGTCAGGGACATGCGTATTCGATTGGGGTCACGCATGCGGCGGTAGCCATCCAGCAGCACCGCCACAATCAGCAGTACCCCGATGATTATCATCCAGTCGCGTACGCTTATATCCATGGCCCCTAGTCTACCTTCTACCTTTTGCTCACCCCATGCATCCTTCTACCGCACCGCCTACCGCGCCTCGGCCAGTCATTTACCAGACCTTCACCGGGCGCACGGCCACCGCTCGCGTGTCCCCTTACGAAGCGGCCAGCTCTGCGGCCTCGTCCACATCCACCGTGACCAGGCGGGAAACGCCGGGCTCCTGCATGGTCACACCCATCAGGTGGTCTGCCATTTCCATGGTGATCTTGTTGTGGGTAATGAATATGAACTGCACCGTGTCCGACATTTCCTTGACCATGCGCGCGTAGCGACCGGTGTTGGCATCGTCCAACGGCGCATCGACCTCGTCCAGCATGCAGAACGGCGCCGGATTGAGGCGGAAGATGGAGAATACCAGGGCAATCGCCGTGAGCGCCTTCTCACCACCGGACAACAGGTGGATGGTGGCATTCTTCTTGCCCGGAGGCCGCGCCATGATCGTGATACCGGTATCCAGCAGGTCTTCGCCGGTCATCTCCAGGTAAGCAGAACCGCCGCCAAATACCCGCGGGAACAGCTCCTTGAGGCTGGAATTGACCTGGTCGAAAGTCTCCCGGAAGCGGTTGCGGGTTTCCTTGTCGATCTTGCGAATCGCCGATTCCAGGGTCTGCAGGGCCTGTTCCAGGTCTTCGTTCTGGGCATCAAGGTAGTTCTTGCGCTCAGATTGCTGGCTGTACTCGTCGATGGCCGCCAGGTTGATCGGGCCGAGACGGGCGATACGATTGCCCACCTGCTCAAGGCGGCGTTGCCATTCCGCCTCCTCGGCCTCCTCCGGCAGGGTCTCGAGTACGGTCTCGGCTTTCTGCTCGGTTTCCGCCAGCGCATTCTCCAGGGTCTCGCGCTGCACCTGCAGGGTCTGGTTCTCCAGGCGTTTTTGCTCGAGCTGGCTGCGCACGGTAGCGCTGCGTTGCTCAATCTGGGCGCGCAGGCCCTCGGCCTCGCGCAGCTCACCGTCAATGCGGGCCACCGAGTCACGGGCTTCGCCCAGCTCGGTTTCAACCCCCAGGCGCTTCTCCAACTGTGATTCCAGCTCTTCCCTGAGACCGTCCAGTGGCTGGTCGTTGCTGGCGATGCTCTCTTCCAGCGACTGCTTGCGCTCCACCAGCTGCTTCACCTGCACCGTGGTGCGCTCGATGGACTGGGTCATGGATTGCAGTTGGGCCTGCAGCGACTGGTGCTGCATGGCGGTCTGGTGGGCAGTGTCCTTGTCATGGCGAGCCGCCTGGCGCGCCTGGTCAAGCCGGGTGCGGGTATCGTCGCGGCGTGACAGCAATTCCTCGCGCCGTTTTGAATCCTCCTCCATACGCTCGATGGCCGCGGACAATAGCTGGCGGGCCTCCGCCATGCTGTCCTGTTCGGACTGGAACTGGCCACGGGACTCGTCGATCTCCCGGTTGATGCCCTCTCGGCGCTTGCTGATCTGCTCGATCTTGGCCTGCTCGGCGCTGAGTGCGGCGGCGAGATCGGCATGCTCGCGGGACACCGCCTGCAACTGGCCCTGGGCCTCGTGGCGCTGCTGTTCCAGCTGCTTGAGCCGGGTGTCGGTGTCGGCGAGCTGTGACTGAAGCTCGGCGCAGCGCTGTTCACCGGCGGTAATCGCTGCCGCCAGGGTCTCCAGCTCCTGCTGGCGGGCAATGACGCCGCTCTCTTCCTCGGTGCGATTGCTGACCCGCACCCAGTCAGGGCCCACCCAAACGCCTTCGCGAGTAATCAACGACTGGTGAGGCGCAAGGCTGCTGCGACGCGTCAATGCATCCGCCAGGCTGTCGGCGGTCAGCACGCTACCGAGCTGCCCGGTGAGATGGCCGGCACCGCTGACCTGGGCGGCCAGGCTGCCCTGGGTAACGCCCGTCGCGGCAGCAGAATCCAGCAGCATGACATCACCACGCGGCGCCTGGGAGAGCGCTTCCGCAAAGGCATCGATGCGCTCGACGCACACGGCCTGCAGGCTGTCTCCCAGTACGGTTTCCACTGCAGCCTGCCACTCGGGCGCCACTTGGATTTGTTGCAGCAGGCGCGGCTTGTCGGCCAACTGCTGCTGGTCCAGCCAGGACTGCACCGCCTCACCGGCGCCCGATGCCGCCTGTTGCAATGCATCCAGCGAAGCGTGGCGTCCACGCTGACCCTGCAGTTCACTGCGGGCGGCGTCGAGATTCTCAGACAGGCTGTTGCGCAGATCGCGGGCCCGATTGACCTGGCCCAGCAAGTCCTCGCTGTGCTTCTCCGCTGCGCGTATTGCCACCTCTTTTTCGGCGATCTGTTCACCCAGCTGTTCGCAGGTTTCATCCGCGGGCCCGGCGCTGAGACCGGACTTTTCAGCTTCCAGGCTGGCAATCCGTTCCTGGATGCGAGTCAGGGCCTGCTCCAGGTGCTGGATGCGGGACTGCTGCACCTCTGCCTGCTGGCGTGGTTCGGCGGCGTGCTGGTTGAAGTCGTCCCACTCCTGCTGCCAGGCCTGCATATGCTCTTCAGCGTCCAGCAGGGCCTGGGCCGAAGCCGCTTCCGCGGACTGCAGCTCTTCCAGCGCCGGGGTGACGGCCGCCAGCTCTTCCTGCCACTGGCTCTGTTTGTTGCGGTCTTCTTCGAGGTGGCGCTCCGCCTGCTCGAAACTTTCCAGGGTCTGGCGCAGGTCGTCGGCGAGCTGGCGTGAGCGCTCCTGCTGGTGCTTGATGGTCTGCTCGATGCGAGCGACTTCCGAGCCGATGCTGTAATAGCGGGCCTGCACTTCATTGAAACTGTCGGTGGCCTCGGTGTGTTGCACCCGCAGGTCTTCAATACCGGCATCCACCTGGCGGTGTTCAGCAATGACTGCCTCGAGCTTCACGTCGAGTTCGCCGATGTCGTGCCTGGACCTGCCAATCCTGTCGTCCAGGCTCTTCCACTGCAGGGCCTGCAGCTGGGCCTTGAGCTCGCGCTCCTGGGCCTTGAACTCGCCGTACTTCTCGGCGGCCTGGGCCTGGCGGTGCAGATGCTGCAGCTGGCGGTCAAGTTCTTCACGCAGGTCGGTCAGGCGTTCGAGGTTTTCGAGCGTCCGGCGCATGCGGCTCTCGGTTTCCTTGCGGCGCTCCTTGTACTTGGAGATGCCGGCGGCTTCCTCGATAAACACCCGCAGTTCTTCGGGCTTGGATTCGATCAGGCGCGAGATCATGCCCTGCTCGATAATGGCGTAGCTGCGCGGGCCGAGGCCGGTGCCGAGGAAGATGTCAGTGATGTCCCGGCGGCGGCATTTGCTGCCGTTGAGGAAATACTCGCTCTGCCCTTCGCGAGTCACCTGGCGTCGCACGGAGATTTCCGCGTAGCTGGCATACTCGCCGCCGATGCCGCCGTCGTGGTTGTCGAAGATCAGCTCGATGGACGCCTGGCCGACCGGCTGGCGATTGACCGAGCCATTAAAGATTACGTCGGTCATGTGCTCGCCGCGCAGGTTCTTCGCCGAGCTCTCCCCCATCACCCAGCGGACGGCATCGATGACATTGGATTTCCCACAGCCGTTGGGGCCGACTACCGCGCACATATTGCTGGGAAACTGCACATGTGTCGGGTCTACAAAGGATTTGAAACCCGACAGCTTAATTGATTTTAATCTCATAAGGTCAAAGTCAGACTCAGAAAAACTCTCGTAAGTCTTTGTTTTTATTTCTTTTTGATTGTTGTAAGCACCTGCAGCAATAGCCCGTGCGCTGGCCTGTGCGTCGTGCTTTGAACCGCTATTTCACGTTGAAAAGGCAGGAATTCCGCCCCAGCAACCCCCTATATGATGTGGCTAGTGTACTCCGTCAACACAAGACTTGGGAGTGAAATGGGGAAATTTCTCGAGAATTTTTGCCGGTTTCCCTATACGCAAAGGGCGTGAATCTAGGAATCCCCGACTGGCCTGAGCACCAGGGTATGTACCTGCTCACCGGGCCCGGGCGGCAGGTCGGTGGCGCTGGCCTGGAAGGTTGCGTGTTGCTCACCGGGCTGTCCGCTGGGGGAGATACGCGCCACCACTTCCACCACGTCCAGCTCGGAAATCTTCTGCCCGGCCATCGAGGCGGCGTCGTCCAGGCGCAGGGTGACAGGCAGCTGGCCGGCGGTCAGGCGCTTCACCGCCACCGGCATGCGGGTATCCAGCGCGGGATTGCGGGCGAACACGAATACCGTGTCGCCGGGTGATGCACTCATACCCTGGGCCAGCTCCAGGCGCAGGGTAACGCCTGGCCCGCTGGCGACCGGCTGCGCAGCGGCAGGCGCCGGCGCGGCATGTGGCGGCGCGGCTGCCAGTTCGCCGCCGGAAGCCTGGGCTTTTGCCCTCGCGATGACACCGCGGATCATCTGGGCAGACTCGGACTGCGGGTCTTCCATGACCAGCAGCCGCTCCCAGTAGGTGACGGCGGCCAGGTACTCACCGGCTTCAAAAGCGGCCATACCCAACAGGCCCAGGGCCGTGCGCTGATGCGGGTTGATGCTCAGGGCCCGCTCCGCCAGCAACTGGTCATCCGGTCCCAGCTCGCGGTTCGCGGCCAGGAAGCCAGCCTGGGCCGCGAGCGCCGCGGCCATCGCATCGTTGGGCGCCTGCTCGGCAAGTCCGACGTACAGGGCGCGGGCGCGTACGTAGTCACCCTCATTCATATAGAAGCGGCCCAACATGCCCTGGTAGTAGAGGTTGTCCGGGCGGGCAGCGGCACGGTCTTCCACCGCCAGCATCAGGCGCCGGTAGTCGGCCTCGCTGGTGTTTTCGTTGACGGCATCCAGCTGGCGCTTGAGCGCGACGTCAGCACCGGCACCCAGCTGCCAGTACAACACGGCGGACACCACCACCAGCACCCCAAGCAACACGGCTACCGGCAGCGAGCCGGATTCCCTCCCGGCCTCGCGGGCATCGGCGTCGGCCTCCTCGAGCATGCGCAGGCGCGCGTCCTGGAGCAGGTCCTGGGCCAGGGTCTCGTCGGTGGCGCCGGGACGGCCGATACCGGAGTCGCGGGTTTCTTCCGAGGTTTCCAACTCCGCGCGGCGCTGCAGGAACCAGTCTCTATTGGAGGCACGGGTATCAATGCGGCGGTCGCGCAGGAACCAGCCCGGCAGCAGCACGAACACAGAGGCCAGGGCCAGCAACAGCAGCGCGGCCCACCAGATTTCAGTCACGCTAGCTCCTTGTCTTCCGGCGTCTCTTCAGACAGGAGGTCATCGAGTTTCGCCTGCTCATCCGGGCTCAAGGTACCCGGCGCCGCCGGAGCGCGACCGCGCATACTGGAGCGCAGCACCAGCACGGCCAGCAACAGCAGGATGGCCGGGGCGGCCCACAGCACCAGGGTGACGCTATTCACACGCGGTCGGTAGAGCACGAACTCGCCGTAACGATCGACCATGTACTCAACAATTTCCTGGTCGCTGCGCCCGGCGTGAAGCTGGGCATGTAGCTGTTTGCGCAGGTCTGCGGCAATCGGTGCATTACTGTCGGCGATGTTCTGGTTCTGGCATTTCGGGCAACGCAGCTCGTCCGCCAGGTCAGCAAAACGCGTGCGCAGGGTTTCATCCTCGAATTCGTAGGTCTCGATGACGGCTGACGATGCAGCAGAGATCAGCAGCGCCACAAGCAGACACAGCACGCGCATCATAAGGGGCCCCCGGCGAGTTGCTCACGCCTGAGTTCGTCGATGATCGGCTCGAGTATGTCGGACCACACGCGCTCGTCCACCACCCCCACATGGCGGTAGCGAATCACGCCGGCTGCATCCACCACGTAGGTTTCCGGGGCACCGTACACGCCGAGGTCAAGGCCCAGGCTGCCCTCGGCGTCGACAACGCTCACGCGGTAGGGATCGCCCAGCTCGTCGAGCCAGCGCAGGGCCTCATCGTCCTCGTCCTTGTAATTGATGCCGTAGATGGGGACGCCGGTTTCCGCGAGGCGGGTGAGGAAGGGGTGTTCCACCCGGCAGGACGCGCACCAGGTGGCCCAGACATTGAACAGCGACACCTCACCGGTGACCGCCACCTGGTCCACCACCCGATCCTGGCCGAGAGCCGGCAACGAAAATGTCGGCAGCGGCTTGTCGAGCAGTGCCGACGGCAGAGCCTGCGGGTCCAGCCGCAGGCCCACCAGCAAAAAGCCGCCGAGTACCAGGAACAGGCCCAGCGGCAGGAACAGCTTAAGCCGCTTCAAGGCCACCTCCGGCCGGTGCGGTCACGGACTGCCGTGCCCGCCGGTAGCGCCGGTCTGCCAGCGTCAGGAAGCCACCCAGCGCCATGGCGATGGCGCCCGCCCAGATCCAGCGCACGAACGGCTTATAGTGCAGGCGTATGGCCCAGGCGCGACCGTTCTCCAGTGGCTCACCCATGGCGATAAAGATATCCCGGAACACGCCGGCGTCGATGGCGGCTTCGGTCATGATCTGGCCCGAGGCCAGGTAGCGACGTTTCTGGGGCTGCAGCACCGCCACCGGCTTGCCATCACGCAGCACCGTAAAATTAGCGCCGTCTGCCACATAGTTGGGGCCTTGTACCGGCTCCAGGCTGTTGAAGGCAAAGCTGTAACCGGCCACCTCTTCCACGTCACCGGGGCTCATTTTGAGGTCGCGTTCGACGGCGTACTGGCTGACCAGCACGACACCGACCACAGTAATCGCGAAACCCAGGTGGGCCGCCTGCATGCCCCAGTAGCTGGCCGGCAGGCGCCGCAGGCCGGCCCCCAGGCTCGAGGCATTGCGTACCCGGATGGCGAAATCGCGCAGCATGGCCAGCGCCAGCCAGCCGGCGAGTATCACCGCCAGCATCACCCACAGGTTGAATTCACCCCCATAGACAAAGGGGAACACCAGGCCGATGACCAGCGCAGCAATTGCCGGCGCCGCCAGCTCCTGCACCCAGCGCTGGGTGGCATCCCGTTTCCAGCGCGACGTGGGTCCGACGCCCATAAAAGGAATCAACAGCGCCATCAGCGGCAGGAACACGGCATTGAAATAAGGCGGGCCCACTGAGTACTTGCCGAGCTCCAGCGCATCGGTAATCAGCGGGAACAGCGTGCCGAACAATACCGTGAGCGTGGCCACCAGGAACACGACATTGTTTAGCAACAGCAGGCTTTCTCGGCTCACCCATTCGAAGCCGATACGGCTCTGGACCGCCGGCGCCCGCAGGGCATAGAGAGTGAGCGAGCCTCCGACCACGATGCCCAGGAAGGCGAGAATAAACACCCCGCGAGCCGGGTCCGCCGCAAAGGCGTGCACCGAGGTCAGCACGCCTGAGCGCACCAGGAATGTCCCAAGCAGGCTGAGAGAGAACGCGAAGATGGCCAGCAACACCGTCCAGCTACGGAACAGGCCGCGCTTTTCGGTCACCGCCAGGCTGTGTATCAGCGCGGTGCCCGCCAGCCAGGGCATAAAGGAGGCATTCTCCACCGGGTCCCAGAACCACCAGCCGCCCCAGCCCAGCTCGTAGTAGGCCCACCAGCTACCCAGCATGATGCCGATGCTCAGGAAGGCCCAGGCAGCATTGGTCCAGGGCCGCGACCAGCGTGCCCAGCTCGCATCCAGCCGGCCACCCATCAGCGCAGCAATGGCAAACGCAAAGGCCACTGAAAAACCCACGTAACCCATGTACAGCAGCGGCGGGTGGATAATCATGCCCGGGTCCTGCAGCAGCGGGTTGAGGTCGGCGCCATCCTGGGGCACACCCGGCAGGATTCGCTCGAAGGGATTGGAGGTCAGCAGCGAGAACAGCAGAAAGCCGACGGCCACGAAGCCCAGCACCGAGAGTACCCGGGACAGCAGCACCAGGGGCAGCGCGGTACTGAACACGGCGACGGCCGCCGTCCAGCCCGACAGGAACAGGATCCACAGCACCATCGAACCCTCATGGTTACCCCAGGTGGCGGCAAACTTGAGGGCAGTCGGCATCAGGCTGTTGGAATTATTGGCCACCAGGGCCACGGAGAAGTCGTCGCCGATAAAGGACAACACCAGGCAGCCAAAAGCGATGCCGACAAACACGAACTGTCCGATAGCCAGTGAAGGTGCCATGGCCATGGCTTTTTGATCACCGCGGAAACTGCCCAACAGCGGCACGATGCTCAGCAGCAGTGCCAGGCCCAGGGACAGGATCAGCGCAAAGTGCCCGAACTCAGGAATCATGAGCCGGTCGCCTCATCGTGCGCGTTGGCGAGGGCCTCCGCGACTTCCGGCGGCATGTAGTTCTCGTCGTGCTTGGCCAGTACCTCAGTGGCCTGCAACACGCCGTTTTCATCCAGTACCCCGGAGGCCACCACGCCCTCCCCCTCGGAGAACAGGTCCGGCAGGATGCCGGTATACACCGCCGTGACGGTGGCCTGGTAGTCGGTGACGTCAAACTCGACGCGCAGGGAATCGGTGTCGCGGCGCACGCTGCCTTCAACGACCATGCCGCCCAGGCGTATCGGCTGGCCCACCGGTGCCTTGCCGGCGGCGATTTCCGCCGGCGGGAAGAACAGGTTGATGTTGCCGCGTAGGCCGTAAGTTACCAGGCCCACGGCCAAGGTGGAGAACACCACGATGAAGCAGACCAGGACCAGCCGCTGTTTACGAACCGGATGCATTGTTGACCTCCTCTATTCTGACACTGGGAGCGGCTCTGGGCTCCGGCGCGTCATCAACGCGCAGCTCGGCAATGAAACGCCGTGCCGAGCGCGCCGGCAGCGCCAGCAGGCCGATGCAAATCACCACACTCACCGCCACCACGGCCCACACGTAAACTCCGTGCCCGTCCATGGCCAGCGCTGCCTGCAGGGAATCGAAATACACCTCAGCCGACTCCCACGAGCGAACGCACCCAACCGGTGCCGGCGCCGCGCCGCAGCAGTTCGCTGCGCATGTTCAGTAGCAGCGCACAGGTAAACAGACAGTAGAACGCGAGAATCATCAGCAGCAGCGGTTGCAGCATGGAGCTGTGCATGGCGCTCTCTTCCGTGAACTTGATGGTGGCGGGCTGGTGCAGGCTGTACCACCAGTCCACCGACTTGTAGATGATAGGAATATTGACCATACCCACCAGGCTCAGAACCGCGCAGGCCTTTCCGGCGGCCTCCTTGTTCTCGTAGGCCTGGTACAGCGCCATGACACCGAGGTAGAGGAAGAACAGGATCAGCATGGAGGTGATGCGGGCATCCCACACCCAGTAGGTGCCCCAGGTCGGCTTGCCCCAGATGGCGCCGGACAGCAGGCTCAGGAAGGTGAGCGCGGCACCCACCGGGGCTGCGCACTTCATGGCCACTTCAGCCATTTTCATACGCCAGATCAGGCTCACCGCGCCGGCAATCGCCATCACATAGTAACCCGCCAGCGCGACGACGGAGGCCGGCACATGAAAGTAGATGATGCGAAAGCTGTTGCCCTGCTTGAAGTCCATCGGTGCATACAGCAGGCCCCAGACCGCGCCCACTGCCAACATCAGCACCGTGAGCGGCAGCAGTATGGCCAGGATTCGCCCGGAGATGCGGTACATCCAGGGCGGCGAACCAAGCTTGTGAAACCACGTCCACATTAGGGTTATTAACCTTTAAAACAGGGCCAGATTATAGCGAGCTTGTTCACGTTGTACCTAACCTGCATCAACAGAAATCCGCAGGCCCGCGCTGATGGCAAAAGGCGCCAGGGCTACCGCCAGGGACAGCATGCCCGCCAGCAACAGCAGCTGGGGCGCCGGGTCGAAACCCTCAGCCGCAAAGCGCACCGCACCGGCGGCAAAGATCAGCACCGGTATATACAGCGGTACGATGATCAGCGAAATCAGCATTCCGCCGCGCTTGAGACTGACGGTAAGCGCGGCGCCGATGCTGCCCACCAGGCTCAGCACTGCAGTGCCCAACAGCATGCTCAGCATCAGCACCGGCAGCGCCACAACCGGCAGCTGCAGCATGGTCGCGAACAGCGGTGACAGCAGGGTCAAAGGCAGGCCCGTCACCAGCCAGTGGGCCGCCGTGTAAGTCAGCGAGGCGAGATATAACGGCTGCGGTGAGAGCAGCAGCTGCTCCAGTGAGCCATCGTCGTAATCCTGGCGGAACATACCCTCGGCGGCCATCAGCGAGGCCAGCAGCGCCACGATCCAGAGGATTCCCGGGGCAAACTCGGCGAGCTGGGCCGGCTCCGGCCCGATCCCCAGGGGGAACAGGGTCACCACCAGCAGGAAAAACAGCAGTGGGTTGATAGTGTCCACCGGCCGCCGGTAGGCCAGCAGCAGCTGGCGCTTCAACGAAGCGCCAAGGAAAGCGCCGACGGATACCTGCGGGGTACTCATGCGCCGCCTCCCAGCACCAGGCGCCGCAGGGGAATATCCAGCGGTAAATCCTGGTGGGACGTGAGCACCACCGCCCCGCCCCGCGACACCTGCTCGGCCATGGTCGCCGCCAGTGCAGCGACCCCGTCGCGATCAATGGCGGTGAAGGGTTCATCCAGCAGCCATAGTGTATTCTCGCGCCCGGCGTCGAAGGACAGGTACAGGCGGGCCAGGTTGACACGGCGCTGCTGGCCGGCGGAGAGGTGCTGGCAGAACACGTCGGCACGCCCGCTGAGGCCGACGCGCTGTAGCGCGCTGTCGATGGCCCCGGCGTCCCAGCCCTGGCTGCGGCAGGCCCAGGCCAGGTTTTCCCGCGGCGTCAGCAGTTGCTTGATGCCGGCGCGGTGGCCCAGGTAAAGCAGCTCGTCACAATGGCGGCTAATGCTGCCGGAGAGGCCCAGCCGTGACAGCCCCGCCAGGCTGCGCAGCAGGGTGGTTTTGCCGCTGCCGTTGGGCCCCTCGATCAGTACCAGTTCCCCGGCAGAGATATCCAGGTCCAGGCCATCGAGCAGCGGGCGACCGCCGCGCTCCAGGCCGAGCCCGCGAACCGACACCAGCGCCGAAGGGGCTGAGGGCTGGGCGGCGCTCTCTTTCGCGCTCACTATAAATTGACGACCCTGATGCCCTGTGCATCGCCCATGTGCAGCTCGCGGTCCACGCTGAGCGAGCGGAAGTCGAACAGCTCGATGTCGGCGAGCTGGGACGGCGCCACATTGCGAATGGCGCGGAATATGGTCTCGGTGCGGCCCGGGTACTGGCGCTCCCAGTCCCGCAGCATGGCCTTCACCTGCACCCTCTGCAGGTTCTCCTGGGAACCGCACAGGTTGCAGGGAATGATCGGGAATGCCTTGTAGTCGGCATACTCGGCGAGGTCCTGCTCCTTGCAGTAGGCCATGGGGCGAATCACCACATTGGCGCCGTCGTCGCTGAGCAGCTTGGGCGGCATGGCCTTGAGGGTGCCGCCAAAAAACATATTGAGGAAGAGAGTCTCGACAATGTCGTCCCGGTGGTGGCCCAAGGCGAGTTTGGTGGCACCGATCTCCAGCGCGAACCCGTACAGACTGCCGCGACGCAGGCGCGAGCACAGGCCGCAGGTGGTTTTGCCCTCGGGTACCACTTCCTTGACGATACTGTAGGTGTCCTTCTCGAGGATGTAGTAGGGCACGCCGACGCTGTCGAGATAGGCCGGTAGCACTTCCTCGGGGAATCCTGGCTGTTTCTGGTCGAGGTTGACCGCGATCAGCTCGAAGCTGACCGGGGCCGAGCGCTGCAGGTTCATCAGCACGTCGAGCATGGCGTAGGAATCCTTGCCGCCGGACAGGCACACCATGACCTTGTCGCCGTCTTCAATCATGTTGTAGTCGGCGATGGCGGTGCCCACGTGTCGACGCAGCCGCTTCTGCAGCTTGTTGAATTCCGTGCGCTCTTTCTTGGACAGCTCTCTCACAGGTCGCTCACAGATCGCTCACTGAAGGCCCTTGCGGGGTTCTCTCTATCGGCGGCGAATTCTACGCGAGTTTGCCGCTAAAATCTCCCGGCGGCGTCGATCCGGTAGCTTTTTGAAAGGCTGGTGTCTAGAATGTGCGCCCCGAAAACGTTGCCGGTTCCAGACCGCGCCCACTCACCCTTCCCGCGAGGTAGACTTTGATGAAAGCCCCCGTTCGTGTCACCGTGACCGGCGCCGCCGGCCAGATTGGTTACGCCCTGCTGTTCCGCATTGCCGCCGGCAATATGCTGGGTGAAGACCAGCCGGTCATCCTGCAGCTGCTGGACATCACCCCGGCCATGGAAGCCCTCGAAGGTGTGCGCATGGAGCTGGACGACTGTGCCTTCCCGCTGCTGGCCGACGTTATCTGCACCGACCATCCGAATGTGGCCTTCAAGGACACAGACTACGCCCTGCTGGTGGGCGCGCGCCCGCGCGGCCCGGGCATGGAGCGCAAGGACCTGCTGGAAGCCAACGCGGCCATTTTCTCCACCCAAGGCAAGGCCATCAATGACAACGCCAGCAAGGACATCAAGGTGTTGGTGGTAGGTAACCCGGCCAACACCAACGCGCTGATTGCCCAGCGCAACGCGCCGGACATCAACCCGCGCCAGTTCACGGCCATGACCCGCCTGGACCACAACCGCGCCATGACCCAGATTGCCCAGAAGACCGGCAAGACCGTCAACGACGTGAAGGACATGACCATCTGGGGCAACCACTCCGCCACCCAATACCCGGACCTGTTCAATGCCAAGGTAGACGGCACCGCCGCTATCGAACTGGTGGACCAGGCCTGGTATGAAGGCGAGTTCATCCCGGTGGTGCAGCAGCGCGGTGCCGCCATCATCAAGGCCCGCGGCGCCTCCTCGGCCGCCTCCGCCGCCAACGCCGCGATCGACCACATGCACTCCTGGGCCCTGGGTACCGACAGCGACAGCTGGGTGTCCATGGGCGTGTACTCGGATGGTTCCTACGACATCGAGGAAGGCCTGATCTACTCCTTCCCCTGCCGCTGCAGCGGCGGCGACTGGGAGATCGTACAGGGCGTAGACGTGTCTGACTTCAGCCGTGAAAAGATGACCGCCACCGAAACCGAACTCAAGGAAGAGCGGGACGCCGTTCAACACCTGCTGCCTTGAGCGCGGAACCCACAACTCGCAGCTACCACCACGGCAACCTGCGCAATGAGCTGCTGGACACCGCCGAGGCGCAGCTAGCTGAGACGGGCATGGAGGAACTCAGCCTCCGTGCCCTGGCCCGCGCAATCGGCGTGTCACAGACCGCGCCTTACCGTCACTTCAAGGACAAGAACGAGCTGCTCGCGGCACTCGCCACCCGCGGCTACCGCAAGCTGCTGGAAGACCTGGAAGCCGCGGCCCAGGCCGCCGGTGACGACCCGGATGCCGAGATGAAGGCTTTCGCCCACGCCTACGTGGGTTACGCCATGGAGAACCCGGACCTGTTCAAGCTGATGTTCGGCCCCACCCTGCAGCCCCAGGCCAACTACCCGGAGCTGTACCAGGCCAGCCGCGACACCTATGAACTGGTGCGCGCCATCATGCGCAGCGGCATCGACAAGGGCATCTTCCGCGATGAGGACGACCACTACATGGCCAACGCCGGCTGGTCCGGCATTCACGGCCTGGCCACCCTCAAGGTCGACATGCCCCAACTGTTCGAACGCCACGTCGACCTCACCCGCCAGATCGACCTGGAAGTGCGCATCTTCCTCGCCGGCATTCACGCCGAGTAAAACCATCTCACCTTCGAGCGTGAGCTTACGTTAGGCCGCACGCGCAGCTTTCTGCCCCCACAGGGTCAAATCTACGATTCGTGAAATAGCTTTGGCAAAAAGGGGGTACGATCGCTTTTTGGGCGAGTGGAATGATCAATCGGCGACGCGGTACCAGTCGACCTTTCGGGTCAGGATCATTACTGCAGCCAGCACGGCGAAGACCAACACGCTGCCGCCCAACAGGGCGTAATCCTCTGCGTCGACAATGAGATATAGCAGCCCGTAGAGCCCGGCCAGAGCAACGCTAAACAACAGCGCGCCTGCCGCGCTGTCCAGGATATTGCGCAGGTAGAATCCGAGCAGGCTGACACAGGCGACGGTGGCCACCAGGTAGGCGCGCCCGAAGCCAACGTGCTCTGCCATGGAGAGCAAGAGTAGATAGAACACCGCCAGGGCGAGGCCGACCAGGAGATATTCCACCGGGTGGATACGCAGGCTGCGAAGCACCTCGAACACGAAGAAGGTGACAAAACTCAGGCCGATGAAGAGCATGCCATACTGAGCAGAACGCCGCGCCTGCGAGTAGATATCGACCGGTTCAATGAGACTGACCCCCAGCCTGGGGTAGACCAGTTCTTCACAATCGCCCCTCCCGCATTCGGCCGCCAGGCTGACGAAGTTGGAGGCGAACTGGTTGGTCTTCCAACGGGCGCTGAAGCCATCTTCCTCGATACTTCTCTGGTAGGGAGGAAACTCGCCATTAAAGCGCGGGTGTGGCCAGTCAGCTCGCACAGCCAGCTCGGCATCCAGCGCTGCCGGGATAAGCCCCAGGGTTTCCATACCGCGCAGCGTCAGGCCCACCTCGAAAGACATAGGCTGGCCCGTGCCTGCCCAATCCATCGGCAGTTCGGCATTCACACCCGTGCTCGCTGAAGGCAGGCCGGAACCCGACCGCGGGTCGAGCTGCATAGTGTTCCAGTGGATGATCGGCGCCTGTTCGAGACCGCGAGGGTCGCTGATCACGACCGACAGGAACGGCCGCTCCCAGTTCACCGTCTTATCCCGTGGTGACAGGGCATCGCGCTGTGCCAATACCGTGCCCGAATCGAACTCACCGGTCACACGCACCGACGCTGTATAGACCGGAAACTCATAGATACCCCGGTAACGGCGTTCGCTGACCAGGGAGGACTCCAGCGATACCGTGTTCGGTAACACCAACACCTGCCCCCGCCGCGGTGCCGAAGCGGCACCCTGGCCCACGGTGAAGCCGCTGGGGTGCACCGCGGTGTCCACTGTGTAAGGGAATACCAACACCGGTGTCATAAGGCGCTGGCTTGCCGTCCAGGCTCGCGACAGCTCCGACTTCGCGATTGAGCGATACGAGGCACGCTCATTGATCTTGCCTTTCACCACGAGCAAAGGCACTAGCAACACCAGTGCAATCAATGTGATGGCGCCCAGTTTGAGGGAAAGGCTTTTCTGCACTTCTTTTGCCTGTAAAGCGGATACTGGCAGAAGCGTGCCAGCGAGAAATGGCAATCACGTGCTGACAAGTGATCAATTCAGGCCCGTTCCTACCGAAAAAGGCTCCGCCCACTTTTCTGCCTTTTCTGAAGCTCCAGGATCAGAGATCTGTGCTTGCGTAAGGCCGCACGCGCGACACTCGGGGCCGTGGAGGGAGCAGACCCAGTTCGCGACCGTCCTACGGAGCGATCAACCAGCGGTTAAAGCTCGCGAAGGACCAGCAGCGGAGGGCTGGACACCACCCGGCGGCAGTTCCAGACGCCGAGGGCGCCGATCATGAGTACTGCCATGACGGGCCCCAGCAGCCAGATTTCCGGGTGGGGGCTGTAGCTCATGTCGAGGGCGAAGGTCTGTAGCACGTAGACAGCAATCTCCGCGGCGACGGTGGCCAGCAGGCCGGCGAAGAAACCCAGCGCGGCGAACTCGATGACAACGCCACCAAGAATGAGCCCGCGCCGGGCGCCCAAGGCACGGAGGATGGCACCTTCATAGAGCCGGGTGTCCACCGTGGACTGCACGCCGGCGATCAACACCAGCGCGCCGGCGCTGAGGATGACAATCAGCACCAACTCGATGGCGGCCGACACCTGGCTGATGATGCCGCGCACCTGTTCAATGACAACGTCCATCTCGATCACAGTCACCGTCGGGTACTGGCGGATGAACTGGTTGAGGAACTGCTTCTCGGTCTTGTCGAGGTGGAAGCTGGTCATGAAGGTGGCGGGATAACCGCGCAGCACCGCCGGCGGGAAGATCATGAAAAAGTTGGGACGCATGCTTTCCCAGTCGAGGCGGCGAATACTGCCCACCGTCACGTCGAGGGGCTGGGAGCCAACCAGGTAGCGCACCTTGTCGCCTACCTTCAGCTCCAGGCTTTCAGCCATGCCCTCTTCCACCGACACGAGTGCTTCCTCGGTATCCGGGTCCCACCACTCGCCGGCGATGATTTCGTTGTCGGTGGGAATTTCCCGCGCCCAGGTCAGGTTGGTCTCGCGCTCGCGGCGCCCGACTTCCTCGTCGTCGCTGCGACCCAGGGGCTCGCCGTTCACCTCGACGATGCGCCCACGAACCATTGGGTACAGGGGTTCGGCGAGATCCGCGGTCTGTGACAAGGTGTCGCGTACGGCATTGACCTCGTCCGGGGCAATATTCAGCAGGAAGTGATTGGGCGTGCCTTCGGGCAACTGCATCTGCCACTCTTCCAGCAGCGAGGTGCGCACCAGCACCAGGATCAGCAGCAGCATGATGGCGAGCGAGAAGATCACTACCTGCAGGGTATTGGCAGAGCCGTTGCGCTGCAGGCTGGCCAGCGCCAGGCGCCAGATGCTGCCGGCGCGCATGCCCGCCAGCCGACCGCCGCGCAGCAACAGGAATGCCACCGAGGCGGCCAGGCTGGCGGAAGCCGCCAGGCCGGCCAGCACCGCCAGGGTCAGCGCCCAGTCACCGGAGTACCACAGCATCAGCAACAACACCGCACCCAGCCCGAGGCCGTTATCGATAGCGCTGCGGCTGACTGCATTGGGCAAGTCCCGGCGCAGCACCTTCAGCGGTGAGGCGCCGCCGAGCCGGCTTAGGGGCGGCCAGGCAAAAGCCAGCAGGCACACCACGGCGGTGGCGCCGCCAACAATATAAGGACGCATGCCCGCCGGGCCGGGCTGCACCGGCAGGGCTTCGGCAAACAGGGTAAAAAACAGTGCCTGCAAGCCCCAGCCCAGGGCCGCGCCGATCAGGGTGGCGGCGGCGCCCAGCAACAGCAGGCTCAAACCGTACATGCGGTTGATTTTGCCGCTGACGGTGCCGAGGCTTTTCATGATGGCGACGTAGTCGTAGTGGCGCTCACTGAAACGGCGCGCCGCCAGCGCAATGGCCACACCGGCCAGGACAACGCCCAGACTACCCGCCAGCAGCAGGAAAGACTCCGCGCGCTCCAGTGCACCGCCCACGCCGCGCTGGTTTCTGCCCACGTCGATGATTTCCTGACCGGCAGGCAGTTGCGGTTCCAGCCATTCGACGTAGTCGTCAAGCACCGGCTCCTCACCGGCCAGCAGAATGCGGTAGCGAACCCGGCTGCCGGGCTGGACCACATTGGTGGCGGGGATATCATCGATGTGCATCAGCACGCGGGGGCCGTAGCCCAGGAAGCCGGTGGCGCGGTCAGGTTCATTGCGCAAGGAGGCGGCCACTTCCAGGGGCGCATCACCGACATAGATTTCATCACCCACGGCGACGTTGAGCAGGGCGAACAACCGCGAATCCAGCCAAACCTGGCCCGGCGGCGGTCCCTGGGTGCGCAATTCCGGCGTGCCGAAGGCATCGACACTCATGGTCAGTTCCCCACGCAGCGGGTACTCGCTGCTGGCGGCCTTGACCGCCGCCAGCGCCATGTCCTCCTCACCGGCGTAGACCATGGACGGGAAGGTCAGCACCCGGCCGGTGCGAAGCCGACGGCTTTCCGCCTCTTCAAGCCACTCAGCGGGCTGCTCGCGAGAACCCATGATCACCCGATCCGCCGCCAGGAAGCGATGACTCTCCTGCTCGAGGCTGTTCTGCAGGCGGGTGGTAAACGCGGTGATACCCGAGACGATAGCCACGGCCACTACCAGTGCGGCCAACAGCACACCGAGTTCGCCACCGCGCCAATCGCGCATTAGCATCCGTAAGGCGGTCACTCAGACGCCTCGCAGGTGGGGTGTTCCGGAGTGGCCATCACGGGCTACATGTCCGCTTTCCTCGCCCACCAGCGCACCGCCGTGCAGGCGCAGGCGGCGATCACAGCGGTCCGCCAGCCGTTGTTCGTGGGTGACCAGCACCAGGGTGGTGCCCTGCTCGCGATTGATTTCAAACAGCAGGTCGATCACATGGGCGCCGGTAGCGGTGTCCAGGTTGCCGGTGGGTTCGTCGGCAAAGAGGATGGCGGGCTCGGCGGCAAAGGCGCGGGCAATGGCAACGCGCTGCTGCTCGCCACCCGATAGCTGGTTGGGATAGTGATCGGTGCGCTCGGCCAGCCCGACCCGCTCCAGGAAGTTGCGCGCCGAGGTCTTGGCGTTGGCGACGCCGTGCAGCTCCAGCGGCAGCATCACGTTTTCCAGGGCGGTGAGGCTGGGCAGAAGCTGGAAGGACTGGAACACGAAACCGATTTTCTCTGCGCGCAACAGGGCGCGCTGGTCCTCATCCAGGCCGGCCAGGGATACGCTGTCGATCCAGACATCCCCTTCGCTGGCCACATCCAGGCCTGCCAGCAATCCCAACAATGTGGACTTGCCGGAGCCCGAAGCGCCGATAATGGCCACCGACTCCCGTGCCTTGATTTCGATGTCGATCCCTTTCAGTATCTCCAGCTCCCCCTCGGCGAGGGGAACCCGTTTACGGAGATTTTCTGTCCTGATCATGCTGTATTCCCACCTCTCAAAAACCGCGCGCCAGGCTTTGCTCTGCGTGCTCGTATCCTTGCTGATTATAGGCAGCGCGCAGGCTGCCGGATCACCCACAAAAACCGTGCTCATAATGGGCGATAGTATCAGCGCCGCCTACGGAATGTCGTTGGAAGAGGGATGGGTTGCCCTGCTGGCGGGACGACTCGCAGACAGCCACCCGGGCTACCAGGTGATAAACGCCAGCATCAGCGGGGAAACCAGCGCTGGGGCCGCGGCACGGCTGCCGGCCCTGTTGGAACAACACCAGCCCAGCGTGGTGATCATCGAGCTGGGCGGCAATGACGGCCTGCGTGGCTACCCGGTGACGCGGCTGCGCGACAACCTCGCCAGCATGGCGCAACAGTCGCAAGCCGTAGGGGCCGGTGTGCTGATTCTCGCAATGGAGATTCCCCCTAACTACGGCAGCCGTTACACGCAGTCATTCCGCGAGAGCTTCACCCGGGTGGCAGAAGATACCGGCAGCCAATTGAGCCCCTTCATGCTGGACGGTGTCGCCACCAATCCCGAGCTCATGCAGGACGATGGCATTCACCCCAGCGTCTCCGCGCAGCCGCTGCTGTTGGATAACGTCTGGCCCCAACTTGAACCCTTGTTAACAGCTAGTTCAGATTAGATTAATTACCGATGCAGGACTTCCGCACAGGCGAAGGGCGCCCTGAATCCTGAAGATGATTGGCAAACTGATATTTCTTTTCATTTTGCTAGTTGTCCTGCTGCAGCTATGGACAGCCTCACGCATGCGAGCAAAGGACCTGGAAACATTTCAGCACGTCTGGAAAGGCGTTATCTGGGTAAGCCCCGCAAATTCACTTCCATTGTTTAAGTTCTACATGAATCCTAGGGCGTGGTATCAACAGGACGATCTCGTTCTTCGCGGCCTGCTTCGGCTGAATTTTGCTGTCTACCCCCTTGCATTACTTCTCCTCCTTTCCAGTGCATACCTAGAACAACGATTGGGATGACCTCCTCGCTAGCTGCCTGTGACGCAGGCTGGCTCCAGGATTGAAATCCTGTTCTGAATCCCGTACGGGCTGAAACTGATGATTTGCCAGCTTCCTTCAATCTTGTAGACCAGGTAAATAGAGACGGTCTCGTAGACCACCTTGCCGTTCGCATCTATTCCCTGGCCCACGTTGTTGGCGAGTGCCTGGGTCGGTGACAGCACCCTGATTTGCTTGTCCTGCCACTGCAACTGCTGCACGCCCTTGCGCTCAAGCATGGTGACAAAACCCGCAAAGTTTCTCCCCACGGCCTCAGCGGATTCCAACACCCGCGGCGTTCCAGTCGGGGGTGCCTGCAGCAGCGGTGTATGGATATGTTCGACAATTTCCGTCTGGAACGCCGCATCTCGTTCAGGTTGGCCGAAACGCCGGTTATATGTGGCAATGTACTGGTCAAAGAACTGGTCGACCTGCGCCTCCACGGGCACGGTTTCCTCAGCCATGCAGAGGGGTACTGCGCCCACCAGTAGGCAAATGCCGAAACAAATTGGGAATAGTGGATTGTTCATTGCTGATTCCTGTTCATGCGTGAGTCAAAGGGGATTGCGAGACTGGCATGGACGGGCTACCCGCTGCTTCGCTGGCGCCTGACCGCTGGCAGTCGGCGACCTGGTAGCGGCGCCCGAGGTAGACTCCCACCAGGGCCCACAGGCCCGCCACCGCACTGCCGATCAAGGCCATCGCCACCAGGGCCAGGCCAAGGCCTTCGCTGAGCAGCGCGAATACCGAACCGCTGGCGGCGTCGCCGCCGCGATACACGACCACATCCAGCACCTGCTTGGCCTTGAACCGCTGGTCGGCGGACACCTGGCTAAACAGCATCTCCCGCGCCGGGCGTGTGACTGCGTAGTTGCCCACGCGTCGCGCAACGTCCACAGCCAGCAGCACGACGATGAGCGGCGCCAGCGCGACAGCTGCCATGCCGACTACCAGAACCACCGGCACGCAGGCCAGGGCAGGCGCCATCCCCACGCCATTGACCAGCCGGCCAGTCAGCAGCCAGGCGCAGCCAAAAGTGAGCGTGTTCACCAGCCAGCTCACGCCGCTGAGTATCTGCGTACGTTCCACGCGGCTGAACTCGGCCAGCAGGTTCTTCTGAATGAAGTAAACAAAGGAACCGACAAACACATACAGCAATATGAACAGTCCGATGGCGCGCAGGTAGGGGTTGCTGATGACGTCGCGAAACCCGCTCCACCAGCGCCAGTCGATCTCCCCAGGCCGTCCGTAGCTCTGACCGTCGCGACTACCGTCATACCGCGCCGTCGTGTTCATACGCTGCTGTGCCAGTATCAATGGCACTACCATCATCAGGCCGAGTGCGGCAATCAGCATCAGCCGATCGAGCCCCAGGTAACCGGCAAACAGGGCCGGAATCGCCGGACCCACGAGGGCGCCGGCACTCGCCCCGGAGGCAATAATGGCAAACAGGCGGCGGCTCTGTTCAGCGCTGAAGCTGTCACTCATGAATGACCAGAACACCGACAGGTTGAACAGGCTGAACGCCGCCACCCAGAGATAGAAAGCCTTCTCCAACAACGTGGCGTTGGTCACCAGTGGCGTGGCCAGCCAGAAGCCCAGGAAACTCAGGGCGAACAGCGTATAAACCCCGGGCACCACCCGGCGCAGCGACCAACGCGATACCGCCATGCTGTACAGCGCCACCAGCACGATGCTCAGCAACAGCTGCAGATTCCACAGCAGGCTGACTTCCGCGTCGCTCCAGTCGCTGGCCATGGCATCCCGCACCGGCCGCAGGACCAGGTAGGCCGCCATCAATATGAACACCATGAAGAATGACAGTAGCGTGGCGGGCCGTTCCTCGGGGTGGATCAAGGTCAGCTTCTCCAGCCAGCTTTCGATGCCGCTCACTGGCTCGCCTGCGGTGCCAGCAAAGTGTCAAGCAGCGCGACCATCTGCTCCCGATCCAGACTGAAGGCCTGATCCTCATTCAGCTCGACGGCGCGCCTGAGCGTGCCGCGGATCGCCAGCCTAGCCTCACGCTCATTGGGCGTGACGAGATAGCGTAGCTTGGGCTGTTCTGCCGTGAAGAAGTGCACCACTGCGTCCGCCACCGGCCCGGGGTCGGCATGGTGGGATCGGTCCACCCGGGTAAACCCGGCCATGCGAGCGATTTCTTCCTCGTATTGTGAGGGGGCGCCCTCAGATCCAGGCTGCGCCATGCGGTCCTTCATGTTCTCCATGATGTCCGAGCGGAAGTTGCCCGGCTCGATAATGCTCACCTGCACGGCAAACTTACGCATCTCCGAGGAGAGCGCTTCGGTAAAGGACGCCATCGCCGACTTGGTCATGCTGTAGGGCCCGAACAGGCGCGCCGAGTACGCACTGGCGATGGACCCGGTAGTGGTAATCCGGCCCTGGCTTTCGATGATGAGCGGTGCGAAGGCCCGGGTGACACGGTAGGGCCCAAACACATTGACATCGAAGATGAACTGCATGTCGCGTTCGCTGACCTCAACCAGCGGGTCAAACAGGAACACCCCGGCGTTATTGACCAGGCCATACAGCCCACGCCCCGCTGCGCGGACGGTCTCGACCGCCGCATCAATCTCCTGCTGGCGGGTGACGTCGAGCCTTATGCCCTGGATATTCTCGAGTGCACTGAGTGCCTCGATGTCTTCCGCTTTCCTGGCACCGGCGTAGACGAAGAAACCCTCCTCAGCCAGCGTCAAAGCCATCTGTTTGCCGATACCGGAACTGGCACCGGTGACCAGCACTGCGCGCAGGGGCTGATCGGGCGTCGCCATGCCGGCGTTGGAGATCGTGACCGAAAAGATCGCCAGGAGAAAAAAAAGTCGTACTTTCATGCTGTGTTTCCATCCGTCGTCAGGTGCTGACACGGTAGGCGGCAGGAAACGAGAAAATACGATTAGTCGACAGGGCGTGGAGAAAAATCGACGGATGGGCTTTCCGGGCGAAGAACGGCACTGGTCGCCGGGGAGCTCGAAATCATCGACACGCGCGGCCCATTGGTCGACAGGCCGTCGACCTCCCCGATCGCTTCACATAAGCTACGCGAACACAGAACTCAGGATCTACCGTGAGCAATTGGAAATCCCGGGAAATGATGGCCTACGGCCTGTTCTGGGCGGTCGTTGTCGTCGTCAATCTTGGGCCCGAATGGCACAAGTACTCATCACCGCGAGAGATTCTCGAAGTCGTAGGGCTGGCGACAGGCCTGCAGATGCTGGTCGCCCTGGTGGCCATAAAGCTCCTGGTTCCGCGCTGGCTTGACCAGGGTGCCGTGCTGCAGTTCCTCGGCCTGTTTCTCCTGCTGCTGGTGGCCGCTACGCAAGTCAACGTGCTGGTCAGCTACCTGTACCTGGAAGACGCTTATCCGACGACCTATGGTGCCTACTACCAGAAACACCTCGCTGACGTGGGCCTCGTTCAGCGACTGGGGTTTTCCTACCTGAGCAAGTACCTGCTGTTACTGAAAGTTCCCCACCTGGCATTTCCGGCAGCGGTACTGATCGGCATCAACTACTACCAGCAACAACGCGCGGTATTGGCCCTGCGAGAGCGGCAGCGGGCAGCCGAGCTTGAGGCGCTCAAGAGTCAGCTCAATCCGCACTTCGTTTTCAACACGCTTAACAACATCTATGCGCTGGCGCTCAAATGCTCTGAGCAAACCGCAGAAGCGGTGGCGCGCCTGTCCAGTATCCTCGACTACGTGCTACACCACGGCAGCGAACCACTGGTATCCCTGCGCGAAGAAGTGGCAATGATCGAGGCCTATATTGCCCTGGAAGAACTCAGGTTCGGCGATCGCCTGCAGGTGGAATTCAGTAATGAAGCCTCTCCCGATCAGCAGGTTCCACCACTGCTTTTTCTCACGCTGCTGGAGAACGCCTTCAAACACGGGGTGGCAAAATCCCTGCGCGAGGAACACATATTCATAGCACTGACGGAGCAGGACCAGCAGCTGAGCTTTGAGGTCCGTAACTCCGTACCGCCGGGTTCGGCGAACAGCGACAGGCGCGAGCACGCTATCGGGCTTCGCAACCTGCGCCGCCAACTGGATCTCCAGTGCCCGAAGGCACACAAGCTCACTATCATTCAGGAAGAAGAACAGCACATCGCCCAACTGGTACTGGACCAACCATGTCAAAACCTTATGCCTGCATCGTCGTTGACGATGAAGTCCTCGGCCGCGAGCTGATTGCGTCACACCTGTCGCACCTGCCCCAGTTCGACCTGGTGGCCTCCTGCGCGAGCGCGATTGAAGCCAGCCGCGTGCTGGAGGAGCAGAACGTTGACTTGATGTTCCTGGATATCGAAATGCCGGTAATGAAAGGCACCGATTTCTACCACGGCCTGGGACAGGCGCCGGCGGTGATTTTCACCACCGCCTACCGGGATTACGCGGTGGAGGGTTTCGAACTGGAAGCGGTGGACTACCTGCTGAAGCCCATCGTGTTTTCACGTTTTTTCAAAGCCGTGCAGCGATTCCTGGCCCAGGCTGGCGGCTCAAACGGCGCCCTACCCGGCGCCGAGCGCCCTGCTGACGACCTGTTCGTGCGCGTGGATCGCAAGAATATTCGCCTGCGGCGCGAGGATATTCTCTACGTGCGCGGCATGAAGGACTACCTGGAGGTCTATACAACCACCCAGCGCCATATCGTAAAGAGCACGCTGGGCGGCTTCGCCGGGAAGCTGGGAGCGGGCTTCCTGCGCATTCACCGTTCCTATCTCGTCAACCAGGCACACATCAGCGCCGTCACCCGCCAGGACGTGGAGATAGGCGATATCGAATTACCCATCAGTGACGCCTATCGCGAGCTGGTGCTGAGCACGCTCGACATGCAGTAGCGCACTAGGAGACTTCGATCTGTCCTCGCAGGAAGGTGCGGGCCTCGCCTCGCAGCAGCACACGATCACCCTTCAACTCGGCCAGCAGGTCGCCACCGCGCTTAGACACCTGCTTTGCCGTCAGCTCGGTCTTGCCGAGCCTCCCGGCCCACAGGGGTACCAGGGCGCAGTGTGCAGAGCCAGTGACCGGGTCTTCATCGATGCCCACCTGGGGCCCGAAGAAACGTGACACAAAATCCACTTCATCACCCGGGGCGGTAACAATCACCGGCAGGTCCGAGGCCACCAGCAGCGCCCGGAAGTCCGGCGCCAGGGCGCGCACCTGGTCTTCAGTGTCAAACAGGTAGACCCAGGACGGGGCGGCATAGGCCGCGCTGGGCACACCGTTGAGGGCCTCACCGATAGCCGGGTGAATATCGGTTTCGTGAATGGCATGCGTCGGCAGGTCAATACAGATACCGCGTGCATCCCTGGAAACATACAGGTCACCTGAGAATTTCGTGCTGAAGCGGATGCTGTCAGCGGCATGGTCGAGCTCGTTGAACAACACGTGCGCGGTGGCCAGGGTGGCATGGCCGCAGAGCTCGACCTCCACTTCAGGCGTAAACCAGCGCAGGCCAAATCCATCGCCATCCGGCAGGTAGAAGGCTGTCTCGGAAAGATTGTTCTCCGCGGCAATGGCCAGCATGGTTTCATCGGGCAGCCAGGATTCCAACGGCACCACGGCGGCGGGGTTACCGGCAAAGGGCTGACTGCTGAAGGCGCTGACCTGGTACTGGTCGAATTTCACATCAATTCTCCAAGCGTTTGAAAGGAGCGACAGTGTACTAGAGGAAGCTCTACGTAATTCGGTGAAGCAGAAGTTCCTGTATTCACTTTGGAATTAAGTAAACTGTCACCGATCGCACCACATGTGAATCCCTGAAAATGGTCAGAGAACAAACCGCTCTGCAGAAGAAGTTCTACGACGTCATCTTCGGCACCTCCCGTGGGCCGGGACGCAACTTCGACCTGGCGCTGATCGCACTGATCCTCGCCAGCGTGACCGTGGTGCTGCTCGACTCTATACCCGAATACCACGCGGCCTTCGGTAACCTGTTTCTGCAGATCGAATGGGGCTTCACCCTCATCTTTACCGTCGAGTACTTCACCCGCCTGTGGTGCTCACCCAATCGCAAGCGCTACGCACTTAGCGCTTTCGGCATTGTCGATCTACTGGCCATCCTGCCCACCTACCTGGCCATGATCATTCCCGGCGCCAACTCGCTGCTGGTGGTGCGCCTGATTCGAATCCTGCGCATCTTCCGGGTGCTGCGGCTGCTACAGTTTCTCAGCGAAGCCAATGTACTGGCGCGCGCATTGAGTAACTCGCGCCGCAAGATCTTCGTGTTCTTCTCGCTGATGCTGGTATTGATGACCGTGTTCGGCTGCCTGATGTATGTGATCGAGGGTCCGGTCAACGGCTTTGGCAGCATCCCCGAGAGCATCTACTGGGCCATCGTCACCATTTCTACGGTGGGTTACGGCGACGTGGTGCCACACACGGCCCTAGGGCGCACCATCGCGGCCTTCGGCATGCTGATCGGCTACGCGATTATTGCGGTACCAACCGGTATAATCACCGCCGAGCTGGCGCAGGAGATCGGGCGGGAGAAATCCCGCATCAACTGCCGCAACTGTGAACGCAGCGGCCACGATCTCGACGCCCGCTACTGTAAATACTGCGGCGACCGCTTCCCCGACCAAGAGCCACGCTGAGTTGATACCGAGTCGGTCCACGAGGTACCCGTGAACGCGCCAGCCCTACCCACACCCATCTACGACTACCGCAAGTACTGGGCCGAGTGCTTCGGCGTCGCCCCGTTCCTGCCCATGAGCCGGGAAGAGATGGACCAGCTGGGCTGGGATTCCTGCGACATCATTATCGTCACGGGCGATGCCTACGTGGATCATCCCAGCTTCGGCATGGCGGTGATCGGCCGGGTCCTGGAAGCCCAGGGCTTCCGGGTGGGCATCATCGCCCAGCCGCAATGGGACAGCGCTGAACCCTTCAAGGCGCTGGGCAAGCCCAACCTGTTCTTTGGTATTGCCGCCGGCAACATGGACTCCATGATCAACCGCTACACCGCCGATCGTAAGCGCCGCAACGACGACGCCTACACCCCTGGCAACGTGGGCGGCAAGCGCCCGGACCGGGCGGTGATCGTCTACAGCCAGCGGGTGCGGGAAGCCTACAAGGATGTGCCGCTGGTGGTTGGCTCTATCGAAGCCAGCCTGCGACGCATTGCCCACTACGACTACTGGAGCGACAAGATTCGCCGCTCCATCCTGCTGGACAGCCGCGCCGACATCCTGCTGTACGGCAATGCCGAGCGCGCGATTGTCGATCTTGCCCATCGGCTGGCGGCGGGGGAGCCCATCCACCAGATCCGTGACCTGCGCGGCACCGCCTTTGTGCGCAAACGGGTACCGGACGACTGGCAGGTCATCGACTCCAGCGACGTTGACCCGGTGGGGCCGGTAGATGCTCATCCGGACCCGTACGCGATGGAGTCTCCCGCCACCTGTGATACCGCGAAAGAGAAAGCAGAAGCGGAACAAGCCGCGCCAGAACCGATCAAGCTGGTACCACGCCAATCCAGCTTGAAGCGCTCTGGCAAAACGGTGATCCGCATACCTTCCTACGAGCAGGTAAAGGAAGACCCGGTGCTGTATGCCCACGCCTCCCGCGTACTGCACAAGGAAACCAATCCCTATAACGCCAGCCCGCTAGTGCAGGCGCACGGTGACCGCGAGGTGTGGTTGAATGCCCCGCCGATCCCGCTGACCACACCGGAGATGGACTGGGTCTTCGAACAGCCCTACCAGCGGGTCGCCCACCCCAGCTACGGTGATGCCAAAATTCCCGCCTGGGAGATGATTCGCTTCTCGGTGAACATCATGCGCGGCTGCTTTGGCGGCTGTACCTTCTGCTCCATCACCGAGCACGAGGGCCGCATCATCCAGAATCGGTCACAGGAATCCATCCTCCGGGAAGTGGAAGACATCCGCGACAAGACCCCGGGCTTTACCGGGGTGATCAGCGACCTGGGCGGCCCCACGGCCAATATGTGGCGACTGGCCTGCAAGTCCAAGGAAATCGAGGCCGCCTGCCGCAAACTGTCCTGCGTGTACCCGGGTATCTGCAAGAACCTCAATACCGACCAGATGCCGTTGGTGGAGTTGTACCGGGCCGCGCGCGAGCTACCGGGAATCAAGAAAGTGCTGATTGCCTCCGGCCTGCGCTACGATCTGGCAGTGCAAACCCCGGCCTATGTAAAGGAACTGGTGACCCACCACGTAGGTGGCTACCTGAAGATTGCGCCGGAGCATACCGAGGACGGCCCGCTCTCAAAGATGATGAAGCCTGGCATCGGCACCTACGATGCCTTCAAGGCCATGTTCGAAAAATACTCGAAGGAGGCAGGCAAGGAACAATACCTGATCCCCTACTTCATCGCTGCCCACCCGGGCACCAGTGACAGGGACATGGTGAACCTGGCCCTGTGGCTCAAGCGCAACGGCTTCCGGGCCGACCAGGTACAGACTTTCTACCCCTCCCCGATGGCCTCCGCCACCGCCATGTACCACTCGGGCCGCGACCCGCTGTCGCGCATCCGCCGCGACGGTGAGGCGATGCCCACCGTGAAAGGCATGCGGCAACGGCGCCTACACAAGGCCTTCCTGCGCTACCACGACCCGGACAACTGGCCGATGCTGCGCAAGGCCTTGAAGAAGATGGGGCTGGCAAAGCTGATCGGCTATGGCCAGCATCAGCTGATTCCGCCGCGCCAGCCAGGCCCGAATGCCCAGCAACGAAAGACCGGGCGATCTGGCGAGGCCCGGCCGTTCAAGACCCAGCATACGGGCCTGCCCAGGAACCCGCCACGCCGCCGCCGGCGCTAGTCAGTTATCCGGGTAACCGGTGCCCCAGTGCCGATCCGGGTGATGGTTGCGCAGGTCGATGCCATGGTCCGCACGGGCCTTCAACGCCATCAGCACGGATACCCAACCCGCACGGTTTTCCACCAGGTTTTCCGGTGTCAGCCCGGTTTCCTCCAGCAGCAGGTGGGTACCCCCGTCCCGCTGGCTAAGGGTAAAGCTCAACCGGCTGCCGTCGAAGTGGCTCATCACGAACCGCTGCCCCGCTTCCTCCGCCAGTACCCGGGCTGCCAGCTGCTCGCCACCGGGGTACGAGAAAAGTAGCTCGTCGCCATCCCGTAGGCTGCGTTCCACCCAGAAACTTTCGCGCCCTGCATCAGTGTTCAGCAGGCGATACACCTCGTCACAGGGTGCCTCCAGCTGTAGCTGCCAGCGCAGGCTTGTGCTTTCGTTCATTGACACGCTCTCCCGCCAACCTGGGATGAGTAAAGATGGTTTGCGAACTCCACGCGAGCTATCACTGGAAAACATCAACTATTTGATGTACTTTTCAAGTATATACATCATTTGGTGAAGCTATGGATGCCGCTGAATCCCCCATCGAGGATCGCACACTGGTCACCCGCGCCACGCTCAATGCGGCCGCGGAGCTGGGGCTAAGCAGCCGTACCCTGGCGGGGATACTGGGCGTATCGCCTTCCAAGCTGGATCGCGCGCGGGTGGATCGCGCCAGCTTTAACGGCAAGGACTATGAGCTGGCTCTACTGCTGATCCGCATCTATCGGGCCCTTTACGCCATCCTGGGTGGCAACAGGGAGCAAATGCAGCACTGGCTCAAGACGCCGAACCGCCACCTGCAGGACGCCGCTCCGTTTGACCAGTTGGGCCGGCTCGAGGGCATTGTGATGGTGATGCGCTACCTCGACGCCATGCGTGGACGCATCTGAGCTCAGGGGGCTGGCACGCCCCCGGCGCTCCGATGCCTGGCGCGTGGTGGAAACCCAGGAGATCGCCGCCACCGCGGCTATCACCAGAAGCAGCGCCGAACAGTCCCGCCTCGAGGAGTTGCTGGAAGACGCCAAGCCCACCCTGGCCGACGACCTGCGCGGGCTGTCCTACCTGCTGTTCACACCCTTCCGCTACCCGCCCCTGCCCTATGGCTCGCGTTTTGGCAGCGAATTCGAGCGCGGCATCTTCTATGCCGCCATGGAATTGGAGACCGCATTTGCAGAGTCTGCAGTCTACCTGTGGCTGTTTCGCGCCGGACCAGCACAGCTGGGGCCAATGGACGTTATTCGAGATCAGCGCTCCAGCTACCGGGTGCCGGTGGCAGCCCGCCGCGGCGTCGATCTCGGTGATACGGCCTTTGCAGCTGTCAGGCCAGCCCTCACCCGGCCCGATGACTGGTCGGCGCCCCAGGGTTTCGGGGTTACGGCACGTGAAGCCGAGGTGCAGGTGATCTGGTACCCCTCCTGCCGCTACCCAGGCACCAACCTCGCGGTGCTGGATCCTGCCGCCCTGGCTGCGCGCCAGGAATCGGATGTGCAGGCCTGGCACCTGGTACTGGACAGCGAGCGCTGCTGGTTTGGCGCCCAATCTCGCGGTGAAGTCTACGAGTTCAGTTTCGCCGATTTTGCAGAGCACAGGATCATTCCCCACCCGGCGCTCTGATTCCAGGGCCTTATGTCCGGTCGTCGATGTCCGGGTGTAACAGAGCCATCCTGTACACGTCCCGGTAGTGTCCATCGATCAGGCGCGCCATCCGCATTCGCCCCTCGTACTCGAAGCCCAGCTTTTCATACAGTGAGATGGCAGGCGCGTTATCCGGGAAGACGTCCAGCTCGATCCGCCTGAGCCGCAGGCGCCAGGCCGCGTCGATGACGCTCAGCACGAGTGCAAGGCCGATGCCGCGACCACGGACATCGCGATGAACCCCCATGCCCAGGGTACCGATATGCCGCGTCGCCGCCTCGCCCCGGGGCGTGACGTCCGCCCAACCCACCAGCCGCCCGTCCAACTCCGCCACGTACTGGGGCTGGCGCCGGGCGATGTGCTCCAGCACAAACTCGCGCACGCTCGCCAGCGGCGGTGCCCGGGTACTGCCAAGGAACTTTTTCTCCGAAGCCACGGATTCAAGCAGTTCCCAAAAGGCTTCGATATCGGCTTCCCCGATGGGTCGCACCTGGCAACCGTATGGCGCCCTGGTCATGTCCTACTCCCACAAACCCAAGGAGACAGTGTAAATGAAGCGGCGGCAGACCTTGAAAACACCGGGGCAATCCCCACATACAGGACAGCGGATGCTCGATGAGGTCCGCGCACTAATATTGCTTTACACAAAGGATATTTTGAGGATTTTATGATGAGAACTTCACTGGATCTTTCCCCCCTGTACCGTTCCGCAATCGGCTTTGATCGCATGGCACGGCTGCTGGATGCCGCCGCCGCAGACAGCAAGCCCAGCTACCCGCCCTACAACGTGGAACTGGTCGAGGAAAACCGTTACCGCATCAGCATGGCCGTGGCCGGCTTTGGCCAGGAAGACCTGGAGATCACCAGCGAGCAGAACACGCTGGCGATCAAGGGAAATTCTGCCCGTAACGGCGAGAAGAACTACCTGTACCAGGGCATTGCCGAGCGTAACTTCGAGCGCAAGTTCCAGCTCGACGAGCACGTCAAAGTGATCGACGCACGCCTGGAAAACGGCCTGCTGCACATCGAGCTGGAGCGCCAGCTGCCGGAGGCCATGAAGCCCCGCAAGATCGCCATCAACAGCGATTCTTCAGGCACCCTGCTGGAGCAGGACGCAGCCTGATTGTCGGGGCGGCCCCGTGCCGCCCCATCAACCATGCCGGATCAGCTATAGTTGTCCCCGGAGGACAACAGCATGATCCGGCATTTCATTTCAGTACTTTTCGCTTTCGCACTGGCTTCAGCAGCAGGCCCCACGGCAGCCGCCGACGTTACCCTGGGCGAGCCCCTGGAGCCGCTGGCCATCGCCGACCCCGGTGAGCTTCTCTATGACGGCGAGGATTTCAGCTACCAGGACTGGTCGCTGCCTACCGCCGGTATCGGCAAGCCACATATCCTTCAGTACATGGCGGCGACAACGTCCGCCAGGGACCAGACCCAGGCCTTTACCGACGCCCTCGAGGCCACCTTCACCAGCGGCACCTACCACGTCACCACGGTGCTCAACCTCGACCAGGCCCTGTGGGGCACCTCCGGATTCGTGAAGAGCAGCGTCCGCTCCAGCAAGAAGAAATACCCGCAATCCACCATCGTGCTCGATGAAGACGGCCTCGGCCAGGCCGCCTGGTCACTGGCGCCAAAAGATGCCGCCGTGTTCATCATGGACGCCGGCGGCACCGTGTTGTTTTTCCAGGAGGGGATGATGGATGACACGGAAATCGAATCCACCCTGGAGCTGCTGAAACAGCATATCAGGTAGGCGGCTGTGTCTTTGGCAGGGCCTGTTCCAGGTCCGCCATTGTTCTCACCCAGTAGCTGCCACCGGTGCGCGCTTCATAGCTATCCCCCGCGGCGCGGGCCGCATCGAGGGACAGGAATGCACCCAGCAGCAACACATACCAGGTTTTGCCGTCGCGCAACGTGGGTACCACGGTCAGGCCGGCGTCGCCGAGCGCGGCAGCGGCACGTTCAGCACCTTCACGGTTTTCGTAGGCACCGATTTGCACGACGAAGTCAGGCTGGGCCGGCGCCTGGCCGGGTGGGCGCGGCGCTGGAGTCACGGATTGGGATACGTCCGCAGCCTGTTGTGGAACTGGTCCGGCGCTCGCGCTTGGCGCCGCCTGTTGCCGGGGTTGGGCGGGCGGGGGTGAATCGAAGGAAGTCGCAGCCGGCAACTGCGGTTGCGCCGGCGGTGCCGCCCTGCGCGCTGCCGGCAGGGGCCGGGTGGGCCGGCAATCCCACAGCCCGTCCGATTCGGAGCACGACCAGTTACCGCCCGCCAGGGCAGCGACCAGCAGGAGGATGTTGTGCAAGCGGCCTCCGCGGCAAAACCCGTATGCTAGAGCAGATTCAGCCAGGCCTCAAAGCCGTCGTACTCCGGGTCTGAAGGGAATAGTAAGCCACCCCCGCCGTGACCCACTCCGCGCGCCCGCTCCAGGACGCCCTCAACGCCGAGCTCCAGCACCAGCAGGCGGAAGTTCTCGGTGTTCTTCTGGGCATACTCCGGGTCGCTGTCGGCCACCACGACGTTATTGGACGCCCGGCTTCCGAGGCCGCCGGGCAGGTGGCAGCTTTCACAGCGCTTGCCGACAATCACTGGCTCGTGAATGTCTGCCGCATAAACCGATTCGGCCACCACCCGCGGCGCATTGCGCGAGGACAGCTCCCGCGCCAGCGCCCGCAGATTGCCCTCCCCTGCTCCTGCGGCTATCGCTGACGCCAGCGCCTCCACGCCAGCTATCTTGTCCGGCAGGGTACGATCGGTGGCGAACAAACGATTGGACCAGAGCACATCGGTGTAATCGACCGCACCGGTGTTATCGACATCGCTCACCAGGTCTGTCGCCAGTTCGTCCAGTGCCTGGCCCACCTCTGCGTCGGTGAGTTGTGACAGATAGTCAGCGACAAATTGGTAGCCTGCCTCCGTTAGCGGGCTTACCACAATGGCCGTGGAGCCGAGCTGCGAACCCCGCAGGATAGCGTGCAATTGACCAAGTACCGGAGTACCTGTGGCACTCTCGATGACACTGTTTCTATCGATATCGAAATCGCTGCCACCGCTGGCCGTCAGCAGGTACCAGCTGTCTGCAACCATCGGCAGACCGTCCGGCAGATCGACCCGACCCAGCTTCTGTAACCGCACCGCATCGGAGCCGGCGATCCAGGCCGGTTCACCCTCCTGTGCAATGACACTCTCAGGGCTTGTCGTCGAGCCGGTGTAAAGAGCGGTGCCACCACGCAGCGGCGCCACAGTCACTGCGGCGCCCGCCACCGGGCCGCGATTGACAACCTGCTCACAGGCTGAGAGGGCACAGACCGCGGCCAGCATGAAGAATCGGAATCGCATTTGAGGTGTAGGCTCCAGTAAAGGGCGGAATACTATCGAAGCAATGTGACAAGGCCGGCCGATGGGCTGTTCAGGAGAAAAAGTCCATGTAGTCGCCGGTGTTGATCGGGAAAGACAGCGCATCGGGGTGCTGGTCGACGCCGGCCAGCACCCGCATGGCGCGCTGCACATCACCCGGGTAGATGTGGCGGCCGCCCACTTCATCAACTTCGAGTGTCGCGGGATTCAGCTTCCTGGCGAAATGGAACTCATCGGTGCTGCCCACCACCCGGTTGCCCCAGGGAGCATCCTTGCGCATGAAAATGGCGGAACCGATCGGCCAGTGGTCCTTGCCATCCCCCGAGTTGTAACGCGGTGTGCGGCCGAAGTCCGAGCCGATAAACAGTGTGATTCTCTCTGCCAGCCCGAGGGCTTCGGCATAGGTCCACAGGTAATCAATCGCCTCCGTGAGGTGCCGCAGGGAGGGCTCATGCTCTGCGTCGTGGTTGCTGTGGGTGTCGAAGCCTGACACAAACAGGTCCGCGGCCATGCAGACTCCCGACTGGAAAGCCAGCAACGACACCTGGACCTGGCGCAGCAGGGTCGAGCGCTGGCCCTGGAAGACTTCAATTTCATCCTGCAGATCCCCCTGGGCCGGCAGGTTCTCAGCGAAGGCCGTGAGCTGGTCGCGGCTGAGCCGGGCCTGGTAGTAGGTCTCCAGACCATGGCGCTGGCGTGGCGTCAGGCCCTCCTCGGTCATCAGCGATTCCAGCCGCGCCAGCTGGTAGGCCTTGATGCGGTCCAGGTCCTCCTGGTGCCGGTAATTCTGGTTGGGGTTCCAGGCCGTGACATTGCCGAGAATCAGGTCGCGCAGTCCGTCGGGGTTGTTGAGCGTGGTGTAGCGCGTTAGCCCCGCGGTCTCCTGGTACCCGCCGCCGCTGACGTAGCCCATGGGCAGCTCGCTGGCATAGGCGTTGGCAGCCAGTGCAGTAACGGTGGGATAGCCTTCTGAGAGCCGGCCACTCCAGGTGTGGGTAACACCGGCGCTGTGGGAGTTGGTCTGGGCGTCGATGCCGTTGATCACCAGCATGTCATCCCGGTATTTCTCAAAGAAAGCCGCATTGCCGGCGAAGGGCGCATACTGGATATTGCCGGTCTGCTGGATGTCGGCACTATTGGCCCAGTGGTTGATCTCTTCTTCCCCCGGCACGTTCATCTTGGGATCACAGAAGCTGGTCACGTCCCAGCCGCCGTCCACCTGCAGGCAGATGTAGAGCGGGCCGGCATAACCCTCGTCCGCAGCGTAGCTGCGAAAGCCGATGGGCAGGCTCGCGCCAATCGCAGACCAACCCGCCAGTTTGAGCAGGTCGCGGCGGTGCATTCCCTTCTTCATCCGCTTATTCATAAACATAGCGATAGTCGGTCATGTAATAGATCAACAGGCTGATCCAGCTGTTCATGCTGTGCTGCGGGTCATTCAGGTTCCAGTCGGCGGTATCGAAGAACTGCAGCGGGCAGGACTCCTGGTCGCTGGCATCCAGCGCCGCCGGGTAAGCATTCTCGATGCGGGCCGCCCGGGTCTCGGTGAACAGCGCCAGGGCGCGATCAATCTCAGGATGGTCCGCTGCCAGGCTTTCGCCCAGGAAACGCTCGTGCAGGCGTACCAGCTGGGCCCGCACCGCGGCTTCCGCGTTGCCCTCATGCTGGAACTTCTCCACCTCGGTAAAGATATCCCGGATGCTGCGCGGCCACTGGAACTCAATGGCGACCAGCACACAGCCCATCTGCAGCGGCTGCGCTTCCACCACCGTGGTCATCAGTGAGGTCATCTCGGTGGCGCGGCGGGTGACGCCGTCGGAGTCGATGCCCCCGTAGAACAGCCGGTATTGATCGGTCAGCTGGGAGGTTTCCACACCGTAGAGTTCACTCTCATACCAGCGGAAACCAGTCACCGCCTCAGTCTTGCGGTCGAGCTGTTCCGGGGTGAGCAGCTTGCCGGTACCGAGGCTCCTCAGGCTGGCATCATCAGCCGCCTCGTCTGTGGCGCGGTCAACCCGGAACCAGGGGCTCATCACCATCTCCACCAACAGATCCTTGAGATTGAACGGCGCTCCGCCGCCAAAGCCCTGCACAAAGCCATCGGCAAAGCTATCCACCGCCGCCGACTGGCTCTGGAACAAGGCAAGCTGCTCGGCGTAGTTACTGTCGGTTTCCTCACCCGGCGCCAGCGCCACCTCTTCACCCATCAGTGCCGGCCACCAGAATTTCACCGCGCCCTGGGCGAAGCGGTAATCCGCCGCCATGGTCTGGGCCAGGTCCTGCAGGGTGCTCTGGGTATTGCTGTATACCAGGCCGTCGAAGCCCGGCGCACGCATATCGTTGTACCAGGTGTCGCCGAAGTTGTAGGGCTCCTCCAGTGTAGTGTCACGCTTGTACTGGAACGGCAGGGAATCCAGGCCCGGGAACTGGTCCTTGTAAAACCCGAAATCGCCATAGTTCTGGTAAGCCCCCGCCACCGGGTCCATGGACTCGTGACAGACCGTGCAGGCCGGGTTGTTCAATGTGGGATTATCGGTGTCTGCGAGGGCGTCGGCATCCGTAGTGCGCGGCGCGGAGCGCTCGATGTCAAAGCCCAGGAAGTGATACCAGGTCCACCGCGACCGTGCGCGATTGCGATTGGTCGCCGTAGACGGGTAGCGGGCCAACCAGCCGGGTGTGTTGAGCACACCCGCCTGGGGATAGTCAGTCGCCAGGCCGCCGGAGACATAGGCGCCGATCACGTCTGCCTCTTCGTAGCTGGTAGAAGCATCCGTGCGCGTGTAGCCCTGCACCGTGGCCACCTGCCACTGGTCAAAATCGTTGTCATTGGCAAAGCTCACGTCACTGCGATAAGCCAGCGCCAGTTGGGGGTTCACCAGGGTGTAGTCCGCGGTGAGAATCTCGGTATAGGGCAGTTCCTGTTCCACCACGTGGGCGATCAGTTCCAGGGGCTGGCGGGCAATGCCGTAGGACGTGCCAAGTATCAGCTTGAACAGTTCCTGCTGCTGGCCACTGTCGCCGAGTACGGCGGCGCGGTTGACCAGGTCCGGGTAGAACGGCTCGAAAAACAGGTCTACCGGCACATCTTCGATCCACTTATCGGTCAGCAGGCGATCGTTGGCGCCTTCAACCAGGAACTGGTGAAAGCCTTCTCCCTGCATCAGCAGACGAATCAGGTAGCGCAGGGTGTTTTCATCCCCGCCCGCGACGGCGGCAAGATCTTCCGCTGTCGGCAATTCGCCGGCCAGCAGCAGCGATGCGCGACGCAGGGTTTCCTCAGGGCCGGCCAACTCGAATCCGGCAAACAGGTCAGTCGTTTCTACACTGCCGTTGTTTTGCCCATCCAGCAGCCGCAGGAAAATCTCAAAGGCCATGTATTCGGGGCTGTCCACAGTGAGCACGGCCCCACCCTGGTGGCCAACCCCGGTCGCCTTGGCGAGGATGGCATCCACCCCCAGGGTTTCAACCAGCTCCCCGTACATGGCCACATTGGCAGCGAGGTGATTCGGGTCACTGCTGAAAACCAGCACGTGGTCCGTGTTGGCCGCAATACCGTTGGCATTGTGACAGGCAATACAGGTCGCCTGGGAGATGTCCGGGGAAACGGACTCGCGGAACCAGGCATCGGCGGCACCCACCGGCACGCTGAGCCCGGTCATCTGGTTGACGATAGCCAGGCGCTCCGCATCAGAGGCGCCGGCGGTGATGGCATCCTCCATGGATTCCAGTGCCGGTAGCGAGCCTTTATAAAGGCTGGTGTCGTAGTACAGCGGATTCCAGGCCAGCAGGTCAGCGTAGTTCACGACACCGAGATCGGGCTGCCACACATCCAGCACCAGGCTCACCGCCAGTTCATCCAGGGCAGCCGCCAGCTCGGCATCCGTCATCACTGCGTAGTGTTCCCGCACCCACTGCCAGGCCGCCTCACTCAGCGCGCCGAACATATGGGCCGTGGCCTTCATCTGGGCGCCGGTCAGCAGGCCACGCACCGGCCCCAGTACTGCGCTGGGGCTGCCGTCGACCAGTTGGTCTTCGTTGACGTCATAGTCGAAGCCGCCATCCAGGCTCACCAGGTACCAGCGCGCGGGGTCTACCGGTAGTTGGTTCAACTGGAACTGCCCGAGGGTGCGCAGGTAGGCGAGATCGTCAACCGCGATGAAGTTGGGATCGGATTCGACGGTAGCGAGGTCCTTGCTGAGCTCACCGCTCATGATCACTTGCCCGCTGCGCAGGTCAGTGACAGTAATCGTCGCGCCACCCACCGGGCCATTGACGGTCACCTGCTCGCAGGCCGCCAGCAGGCAAGTACAGCACACAGCCAGTACCACTAACAGTTGTCGAATCATAGACTGCCCCGTTTGAGCGCAGGCCCAGTTTATTTTACTCCTGCATAACGCGGTGCGTAGGCTTTGGTGTACAACTCCGGTAATTTTTTTCCCGCCGTGGGATTCTGATCACAGATGCTACAATGCGTGGCGTGTGACCATGTGCCAGGGCAGGCGAAAGCATGAGTGAAACCTCCAAGGAACCCAGGCCAGGCCTGACCGAGATTCTGTCCTCGGACCTGCAGGCGTTTGTCGACGACATCCTCCACCAGGAGGGCGGCATCGACCACTTCAGGGAACTGCTGTCGGTCGAGCAACTGGCCACCCTGGAGTATCGCCGCAAGCTGGACCTGGTGACGCGGGCAGGCGTGTCCTTCACCCGCGAGCGCGATGTCGCAAACATTCTTGAAATCACCCTGAATACCGCGCGCAAGCTCACCAATGCCGACGGCGGCACGATCTATATGCTGCATGAGGAGTTTGCCAACGACCCCATCGACCCGGCACGGGTCGAGCGCCGCGAACTTCGCTTCGTCGCCGTGCAGAACGAGACCATGAATACCTTTCTGAAGGGCAACGACATCGACATGATGCCACCGGTGCCCCTGGAACTGGATGGCGAGCTCAACCTCGCCAACGTCTCCGCCTACTGCGCCAACCAGCGTGAACTGCTGAACTTCGAGGACGTGTACGACGCGGAGGGTTTCTCCTTTGACGGTACCCGCGCCTATGACGAAGCCAACGACTACCGCTCCAGGTCGATGCTGGTCATTCCACTGGAGGACCACGCGAGCAACATGATCGGTGTACTACAGTTGATCAATCGCCGCACCGCCGGTGGCGAGATTATCCCGTTTGACCAGGATGACATCGAGCTGGTGCAATCGATCTCGTTCCCGGCCGCAGCCTCCATTACTACCCAGCGCCTGATCGACGAGCAGTCCCTGCTGTTCAATTCGTTCGTCACTGTGCTGGCAGAGGGCCTGGGTGAGAAATCGCCCCACACCTACAACCATATCCGCCGGGTGGCGGCCCTTGGAGAAGCGATCTCGGAATCTGTCAGCCAGTGGGATGAAGGCCTGTACGCCGAGGTCCGCTTCGATGAAGACGAGATGGCGGAGATGCGCCTGGCAGGCTGGCTGCACGATATCGGCAAGATCACCACGCCGGAGCACATCGTCTCCAAGCAGGTGAAGCTTCAGTTCGTGATGGACCGCTTCGAACTGGTGGCCGACCGCTTCAGCTCCCGCATCAAGGATGCACATATTGAGATGCTGCAGCAGCAACTCAAGGCAGTGAAGGACGGCGCCGATGACCATGCACTCGAGCAGATCGAACAACAGTTCCAGGCCGAGAAGGCAAACCTGACGAGCAAGCTTAAATCCCTGTTTGCCGCAAACCGCGGCGGCGAGTCTGTTAGCGATGAGACCATAGCGCTGGTCCAGGAATTAGCCGGCGTTCCGGTACAGCGCTATTTCAAGACTGATGTAAAAATGGACCACGGTTACCCTGTCGTGAAATCGGTGGAGGAGACCACTGAGCCCGACACCCTGGTGGATGCCTGGGAGAAGGAAAACCTGTTGATTAACCGCGGCACCCTCAACCAGGCCGAGCGCGATGCCATCAACCTGCACGCGGACCGTTCCTGGCGCTGGCTGATGGCCCTGCCCTTCCCGCGCAAGCAAAAGCGCCTGCCGCTGTACGCCGGCGCCCACCACGAACACCTCAACGGCACCGGCTACCCCAACGGCATCGAGGGCAAGGACATGCCGATGCAATCGCGCATCCTCGCCATCGCCGACATCTACGAAGCCCTGGTGGCCCCGGACCGGCCCTACAAGGCGCCCATGAAGTTGTCCGTGGCGCTGGGCATCCTTGGCGACATGGTCAGGGACGGCAAGCTCGACGGCGAGCTGATGCGCATATTCCTGTTGTCGAAACACTACCTGCAGTACGCCGAGGAATTTCTCGAACCCGGGCAAATCGACGAAGTCGATATCGACCAGTGGCTTGCGGACTACTACGTGGAGCCGGAGCCGCCCATCACCTGAGGGAAACGGCGCGCGGCGACGAAGTGACAGGGCGTCCGGCCCGGGCAAACACCCGGGCCGGGAACATCAGGCGGCAGCGCCCATCAGCAGGTCAGCCAGACGTGCCCGGTGCCAGGCACCGTCACCCCAAAGCATGGCATTGTGATTCTGGCGCTTGAAGAACAGGTGCACGTAGCACTCCCAGGTAAAACCGATACCACCGTGGAACTGAACGGCACGGCCTGATACGAATATCGCCATATCACTGGCGGAGGCCTTGGCCATGTGCGCAAAACGGGCGGCCTTGTCAGGCTCGTGATCCAGCGCGCAGGCGGCGTTGTAAACCAGGGAACGCGACTGGTCGATATCCACCATGGCATTGACCAGCGGGTGCTTCACGGCCTGGAAGAAGCCGATTTCGCGCTCGAACTGCTTGCGGGTGCGGGCGTACTCGGCGGTGGTTTGCAGCTCCCATTCGCCGGCGCCCACCATATCCGCGGCCACCATGGTCCAGATGGCGGGCATGGCCTTTTCCAGTACCGAGACGGCGTCGCCACTGACTTCAACAGCTTCTGCGCCGTCGAAGCTGACGCGCGCCTGGTCGCGCGTAAGGTCGACGATGGCATCTGACTGAAGACTGACACCGTCGGCATCGCTGGCCACCCAGTACAAACCCAGCCCGGAGCCGTTGCGGGCTTTGACCAGGAACTGGCTGACCTTCTGCGCATCCTGCACGTAGGCTGCAGTGCCTGTCAGCTTGCCATCGGCAAACTCGACATCGGTGTCCGCGGCTTCCCAGCTACCGCGTCCGTCGACCAGGGCGGGGCTGGCTGCCGTGCCGCCGACAATGGCTTCCAGGGCCGCATTGGCCACCACCGTGTCGCAGGCAGCGAGGAGGTAGGTGCTGTTGATCGTCGGCAGCAGCGGTGAGGGGAACGCGGCGCGACCCGCCTCTTCGCAAAGGGCGGCTACCGCCACCGAACTCATGCCCAGGCCGCCGGCGCTTTCCGGCACCGCCAGCATGGTCCAGCCCAGCTCCACCATCTGATGCCAGAGCTCAGGCTTCCACCTGGCGGCCAGGTCGCGATGGGGGTCGGAGTCATCCGCCACCAGGCCGTGAAGCTGGTCCACGGGCAGGTTGTCAGCGAAAAACTTACGCGCGGAATCGCGCAGCATGGTTTCCTCTTCACCAAAGCCAAAATTCTGCGGTTGTGACATCTTCTTTACCTCCGCTTACTTGGACTTCGGCAGGTCGAGGACCCGCTCACCGAGAATATTGCGCTGCACCTCGCTGGTGCCGGCAGCTATGGTAAACCCGTAGGAATTCATATGTCCCAGCGGCCAGCGGGCATTGGCAGGTGCGTTTTCATCAGCGATATACAGCGAACTGGAGGCGCCCTCGATTTCGGTCGCCAGCTGCGCCATGTCCTGCATCAGCTCGCTCTGGCGCAGCTTGTGTTGCAACGGGATGCGCATGGGGTGATCAATCAGGCCCTGCACCCGGGCACGGCGGCGGCACTGCTTGAAGCCTTCCTCACGAATCAGCTCCTGCATGATGCGATCGCGGATTACCGGGTCATCGGCCGCCGTCTTGCCATTGCGTGAACTGTTCTTTGCCAGGTCCACCAGGCTCATGGCACCGAACCCCGACTGTCCCTCGCCTTCGCGCTGTTGCACGCGGCCGCCGGCGGCCGGCGTGACCAGCTGGCCGGCATTGCGCTCGTGGGCGAGCGTGGTCATGGCTACCTGCCAGCCCTTGCCGACCGCGTCCAGGCGGTAGCTGTCGTCCACCTCCAGGTTGTCGAAGATCACTTCATTGAATCCGGTTTCACCGGTCATCTTGATCAGCGGCCGCACGGTCACACCCTTGCCCAGGGCGGAGCGAATGGGCACCACAAAGTAGGACAGGCCCTCGTACTTGTGGGACTTGTCGGTGCGCAGCAGCAGGATCATCCACTCGGCGAAGTGTGCCAGCGAGGTCCACACCTTGTGGCCGTTGATCACCCATTTGTCACCTTTCTGCTCCGCGAAGGTCTGCACGCTGGCCAGGTCTGACCCGGAACCCGGCTCGCTGAAGCCCTGGCACCAGATTTCCTCGCCCGAGAACAGCTTCGGCAGCAACTCGGCGCTCTTGCCTTCCTGGGCGTGGTAGAACACCGTGGGCGCTGCCATGCCAAGCCCGATCACATTGGGGAAGAAGGGCGTCTTGGCGGCCTGCATTTCCGCATTGGCCACGCGCTGGCAATCGTTGCGGCCACCGCCGCCGACTTCTACCGGGTAGTCACAGCCGACCAGGCCCGCGTCATAGGCTTTTTTCTGCCAGTCCTGCAGGTAGTGCAGCTGGTCGGTGGTCATGATTTCCAGCGGGGTCAGCGGCAGGCGGACATCGGTTTCGGGCGGGGAATTCTCCGCCAGCCATTCCCGGCAGTACTGCCGGAACTCGGCCTGTTCGGTAGTGTCCTTACGTTCGGCTTCAGCCATATGCGGGTCTCCTCGATTCGTGCAGTTATCGTTGGGAAACCAAAGATAATAGTGGCCTGCCCCGCGCGGGGCAAACCACTGTTCAGGCTGGGTTCAGTCCGTGGGAAGGGCGATCCTAGACGACGCCCTGGGGCCCTTTGATCATGCCGTATTCGAGGTAGGAGCGCAGCGCCTGGGCGCCTTCGCGTACCGCAACCTCGGGGCTCATGGCCGGGTCCTCCAGTGCTACCTGGATGCTCGAGAAGCCCATCGCCACCGCGACACGAGACTTGCCGACCAGTTCTTCGGTGCATGGCACCCGGTTGAGGTCCGCCCAGATATGGGCAAAAGTGCTGGCGAGCATCCAATCGTGCTCCTGCTGTACCTTCTGCAGTGGCGCCATGGCCTGCATGCCATGCAGCAGTTCAACGCCGCCGGGAAAATCCCGGGTTACCTCGTATACACCGATCAGCAGTTCGTTGAGGCTCTCCAGCATGGTGTAGGGGCCGTGACCGATGAGCCGCTGGTCCTGCCAGCGCTCGAACACTGCCTTGCGCGCACCGAGCAGGCGCGAGCCGAGGGCATTGAGTACCGCATACTTGTTGGGAAAATAGCGATACAGGGCCGGCACGGTCACGCCCGCACGTTCGGCGATGATGTTGGTAGAGATTCGTTCCAGGCCCACTTCCCGCAGCAGTTCTCCCGTGGCAGAGAGAATTGCCTCGTAGGTCTTGATGGCTCGCTGCTGTTGGGGCCGATTCTTTTCAACCAGTTCCACGCTGCGCTCACTTATCGTTGCTGTTTGCATAGGTGTGTCTCCTTGCGGTGCATTTTAGTGAGCACTCGCAAGGATTAGCGTGAGGGGTTTCACACTTTGCGGAGCGGCGGCGTTACCATCGCGGAATCCGCTCACAGAATCGGCGACGAGGAGACAAATCTGTGAACTACTTCCGGTTGGTGCTGGCTATCATTCTGTTTCTGGCGTTCCCGACGCTGGCATTCGAGCGCACAGAACAGCGCGAGAACTGCGACCACTACACTGCCACCCGTATGCCGCTGTTCGGTGACCTGCACGTACACACCAGCCTGTCTTTCGACTCTTACATATCCAGCCAGCGCAATGACCCCTGGGTCGCGTACCGTTTCGCTCGCGGTGAGTCCATCACCCTCTCCGACGCCGATGCCGGGCAGACAGTGGTCACCCGGCTACGCCGGCCACTGGATTTCACGGCAGTCACGGATCATGCTGAATTCCTGGGGCCGATCAAGCTGTGCACCCAGGACAGCAACAAGCTGGGCTACTACTTTCCCTACTGCCTGCTGACCCGCAGCGAATGGTTTGTCGCCCAGCTGCTGGCGCTCAACTACTGGCAGCGACTGGGAGTCACCGGTGGTACGCCGGGAGAGGACCGGGACCAGCCCTTCGTTTGCACCCTGGAAGATTGTGACGCGGCGCACCGTGAGGCCTGGGGGCAGATCCAGGCCGCCGCCGAAGATCACTACGACCGCAGCAGCGACTGCAGCTTTACTACCTTTGTGGGATACGAATACACCGACGCCCCCAACTACAACAACCTGCACCGCAACGTGATCTTTCGCAGCGCCGAGGTCACCGACACCGCCATTTCTACCTACGACACCGGGACCCGCAATTTCCAGGGCCTGTGGCAGCGCTTGCGCGAGGAGTGCATAGAAGCGGATGGCGGTTGCGACGTCATGGCCATTCCCCACAATCCCAACCTCAGCGGCGGCATGATGTTCCCGGACCCGGTCAACGCCGCGGAAGCCCGCGAGCGGCGCTTCTTTGAACCACTGGTGGAGCTGGTGCAGCACAAGGCGGCCTCCGAATGTCGCTTCGACCGGCTCGCCGGCCTGGGCGTGGACACCGAGGATGAGCTCTGCGCCTTCGAACAGGTGGTCGCCGACAACCTGTCGATGCTGGGCACTGTGTACGGCGAGGTGCGCGCCAGGGAAGCCGCCCCGGTGCCCATTGAGGCATTCGCACGCCGCAACATGGTGCGCAATGTACTGAAGGACGGCCTCGCCCTGGGCCGCAGCAGCGGCATCAACCCATTCATGCTCGGGTTTATCGGCTCCACGGACACCCATTCCGCCACCCCCGGCGCCGCAGAAGAGGACAACTACACCGGGCACCTGGGGCGGCGAGATTCCGGCTACCGCAATCTGCAGGATCACTTTTTCGACAATCCGGGCGGGCTGGCGGTGGTGTGGGCGGAAGAGAATAGCCGCGATGCCCTTTTCGACGCCAAGCGCCGTCGGGAGACTTACGCCACCAGCGGTACCCGGCCTATCCTGCGCTTCTTCGCCGGCAGTGAACTACCGGCCGACCTTTGCCAGGCGGAGGACATGATTGAAAAGGCATACGCAATGGGTACGCCCATGGGGGGAATGCTTGGAGCGGGCGCTGCCCCACCCCGCTTCCTGGTCTCAGCGGCGAAAGACCCCGGCAGCCCGGGCATGCCGGGTACCGACCTGCAGCGCCTGCAGGTCATCAAGGGTTGGATTGACGACGAGGGCAACACCCATGAAGCCGTCTACGACGTGGCCGGCAGCCCCGACACCGGTGGCTGGGTAGACGAGCAGAGCTGCGCCGTGACCGGCCGCGGCCACGCCCAGCTCTGTTCTCTATGGCAGGATCCGTCCTTCGATCCGGCCCAGGATGCCTTCTATTATGTGCGGGCCCTGGAGAACCCGAGCTGCCGCTGGAGCACCCGCCAGTGCATGGCGGCCGGCGTCAACCCCTTTGACGGCCAATGCGCGCAGCAAGCCGCGGCCATGAACGAAGTGCTGAGTGACCAGGGCGCCATCGGCAACGTGTACGACCGCTGCTGCCTGGATCCAGCCGAGCAACCGTTCTACTCACCCGTCATCCAGGAGCGCGCCTGGTCATCACCGATCTGGTACCACGCCAACCCGGGGGATAATCAGGGCGAGAATGACAACCAGGTGATGCCGGCCAGCAGTAACGGGATCAGGTAGCGCGCCGCCAGGTGAATGCGTTCACTGAGCGCCTCGTTGAAGTCCATGACATAGGTAACTGCCACCGCCAACGCCAGCGCCGAGAACACCACCACCGACGCACCGATCATGAACAGGTCGAGCCGGGTCAGGTAGGCAATGGGCGGCAATACCGAGGACATGGCGAAGCGGTAGGCGATCAGGGTCAGCATGGAGGTGGCCGCCAGGCCGATGCGCGAGGGCACGTGCTCGCGCGGAATCCAGAACACGATCCAGGCCATCAGTACCACCAGGAACAGGGGCACCAGTTGCTGCCAGGTATAAAAGCCGGTCAGGCGCTCGGCCGTCAGCTTGATGACGAGGCGGGCATGCTCGCGCTGGGTGGTGGCAAGGTAATCCGTTCGCGTTTCAAGCCCCGCCAGGGCGATCGTGAAGTTTGCGACCGACAGCGTCGGCGCCAGCACGATCTGCTCCGGGTTAGCGACGAAGCTGATCTCCTCATCGCTATGGGCAGAGAGCAAATCAAAGCCCAGTGGCTGGGTGTCGAAGGGAAAGTCCTCGAGGTTCGCCCGAAAGCCGAACTCACCGAAGCCTCGCAACACCATCATCACGGTGCCGTCGGGCATGACCTGCGGCGGCACCTCTCGGACATTTTGCACGCTGCGCCGATTCATCATCTGCAGCTGCGGCCACCAGAACGTGCCCATGGCCATTGTGCAGTGCGTATCGCCGGTGTGGGCCAGGCGCGGGTCACGCCACTGCGCGCGGACAAACACATCACTGGTGAAACTCTGCTCGGCGTCATTAATGGCCACAATATCGTTCACAAACGCCTGGATGTGGATTCGGGTGGGGCCGGCATCCCGCCCCGGACGCAGCAGCAGGTCCGAGCGGCCTGGCGTACACTCCGCCGTCAGCCCCGAGTGACTCGCCATCATCAGCAATAGCGCGGCAAAAAATCGCATTCCTGTTTCCTTTATAGGTATTTTTCCCCGGGACCATTATCACATCTGGACGGCCCTCCCGAAGCCCATTATTCTCACCGCTCCCCCACTACCCCCAGGACCTGGCATGGCAAAGCGCCGTACCGAGCATCGCTTTCATGGCGTGACGATGCTCACGTCTTCCCACAAGGAGATCCGCCGCATCAAGCGCACTGATGCGCAGCCCTCTATTCACGGCAACAAGCTGTGGAAGTCGAGCTTCCTGCTGATTGACTACCTCAAGAAACACCCGCCGGAGCACTGCCGCACGGTGATGGACGCCGGCTGCGGCTGGGGGATGGGAGGTATTTTCTGTGCCAGGCGCTTCAATGCCGACGTGATCTCGGTGGATGCCGACAGAGATGTGTTTCCCTACCTGCACGCCAACGCTGAAGCCAATGGGGTTGAGGTCACCACCCGCCAGTCAAAATTCCAGAAGATCACGACCAACCAGCTCAGGGACGTCGACCTGCTGATCGCCGCCGACATCTGTTTCTGGGATGAGCTCGTAGACCCTGTCTACAACCTGGTAAAACGGGCGGTGAAAGCCGGCGTCAAGAAAGTGGTAATCGCCGACCCGGAACGCTCGCCTTTCTTCGAGATGGCGCACCGCTGTGAAGACAAGTTCTGCGCCGAGATCCTGGAATGGCGCACCAAAAAGCCGGTTGAAGCCAGCGGTGCGCTGATGGTACTGGAGAACGCCTGAGCGCCGCCAGGGCACGACCCGGCACAACCCTCACTCTTCCAAAACGGCGTTAACCCATGGCAAACGCGCGCTCCACTCTGATGGCTGTAATGCTGGTGTCCTTCCTGGGCACCGCCGGTATCGCGCTCCCCTACCCGGTACTTTCGCCCCTGTTCCTGGATCCGGCCTTTGCCAGCGGCCTGACCAGCTACCTGGACCTGCCGCCCAAGATCCTGCTGGGCATACTGCTGGCGCTGTATCCCCTGGGGCTGATTATCGGCAGCTCGGTGATTGGTGCCCTCTCGGACGTCTACGGCCGCAAACCCGTGCTGATCGTTACCTTGCTGGGGGCTATCGCCGGTTACGGGTTGACCGGCTATTCTGCCGGGATCGAGAGTTACCCGCTGTTCGCGTTAGCGCGTTTCCTGGTGGGCATCTGCGAGGGCAATATCGCGGTGTCCCGGGCCATCGCCCTCGAACTGCACCCGGAGATCAATCGCACCCGGGCCATCTCCCTGCTGTACGCCGTCAATTACGCGGGCTGGCTGATCGGTCCGCTGGCTGGCGGCTACCTGATGGTGCTGGGTGTGGCCAATGTGTTCTACATTGCGGCCGCGGTGACGCTGTTAGCAACCGTGGTTGTGCAATTTGCCATTGCTGCTCCCGCCGAGCCCGCCCAGGAAGACAGCCTGTGGGCGGCCATGCAACGCGAGAACTCACTGGGCCTGCTGAAGGTCCGGGCCATGCAGCCGCTGCTGATCTACCATTTCCTGTTTACCCTCGGCATCAACGCCTTTTACGAGTTCTACCCGCTGTGGCTGGTGGAGCGCTTTGGGTTCGATAGCATCGAGATCGGCTGGGCGACGGTGGCCGTCACCCTGGCGATGATCATCAGCAGTGTCTATGCGGTCACGGTGGCTGAAAACCGCTTCGGCCCCATGGGCACCGTGCGGCGCGCCAGCCTGGCGCTCGGCGTGATAATCCTGCTGCTGCCGCTGTCGACCTATGGCGCCCTTTTCCCGGTGTTTGCGCTGTGCGGCGCTACCATTGCGCTGGCCAACGGCGTGTTCCCGGCCTACATGGCCAATCACTTCGAATCCCACGGCCTGGGCCGGGTCCAGGGCCTGCTGACCACCAATTTCTGCGTCGCCAACGTGGTGGCAGCGCTGGTCGGCAGCGTGATCGCCTTGGCCGGCGTGGGCTGGGCTATCGCCAGCGGGGGCCTGCTGATGCTGGTCGCCTCCCTGTGGCTCTGGAACTGGCGGGAGACTGCATTGGCACAGATGTGACTCGTGACACAAAAAAACTATTGATCACTAAAATTTTAATACAAGATGGCAGACGCCGGCGTATCACTTCCGTAACCTCTGCAAAACTTCGGGCGCAGCTCGTCAACACACCAATTTGCGCCCCCACGGACTTGAGATGAAGAAGCTTCTGGCGACAGCGCTTGGCACCCTCCTGCTGACCGGGTGTATTACCAACCCAAGAGGTCCCGGCCTGACAGCCTCACTGTACACCTGGGATGACAGAGAAAACCCTATTGCCGCCACGACGACATCAAATCTCGCGGGCTTTGGCGATTATTTCTATGGGTCGGCACTGTTCTCCAACCTGCTTACCCTACAGCCAGATCTGGATACACGGACCGCGGTGCCCTATTTGCTGGAGATCTGCGAACAGGACGTGTGTCACTACAGCGTACTGTTCCCTTCATTCTTTACCTATAACAACAACAATGTCGGTGGATTCGCGACCATCAATGAGCTGACCTCGGCTTTCTACCATGAGGTCAGGAATCGCCCCAAGGGCGAGGTGCGTTATTACCTTGACCAATACGCGGTTCAGGTTCTGGACGGGGAAGTGCCTGGATACGTCGATGGCAGCATTGGCTATGAAGATATCGCCTTGTTCGATTATCACCGCAACCCCGAACAACTCGATTTGATGAAAGACAGCCTGCTTATCACCCTGGTGTCGACCATCATCAACGAGGGTAACGAAGCCAATATTGGTGCCATCATGGCCAGCAGCGCTATCTGGGGTGGTGGTGGCGGCGGTGGCGGCGGTGGCGGCACCGGCCGCGATCCCGGAGACGACTCTGGCGGTGATTCCGGCGGTGACCCGGCGAGTGATTCCGGTGGCGTGACGCCGACGTCATTTACGGAGACCACCACAGAAAACACGGCGCTGAGCGGCACACTGCCGTCGAATGACCCGGATGGTCTGCCGACGACGGGCGCGTTTGCGGTGGGCACGAGCCCGATCAATGGCGCACTTAGCCTGAACTCCAATTCCGGTGCTTACACCTATACACCGAATGCAGACTTTAGCGGCTCCGACGGCTTCACGGCGACCGTTACAGATGTCGGCGGGTATGCCACCACGGTAACCGTGACGGTAGCGATTACGCCCGTGGATGACGGCAGCTCAGGTGGAGGCGGCTCCAGTAGTGATACCGGTGGCGTGACACCGACGACGCTTGCGGAAACGACCGCGGAAGACACCGCACAGAATGGCATGCTGCCGACGAATGACCCGGATGGTCTCGGGGCCGGCGCATTTGCGTTGGGCAGCGGCCCGAGTCATGGCCTGGTGAGCCTGAATGCGGGTACCGGCGCTTACACCTACACGCCAGCGACTGATTTCAACGGCACAGACAGCTTCTCAGTGACGGTCACAGATATCGGCGGATATTCGACGACGGTGACCGTGAACGTGACAGTCACGCCTGTGGATGACGGCGGCGTGGCGCCGACGACGCTTACGGCGACCATTGCCGAGAATACGGCGCTGAATGGCACACTGCCGGCGAATGACCCGGATGGCCTGCCGTCGACAGGCGCGTTTGCGGTGGGTACAGACCCGAGTAACGGCACCTTGAGCCTGAATTCAGATACCGGTGCTTACACCTACGCACCGGCGACGGGCTTTAGCGGCTCAGACAGCTTTACGGCGGTAGCCACGGATGTCGACGGAGATTCGACGACGGTGGCGGTGAACGTGACGGTCAGCCCCGCAGCCGGCAGCGGAGGCTCTGGCGGCTCGAGCGGGGCCCATTGTATCGTGGGTACCTACCCCGGCGGCGACATCATCTCGGTCGGCAGCGGCACCGCAGAAGTAGGCTTCTACTGTCCGGACGGCGCTATCTATCTCAGCGGAGACTGTTTATCAGATGGAACCTGTGGAGGCTTCCCGGTGGCGGAGCGTGCCTGCACCCTGGGGCAATCCAGTGCCGGCTGCGTGGCCCTGAGCGCCGGTTCCACAACTGTTTACACTTGCCCGGACGGGCGAGCCTATGAGGCGAATGAGTGCTCTGCCTCCGGTGACGGAACCTACAACTGCATCGTTAACGAGTAGTCAGTACCTCAGGAACACCGTTCTGCAGTTTCACATCCTGCCGGGTGCCTAAGGCACCCGGTATTCCTTTTCCAGGGCTATCGTTTCAACCATTTCCCCTGCTTCCAGCCGCGGTCGCAGACGGCTGCCACGTAACAGCCTGTTAAGCCTCACAGCGCGCGCTTCCCGTTCGGGGTCCCGGGGCTCAGTCTCGACGTTGCGCGGTCGGCCGCGGGCATCCACATCAAAGCGCGCCGTCACCGGCACACTCTTGTCACCCTCCAGCGCCGAACGCGGCACCCACATGATATCGCCCGCAGGCAGCTCTACCGGTGCGCTGTACCAGGCCTGCTGCAGGTCCGGGCGTTCCAGGGTGTCGAGCTGGTGCCAGCTTTCGCGATAGTGAGGCGCCGCGCGCTTGCTGCTTCCATACCACAGGTGCCAGTCTCCCAGCGCCCGGTTGGCCCGGGCCTGCTCGAGCGTGTCACCGGCTTCCCCTGCTCGCTCCAGCAGCAGTTCCAGGCGCTTTCGGCCACGGGCATAGGAAGAGTCCTGCATGGCCTGGATCTGTGCGCGGTCCAGGTCCAGCGCGGCATCGGCGCTGGCCGCACCGCGGCCCAGCATCATCTCTGTCTCCCGGTCGATACCAAAATCCTCGCTTCCCACCACGTAGAGCAGGTCGATCTGTGCGTAAGTCAGCGGTGCCAGTTCCTCAAGGCTCAGGGTGTGGGTTTCATCCTCCCGGGTCTGCTGGTCCAGCAGACGCCACAGGGTCAGGAGCGGGCGCGGTTCCTCAGGGTTGGGACTCCGCAACCACTGCCTGCGCCGCCACTCGATCCAGTCCACAGTGGCCGCCACCAGCGACGGGTCGCCCTCCGGGTACCGGCGGCGGGCCAGGAAGTAGAGGTAAGACTTCACGCCGTCGGCGGCCTCGTAGTCGCCCAGCCGCAGGTAGGTATCGAGCTGGCTTTGCAGGGCGGGCAGTTGCAGCGGGCTGTACAGCCCCTCGTTGACACGCACCAGGTGGACCGAGCGCCGCCAATAGGACAGCGCACTCTGGTAGTCTCCGCGGCTCGCGAAATAGTTGGCGGCGTCCAACAGGGTTTCGGCGATGCCCTGGCCGTAGGGGCCATTGCGGTACTCCGCCTCGCGCACGCGCTGCTCCCAGGCGTCTTCTTCCGGCGTACCCTGGCGCGGCGGCAGCGGCTCGGCCACCGGGACATCCGCGGGGTAGAAGCGTACACCGAAGGGTGTGGGCAGGGCGTTGCGGTCCCGGGCCTGGGCGGCCACCGTGGCCAGCAACAGCGTGGCGGTCAGGGTTACCGCCAATGTGCCTCTGAATACCGATATCATGTGCGGCAGTATACCGTTGCCCACTGATTCAACTGGAATGCTTGCAAAACCCTTGTCAACAAGCCTATAACGGCCATGAACACCAGAGGCCCTCCTCATGAAACAACTCGGCATTCTCGACAGCGCATTCATCAACCTGGAACAGGGCAATACCCCACAACACGTGGGTGGCCTCGGAATATACGACCCGTCCTCAGCGCCTGGGGGTTTCGTGCGCTTCAAACAGGTGATTGCCAATTTCGAGCAGCGCCTCAATCGCCAACCCCTGTTTCGCACCCGACTGGTTGAGGTGCCGGGCGGCCTGGACCGCCCCTACTGGGTAAAAGACGCCAACTTCGACGTGGAGTTCCACCTGCGCCATATCGCCCTGCCCCAGCCGGGCGACTGGCGGCAGCTCTGCATCCAGGTCGCACGCCTGCATGCGCGGCCGCTGGATATGTCCAGGCCCCTGTGGGAATGCTATGTCATCGAGGGCCTGGACAATATTCCCGACCTGCCGGCCGGCAGCTTCGCGGTATACACCAAGATGCACCACTCGCTGGTGGATGGCGCCGGTGGTGCCGCCTTCATGGCAGCCCTGCACGACCTGGATGCCAACCCGAAGCCCGAGGAGGACAACAGCGACCTGCCGCTGCTGGTGGACCGCGATCCCACCAGCGCCGAGTTGCTGGGCCGCGCCGCGGTGAACAATGTGAAAAACAGCATCGGCATGGCGCGCGGCGCCGTGACCCTGGGGCGCGACCTGGGTGCCTTCGCCCTCAAGATCATGCGCAAGCAGATTCCGATGCCGGACGTGCAATCACCACGTACCCGTTTCAACGGTCCGGTGGGGCCCTACCGCATTTTCGAGGGCACCAGTTTCAGCATGGCCGAGTTCAAGCGGGTCAAGGACCTGACCGGCGTGAAACTCAATGATGTGGCACTGGCAGTCGTCGGCGGCGCCCTGGCCCGCTACCTGGCCGCCAAGGACGAAACCCCCGAAGGCCCTCTGATGGCCACCCTGCCCGTGAACCTGCGCACCCGCCGGGCGATGACCGATGACAACAACCAGGTGGGCTCGATATTTGCGAGCCTGCACACCGACATCAGCGACCCGCTGGAGCGCCTCAAGGCCATCCATATCAGCACCTCTGACGGCAAGGAGTTCGGCCAGGCCAGCCCATTGCTGGATACCATCAAGGCGGCGGGGGTTCTCAATCCCGCCATCACCCGGGCGGCAGCGAGCCTCTGGTCCAAACGCCACCTGTCGCGGCTATCCCCCCTGAATGTGTCCACGGTGGTGACCAACGTGCCAGGCCCCGATTTCGACCTGTACTGCGCCGGCGCGCGCCTGGTGCAATACCACGGCCTGGGGCTGCTGACCCCCGGCGTTGGCCTGTTCCACACCATATTTACCCAATCCGACCGGGTTCACCTGTCGGTACTGGGAGACCGTGAAATCATCCCGGATCCGGAGTTCTATATGCAGTGCGTGCGGGAGTCCTGGACGGAACTGCATGCAGCCGCCACCGGCGCCGGCCGCGCCGCTGCCGGCAACAAGCGTCCAGCCCGGAAAAAAGCGGCTGCCAAGAAAGCTCCCGCCCGAAAGAAAGCTCCCTCCCCAAAGAAGGCGGCTACCAGGAAACCGGCGCAGGCCAACAAGAAAGCCGCTGGCAAGCCGGCCAGCAAGCGCCCGGCGGCGAAAAAGACCGCGGCAAAGAAGCCGGCAGCGGTCGACAAGCCGGCGGCGCGCACTCCCCCCAGGAAACTCCCCGCCGGCGAACGGGCCCCGGCCGCCGCGCGGCCCAAGCTGAGGGTCGTGAGCGGCTAATCCGCCGGCCCCTCGGGGATCGATCCTCAGGGATCGGTGCGGAGAGCTTCCTTGAGAATCAGGTCGCGGCGGGCAATGATGGCCTCGATCTGGCGCGGGTGCAGCCATTCGGACAGCTCGGCCTTGAGGGTCTCTTCATCCAGCGCTTCCAGCTTGCGCGCCGTCAGGTCTGACACCCGCAGCTCGATCTTGCGGTATTGCCTGGGTCGACGTTCGGTGCTGCGAAACGCCAGCGAATGGTCGATGAAACGCAGCATGAAGTCCTTCTTGGTCCACATGATATTGGTGAGGTTGCGGTCCTCGTTGTAGACCAGCACATCAAAGATAAAACGCAGGCGATACTGCTCATCCTTGGCGCAGTGGCTCTGGAAGGCAACGTCCTGCTCCCCCCGGTCGCGTTCATTGATCGCGTTGGGCAACCAGGCACCCACCGCGCCCTCCTCACCGTCGACGGTACGAATCACCGACACCGGCACCATTTGCAGGTCGATCAGGCGGTCCAGCCGGTAGGCCGCCATGTCGTACTGGTAACGGTCGGAGTCGTTGTGGCGGCGTGGCACGAAGCGCGGCTTGGTCTCGAGGCCCGGGTCAGTATCCTCGTACTTGAACACCGCATACTCCTCCACGTCACCCTTGCGCAGGGTCAGGCGCTTGGGCTTGGTGACGCCGGTGCCGATGTCCTCAATGTTGGCGATCTCCCCGTTGCGCAGCAGGTCCTCGAGCTCGGCATCGCTCTGCTTCCACAGTTCCCTGGAAATACTGCGGTCGAACACCAGCGGTTCGGCGCGGCTTTCCCCGCCGACATAGTGCAGCCAGGACTCACCCCCTTCCGCAATCAGGGCGGTTGGCACGCCTTTGTACACGGACTTGAGCATGCCGGTGTCGAGCCTCAGCACCTGGCCATCCAGCCGCGAGATCGCCCCCCGCGGGTAAGGTGTATGGCCGATGACCAACTGGCGGGTGCCAGTTCGCTTGAGTATGCGCTCGGTATTGAAGGACTCCGCATAGGGGTGACAGTAGGCATTACCGCGATACCAGATCGGGCTCTCGGGAGTGAAGAGGAAGGCATCCTCCAGCTCCATCAGCGCCAGGAAATCCTCAAACCATGCCGGCCGCGCCTTCGGGTCCTCGGCCAGTACCACCTCTGCCCTGGCATTCAGGTAGGCGCGCCGATTCCAGAAATCCACGTGGCGAGCCAGCTGGCCGCCGTCCTGCAGTTTTTTCACCAGCGCCATATAGGCCAGCAGGTCATCGCGATTGGACTCGTTAATCTCCTTCAGTGGTGTTTCCACGATCGCCGAGCTCGCGCCGGCGTGCATATAGAGGCGGTCATTGACCCGGATCGCCAGTGGTAACTGCTTGAGCCAGCTGCCCAGGGGACCGTCGGATGCATAGGCTTTCTGCAGGCCGATGAAGCCGGGGGGAAACTGTTTTGCAAAGGCCTGGCGTGCCGCGGCCTCCTCCATCGCCGCTTGGCTCGCCAGCCAGCCGCGGTAGAGAGCCTCGCGCTCGGCCTCGGTCTCGTCCGCGGCAAAGGCGGCAAACTCGGGGCGGCTGACATAGCGCAGGTCGCCGGTCATGACCATCACCTCGTGATTCCCGAGCACCACGTGCACCGCGCCGCCGGCGGCGGCCGCCTGGCCCTCCAGCTTCATCAGTAGCTCAACCACCTGCCGCGAGCCGGGACCGCGATCCACCAGGTCGCCCAGGCTGACCAGGTGGGTGTCGCCACCGCTCCAGTTCCCGCTGGCATCGATGACCCCTACCTCCTGCAGCAGGGTGGTGACTTCATCGATGGCGCCGTGCACATCGCCAAACGCCACCACGCGGGCATCGGTGTCGGTTTCAATGGGGCCCGCCGCCAGCGGGGTCGCAACGGCCAGCAGGCAAAGTAGGAGGAAGCGCATAACCAGTCCCTGGGTGTTTTTTCCACCAGTATAGAAGTGGCGAGACAAAAAAAAACCCGCCTTGCGGCGGGTCTGAGTCTAACTAGTGTTGGACCTGGATGTCGTCTCTCGAAGATGTGGGACTCAGCTTGCGCTTTGAATCTCGTCCCAGGCAATCCAACCGAGAAGAGCGAAATACAGGCCAAACGTTGCTGCTATGAACATTTGGGTATTCCTTTCGATTACCAGACGGTGTGATTATGGGGACGGCCCTGATATAGTTCTAATGTATTAGCGTAATGAATCTCATTACTTCAAATTATATCAGTCACACGGCTGTCACCTCATGGAAACCCGCGACCTGTCCCGCATCGACCTCAACCTGCTGATTGCCCTGCAGGTGATGCTGGAGGAATGCAATGTCTCACGGGCCGCGGAGCGTCTGTTTATTACCCAGCCCGCCATGAGCAAGACCCTGTCCCGGCTGCGCGAGGTCTTCGAGGATCCCCTGTTCACCCGCAGTTCCCACGGCATGCGCCCCACACCGCGGGCTCTCGACCTGGCCGCCGAACTGGAAACCGTGCTGCAGGGTATCCAGCACCTGCTGGCCGGAAACGATTTTGACCCGGGTGCCTATCGCGGCGAGGTAACCATCGCGATCTCCGAGTACATCGGTGTCTGGTTGCTGCCACCCCTGATCAATCGCCTGTCCTTCCTGGCGCCGCGTCTCACGGTGCGCACCATTACCCGAGTCGAACACCAGCTGGACCAGCTCGCCCTCGGCGACCTGGACCTGGCGGTGCACATCAAGCACGCTCGCTACGGCGACGAGTTCCTCTGCGAGGCCATGGGCGGGGCCAAGCCGGTGTTACTGGCCCGGGAAGCCCACCCCCTGACCGGGCAACCGTCCAGTTGGGAGAATATTCTTCGCTACCCGATCATGCGGCTGTACATGGCCGACATGGAGGAGCTGGAATTCATCCAGACCCGCGACAGCATTACCCGCCGCCTGGAGACCGTGGAAGAAATGCAGGGCGGTTTCGAAACCAGCCACCTGTTGACCGCCATCGAGGTGCTGCGCAACACCGATCACCTGATGCCGGCGCCGCCCTTCCTGATGGGCAACCCGACCCTGGCCTACAAAATCCAGGCGCTGGAATTGCCGCCGGATGTGGACTACTCCATCGAGTACATGCTGGTTCGGCACCGCCGCACCGAGAACTCGCCGCTGCACAACTGGCTGTGGCAACAGATTCTCGACGTGCGGGCAGAGCTCAGAGAAAAGCTAGCGTCAGCAGCACCACCAGGGTCCCGGTAAGCACCACCACGAAGTAGTAGGACACGGCCAGCACCATTCCCTTCACCGCTGCCGCCCGCTTCGAGCTAGCGTAGGCGCCCCGCAGGGCGAACGGCAGGTAGATCATCAGCGCCAGGGTGACCAGGCCACCGTAATCGGCCGGCATCAGAAGGTTCAGTGGCTGCATGACCAGGAAGGCCAGGAACGCCACCGTGTGGTAATGCACCGAGAACACCAGGTGCTGCAGGTAGTGGTAAGGCGAGCCCGCATAAAACAACCACAGCATCAGGGCGAAAACCGGCAGCAGGAAGAACATCATCTGTGGCAGGCGCCGGGTCAGGCCATCCATCAAGGCATCCGGATTTTCCTGTAGTCGCTCGGCGTTGACGACCATTCGCTCTACGGCCGACTGCAGCCAGCCCGGCAGCGCTTCGATCTCGTCGCGCAGGCCTTCGGCTTCAATGTACTCGTCGATGGAGAGAATTTCCTGCTCGCCGGCTTCGTTGGTGCGGGGAATGAAGATGCCGGATTCCAGGCTGTCGACCGACGCATTGTCGACACCCACGGTGTTCACTGCCGGGGACGGGCTCAGCGACAGACTCAGGAACACCAGGAAACTCACCACCAGGTACAGCCGCACCGGCGGCAGGTAGCGGGCCCGGCGCCCGCCGATATAGTCGGCGGTAATACGGCCCGGACGCAACACCAGCGTCTTGAGCGTAACCCACAGGCGGGAGTCCAGGTCGGTCACATCTTCCAGCGCTTCACCGGCGATATCCGCCAGGCGCAGGTCCCGGTCACGCTGTCCGCACTGCCCGCAGTAATCTCCCTGCAGCGTCGCGCCGCAGTTGCGGCAAGGACGGCCGGCAGCCGGCGGATTTTCGCTCATGCTTTCCATGCCGTGGCATAATACGCCGCCGCTACGGCACGGCGAAAGCCCGCGACGCCAGACCCGAATGCCACACCCAAGCGTATTCACCAGCGATGAGCAAAAAGAACCGCCGCGAGATTCCCCGCTTCCAGCATCCGATCATGGAGACCCACTGCCACCTGGACTACCTGGAAGCAACGGAACTGGACGATACGCTGGCGCGCTCCCGCGAGGTGGGTATCGAGCGCATCGTGACCATCGCCGTTTCCCCCGACAACCTGGATACCGTGGACACGCTGGCCCGCGAGCGCGATAGCGTATGGGGTACCCAGGGCATCCACCCTCACGAGGCCGAGAAATACAGTACCGAGGTCGGCGACATCATCCGCGAGCGCATGGCCAGTGAGCATATTCTCGCCGTCGGCGAGATTGGTCTCGACTACTACTACGATCACGCCGATCGCAGCGTGCAATGCCAGGTGTTCGAGGCCCAGCTGCAGATCGCTGCGGATACCGACATGCCCATCGTGGTGCATACCCGCGATGCCGATGAAGACACCCGCGCCATCCTGGAGAACTTCTCCGGCAAGCTCTCGCGCAAGGGCGTGATCCACAGCTTTACCTCCGGCATGGCGCTGGCGGAGTACTGTCTGGGTGAAGGCTTCTGCCTGGGATTCAACGGCATTGCCACTTTCAACCGCGCCGACAATGTGCGCGAGGTGGTGGCCGCCACCCCGCTGGACCAGCTGCTGCTGGAAACCGATGCCCCCTACCTGACGCCGGTGCCCTACCGGGGAAAACCCAACGCGCCTTTCTACCTGCCCTTCGTCGCTGAGAAGGTCGCCCAGGTGAAGGGTTACGAAATTGAACACCTGCTGCGCCAGGCCTGGCACAACAGTATGCAACTGTTCTTTGCGGAAAACGGGGCTAGCGCTTAATAGGCCTCGCGCACCGTGCTAGAATCCGCGCCACTTTGACCAGGCTGGCAGTGCTGTAGCAATCTGTGGATTACATCGTAGGACAACGCTGGGTAAGCCATGCGGACACCCAGCTGGGCCTCGGCATCATTGCCGAGTTGGATGGCCGCCGGGTCACCGTTAGCTTCCCGGCCGTCGCTGAAGAAAGAACCTATGCCAGCGAGAACGCGCCGCTGACGCGACTGCGTTTCAAGGCCGGTGACCACGTCACCACCCTGGACGACGTGGAACTGGTGGTTACGGAAGTGACCGAACAGCAGGGCATCCTGTTCTACACTGGCCTTGACCACCACGACGCCGAAGTCACCATCAGCGAGCTGGAGCTGGATTGTTTTGTACAGCTCACCACACCCCAGCAGCGCCTGCTCAACGGCCACTTTGACCGCAACAGCGACTTCGCGCTGCGGGTGGCGACCCTGCAACAACTCGACCGCCTGCAGCAATCACCCGCTCGCGGCCTGATCGGCTCACGCACCAGCCTGCTGCCTCACCAGGTGTACATTGCCGCCGAAGTTGGTCGGCGCCACGCACCGCGGGTGCTGCTGGCAGACGAAGTGGGGCTGGGCAAGACCATAGAAGCCGGCATGATCATCCAGCAGCAGTTGCTGACCGGGCGCGCCGCCCGGGTCCTGGTCATCGTGCCGGAAACCCTGCTGCACCAGTGGCTGGTGGAAATGCTGCGCCGCTTCAATCTGCACTTCGCCCTGTTCGATGCCGAGCGTATCGAAGCCATGGCGGAGTTGGACGAAGACATTCCCCCCTTCGAAGAGATGGCCGGGGAGATGGACGCCGGCAACCCCTTCGAATCCGAACAGCTGGTGCTCACCAGCCTGTCGCTGTTCGAATCACAGCCTGAACTCCAGCAGCAGGCCATTGACGCCGGTTGGGACCTGGCCGTGCTGGACGAGGCCCATCACCTGCACTGGACGCCGGAAACCGCGGGTGAGGACTACCGCTTTATCGAGGCCCTGTCTCAGCAGACCGCCGGTTTGCTGTTGCTGACGGCCACCCCCGAGCAGGTCGGCCAGGCCAGCCACTTCGCCCGCCTGCGGCTGCTGGATCCGGATCGTTTCCACGACCTCGAACAGTTCATCGCCGAGGAACAGGGCTACCGGTCGCTGAACACCGAGCTCGAGAAGCTGGAAGCCGCCGGCGACAACGAGCAGGCTATCACCGAGCTGCTGGACCGCCACGGCACCGGCCGGGTGTTGTTCCGCAACTCCCGTGCCGGCATCAGCGGCTTCCCCGAGCGCAAGCTGCACGCCTACCCGCTGCCGGCGCCGCCGGCAGCCAGTGGTGGTGACGATCCGATCATGGCGGCGCTGTATCCCGATACTCTCAGTGCCGATGAATCCTGGGTGGGTGATGACCCGCGGGTGAGCTGGCTCGAGCAGAAGCTCAAGGAATTGCGCCCGGAGAAGGTACTTGTGATCTGTGCCCACGCGGACACCGCCATCGCCCTGGAGCACTACCTGCACCTGCGGGCCGGTATCCGCAGCGCGGCGTTCTATGAAGGGCTGACCATTCTCGAACGCGACCGCGCGGCGGCCTACTTCGCCGACGCCGAGGGCGGCGCCCAGACCCTGGTGTGCTCGGAGATTGGCTCCGAGGGCCGCAACTTCCAGTTTGCCCACCACCTGGTGCTGTTCGACCTGCCCCTGAACCCGGACCTGCTGGAACAGCGTATCGGCCGCCTGGACCGCATCGGCCAGACCGAACAGGTGGACATCCACGTGCCCTACCTGGAGGGCACCGCCCAGGAAACCCTGTTGCGCTGGTACCACGAGGGCCTCAACCAGTTCGAGGAAAGCTGCTCCGCGGGCTTTGCCATCTTCGAGGCCTTCGAATCACGCCTGCGCGAGCAGCTCATGGCGCCGGACGACCGACTCGACGAGCTGATTGCCGACAGCGCCGAGTTTACAGCCCGCACCCGAGCCGAGTTGCGCGAGGGCCGCGATCGCCTGCTGGAGCGTAATTCCTGCAAGCCGGAACAGGCCGCCGCCATGATCGCTGATATCGAGGCCGCCGAGGCCAGCGACGAACTGCGCGACTACCTCGAGCTGCTGTGCGACAGCTACGGTGTCGACCAGGAGTTCCACTCGGAGCACGCCGTGATCCTGCGCCCCACCGATCACATGCTGACCGGCCACTTCCCGGGCGTCACCGAGGAAGGCACCACGGTCACCTTCAGCCGCGAGCAGGCCCTGTCCCGCGAAGACATGGCCTTCCTGACCTGGGAACACCCGATCCTGGTGGAAGCCATGGACATGGTCAGCGCCACGGAACTCGGCAACGCCGCCATCGCTACCCTGTCGCTGAAGGGCATTCCCGCCGGCACCATGCTGCTGGAGTGCATCTACTGCATTAACTGCGTGGCGCCCAAATACCTGCAGGTGGAACGCTTCCTGCCGCTCTCACCCATCCGCCTGCTGGTCGACAGCCGCGGCAAGGACCTGGCAGACATCATGCCCCACGCCCGCCTCAATGACCTGTGCGAAAAAGTGAAGAAGCCGGTGGCCCTGCAGATCATCAAGCAGGTGCACGGCCAGGTGGAAGAAAAGATGCAACACGCCGGCAGCCTCGCCGACACCCGCCGCGAGGAGATCCTTGCCGCCGCGGAAGCCCGCATGCGGGAGGAACTGGGCGCAGAACAATCACGCCTCGAAGCCCTGCGAACCATCAACCCGGCCATCCGCCAGGCGGAGATCGACCACCTCACCCACCGCATCGAGGAATGCGCGGCGCACATCACCCATGCTTCCCTGCAGCTCCAGGGCCTTCGACTGATCATCTCCGTCTAGAACCGCGCCCCTTTAGCACCGAGTGGCATTGTGGCATGTCGCTCCGTAGGTCGGGCGCGAGCAGGCTGTGCTCCATCTCCGGACACCCTACAAACATGACATCCGTGCCCGGTTTGCGATTTGCCGCTTCTGGATTCGTGCTCCGTAGAGCGGGCGCGAGCAGGGTGTACTCCCTACCCGGACACGCTACAAGCATGACATCCATGTCTCGCTCGGGAACGGCCGTCCTGGCCGTTCACGGTCCGGGCAGGGAGTACACCCTGCTCACGCCCTCCGGACGTGCCAGTTCAATGCAAGCTGTTTCAGAACGGGGACAAGGAAATCTCGGGAGTAGGATAGGTTTCCACACAGCTAACGAAGGTCGAAAACGATACCCACTCTGGCAGAGCGCGTGTGGTGCCTGGGGGTCTTTCGGGACCGTATGCGGCCAGGACGGCCGCATCCGAGCGAGACATGGACGTCATGCTTTTAGCGTGTCCCGAAAGACCCCCAGGTACCGCACGTGCGGCTTAAACGCTCGAACGCTTGACCGGCAATAGTCAGCCAACTCCCGATGGAATGAATACCTGTACCTGAGAACCCAGGGCCCGCAGCTAAGATAGGTGGACAGACAACCGGAGGACTGACGATGGCGGAAGAACGGGCGGTGTTGAACAAGGCACATATGGGGATCAGTGAGGGGCTGCCCCTGAAGGCCACCGACGGGGACGTCGAGGCGCTGCGACGGGATGTGCAGCGCCTGATGGATATGGAGGCGATTCGCCAGCTCAAGTATGCCTACTTTCGCTGTATCGATACCGCCAATATGGAAGAGCTGGCGACCCTGTTCCACGAGGATGTGCATGTGCATTTCAAGGGCGGTAGCTATGAGTGGAAGCTGTCGGGCAGGGACGAGTACATCAGCAATGTCGGGCAGGCTTTCAACAGCCGTGCGGTGGGCCATCACAATGGCCACCATCCCGAGATCCAGGTACTGAGTGACACCGAGGCCACCGGTATCTGGTACCTGGCGGACAATATGTGGATTCTCGACCACCGCTTCTTCACCACCGGCACCGCCCTGTACTGGGACCGCTACCAGAAAGTCGACGGTCGCTGGCTGATTCTGGAGACGCGCTATGAGCGGGTCTATGAGATCAACAGCCAGTTGGAGGAGCCTCCCACCCTGAGCAGTCACTACCTGGGAGTTCACGGCGCCCCCGTTAAGGCCTAGACTGCTGGAAAAGTCCAGCCGCGAGGCATCAGATGAGCGAAGATAGGGAACGCTCCCTGCTGGAGCAGTTGACGCGCCTGACCGGCCAGGTGGCCGGCCAGACCCTGGACGTGGCACGTTCCACTGCGGCCATGACCCTGATGTTCGGGGAAAACTGGCTGCAGTCCACCGTCCTGAAAACCCTGGAGCCCGAACGCCTGGAAGCCATGGCCGAGGCCGGCCGGTTCCTGCGCGACGCTCGCGAGACCGCCGGGATGAGCCTGCGTGAGCTGACCCTGGCGCTGGGTGTAAAGGACGACAACCTGCTGGAGGACATCGAGAGCGGCGATCGCATCATGCCGCTGGAGCTGGCGTTTCGCGCTGCCTCCCTGATTGCCCGCCACGACCCGATTCCCTTCCTGGTAAAGTTCATGCGCACCTACAACCCGGCCCTGGGCGACACCCTGGAGCAGTGGGGAGTGATGGTGCTGCCGGTGCAGTTTGAGCGCGAGCGGCGCTGGATCAATCTCTATCGCAAGCATGACGAGCTGCGTGCCCTGGACGACGACGAGTACGACCGGCTGGTGCAGTACGTGGACGCGGCGACCACCCTGGTGCTGGACGTGATGCAGAAAGAAAAGGCAGCCAACCGGGCGGCCGCAGCACCGCCGCCGAAGAAGCGCAGTGGGCCCAGGGTCGCGGTGGAAGCGGTGGCTAAACCGGCGCCCAAAAAGCCTGGCGCTCGCAGGAAATCCGCAAAGAAAACCACGACCGGCTCCAAAGCCACCGGTGCAAAATCGACTTCCGCGCGACCGAAAGCAAAGGCCGGCAAGAAAGCTCCCAAGCGCTGAACGGCGGTGTTATGATCTGCCGCTTATGGTCAAAAAACTCCCCACCAAGGCAGACCTGCGCGCCGCGCTGGAACAGGAAACCCGCCGCTACCTGAACAAAGGCGGCAAGGTGGAACAGGTGCCCGCCGGCGCCACCGGTACCGACCCCGACAAACCCAATACCTTCCAGTCCAGCCGGCTGTTTTCCGAACCGCGCAGTTCGCGAACTTTCCTGCCGGAAGTGGTAGCGGCCATCGAGTCACGGCGCTCGCAGCTCAAGCGCAACCGTCGCGCCGCGCCCAAGCGCTCGCGCCTGCCGCGCCCCCGGCGCAAGACGATATACGATGATTTTGGCGAGCCAATACGCAAGGTCTGGGTCGACGACTAGGGCCCGGGCGGTATAGTCCGCAGCGTCGTTAAAGTGGAAGCTGCTGAAAAGAAAAAAAGCCGGGCAATAGGCCCGGCTTTTTTATTAGCTGGGAGGGTAACCGCTAGCGATGCTCCACCCGGCGTTCAACGCGGCGCGCGACGGGCTGGCGAGCGCGCTGCACACGCAGCAGCGTGAAGGCGGCGCCCATCAGCAGCAGGCCGGCACCCAGGGTGCCCACAAGCGGCCATTGGCTGGCCGTTGCCGGCAGCATTGGCGCTGCGGCCAGCGGAATCGCATCTTCCATATCGGGGCCATCACCGTCTTCGTGGATAACCGCCCAGCGATCCGGCGGCAGGTACACGTTCAATCGCGTGCCGCGATTCAGGTCGCGGGCGCGGTAGGTCTCGCCACCGATATTGGCGCGCCAGGCCGACCCAACGTTCTGGGTGTAGACGCCACCTGACGTGCCGTCGTTGTTCAGTACCCGGAAGGTCAGGTTGTTATTGCGTACGCGTTGGATTTCCACGGAGATGCGTGCAAACAGCTCGCCGTTTTTCATCATGACTGCGTTACAGGCCTGGTCGATATTCGGGTACTGGTCGGTGATCACCGAAGACCACTCGATATCGCTGCAGGTCAGGTCTTCCTGGGCATAGGCCTGGGGCCCGGCGATCAGCCCCAGCAGGGCCGCCATCAGGGTCAGTGTTTTCAAGCTCATTTCAAAGCTCCTTTTTGGTGTTCGCCACTAGCGGCGGTGAGGGTAGATTCATCGAGCCGCGCCCTGACGATGTAACGCTGGGGCGCCGAGCCGACAAAGTAAAAGGGGTAGCAGGTCACGAGGGTGACGGTCTGCCTATCGGTGGGGTCCAGCACTTCGACGTCCAGCGGATCGACAATGCGGATATCGTCCACCACGTAGCGCTGCCGACCGCCGGCAGTGCGCAGGGTCAGTGCATCGCCCAGTTCGGCATCCTTGAGGGCACGAAAATACCCATCGCGATGGCCGGAGATACCGGAATTGCCCGCCTGCCCCGGCCGCGCGGTACCGGCTATCCAGGCCGGGCCACGCTCCATGTCACCCTGGAACACCGGCACTTCGAGGTCCACCGCCGGCATTTCCAGCACCGCCAGCACCGGCTGTGGGGCACTGGCCTGCCAGGCGGCGATGCGAGTCGGTGACCAGAGCCTCTGGTCCGGCATGGAGGCAGACACGGCCAGCAGGTCAGCACCTGCCATTACCTCGGTGGTCGCTGCTGTTGCATTGCCCCCAGCAGCACTGGATTCGGGCGTTAGCGCAACGGTGACGTCGGCTTCCTGCCACGCAAGCTGGGCCTGGTTGATCCCCTGGCTGCGGTGTACTTCACCGAGCACGGAGTGGCCCAGAAAGGCGCCGCTCAGCACGAGCCCGGCTGTCCAGCAACCCAACTCGGCAAAGCGCGACAAACAAATCTTTGGCTTAATTTCTAGCACTGGCTGGAGCGCACCCCTGCAGATCCCCGGAGCCGTTTTATGACTCCACAGTGTAGGTGAAAAAAAACCAAACTGTGAATCATCCAAACCGTCGAATTTCCCGTATCCGTCAACATGAAACCCAATTTGAGCCTGTTCGAAAGAGTAGTTAGGCCGTTGTTGGGCTGTGTACTGGCGACCATCGCACTGACCCAGCCGGAGATCGGCCTGCTGGAACTTATCGTCCTCGTGATCGCCACATTCCTTGTGCTGAACGGTTTGCTGGCCCGCTGCTACCTGTGGAGCTGGCTGGGCCTCAATACCGCGCAAAACGATATCGAGCTCTGCAGCCGCGCGGCGCGCAGCCGGGAGTAGCAAGCCCGGCGGCATCCCGCGCGCTGTCGCATTTCCGTACAACTGATTTTCTGGCAGCATCCACCCGCCACGCGTAAACAACCACAAGCACACCGATATCAGGAGACATCAAGATGACCCTGCGCGCCGTATTTGCCACCCTGGCCCTGAGCCTGTCTTTCGACACGCTCGCGAGCTGCCCGGACGTACTCAACCACGACATGCAGAAGCTGCGCTCCCGCGATTCCGTCAACCTGTGTAAGGCCTACGAAGGCAAGCCGGTACTGGTGATCAATACCGCCAGCCACTGCGGCTACACGCCGCAGTTCAAGGGCCTGGAAGCGCTGTACCAGGAATACAAGGACAAGGGCCTGGCGGTGGCGGGCTTTCCGTCGGATTCCTTCAACCAGGAAGCCGACAGCGCCGAGAAAACCGCCGAGATCTGCTACATCAACTACGGCGTGACCTTTGATATGTACTCGGAGATCCCGGTGAAAGGCGCCGACGCCCACCCGATGTTCGCGCAACTGGCCGAGGCCCAGGGTGCGCCGCGCTGGAACTTCACCAAGTACCTCATCGACCGCGACGGCAACGTCGTGGCCAAGTGGGGCAGCCGCACCACGCCTGAGGATGCAGAGCTACGCCAGGCCATTGAGAGCGCGCTTGCGGCCAAGTAGATTTACCGGCGAGGACATCGCCGCCATGGATGACCGGTACCGGGTGTTCTTCATGAACGCCCTCTCCGGCTTCAAACCGGCGAGCCTCGTAGGCACCCGCAGCCCCGACGGCCAGGACAACCTGGCCGTTTTTAATTCCGTGGTCCACATCGGTGCCAACCCGCCACTGCTGGGCCTGGTCAGCCGGCCCAACAGCGTGCGCCGGGACACCCTGGAGAACATCGCGGCCACCGGCACCTACACCATCAATCATGTGCACAGCGGCCTCGTTGCGGCGGCACACCAGACCAGCGCTCGTTACGACCAGGACACCTCCGAGTTTGCGGCAGTGGGACTCACGCCGCAGCACAGTGCCAGAGTGAACGCGCATTACGTCGCCGAGAGCCGGCTACGCATCGGCCTGGAACTCCGCCAGACCATCGATATCGAACTCAACGGCACACACCTGGTCATTGGTGAGGTGGTTGAGGTTGAAGTGGACGGCAGCGTAATCGCCGAAGACGGTTGGATAGACCTGGGCGCCCTGGACAGCGTGGCCGTCGCGGGACTCGATGCCTACTACCAGCCCAGCCGCCTGGCGCGGTTCAGCTACGCCAAGCCGGACCGGCCGCTACGCGAACTGGGCTAGGCAGGCGCAGCCTCTCAGAGACCGAAGCGTTCCTTGATATGCGAAAAGAACCCCGGGCCATTGGCTTCTCGGTCGGCGTCGATACGCCGGGCGATATCAGTGTCAGACATCATTGCGTCCCACTCGGCCAGGCCCTCGATTTCGGCAATGATGTCCCAGCCGATCTTGCCACTGCCGAGCGCCACCACCTTCAGCACATAGTGCAGGTAGATGTCCGCCATGGTCAGCTCGCTGCCGAGCACATAGGGACCAAACTGGCACAGGGAATTCATGGCCTTGACGCCGCGCTCCGCCGTGCTGCGAATTTCCTCCTTGAGGCTGTCCGGCACCTCGCTGTCAGTAAACACAAAGGGAATGGTGCGCCGGCAGGGCAGCTCGAGGTAAAGCTCAGAGACTTTCATCAGCTGGCGAACCCTGGCACGGGCCAGCGGGTCACTCGGGTACAGCGGCACAACGTCCGGGTAGGCATCCTCGATATAATCACAGCACACGCTGGATTCACTGATGTGGCCACCGTCTTCCGTGGTGAGTGCGGGAATTTTGCCCACCGGGCTGATCACCAGGTAGGCATCGTCACCGCCGTACTGCAGGTCCTCTTCGAAGGCCAGGCCCTTGTGAAGCAGCACATGCTTAACAATGTTGTAGTAGTTGCTGTAGGCAAACCCGTGCAGCGTAATCATGTATTTCTCCCACAAAAATCATGAGGTTATTCGGCGGATCACTAGTATAGTGGCGCACCGCGTATGAACGTACTGAAAAACAGTGACACTTTGTTTTACGATGGCAACTGCCCACTGTGCATGCGCGAGGTGAGGCTGCTGACGCGTATTGCCGACCCGGGGCTGGCACTGGTCGACCTGCACCGGGTGCCCGATGCACCCGGCGAACCGACCCGGCTCGAGAAGCTCAGCACCCTGCACCTGAAGACAGCCGACGGCGAGTGGCTGGTGGGTGTGGACGCTACGGTCACCGCCTGGTCCCACACCCGCTGGGGCCCGCTGTTTTCGGTGTTGCGCTGGCCACTGGTAGGCAGGCTGGCCGACCTGGTTTATCGTTACTGGGCGCGCAAGCGGTACCAGCGCCTCTACGGTTGTGGAGACTGCGCAGAACAGTGATCGACATACAGACACTGCTGAATAACCACCCCAATATGGTGGCCCTCACCGGTGCCGGCATTTCCGCCGCCTCCGGCATTCCCACCTATCGCAACGATGCCGGGGATTGGCAGCGCAGCGCGCCGATCCAGCACCAGGAATTCATCGAGAAGGAAGAAGCACGCCGCCGCTACTGGGCGCGCAGCATGGCGGGCTGGCCCTTCGTGGCGGAATCAAAGCCCAATCGCGCCCACCACGCCCTGGCAAGACTGGAACAGGCCGGCCATATCGGCCTGCTGGCCACCCAGAACGTCGACGGGCTGCACCAGCGCGCCGGCCACCAGGCGGTGGTCGACCTGCATGGTCGACTGGACCAGGTATGCTGCCTGAACTGCGGGGACCGAACCCACCGCGGTGACCTGCAGGAGCGCCTGTCGGCATTGAACCCGGCCTGGAGCCTGACCGTCACTGCCCTGCGCCCCGACGGCGACGCGGAAGTGGACGATGAAGTCGTCGAGAGCATGACCGTGCCAGACTGCAAGCTCTGCGGCGGCACCCTGATGCCCGACGTGGTGTTCTTCGGCGGCACCGTGCCCAGGGAACGGGTGGAAGCCACCCGGCAGGCGCTTGCAAACAGCGACGGGTTGCTGGTGGCCGGCTCTTCGTTACAGGTGTATTCCGGCTACCGCTTCTGCCGCCTGGCGGCGGAACTGGGCAAGCCGATTGCCATTATCAACCGCGGCAAAACCCGCGCTGATGATCTCGCCAGCCTGAAAATCGAGGAAGATGCCGGCGACGTGCTCAGTCAGCTGGCGGACAGGGCCGAAAGCGCCTGATCCACCGTCGGGTACTCGAACCGGAAGCCGGCTGCTTCCAGGCGCTGCGGGATCACGCGCTGACCGTTCAACAGCAACTCATCCGCCATCTCGCCCAGCGCCAGTCTCATCACCACGCCGGGTACCGGCAGCCCGATCAGCACCCGCCGGTTGGCCGCCAGCGCCTCGCTGAAACCGCGGTTGGTGACCGGTTCGGGCGCGGTGAGATTGAAGGGCCCTGACAGCTCGCCGCCATCGCTGCTATCGCTGTTATCGAGCAGGAAGGTGATCGCCCGCAGGACATCATCGCGATGAACCCAGCTCAGCCACTGCCGACCTGACCCCAGCCAGGTGGCTACGCCGAACTGGACGGATTTCTTCAACTGCTCCAGGGCACCCCCGCCGGGACCCAGCACCACACCCAGCCGAATGATGCACAACCGGGTGCCCAGCGCTTCAAAACGGGCGGCGGCTGCCTCCCACTCCACGCATAGCTGGTGGGAAAAACTGTCCACGGTGACGGCGTCTTCTGGCAGCGGCGTGTCGTCCTGGCTGCCGTAGTAGCCGATGGCCGATGCACTCACCAGCACCGCCGGCGGCCGCTCCAGCCTCTGGGCGAGTTCATACAGTGCATGAGTGGTATCGATCCGGCTGCTGACCAGTTGCTGTTTGCGAGCCGCTGTCCAGCGCCCCTTGGCAATACTCTCGCCGGCAAGGTTGATAAACGCGTCGTAATAGGTGGAGGCAGAGAGCTCCTCCAGCCGGGTGACATAGCGCAGGCTGACATCATCCGCCAGCTGATGGTTGCGTGTGTAAACAGTAACCGTGTCACCACGGGATAGCAGCTGGGCCACCAGGGCGCTGCCGATAAAGCCGGTGCCACCGGCAATCAGGATGTTCATATTCACATTCTACGCCGCCCTTGAGGCCGGGGATCAGTGATCGATTCTGCCAGGGCAGTCGTACTATCTGCATACTTTTTAAGCAGGTTTTTCAACATGACCACGCTCAATGAAACCATCCAGATCGACCGCCCCGCGCGGGAGGTCTTCCAGTACGTGGCCGACTTCGCCACCTGCGTGGAATGGGATTCCACCGCCATTGAAACCGCCCGCCTGGACGAACAGCCGGTCGGCGTCGGCACCCGCTACAGGGTGGTGTGCGAGGCCTCCTTCGGCAAGCTGCCGCTGGAGTACGAGATCGTCGAGTTCGAGCCGGACCACAAGGTGGTACTGATCGGCCGCGGCCGCTTCTTCGAAGTGGAAGACACTATTCTCATCACCCCCACAAAGACCGGCTGCGAGCTGGACTACACCGCCGTGTTTACCTGGAAGCCCTGGCTGGAGAAGTTTGCCGCCAAAATGGAGCCGGGCCTCCAGCGCATGGGTTATACCTCGGTGCAAGAGGGCATGAAAGCCGCCCTGGAAGACAACTATGACGCGCCGGAGATTTCCGGCGAGAATGCCCGCGCCGACCGCTTCGTGCCCACCGCCCTGATGCGTTTCACCAAGCGCGGCTACAAGCGCGGTGCGAAAAAGCTCTTCAATCCCATGTCCCGCTACATGGGCGACAAGCACGTGGTACTGACTGGTGCCACGGCGGGCCTCGGCAAGGCCAGTGCGGAATTCCTCGCCTACCGCGGCGCCAAACTGACCCTCGTGGTACGCAACCGCAAGAAGGGCCAGGAACTGGTGAAGGAGTTGAAGGCGCGCACCGGCAACAAGCGTATCGCCCTGGAGATTGCCGACCTCAGCCTGATGGCCGATGTGGACAAGGTGGTCGCCAGTCTCACCGAGAATGGTGACCCCATCGATGTGCTGATCAACAACGCCGGCGCCCTGTTCAATCCGCGCCAGGTCACCAGCGAAGGCCTGGAGCAGAGCTTCGCCCTGCTGCTGTTGAGCCCCTTCCGGCTGACCGAAGCGCTCAAGCCGCTGCTGAAAAAGGCCGCCGATGCCAATGGCGAGGCCCGCGTGATCAACGTGGTCTCCGGTGGCATGTACAGCCAGAAGCTGCGCGTTTACGACCTGCAGAACGAGGAAGACAAGTACTCCGGCTCGGTCGCCTACGCGCGCTGCAAGCGGGCGCTGATGATCAAGACCGAGCAGTGGGCGGAAGACTGGGCCGGCGACGGCATCGTGGTCAACGCCATGCACCCGGGCTGGGCCGACACGCCCGGGGTGGAAAACTCCCTGCCCGAATTCCACAAGCTCACCCGGCTGGTGCTGCGCACCCCGGAAGAAGGCGCCGACACCATCAACTGGATGGCGGTGGCCAGTGAGGCCGGCCAGCTCAGCGGCAAGCTGTTCCTGGATCGCGAGCCGCGCACCACCCACCTGACGGAGTCCACCCGCGAATCCGACGAATCCCGCGAGAAACTGCGCGAGATTCTCGATACCTGGGACAGCACACACCCGGCGGACAAGGCAGACGACAAGGCTGCCTGAGCTCCGCCGTCCAGGGCGGCAACGGATTGCCACCATTTGGTGTTAGCCTATGGGGTGGACCGCAAGGAGGACACCCCGGATGAGCGACACCATCTCCCATGCCAGCATCGATATCGAAGGCGATGTGCTCGACGACCTGAAACAGCGCCTGGGCAATGCCCGCTGGCCTGAGAAAGAGGTGGTCGACGACTGGAGCCAGGGCATGCCCCTGGCCTACGCCCAGGAACTGGCCCAGTACTGGGAATACCAGTACGACTGGAAGCGCTGGGAAGTAAAGCTCAATCACTGGAACCCCTGCTCCACCGTCATCGACGGGCTGGAGATTTTCTTCCTGCACGTCCAGAGCCCCCACGCGGATGCCCTGCCGATGATCATGACCCACGGCTGGCCCGGCTCCATTGTTGAATTTCACAAGGTCATCGAGCCGCTGACCCAGCCGGACGACGCGGCCCACGCCTTTCACCTGGTCATCCCCTGCCTGCCCGGCTACGGGTTCTCCGGCAAACCCACAGCGCCTGGCACCAGCGCCGAAGCCATCGGTGTGCTGTGGGGCAAGCTGATGGCGCGGCTGGGCTACGAGCGCTACGTGGCCCAGGGCGGCGACTGGGGGGCGCTGGTGACCCAGTGCATGGGCATCAGCGAGACCGAGCACTGCGCCGGCATCCACGTCAACATGCCGATCTGTCCGCCCGGGGAAGAGGACCTCGCTGACCTCACCGAGTACGAACAGGCGGCCCTGGCAGGCATGGATCACTACAGCCAGTGGGATTCCGGCTACTCCAAGCAGCAGAGCACCCGACCCCAGACTCTGGGCTACGGTCTGGCGGATTCACCCATCGGCCAGATGTGCTGGATCGTCGAGAAGTTCTGGAGCTGGATGGATTGCGACGGCCACCCGGAGAATATCCTCAGCAAGGACGAGCTGCTGGACAATGTGATGATGTACTGGGTGACCAACAGCGGCGCCTCCTCGGCGCGGCTGTACTGGGAGAGCTTCAACAAGCCCAACCTCGACCCCATCCACATGCCGGTGGGCGCCTCGGTTTTCCCCAAGGAGATCTTCCGTTGCTCACGGCGCTGGGCCGAGAAGCGTTTCACCAACCTGATTTACTTCAACCAGCTCGACAAGGGCGGCCACTTCGCGGCCTTCGAGCAGCCGGACACGTTCGTGGACGAAATCCGCAACTGCTTTTCACAATTGCATTGACCTGTGGTGAAACAGCAGAAAATAACTGTTTCAGAATTGCTACAAAGGGTGGAATTTCATAGAGTAACTGTGGCTACGAGCTCCCCCTTCTCAAAAGAGCGAACAGGGAGATGTGCACAGGTCGGTCGCTTGATTTACAAAAAATCAGCAAGCGATCACACGTCCTGAGCCTGCAACATAACAACAACTGACCGTGCGCCTTGATCGCGCGGCATTGCTGTTTTGGGCTAGCGAAAGGATGTGAGCAATGCCAACGATGAGTGAACTTGCCAAGCAGGAGCTTGTTAAGGACGTAGTTGCAATAGGTATATTCGGTACGGTGGCCATCGCCATCTTCCTGGTTCTCCAGGGCTTGTACATCGAATCCGGGCGGCAGCAGTTGGAGCGCGAGGCCACCTTCAATCTTGAAATCCAGTTCATGACCGGCGGCGGCAACCGCATCAAGGACAACTTCGCCAGCTACGTGGCCGAGGTCTCCGAGGTGGTCAGCCAGGGCACGCCACCGGACCGGGAAACCCGCAAGATCATGCTGGCCTCCGCCTCCATCATCCGCACCGAGGTAGCCATTCTCTCCGAGTACGATCCCAACCTGAAAGTGCGCGGCGATGTACTGCTTAACCATATGGACGAGCTGAGTGAGAATATCTCCACCTACTCCCGCGGTGAACTGCGCGACTACCAGGAGCAGCTACTGGAGCTCAAGGAGCACTACCAGGCTTTTGTACTGAAGCTGAATACTGTGGCGATGAAACACCTGACCGCTAGCCACATGCACTATCATTAGGGCCCAAGCAGCCGCCAAGCCCGACCGTTCCATGACAGAAACCGTTTTCAATCCCTTCGAGTCCGAAGAGATCTCACCACCCTTTTCCGAGCATTGGGAAGCCAAGCGTCGCCTGGCCCAGGCCATTCGCGAGCTCAGCGATGTGCTGGTGACCTCCACCCCCTCCATCGACGACATGAACGCCATCGCCGAGCGCCTGGAACTGCAGGCCCGGCAGTTCGCCAAGGCGCCGCGACTCTATGGCCAGATGGCTTTCCAGGCCGACGGCAACCACGGCACCCGTGGCGAGGTGAACCACGAACTCAACGCCATGGCCGGCTGGAGCAACCCGCTGTCGCCGGGACTGAATATGTGGATTGAGGGCGATCGCGCCCATGGCACCGTGACCTGCGGTTGGGCTTATGAGGGCCCACCCGGCCATATTCACGGTGGCTTTGTCGCCGCCATCTTTGACCAGTTCATGGGCATGGCGCAGATGATGGGCAAGCAGCCCGGCATGACCGGCCGCCTGACCACCCGCTACCACCGCCCCACCCCGCTCAACGTGGAGCTGAAGCTGGAGGCCTGGCTGGAGAGCGTGGAGGGCCGCAAGACCCAGATGCACGCCGAGATGCGCAACGGTGACGACATCACCGCCACCTGCGAGGCGCTGTTCATCCGCCCAAAAGGCGGCCTGGGCCTGAAGGATATGGACCAGGCCGCCGAGGCGGGTCCTAGCTGATGCTGATACGGCGCGTGGTAGGTGCCGGTTCCGCTCGCTTCGGTGCCCGCAGGGTCAGAACACCATCCTTGAAATCGGCGCTGATGTCCGCTTCGTGCACCTCGCTGCCAAGGTTGAAGCTACGCATCAGTTTGCCGTAGCGGCGCTCCTGGCGGATTACCTTGCCGTCTTTTTCTTCCTTGTCTTCCTGCCTCGCTTCGGCTTCCAGCGTGAGCACGCCGTCCGCCAGGGTCAGGTGAATATCTTCCTTTGCCACCCCGGGCAGTTCCGCGGTGATCTCGAAGCGGTCATCCTTGTCCTTGATGTCGACCCGTGGCGCAAAAAACGCCGCAGTCGCTTCTCCTTCGCGGCGCAGTGGCGCCCAGAAGTCGTCCATGAATCGGTCAGAATCAAAAAAACTCCCTCGTGGAATCAGTGACATGGTTATCTCCTCTTGCAGTCGTCGCCGTCGCCGGCGCTTACCTTCAATATGCGCCCTGCCATGGACAAAACAATGGCTGCAAAATGACAACCGGGCCCGACTTTGACCTGTGTCAAAACCCGGCCGACGGCCTTTACACTTCTTTGCCCAGTCACCAGACACCTTTACAGGCAGGTCTGCTTCAATAGCACCATCAACACACGGAGACTGAATGATGAAGCAGACTGTAATCGCCATTGTCCTGGCCCTCGCCACCGTGCATCACGCGGTCGCCCAGGATGACCAGCGCGGCAGCATGCAACACGGCCCCCACGGCAACACGGATGAGCGCATTGAACGCATGCGCGAGCACCTGGGCCTCACCGATGAGCAGGTGGCGGAAATGCGCGAGATTCGCGAAAGCGGCGCCAGCCGCTGGGAAATGCGCGAGCAGATGCGCGATGTGCTGACTGAGGAGCAGCGGGAAATGATGCGCCAACACCGTGGCGAACGCGGTGGCAAGCGCGGAGAACGCCCCGAAGACGCCAGCGACGAGTAACCCCCCTCGAGCCCGAGCCGTGGCCGGCCGTGCGCCCTGCAGGGCGTGCCGCCGGCCCTTTTTATTCGCAGGCCAGTGGCGGGCCGTGTTCCGTGGCCGGCTCTATCATCAGGTAGCTGGCGGTGGTCGCACCGATGTTCACGGCCTCATGCCATGGGATACCCTCGGGATTGGCAAAGGTGATGCCGGTCGGCACGTCCTGCTGGCGCGTGCCCTCGGCATTGGTAATTTCCATGCGCCCGCCGGCGATCACATAGCCCACATGGGGCGGGTGGTAGTGGCGCTCGTGGCCAACTCCGGGTGGAAAGCTACAGCGCAGAATCCGCAGGCGCTCGTCCCGGTGCAGACATTCACAGACGGACTCCCCCTGCCACCCCGCCGCCAGCGGGTCGGGCAGATCCTGCCCTTGCGCATAGGGGAATACAAACGCGAGAGCGAGCGGCACAAGCCAATGACTGCGCATAATGTGAAGTCCTCAGGGTGGGCTTGCCGGTAGTGTAATACGATCGGCGGGACGAACGCTCCAGCGCGCATCTCGCCATGGCGTCAAACCTCGAGAACCTGGCCACATTCGCGCAAACATCAGGCCTCACCGAAGCGGAGTCTGCGCTGGTCAAAAAACTAGGCGCGCGCCTTGGTGCGCCCGGTGGGCGCCGCCTCCAGCGGGTTCTCCGGCCAGGGGTGCTTGGGATAGCGACCCTGCATTTCCTTGCGCACCTCGGCGTAGCTGTTGCGCCAGAAACTGGCGAGGTCCTGGGTCACCTGCAGCGGCCGGCCCGCCGGTGACAGCAGGTGAATCAGCACTGGGATGCCGAGGATCTCGGGCGTCTGCTCGCAGCCGAACATTTCCTGCAGCTTCACCGCCAGCACTGGCGGCTCCTGGGTGTAGTCCACTCGCACCTGCGACCCGGAGGGCACCTGCAGGCGCTCCGGCGCCAGGGTTTCCAGCTCCTTGGGCATGGGCCAGGGAATCATGGCGGTGAGGATGCTGCGCAGGTCGAGTTTCTGGAAGTCGGCCATTTTCTTCACCGTGCCCAGGTAGGGCAGCAGCCATTCGTCGAGGCGACCCATCAGGGCCTCGTTCGAGACATCCGGCCAGGGGTCGCCCATTTCCCGGTGCAGCAGGCCCACGCGTGCCCGCCACTGCTCCAGTTCTTCTGTCCACGGCAGTATGTTGAGGCCGCGGGACCACATCAATTCCTGCAGGGCCTGCTGGTGGGCCCGGCTGGGAATTTCCTTGAGCGGTTCACGGGCCATCACCAGCGCGCCGATACGGCGCTGGCGTTCAGCCACGAAACGTTCGCTGCGGTCGTCCCACTCCACGCGATCGGCGGTCTCGATACAGTCTGACAACAGCCCCATGAACAGGCCCTTGTTCAGCGGCGCTGCCAGCCAGACCCGGTCCTGGGACGCGCCGATCTGCCCGCCCAGCTCCGCTACCGCCAGCCATTCTTCGTTGCACAGCGGGTCGGCGGGGTCCAGCGCCGCGGCACGGCCGTTGGCCAACTGGTAGCTGTGGCCGCTCTCGCCGCGCCGGCGGGCAATGCGATCCGGGTAGGCCTCGGCAATCAGGGCGCCGATGTTCGCCACGTTCTCGCGGCCCGTGGGCAAGCCCCGGCACATGACCTTGTAGTAAGTCATCTGGCGCTGGGCGCGCACTTTCCAGTGGCGTTGTTCCGGGGGGCATTCCTCCCGGTCCCGCACCATGTGCACCCGGCGCTCGATATCGGCGCCAATGTCAGGGAAGGGATCGCGTTCGCTCATAATGGCCGCCAGCGCACAGGCCTCTTCACGCAGGCCCCACTTGCAGCCGCAGATCATCATATGCGCCACCCGCGGATGCACCGGCAGGCGCGCCATCTGCTCTCCGGTGCGAGTCACCACCCAGGCACCGCCGGAGCCACGGGAAATGGCATCGAAACCTTCCAGCAGCTCCAGGGCCTGGGCCCAGGCACCGGCCGGTGGCTTGTTGAGCCAGTCCAGGGAATTCACGTCATCGATGCCCCACACCAGTAGCTGCAAGGCCATCTGGCTGAGGTCTGCCTGCAGAATTTCGGGCGGTGCCTGCTGCACCAGTTCCCGCTGCTGGGCTTCACTCCACAGGCGGTAGCACTTGCCCGGCGCCATGCGCCCGGCACGGCCGGCACGCTGCGCAGAAGAGGCCTTGCTGATGCGGCGGGTATAGAGCCGCGACATGCCGGTGACCGGGTCGTACTGGGGCGCGCGCTCCAGGCCCGAGTCGATCACGACCTTGATGCCGTCGATGGTCAGGGAGGATTCCGCCACGTTGGTGGACAACACCACCTTGCGGTCGCCCAGGGGCGCCGGTTCAATCGCCAGCTGCTGGTTGTAGAGTGCCTGGCTGCCGGCCAGTGGCCGCACGGTGACACCCGGCATTTCCGGCAGCGCGGCTTCCACCACGCGGATTTCCCGTTCGCCAGGCAGGAACACCAGGATACTGCCACTGCGCGGGTCGGCCAGCACCCGCTGGATGGTGTCGACCACCGGACCAATGATGGAGGCGCCGGGCTTGCGCGGCGCACCGTAATACACCTCCACTGGATACTGGCGGCCCTGGGAGCGCACCACCGGGGCGTCGAGCATCTTCTCCACCGGCACCCCGTCGAGCGTGGCTGACATCACCAGGATGCGCAGCGGGTCGTCCGGGTCGCGGAACAGTTCGCGGGCCTGCAGCAGCAGCGCCAGGCCGACATCGGTATGCAGGTGACGCTCGTGGAATTCGTCAAAGATCACCATGGCGACCCCGGGCAGCGCGGGGTCTTCCTGCAGCATGCGGGTGAGGATGCCCTCGGTGATCACCTCGATATGGGTATTGGCACTGACCTTGGTGCCCTGGCGGATGCGGTAGCCCACGGTCTCGCCCACGTCTTCCCCCAGCAATTGCGACATGCGCTGGGCCGCGGTGCGGGCCGCCAGGCGCCTGGGCTCCAGCACCAGGATCTTGCGGTACTCAAGCCACGGGGCGGTCAGCAGGTGTAGCGGCACGATGGTCGTCTTGCCGGCGCCCGGCGGGGCCTCCAGCACGGCGTCCAGATGGTCCTCGAACACGCCGGACAGCTGTGTGAGGACCTCGCTAATGGGTAAATCGGTGTCCATAAGCATCAAAGCTACCCCAACGACAACCCCCGGTCACTGGAATAGTGCTCATTTGCGAACCTATTGGCAGATCGTGGCACTTTCGGGGCTCCCAGGCGCTGTTACACTGGGTTTCCGCCAATCACAGAGACCTGATTATGAGCAATTACGAAACCATATCTTCTTTTTGTGACACCTGGGCCACTCGCGATATCGACGCCCTGATGGACTATTTCGCCGACGACGCCGTATACCACAACATCCCCATGGACCCGCCCAACGTGGGCAAGGACATGATCCGCGGCGTGATCGAGATGTTTATGAAAGATCCCACCGCGGTCACCTTCGAGGTACACCACCAGGCGGAGAGCCCGAACGGCGTGGTCCTGAACGAGCGCACCGATACCTTCCACATCCGCGAGCACGTTATCGCCCTGCGGGTGATGGGCACCTTTGAACTCGTCGACGGCAAGATTACCGCCTGGCGGGACTATTTCGATATGAACCAGTACATGAGCCAGCTACCCCAGCAATGAGCAACAACCTGTTTACTTCCACCCTGGCCTCCTCCCTGCGCGGCTGGCAGGGTATTCGGGCACGCACTGACGCCGAGCAACCAAAAAAGCTGCTGGTGCTCTACGAGTTTGAGAACTGCCCCTACTGCCGCATGGTGCGCGAGGTGCTGACCGAGCTGGACCTGGACGCGCAGATCTACCCCTGCCCCAAGGGCGGCGAGCGCTTCCGCGACCAGGCCATTGCCCTGGGTGGCAAAGCCCAGTTCCCCTACCTCATCGACCCCAACACCGGGGCCGAAATGTACGAGTCCATCGACATCATCAGCTACCTGTACCAACAGTACGGCAACGAAGATGTACCGCTCAGGTGGCGTGTCGAGACAGTGCAGAAGGTGTCCTCCACCCTCGCCACCCTGGCGCGGGTGACCCGCGGCATCTATGCCGTCAAATCGAGGGAGCCGAAGCAGCCGCTGGAACTGTACAGCTTTGAAGGCAGCCCCTTCGCGCGCCCGGTGCGCGAGGTGCTGTGCCAGATGGAGATTCCCTATATCTTACGAAGCTGCGGCCGCAGCGAAGCGGGTGAGTGGCTGCCGCCCAGGTTGCGCGAACGCCTGGGCATCGAACCCGGCAGTAAACTGCACAACCGGGTGGCCTTGCTGGAGAAAGAGGGCAAGCAAGGAATTCCCTACCTCTTCGACCCCAACACCGACGAGGGTCTGTTTGAGTCAGAGACCATCGTTGCCTACCTCGAGCGCCAGTACGCTCCGTAGTTGCGTCCTTCGTTGGGCGTCCCCGGCCGGGCGCCCCTGACCGGGCGTCCCTAACCAGGCGTCCCTAACCGGGCGTCAGTACACCTCTAATCCGACTTGCGGATATACACCGCCAGCTCTGGCATCCTTCCCGGGCGCGACACCATCAGGAAAGCAATGCGCCCATCGGCGGACACCATACCCTGCTCGAAACCCGAGGATATGCGGCCGTTGGGCGTCACTGTGAATGACACCTGCACCGGCAGCGTCACAACCCCACCAAAAGAGTCGGCGACCACCGTGTAATTCGCGCTGCCGTCGTCAAATACCCGGAAGTCGCGGATAGCCGTGGTGCCGCCGGTGTCTCCGTAGGCGCCGTAGTACTCCCCGACCATGTCCGCGAGCGTGCGCCCGGTACTGGCCTTGATGCACATGCCAGCGCCCTGGACGTCATCGGTGGTCTGGGTGAGGGTCACCACGTTGCCGTTGTCAGCCACGCCACCAACCAACCGGGCACCGAGGAAGTTGAGTGTCGACCGGCCCTCGCTGGTAACGCTGTAGTTGACCGCCCCACTGGCCGTGAAGCCGGACGTGCTCTCCAGGATATTCACCGTGCCCGAACCGTTGCCGTTGAGGACGACCTGCGCAAAGCTGCCCACCAGTTCGGTGTCGATGAAGCCACAGAAATACTCGCCGTTGAGGGTGGCATTGCTGGCATTCGTTTGCACCGCGGTCAGGTAGGCAAGCGTCACCTCACCGTCCGAAGCATCCACATCTACCAGTGCCACCAGGTCGAACTCCGCGGTGGCGACACCACCGGCAGTGAAATCGTCGCCCACGGCAGCCACGGACATCAGCCCGTCGTCTTCGCGCACGTAGCGGCCTGAGCCAAAGCTGTCCTCAAAATCGGATGACTCCAGCACCGCCTCGTACACGTAGCGACCGTCGGCAAACAGGGTAGCGCGCACCAGCGCACTGAAGGGATCAAAGTCATCCGCGCCGAACACTGCACCCAGGAAGGTCTGGTCTTCACTGACAAAATCAGCGGGCTCAAAGGTGGCAACCAGTGCGGGGGCGGGTACGCCAGGGAAATTGTCATCCCAGAAGGCCGGAAAGGAGGCCGGCACATTGACCGCACACTGCCCACGGGGGACGTTGCCACAGGCACCGTTCCAGCTCACAAAGCGCCAGCCCGGACGCGCCCGGGCGTCGTAGATGACGTTGTAATCACCCACCACATCGTTGTCGGTACAGCGCGTGGCCTGGGCCTGGAACTCTTCCAGGGTGCAGCCGCGCTCACCATCATTCAGTTCGAAGATATCGCCTTGGCCGACGATTCGCAGGGGGTGTTTGCAAGATGCTATCGCGAGGCAAGACAGCACCAGTAGGATACGGAGTCTCATGTGTTGCTCCTGCGCGCCACGGACGGGCACCGATAAACAGGGAAAACCAGGCGGGGAATTCCCTCGCCCGGTTAACTCAGCATTGCACTGGTCCGGCAATACGGCAAGTAAACCGCCGTCTTAATACATAGGTGTCACAGAAAGTTCACCAAGACTAATCCCGCGGCGCGGGGAAGAAGTCAATTTCCAGGGTATAACCCATCGCGGCTGCGTAGTCTTCTATCGTCGATAACCTGGGCGAAATAGTGGAATTGACGCTTTCCAGCCGCGAGATATTGCTTTTACTGGTATTCAGCCGTTGCGCCAGTTGCTCCTGGGTTAGCCCGGCTTCCTGCCGCAGTGCGACCAGCTTGCGCCGGAGCTGGTAAGCAGGTGCAAGGTGCTCGTACTCCGCAGCGACATCTACCCGCTTGAGCGCCTCTTGCTTAAAACTGTGAAGACTTCTCCGGGCCATCAGCCCACCTCCCTCATTCGACGCCGAGCGATACCCAGTGCAGCTATTGGTGTTCGCTGGGTCTTCTTGACGAACGCGTGCAGGATAATCACTTCTCTAGCACTACTAGTACAAAACAGCGCGCGCCCAATACCTTCTCTACCTTTTGCGCGAATTTCGAACAATCCGCTGCCCATCGGCGCTGTGTGAGGCCTGCCAAGTGTGGGGCCAAATTCCTCGATCAACTCCAGGATGTGAAGGAAGTGGGCGAGAACCCCAGCCGGAAAAGACATGGCCTCCTGTTCCGCTTTGGTGTTGATGAATGTGATTTTCCAGCGCATCCACCAAAGTTATCAAAAATGATAACTTTCTAAAGAGGCCTTTTCCACCAATAACAAGCAAAAAAAGGAGAGCGGTAGCTCTCCCTTCAAGCCTGCCGAAACCTCTTCTAGCGCGGTTGCATGGCCGCCGCGGTCTTGGCCAGGCGGGCGAGTTGGATGAACTCGGTGCGGTAGCCGTAGGGGTCGTCGCCCTTGGTCTGCTGGGCCAGCTCGATGACCTCGTCACAGCCGAAGTTGCCGGTGTAGCGACCACCCTTCAGTACCTGGGCAAAGCCGGCCACCGCGGTGGCAAAGCCGGTGTCGCCGCTGAGCTTGCTGCGGTCCTGCAGGGTGATGGGGCGCACGATCAGCTTCGAGGTGTCTTCATCCGGCAACTTGTAGCGGATCTTCAGGTTCGCGTACTCATTGCCATAGCCGTCGCGCTCCATTTTTGGTGCGTAGCGGCTGTCATCGATCAGCCGCGCAGCGGAAGTCACCGGCGTGAACTCATAGATGGCGGTCACCGTGTGGCCGGCGCCGATGTCTCCCGCATCCACTGCGTCGTTGTTGAAATCCTCGCGGTTGAGGGCGCGGGTTTCGTAGCCGATCAGTCGGTACTCGGCCACCGTGGCCGGATTGAACTCCACCTGCAGCTTCACATCCTTGGCAATGGGGAACAGGGTAGAGCTGGCCTCGTCCACCAGCACCTTCTGGGCCTCGGACAGCGTGTCGATATAGGCCGCCACGCCGTTGCCATTCTGGGCCAGTGCCTGCATGCGCTCGTCCTGGTAATTCCCCTGGCCAAAACCCAGCACCGACAGGAAGATACCCTTGTCGCGCTTGCGCTCGATAAAGCCCTCCAGCTCCAGGTTGTTGGTGATGCCGACATTGAAATCCCCGTCCGTGGCCAGGATCACCCGGTTGATCGCGTCCTTGTCGAACTGGCTCTCGGCGAGCTCGTAGGCCAGGCGAATACCCTGGGCACCGGCGGTCGAGCCGCCCGCGGAGAGCTGGCGCATGGCGTCGAGAATCTTCTGCTTGTCTTTCACCGGCGTCGGCTCCAGCACAGTGCCGGCGGCCCCGGCATAGACCACTATGGCCACTGTATCCTCCGGATTGAGTGTGGACAGCAGCATCTCCATGGACTGCTTCACCAGCGGCAGCTTGTCTGGGCTGTTCATGGAGCCTGAGACGTCCAGCAGGAACACCAGGTTGGAGCGCGGCTTGTCGGTGGGGGCGATGTCGTAACCCTTGATGCCTATGTGCATCAGCTTGCGGCCGTCGGCCCAGGGCGCATCCACCACCGCCACATTGGGGGCAAAGGGCTCGACCTTGCGCTCAGGCAGGGTGTAGTTGTAGTCGAAGTAATTGATCATCTCCTCCACCCGCACCGCGTCAGGCTGTGGCAGCACGCCGGAGTTGAGCATGCGGCGCACAAAGCTGTAGCTGGCGGTATCCACATCGGCCGAGAAGGTCGATACCGGCTCCTCGCTGACCAGCTTCACCGGGTTCTCCTCGAACTCGGCGAACTTGTCGCGGCCGACCTCCTGGTAGCCGGGCTGGGACACGACGTCTGCCGGGATGACGCCCGGCGTGACAAACCCTGCCAACCCCAGGTCGTTGGTAGACGCCGCCTGCCGTGACTGTGGCATCGCCATCCCTGGGCTTACCTCTGCCATACTGGCGGCGCCGCGCTCAGCCTCCATGACGACGATCTCCTCCATGGTCGGCGGGGGCGCCGGCACATTGGCGCGAACCGTCGCCGTGAGTCCGGCACTGTCACCTGCTAGCTCCCGCGGCAACGTCACGCGGGCCCGGCCATCTTCACTGGCTGCCAGCTTGCGCACCTCGGTGGCGAGACTGGTCTGCGGGGCGGCCATAGCCTCTGCCTCCACGCGGTGTGCCAGTGTTTCATCCAGATCGCCCTCCACCAGGCCCTGCTCAACTATGGTGGCGGCATCGTCCTCACCCAGGGTGACCTCGGGCAGGCCGATAGTGATCTCTCGGCCCGTCTGGGTTTGCAGGGCGAGGCCCACGGCCACCGCCATTACCGCGGCCGTGGCCACGCCGGAATACATCAGTTTCGGGTTGTAGGTTGTCATGGTGCTCTCCTCTTCGGCACGTTGTCCGAAGATGAGACGCAGCCAGCCCGGCAATCCTTGGGCAGCTTTTGATTCTTCTTTTTCTTCAATAGATTCAGGCAGTTGCGCATGCTCGGCCGCGAATGCCTCGCGTGCCATGGCAATGGCCCGGCGCTTTGCAGCCGGATCTGGCGGCGGGATATCGCCGTCCAGGCCCTCCCGCAGTTGCTTGTCGATGTCGTCGTTGTTCATAACTCCATACCTCCCCCGTCCAGTGCGAGGCGGTAGCGTTTCCTGAATTCATGGAGCCGCCAGGACACGGTGCTCTCCTTCACATCGAGCACGGCGGCGGCCTCCCCGTGGGTTAGCCCCTCGGCGTGTACCAGCAGCAGGGTTTCGCGGATGCCCTCGGGCAGGTCCTCGAGGCGTTCCAGCAGTTGCCGCAGGAAGGCGTGATGTTCCACGTCTGCGCTGTCTCCAGTGCCGTGCTCTGCTCTTTGTTCCAGGCGCTCCAGCGCGGGCTCCAGTTCTTCACCTGCATGGCGGCCCTGGGCCCGCGCCCAATCCTTCGCGCAGTTCACCACCACCCGGTACAGCCAGGTGGTAAAGGCCGACTCAAATCGATAGGACGACAGCGCCCCGGCCAGCTTGATGCAGGCCTGTTGGGTTATGTCTTCCGCGTCCGCCTGGTGGCCGCTCCACTTGTAGGCAAAGCGGTAGAGGGTGTCGTAGTGCGCCTCGAGCAGGGCCTCGAAGGCATCGGCGTCACCAGACTGGGCGGCGCGGATTAGCGCGTCGTCATCGGCCAATTGGGCTCCTTTTGAACAGTAAGACGCAGCCTACGGCAATTTCCTTGGGCAATGGAATGAAGCGTGAGTAGAGGGTCAGGCTTCGCAATGAAGTGACGCAAATTAATCATATAAATACTATAATATAGAGAATTTATAATAATTCTAATATTATTAATGGTTTTATATATAATCATATATAGACTATATTTTAGATAAAGAGACGATGGAAAGGTGATACCATGCGTGCCTCGGACCGGGCCACAGCCCGCAGAAACCTTGATAAGCGACTGAATTCGTTGAGAAATTTAGAATCCCTCACTCGCCCTCCAAAAGGTTGGGTGCGGGCCATTCGTGAAGCGCTGGGTATGACCACGGCGCAACTGGGCAAGCGGATCGGTGTTACCCAACCTCGGGCGTTCGACATCGAGAAAGCCGAGGTGAACGGCAGCCTCACTATCGACTCGCTGGAACGGGCAGCGCGGGCACTCGACTGCCAGTTGGTATACGCCCTGGTACCGAGAAAACCCCTGGAAGACCTTGTTGTAGAGCGCGCCCGGCAACTCGCCCGCTCAAAGCTGGCATCCATCAGCCACAGCATGGCGCTCGAAGACCAGCAGGTGAGTGAATCATCCGCGGCCTATCAGCTGGACGACCTCACCAGAAAGCTTCTGGAGAAGCGGGGCTCAGCTCTCTGGGACGAAGAATGACCGATCCGTTTCAACAGGGCGATAATGCAGCAACGCACCTGGACGACGAGGAGAAGGAAGATCTGATTCCTTCCTACGTTACGACGCGCGCAGAACTGAACGAAGCTGAACAGTCCAACATCATTGAGGCCACCGAATGGGCGTTCACGCGCAGGCGCGTCGTGCTCAGTGAACGATTCCTCGACGGCCTGCACAAGCGCATGTTCGGCAAGGTCTGGCGCTGGGCCGGGTCGCATCGCCGCAGCGCCAAGTCGGTGGGGATCGAGGCGTATAAAATCCCCACCGAATTGCGCAAGATGATCGATGACTGCCAGTACTGGTTAGACCACAACACCTACCCTGTGGATGAAATCGCCGCGCGGTTTCACCATCGACTGGTCTGGATTCACCCATACCCCAACGGCAACGGTCGCCATGCTCGCCTGGCAACCGACCTGCTGCTGGTAGCCAATGACAGTACCGGGTTCAGCTGGGGCAGGCAGAATCTGATCACAGCAACAGAAACCCGGCAGCGTTACATCGACGCGCTCAGGTCAGCAGACCGGCATGACTATGCCGCACTAATTGATTTCGTCCGATCCTAGTGCTGGAAGTCAACAAGCTTCAGCGCCACCCGTTCGGACGGCACCTATAGACACCGAGCAGAAACTCTACCCGGGTGAGAAGGCTCAGTTTCCTGCTTCAAGACCCGCTTTGACGATGCGCCAGGCTTCCTCGGTACTGTCGACGAACTGGAACAGCTCAAGGTCGTCCGGGTCGATGGTGCCTTCCTCTACCAACGCCTCGAAGTTGATGATGCGGCGCCAGTATTCCTCGCCGAACAGGATCACCGGCAGCGGCCGGGCCTTGCCGGTCTGGATCAGGGTGAGGGTTTCGAACATCTCGTCCAGCGTGCCGTAGCCGCCGGGAAACACCACCAGCGCCCGGGCCCGCAGCAGGAAATGCAGCTTGCGCACGGCAAAGTAGTGGAACTGGAAACACAACTCCGGGGTGATGTAGTCATTAGGGCGCTGCTCGTGCGGCAACACGATGTTGAGCCCAATGCTCTTGCCCCCCGCCTCGCTGGCGCCACGATTGGCCGCTTCCATGATGCCGGGCCCACCGCCGGTGACCACCATGGCAGACGGGCCAGGATTGGCCTGCCCCGCCTCGGTGATCAGCCGCGCCAGCTCCCGCGCCTGCTGGTAGTAGTGGGCCTTGTCGACAATGCGCTCCGCCACTCGCACCGCACGCGCCAGGCCCTCATCCTGCGGCGCCGCGTTTGCCGCGGCCTGCGCAGCGCGCAATTGCGCCTCGGCCTGTGCCTGCTCCGGCACCCGCGTGCTGCCGAATATCACCACCGTGGCCGCAATGCCGTGGTCGGCCTGCACCAGGTCGGCTTTCTCAAACTCGAGCTGCAGGCGAACACCGCGCAGTTCGTCGCGCATCAGGAAATCGACATCGGCATAGGCCAGCCGGTGCGAACTGGATTCCGTTTGCGGCGTGACCGGGTGCAGATCGGCGGCGCCCGATTCCTGCAGGGCGGAGGGGAAAGTGGCGTCCAGCGGCTCGCCGCCGTCGTGGCGGCCGCCCGCCGGTTTACGTGGTTTGGTCATAGCTGCACCCTGGCGCCGGTCTCGGCGATCTCCGCCTGCCAGCCGCCCTCATCCAGTTTTGACTTGAGCGCCGCCTTGGCATCGTCTTCACCGTGTACCAGGAAGATGCGCGGCCGCTGCTTGAACCCGCCCACCCAGTCGAGCAACTGCGACTGGCTGGCATGGGCAGAGAACCCACCCAGGGTATGCACTTCCGCGCGCACGGCAATATCTTCTCCTGCCAGGCGCAGGGAGTGGGCGCCATCCACCAGGGCGCGGCCCGGCGTGCCGCGGGCCTGGAAACCCACCATCACCACGTGGGCACCCCGCCGCCACAGGTTGTGCTTGAGGTGGTGGCGAATACGGCCGCCGGTGCACATACCGCTGCCGGCGATGATGATCGCCCCCTCGGTGACGCGATTCAGCGCCATGGAGGCCTGGGTATCCGCCGTGTAATGCAGGTTGGGCAGGAAATCGTGCAGGCTGCCCGACTCGGTGTCGTGCAGTTCCTCCCGGTCCTCATGATTAAAAACGTGCTGGAAGCGTTGGTAGACCGCGGTGGCGGCAATGGCCATGGGGCTGTCCAGGTACACCGCGTGGCGCTGCAACAGGCCCTGCCGGTAGAACTCCCCCAGGTGGAAGATGATCTCCTGGCTGCGACCCACCGCAAACGACGGGATCAGCACATTACCCCGCCCCCGGGTGGCGCGCTCGATCACGTCGGCAAACTCTGCGAGGGTTTCTTCCATGCTGCGGTGCTCGCGGTCACCGTAGGTGGACTCCAGTAGCAGCACATCGGCGCTGTCGACGATCTCCGGGTCGCGCAGCAGGGCCGCGTCACTGTTGCCCAGGTCACCCGAGAACACCAACTTGCGTTCATCGCCACCGTCCTCCACAAACAGTTCAACGATCGCCGAGCCGAGGATGTGCCCGGCATCCCGGTAACACAGCGAAAAACCGCCGGCGATTTCACGGCGCTCGCCGTAGGGGATACCCTCGCACAGTTTCAGGGCCGACTCGGCATCGTCCAGGGTGTACAGCGGTACGACCTCTTCCTTGCCCGCCCGGCGCCGGCGCCGGTTCTCCCACTCCGCATCCCGCTCTTCCAGGGAGGCGGAATCCTTCAGCATGATGTCGAGCAGCGCGGCGGTGGGCCGGGTCATGTACACCGGGCCGGTGTAGCCTGCCGCCGCCAGCATGGGCAAACGGCCCGAGTGGTCGAGGTGGGCGTGGGAGATCACCACGGCATCCAGTTCATCCACATCGAAGGGGAAAGGTGCGCGATTGCCCTTCTCTTCCTCGCGGCTGCCCTGGTACAGGCCGCACTCCAGCAGCACCGTCGCGCCGCGGGCGCGCAGCAGGTAGGCTGAGCCGGTGACGCCTTCGGTGGCGCCGAGAAACTGCAATTCCGCCATAAACCCTCGTCCAGGCCCCAAGGCCTTAAATGCGCAACCAGCAGCTTGTCATGCCGCGGAAGGCGGGAATACCGGCCATCTCAAAGCCCCGGTCGCTCATGGCGAGATCGGGGAAACGCTGCAACAGGCGCAGGATGGCCTCGCCGCCTTCCAGGCGCGCCAGCGACGCCCCCAGGCAGTGGTGGCGGCCGCCGCCAAAGGCCTGGTGGGGTATCTGTTTGCGCTCGATATCGAACACATCGGGATTGTCGTAAACCAACGGGTCGCGATTGGCCGCTGCCAGCGACACATTGAGTGACTCGCCCTTGCGGATCGGGCAGCCGGCAATTTCGATCTCCTCGTGGCTGATGCGACCGGAGTTGGTGACCGGCGAGTCGTAGCGCAACACCTCTTCCACCGTCGCCCCGATCAGCTCCGGGTTGGCGCGCAGTTTGGCGAGCTGCTCCGGGTGGGCCAGCAGGGCCTTCACGCCGTTGCCGATCATATCGGTGGTGGTGACGTTGCCCGCCACCAGCAGCAGGTTGCACTGGTTGACGATGTCCCGGTCGCTCAGGCGCTCGCCGTCGAACTCGGCGGCCAGCATCTGCGAGATCACATCGGGCCCTGGCCGGGCCCGGCGCGCTGCAATCTGCTCGAGGAAAAACGCCACCAGCTTGTCCCGCGCCGCGACACTCTCGGCCAGGTCCTGCTCGGTGGGCGCCGGGTTGAAACTGGACAGCACCACGGTATCCGACCATTCCTTGAATTCCGCATGCTGCTCGGCAGGAATGCCCATCATCTCGGCAATCACCACCGTGGGCACCGGGCCCGCGTAGTCGGCGATCAGGTCGAACTCCGGGCCTTCGATGTTGTCGAGCTGGGCCTCGATCACCTCGACGATACGGTCGTGCCAGGCCTGCACCGCCTTCGGGGTGAAGATATCGTTGACCAGGTTGCGCAGGCGCTTGTGCTCCGGCTCATCCGCCAGCAGCATGCTGACTTCCTCACCGTCCTCCAGGCCGCGCAGCAGGAAGCGGGCAAAGCTGTCTTCCCGGGATTTATGCGGGTCGGAAAAGTAATCGGGATCGCGCAGAATGCGCTTCACCTCGGCGTACTCGCAGAAGAACCAGCGATTGAGCTCGGTATCGTGGTGGGCCGGATCGCGCTCGCGCAGGTCCTTCAGCACCGGGTACGGATCGGTCCGGAAGGTGTCGTCCAGCGGGGTGAGCGCCAGCCCGGTGGGCACGGGTTTGTCAGCCATGGGGGCTCCAGGTTTAGAGTGGCAACCGCGAAACCCAGTGTACTCAAATCCACCGGGGATGAGAGCCCTGCCACAACATAGCCTGCGCCTTGTCTCGCAATGTGCATCGCACGGCGAAACCCCTGCCACTGCCCCCACCTCACTCGTTACAATAGGCCGCATAGAGCCATTGAGAGGACCCCGGGGCATGAACGGACTACACATCGGCATGGCGGCCACGGTGCTGATTTTCGGGGTGATTCCGGTCACCGCCGCGCTGTTTTTCTACAAGATGCGTGCCCGGCAGATGGACGCCCTGCTCAAGCTCGCCGAAAGCGGCGCCCAGCTCGACCCCGAGACCATTCGCCTGATGACCGGCGCCTCCAGCAGCTACAAGACCGACTACAAGTGGGGCCTGATCTGGCTGGCGCTGGGCCTCCCCGTGACTATCGCGCTGTGGGTCACCAGCGGGCCCGCCGAGGCCATCTGGGGCCTGGTCCCCTTCGCTTTCGGGGTCGCCTTCCTGATCGCCGGTAAACTGCGCCTGCGCGGGGCGGCAGAAGAGCCCGGCGCCCCGTCGCCCGCCCGGTAGCTCAGCCGCGCAGCAGCGTATCGAGCTGGTCGACGATCTCCGACCAGTCGGAGTCTTCTTCCAGCGCCTCACGAATGAACTGGGCCTGGCCCGCGCTCCAGAAGTCAGCCTGGTCCAGCCGGGTATCGCGGTCGAGGGTGTGATTCTCAAGAAAGCTGTCAATGGCGCCCTGGCCTGAGGGCAGGCCGAGCTGATCGAACAGGGTGTGCAGGGTGTGTTGCGAGGTATCCATAACCACGGGGCCTCGATAAACGTCTGCCTGAACTATAGCAGCCCCGGTATTACAGAAAGCGTTCGCCTCAGGCGCGTTCGGCCCACCAGGAAGCAATGGCAATCGGGAAGGCGGCCTCGGTCTGCTTCAACAGCTCGGTGGCATCTTCCGGCAGCGGCGGGTTTTCGGTGGCGGGCAGGTCGCAGGCATTGCGCACCGGGTCGATGTACTCAAGCTCAATCCCCGCAATCACATCCGAGAAATCATGCCCCTCGTGGTAGTCCGAGGCCTGGTGCACATAGAAGGCCCACTTGTCGTCGAAGGACAGCAGGCAGTAGTAGTGGTTGGGTGTCTGGCCCTTGAAGTACTCGTAGCGCAGCACCCCCTCCTCCTGCTCGAAGGTCTGCTTGACCATGTCGGCGATAATCGCCTCCCACTTTGCCTCCTTGCCGGGCTGGATATCGATATGCGCAAGAATGGTGGCCATGCTGGGTCTCCTTCAGTCGGCGCTGCCGTCTTCGTTGAGTGAGCTATTCAGTGAGTTATCAGGTGAATTATTGAGAGTGATATTGAGCTTGAGCTCCCTGGTGCCCAGCATAATGCCGGGCTGGTGCTCGAAGGTGTTGCCGGGCGCAAACTCCATGGACTCGAGCCGATCCAGCAGCCGGTTCCAGGCAATGGTCTGCTCCAGCCGCGAAATCCCCGCCCCCGGGCACACCCGCGGCCCCGCCGAAAACGCCAGGTGGCGGCTGGCCGCCTTGCGGTCGAGTTTCAGCTCCCGCGGGCATTCAAACTCGTGTTCATCGACATTGGCCGCCCCCCAGCGCAGGTGCAGCGTGGAGCCCGCCGGCACCTCCACCCCCTGGAACACCTCGTCCTGCCCGGTGGTGCGGGTGGACAGCCCCTGGGTGGGCGAGCGCAGCCGCATGCCCTCCTCGATGAAAGTGCGAATCAGCGAGCGATCGGCCTTCAACGTCTCAAACAGCCCGGGCTGTTCGCAGATCAACTGGGCCTGCTCTTCCAGTGCGTACTGGGTGGTCTCCAGCCCGCCAATCACCATGGCATAGACAATGCCGTTGATCTCCATATCGGTGAGCGGCCGACCCAGCGCCTCATAATTGGCCTGGGTGAGGAAGGTGATCATGTCATCGGCAGGTTCCAGCCGCTTGCGCTTCACCTGCTCCTGCACGTATTCCTTGAAGCCATCGAGCTGCTTGAACTGCGCCGCCAACTGCTCCTCGGTGAGCTTGTTGAGATGCCCCTCCCCATACACATAGGGCATCACCTGCGCCTCCCCCCACTCGGCGAGCTGCGGAATATCCTCCGGCGGAAAACCCAGCACTGCCGCTAGGACCCGCTGCGGCATAGGCCGGGCAAATGCCTGGATAAAGTCGATCTCACCAGACGCGGGAAACGCATCAATCAGCTCATCCGCATGCCCGGTAATCATCTCCGTATGCCGCCCGGACCCCGGCCCCACCCAGGGATCCGTCAGCTCCTTGCGATGCGAGCGCCACAATTCCACCGTCGGCCGCAGCGTCAACATGGAGACCATCATCACGTTGATGTAATCCATGTCTTCAACAGGGGTATCCGATGCCGCAATCTGTTCCAGCATCAAGGTCGAGATCGGCGGAAACCGGAGCGGATCCTTCACCACTCGGTCGATGTCTTCGTAGCGCGTCAGCACAAATCCATCGGTGCCCGGGAAGAAGCCCTCGCCCTCCAGGCGCAACACCGGCGCTTCGCGATGTAGGATGTCGTAGGCTTCGTACCAGTGTTCCTGGGCGCCACTTCTAAAGAGGTCGATCAATTTAAGATCCAAGGGCCAATTCTCTTAGTTAACTCAGCGCACAATTCGCTGTTTACAAGATCGAACTACTTGTAAAACTATAATGATTATATCTATGAGCTACTCCGAGAAAACCAGCAAAAAGGCAAGCAGCTGCACCTGCCGACCCAGAATTCGCTTCAAATCGGTTTAATGTAAGCTATCGATCACCGCTTAGGCTATGAGACTGAATTCGACTGTGAAACAGAAGCAACTTGAACTTCAATCTGGTATCACAGATTTCGGGGAGCTCGAGAATCTGTTCCGCTCGCACGGCGTCAAAACAATCTACGTTAAGCATCTCGCGCGCAGGCAGGACAATGAAAAAAACCAAGTAGTTCTTGCCTCGGCAGGAGCGAAGAACATCTTAACTATGTTCCCAGCGGCTTTGGCTTATCGCTCTGCCAGCATGAGTAAAATGAAACGCCACTCGCTCGCAGGCATGCCAAAAGTGGAGATGATTCCTGATTTCTACTGGATCGACAAAAAAGGAGAAGCCCACTCCGCCCCCGGCGCCAAAATCATCAACTATTTTCAGTATCCCGAAGTGCGGTTCTCAGGCTTCCTAAAAGGATGTCGGGAACACGCGCCCGACGCCTTAAGACGGGATCGCCAGCGACTCTACGGGCGAAGGATTCTCGTGATTGGTTCAAACTCCGCGCGGAGAATGTTCGGTGTTGTTCTCACAGAGCGCGAAGACCCACTGGCAAGTGAGTTCCCAGAGTTGCCAGCATCTAAGGTAGTACCGCTGCTTTTCAAGCACGACCTTGGAGTACCCATTGGGGATACGGGGCGCCAGCGACTATTAAAGGAACTCTCTGGACTTTGCGGGACGTGGCACCCTTCAATAATCCTCAAACCAGGGAATACTCGGCCAGTCGCCTTCAAGGGAAACCAGGGAGCTGGCTTTACGCTTGAAGCCTTGCTCGGAATCCCAGCGAACGCGGAAAAAGAACCCGACAAACATGGCTTCGAGTTAAAGTCATTCAAACGGGGAGGGAAAATCTCGCTCATGACGCCAACGGCTGATGCAGGTTTTGAAGGTGAACACACCTTCAGAGAATTCATGGCAGCTTACGGATGGAAAAGTGATAAACCGGATGGGCGCATTGTGTTCAATGGGATCTTCCGATTTGCCACTCCAAACCAGCGACGACCCGGCAAACGCTTTGTACTCGGTCTCGATGGTTACGATTCTGCGAGTACGAGTTTCGATGTCTCAGGAGAAATCTGCGTCACCCTGCATGACGCAGATAGCGGAGTCTTAGTATCCGGCTGGACACTAGACAAATTGCTTTCGTCTTGGAACAAAAAGCACAGTCAGGCATGTTACGTAGAGTATGAGAAGCGCCCTTATCAAGGTACAAGTGTAGGGCACGATGCCGAATACAGATTCACCGGCCGAGTACTTGTTTGTGAGGGAACCAGCGTCTGGGAGTATCTGACTTCGATCGCAGGAAAAACTGTGTACTACGATCCGGCCCATGAGATAAAGGCAGAAAAACCTCATGTCAGGCCACAATGGCGAATTTCAGTAAATAAAAAGCTGCGGATGTCTTTAGAGGCGCTGTACGATGCTGTCACTGAGGAAAATCTGCTAGACCAAAGCACCTAGCGATACGAGAACGTAGCTCTTCCTCATCCTTGGTTTCGCACTCCCAAATCACAATAACTCTCCACCCAAGCGCTTCCAGTGCAGCGTTGTTTTCAGCGTCTTTCTCGATTGTACGATCTCGTTTTGACTGCCACCATTCAGCATTTGTCTTCGGAGCGACGCGTCCGTATTTGCAGTCATGGGAGTGCCAGTAGCAACCATGTACCTGAATGACCGTCATGTGCTTACGAAAAACTAAATCTGGTTTGCCGGGGAGAGTCTTGTCGCAAAGACGATACCTCAGGCCCATTGCGTGGCAGACTTTTCGCACACGCATTTCAGGTCTAGTGTCGCGTGACCGAATCCTCGACATGTTGTAGCTACGAGTGGGCCTATCATGGACATCGTTCATCTAGGGTACTGAGATACGACGTCCTTTTATCAGGCAACCATTGTTTGCGTTGCGAAGTGTATCAACCATGACATTGGTGATAGCTCTCGCAATCTCTTCAACCACAAGTGGGACCACACTATTGCCGAACTGACGATATGCCTGAGTATCTGATACTACTTGTGGAAATCCATCTGCGTGGCCAAATATTTCGGCGAACCTGTCGACATATCCGAGGAGATACTTCGCTTCTTTCGGCGTAAGCCTCCTAGGATTCCTCCAACCCTCTTGCTCTATCAATATCTCCGATCCGTCCTTGTGATATCTCGCACTCATAGTTCTAGAGACATCTTTACCTGTGTTAAGGCCGTAACCAAAACCGTTACCCTTCTCCCTGTGTTTCTTTGCATAGTCCTTCAAAAACTGCCACAACTTGTCAGAGAGCATGTATTTATCGTCCGGAGGCTGCTTTGACAATACATCGGAGAGGGTTGGCACGTGGTCAATTTCAGGCTTGGGAAAGCGAAAGCTGATTTGGTCTTCGCGGCCAAACACACACTTGTCGAAGCAGACAATGAAGATCCTCTCCCTGTGCTGCGGCACCCAGTGGCACGCATCAACAACGTCTGAGTAAATAGCGTACTCTCTGTCAAGAATGCTCTCTTCGATTACCTTCCATGTGCGGCCTCGGTCGTGCGACTTGAGATTTTTGACGTTCTCGAGAAACAAGACCGGCGGCCGCTTGGCATCGACTATGTCCATAATCGTGAAAAATAGGTTGCCTTGTGTCGCATCGTCAAAACCGTGAGCTCGACCAAGAGAGTTCTTCTTTGAAACACCAGCTAGCGAAAACGGTTGGCAGGGGAACCCCGCGCATAACACGTCATGGTCTGGAATATCCATTGGGGGAAGCTCTCTTATGTCTCCCGTATATATGTGATCATCTCCATACCAAGCTTGGTAGGTTTTTGCAGCGTATTTATCCCATTCACTGGTAAACACACACTCGCCACCGGCCGCAGTCAGACCACTCCTAAACCCTCCGACGCCAGCAAACAGATCGATGAATTTGAATGGGAGGCTGCCATAAACCCGTGTAGGTTCCTTAGCAACTGAGAATAGCGGTATCTGCTGCGAGGAGTCCTTCGCCAGAGAAATGATCTGTTTCAGGTACTCGTTCTGCGAAAGGCCACTCGGTATATTATCTTTCAGCCACAAGAGTTCTTGGTCGTCCAAGTCCCTTATCAGTAAGTTGTTCGCCACTCTTTCCTCCCATGGGAAAAACTGATATCACGATATCATATCCTCCCAGATTTCATATAGCTGTATATATAGACAGTATTAGAGTGAGCACCGCACAGTCAAGGATTTATAAAGGACTACGACTACAATTCCGGCCGAAAGATGGCGATTTGAAATGCTTGCTTCACGCAAAGCCACAACTGAACAGGAGTCTCAGCTTCCATGCGCGGCGAAAGCTGGCTCATCGACTACTCCCATATCGGCGGCGATGTTAGGTTGTATGCTGAACTTCAGCACTTCTTGCATAGAAGGGATACCAAGGATCAGGTCGTCGGCTATGGTCTTGTCACAGAAGACAAACATGTCCGTCTAAAGCGGCTATGCGGACCCTGAGGAGCCTATATGCCAAGGGTTACCGATCAGATCGGCAGGTCTGCACTAGACTGAGGTGCACCCGGCTAGAGGCTGAAAGACTAACTTGCAGTCTCATACTCTAGCGACGCCGTAAAGTGCCTTACTTCACCGCCTGAAGAAGATTGGAGATAGTTCAAATTCAGTGAAAACGTAATCTTGCTCTTGTGTCGCCTACCAAACAAGTCGTAGAACTGCAGTGACATCGATACTTTCGGGATGTTGCCTAGTGTCGAACTTGCACTCCGGCTATCTGGAAGTCTATAGCCTTGCACGAAGTACTCGCTAGCCAAAACGATGAAAGACATAGGCAATGACACTGCTAGCCCTTGTGCATCGACTGACGCGGGCATTAGGTAGTCAAAGGAATTCTCCAAGTCTGCCTCCAAGTTGACCACCATACCTCCGCCAGATGCCTCCAGCTTCAAGAAACTGTCATCAAGCTCGATGCTATTGCTTCCAGAGCCAGAGTTAGCCTGATTTAGATGTTGGAGTGTTTTCACCACACCTTGGACATCTAGCTCCCATCTTGTACGGATGTTTCTTGCAGCACCACCGCCTAGGTTGAATAACCTTATCTCGTACCGAGGTTCGACCCGCAGAGAACCTTGGTTCTCATTTTTCTCCATCAGCCAGTAGAAACGGCCATTCTGCGGGTACGCGTAGACTAGTTGGCGCACTGGGGCTAGGACTGGCTTGTGAGCGTGTCTCCACTGCTTTCTCATCTCCCTCAACGTAAGGTAAACCACCAATGCCGTTATACAGGTGGCAAAAGACGCGCCAAGTGCGAGCATTTCCGCGATACTCATTTGTGGCTCCTCAAGAAAAACAGTCTGGCAATGTGAGTTAGCTTAGTGATCATATACTGTCTATCGTGTGGCACACCGATGAAGTATTTCTCGAATTTCGGCTTGGATCGATTAACGGGGAGAATCGGTGTCGACTGCGGGACTTGGCGGCGGTGCATTTAGTCACCGGAGACAAAGCTTTTGCCCCGAGTGGGTTTTACGTCAAGCAAACTGCCACAAGCATCTGAAGCAGGCTGGGACCTGAAACCTGCATTCGATTAGCTAAAGCCACTCGTGTAGCACGAAGCTACTCTCGAAACATCTCGAATCATGAACTCCATGTATAGGTTTTAGATATGACATATCAAGGAATAGCTCTTCATGAAGACGAGGAAAGCCTGCTTAGCGAAGTCCAAGAAAGGCTGTCCAAAATTCGAGAAGAACTTGCGAAGGACAGGAGCCTTACTCCCGGCGAGATCGATGATCTCGGGAAAGTGGCCCACTCACTGCACGTGTCTCTCACGCAGCGTGGAATTGAAGTCAAACACCACAATTACATGCTAAAGAACCGAGGCACAGACCCGGATGAACCTGAGTTTTATCAGCACATCCATCCAGTCGAGGATCTACTCGCATTCATAGACGATCCCAGCTCGAATGACGACCCAGAAGACGTCACTGTAGGGCAAGAATTCACTGTCGGAATCTACTCTCGGCGTTGGGGACATAAGAATAGCTTTAGCTTTACCCGCAGTTCATCTGGGTGGGATATAAGCAACCTCGGCGAATCAATATCGACTGGCCCCGACGGGCGAGTTGGGGGAAAACCAGGCTCAGGGCTCTTAAGCTTGCTAAACCAAGATTTCATAAATTACCCAGAAGATCTTTCGTCTTACCTTGAATGGATTTGGCGGCTCGCTGCAGAAGAAGGGCTTACGGTAGAGGAATTACGGGAAGGTATCGAATCCATCGCTGAATGGATTAACACTGTCGAGAAATCGACACCCGGTGGCGTTTTCGCCGGATATAACTGATGAGCAAAATCATAAAGGGTCTACGAACGTCTTTAGAGTCCAAGGAAGAGAACTCCGATCAAATGCTCTCTGGCTCAGTTACTTTCCTCGACGTCCTGGGTTGGAAGGGCATTTGGCTCACGAAGCCACCAGGCGAAGTGATCCACAAGCTACAGCAAGTGGTTGACTTAGCTAAAAGAACTTCAGAGGGCCTGCGGGGTACTGACGAGTTCGTGAATGTCGACGTAATCAGCATTTCAGACACGATCGTACTGCTTTCCAGCGGCTCTCCCAACAAAACGCTTCAATCCCATGGAAGGATATGTTCGAAGCTCATTCCCGACTCAATCAGAAAGGGAATACCGATGAGAGGCGCAACAGCATACGGTAAGTTCTTATCGGGGAATAAGACTACTCTCATCGGGCCCGCGGTTGACGAAGCAGCGGCGTGGCATGAGGCGACCAACTGGATGGGGGTGATTATGACCCCTAGCGCCGAGTATCAGTACAACCCATCGTTACCATGGATAAGATATCCAGAGACGCCAACCAAGTCCCCGGGGATACGAGAGTTCTTTGTAGTTGACTGGTCAAAAGATATGAGTCAAGAAGAGATCCGGACCATTTTTGCAGGGGCCGGAACGCTGGAACCCACCATCGCTCCAAAATACACCCAAACCTTAAAATTCTTGGAATGGTCGAGAGCCCAAAACCTATAACCAAGGCCGCAACATAAGTTCACGCATAGTCACCAATTAGTTATGCGCCTCGAAACAAAAGTCACGCCGTCAAATGGTTCCAAGAGGACTAACATAGCTATACCTAGTAGTTCTCCGATAAAACGAGCAGTGGTCAAGCTAGAGACCCCAAATCAATCACAAACCGATACTTCACATCATTCTTCTCAATCCGGTCCCAGGCCTCGTTGACGTCCTGAATGTCGACCATCTCGATGTCGGCGGTGATGTTGTGCTGGGCGCAAAACTCCAGCATTTCCTCGGTGCTTGGGATACCACCGATCAGGCTGCCGGCCATGACCTTGTCGCCGAAGATGAGTAAGCCCATCACCAGGGGGAGTGGCACCTGGGGGGCGCCGACGTAACAAAGCACGCCCTTGCGGCTGAGATATGGCAGATAGGCGTTGACGTCGTGTTCGCCGGAAATGGTGTTGACGATGAGGTCGAAGCTGCCGGCGTGGGCGGCGACCTGGTCGGGGTCGCTGGTGAGGACGACGTCGTCGGCGCCGAGGCGTTCGGCGTCGGGGATCTTGCCGGGTGAGCCGGTGATCATGGTGGTGTGGGCACCCATGGCCTTGGCCATCTTGATGGCGAGATGGCCGAGGCCGCCGAGGCCGGCCACGCCCACGCGCTTGCCGGGTCCGGCTTCAAAACGCGTGAGCGGGGTGTAGACGGTGATGCCGCCGCACAACAGTGGCGCGGCACCGGCCGGGTCGAGGCCGTCGGGGATTTTCACCACGTAGTGTTCGTGGATAGTGTAGTGGCTGCTGTAGCCGCCCCAGGTTTTCTCGCCGGCCAGATTGGTGCTATTGAACGTCATCACGAAGCCGGAGTTGCAATAGTGCTCGTCGCCGGCGTGGCAGGGGTCGCAGCTACGGCAGGAATCGGCGATGCAGCCAATACCCACCAGGTCGCCCTCGGCCACCTTGGTCACGTTCTCGCCTACCTGCGCCACGCGGCCCACCATTTCATGGCCGGGCACCACCGGGTACTGGGCCTGTCTGGATTCGTTGTTGGCCACCACCAGGTCGGTGTGGCAGATGCCGCAGTACATCAGTTCCACCAGCACTTCTTCGGGGCCGGGCTCGCGGCGTTCGATGGTGAAGGGCTCGAGGCCCTGGCCTTCGGCGGTGATGGCGTAGGCGTTAACTTCCATAGTGGTGCTCCTTATTGTTATTAGCTGTCAGTGTAGATGAATTCTACCTTGCGCGGTGCCCCCTACTTGCGGTGATTGCGGTGGTTGCGGTTATTGCCCAGGGGCATGAGGGAGCGCAGGAACTCCCCGGCGGTGAGTTCGGTCAGGTCTTTCAGCTCGCCGGCATCAAGGAAGGAGCCCTTGCAGTCCACACAGGTCTCGATGCGGATGTGGGGCTGGCGCTTCACCTGGGCTTTCTGCATGGGGCCGCCACAGCGCGGGCAGTCGTAGTCCTGCAGTCCGTCCTGCCAGTGGCCGATGGTGGAACTTCCGATATCCAGTTCCTCGGCGGCGTCCCGGGTGCTGAGCGCCTTGATCTCGCCGGCGTCGAACCAGATGCCCTGGCAGTGCTGGCAGCGGTCGACCTCGACGCCGTCGTAGGTCACCTGGTCCATGGGGGTGCGGCATTTCGGGCAGCGGATGGCGCTGGACCAGAACGCCACGGCACCGCCGGGCACGGCCACAATGGCGTGGCGTTTGCGCGGGTTCGCCTTGCGGTCATCGGGCGGCGCCTGGCGATAGAACACCAGCACCAGGATCATGGCTATCACCAGCACGCTCAGCACGGTGTAGGCCTGCACATAGCCCGACTGCTCCGCCACCACCCCGTACACCTTGGCGCCCACCGTGTGGCCGAGGTTGGCCACCGACATGTAAATAGCGAACTGGGTGGCCGACACCGGCCCGGAACAGATCGCCATGGCCAGTGCCAGCGAGGCCACCATCACGATAGGCAGCATTGCGACGTAGATCGACAGCATGCTGCGCACGTACAGGGTGTTCTCCCACAGGTGCTGGGTTTGCGCCAGGGTGAAGGCGTGTATGCCCACCAGGGCAATGGTGAATACCAGCATGCGCTTGGCGCCGGCACGGTCGATCAGCGGGCCGAGTCCAACGGTGATCACCGCACCCACCAGCCCCATCACCGCCACCAGCTGCGACCACTCCGCCGAGGCGTAGCCAAAGAGGTTGACCGCGGCGATGGGCATCAGCGCCTGGCCATAGCCGTAGATCAGACCGTCGAAGAACATCACCCCCATCACGATAAGGCTGGTGCGGGTCCACAGCACGTGGTTGAGGGCGATCCTGACGGCGCGGAAGGAGGCCTCGGCACGCAGTACGCGGCTGGGCTGCCCGGCGGTCCAGGGCAGGAAGCGTTCGCCCTCGCGCTCGCGGATGGCCAGCATCAGTAACACGCCCAGCACCGAGACCCCGGCGGCGACCATGGCGGTGGTGGCCAGGCCAAGGTTGGCAAGCAGGACGCCGGACACCGCCGCGGTGGCACTCCAGCCAATCGCCTTGCCGAAACTCATAAAGGCATTCAGGCGCCCCTGTTGCTCCATCGGGGTCACGTCGATGGCCATGCCGTCCACCGCCACATCCTGGGTGGCGGCGAAGCTGTTGATGAGGAAACCGATGGCGGTCAGCAGGCCCATTTGCTGAATGGGGTTGTCGACCAGGCCCAGCGCCAGCAGGGCCAGGCACAGGCCGGCCTGGGCACCCAGCACCCAGGGGCGCCGGCGGCCCATGGGCAGGAATTCGAAGCGCTCCATCAACGGGCCGGTCACCAGCTTGAAGGCCCAGGGCAGCATAATGATGGCGAGGTAGGAACCGATCTGCCCGGCGCTGGCGCCCTCGCTCACCAGCCAGGCCGGCAGCGCAATGGTCAGCAGCCCGTGGGGAATACCCTGGGCAAAGTACATGAGCGCACCGGTCACGTAGCGCACGCCCGGGCGCTGGCTTAGATACAGTGAGCTCACGTCTTCGCCGTTATTCTGGTTCTTCTTGCCCCACCAAGCATAGTGGCTGGCGCTCAGGTTCGCACGGCGGGATGGCCGCGCAAACCGTGTGGATACTCAGTGTGACTTGCGGTAACCCATGGCCCGGCGCACCCGGTCCTGGGCGAAGTCCAGCGCCGCCTGCCGGCTGGAGATGCCCTGCGCTTTGGCGGCAGTGAGAATATGCCGGGTGTTGTAGGTGATCTTCTCGGAAATAGTGGTGAGGGCCTGGTACTCGCCGCTGCCCTGGTACTCCACTGCACCGCAGATCACGCCGCCGGCATTACAGATGAAGTCCGGCAGGATCACCGTGCCCCGGGCTTCCAGGGCCGCTTCCGCCTCCGGCGAGGCGGGTATGTTGGCGCCCTGGGCCACAATCTTGGTGTTGAGCCGGTCCACGTTGTCCATGGTGATCACGTCGGGCCGTGCCGCCGGCACCCAGATGTCGCAGGCCACGTCGATGATCTCGTCGCGGGTGATGTCCTGGCCGCCTTCGTAGTCGAGGACCTTGCCGCCCTCCCCCTTGATCTTGAACAGCGCGTCGGTGCTCATGCCGTTGGGGTCGGCCTTGCCGCCGTGGATATCCACCGCCCCCACCAGGGTGGCGCCTTTCTCCGCCAGAAAGCGCGCGGTGTGAATGCCCACCGAACCGTAGCCCTGGATGGCGAAGGTGGCACCTTTCAGGTCCAGGTCGATAAACTCTGCCGCCACCTCAACAGATTCCGCCAGGCCGTGGCCGGTGGCGCCGATCTCATCGAGCGGGATGCCGCCGATGGCCCGCGGCATGCCAACACAGCGGCCAATCACGTCGTGACACCAGGCCATGCACAGCTCGTCGGTGCCCATGTCGGGGCCGACGATGTAGTCCTCGATGTGTTTGATGGCATGGGCGAAGGAGCGCACGATGTCTTCCTTCTGCGACAGCGGCATTTTCGAGTCGCCGAAGATCACCGACTTGGCGCCGCCGTGGGGTAGCGCTGCGGCGGCGTTCTTGAGGGTCATGGCCCGCGCCAGCCGAAAGCACTCGCTCAGCGACACGTCCGGCGCCATGCGGCAGCCGCCAATAGCGGGGCCGGAGGCCACGTTGTCGATCACCAGGATGGCCTTGAGGCCGGTGCTGGCGTCGTGCATGTGAATGACTTTTTCCGGGCCCCAGTCGTCGATCAGGTCAAAGGCTTCGCTCATTTTCTTTTCCTCTGTGGCTCAAGGCTGTTTCCATAGTTGGCTGAGGGCTGACTTGCTACCTGGCTCAAGGCTGACTCCGTCGCTTGTGCAGATCTGTCTGCCTCATAGGCTCAGGTCTGTCTACCTTAGTGGCTCAAGGCTGTCTCGCCGTCATGATGGCTGTTCTGCTGCTTGTTCAAGTTGTTCGATGATGGCCGCCAGGAAGCGGGCGGCCTCGGCACCGGTCACCGCCCGGTGGTCAAAACTGAGTGACAGCGGCAGGCGCCGGCGCACCGACAGGTTGACGTCCACCGCCAGCACCGCATCCTCCACGCGCCCGGCGCCGACGATGGCCACCTGCGGCGGCACTACCACCAGCTCCGCATAGCGCCCGCCGATGGTGCCGAAGTTGGACAGCGTGATGGTCTGGCCGCGTAACTCGGTGGGCGGGATGCTGCGGTTCAGCACGTCCTGCTTGAGGCGCTCGAGACCGGCGCGGATGCTGTCGGCATCGCGCACTGCCACATCGCGCAGGGTGGGCACAAACAGGCCGTCGGCGGTGTCGACGGCAATGCCCAGGTCCACGTGAGCGTGTAGCTGCCGGGTCTGCTTATCCATATCGAGCCAACAGTTGAGCGCCGGTTCCACCGTGCAGGCATGGGCAATGGCCTGCACCAGTTGCAGGGTAACGTCGGTATGTTCCGGCCAGTGGTGCACGTCGGCATCGTCATGGATGCTGGCGGGCACGACCTGGGCATGGGCGCGGGCCATGCGCTCGGCCATGGCCAGGCGCACACCGCGCAGGGTTTCGGAACCCGCCGGCGCGGTGGCCGCGGCGGCTTCCACATCTTTCGAAAGAATCACGCCGTCGGGGCCGGAGCCCGTAATAGTGGCAAGCTCAACGCCCAGTTCCCTGGCCAGGGCGCGTACCCGCGGCGTGGCGGTGCCCGCCATCGAGACCGGTTCGCGGCGCTCCGTGCGGGTTTCGGTGGGGGCCTGCTGCAGGTTGCCTACCACGGTACCGGTATCTACCGAGGCGCCCTCCTCAAATTCCACCAGCGGCGCGCCAACCTCCACGGCCTCGCCCACCTCGGCGCACAGGGTCTTGATGGTGCCGGCGTGGGGCGCGGGCACATCCACCACCGCCTTGTCGGTTTCCACTGCCACCAGCGGTTGGCTGGTGACCACATGGTCGCCCACATTCACGTGCCAGCTCACAATCTCGGCGCGCTGCAGGCCTTCGCCCAGGTCCGGCAGGGTCAGCACCGACATCAGTCGTACTCCATCACGCCGCGCACGGCGGCGGCAATGCGTTCGCTGTTGGGCATGTACTGCTTCTCGATGCGCGGGAGCGGCATCACCGTGTCATAGCCCGCCACCCTGGAAACGGGCGCGCGCAAACTCATCAGGCCGCGCTCGGCCAGCACCGATGCCACCTGGCCGCCGAAGCCGCCGTGGTAGGGCGCTTCCTCGACGATCACCGCGCGGCCGGTTTTCGCCACCGAGGCGAGCACGGTCTCAGCATCGAAGGGATTGAGGGTGGCCACGTCGATCAGCTCGCAGTGACTGCCCTCGGCCGCCAGGGTCTCGGCGGCAGACATACACTCCATCACCATGGCACCCCAGGTGACAAGGGTGGCATCGTTGCCCTCGCGCAGGGTAAAGCAGGTATCCAGCGGCAGCACCTCGCCGTCGATTTCCACCTCTTCCTTCAGCGCCCGGTAGACGCGCTTGGGTTCCAGGAACACCACCGGGTCCGGGTTGCTGATGGCCGCCCGCAACAGGCCGTAGGCGCGCTGCGGTGAACTGGGAATTACTACCCGCAGGCCCGGGATATGGGCGAACAGGGCTTCCATGCTCTCGGAGTGGTGCTCCGGCGCGCCGATCCCGCCGCCATAGGGCGCGCGCAGCACCATGGGGCAGCTCAGTCGGCCACGGGTGCGGTTGCGCAGCCGGCTGGCATGGTTGATGAGTTGGTCGAGGCAGGAATACATAAAGCCGGAAAACTGGATCTCCGCCACCGGCCGGAAACCCTGGGCCGCCAGCCCCACGCTGACGCTGGCAATGCCCACCTCCGCCAGCGGCGTATCCAGCACCCGCTGCTCGCCAAACTCGGTAAACAGGCCGTCAGTGGCCCGGAACACGCCGCCGTCGATACCCACGTCCTCGCCGATCACCAGCACCTCGTCATCAGCGGCCATGGCCGCATGCAGGGCGTGGTTGATGGCTTCGATCAGGGTGAGTTCTGCCAAAGCCCTACTCCAGCGCCTTTAGGGCTTCATACTGCGCCCTAAGCGGTGCGGGCAGCTCGGTATACAGGTAGTCGAACATGGCATGGGCGGGTTGCGGTGGGGTGGCGAGGTAGGTCTCGGCGGCCGCGTCGATCTGCGCCTTGCAGTCGGCAATCAACGCCTCCTCGTCATCGCGACTCCAGCCGTGGGCGGCCGTCAGGTAGTTGCGCAGGCGCAGCAGCGGTTCTGCCTGCCAGGCGGCGCTCACTTCGGCTTCCGGGCGGTAGCGGGAGGCATCATCGGCGGTAGTGTGGTCTGAGAGTCGGTAGGTGACGGCCTCCACCAGCGTCGGCCCGCCGCCGTCGCGGGCCTTAGCCAGGGCCTGTTCGGTGGCGTGGCGCACGGCAATCACATCGTTGCCGTCCACCTGGCAGCCGTCGAAGCCGGCAGCGATGGCTTTCTGGGCCAGGGTTTCCGCCGCACTCTGGGCCGAGCGTGGCACCGAGATGGCCCAGGCGTTGTTGTTAATCACAAACACCAGCGGCAGTTGCCAGCCGCCCGCCATGTTCATGGCTTCATAGAAATCGCCCTTGGAGGTCGCGCCATCTCCCAGCCCGCAGACCACGGCACGGCTCTCTCCCCGCAGCTTGATGGCCAGCGCCACCCCAGCGGCGTGGCCGGCCTGGCTGCCGATGGGTACGTTCACCGGGAAGTCCTGCCGCGGCCCGGCGTAGTCGGAACCGCGCTCATCACCGCCCCAGTACAGGAACAGTTCGGTGAGGGTCACACCGCGAATAAACTGGGCGCCCTGCTCGCGGAAGGAGGGCACGAACACATCATCGGGCCGCATGGCATGGCCGAGGCCAACGCCCACAGCCTCCTGGCCGAGTGAAGAGGGATAAGTGCCGAGCTGGCCAGTGCGCTGCAGGGTGACCGCGCGGGTGTCGAATTCCCGGGTCAGCAGCATCCAGCGGTACAGGTCCTTGAGCAGGGCCTCGTCCCGGGCGAAGGCCGGCAGCTCGCCCACCACGGCGCCTTTCTCATCGAGAAAGCGGGTGTGGGAAATCTCGAAGCGCGCCACTGTGGACATTCATTAATAGTCCCGCCAAAGCGACCCCAGCCTCAATGACCTGCGTCAACCGGGGCGGCGGAAGCCAGGCACCCATAAAACCGGGATTTCGTTAGAGCGGCCGGTACTCCGGGTGACCGGGCTGCTGAATTTGCAGAATAGGTAGCTCGAACCCCGACTCGGCCAGCCCCGCCAGCCCGTTGGGTAACTGGTAGGTGAAATCCAGGATGTACTTGCGCCTGATAATGCGCCACTCGCCGTCGCGCTTTTCCCACTCGTCGAGGTAGCGGCCGCCGAACAAGCTATCCATTTTTTCTCCGGGCTGGTCGGGCGCGCAGCTCACCGTGAAGCCATAGCACTCGCTGCTGGCGCGATCACCCTCCACAGCAATCAGCAGGCCACCGCACAGGTGCCAGCGGCGCTCAGACCCCAGCTCCACCTCCATCACCACCGGCACCCAGCCGGCGCCGTCACCGGCATAGAAGCCGTAGTTGATGTCGGCATCGGGCCAGTAGCAGCTACCCTGCCCTTCGGTGTCCAGCCAGTCCAGGGTGCGGCTGTAGCGCATCACCACCTCTTCGATGGCCTGCTTGTCCAACAGCTTTTCCAGTCGTGCATCCATAGTCTGTCCCCGTTGCTCATTTTTCCGTTACATCATCTTTCCGAGATACTAGACTGGTTGCCGCTTCTCACAAGTGTCATCACATAATCAAGAGGGCCAACAAGTGGCGGCAGACCCCACCCCGCAGGTAAACCTGTTTGATATCGGCACCCAGCAGTGCCCCTACGACGCCTACAAAACCCTGCGCGATGAGGCGCCAGCCTACCAGTGCCCCTTCAGCGGCATGTATGTGATTACGCGCTTTGAAGACGTGCGGCGGGTGCTCACCGACACCGAGAATTTCACTAACGAGATCACTTACCTCACCGACGCCACCGAGCCCAGCGAGCGGGCCAAACGCGTGACCGAGACCTTCCAGAACGAGGGCTGGGTACCCGCCAAGACCCTGGCCGGGCGCGACGATCCCGACCACAAGGCCCTGCGCGCGGTGTTCAACGACGCCTTCCGCCCCAAGAAGATCGAGGCCCTGGACGACGAGGTGCGCGACCTGGCCTACCGGCTGATCGACGACTTCATCGATGACGGCCACTGCGACTGGGTGCGGCAGTTCGCCATCCCCCTGCCGCTGCTGATCATCGGTCGGCAGATGGGCGCCAACCCGGATGACATCTGGCAGATCAAGGAATGGACCGAGGCTTTCTTCCACCGCATCAGCCTGATGCAAAGTGAGGACGAGGAACTGGCCTCCGTGAGAAAGGAGATCGAGGCCCAGCACTACTTCCAGCCGATCTTCGAGCATTTGCGAGAGCACCCGGACGACTCCCTGCTCAGCAGCCTGGTGAACACCGTGATCGAGGAATGGGGCCGGCCCATGACCGACAACGAACTGCACGCGGAGATGATGGCCGATACCTTCGTGGGCGGCTCCGAGACCACCACCAATGCCATCTCCGCAGGCGTGAAGCTGCTGATCGAACACCCCGAGGTATGGCAGCAACTGAAGGCCGACCCGGACCGCTACCTGAAACCGTTTATCGAAGAAGTGCTGCGGTTGGAATCACCGGTGCAGAGTCTGATGCGCGCCACCGCAAAAGACGTGGAGCTGGGGGGCACCACCATCCCCGCCGGCAGCCTGGTCAATGTGCGCTACGCCGCCGCCAACCGGGACGAGCGCCGCTTCGAGCTGCCGGATGAACTCGACCTGGAGCGCGAGAAACCCGGCGCCCACATGGCCTTCGGCTCCGGCAAGCACCACTGCCTGGGCGCACCGCTGGCCCGGCGCGAACTGTACTGGACCTTCAGGGCGCTGGTCGATCGCATCGACGAGATGTGGTTTGCCGAGGGCAAGAACGATTTCAGCTATCACCCCCACTACCTGCTGAGGTCACTGAAGGCCCTGCACATCGAGTTCAGGAGCGCCCCATGAGCAATACGCAGATCGTGCTGGACTTCATCGACGCCTGGAACCGCATGGACATGGACGCGGTGATCGATGCCCTCACCGACGACATCGTCTACGACAACATTCCCATGGAACGGCTGGAAGGCAAGGCCGTGGTGGAACCGGCCCTGCGCCATGGCATGGAGCTGACCGGTGTGGACTGGGAAGTGCTGAGCATTGCGGAGAATGGCGACAGGGTGCTCACCGAGCGCATCGACAACTTCACGCTACCGGGCGACTACAAGCTGGTGATGCCGGTGATGGGCACCTTTGAGATCGAGAACGGCAAGATCCGCGCCTGGCGCGACTACTTCGACCTGGGCACCTTGACCTCGCAACTGGAGGAAGCCAAAAACCAGGCGTCGCAGGCGGCACAGCAATCCCAACAATAATCCCAACAATAATAAGGAGACTCATCCATGAAAGTTGCACTGGCCTTCGCCAGCAGCATTGCCATCGACGGCAATGCCGCACTGGATATATGCCGCGCCGCCGAAGCCGCAGGCTTTGAATCGGTGTGGGGTGGGGAGCACGTAATCCTGCCGGATTCGATTCACTCCAAGTATCCCTACACCGCCGACGGCAAGATTCCCGCCGAACCCGACACGCCTATTCCCGACCCGCTGATCTGGCTGGCGTTTGCCGCGGCCGCCGCGCCTACCCTGCGGCTGGGCACCTGCATCCTGATCGTGCCCCAGCGCAACCCGCTGATCCTCGCCAAGGAGCTGGCCACCCTGGATGCCCTGTCCGGCGGCCGGGTGGAGCTGGGCCTGGGCGTGGGCTGGATGAAGGAGGAGTTCGACGCGCTGGGTGTGGCCTGGGAGCGGCGCGGTGCCCGCAACGACGAATACGTGGCGGCCATGCGCGCCCTGTGGGCCGGGCCCCACGCGGAGTTTCACGGTGAGTTTGTGGATTTCGAGCCCGCTACCTGCAGCCCGCGGCCGGTCAACGGCGACATTCCCGTACTGGTGGGCGGCGACAGCGACGCCGCCATCCGCCGCGCCGTGAAAATCGCCCAGGGTTACTTCCCGGGTGAAGGTGACGCCGAGCGCCTGGGTGGCCTGATCGGCAAGCTGCGCCAGGGCTGTGAAGACGCCGGCCGCGACCCGGACAGCATCGAGATCAACGCCATGTTCGGCGCCCATATGGCCGACCCGAAGGTCGGCCTCGAACAGATGCAGGAACTGGGTGTGGGCCGCATCATGGTGCCGGCCTTCTTCTTTGCCGGGCCCGACGGTATGGACCGCATGCAGGCGTTTGCGGAGCAGGTCATCCAGGCTTCTTGAAAAGTACCACGGCATCCATGTAGCCATCGCAGGACACCAGAGCTGCGCAGCGAATAATCCTGTATGATGCGCGGCTTTCTCATCCCAATCAGGGCTATCCTCACCCCAATCAGGGCCACCAGGCCCGGGAACACCCATGTCATCTAACACCACGGCAAGCTCCTTTGAAGAGCTGGGCTTGCCGGCTCCGCTTATGCGTGCCCTTGTGGAAGTCGGCTACGAAACGCCGTCAGCCATCCAGGCCATGACCATCCCACACCTGCTGGAAGGCCGAGACCTGCTGGGCCAGGCCCAGACCGGTACCGGCAAGACGGCCGCTTTCGCCCTGCCGCTGCTGGCACGGCTGGACCTGAAACTGGCCGCACCGCAGGTATTGGTGCTGGCGCCCACCCGGGAGCTGGCCATCCAGGTCGCCGAGGCCTTCCAGCGCTACGCGGCCCACCTCGAGGGTTTTCACGTGCTGCCCATTTATGGCGGGCAGGATTACCGCACCCAGTTGCGCGGCCTGAAGCGCGGGCCCCAGGTGGTGGTGGGCACACCCGGGCGCGTCATGGACCACATGAACCGCGGCTCACTGAAGCTGGATGCCCTGCAATGCCTGGTGCTGGATGAAGCCGATGAGATGCTGCGCATGGGTTTTATCGACGACGTGGAGTGGATTCTCGAGCAAACTCCGGACTCGCGGCAGCTCGCCCTGTTCTCTGCCACCATGCCGGACGCGATCAAGCGCATCACCCGCCACTACCTGAAAGACCCGGCCGAGGTCATCATCAAGGTCAAACAGACCACAGCCGAAACCATTCGCCAGCGCGTATGGATGGTGTCGGGGCTGCACAAACTGGATGCGCTGACCCGTATTCTTGAAGTGGAAGGGTTCGACGGCATGATCATTTTCGTGCGTACGCGTATTGCGACCACGGAGCTGGCCGAGAAATTGAACGCCCGCGGCTATGCGGCCGCCGCCCTGAACGGCGACATCGCCCAGGCCCAGCGTGAGAAAACCGTAGAAGCGCTGAAAAAAGGCCGCCTGGACATTCTGGTGGCCACAGATGTGGCAGCCCGGGGCCTGGACGTGGAGCGCATCTCTCACGTGCTCAATTACGACATTCCCTACGATGTGGAAGCCTACGTGCACCGCATTGGCCGCACCGGTCGTGCCGGGCGCGAGGGAGACGCGATCCTGTTTGCGTCAAACCGCGAGCGCCGCCTCCTGCGCGCCATCGAGAAATCCACCGGCAAGACCATTGAGAAGATGGAAATGCCCAGCGCCGAGGATGTGTCCAACACCCGCGTGAAACGCTTCAAGGCGCGCATCTCGGAAACGCTGGACAGCAGCGACGACCTCGACAAGTTCCGCACCCTGGTCGATGAATACCAGCATGAGTACGGCGTTCCGGTGATTGAGGTGGCCGCCGCCCTGGTCGCCATGGCCCAGGACAAGCAGCCCCTGTTCGCCAAGGAGAAACTGCGCAAAACGCCGGAACGCCGCGCGGAGGAACGCGAGAAACGCCGCCACAAGGAAGCCTCCCCCGTACCCGCGGCCTCTCGCCGCCCGGGCAGCGAAGAACGTGACGTACCCCGGCCCGACAAGGGTATGGTGCGCTACCGCATCGAGGTGGGCTACGACCACGGTGTAAAGCCGGGAAATATCGTCGGTGCCATTGCCAACGAGGCCGAGATCGATTCCGAGTACATCGGCCGCATTGAGATCTATGACACGCATGCCACGGTCGACCTGCCCGACGGCATGCCGAAGGAAATCTTCAATCACCTCAAGGGTGTTTGGGTGTCGGGCCAGCGGCTGCAGATCGCCAAGGCGAGCTCGAAGCGCGCCCAGGAACGCGATGCCCGGGCCGGCGCCAGCACCAGGCGTGGTGATGAGGCTCCGGCGAGCACACCGCGCAAACGCCCGGTCGCAGCCGGCGACGAGACGCCGCGCAAACCGCCTGCCGCTGGCAGGAAAAAGCCACCGGGAAAGCCCCGCACCAAAAAACGGCCAGCCGTGGCGGCCCGCAAGAAAAAGCAGTCGAAATAGCTTTCATTCCGGTTCCCGCCAGATTTCCTGCCTGCTAACCTGAGTTTTCCATGCGGGACCCTCAGCAAATACTCCAGGACACCTTCGGCTACGCCGAATTCCGCCCACCCCAGGACGACATCATCGATACCGTGCTGGCCGGTGGCGACGCCCTGGTACTGATGCCCACCGGCGGCGGCAAGTCACTGTGCTACCAGGTGCCAGCACTGGTCAGGGACGGCTGCGCCATCGTCATCTCGCCGCTGATTGCCCTGATGCAGGACCAGGTGGATGCGCTCAGGCAACTGGGCATTCGCGCCAGCTACCTGAACTCCACCCTGCCGCCCTTCGAGGCCGAGGCAGTGGAAAACCAGCTGTTGGCCGGCGAGCTGGACCTGCTGTACATCGCCCCGGAGCGGCTCAACCAGCCGCGTATGCTGGAGCTGCTGGTCCAGAGCCAGCTCGCCCTGTTCGCCATCGATGAAGCCCACTGTGTGAGCCAGTGGGGCCATGATTTCCGTGCCGACTACCTGAAGCTAACGCTGCTGCACGAGCAGTTCCCCGATGTGCCGCGCATTGCGCTCACCGCCACTGCCGACGCCCGCACCCGGGCCGAGATTGTCAGCCGGCTGGACCTGGGGGAAGCCCGGCAGTTTATTGCCGGCTTCGACCGGCCGAATATCTGCTACCGGATTGCGCCGCGGCACAACCCCAAGAACCAACTGTTGAAGTTCCTCAAGCACGAGCACCCCAACGACGCCGGTATCGTTTACTGTCTGTCCCGCAACAAGACCGAGCAGACCGCCGCCTGGCTCTGCGAGGAAGGCTTTACCGCCCTGCCTTACCACGCCGGTTTATCCAGCGAACTGCGCGCCCACCACCAGTCGCGCTTTTTAAAGGAAGAAGGGGTGATCGTGGTGGCCACCATCGCCTTTGGCATGGGCATCGACAAACCGGATGTGCGCTTCGTAGCCCACCTGGACCTGCCCAAGACCGTGGAGAGCTACTACCAGGAAACCGGCCGCGCCGGCCGCGACGGCCAACCCGCCGACGCGTGGATGGTCTACGGCCTGCAGGACGTGATCAAGCTGCGGCAGATGATGGCCAACTCCGAGGGGAACGAGGCACATAAGAGAGCCGAAGCTCATCGCCTCAATGCCATGCTGGGCCTGTGTGAGATCACCAGCTGCCGTCGCCAGGCGCTGCTGGGCTATTTTGGTGAGGACCTGCCGGAGCCCTGCGGCAACTGCGATACCTGCCTCAACCCGGTGGACACCTGGGACGGCACCGAGGCCGCGCGCATGGCGCTCAGCGCTGCCTACCGCACCGGCCAGCGCTTTGGGGTGAACCACCTGATCGACGTGCTCCGGGGGGCCGAGAACGACCGCATCTACCAGTGGGACCATCACCTGCTGCCCACCCACGGTGTGGGTAAGGACCTGGATGCCAATCAGTGGCGCTCGGTATTCCGGCAACTGGTAGCGCGAGGATACTTCAGTGTCGACCTGGAGGGCTTCGGCTCCCTGCGGCTGGAACCCAAATGCCGGCCACTATTGAAAGGCGAGGAATCCATCGACCTGCGCCGCGAGGTGAAACAAGCCGCGGCCAAACGGCAAACCAAAACCCCGCTACCCGAGGACCTCGACGTCGGCCTGTGGGAAGCCCTGCGGGACTGCCGCCGCCGGCTCGCCGAGGCCCAGGGTGTGCCGCCCTACGTGATCTTCCACGACAGCACCCTGCAGGAAATGTGCGCCCTGCAGCCGACCTCGCTGGCCCAGTTCGGTGAAATCAGCGGCGTCGGTGAGCGCAAGCTCGAGAAGTACGGCGACACCTTCCTGGCGGTGATTGCCGAACGGCGCTAGCGCGGCCAATTCTTCCGGGAAGCTCATTCCCAAAAACAAAAAGGGCCCCGTAGGGCCCTCAAAAAGTACTATGAACCGGTGGGGTCAGATGCTGAAGTTGTAGCGAATCCCCAGGTCGTAGATCAGGGTTTCGGTTTCGATGTCGAACTCCGCCGGGAGCAGGTCGGAATTAAACTCGGCTTCATCGGTCTCGCGGTAGCGGATGGAGCCGGTGATCTCGAACTGCTCATTGAAGGCATAGCTCACGCCGCCCATGATCTGCCAGGCGAACACATCGTCGTCGTCATCGATGATGCCGACATTGGAGGGTGAGTAATCGACTTCGACGTTGGCGTAGCCGATACCAGCACCCAGGAACGGCGTCCAGCTGGTGCTGTTCTTGAAGTCGTAGTAACCGTTCAGGAAGAAGGTCGAGGTTTCCACTTCACCCTGGCCATTGCCGACCAGTTCACCAACGGTGGTGCCAAGGTCGCCAACGTTACCTGTCAGCAGCACGCCGGCATCGATGCCGTCCAGGGGCACGCCGGCCGCGGTTACATTGGAGTGGCCGTCGACATCATTGCTGGTGTAGGAGTATTCGATCTCCGCGCGGAACAGCTCGAACTGCACGCCGAACACGAGGCCGAAACCGTCGCCGTTATCCAGCTCTGTGTCCCAGTTCACCGGTGAGCCGGAAGGTATGGTCAGCGGCGGGTTGACCCCGGTCACTGTGCCGGTGGTGAAGTCCGAAGTGAAGTTGCCACTGGTATCAATGTCGTCCATATCGACGATGCCGTAAGTGGCGCCAACGTAGACATCTGCCGCCTGCACCAGCGGTGCAGACAGAAGCAACGCGCCCAGCGCGCTACGGGCCAGGATAGTCGTACTCTTCATGGAAGTTACCTCTCAGAAATTACAACAGGGGTGAGCCTTGTGGGCTCCAGTAATCGTACGAGCCCTGTATGTCACGCGATCAGGCCAAACGCTGGTGGTGACTAGTTTTGTGACCAGGCTCCCCGAAAGCAGTTTTTGCCGGGACACCGGGGAACTTTTTCTCAGCCCGCCTGTCTCCGCAGCCGTAGCCAGGGCGGCGCCCGGTGTCGTATGGTCTGGGTTCCCGTCACCACGGACACCTGCCATGCCCCTCCTGCTCCGCTTCGCGCTGATAATGCTACTGCTGACCGCCTGTTCCGCCTCTGAACCGCCCACCGCGGATTCCACGTCCGCTGCCAATACCGAACCGAATGCCGATGCGCAGCTCAAGGCTCTGTATGAACGGGAGTGGGAATGGCGCCAGGCCCAGGAGGCACAGATACGCGATACCGAGGGTGAGTGGGTGGACGCCGACCATCTGCCGGATGTGTCGGCCGAGGCCTACGCCGAACGGCTGGCCTACTGGGATGACGCCCTGGCCGAACTGGCTGCCATTCCCCGCGATGAGTTGAGCGCCGAGGAGCGCATCAACGCCGCGGTGTTCGAGCAGATCGTCACCACGCTGGCCAGTGATGCCCGCTACCGCACCTACGAGGCGCCGCTCAACTCCGACACCTTCTTCTGGGGCGGGCTGCACCCCCAGGCTTCGGGCTTTGCAGACCTCGCGGCCTATAAACGCTACCTCGGGCGCCTCTACGACCTGCCGCGGTACTTCGAACAGAACAAGGCCAATATGCGCGCTGGGCTGGCGCGGGGTTACACGCCGCCGGCCATCACCCTGGCGGGGCGCGATGGCTCGATCCAGGCCTACACCGCAGCCGGTCGCGACAATCCCTTCGCCGTGCCGCTGGCGCACTTCCCGGCCAACATGACCGGCGAGGAACAGCAGCGCATGACCGAGGAGGTACTGGCGGCTATCGATGACTCCGTGGTGCCTGCCTACACTGAGCTGCTGACATTCATGCGCCGCGAGTACCTACCCAAAGCGCGTGCAGAACTGGCAGCCCGGGACCTGCCTGACGGCGAGGCCTTCTACCAGGCCCAGATTCGCGGCTTTACCACCCTGGATCTCACGCCCCAGCAGATTCACGACAAGGGCCTGGCTGAGGTGGCGCGCATCAAGGCCGAGATGCAGGCCATCCTGGTGGAGGTGGAGTTCCCGGGTGAGCTGCCCGAGTTCTTCGAGTTCCTGCGCACCGACCCGCAGTTCTACGCCAAAACCCCGGATGAGCTGATGGGTGTGTCCGCCTACGTCGACAAGCGCATGGCCGCCCAGCTCGACAAGGTGCTGGGCTTCCTGCCCCGCAAGCGCCACACCATCGCGCCGGTGCCGGATGCCATCGCGCCGATCTATACCGGCGGCCGTGGCGGCTACGGCCGCTGCCTGATGAACACCTACAACCTGCCGGCACGGCCGCTATACACGCTGCCCGCCCTGACCCTGCACGAGTGCTCGCCGGGCCACTCCCTGCAGGCCGCCATTTCCCGGGAGGCACCAGGGGAAATTCCCGAGTTCCGGGCCTATAACTACTTCTCCGGCTACGGTGAGGGCTGGGGCCTGTACACGGAATGGCTGGGCGGTGAGATGGGCATCTACCGCACCCCCTACGAGCGCTTCGGCCAACTCACCTACGAGATGTGGCGCGCCTGCCGGCTGGTCATCGACACCGGCGTACACCAGTTCGGCTGGAGCCGCGAACAGGCCCAGGCCTACCTGCGCGACAACGCCGCCATGTCAGAGCACGAGATCACCACCGAGATCGACCGCTACATCTCCTGGCCCGGGCAGGCACTGGCCTACAAGCTGGGGGAAATGTTGATCCGCGAGAAACGCGCCAAGGCGGAAGATACCCTGGGCACCGACTTCGACCAGCGCTACTTCCACGACAAGATTCTCGGCCTGCGCTCGGTACCCCTGTGGGTGCTGGAAGATGAACTGGATGCCTGGATCGCGGCCGGTGGCCCGGACCCCTACGAGGGCGTCAGCTTCAACTAGCAGGCCAGCGGACTTGGTTCTTCCCTCGCCAGTGACAGCCCACCCATGAGCAACGTGCCACCATGAACAAATTCGAGTTCATTGCTGTCCTGCTGTCCATCATCTTCGGCCTGGGGCTGACAAGCCTGCTGTCCGGGCTGCTACAGGCGTTCATCAGGCGCGAGCTCACCGATACCCGCTTTGCCTGGTCGATCGTCGTTGGCACGATCCTGCTGCTGGACTGGTGGACCCTGTTTCGATGGAGCGATCACGCGCCCTGGCGCTTCCATGAGTTTCTCTATCTCGTGGCCTGGTCGACGGTGCACTACCTGATGGCGGTGTCGCTGTTTCCCTACAAATTCCTGACCGACCAGTCCGAAGAATTGCAACGCAAATTCCTGCTCGCCTCCGTGCTGGCGATGTGCGTGATGGATGTTGGGGACAAGCTGGTGCAGGGGGCCTTGTTCGAACCCTGGTACTACCCGGTCATGATCCTCTATATCTCCACTCTGACCGCCATGCCGCTGGTCATACCCAAGCCCCAGGTGATGCGCGCCAGCGGGTGGTTGCTCGCTGTCAGCGTCCTGGCATGGGCGGTCAGCGTGCGGAGCACCCTGGCCAGCTAGTCGATACTGCTCTAGCGCGGCCTAGACCGCCGATTGAAGGTAGGCTCGCTCTTCCCCCGCACAAAAGCGAACCAGCAACCTGTCCGGCCCCCGCACCAGGGCGTTCTGGGCCCAGGGTGGGTCGCGGTCGATGAGGTCGAGGGAATCGAAGCGGTCGAGGATGGCGTTGAAGGCGATCTTCGCTTCCAGCCTGGCCAGGGCGAGGCCCAGGCAGAGGTGGATGCCGTGGCCGAAGGCCACATGATTGATCTCCTCGCGGGTGATATCGAACAGGCCCGGGTTGGAGTTGGCGATCTCGTCGCGGTTGGCGCAGGCCACCATCAACAGCACGAGCTGGTTCTTGCGGATGTGCTTGCCGTAGAAGGTCATGTCTTCCAGTGCAAAACGCGGGGTGAACTGCACCGGGGCCTCGAAGCGCAGCATCTCCTCAATGGCGTTATCCATCAGGCTGCGGTCGGCGCGTAGCTTCTCAAGCTGCTCCGGGTGTCGCAGCAGCAGCCAAAGACCTGAGCCGATCAGGCTGGTGGTGGTGAGGTGACCGGCGTTAAGCAACAGGGTGCAGGTGGAGTACATCTCCTGGGCTGTGAGGCGGTCGCCCGCCTCTTCCGCGGCGATAAGCTGGCTGATGATGTCGTCATCCGGCTGCTGGCGCTTCTGCTCGATCACGCCTTGCAGGTAGTCCACCAACTCCTCATTGGCGATGGTGGCCTGCTCGATCAGCTCGGGCTCACCCACGGCGGTGATACCCAGCATCTGGTGTGCCCAGACCCGGAACTGTTCGCGGTCGGCTTCCGGTAGCCCCAGCATCTCGGCGATGACGATGGCCGGCAGCGGCCGCGCCAGGCGCTCGACAATATCCACCTCGCCCTCGTCTTCGAGCCCGTCCAGGCATTGCGCGACGATGCGCTCGATCCTGGGCGCCAGGGTCTGCACATAGCGGTTGGTGAAGCCCTGACTCACCAGCCTTCGCAAGCGGGTGTGGTCCGGTGGGTCCAGCACGATCATGGAGGGGCTATCCAGCACCGGCACCGGCCGGCCGTCGGCGGCGGCGCGCAGCACGGTAGAGAGGAAGCGATTCTTGCGCATGTCGTTGCCGAAACGCGGGTCGCGGGAGGCGGCCTGCACGGCCTCAAAATGGGTGACCAACCAGCCGCGGCTGGCGTAGGAGCGCACTACCGGCCCGAGCTGGCGCAGGTGACGGTAGCCGGTGTGCGGGTCGCGGCGCGCCTCCTCGATCGTCCTGCCCATATTGCTGCCGCTGACGTAGCGGTCCAGTAACCGCAACACCACCAGGGCGGCCACGCTGGCCCGGTTAAAAAGCTGATTCTTGAGCGCCATCAAATAAGTGTAGTGAAAGCGGGTGAAAAATGGTGTTGGGACATTTCCAGCAGGGGCTTTGGTGGTATCTTGGCGCCGATTGCATTTCGAATCTCGCGCTATGTCACTCGATCGCTCTCTCGACGTTTCCCTCGACCTTGAGTACGTCCGCTCCCAGTTTCCCCAGTGTTCCGACTACCCGGATGTCGTGTTCTGCAGCAATGCCGGCGGCAGCTTCGTGGCCGCCCCGGTAATTGACCTGCTCAACCACTACAACAGTCACACGCGGGTACAGCCCTATTCCGGTTTCTCCCCCTCCCGGGAGGCGGGAGAGGCCATGGACCGGGCCAAGGCCAACTGGGCCGCGGCCCTCAATGTGGATGCAGGTGAACTGACCCTGGGGCCCTCTACTTCCGCCAACAGCTACGTGATGGCCCAGGCGATGGGTGCACACTGGGACCCGCGGGACGAGATCATCATCTGCCAGCAGGACCACGAGGCAAATATCGGCGCCTGGTTGCGCAAGGCCGAGGAACAGGGTGCGACTGTCTGTGAATGGGCGGTGGATCCCGAGACCGGCATGCTGGACCCGGAAGACCTGTACCGGCTGCTGAATGACAACACCCGCTGGGTGTTCTTCACCCACTGCTCCAACCTGATGGGCACGGTAAACCCGGTGGCGGAAATCACCCGCCAAATCCATGCCCGCAGCCCGGCGAAGGTGTGCGTGGACGCTGTGTCCTACGCGCCCCACCACATCCCTGACGTGCAGGCGCTGGGCGTGGATATGTACATGTTCAGCCTGTACAAGGTCTACGGCCCCCACCAGGGCCTGCTCTACGTGAAGGAAGACCTTTCCGAGGAACTCGCCGGCCAGGGCCACTACTTCAACCGCGAAGACCCGGCCAAGCGCTACAATCCCGCCGGCCCCCAGCACGGGCAGATTGCCGCCTGCCAGGGCGTGCTCGACTACCTGGAGAACCTGCACGTCCACCACGGTGGCAGCACGGCAGACAAGCGGGCGGCGCGCAGCGCGGCCCTGTACGACCTGATCACCAAACAGGAGCGGGCGCTGGCGGAACCGCTGCTCGACTACCTGGACAACTCCGGCAAGGTGCAGCTGCTCGGCAAACGCCACTGCCGCGACGGCGACCGCGCGCCCACCATCGCCTTCCGGCCGGTGGCCCACAGCTCAGCGGCGGTGGCCGCCGCCCTGCAGGCTGACGGCATCGGCACCGAGAACGGGGATTTCTACGCCCCAAGGGCGCTCGAGGCGATGGAGATCGACCCGGCCGATGGCGTGGTGCGCATCTCGCTGCTGCACTACAACACGCTGGCGGAAGTCGACCGTATCCTGGCGGCGCTTGATCGAGCCCTGTAGGCACTTAAACGAGCGCTGTAGGCACTTAAACGAGCGCTGGCACCGAAACCGTCTATCCTGCATACGACATTCTTCACTCGGCAGGAGCATTCACTTCGATGATCGACTTCGACAACAAGACCGTTTTCAAACTCAAGCAGGACGACGACTACAGCGACAAGGTGCGCGACCTGCTGCTGGACGACGAAAACATCGTCGATGCCTTCAAGACCATGCGCGACGGCGTGGTGTTTACCAGCAAGCGCATCATCGTGGTGAACGTGCAGGGTGTGACCGGCAGCAAGAAGGATTTCACCTCCCTGCCCTATAGCAAGATCATCGCCTACTCCATCGAAACCTCGGGCACGCTGGACCTAGACTGCGAGCTGGAGCTCTACTTCTCGGCCATCGGCAAGGTGAAGTTTGAATTCAGCGGCAAGACCAACATGGCGGAGATCTCCCGGGTCATCTCAACCCACGTCCTGTAAAAAATCTGCCTAGAGCATCTCGGCGGTCTTGAGCTGATTGCGGCCGCCGCGTTTGGCGGTATACAGCGCATCGTCGGCGCGCTTGCTGGCCTTCTTGATGGTGTCCTCCGCGGTGACCTTGGTGAGGCCAATGCTCACGGTGACGGAGATCTGCTTGTCTTCATCTTCCAGCGGTGAACTGGCGATGCGCTGGCGCAATTCCTCCAGCCTGGCGCGCGCGCCGCTGACCTTCTGTGTGGGTAGCAGCATGGCGAACTCCTCTCCTCCGATCCGTGCCACCGTATCCGTGGCGCGCAGCTCCTTCTCCAGCACCCTGGCGATATTTTTCAGCACCTGGTCACCGCCGTCGTGGCCGTGGCTGTCATTGATAGACTTGAAGAAATCGATATCCAGTAGCGCCAGGCACAGGCCCTCGCCACCACGTTTCAGGCGCTCGATTTCCTTGCTGAATATCTCGTTGAAGGCGCGCCGGTTCTTGAGGCCAGTCAGGCCGTCGGTCGTGGCCTGCTGGGCGAGCCTGGCATTGGCCAGGGTCAGTTCCTCGGTACGCTCCTGCACGCGCTCCTCCAGCCGGTAGGTGAGGGCTTCACTTTCGGCCAGCGCGGTCAGGTAGCGCCGGTTCATGTCCATGGTCTGCAGCAGCGCAAACAGCAGGAATCCGTAGTTGGACATGGAGGGCACCGTGGTGATGCGCAGGGCCAGCATGGCCACGTCAAATGCCATCGCACTGACGGCAATCACCAGGCTGGCGAACAGTGAATGGGTGATAGCCCCGCCCTTGCGGACCAGCTTCAGCAGGTACCATCCCGTCAACATCAGCACAAACAGGCCGTAACCGCGGCTTACGGTACCCCAGCGAATCATCGAGGCGGCATCACCGCTGACCACGCTGCCGGCGATGACCGTGAAACACATGGCGCCGGTGAGCGACACCAGCCAGCCGGGCACATCGCGCGGCGCCAGGGCACGCACAAACAACACCCAGATCAGGATAAACAGCTCCATGGTGTACCAGCCGAACTGCCACTGCAGAAAGTACGTCGTGTCGGGCAACAGCAGTGGCAACAGGCGGGCGCTGTCCAGCATGCGTGCGCACATCACCAGCGCGGCCAGGGCAATATACAGTGGCGCCGTATCGTGCCGGCGCGCGCTCCAGAGGCTGAAGTTAACCAGTGCCAGTAGCGCCAGCGCGCCACAGGAGAAGGCGCCGAACAGCACCTCGGCACGAATCCGGCTTGCAAGAACGTCATGGGTGCCGAGCTGCGGCGGCCGGGTAATGCCGCCGAGGGTCGGGTGCAGGGTGTTTTCCACGTGAAACACCAGGGTGGTCGTTTCCGCCAGGTCCGGCAGGCGCACCACGCGATCAGTGGCCACTTCAACACTGTCATGGACGGGCTGCCATTCACCGGCGGCGTCCAGGGCCCATACCCGAAGGTTGCTGTAGCTCTCGCCCAGGCGCAGGTACAGCGGCAGGTCGACAGCCGGCAGTTCCAACTCGACCCGGTAGGTGAGCTGTGACCCCAACGGCGCCAGGCCCAGTTGCTGCAGGGCGCGCGTTACCGGCAGCAGTGCCCAATCGGGCCCGGTGAGGAAGTCGGTGGTGATGGCCTCGGGCAACGGGCCGGAGCGCACTTGCCAGCTGCCGTCGAGGGTGACGGCATCCTCCATCGCCCAGCAGCGAAAATCCCGCTGGCTGCCCTGCAGATCCGCCAGGCAAGCCGCGTCGCCGGCGGCGGCCGGCCCTGCCCACAGCAGTGCCAACAGCGCCAGGGACGGCGCCAGGCAGCGGAGTGCCCGGCCTATGCAGTCAATGCCTCCAGACATGGGGCCCAGCTTAAACTAATGCCGGTTTGCCCGACCCGCCACGGGTCACAATCCTGGGATCAATGCATAGATTTGCACTTCAGGGACTTTTCCCGATTTTCAGCGAAATTCCGCGGATTTTGCCTACTTATTGGGGCTTTTCCAGACGATAACTGTCGCCATCGCTGACTACATGGCCGCCGGTATAGCCCGCGAAGTGGGTGCCGATGACCAGCGTGGGGGTGTCTGCATGCTCGGCGAACACTGCCCGGCGAGTGGTTTCGGCCTGACCGGGGTCGTGATCGGCGGCGCTCACCCAGTGCAGGCGCGAGAGCTGGCAGGGGTGGTGCACGATATCGCCGGTGATCAGTGCCCGGGCGCCGCCGGATTCTATCGCCACACTGACATGACCCGGCGTATGGCCAACGGTGGGTACCAGGCACACCTCGTCACAGACCTGGTGGCTGGTGTCCACCTGGTCTACCAGGCCGGCGTCGAATACCGGCTGCACCGAGTCGGCAAACACCGCGGCGCTAAATTCCTCGTCGGTATCCCGGTAGTGTTCGAACTCATCCCGGGCCAGCAGGTAGCGGGCGTTGGGGAAGGTGGGCACCCAGGCGTCATTCACCCGCATGGTGTTCCAGCCCACGTGGTCGACGTGCAGGTGCGTGCACAGCACCACGTCGACCGTTTCACGGTCAAAGCCCGCCGCCGCGAAATCCGCCAGGAATTCGGTTTGTAACTGGTGCCAGGCCTTGTAGGGCAGCCGGTCCTTGTCGTTGCCGACACAGGTATCGACCACGATAGTCATGGCAGGTGTTTCCACCACCAGCGCATGAATACTGAATCGCAGCTTGCCCTGCTCGTCCATGAAGTCCGGGTAGAGCCACTCGATCTCGCGCACGTTTTCGGGCTTTGCCTCCGGCAGGATCCACTCGCCGCCACCCACGGTTTCCATCACCAGTAACTTGGTGATGGTTACCTCGCCAATCTGCCAGCGCTGATTCATGCCAGCACCTCATCGAAACGCACCGAGCGCGACACACCGGTGCGTAGCAACAGGTAGAGCATCAGCCCCAGTGGCCCGGCCATCATGGTGGCGACCAGGAAGGGCAGGGTCAGCCAGTGGTTGATGCCCTGGCGCTTCGCGTCGCGCACAATCCAGGCGCCGATGAACAGATCGAACACCAGGTAGTGCACCCAGCCGGCGATGACCGCCCAGGGGCTCTGGAACATCTTCATCAGCGACTGGAGGTCAGCAAAGCCCGCACCATCCGCCGGCGGTGGCCCGAAGAACAGCGCCCAGGTGTACAGCGGACCCAGCAGCAGCGGAATCCACACCGCATGAATCGCGTACTGGGTCACCCTGTGGTGCGGCAACACCGCCAGCAGCAACCACGCGGGAAGCACGCCGATATTGAGGATGGAATAGATCTGGTCGGGGCTCATCAAGGGCTCCAGTCGTCGTTTTCAAAAGGAATCAGGGAAATAGCACCACCGGTGCGAAGCGCGGCAGGGTCTGGAACGGCAGGTCGGGGTTAGCGTCGGCCTTGGCCTGCAGGAAGGTCTTGGTGTCCTCTGCTCCGGCGGCCAGGAAGCCGGCGATGCGCACCTCGCCACTCATGGGCTGGTCGAGGGGGCCGGTCAGGGAATCCCAGTGGATCAATACCAGGCGCTCCGGGTTCACCGTCTCGACGGTTTCCTGCCAGTACTGCTCACGATACTCGGCAGTCTGGGAGCCGATGCCGCCGACGCCGGCAAACAGCACGTCCACCTCGATACCTTCAAGCTGGCCCGGCACGAAGCCGGCACTGCCAATCACCAGCATGCTGCCCTTGGGGTGCTCGATATGGAGCACATAGGCCTTGCCCAGCTTGTAGTCGAAAACCGAGGCCGGCGGCACCAGCGGCTCGGGAATGTCAGACTGGGTCAGCATGGTCTCGACCATCTCCGGGTCAGGGAACTGGAAGTGCCTCGACTCGATGGGCGTGATGGTGAAGGCGCCCAACTGGAACGGCGCGCGGTCGGCCAGCACGGCAATCCGCTCCTCCGGTAAATCCCAGCCCCGGCAGATATTGGCGGTGGCCTCGCTGCCGTACACGGTGGCATCGGTGCGCAGTGCAACCTCTGGCGTGTCCATGGCGTGATCGTAGTGGGAATGCACCGGCAGGACGGCGGCGAGTTTATCCACGCCCATCGCCTCCAGGCCGAAACTGATGGCCTCCATGTCTGGCTCAATCTTGCCGAAGAATACCTGGAACGGTGGCGGCCGCGAGAACCAGCCGTCGAGCATAAAGGCGGTTTCGCCGTCATCGAACAACAGGGTGCTGGTGCCCGCGTAGCGCACGCTCAGCGCACCCTCAGGAATGGTCTCGGCCGGCTCCACCTCCCAGGCCGGGTTGACCGGTGGTGCCGGGTAGCCGAACAGGTAACCCCAGGCTGCCGCCAGCAGCAACACCACCACCGCCAGCACGGTGGCCGAAGTGGAAACGATAGGGCGTTGGCCATTCATGCCCGGAGTCTATCACGCGCACCAGCGCGAGGCGGTTTGCACAATAACGGGGCGCATTGTGCGCCCAGGCATCGTCACCCTCCCCCACAGGCCGCGGATTGCCTGGCCTGAGGGGCTGGCACGAAACTTGTAGTACATACTTGTTATCCCCGATGGACATGTCGCATGCCACTGTTGGACGCCCTGATGCTGTTGCTGGCCCTGCTGGCGGCCGGCGCGCTGGCGGGCTTCTTCGCGGGCCTGTTCGGGGTGGGCGGCGGTTTCGTGGTGGTGCCGGCGCTGCTGCTGGTATTCGCTTCCCTGGCCCCTACCCCCCACGAACTGCATGTGGCCATCGGCACCTCGCTGGCCACCATCATTGTCACCTCGCTACGTTCGGTGCAGGCGCACCGGGCCCGGGGGGCGGTGGACTTCCTGATTCTGCGCGACTGGGCGCCCTGGCTGACCCTGGGTGTGCTGGGCGGCATCGGCATTGCCGCGGTAGCGGATACCGGCACCCTGGTACTGCTGTTTGCCAGCGGCGTATTACTGTACGCCTTCTACTTCCTGCGCCCGGAATTTGTGGTGCGGCGGGAAAAACACTACGCCATCCCGGTGGGTGTGGGCCGGGCGGCACTGGCGTCCGGACTGGGGGGCTTCTCGGCGCTGCTGGGTATCGGCGGCGGTACTCCCTTTGTGGTGACCATGGTGGTGTGCGGCCGCAGCGTGCACCAGGCCGTGGGCACCGCCGCCGGGGTGGGCTTCCTGATTGCCCTGCCGGGCGCCCTCGGCTTCGCGCTATTGGGCTGGGGGCAGAGCGAGCTGCCGACGGGCTCGTTAGGCTATGTGAACCTGCCGGCGTTTGCGACCATTGGCGCCATGTCGATGGTGACGGCGCCGCTGGGCGCGCGCTGTGCCCACGCCCTCAGCGAATTCCACCTGCGCCGCGCCTTTGGCGTGTACCTGCTGGTGATCTCGGCGCTTATGTACAACAAGTATCTCGCCCTGTAATCGGGGCGGGCCCAAGGAGGACAACCCATGCTGACTCGACGCAGATTCATCCAGGCCACCGCGGCCACCAGTTCCCTGACCCTGGTGCCACCGGCGCTGGCCAACCTCTACGGCCCGGCCCCCGGCGTTGCCCGGCTCAATGCCAATGAGAACCCCTACGGGCCCAGCCCCGCGGCGCTCAAGGCCATGGCGGAAGCCTCCGCCAATGGCGCCTACTACGTCACCCGTTCAGTGGCGCGACTGCAGGACATGATTGCCGAGCGCTTCAGCCTCGGCCAGGGCAACATCACTCTGGGTGCGGGTTCCTCGGGTGCGCTGGCAAACCTGGCTCGCGCCAGGGCCACCGAGGGCAAGATCCTCGGCCCCGACCTGTTCTGGGACACCACCACCCGGCTGGCCCTGCGCCAGGGCGGTGAGCTGATCCGCACGCCGAAAACCGACGACCTGAGTATCGACCTCGAGGCTCTCTATGCGGCCATCACCCCCGAGGTGTCCATGGTGCAAATCTGCAATCCCAACAACCCCACGGGCATGCTGCTGGACCCGGCGGCCCTGCGCGAGTTCTGCATCAAGGCCAGCAAGCAGTGCACGGTGTTGATCGATGAGGCCTACAACGAGATCACCGAGGTGCCGGAGGAGAACTCCATGGCAAGCCTGATCAACGACGGCCACGACGTGGTCGTGGCACGCACCTTCTCCAAGGTGTACGGCCTGGCAGGTATGCGGGTGGGCTACCTGCTGGCCACCGAGGAAACTACCGACGCGGTGCAGCGCTACAGCCTCGGCAACTACAACCTCAACCAGGCCGGTGTGGCGGCCGCCGTGGCGAGCTTCAACGACTGGCAGTTCGTGGAGTACTCTCGGGCACGGATTCATGAGTCCCGCGAGATGATCGTCGACGCCGCCCAGCGCAACGAACTCACTACCGCGCCCTCGCATACCAGCTTCGTGTTTGTGAACCTGGGGGATGTGAACGCCGGGCGCTTTCGCGAGGAAATGCAGAAGCGCAATGTATTGATCCGCGGCATCTACCAGGACTACACCCACTGGTCGCGGGTCAGCGCCGGCAAGCAGGAGCAGGTGGCCCAGTACGTGAAAGCCATGCCGGAAGCGCTGGCGGCGGCCCGGGCCTGAGCGCGCCCCAGGCGATAGAGCCACGCGAGAGCCCGGCGAGCATACCTGGACAGGACCTGCGCGCCGGCGGGCACGCGCTTGTAGTTGACCACAACGATGGCTAGAGTCACTGGCAATGATTCGTCTCGCCGTCGTATTACTGGCCTACCTTCCCGCCCTGCTGTGGGCGGAGGCTATTACTCACCGCGACTACCCACCCCAGGTAAAACCCATCATCGAAAACCGCTGCATGGTGTGCCACGGCTGCTACGACGCGCCCTGCCAGCTCAAGCTGGATGACTGGATCGGCCTGGAGCGCGGCGCCAACAAGGACAAGGTCTACGACGGCACCCGGCTGCTGTCCGCCAACCTGACCCGGCTCTATGAAGATGCGCTGAGCACCGAGGAGTGGCGCGGCAAGGGCTTCTACCCGGTGCTGGAGCGTGAGGACATCACCCAGAGCGTGCTCTACAAGATGCTGTCGCTGAAGGAGAAGTATCCCCTGCCCAGCGACGGCCCGCTGCCGGCCAACTTCGACTTCCGCCTGGACCGCAGCCAGAGCTGCCCCAGGCCCAGCCAGTTCGGTCTCTACAACCAGAACCGCCCCTACCAGGGCATGCCTTATGGGTTCCCCGGGGTGGACCCGGATCGCATGAAGGTGTTGGCAGACTGGTTGCACAGCGGTGCACCCGGCGTCGATATCCCGCCGCGCAGCGATGCGGAGTCCAAAGCGGTGGCACGCTGGGAGGCCTTCTTCAACCAGCCGTCCAACAAGGCGCGGCTGATGAGCCGCTATATCTATGAGCACCTGTTTATCGGCAACCTGCATTTCGATGCGCTGCCACAGTCCGGTTTGTACAAGCTGGTACGTTCGCGCACACCGCCGGGTGAGCCCATCGACATCATCGCCACCCGGCGCCCCTACGACGACCCGCAAGCAGGCGCCTTCTATTACCGGCTGCAGCAGCGCTACACCAGCATTCTGGACAAGCGCCACATGCCCTATGCGCTGAACCCGGCGCGCATGGCACGCTGGCAGCAACTGTTTCTGGAGCCCGACTATGAAGTAGCCAGTCTGCCCGGCTACCGCGGCAATGAAGCCGCCAATCCGTTTATCAGCTTCGAGCAGCTACCGGTCGATTCGCGTTATCGCTTCATGCTGGATGAAGCGCATTTCACCATCATGGCCTATATCAAGGGGCCGGTCTGCCGGGGCCAGGTGGCGCTGAACGTGATCGACGATCATTTCTGGGTGGCCTTCACCAAACCCAACAACCTCGACCCGGAGCAACAGGCCGACTTCCTGGCCGAGGAAGCCCACCACATGCGCCTGCCCCAGCCCAAGGGCAGCCTGGTGGTTACCCTGCTGCAATGGCGCGGCTATGCCCGGGACCAGAAGCGCTACCTGCAGGCTGAGGCCCGCAAGGTGGCGGAGATCATCGACGACACCGGCATCAAGCTGGATATGAACCTGATCTGGGACGGCGGACCGCGCCAGAACCCCAATGCGGCACTCACCGTGTTCCGCCACAACGACAGCGCCACCGTGGTGAAGGGACACGTCGGCCAGTACCCCAAGACCATGTGGGTGATCGACTATTCGCTGCTGGAGCGCATTCACTACCTGCTGGTGGCGGGCTTTGATGTGTACGGCAGCGTGGGGCACCAGTTGGAAAGCCGACTGTATATGGATTTCCTGCGCATGGAGGGCGAGCAGAACTTCCTGCTGTTCCTGCCCCAACAGGACCGCCGCAGCTTACGCAACTATTGGTATCGGGACGCCGGCGATCACGTGCGTGACTTCGTGTTGCCCCGTGACAACGAGCGCTACGAACGCGACACCGCCATTACCTACCAGAGCGACAACCACAAGCGGGAACTGATGGACATGTTCCGGGCGCGCATTCCGGCGGCCAGCAATCCGCGCTATGCGCTGGACAACCCCGCGCTGGCACCGCTGATGGGAGAGGCGGATATCGCCTACAGCTACCTGCCCGAGGTCGCCTTCCTGCAAGTGCTGGGCAAGGACGGCAGTTACCGCGCCTACAGCCTGGTGCACAACCGCGGCCACTCCAATATCGCGCAGATGTTTGACGAGGACGCGCGCCTGCTGCCGGAGGAAGACACGCTGACCGTCTCTCCGGGTTTTATCGGTTCCTACCCGAACATGTTCTTCCAGGTGACGGAAGGCGAGCTGCCGCAGTTCGTGTCCGCGATCCAGTCCATGAAGAGCGACGCCGACTACACGAAGCTGGTGGAACGCTTTGGCGTGCGCCGAACCGCGCCGTGGTTCTGGCGCGTCAGCGACCAGTTTGTTGCCGACTATCGCCGCCAGCACCCGGTGGAAGCGGGCTTGTTTGACCTGAACCGCTACCAGAACCGCTGAGGGCTCTTTATAGAACCGCTGAGGGCTCTTTATAAAACCGCAGAGGGCTCTTCACAAAACCGCTGAGGGCTCTCTATAAGACCGCAGAGGGCTCTAGTCGCATACTCGCTCGAGGAAGAAACCGAACAGTACCAGCAGTTCGGGGAGCGCATCGGTGAGCCGGTGGCCACCGGCCACCACGTGCTGGGTGCAATTCATACTGCGGCAGAACTGCATGGAGAGTTCCACCGGGATTACGTCGTCCGACCAGCCGTGCACCACCTCGATATGCCGCGCCTGGCACGGGTACTCCTGCATGGCGTAGCCCGAGATGTAGAGCGCCGGCGCCATCAGGAACAGCCCCGGTACCGCCACGCGGGTGGAGGCCACCGCGGACACATAGCCGCCCATACTCGAGCCCACCAGGATGGGCGGTTCCTGCAGGGAATCGAGGTGTGTGACCAGCCGTTCCACCCGCGCTTCGGGTTCATTGACAAGGTCGGTGTAGTCGAGGCTGTCATAGCTGCAGCCGTGGGCCTTCGCCACCCCGGCCATGGCAGTGATTTTGTTGCCCCAGGGGCCCGACTCCTTGCCGTGGGAGAATACGATATGCATACCGCCGGCCCGCTATTTCTTTTTCGCGGCCGGTTTTTTGCGGGGCGATTTCTTCGCCCTGGGTTTCTGTTTCAGGCCAAACATCTTCACGATGGGCCCGCGAGCGGTCATGCCGGGTACCTGGCCTAGCCAGTCGGTCTTGCCCAGCGGCACACCGTTGTGGCGCAGGATGTCGTAGGCCGCCGCACAGTGAAAATAGAAATTGGGCAGGGCCCAGCCGTGTAGGAAATCTGCCCCCTTGAACTCCAGCACTCCCATGGGGTTTTCCGCCTCAATCTCGCGGGCCTCGCTACCCTCATACTCGCTGGCCTTGATGCTGCGTATAAAGGCCTGGGTGCTCTTGATGCGCACCTGCAGTTCCACGAAGCTGGCGTTGTCGTCGGCGAACACCGGCGGCGTATTACCAGTCAGCCGGCCGCAGGCGCCCTTGGCAATATCACAGGCGAACATCACCTGCGAGTTGAAGGCAAACATGTCCGGCGCCAGTCGCGCGCTCATCAATACCGACTCTTCGATGCCGCGCGACCTGGCATCCTTCTGCGCCTTGCGCAGGATGGCGGACAGGTTCTTGAGGTTGTGGGTGAAGGTACGTGCAGACGCCTGATACATCAGACCACTCATGGCCAGCTCCTGGGAAACACAAACAACCCATCTAGCATAGCCCACTGACCGCCACCGCGAGAATGCCATCCCGGGGTTGCGCTACACTGCGGCCATGAGTGATACACAGTGCCACTGCGGCAGACCCCAGGCCTTCAAAGACTGTTGCGGCCCGTACATCCGCGGTGATGCCGTGCCGGAAACGGCGGAGCAGTTGATGCGCTCGCGCTACAGCGCCTTCGTGGAAGCCGACGAGCCCTACCTGCTGGCCACCTGGCACCCGGATACCCGGCCTTCCCGGGTGCGGCTGTCAAAAGCGCAGCGCTGGTTGGGCCTGTCGATCAAGGGTGGCGAGGCTGGCGGCGCCGGCGATCGAACCGGCACCGTTGAATTTGTCGCCCGCTACAAGGTGGTCGGTCGCGGCCACCGCCTGCACGAGACCAGCCGCTTCGAACGCATCGACGGCCGCTGGTTTTACCGCGACGGCGACCACCACTAGCCCATCGAGGAAATGCCATGCGTTGCTGCCAAGCCCTGATCCTGACCTTCACGCTACTCACAGCGCCGGCCTGGGGCGGCAAGCCCATCATTTACGACACCGACATGGCCATCGACGACTGGCTGGCCCTGCTATACCTGGCGAAGCATCCGGATGTGGATATCGTCGCCGTCACCATCTCCGCCAGCGGCGAATCCCACTGCGCACCGGGGCTGGACAATGTGCGCAACCTGCTGGCGCTGGCCGGCCACCCGAGCGTGCCGGTGGCCTGCGGCGATGACTACCCGCTGGATGGCTATTTTGTTTTCCCGGAGCCCTGGCAGGTGGACTCCGACACCCTGTCGGGCATCGACCTGGGCCGCTGGGTACCGGAGCTGGTGGGTGGCAGCGAGTCAGACGGCCACGCCGTGGACCTCATCCACCAGGTCATCAGCCAGAGCCCGGAACCCGTCACCCTGGTGGCCGTGGGCCCGCTCACCAACGTTGCCCAGTGGCTTGAGCGCTACCCCGATGACCGTGGCGCCGTGGCCGCGCTGGTGATGATGGGCGGCAGCTACAAGGCCCCTGGCAACATCATCGTGCCGCTGTTTACCAAGGACCACCCGAATACCGTGTCGGAGTGGAACTTCTTTATCGACCCGCTGGCCACGAAGGAAACCCTGGAATCCAGTGGCCTCGAAAAGGTCATGGTGGGGCTGGATGTTACCAACGAGGTGCGGCTGACCCATGCCTTTGCCGATGATTTCAAGGCGAGGACCCGGGGCGCCGCGGCAGAGTTCGTGGACGGTGTGTTTGACAAGAACCGCTGGTTCATCGATTCCAATGAATACTACTTCTGGGACGTGATGGCGGCCATGGTGACCGCAGACCTGGGACTCTGCGTCGGCAAGACAATCCCCCTCACAGCCGTGGCGGCTGCCGCCGGCGACTCCCCCTACCTGGGCAGCTCGGACCAGAGCATGCCGGCGACCACGGCGCGCGGCACAGCGCGGCAACACCTCGACGCCGCCACTGCCGGCCAGGTGGTGGCGGCCCGCAGCGGGCCGACCACTAAAGTGTGCCTGAAAACCGACGCCGAAGCGGTGTTTGAAGGCTTTACCGCCACACTGACGGGAATACCCCCTGCGGCCAAATAAGCTAATCTCTCGAAAGCACAATCCAACCAGCCCCAGCCATAATCACAACAAGGCGGTGAGTCCATGTCAGAGAATCATTCACAGGAACAGAGCGACGACCAGAAAGCCAGCTACGATGATGTCAGCATCTACGAGCTGACCCCGGAACGAGAACGGGAGCTGCTGGAGAAACAGATCGAGTGCGTGTTCATGTGGGCCAACAAGGACGGCCACCCGATCGGCGTGGTGATGAACTACATCTACCACGACGGCAAGATCTGGGTCACCGCCACCGCCCAGCGGGCACGCATCAAGGCCATCCGTCGGGACCCGCGGGTATCCATCACCGTCTCCAGCATGGGCACCGACATGGGACCGGGCAAGACGGTGACCTACAAGGGTAGCGTGATCATCCATGACGACCAGGCCACCAAGGACTGGTTCTACCCGAAGATGGCCGAGCTGCTGAACGGCTACCCCGCTACCAGTGTGGAGGCCGCCATCGAGATGCTGGATACGCCGCTGCGCCTTATCCTGGAACTGGTGCCGGAGAAAGCCATCCGCTTTGACGGCGACCGCGTCGCCGAAATGTCGCGCCAGGCCGCCGAGGCATGAGTCACCCGCTACCGCCGGAAGAGAGCATCACCGCGCTGACGGGCCATCGTTTTCCCGGTGGGCGCTATACCGTGGCGCACTGGGAAAGCACCCTGCTGACCGACTGCACCGGGGCCGAGCGGCTGCCGGGCGGGCAGGTACACCCCATCGCCCTGTTCCACGTGCCCTTCCTTGGTGGCGGCACCAGCATCGCCGAGCTGTTTGCGCTGGGCCAGGCCGAGTCGGACCTGTCGATCATGATCGAGGGTTACGACTGGGAGTTCTTCACGCACTTGCAGGAGAACACGGAATACGACGTCAGCGGCGGCATCACCCTGGCCGAGCGCTGCAATGATGGTGGCCGCATCTACGACCGCATCCGCTTTGTGTTCGAACTGGCCGACGGCGACGCCATCGCCGCGCGCTCCACCATCACCTGGCACTTCACCCGGAACACGCTGTGAACGTCACTGCAGGCGACAGCATCCCACCCTGGGAGATGGCCAGCGTGTCGGCGGAGAAGATGAAGACCATGGCGGCCATCCTCCGCGACCCCAATCCCCTGCACTGGGACCGCGACGCGGTGGCGGCGCTACCGCTGGGCCTGGGCCGGCGCACCATCAACCAGGGCCCGCTGGGGCTTGGCTACATCGTGAACATGTTGCACGCCTGGCAGGGCCCCCGGTGCCTTCAGCGCATCACCATGACATTCCCACAGGTGGTACTGGATGGCGACCATGTGATTGCGCGCGGTGTGGTGGAGTCCGTCGAAGGCGAACTGGCCCACTGCGAGGTATGGCTGGAGCACAGCGACGGCCGCCGCCTGCTGGTGGGCAATGCCACCGTGCGAATTCAAGCGAGCTGAACGGATCGACGAGAAAGCAATGGACACACCTGTATGTATTATCACCGGCGTTGGCCCGGGCACCGGCAGCGCCCTGGCGCGGCGCTTTGCCGAATACTACCGCGTGGCAATGATTGCCCGCGATGAGGAACGTCTGTCAGCACTGGCAAAGGCAGTACCCAACACCAGTGTGTGGCCCTGCAACGTGGCAGACAGTGATGCCTTCGGCGCCACACTGGCGGCGATAGAAGCGGAGCTGGGTCCGGCGCAGGTAGTGGTTCACAACGCCGTGGGCGGCGGCATGGTCGACATCATGGAACTGGAGCCGCGGGTGCTGGAGCGCAATTTCCGGGTCAACACCATGGCCCTGCTGCAGCTGATCCAGACCTGCGGGCCGCGCATGGTGGACGCCGGCAAAGGGGCGATTCTCGCTACCGGCAATACCGCCGCCTACCGCGGCCGGGCGGCCTTCTCCGCCTTCGCCCCCACCAAGGCGGCGCAGCGTATTCTGCTGGAATCCGCCGCCCGGTCACTGGGCCCGAAGGGCGTGCACTGCTGCTATGTGGCGATCGACGCGGTGATCGACGTGCCCTGGACCCGGGAGTGGTACAGCGACAAGCCTGATGACTTCTTCTGCCAGCCTGCGGACATTGCCGAGGAGTGCTACCGCCTGGCCCACCAGCCGCGCTCAGCCTGGACCTTCGACTCGGTGATTCGGCCCTTCGGGGAAAACTGGTAGCGCCAGTCGGCGCCTACAGGCCGCCATCCACGTACAGGCACTGGCCGGTAATCCAGCTTGCCGCCGGCGAGGCCATGAACACCACGGCGCCACCGATATCCTCTACCCGGCCGAGTCGCTTCAGCGGCAGGGCGATGGCATCTTCCAACGCGGGCAGACTCTCTTCCGTGCTGCCGGTGGACTCCATGAAATTCTGCGTGGGAATCGGGCCCGGGGCGATAGCATTCACGCGAATGGCGGGCGCCAGCTCCACCGACAGGGTTTGCGTGAGGCTGTTGGTGGCCGCCTTGGCCGCTGCATAGGGACCATTCTTGGGCTGGGGCCCCATGGCCGTGCGCGAAGAGATGTTGATGATGCAACCACCCTCCTTCGGTATGCAGCGCGCCGCCACCGTGGAACCGGCCCACACCGCCTTCAGGTTGAGGTCGAGCTGGGCATCCCAGCGATCCTCCGAGGTGCGGGTCAGGTAGCGCGGTGTTGCGTCCGGCAACCCACCGGCATTGTTGACCCAGATGGTGGGCGCACCCAGCTTCGTCACCACCTGCTCAGCCAGGGCGTCGAGTTGCGCCATGTCGGTGACATCCGTCGGCACTGCCAGGCCGCGCTTGCCGAGGGCCTCGATGTCGGCCACCACGTCGGCGAGGTCGTCGGCATTGCGGGACGCCACCGCCACATCGGCACCGGCTTGCGCCAGGCAAAGAGCGATACCGCGGCCAATCCCCTTGCCGCCACCGGTGACCACCGCCACCTGCCCGTCCAGGGCAAAAGAATCAAGCACCCCCATCACACACCTCCTCTATCGAAGTCCAGGTTGCAGCGCGCTACAGCAGCGCTGCCACACAAAAGCCGAGCAACACCAGGTTGGCGACCAGCCCGAGCAGGAAGAACCAGCTACGGGGGCTGGGATTCACATCCGTGGAAATCGCGTAGTACAGCGTCATGTGCACAATGCGCGAGATGGCGTACACCCACACCAGGATGCCGGTCCAGGTATCGTTGGCGCCGACCAGGACTGCCAGGAAGACAGTACCGAGCATCGCCGGCAGGTTCTCCAGCGAGTTCATCCAGGTGCGTTGGGTGCGGAACACCACCGACTCATGGCCGAGGCCTTCGTCCATCTTGCCGGGTATGGCACCCGGCGCCCGCGCTTTCTTGCTGCTGGCAATCAGCTGCTGCACCAGCACGGTAGCGAGAATCACCGCCAGGCCGGCAAAGGCGGCGGAATAGTCATTAAGGAAGTTCATTATTGTTATCTCCGGGTATCAACGCGCCTCATTGCGGGTCTTGCCGCAACGAACGCATTTGTAGCTGGTCACCAGTTTGCCCTGTTTCACGTCGAAGCGCTTCTCGGTGTCCACCTGCCACTTGTGGTGGCCATTGCGGCACAGGGTATTACCCCTGTGCTTTTCCTTCAGGGACTTTTTCTTAAAGGGAAGAACATCGGCCATAGGTGCAAGGGGCCAGGCGCTGGATGCCTGGCCCCGGACAGCTTACATCCGGTGCAGGGCGCAGAGCTTGTTGCCGGAAGGGTCGCGGAGGTAGGCCAGGTACAGGGTCATGGCGCCTTCGCGAACACCGGGCGGATCTTCACAGGTCGTGCCGCCATTGGCCAGACCGGCCGCGTGCCAGGCATCAGCCTGCTCGGGCCCGGTGACCGAGAAGCCCACGGTGCTGCCATTGCCGCAGGTCGCGGCTTCGCCATCGATGGGCTTGCTGATCGCGAAGATACCGGTTTCGGCAAACCAGAACACCCGCCCCTTGTCGTCCATCACCCCTTCGGGGTAACCCAGGCTACCGAGCAGGGCATTGTAGAACTTGCGGGATTCCTCGATATCGTTGGCACCGACCATCACGTGACTGAACATGGTTCTCTCCTCTGTTTGTGGCCGTAATTGCCACCGTGTGTGAATTGAAGGTGCATGAGTATACATCCCCATTACCCGAGGCCCACCCGCCGCAGGCTGGCCGCCAGCAGCAGTGCCCCACTCAGGGTCAGCCACAGCGCCAGTATCGCGGCGATGACAATCAGCGGGTGGTTGAAATCGTGCCCGCCGGTGTAGTCCATGAAATGCAGGGTCAGCAGGAAATCCACCAGCTCGGTGCGGTTGTTGCGATGGCCCAGCACATGTCCGTCTTCGGTGCCGACGAACACCATGGTCTCCACCCGGTCGGCAAAGGCAACACGCCAGACGGTTTCCTCAAAGAAGGCATCGGCGGCCGGCATCATCTCCTCGCCGGGCGGGGTTCGATAGCTCTGCCGGGCGATGGCCAGGGCACGCGCCGCGTCGATGAGTACCGGCTCGCCGGTGAAGGCGTCGTAGAGCCGACTGCTGTCACGCCCGGCAACGCGATAGACCAACGTGTCGGCAACATGCTGCAGGCGAACGCTCTCGATGCCGGCAAAGGGCCTCGGCAGGGCTGAGACCGGCAGCAGCGCCTCGGTCACCAGCGGCGCTTCAACAAGATCCGCACGGGTAGCATTGCCCCGGGCGAGGTCTGCGTCCAGCAGGCTGATCAGCAACCCGCTGCCGATCCAAAGCAACACCTGGAGGAACACCAGCAGCCCCACCCAACGGTGTAGCTTGCGCAGCGTCTTCACGCCGGGCCCCGGCGCACGAAGCGGTAGTAGAGCAGCCAGACGCCACTCAGCCCCATCAACAGGGACAGGCCGGCCACCATACGCAGCAGCAGGTTATTGATATCGGTGCGCGCCTCGTAGTCCATTATGTGCAGCATCCAGAGAAAATCGAACACCCGCCACAGGGTATGGCGTCGTTTGAGAAAGGCACCGCTAACCGGGTCGATGTAGAAGCTGCTGCCCCAGGCGTCGTCAAAGTTCACCTGCCAGACGGGCAAGTCGAGCGTCGCAATCTCTGAGGGAGGGCTGCGGGTAATCAGCTCGGTGCGGGCCACGGCGCTGGTACCGCGATAATTTGCCTCAGCGGCGCGAGCAGCCTCAGCAGCGCTCAGTTCCTCCAGGGGTTCGCCGGTGATTGCGTCTACCGCGCGCCGCACACCGCCTGTAGTCGTTACGAGATACACCGGCTGGTCCAGCCGCGCTACCAGTTCGAAATCCGTGACTGCGCCCTGCAAAGCAAGCACCTGCGAAGGTGGCAATACCTCATCGAGCGCGTCATCGACGATCGGGTGTACCTCCCTGACCAGCATATCGCCGTGAATGATGTCGAGGTCGACCGATACCATGTAGACGCCGGAGACCGCCCACAGCACCAGCTGCGCGCCAACCACGATTGCGAACCACTTGTGCAAGCGGCGAGCCAGACGCCTGGGTGACAAGAGAAATCCTGCTTCAGTTTGGAAGGACGCTGGCCTGCCCCGCAAGCCAGCGCGGAAATGGTAATGACGATAGTTGTAGCGCACAAGCTGAGCATGCCGGTAAGTCTGGTCGCTTCTGTGGGGAAACGGCAGCAACTGCGACACTGGCCAGGACTAGACTGACCAGAGCCAGGCCTGCATGAAAGCATGCGGGTTGGCACGCCCTACTTTCGATTAATGCAATCAAGGCGATCAAGGATGATCGCGAGGAAATTACAATGGATACGAACGCATTCAGCGGGAAGGAAACCCCAACACCACTCGACTCGCATCTGGCAGGCTGCGTTAGCGGCGGCAGCGGCTCGAACGGCTACAACAAAGCAAAAACCACAACGGCAGTCTTGTCAGAGAGAAACTGGTCCGGGCTTCTAGCCGGACAGAAGACAGCCTCTTTTGAAGCATCACCCGGGCCCATCTTCTATGGTGGCGGCGGACCCGGTCGGCCGATCATTCCACCCCGCTTTCGCTAGGTAACAACAGATTCGGCGATGGGGTTAGCTATCCCCATCGCCGAATCTCTCGGCGTACGACTTGCTGGTACCCCACCAGATTATTTCACCCCAAATGGCACCGGCACACGCCCACGTCGCCAGGTTGCTCAATACCACCATTTCAGCACTAATGCGCAAGGAATCAGGGTCCTGAAGGAGAAACCAGGTCATTGCTAAAAAACAGAACCCGCCAAATACAAGGACTCCTCGAACAAGCACAAATCGCCAACGTCCGAGAGCAAGCAATTCCTGCCACTTGAGTTGCTCTTCGGCGTCCCAGGTCTTATACATTGAACAGTAGTGATGGAGTTTCATAGCGCACCTATGCGGTAGGGCCCAGCCGCTGAAACCGGCAGGGCCCATTCATATTCAGCGATGATTGGCTGTGAGCCGTTTGTCCATTCCACTGTTTGCGGCCGAAAGGCCTACGGATCGAGCAGCCCAACCCACCCTCACAAAGCCCGTTGTTACTCCCGCAAGCCCTGCGGTAGCGCCTGCCGCAGCTCCAAACAGTGCTCCGCGCACAGTGCCTCCAAATGTCCCGTGCGAAATGTAGCCGTTAACTCCGCCTACGACAGTCCCAATTGCCAGACCAACTGCGCCGAACCCTCCGCCGACCTTCGTGAGTTCCGAAGATTGCAGGGGTTGTATGACTTTTCCACGGGCATGTTTCCATGTATTGCCTTCCATAGCATTGTCTCCAAAGTCCAAAACAAAATAGAAATGCTCCACCAAAGCTGAAGGGAGCCATTCCTAAAGGTAGCTGTACTACTCAAACACAGCGCACTGAAGGAACACCACAAGCGATCAAGCTGGTGTTGGAAGCCTACTCCTGCATCACCCTGGCGAGTCGCTCCGGCTGGCGCCAGACGCCGCCGAGCAGGCGCCATAGGTAGCAAACTGCGAGGGAGATAACCATGATCACAAACGCCACCCAGGAGAGGCGCGGGCCGGCGTCATAGACGATGATGATGAAGTACTGGGCGACCACCATCAGCCAGTGCAGCAGGATCGACGTGGTCATCAGCCAGCGGGTATCGCCGGCACCGCGCAGGGCTCCGCCAGCGACCAGGATGGTGGCATCGGCCAGTACGTAGAAGCTCAGGCCCACCATCATGAAGCTGCCCAGCGTGACGATCTCGGTGAAATCGGCGCCGGACTGGGCAAACAGCATGATCATGTCGCCTCGGAACACCGTGAAGGCAATCGCCAGTACAGCGCCGTAGCTGTATGCGATACGCATGGCCGCCCCGATCACCGCATTGGCCTGGCTCAGGTCGCCGGCACCCACGTAGCGGCCGATCAGGCTGATGACTGCGATGTGCAGGCCGATCATCGGTACAAAGGACATCATGTCCCAGTTGAACACGATGGACGCCGCCGCGCCGGCGGCGATGCCGTAAGACTGGAACATCATCAGGAACAGGTTGAAGGTGGCCACGTTCATGAACATCTCGAAGCCCGACGGCACACCCAGGCGCAGGTAGCGGCGCATAATGCCCATGTCCAGCCGCCAGGAGTCCATTACTGCAAAACGCGCACGGTGCACCGGGTGGAGGAAGAACACCAGAAACACCGCCACGGCGAAGCCCGTGGCGATAACCGTGCCCCAGGCGGCGCCGGCGATACCCAGGGCGGGCAGGCCCAGCTTGCCGAAGATCAGTACGTAGGACAGACCGATGTTCAGCAGCACCCCCAGCACGTCGGCAATCATCACTACCCGCGTTTGACTGATGCCGGCGAAGTAGGAGCCGATCACTGTTTTCAGGCACTGGAACAGCGCGCCTACCATGAGGATCTGGTAGTAGTTGCGCTCCAGCGCCAGTTGCACAGGCTCGTGCCCGGCCTTGCCGAACATGGCGTATACGCCGACCGCGGCCAGCAGCAAGGCCGGCAGCGCCGCCACCGACAGCAGCCAGCCCTGGGCAACGACCCTGGGGCACTTGTGCATCTCACCGCGACCGTAGTACTGGGCGGACAGCGCGTTGGCGTAGGACAAGGTGCCGGTCAGCAGGGAGATGGTAAAGAAACCGGCCACCCCCCCGGCCATGGCCGCCGCCATGTATTCCGGCCCCAGGAAAGACAGGAACAGCCGGTCGCAGAACACCATCACCGCGAAAGAGCCCTGCGACACCACCATGGGAACGGCGATGTGCAGCAACTCCCGCGTGGTATTGCGCGGCGCTGTGGGCTGCGGTGCATTCATGACGGTGGGCCGGAAAAAAAGGGCGCGTAGCATATCACCGCCAACCGGAAGCGGGAATGAAATCGACAAAGATGGCGCCGCGGCCGGGCCTGACCAGCCAGCCACTCGGCTATAATCCTGTCTTTCACAAACGTCGGAGGACTTCCATGCGCCAGCTACTGCCTGCGATCCTGCTTCTCGCCCTGACGGCCTGCACGGGTTTACCGGAGGGCGTGGAATCCGTCGAAAGCGTCGACCCGGAGCGTTACCTGGGGACCTGGTACGAAATCGCCCGGCTGGACCACACTTTCGAGCGCGGCCTGAGCGATGTGACCGCTACCTATGGCAAGCGCGAGGACGGTGGCATCAGCGTGCTGAATCGCGGCTATAACGTCGAGGACGGCGAGTGGAACATGGCCGAGGGCAAAGCCTACCCGTTACAGGAAGGGGATTACTCACAGCTAAAGGTGTCCTTTTTCGGCCCCTTCTATGGCGGTTACAACGTGATCGCGCTGGATGCAGACTATCGCTGGGCCATGGTGGTTGGGCCCAACCGCGGTTACCTTTGGATCCTGGCCCGCGAGCCCAGCCTGCCGCAGGCGGTTCTGGATGAGTTGGTGGCCAAGGCGACGGCGTTGGATTTCCCAACCGACGAACTGATCTACGTGGACCACAGCATTCCCGATATCAGTGGAGACACGTATGTACCTCAATCCCACTGACCAGGCCTTTGTCGACCGACGCCGCCGCCTGCTGGCCCTGTGGCCCTATACCGGCGGCGGCATACTGGCCGGGTTGCTTGGCTTTACTACCTGGCTGTGGTTCTTCGCACCGCTGATGGTCAACCCCTGGGCCACCGTGGAAGCGCTGAAATCCGGCAGCGTCGAGGAATCCACGCTGTACGTGATGGCGGTGATGCTGCCGATCCTGATGCTGGCCTGCCTCGGCGCTTTCGTGGTGATGGTGGGGCTGTTTTTTGCCGCCTTCCGGAATGAGCGGCGCCTGATCGACATTCTCGACCGCCAGCGCTAGCGCTCGGGCCAGCGCATCACCGAGGCGCCCAGCCGCCACACGGCAAACAGGAACAGCAGCGGGATGAGCACGCTCTTCAGCAGCACCGCGCCCAGCAGGCGCAGGCAGCCGTCGACGAACTCAGCGAAACGTCCCTGCAGGTCGTCAAACTGGCCGGCCAGTTCACTGCGCTTGCGCTCCCCCTCCCCGCGCACAGTGCGGTCTACTTCTTCCAGGTCGCCATAAAAGGACTGCATCACCTGGTGTTCGGGGCCTGTGGAATCCGGCAGGAACACGCGGTCTACCCAGAGGTTGGCAATGATGACCAGCGCCAGGGCGAAGCGGACAAAGGCCACCAGCAGGAAGGTTTTCAGCAGCGCCGGGAAGCCGCCGCTACGCGCCACAAACCAGGCGATCAGGCTGGCCAGGGCCAGCGCCGTCAGCGCCACCGAAAAGGTCACATCCGACACGACCACCAGCAGCAGCTGCTGAATCACCAGGCTGGTGACAGCGAGGGTCATGACCGCCGAGAAACGCTCGATCACGTCGTTAATCGGATCCAGCAGTTCACCGATAGAAAAGGTCACCAGCCACATATCCAGCTCAGTGCCCTGCAGGGCGGACACCAGCGCATTGATGCCACGCGCGGTGCCGTAAATGATGCCCGCATCCACCAGGGAAGCGCTGACATAGTCCCCGGCCAGGCGGTCGACGCCGCCCTGCCAGGCCAGCGCCAGCAACAGGATTGCGGCGGCCAGCCAGGCCCAGTCCTTCGGTCGAACCTCAGACACACTCATTGAACAGAAACGCTTCATGTAGCTATGGAGCCGTTCATTAAACCAGAGGACAGGCGCGAACGCGCGCCGAATTCATCCACAGGAAGCGGTGTGCTGGTGGTGTCCGCATACGGCACCGACTCGCTGCGGTTGCAGAATGCCAGCCCGATTTAACCGGCGGCCAGGCCCACCAGGTTGTGAGGAGATTCCAGCCGCATGACTTTTTCACTGAGTGACAGGCTCATGCCGAAATGGCGCAACAATTCGGTGCCAATCATCCCGGCGACATCGGCCGACTGCAGCATGGCTCGCAGTTCCTCAGGCACCTCCCCGAAGCGAAACTGGCGGCGATGGCCACCCAGTTCCACGGGCAGGCTGTAGATCGGGGTGAGGAAATTGCCAAGCAATGGGTAGAAGTCCTCGTGCCGGCCTTCAGGGACAGTGCCCAGCAGAGCATCCGGCAGCAGGTAACAGATCGGCGCACCGGTGTCGAAGAACATGCGCCGCACCCGGCCATTGACCTTGATATTGATTACCGGCAACTCCCCGCGCTCGTGCACCGGCAGCACGATGTCACCGGACGGCGGCTGGTGATGGAACTGCACCATGCGCTCGGCCGTGAAGACCGAGACATTGAACTCCCGCAGGACATCGGCGCCGATCATCCCCTCGATGGGTACGCCGATATGTTCGGACAGGTAGCTCGCCGTCACGCCCATGTAGCTGAATTCCACCGGGAAGCACTGGCCGCCGATGTGCATGGCCTCGTAGCCCACGCTGAACGGCGCGCCGGAATCCAGCAGGTAGGGGCGGCCCTCAACGTTGACAATGATATGACCGTGGTGCAGTTGGAAAAGGTAATTAGCCATGCGGCTATAGTCGAGGAACGCACGACTATGCAACATGTCTACTCCCGCCGAGTAGTTGGCCCTAGGCGCCAGCCGCTGCCTGTATGCCGAAGTTGCGGGCTCCCAGGGTGATCATTCGCCGGGTGAGGCGCAGGCAGATACCGAAATGCTCCAGCAGGTCTGCGCCGAGTATGCCGTCGACGCGATCCGCATGTAGCGCGGTTTCCAGGTTCTCCGTCAGCACGCCAGCGTGGAACTTGCGATTGCCGCCGTCGATGGCGAGGTCCACCAGGTAGAGAGGCGTGTGAAACTCCCCCACCAGCGGATGATAGCCCTGGCGCGAGCCGAGGGATTCACAGTGGCGCAGCAAGGGCTCCGGAACCAGCGTCATGGCCGAGGAGGTATCGACGATCAGGCGCAACTTGCGGCCGCCGATGCCCCCGGCCTGCACCTCGAGTACAGGCGCGCCACGGACAAAGTCCAGCTGCAGCGTGTCGCCATCAATCTCGCAGGTCGGTGTGATGCGCAGCAGGCGATCTTCCGGGTACAGACTGACGGCGAAGGGCGCCAGCAAGTCCGAGCCGAGCATGCCGGCCAGGTCACTGCCCAATCGCTGGCGCAGGTTGGCGACGGTGACGCCCTGGTGACTGGGACGTGGATCGATGTCTCGACGCCCCATCACGATCGGTGAATTACCGACTGAGCGGGCCGCGCCAGTGGCTAGCAAATATTGTTTGCCGGCGACGGCAACAATCAGATGGCCTTTGTGAAGGCGGTAAGAGTATTCGGCTACATCCATGGAAACTGCCGGTTTTGTTTGTTCATGGCAGAACCAGTCCGCTGTCGGACTCGTCCCTGTTCGCCGGGCTATCTTTGCAAAAGTGGTTTTGGGATACCAACGCTGCGAGAGAACCGAAGTCACAGTTTTCTACTCACAGCGACAAATCACAGCAGAACTGTATGAATGAGTAACAAACTGGCATTGAGTTGTGGCGGCCCGAGCCTGCCAGCCCACTCCTCGAGCTCAATCTTCAAGCTCAGTCTTCGAGCTTAGTCTTCAAGCTCAGTCTTCGAGCTTAGTCTTCAAGATAGGAACGGAAGTCGCGGAAGCGCTGGCTAAGCATGCCCAGGGTCGCCAGGGCGCCGCCTACGGTGCCCACCAGGGAGAAGATCATGCGCATTTCGTTCTGGGCGACATAAGCGATAAACAGCACTACCACGAACAGGGCGAGCAACAGCGGTCCGCGCACCGACACCCACAGTTCATTCTGGTAGCGGCCGGCCTGCGCCTTGAACTGGTCTTCGCGGATCTGCTGGGACACGAAAAACTCCCAGGGGTTGTCGTCGAAGTACAGCTGGAAATCCCGGAACCGCAAAAGGCCTCGCCGATAGAGGCTGGTGCAGGACCCGAGATTCTTGTAGTTGAGTACGCGCTCGTAGTGCAAGCCGCCCAGCATCACCCGTTCGTCGGGGCTGCTGAGCTCCCAGGCCTGCCGATACGCCGCCGGTGGTACCTCGCCGGTACCGCGTTGCAGGGTGCAGGTGCGCAGCGGGCGCAGCACAGCTTCCCAGCGATGCCGCTCCTCGTCCGGCATGTTGTCCACCAGGTGTTCATGCCGCAGCCAGTACTCGGGATCGACCTCCGAGAGGATGAACAGGCGACGATTGCCTTCCACATCGAGGAAGCTCTCGATATGAGACAGGGTTGCCTGCGAACGCTGGCGGTGCTGCAGCAAGCTGGCGAAATCTCGCAGGACCAGCACGTTGGTGCCCGGGTCCTGGAAAAGATAGTCAGCTTGCCTGCCTTCTACCGCCGAGACAGTGGTGTTGAGCTGCGACGTCAGTTGCTCCATCGCCCAGGGCATGGTGCGAGTCACCGGCACCACCAGTACACAGCTCGAGGCGACGTAGTCTTCCAGGCGCGTCGCATCAATATGCCCCACCTGGCCGGCGAGGCGAGTAGCCATCTGTCGCCGCATCATGAAGCCGCTGATAAACCACACCAGCACGCCAGTGAGCAGGATATACAGGATGTAGGGAATGAATATGAAATGGCTGCTGGCCGAACGCGTATGCGGAAACGCAGCACTGGTCAGGTAGTGCAGGCTGGTGGTCGGATCGAACTCGTCCATCACAATCAGGCCCGGGTAGCCCGGGGGCCTGCTGGCGCTCTCTTCCATAATCATGGAGAGTTGCTCGCGGTCACCGTGGGTACGGGCGCGGTCGCTGCTGTCGGAGAAACTCTTGAGAATAGCGCCGGAGGCGCTGAGCTGTGGCAGCGCCTGGATCAGCGAGCGCAGGTAGCCGAGCTGCGATTCCACATCTGCGTTGTCGGCGGGTTTCAGAGTGATGTCCCCGTCGAGCGTGGTGTGCGGATGGCAGGTCTCCCCCACTTCATCCACATCTTCCACTACCAGCAGGTAGGACATCAGCTCGGGCCGCATATCCGGCGAACCCCCGGGTGGTATCTGGATCTCGGGCCACTCGGGCATTTCCTGACGCGCCTCCGGCGGGCCCTGCTCGCGACTTTCACAGCTGGCGCTGATCAGCCTGGCATCCAGTACCTGGGCCCGGGTGCGTGGCAGGTACACACCCTGCCAGTCGTCCTTGACGAACTCACGCACCAGGTTGCGCCTGGTCGACTCCTGATCGGCCGCCCCGCTGCTATGGTGCATCTTGCCCACGTAGCGCTTCAGGTCACGGGAGCGCGCCTTGATGCGGTCGACATTGGACCAGTTGGCATACTCCACCCAGAGCTTTTCGTGAACGTCGAAGTTCTCGTTGTGGAACATGAGGGTGGGAAAAACGGCAAGAAACAACACGAACTGTGTGGCCACGGCGCGGTAGTGACTTATGGTAGAAGCCAGCGCAACCGCCCTGGCGTCGCGACGGTCCTTATCACTGAATATGGGGTTGATCGCACGCTTCTCTGCGTCTCGCAGTCGCCTGGCCTTCCAGCGCTGGAAGGCGCTTGCCAGCAGGACCAGCACGGCACTGATTGCCAGGAAGACCGCGCCGCCGCCGTGGATGATCTTGAGGATATAAATGATCAGCAAAATGATGACTGCCAGGGGCATGAAGCGCAGCACCACACCCTGGATACTGAGCGGTAGCCTGCGGTGGTACTTCGGCTCCACCTGCCAGTGCCATAGCCAGAAGATGACCGCCGGCACCGCCAGCATCCACCAGATCGAATCATCGATGTTGAGATAGTAAATGACGCCCAGGTAAAGCAGCGCGACGGCGAAGTACATGCAGCTGAGGCGCACATAGGCCGCGCCGCGGCCAATGCGCGGGTAAGTCCAGGGTGGGATCAGGAAGATCGGCGGCTGGTAGCCCTGCTCGGTGATGCCCGGCTCTTCCAGCTTGCACTTCAGGTAGCTCCCCAACGCGGCCAGCAGCATGAAGACAAGAATATAGCTGCCGGCCAGCACAGCGGCGGTGACACTGAACTGGAAGTTCACCACGTCCAGCAGTGGCTTGCGGTAGTACACCGCGAGCGTCCACGGCAGTCCCTCCAGCGCCTGTACCCGGGCACTCACCGTGTTGCCGCCGTAATCCAGTGACAGGTCCGCCGTGGCGCCGGACACCACCCGGGCCTTGAGGTCCGCGTCATCATCGGTGGCGTGGTAGAAGTTTTCCCGCAGGCTGCGGCTGCTGACGCTGTGATAGAGCACCCGCCCGGAATAGTTCTCGAAAATCGCAAAGCCAAAGCCCGGCGGCAGCACTGCACTTTCCAGGCTGTGCATGCGCGTCGCCATGGCCTGCACGATGGGGCCGCCTGCAGCGCGAGAGCTATCTGCACCGGGCACCGGTACGCTCATGGCAGTTTCCAGTGTGCCGTCTGCCAGCGACTCTATGCGCTGGATGTAAAACGGCTGGCCACTGAGTGCGCGGTGCTCATCGTCAAGCGCTTCATAGATCCAGGCGCGCTCATCACGAATGGCGCGAAAGTACTCACGTTTATTGACTGAAAACCCGCTCTCGGTGGTATAGCGATTGAAGCTGTAATAGCGGCCCACCTGCCGGCCGCTGCTGTCGAGCTGGAAAATCGAGGAGGCGCCTGGCACGTTCGCCGTGGCACATTCGATCTTGGAGTGAATCGGTGACGGCGGAGCGCGCCGGACTGCGCCAGGTGATGCGGGCAGGGGTCTACAGGGGTGCGACGAAGTAGCATTCTCGCCCAGATCCGCGCCGGCAAAATTGAAGTCCCTGAGGTAGCGCAGCTTGTCACCCAGCTCGCGGTTGAAGCTGACCAACAGCTGGTCGGCGATGCTCTGTTTGTCATACTCGAACTGCCGGTCGAACTCGCGTGTGGCGAACCAGTTGGCCAGCATCACCGCAAACAGCGCGGCTACACCCAGCAGGGACATATGCGAGAAGTACACGTCCATCTTGTGCAGCACCGAGCGGCGCTGCAGCAGCAACAGACGGATGAAATTCAGTGAAAGCACGCCGGTAAACAGGATGAGCAGCAGCAACAGCAGCTCGTTGTAGGGTACGGCGTACTTCAGTTCGTTGAAGGACGATCGGCCGACGATGCCGATGATCACCAGCTCTTCATTGGCCTGGTACACATCGTCCAGGTGCAGGGGCTGGACGAAGGCGAGCTGTTCGAAACCACCGATATCGATCGGCACCACGGTAGACTTCATCAGCGGCCGAATCTTGACTTCCTTGTCGTCGCCGCGCTCCTCGGCCAGTTCGGCAAAGCCGGAACTGCGCTCGCGCTGGGCCGCCTCTTCATACTCAATATCGAAGATGCTGCTGAAGCGCTCGAAGGAATTGCGCATCTGGAAGATGCGGCGAATATCATCGGCGGGTGCGCGGTAAGGCATCTCCGCGCTGTTGTAGAGAATCTCCGGCAGCCCCTCGTCGTAGTACCAGTCCTCCTCCTCGCCGCCTTCGCCGTCAGCTTCCTTGCCAGACTCTTCACGGTGCACCGTGCGGGCAATAATAATGGTGTCGAAATAACCCTCGCGCTGCGCCAGCCCGTCCACCAGCGACAGGTCCAGCTCCAGTGCAGCGTAAGTTCGCAGGAACTCCGAGGGGCATACCCACTCCGGCCGGGACTGGCCGGCTTCCCTCAGTGCGGCGGCTTCCATCGCCTCCACGTCTTCCACGCCTACCAGGCCTTCAAAACCCTCCATGACCTGAGCGGGCATGGGCGCGGGTGCAATCACCGCGAGGACCGCCGGCCTGGCGTGGTCTGCCGCGACTTCCACCAGGATGGACCCACGTTCGAGCTGGGCAGGGTCCTTGTATTCAAAGCCACCGTAATCGCCGGGCTTGCACATTTTGTCCGCATTGGGCGCAGCCGGGTTCCAGGGTGCAAAGCTCTCGGTGTAGAACTGCACCTTGCTGGCGTCATTCACCAGTGGGCTCACTTCCAGCATCTCCGACATACTGCGCGCCACGCACTTTTCCGCCGCCTCCCACTGCTTCTCGCTGGTGCCATAGCCGTGGCAGTCAGACTCCAGGTTGAAGCGCACCTGGCGGCCCAGCGTTTCAATACTGGCGCCGATGTTCTGGCCGATCTGGTTGAGGTGGTTGAAGTTACGCCGCGTCAGGTGGTCGGCGGTCGCCCCGGCGCTGTTCAGGTACCAGGCGAGGCTCAGCCCGATCACCACCAGCATGCCAATCATGACGCGGCCGGGAACCAGTGCCTGGATGGGTGTGAGCTTCACGGGGAAAAGCCCTTAGAGGCGCGCCGCCTGCACATGCATCCAGTCGAAGTTGCGATGCCGGCCCAGGCTGATCCAGCCCTCCTCTTCCCACAGGCGCCACCAGGTGTCGTACTCCGGTTGCGCAAAGCTGGCGCGATCGCGCCCCCATTTGAGCCGGTTGCTGGACGGGTCATAGTCCAGGGCAATACCCCAGCTGTGCATGGACATGCGCGTACCGCCGCGCATTTTGCGCACATTGAGGCAACCGCCCCAGCGGTCCAGCCGCAGTTCGCGAATCTGCTCCGGGCTGTAGGCATCAGCGACGCGCTTGAGCACTCGCAGCAGGCTGTCGTGCACTTTCTCGTGGCACTGGAAACGGGTGAGCTCCGTCTCCAGCTTCCAGGCCAGCCGGTGAGGATAGGGTACGTGCAGGTAGGTCTGGTGCTTGCCGGGCTCGCCGTAGAACTTGACCAGTTCCTTTTGCGGTGTCTGGATCGGCCAGCGGTTGGGATTGGCGCGCCCGAGTTCTTCCGGTCGCCAGGTAACCGCGGGTTCACCGGTGTCGAGCTGCTCGCGCAGGGTGTCGTAGGCGAACTCGGTTTGCGGCCCCCAGTAACCGTCGAAGGCGCCGGCGTTGATATCGTGAGCGCTGCACAGCCACTGGATATAACCCACCAGCTTGCGCTTCTTGCCCCACTCCGGTGGCACCGCGCCGCTGCGGTCGAGCGCGGCGTAAGTTTTTTTGCCCGCCAGCCCATCCGCCTTGCCGCAGTTGAAGCCGCGCGCGTTGAGCTGTTCCTGGATAAACCTGACCCTGGCCTTTCCCAGCATGCATCCCCCTGGCCGCCCGATTATTGTGAGCGTGCCTAGGGAGGTATAGCTAGTATTTGCTAACCCTTCAACTAAGCCGACGTTTAGGCCAATTGGCTGGTGACGCCTGGTCAGGCGGCGCGCAGCGCCCGGCCCAGGGTTTGCTGGCCCAGGGATTCGGTAAAGCCTTCCCCGACCCAGGCATCTTCGCCCTTGATCATTACCCGGGTTACCACGCCGTCGGAACGGTTGACCATCTGGGCATGATCAAACAGCTCTCGGTGTACCAACTGGCGGTTGGGATCGCACTCATAGCTGGCCAGTGCCTGTGGGTCGATCAGCACCATGTCGGCCTGGGCACCGATTTCCAGGGTGCCCACGTCCAGCCCGAAGAAGGCGGCCGGTTCAGAGGTGAGCCGCTGCACCATGCGCGATACCGTGGCGAGGTCCACTTCCTGGGCCCGCTTGAGGCTGCCCAGGTTGCCGTCAAAGAAGGCCATGTTGGTGATGTGAGCACCGGAATCGTTGAAGCCCGGCAGCGCATCCTTGTGCAGCAACATTTCCAGGGTACGCTCATTGCCGACATTGGCCTGGTCGACCCAGAAGCGGAAGTTCTTGTCGTAGGTTCGCAGCAGGTGAATCATGAAGTCGGCATCGTCGCCGACCGGGGCCGGGAACAGGTCGAAGGCTGCCTTTTCCGCCTCGGAGCGGGCCTGGCTGGCATCGCCCTGCTGGTAACGGGCCACCCGGTCAAACACCTGCTGGAAGCTGTCGCCGTCCCAGTCGGACACCGGGGCGCCGTCAAACACCATGCGCTTGAGGTCGCGAATCACGAGGCTGTCAGGCGCGCCGAGTTTTGTCTTGATGGTCGCCCAGTTGAACCCGCGGCGGCCGTGGTGCCAGTCGGCACGGAATTCCTCGACCCAGGCCGGGTCATTCATCAGCGCCAGACGTCCTTCGCGGTCATCGTACTCCCTGGCTATCAACTTGCAGGTGGAGGGCATCTCCTCGAACAGCGGGCTGACGATTCCGTCGCTCCAGACACGGAAATTGGTGCCCAGCGCCTGGAAGTGGATATTGCCGTTGAAGAACTTTGAGTTCATCAGGCCGGCAAAGGAGAGGAACGGGTTGCGCTTGCCCGCCAATTCAGCGAAGTCCACGGCAGCCAGCGCCGACGTCTTCAACGGCTTGCCATGCAGGCGACCGCTGGTCAGCGCGAAATATTTGAAAGCCAGCAGGCGATTCTCAATGATCGGCGTGGTTTGCCACACCTTGTCCCGCTCTCGCACCACCTTCAACAGCCGCTTCATTTCCTTGTAGGAAGCGAACTGGGTGGGGATACGCTTGTCAGTGTTGGGATCGTTCGACAGGTAGTGGAACGGCAGCCCGTCAGTCGACAAGCCCATGTAGCCCTCGTCCAGGGCCTTCTCCAGCAACTCGCACATGCGATCCAATTCGGCCTCGGTGGGCGCGCGGCTAATGCTGGCTTCCAGGCCCATGACCTCCACCCGCAGCATGGAGTGCGGCACAAAGGCGGCGACATTTGGACCCAGCGGCATGTCGGCGAAGTGGTCCATGTACTCGCCAGTATCGTTCCAGGTGACCGCCTCGACGCACTTGGAAAGCACCTTCTTGGGAATGTTCTCCACCCGGGTAAAGCAGTCCACGATGGGATCCTGGTCGCCGCTGCGCTGGGTGCCGAAGCAAGTCCCCAGGCTGCAATTGCCCACCAGCACCGTGGTCGTGCCATGGCGCACCGCCTCAGGCAGCCCCGGGTCCAGGTCCACTTCAAGGTCCAGGTGGGTATGGATATCCAGCAGGCCCGGCATCAGCCACTGGCCGCTGCCGTCGACAACTCTCTCGGCCAGTTCAGGGGCCAGCACCGTACCCTTGGCCACAATGCTGCCGTCCTTCACCGCGATATCGATCTGCTGCGGCGCGGTGCCGCGGCCGTCAAAAACCAGTGCGCCCTGGATCAGGGTGTCCCAGACCTGCTTCGCCATGTATTACTGCCTCGTTCTCATTGTGCCGGTGCTATCTTAGTGCCAATACACGGGATAATGGCCCGTGCAAATATTCGCGAGCGCTGTGCGTAAACGCGCAGCACTCCGCTGTGGCCTGATAGTCTACAAAAAATGCACAATCACGACAGGGCTGACCAGCCCGAGCCTGGACAAAACCTGCAGCAGTCTATTTAAGGAGCCCACCATGGAACTGCCCGCCATCTCGCTACTGTCTGTCACGCCCATCTACATTGCTATATTGGGCCTAATCTTTGTTCCTATAACGCTGCGGGTCGGCCTGTTCCGGGTGAATCACAAGGTGGATATCGGGGATGGCGGCGACGAGGACCTGCTGCGGCTGATCCGCTGCCAGGCCAATTTCGTGGAAACCACGCCACTGGCGGTGGCGCTACTGGTGGTGATGGAGTTGATGGGCGCCGGTGACACCTGGCTACATGCGCTGGGCGCCACACTCGTCGTCGCGCGGCTGCTGCACTACCTCGGCCTGAGCGGCATGGGCCCGTTCATTGGCCGCCCCGCTGGAATGGTGGGCACCTTCGCCGTCTACCTGGTGAGCAGCGTGTGGATACTCACGGCGGCGCTAGGCTGAACCTCGACCGCACCACCCTGGCATACACGCTTTCAAAACGGTTCTGCTATGATGCGCGCCCGGCCCCGCGAGGGGCCGGTGTTGTTTTCAGGAACAGGACCTCATGGCCGAGCTGGCACTCTGGCAATACCTGCTGATCGCCCTGCTGTTTATCTGGGGGGGCTTTGTGCGCTCCGGGCTGGGTTTCGGCGGCGCCGTGCTCACCCTGCCCTTCCTGCTACTGATCCTTGACCAGCCGCTGGTGTTCCTGCCGCTTATCGGCGTCCACCTGTTGATCTTCTCATCACTGACCGTGTGGCAGAGCCACCGTGCCGACCACTCCGCAGGCTCTCAACCCACAACAGTCAACTGGCCCTTCGTCCGCTGGGCGCTGATCGTCATGGCCATCCCCAAGGCCATCGGCGTTCTCGGCGTTATCACGCTTCCCGGTGCGCTGATCAGCGGCTTCATCTTCAGCATCGTCACCCTGTACGCAATCAGCTACATCCTCAACCGCCCGATCCGCAGCAATAACAAGGTGGTGGATACCGGCCTCATTGCCCTGGGCGGCTACGTCAGCGGCACCTCCCTGATCGCAGCGCCACTGGTGGTTCCCGTTGCCGCCAGCCGCATGCCCAAAGAGCAACTCCGGGATACCCTGTTTGCCCTGTGGTTCATCCTGGTGCTGGTCAAACTGATCGCCTTCCTGGCTGCCGGTGTCGATATGCAGTGGATACATCACCTGTGGCTGCTGCCCTGTGCCGCCATCGGCCACGTGATTGGCCTCAAGTTTCACGACTACGCATTGCAGCGGGATACAGCGCTTTTCTTCCGGGTTTTGGGCGCAGGGCTGCTGGTCGTCAGCCTGGTGGGACTCGGACGTCTGTTCGCTGGCTGAGATTAGTATCGAATCCCCTAAAGATGCACTCCGTAGGTCGGACGCTAGCTGTCAGTTTGCCTTCCCGGACACGCTAGCAACGTGACGTCCCTGCCTCGCTCGGGAACGCGGATCGCCGTCCGGGCCGTTGACGGTGCGGGAAGGTGCCCATCCAGCTCAGACCTTTGTTTAGCGCAGGGTTCCTGCTTGCCCATTAATTAACACTGGGTGGAGTGGCGCGACGCCTTCACGGGTCCGGGAACCTTCAGGGCGCGCTTGGGGTGGCCGTCTGGTGACAGGGGTTTTCTGCGAGCACTGTCCGAGTCCGAGTTTTTGAGCAGCAAAAACCGTCGAGTTGCGCAGCAGCCTGTCACCAGCGGCCACCCCGCGCCCGTTCCCGGGCCCGTGAAGGCGTCGCGCCACGGGCTACCGGCACAAAACAAAGAAACAAAAAAACCCGGCCAATATTGCAGCCGGGCGAAGGGTAGGGGTTCTTTAACCCACCGGAGTTTTCTGGAGAGGCCCGCTAAGCAGCGGCCTCGATGTTCAGCCCAATCGAGCGGGCGACCGCGCCGAAGCTGTAGTCGTCCATTTGCAGTTCCCTGAGAGTGTCGCGGGCCTCGTCGGCCTGCTTGCCCTCAGCGCGCTTTTCCAGGGTCGGCAGAATGCCGATGCGGCTCACCATCTGCCAGGTGCCCGTGGCACGCTTGCGTTTGCGCTGGCCCCAGGACAGGGCCTCCTCGTAGGCGTAGAAGGCCTTGAGCGCCAGGCGTTCGTCTTCGTTGACGTCCGGGTGCTCCGCCGCGCGCAGGTCCACCGCGCGACGATAGGCCTGTTTGGCCAGGTCTTCATGGCCACGCCGGGTGGCGTTATCCGCGAAGACGTAACACAGTTCGGGTTTCTTGATTCTCAATACCAACTCGTGCATCGCTCTACCCTCCTTCAGTGTCATTACTCGCCCGCCGGGCTGGTCAGCTCAAAATGCCCCAGCAGGCTCCTGAACTCCTCAGCCACCGTGTGGATGGCTTCCCGGATACCGCCGCTTTCCGGCCTGGCGCCGGCCAGCGTTACCGTCTGCTGGCCTCGCTCGACCAGCGCCGCCAGCGCGGTCATCTCGAATTCCGTGAATTCCACGGTGATGCGTTCTGGTTCAAGGCCCCGGGTCTTCACTGCAAATTCCGTTCGTGTTGTCGATGTTGCACATGGTAGGCGGAGCGCCGCCGACACGGCATTGCCGGCGGCGCCAGACAGTTGGCATCCGGCGCCATCATTATTTTCCGTTTCATTTCAATAGCTTGAGAGGTCACAAATACAAAAGCACAAAAAAAACCCGGCTCAAATGAGCCGGGTTTAACCTGACGCCCCGGGGGTGGGCGCGTTCGGGGTTGGTATCAAATATCGATACACACACATGTACGCCGGGTATTTTCAATCCGGATCACCGCGCCCACAAAAAAAGGCCCGGGAAAGACTTTCCCGGGCCAAGGGTCTACTTTGGGGTTGCAGGTGGGGCCGCGAGGCCCCGGGGCGGCAGCAGCCCGCCGGGGAATGCGAGGCCGCTGCCAGTGGCACGGATTTTGAGTCCGCGCCAGGGGAAATCATTCGATGCCGGCAATACCCTCCGCGCTGCCCTGGGTAAGCTGAATCTTCACCGAGCGCTCCAGGGCGTAGGCATCCAGGTCACCTGCACCTGCGGTGGAGCGGCTGGCGCCGTGACTGAAGCTGGCAATACGCACCGAATCGACACCAGCCTGCTCCAGCAGGTTTGCCACGTGGCTGACGCGGCCGACGGACAATTGCTGGTTGTAGGCATCGTCGCCGCGGGGGTCGGCGTAACCATCCAGTCGGATCGCAATTTGCGGATTGGCCACCAGGAATTCCGCCAGCGCCGCCAGCCGCAGCTGGCCGGTGTTGGTCAGCTCCGCCTCACCGGTCTTGAACAGCATTTCGAGCTGTAACTGGTCGAGCACCAGTTGCGCGTAGTGTTCGTTGGAAGCCTGCGCTGCTTCCAGGTCGGCCTCGGTGCGGGCCAGGGCCTGCTCCGAGCTCTGCAGGGCCTGGCGTGCATCGGCCAGCTGCTGCTTCGAGGTTTCCGCTTCCGCGGCCTCATCCATGGTCTGGTGCATCCAGGCCGTGAGCAGGCCGCCGCCCAGCAGGCCCAGTGGTCCACCCAGCGCCACGCCGGCGGCGGTGGCACCGATGAAGGTCGCGCCCTTCTTCGCTTCCAGCCAGTCGTCGGCGTGGGCCGGGGGAATGGTTGCCAGCGCCAGCAGGCTGCCGAGCGCAATGCATTTGGTAGTTCGTGTCTTGTTACTGAAGCCCATGGCTTTCTCCTCGTGGTCATGCGCCGGCGGCGCCGTTGAGGGTTATTACAGGGCAGAAATCGGGCATTGCCGCCGCGGGAATCAGGCGGTGTGGGGAACAATTCGGGCAGATTGTGGCAGGGGGCCTGCCAGACTGAGACTATGCGGTCGCTCGGCGGCAGGCCCCGCAGAATACGGAAAATGCTATGTCAGCGGCTCAACTCGGCAGGGAGTGCCATTGAACACCGGCATACCGCTGAACGTATCACGATGACGGTCGCTGTGGAGAAAGTTCACGTTTACGCCAGGGTATTTGCGACTGGTTCGCGTACTGCTGTCATAGTTATGCCCCCAGAACTGCTGGATGACGATGACACCTCGCCGAACGCTGGCGCAAACGCGCGCCTCAATGACCACTTCCCCCGTTCGCGATCCAACCCTTACCTTGTCCCCAGTCGACACGCCAAGACATTCGGCATCGTCAGGGTTGAGGGTCACCCAATTTCCTTTCGCCTTGCGCACTAAGGCTGGAATGTTGTGGGTCCACGAGTTGAACGTTTCGAGGCGTCGCGCGCCTGAGATAAGTGAAAACGGGTAGTCCGGGCAGGGTGCCGGTGTACTCTCCAATGCTTCGCGCAGGCTTCCGACAAATTCCGCGGGTGCGATGTGAATTTTTCTGTCCGGCGTTCTCAAGCCGCGCTTCAAAAATGCGCCATAGTCGATGCTACCGAACTTCACGCCATAAGGGGCGGACTTGAGACGCTTGAGCCCACCCTTATTCCAAAGTAGCGCAGAATAAAGCCAGTCCTCAGACACATTCGCGCCCAGGGCCTCAGCAATCTTTACCATGCGATCAACGAGGCGATCATTCAGGAAAGGCACGCCAGCGGACCTCGACAGTGCCTTGTAGATGTCCCACTCCGCTCGCGCTTCGCCGCGAGGGTCCACCAGTTTCGGTCGCCACTCCGCATGAGGATAGGGCTCAAAGTTCGACGTCATGAAATGAAACACACCCTTCTCATACTGTGTCGCGGCGGGAAGGTTGTAGTCCGCAAATGCGCCGGTATCGGATCTGTAAATGTCGATGCACACGAGGAGATCAAGCTTTCGAAGCGCCTCTTCAACGCGGGCTGTATTGGGAAAGGTGATGACTGGATTGCCGGCGACCACCACCAGCGCACGAATCCTGTCGGGGTCATCCGACAGCACATCGTCGGCAAAAACGCTGGCGGGCGGCCCGCCAAAGATCTGCGGGTACTTTCCGATGCGTGAAGGCGCGCGATTGTTCTTTTTCGTCGCCATGCGGATCAGGCCGGGTACGTCGATCGCACCTGGATTGAAGAACACTCCCCCGGGCCGGTCGATATTGCCGGTGATCGTGTTCAATACGCATACACACCACTCCGTCAGCGATGTGTTGTAGCTGGTTTGAACGCCAACTCGCGTCGTAACGAATGCGCCGTCGGCTGCCGCAAATTCGTCAGCAATGCGCTCAATTGTTTCCAGCGGGATACCCGTTCGAGCAATCGCTTCGTCAAGGGGTAGGGTTCGCAGCACATCACATAGTGTTTCAAAGCCCGTCACATGGTGGCGGATGAACTCCTGGTGGTATGCCCCGGTCGTAACAATTCTACGAATCATGCCGAGCAGCAGAAACAGGTCCGTGCCAGGCCGGATAGGAAGGTGCTCGCTGGCAGCGTGTTCTACGGTTTCCGTACGCCGCGGATCGACAACCACGACCTTGCCACCCCGGGCGCGGATATCCTGCAAGTCCTTTTCCACGCGCGGCCGCCGCTGCAATAGCGTCATTCCCTTTGTAGCAAAAGGATTCGTTCCAAGCAGCACAGCGTACTCGGCGTTTTCCGCGTCGGGTTGCAGAATGAGGTTTTCGTCACCGAGCATTCGCTGCGCCACGGCGCCGCGGTCCGTGTACTCAAGCGACAGGACATTAAAATTGTTTGGCGATCCAAAAGACTGGCCAAACGCCATAGAGAGCAGGATTGAGATACTGTCGGACGCATTTCCCCAGTAGGTGGCGATTGCGTTCGGTCCATGCTCCGCACGTATCTCCCCCAGTTTCTGTCCGATTTCCTCGATAGCTGTATTCCAGCTCACTTGCTCCCAACCCGCCGCCGCCTTGCGCTCGGGGAACAGCAGGCGGTCCGGGTCGTTCTGGTAGTCGGGTATGTGGGCGCCCTTGATGCAACCGCAGCCATGCGTGACAGGATGATCGGCGTCAAATCGCACACGCTTCAGCACCCCGTTCTCAACATCGGCTTCAATGCCACAGAACTGTTCGCAGGCACCCACCTTGCAAAGGGTCTTTATACTTTCCATGTCGTACTCCTTTATTTAAGCGGGCACCCCGCGGTGCCTGCCAGCTGTAAATCGAGCCGAATGACGGCAGCAGCTAGTGAAACTATTTCTCAATGCGCGCCGAGACAGGCGCGGGCCAGTGCCGGAATGGCTCGACAAGTTGAGCAACATAGCTCACCGGAAATTCAGGCCGGCCGGCGATACCAAGCTCTCCGTCTCGAGGTTGAGGTCGGTTCGCCACGAAGGTCCCCAGCAGGTGATCCCAAATCATGGTAAACAGGCCAAAATTCACGTCGCCCTTCGTCTTTGAAGCCAGGTGATGGTGGCGATGGCCGGGCGCAACCGCCCACAGGTAGATCAACGGGCCGACGCGCATATCGACATTGGAATGCTGCAGCAGTAACTGAATTGCGGCCGCAAAGCCCAAAAGCGCGCCGACTTCAATAGGCATTCCAGCGAGCAACAAGGGCGTGGTGCCAGCAGTCAGTTCGATGGCCTGGTGCAGAGGGTGCTTCATTAGGCCGTTGAAGCCGTACATCCTCTCGACGCTGTGATGGACGGCATGTAGCCGCCAAAGCGGCTCAAACTTGTGGCTCGCATAGTGCGCCATGGTGATACCAAAGTCTGCCACCAATATCGCGAGGGCAAGCTGAAGCCACAGTGGCAGGGCATCCGGCCAGACACCGAAGCTCGGGCTAATTGCCGCGAGGAATGGGATGGCGGCAATAGAGACAGCATTTGATGCTTCGTTAACCAGTGCATGCAGCATGTCGCGCTTCGAGTCCCCCCTGGCGTGATTCCAGGCTTCTTCGAAGGGAGCAAGGCGCTCGGCAAAAAGAGACAAAACAATTGCCAGCACCAGCAGCAATGCGAGCCAGAACGCGCTGTGGCCATGCCCAACGAGCAACACCGCCAGGCCAATAAAGCCCGAAAAAAACATCGGCGCGTAACCATAGTTCACCAGGATCCTGAGCAAATTCATGAGCGTCTCCCTGTCGCTTTTCGACAAAGCTACGGATCAAGCCAGGACTAATATTGAAAAAACCGACTGCCTTTCCAGACGAACGCTGTGCTCTGTGAAAACCCAGAGCCAGGAACAGGTTTTGCGCTAGCGAAGCGAGTGCGCGGCAGCGGTTGGCGTAACGCCAAACATGCGACGCATGGCACGGGTAAAGTGGGCCTGGTCGGCGAAACCACCGGCGAGGGCTGCATCAGCCAAATTGGCGCCGTTTGCGAGCTCTCTTGCAGCACGCTCGAGCTTACGCCAGATCATCCAGGTGGACAGTGGTACGCCCAGCTGATCACGCGCCAATGCACGCAGGCGGGACTCGGACATCCCACAGCGGGCCGCAGCGTCAGCAATCGATACAGCCCCCGGATGCTCACCCAGCTCCGCCAGGGTCTGTTGAAGGCGAGCATCGAGTCGACCGGAAGCACTGCCTGCAAGGCGCTGAAGGGCCTCTAACAGGACATCTGGTGTTGCTGACACATCAAAGGGAAGTGCATCCGGAGCCAACACCGATATCTCCGCGGAATCTATCCGATCCGCCAGCTCAAGCGCCAGGTCGCACTGGGGATCGAGATAGACAATGGCAAGCATGTCGGCGTAATCCAGCGCATGGGCAACGAGCGGACGGACAAGGAGAACATCACCGCGATGCTCACCACCGAGTTCGTCCTTCACCGCGACCTCAGAACCGCGGCTCAATACTATCTGGTAGGCTGCATGCTGGTGCAGGTCGTTATCATCCGCCGGCCCGGAATAGACTGCGAAGGCACCGCCAAACTCGAATCGACCGGACCAGGCCATTTAGCGTCGGAGCCTCGTGGAGCGCGGCATAACCACCTGTAGCACCCGGGAGAGGCCAGCCGTCGAAACGCGTCGCCCTCGGAACGGGCGTAGGCACCTTCTCCTGATGTAAGCCATCCGGGCAGCCTACAGCAGAGAACAGGGTCAGTCTTGAATATATCGGAACACGGAATCGGTAGCGGGTATGCCATCTTAACCTGATGGCGGGATGGAAGAATGGCTGCCAGGGCGCACGGGCGCACCCGAAAAGGCCTCCGGCGAGATGGTAACAGCTCTCACCCCCAGCGGCTTGAAACCATCCCGCTGGCGAACCACAACCAGGTGTATGCATCCCTGGCAGCCATTGCAGCGAGTATGGAAGCTGTGCGGGCCTTTTCCAGCGGCTAAAAAGGAATCGGTGACCGTGATCACAAAAGCGGTCTGGCGACCACAACGTAGCGCAGCGGGCCGCCACTGCGCACTGCATCAAAGGGGTAACAGGTCACCAGCAACAGGCCGTCACCCGCCGCACGCAGCGGCCCACGGCGCGTATCGGCAATGAAGCTGCGGCTGACCTGGTAACGCCTGGGGTCGCCTTCCGGGCCGTATAACAGCAATTCCTCGCCGGGTTCGACCTCGGCCAGGAAACGGAAATGCGTGTCCCGGTGGCCGCCGATAATCGACAGTCCCGGCGCACCGGGCGGCGCCGAGGCCGGGTCGTGGGCGGGCCCGAAGGCCAGCGCGTTGCCCTGCCCGCCCGACAGTACATACAGGGATTGCCTGCGGGCCGGCCATTCCAGCCGGGCGATGGGGTGGGTATCCGCCCAGGGCCAGGGTTTGGCGGGTTGCGGCTGCTGCCAGGCATGGGCAATAAGCTGCTGCGCGAGGGCGGCCTTGAGCTGGATATACACGCCCGCCCCCAGCTGGTTCAACGCCAGGCCCAGGCAGATGATCGCCAGAATACGCATGCCAGTACCAGGGCCAGGCAGCCCAGCAACAGGTTGAAGCGGGAGTTCGTCGCTGTGCGTGGCCAGGCAAACTCCTGGGGCGCCTGGCCATTGGGCCGCAGGTTGGCGACCGACTCTTTTTCCAGGCCTGACTCCGCCGGCCGGCTCGGCTTTTGTTCCACTGCCACGAAACTGGTGTAGGGGCTGACGACCTGGTGTTCCAGGGCAATCGGCAGCACCGCATCGCGGACTGTCTGCTCGTCGCGACCCAGCACCTTCTCATCGAGCAGGGCTTCGATGGCCGCCCGGGCCCACAGGGTGCTGATCCCACTGTAGGCGTCCTCCATGCCCTGTGCGGCGGGTGCAGCCAGTAGCTCAGTTTTCCAGCCCGCCCGTGGACCGGTGCCACGCACGGTCACCGCCGTGTTCAACAGGCTGTCATCTGCCCGCGCACTGATCAGCAGCGGTTCACCGGGGTAGAGATCGGGCACTGCCCGGGGATAGGTCTCGACTGCTACTGGCCAGCTCACTTCCAGGTCGGCCAGCGCAGTGCTGGCGAGCCGTGTGAAAAGGCCATACATCGCCTCCTGGACGACCAGGGAACTGCCAATCAGTACGTGCTCGCCGCGACCTGCCTGGGCGGCCTTGCGCATAAACCACCGGTTCGGGGCACTGCCAATGCCCACTGTGAACAAGCGACTGGCACCCAGGCGCTGATGGATTTGCCGGAACAGTTCCGCTTCATTGCCCACTGCGCCGTCGGTGATAAACACCACCTGCCGCAGTCTGTCGTCCTCGGCTTCCCCTATTGGCAGAGCCAGTTCCAGTGCTGCACGCATCTCGGTCCCACCGCCGGCGCGCAGCTGATCAACAAATTCCTGGGCCCGGGCCAGGTGTTGGGGCGTGGCATCCATCGCCACAGGAAACAGGCTCCGGGCGCTGCTGTTGAACTCGATGATATTAAAGCGATCTGCCGGCGTGAGCTTGCCCAGGGCGTAGCTGAGGCTGGCGCGCGCCTGTTCGATAGAGCTGCCACCCATGGAGCCCGAGGTATCGATAACAAACACCAGCTCGCGTGCCAGCCCCGGCGAGGGGGCTGCACCTGGCGCCGTGACATCCGGCGACAAGACCATCAGCAACGCGTAGTCATGAGCGCCCACCCGCTCATGAAACAGCGCAGCCCGTGGCTCACTGCCGGGCAGCGGCCGCCAGATAAGCTCGAAATCCCGGTCCATGGGCACAGCGCCATCGGCCAGTTGCACGCGGTAGCGGGCCTGCTCACGTGCCAGGGTGATATCGTGGAATGGCGCATCCACCGCCGCCAGGGGCAAGCCCATATTGATCTCGGCGGAGATGGTAATGGGCTGGATCGGGTCACCGGCGGTGGCCGGGCGCGGGTGCTGGAATTGCCAGACCTGGTCGGCGGCCGGGAAATCCGCGGGTATGTAGCGTGGCGTTATCGTCGTGGGCAGGCGCAGGCCAAACAGGCCGTCGCGGTAGCTGATCCGCTCGATATAGTGCAGCTCGACGCTGACGACTTCGCCCGGACCGATATTGGCAACCCGGTTGCTGAACAGGTTCGGGCGCCGCTGCTCCACCAGGCTTGCCTTGCGGCCGCTGCTGCGAGCCTGTTCATAGATCTCTTTCGCCGCCTGCTTTTCATGGATTTCGCCAAGGATGACCCGCTCACCGATCACCAGTTTCAGGCGGTTGATCGCGGCCTGGTCCGGCAGCGGGAACAGGTATTCGCCCTCCACCCAGGCCTCGCTGTCGTTGCGGAAGCTCTGCTTGAGCACCACATGCGCCACCAGGCCCGTCACCCGGATACTGGCCTCAGCGGCAAGCTGGATCGCCGGACGGTAGCCATAGGGGCCGGACAGTCGCAGCTGCCCGGCGCCCGGCTCCCGTTCGAGACCGTGGGCACCAGTGTCCGTGGCGGTCGCGCTGGCAGCCGCCAGCGCCGGCGTCAGCCATCCCAGGAACATGATCAGCAGTGCCCGTCGCATGAGGTTCTCCCATGTGGTTTCGCGCTATTGCAGCAGCGAACCCGGGCCGGGAGACGCGCAGCCTGTGGCAGGCTTGAGGGCAATTGTGATGAATTGTGGCAAGCGGTTGTGGCCCGGGGCGGATTTTGGAACTATCGCCCTTGCACACGCTGGGGAAACGACATGTCGCGCCATATCGCTATCGTCGAAGACGAGCCCACTATTGCCGCCAACTACCGCGATGCCCTGACCCGGCAGGGCTTTGCCGTGTCCTGCCATGGCGACCGGGGCAGCGCCTGGGCGGCCTTCGAGCAACGCCTGCCGGACATGGCCATCATCGATGTCGGCCTGCACGATGAAGTGGAGGGCGGCTTTGAGCTATGTCGCGACCTGCGCGCAAAAGCACCCGAGCTGCCGATTGTGTTCCTGACCGCTCGCGACACAGAGCTGGATGTGATCAGCGGGCTGCGCCTGGGCGCGGATGATTACCTCACCAAGGACATCAGCCAGGCACAGATGCTGGCGCGGATTCACGCCCTGCTGCGCCGGGTGGACGCGCTGCGCCAACCGGTGCAGGCGGAAGACGTACTCGAGCGCGGCGGGCTGGCCATCAACCTGCAGCGCATGACGGTGAGCTGGCAGGAACAGGCGGTGGACGTCACGGTTACCGAGTTCTGGATCGTGCATGCCCTGGCCTTGCACCCTGGCCACGTAAAAAACCGCCAGCAGTTGATGGACGCCGCCAACGTGGTGTTGGATGACAACACCATCACCTCGCACATCAAGCGCATCCGCAAGAAGTTCCTGGCCATCGACCCGCAGTTCGCGGCCATAGAAACCGCCTACGGCATGGGGTACCGCTGGAAGGCGGGCTAGCGTCTCCACACAGCCCATGCTGATGGCTCATTACTCGCGCTAAGCCATGACCCTTCGCCGCCAGCTGCTGCTGGTCAGCCTGCTGCTCATTGCCCTGCCCTGGGCGGGCTGCCAGTACGTGCGGGAAATGGAAGGCGCACTGCAGAGCGGCCAGGCCCAGGCCCTGCTGGCAACAACGCGTGCGGTGGCCACCGTCGTGGGGGAAAACGCTGCCCTGCTCTACCCCGCACCAGAACGCCGCGGCGCCGGCGAGCCGCTGACCGGTCAGCTCTACGCTGAACTCGCCACTGCCCCGGTCATTGTCGACGGCTACGCCGACGGCTGGACCGGCCCTGCCCACCAGCGCTTCGGACCCGTGCAATACCGGGCCCAGGTACGCGGCCCGCTGCTCTACCTGCTTTTCATCGTGAGCGATGACAACGTGGTCTACCACGATCCACGCAACGTGCGTCGCGCCAGCGGCGACCGCCTGGTGCTGCGCACCGGCCGTGGCCAGGATTATGTGATAGCTACCGCCGCGCCGGGCGCGGTGCAGGCACGCATCGAGCGGGAAGCCGCGGTCATGGGATTCGAGCCGCGGATTCGCGGCTACTGGCAGGACAGCCTCGAGGGCTTCACGGTCGAACTGGAGCTGCCGCTGGCCATGCTCGAGCACCGCCTGGGCTTCTACCTGGTGCGCAACAGCGACACCGCCAGCATCGGCACCGGCGATAGCGTCGGCACCGTACTGCCGGGCAGCCGCAACCTGCCGCCCTGGCTGGTGTATCCCTCCGCAGAACTGGCTGACGCCCTGGCGCCCTTCGCCTACGCCGGCATTGAACTTACCGCGGTGGACCGCCAGCACTGGGCCATGGCCCGGGCCAGCAGCAACCCGGCGGACATGCCGAGGAGCGAAACACCCTGGCTGCTCAAGGCCCTGTACCGCGCGGTACTCAATGGCGCCCCGCCCCAGTCGCTGCCTGTCGATACCCCGGTGGGCCAGGTCACGCTGGCGGAACTCGATACCGCACTGGCAGGGGGAGTAGCCGCTGCCTGGTACGCCTCACCGGCCGGTGGCGGTCGCAAGCTATTAGCCAGTGCCGCGCCGGTGGTGCAGGACGGCGAGGTAATTGGCGCCGTGGTGGCCCGCCAGGGTAGCGAGCCCTACCTGAGCCTCACCGACCGCGCGTTTTCCCGATTGCTTTACTACAGCCTGCTGGCGCTGTTGCTATCCGCCCTGGGCCTGCTGGGTTATGCCAGCTGGCTGTCCTGGCGTATCCGCCGCCTGTCGCGGGCCAGCGCCCGGGTGATACAGCCCGACGGCAGCCTGGATAACAGTTTCCCGGTCAGCCGTAGCCGCGACGAGATCGGCGAACTCTCCAGGCAGTATGCCGACCTGCTGGCACGGCTGAGGGATTACACCGACTACCTGCGCAGCCTGTCCCGTAAGCTCTCCCACGAGCTGCGAACGCCGATTGCCGTAATCCAGTCTTCCCTGGACAACCTGGATGCCGGCGCCGAGCAGAATGACGTCTACGTGCAACGCGCCCGCGAGGGCCTCTCACGGTTGAGCAACATTCTCACCGCCATGAGCGAGGCCACCCGGCTGGAGGAGAGCGTTCACGCCAATACCCCGGAAGCCTATGACCTGGCGCAACTGTGCACTGACCTGTTCGGTGCCTACCAGGGACTGTACAGCGGGCATGAACTCAGCCTCGAAGCCGATACCACTGCGCTGCCGGCCTACGGGGTACCCGACCTGGTAGCGCAGATGCTCGACAAGCTGATAGACAATGCCGCCAGTTTCACACCGCCCGGAGGCGCGATCACTCTGGCGCTGCGGCAGGACGGCGACTGGGCGGAACTCGCCGTGAGCAACGAGGGGCCGCTGTTGCCCGCCGCCATGCAGCAGCAGTTATTTGATTCCATGGTGTCGGTGCGCGAGCGCAGCGAACGCGTGCACCTCGGGCTGGGCCTGCATATCGTCCGGTTGATAGTGGACTTCCACGGCGGCAGCGCCCGGGCGGAAAACCTGCCCGACCAGTCCGGCGTGGTATTCAGGATTCGGCTGCCGCTGACGGCCCCGCAATAAAGTGGGTACTAGGGTTTGATCGCCAGCACGTCGGTACGCAACCGGGTAAGCACCTTCTCTGCGGTATTGCCCAGCAGCTGACCTTTCACGCCCTTGCGCCCCACGGTGCCCATCACCAGCAGCTGCGCCTTGAGGCGCGCCGACTCGCTGGTCAGCACCTTGTCCACCGGGCCGTTCTTGAGCTTGATGGCACTGATCGGCAGGTTGTGGGTGTGGGCCAGTTTCAGCACCCGCGGCTGCAGGTCGGCCTTCATCTTTTTCACGTGGCTGTATTCATCGACCAGGTCGAGTTCGGTGAGCACGGAGGGAATATGCAGGGCATGCACCAGGTAGAGCTCGGTCTCCAGCTTGTCGGCGAAGTGCTTTGCCGTGGCGATCACCAGATCGTTGAGCTGGTTGTTGATGCGGCTGTTGGTGGTGAGATCGATGGCCGCCACGATTGGCTTGGTGGCACGCCACTTTTTCTCGGCGGCGATCATGACCGGGGCCGGGCACTCGCGCAGCAGGTGCCAGTCGGTCGAGGTGTAAAGGAACGTCTCGGTGCGATGGCCGGTCTTGATCACCGCGGAATAGTCCTTGCGTTCGCACTGCTGGTCCACCCACAGGTGAATCGCCTTGTGCCAGACCACATTGACCGCGGTGCGCACGTCGCCGGCGTGCTTGTCTACCTCCGCCTGTACCTCAGCCTTGCGTTTGTCCAACAGCTTTTTCTTGACCGCCTGTGGATCCACCTCGGCGCGCTTGAGCTCATCAAGGTTCTCATAGGCGAATCCCACGACCTGGGCGCCCCAACCCATCTTCGCAGCCAGTTCCAGCCCGCGGGAGATGGCTACCTGGCGCTCGTCCGGGCGGTCGGCAATGATCAAGACTATCGACATGGGTGCTCCTCGAAATACCTGAAGATGCGAAGCAGCATAGCAGACTCAAGCGCCGGCAAACCTGATCCGCGTCAGCTCGCCTCCAGTTCACTGAGCACACTGGCGCGGTAGTCCGCCGGTGCCTGCCCGGTCCAGCGCTTGAAGGCGCGCGAGAAGGTGCTGGGCTCTGAAAAACCCAGCAGGTAGGCAATTTCAACGATCGAGCGCTGGGGCTGGGCCAGGTACTTGCGGGCCAGTGACAGCCGCGCGTCCTGCAGCAGGTCGATAAAGCTGGTGCCCTCTTCCTTGAGTTTGCGCTGCAGGGTGCGGTTGCTCACATGCATGGCCTCGGCGATGGCCTTCTGGCTGGGCGGGCCGTCGGGCAGGTGCTCGACGATCTTGCCAACCACCGCCCGCGAAGCGCTGACTTTGGTAAACGTGGCGAGATAGGTTTCCGTCTGCTCGTCGTTGACCCGGGCCAGCTCCGGGTTGGCGGAGGCGAGCTGTTCGTTGATATCGCTTTTCACAAAGCTGATGCGATTGCACTCGCTGCCAAAACGAATGCGGCAGCCCAGCATGGAAAGAAACGGATCCGGGTTCTCGGGTTCCGGGCGCCGGCACTGCAACTCGATGGGACTGAAATACTCACCCAGCGTCAGGCGGCACAGCACCACAATGATACCCGTACCAAAATCCTCGGCCTGGGGCTGGATCACCACTGGTTCGGCATCACCCTGGAAGTCCTCGGTCACGCCCATCTCCAGGTCGACATACTCGTCGCGCTCGGTGAGGGTCAGCTCAAGCCCGGTGTGCAACAGCCGAGAGAACCTCACCAGGCGCTGCAGCACGTCGTAGATGGTCGAGCTGGCCAGCACCGCCAAGCCCAGGCCGTGCAGGGTAGCGGGCTGTAACTCCTCGGCCGCATGCAGGCCAAAGGCCTCGTCGCCGGTATGCTCGCCAATCAGGCGCCACAGCACCTGCATCTTTGCCATTGGAATTCGCCGATCAGCGTTTATCACCATGGCCGGGTCGATGTCTGCCTGCTCAAAAATCGGCATCGGGTCCACACCCTGCATACGCAGGGCACGGGCAATCGGCAGAATCATGGTGGCGAGGATGGAGGGTGATCTGTCCATGACGGGGGGTGTGCTCCTGTTCCCACGCAGTATAACCGTCCGCCATAAAAAAGCCCGGTGACGCCTGGGGCGCCACCGGGCAAGTGAGACCTGGCTGGGGACAGACCGGGCTGGCCATGTCCCTCCGCAGGTTGCGGCCCGCGGGGATAGCGGGCCGGAAGCTTTTCTATACCGCCGGCTGGGGCACCCCATCGGCCTCACGCTGGATGCGCACACGCAGCCCGAGGATGACCAGCACAAATAGCGGCGCGAACACCGCCGCCAGCGCCAGCAGCGAGCTGAGCACACCGAAGCTGTCCAGCGCCCAACCCAGCAGCGGGCCGGTCACAATGAACAGGCTGCGCACACCCAGGCTGACCAGCGAGTTCATCGTGGCGCGGAAGTCGCCGTCCACACGGCGGTTCAGGGCCTCGTAGAACAGGGTCAGGCTGAGCCCCCGGCTGAGCTGGATGGCGAACCCGAACAGCACGCCCACCCAGCCACCGGCCAGTGCCATACCCAGCAGGCCCACCACCGGCAGCGCCGCGGTAATCCAAAGCATCCGCCGCCAGCCGAGCCACGCCTCGAGGGCGCCCGCATAGCGCGCGGCAACGCTCACGGTCAGCGCAAACACCGCCCAGATGTAGCCAAACAGGCTCACCGGCACGCCCTGCAGTTCCCAGTACTTCTGGTAAATCCAGAAGGCGTACAGGGCCAGCAGGCCGAAGGCGGCGATGGCCAGCGTCGTCCACAGCACCACCGGCTTGTCGAACACCAGGGTCTTGACGATGGACTGGGCATTGCCGGCGTGTCCCTGGGTCAGGGTCGGCCGCGGCGCTTCCACCAGCAGCACGCCCAGTACCAGCGGTACAAAACCGCAGGCCGCCTGCACCTTGACCAGGGTGGCCATGTCGGCGAACAGCAACAGCAGGCTGGCGCAGATACCGGCCACGCCTGAGGCACCCGCTTCGATGGAGATCAGCCGGCTCAGGGACTTGCTGGCACCGGCACCACCGCCAACGCCGCTTTCCTGTAGCTGGGTCTCCGTGTCGTACAGCAGGGCGAGGTCGGCCCCGGAGATCAGGCTGATGCCCACCCCGAGAATGAACTCGTAGACCAGGAAATCCACGAAACCATCCGCCCACAGCAATGACAGGAAGCCCAGGCCGTTGAGTGCCGAGCCCGCCAGGATTGCCAGCTTGCGCCCCCAGATATCCGCGATGTAGCCCGAGGGCACTTCAAAAACTGCCACGGTCAGGGCGAACAGCGCCTGGGTTTGCAGTACCTGCGCCATGCTCAGGCCATAGCCTTGCACCAGCGGCACAAAGACGGGGATAACCACCATAAAGCTATGGAAGAATCCCATCAGGTAGATAGCGACAATGTTGACTCTCAGTGACCGTTTCACGGTAACCACCTTTACATCAGCGGCCTCGAGCCCGGGGTTGGAGAGTCTTTATGAGTTTTCCTGGGGGGGAAAGAAAAAGGCCTCCGAGTCCCGGGTTCTCGGAGGCCTTCTTTAGATTTTCAGTCGTTCAAATAGGTTTCTATGACTGTCTAACGCTTCCTCGAACCGTGTCCTACGCGAATACCGTCGCGAGAGGTGAGCTTGACCGGCACACACAGGTACTGGTCAGCCGACACCGCCCGCAGATGCAGGGAGCGCGTGAACATGTACTGTGAATTGCGAGCGGTCATCGGACTGCCGTTTTCATTAAACTGAACGAGCGCATATAGTCCTCTGATGCGCCGAGAAGTTCAATCCTTGGCGCCAGATGTTGTGTAAAAACACCAAATAGAAGAAGAGAAACTGCAACAACGTGCACATCCTGGTTACCGGCGGCACCGGCTTCATCGGCTATCACACGGCTAACGCGCTGCTGGCGGCTGGCCACCGCGTGCGCCTGCTGGTGCGCGACAAGGACAAGCTGCGCCGGCTGTACGGCAGCAATATCACCGACTATGTACTCGGTGATGTGACCGATGCCGGCTCCGTCGATAGTGCGCTGGCCGGCTGCGACGGCGTGGTGCACAGCGCCGCGCTGGTGTCCATCGACCGCAAGGATGCCGACCAGGTGCTGGCCACCAATGTGGGTGGTACCGAGCGAGTGGTCGGCGGCGCGGTGAAGCGCGGGCTGGAGACCATTGTTCACGTGTCCAGCGTGACCGCGCTTTACAATCCCAAAGCCGCCTATCTCAATGAGTACTCTCCGCCGGGCAGCGCGGCCAACGCCTACGGGCGCTCCAAGGTGGCCTGCGAAGAGTACGTGCGCGGGCTGCAGTCGACCGGCGCGCCGATTCACATCACCTACCCGGCCAGCGTGATCGGCCCCGACGACCCGGGATTTACTGATCCCCACCAGGGCTTGAAGGCCTACCTGGCCGCTGCCGCGCCGGTCTTGCCCAGCGGCAACCAATGGGTGGACGTGCGGGATGTGGCACTCGCCCACTGCCGCCTGTTTGAACGCGCACTGTCCCCGGGTCGCTACCCGCTGGGCGGCCACTTCCTGACCTGGAGCGAACTGGTGGACACCCTGTCTGAACTCACCGGACGGCGCATTCGCAAGATCCCGGTACCCGGCGGCGTGATGCTGGGTGCCGGCCGGCTGGTGGACTGGCTCAACCGCCTGCGCGGTAAATCACTGGATATCCCGGTCACACATGAGGCCATGGTGTACGCCACCAACTGGGTGAAAATGGACAACAGCAAAGGCAGCGCTGATCTCGGCGTGCACTTCCGCCCGGTGCAGGAATCGCTGGCCGACGCCATCCGCTCCCTGGTTGCCGAAGGCCATATCGACCGACGCCAGGCGGGACTGCTTGGCGATGCCTGAGTTCGGCATCACTCCCTGGCGGATGGAACTGGATGCTGCCGGGCTCAGCGCCCAGGCGGCACAGGCCGAAGCCTGGGGTTACCGCTCCTTTTTCCTGCCGGAATCCCACTTCCTTGAAAACGGGGCGGTGCCCGATCCTCTGCTGTTGTTGGCGGCCGTCGCCGCGCAAACCTCAACACTCACCCTCGGCACGACGTCCTGGTTACTGCCGATTCGCCAGCCGCTGCTGGCGGCGGAGCAGGCGGCGAGCCTGGACCAGCTCTGCCGCGGCCGACTGGTACTGGGCCTGGGGCGCGGCTACCAGCGCGGCATGCTGGCAGCTTTTGGAGTGAACAGCGCCGACAAACGTGATCGATTCGACGAGGTGTTGTCAGCCATGCAGGCTGCCTGGGCCGGCGAACAGGTGGAGGGCCAGGCGGTCTACCCCCGGCCACAGCAGCAGCCACACCCGCCCCTGTGGGTGGCGGCCTTTGGCCCCAAGGCCATCGCCCAGGCCGGCCGGCTGGGCCTGCCCTACTTTGCCTCACCGGTGGAAAGCCTGGCTGAACTGCAAGGCAACTACAGGCGCCACGAGGAAGCACTGGCCGAGCATGGCAACGGCAGGGACATCGTGCGCCCGATCATGCGCACCGTGTTCATCGCCGACCAGGCGGATCGCCTCAGCCGGGTCAGGGAGAAGCTGGCCGCCCTGCCGGCGCCGCCCTTCCGCAAGGGACCGCAGCCAGCGCCGGAAGACTGGTGCCTGCTGGGCACCGCGGCGCAGGTCGCCGAGCAGATCGCCGCCTACCAGGACGCCCTCAACATGACCCACCTGGTCGCCGTCCGCCCCCGCGTACCCGGCATCGAAACCGGCTGGCTCACCGACTCCTTCGCCGCCCTCGCCGAGATCGCCAGCCAGAACTAGAGGCAACAAGAGCAGCTGCAGCCAAATACGGCCCGCTATTCCACAGCGAAAAGTGCCAGTCGCAGCGCCACTAAACCGAAGACCGAGACCCACCGCCCGGGTGCAAGCTACACAGCGCCGTTTGATTCAATACCGAAATAGACCGCCTGGGGACAAGCTAAACCGCGCGGTTGCATGGAGAGTTGGTGCAGACCGCTTGGGGGCCAAGCTACGCAGAGCCGTGCGACAAAGAACCGATGCGGACCGCTCGGGAGGGGGGAGGGAAACCTGGTAGCGCCGTTCCATAAAGAACCGATGCAGACCGCTTGGGGGTAAGCTACGCAGCGCCTTTGCATAACGAACTGGTGCAGACTGCTTGGAGGGCAAGCTACTCAGAGCCGTGCGATAGAGCACTGACGCAGACCGCTTGGGGGTAAGCTACGCAGCGCCGTTCAATTTAGAACCGAGCGGGTGACATAGCGCCTCGATGTCACTTAGTGGAATCGGCCCCAAGCGGTCTAATAGAAAGCCGCACCCGTTCCGGCGAAGGGTCCAGTCTGCGTTCCGAGAACACCGCGTTGCGTGCCAGCGGCAACCAGTGCTCGATGGTGCGAATCAACAATGGCTGGCCCTTCAGTACCAGCTGGCGGCGCACCAGGGCGGTCTGCAAGGTCATGTCGCCCAGCCAGATTTCGGTCAGCGCGCGCAGCCCGGACTCTACCACCATGTCAGCGCCACCCTCGGGTGCCTCGGTATGCAACTGCGCTTCACGATCTCCCGGGCGGGAATCGCAGGGCTCCACCGTGAGCCACCAGCGATTGGGTTCAGGCAGGTCTTCGATAAGGACCTCGATACTTGCCCCGGGCTCGGGGAGAAACTCGGTCTTGAGGCGGCGGCGGATGTCCCACATCAGCAGTTCCACGTCTAGATCAGTGTCCGGCAGCTCACCGCGTCCCCAACGCATGCCCCAGATCGCAAACTGCCGAACCAACGGCGCCAGGTCCTCGCCAGCAGCGGTCAGGTGGTAGTCGTGATCATCCTTGGCAATCAGCCCGTTGGCCTCCAGTTCCTTGAGGCGCTTGTTGAGCATGGTGGGTGAAATGCCGCTGATAGCGCGCTGGAATTCGCTGAAGCGGGTGCTTCCGTACAGCAGTTCTCGCACAATCAGCAGGGACCACTTTTCACCGAGTAACTCGGCGGTTTTGGCCACGGGGCAGAACTGTCCGTACTCCATTCGGGGGTATCCACAGGGTGCCAGCGATGCGGGAAGCCTATCGCGTTACTACGCATTTTGCATCCCCGTCCGGCAAGGCGGTCATCAGCGCCAGTAGGGACACCTCCTGTGGACAATTAAACGCTGTAAAACCAATAACTTATGATAATGGCTGCGGTGATGCCGGCGAAATCCGCCGCCAGGCCACAGGCCAGGGCATGGCGTGCATGGCGAATGCCGGCGGCACCGAAATACACAGCCAGTACATAAAACGTAGTTTCAGTCGAGCCCTGCAGGGTGGCCGCCAGCCGGCCCTGGAATGAGTCCACTCCGAACTGGTTCATGGTGTCGATCATCATGGCCCGGGCCCCGCTGCCCGACAGCGGCTTCATCAGTGCCGTGGGCATGGCATCGACCCAGCGCGCGTCGGAGCCGGTCATCGCCACCAGGCCGCGGATGCCGTCCAGCAACAGGTCGAGGGCGCCGCTGGCGCGGAACACACCCACCGCCACCAGCATGGCCAGCAGGAACGGGATGATCTCGATGGCCGTCTGGAAGCCGCCTTTGGCCCCTTCCACGAAGGTATCGTAAACATTGATGCCACGGCGGTGGGCCGCCAGCAGGAACAGCACCACCAGGCTGAGGATCATGATATTCGCCAGCAGGCTGGACTGGCGCTGCAGGGCCTCGGCACTGAGGGTGGCAAACCAGCCCACCAGCGCCAGCAGCAGCGCAAACGCCCCGGCCAGCCACGCCAGCACCACGGTGTCCGTGAGCCGGATGCGCTGCACCCAGGCGGTGATCAGCAGCCCCGCCAGGGTCGAGCAACTGGTCGCCAGCAGGATGGGAATAAACACCGATGCCGGGTCGCTCGCCCCCAACTGCGCCCGGTACAGCAGGATGGTGACCGGGAACAGCGTTACCGAGGACGTGTTGAGCACCAGGAACAGGATCTGCGCGTTGGTGGCGGTATCCGGGGTGGGGTTGAGGGTCTGCAGGTCTTTCATGGCGCGGATACCCAGCGGCGTCGCGGCGTTATCCAGGCCCAGCACGTTGGCGCTGAGATTGAGCGTCATGGAAGAGATGGCCGGGTGACCGGTCGGTACCCCGGGCATCAGCCGTGTAAACAGCGGCGACATCAGGCGGCCCAGGCGGTCGACCAGGCCGCTGGCCTCCCCCAGGGCAACCACCCCCAGCCAGAAGGCCAGCAGGCCGATCAGGCCGATGGCCAGCTCCACCGTGAGCGTGGACATGTCGAACATGGCGGTGACCATGCGCTGGAAGACCTCGGCATCACCCTGGAACAACCACTGGTAAAGGCCGGCCAGAAAACCCAGCAGGAAAAAGCCCAGCCAGATCCGGTGTAGCACTAGGCGCTTGACCTGGATTCGTGGGCTGCAGCCAGGAAATCGAGAATTTCTGCGGCGGTCTCCGCCGGGCGTTCCAGTGGCAACAGGTGGCCGCCCGGCCGCTCCCTGAGATCGGCCTGGGGCTGGGTCTGCCCCCACAGGGCAAAGGCCTCGGGAGACAGAGTGTCCGAGGTTTCCCCGCGCAGGCCCAGGACCGGCAGGCGAATGGCTGCCAGCACCTCCCAGACCTCGGGCGAGGAGCGGTAGGCCGCCGCCTCCCATTCCCGGGCGTAGGCGAGCTGGTATTCCCCCTCCTCATTAAGGCGGGTGCCCGCCAGCACATAATCCCAGAGCACCTGGTCGCTGAAGTCCGAGAAGGCGCGTTTGCCGCGATGAAAGTCGAAGGCTTCCTCGCGGCTGGCAAAGCGGTTGGGACGGGTGAGCGTCTTGCGAATCATCGGGATTTCGTCGAGCACTTCGTCGGGCAGGTGCGCGCGCTGGGCCAGCGTCTCGGGCGTAAGGAAGACGGGGTCGATCAGCAGCAGGCCGCGAAACAGCTCAGGGCGCCGGGCAGCCGCCTTGGCGGCCACCACCGCGCCCATGGAGTGGCCCATCATCCATACCGGTTCGGACTGGGTGGCTTCCAGGGTTTCCAGCAGGTCGTCGGCAAAGCGGTTCCAGTTGAGTCGCGCCGGGGGCATTTCCGGGCTCCAGATGGGTCGATGGTGAAAACCCGTGACCCGGCAGTGCTCGGTCAGCGCGGCGATCAGCTGCCGGTAGCTACCTACCGGGTAGCCATTGGCATGGGCAAAGACGATGGGCTCGCCCTGCCCGCCGAATTCTTCGAGCCGTTGTTGCATCAGGCCGGGGCCTGCTCGTCCTGGGGGTCGTCGCAGACAAAATAGAACAGGCAGTCGGAGGCAGCAATATCCGGGCGAGTGGTGGCCATGAACAGGCGCATATGCTGGCGAGGATAGAGCAGGCCCTCCTCCACGCGGAAGAACTCATCCACGTCATGGGGCTGGTAATCGCTGCCGATCTGCAGGTGCTCCAACCCCTGGCTGTCCAGCCAGCCCAGCATGTCACCGTGGTCCACGGGCGCAAAGTTGAAGCGTTCGATATCCTGCCGCACCACGATGTCGCGATCGTGCAGGGGCCGGTCGGCATAATCGATACGGCTGTGGGCCGCCAGCTCGAGCCGCAGCGGGTGGCGCAGCAGCACCAGTTTCTCCGGTGGCCGCAGCAAGTCGTCTTCGAGGAAAAAGCGTGCAATGCCCTCGTGGGCGACGCGATCGGCAGCTTCGTCCTGGCTGCCGCCGGCTTCGACGGTGATGACGGGGCAACCCAGGTCCTGCTCCATGAGTGAACCCAGCCGCAGGTCGGTGATGATCAGCCGGTCCACCCAGCGGCTGGCCAGCGCCCGGCGCTCCGGGCAGTCGCCAATACTGATGGAGAAGGCATCACTGGAACCCGAGGTATTGTGCAGGTCGACCACCGCCTCCGGCTCCAACTCGCGAATGGTGCGCAGCATGCTCTGGGCCAGCTGCCCCTGGCGATCCTTGTAAGGCGGATTGAAGCAGCGATTGAGATCACGGCTGCCCGGCAACTGGCGGTGGAAGAACAGCGGTTCCGCCAGGGCCGCTTCCACGGCGCCCAGAATGATCACCACGTTGACCGCGGGCTTGCGCCCTTCCTGCAGCCAGTGGTGCACCGCTTCCAGCCCCGAGGGCTCGTTGCCGTGGGACAGGGTCACCAGCACCCGGGTGCGACTGGTGTCCTCGCCGGTAAGGTAGATTGCGCAAGGCCCGGGCAGGGCCCGCAGAAACTCGTTGACCCGCCCCGGGATCTGCTCGGGGCGGGGGTCGCGGATCGGGTTCAACACCAGCGTGCCACCGGCTTACTGTCGGTCATATTGGCCACGTAGTCGGCCAGCATACGGCGACAGGAATCTCCGACTCCCAGGGTCTTGCGATACTTCTCGAAGGTATTGAGCTGCCAGGTCGCACCGGTCTGGCCGGTATCGAAGCGCTCCTCGATGATCTGCCACAGGCGATCCACGTCGCCACGGTCTAAGTCAAGCTGGTCGAGGCCCTGGCGGGCGCGGGGCAGGAATTCCTCGATCAGCTCCCGGACGGGACGCTCTTCCAGGCCGCCCTTGTTTTTGCGCGGCCAGATCAGGTGCGCGTCCATGCCCTCCTGGGCAGCGCGATAGAAATTGTACTCCGCAAACTTGAAGGGTAAGCGCGCGGCATAGTGGTCCATGGAGTCGCTGCTGATACCCAACGCCCAGCCAATACACAGCGCAGCGTTGGCAATCATGTCCAGCACGGTCGGGCCCGCCGGCAGGAAACGGAATTCGATGCGCAGGTGGCCGCCGCCGACATGGCTGTAGACCGCCCGGTTCCAGGGCCAGATCGTGCCGTGGTGCAGGCACAGCTCCGGCAGGCGCGGCGGCTGCGATGCATCTTCCTCATCGCTCAGTACCGGAATCAGCGGCTGGTACAGCGCCACATTCTCAGCGAACAGTTCCCAGGCCGAGTGACGCACCCAGCCGTGGCCAAAGCTGACCCGGGCCGGCTGGCGCCAGTGCGAGTTGTTGCGCTCGCGCAGGTCGATGCTCTGCTTGAACAGGGCGATGCGTGATTCCTGCCACAGGCGGCAGCCGGCAATCAGCGGCGAATTGGCGGACAGCGCCAGCGCCAGCGGCGTGGTGAGCTGCGCCGAGTTGAAACAGGTGGTAAATCGATCAGCGGGAAGCTGCAGGTGCACCTGGAACGAGGTGTTGGCACCTTCCACGGTGACACCCTCACCATGCAGGGACAGGTGGTCCTCGCCCGCGATATCAATGTGGAAGCCACCGTTGCGCACCCGGGTCAGGCCGTTGTTGAGCGCGTGGTAGCGCGGCCGGTCCGTCATGAAGTCGAGGCTGAGGTGCTTGTCCTGCAGGGTGGGCAAGATGCCGATGGGGATGACCTGGGCGTCGATGCTGCGCGCGTGCTCCTGCAAGGTATCCAGGAATCCGCGCAGTTCGGTCTCCATGGACATAAACGGCTTGCTCTGGGCCGGCGCCGGCGTCGGGCTCATGTTGAACTCGAGGTTGTACTTGTTGAGTTCCTGGGTGAGCTGCTCGTGGTTGGCCATGGCCAACAGCTCTTCATTGATCGGTGCGGGCTGGAACAGGTTGTCTGCCAGGTACACCTCCAACTCGGCGCCAAAAGTCGGCTCCCAGCGATTGAACTGGGGCTCCTTGATGGCCTCGCGCAGGAGGCCGAGCTGGTTTTCCAACCGGATGCTGAATTCGCGATACTCGGCTGGCGAGAATTCTTCCTTGTAGACCGCCTCGCCCATGTCTTCCTCTTTTCTTCTCCAGATGCCGTGCCGATGAACGGCTCACTTCCGCCGATTATGCCAAGAATCGCTGGCCCAGGCTCGGCGCTCTGCCTATACTGTATATATGTCCAGTAAAGCTCGCATACCGCCCCCCAGCCGGCCGCCTCGGCAGCAGGACGGGAATGCCTTTCCCTCGAGGGCACAGCTTCCCCCGCTGAGCGCGGCCCGCAAAGGCCGGGGCGCTATCAGTAACCAAGATAGCCGCTACCTGTCGGTGAAGATAGAGCGGGAGCTTGATCTACAGCATGAAGATGACGAAGGCCTGCAGAGCACCGGACTGGCGACTGAATGCCGGCCCGAAACCGCAAAAACCATTATCGCCCGCAATCGCTCACCGGATGTGCCTTTCGATCAGTCTATCAACCCCTACCGTGGCTGCGAACATGGCTGCATCTACTGCTATGCCCGGCCCACCCATGCCTGGCTGGACCTCTCGCCCGGGCTGGATTTCGAAACCCGGCTGACCTACAAGGCCAATGCCCCTGAGCAACTGGAAGCGGAACTGCGCGCGCCCGGCTACCAGTGCAAACCGATCACCATCGGCGCGAATACCGATCCCTACCAGCCGGTGGAACAGCGCTATCGCCTGACACGGCAACTGCTGGAGGTTGCGCACCGGTTCCAGCAGCCGGTAAGCATAATCACCAAGGGCCAGGGCATCCTGCGCGATGTCGACCTGCTGACTGAGATGGCGGCGGAGGGCCTGGCCAATGTGGCAGTCAGCGTCACCACACTGGATCGCGACCTGAAACGGCGCCTGGAACCGCGCACGGCTGATGGCGCGACGCGCCTCAAGGTGGTGGAAACGCTGGCACGGGCGCGCGTCCCGGTGAGCGTGCTGGTCGCCCCCATCATTCCGGCACTGAATGATCGGGAACTGGAAACCATCGTGGCCGCCGCGGCTGACGCCGGCGCCGGCACTGCCGGTTACATCCTGCTGCGCCTGCCGCTGGAGATCCGCGAGCTGTTCGAGGAATGGCTGCACACCCACTACCCGCTGCGGGCCGAGCACGTCATGAGCCTGGTGCGCCAGTGCCGTGGCGGCCGCAACAACGACCCGCGCTTTGGCTACCGCATGCGCGGCACCGGCGAGTTCGCCGAGCTGATTTCCAAACGTTTCCGGCTGGCCTGCAAGCGCAACGGACTTAGCCACCGCGATGAACGCGAGGCGCTGGACTGCGCGAAATTTAAGGTGCCGCCTGCGGTGGGAGACCAGCTCAAGCTTTTTTAAATAAAGGGCTTTTTATAAAACCGCTATCGGTCTGCGCCAGACACACTGTCGAGGCGCTGGATGACCTGGGTTGCTGCGTAGCATTCTCGTACCAGACTCAACGCAATGGAGTCGGGAAGAGCAGCTTGTGTCGGTGTCCGGCGTTATCATTTGCCTGTGTGATGTTGGAGTTCGGTGATGATTTTCCTGTTTGAGGTGCATATCCGGCCGGGGTACTCGGCGGAGCAATATGCGCAAGCCTGGGTGCGGGCCAGTGAGATCCTGCAGGCGGCGCCGGGGGCTCGGGGTACTCGGCTGCATCGCAAGATCGGCGACACCAACGTACTGCTGGCCATCGCCAGCTGGGAGAGCAAAGCCAGCCGCGATGCCATGGAGCATAGCCAGTCGGAGGCCGCCCGGCGCATCATCGAGGAGCAGGCGGAGTTTGTCCGGGTGGAGGTAATCGGAGAGTTCGAGGACCCGGAATGGGAAGTGCTTCCGGGCCGATAGGCGTGGCGAATCGGCGCAACTGGTCTATGTTATCGTTACCCGCTTGCGCAACTAACAGACAATAAACGCGCTCGACTCAAGGACAGGGAGATCACCATGAAGACACGTGCCGCTGTAGCCTTCGGCGCCGCCAAGCCGCTGGAAATTGCCGAAGTTGACCTGGAGGGCCCAAAGGCGGGCGAGGTACTGGTAGAGGTGATGGCCACGGGCATCTGCCACACCGATGCATTCACCCTGTCCGGTGAAGACCCTGAAGGCGCCTTCCCGGCCATACTGGGCCACGAGGGAGCGGGCATCGTGCGCGAAGTCGGTGCCGGCGTGACCTCGGTGAAACCCGGTGACCACGTGATTCCGCTCTACACTCCGGAATGCCGGGAGTGTAATTTCTGCCTGCACCCCAAGACCAACCTGTGCCAGGCCATCCGCGAAACCCAGGGCCAGGGTGTCATGCCCGACGGCTCCAGCCGCTTCTCCCTGGACGGGGAACCGCTGCTGCACTACATGGGCTGCTCGACCTTTGCCAACTTCACGGTGCTGCCGGAAATTGCCGTGGCCAAGGTGCGCGAGGACGCGCCTTTCGAGAAGATCTGCTACATCGGTTGCGGCGTGACCACCGGCGTCGGCGCCGTGGTGTACAGCGCCAAGGTAGAACCCGGCAGTAACGTTGTAGTCTTTGGGCTTGGCGGCATTGGCCTGAACGTCATCCAGGGTGCCCACATGGTCGGTGCCGGCAAGATCATCGGTGTGGACCTCAACCCCGCCAAGGTCGAGCTGGCCACCAAGTTCGGCATGACCGACTTCATCAACCCCAAGGAGGTTGATGACGTGGTAGCCGCCATTCTCGATCTCACAAACGGCGGCGCCGACTACAGCTTCGAATGTATCGGCAACGTCAACGTGATGCGCCAGGCCCTGGAGTGCTGCCACAAGGGCTGGGGTGAAAGCTACATCATCGGTGTGGCGGGTGCCGGCCAGGAAATTGCCACGCGCCCCTTCCAACTGGTGACTGGCCGCAGCTGGCATGGGATTGCTTTTGGCGGCGCCCGCGGCCGCAGCGACGTGCCCACCATCGTCGACTGGTACATGGAGGGCAAAATCAATATCGACGATCTGATCACCCACACCATGCCGTTGGACGAGATCAACAACGCCTTTGACCTGATGCACGCCGGCGAGAGCATTCGCAGCGTCGTTGTCTACTGACAGGGTAGTGTTCTGATGGAGAAAGTCTCAAGCGTAATGTGTTGCTGGGGGCACCAGGAGCGCTATAGCCACCGCTCGGAAGTGCTCGACTGCGACATGCACTTCTCCGTGTTCGTGCCGCCCCAGGTGGAGGACCGCCAGGTGCCGGTCCTGTACTGGCTGTCGGGCCTCACCTGCACCGACGAAAACTTCGTCATCAAGGCCGGGGCCCAGCGCTACGCTTCCGAGCACGGCATCGCCATCGTCGCCCCGGACACCAGCCCGCGGGGCGACCACGTGCCTGACGACCCCGAAGACGCCTATGATTTTGGCAAGGGTGCCGGCTTCTACCTGAACGCCACCCGCGAACCCTGGTCAGCCAACTACCACATGTATGACTACATCGTCTCGGAACTGCCGGGGCTGGTGCGCCAGGGCTTCAACTTTGATCACGATAACGTGTCGATCTTCGGCCACTCCATGGGCGGCCACGGCGCGCTGACCATCGCACTGAAGAACCCGGGCCTGTACCAGTCGGTGTCGGCCTTCTCGCCGATCGTGTCACCGAGCACCGTGCCCTGGGGTGAGAAAGCCTTTTCCCACTACCTGGGAGACGACCGCAGCAGCTGGGAAGCGCACGACACCTGCGCGCTGATTCGCGGCGGCGCGGCCCATCTGCCGACCCTGGTCGACCAGGGTACGGAAGACGACTTCCTGCAAGAGCAGTTGCAGACCTCGCTGCTGGAAGAGGCCTGTGAGGCGGCCGATTTCCCGGCCACGATTCGCTACCAACCGGGCTACGACCACAGCTACTTCTTCATCGCCAGCTTCATCGGTTCCCACATCGCCTTTCACAGCCAGGCGCTGGGTAACTTCAACAGGATGTAGAGCCGGGAGGGCGCCACCGCACCGCCCCTCCCCGTGGCCAAATTCGATCAGCTAGCTGCCCGCGGCGCACGGCCAGGTAGCGCAAGTTACTGTCCCTAATAGAAAAACTGGGCAAATTCCACCGCCGCCGGTGTATGCTCCCGAGTGTGGCGGAGGTCACAACTTGGGATTTTGTCGCACCTCTTTTGCACTGCCTGCGGGCATAATACCGATACCCCCAATTGGAGCGAACGCCATATGGACCTTAAGAAACTCGAAGATTTCCTCGCCCGCGAGAACCAGCGATTTATCTGCTATGCCGCTGCAACTACCGACGTGGACGCTGAGAAATTTATCGCACAGATCGAGCACCAGGTGGGCCTGTCGCTGACCGGCGACGACCAGGCCGTGCTCGAGGAGCAAGGTGGGCACATGGCCCAGTTGGTGGCGTTCTACACGGAATTCCCCAGCCTGCGCCTGTATTGCGACACCAACTCCAGTTCATCGGCTTTCTACCTGGCGCGCCCGCGCAAGTGGGGCCAGCTGAAGCAGGAGTTCATGGGCTGGGTTCGCATGCTGCACGACGAGTCATCTCACGGCACCCTGCCCGACTGGCTGCCTTCGACCCTGGTGTTTGGGGAGATTCCCGAAACCAGCAACTACCTGCTGATGCCCACCGAAGGCGATGAAGCCGGCAAGGTCTTCATGTTCGAACACGCCAGCTTCAGCTTCACGGAGCAGGCGCCGAACTTCGAGAGTTTCGTGGACAAGATCATCGCGCCGTCTCCCGGTTTGTACGAAGACATCCGCCGCTACACCCAGTACTCAGATGGTGAGACCGCCACCAAGTGGCTGGTCGAAGACTACGCCTACGGCGGCTGAAGCAGGGTCTGCATCCGCTATCCACTCACGGTCCGGCGCTACCGGTCGGACCCATTCGTCCAGCCGATGGCCTGCGAGGCGGGCTGCAGGGGCGGTTGTCACAGCCCGGAGCATAAGCGCCAGCAGGCCGCGCTTGCGGCGGCTCAGCCGATTTTGGGGTAGAACAGCCGGCGCCAGGTACTGCTGCGGAAGGGTTTCCACTCGTCTTCCGGTTGGGCCAGGCGCTCGGCCAGCAGGAACCACACCATCGGGTTGATAGTCAGCCCGCAATGGCTGCCCCACACCTGGATATTCTGCGCCTGCGGGTACCTGCCTTCCTGGATGCAGGTCTGCCAGTTGGTTACCCCATCTCCCTTGGAATACACCGCTGTGGTCGGCACCGGCGGCGGCTCCGTGAGTGTGTGTTGGGCAATGGTGATGTCCTCGTCCGGGTTGAGGGCCGAGAACAGGCGCCGCGGGTAGGAACCGGTGTCCCGGCCCTCGCCGAAGGGGCTGCCGAGGGAGACGACCTGGCGAATTCTGTCCGGGAGCTCCTTGGCCAGTTCACGGGCATAGATACCACCCAGGCTGTGCCCGACCAGCGTCACCCTGCCACCGCTGCGGGCGGCAAGCTCATCGATGTAGTCCAGGGCCCTGTCCAGCAGGTCGCCGCGCGGGCCGAGGTTGCGCCCCTGTGCCCAGCCCACGCTGTGGTAGCCGAGCCTGTCCAGGTACTTGCGCAGCGGTGCATTGTAGCCGTCATCGCCGAGGAAGCCGGGCAACAGCACGACCCCGTGACCATCTCCACGGGGCATGCGATTGAGAAAGCGGCGGGTATAAACCAGGCCGGCAAATTCTGCGAGGGCGCGATGCGCCTCGGTGATCGCCAGGCCGATATGCGGCGGCGGAATCATGTGGGTCTCTGCGTGCGCGTCCATACTGCGGTCCCTTTATGCCTTTCTTGTTGTTCTGTTCTTCACTCTATGGTGATCCGGGTGCCCGCTGAACTGTTCTATGCGCTGCTCTACGGCGCTGTCGCTGTGCGGGCGGTGGAAGTTCGCCGGGGACTGTTGGTTTTTTTCCCGGCACTGCGTGTTGTCCTGGCTTTTGTTTTTGCCTTGGCCCGGGCCTTCTTACTGGCCTGTTTGGCCACGCGCTCGTTCTTGCCGGCGCGGGCGACGATCTTGTCCGTGGCCTTTTTGAGTTCGTTGAAACTGTCGAGCAGGCACTGACGGTAGAAATCAGGGTCCGGCATGATCTGCCGGCAACTGGTGGCGGAGATCGCGAAATCCCCACAGTAGCTGGTAATCGCGTGAAACAGGGCCATGCCGTCCAGAATCGGGCCGGTGCCGTAATTGGCGACCAAACGCGCCCCGGTGTTGTACAGGGGAATCTGCGGCCCCGGCACGTTGGTGATCACACAGTTGTAAACCGGTGACACCCGGTTCAACAGCCCCCAGCGGCTGGCCAGCCGCGCGGCCTGCGCGGTCAGGGTACTGGGAATGAACTGGGTGTAGTCGGTCATCGACTTGGCACCCACGGCGTTGGACAGTTCCTTGGCCTCCGCGGTGCCCGCATGCACGGCCTTGAGCCGATCCACGGGGTCCTCGATGTCGCTGCGCACATGCACCGTCATCGCCGAGACGATATTGCCGCCGGTGCCCTTCTCCTTGGTATCGCGGACATTGATCGGGGCCATGGCTGCCAGGCTCTCCGGCGGCAGCTCATCCTTGTCCAGCAGGTACCTGCGCAGGGCGCCGCCGACGATGGTGATGGCCACGTCGTTGACGGTTGCGCCGGGCACGGCATTCTTGATCCCCTTGATCTCGTCCAGTGGGAAGTGCACGGCGTTGAAGACCCGGTGCGGTGAGACCTTGCCGTTGAAGCGGGTGCGCGGAATGTTTGCCACCCGGTGCAGTTCACCCTTGCGCAGCCGGGTATAGGCCTGGGCAAATCCCGGCACCGTGTTGCGCGCCACGGAAACAAACCGGAACGGCTGTTTGACCGCGTTTATCTGGGCGCGGATCAACAGCTCCGCGTTGGTGGGTTCGTTCTCTACCGGCACCGCGTAGGGCTCGGCATCCAGGTGGGCATCCGGGGAGAGGTCGTGCAGGGCCGCGGTGATCTCGGTGCCGGAAGCGCCGTCCACCGCCGCGTGGTGCATCTTCGTGAAGATGGCGAAACTGCCCTTCGGCAGGTGCTCCATGTTGTCCAGACCCTCGATCACATAGAGCTCCCACAGCGGGCGCTTGCGGTCCAGTGGGCGTGCATGGATGCGCGAGGTCAGGATGCAGAGCTGGCGCCAGTCACCGGGTTTGGGCAGCGCCAGGTGACGGATATGGAACTCCGGGTCAAAGGTCCCGTCCGCCATCCAGTAGGGGTGGTCCAGCCCCAACGGCACTGTGACCAGGCGCTGGGACATGGTCGGCAGGCGTTTGATGCGGCGGGTCGTGTTTTCGATGATCTGCTTGAAACGCACCGCGCCGCCAGGTGCGGTCGAGGGGTCGTAAATCGCCAGCCCCGAGATATGCATGGGTGCATTGGGAGTCTCGAGGTAGAGAAAGGATGCGTCCAGTCCGGTCAGTTGCCGCATGGTTTTGAACCTGCAGTATGTTTCGTCAGCATAGCATTATTGTCAGGACGCGTGAACGCGGAGCCTGTCTCGGTGAATTTACGGTAAAGATCAGCGGGCGATGGGGTGAATATTCGACCGCTCTTCATTGCCCGCGGTATCGGGCACTTCCTGCAGGGGAGTATTGGTGCGCACCCAGCCGGCGAGGTTGTCCTCGACCAGGGATGTCAGCATGTCGATGTGGGCGTCGTCTTCATTGAGCGCGGGGATGTACTCGAAGCGCTCGCCACCGGATTCCAGGAACACCTCCTTGTACTGCAGGGCGATTTCCTCCAGCGTTTCCAGGCAGTCCGCCGAGAAGCCCGGGCAGATGACCTGCACCGACTTCACACCCTCGTCCGCGAGTGCTTCCAGGGTCTCGTCGGTGTAGGGCTGCAGCCATTCTTCGCGGCCGAAGCGGGACTGGAACACCATCTGGTGCTCGTCCTCGCCAAGGCCCAGGGCCTCCGCCAACAGGCGGGTGGTCTTGTGACACTCACAGAAGTACGGATCGCCATTGTCAAAATAGCGCTTGGGAATGCCATGGAAAGACATCAGCAGTTTGTCTGCACGGCCGTGCTCAGCCCAGTGGCGGCGCACCGAGGCAGCCAGCGCCTCGATGTAGCCGGGATGGTCGTGATAGTGGGAGATAAAGCGGAAGTCCGGCAACCAGCGACGCGTCTGGAAATCTTCTGCCACCGCATCAAAGGTGGAGGCGACCGTGGTCGCCGAGTACTGCGGATAAAGCGGCAGCACCACGATCTTGCGGGCACCCTGGTTTTTCAGGGAGGTAATGCCTTCGGAAATTGACGGGGTGCCGTAGCGGAAGCCAAAGTCCACGACCACCTGGTCACCGAGGCGCGCCTTGAGCTGATCGCGGATCAGGTCGGTCTGGCGCCGGGTGTGCACAAACAGCGGCGAACCTTCCTCGGACCATACCTCGGCATAGGCCTCAGCGGACTTCTTCGGGCGAATATTGAGAATGACCAGGTTCAGGATCGGCCACCACAACAACCGCGGCAGGTCCACGACCCGGCGGTCGGAGAGGAACTGTTTCAGGTAGGGCCTCAGGGCGGACGCCGTCGGTGCGCCCGGGGTGCCCAGGTTAGTCACCAGTACGCCGACTCTGGCCGGCTGCTGGTGATTGAATATCGGTGTGTTGACCGGTTCCATAACAACAGTTTACGCGGATTAATGGGTCATTATACGCTCAAGATAGTCCAGCAGGATGACATTCAATTTATCGGCGGCTTCCAGCGGCATCATGTGCCCTGCGCCGGGGATCATCTGCACGTCCTCCAGGCGCGGAAAAATGGCGCGCATCAGGCCAATCGGGTCCTCACCGTGGAAGCCTTCAAGGTCGACATCACGTTCACTGCCGATAAACCAGGCGGACACCTCGCTGGTCACACCCTCGTAGGGTTTGCGCTGCTGCCACTTGATATCCATGGAGCGATACCAGTTCAAACCGCCGGTAAAGCCGGAGCGGCTGTACTCGGCCACGAACATTTCCAGCTCGGCTTCACTCAACCATGGCCAGGGTAGCGGCGGCGTGTCCGGCATGGCGTCGATATAGCTGGTCTCCGGCGGATGCTTGAATACCTCGAAGTAGCTGGCCTGCCCACTCAATAGCCACATCACCTTGCGCAGGAATTCCCTGGGCGCGGCGTCCAGCTCCCGGTCGGCGCGATCAGGCACCCGGAAGTACTCGATGTGCAGGAAATGCTGCTCGCCCATTTCCCGGTAGCCCACCAGCGGCGGCTTGTCCGGGTCGTGGGGCGCGGCCGGGTTCTCCAGGCAGATCACGGCGCGCACCCGCTGCGGATGGCGCAGGGCCAGGTCCTGGATGGCAAAAGCGCCGAAATCGATACCGACAAATACCGCCTGCTCGATGCCACAGTGATCCAGCAGCGCCAGCAGGTCAGCGGTAATGGCGTCCACGCCGTAAGCCTGGGGTTCTGCTGGCGCCCCCGCCCGCCCCATGCCGCGCATGGACGGCGCAATAACCCGGTAGCCCGCCTCCGCCAGCACCGGCACCTGCCGGTGCCAGCTGAACCACAGCATGGGAAATCCATGGCAGAACACCACCGCCGGCCCCTCCGCGGGCCCCTGCTCGATATAGTGTGCCGCAATGCCGTTGAGGGTGAGGTGATGGTGGGTCCAACCGAAGCCGGCCATAGCGGGTTTTCCCGGGTGAAGAAAGCCGACTATTCTAAGCCAGGTACTGAAAGGAGACCGCGATGGGCAGTATAAAAATCGACACCGTTTACGCGCATGGCAAAGAGCTGGCGTCTACAGAGACCCTGGGCAAGCGAGCCCGCGAGCTGGAGGAACTGGGGTTCGACGGCCTGATGGTCGCCGAGATCGCCCACGACCCCTTTCAACCCCTGGTGATCGCTGCCGCCAACACCTCGACCATCGAGCTACGCACTGCAATTGCCGTTGCCCTGGCCCGCAGCCCGATGACCATGGCCAACAGCGCCCATGACATCAACGCCTGGTCCGGCGGTCGTTTTGCCCTCGGTATCGGTTCCCAGATCAAGCCGCATATCACCCGCCGCTTCTCCATGCCCTGGCATGGGCCGGCCAAACAGATGCGCGAGTACATCGAGGCCATGCGGGCCATCTGGGACTGCTGGTACGACGGCAAGCCGCTGGACTACCGCGGCGCCTGCTACCAGCACACCCTGATGACGCCGGAGTTCACGCCTACCAACACGGAACACGGTCGCCCGCCTATCCTGATGGCGGCGGTCGGCCCGCTGATGCTGAAAACCGCCTGTGCCGTCGCCGACGGCCTGATCGTGCACAGCTTCTGCACCGAGCACCATTTCAAAACCAATATGTTGCCGCTGCTGGAATCGGAGCTGGCCGCCAACGGCCGCAGCCTGGATGACTTTATCATCCAGTTCCCGGTCTTTACCGCCACCGGCACCACGGAGGAAGAACTGGAGGAGGCCAAGCGCGCCATCAAGTACCGCATAGGCTTCTACGGCTCGACCCCGGCCTACAAGACCGTGCTCGACGCTCATGGCTGGGGCGATCTGCAGCCCATCCTCAATCGCATGACCAAGGAGGGCCACTGGGACCAGCTACCGGACCAGATCAGTGACGAAGTGCTCGAAGCTTTTGCGGCGGTGGGTGAACCGGTGGCCGCGGCCCAGACGATTGCCGATCGCTTTGGCGGAGTGATCGACCGCACCCTGCTGGAAGCCAAATACTCGCCAGACGTCCTGGAGGAGCAGATCAAGGTAATTCAGGCCGCCGCCTGAGGGTCAATTCTCCAGCGAGTGCTGGCCTACCCAGGTGCTGCTGCCACGCTGCTCCAGTCCGGCGTCACCGCTGTCCATGCGGTTCTGCTGGTTCAGCGTGGTGGGCATGCGGCGCAGGGACTGGGCGCCCCAGTTGTGTTGCGACAGTTCCTCCAGCAGGTCGTCGATCTCCACCACACCCACAGCGCTGACAAAGGCCTGTACGCCCTGCCCACCGCCGGCCTTGCGGTCCCACTTCTCGAAACTGGCAGAGATCAATCGGTGCTCCCGGTCGAAACCCAGCAGCATGAAATCACCCTCTACCCGGGCTCGCCCCCAGTCGATGTTCAGGAAATCGGCACCGGCGAAGCCCAATCCAAAACCGATCCGGTAGTCATCGATTTCCCAGTATTCCCAGGCCATGGTGTAGCCGCCAGCATCCCGGGACATACGCAGCGGCGGACCAAACTCCGCCATCACATCCACCACCGTGATACCGGTGTCAGGCTCCGGCACCCGCGCCTCTTCAATGCGCTCACCGAGCTCGTACTCGCGCCACTGCACGCAGCCGGCCAGCAGCGCCAATGCCAGCGCGAGCAACAGCCGCAGCGGCTTATTGACCATCGCGCGCCCGTACCTGGGTGGCAAAGTCGGTCAACACGTCGTTGTCGTCAAAGAAGAAGATGGCGCGATCGTAGTGGGTACGAATCTCGATGTTATTGTAGAGAATCAGCAGCATGCCTTCACCGTCCGCGTCTTCGAACAGGTAGTACAGAACGGTTTCATCCTGCAGGGCTATCACCTGCGAGGGCGGGCCCAGCAGTGCCAGCACATCGGCGCGGGTGCTGGTGCCCTTCTCCAGCCGCGCGACCACCTCATCCTGCCAGCCCACTTCGATGCCCCGCTGGTTGCTGAACTGGACACAGCCAGACAGCACGAGGCTCGCCAGCGATATAAGCAGAAGGCGCGGTTTAATGAACATGATTTCAATCCCCAGGATAAGTGAACAGCTCTGCAACGACTATACGCAGAAAAAGCCGACGCAGGCCATGGCTCATTGCGATTAACACGAATGGTCAGTGTAAGGTTTTGTCAAGCACCCGCAGTACGTTGCCACCCATGACGGCACGGATGTCCGAGGGGCTGTAGCCGGCATCCAGCAGCGCCTGGGTCAGTACCGCCAGCTCACTGGTGTCGAAGCGAGTGCGCACCGCGCCGTCGAAATCCGAACCCAGGGCGATGTGCTCAACGCCGATGGTGGCGCGTACGTGGTCCATGGCCGCAACGATGCCAGCGGGTGTGCTGTCGCAGACCGCCCCCTTCCAGTAGCCGATACCGATCACCCCGCCATTGGCGGCCAGGCGTTGGAGCTGTGCATCCGTCAGGTTGCGATTGGCATCGCACACGGCCTTTACACCCCCGTGGGAGACCACCAGTGGTTTGGTGGCCATATCGAAGACATCTTGCACCACCGCGGGGCTGGCGTGGGCAAGATCGATCGTCATGCCCAGGGCTTCCGCCCGCTGCACCACCTCGCGGCCCAGGGCCGTCAGCCCGTACTTGTCCTCTCCGTGCATGGAACCACCCACCTCGTTGTCGAAGAAGTGGGCGATGCCGATCATGCGATAACCCGCGTCGAACAGGCCCTGCAATTTATCGAGCTCACCCTCCAGGGGCTGGGCGCCCTCCAGCGCCAGCAGGCCTCCAACCAGCGGCTTGCCCTGCGCCTTCGCCTCGGCCAGCAGGGCGAGGTCATCGCGGCCGTAGATGATCTGTAGCTGCCCCCGCGAGCGCTGCTGCAGGTCTTCCAACTCTCGAGCGTGGTATAGCGAGCGTTCGTACAGGCTGGTCCAGGTTTTCAGCGGCTGCAGGTTGCCGATCACCAGGTAGGTCAGAACATCCGAATCCGAGGGGTTGGAGTCGTAGTTCTGGTTGCGCGGCGTCTTGGTGACCGAGCCGAAGACCTGCAGGCCGACATTGCCTGCCAGCAAGCGTGGCAGGTCTACTCCACCATGGTCGTGCTCCTGCAACAGGTCGCGCCCCCACAGCAGCGGGTCAGCGTGCAGGTCGGCTATAAACAGCACCTCGTGCAGGGCCTGGGCAGTCGGAGAGACTTCAGGCAGTGGGATGCTGCGATCCACCGAGTTGACCAGGATGTCGAAATGCCGGGGCGCCAGGGTGAAGAAGTAGATCATGCCGATCACCAGCAGGGCGCCCACCACCGATGCCAGGACCCTGAGTTTCTTCATGAGGTGCTCCCCGGTTACCGTTTATTGCCAGTTTCCACCGAGCGGCCATAATAGGCGCGGCGGCCGCACGTTGTCGGCAGCTTAGTCCTTGAGGAGAGTTTATGCACCTGCGCACGCGCATCGAAGGCGGTGGCACGCCCCGCCCCGACCAGTGGGGAATCGACAGTGAATACGGCCGCCTGCGGGACCTGCTGGTAGGACCGATCGACAACTACCGCTGGACACCCGGCAATGCGGTGGCCCAGCGCAGCGAGCGGGTCGGGCTCAAGTTCGATGCGGCGACCGTCAGGCAGCAATATGACGAGATGATCGCCGCCTACCAGCAGGCCGGCGTGAACGTCCACATCCTGCCCGCGGAAGATGGCCTGCCCTACCAGGTGTATGCCCGCGACTCGAGCGTGATGACCCCCTGGGGCGCCATCATTATGCAGTTGGAAAAAGCCTACCGGCGCGGCGAATACGCCGCGGTGCTGCGCTTCTACCTGGAGCAGGGCATTCCGATTTACGACATGGTCAGCGCCGGCAACGTCGAGGGCGGCGATTTCATGGTATTGAAGCCCGGTGTTGCCATCTGCGGCTATTCCGGTGAACGCAGCGTGGAACCGGCAGTGAACCAGATCAAGGGCTGGTTTGAGGCCGAAGGCTGGGAATTCATGACCTACGCCTTCGACCCGCATTTCCTGCACCTGGACGTACAGATGGGCATGATCGCCGAGGACCTGGCGGTCGTCTGCGTGGAAGCCGTGGAGCCGGAGCTGGTGGACTGGCTGACCGCGAAGGGCATCCGCATCATCGATATCAGCTACGGCGAAACCATGAATATGGGGACCAACATCGTCGCACTCGGCGACGAGCGGGTGCTGATTCCCGCCGCCGGCAAGAGCCTGATCGACAAATGCCGGGCCGAGGGCCTGGAAGTGTTCGACCCGGATGTGGCAATGATTGCAGCCGGTGGCGGCTCGGTACACTGTATGTGCCAGGCACTGAAACGGGATTCGGCGGAGTAGAAGCTAATGACCAGAGAACTGCGCATCAACGGCGAACGCCTGTGGGACAGCCTGATGGAAATGGCCAAAATCGGCGCCACGCCGCGCGGCGGCTGCAACCGCCAGGCACTGACCGACGAGGACAAGCGCGGACGCGACCTGTTCGTGAGCTGGTGTGAAGCGGTCGGCTGCACCATCAGCGTTGACGACATGGGCAATATTTTTGCGCGCCGGGCGGGCAGCAACCCCGACGCGGCGCCGGTGATCACCGGCAGCCACCTGGACACCCAGCCCACCGGCGGCAAGTTCGACGGTGTCTACGGCGTGCTGGCAGGCCTGGAAGTCCTGCGCACGCTGGCCGAGCAGGACGTCACCACCGAGGCGCCGCTGGAAGTCGTGGTGTGGACCAACGAAGAAGGCGCGCGCTTCGCGCCCGCCATGGTCGGCTCGGGCGTCTGGGCCGGCGAGATGGCGCGGGATGACATCTACGCCATCGAGGACAAGGCCGGCAAGCGCTTCGGCGATGAACTGGAGCGCATTGGTTACAAGGGCGAGTTGCCGGCCGCGCCAAGACCGATTCGCGCTGCTTTCGAAACCCATATCGAACAGGGGCCAATCCTCGAGGCAGAGGATCTGCAGATTGGCGTTTTAACCGGCGTACAGGGCAGCCGCTGGTATGACCTGATCATTGAGGGCCAGCCGGTGCACGCCGGCCCGACACCAATGGAAGTGCGCCGCGACCCCTTTATGGCGGCATTGCCCATCATCCAGTTCTGCTATGACCTGGCAGCGAAGCACGCCCCCTGGGGGCGAGCCACCTTCGGCGATATCAACGCCGAGCCCGGCTCCCGCAACACGGTGCCGGAGCGACTGATCGTGAACGTGGACCTGCGCCACCCGGACCCCGCAATACTGGACAGCATGGACCGGGAATTCCGCGACTACGTGGCCACCGCCTGTGCCGAGAAAAACCTCGAGGGCCGCGTGGAAGAGCTATGGCATATGCCGGTCACCCAGTTCGATCCTGACTGTGTGGAGGCCGTACGCAGTGCGACGGCAGAGCTGGGCTACAGCAACCTGGAGATGGTGTCGGGCGCCGGGCACGACTCGTTGTACGTGGCCAAGGTGGCGCCTACCAGCATGATTTTTGTGCCCTGTAAGGACGGCATCTCCCACAACGAGGCGGAGGACGCCAAGCCTGAAGACCTGGAGGCGGGCTGCAACGTGCTGCTGCACGCAATGTTGAAGATGGCCAGCTAGGAAGCTGGCCTGCTGGAAATGACTGCCGTCACCACCAGGCCCAATCCAAGGCCCGCGATAATGCAGCCGGCGAATGCCACCGGCGATGCCTCCAGGAAGATAAGGCCGACGCCTGTCCCCGCCACCACGCCGCCACCAATAGCCCAGGTGCTGCGATCTCGCCCCGACTCTGACATGACAACCTCCAGTGCTTGTAGAAGGTGCCTGTCAGTGTAACCGTCAACGCTCGCCCCGCGATGGCGCAGATCAAGAGTGGAAGCAATAACCGCGAGACTGATTACGGGGATCAGTCCGAAGTCAGCGCTGATACCGTCGTGACGTCACTGTCCGTGCGCGAAGAGCGCTTGCGTACCAACAGGGCCACCAGTTCGGAATAACTGGGCGCATTGGGCCCCCATTGCGGGCAGATGCTCGCAAATACCACCAGGCCTACCGATGCACCGGCCAGCATCTCCGCGGTAATAACACCGAAGGTATACAAGCCCACCGCACCGAAGAGCACGGCGAGGCAAAAGCCGCGCAGGCAAATCGCCTGGGTGACACGCCACTCGGCGCGTTCAATCAGCGCCAGTTCCTGTTCGTCAAAATCCATTCGCACAATCCCTGTTCGCTCAGCCCCACGTTTCAACGCAGCCGGAATTCACAACGCACCTAAAATCCATTTCCATGGCGCGCCGACATTATAGTGCTCTGCTTGACCTGGGTTACGCCTGCCACTCCCACAAACGCAAGTCTGTTGCCCTTATGACCGGGAAATGTCCAAAGCCTGGTTGTCCACTGCCACTAAGGTGCGCTTAGCAGGTGCAATGGGCTGAAGAGACCACGGAAGTTGCTATGCTTGGAGCAGACGTGAACGGAAGCCCCAAGACTATGGACTGTCAATTCGTCGTTTGTTATGGCCGAAATCTCGGGCCCGCTCAAATCGTTCTCCTCATAGTCGCTCTCCTGCTGGCTCTCCCGCTTACAGCTCAGCCATCGATTGAGCTTTACGCCCAGCTACCGGAGCTTCACAACCCTAAACTTTCACCAGATGGCGAACACTTTGCGGTAGAGATGAGCTACAAGGGTTCTCGCGTGCTCGTTGTGCGGGATATCTACGGCGGTAAACCCCCGGCAATCGTCCAGCCAGGTGACGTCAAACTACACGATTTCGAATGGGTATCGAATGACCGCCTGATACTGCACGTCCGAGCTACCGGCCAGCTGTCAAACGGCCGGCTGTTCGACTACACACGATTGCTCAGCGTTGATAAAGATGGCAGCGATGTAGTGCAGTTTGAAATGCGCCCAAATGAGGACTCTCTGTATGCGGACTATCCGTACATTGTTTCACGCCTTCCAGATGACCCGGATCACGTACTCGCTGTACTGAATGACGAATACGGTCGCTTCGGCTTCCCTGAGGTCGAGCGCGTTAACATCTATACAGGTCAGGGGAAGTTAGCGCAGCGAAATGTCCGTGATGTTTTGGAATGGGTGGCTGACCCAAAGGGCCAATTAAGAATCGGAATCGCAGCCGCCAACAAAGGGCGAGGTCACCGTGCGTCTCAAGCGACTATCTACCATCGCGTTTCCGAGGATGATGAGTGGGAAGTTGTATACGAAGCGGGAATTCTTACTGGCCGGATGATGCATCCCGTTGGTTTCGACCCAAACGATGACATGGTGCTGCTGGTGTCCAGCGACGAGTTGGAGGGGAATAATTTGATGGAGGACTCCCCTGCAATACACCGGTTGGACTTACGCACGGGCGAGCTGATTGGAGAATACAAAGATGAGCGTGCGCTTGCAGTTGAAGCAATGGTGAAGGAATTGTTCGGTATAGCACGCGCATCTGTCACCTCGCGGTCTGACGATGACCAGAGGATGATTGTCACGACGTACAGCGACGTCATACCGCACGAATACTACCTATACGAACGCGACGAAAACCGAATCTCGCCATTGGGCGGTACCTATCCGGGTCTAAAGGATGCAGTATTTGCCCCCATGTTGAGCGTTGAATACGAAGCTAGAGATGGCCGAGCAATACCAGGCTTCCTGACAATTCCACCAGATCTCAAGGGAAAACCGCCTCTGGTAGTTTACCCACACGGAGGGCCATGGGCTAGAGACCACTGGGAATTCGACAACTATGTGCAGTTCCTTGCCAGCAGAGGCTATGCAGTGTTCCAACCCCAGTTTCGCGGCTCCACGGGACTAGGGGTAGAGCATCTTGAAGCTGGCTACGGCGAGTGGGGAATGGCAATACAAGACGACATCACTGATGGTGTTAAATGGCTTATTGCCGAGGGGAAAGTGGACCCTGACAGGATTTGCATCTATGGAGTCAGCTTCGGTGGTTACGCAGCGGCGATGGGCGCAGCGAAGACGCCTAAACTCTACCGTTGCGCAATAACTGAAAATGGCGTCCTCGATTTAAAGCGTTTCATCAAGTCAGCAGACATATATGTCTTTGCGGATGCTAACAGGGCGATGTGGAACGATGGAGACAGCATTGAAGTAGCCTCGCCGTATCATTTGTACAAACAGATCGAAATTCCGATGCTCGTTATCGCCAGCGACAAAGACACTGTCGTGCCATGGGCTGACCACTCCAAGCGCTTCTACAAACGGTTAAAAAAACTGGATATCGAGTCAGACTTGCTCGTACTGGAAGGCGGCGAGCACTGGCGCACAAATGAGGCACACGAAGTACAAAAGATGCAAACTATCATCTCGTTCCTCAACCGCCACATAGGCACTAGCGAGTCAGTATCTTCCGGAAAGTCAGATTGACCCGCGGGCCGCAGGGCCTGGCTTGTTTCGCCATCCCGTGGTGCCAATGACGCTGGGTCTCCCCCGCCATCACCAGCAGGCTGCCGTGGGCGAGTGGCAATTTCACGGATTCCACACTGCGATCATGCCGGTGCTTGAAACGCAGCGGGCGCTGTGCCCCCAGGCTGAGTGAGGCAATCACAGGTGTCGGACCCAGCTCGGGTTCGTCATCGGCATGCATGCCCATGCCGTCCTGGTGATCACGGTAGTAATTGAGCAATACGCTGTTGAAGCCTGCGCCGCAGATCGACTCGACCTGTGACTTGATGGCCGCCAGCAGGGGCGTCCAGGCCAGCGGTTCCAGCGCCAGGCCCGAATAGCTGTAGCGCGCATTCAGGTCGCCGTACCAGGCATGCAGGCGCGGCTGCAGGTGAGTCTTGCCGAACAGGGTAATGGGGTCCTGGCGCCAGGGCGTCTGCGCGATCAGTTGTTCCAGACAGTCATCAGCGGCAGGCTGCAGGGTGATCTGCGGCCAGTAGTCTACTGTCGCATCCACCATGGAGACCCGCTGTACGGCAGCGTCCGCAAACAGGGATAACGAGGTATCATCCATGGCCCCAGTATATCCGGACGGACCCGAAATGATTGACCTGCGCAGCGACACCGTCACCCGCCCCAGCCCCGCCATGCGCGAAGCCATGCAGGCGGCCGAACTGGGTGATGATGTGTACGGCGAGGACCCGACCGTGAACGCCCTGGAAGCCTATGCCGCGGAGCTCACCGGCAAGGAAGCCGCGGTCTTTGCGCCCTCGGGTACCCAGACCAACCTGATCGCGCTGCTGAGCCACTGCCAGCGCGGCCACGAGTACATCGTTGGTTTCAGCGCACACACCTATCGCTACGAGGGCGGCGGCGCCGCGGTGCTGGGTGGTATCCAGCCCTGCCCCCTCCCCTTTAACGAGCGCGGCGAACTGCCGCTGGAGGCGGTGGAGGCGTCCATCAAACCCGACGACTCCCACTTCGCCATCACCCGACTGCTGTGCCTGGAGAACACTACCGACGGCAAGGTGCTGTCGCTGGACTATATGGCCGAGGCCAGCGCGCTGGCTCAGCGCCACGGTTTGGGGCGCCACCTGGACGGTGCCCGGGTCTGCAATGCCGCGGTGGCCCTGGGTGTGCCACTGAGAGACATTGCCCAGCACTTCGACACTGTGTCGATCTGCCTGTCAAAAGGGCTGGCTGCACCGGTGGGGTCCGTATTGGTGGGCGATGTCGCCACCATGGCCCGGGCCCGGCGCTGGCGCAAAATGGTCGGCGGCGGCATGCGCCAGGTCGGTGTGATTGCCTCTGCCGGGCTTTATGCGCTGCAGCACAACATCAAGAGACTGGCGGAGGATCACGCCAGGGCGGCACGGGTGGCCTCAGCGCTGGCAGACCTGCCCTGGTGGCGGCTCGCGCACGAACCACAAACTAATATGCTGTTCCTGGACAGCAGCATCGAAGTGGCGCCACTGATTGAGCACCTGGCCGCCGCCGGCATCACCATCAACGGGCACCGCTGGGTATTCCACCAGGACGTTTCAGATGAAGGTGTGGATGCCCTGATCGAGGCTTGCCGCCGCTTCTGAGTACAAACTACTCGCTCAGCAGGCCGGCAAGCTCGGCGCGCTTGTCGGCGCCGAAGTCCAGGGCCTCCTCGATAAAGCCAAGCACGCTGCCGTGGCGCTGGTGCATCAAGCTCAGCGCGCCGCCCAGGTAATCCTGTTCCACCTGCATCAATTTGCGCAGCGCTTCCCCGTTGATGTCCATGCCCGGCACTGGCGCCTCGGTGACGCCATCCACCAGGCCTTCCACGTAGTTGGCAGTGATGTGATTGGTGGCGAGGTAGTCGTGCATGACGGTGTCTTCGTCGGCGCCGAGGGCAAACAGGGTCATGGCGGCGGCAAACCCCACCCGGTCCTTGCCGGCGGAGCAGTGGAAGACCAGCGGGTAGCGGTGCGCCTCCAGCAGCAGGTGCAGGAAATCCCGGAACACGGTGCTGAACACTTCCACAAACTGGCGGTTGGCGATGCGCAGAAACTCGACCGCATCCTCCGGCCCCATTTCGCCGCGCTCCAGGCTGCGGCGCAGCGTCACCACATCGGCGGCCTCGGCGCTGACCGGCAGCCACAGTTGCTCCACCGCCGGGTTGTCGACCCGGTCGAGGATTTCGTCGCGCTCTTCCTGGCGACGCAGATCCACCACGGTGCGCAAGCTGATGTCGTCCAGCAGCCGCTGGTCAGCATCGGTCAGCCGCCCCAGGTGGTCGGAGCGGAATAGCCATCCGTTACGTACCCGGCGCCCGCCCTCCAGCGGATAACCGCCCATGTCGCGAAAATTATGGGCGCCTTCAAAATCCAGTTTGGTCGGTAGGTGGTCCATGCATACAACTCAAGTACAAAAGCAGCCAGCATAATGGCAGGCCGTTACAGAAAACAAAAATGGGGCTGAAAACAACAGGGGCAGAGACCTTTCGGTCCCCGCCCCTGGAGTTACCCGGTGGCTAGGCCGCGGCAGCCGGGTCGGCGGCCTGCTCGGGAGCTGGTGCGCCGTTGACTCCCGGCCAGCGTGAACCGGAGATGGTGTCGGCGAAGGGTAGGAAACCCTCGGGGTCCAGCGGGCCGGCCAGATTGATCTGGCGGTCCAGGAAAATCGGCCACCAGAGGTGGGCCGATACCTGCTCACGCAGGGGCAGCTTGCTGGCCAGTGGGTCCCAGGGACTGTCGCGCAGGGTCAGGGTGCCATTGACCTTTTCGCGGTGGGCCGTGCCGTACTTGCTCATGACGTGTACCACGTGGGGTGGGAAGTCGTAGCCAGTGGCAGGGCCGCCGACGCTGACCGCGCGGGACACCTTGATCCACCACTCGTTCTGCACCCACTCGTCCTGTGGGTCCGCCTCGCCGGTGGACTCGCCTTCAAACTCCACGAAGGTATAACCCTGGTGGGTGCAGCGTGCCGACACCTTGTTCATCATCCGGTAGTAGTGGGTCTCACAGGGGTACTTGGGCTGGCCGTTCATCTCCTGGGAAATAAAGATGGCGGATTCCTGGTCGATGCCGTAGCCCAGGGTGTACTCGCCCGCGGTGCCGTCGTAGTCGGCGTCCACCGTGGTGACGATGCCGTACTCGGGTACGTCCGGTACCGGGAAGTTATAAATGGTGAGGTTGACGTGCGGATTCGCGCCGGGTTCGATACCCGGCGGCAGCAGGGCTGCAATCTTGTCCGGGTCGGTGCGGTAGACGATCTTCAGCATCGGCCAGTTGATGATGTCACCGGTGGGTCCCTGGGGTGCGTTACTCATGGGCTTCTCCTGTTATCTCCAAAAGGGGTCAGAGCCCTTTTTATTGGTTGTGGAATGCGTGGCGTATATAGAGAAAAAGGGCTCTGACCCCTTTTAGAGGTAAAACTGGCGTACCCACTTGCGGAACATCACCAGGGTCTTGTCACCCTGGCAGAACACCGGCTTTTCCCGGTAGATCTTGTGTTCCCAGATCGGGTAGTCGTCCATGATGCCGCTCTTGATGCCTTCCATGACGTCATCGCCAGCCAGGTCGACAATTTCCCTGCGCACCGTCAGGCTCCAACGCATATGTGTCTCGTTGGGCGTGGTGGGCTGCGCCGTCGAATAGACCAACATCTCTGCGCCCGGCCCGTAGTGGGTGCGCACGATGGCCAGGCCCGGGTTGTGCACGATTGCCGTCAGGGTATTGGCCGGGCTGCGGTCCGTGGCCTCTGCCTCGGCCACCAGGGTCAGCACCCGGCCGTCATCGGCAATGGTGATGTCATTGGGAGGGGTATTCTGCTGACCGTGAACATACTGGAAGTGTTCCGGGTCACAGACGTTCTCGGCAATGTTCTGCACGTGATTGGGGATGGTGAACTCCCAGTACTGGGCGTCGCTCCACTCCTCATCGGAGAGCTCGGGAACTTCGGGGACCTCCCAGGCGGGGGCAGCACCCTCCGGGTGGAACCAGACCATGATGTCACCGTTGGTCTCACTCACCGGCCAGCTGCGCAGCTTTGCGCGGCCTGGAATCTCGTCGCAGTAGGGTATCTCCGTGCAGTTGCCGTCGGTGCCGAATTTCCAGCCGTGGAACGGACAGCGCAGGTCCTCGCCGATCACCCGCCCACCGTGGCCGAGGTGAGCCCCCAGGTGGGGGCAGAAAGCATCCAGCACTACCGCCTCACCCTCACGAGTACGGAACAGCACCAGCTCGCGGTCGAAGGCATAGATGGGTTTTACCTCGCCCTTGCCCAGGTTGCGAGCGCGTTCGACGGAGTACCAGCCGATAGGGAACGGTAACTGGGGCGCGGCCTTGGACTCGCATTCGCCGAGGCCTTCGGTGTTGATCGGTTCGTGAACGCTGTTCATGCGCTGCTCTCCTCGCTGGTAGCTATCGCGCCGTTACGCGAAACGGCTGGGTTCGGGGCCGATACGGTCTGCCACGGTCTGCAGGGCGTCGGCATCCAGGCCGTAGAAATTGATGGCGTTGCGACCAAGAATGGCCGCCACGTCGTCCGCCGGGAAACCGGTGAATACCTCGTCGAGAATCTCGCCGGTCTTGGGCCAGGTGCCCTCCGGGTGCGGGTAATCACTGCCCCACATCATCTTGTCCACGCCCACCAGCTCACGCACCTCCACATCAGCCCGCGGAATACAGGAGGCGCCCACGCCAATGTTGCGGCGGAAGTAGTCGCTCGGTTTCATGGACAGGTGGCTGCGGAAGTCGCCCAGCTTGGCGGAGTGGTGCACGTCGGTGTAGTTGTGATCCAGCATGCGCAGCCAGCTCGGCAGCATCCAGGTGGTGCCGCCCTCGGTAATCACCGTCTTCAGTTTCGGGAACTTCTCGAACACGCCGCCCCAGATCATGAAAGTCAGTGGCCGGTACAGCCACCACATGACCTCGGAAACGTAGATACCCATGGCGCCGGGGAACTCGTCGGCAGGCTCATCCGGCCAGCCGGTGCCGAAGAAATCGGCCATGGGGCCAGGGCCCGAGTGGAAGTGCACAATGATGCCAAGGTCTTCACAGGCTTCCCAGAACGGGTGGTATTTGGTGTGGTGATAGCCGGGGAAATCGTTGGTCATGGAGGGAATCATCACCGCGCGGAAACCCTGTTCGGCGCACCAACGCACTTTTTCCACCGCCTCGTTCACGTCCCACAGCAGCGGAATGATCGCCACCCCGATATGGCGGGCCGGATCGTTGGCGCACAGCTTGGCCAGCCATCGGTTGTGGGCCATGGCGCCCGCCCACTGCAACTCGGGCACAATGTCCTTGGTGGGCAGGGACAGGCCCGCGCCGAAGGGCGGCGTATTGGTCTCGGTGATGCCGTCCACGAAAATCACTTCCGCGGCGATGCCGTCGCGATCCAGCATCTTCACGCGCTGGTCGTAGTCCCAGGCGCCCGTCAGCTCCTGTTCAATCCCCTGGCGCCACTCGTCGTTGATTTCCTTGATGAGAAAGCTGTCTTCCGCTTTCTGGGTCATCTCGATCTGGATGGGGACAGCCATGTCCATCATCTCGTGGTATTTCTCCTCGATGTAGGGCTTGTAGTCCCAGATCGGCAGGCCGGCGTGGCAATCGGAAGAGACGACTATCAGGCGTTCAGACATGGGTACCTCATGCGGGGTCAGTCCCCGTCTTCAGGGGTGGGTTATCTTGATCTGGCGCACTCAGCTCATGAAATCTGCCCAACGGACAATATTCACACTTGAGCATTGATGCACAGTTGTATACTTTTATAGTCGATAGTGTCGGAGGATGCAACAGGCGGCGACATGGAAGCCACAGACAACCTGGCCACCCCCCTGGGGCGGCGCGAAAAGCGCAAACTGGAAATACGGGACCGTATTGAGCAGGCGGCCTACAACCTGTTCAAGCAGTATGGCATTGACGAAGTCAGCATTGAGCAGATCTGCTCGGTGGCGGACGTGGCACGTCGCACCTTCTACGGTCACTACCCGAACAAGCAGGCCTTGCTGCAGTCACTGAGTCGAAGCCGCGTCTGGTTCACCGCGGACCACATGCTGGCGCGCCTGATGAAGCAGCACAGTGACACAGCCGGCCAGGTCGGCGCCATGCTCACCTATATGGAAAACAATCTCGCCGGCTACAGTGAGATTGACCGCGCGCTGATTCTCATCGCGCCGGGCTCACTGGACGACGAAAACTACCTGCGAGAAGTCAGCAACTCGCTGCGTGACTACCTGGCTGAGGTGTTCCGGGAGGGACAGGCAGCGGGGGATACGAGCCGTCGTTTCAGCGCGGAACTGCTGGCGGACTCGGTCATGGGCACGACCAATGCCCTGATCGTGAACTGGGCCGTGAACCCGGATTACCCCATCACCGAGAAACTCGAAGAGGCAAGGCAGCTCTTCGAGTCCCTGATCGCACTGGATTAATCGCGCGGCGGCAGGCCGTGCAGCATGGTGAGGAATTCAAGATGGGTGCCTGCTCGCCGGTGTTCTGACAGGGCCTGGTAGTCCGGGTCCTTGTACCAGGCTTCCGCCTTTTCTGCTGACGGGAATTTAAACATCACCATGCGACCGGTGCGCGGTGCGCTGCCCTCAAAGGTCACGGTGTTGTCGTCATAGGTGAAGAACTCACCGCCGTATCGCTTGAGAATTGGGAAAAAACCCTTCTCGTAAAGGCGGTAGGTGTCTGCGTCGTGCACCTGGAAATTCGCGACAACATAAGCGGGAACATCAGCCATGCGGTTTCTCCTGTTCTTGTAGAAAGTCCTGTGGAAAGTCTTGTGGAAAGTCCTGTAGACAGACTTGTTGTAAGTCGTGCAAACAGATTGATCGCGTAACCCGTGACTACTGGATGCCGGCCAACCATTGTGCCACGGCCTCGCCAATTTCATGCGGCGAGTCTTCCTGGATGAAGTGGTTGCCCTTGACCGTTACTTCCTGCTGATTGGGCCAGCTACGGCAGTACTCCCGCTGTCTGCCGATGAGAATGGATCCGGGCTCGGCATTGATAAAGAGCTTGGGCAGGCTGTTGCTTGTCTCCAGCCAGCGGCCATAGCTCGCGACCAGTTCCACCATATGGGCGGGTTCGCCGCTGATGGGGATCTGCCTGGGCCAGTTCAGCGTCGGTTGGCGATCATCGGGTGTTGAGAACGCCGCGCGATAGTGCTGCATCTCTTCTTCACGGAGGTCACGGATAATGGCACTGGGAAGAACGCCTTCGATAAACATGTTGCGATTGAGTACCAGGTCCTCCCCCTTTTCGGAGCGGAAGCCCTGGAAGATGCCACGGGCAGCCTCCGGCCAGTCCTCCCACTCCACTGGCATGGTGATGCCTTCCATGTAAGCGATGCCACGCACTGCCTCAGGGTGGTTCTGGGCCCAGTAAAAACCCAGCGCGCTACCCCAGTCATGAATCACCAGGGTGACGTTGGCGTCGCAGCCCAGCGCTGCGAGCTGCTTCTCCAGCAGCGCGTAGACTGCGGCAAAGTTATAGCGCTCCGGGCCCTGCTCCGCCGGAAGCTTGGCCGAGTCCCCCTGGCCTACCAGGTCTGGCACGATTACTCGCCCGGACGCCACCAGGTGCGGCACCACGTTGCGCCACAGGTAGGAAGACGTGGGGTTGCCGTGCAACAACACGATGGGGTCGCCCTCGCCCTCCTCCACGTGAGCCAGTTGCAGCCCATCAATGTCAGTGAAGTGTTTCTGGTAAGGCATGTCCGCTGAAATCATGGAAATCTCCTGGAAGGGAAAGTGCGTCAGGCTGCGGCCGGCAGGCCCAGCAGGCGCAGTGAAGTGTTCAACATTCCGGCAAGCTCGCGCCGGCTGTGGCCCTGCCGGCTAGCCACCCGCAGGCCCTGGTTGACCAACATGAGCTGTCGCGCAGCATCGGCCGGCGACAGCAGAGACGGCATCTCGCCCGCACCCTGGGCTTCCTCCAGGTACTGTTCGAAGCGGCGCTCCACCTGCTGCAGGCTCTGGCTGGCAAACCGGCTCAGGTCGTCATCCACATCGGCCAGTTCCAGCAGTGTGTTCACCATCAGGCAACCGCGGCGCACGCGGCGGGTGGGAACCCCCAGGACGGTGTGTCGGAAAAACTCCGGTATAGCGGCGCTGGGACCCAGCTCATCATAGGCCCGCTCGAGTATGGCGATAGTGCGATCACGAAAAACTGCAACGATCTCGATAAACAGGGCGCGCTTGTCGCCGAAAGCGGCATAGAAACTGCTGCGGCTAATGCCCATCGCATCCAGCAGGTGCTGCAGTGAGGTCGTGGTATAGCCCTGGCACCAGAACAGCCGAAGCGCTGATTCCAGCGCCGCGTCGCGGTCAAACTCCAGGGGGCGAGCCATGTGATATCCGAGCCAGTTGATGTTGCGTCGCATTATGGACCATTCAGTCCATAACTGGCAACAGTGATTGCTTCAAGCGATTCAAGGGCAGCGGTCAGCGCCGTTGAAACGACAGGAAAATGTCAGGGAATCGGATGCGCCACCAGGCCGGCGGCATGATGAAGGAGCGGCGCCCCGGCGGGGGCGCCGCGATCAGGAGGGATCAGGCTGCTTTCTTGGGAGCGGCCTTTGGACGTGCCTTCTTCGGCGCGGCCTTTCTTTTTGCTGCTACTTTCTTCTTTGCGGCGGCCTTCCGCTTTGCGGGCGCCTTCTTTTTGGCGGCTGCCTTTTTCCTGGCAGGCGCTTTCTTTTTAGCGGCCGCCCTTTTTTTTGCAGGCGCCTTCTTGGCAGCTGCTTTCTTAGCGGCAGGCTTCTTCTTTGCCTTCTTGGCGGCTGCCTTCGCGCGACGCTTGGCCTGCTGCTCGGCAGCTTTCTCTACCATTGCCGCCGCACGCTCAGCCGCCTTGGCCTTGCGCTCTTCGAGAATGGCGTCTGCCTTCATGGGGACCAGGCGTTCTACCGCATCAGCTACTGCCTTGGCGATGTCCGCCGTCATTTCAGCCATTTGCCTGGCCTGCTTGACGAGTGCATCAACCTGCTTGCGGTTTTCGGTGGTCGGACGCTTCGACAGAGAAGCACGAGCACGCTTCAGGCGCGCGTTCGCCGATGCCTGTTTCTTGCGGGCAGACTGCAGCTCACGCTTGCCCTGCTTTACTGCTTTTTCTGCTTCTGCCAGCAGACGGGTGCGCATTTTTTCCACTTCCTTGTTTGCGCGCTCCGCCATCTTGATGGCTTCAGCCAGTTCTTTTTCCAACATGTGTTTTCACTCCGTGGTGGAAGAGGTACCGCAGGAACAGTGTAAACCTATTGGAAAAAATGCAAACCCAATAATGAGTCTATTTTTACCGGGTCAACGGGACTCAATAATGTCGACCAGGCGATCAATTTCACGAAGATCTCCCGTTATTGGCGACAGCATTGCTTCTTCACAACCCGCTGCTTCCAGGTTATCCAGCGCTTCGCGCACCGCATCGGCGTCACTGCGATGCACAGTGCTCGCCATCCAGGCGGCGACGTCTTCACCGGCAATAAGCAGGTAGTTGTAGACGTAGTCGTACAGCATCTGCTGTCCACCGTCGGCGAGACAGAACCAGAAACCACCCATTTTATAGGGTGCGCTGCGCCCGGCCTCCTGCCAGGCAGCATCGGCCATCGCAAACGTGTTGGCAATTTCTTCGCGTTCACCGTTGCCCGACCAGGCGTAAATACCGTCGGCCCACCGTGCGCTGCGCGCTATTCCTTTCGGGCCCATGGCGCCCGTGTAAATGCGTGGGCCGAGGTCCCGGGTGGGTGCTGGCCCGATTGCGCCACACCCTTCCACCTGTGGTTCCTGTGCCCACACGCTGCGCATTGTTACTACCTGCTCATCCATGCGGGCGTGACGCCCGGCATAGACGGCGCCCACTGCCTGGTAATCCTGTTCGCGACCACCATAGCCCAGGGTGACAGTAAGACGCCCACCACTCAGCACGTCGAGGCTGGCAATTTCCTTGGCAGCGCGCACGGCGTTGTGCATAGGCAGTACGTACAGCGTGGTGTTGATCTCTACGCGCTCGGTAATCGCTGCCGCACTGGCCAGCAGTATGCGCATGTCGAATGTAGGGCCGTGGATACGCTCGCCGCAGGAGAGGCTGTGAAACGGACCTGCATCAATGTGGCGAAACCAGCGATGGAAGTCTTCTCGCGTCATGCCCCGTTCCATGTAGGGCAGGCAGAGTCCGATTTTCATAGGGCGCTCCTCAACTCGGGAAGCGCTAGTGTAGGCCGCACCGCGAAGCCGGGTAAGCCGGCGCGGTGGGCATTAGTGCGAATACTTAGAACTTCAAACAGATTTTGCCGAAGTGGCCGTGGGATTCCTGCACCCGGAAGGCGTCGGCGATTTCTTCCAGGCCAAAGCTATGGCTGATTACCGGTTGTATATCGTTGGCCTCGATGGCCTCCACCATGTCGAGCTGCTCGCTGCGAGACCCCACGGTGATGCCATTGATCACCGCGTTCTTCGAGAACAGTTCCGCAGTCGGGACTTCGCCGCTGATGCCGGTCAGTACACCGATCATCGAGATGTGGCCACCAAACGCCGCCGCCCGCACCGACTGTGCCAGGGTACCGGCGCCGCCGACCTCCACGATAACGTCAGCGCCTTCACCGCCCGTCAGTTCCAGCACCTTGTTACCCCAGGCTTCATCAGTCTTGTAATTGATCAGCATGTCAGCGCCCAGGTTCTCCAGGCGAGCCAGCTTCTCATCGGTGGAAGACGTGGCAATCACACGACAGCCGGCAGCCTTTGCGAACTGCAGGGCAAACACCGATACACCGCCACTGCCCTGTACCAGCACCGTGTCACCGGGCTTGATCTGCGCCTCCACCATCAGTGCACGCCAGGCGGTCAACGCCGCACAGGGCAAGGTGGCCGCCTGCTCGAAGCTGTAGCCCGAGGGCATGCGGGTAAAGCAGTTTGCCGCCATGGTGACGGTCTCAGCGGCAAAGCCGTCGGCCATATCTCCCGGCACCTCGCTCATCCATTCGCGCCGGGGGTCGCCACTCTCCCAGCCCGGGAAGAACACGCTCATCACGTGGTCACCTTCAGCAAAAGCCGTCACACCTTCACCCACCGCCTCCACTACCCCGGCACCGTCAGACATGGGAATGCGCTTGTCCTCGGTGGGAATCATGCCGATGACCACGGCGTAGTCGTGAAAGTTGAGCGAGCTGGCATAATTGCGAACCCGGATTTCACCGGGGCCCGGGTCGCGGGCTTCGATATCGGCAACCACGAGATTATCGAGGCCACCGGGCTGGTTGAGGTGTATGGCTTTCACGTGCTGGGCTCCCCGTCTGTGTTACTTGAACTTGTACTTCACCGGCATGGACTTCAGCCCGCCCACAAAGATCGCGTGGATCCAGGTCGGGTCGCCGTCCATCTCGATGTAGTCGAGTCGCGACAGCAACTCGCGGTAAAAGCGCGCGACTTCCAGGGTTGCCAGGTGCTGGCCCAGGCACATATGCGAGCCGTAACCGAAGGCAAGATGGAGCTTGGGATCGCGGGTGATATCCAGTTCATTGGGACGATCGAACTGAGCCGGGTCGCGATTGGCGGCCGGGAACCACAGCGCCATGTTGTCGCCGGGCTTGATGAGCTTGCCGCTCAATTCTATTTCCTCGGTGGACGTGCGCACCATGTGGCGCACCGGGGACACCCAGCGCATCAGTTCCTTGGCGGCGTTATCGTCGAGCTCCGCGTTATCGCGCCACTTTTCCATCTGGTCCGGATAATCCAGCAGGGCTTTCATGCCAGCACCCAGCACCGCAGAGGTGGTGTCGTGTCCCGCGCTGGCAGCGATGATGAAGTAGCTCATCTGGTCCAGCGGCTCCATGGGCTTGCCGTCCACCTCGGCATTGGCCAACACCGTGGCCAGGTCATCCTGGGGGTTCTGCTTGCGATCCTTGATGACCTCGTCGAAGTAGGCGCCAAATTCCAGGATGGTCTCGGCGTTGACCTGCTCGAGATTGGGGTCCCGGGCGAGGTCAGGGTCCTGGCCGCCAAAGATCTCCTGGGTGAGCTTGAGCATGGTCGCTTCACTCTCCCGGGGCAGGCCGAGGATCGACATGATAATACGCAGCGGGTACAGCAGCGTGATGTCCTTGACGAAATCGCACTCGCCGCCCATGGCCTCCATCTTGTCCACGTACTCGGTGCACAGGGATTTTACTTCCCCATCCAGTTTCTCGATGGAGCGCGGCAGGAACCACTCCCGGGTCACCCGGCGCAGCTTGAGGTGCTTGGGCCGGTCCATGTGAATCAGGGTCTCCAGGCCGTTGCGGGTGCCGAACTTCTCCAGCAGCATCTCCTCGAACTCGATCGGGATCAGTACCGTGCGCGGTGCGCTGAGAAAACGGTCGTTGTTGCTGCCGATGAACTTGATGTCGTCGTATTTCGTCAGCGACCAGAACGGGTTGTAGTCCGGGTGTTCCACCCAGGCCACCGGATCGTTGTCACGCATGTAATCAAAATAGCCGTGCATGGTGGTCTCGTGGCCCATCAGCTCAGCGTTCAGGACATCGGCGGGCTGGTAGCTCTCGGCTGCCGCCTGGCTTGCAGTGGTCATGGTTGGTTCTCTCTGCTAACTCTAAGGTCGGTCTCAGATCAGTTTTTTCAGAACAGTGTGAACGTCCTCGACGCTCAACATATACGGTACCGGGTAGCCATCGGCTTCCAGCAGCGCCGCCTCGGCAATGGCATCGAAATCGGCAGCGTTCAACTTGTGCACCTGCTCGGGAATGCCGAACTTGCGGTTCATGGCCTGGATGGAGGTGATAAAGTCCTCGGCCCCGTTGTAGCCCACCATGGCGCCCAGCTCCGCCAGGCGCCCGGCCGTGGCAGGAAGACTGAGTTTGAGCACATGGGGCATCACCATGGCATTGGCAATGCCATGGGGAACGCCGTAGCGCGCACCCAGTTGGTGGGCGATAGCATGCACGTTGCCGACGTTTACCTGGTTGATCGCCTGGCCGGCCATGTAGGCCGCCTGCGCCATGGCATCGCGGGCATTGATGTCACGGCCATCGTCAAAGGCCTGGGGCAGGTGCTGGTATATGAGCCTCGCCGCCATGGCCGCCTTCTCACGCGCGTCGCCACGAGTCCAGGCACTGATATAGGCCTCTACCGCGTGGGTCAGGGCGTCCATACCCGTCGCGGCGGTGATCGCCTTGGGCATACCGGTCATCAGGGTGGGGTCCAGGCATACCGCCAGGGGCATCAGCTTCGCACCTGAGATGATCCCCTTCTCGTGGGTGTCGTTGTCGGAAATCACTGCACCCATGGTGGCCTCGGAGCCGGTACCGGAGGTGGTGGGAATGGCAAACAGCGGCGGGATTTCCTCCTTGGCCTTGCCCAGGCCGACATACTCGACCGGGTCGTCCGGATGGGTAATGGCAACACCAATGATCTTGGCGGCGTCGATGGAGGAACCACCGCCGATGGCCAGCAGGCCGTCGCAGTTATGTTGCACGTAAGCGTCCATGCCCGCATCAACCACCGCATAGGTGGGGTCAGGGGTGACGCCGTCGAAGATGGCGTACTCAACCCCGGTGTCGGCGAGGCCGGCCAGTGCCTGCTCCACTATACCCAGCTTCACCAGCATCGCATCGGTGACTACCAATACCTTCCTGACGCCACGATGCTCAATATGACGGCACAAACTGCGGGCGCTGCCCTCGCCGGAAAAGGCCAGGTAGGAAATGCCCGGGGAGAAATTCAACATGAAGCGGACGAAATTGATAAACGCCGAGTGCTTGAGGGTACGCAGGTCCACCGGGTTATCCTTTTATCTCTAGCGGAGGCCGTATTATGTCGCCCGGAACGAGTCCCTCTCACCCCCGGAACGTGGTCAATTCAGGCCAATGAGACCGGTGTCACCTATTTCGACTGCGGCTGGTGATGGGGGTCGGCCACAATGGCCTGTACGGAGTCATACAGGTAGCGGCAGGCTGCTTCCAGCGGCATGGCCTTAACAAGGTCGCTGTATTGCTCGGTGCCTATGGGACAACTGAGCTGCTTGGCTTCGAGGATGCCGATAAAACGCGGCCAGTCCACGGCCCCCTCTCCGGGACGCAGGCGCCCACCCATGGTCTCGGCAATGGGATCGGCCCAGGGTTCGCGAGCCGCGTCGTTGAGCTGTATGAAGTGAATCCACTCCCCCGGCACCTGCTCGAGTAGCTCATATTCGAAGCCGGCGCGGGCAAAATGCCAGCTATCGATCACCAGGCCCAGGTTGGGCTCGCCCACAGCGTCGCGCAGGGCCAGCGCCGCGGCCAGGTTGGGTACACCGGTAAACGGCAGGAACTCCAGTGCCACCTTGCGCGGCGCCAGCGCCTGGCAGTGAGACTTGAGCGCGGCCGCAGCATTGTCTTGGAGCTGCGGCATCAGCGTCGCGGCGAGCACCACCTCGGGATCAAACACGTCGGCAAAGTGCTGCACCACCGCCAGCTCTTCCTCGATGGCGCCGGGTTCATCGACGGCCCAGGCGTGCAACAGTTCCAGCACGGCCAGCTCCAGGCCCTGATCATCCAGCACCGATTTCACGGCGGCAAGACTGCCGAGTTCCTCACGGGCACGATCCAGTGACAGCAGCCAGGCGGCGAACTCATTGAAGCCTGCGCCAGCGGCAGCGGCTGCCACCGCCTCGAAAGGGTGGCCATCCGGCAGCGTGGCCAGGCAGGCAAGGTGGGTACGCTCGAGCATGTGGTTCTCCTCCCCCGCAGTATACCCTCGCCTCGGCCGATCATTTGTTTTAGATTGAGCGCCATTCAACAAGGAGACACGGATGCATCCCTACGAATTCCTGCAGCGCTACGGACCCGCCGCCCTGGTGATGGAAGTGACGGCCGACACCGGCGCGGCGTTCGCCGCCGAGCTCGCAAAGGGCGGTTTCGACCTGGTACTGCCGAGTCATGACCCCGCCTCGCTGGAGCCGCTCGCCGCGAGGCTCAGGGACCACGAAGGTGTGGAAGTCGACCTGTTCGAAGGGGATATCGACGCGCCGCACTTTCCGGAACAGCTCTACCCGGCCTGCGAACCACGGGATATTGGCCTGCTGGTCTGTGGCATCGAGGCCGGCCACCCGCGCATGGTGGGCTCACTGCTGAGCTCACTGACGCGAGTTTTCATGCCGCGGCTGCGACAACGACAGCACGCGGGGGTGATCGTGGTCGACATGGCGGGTTCCACCCGGCGTCTCGGGGAAACCCTGGCCCACGAACTGAAGCCCGAGAGCATAGACGTGATGACCGTACAGGCGGTGGCCGGCAATGGCTCTGCGCGAGAACTGGTGAAAGTGGCGCTTGAGAGCATGGGCCACGACCAGTACGTGGCCTTTGACCCGGCGTAAGCTGGTCGCCTAAAGCTGGGGTGAACCCGGGTGGTCCTCGACCAGCGCCATGGCGCCGCCCAACTGCAGGAGGCCGGTGCTGACCATGCGATGCTGGGTCGCCACGTGTACATCACGGAAATGCCGCTGCAGGCTGCAGTGGCCCTGCAGAGACGTACCGCCCCCTGCGTTGTAAAGCTTGTCCACCGCTGCTGCGGCCAGCGTGGTCGATTGGGTAGCCGCCAGCCGCAGTTGACGCATCTGCTCCCGGGTGGCCGATTGCCCCGCAGCCACATCTTCCCAGACCGCGGCCACGGCGCTGAACAGGTAATGCCGGGCCGCCTCAGACTGGGCGTCCGCCTGGCCATACTCCATCTGGGTAAGCGAGGATTCCGCCAGGCTCTTGCGCCCGGTCGCCTTGCCACGGGCCAGCTCGGCAAAATCATCCAGGGCCCGCCTGACGATGCCCAGCGGGATAGCTGCCACGCAGGCGGCAAAGAAACCAAAGAAGGGGAAGCGATACAGTGCGGTATCGATGGTCAGCTCACCGCTGCCCTGCACGATCCAGCGCCCCTCAGGCACAAAGGCCTTGTCCACCTCAAAATCCACGCTGCCAGTGCCGCGCATGCCTGACGGATCCCAATTGTCGTGCAGGGTGACCTGGGACTTCTCGAAGAACACGATATGCACCGCCGGGGCGCCGCCGGGGAAACGCAGTATGTCGTCACTGTCCTCCACCATCACGCCGCCGACGATCCAGTCCGCATGGTGGGTGCCGGAGCCCCAGGCCCAGCGGCCCGTGACTTCGAGCCCGCCCTCTACCCGCCGGGCGCGCCCGGTGGGTGCGGTGGCACCGGCGGTAATGACACCGGGCTGGTATATGCTGCCGGCCTGCGCCGCCGGTAGCTGGGCCGCCGACATGGCAGTGGTGAGGTAGATCATCGCGCACCAGGCGACGGCGCTGTCGGCGTAGGCCAGTTCCTCGATCAGTGCCAATACTTCGGTGGGGCTGCGTTCAGTGCCGCCGAGTGCCGCGGGAATAGTCAGACCAAACAGGCCGTGCTCATTGAGTTGCTTGATGAGATCGGCGGGGACCATCTTGCTCGCCTCAATCTCCTCACTGCGAGCACTGATGGCATCGCGGAGGGAACGGGCGGCAGTGAGTTCATCATGGACGGGTGTGCTGATTCCGGGTACTGACATCGCGGGCTCCGGTGAACATCGTTTTTTCTCACACTACGACAAAGCCCGGTGCGTCGCCACCCCGGTTCAGTCGCTGTCCAGATGCAGGTCGGGGCGGGTCTTGCCGAGGGCGTCACTGATGAAGCGAGCACGCACGCCGGCCTTGTCTTCCAGCCAGTGCAGCTTCTCATTGAAGTGGTCGTATTCACTGCGAACTTCGCGCAACAGATTCTGCACGCCGTGATTCACATAAATGAGTATCGAGAGGCTGATGGCAATCAGGATGAGACCAATGGGAAACGGGGAAAAAATGAGAGCGATGCCGAGCAGCAGGCCCAGGCAGGCCAGCAGCGAGATCAATGAATTCCAGAGCCGTTGACCGAACTTCTTCAAGGAATCCCCCAATGGTTGCTACGAGGATACCAGCATGTGAACCCGTAGCCGAGCAAAAGTTCAGCGACGATTAGCCAGCGCTAAAGGGTTGTGGCGCATTCGTAACACCCAGGGCCGAATTTGCCGCCAGGTTTAAACCCAGCTGGGCAATGGACGTGGCATCGCCATTGCGCTGGCGCTCCCAGTCAAGCAGCGCTTCACGTGGCGGGAGCGCTCCTGCAGTCCAGCCGCCTAGCACCCGCGCCAGTAGGGTGGCATCCGCGAAAGCCTTGGCAGTGCCGGCTGCGGTATGCGGTCGCACCGTGCCGGCAGCATCACCGATCAGCGCGCATCTTCCAAACACGCGACGCGAGATAGTGACGTCCTGTACCGGCTGCACGAACAGCCGAGAGTGTGCAACCAGTGTGTTCAACGGTGAAGGTAACTCCTGCTGGGCGAGCTTGCGGGCGCGGTCCTTCGATCGGGGATTGACATCCCCGACCGGCACAAAAGAGCTATAGGCTCGACCCGACTCTCCGCACATCACTTCTGAGAGGCTTGCAGCCGGAGTGTTGATGTACCACACCCAGTTAACCCTGCGGCGCCCCGGAATTATGCTCCCGTCCTCACCAGGGACCAGGTAACAGAGAAACTGCATTCCATCCCGATGAAACAGCGTGAATCGACCATCCAGTTCTGCCACCACATCCGATGGCAAATCTTCCTCAGCCTCCAGGCCGCGCCAGGCTACGTATCCGGCATAGGTCGGTCGGGAAACATTTTTCAGGACAGCGCGACATTGCGAGTTGATACCGTCTGCGGCGACAAGAAAACTGGCGCTCGTGCGGTAACCGTCGGCGAACTCCGCACGTACCTCTTCGTCGTCCTGCTCCAGGGTAAGCAGTTCCGAATCCTGCCGATAGCAGACTTCAGCGAGCCGGTCCCGCAGCGCACTATATAGGGTGTCCCATGCGGTCATCATCTGAGAGGCCGGTTGAACAAGCTGTTTTCCATCCTCGCGCAGTCGAACTCGTTCACTTAACGCGACACAGACTTCCTCAGCCTTGCGGCCATTCTGTTCCAACAGCCAGGCTACGTCCGGCTGCATCACCACACCTGCACCACGCGCCTCTAACTGAGCCCCGGAACGCTCATATACTGCCACCTCGGCGCCGGTCAGACGGCGAATCTCCAGCGCCGCCGCCAAGCCACCGACAGAACCTCCGATGACGACGCAACGCAGTTTTGCCTGACTCATAAAACAACCTCAACAAGCAGGAACAAAAGACCAGCAGCAGCGGAGTATGGAAAAGCCACACTTTGTTCTGCTGAACTCCGTAAGCTCAATGATAACCTTGACTACATGCCAGTTAGTCAAACCTTCTAAGTACCAGGAATACAGCCGATGGCCATGGGAACATTCTCTCTGGATGCGCTACTAATTGTCGCCATCTTGCTGGTGGCAATCGCCAGTCTCTATGAGCGAAAGGCAAGCCTGGTGCGGAGGGCTGCCATTGCACTTTCCGTCGTCACCGTCCTACACCTTGTCGTTGCTGGATTTCGGTGGCAAATACTGCCCGCTTACCTGGCAGCATTGCTCGCTGTCATGCTCTTACAAGGACTCCGGCGCTGGCTACACATCGTGTGCGCTGGCATCACACTCAGCCTGACCGTTATCGCTGGTGCGGCTTCCTGGGCATTTCCTGTATTCGACATGCCGAAAGCGAATGGAGACTACGCCGTCGGCACAGCAACCACCTTCCTCACTGATGAGGATAGAGAAGAACACTATACGGAGCGGAGCGGAGACAAGCGCCGACTCGCCTTGCGCATCTGGTACCCGAGTGATGACCCCGAGTCCGGGACAGCAACCCGCTACTTTCACGACGCCGGCCTGCGCAGCAAGGCAATCACCTCCGGCACACCGCTCCCATGGTTTACCTTCAGCCACCTCGACAAAGTCCGTGTTGCGGCTCGCAAAGACGCAAGCATCGCGGAAGGCCGTTTCCCGGTACTCATCTACTCACATGGCCTGGGCATCGGTTGGTCTTCAGGAAACACGGCCCTGGTTGAGCACCTCGCCAGCCATGGGTACATCGTGATCGGCGTGGGGCATGCCTATATCGGCTCCTCAGTGGTTTTCCCCGATGGAGTTGCCTTGTTTGACCCTGATACCCGGGCAGCCATGAACACAGAGCCGCCGGAAGAGGTCATGGCAGTCTACCGGGAGGTCAAGGACATCCAGGACCCGTCCAGACAGTTAGAGGTCTTCATGCGTGCCATGGCGATGATGCCAACATCCATCAAGGGAAAGGTGGACCAGGCGATCCGAACCCAGGTGGCGGACCAGCATTTCGTCCTGGACGCCTTGCCTTCTCTCAAGCCAACTGGCGTTGACCTCAAGCCCCATATGGACACAGAAAAAGTAGGCGTTTTTGGTATGTCGATTGGCGGCAGCGCGGCAGTTCTCACATGCAGTGCACATGCAAACTGTGGCGCGGTCGCCAATCTGGATGGCTTTCATCCGGACCAGGCGAACGTGGAACTACCTGTTCCCTCCCTGGCGTTACACAGGAGTGACAATCTGCTCGTAAGCGCAAATGCTGATCGCTCCCTGAGCGACGCCTACTTATTGGAGATAACTGAGACGACTCACTTCAACTTCTTTGATTTTGCGCTGATGTCGCCACTGTACCGGCAACTGGGCGTTCTGGGCGCGATCGATGGAAAAGAGGGTCTCGAGATTCAACGCGACTACATCGCGGCGTTTTTTGACCAGTACCTGAAGGGTAGCCCATCCCCACTGATTCAAGGCAAGGAAGCGCATAGCTCTCCACACGCAAAACTCAAGACTAGTGTTCGGGCTTTTGATGCCAGCCAAACTCACTAGTTGGAGTCTATCTCGCTGTGAAGCTCAAGCTTTGGGAAAGCCATCTCCGCCGGCGGTACTCATAATCAGTCGGTATGCCATGGACAAGGCGGCCACCTCAAACACAACGACAAGTGTGGAAAAAACCGACGTCAGAACATGGCCGAACGGGAAAAAATGCAGAAGAAGTCCGGGCAGCGCCAGTAATACGGGCACCACAAGGACAACGAGGAACATCAGCAACTGGTGGTGTTCGGTTTCCTCCCACGACTGTCCAAAGCTAACGCCGCGCTCTACCGCGATACCCGGAAACACCAGCGAGAGGCGACCCGCTATCCAGCAGCCCAGCAGGAGAGCGACAACAGCGCCAACAAAGGGAACCACGGCCAGCATACCCAGTGGAAAGAACAGCAGCGATATGCCTATCAGATGCAGCGCAAAAGAAGTTTCGCGAGCTGTCCAGGCACGGAGCCCCCACTCGGACACTGAATCTTCTCCCAGCAGCAGAATCCTGTGGGTGGTGATAGCGAACACCGCGTAGACGCCGGTATACAGCACCCAGAGCAGCGCAGCACCAAAAACACTGTCATTCAAGTATGAGAAGACGTCCAGCAACAGGTAGATCGCGAAGGGGATCGCCAACGCCTTCGCCAATCGCCGCCGATAGAAGATCACGTTGTGCAATGCCGCTGAAACAACCCTGGTGATTTCCATGCGTACTGTTCTCTATGAGTAGTCAATTGCAGGCATCAGGTGGCTACACCCGTGTCCGCCGGATAGTCGCTTCAGGCCGATTCACACCAGGCGGAAAGCTACCTATCAAAACCCGTGTTTTCCTATATGATTAAGCTGATGCAAGCACCGCTTGCAGGGAAGCCCCAATCTGGCCACCGCACCATTCATTGCCATAGGCTTTCTCACTATCGAGCCTCAGCTGCTCCTGCCCAGACGAGTGCGCGATGCGTTCACACAGACCTGCCACGGCCGGCGCATGGGTGTTCAGCATGGGCGCGAGTGCAGGCAGCTTGTCCGTCATGGTTCCCCACAGGGCATAGGTCGCGAGGTCGGCTATTCCCACCGCCGCCGTGCCGAGAATAAAGCCCTGTCCTGGCGTCAGGCCATGGCGTCGCCCGGTCTCCTCGAAAATCTGCATCCAGCGCTGCAGGCGTGGCACAAAGTGCGCCCAGCTTGCGGCCGTCCACATCTGGGCACCGTTGTGCAGGGTCATCTCGTAGAGTACGTCGTTGGCGTCGGCCACCAGCTTGTCGGTCAGCGCGGCAGTGGCTGGATCCGATGGAACCAGGCCATGCTTGCGGCCCAGGTAACCCAGGATTGCGGGCATCTGGGAAAGGGCAAGGTCCGCCGCATGATCAACCAGCACCGGTGGCCCCATATGGGGCAGGTTCTGCTCAGAAGGCGCGGTATCCTTGAGCGCCAGAATAGTCTCGGTGTCGGCCTCATCCCAACTGGCACCAAGATGCGCCAGCACCGCACGCACGAACTGTCCCCGGAAGGGGAGCGGCCAGTAGTAGAGCGTGTAGTCAGCCATGGCGATCAGGGCGCGCGGCAGTACATGGCCTGGAGCAGTTCGTCCGGGTAGTCGATCCAGTCAATCTGTCGGGTGATCTTGCCTTCATCATTCCAGGTAAGCCATATCGTGAAACGCATGGGCTCTTCCTCGGCGTAGGTGAAGCCCTGGTATTTAAAGGGCGTGAAGTAACCGCTGCCAATGCTGCGATTGCCCTGCACGATCAGGTCCTCCAGTACCAGGGTTTCCGGGAAGTCCGGGTGTTTGCTGAACGAAGGATCGGGCCAGTGGTAGAAGGCCTTGAACTCATCCCGCGAGCGAAGCGACATATTGGCAAGCGGGTCTTCGAACACCAAGTCATCAGTGAACTGCGCCACAAACCCGGGCCAGTCATCGCGAGCAGCATAGCGGGCAAAGTAGTCCTCAGCCCAGCTGCGTACCTTTACGTCACGCAGGGGCTGGGCCGATGCCTCGAAGGCGAGGCTGGCAAGCAGGACAAAAAGTGCGGTGACGTGACGCATGGTTGGCTCCGAACCGGAGGCGATCCAGGTGACCGCCCGACCGGTGAAGCCTAGCACGATGTGTAGACCGCGCGGGCGCGCGTCCTAATCTGCCCCCAGGATCAACGCGCCTGTGGGCACGCCGACGCCGCTGGATACCAGCACATGCTCCACAGCCTTTGCCGGCTGGTTACAGGACTCGCCTCGCACCAGCCGGGTCGCCTCGGCGATGTTGTTCATGCCGTGGATATAGGCTTCGGACAGCAGGCCGCCATGGGTGTTGTTGGGCAGGCGGCCGTCGATATCCAGAGCTCCCTCACGCACCAGCTGTACGCCCTCCCCCTGTTCAGCGAAACCGAAGCTTTCGAGCTGCATGATGATTTCCGGGGTGAAGGCATCGTAGAGGCAGGCGGCGTCGATGGCGTCCGGCCCCAGCTCTGCCATCTCGTAAGTGCGGCGCGCCGCCATTTCCATTTCCGGCAGGGACAGCAGCTCATCGCGGTAGTAACTGGTCATCTGTTCCTGGCCCCGGGTCGATGCCTGGGTGACACCGCGGATCACCGCGGGCTTCTGGCGCAGGTCCCTGGCGCGCTCGGCGCTGGTGATGAGAATGGCACAGCCGCCGTCGGTCTCCTGGCAGAAATCATACAGGCACAGCGGGTCGGCAATCATTTTCGACCCCAGGTAATCTTCCATGCTCAGGGGTTTGCCGTAACCGAAGGCGCGCGGGTTATTGAGCGCGTAGTTGCGCTGGGAGATCGCCACTAGACCCAGGTCTTCCCGGGTGACGTCGTAGGCATCCATGTACTTGTTGGCAATCAGCGCCACCCAGGAGCCCGGCGTCAGCATGCCGTAGGCCATGTACCAGGACCAGTGAATCAGGTCACTGGAGATGATGTTGCCGGACACCCCCTGCCCCATGCGCTGCCCGGAGCGGCCATTCATCGCGCGCCAGCACACGACATGCGACGCCTGGCCGGTGGCCACCGCCATCACCGCCTGCAGGATGGTGCCCACCGCGGCACCCCCGCCGTAGTTGATGCGACTGAAAAACGAGAGATCACCAGCACCCACCGCGCGCGCCACCTCAATCTCGTCAGTGGAATCCAGGGTGTAGCTGACGAAGCCATCCAGCTCTGAGGGACTGATACCGGCGTCCTCACAGGCCGCGGTGACGCAGCGGGCCGCCAGCGCCAGCTCGGAGACACCGGAGTTCTTGGAAAACTCCGTGAGGCCGATACCGGCTATTGCCGCCTTGTTCCGGAGGAAAGTGGTATCGAGCGTCATGCAACGCCTCCCTCGGGAACAAACACGGGCAGCTTGAAGCCGTCGGCGTCTTCGTGAATCTTCATGATAACCGGCATGCCGAAGGACACATCCTCCGGCTCACAGTCGGCCAGTTGGGATGTCAGCCGAGTGCCTTCCTCCAGGTCAATCAGGACGATGATGAGCGGGTACTCGTAGCCGGGAAACTGCGGATGGCGGAGCACCGTGAAGGAATTGAGCGTACCCCGGCCGCTGGCCTCGACCACATGCCACTCCGTGGAGTTGCAGACATGGCACATGGGCCTTGGCGGATGGCGCAACGTCTGGCACTGGCTGCAGCACTGAATCCCCAGCTTGCCCTCGGCGGCCATCTCCCACCACCAGGCATTGTCATGCCCCAGCGGCGGCTTGATTCGGGTAGCGTCCATTCACACCTCCATCGCGTGGAAACCGAGTTCATCGTCCGCGGCCAGCAGCCGTCCTAGCTTTTCGAGCTGGGAGCCGGCGCTGCCGAGGGAAAAGCTGATCTCCTTGGCCAGCAGGAAGAAGCGGTGAATCGGGTAGTCGAGGTCGGCGCCAATCCCACCATGCAGGTGCTGGGCGCTACATACCACCCGGTGCGCCGCTTCACAGGCCCACCATTTGGCGGCGCGCACTTCGGCGCGTGCATCCAGGTCCGCGTTGAGACGCCACAGCGCCAACCAGTATGTGGAGCGTATTGCCTCCACGTCGATGTAGCTGTCGGCCATGCGCATGGCCAGGGCCTGAAAACTGCCCAGCGGACGGCCGAACTGCTCGCGCTCGCTGAGGTAGGCCGCCGTGCGGGTCATCGCCTCTTCCGTCACACCCACCTGCATTGCGCAGTGGGCCACGTCGGCTCGCTGTTCCAGCCACCCGGAGATGGCACCGCCCTGGCCCACTTCGCCGACCCGCTGGACATCATTGAGTTCCACCTTGTCCAGCACCAGGTGGGCAGCACGCTGGCCAGACAGGCTGACATCGACCGGCGTCAGGGAAACGCCATCTGTGTCGGTGGGCACCAGGAACAGGGTCTTGTTGCCATCACGATCCGCGGCGGGGACCAGGATGGCATCCGCCACGGCGCCGTCCGGCACCATGCTGCGACTGCCATCCAGTCGCCAGCTATCACCGGCTTTTTCCAGCGTCACCGGCACACGCAGTGCCCGGTTCATATTCATTTCGGCGACAGCGGCACTCAGCCTCGCCTCGCCATTGGCGACCCGGGGCAGCCATTCGTTCTGCAGCGCTTCAGTGCCGAACTCGCACAGGGGCATTGCCCCCAGCACCAGGGTAGAGAACAGGGGCACAGGTGCGACCCGCCGCCCCTGCTCTTCCAGCACCAGGCACAGCTCCACCAGGCCGAGACTGGCACCCCCGGCCGATTCCGGCAGCGCAATGCCCAGCAGACCCTGCTGCGCCAGCACCTGCCAGAGCGTATCGTCATAGGTCGCATTTCCCCGAGAGAACTGTTGCATGGCCTCGTCGGTGGCATGGTCACCGAAGATCTGTGCCGCAAGCTCGCGGATGGCGTTCTGTTCGTCGCTGAAACTGAAATCCATAGTCGCTGATGTTCCGATTCGATGGTTGGGCCCGCTGCGCTAGCGCTGCATAGCCGCGAGGTTCCGGGTGTAGCTGAGCTTGTCTGCGGGGGGATGTTCCAGGAACAGCGCCCGGTAGAACATGGTCGAGAGTAGCTCGGCAAACTGCTTATTGGAGAGTTTGGCCGCCCGCAGGGTGTCACTGGTGTTGATGAAATACTCCCGCAGCAGGCCCTCGCCAATACCCGCCAGTGCGTAGACCGTGACCAGCGCCTGGTGGCGCTTGAAGCGCACCCCGGGGAACATCTTCGGCAACAGCTTTACCAGCCACATCAGTTGCTCGCGGTAGGACTCACGCAGCAGGGCGGAAAACGCCGGTTCGTCATCCGCCATCTGCAACAGGCAGCGCATCACGCCGGGCCGGCGGGCATAGCTGTTTACCACCAGCAGGTTGTGGGCGTAGATACGCCCGTACCAGTCGCCCCGCTCGACCCCGCGCTCGATGTCTTCCACGTCGTGGGCAGGGTTGATGAAGTCTTCCAGCACCTCAATGGTCAGCGACTTGAGATCGCTGAAGTAGTGATAGAACAGGCCCTGGGCCACACCCGCCTCCCGCGTTACGTCGGCGATACGCATGCGGTGATAGCCCTCGCGCTCCAGCACCACCAGCGCCGCGGACTTGAGGCGAGCGCGCGCACGTTCGCCTTTGGCACTGCGGGTATCGGCACCCCGAGTGAGCTTCTTGCTGGCTGTGGCAGTCATGTCGGGAAAATAGTTGAATTTGAATTCAAAATCAATAATATGATCTACAAACTGGAGCCGCACTCATGTTCGTCGACTACACCGACAGCCAGAAAGCGCTGCGCAAGGAACTGCGCGCATATTTCACCGACCTGGTGAAACCCGAGTACCGGGAAGCTTTGCGCAGCGCGGAAGGCGGTGATCTCTACAAGTCCCTGATTCGGCAGCAAGGCAAGGACGGCATGCTCGCATTGGGATGGCCAGAGCAATACGGCGGCCGCGGGCTGTCGGAAAGTGAGCAGCTGATACGCTACGAAGAAGCCCTGCTGGCTGGCGCCCCCACCCCGTTTGTCACGCTCAACACCGTGGGGCCGGCGCTGATGGACCACGGCACTGAAGAGCAGAAGCAGCGCTTCCTGCCCGGTATTGCCTCGGGCGAAACCCACTTCGCCATCGGCTATACGGAGCCCGCCGCGGGCACCGATCTCGCCTCCCTGCAGACCGCCGCCGTGAAACGGGATGACCACTACCTGGTGAACGGCAGCAAGGTCTACACCAGTTCCGCCGAGGCCGCGGACTACGTATTCCTCGCCGCGCGCACCGACACGGAAGCGCCCAAACACAAGGGCATCTCCATCCTCGTGGTCGACACCAGCGACCCGGGTTTTTCCTACGGTCCCATTCACACCGTGGGTGGCGTGCGCACCAATGTGTCCTACTACACGGACATCAAGGTACCGCTGGATATGATCATCGGTCAGGAAAACCAGGGCTGGCGCCTGATCACTTCACAACTCAATCACGAGCGTGTCGGCCTGGCTGCCTTCGGCATCAACGGCTGGAAGCTGTTCAAGGGCGTGCTGGCCTGGGCCCGGGAGGAGCGCGGCCCGGAAAGCAAGCGAGTCATTGATGACCCCATGGCCCAGCGCAACCTGGCCGAGGTATATGCCTACCTGGAAGCGATGCGGGTGATGAACGCGCGCATGGCCTGGCGACTGGAGAACAAGCCGGTGGATGCGGTGTTCCCCTCCGCCATGAAGGTCTACTCCACCGAGGTGATGCTGGAAGTCTGCAAGCTGATGATGGAAGTCGTGGGGCCGCAGAGCCTGATTGCCGCCGAAAGCGAAGGGGCGATCCTGCACGGCGACCTCGAGCACGAGCACCGCCGTTCGCTGATCAATACCTTTGGTGGCGGCGTAGTGGAAGTACTGCGCGGCCTGGTCGCCACCCACGGCCTGGGGATGCCTCAACACCGCTAGCAGGCGCGGCCGGATAGCTGCCTGAGCTGCGCCCTCTCCTCGCCCTAGCCTCCGGCGGCGGTATAAACGGCATCAGCCACCCGCACCGCCCCGTTCACCTCCAGACCCTGGGCGACCAGTGCATGCTGCAGGGCGCCCAGGCACAGCCGCACGTTGGTGGGGTTGCTGGCATAGCCCATCAGGCCGATGCGCCAGACCTTGCCCGCCAGCGCGCCGAGGCCGGCGCCAATCTCCAGATTGAAGTCATTTAGCAGCATGCCGCGCACGGCGGCTTCATCGATTCCGTCCGGTACGCTTACCAGGTTGAGCTGCGGCAGCCGATCCGCCTCATTCACCACCAGGGACAGGCCAATAGCTTCCAGCCCCGCCTTCAGTGCCTCGTGGTTCAGGCGATGGCGGGCAAAGGATGCTTCCAGGCCCTCCTCCTTGAGTATGGTGAGGGCTTCGTGCAGACCGTAGAGCGCATTGATCGGCGCGGTGTGGTGGTAGGCACGCTTGCCACCACCCGATTCACCACCTCCCCAGTAACCCATCACCAGGTTGAGATCCAGGAACCAGCTTTGCACCGGGTGCGTGCGATTGCGAATCACCTCCGCGGCGCGCTCGGATATAGTCACCGGCGACAATCCCGGCGTGCAGGACAAACACTTCTGGCTGCCAGAGTAGACCGCATCGGCACCCCAGGCATCCACCGCCACTTCAATGCCACCCAGCCCGGTCACCGTATCCATGATGGACAGCATGCCGGCATCGGCTGCCAGCTTGCACAGGGCTTCTGCGTCGCTGCGCACACCCGTGGAGGTTTCCGCGTGCACGAAGGCCAACACCCTGGCATCCGGATGTTCGGCGATGGCCCGCCGTACCTTGTCCAGGTCGACAGCCGTGCCCCAGGCGTCTTCCACCATCACGGCCTCGCCGCCAAGGCGAGTCACGTTTTCCTTCATGCGGCCGCCGAACACACCGTTCTGGCAGATGATGGCCTTGTCCCCGGGCTCCATCAGGTTGACGAAGCAGGTTTCCATGCCCGCAGATCCCGGCGCGGACACCGGCAAGGTCAGCGCATTGTCGGTCTGGAAGGCGTACTGTAGCAGGGCCTTGAGTTCCTCCATCAGCCCGATGAAAGCGGGATCGAGATGGCCGATGGTGGGGCGGGCCATGGCATTGGTGATCCGGGGATTCACATCGGACGGGCCCGGGCCCATCAAGGTGCGACGCGGCGGGTAGAAACTCATGGCTATCCTTTGGGGGGAGCTGAACGAGGGGCAGTATTCTAGCGACCCGGCCCCGGCCCCGAAAGAGCTCAGGCGAAGGATTTATTCACGGTACGGCGGATGGGAAAGGAGCCACCGGCGCGTCGATGTAAAACAGTGCCAGACCGCCATCTTCCAGCACCAGGTAAACATCATCCGCGGCCCGGGCCGCCGCCAGTGCCGGCGCCGCCCCGGGATCGCGGGTCCGGAACAGCAGCCACGGGCTGGCAAAGGCCTGCCGCAGGCGCTGGAAGTAGTCTGCCGCCTGCGGGCCGCGGCCGTCCGAAAGCTGGCGCCACAGCCCAAACTTCCCGGGTGACCCATACAAGAGGTAGTTACCATCCAGGCCGTTGGCGTAGCGATACTCGGGCAGCCACCACACCAGCTGCTGAAAGCTGGACCACTCGCTGTTAATCAACAGGCTGCCGACGGGTACGTTGCGCTGAATTTCCGAGGTGAAGGCTGTCGATGCCTGGATTTGCGCCCGCAGCCGGCTCTGCCAGAGCGCCAGGTTCATCCACACGCCCATGACCAGAACCAGCACCAACAGTGGTGCCAACCAGTGTGACCGTGCCGGCAGCCGGGCATCGCGACACAGGAGCCCGGCTGCCAGCAGGGTGAACGGCGTGTGGTATTCCTGGAAGCGCACGGCGCCGAGATACATCACCAGATAAAGACCGCTCAACAGCAACGCCACCTGGGTATCGCGCCCCGGCACAACGGCGAAGCCGCGGCTGCGCTGCACCAGGTAGAGCGCTACCGCGCCGCCGAGCAATAAAAACACCGGCCAGCTGAGCAGCCAGAGCTCAAGCAGCGACGGCGGATACCACTCGGTACCCACCAGGCCGGTGTCGGCATTGCCACCCTTGAAGAAGACGTGAAACAGCAGGTACTCCACGTTGTCTGGAAACCAGGGACTGACCAGGGTTCCCAGCAGCAGGCCACTGCCCACGGCAATGCCCAGCTTTGCATCCAGCGTCCTGTCGTAGTACAGCTCTACCAGTACAAACAGCCCGGCAATGGCAACCACGAACAGCGCGCCGTGGTAGCTGAGCATGAACAGCAAGGACACCAGCGCCAGCCAGCCGTAGCGCCGGTCACGGCTCAGCAGGAATACCAGCAGGAACAGCACCAGGGCCAGGGTCTGGGCCCGGAGCATGAGGAAGCGACCAGGCAGATCGAGGCTGGCGCTCATGGCCAGCGCGGCAAACAGCCAGGCGTGGGGGATCGCAAGGCGCCGGAACAACAGGTGCACCGCCGCCAGTGCCAGCAGTGCAATGACCACGACCGAGAGCTTCAGTCCCAGCACCCGGTCGTCGAGCACAGCGAAGGGTACGATCAGCAGGTGAAACAACCAGTGGTGATCGGTGCCCGCCTCCCCCAATACCGTGAAGGGCAGCCAGCTGATATCCGCCCACAGCCCGTCTTCGAGGATTTTCTCCGCGACCACGTAGTGATAGAACACATCCACGGAAAGAATGTCGTCGTTGCCGAGGAAGCTCTGGTAGAGCAGCACTCCGCAGGCCGGGTACAGGAGCAGGAAGCCCGCGAGCCGGGCCAGCGTGGCGCCGCGCCCACCCCCCGGCGCGGAAGAGGCGGTCAGGGACACGGCTAGATATCCAGGCGATTGAACAGGGCGCGGGGAAGCCTGCGAATGACCGCCATGATCCAGCGCCATTTTCCCGGTACATAGGCAAGCGCTACGCCCCGGTCGATCGCCCGCACCATCTGGCGGGCGACCGCATCGACATCGGCCAGCCCGCCGGCCTGGGCGCCCAGGTGTGCCGTCATCGGCGTGCGGGTCGGCCCCGGCTTGATCAGTACCACCCGCACGGCGCTGGCCGCCAGCCGGTGCTGCAGACCCTCGGCATAGCGTTCGATGAGCCCCTTGGATGCGCCGTAGACGTAGTTGGATTTGCGGCCACGGTCACCCGCCACCGAACCTATCAATACCAGCGTCCCGCTATTGGCGGTGGCCATGGCGCCGGCAAAAGCCTCGGCAAACAACACCGGCGAGACGGCATTGATCTCGATCGCGTCACGGGCAATATCCAGGTCCTGTTCACACAGGGTTTGCTCGGGCAGCATGCCGTGGGCGATGAGGACCGTTTCCACCGCATCCTCGGCAACACAGGTGTCCACCACGCCACGTATGGCGTCGGCAGCCAGGAAATCGGCCACGATTGAACGAACGGCGGAGTCAGGGCTGCGCGAGCGAAGATCGGAGGCAGCGCGTTCCAGCCGCACAGCGTCTCGTCCCACCAGGATGAAGTCGGCAGGCCCCGCCGCGAGCCAGGCGTGCGCGCAGTGCCTGGCTATGGCCGAGGTGGCGCCGACAATGACGAACTTGCGATCGAGGCTCACGTCAGCTTCCCATGAGTCGCCGCGACATCGCGGAACTGATCCCGGGGTCGCGGAATGCCATGAACTCGGGAAGGCGCGGGTAACCTGCTTCAAACAGGGCGCGCGGCATGCGCGCGTCCTTGGCCATGTAGAGCCTGCCACCCGCCTCGGCCACCACGGCATCCAGCCGTGCAAACAGGGTCTCGGTGTGCTGCCCGCGGCTCGGGAAATCCAGCGCCAGGGTGGCACCCGGCATGGGGAAACTCAGCAGGCCCGTTGCCGGTCGCGCGCCAAAGGTCTTCAACACGGCGAGGAAAGAACCTTCACCGCTGCGCGCGATTTCATCGAGCATCGCCCGCACGGCGTCTCGACTACTGTCCGCCGGCAAGACGCATTGGTACTGGAAAAAACCGCGTGGGCCGTACATGCGATTCCAGTCGCGCACGTTGTCGAGTGGATAGAAGAAACTCTCATAGTGCTCGAGCTTGTGAGCCTTGCGACGACCCAGCTGATACCAGGCGGCATTGAACACCTTCAGTGAAGCGCGGTTGACCAGTGACAGCGGCGGCACGAACGGCACCGCCAGCTGGCGGCGTGCCGGCTCAGTACCTGCCACCCCGGCTGTGTGATTGGCGCGCAGGAACAGGCCACGGTGATCCCGGGACAGGCAGTCGAACCAGGAGACGGTGTATTCCCAGTCGGCCTCGGAACTGCTCGCCAGGGCGAAGAACTCGTCCACCCCCCGGTAGGCCAGTGATTCACTTTCCAGCCAGGGGCCGGCTACCGCGCTTAGCTGGATCTCCGCTTCCAGGATCAGGCCGGTCAGGCCCAGGCCACCCACGGTCGCCGCGAACCAGTCCGCGCGCTGGTCCGGACCACAGTCGATCTGCTCGCCATCGGTTCTCAGCAGTTTGAGTCCCAGGAGATGCTCGCCGAAGGTACCGGCCCGGTGATGATTCTTGCCGTGCACGTCATTGGCGATGGCACCCCCCACCGTCACCATCTGGGTGCCGGGACTGACCGCTAACATCCAACCCTGCGGGATGCACAACCGCTGGATGTCCCGCAGTAGCATGCCGGCCTCGCACGCCAGTCGACCGGTCTGCCGGTCGAAGGCCACCAGGTGATCGAGACCGGAGGTATCCCAGAGCCTGCCACCGGGGTTCAGGCAAACGTCGCCGTAGCTGCGACCCATGCCAAACGCGAGGCCGGGCTGAGCATCATCGCGCTGCCGCAAGTCGATAGAGGCGGGATCACTGAGAGCCTGGACATGATGAGGCGCTGCGCTGAGCCGTCCCCAGGACGAGACCGGTCTCATGCCGGCTTCCTTGCGAGGAAGGTCATAGAGTTTGCCACGCTGGTGATTAGTGCGAAGATGATAGGGCTGATCTCCAGCCGGGTAGAGCCATCCATCCAATCATGTCGCCGAAGGACTGACGCAATGCATGATACCGCAACGGAACGCGCCCCCCTAGCACAGCTCTCCGGGCTGCTGCGGCTGCTGCGTCCGCGGCAGTGGGTGAAAAATGGCTTTGTGCTTGCCCCGCTGCTGTTCACCGGCCTGTTTCTCGAGCCCGCCGCTGTCCGGCTGGCGCTGCTGGCGACCCTGCTGTTCTGCGTCGCCTCTTCTGCGGCCTATGTGGTCAACGACATTCACGATATTGACAGCGACCGCCGTCACCCGACCAAGGCGCAGACGCGGCCGCTTGCCGCCGGCGATGTGACTATTCCAGCCGCGCTGTTCCTGCTGGCGGGGCTGTTGACCGCCCTGACGTGGGGCTGGTTTGTGGCCCGCGATGTGGTGCTGGTGATCGGCGCCTACCTGGCCCTCAACCTGGCCTACAGTTTTGTACTGAAGCACCAGCCGGTCCTCGACATTTTCACCATCGCCATCGGCTTTGTGTTGCGCGTTTCCGCGGGTGCCGCGGCGCTGGACGTGCCGGTGTCTGCCTGGATGTTCATTACCACGCTGTGCCTGGCACTCTATCTCGCCGCCCTCAAGCGGCGCACGGAACTGGCGCTAAGCGGCGCCCAGGGCCGCAGGGTGCTGGAACAGTACTCGGTGGAACTGATCGACCGCTACGCCCAGATTTCCGCCTCCGGCGCACTCATGTTCTACAGCATGTTCGTGATCTCCAGCCGCCCCGAGCTGGTCATTACCATACCGCTGGTGATTTTCGGGCTGTTTCGTTACTGGTACATCGTCGATGCCACGAACACCGGTGAATCACCCGCCGATGCGCTGCTCGCCGACTGGCAGTTGCTGCTGACGGTGCTGCTGTGGGTGGCGGCCTGCGGCTGGGAAATGTGGCCCGCCCATGCCTGACCATCGCCCGTTGCCGCTGACCGTCCTTCTTCCTTGAGTTTAAGAGCACAGTCGGGGAACATGGCGCCCCATGTTTGAGCAACTCCTCACCGCGGGCCTGTTCCTGGCGCTGATTTATGGCCTGGTGTTCACCCGCATCTCCGCCGCCTGGGTGTTTTCCCTGACCATGCTGGCCTGCTATCTGCTGGGCCTGGTCAGCACCGAGGAAGTTCTGCGCAAGGCGGCCAATCCCGGCTTGGTCACGCTGATGCTTCTGCTGCTGGTCTCGGTGGGCGTGGAGAAAGTGACCTGGCTGAAAGACATGTCGGGCAAGCTCATCGATGCCGGTTACAAGAAGAGCCTGCTGCGGCTGGGCTTCGTGACGGCGCTGTCGTCCGCCATCATCAACAACACCGCCGTGGTGGCCACGCTTGCGGCCACCGTCCGCAACAACGGTTTCCACCCGGCCTCCAAGCTGCTGATCCCGCTGTCCTACATGGCGATTCTCGGTGGCACCATGACCCTGATTGGCACCTCCACCAACCTGATCGTCTCCAGCTTCCTGGAAGACGCCACCGGCCAGGGGCTGGCCTTCTTCGACTTTTTTATCGTCGGTGCCAGCGCCGCCTTCATTGGCTTGGTAATGATCGTGGTGACCAGCAAGAAAGCCCTGCCCGCCTACGCCGCCGAGGAAGTCACCGTCGCTGAATACCTGATCGAAACCGAGGTGGCCGCCGACTCTCCGCTGGTCGGCAAGTCGGTGATCGACAACCGGTTGCGCGACCTGGAGACCCTGTTCCTGGTGGAGATTGTGCGCGCCGACCACCTGATCAGCCCGGTCAGCCCCTCGGAGGTGATCGAACCGGGCGACAAGCTGATTTTCTCCGGCGACATCAACCAACTGCAGGTGCTGGAACAGTTCCGGGGCCTGAATATGTTTGCCGTGGAGGAAGGCCTGCTGCAGCAGAACCTCACCGAAGTGATTGTTATGCCCAACGCCAACGTCGAGGGCAAGAGTCTCAAGGAGGCTGGCTTTCGCTCCCTGTTCGACGCGGCGGTGGTAGGCATGCACCGCGGCGGCAAGCGGTTGTCGGGCAAGCTCGGGGAGATCGTCCTGCAGGCCGGCGACCGCCTCATGCTGGCCACCGGTCCCGACTTCTGCGACCGGCGCAACGTGACCAAAAACTTTTTCGTGGTGCAGAACGGTGTCAATGCCGGCGGCATCAGCCAGCGTGAGAACCTGTTCGTTTCCGGCGGTCTGTTCGCCGTGATTGCCCTCGCGACCATGGAAATGCTGCCGCTGCTGAAAGGCCTGGTGTTCCTGCTGGCCGGCATGTTGCTGATGGGCACGGTCACGGCGGATGAACTGAAACGACGCTTTCCCTTCGAACTGTGGCTTATTATCGCCTCCGCGCTGATCTGGGCCCAGGTGCTGAATGACTCGGGCCTGGTGAGCCTGCTCACCGACGGCTTCCATACCTACCTGGCCGACCTTGGCCCCTACGGCGCCATGGCCGGCATCTTCCTGCTGACCCTGGTGCTGACGGAGATCATGACCAACAACGCGGCTGCCGCCCTGTCCTTCCCGCTGGCTTTCGGGTTGGCGGAAAGCTACGGGCTGGACGTGATGCCCTTCGTGATGGCGGTCGCTTTCGGCGCCAGCGCCAGTTTCCTGACGCCCTACGGCTACACCACCAACCTCATGGTGCAGAACCTGGCGGGCTATGAATTCCGGGATTACGTGCGAGCCGGGCTGCCGGTCTCGATCGTCTACACGGTCACGGTGATCTACCTGATCCCCATTGTGTTCCCCTTCACCGGCTAGCCAGGGCCATGTTCAACGCCCTCAAGGTCCGCCTGTTCCGCTGGGTCTACCGGCTGATGAATCGCCGGGCCTGGAAAGCCGTCGACCTGTCGGCGGTGCAGGTGCGCGAGTTGAGCGTGGCCGGGCAGATACCGGCACGCGAGTACCATGCCGGTGACGAGCGCCTGCTGGTCTACTACCACGGCGGCGGCTGGACCATCGGCGACCTGGAAACCCACGACCCGTTCTGTCGCAGGCTGGCGCTGGACGCCAGGGCCACCGTGGTCGCTATCGATTACCGGCTGGGACCCGAGCATACCTTCCCCGCCGCTGCCGAGGACTGCATCGCCGCTACCCGGTGGGTACTGGAAAACCGCACCAGCCTGTCCGGTGCAGGGCCGCTGTTTGTGGCCGGCGACAGCGCCGGCGGTAACCTGGCGGCCGTGGTCAGCAATCAGCTGGCCCCGGAACAGCCTGGCGCCATCGCCGGCCAGTTGCTCATCTACCCCGCGGTGCGGCACTGTACGCCGCCAACGCGCTCGATGCTGGAGAACGCCAGGGGCCACGTCCTCACCTACCGCATGATGCAGTGGTTCTGGCGCAACTACCTGGGAGACGCCCGACAAACCACGGACGGCAATATCCATCCCCTCGCCACGCCGCTTCTGCATCCGTTGCCGGCGCAGCTACCACCGGCCCTGATCATCACCGCCGGGCTGGACCCGTTGCGGGACGAAGGGGCCGAGTACGCACAGAAGCTGTCGGACCAGGGCGTGGACTGCGTGCACGAGCTGTTTCTCAAGGAGGAACACGGCTTCGTCTGCTCCGAGGGCCCCACCGAGGGCCAGCGGCGTTCCATGGAACTGATGTGCGCCTGGATGAGCACCCAGGCCGGTGCCTAGTCGCTGATGGGCCAGCGGTCGTCGTTCAGGTAGAAGGCAAAGCGCCGCTGAACATCTGATTCGGTAAGACCGAAACTCGCGAGGTCGTAGACGTGCCTGCCGTGCTTGCCTTTCGGATTGTCATCCACATAGGCCTGCATGGCAGCGCGCGATTCCGGCTGCAGGTCGAGGCCAAAGCTGCCGTAAATGCGCTCAATCACTTCCATGGGTGAGGCCGCGATCTCGGCCTGGGAGCAATCCATGAAGCGGTCAGCCGGGTGACGCGCGCGAGCCTCCAGGCCGCGCTCCAGCGACAGGGCATACCACTCCATCACCGCGCGGCCGATGTCGGCCTGCGAGAGGTGGCCGGTGTCGCCGGCATACATTCTCATGACCTCGCGGTTCATGCTGTTGATGGAAGCCACCACCGGCAGCGGCTGGCGATGGCACCAGATGAATCGCGCGTCGGGGAATACCGAGAAGATAGTGTCTATGGCCCACATATGGGCCGGCGCCTTCAGCACCCAGCGCCGGCCGGGATTGCGCCAGTTCAGCAACTGCAGCAGGCGTTTCTGGTAGCGGTACAGCGGTGCCAGGTCCTGCTCCAGGAACCAGCTGCGATAGGGCTCCAGCATGATCTCGAAGCCCAACTGTACGCCGCTGAATGCATAGGAGTGAATCAGGCAGCACTCTTCCGGGGTATCGGCGTCCACGTAGTGAATCTTGCGAAACTCCGGGTCCTGGTTTTCTTCCAGCGCCTTCACCAGGTAGCCGTAGCGTGGGTCCGCCTGCCCCGGCTGGGATTCCGGCCAGGGATCGGGGAACTGCACCTCCCACTGCAGCAGGCCGCGGTTTTCTGGCGCCTGGCTCAACAGGTTGATCAGTGCCGAGGTACCGGACCGCGGCAGGCCGGTCACGAACAGCGGCGCGACGATATCCTGCTCCTGTACCGCCGGAATGTCGCGGAACGCGCGTTCACAGCGCAGGCGCACGCTCAGCAGGTTGACCAGGCGGTCGCGACAACGTTCGCGCCCCGCGGGGTCACTGAGATTGCGCTCATAGGTCTCGCACAGCACCTCAAGACCCGGCCGTACCGGCATCTCGCCGAAGTCATTGAGCCCGGTCGCTTCCATGGCCGACTCGATCAGGGCCTCGGGATGAAAATGCAGTTCGCCCACGCGAAATCCTCGGTTTTCCGGGAGTGTAGCAACCGCCTCACGCCTGAGGCTACGGTGCCGCCGGCAGGCCCAGTCAACTATCTGAACCAAAGCCTTCCGCCCCGGTGGCCACCTTGCCCCAGCTCTAGAAAGCACGGTTAATTAGCGGCTACAGGCAGCGTAAGGGCAACCCATGAACGGCCAGGCGATCGAACAGTTCGAGGCAGAAATCCGTAGCTATGTCGGGCGTCAGGTGTGCCCGCGGCGGGCGGCCAGGGATGCGGTGAACCCCGCCATGATCCGCCATTGGGCGGAGGCCATGGGCGATACCAACCCCGCCTACCTGGATGCCGACTGGGCCGCCACCAGCCGCCGCGGTGAGCTGATTGCGCCGCCGGCCATGCTTTACGTGTGGAACCAGGAAGGCATCGTGGTGGCGACTGACAAACGCCCGCCGGACGCCCAGAGTGAACTGGTCGAGCTGTTCAACTCCCGTGGCTACATTGGCACCCTGGGAACCAACGTGGTGCAGGAATACACCCGGGAACTCGCGCACGGTGACACGGTGTACATGGAGATGGTGATAGACAGTATCTCCGAGCGCAAAAAGACTGCCCGCGGGGAAGGTTATTTTTTTGAAACCCTGGCGACGTTCAGCAACCAGCACGGCGACACCGTCGGCAGCCAGCGCTTCCGGGTCTTGAAGTTCATTCCGCCGGAGGGCAGCGGCGCCGGGCCCGCAGCGTTTGAGGCGCCAGAGGCGGCCGAGCTGATACCGCCGCCGACGGCGCGCCGCGATACCCTGGACTGCTCGGCGGTCAGCGTGGGTGAGGCATTAGCGCCGCTCCAGGTTCCCATCAGCACTGGCCTGATCGTCGGCGCTGCGCTGGCAACGCGGGATTTCGAGCGCGTGCATCACGACAAGGCTTTTGCCCAGTCCACCGGCCTGCCCGACGTGTTCATGAACATCCTCACCAGCCAGGGCCTGATGGCGCGCTACGCCACCGACTGGAGCGGGCCGGAGGCCCGCATCAGGGCCCTGGCGCTAAAACTGGGGGCCCCCAACCTGCCCGGTATGGTGATGACCATCAGTGGCGAGGTCGCGGCGCTGGATGTGGACAATAGTGTCGTGGAACTGAGCGTGACAGGTGACAACAATGCCTGGGGCACCCACATGCGTGGTAGCGTGGCCCTGGAGTTGCCCCGCGGTGAGGGCTAGGCAGCAAAGGAGGGATTCTCCATGAGCGACTTCCGGGTAGTGGTGATCGGTGCGGGCATGGCCGGCCTGTTGGCCGGTATCAAGCTCAGGGCGATGGGCATCGAGAACTACACGATCTATGAAAAGGCGGATCGCATCGGCGGCACCTGGCGCGAGAATACCTACCCCGGCCTGACCTGCGATGTACCTTCGCACCACTACACCTACAGTTTCGCCCGCAACCCCGACTGGACCCGGCACCTGCCCCCCGGGCCTGAAATACAGGCCTACTTCGAGGACTGCTGCGATCGCTACCGGCAGCGGGAGCGGATTCGCTTCAACGCCCAGATTACCCGCGCCGAGTGGCAGGGGCAGGGCTGGCAGCTGACGCTGGCCAGCGGTGAAGTGGATCGCGCCGACGTGGTCATCGCCGCCACCGGCGTTCTGCACCACCCCAGCACGCCGCAAATTCCCGGCATGAATGACTTCGCCGGCGAGCTGTTCCACAGCGCCCGCTGGGATCACAACGTGCCGCTGGATGGCCGCGTCGGCGTGATCGGCATGGGATCGACCGGCGTGCAGCTGGTGTCCGCCCTGGCCGGGGTGGCCAGCCGGCTCTCGCATTTCGTGCGCACGCCACAGTGGATCATGCCGGTGCACAACGGCTACTACAGCGAGGAGGAGCGGGCCCGCTTCCGCGCCGACCCGGCAGCGCTGGAAGCGTACATGGACGTGGTGACCTACAACCGCAACGTGGAAAACTACACCCTGGGCATCACACAACCGGATTCGCCCGGCGCCCAGTACTTTCGGCAGGCCTGCTTCGATAACCTGGAGAGCATTACCGACCCGGCCTTGAAGGAGGCGCTGCGGCCGGATCATGAACCCATGTGCAAGCGCCTGGTGTTCTCACCGGACTACTACCAGAAAATCCAGCACCCCCAGGCACGGCTGGTGCGCGGCGACATCCAACGTATCGAGGCGACAGGCGTGCGCACGGTGGACGGCGAGCTGCACGAACTGGATGTCATCGCGCTGGCCACCGGCTTCCGGGCTGACCAGTTTATGCGGCCGATGGAGATTGCTGGCGCCGAGGGCGCGGAGCTGGAAACCCTGTGGGCGCAACGCCCGGTGGCTTACCTGGCGGTGTCGATGCCGGGCTTCCCCAACTTCTTCATGCTCAACGGGCCCAATGGGCCGGTGGGCAACTACTCCCTGATTGATATCGCTGAACACCAGTGGGGCTATATCCAGCAACTGCTGGAAAGGGCGCGCAGCGAAGGGCCATTGTGCGCTACCAGGGAGGCCCTGGAGGCTTTCGATGCCGAGCGTATCGAGGCGGCGAAAACCACCATCTGGTATACCGGGGGCTGCCAGAGCTGGTACCTGGACGCGGAAGGCGTGCCTGCGAGCTGGCCCTGGAACTACTCGCGCTTCGTCGAAGAAATGAAAACGCCGAAGTGGGACCACTTCGGCGCTGGAGTGTAGCTATGGCGTAGCTGGCGCCGCCAGGGGGGCGCCAGCTACCGATCGCGAACCGATCAGGAACCGACGATGCCGCCGTCCTTGCGAGTCAGCGCAATGGTGCAGTCACGGGGGATCGTGACGCCATCGGTGGCCGCGGGGAAGTTGGTGGCTTCTGGATCGCCGTTGCCCGGGTGCTGCACGTTGATGAACGCGGTGCGGCGGTTGGGCGTGAAGGTGATACCGGTAATTTCATCCCCGTTAACACCCATGAACAGGCGGCGAATCTCCCTGGTGTCCGGATCAGCGATCAGCAGCTGATCCTGCAGGCCGTCCTTCTGGCCACCATCGGTCTCGATCCAGACGCGACCCTGGAAGTCGATACCCAGGCCGTCCGGGTCGGAGAAGGACTCTTCAGTGCCGTGGGTGTCTTCAGCAATGATCCAGATTTCCCAGCCGAAAGCGGTACCGGAAGGCGTGTCATCGGTGAAGCGGATGATGTGGCCATCGGCATTCGGCGCCAACGGGTTGGCAGCGTCAGATTCCGTACGACGGCTATTGTTGGTCAGCGTCACGTAGCAGGTGCCATTGGTGGCAGACGTGGTCGCCGTCCACTCCGGGCGGTCCATCGGCGTCGCACCCAAAGCGTCGGCAGCCAGCCGGGTGTTGACGAGCAGTTCGCCCTGGTCTGCGTACAGCGCGGACAGGGTCGGGTTGCTCATGCTCAGCTCGATCCATTCGCCCACGCCGCCTTCATCAAAGCGGGCTACGTACAGGGTGCCTTCGTCCAGCGGGCTGACGCCGTTGGCCAGCATGTCCTGGTAAGGCTCAGCGGAAACGTACTTGTAGATATAATCGAAGCGCTCGTCGTCGCCCATGTAGAAGGCGATGCGGCCGTCGTCACCTACCGTCCATGCCGCACCTTCGTGCTTGAAGCGGCCCATGGCAGTACGCTTGATCGGTGCGTTGTTGGCGTCCTGTGGATCGATCTCCACCATCCAGCCGAAGCGGTTTTCTTCGTTGGTGTAGTCGGGATCTGACAGGTCGAAGCGCTTGTCGAAGACCCACCACTGGTAGTTACCGAAGGTGCCGCCCTCCGCAAAGCCAAAGCGCTCCTGCAGTGCCGTGGGCTCCCAGGTGGCCTTCTCATTGGTGGCGCCGAAGTAGGCGTTGAAGTTCTCTTCGCAGGTCAGGTAGGTGCCCCACGGGGTGGTGCCATTGCCGCAGTTGTTGACGGTGCCCAGCGGAATGTTACCGGCCGGGGTCTGCAGCAGCGGGTGGCCAGCAGCCGGGCCAGAGAACTCAACCGGGGTGTTGACGTGGATACGGCGGGCGAACTGGCTGTCCACCGGCTGCCACACGCCGTCAATCAGCTCGATCTGGATCACGGATACACCGTGCGCGTGCTGGGAGATGCGCGCCTCTTCCAGTGACTCGGGCGCTTCCTTGCCCAACACCTGGAAGTTGTTACCAAATTCGTGGTTGATGACCATCAGGCCTCGCGTGTTGACATTGAACCAGCGACGCAGGAAGTCGTTGACCGGCGGCAGGGTGGGGTCCGGTTCCAGGTCTGCTGCCAGCGGGAAGAACCACATGCCATCATGGCCGATACCCACCTGGTTGGCCTGGTCGCGAGACGAGTTGCCGCGCTCTACATAAGCCGGACCGCTGGGCTCGATGGGATCACCCCAGGGGATCAGCACCTGGTAGTCGTAGTCCGGAGAAACCAGCGGCTGGCGGCCATCACCTGCCTCGGCGTCGGCCAGGGTGACCGGGGTAAAATTCATCAGGCTGCTGGTCTGCGCCTGCGCGCCGGTGGAAGCGGCGATACCGCTGGCAGCGAAGAAGCCAGTGGCGGCTGACGCCAGGCTGCCCTTCAGTACCTCGCGACGTTCCATTTCTGATTTCAGGATGTCGTAAAAGGGGCGATTATTCGTGGGGTTACTACCTTGATACTCAATGTCGTCGTCCAGCAAGGAATCGACGACGTCCTTATCTACAGCTTTATTCATTACGAGCCTCGTTGAAATTTGGTCCGTCAGGCGGGGCGCAAGACGTCCCAGAAAAGTCGGTTGGACGTTGCGCCCAACTCCCCTAACTCCACACGCGAACTTAAAGGGGGATTACGACAAGCCGTTGACGCCTGTGTAACGATTTCATGAGGGAAAATTGACGGGAACATCACTACGAGATGACAGTAATAAGACTGAACAAAATTCGAAAAGCTCGAATTATCAGTGACTTGAAATCTGGCCCCGACAGCAAGCCCCGGAAACAAATGTGACAAATTGGAAAGCTGGTTACAGATTCCAGCAGGGAATGATCGGCGCCTGTTCAGCAAGCTGCTCGGAGGTGCACCGGACGGGCGGAATCAGCCGAAACAGAATCGTTTCAGCGGGCATTTCAGAGGGCGTGTAACTGAGCTGTCCATCCGGGCTGAGCGCGCCGGATCGGACATTCACGGGTTCGGTTTTCAGAAGAGTTTAAGAACCCTGCGGAGCTCTTTCATGCGCTATGGCTCAGAGCTGACGCAGGGCCGCGATTGAACTCACTCCAGGCTCTGGCAGAACCTGCTCAGAACTGTTCAGGACAGGGGTTCCTGGCCCTGCTCCTCAGGCAAATGCACTTCCATGCCCTCCATTTCCCAGGTCACCAGCACCTGGCAGCCAAGGCGCGAATTCTCCTTGCGATGCTTCGCCGTTTCCAGCATCTGCAACTCCTGGGGGCCCTGGGCAGGCAGCTTGGACAGGAAAGGCTCGTCTATGTAGCAGTGACAGGTGGCACAGGAAGCCACGCCGCCACACATGCCTTCAACGCCGGGCACCAGGTTCATGGTCGCCCCTTCCATGAGGTTCATTTGTTCTTCCAGTTCCACTTCGTGGCGGGTGCCGTCGGCTTCGACATAGATGATGTTGGGCATGGATGTTCCTTGTGAATCAATGACGGCAGAAAGTTTCCGTGACCCTGTGGCCCGGCGCAAGCGCAGAAGCCGGTCATTTCAGGCCGCCAGCTGAGCGTGTCGCAATCAGGATTCGCCGAGATAGGCTGCGAAAGTGTCTCGCAGCAGTTCCGCCTCGGCCCTGCCGGTGAGCCGCTCGCCGACCGGCAAGCTATCGCCCGCGCGGCTATGGGCATGCAGCTGGTAGTAGACCGTGGTCTTGTTGCCGCTGCTGCTACTGGAGGTCTTGTCGATCTCAAAGTGAGAGAAGTCCGCGCGCAGCAGCTGCCGGGTTTTCAGCGGATAGCCAAACAGGAAGCGCCGGCAGCGCAGGCCCTCCCCGGTCACGCCGACCAGCAATGACTTGGCCAGGTACCAGATGCCGTAACCGAGGATCAGCGTGCCGACAATAGAGAACACCACCGGGATCACGATGCCGCCGTCCCGGGCCATGCCCACGCCGACACCGATGCCGGCAAACAGCCCACCAAACAGGATGGCAGCGATGCCCTGCCCGGGCCGTTGCAGGGCCGGGAAAAACGCCTCGATGCCACCGGGTACACTGCGAAACTCTGCGATGGATTCCAGACCTTCCATGGCCAGGTCCTGGGTGGCGGCATGGCTCTCAGTACCTTGCTGAAGACCGGATAGCTGGCCGGTGGCAAAAACGGGGATGTCGTAGCTGCGCGAGAAATCCGGGCCGTCCAATTCACAGGCGACACTCAGGCGCCAGCGGTAGTAGGTGCCAGTACGGGCCACATCGGCGGCGGGCAGCCCTTCAGGAATATCAAAGCGAAACAGCAGCAGGGTGCCGGTGCCCGAGCGCTCGGTATGGCAGACGCCATCGGTTTGCCAGTGCACCGATTCACTGCGTTTGCGATTCTTGCCCGACCCGCTGACGGAGCTTCTGAGGCAGGCCAGGGTGACATCGAAACGCTGGCCGGCGGCAAAGGGAATCCGGGTATCCACCCAGCCCCCGACATGGCCGCCGACACTGCCGGGAAACGGGTCCAGCACCAGCGGCGCCGGGCCGAACTTACGCCAGGCGAGAAAGGCCCAGACCACCGACGCCATCAGGCCCACGCCCACCAGTGGGAATAGCAGGGCCACGAGAATGATCGGCTCCTCGTCGACCCGGCCCCAGAACTCGTCGGCATTCAGGAACAAGGGCAGGGTGATGCCGTTCCACACCAGGGCAAAGGCCAGCAACGCCCAGTGACCGTAGCGCGCACCCGAGAGGATGCGGTTTTCGCGCCACGCCTTGCGCTGCAGCCAGGGTTCGTTCAAAGCACTCACCGCAGCGGGTTGAGAAACAGCGTAGGTGTTCGCTCGCAGTACTCCCGGTAAGCCGGGTCGTCCCCCCAGCGCTTCCTGCCGCTGGCCTCCAGCATGTTCACGCCGCTGACGCGGGTCAGCAGCACATACACGAACAGCGGCGATACCAGGGTCAGGTGTTGCCAGCCCGCCAGCATCGGGTAAGCCATGATCGCAATCCCACTCCACAACAGGATTTCGCCAAAGTAGTTGGGATGGCGGGAGTAGCGCCACAGGCCATGGGTGATAAAGCGCTCGCGATTGGCGGGGTCGGCGCGGAAACGCGATTTCTGGCCGTCCGCGACCACCTCGATGGCGAAGCCCAGCAGCCAGGCAATGAGACCAACCACAGTAAAGACCGTGATGGATGCATCCACACCCGAGGTGATCGCTGCAAGGCCGGCGGCAAAGGTGACCAACACCCACAGGCCCTGGAGGGTCCATGTCATCAGGAAGCGCAACAGGTGCGGTTTGATATGTCGGAACCGGCTGTCTTCACCGGCGGCGCTTATCCGCAGGAACAGGAAGCCGCCGAGACGACAGGCCCACGCCATCACCAGGGTGGCGATCAGCACGCGAGGGACATCTTCCGGCACCGCCAGCAGCAGTGCCACCAATGCCAGGGTGATATAGGTCAGGCTGCCGGTCAGGTCATAGAAGCGCTCGGTCTGTAGCAGGTAGGCGGGAACGAAGGCCAGCCACTGAATGGCGAAGGCCAGTGCGCCGCAGAACGCAAACACGCTGAGCTCGCCGAACCGGGCACCCTGGCTGCCGCCCGCCAGCGCCATGACCAGGCCCAGGACTACCGCCACCAGTATGCCAATCACAGGAACAAGGCCAGTCTTCATCGGCGTTGTGGCTAGCGCCTGGCCCTGTAGCCGGCGGCGTCACGATCCCAGGTTGTTTCCGTCACACCCCGCTCGCGCAACTTGAATTTCTGCACCTTGTTGGTGGGTGTGTAAGGCAGGCTGGCCACGTACTCGAGGTAGCGCGGCACGAAATAGTGTGGGGCATTCTCGGCAATGAAGTTGCAGAGGTGTTCGGGCTCGAGGCTTTCTCCCTCCTTCAACACCACGGCCAGCTTGAGTTCATCCTCGCTGGCGATGTCGGCGCTGGGAATACCAAAGGCCGCCACGTCGCTGACAACCGGGTGGCGCCGCACAACGCTTTCGACTTCAAGGCTGGAGATATTGCGCCCGGCAAAGCGCACCACGTCTTTCTTGCGATCCACGAAATACAGCGCACCGGTGTCAGGATCGCGCCGGGCCATGTCGCCGGTCAGGAAGTAGTCCCCGCGGAAGGCCGCGGCGGTGGCCTCGGGGTTCTCGAAGTAGCCGTTGAACAAGACGTGGGGGGCCAGCGGCTTGATGCACATCTCGCCGGCCTCTCCGTCCGCCACCTCGCGACCCTCGTCATCAATCAGCCGGAGCTCAATATCCGGCGGCGGATAACCCAGCGAGTGCGGCGGCAGTTCCACCGTGGCCGCCAGCTGGTTGGCGATCAACTGGCACTCGCTCATACCCAGGCCGGCACTGAGAACCCTCAGGCCGAAACGCTGCTCAAAAGGCTCGCGCAAATCCGGGGGGAAGGGCACGATCATGGCCTTGCTGAGGGTGGTGTCGGCGTCGTTTGCTGACTCGGGCCGGTTCCAGAGGAACAGGCTCATGGCACCGATCAGGAAGGTCTGGGTGGCCTTGAAGCGGGCAATGCGATCCCAGAACTCCGTCGCCGAGAATCGCACCTCGATCACACAGGGTATACCTTCCAGCAGCGCGCGGTAGACCGAGGTAATCCACGCGCCGGTGTTGAACAGCGGCAACGCGCAGTAAATCACGTCTCCCTCATGGGAACTGAACATCGGGCTGGCGCCCTTGTCGATGGCACGTATCCAGCCGTTGTAGTTCTGCATCACCCCCTTGGATTTGCCGGTGGTACCCGAGGTCCACAGAATTGCGCAGGTGTCGCCATAGCCCTGTGCCACCGGTAAATTGATCGGCACCGCCTGCAGCAGGTCGATGTAGCGCAGCCAGCCCGGGGCGTTGCCCTCCCCCACACACACCGGGGTACCGTACTGTTTGAAGTTCTCGAGTTCTTCCAGGCGAGCGGCGCGCTCGGGGTCGGCTAACAACAGGCGGCAGCGCGATCGCTCCAGGGTGTCCCGCAGCCATTCACCCCGGTAGTCAGTACTGATGGGCACCCAGACAGCGCCCAGCTTGTTGGCTGCCAGGGTGAGCAGCACAAACTCGGGGCAGTTGCCCAGGTACAGCCCCACCCTGTCGCCGGCCTTGACGCCCAGGGCGCGCAGCCCGCCGGCCAGGTGATCGCTCTGCCGGTCGGCCTCGGCGAAGCTGATGGTTTGGCTCTCACTGAGAAGGAAAGGCGTGTCACCATTTTCCAGCGCCTGGCGGCGCAGGATGGCCGGGAAGGTGCGCCCGGCGGTATCGCTAAGGTCTAGCCGATTCATACTTAATCGGGGACAGTTTACTTAATTCCCAACGCGCCAAAGCGTCGGCAGGCTCGGAGGGGGGAATTAAGTAAACCGTCCCCAGAAATATCTACCACCAGCGCCAGAGGTGGTTTTCACCCTGATCGCAGTCGTCGGCGATGGTCGACTGCATGGCACTGACATTGTTGGCCGCAAGCTGCTCACCGAAGGTCGTCCTGCCCTCTTCATAGCTGGGCTGGTCCATCTTGCCCTCGAACAGGGTAATGGGCACCACTTCATTCCAGGATAACCACATGGCATTGCGATCTACCTGGTCAACCGGGTACTCGCCCAGCCCTTTCTGGATATAGCCGTGGCAGAAAGAGGCCAGGTCACCATCAGTGACATTGCTGGCGCAACCGCCGAGTACAGTGGTAGCGGTCAGCAGGGCGATGGATACGATGCGGCGCATGGGCTCACTCCCGTTCTGGTCGTGACTCCATTCTAGAGTAAAACCGCGGCAATGGAACCGCCGTCGCTCAGTGACCAACCGTGGGCGCCACGCGGGTGGTGCCCTCTCCTTCCCTGACCAGGCTCCAGGCCAGCGCCGACACCGCCAGGCTGACGGCACAGATGGTGAAGATCAGACTCTTGTCATCCGCGCGGCTTACCGCCAGGCCCACCGCCAGGCTGGCCAGCAGTTGCGGGAGGACGACGGAGAGATTGAACAATCCCATGTAGAGGCCCATACGCGACTGCTCCACCTTCTGGGACATGATCGCAAAGGGCAGGCTGACGATGGCTGCCCAGCCGACGCCGCATACAGCCATCAACAGGTAGAGCGCTATCGCCGTGTGGCCAAACAGGGTGATGCCCAGGTAGCCAAACGCCATGATCGCAACGCAAAACATGTGAGTGCGAACCCTGCCTATGCGCTCGGTAATCGGCTCCAGCACGAAGGCGGGCAGGATGGCAGCGACCGCATTGAGCACCAGGAAGCTGACGGAGATGACTCGCCCGGCGTCAACGTCGTTCAACCCGGGCATTTTCTGCTGCACGTAGGCCAGGGTATAGATAAACATTGTCTGTACGCCGATCCAGCTAAAGGAATGTGCCGCCAGGACTTTCTGGAAGCCGACATGGTCAGTAGCGCTGCCGACAGGCCCTTCCTTCTGCATCAGGGTCGAGCCCACCAGCCAGGCCGTCAGCAGCAGGCAGGCGATCTCGGCGTAATAGTTGTCGACCTCGATATGGGCAAGGCGCAGGGTCAGTGCATAAATGTCATAGACCAGGAACCCCCACAGCGGCCGGATGCTGAGAAGGATTTCACGCCAGCCGCCGGCAGCCTCCGCCTCCTCGGGTTCACCCAGTTCGCGGGGTTCCGCCACAAACAGCGGCGGTATCACCGAAAACAGCAGCACCAGTACCACGCCGGCGTAGATCAGTACGTAGTTGTTCCAGATGGCGCCGATGGCATAGGCCATCACTCCGAAGCTGCCGGAGATGGTCTGCATCCAGGTGTAGCCCCGGGTCCGCTCCACCCCTTCAGGCGTGACGTCGGCAATTATCGAGCGGGTGGGGTTGAAGCTGACGTTGATGGCGAGGTCCAGGGTCAGGGCCACGACCAGGGCGACGCCGAGAATGCCCTCGAGCCCCAGCCCGCTGGAAATCACATCGATGCTGGGCAAGGCCAGCAGCATCAGGCTGGCCAGTACTCCGCCGACCAGGATGTAGGGCCTGCGCCGGCCGCCCCAGAACCAGGTCTTGTCGCTGACCACACCGATACTGACCTGGCCGAGGATGCCGGCGATGGGGCCCGCGGCCCATACCAGGCCCACATCGTGGATATCGAGTCCGTACTGGGTGGTGAGAATCCAGCTCAGGGCAGAGATCTGCACTGACAGGGCGAAGCCCATGGCAGTGGCGGGCAGACTCAACAACACATAAAAGGAGCGCGTGAGCTTGTGCTGGATAGGCAGCATCAGTTGGCCTCCGCTAGCGTTTCAGGGCGGGGAGCTTCGGCGGGGTCCCACACCCAGTGCAGGGACATCGCCGCCAGCACCAGGCTGCCGGCGCCGATCGCAAAGGCGGCGTCCGCGCGTCCCTCGAACAGGGTGGTCAGCAGCCAGCCCAGCAGGCCGGCGGCCAGCAACTGTGGCAGCACGATAAAGAAATTGAAGATGCCCATGTAAACCCCCATCTTCGCCGCCGGCAGTGCCACCGACAAGATGGCGTAGGGCATGGCCAGGATGGATGTCCAGGCGATGCCCACTCCCACCATGGACAGCAGCAACCACTGGGGATCGCATATCAGCAGCACCGAGGCGAAGCCGGCGGCACCCAGCAACAGGCACAGGGCATGGGCACCACGCCGCCCGAGGCGCGCAGCCAATGGCGGCAGGCAAAAGGCAAACAGGGCCGCAAACCCGTTGTAGGCGGCGAACAGCACACCCACCCAGTTGGCCCCCTCGTTCCAGGCGGCGGAACTGGTATCGCTGGTGCCAAAATGGCGCGCGGTAATGGCTGCGGTGGAGTAGATCCACATGGCAAACAGGGCGAACCAGGAAAAGAACTGCACCACCGCCAGCTGGCGCATGGTGGCGGGCATGTGCACGAAGTCTGCGGCCAGCTCCGCCAGCATGGGCCGGGTCGATGGCAACGCCTCGGAGGCGTGACCTTCAAATGCAGCCAGCTGCTCCGGCGGGTACTCCCGGGTACTGACCACGGTCCACAGCACCGCGGCGAACAGGGAGGTCCCCCCTATATAGAAGGCATAGCGTACGCTGTCGGGGATTTCTCCCGGCGGCGCGCTGTTACTGACGCCGAACCAGTTCACCAGCATCCATGGCAACGCCGAGGCCACTACCGCGCCGGTGCCGACAAAAAAGCTCTGGGTCGCGAAGCCGAGGGCCCGCTGCTCCTCGGGTAGCATATCGCCCACAAAGGCGCGGAAAGGCTCCATGGAGACGTTGATCGAGGCATCCATGATCCACAGCATACCGGCGGCAAACCACAGCACCGGTGAGTGGGGCATCACGAACAGCGCCGCGGTGGTAGCAATGGCGCCGAATAGGAAATAAGGCCGCCGCCGGCCCAGCCGGTTCCAGGTGCGGTCGCTGTAGTAGCCCACCAGCGGCTGCACCAACAGGCCAGTGGCGGGCGCCGCAATCCACAGGATGGGGATGTCGGCGATATCGGCGCCCAGGGTCTGGAAGATGCGGCTGACGTTGGCATTCTGCAGGGCAAACCCCATCTGGATGCCGAGGAAGCCGAAGCACATGTTCCAGATCTGGCCGAAGCCCAGCGCAGGGCGAGTAACTGTATGACTGTCAGTCACTTAGCGTTTTCTTGTCGTTATTGTGCAGGGCATCTTAGGCAGCCGGCGAGTTGATCTACAACAGTGAATTCGTATGCGGTGACTGAATACGTATGCAGTCCGTTGCAGGGATTTCAGCTGCCTATCTACAATCCTCGAATACCAATAACACCCATAAAATTGAGGGGATAACAATGAGCCGCACCCGCAAGACCCGACCCGGGTCACGTCTTTCTGATTGTACGCATCCGATCTCGCACGGCATCAGGCAAAGCCTTATCGCTACTGCCGTGGCCTCAGCGCTGAGCCCCGTGGCCTTCGCCCAGGGCGACTCCACTGAAGGCCGCATGATCGAGGAAGTGATCGTTACCGTTAACCGCATTGAAGAAAACCTCCAGGACGTGGCCGGCACGGTCCAGAGCTTTTCTGCCGAGGACCTCGAGCGCATCGGCATCGGCAGCGAATTCTCCAACCTGCAGTACGGCGTGCCCGGGCTGCAGATTGCCAAGCAGGAAGGCAAGCTGGAGATCTTCCTGCGCGGTATCGGCTCCTCGGATTCGGACTTCTCCTCTGACCCGTCCATCGCCGTGCACTACAACGGCGTCTACCTGCCGCGGCCGCGGGGTATCGGCCCGCTGTTCTTTGACAGCCAGCGGGTGGAAGTCAACAAGGGGCCCCAGGGCACACTGCGCGGCCGGAACGCCACCGGCGGCACGATCAACATCATTTCCAACAAGCCGAACATGGAAGAACTGGGCGGCTACGTACAGGGCGGCCTGGGTAATTTCGACAACCAGGAGCTCGAAGGTGTCCTCAACGTACCGGTCACCGACAACTTCGCCGTGCGACTGGCCGGCTGGGCCCGCAAGCATGACGGCCTGTATGAAAACGGCTTCGATATCAGCGACAACAACTTTGACACCCCGAGCGCCCAGGACGACAGTGCCTACCGCATCAGCCTGGCCTGGGATATCAACGACCGCGTCACCGCCAACTTCCAGTACTTCAAGGCGGAAGTGCGCAGCACCGGCGATCCCGGCGCCTTCTCCGGCCGCTCCTTCTCCGCCGGCGAGACGGTGGAAGACCTGGACGATCCCTGGGAGCAGTACTTCCGCACCGAGGGTAACTTCGAGCAGGACGTGGATACCGCCCTGCTGCAGGTGACCTGGGACACGGACGTGCTGGGCGGTACCGGCTTCGAGTACAACGGCTCCTACAACAACCTGGAGGCCTACAACCAGAACGCCTCCCGCGAGTGGCAGCTGGGTATGGTGTACCCGGGCTCCGAAGCGGAGGCCGACTTCATCGCCTCCGGCGAGAACCCGCAGCGCAACCTGCTGGTCAACGACACCTTCTACCAGGGTGACCACTCGGAATCGCAGACCCACGAAATCCGTGCCTTCTCCACCGGCGGCGGACGCCTGAGCTGGACCGCCGGCGCCTTCTACTTCCAGGAAGACTTCGAGTACTTCTCCTGGGATGTGGGCAACGGCTTCTGCGGCGACAGCACCAGCTTCATCGGTGACGTGCCCTGGGACGGCGGCACCATCAGTTGCTGGCAGAATGGCCTAGGCGGCGAGAACCGCGGCGACGAATCCGAGGTCGAGTCCTACGCCTTCTACGCGGACGGTACCTTCGACATTACCGACAACCTGCGGGTGTTCGGTGGTATTCGCTACACCGATGAAGAGAAAACCCAGAAGGATTCCAACGCCCAGTACCAGTTCAACTGGAGCTCGGACTTCTTCTTCGCCCAACCCGGCATCAACGAGCCCAGCGACCTGATCATCGGTGAGAAGGGCTTCCGCCTGAAAGAGCCGGGCGACCGCAGCATCAATGACTTTGCCCCCGGCCTCGGCGGCAAGGCCCTGTTCCAGGACGGCATTGCCAGCTACGGCCTGGGCGACAACTGGGGCCGCACCCTGGACAACTGCCGCGAGGGCATCGATTGCCAGGTCGTGGTGAGCTCACAGTTCGACCCCAACGGCACCCGCGGCACCATCCGGGCGACCAACGTGGTCGAGGATGACTACGTCGACTGGCGACTGGGCTTCGAATACGACTTCAATAGTGGCCATAGCTCCGACCTGCAGACCATGTTCTACGGCTCGGTCTCCACCGGTACCCGCTCCGGCGGTATCAACCGGCCGCTGATTCTCAGCGAGGACCGCCAGGCCGATGTGATCTGGGATACCGAGGAGCTGATCGTCTACGAAGTGGGTGCCAAGAACACCTTCTTCTGGAATGATCGCGCGGTGCGCCTCAATGGCGCCCTGTTCTACTACGACTACTCCGATTACGTCGCCCAGGTGCTGGTCGACGTGCCGAACCCGACACCGGAGAACCCCAACGCCACCACCCAGCAGGTGCTGACGGACAACGTGGCGGACGCGGAAATCTGGGGCTTCGAAGTCGAGGGTAATGTGGACCTGCCCTGGGGCCTGAACTTCAACGGCTCACTGCTGTGGCTGGACAGCGAGTTCGACGACTCGGCGATCGTCGATGCGCGCCAGAACGACAACCCGGTGATCAGCGTGGACGGCAACGAGCTGCCCAACGTGTCCGAGTGGAACCTGAACCTGCGCCTGTCCCAGGTCATCGACCTGAACTGGAACGAGTTCAACAGCTTCGACTGGACCATCAACGCCGTGTATCGCAGCGAGTACTTCCTGACCGCCTACAACAACAAGGGCTATACGCTGGACGCGAACGGCAATACCCAGCAGATTCCGCTGGCTGACATGCCGCCGCCCAACAACAACGATGCCCTGTCGAATGTCGGCGGCGCGGCCAACTCGCGGTTCTTCTACGACGAGGTCGACAGCTTCTGGATCTTCAACGCCAACGTGGGCCTGAACTTCGGGGAAGATGATCGCTTCCGGCTGTCGGCGTGGATCGAGAACATCGACGACGAAGCGTTCTCCACCAAGGGCTTCATCAACAGCTCGGTCAACATTCGTTACCTGAATGCACCACGCCAGTACGGCGTGCGCTTCCGGGCCAACTTCTAACAGAGACTGCAAGTGAAACCTGAGTAGAAAAAGCGGGGGTGCGGGGCTGACAGGCCCCGCCTGTGACTGGCGCTCTGGTGCAAACCCGAGCGCTTTTTTTTGCCTGCGACAGCAGTTCCACAGGTAGGCTGAGACCGCCGCCGCCCGTGCTAGACTCAAGCCAAATAAGAACGAGGTATCGCGATGGCAATGAAACGCGTACTGATTGTCGGCGGAGGTTCTGCCGGCTGGATCACCGCTGCCTACATGGACGCGGTATTGAATGCCCCGAACCGCCGGGCCGTGGACATCACCCTGATCGAATCGCCGGACGTCGGCCGCATCGGCGTCGGCGAAGCCACCGTGCCGAGCCTGCGCGACACCATGCGTACCATCGGCATCGACGAAAAACGCTTCATGTCAGCCGCTGACGGCAGCTTCAAGCAGGCCATCAAGTTCGTTGACTGGCTGGAAAAAGGCAGCCACTACTATCACCCTTTCGACCGTCGTCCGGCCGGCCGCATGGACCGCGCGGGCCTGAGCTGGCTGGCCAGCAACCGCTCCACGCCCTTTGCCTCCACCGTCTCCATCCAGCCCGACCTGTGTGACGACGGTGTGGCGCCGAAAATTCCCGAGCACCCGGACTACCAGGGACCGCTGTCCTACGCCTACCACGTCGACGCCGAGAAGCTTGCCGACACCTTGCTGGAGGTAGCCACCTCCCGGGGCGTTAAACACGTCCAGGGTTTTGTCACCGAGGTGGAGCATCACGAGAACGGCGATATCGCCGGCGTGGTGACCAAAGAAGGCCAGCGCATCGAGGCCGACCTGTTCATCGACTGCACCGGCTTCCTGTCACTGCTGATCGAGAAATCCCTGAAGGTTGGCTTTGTCGACTATTCCCAGTGGCTGCTGTGCGACTCGGCGGTGGCCATGCGCGTGGACTACGACACGCACTACCCCGGCGCTCGCCGCCCTTACACCGTATCTACCGCGCTCTCCAATGGCTGGGTCTGGGACATAGCGCTGGCCACACGACGCGGCACCGGCTATGTCTACTCCAGCCAGTTCCTGGACGATGATGCGGCGGAAGCCGAACTGCGCGCCTTCGAAGGCCCCCACACCGCAGATCTGCCGGCCCGCCGGCTGAAGTTCCGGGTTGGGCGCCGGGCCGAGCCCTGGCATCGCAACTGCGTATCGATCGGGCTGTCCTCGGGATTTATCGAGCCGCTGGAGTCCACCGGCCTGTTCCTGGTGGAACTGTCGGTGGCCACCCTCTGCGAGTACTTCCCCTTTACCCGTGACATGGGCGGACTCGCGAAGGCCTACAACAAGATCATCGTTGACCGCTACGAGGAGATTCTCGACTTCATCGTCCTGCACTACTGCCTGACGCGACGCAACGACAGCGCCTTCTGGCAGGAGGTGCAGAAACCCGAGCGCATCCCCGATCGCCTGCGCGAACGGCTCGAGATGTGGCGCTACAAATCGCCGTCATTTTCGGATTTTCACGACACCATCCAGCTGTTTTCACACCACACCTATGAGTACGTGATGTACGGCATGGATTTCCTGCGCGAGCGGGTCGACCAGGCCCAGGGGCGCGCCCCCGACACCCGGGTGCCGACCCAGGTGTCCGAGGCCCTGAAGCGGGCCCGCGGCACCTTGATCCCCCACGACGCCTACCTGGAACGCGCGCTGGGCCCCGCCTACCGCGTGCAGAGCAGCGACGGAGCGGCCAGCGCCAATGCCTCCTAAGCGTGTCCTGGTGGTGGGCGGTGGCTCCGCCGGCTGGATCACCGCCGCCTATATGAATGCCGCGCTCAACCGGGGAAGCAGCAGCCGCGACCAGCAAAGCGTCGAGATTGCCGTGGTGGAATCCCCCGATGTGCCACGGGTCGGCGTCGGCGAGGCAACGGTGCCTACCATCCGCCACATCCTGCAGACGGTGGGCATCGACGAATCGAAATTCATGCGCGAGGCCGACGCCACCTTCAAGCAGGCCATCAAGTTTGTCGACTGGCATCACAAGGACGGCAGCGGCTACTACCACCCCTTCGACCGGCGCGGCGCCGGGCCCGTGGATTACAGCGCCCTGGACTGGCTCGGCAGTGACCGCTCTGTGCCCTTTGCCGAGACCGTGTCGGTGCAACCCCAGCTCTGCGAGATGGGACTGTCACCGCGCATGCCCGACAGCAGGGATTTCAGCTCACCCATGCCCTACGCCTACCACATGGATGCGGAGAAGTTCGCCGACTGCCTGTGCGAGCATGCCACCGCCCGCGGTGTCGAGCACTACCGGGAAAACGTGGTCGACGTTGAGCAGGCCGAATCGGGGCACATTACCTCCGTGACTACTGACAGCGAGCGCCGGCTGGAAGCCGACCTGTTCATAGACTGCACCGGCTTCCGCGGCCTGTTGATCGACAAGGTCATGCAGGTGCCGTTCAGGGACTTCAGCGACCACCTGCTATGCGACCGCGCCGTGGCCATGCGCGTGCCCTACGATGTGCACTACCCGGGCGCCATCAAGCCCTACACCACGTCCACCGCCCTCTCCAACGGCTGGGTCTGGGATATCGGCCTGGTCAATCGGCGTGGCACCGGCTACGTCTATTCCGGCGCCTTCCTCGACGACGACGCTGCCGAGGCGGAATTGCGCGCCTTTGAGGGCTCGCACACCGACCAGCTCGATGCCCGTCGCATTCGCTTCCGGGTGGGCCGCCGCGAGACTTTCTGGGAGAAGAACTGTATCGCCACCGGGCTTGCCGGCGGCTTTATCGAGCCGCTGGAATCCACCGGCCTGTACCTGACCGAGTTTGCCGCGGTGACACTGTCCGAGCACTTCCCCTTCGGCGAGGCCATGCAGCCGCTGGCGGAACGCTTCAACCGCATCATCGGCAACCGCTACGATGAGGTGCTCGACTTCGTGAACATGCACTACTGCCTGACCCAGCGCGACGATACCGAGTTCTGGCGCGAGGTCCAGCGCGAGGAGCGCATCACCGACAACCTCCGCGGGAAGTTCGAGTTCTGGCGCATCAAGCCGCCCTCCGCCTCGGACTTCGATGACCAGTTCCGGCTGTTCTCGCACCAGAGCTACGAGTACATCCTCTACGGCATGGACTTCAATGCCGGCGGCTACCGGGAGCGCTTCGGCGAATCGCGCCCGGAAACCCGGGTACCGCCCCACGTCGCCAGGGTGGTGGACGCAGCGCGCACGCGCCTGCCTCGCCACGAGGCCTGGCTGGCCGCGGAGCACGGTGGCGAAAGCCTGGTGGCATAGGCCGTAGCGGAATGGGGTTCAAGACTCCTGAAAATGCTTCTCTGTAGAGCGGACATGAGGCCAGTGGCCTTTTCCTTCCCAGAAAAAGGCCACCGGCCTCATATCCTCCATCCCACTGATCGCTGTACCCTGGCTCCATGAACGAACGCCTGCAGGAACTGCTGATGGCCGTGGCCGACGGAGTCAGTGCCGCACTGCCCCAGCGCCGGCCGACGCGGGAGCTATTGCAGAACTGCAAGCTGGTGTCCCATCGCGGCGAGCACGACAACCACAGCGTTTACGAGAATACCCTACAGGCCTTTTGCCTGGCCCGGGATGCCGGCGTATGGGGGATTGAATGCGATATCCGCTGGACCCGCGACCTGGTGCCGGTGGTGATTCACGACCCCGACGGGGCGCGCGTGTTCGGGGAACCGGGCGTAGTGGCGGAGCTGGACTTCACCGCCCTGAGAAAGCGTATGCCGCTGGTGCCGAGCCTGGAAGAACTGGTCGACGAGTTAGGCGGAAATACCCACCTGATGCTGGAGATCAAACAGGCAATCTACCCTGAACCGGCACGGCAACAGGCTATCCTGGCGCGCACCCTGGAGCCGCTGACTGCCGTTGAGGACTACCATTTTCTCGCTCTGGACCCGGCCCTGTTCGGACACGCGAGCTTCGCGCCTGCCGCCAGCTACCTGCCGGTGGCGGAACTGAATGTAGGTGAACTGAGCGAACTGGCGCTGGTACACCACTACGGCGGCCTCACTGGCCACTACCTGTTGCTGGGCAGGCACACGGTAAACGCCCACCGCAGCTTTGGCCAACAGGTCGGCACCGGCCATATCGGCTCACGCAATGCGCTTTACCGTGAGCTCAACCGCGGTGTGGAGTGGGTGTTCAGCAACGATGCGGTTGCCATGCAGGGACTGGTGGACCGGCTGCTGGCCCAGAACTAGTCGTTGAGCACTAGCCCGGCATGGCCTCCAGCTCGAGGCCGCGGGTTTCCTTCACGTAGCGCAGCACAAACGCCACCGATACCGCCGCCGACAGGGCGTAGAAACCGTAGGCACCCACCAGGCCAACGCTGGCCATGAGGATGGGGAAGGTCATGGTGATGGCAAAATTTGCTCCCCACTGGCACAGGCCGGTCACCGCCAGGGCGGAACCGCGGAACTGGTTGGGGAACATTTCCCCCAGCATGACCCACATGACCGGGCCCCAGGAAAAATTAAAGAACACCACGTACAGGTTGGCGGCTACCAGGGTCAGCGCACCCGTGTTGTCGTCCAGCACCAGCCTGCCGTCCTGCAACTCACCGCTGCTGAAGCCAAACACCATCAGTGCCAGGCACACGGTCATGCCCGCGGAACCGATCGCCAACAGCGGCCTGCGGCCGATGCGATCAATGGTGAGGATGGTGCCGATGCATGCGGCAATGCTGAGCGAGCCGCTGATAATGTTGATCAGCAGCGCATCGGATTCAGAGAAGCCCACCGCCTGCCATAGCACTGCTCCGTAGTAAAACACCACGTTGATGCCGACCAGCTGCTGGAACACCGCCAGGCCGATGCCTACCCACACGATCGGGCGGATGCGACCGGCATCCACCAGGTCGCGAAACTGCGGCCGGTGATCCTCCGCCAGCGAGGCCCTGATCTCGGCCAGCTTGTCGGTCGCCAACCTCGCGCCATAGAGCCTGGCGAGTGTCTCCTCGGCATCTGGGAGCCGGCGAGCCGCCACCAGGTAACGCGGACTCTCCGGGATGAACAACAGCGCTATCAGGAACAGCCCGGCCGGGATCATCTCCATCCAGAACATCCAGCGCCAGGCTTCGAAGCCGGCCGCCAGCACCTGGGTAGAGGCCCCGGCAACACCGGCCAGAATATAGTTGCTGACAAAGGACGCCGTCAGGCCACAGATAATCGCCACCTGCTGCACCGTCGCCAGCCGGCCGCGGTAGTGGGCCGGGGCGATCTCGCTGATATAGGCCGGTGCCATGACGCTGGCGGCACCCACCGCCAGACCACCGAGCACCCGGTAGAGCACGAATTCCAGCGAGCCGCCCGCGACCCCCGAGCCCCAGGCGCTCGCCAGGAAGCACAGGGCCGACACGCGCAACAGGCTGCGACGGCCGAATACCTCGGCCAGGCGGCCCGCAAAAAACGCGCCGGCGGCACAGCCCAGCAACATGGAGGCGACATTGAAGCCGGTGCCGACGCTGTCGGAGTTGAAGGCGGTGCGCAGGCCGTCCACGGTACCGTTAATCACCCCGCTGTCGTAGCCGAACAGGAAGCCGCCGATGGTGGCCACACAGCTCACCAGGATCACCAGCCCGTGATTGATGTCTTCAACGGCGGACTCGCCGACGGTGGTTGTGGTCATTGGGGTTTCACTCAGGGTTCTCCCAGCCTGCTCAGGGCTGTCCATTAGCCCGCTCAGGGCTGTCCATTAGCCCGCTCCGGGCTGTTCTTTATTATTGGTGTCAGCACGGCAGCATACCCACCGCCCGGTGCCAGGAACAGCGACAGCGGGTCAGCGCGTTTCACCACTCGCTCCGCCACGGTCATGGCGTAGGGCCGCTCGCGCCAGTGTGCGTTGTCGGCGTCGCCCCACCATTGCAGGCGGTAGTCGCGGCCGGGCTCGAGGAAGTCGAGCGTGAGTTCCAGGCGCCGCGCAGCCTCATCGCTCACCGCACCGAGAAACCAGCGCTCCCCGCCCCGTTCGCGACGGGCCAGCACCGCGTAGTCCCCCACCTGCCCCGCCAGTGCCAGGGATTGCTCCCAGTCGGTCGGCACCTGCTTGATGAATTCGAAGGCTTCCGGTCGCTTGCGATAGTTCTCCGGCAGGTCTGCTGCCATGTGGACCGGGCTGTAGAGCACCACATAGGCGGCAAGCTGGCGCGCCAGGGTGGTGGGCACCCGGCTCTCGGCACTGGATCCGTGGGGCATCAGGTCGACAATGCCCGGGGTGAAGTCCATGGGGCCCGCCAGCATGCGCGTGAACACCAGGGTGGCCATGTGATCCACTGCATTGGGTGGCGTTGCCCAGGCGTTGTATTCCTGGCCGCGGGCACCCTCGCGGGTCAACCAGTTGGGATAGGTACGGCGCAAGCCGGTGTCTTTGACCGGTTCATGGCTGTTGATGGCAATGCGATGCCGCGCTGCGGTCTCCAGCACCCGGACAAAATGGTTCACCGCATACTGGCCATAGTGCCATTCCCGGCGCTCGGTACCCTGGCCGTCGATGCGCACCAGCTCGCCGGCGTCCGCCACATAGCCTGTCTTCACCTGGCGGACACCCAGCCCCCCGTAAAGGGCGAAGGCGTCTTCCATCTGCGCCTCGTAGTTGCCGAGGTGGCCCGATGTCTCGTGGTGACCGACCAGTCGCACCCCGCGCTCGCGACCGTAGTCGGCCACCCGTTGGAGATCGAAATCCCGGTAGGCCCGGGTAAAGCTGAATACCGCGCCGTTGGCCAGCCAGTCCCCGTCCCAGCCGGTATTCCAGCCCTCCACCAGCACGCCATCGAAATCGTGCTCGGCCGCGAAGTCCATGTACTCCAGGGTGCGCTGGGTGGTGGCGCCATGGCGCCGGCCGCTACCCCAGGTGAACTTGCCGATGTGCATGCCCCACCAGATACCAATGTACTTGCCGGGCTCCACCCAGGACACGTCACCGAGCCGGTTGGGTTCATTGAGATTGAGGATCAGGTCGGACATCACCAGCCCGGTGGCCGAGTCTGACACCTGGACGGTGCGCCAGGGCGTGTGGAAGGCACCGCGCTTGTGGACTGCGATCCCGTCAGCCCCGGGCGCCAGGCGCGCGTGCATCATGCCCCAGCGGCCCTGCTGCAGGTACATACCGGAGTAATCCAGCAGCGCGGCTTCGTGAATGGCCAGGTGGGTGCCGTCAGCAAGGCGCAGGGTGAACGGTGTGTGGGCGCGCCCGACGCCCTCCAACAGCGTGTTCCGGTACGTGTATTCGTAGCGGTTCCACTCCGCTGCCGGCACCCACCAGGCCTCGGCTCGGGTATCAAGCTGGAAACCGGTCAGCTCGCGGGTGATGGCGCGTTTCTCAGTCTCTGCCAGAGGCAGCTCGTAGCGGAAGCCCAGGCCGTCATCGAACACGCGCACCCGCAACTTGAAGGCCCGCTGGTCTTCTCCCGCTGCGGCGAAGTTCACCAGCAGCTCATTGTGATGGTCGCGCACCTGGCGGCGTTCACCCCAGGCTTGTTCCCACTGGCGATCACGGGAGATGCGTTCGGCTGACACCAGTTCCATGCCGCCATCCAGGGCAGGAGCCTCGCGGAATACCAGGCCCAACGGTGACTCGCCCACGACTTCCTGGCCGCGGAAAACCACCCGGTAGCGTGGCGCGCCCTGTTGGCTCCAGACGCTGAACTGGATACGCCCATCCGGTGATTTCACGGTTTCCCGGGCATTGGCCGGCGCTGCATACGTAATCATCAGGGCCAGCAAATAGACAGCAACGGCGATCTTATTCACAATAGCGCTCCGCTAACAAAACCCCTGAATTTACAGGCTTTTGCGCACCGTGAATAAACCCATCATCGTGGCCGATGTCGGCGGCACCAACGGCCGCTTTGCCGTCGCCCGTTTCGAAGGCGAGCGCGTCGAACTCGAGCGCAGTGTGAAGTACAGCAATATCGGCCTCAACGGTTTCGCTGAACTCCTGGCGCTCTACCTTGAGGAACTTGGCAACGACGCACCGCGCAGTGCCTGCTTCGCGACGGCGGGCCCCAATAACGGCCGTGAAGGCCTGCTCACCAACCTCGGCTGGCAGCTCGACGCCGCAGCGCTGGAGGCGCAGTTCGGCCTCGAGGAAATTCTCTTCGTCAACGATTTCAAGGCGCTGGCTCGCATGGCGCCCGAACTTCCCGAGTCGGACACGGTGCTGGTGAGAGATGCCCCCGGCCAGGCCGGCGCGCCGCTGTCGGTGCTGGGACCGGGCACCGGACTCGGCGTCGCCCTGGTGCTCGATGAAGCCGGCGGCCCGGTCACGGTGGGCACCGAGGGCGGGCATATCGGATTCGCCCCGGGCAATCCGCTGGAAGTTGCCCTCTGGCAACACCTGGCGGCGCGGCATGAGTTTGTCTACGCCGAGCTGCTGCTGTCCGGGGACGGACTCTGCCGCCTGCATGATTTCCTGGTGCAGGAACACGGCGACGGGAGCGCGGGGCTCAGTGCTGCCGATATCACTACCGCTGCCCTCGACGGCGACGCTACCTGCGAGCGCACCGTGATGCAATTCCTGGGGATTCTCGGCAGCGTGGCCGGTGATGTGGCGCTGTGCCACGGCGCCAGGGGCGGCGTCTATCTCGGCGGCGGCATCGTGCGCCGGGTGATCCCCCTGTTGGAACGCAGCCCGCTGTGTGAGCGCTTCCTGGCCAAGGGTCGCATGCATGACTACCTGGCAGACATCCCGGTGCGCCTGATCACCGCCGAGCAGATCGCACGCCGTGGCGCCGCGCGCCTGTTCCAGCAGCACCAGCGGTGACAAAGCCCGCCACTCATTGATCGCTGACATGCTCCCGATCAATGGCCAGGGCCTGCAGCGGCTCCAGACGAATGTCCGCCATCCCGTCGCCATCCACGGTCACCCGGGCGGGTGTACCCAGCAGGTTGGTATAGGTCCCTGGAGGTAGCCCGGTCTTGAGGGGGCCTTGCAACACCGCATCCTCATCACGATTGATAGCGACAAAACCCTGCACCCACTGGCCGCGGCTCACGTCGAAGCCAAGCTGGGTGCCGCCCTTGCTCCACCAGTGGGCCACATCGATGGCGCCGGCGGCGCGCGCCCGGTTGCGAAAGCCCACCATGGCCAGCATCGGTTCGCGCCGGTGTTCGCACACCCAGTTATCCTGGCCGCAGTCAGCCACACCCGCCGCGTTGTAAACCGGAAGCGTATTGCCCTTACCGTCGTGGGGTGGACCGGCGCTGTCGTGTATCCCATCCCAGCGGTAGCTCGACATCAGCTTGGGGTAACCGTAGGGCCAGCCCAGCAGGAAGACGTTGGCCAGGTCATAGACCACGCCGTCGCGGTGGGTGGTTTCCGCCGACATGCCATGGCCGCGCTGGTTGTCATGATTGTCGACAAACACGACGGCATCGCTGCTGGGCAGCAGGCCCCCTGCCTCGTCAAGGCCATTGAGCCTGTGCAACTCGCTGCGCGCAAACGCCTCGCCGAGGCGGCGGCTATAGAGAAACTCGGTGACATCGGCAATCGATGAGTAGTCGAACACGCCCACCACTTCACCACGGGTGTCGACGACTTCCTGGAATACGTAGAAGTCGCCCGCCAGTTCCCGCAGAATCGCGGCGATGTCCTGCGGGTACATGTGTTTCGCCGCATCCAGTCGAAAGCCGGCCACGCCGCGGTCCAACAAGTCCTGCAGGTACTCGACCTGCAGCGCCCTCACCTCGGCATTGCCGTTGTCCAGATCGCGCAGGTCCAGCAGCTGGCAACGCCGCAGGCGATCGGCCTTTGCGGCATTGAGTGCCGGGTCACTGGAGGCCTGGTAGTCCTCGCCAGCAATTTTGCAGAAACGGTTGAAGTGGCGGTCTTCCAGGTCCCGGTAGCGTCGCGCCTCGACATCAAACGGTGTGCCCGCCACGCCGACACCGACCTGGTCGCCCATGTGGTTGAGCACCGCGTCCACATAGATACCCACCCCGGCAGCCCGACAGCGCTGCACCATGTCGTCGAAGGCATCGGCATCGCCGGAGCGGCTGACCAGGTCATAGGTCACCGGCTGGTAACGTGCCCACCAGGCATGGGGAATGGCGAGTTTCGGGCTGCGATGATCGATGTGCTCATTGGGCGGCGACACCTGCACTGCGGAGAATCCTGCGGGGCCCAGCACCTGCTCACATTCAAGGGCCACATCCTGCCAACGCCATTCGAACAGTTGCACGAATACACTGCGGTTCCCTGCAGACGCCGCGGGCTCCGCGGCAGCACTGGCAGCAATCAGCAGGCCGAGCAGTAGTACCGGCAGCCTCATGATCTTGCCTCGCGCACGGCGGCACAGATCGCCCTGACGGAGTCACGCTGGAACAGGCCCTCCAGCGACCAGCGTAATTTCCGCTGCCAGTTGCGGTGGTTCTGGAAGGTGCCGGGCACGTTGACCGGTGACAGCATCTCCATGAGGTCCTCAACCTGCACCAGCATCACCGCCGAGCGGCTGCTGGCCAGGAAGCGGTGCACGGCGGCATTGAGCTCCGTTGTCATGGCCGGAATGGCGGCGGCATCGCGCTCGCCCTGCCAGCCAGCCTCGGCCACCAGCGCATCCAGTAGCTGCTGCCGGTCCAGCCTCCGGCCCTGGCGCATTTCCTCCGCCACGCACTCCGCACCCAGCAGACCGAGTTCGGACCTTAGATTGATATCCGAGCTATCCCACCAGCTCGCCAGGGTGGGCAGGTCATGAGTGGTGACCGCGGCGACGGCCTCGCGCGGGTATTCCGAGGGCGTCGCCATGGCGGTCTTGCTTTTTTCGAAGTAAAGCACCTTGTAGGAGAACAGGTGGTTCTGCTCCATCACCTCAGTGAGTTGCTCGGGGACTGTGCCCAGGTCCTCGCCGATCACCAGGCAATGGTTACGCTCGCTTTCCAGTGCCAGCATCCCCAGCAGATCCTGCAGGGGATAGTTCACATAGGCGCCGTTCACGGCGCCACCCGGGCGCGGTATCCACCACAGGCGCAGCAGCGACACCGCGTGATCGAAACGCACCGCGCCGCACACCGACATATTGGCGCGCAGGTCCTCCGCGAACAGCTTGTAGCCGGAGTCCCGCAGGTCGCGCGGGTCCATGGGTGGAAAGCCCCAGTCCTGCCCGGAGCGGGCCAGCTCGTCCGGCGGCGCGCCGGCGCTGGCCTCCAGGCAGAAGGCTGACTGGTTGGACCATACCTGGGAACCATTGAGGTCAATGCCCACGGCTAGGTCGAGGTAGATGCCCACCGTCATGCCACAGTCCCGGGCCACCGCCTGGGCGGCGCGCAGCTGCCGGTAGGCGCACCACTGCAGGAACTCGTAGTAGCGAATGCGATCGGCGTGCTCTCCGGCGAAGGCCTGCACCGCGTCTGAGTGAGGGTCCCGGTAGGCTTCCGGCCAGACCGGCCAGCCCCAGATCTGCATATCCTGGCGCAGGAAGTGCTCGTGCAATGTGTCGTAGGTGGCGTGCAGGCGCAACGGTTCGCCACGGCGTTCACACCAGGCCAGGAAGGCCGCACCCGTCTCACCCCCGGACTCGAGCTCATGCTCGACGAAGTGCTGGTAGAGTCGTTCAAGCACCGGCAACTTGCAGTCCGCCACACCCTGGTAGTCGACCAGGTGTGTCTCGCGAAGACTCGCCAGCCGTGCCTGGAAAGCATCACTCTGCACCTGCTGCTGAACGGCCTCACAGCTGTCGTAGCCTGGCACGGCCAGCGGGTCGATATACATCACATTCAGGAAGGCCCGGTTGGAGGGGCTGTAGGGGGAGAAGTGCAGCGGGTTGGCGGGAAACAGGGCGTGCAGCGGGTTGAGCCCGACAACGTCGACGCCCTGGCTGGCAGACTGCCGCACCAGTTCCACCAGGTCGGTGAAGTCGCCCATCCCCCAGTTGCGTTCGCTGCGAACGGTATAGAGCTGCACGGTAACCCCGTAGACCCGTCCTCCCTCGGCCAGCCGGGGGGGCTGCCAGGACGTGCGCGGCGCCACGATCAGCTGACTGCTGCACACCTCGGTTCCATCGGCCCCCAGCAGCTCCAGCTGGTGGTAACCGCAGGGGCAGCCATGGTTAAGGGTTACCGGCACCCGATGCACAGATTCACCCGCCAGCGTATCGAGGCTACCGAGTGACAGGTCGAGGGCCGGCAGCGCCAGGGTTTCCCCTTCCTCCAGGTGAATTCGCAAACTGTGACCACTCGCGCCTTCGGGCAACAGCAGGTCGAATCGCAAGGCTTCATTACTGCGCAGCAGCAGTGTTCTCGGCAGCGGCCGCAGCGCTTCGTGGTCCAGGTGCTGCAAGGCTTCGCCGGCGGCCTGTTCGCTGTCGAACTGCCCGCACATGGCAGCCAGTACCGCCATACGCGCAGTGTTGGCAATCTCTACCGGATCCTTCCTGTAGTCCAGGTAGTCGCGAGCAATGCCGACACGATCACTGAGTATTTCCAGCCTGTTCATCAACATGCCATGGCATCCGGATTGGCGATACCGCCGATGTCCTCGCCGCCACCATCGATGCCATTGCCCTGTGTTTCCGGTGTTTTCACGGGTTTGCGTCCAACCCCCAGATGTCGCGCGCGTAGTCGCGAATGGTCCTGTCGCTTGAGAAGCGGCCGCTGGCCGCCGTGTTCAAAATGCTGGAGCGCAGCCAACGCTCGCGGTCACGATAAGCGCGTGCAACCTCCTGCTGGGCGGCAACTAAGGCCGGGAAATCCACCAGCGTCATCCACGGGTCGGTGGGGCTCAGCAGCGCATCCATCAGCGGCTGGTAAATGCCGGTTTCGTCACCGCAGAATTCGTCGCTGCCCAGGCGTGCCAGCACCCGCTGCAGTTCCGGGCTGGCATCCAGGTAGCGCTCCGGATCATAGTCCTGACGGGTCGCCTGTACTTCCTCGGTGCTAAGACCAAAGGGAAACCCGTGCTCTGCGCCCACCGCCTCGAAAATTTCGATGTTGGCGCCATCCATGGTGCCGATAGTCAGGGCGCCGTTCATCATGAACTTCATATTGCCGGTACCGGAGGCCTCCTTGCCCGCCGTGGAAATCTGCTCGGACAGATCTGTACCGGGGCAGATTACTTCCATGGCGGATACACCGTAGTTGGGCATGAAAGCCACTCGCAGCCAGTCACGGGCCGCCGGGTCATTGTTGACCCGCTGGGCAATGCCGTTGATGAGACGCACAATCAACTTGGCCAGCACATAGCTGGGCGCCGCCTTGCCGCCAATCAGGACACAGCGCGGCAGCATGCCTTCGGTATCACCGCGCTCGATGCGGTCGTACAGGTGAATGATGTGCAGCGCGTTGAGCAGTTGGCGCTTGTACTCATGAATACGCTTGACCTGCACGTCGAACAGAAATGCAGGATCAAACTCGACCCCGCAACGCGCTGCCACCAGCTCCGCCAGGCGCTGCTTGTTGACCTGCTTCACGGCGTGCCAACGGGCCTGGAAGTCGCGATCCTCAGCGTGGTCACGCAGGGCCGTCAACGCGGTAGCATCATCCAGCCAGCTGCTGCCAATGGTGTCATGCAACAGGGTGGCCAGGCCGTGGTTGCACTGCGACAACCAGCGCCGATGGGTCACGCCATTGGTCTTGTTGTTGAATTTCTCGGGCCATAGCGCATAGAAATCGCTGAATAGCTGTGATGTCAGCAGACCCGAGTGCAATGCCGCCACCCCGTTCACCGACATGCCGCCAGCAATACCCAGGTAGGCCATGCGCACCTGGGGATGGTCACCGCGCGAGATGATGGCCATGCGACCCAGGCGTTCAGCATCCCCAGGCCATTTGGCCTCGAGTTCCTCACAGAAGCGCCGGTTTATCTCGAGAACAATCTCGGTGATGCGCGGCAGCAGATACTCGAACATGGACAACGGCCACTGCTCAAGCGCTTCGGGTAGCAAGGTGTGATTGGTATAGGCCATGGAGTCGCGAGTAATGCCCCAGGCTTCGTCCCACTCCAGTTCGTGCTCATCGATCAGCAGGCGCATCAGTTCCGGGATGGCACAGATCGGATGGGTGTCGTTGAGCTGGAAACAGTTGAGCTCGGCAAAACGGCTGAAGTCTTCCCCGTGCTGATCCACCCAGCCGGCCAGCACGTCCTGCAGGCTGGCGGAGCAGTGGAAATACTGCTGGCGCAGGCGCAACAGCTTGCCCGCCTCGGTATGATCGGCGGGATAGAGCACCATGGTGATCTGCTCTGCCTGGTTCTTGGCAGTGACCGAGGCCATGTGATCACCGGCGTTGAAGGCATCAAGGTCCAGGGCGTTGCTGGCCTGCGCCGACCACAACCTGAGCAAATTGACCCGCTCATTGCCGTGCCCCGGCACCGGGATATCGTAGGGCACCGCCATCACATCCTCGGTATCCACCAGGCGCACGTGAGCCCGACCGGCGTCGTCGACCTCGTGCTCAATGTGTCCGAAAAAGGGTACTCGTCGTGCCTGGTCCGGGCGCTTGATCTCCCACGGGTAACCCCAGCGCAGCCAGTTGTCCGGGTGTTCCACCTGGTAACCCTCTTCGATGGACTGGCGAAACATGCCATAGCGGTAGCGCAGCCCGTAGCCCGTGACCGGCAGGTCCAGGGTGGCGCAGCTATCCAGAAAACAGGCCGCCAGGCGACCGAGTCCACCGTTGCCGAGGCCGGCGTCGTGCTCCTGCTCGGCCAGCTCCTCATAGGCCACTCCCAGCTCACGCAGCGCGCCAGCCAGCTCGTCGTGCAGGTTGAGATTGTCGACCGCGTTGGTCAGCAGCCGCCCCATGAGAAATTCCAACGACAGGTAGTGCACTTGCTTGCGCTCGCCGGCCAGGTCTGCCTGGCGTTGCGCTACTGCGGGGCCGATCATCTGGTCGCGCAGCGTCAGGCCCAGAGCTTTGAACAGGGCCCGCGGGGTGCTGTCATCGGCCTCCGCCTCGCCCAACGAGACATTCAGGTGCCGGCGAATATCTTCCGCCAGTTCGTGGGCGGCGCTGTCTTCGACGGCGCTTGCCACCGGGGGCTCAGGAACATCTGCCACAGGCATTACTCATCCTTTTCTGTTGCGGTAAAGGTCAGGAGCACCACCGAACGCTGCCGCAACAGCAGGTGGCCTCCGGCCAGGTACTCGACGCCGCCGCCGGTGTAATCGCGGTTGGCAGTATCGAGCTGGGTAGTCCAGCTACCGGCGACGGGCGCCGGTAGCTGGAAGGGAACATTCTGGGCACTGCCATTGACCAGCAACAGCAGGGCCTGCTCGCCGGGCGCAGTGAGCAGCTTGCCGAGCCAGGCCTGGTGCGGGTTGTCCCAGGCCTGACGATCCATCGGCTTGCCAGCGCGGTCGTACCAGCGGCACTGGAGGACGTCGACCTCGCCGGTGTCGTGGACGTAGGCTGGCCAGCGCAGCATGGCGTGACGGCGTCGCAACGCCAGCAGGTGTCGCACAAATTCAAGGAAGCCGGCTTCGGGGCCGTCCAACGCCCGCCAGTCAAACCAGCTGGTTTCGTTGTCCTGACAGTAGGCGTTGTTATTGCCCTGCTGGCTGCGACCAACTTCATCGCCCATCAGCAGCATGGGCGTGCCCTGGGAGAGCAGCAGCGTGGCCAGCAAGTTGCGGCGCTGTCGCAGCCGCAAACCCTCGATGCGTGGATCGGTGCTGGGCCCTTCCTCACCGTAGTTGCTGCTGAAGTCGTGCTGGTGACCGTCGCGGTTGTTTTCACCGTTGGCGTGGTTGTCGCGCTCGTCATAGCTCACCAGGTCAGCCAGGGTAAAGCCGTCGTGGCTGGTCACGAAGTTGATACTCGCCGACGGCTTGCGACCGGGAGCCTCGAACAGGTCGCCGGAACCGTGTAGGGCCCTGGCCAGACCCGGTAGCTGCCCGTGGTCGCCGCGCCAGAAACGCCTCACTGTATCGCGGTAACGATCGTTCCATTCGCACCAGCCTGCCGGGAACTGCCCCAACCGGTAGCCCTCCGGGCCGACATCCCAGGGCTCAGCCACCAGCAGTCGCTCTCCCAGCAGCGGGTCCTGAGCCAGCGCCTTGAAGAAGGCGCTGTCGGGATTGAACTGACCACCTTCCCGGGCCAGGGCCGGAGCGAGGTCAAAGCGGAAGCCGTCGATATCCATCGCTTGCGCCCAGTAGCGCAGGCTGTCCAGCACCAGGGCGCGAACCTGCGGGTGCTCCAGGTCAAGGGTGTTGCCACAGCCGGTGTCGTTGACGTAGTAGCGCGGGTTTTCGGGACTGAGGCGGTAATAATTCAGGTTGTCGATGCCGCGGAAGCACAGGTTGGGGCCGAGGTGATTACCCTCGCCGGTGTGGTTATAGACCACATCCAGCACCACTTCGATACCCGCTTCGTGCAGCCGATCCACCAGGGCGCGGAACTCGGCGGGCTGCGGCTGGCTTGAATAGCGCACGGCGGGAGCGAAGAAACCGATGGTATTGTAGCCCCAGTAATTGCGGAGCCCGTGCTGCTGCAGGTGCGGCTCATCGACAAAGGCCTGCACCGGCATCAGTTCCACCGCGTCAATGCCGAGGGCTTTCAGGTAATCGATGATGCGCGCGTCCGACATGCCGGCAAAAGTGCCCCGCAGCTCCGGCGGCAACGCTTCGTGGCGCATGGTGAGGCCGCGTACGTGGGCTTCGTAGATCACCCTGTCGGTTCGCGGACCATGCGAGCGCTCCGGCGCAGCCTGCAAATCCGGCATCACCACGCAGCGCGGCATGACCGGTGCGCTGTCACGCTCATCAAAGCCAAGGTCTTCGCGCTCACCACCCTGCTTAAAAGCGTAATGTCGCGGACCCAGCAACAGTTCGCCAGTGATCCAGCGTGCGTAGGGGTCGAGTAGCAGTTTGTGGGGGTTGAATCGATGCCCGACCTCCGGCGCCCAGGGCCCATGCACCCGATAGCCGTATTGCGTGCCCGCAGCCAGGCCGGTCAGGTGCTCTCGCCAGATGCCGCCTGCGCCGCGTGCCAGGTCAATACGGCGGGTCTCCTCGCCGCTGTGGCCGTCGAAAAGGCACAGTTCCACCCGTTCAGCGTGCTCGCTGAACAGCGCAAAACTGACCCCATCTTCATCGAGGTGGGCGCCGAGCCGTGCACTCGGTTCGTCGATCAAGGTCTCTTGGCTGTCCATTGGCTCATGGCTGTCCATAGGCTCATGGCTGTTCATGCCGGCAGCCGCTCGTAAATCAAGGTGGCCAATGGCGGCAGGCTCACCACAACCGAGTGCTCACGACCATGGGCAGCGACGGGCTCGACGTCGGCACTGGCGTGGACCGGGTAGTCGCTGCCGCCATAGCTGCCGTTGTCGGTATTGAGGCGCAGCTGGAAGCGGCCCGGCGCCGGCACGCCGAGGCGGTATTGCTCATGGGGTACCGGCGTGAAATTGCAGACGGCGATGGCGGCATTGCCTGCGTCGTCCTGGCGCTGGTAGGCCACCACCGAGTTGCCGGTGTCACCGCCTTCCAGCCATTCAAAGCCCCGGGATTCGCAGTCCAACCGGTGCAGGGACGGCAGTTCGCGATAGAGCCGGTTGAGATCGCGCACCAGGGCCTGGACACCGGTGTGGGGTGCCTCATCCAGCAGGTGCCAGTCCAGCGGGCTGTCGTGATCCCACTCGCGCAGTTGGGCGAATTCGCCGCCCATGAACAACAGCTTCTTGCCAGGGTGAGTCCACATGAAGCCGTAGTAGGCGCGCAGATTGGCAAAACGCTGCCAGTCGTCCCCAGGCATGCGCCCGAGAAGGCTGCCCTTGCCGTGGACCACCTCGTCATGGCTCAGCGGCAGTACGTAGTTCTCACTGAAGGCGTAGCTGAGCCCAAAGGTAATGTCGTTGTGGTGATGGGTACGGTGCACAGGATCCCGGGACATGTACTGCAGGGTGTCATGCATCCAGCCCATGTTCCACTTGAAGCCAAAGCCGAGGCCGCCGTTGTCGGTCGGTTGTGACACGCCGGGCCAGGCGGTGGATTCCTCGGCAATGGTGGCGATACCGGGGAAGTTGGCGTAGACGCGTTCGTTGAGGCGGCGCAGGAAGGCAATAGCTTCCAGGTTCTCATTACCGCCTTGTTCGTTGGGAACCCACTCCCCTTCCTCGCGGCTGTAATCCAGGTACAGCATGGAGGCCACCGCATCGACGCGCAGACCGTCGATATGAAACCCCTCCAGCCAGTAGTGGGCGTTACTCAAGAGGAAGCTCAAAACCTCGTTGCGGCCCAGGTTGTAGATAAGGGTATTCCAGTCCTGGTGAAAGCCCTTGCGTGGGTCCTCATGCTCGTAAAGCGCGCTACCGTCAAAACGACCGAGGCCGTGGGGGTCGGTGGGGAAATGCGCGGGCACCCAGTCCTGCAGCACGCCGAGTCCAGCCTGGTGACAACAGTCGATGAAGTACCGGTAGTCGTCAGGACTGCCAAACCGGCTGGTGGGAGCAAACATGCCCACCGGCTGATAACCCCAGGAGCCGTCGAAAGGGTATTCGCTCATGGGCATGAGCTGCAGGTGGGTGAAGCCCATATCGCAGGCATAGCTCACCAACTCGTCAGCCAGCTCCCGGTAGCTCAGGTAGTGGCGGTCGGACCCACGTCGGCGCCAGGACCCCAGGTGTACCTCATAGATGGTGATGGGGGCGCGGCGATCCATGCGCGCCGCCCGCTGCGCCATCCACTCAGCGTCGCCCCAGGCGTGATCGGGCTCGGCGCAGACCACCGAGGCAGTGTCTCCGGGCTTCTGCATTTGCAGGGCATAGGGATCGGCTTTCAGGGGCAAAAGCCTGCCGTCGCGATCGGTGATCTCGAACTTGTACATGGTGCCCGCCGTCGCAGCGGCCACGTGACAGCTCCATAGACCGCTATCCCCGAGGCAGTTCATGGGGTCGGCGGTACCATCCCAGTCATTAAAATCGCCCACTACCGCCACTCGCTGCGCGTTGGGCGCCCAGACGGTAAAGCGAACGCCGCTCTCCTCGGGATGCGCTCCCAGCCACTGCCAGGCGTGCTCGTGAGTCCCTTCACCAAACAGGTAGAGGTCGTCCGCAGATACGACACTTTGTTTTTCAACTGCAGCCACAGGTAGATTTAACCCTGAAAAATCCGTGGAAAACACAGTAGGCAGGCCGCAAAGCGCTGGCAATGGCTTGCATACGTATTCACGTAGCAGGCGAAATGTGCCTGTTTTCGACGCTGATCCAGCGCGTTCCTGGCCGTTGCGCAAAGACCCGCAAATACAGACAATCAAGGCCTGTCAGTTCGGTGTACTGCTGTCATGGCGGAAAGAAAGGCGACGTCCTTCGATATTGCGGCCAAGGCCGGTGTTTCCCAATCCACGGTGTCCCGCGCCCTGCGCGACAGCCCCCTGGTGAACCCGGAGACCCGCGCCCGGGTGCAGGCCATTGCCCGTGAGCTCAACTACCAGGTGGACCGCACTGCCAGCAGCCTGCGTACCGGCAATACCCGTACCCTCGCCCTGCTGCTGTTCGAAGACGCGCCGGAAGAAGCCTCACCCATCAACCCGTTTTTCCTGTCCATGCTGGGCAGCATCACCAAAGCCTGTTCCGATCACGATTACGACCTGCTGGTGTCTTTCCAGCACCCGGAAGAAGACTGGTACGCCCGCTACGAAGAGGCCCACCGGGCCGACGGATTGATCCTGCTCGGCTACGGCGACTACGTCAGCGCCCACCCGACCCTGCAGCGGTTGGCTGACTCCGGCGCCCACTGGGTTATCTGGGGCCCGCGGCTGAACTTCGAGCACGGTATCTGCGTGGGCTCGGACAACGCCCTGGGCGGCTACCTGGCGACCAGCCACCTGCTCAAGCTGGGTCGTCGCCGGATTGCCTTCCTGGGCTGCAACTCGGAGCAGGCACCGGAGTTTGCTGACCGCTACCGCGGCTATGGGGACGCGCTCGGGGAGTCGGGACTGACTGCGGATCCGGACCTGCAGGTCTATGCGGAGAGCTTCGAGGCCAGCGGCGCCAGCGCCGTCGACAGCCTGCTGCAGGCCGGCCTGGAGTTTGATGCCCTGGTCTGCGCCAGCGACCTGATTGCCATCGGCGCGATGCACCACCTGCAGGAAAAAGGTGTCGATGTTCCAGGCGATGTGGCCATCGTCGGCTTCGACGATATCCAGGCCGCGGCTTACTGCAATCCCGCGCTGACCACGGTGCGGCAGGACGTGAAGCGCGCCGGGGAGACGCTGGTCAGCCTGTTGCTGGAACTGGTCGAGAGCGGCGACGAAACCTCACGGCTGCTGGAGCCCCAGCTCATCGTCCGCGAATCCTGTGGTAGCTAAAGATCCGAGAGACACGCTGTGTCGCAACTTATTAGTGCTTCGTAGGCCGGGCGCGAACTGGGTGTCGGCCTCCACTGACACGCTAACAGCATGACGTCCATGTCTCGCTCGGCGCCAGCCCTCCATAGCTGGCGACGGTCCGTGGAGGCCGACACCCAGCTCACACCCTGTTACCAGGTAGCTTTAAATCGGGCCGGCAAAAGTCTCAAATCTTCGTTTAACTCGGTAAGAGCTCTCGGGGTGTCCGGGGGCCTGGCGCGTGGCTTCAGAGAGACAAAGACCGGGTTATAGATTCAGGGATCGAAGCCCGCCTCGAATACCGATGCACCCAGCAGCGAGCCTGAGTTGTTGTCGCGGAAGGCGGCGAACAGGTTGCGGCCCAGGTTGAATTCCTCGGGCGGCGCCTCGGCCAGAGGCCGCGTGTTCCATTCCGCCGCATCCACCTCGACTTCCAGCGTTCCGGCGACCGCATCCAGGTTGATGATATCCCCGTCGCGCAGCTTGCCGATGGGTCCGCCCTGGGCGGCTTCCGGCGACAGGTGGATTGCCGCCGGGACCTTGCCGGAGGCGCCGGACATGCGCCCGTCGGTGACCAGCGCCACCTGGAAACCGCGGTCCTGCAGCACGCCCAGGTAAGGTGTCATCTTGTGCAACTCGGGCATGCCATTGGCGGCCGGCCCCTGGAAGCGCACCACGGCTACGAGGTCCTGCTCCAGTTCGCCGGCTTCGAAGGCGTCCTTCAGATCGTGCTGGCTGTGGAATACGCGACAGGGCGCGCGCACGACCCGGTGCTCCTCGGCCACGGCAGAGACCTTGATCACTGATTCGCCGAGATTGCCGGTCAGGCGCTTAAGGCCGCCTTCCGGGGCGAAGGCTTCCGCCACCCCGGTCAACACCGTGGTGTCGCCGGAGGTTTGCACCGTGCTGGACCAGCTTACGCCGCTGTCTCCGTCCGCCTCGGGTGCCCTGCACCAGGCCTCCAGGCCTTCACCCAGCAGGTTGACCACGTTTTCATTCAGCAGCCCGCCGTCGCGCAGTTCGCGCACCAGGAAAGCCATACCCCCGGCGGCCTGGAAATGATTGATGTCCGCCGACCCGTTGGGGTAGATGCGCGCCAGCAGCGGTACGGCGGCAGACAACTCATCCACGTCGCTGAGCACCAGCTCTATCCCTGCGGCGCGGGCAATCGCCACCATGTGCAACATGTGGTTGGTGGAGCCGCCGGTGGCCAACAGTGCCACCAGCGCATTGACGATGGACTCCTCACAGACCACCGCCGACAGCGGCCGATAATTGCCGGAGTCGTAGGTGCTTTCCACCAGGCTTTGCACGGTACGGCGGGTAAGCGCTGGCCGCAGTGGATCTTCCGGGTGCAGGAAGGAAGACCCTGGAAGTTGCACGCCCAGCATCTCCATCAATACCTGGTTGCTGTTGGCGGTGCCATAGAACGTACAGGTACCGGGTGAGTGGTAGCTGGCGGATTCAACGGCGAGCAACTCGTCGCGGCTGGCCTTGCCTTCGGCATGACGCTGGCGCACCGCGGCCTTTTCCTTGTTGGGAATGCCGGAGGCCATGGGGCCGGAACCGATGAAGGCAATCGGCAGGTGACCGAACTGCAGGGAGCCGATCATCATGCCAGGAACAATCTTGTCGCAGATGCCCAGGCACAGGGCTGCATCAAACAGGTTGTGGCTGAGGCCCACCGCGGTGGCCATGGCCACCACGTCGCGGCTGAACAGGCTGAGATCCATGCCGGGCTGGCCCTGGGTCACGCCGTCACACATTGCAGGCACACCGGAGGCCACCTGGGCGGTGCCGCCGAACTCGCGGGCGATCGCCTTGATGCGGTCCGGGTAGGTGGCCAGCGGCTGGTGGGCCGATAGCATGTCGTTGTAGGCATTGAGGATGCCGATGTTGACCGCCTGCATACCGGCGATCAGGGCTTTTTCTTCTTCGCCACAGGCGGCGTAGCCATGGGCCAGGTTGCCGCAGGACAGGCGTTTCTTGGGCGGCAACTCATCCATGGTCTGCTGGCAGCGGTCCAGGTAGCGACCGCGCCGGCCCCGGCTGCGTTGCTTGATGGTATCGGTAACTTTTTCTACAACAGGGTTCATAGTGCTTTCTTCGTAATCTCAGGGGGCGTAAAACACTTCCAGCGGGCTGTCTTCCCGGTAGAAGACCGAGCGAATCGGGTACTGGTAGATATCCTCCCCGGCCAGCGCGGCCTCCAGTACCTGCCACTTCCGTTCACCGCTGATGTGCAGATAAAGCTGGCGTGAGCGCAGCAGCGCCGCCAGGGACAGGGTCATGCGGTCATGGGGCGCAGCCGGCGGCCGCAGCGCCAGGCACAGGGCGTCACTGTGTGGATCGAGAGCGTCGGCGAGATTGTCGGCCGCGGGGAAGAAAGAGGCCGTGTGCCCATCCTCACCCATGCCCAGCACCGCCACGTCAATGGCCTCGGCAAAGGCCTCCAGCTTGTCGGCCACCTGGGCCGCAGCAGCAAACGCATCATCAACGGGGACTTTCATGCTGACCAGCTCGGCGGCCGCCGCATTGTTCTGCAGCAGGCACTCGCGGATCAGTGCAGTGTTGGAATCGACGTGGTCCTCCGACACCCAGCGTTCATCTACCTGGGTGACCAACACCCGGCTCCAGTCCAGGTCACACCAGGACAGCGCTTCAAACAGCGGCCTTGGCGTGGAGCCACCGGACACCGCCAGCGTGGCCACGTCGCGCAGGGCCAGGGCACCTTCGAGGCCCGAGGCAATGCACTCGGCCAGTGCTGCCGACAGCCCCTGGTTGCTTTCGAACTGGTAGATCTCAACAGCCATCGCTCGCAGCCCTAGGCTTCATACCAGCTGCGCCCATCGCGAGCGACCAGGGCAATGGATTCCGAGGGGCCCCAGGTACCGGCGGAATAGTTCTTGGGCCGCATGCCGATGCGCTCCCAGGCGGCGCGAATCCCGTCGACCCAGCGCCAGGCTGCCTCCACTTCGTCGGCACGCACAAACAGGGTCGGGTTTTCGCGAATCACATCCAGCAGCAGGCGCTGGTAGGCATCCGGCGCGGCGCGCTCATTCTCCTCGGGGAAAGTCAGGTCCAGTGACACCTGTTGCAGGGGCAGGGCCATTTCCAGCCCGGCCTGCTTGTTCATCAGCTCCAGGCTGATGATTTCATCCGGCTGCAGGCGAATCACCATGCGATTGCCGCTGTCGGACTGCAGCAACGGCCCGAAGATGGAGTGCGGCACCTGCTTGAATTCCACGACGATCTCCGCCAGCCGATGCTGGAGACGCTTGCCCGTGCGCAGGTAGAAAGGCACACCGGCCCAGCGCCAGTTGTCGATCTCGGCCTTCACCGCGACGAAGGTCTCGGTGTTGGAGATTTTCTCAGCGCCCTCCTCTTCCATGTACCCCACTACGGCTTCGCCTCGCACGGCACCCGCCGTGTACTGGCCGATCACGGTGTTGTTGCGCACCGCCTCGTCGGTCATGGGTCGCAGGCAGCTCAGCACTTTCACCTTTTCGTTGCGCACGTCTTCCGCGGACAGGTGCGCCGGCGGTTCCATGGCGGCCAGCGACAGCAGCTGCAACAGGTGGTTCTGCAACATGTCGCGCATGGCCCCGGCTTCCTCGTAGAAGCTCCAGCGGCCGGACACGCCGATGTTCTCGGCAACGGTGATCTGCACGTTGTCCACGTAGCGGTTGTTCCATAGTGGCTCGATCACGGAATTGGCAAAGCGCAACGCCAACAGGTTCTGCACGGTTTCCTTGCCCAGGTAGTGATCGATGCGATACACCTGCTCCTCGGTAAAGATCGAGGTCAGCTCGCGGTTGATGTCCCGGAAGGATTCGAGGTTGGAGCCCAGCGGCTTTTCCACCACGATGCGCGTGGATGGCCGGACCAGGCCGGCGCCTTCCAGCGCCCGGCACACCGGCGCAAAGATATGCGGCGGCGTGGCGAGATAGACCACCAGGCCGCGCTCGGGATTGCCGAAGTGCTCCTGCAGGCCAGCCAGCGCCTCGGCCGAGGTGGCATCCGCCGAGTAGTAGTGCAGGTGTTCGACAAATGCCTGCCAGTGTTCCGGCTCGGCCGGGCCCCCGGGGTTGTAGTTGTCGAACCACTCCCTGACCAGGGCGAGGAACTCATCGCGCCCGGGCGACTTGCGCGCCAGGGCGACGATACGCACCTGGTCACAGAGGGCATCACCGCGCCAGAGGGCATAGAGTGCCGGGTAGAGTTTGCGCAGGGCGAGATCGCCCTCGCCGCCCACGATCAACAGATCGCAGTTGGCGGAACTGGCCACTTCCATCAGCCGGTATTCCTCATGCCTGCCGCCACGCCGGCGATGGTGACCATGATGGCCTGCACCGTCTCCGAGGCGGTATTGTCACTACCCTGCTCGCGCTCACGCTTAAGCAACTCTGCCTGCAGGTAGTTCAGTGGATCGGTATAGATGTTGCGAAGCTGGATCGACTCCAGCAGCCAGCCCTGGTCTTCCAGCGGTGCGTCCTTGCCCAACAGTTCAAGCAGCGCTGCGCGATCGGCGCGCAGTTGCGCGCGCAGCGCCTCACCAATCGGCTTCAGCTCGGGTTCGACCAGCAGTTCGTCGTAGTAGGCAGAAAGCCCGGCATCGGCTTTGACATACACCATCTCCAGCATCGACAGCCGGGTGGCAAAGAACGGCCATTCACCGGCCATCTCCAGCAGGCAGTCGCGTTCGCCGTCGGCGACTGCCCGGGCCAGGGACTCGGCGGCACCCAGCCAGGCCGGCAACATCAGGCGGTTCTGTGACCAGGCGAAAATCCAGGGTATGGCGCGCAGGCTCTCAATGCCGCCGTCGGCCTTGCGACGCGTGGGCCGGGAACCCAGCGGCAGGATACCCAGCTCCTGCTCAGGCGTAGCCTGGCGGAAATAACGGACAAATTCCGGGTTATCGCGCACGTAGGCGCGATAGGCGTTGCAGGAATCCTCGGCGAGGCGGTCCATCATCTCGCGCCAGCGGCTTTCAGGCGCAGGCGGCGTCACCAGGTTGGCCTCGAGGATAGCACTGGCATAGAGCGCCAGGGTCTTGGTGGCGATTGCCGTGCCGCCGAGCTTGGCGCGAATCATCTCGCCCTGCTCAGTCACGCGCAGGCCGGTATGCAGGCTACCAGGCGGCTGGGACAGCAGCGCGTCACGGGCCGGCGCCCCGCCGCGGCCGATAGTGCCGCCGCGACCGTGAAACAAGGTCAGCTCCACGCCGTGCTCCCGGGCCTGGGCCAGCAAGGCTTCCTGGGCCCGGTACTGGGCCCAGCCTGCAGCCATCATGCCGGCGTCCTTGGCGGAATCCGAGTAGCCGATCATCACCATCTGGCGGCCGCCCGCATAGCCGCGATACCAGGCCTGGTCCAGCAGCGCCTGCATGGCATCGGCGGCGTGCTCCAGGTCGTCGAGGGTTTCGAACAATGGAGAGATCGGGATGTTATGGCGGCAACCCTGCTCCTTCAGGAGCAACAGCACGGCCAGTACATCCGACGGCTGCCTGGCCATGGATATGACGTAGGCGCCCAGGGCGTCCGGCGACTGCTGCGCCACCACCTTGCAGGTAGCCAGCACCTCGTTGGTCTCCGGCTCCCCTTCCCAGCCCCAGGGCAGCAGGGGCCGGCGGTTGTTCAGTTCTCGCAACAGGAAAGCCTGGCGGGCTTCTTCGTCCCAATCGGCGTAATCGCCCAGGCCCAGCCAGCGAGTCATATCAGACAGGGCCGCCTCATGGCGTTCGCTGTGCTGGCGGATATCCAGCCGCAGCAGGTGCACGCCGAAGCAGTGCACACGCCGGATCAGGTCCAGCAGGGCGCCATTGGCGATGACTTCCATACCGCAGTCGATCATGGACCGGTAGCACAGGGTCAGGGGCTCGGCGAGCTGCGAGGCCTGCTCGAATATGCCTTCGACAGCCACCGGCCGCTGATCGAGCTGGGCTTCCAGTACCTGCTTGGTATGGTTGAGCATGCTGCGCAGCTCGCGCAGCACTTCCCGGTAAGGCTCCCTGGCATTGCCACTGAATTCGGCGAGGGCGTCATTGCAGCGGGTCATGGACAGCTCGTCGATCAGCACACCGATATCGGCAAGGTAAAGATCGGCCGCTTTCCAGCGCGCCAGTAGCAGCACCTCACGGGTCACCTCGGCGGTGACAAAGGGATTGCCGTCGCGGTCACCCCCCATCCAGGACAGGAACGATACTGGTGCGGCATCGATGGGCAGGCCATCGGCGCCCTGGGACCGGAGCGCCGCATTGAGCCGGCGCAGGAACTGGGGTACCGCCGCCCACAGGGAATCCTCTACCACGGCAAACCCCCAGCGCGCCTCGTCCACCGGGGTCGGCTTGTCGCTACGGAAGTCCGTGCCGTACCAGATCTGCGCAATCAACTCGCGCAGCCGGAACACGATCTGGGCGCGCTCGCGCTCGGTATGGCCGGACAGCTCCAGGGCCGACAGGCAGGCGGCAATCTCGCCGTGCTTGTGTATCAGGGTGCGGCGGGTGATTTCCGTGGGGTGGGCGGTCAACACCAGCTCGATCCGCAGCCGCGCCACCGCTTCATTGATGGCTGCCTTGCCCAGGCCGCCGTTGGTAAGGTCCTCCAGCGCCTCGGCCAGGGTCTGGGAGGCAGAGAACTGGGCATCCATTTCCCGCGACACGGTGTGCTGCTGATCGGCGATGTTGGCGAGGTTCAGGAACTGTGAAAAGGCGCGGGCCACCGGCACCAGTTGTGCCTCGTCGAGGCCGCGCAACAACGCCAGCAGCCCCTCGCGAGCGGAGTCATCGCCGTCGCGGGCCGCCTTGGACAGCGTGCGAATCTGCTCTACCAGGGCCAGGCAGTCATCACCCTCGGCGCTCGCCACCATCTCCCCCAGCATGCGGCCGAGGAAGCTGACATTGCTGCGCAGCGAGGAGTAGTCCGAGGGTTCCGACACGGTCATGGTTTACCAGCTCCGCACCCGTTCCAGCAGGTCGCAGACCCGGCAGGAATAGCCCCATTCATTGTCATACCAGTTGAGTACGCGCAGGTAGTGGCCCCCGGTGACACCGGTAAAGCCGGCATCAAAGATCGATGAGTGGGAATTGCCGATGATGTCCGAGGAAACGATGGGGCGCTGGCTGTATTCGAGGATGCCCTTGAGCGAGCCCTCGGCGGCCTCGTGCACCACCTCGTTGACCGACTCCACATCGACTGACTTGCCGAGCTTCACGAACAGGTCCACCACCGAGCCGTCCGGCACCGGCACCCGCGCGGCAATGCCGTGGAGCTTGCCTTCCAGGTCGGGCAGTACCTTGCCCACCGCCTTGGCGGCGCCGGTGGAGGTGGGAATGATGTTTTCCGCCGCCGCGCGGCTGCGACGCCAGTCGGAGTGCGGCACATCGGCCAGGCGCTGGTCGTTGGTGTAGGCATGCACCGTGTTGATGACGCCCTCGACAATACCGAAGTTGTCGTTGAGCACCTTGGCCATGGGCGCCAGGCAGTTGGTGGTGCAGCTGGCATTGGAGATGATGCGATGATCGGCCTTGAGGCCGTCGTCGTTCACGCCCAGCACCACCGTGTAATCGATCTCGTCCTTGGAAGGCACGGTAAGGATGACGCGGCCGGCGCCCGCCTCCAGGTGCTGCTCCAGCCCCTCGCGGGTGCGGAACACCCCGGTGGCCTCGACTACGGCGTCGATTCCCAGTTCTTTCCAGGGCAGCGCGGTGGGATCGCGCTCGCTGACCAGCTTGGCCTTGCTGTTGGGGGTGACGAAGTGGCCGTCCTCCAGCTTCAGGTCTTTGCCGAAGGGCCCCATGATGGTGTCGTAGTTGAGCAGGTAGCGCAGGGCGTCAGGGTCGAACAGGTCGTTGATCGCCACCACGTCGATACCCTCGACGTCTTCGAGGATACGAAACACCGAGCGGCCGATACGGCCAAAACCATTGATTGCGATTTTCATCAGGCTGCTTCCTCCACACCGTCGAACTGCCCGTAGAGCCGCGCCACGTCCAGCAGGCGTGCCGCGTGGCCCAGGTTCTCGTACCAACTCAGGGTCTTGATGATGCTGTCACCGGCCTTGATGGTGCCTTTCAGGTCGAACAGCAGCGACAGGGAACTGCCAATCACGTCGGAGGACACAATCGGGTCCTCCACCACATCGACCACCCCCGGGTGGTCCGCCACCGCAGCGCGCATGGCGTCGTTGACCGCGTCCGCGGTGATGGAAGTATCCGCAAACACCAGGTTCACGTCGGCCAGGCAGCCTTCGTGAATCGGCACGTTGAGTGCGGAGGTCAATACCTTGCCATCGAACTCGGGCAGGATATGGCTGAGCCAGGCGCCGGCTTCGTGGGTGTTGGGAATGATATTCTCCGCCGCCCGGCGACTGCGCCGGAAATCACTGCCAGCGTAATCCTGCAGGGCCTGGTCGCTGGTGTAGGCGTGCACCGTCGTCAGGTTGGCGCAGAGGATTTCAAATTTCGCTGACAGGATCTTCAGCAGCAGACACAGCGCCGTCGTCGTCGCCGAACCCGCCGAAATCATCCGGTCGGAAGCGGAGACAGCACCTTCATTCACGCCCGGGATCACAATCTGGTCTATCTCATCTACCGGCAGGGTGCGCAGCAGCACACGGTTGGCGCCATTGCGCAGGTGGTCTTCCATGGATGCGGCATCGCGATACTTGCCGGTGGCATCGATCACCATGTCGACGCCCAGCACATCCCAGGGCATCTCCCGGGGTGTGTCGATAGCCATGAGCCGGCTGCTAAAGGCCGGGGTGCGCAGGAAGTTGCCTTCCAGCTGGTAGCGATCGCCGTCACTTACTTCGGTCTGCAGCAGGTAATGCAGAATCTTGGGGTCACCGATATCGGCGATGGCGACAATCTCGATATCGTCGCTGTGGCTCGCCAGGTCATAGAGCTGGCGGCCGGTCTGGCCAAAACCCATCAGGCCCAGCCGCAGGGGTTGCTTGTTGCTCACCGTGATTCTCCTCGCGTTACTTCATCCAAATAACCAGTTTAAGCGCATGCAATGCAGATGCATTGTGTCGTGCTGTTTGCGTTGCCCTTTGCCTTGCTGTTTCCGTTTTCATTTTAAGGACGACGGGCGGGCCCGCCGCTTATTCTTCCAGCGCCTGTTGTGACAGCACCTTGATCATTTCCCATTGCCTGTCACGCACCAGTTCGGGGGCGACCATCCAGGAACCCCCACAGCAGACCACGTTGGGCAGGGCCAGGAAGCTGCGGAAGTTATCCGGGTTGAGGCCACCGGTGGGGCAGAATGCAATGTCCGGGAAGGGACCGGCCAGCGCCTTCAGCAGCGCCACACCACCGACCGGCACCGCCGGGAACAATTTGAAACAGTCGAGCCCGTAGTCCTTGCCGAGCATGACGTCGGACGGGCTGGCGACCCCCGGTACCAGGTCCACGCCCGCTTCACTGACCGCATCCATCAGACGCGCCGTGATACCCGGACTGACATGAAAGCGGCAGCCGGCGTCGATGGCCTGCTGCAGTTCCATGGGACTGGTCACCGTACCCGATCCCACGGTAATGCCCGGGACCGCCTCGGTTACCGCGGCGATCGCTTCCAGGGCCGCCTCGGTGCGCAGGGTAATCTCGATAGCGCGCATGCCGCCGTCCAGCAGGGCCGCTGCCAGGGCCACGGTGCTGTCGACGTCGACCGCCGTCACCACCGGCAGCACCCGGAAGGCCTGGAGCTGTTTGCGCATCGTCATGTTGGAGATGTAATTTTATTACAATAGTTACACATTAGACCATGTACTGGTATCTCGCAAGCCAGTGACCGCAAAATACGTATGCAGTGGTCGATCACATCAATATTTCGTTAAAGTATTATTAAAACAGCGCTTTTTGGTGCACACAGGCACAAAAATGGCGCAAGGAGAAAAATTTGGCTTGCAGGAGTCATGTAATTTAACTACATTTTTACCCTGTACTTATAAGGGTTACTGTCCATGGAACTGCTGGCAAGCCTGCGCGATAGCACCGCTCGCCGCTCCCGGGCCGCGGGCAAACTGGCCGCCTGCGTGCTGCGCGACCCGGAGGCCGTCCTGGGCATGACCACGGCGGCACTGGCAGCGGAAGTGGGCGTCAGCGAGCCGACGGTAAACCGCTTCTGTACCGGCCTCGGGCTCAAGGGCTTTCCCGACTTCAAGCTGCAGCTGGCGGCGGAGCTCGCGCGCCAGCAGCCGCGGGTGACACCTGACGTGGAGGCCGGGGATTCCTCCAGCCAGGTGATCGCCAAACTGTTCGAAGCCACACGCGCCAGCCTTGACCGGGTCCAGGCCGGCCTCGACGACGGCGCAGTGGAAACCGCCGTGCAGATTCTCGACCAGTCCCGCAGTATTTCCCTGTGCGGCCTCGGCGCCTCCGCCTCGGTAGCACTCGACGCCCAGCACAAGCTGATGCGCTTTGGCGTGCCTGCGACTACCTATACGGACGTGATCAACCAGCGGGTGCTGACGACCAACCTGCAGGCGGGTGACTGTGTGCTGTGCATTTCCTGGACCGGTCGCACCCGGGCCATGGCGGAGCTGGCTGAGCTCGCCGCGGCGTCAGGCGCCGCCGTTATCGGCATCACCGCGCCGGGCTCCCCGGTCGCGGCGCACTGCCAGACGGTGCTGGCAGTCGAGGGCGGCGAGGACACAGAGCGGTTTACCCCGATGACGTCGCGGCTGGCACAGCTGGTGGTCATCGACGTGCTGAGTACACGCTGGGCACTGCTACGCGGCGAGGAATACCGCGAACACCTTGCCCGCATGAAACAGGTGCTGGCCGACACCCGTTATCCGCTGCGCCGAGCCCGGCACAAACCATGACACCGCTACCGCTGACTACCCGCTTCCCTATGGCATCCCGACTTGGCTACGGCTGCATGGGACTGGGCGGCGACTGGGATTCGCCGGAGCTGACGGACGCCGACCGGGAGGTAGCATTCAGCGCGCTGGATGCCGCGGTCGAGGCGGGCATTACGCTGTTTGACCATGCGGATATCTATCGCCAGGGCAAGGCCGAACGGGTCTTTGGCGAGTGGTTGGCGGCGCGGCCAGGGCTGCGCGAACGTCTCGTCATCCAGAGCAAAGGCGGCATTCGGCTGGCTACCGACACCCAACCTGGCCACTACAACGCCGACCCGGCCTACCTGGAGGACTGCATTCACCACAGCCTAGAGCGCCTGGGCATCGATCACCTGGACCTGTGGCTATTGCACCGGCCTGACCCGCTCTGGGAACCTGACAGGCTCGCCCGGTGTTTTCACGCGCTCCAGTCTGCGGGAAAGGTAACCTACTTCGGCGTTTCCAACATGCACCATCACCAGCTGGCACTGCTGGGCGATGCCCTGGGTGACCCGCCGCTGGTTAACCAACTGGAGATCAGCCTGGCTCGCCGTGAGCTGATCGAGGCCGATATCAGCTTCAATACCGGCGCTGCGCAGGACACGGCCGGCACTGTGGATTTCTGCCGCCGCCGGGGCATTCAACTCCAGGCCTGGGGCTGCCTGGCGGGTGGGCGCTACAGCCGCGAGGCCAGCAGCGGACCGGCAGCAGCGCTGGTGGCGGAGCTTGCGGGGAATCGGCAGTGCTCGGCGGAGGCAATCGTCCTGGCCTGGCTGCTGCGCCACCCGGCAGGCATCCAGCCGCTGGTGGGCAGCACCCAGCCCAGTCGAATCGCTGCCTGCGCAGACGCCACTGGCCTGGAATTATCGCGGGAGGACTGGTACCGGCTCTATATCGCCGCCCGGGAGAACCCGCTACCCTGACCCTACGATGGATGAACCCCTGAGCAATAAGGCACCGGTACTGGTGTTTGGCGCCAGCGGCTACATCGGCTCCAACCTGGTGCCCTACCTGGCCAGCCGCGGCTACGCGGTGCGGGCCGCCGCTCGCAATCGCAAGGTCATAGAAGGCCGTCACTGGGAAGGAGTCGAGTGTGTGGCCGCCGACGCCCTCGATCCGGCTTCGCTGCAGCCTGCGCTTGAAGGGATAGATACCGCGTTCTACCTGGTGCACTCGATGGCCTCGGGGCGCAACTTCGGCCGCCTCGATCTCGAAGCAGCCGCCAATTTTCGTGCGGCCGCCGCCGCGGCCGGCATTCGGCGCATCGTCTACCTGGGAGGCCTGATCCCGGATGACCCGGAATCCCAGCACCTCAAGTCCCGCGAGGAAACCGGGGACTACCTGCGCGCCGGGTCGGTGCCGGTCACCGAGGTGCGCGCCGGCATGATTATCGGGCCGGGCTCAGCGGCTTTCGAGGTGATGCGCGACCTGGTCAACTACCTGCCGGTCATGGTGACACCGCGCTGGGTGGAGTCCCTGTCGCCGCCCATCGCCCTGTCCGACCTGCTGGTCTACCTGGAAAAGCTGGCCTACATCGACGCCGCGGCCAACGGCATCTACGACGTTGGCGGACCGGACCTGTTGAGTTACCGGGCCATCATGCACACCCTGGCTGAGCGACTGCAGAAACGCCCCTGGATCATCCCGGTGCCGGTGCTGACGCCACGACTGTCCTCCTACTGGCTGCGGCTGATTACCGCGGTTCCCGTCAATGTGGCAGCGGCGCTGATCGACGGCCTCAAGCACGATGTGAAAGCGGATACCGCGCCGGTAAGGGCACTGGTCCCCCGCGAACTGCTGCCGCTGGAACAGCAGATCGATGCCGCCCTCAAGGCCGAGCGCAACCAGGCGCTGCCGGCGCACTGGGTGGAGGGCTCGATCCGCTGCCGGAATTTCGAACCACGCTATGCCTTTTATGCCAAGCAGGCCTCGGGCTACTGCGACACCGACGCCAGCGCCGAGCGGCTCTGGGCGGAAGTGTGCCGCGTGGGCCACCGCGGTGATTTCTTCTCACTCAATGTACTGTGGTGGATTCGCCGCCTCGGCGACTGGCTGCTTGGCGGCCCCAGCTTTCGCCGCCAGCGCCGCCACGACAGTGAACTGCGCTACGGCGACGTACTGGATGCCTGGCGGGTCATCGGCTATGACCCACCTCACAAGCTGACCCTGCTGATGGAGATGAAAGCCCCCGGCGGCGGAGTGCTGGAGTTCGAAATCCAGTCCGAAGGCGGACGCCGGCGCGTCACCGCCACGGCCTACTTTCACCCGGCCGGTGTCTGGGGACTGCTGTACTGGTACCCGCTGATTCCCGCCCACCTGTGGATCTTCAAGGGCATGACGCGGGAGGTGTGCCGCCGGGCGGAGCAGGCACCGTGACCATGGTCGCCCTGCAGATTCTGGCGGGGCTGGGCATTTTCCTGTTTGGCATGGCCTGCCTGGAATCTGGCATTGCCGGCCTGAGCGGCAGGCGAATGAAGCGCTGGATCGGCCGCGCCACCGGCAGCGGCGTGAGCAGCGCCGGCTTCGGTGCCATGGCCACGGCTGTTCTGCAGAGCAGCTCCATGGTCGCCCTGCTGGTACTGGCCTTCGCCAGTGCCGGCAGCCTGCCGCTGCCGAATGCCATCGGCGTCATCATCGGCTCCAATCTCGGAACCACCCTCAAGGGCTGGATCATCGCCGGCCTCGGCATCAAGGTGGATCTCAGCGCCTTTGCCCTGCCCCTGCTGGGAGTGGGCGGCATTATGCAGGTCATCTACGCGGCCGAACGGCGCGCTTACCACTGGGGCCGCACCATTGCCGGGCTCGGCCTGCTGCTGCTGGGCCTGCACGAAATGAAAGCCAGCGTCGATGCGCTGCCCGGCATCATTGATATCACCGTCCTGCAGGGCTACCACCCGGTGGTCTACCTGCTGGCAGGCACCTTGCTGACCGCGCTGATCCAGTCCAGCTCAGCGACAGTGATGCTGACCCTGTCAGCACTTCACGGCAACTTGATCAGCCTGCCGGAAGCCGGGGCACTGGTAATCGGCGCCGACCTGGGCACCACCAGCACCACGGTGCTGGGCAGCCTCTACGGCGCGGGAATCAAGCGGCAGCTGGCCCTGGCACAGCTGGTATTCAACGGCGCCGTCGATCTTGGTGCATTTATATTCCTGCTGCCGTTGCTTCCCACCCTGTTAGGCCTGCTTGGTATCAGCGATCCACTGTACGGCGTGGTCGCCTTCCACTCAGTCATCAACCTGGTGGGGCTGGCCCTGTTCATTCCCTTCCTCGGTAGGTTCAGCCGCTGGATCGGCAGGTTCTTCCGCGGGCCAGAAAACCGCCTGCTGTTGCTGGCGGACATCGAGTCACCAGTGCCGGAAGCGGCGCTACCGGTGATCCGGCGGGGGCTGCTGCAGCTGTTCCTGGTCGCGGTGCTTGCCAACCTGCGGCGCTTCCGGGTGCGGACCGGCATGCTCGACCTGCCGGACAAACATCGAGCCGCCCTGGACGAGGCCAGCGCCCAGCTGGTCAGCGACCCCAAGCCTGCACGTGTTTACGAATCACTGCGCGAACAGGAATCGGCCATCATCCAGCTCAGCAACAAGCTTCAGGAAGCCAGGCTCAGCCCGTCGCAGTCCAGCCAGCTGGAGAAGACCCAGGAAATCGCCCGGCGCGTGGTCTATGGCAGCAAGACCATGAAGGACATCAGCGGCGATATCGATGTCCTGAGGAACGCGCGGCACGACTATCCGGACACGGTCGGCTGGATGTATCGCCAGCAGCGGGAGTTTGTTCAGTCATTGTCGAACGACATTATCAGGCTGACCTTGTCTGAGCTAGCTGGCGAGGACCTGGAGGACGCACTGGACGAGCTCAAGCATCGCATCAACCAGCACTACGACGCCATGAACGCAAGGGCCTACCAGCGCAGCCGCGCCATCCGCGAACCGGAACTCGGCCTGTCAGTGCAGCTCAACGTGAACCGGGAAATCCGCCACGCCCATATCAACCTCCTCAAGGCCCTGCGGCGATTACGTCAGCTCACCCTCGACGCCCAACAGCCGCCGGCACCGTCGAGCGACTAAAGCAGGCAATCGCTGGGCCGGAACCGCCACCGGCTCCCATAAGGCGGGCCCGTCGCCGCCCGTGGGACTGGCGCACACGGACCCCAGCCCAGCGGTGAGTTTTCAGGGGCTTGCATCCTGCGGCTTATCCGCACGCCGAAGCGCGTACCTTGCCGCCACGGGCCCGGTAAGCTCGAATAGCACAGTGCTGAAAATGACTACGGGCACCAGTGAGTGGTATTGCGGAAGCCTTTCTGCCGCCACGTAGGCCATCGCCATCGCGACACCCGCCTGGGGCAGCATGGCCGGGCCCATCCAGCGAATAGGCAAGCCCGATGTCCAGCCTGGCAGCTCCGCCAGGTAGCCACCCAGCAGTCGGCCCAACAGGCGTAGCAGAATATACGCGAGCGCCAGGCCACCCAGCAGCCCAAGGTCACTCGGGTCCAGCAATGTACCCGACATAACGAAAAACAGGATGGCAAAAGGCCACTCGATACTCTCCAGCGCACGAAAAGGCCGTTTATGGTGCCGGGCCAGGTTCGCCACGATCGCTCCCATCACCACGCAGGCCAGCAGATACGAAACTTCCAGGTGGGCGGCCAATCCGACACAGAGGAATACCGCCCCCAGCCCTTCCACCAGCAACGGACGTTGCGCGCGCACGCGCCCACTGGCGTAGGCCACGGGGACACCAAGGAGAATACCCAACAAGAGTGCGCCACCCAGTTCCCAGAAGCCCTGCCGCAAGAGCACCATGGAAGGCTGTTCCCCCACCAGCATCATCGCAGTCACCAGGCTCAAGCTGAAAACAATCAGGCCCCAGGCGTCGTCGATAGCCACCACGCCTTTCAAAAGATGCACAAACTGGCTGCTCTCGCCGGCCTCGTGGACAACGTCGCGTGTGGCCGCAGGGTCGGTAGCAGTGGAGATCGCCGCAAACAGCAGCGCCAGCGGCAGTGGCACGCCGATGAGGACAAGACCCAGGGAAACTACGGTATAGGTGATAAAGACCTGCACCAGTGACACCCAGGCCACCAGGTGGCCCAGCTTCCGAAGGGTGGCGCGTGTCAAGCTGCCACCCAGCAGAAAGCCGATCATTCCCAGGGCCATCACTGTCACCAGTGGGTACCAGGCCTGCAGATCTTCCGACACCCAACCCAGCCCCCCCGGCCCGGCCAGGATGCCGAACAGGATGAGCAAACTAACGCGGGGTAGCCTGGTGCGGCGGCCGACTGCTTCAAGCGCGAGGCTGAACAGGAGTACAGCCCCCAGGGGAAGCAAGGCAGCAGCGTGAGATTCCATGCCGGCAGTCTAGCCCGGACCCGGAGACCTCACAAAAACCTGACACTCCGCAGGGTCTTATAGTTGACTAAAATACTCGGGTATGAGATAGTCGCAAGCCTGTCAAGAACCCCGCCACAGGCGATTTCAGCTTATGAGACTGACTACCAAGGGACGCTACGCCGTAACGTCCATCCTCGACCTCGCCCTGCACCAGGATCGCGGCCCGATTCCGCTGGCCGGCATTTCTGAGCGCCAGGATATTTCACTCTCCTACCTCGAACAGCTGTTTGCCCAGCTGCGTCGTCGCGGGCTGGTCCAAAGCGTGCGTGGCCCCGGCGGCGGCTATCACCTGGGCAAGGAGGCCACTGCCATCAGCGTGGCCGAAGTCATCGAGGCGGTCAACGAGACCACCGACGCGACCCGCTGCCAGGGTGCCGGCGACTGCCAGAAGGGCGAGACCTGCCTGACCCATCACCTGTGGATGGACCTCAGCGACCAGATTCGTGACTTCCTGGGGGATATCACCCTCGCCGACCTGGTGACGCGCCAGGAGATCCGCTCGATCTCTGACCAGCAGGAACAGCGGGTGGAGAACAACGAGCCCGAGGAGATGGCCGAAATTCCGGTCAGCCACGTATAGCGCTGTAGTCAATGCGTTAGTGAGTGCCATAGCTAACGCATCAGGCAACGCAGCAGCCGCAGCAAACGAGACGAGATGTTATGAGCCAGGAACAGATCGACAAGGCGATAACCCGCGAATACTCCGCTGGTTTCACCACCATGATCGAGTCCGAGACCTTCCCGCCGGGCCTCAGCGAGGACGTGGTACGTGCCCTGTCCGCCAAGAAAAACGAGCCGGAGTGGATGCTGGAGTGGCGCCTGGAAGCCTTCCGTATCTGGTCCGAGATGGCAGATCCCGACTGGGCCCACGTGAATTATCCGCCGGTGAACTTCCAGGACATTTCCTACTACTCCTCTCCCAAGAGCATGGAGGAGAAGCGCCCCAAGAGCCTCGACGAGGTCGACCCGGAGCTGCTGGAAACCTACGAGAAGCTGGGCATTCCCCTGCACGAGCAGGCCGCCCTGGCAGGCGTCGCCGTCGACGTGGTGTTCGACTCCGTGTCAGTGGCCACGACCTTCCGTGAAAAGCTGGCAGAAGCCGGCGTGTTGTTCTGCTCCATCTCGGAAGCCGTACAGGAGTACCCGGAGCTGATCCGCAAGTATCTCGGCACCGTGGTGCCGCGCAAGGACAATTTTTACGCCGCCCTCAATAGCGCGGTGTTCTCCGACGGCTCCTTTGTCTATATCCCCAAGGGCGTGCGCTGCCCCATGGAACTGTCGACCTACTTCCGCATCAACGAGGCCAACACCGGCCAGTTCGAGCGCACGCTGATCGTCGCCGACGAAGGCAGCCATGTCAGCTACCTGGAAGGCTGCACGGCGCCGATGCGTGACGAGAACCAGCTGCATGCCGCGGTGGTGGAGCTGGTAGCGCTGGACAACGCCGAGATCAAATACTCCACAGTGCAGAACTGGTACCCGGGCGACGACGAGGGTAAGGGCGGCATTTACAACTTCGTGACCAAGCGTGGCCTGGCCCACACCAATGCCAAGATTTCCTGGACCCAGGTGGAAACCGGCTCGGCCATTACCTGGAAATACCCGAGCTGCATCCTGCGCGGAGACAACAGCGTCGGTGAGTTCTACTCGGTGGCGCTGACCAACAACATGCAACAGGCGGACACCGGTACCAAGATGATCCACCTGGGCAAAAACACCCGCTCAACAATCATCTCCAAGGGCATCTCCGCCGGCAAGTCCAGCAATGCCTACCGGGGCCTGGTGCGCATGGGCCCGCGGGCCGAGGGCGCGCGCAACTACACCCAGTGTGACTCGCTGCTGATTGGCGACAAGTGCGCTGCGCACACCTTCCCGTATATCGAAAGCAAGAACCCGTCGGCAGTGGTCGAGCACGAGGCCACCACCTCCAAGGTCAGCGAAGACCAGCTCTACCTGTGCCTGCAGCGCGGGCTCGACGAGGAAAAGGCGGTCTCCATGATCGTCAACGGCTTCTGCAAGGAAGTCTTCAAGGAACTGCCCATGGAATTTGCCGTGGAAGCAGGCAAGTTGCTCGAGGTGAGCCTGGAAGGCTCCGTCGGCTAGCCTGGTTAACAACGCATTCAGAGACCACACCATGTTGAAGATTGAAGACCTGCACGCGCAGGTAGAAGACAAAGACATCCTCAAGGGCCTGAGCCTGGAGGTAAACCCGGGCGAAGTGCACGCCATCATGGGCCCCAATGGTTCCGGCAAGAGCACCCTCGGCCACGTGCTGGCGGGCCGCGACGGCTACGAAGTCACTGCCGGCAGCGTGAGCTTCGAGGGCAAGGACCTGCTGGAAATGGAAACCGAGGAACGCGCCCACGCCGGCATCTTCCTGGCTTTCCAGTATCCGGTCGAGATTCCCGGGGTCAGCAATATGGAGTTCCTGAAGGCCGCCGTGGACACCACCCGCGAAGCACAGGGCCTTGAGGCCCTGGACACCGTCAACTTCATGAAGCTCGCCCGCGAGGCCAGCAAGGCTGTGGACCTGGACGCCAGCTTCCTCAAGCGCGGCGTCAACGAGGGTTTCTCCGGTGGCGAGAAAAAGCGCAATGAACTGCTGCAGATGATGCTGCTGGAACCGAAGCTTTGCATCATGGACGAGACCGACTCCGGCCTCGACATCGACGCCCTTCAGGTCGTGGCGAACGGCGTGAACGCCATGCGCGGCGCGGATCGCGCCTTCGTACTCGTCACCCACTACCAGCGCCTGCTGGACTTTATCGAACCCGACTTCGTGCACGTGCTGTCCGGCGGCCGCATCGTGCGCTCTGGCGACAAGTCACTGGCGCTGGAGCTCGAGGACAAGGGCTACGGCTGGCTCGAGGACGTCGCCTGATGAGTGATTTCATCAACGGCCTGCTGGTCGCCGCCGATGCGCCCGCCTGGCTGGCGAATCACCGCGACGCCGGTAGCGCGCGCTGGCGCGACAGCCAGAAGCCGACTCGCAAAACCGAGGCCTGGAAGTACACCAGCCTGCACCTGCTGGAGCGCGACTTCGCAGCACCTGGGCCGGTGGAGTCCGGCGCCGATGCGCTGCCCGACTTCGGTGGCACACAGCTGGTATTTGTGGACGGGCAACTGCAGGGCGATATCTCCGACCTGGCATTGCCGGAAGGCGTGCAACTGGCACGGTTCGCCGACGCCGACGCCGCCCAGGCAGAAAAGATCGCCGCCCGCCTCGGCACGGTCGTGGATGCAGACAAGCACCTGTTTGCCAATCTCAACGACGCCAATCTTAGCGACGGCCTGTTCCTTGAGGTCGATGCCAATGCGCGCCTCGAGTCACCGCTGCACCTGGTCTACCAGACCAGTGACGGTGAACCTGCCTTCACCGTCAACCAGCGGCTGCTGGTCGTGCTGGGCGAACATGCCGAGGCCAATGTGATCGAACACTTCCTGGGCGCAAGCCCCGCCGCCTTTACCAACGGGATTACCGAGCTGGTGCTGGGCGCGGGCAGCCGCCTCCGGCACCGCCGCCTGCAGGTGGAAAGCGGTGGCGCCATGCATATCGGTGGCGTACACGCCGAGCTTGGCCGCGACAGCCATCTCGACAGCTTCCACCTGGCACTTGGCAGTGAGCTGAAGCGGGTGGATATCGTGGTAAACCATGCGGGCCCCGGCGCTCACTGTGACCTCAACGGGATCTACCTGCTGCGCGGCAGCGAGCATGTGGATTACCACACCTGCATCGAGCACGCGGTACCGCACTGCACCACTGACGAAGTGTTCCGCGGCATCATGGGCGATAGTTCCAGCGCAGTATTCAACGGTCGCATCCACATCCATCCGGATGCCCAGAAAACCCGCGCCGAGCTGTCCAACAAGAACCTGCTCACCAGCACCGATGCCGAAATCAACACCAAGCCGGAGCTGGAGATCTATGCCGATGACGTACAGTGCGCCCACGGCGCCACTGTCGCCCAGCTCGACGAAGGCATGCTGCACTACCTGCGGACCCGCGGGGTAGACCGCGCCGAGGCGGAGGTAATGCTCAGCTACGGTTTTATCAACGAGCTGGTGGATGCGCTGGAGAACGAAGCTCTGCGCGACTACCTGCACCCGCTGCTGGCAGAACGGTTGACCCGCGACACGCGGCTGACGAGGCACCTGGCGTGACCGCGGCCAACCCTGCCACATATTTCGATGCGGCCGCCGTGCGCGAGGATTTCCCAATCCTCAAGCAGGAAGTCAACGGCCACCCGCTGGTCTACCTGGACAACGCGGCGACGACCCAGAAGCCGGAAGCGGTGATCGAGGCCATTGCCAACTACTACCGGCAGGACAATGCCAACGTACACCGTGGCGCTCACGCCCTGAGTGATCGCGCCACCCGCGCCTTTGAGGCCGCCCGTGAAAAGGTGGCCACTTTCCTGAATAGCCCCCGGCCCCAGCAGGTGATCTGGGTGCGCGGCGTCACCGAGGCCGTGAACCTGGTCGCCAACAGCTGGGGACGCAATAACCTCGGCCCCGGTGATCGTGTGTTACTCCCTTACCTGGAGCATCACAGCGACATTGTGCCCTGGCAGCTTATCTGCGCGGCGGTAGGCGCGCAGGTGGAGCCGATCCCGGTGTTGGACAGCGGCGATATCGACCTGGACGCCCTCGACGCCATGCTGGATGAGCGCGTCAAGATGGTCGCGCTGAACCACGTGTCCAACGCCATCGGTACCGTCAACCCGGTGGCGGAGATCATCGAGAAGGCCCACGCCGTCGGCGCCAAAGTGCTGGTGGACGGCGCCCAGGCGGTGGCCCACTGGCCCATCGACGTGCAGGCCCTGGACTGCGACTTCTACGCGTTTTCCGGGCACAAGCTGTTTGGCCCTACCGGTATCGGCGCGCTGTGGGGGCGCGAGGAACTGCTGGAGGCGATGCCGCCCTTCCTGGGTGGTGGCGAGATGATTGAGACCGTGTCCTTTGCGGGCACCACTTTCAACACCCTGCCCTTTAAATTCGAAGCCGGCACCCCCAATATTGCCGGTGTCATCGGCCTGGGTGCCGCCATCGACTATCTGGGCGGCATCGACCGGGAAGCGGCAGCCGCCCACGAGCTGGCGTTGTTGGATTACACCCTGGAGCTGGCCGCAGACGTCCCTGCTATCCGGCGTATCGGTGAGCCCAAGTCCGCGGCGGGCATTTTCAGCTTCCTGCTGGAGGGCTGCCACCCGTCGGACCTTGGCATGCTGCTGGACCAGCAGGGCATTGCGGTGCGCACCGGCCACCACTGCGCGCAGCCGCTGATGGAACGTTACGGCGTGCCGGGCACCGCGCGCGCCAGCTATTCGATTTACAATACCCGGGAAGATGTGGATGCACTGTTCGCCGGGATTCGCAAGGCCCAGGCGCTTTTTAGCTAAGCAGGAGCCTTGCAAGGGGTGCGCAGGACGCGTTACCTCTTTCACGGACACGCCGTGAATACGTCGGTGTAGGCTCGGGCCCGGCATCCATGCCGGGCACGGTCCGTGAAAGAGGTAACGCGCCCTCCGCACTCCAGTACTGAGTTTGCTCAAGGAGAGAAGATGAGCGTAGAAACTTTTAATGTCAGCAGTGACGTGATCAGCGTCACCCCGGAAGCGGCACAGCACCTGAAGAACACGGCTGAGGCCAAGGGCACCAGCGCCGTGCGGATCAGCGTCAAGGAAAGCGGCTGCACCGGTTACATGTACGTCATGGAAGAGGTCAACAGCGGTGAGGACAAAGACGTCACCGTGGACCTCGACAACGGCATGCACGTGTTCGTCGATCCGGATTCCATTGGCGTACTGCGCGGCACTGAACTCGACTACGTGCGTGAGGGCATAAACCGTACCCTGAAGTTCAATAACCCCAACGTGACGGCCGCCTGTGGCTGCGGCGAGAGCTTCTCGATCGAATGAGAGTTCAAACAGCGGGTATGCACCTCGGCAGTACAATGATAGCGATTCATATGAGCGGTCTTATAACGTGAGCGCCCAGGAACGCACCATTCTGACCACGACGCGGGACTGCCCTGCGCGGCTGGTTCCCGTGGGTGACAAACTGGTGATCCCCGCCCATACTTTCGTCACGCTGACCCAGTCCCTGGGCGGCAATTACACCCTGACCTACAACGGCAATATGGTGCGGGTGGACGGCACCGATGCAGACGCCCTGGGGCTTGAGCCCCTGAAGCTTGAGTTTGACGCCCCCGCCAACGGCCAGATCAGTGAAGCCCAGATCTGGGAGGCACTACACACGGTGTTCGACCCGGAAATCCCGGTCGACCTGGTCAACCTGGGCCTTATCTACCGCATGGAGATTGACCAGGACAGCGGCCGCGTGGAAATTGATATGACCCTGACCGCGCCTGGCTGCGGCATGGGCCCGGTGCTGGTGGGTGATGTGGAACACCGCGTCGCCCTGGTTCCCAACGTGAAGGAAGTCGCCGTCGACCTGGTGTTTGACCCGCCCTGGCAGCGGGAAATGATGTCGGAAGAAGCCCAGCTCGAAACCGGTATGTTCTTCTAGCGGCAATCCGCCGCGGGCCTGAACCCCGCGCCAACCGGTCAATCCGCTTGCTCCAGAGAGCGCGGTTTGCCAAAGCGCTGTTTCTTCGCTAGAACTGATGCATAGCGCCAGTGGTATGAGGTATCTGCGGTGAAGTGGTATAGCGTTTTCATGGTATCTCTGGGCGCAGCCCTTGTCGGCTGTGGCAGCGGTGGTGCCAGCTCCCTCGTCAATTTCAACATCGACATTGAAGTCCCGCTGCAGATCGAACTGCCTGCTCCCACGGTGACAAACCCGCCGCAAGATACCGGCAACCCCGTGCTCCGCGCCCAGAACTTCGATCTGGCTTCGGTCGGGTACGTTGAACAGGAATACTTCCTGGAGGGCAGTGCCCGCTCGTTCACCAACGTGAACGAATTTCTCAATGACGGCCTCTGGGAGGCGGAGCCGGCCGGCAGCGCGCCTTACAAAATCCGCATCGTCGTGCACAAGCCTGCCGATCCCGAGACCAGCCTCTCCGGCGGCATCGTGGTGGAGTGGATGAACGCGAGCAATGGCTTCGATTTGCCCGTGTGCTGGGGCCTGGGTCATGTGGAGATGTATCGCAACAACTACGTCTGGGTCGGGGTGTCTGCCCAGGCGGCCAGCATCGAGGGCGGGCCCTTGAGCCTTAAAAGCGTGAACCCGGAACGCTATGCCTCCCTGTCCCATCCCGGCGACAGCTTTTCCTACGACATCTTCGCGCAGGTATCCAGCGCCCTGGGCAATACCGAGGGCCTGGATATCCTCGACGGCAAAATGCGCGGATCGCGCGAAGCCTGCGGCCACGGTGAGGCTGCCGACCGCCTGGTGACATTCACCAACGCCGTGCTGCCCCTGTACCTGCCCCAGGTGTTTCCGGAACTGATGATTGTCGGCCGCAGTGGCGGTGCCGCCCCCCTGTCCCAACTTCCGCAGGCGGACATCCCGGCGCCGGACGCGCCGCAAATTCGGTCTGATAGCCAGACGCTGGTGCTGAATCTGCAGTCGGAGACCGATGTCACCCTGCGTGGCTCCGCCGCTTCCCGGCAGGAGGACAGCCCGGCGTTTCGGCTGTGGGAAGTCGCCGGCACCGCCCACCTGGATTACTACAGTACCGATGTCGGCCGCGACGACGCCACCGGTGAGCCGCGCTTTTCCGCCATCGTCGAAGCGGACACAATCGACGATTTGCTCCAGTGCGATCAGCCTGTCAACTCGGGCCCCATGCACTACGCCTTCAACCGGGCACTGGCGGCGATAAGCACCTGGCGCGGCGGCGCGCCCCGGGCGCCTGATCGCCTGCAACTCGATGAGCAGGGAAACCTGATATTGGATAGCAATGGCAATGTGCTTGGCGGTTTGCGCACACCCTACGTGGACGCACCGGCAGCCACCCTCTCAGGGCTGGGGAACAACGGTTCGGCTGGTTGCGAACTGCTGGGGACCACCGCCCTGTTTACCGCTGATCGTATGGCCAGTCTGTACGTGGACGAAGACGGCTATGTGCAATCGGTCCGGGAATCCGCCAACCGGGCGGTGGCGGATGATTTCCTGCTACGCAGGGACGCCGACGCCATCATCGAGTGGGCGCCGAGCCAGTGGCAGTCCCAGGTCGGACAGTAGCGCAGGTGCTGAGCAGTGTGCATCAACCTGAGCTGTCTGGTATAAAGCCTCTCCACTGCAGAGCGCACCCTTGACCGCCATGTCACCATTCGGCCATTCCATCAGCAGCGACGACATCGTCGACACCCTTAGCTTTTTCGATAGCTGGGAAGACCGCTACAAGTACATCATCGACCTGGGCAAGGAACTGCCCGCCATGGACGAGAGCCTGCATACCGATGACCGGCTGGTACGCGGCTGCCAGAGCCAGGTGTGGATAGACACCACCGTTGAGGACGGCAAACTGCAGATCGCCGTCGACAGCGACGCCTTCATCGTCAAGGGACTGCTGGGCGTGGTGCTGGCAGCCTACAACAACAAGTCACCGGCGGACGTGCTGGCCTTTGATATCGATAGCTACTTTGATCAGCTCGAGCTGATGAATCACCTGTCCCCCACCCGCGGCAACGGCCTCAAGGCCATGGTGTCGCGCATCCGCGACATTGCCGAGGCGGCGGCCTAGAAGCTACCGCCCTCCTGCGCCAGCCTGATCAGCAGCGGTGCCGGCTCGAAGGCCGGGTCGCCGGTGGCTTCCTGGTAGCGGCGCAGGGTCGCGACGATCTTGTCGAGGCCGATGCTGTTGGCGTAGTGCATGGGCCCGCCCCGGTACACCGGCCAGCCGTAGCCGTAGACCCAGATCACGTCGATGTCGCTGGCGCGGATGGCAATGCCCTCTTCCAGGATCTTTGCCCCTTCGTTGACCATCGGGTAGAGACAGCGCTCGAGGATTTCCTCATCGGATACCTCGCGCCGCTCCAGGCCCGCTTTCTCGGAGAATTCGAGGATGATTTTCTCCACCTCCGGCGACGGGCTGGGATTGCGTTTCTCATCGTAGTCGTAATAACCGGCTCCGGTTTTCTGGCCGCGCCGGTCCTGTTCGCAGAGAACATCGCGGATGGTTTCGCCTTTCGAGGTCTCGGCGCTCCAGCCGATATCGAGCCCGGCCAGGTCGCTCATCTGGAACACGCCCATGGGCAGGCCGAAGTCCACCAAGACCTTGTCCACCTGGTGCGGCATGGCACCTTCGAGAATCAACTGCTGGCCCTGCGCCTGGCGCTGGAACAGGATGCGATTGCCGACAAAGCCCGTGCATACGCCGACGCAGGCCGGAACTTTCCTGATGCGCTTGGCCATGCTCATGCAGGTTTTCAGCACATCCTTCTCCGTCGCCTCGCCCCGCACTACTTCCAGCAGCTTCATGACATTGGCGGGTGAGAAGAAGTGCAGGCCCAGCACGTCGCCGGGGCGCGAGGTCACCGAGGCAATCTCGTTGACATCCAGCGCCGAAGTATTCGAAGCGAGAATCGCCCCCGGCCTGGCGATCGCGTCAAGCTTGCTGAAGATCTCCTTCTTGATGTCCATGTTCTCGAACACCGCCTCGATAATGAGGTCGCAGTCAGCCAGGTCTTCGAGGGCGAGGCTGCCGGTTATCAAACCGCAGCGTGTCTCCACGTCGTCGGCGCTGATGCGCCCTTTGGCCGCAGTGTTCTCGTAGTTCTTGCGGATAATGCCCAGGCCGCGGTCCAGGGCCTCCGGGGTGGTCTCGACGATGGTGACCGGCAAGCCGATATTGGCGAAGTTCATGGAGATACCGCCGCCCATGGTGCCGGCGCCTATGATGCCGATTTTCCCGATGGACCGCTCCGGGGTCTCCCGGGGCACGTCGGGGATCTTGGCGGCTTCCCGCTCGGAGAAGAAGAAGTACTGTTGGGCCGTGGACTGGGGTCCCGCCATCAGCTCCATAAACAGCTCGCGCTCAACGGCCATGCCCTCGTCGAAGGGCAGGTTCACCGCCGCCTCGATACAGCGGATGTTGTACTCAGGCGCCAGGAAACCGCGCGCCTTGCGAGCGATGGCCTTGCGGAAATCGTCGAACTTGCCGGGGTTGTCGCGGGCGGGTTGCAGCTTGTCATCCAGGTCGCGGATGCGAACCAGGGGGCGGCCCTCGTCCAGCACCTTGCGGGCAAAGGCCACGGCGCCCTCGCGCAGGCCCCCTTCAACAATCTCCGCCACCAGACCGTGCTGCAGTGCCTCGGCGCTGCCGATCTGCGCGCCGCTGGTCATCATCACCAGCGCCTGGTCTACCCCCACAACCCTTGGCAGCCGCTGGGTACCGCCCGCACCGGGCAGCAAGCCGAGATTCACTTCCGGCAGCCCGAAGCGCGCACCCGCATCACAGATGCGGAAGTGACAGCACAGGGCAGTCTCCAGGCCACCGCCGAGGGCTGTGCCGTGAATCGCCGCAATGATGGGCTTGGCCGCGTTCTCCATGGTGTCGAGGGTTTCGTGCAGCCCCGGCTCCTTCGGAGGCCCACCGAACTCGGTGATATCCGCGCCGGCAATAAAGGTACGCCCCGCGCAGGTGAGAACCACGGCTTCCACCGCCTCGTCGGACAGACACTGCTCAATGCCCTCCTTGATCCCCTGGCGCACCCCCTGGCTGAGGGCGTTTACGGGTGGGTTGTCGATGGTGAGAACGGCAATGCCGTTTTCCACGCTGAGGTCGACCATATCGGTGATAGCTGCCATATCGCACTCCGGGGAAGCAAAAGCCTGATTATAGAAGAGCAGGGCAAGTACGGGAGAATCCGAACATTAGCCAGGCGGGAACAAAGACCGTCACCCGCTCGAGAATATGCGCCACGCGGCAATGCGACAGCCGCATCAGGCAGGTTTCCGAGGGGATTCCTTCCACAGCCGAGACATTCCGCTACTCGAAGTGCTGCTATTTGCGCTGTCAATCTTCGTGACTGGGGCGGCTCCAGGAGTCCAAAATAGCCACATGGACTGGAAAATCTTCGCAACGGTATTTGCTGCCGTATTCATAGCCGAGCTGGGCGACAAAACCCAGCTTGCCACCATGCTGTTTGCGGCGGATCGCGAGGTCAGCAAGTGGACCGTGTTCCTCGCGGCCTCTGCCGCGCTGGTGCTGGCCTCAGCGATCGGCGTGCTGGCCGGCAGCCTGCTGGCCAACTACATCAGCGAGAAAGTCCTGCACTACATTGCAGGCGTGGGCTTCATCCTGATCGGTGCCTGGACTCTGTACCGGGCGTGACCCGGGGCGCGGCCTAGAAGACCGCCCGCAGGACTACAAACACCAGGCTGGAGAGCATCGCCGCCGCCGGCAGGGTGATGACCCAGGCGGCGCCGATGGGTTTCATCAGGTCCCAGTTGGTGGAGCGGTTGGCAAGGCCGATCCCCAGTACCGCACCCACCAGGATATGGGTGCTCGACACCGGGATGCCAAAGGCGGAAGCCAGCAGGACCACAGCGGCGGCCGACAGCTCCGCCGAAAAGCCTGACGCCGGGTGCATCTTGGTGAGGTTGGTGCCCACCGTCTGGATCACTTCCTTGCCGATAAACCACAGCCCCGCTACCAGGGCGATGCCGAAGGACAGCATGGCCGCCGGCGGTACCGGCGCCCTGGCATTGATCTCGCCCGACTGCAGCACATCCAGTACCGCAGCGAAGGGGCCAATGGCGTTGGCGATATCGTTGCTGCCGTGGCTGAAGGCAAAGCCCGCGGCGGTAAACACCTGCATCCAGCTGAACAGCAGGAAGGTGGACTGGTCCAGCGAACTGGCGCGCTGGGTCCGCGCCAGGATATACAGCGCCATCCACACCGCTGAGGCCACCATCATCATGATGAGCATGTTCTGCAGGTCCGACAGCCCCAGCTGCATGTTCTTCAGGCCCTTGTACAACAGCATGGCGGTGATAATGGTGGAGGCCAGGGCCGCAATCATCGGCACCAGGAAGACCAGGGCCCGGTGGGCGTCTATCTCTTCGCGCTGGCGCTCGATGGCATGCAGGTCGCGGTAGTAGTCCGACTCGAAGGTGTGATGCTTGCCCCGCTCGATCTGCCAGTGGGCTGCGTCACGCGCCATGGCATTGGTGAAGGCAATGCGCTCAAGCTCCGTTAACCGGTCAAACACAGTCTTGTGGTGATCCTTGAGCTTGTCGGTCTCCTCGTCCAGCACCGCAAGCTGCTGCTTGGCCTCGTCGTTGTACTCCAGTACGTGCTTCTTGATGGCGCTGTAGAGGGTGTAGGACACCATGCCACCCAGCACCGGTGACAGTATCCAGGAGACGACAATAGCGCCGATCTGCCCCCACTGCACCAGGCCGAAGGCATCCCCCATGCCACTGACAATCGCGCCCAGGGTGATGGATGAGCCGACGATGCCGCCGATGATCGAGTGGGTGGTGGACACCGGCCAGCCCTTGCGCGTGGCTACCAACAGCCACAGGGCCGCGGCCAGCAGGGCGGACATCATGATGTAGACGAAGTCCATGGCGTCGACACCGGCACTGCCGGTGAGCTGGTTCAGGTCGACGATGCCCTTGCGAATGGTGTCGGTCACCGCGCCACCGGCGATCATCGCCCCGCTGACCTCGAAGATCGCCGCCACCGCCAGCGCCTGCTTGATGGTCAGCGTGCCGGCGCCAACGCTGGTACCGAAGGAGTTGGCGACGTCGTTACCGCCAATGTTGAAGGCCATGAACAGGCCGAATGCCGTGGCCAACACGAATAGCGTGACATGGCTGAAGTTGACGTAGTCGAGACCCCAGGCGGTAAAGGACAGCACGGTGACAGCCAGCAGCAGAAAGAAAAAAACGCTGAGTTTGTCGCTGAACATGGATTTCCCTGGCTGGTTAACGCCTGGCCGGCATTACGGCAATCGAGCCCGCATGGTGGGCGAGAGATATGACAGTAATGTTAAACAACAAAGCAGCATCTACGTAGCGGCTTCTGCACAGTGGCTTGTGCACAGTGCCTGCCACTCTGTGCACAAACCTCCCGGCCCGTCTTTACCTTTCTTTACGCAGCGCAGTCGGCGAGTCCCCGGCCATCGCGTTGTAGAGGTTGTAGCGGATAGAGAGTTAGCAGTGCCGCCTCTAGAAACCCACAAGGAAGACATAAGATGAAAACCATTATCGCCACCTTCATTGCCGCCAGCCTTTCTGCCGCCTGCCTGGCCGCGGATACGGCCGAGGCGGCGGGTATCAACCAGCGCCAGGCAGCCCAGCGGGACTCCATCCGCGCCGGCATCGACGACGGCAGCCTGACCCGGCGCGAGGCCCATCGCCTGGGCCGGCAGCAGGTCAACCTGGAGCGCAAGGAGCAGCACTTCCGCTCCGATGGTGAACTGACCCGCCGCGAGCGCGCCAACCTGCAAACCACCGCCGATCGCAATCGCGCCAGCATCTATCGCCAGCGTCATGATGACCAGGTGCGCAGCAGCGAAGAGTAATCCCCGCCACGCTGCCCGCGCCGCGGTGCCCACCGGGCGCGGGCTTTCTCACAACCCGTTCAGTAGGACCGCGGCAATCCCAGCTCGTGGGTGGCCACGTGCGAAAGGATGAGGTTGGTGGAGATTGGCGCCACCTGGTACAGGCGGGTCTCGCGGAACTTGCGCTCGATATCGTATTCCTCCGCAAACCCGTAGCCGCCGAAGGTCTGGATACAGGTATCGCCGGCCGCCCAGGCCGCTTCCGAGGCCAGCAGCTTGGCCATGTTGGCCTGGGCACCGCAGTTTTCGCCTGCGTCGAAGCGCCGCGCCGCTTCCTGTACCATCCCCGCGGCCGCTTCTGCCTGCACATGGGCGCGTGCAATAGGGAACTGGATCCCCTGGTTCTCGCCGATGGCCCGGCCAAAAACTACCCGTTCCCCGGCATAGGAGGAGGCCCGGTCCACAAAATAGCGGGCATCACCAATGCACTCGGCGGCGATCAATATGCGCTCGGCATTCATACCATCGAGGATGTAGCGGAAGCCACGCCCCGCTTCACCGACCAGGTTCTCGGCAGGCACCCGCAGGTCATCGAAGAACAGCTCGGTGGTGGCATGGTTCATCATGGTACGAATCGGCTTGATGGTAAGGCCGTTGCCCACTGCGTCCCGCAAGTCCACCAACAGCACTGACATGCCATCGCTGGGCCTGGCGCCCTCTTCCCGGGGCGCGGTGCGCACCAGCAGCACCATCAGGTCGGAGTGCTCGGTGCGGGAAATCCACACCTTGGAGCCGTTGACCACGTAGTGGTCACCGTCGCGCTCAGCGCGGGTGCGTATTCGCGTGGTATCGGTACCACTGCCGGGCTCGGTGACGCCAAAGGCCTGCAGTCTCAACTCGCCGCTGGCGATCGCCGGCAGGTAGCGCTGCTTCTGCGCCTCACTGCCGTGCCGCAACAGGGTACCCATGGTGTACATCTGGGCGTGGCAGGCGCCACCGTTGCAGCCGGCGCGCTGGATTTCCTCGAGCACGGCACAGGCCGCCGTCAGCGGCAACCCGGCGCCGCCGTAAGCCTCCGGAATCAACACCGACAGGTAACCCGCCTCGGTCAGGGCCTGTACAAACGCGGTGGGGTAACCCCGTTCGCGATCCAGGTCGCGCCAGTAATCGCCGGGGAAGTCGGCGCAGAGCCTGGCCACCGACTCGCGAATCTCGCTGTAGTCAGTGGTGAACGCAGAGGGCGACCTCAATTGCCCGCCTCCGCCGCCTTTTCATCTGCCACCATCTGGCGCACCTGTGTCAGCATCTGCTTGGCGTCGAAAACGATGCCGTCTTTGATCGTGTAGCGGATGCCTTCGGCCCGTTCCATGGTATTGGTAGCGCGGTCGAGGCGCCGGTGCCCGGTGCCGTAGAGCACCTTGAAGTTGGCCACCGGGTTGTCGGCCACCAGCACCAGGTCGGCCTTCTTGCCCACCTGGATGGTACCGATCTCGTCATCCATGCCCAGCAGCTCGGCGCCGCTGAGGGTGGCCGCCGTCAATACCTCCAGCGGATGGAAGCCCGCCTCCTGCAGCAGCTCCAGCTCGCGGATGTAGGAAAACCCGTAGAGCTTGTAGATATAGCCGGCATCTGAACCGGCTGTCACCCGGCCGCCCGAATTCTTGTAATCGTTGAGGAACTGCATCCAGATCTGGTAGTTCTGGCGCCAGGCCACCTCGTGGGCAGTGGTCCAGTCAAAAAAGTAGGAGCCATGCACTTCCGGGTCCGGCTCAAATGCCCGCATGATGTAGGGCATGGTGTAGTCCTGGTGCCATTCGGCGAGTCGTGCCTTTTCCACATCACGGCTGGCCTCGTAAATGGTCAGGGTCGGGTCGATGGTGAAATCCAGCGCGATCAACTCGTCGATGGTTTCATACCAGGTCGGGGAGCCAGGCGCTGCCGCCTGCACCCAGAGTCGGCCCGCTTCGCCGAAGCGATCCTGTTCATCGCTGTAGTTGTAGTCCAGCGGATAGTCCTGCACGCGCCGGTCTTCGAACATCGCTTCCGGCAGGCCGTACCAGTGCTCCATGCTGTCGAGACCCATGCGCGCAGAGTCCAGCACGTGCATACGGGTTACTGACGTCTGGTCGTGATGCATGGCGGTTTTCATATCCAGCTTGCGCGCTTCATCAATGGCTGCTGCCACCAGCTCAGGCGCGCCACCGCGGAACTTTACGCCATCGGCACCCTTGCGCTTCACCGCGCGCACCCAGCGCCGGGCCGCATCGACGTCCGCATGCTGGCGCGGGAACATGGAGTAGGCGACGATGCGCGGCGAGGTGATTTCACCGCGCTCGGCGCGCCGCTTGTGTTCCACTGTCCACTCCAGGCCCATGACCGAACCGACATCGCGCAGGGTGGTAACCCCGTGGGCAAGGTAGAGCTTCATCACATAGTCCGGGTCGGTGAGCTTGCCGGCATAGGCATGGTTGGGCGTGCCGAGGTGAACGTGGGAATCGACCATGCCGGGAATGACATAGAGGCCCTCCGCGTCGATGACCTCGGTGTTGGCATCGGGCTTGAGTGAGCCGCCGATGGCGGTGATCCGGTCGCCGCGCACCTCGATGCTGGTGGGCCCCTGCATCGGTGCACTGCCGTCGAACAGGAAAGCATTGCGAATCAGCAGCCGATCATAGGGGCCCGCGCTTTCCGAACCCCGATCCGGCGCTGTTACCGGCGGCGCCACTCCCTGCTCGAGGGCACGGGCAATGCCCTCTTCTCCGGGTTCCGCCGCCGCCAGGACCAATCCGGGCAGCATCAACAGCAGTAACAAGGTAGTGCGCATGCGTGCTCTCCATTCTTCGACAGGCCAGTATAGCAACAGCTTCCCTGTGCCCGGTTCTGTACGCACAGATGGGGAGTTGCTAGGCTGTCGCGCGATAGACGAACGATAACAACGCCCGAATAACAACAAGAGCATCTGACGCCGATGTCTACTGAAGCCTCGCAGGATTCCGCTGTCCATCCCCCGGTTCACAACCCTTATGCATCTCGCAAAAGCGCCTACTACGCGCTGGGCGTGCTCACGGTGGTGTACAGCTTCAACTTCATTGATCGGCAGCTGTTGGCCATACTGCAGGAGGCCATCAAGGACGAGCTGTCTCTCTCGGACAGCCAGTTGGGCCTGCTTACCGGCTTTGCCTTCGCCGCCTTCTACGTCACCGCCGGAATTCCCATCGCACGCTGGGCGGATCGCGGCAACCGGCGCAACATCGTCGCCCTGTCGCTGTTTATCTGGAGCTTCATGACCGCCATCAGCGGCTTCGTGCAGAACTATATCCAGCTACTGCTGGCGCGTATCGGCGTCGGCGTCGGCGAGGCCGGTGGCAGCCCGCCCTCCCATGCCATCATCTCCGATATCTTCCCGCCGGAACGCCGGGCCAGCGCCATCGGCTTCTACTCTACCGGGGTCAACATCGGCATCCTGTTCGGTTTCCTGGCGGGCGGCTGGCTCAACGAATTCTTCGGCTGGCGGGTGGCCTTTCTGGTGGTCGGCGCCCCGGGCATCCTGCTGGCCATCCTGGTGCGCTTTACCGTGGCGGAACCGGTGCGCGGCATCTCCGAGAACAAGACCGCCTCGGAGGACAGCGTGCCCTTTGGCGAAGTGCTGCGCACGCTGTGGAGCCGGCGCTCGTTTCGCCACCTGGCCATGGGCGCCGCCCTCAATGCCTTCTGCGGTTACAGCATGGCGAACTGGACGGCTTCGTTCATGATCCGCACTCACGAAATGAGTACCGGGGAGCTGGGTACCTGGCTGTCACTGATTCTGGGTGGCGGCGGCGCTATCGGCGTGTTCGGCGGCGGCCTGCTGGCGGACTACCTGGCGCCGCGCGACAAGCGCTGGTATGCCTGGCTGCCGGTGATCACCGGCCTGATGGGCCTGCCCTTCATTGTGGGCGTCTACCTGGCCAGCAATCCCTATGTTGCCCTGAGCCTGATGGTATTCCCGGGGATCGTCAGCAACGTTTACCTCGGCAACACCATTGCCACCACCCACGGCCTGGTGGGCCTGCGCATGCGTGCCATGGCTTCGGCGATCCTGTTCCTGATCATCAATATCATCGGCCTGGGTCTCGGCCCCTGGACCATTGGCATGGCCAGCGACATGCTCGAGCCGACTCTCGGCCGGGAGTCACTGCGCTATGCCATGCTCTACATCCTGCCGGTAGTGATGTTCTGGTCGCTGTGCCATTTCTACCTGGCGTCGCGCACCCTGCGCGAGGACCTGGCGGCAGCACCGCAATAGCCCTGCCGCGACTACGTATTACTCCGCGCGGGCCGCGGCGACGTATAATCATGCATCGCCGCGGTTACCAGGTTTCCCCCTATGCAACTTCCTTTCGACAACAGCTATGCCCGCCTGCCCGAGCGCTTTTTTTCGCGCCTGGCGCCTGAGCCTGTCAGCCATCCCGGACCCATTCGCGTCAACCGGCCGCTGGCGGACTTCCTCGGCATAGACGCTGACTGGCTGGGCTCGCAGGAAGGCACCGAAGTGGTCGCCGGGAACCGTGTGCCGGAAGGCGCAGACCCGATTGCCACGGTCTACGCCGGCCACCAGTTCGGCAGCTGGAATCCCCAGCTCGGTGACGGCCGCGCCCTGTTGCTGGGCGAAGTGATCGGTGCCGACGGCAAGCGTTACGACATACAGCTCAAGGGCTCTGGCCGCACACCCTATTCACGCATGGGCGACGGCCGCGCTCCGCTGGGGCCGGTGATTCGCGAATACGTGGTCAGCGAGGCCATGTACGCCCTGGGTATTCCCACCACGCGCAGCCTGGCGGCGGTAACCACGGGCGATGAGGTCTACCGGGAAAGCGTGCTCCCGGGTGGCGTGCTGGCGAGGGTGGCCAGCAGCCATATCCGCTTCGGCACTTTCCAGTTCTTCTCTTCGCGCCAGGACACCGAGGCATTACAGCTGCTGGTGGACCACAGCATCGAACGCCACTATCCGGAGTTTGCCGACAGCGATAACCGCGCCCTGGCGCTGCTGCAGCAGGTGGTGGCGAGGCAGGCCGCGCTGGTCGCGCGCTGGCAGCTGGTGGGTTTCATCCACGGTGTGATGAATACCGACAACATGCTGATCAGCGGCGAAACCATCGACTACGGGCCCTGTGCCTTCATGGACGACTTCAACGCTGAGACGGTCTACAGCTCCATCGACCATGGCGGCCGCTACGCCTACCAGAACCAGCCGGGCATCGCGCACTGGAACCTGGCCTGTTTCGCCCAGACCTTGCTGCCCTTGCTGGACGGCGACAACGATGCGGCGGTGGAACTGGCCCAGTCGAGCATCGACCGCTTTCCGGAGCTGTTCCTGGACGCCCACCAGGCGGGCATGGGCAGGAAACTGGGCCTAACCCTGGAAGGCGACGAGGACGAGGCCCTGGTCCAGGATCTGCTAAGCGTGATGAGCGAGACTGCCACAGACTTCACGCTCACATTCCGGGCGCTGACGGAGCGTACCGCTCCCAGGCCTGGCAAGGCGACCGTGGAGGAGATCTTCACACTGCCGGAGCTGTTCGGTCCGTGGCTGGAACGTTTTGAACAGCGTGCGGCCCGGGAATCCCAGTTCCCCGGCAACCGCCGCGAGATCATGTCGCGAGCCAACCCGGTCTTCATCCCGCGCAACCACCTGGTGGAAGAAGCCATTCGCGCCGCCGAGGACGAGGGAGACTTCAGCGTGTTCGAAGCCCTGGTAACGCGACTGGAAACGCCCTTTGACTTCGACCCGGCGGACGCGCGCTACGCTCTCCCGCCACGACCGGAGCAGGTCGTCCGACAGACTTTCTGCGGCACCTAGCGCAGCGACTTCAGGATTCTCTTTTCGCCCCGCATCGGGTTACTCTGGCAGCCCTGATGAACTGAGGAGGCGATCCGTGAGCCTGTTCCTGAATATCCTGTGGGTACTGTTCGGCGGTTTCTTTATGGGCCTGGCGTGGTTTTTCTACGGGCTGCTCGCCGCCATCACCATCGTCGGCCTGCCCTGGGCCAGGGCTTGCTTCAACATTGGCTGGTTCGTGATCTGGCCTTTCGGGCGCGAGGCAGTCAGCCGCAAACGGCTCACCGGCGAAGACGATATCGGTACCGGCGCCCTGGGCCTGCTGGGCAATATCATCTGGTTCATCTTCGCCGGCTTCTGGCTGGCCATCGGCCACCTGATGCTGGCGATCGGCTACTTCATCACCATTATCGGCATTCCCTTCGGCTACCAGCACATCAAGTTCATCGAGATCTCCATGCTGCCGATTGGCAAGAGCATCGTCGAAATCGACTAAGGCCCAGGCCGCTATTCCCCGTGTAACTCCACAATCGCGGAAATTTCCACCGGGATGTTGCGCGGCAGCGATCCCATGCCGACCGCGGCGCGCGCGCCCAGGCCGGCATCACCGAAGGCCACCACGAACAGCTCGGAGAAGCCATTGATGACTTCCGGCTGCTCGCCGAAGCCATCGACCGCATTGACCATGCCGTCGATGCGCAGCACCTGCTTCACACTCGACAGCTCACCCACCGCGGATTTGATGGTGGAGAGCATGCACAGTCCGACGCGCTGGGCGGCAGCGTAGCCCTCCTCCAGACTCAGGTCCTTGCCGACCTTGCCGCGCGTGAAATCCTTGCGGCATTCACCGTGGCCTGACAAATACAGGGTATTGCCGCTGCGGCGCCATGTCACATAGGCAGCCACCGGCGTCGCTGGCGGTGGCAGGGTATAACCGGCCGCCGCCAGCCTGTCCTCCGGGGTCGACTGGGCACCCGCCAGGGTAGAGAGGCAAAGCAACAGCGCGGCAACAAGGATTCTCATGGGGACTCTCCGGGAACATGCGTGTAGCAGACACTATAGCAACGTCCGGCACCCCCGAAGAAATGCGTAATATTCAAGGTGGAAATCCCTATTCATACCACTTATCGTCTTTGGCAACGATAAACCGTCGCGCCAGCGGCGCCTATAAAAAAGCCCCGAGGTAACCATGCACAAGACCAGACTCGCAATTGCGATCGCGGCTGCGGCCGCGGTCTCCGCAGGCCCCAGTGTTGCTCAGCCCATACTGGAGGAAGTGATCGTCACCGCGCAGAAGCGTGAACAGAGCTTGCAGGACGTGCCTGTAGCCGTCACCGCGTTCACCGGTGAGCGTCTCGAGGAAAGCGGCGTGCGCGACTTCTTCGAGGTTTCCAATATCGACCCGGCGCTGATTGTCGGCAAAAGCCAAACTTCTACCACCTCGACTTTCAGTATTCGCGGTGTATTTACCAGCTCCCAGAACTTCGGCCTGGAATCCTCCGTGGGCCTGTACGTGGACGGTGTCTACCGGGCCCGCCAAAGCGCCATGATCAACAACCTGGTCGACGTGCAGTCCGTGGAAGTGCTGCGTGGCCCCCAGGGCACCCTGTTCGGCCGTAACACGCCCGCCGGCGCGATTACCATGACCAGCGTGCGCCCGGACTTTGAAGGCACAGGCTTCCTGGAAGCCACCGGTGGTGACTACGACCTGCTTCAGCTCAACGGTGCCAAAAGCCTGACGCTGGCCGACGACAAGCTCGCGATTCGCGCCACCGGCTTCTACCAGGAGCGAGACGGCTTCGTAGACGCCGTGAATATCGGTGACGAAGTGCTGGAAGACCGGGATCGCTGGGGCGCGCGCCTGCAGGCCCTGTGGCTGCCCAGCGACGATGTGTCGGTGCACGTGATTGTCGACCGTTCCGAAATCGACGAGGTCTGCTGCGCCGTGGGCAACTGGACCAACAACCTGGTGGCGCAGCAGCTGCCGCCCGGCTCCGAGCCCGTGGTAGGTTCAGACGCCACCGTGGTTGGCCTCGGTGGCACCGTGATCCCCCAGAACGATTTCTTCGACTACGAAGTAGCCACCAGCTTCCTGCCCACCAGCGAGAACGAGGACACCGGCATCTCGGTGCAGATCGACTGGGCCATGGACTGGGCTGACCTGACCAGCATTACCGCTTATCGCGAGTTCGATTCCTACGACAATATCGACGCTGACTTCTACGACATCGACGCCCTGGTGCGCATCAACGATGCCAACCAGTCGCAGTTCTCCCAGGAGTTCCGCATCAGCAATGAGGGCGAGCGACTGACCTACGTGGCCGGCCTGTTCTACTTCTGGCAGGAACTCGATTCGGAAACCCAGACCATCGTCGGCGAGGATACCGGCCCGCTGGTGGGCGTACCTTCCTTCCTGTTTCCCGATGGCAGCTTCGCTCTGGATATCGCGGAGCAGGAGCATGAAGCCTATGCGGTGTTCGGCCAGGTGGACTACAACCTGACCGACAGCATTGTGCTGACCGCCGGCCTGCGCTGGACCCACGAAGACAAGGACATGACCAACACCTTCACCGAGGAAAACCCGGGCCTGGGATTTGCCTTCTTCCCGCCGCTTGCGCCGCGTGACAATGTCGACGAGGAAATCGACGACGACCAGGTCACCGGCACCGCCAAGATCAGCTGGTTTGCCTCTGACGACATCATGTTCTACGCCTCTTACGGTACCGGCTACAAGGCGGGCGGCATCAACACTGACCGTATCGACCCGGCCCTGGACGTGGTGTTTGACGCCGAGGAATCCGAAGCCTTTGAAGTGGGCATGAAAGCGGATTTCCCCGAGCAGGCGCTGCGCGTCAACGTGGCACTGCACAGCACGGACACTGACGACCTGCAAACCATCTCCTTCCAGAGCGTCGGCTTCGCCCTGCAGAATGCAGGCACCGCGGAGGCCTGGGGTGGCGAGCTGGATGTACTCTGGCAGCCGCTCAACAACACCACCGTTACCCTGGCCTACGCCTACAACGATGCCGAGTACAAGGACTTCGAACAGGGCAGCTGCTGGGTGGGCACCCCGTTCCACACCCAACAGCCCGACCCACAGGAAAACGGCGATGGCTCCTGTGACCGCTCCGGCGGCCTGTTGTCAGGTAACCCGGAAAACGTGGTGGTGACTTCCCTGCGCCAGGATTTTAATCTCGGCAGCAATATCACCGCCTTCGTGTACGGCGAGTACATCTGGTTTGACGAGCGCATGACAGACGTCAACCAGGACCCGCTGAAGCTGGCGGATGAATACGACATCATCAACCTGCGCGCGGGCCTCGTGTTCGAGAACTGGGATGCGGAAATCGTGGCCTGGGGGCGTAATATCGGTGACGAGGATTACACCAATACCATCGCCGATGGCGTGGCCCAGGACGGTCGCATGATCGCCTACTACAATGAACCCTCTACCTGGGGCGTGACGCTGCGCAAGAACTTCAACTAGGCCCTGAACAAGGAGACCTGCTCATGAACAAGCGAATCAAGGCAACGGGTATTCCCGCCCTTCTGGTCTGCGCCCTGCTGGCAGTACCCGCCGCCGTGGCAGACACCGTGCACCCGGCGAAGATCAGCGCCGGCGATGCCGCCGGCGCCATCTTCAAACGCCCGGACATGCTTGCCACCACCCATGAAGACGGGCACAAGACCGAGGATGTCACCTCGATGCTGAGCTCCGACGGGCGCTTCGCTTCCGGCATGTACAAGTCCGGCAAGACCCGCGCCGAGATTACTGAACCCTACGGTGTCGATGAGTTCATGTACTTCGTGGAAGGTGGTGTGACGCTGGTGTCGAGCGACGGCACCGTGACCGAGGTGTCCGCCGGGGAAGCCATCAGCGTTCCCAAGGAATGGACGGGCACCTGGATTACCGAGGGCTATACCAAGTTCTGGGTGATCTATTCGGACGACCCCGAATACTTCAAGTAAGTCGGTCCTACCCACAACAAAAAACGGCGCCTGTTTTGCAGGCGCCGTTTTTTCTACTTCACTCCAAACCCTTAGCCAGCCGGTCTCCAGCCGCCGTGGAAGCCAATCGGTATGCGATGCTCAAGTTTCGCTTTCGCCAATGGCCCGGCACTCACATTCTGCGCATCCAGGATAGCCAGCGAACTGGCGCCCTCGTTGAGATCGGTCGCCACCGTCAGCAGGTAGCCCTCGTTTTCTGCCGCCTCCGCTGAGCGCGGCACGAAGAGCGCCTCGGAAATGAAGTTGGTGCGGCGTTCACCGAAGGTGTAGCTGGAACTGGCACCGGTGTGGTGATCGAAGCACACCAGCTTGTTGTACATCTCACCATCGTCGGTGTTCGCCGAGGTGTGATAGCCAAAGCGGTAATCCTGCATCGCCAGGCGCGGGTCAGTGACCGGGAATTCCGCGCGGTCTTCACCAATCTGGTGGTGTACCACCCTGGCCGCGGGATTGTTCATGTCGATGGTCCAGCGCGTCAGTACCGCGTCATTGTCCGGCAGCATGGTGCCATCGGGGCGCGGGAACAGCGGCGCGTAGGCAAACTGGCAGGCATCCACGGTAATCACGCCATCGCGGTCGAAGCCGTTCATGAAGTGGAAGACAAACACCGGGTCGCACTCTACCCAGCGGATGTCAGCGGCACTGCCATGGCGCGGCAGCACGGCCACCGAGGCGCCCTGGTCGGGCTCCCAGGCAAAAGGCATCTTGCCTTCCATGGCCCGCTCGAGGGTGCCAATCAGCGGGAAGATCGGGAACAGGATGTAGTTCTCGGTGACCACGAAGTCGTGAACCATGGCCGGGTAGGGAGTGTCGATCCTGTGCGATTCGGTCAGCACACCGTCCGCGTTGACCTTGTGCAGGGTCACATCGGAGGCAAAGGGCCCGGAGGACATGTAGGCGAAAAACAGCATTTCACCGGTCCGTGGGTCGAGCTTGGGGTGGGCGGTCATCGCCGTTTCCAGCTTACCGCCGTAATTGAAGGTACCGATTGACTCCAGCGTCACCGGGTCGACCTCGAAGGGCGGATGCCCCTCTTCCATCACCAGGAACTTGCCGCCGTGCCAGACACAGGCGGTATTGGCGAGCCCGTCCTTGTCGTTGAACACAAAATCCTCGAAACCCTGTTCGCTGTTGAACGGGTTCATCGGGTCGATCATCGCCTTCTGGTGTTCCTGCTCCAGCTTGAACTTGGCCGTGCGGATCCAGCGGTTGCGGTAGCTGACCTTGCCGTCCTCGATATGAAAGGCATGGGTCATGCCGTCACCGGCAAACAGGTGGTAATCGCCGCGCGGCGGGAACTGCTGGTTGGGACCGTTGCGGTAGAAGCTGCCGTTGAGATCGCGGGGCACTTCGCCCTCGATCTTCAGTTCGGCCAGGTCGTATTCGATATCAATCGGTGCGAAGGCACCCTGCAGAAAGCGGTTGTCGGGCATTGCCTCAGTCATGGCGGTCTCCCAGGTTTTTATTGTTTACTATGGCAACATAGCAGTGGATTTTGAAGTTTACAATATAAACATCTGCTTTTAATTGCGGTAGACTCGAAAACATGAATAGACGTTTCCCATGGCAGTCGTAAAAGCCGCCTACCATCACGGTGACCTGCGCACCGCGCTGATCGAGGCCGCGCTGGAGATCATTGACGAGATCGGGCCCCAGGGGCTGACGATCCGCAAGGTCGCGCACCGCGCCGGTGTCTCGCACGCGGCGCCCTACCGGCATTTCCCTGACAAGGACGACCTGATCCTGGCGGTAGTAGAGCGCGGCTTTGAACTGCTGGACGAGGAGATGGAACGGGCACGCAGCGCCGCCGGCAGCGACCCCTTGGCGCAGTTTGCTGCCAGCGGTGAGGCCTACCTGGATTTCGCCATGCGCTACCCGGCCTACTACCGGGTTATGTTCAGCGGCGACCTGCTGGCCAGCAAGGGGAACGAGGCACTCCGGCATACCAGTGCTGCCTCTTTTGTGCGCATGATCGACGACCTGCGCATGGCCCAGGACATCGGCCTGGTACGCCAGGGCGACCCGACCCTGCAGGCCATCTCCATCGTGTCCACGGTGCACGGCTTCGTGAGCCTCGCCAACGACAGGCGCCTGAATCACCTGTACGGCGAGAACTACACGGAACGCCAGGTACGGGATTTTGTTATTACCGCAATATTCGAGGGTCTTGGCGTGAACTAGGCCGGACCCTCCATAAAAAAACATAAAAACAACGCCACGCTCCCGTAGCCGTGGCGAGGAGGTCACCATGAACACCATGCGAACATTGCCTGGGGCGATCACCCTGGCGCTGCTGGCAAGCGGCGCGCAGGCGCAGCTACCCGAGGACGAGGCGGTAGCCATCGAAGAGGTTATCGTCACCGCCAACCGCCGCGAGCAGAACCTGCAGGAAGTCGCCGTCTCGGTCGCGGCCTTCACCAGCGAGTTCTTCAAGGACTCGGGCACTTACAACCTGAAGCAACTGGAGCAGTACACACCCAGCCTGCGGATCGCCGCGGTGCAGGACAGCCGCTCCACGTCGGTTCGCATCCGCGGGATCGGCTCCATCGGCACCAACGCCGGCATCGACCCCAGCGTGGGCATGTTCATCGACGGGGTCTACCAGGGCCGTGCCGGCATGAGCGTGGCAGACTTCATGGACATCGAGCGCGTGGAAGTGCTGCGCGGCCCCCAGGGCACCCTGTACGGCAAGAACACCGCCGCCGGCGCCATGAATATCTACTCCAAGGCCCCCAGCGAAGTATTCGAAGCCGAGTTTGAAGGGGTGGTGGGCAACTACGACGCCTTTGAACTGCGCGGCATGGTCAACACGCCGCTGGGCAACAGCGGCCACGCCATGCGCGTCTCGGCCTACAGCGTGGATCGCGACGGTTTTGATGACAACGAGTACCTCGGCGACGAAACCAACAACGCCGACCGCTGGGGCGTGCGCTCACGCACCCTGTTCAACCTGGGCGATGCCGGCGAGTTGATGCTGAGCCTCGACTACGCCGAGGAGAACAGCGACTGCTGTGCCCCGGACGTGATCGACTATATCGGTGGCGGCTCCGCCCTGGGCCTGCCCTTTGACCTGATCGCCGAGGAAACCGGGGAACCCCTGCCCGACCCGGACCCGAAAGACCGCAATGTCTACTTCAACCAGCCCTGGACCAATGAGGTCGAGGTGGGCGGCGCGGCCGCCGAGTGGAACCTGGAGATGGACAACGAATACAGCCTGACCTGGCTCAACGCCTGGCGCACCTACGAGAACAGCTCGATCTGGGACGGGGACTTTTCCCACTACGAGGCCGTGGCCGGTTCCACCCAGGTGGATATGGACCAGTACTCCAGCGAGTTTCGCATCACCTCGCCGGACTTCGAGAACTGGGACTACGTGGCGGGCCTGTACTTCTTCTACTCGGAAATGGACACGCTCGGGGAAACCGGCATGCTGGAGCTGCTGGGGCCGCTGTTCGGCTTCGGCCTGATCTTCCCCGAGGGGTCCGTCAACTACGACAGCAACACCCATGAAACCACCAGCTATGCCGCCTTCGGCCAGGCCAACTGGGACTTCGCGGAAGACTGGCGCCTGACCCTGGGCGGCCGCGGCACCTACGAGGAAAAGGAGCGCTCCGGCAGCCAGACCACGGTGCCGGAGACCATCTTCGACGCACCGCCCATCGCCGGACCCAACCTGGAGGTGGATGAACAGCGCGACGCCAGCGATTTCTCCGCCACCGTGGCGCTGAGCCATTTCCTGAACGACGACGTGATGCTCTACGCCAGCTTCGCCCAGGGCTTCAAGTCCGGCGGCTTCAACCAGCTGCGCACGGCGGTGGGGCTGAGCGGTGAATTCGACGACGAGCGCTCGCGCAACTATGAACTGGGCTGGAAAGGCTCCTGGCTGGACCGGAAGCTGCAGGTGAACGGCACCGTGTTCTACATCGACTACGACGACTTCCAGGCCCAGGGCTTTGACGGCACCAACATCACCGTGCGCAATGCCGGCTCCCTGGAAAGCAGCGGCGTGGAACTGGACATCCTCTACGTGCCGAATGGCAACGTCACTATCGGCACCGCCATCGGCTACAACAAGGCGGAGTACCAGGATTTCGAAACCGGCGAGTGCACCGCCGCCCAGGTATTCGAAGTCACCGGCGGGAGCCCCTTTGTGGTCCCTGACTGCGTACAGGACCTGTCCGGTGAGGCCTTGGACAATGCCCCGGAATGGACTGTCTCCAACTTCCTGCAGATCGAGGACAGCATCCCGGGCACCCGCATGGGCTGGCTGGGTCGGCTGGAGTACAACTACACCGACGAGTTCTATATGGCCCAGGACCTGGATGAAAACCTCGTCAACGACGAAGCGCACATCGTCAACCTGCGGATCGGTATTCACGGTGAAGACCGGCGCTGGGAGCTGACCGCCTGGAGCCGCAACCTGCTGGATGAGGAATACTACGCGATCGGCTTCGATATCCCGGTGCTGAGCGGCTACGCGGCCATCAACGCGCCGCCGCGTACCTACGGGCTCACTTTCAACTACCGGATGGATTGAGCATGGCCGAACCGACCGGGCTGAAACGCTGGTGGTATCACTGGGGCCCGCAGGCCTGGATCGACATGTGGATGTCGAAATCCATCCTGCTGGCGAAGTCCATGCCGCTGGTCACCCATACCCTGTTGCCGATCCTGAGGCTGTCGGGTGATCCCGCAGAAATCGACGCCGGCTACCGGGAGATCAAGTCCCGGCGCGAGCTGTGCCGGTGGTCGGATTCCCCGCGCGAAAAGTGGCGCAAGCGTTACGGCAACTTCGTGCGTGAGGCGGAATGGGCCCTGCTGGAGCTGCGCAAGCACTACTCCCAGACCCAGTACGAGGACATTGTGATCGGCACCTGCGTCGCCACCGCCGAGGAAACCACCGCCGACTTCATCGCCATGATGAACACCATGTCGGAGAAGAACCGCCACAAGCAGGGTCAGCGCAAGGCGCCGGGCCGCCTGCAAAAGTTCATCTTCGACACCTTCAACCCTGCGGGCTTCCTCACCGGCCCGGCAGAGATGCGCGACATGGATATGGATGCCGGCACCATGACCATGTACGTGCCGGACTGCGCCTGGCACCGCTGCGCCGCGCCCGACACCCTGCCCAAACCCGGAGAACTCCCGGCCGAGGGCTGCCAGATGATCTGCAAGGGCCCTTTCGAGGCCCTGTTCTCCAGCCCCGAGAACGGCCTGCGCATGGAGTTTGAACCGCACCTGCCCAACAGCGACTGCACCGTTCGCCTGCGCTGGAAGTAGACCGCTCACGCGCGGTCTATACCATGACTCTTCGCATACCCGCACCGGTAGAACTCCGTGAGCAGGTCTATACTGGGGCTCCTCGCAGGCACTGTGCGGTACGACTCCATATGCGGGTCTATACTGGGTTCCCCCCCAGCGAGCACAGGAGAATCGCCATGTCACGGATGCCCTCTTTACCTGAGCAACCGCACCTGATGGATGTATTCAGGCGCTTTCCCCGCGGTGTGGAGCCCCTGCTGGCCTTCCACGACCAGGTACTGCGCGGCGAATCAGAGATGAGCGCCGGCGAGCGCGAACTTATTGCGGCCTTCACCTCCGGCGTCAACGCCTGCAACTTCTGTCACGGCTCGCACCAGGTGATTGCCGAGGTGCACGGCATCGACCCGGAGATTTTCGAGCACCTGATCCACGAGCCGGAAAAAGCCGGCCTGGAAGCCAAATGGCTGCCGCTGCTGGCCTACCTGCGCAAGCTGACGCTGACGCCTTCGAAGCTGAGCGACGCCGACGCCCGTGAGGTACTGGATGCCGGCTGGAGCGAGGACGCCTTCTACAACGCCATCCTGGTATGCGCCTCCTTCAACATGATGAATCGCATTGTCGAAGGTACCGGCGTGGTGCCCTCCGACATGGGCGGCGCCCGCGAACGCCATGAGGCCTCGAAGGACAGCGCGACACCCTACCAGGACTTTGGCAAAATGCTGGCTGGCTAGCCCCGACAGGCCAGCCAAGACACCATAACGATAAAAAGGCACTGCTCGACGGACTGTGCCCTTGGCATCAACAGGACCATTCATGATCAGCATGATCGGCCTGGTCGGCGGCTTGCTGCTGCTGACCATCCTGGCCCTGCGGGGCTGGAACCTCTTTATCGCAGCACCCTTCTGTGCGCTGATCGTGGGTATGACCGGCGGTGTGCCGATCTTTCCCGCGGACGACGGGCCCGCCTTCGTGACCACCTACATGGACGGTTTCGCCAGCTTTGTGGCCGCCTGGTTCCTGATGTTCCTGCTGGGCAGCCTGTTCGGGAAGTTTATGGAGGACACCGGCTCCGCCGACAGCCTGGCGCGGTGGATCGTGAATCGCCTGGGCATGGAGCACGCGGTAGCAGCGGTGGTGATCGCTTGCGCCATTCTCACTTACGGCGGCGTCAGCGTGTTCATCGTGGCCTTCTCGGTGTATCCCATGGCCCTGAGCCTGTTCAAGGATGCCAACCTGCCCCGGCGTTTCATTCCCGGTGCCCTCGCTTTCGGCTCGGTGACCTTCACCATGACCAGCGCCGGCAGCCCGGAGATCCAGAACTGGATTCCCATCAAGTTCCTGGGCACCACGCCCTACGCTGCCTGGGAAGTCAGCCTGGTAGTGGCCGTGTTCATGGCCAGCGCCGGCTTCTGGTGGCTGAAGCGTATGATTGCCGCCGCGGTCGCCAACGGCGAACACTACGAACACCGCCCGGGTGACCCGGAAATACCGGAACGGGACTACCCGCACCCGGTCACTGGCCTGTTGCCGCTGCTGGTGGTGCTGCTGGTGTCCTTCTTCTTCCACGAGGCCTTTGCCCAGTACGCCCTGATTCTCGCCCTCGGCGGCGGCTGCCTGGCGATCATGGCCATCAACTGGAAACACTTCCACAACATGGACCGCGCCATCGGTGAAGGCACTACCGGCGCGTTGATTGCGATTGGCAATACCTCTGCTGTCGTGGGTTTCGGCACGGTGGCCAAGGCCAGCCCGGCCTTTGCGGTGGCGGTGGGGGCCATGACCGGCATTCCCGGCAGCGAGTTGATTGGTGCGGCGATCGCCGTCACCGTGATCGCCGGCCTCACCGGTTCAGCCTCCGGCGGCCTGTCGATTGCCCTGCCGGTGCTGGCCCCCTACTACCAGGAAACCGATGTAAACATGGAGCAGTTGCATCGCATCAGCTCCATCGCCTCAGGTGCACTCGACTCCCTGCCCCACAACGGTTACGTGGTCACCACCATTCGCGCCATCTGCCGGGAAACCCATCACAGCGCCTACGGGCCAGTAGCCGCCCTCACCGTGGTCATCCCCATGATCGGCCTGGTGATGGCCGTGGCACTGATGCACTGGATCTGAGCTAGCCTGGGGTCTGCTCCCGGCATATCAACTGCGAATCATCAGCACTGAGCGGCACTTCCAGCAGCGCGCAGAAGTGCGGTTCGCCGCTCTCGTGATCCCGCGCGAAATGCATGCAGTCCCGGCAGAAGCCAAACGGCTGACGCTCCCGGTTATTGAGCGCAGCTCGCACCAGATGCTCAAGTGCAGCTTCGAGTGACTCGCGCTCCGCAGCAGACAGGGCAGCCAGGTCGGCCTGCCAGCGATTGAGCGGGTCGTCCGCCAGCAACTTCCTGCCCGCCGCCGTCAACCGCACCTCAACCCCACGGCGATCGCGGGCGTCCGGTACTTTCTTCAGCAGGCCTTTTTTCTCCAGCGCAATGATGCTCTGTGACACCGTGCCCTTGGTCACCCCGAGATACTGCCGCAACCCGGAAGGATTGCACGAGAAGCGGTTGGCACGGGCGAAAAAGCGCAGGGCCTCCCACTGCACGGGGTTGAGCCCACTGGCCGTGCGGTCATTGCCGGCGACTCGCGCCAGGCGGTCAAACAGGTCAATCAATTTCGTCTCATTGCTCATGAAAAATATAGTATCGACTAAAAACTAATATTGCAAAGACCAGATGTTGGTGTTAGCTTCTCATTCGGTATCGAGTCGATACCTTTTTTAACACCCCTGAGGACGAGACTATGAAGACACTCATTGCCACGATCACCACAACACTGATACTGCTGGCCCAGCCGACCCTGGCAGCTGAAGAGAAACCCGCTGGCTACAGGTACGGCGACAGCTCCCTGGCTGAAGCGCCCTACACGCTGCAAGACCTGGAGCTGTTGAAAAAGACGGTGCTGTTTACCGCCGAAGACGAGAAGTGGCTGCGCAACAGCCGAAAGGTGCTGGAACCGCAGGCAGATGTCATTCTCGACACCTGGTACGGCTTTGTCGGCAGCACACCGCACCTGCTGTACTACTTCGAGGACAAGCGCGGGAAGCCGGATGCCCGGTACCTGGGCCGGGTGCGGGAGCGATTCCGCCAGTGGATACTCGATACGGCCGACGCTGACTACGACCAGGCATGGCTCAACTACCAGTACGAGATCGCCCGCCGCCACCATCGGGTGGGCAAGAATCACACGGACGGCGCAACCGGCCCCGATCATATCGCGGCGCGTTATGTGGTAGCCCTGCTGTACCCGGTGACAGCCACTCTCAAGCCGTATCTGCAGAACAGCGACTACAGCACCAGCGAGGTTGAGGCCATGCACCAGGCCTGGATCAAGTCAGTGCTGATACAGGTCATCCTGTGGAGCGAGCCCTATATGAACCGCGGCGACTTCTAGAACGTCAATAGAGGAGCAAGAGCATGTATACAACAACCCCAGACTGGGTCGTGAGCCACTGGCTCAACACCGCCGACCCGCTAGGCCCGCACTCCTTCCCCGGCCGGATCGTGGTCATGGAGGCCTTCCAGATGCTGTGCCCCGGCTGTGTGTCCCACGGGCTACCCACCCTGCAACGGGTGCGCGACAGCTTCAAGCCGGAAGACGTGGCCGTCGTGGGCCTGCACACGGTGTTCGAGCACCACGCGGCCCAGGGTCACCGAGAGGCGCTGGAAGCCTTTGTCCACGAGTATCGGCTGGATTTTCCCATCGGCGTTGACCGCCAGCAGGAGGGTCAACGGCTACCGGCCACCATGGCCGCCTACCAGCTCAGGGGGACACCGTCCTTCGTGATCTTTGACCGCGAGGGCCGCAGACGCCACCAGCATTTTGGTGTCAGTTCGGACCTGGCGCTGGGCGCTGTGATCGGCCAACTGCTGGCAGAACCCAAGGCCATCGCCGAGCCCGAAACGGAAAGCTGTGCCAGCGGCGCCTGCGCCGTTTGACTCCATTCCAACGGCCGACGCGGGTCCCGGTGTTTGAGACACGCATCGGCCGTTGCTTCCCTCCCTTGCCGTATACTGCGCCTGTCACGGAAACGATAAGAGACGCCGGCACCCGCGGCCGCCCCCGATGCAATCCAGCGAAGACTTCATCGCGCTACTGCGCTGCCCCGTTACCGGGAGCAAACTCACTCCCAGTGGCAATGAACTACTCTCAGCGGAGGGCGGACACAGCTATCCGCTGATCAACGGCATTCCCTGGCTGTTGCCCCACCCGCGCAATTCGCTGTTGGACTGGGGCGCCAAGCTCAATCATTTCCGGCAGGTATTGCAGGCGGAAGCCGACAGCCTGGCCCGGGAGGCACAGCGTGCGACGCCGGTCAGCCAGGACAGGCTGACGCGCATGGCTGAGGCCAAGCGGGCCTTTCTCGAGGGTGTCACGTCGCTGGTCGCTCCCATCGCCACGGCGCGCGTGGCCGAGAAGTCCCTGTACGATGCCCTGCGCGACCGCGCGCCCTCCACCCAGAACCTGTTGAGCTATGAGGCCAACCTCTACCGGGACTGGATCTGGGGTAAGGAAGAAAACCGCCAAAACTGCGAGCTGGTGCTGGCGCAGCTTGGCAGCGATCGCCCGCAGCGGGTGCTGGTGCTGGGCGCCGGCAGCGCCCGCCTCGCCCACGACCTGAATACAGCGCTGACACCCGAACTGACTGTGGCGACCGATATCAACCCGCTATTGCTGCTGGCGGCGGACCGGGTGTTTTCCGGTGAGGACTTCTCGCTGTTCGAATTTCCTGCCCAGCCGCGCAGCCAGGAGCACCTCGCAGTGGAGCAGAACTTTCAGGGCCTGCCCGCCTGGCCAAACACGCTGCAGCTGGCCTTCGCCGACGTGGCGCGGCCCGCCTTTGCTCACGGCGGGTTCGACCTGGTGGTGACACCCTGGCTGATCGATATCCAGCCCTATGAATTGAGCCGCTTCCTGACGGACCTCAACCAGTACCTGCCGGTGGGCGGCACGTGGGTGAACTTCGGCAGCCTGGTCTTCAACCAGCGCCGCGATGCCTTCTGCTACACGGTGGAAGAAGTGCGCGACATCGCCAGCGACTGTGGTTTCAGCCTCGGTGACGTGGAGGAAACGGAAATGGCCTACCTGAAATCGCCGCACAACGCCGGCTACCGGATGGAGCGGGTATGGTCCTGGCGGGCAGAGAAGATTGCCGACGTCGAAGCCCGGGAAGACGCCCAGGTACTACCGGGCTGGGCGCTGGACACAGATAAACCCATCCCCGCCGTGCGCTATCTCCAGGACTTTGCACGCCAGCACCGGGTGCACAGCGAGCTCGCGGCGGAGGTGGATGGCAAGACCTCGATCAAGGCCATCGCCGGCCGGCTGGCCAAACAGAACAAGCTGGACCGCGCCGAGGCGCTGGCGCTGGTGCGCAACTTCTTTATCGAGATTTACCGGCAGAACAACCCCGGCGCCTGACTCAGGCCAACCGCAGCTGTGGCGTCGGCTCACCGCCGTGTTCGTCCACGTATTCCTGGTACTTCTGGTGGGCGCGCTCGCCGAACAACACCTGGCAGGCCTCCATCAGGCCGCGGGCGTGGATGATGTCACCATGCCGTACCACCTGCGAGATCTTCGAGCGCCGGCGCAGGAAGTCTTCGAGTTTCACCACCATCTCGCTCTCGGCGGTCTCCTCGATTTCGCAGCGCAGGTACTCGGTGTGCTCGATCAGCAGCTCCGCCTGCTCCGGGTCCTGGCGGATGGCCTCCAGCATGTCGATGGCCTTGTCACCGTAGCGGCGCCACAGCCGCGCTGACAGCGGTTCGATGGAAGTCGGCGGTGTCAGGCTATCGAGGTTCATCATATGGGCCTGGTAAAGAAACTCCTCGCGGATGGCCTTGGCGGGCTCTCCGTACCACTTGCGCCGGAAATCCGGCACCTCGATGCCAAACTCGCGCACCGCCTGTGCCACCTCGTCACCGACGTTGAGGCAATCGGTAAGCTTGCCGCCGTAGATGCTGAGATGGCGATTGTCGGCATCCACCTCGATCTCGTGTTTGCGAGAAAGCTGTACCCACTCCACGCCCTCGCAATCCTCGGTGCTGCGCCGGGTCGCCAGTGGCCGCACCGCGCAGCGCTCGGCGATGATGTCCTCCACGCGCAGGGGTTTGGGCAGCTTCAGAAGGCTGGAGACGTTATCGAGCACAAAGCGGCGGTCGGCATCGGTAACGCCCTCGCTCGGGTTGTCCACCCGGGTATCTGTGGTACCGACGCAGGTGCGGTTGCCCATGGGTATCACGAAGAACAGGCGCCCATCGCTGGCAAAGAAGGTAAGCACCCGGTGGTGAGGCGTCACCCGGTCAACGATCAGGTGAATGCCCTTGGAGAACACGTGCTGGTAATCGGTCTTCTCGCCGACCAGCCGGTTATGGGCGTCCACCCACGGCCCGCAGGCGTTGATGAGCGCATGGGCGCGAATCGTGAACTCGCCGCCGCCTTCGACATCCCGGGCCCTGAGCTGCCACTGGCGGTCGCGGCGCTCGGCCCCCAGCGATTCCACGTAGTTGGCGGCGATACAGCCGTAATTCATGCTGGAGCGAATGAAATTGAACACGAAACGCGCGTCGTTATCGTGCAGGTAACAGTCGGAATACTCGAAGCCGCCGGCGGCACCCTCGGTATTGATGGCCGCGTCGCGCCGGGCGAGCTGTTTGCGAGTCAGGAAACGCGGCGGCCTGGTGCCGAACAGGCCGATAAACCAGTAGAGAATGGTACCGAGGAACACCAGGAAGGGAGGGAAGCGGAAGCCCTTCTGGATGGTCGTCAGGAAGCGAATCTCCCGTACCGTGGACGGGTATTCCCGCATCAACTGGTTCCGGCATTTGCAGAGCTTGCGCACCAGCAGGAACTCGTAGCTCTCGAGATACTTGATTCCGCCCCATGCAAGATTCGAAGAATGGGAGCTGACTTCGCCGGCAAAGTCGCCGCGGTCGATCAGCGCCACCTTGACCCCGCGGGCCGCCAGCGACGCAGCAGATACGGCACCGTTGATGCCGCCGCCGACAATCAGCACGTCAAAGGTACGTTCTTTCAGCTTCTCGATATTAGCGTCGCGCAGGGACATAACCTCTCCTCCCCAGGACAATGGTACCAAGGGTACCGGGGGCCGGAAGTGATTACAAAATGGTGCCCAGGTCAGCCACCGATTCAATACAGGCGAACTCGCCCGCTACCCGGTGCTCGTCGCCGGCCTGGTACTTGCCGCTACGCACCAGGCAGGCGGCAAGCCCCGCCCGCATCGCCCCCTCGATGTCGCCGAAGACGTCGTCGCCCACCATCAACACTTCACCGGGCTGGCAATCGACGGTTTCCAGGCCCTGCCGAAAGAACATCGGCGATGGCTTGCCCATGATGACAGCCTCCACCGAGGCCGCATACTCAATGGCCTTGATGAAGGGGCCCGCATCCAGCAGCAGGGAATCACCGTCGCGGAAGAAGCGGTTGGCGCCAATCCCCACCAGGGTCGCCCCGCCATGGCAGAGCCGGAAAGCCTGGTTGAGATTCTCATAGTTGAGCCCGTCGGCGGCATCACCGAGCACCACTGCGTTGGGGTAGTCCTGGTCCAGGTCGGCGAACTCCTCCGCGATGTTCGGGTGCACCAGGCACCAGGGCCGGAGCCCGTGATCGCGCAGATAGTCGTGGGCGGCTGACGGCGCGGTGATCACCTCCCCTTCCGCAGTCTCGATGCCGAAGCCCGCCAGGTCGCTGCGAATCTGCTCACAGGTCTTGCGTGAGGTGTTGGTAAGAAAACGTACCGACAGGCCATCCGCGCGCAGGCTGGTCACGGCTGACGGCGCGCCCGCAATGAGTTCGCTACCCTGGTAGAGCACACCACTGATATCGAAGAAAACCGCTTTGTAGCGCGAGGTTCCCATGACGGTTTCGCAAACTGGACCTTCAGTTAGCCTAGCACGGTTGGCGGCCCGCAGCGTTGGGAGTATCCTCACAGGCCGTCACGGGGGGACCAATGAAACTATCTGCCTTCGGGGAAAAATTCTCCGGGAAATCCGGCATCGTCGAACTCATGGAAGACCTCGGCGATGCCCTGCACAGCAACCCGGATGCGATCTTCATGGGCGGCGGCAATCCCAGCCGGCTGATGGAGGTAGAGACGGTGTTTCAGCAGCGCCTGGATGCGCTGATGCAGGACCCGCGCCAGCGCCACGCGCTGTTCGGCATCTACCAGTCGCCCCAGGGCGACCTGGAGTTTCGCGAGCAGGTGGCGGGCTTCCTTGCCAAGCAATACGGCTGGCGGCTCAGCGCCCGCAATATCGCGGTCAGCAACGGCAGCCAGGCGGCCTTCTTTGTTATCTACAACATGTTCGCCGGCCGGATGGCCGACGGCAGCCAGCGCACTATCCACCTGCCCCTGACACCCGAGTACCTGGGCTACGCGGACGTGGGCCTGAGCGAGAACTTCTTCAGCGCCACGCGTCCCAGCATCGAGCTGCAGGACGACCACATCTTCAAGTACCGGGTCGACTTCTCCGAGCTCGCCCCGGATGACAGCGTCGGCGCCCTCTGCGTGTCGCGGCCCACCAACCCCTCCGGCAACGTGCTGACCGACGGGGAGCTCGACCACCTGGACCAGATCGCCCGCGAGCGGGATATTCCGCTGATCGTGGACGGCGCCTACGGCCTGCCGTTCCCCAATATCTGCTTCGTGGACGCCGCACCGCTGTGGAACGACAACATCATCCTGGCCCTGAGCCTGTCCAAGCTCGGCCTGCCCGGCGTGCGCACCGGCGTGATCGTGGCCGGTGAAGCCATTATCGACGCCTACACCAACGCCAATACCATCGTAAGCCTGGCCTGCGGCAACCTGGGGCCGGCGATTGCCCGGGAGTGGTTCCGCAGTGGCGAGATACTGGAGCTCACCGCGCGCCACGTCACCCCCTTCTACCGGGAGCGCTCGCAACAGACCGTTACCTGGTTCCGCGAGGCCATGGGCGACCTGCCCTTCCATATCCACAAGCCGGAAGGCGCCATCTTCCTGTGGCTGTGGTTCGAGGGTCTGCCGATCTCCAGCCAGGTACTGTACGAACGCCTGAAGGCGCGCGGTGTACTGGTCGCACCGGGGCAGGATTTCTTCATCGGTATCGACGACGAGGACTGGCCGCACCGGGACGAGTGCATCCGCGTGTCCTATGCCCAGGATGCGGACAAGGTGCAGACCGGGGTGAAGATCATCGCCGAAGAAGTCGCCAGGGCCTACGCGGGCGGCTGACAGAAAAAACCCCCGGCGGTTGCCCGGCCGGGGGTTGATGGGTCAATTAGCGCTTACAGGTTGTCGAGCAGCGGTAGGCCGCGGCCAGGAGTCCATGGCACCCCGGCTTTCTCGAGGTCTTCCTGCAGGGCGTTGAACTGCCCGTTCACCAGGTCTTCCAGCTCGCGGTAGATCTCGGCGTACTCATCCTCGGCGATCTTCAGGCTGGCTCGGGCGGCCTGGGTCGGACCGTACACTTCGGTACTCTTGGTGCCGGCGGCAAACTGCAGGCGGGTCAGCACCGGTACCGGACCGAGGTCGCCCATCTCATCGCGCTGGGTGTTTTGCGTCAGGCGATCACGCAGGCGTTTGGCCTGGCGCTCGATACCCTGAGCACGCTCGTAAAGCGCCATGTTGGCCCGCGACTCCATCAGCTTTTCCTTGGCGGCGCCGGTGGCGACCACCAGCTGGTCGATGGTGGAGACAGAACCACGCACCGCGCGCTCCAGTTCTTCGACATGGAGGGCGTACTCGACGCGCTCCTGCTGGCCGACGTTATCCAGCGTCGGCGTGCGGATGGACTCGACCTTGAAGCTCTGGGACTCCGCCAGGGTCTCAACCTTGCCGTCGACCCGCTTGGACAGGGTGACCGAGTAGCTGCCCGGGGCCGCCATCACACCCACCGGCGTCTGCCACTGGAAGCCACGCTTGGACGGGTCGACCCAGGGGCGGTTGACGGGATAGCGCAGGTCCCAGGCCACGCGGTGGAAGCCGGCCTTCGGGGAACCTTCGATCTGCCGTACCAGGTTGCCCTGGGCGTCGCGTACCGTGAGTACCACCGCCGGCGCATCTTCGAGGTTCTCGGCCTCAATAGACGCCCAGCCCGGGAACGGCGTGTTGCCGCCTTCCTTTTCGATGGGCTTCTCGCGCTCGCGGCGCTGGTCCTTGAGGCTGCGAATCTCCTCCGGCAGGTAATAGGTGAAGACGGCGCCAAACTCCGGGTTGGGTGCGGTGTAGAAGGCCTCGCCCAGGGATGACTTACAGCCCGCAGTTCCGCAGCCGAGGCGGCGCGTCGGCACGTACCAGGGCGCCTTGCGAACCGGGAACAGCATGCTGTCATTCTTCAGCGCGCTGTCGGAGATGTCCCGCAGCGGTGAGTAGTCATCGAAGATGAAAATACCGCGGCCGAAGGTGGCACCCACCACGTCGTTCTCACGGCGCTGGATGACCACGTCGCGGAACGGGATGTTCGGTACGTTACCCTCCAGCTTCACCCAGCGGCTGCCGCCGTCGATGGTAAAGAACAGGCCGAACTCGGTGCCCAGGAACAGCAGCTCCGGCTTGACATGGTCCTGCACGATGCGCCAGGTGAGGTGGCGATCGGGCAGGTCGCCGACAATGCTCTTCCAGCTCTTGCCGCGGTTCTCACTCTTGAACACATAGGGCTTGAAGTCGCCCTGCTTGTGGTTGTCCACCACCACGTACACGGTGTCCGGGTCGTGCAGGTCGGCGCGGATGTCGTTCACGAAGAAGTAGCGCGGCACCCCCGGCAGCTTGTCGATACGGCGCCAGTTGGCACCGCCGTCTTCACTGACCTGGATCAGGCCGTCGTCGGTGCCCGCGTACAACAGGCCTTCCACCAGCGGCGACTCCGACAGGGAGGTGATGGTGGAAAACTTGGACATGGCGTACAGGTCCCAGGAGGAGTCGAAGCTCCACTGGCGGCCCATCATCGGCTCCTTGAGGCGGTCGATATCGCGGGTCAGGTCGCCGCTCACCGGCGTCCAGGAATCACCGCGGTCGTCGCTGCGCCAGACGCGCTGGCTGGCGAAGTACAGGCGCTTGGAATCGAAGGGGCTGATCAGGATGGGAGAATCCCAGTTGAAGCGCTCCGCCGGCTCGCCCTTGCGTGGTTGGGGCTGGATGTAAACGCTCTCGCCGGTCGCCTTGTCGAAGCGGGTCAGGTTGCCTTCCTGCCACTCGGCATAAATGATATTGGGGTTGTCCGGATCCGCGAAGGACTGATGGCCGTCGGCCCACAGGGTGACGAACCAGTCGGAGTTGTGGATACCGGAATGGTCCACCGTGCGCGAGGGCACGCCCAGGGAGTTGTTGTCCTGGGTGCCGCCGTAGACGTTGTAGAACGGCGTGTCGTAATCCACCGTGACCTTGTAGAACTGGGTCAGCGGCAGGTTGGCGACAAACTTGGAGGTCTGGCCCTTGTCGAAACTCTCGTAAACGCCGCCGTCGGTACCGATCAGCAGGTAGTTGGGGTCCTTGAGGTCGAACGCCAGGGCGTGGTGGTCCGAGTGGCGCGCGGAAGTAGGCAAGCGCTCGATGTTCTTGCCGCCGTCAGCGGTGCTGTGCAGGAATACATCGGCCTGGTAGACCCGGTCAAACTCGTGGGGGCTGGCGAACAGTTCCTGGTAGTAGTGGGGGCCGGTGCCGCTGGACAGGTAGTCGTTGCGCTTCTCCCAGCTCTCACCACCGTTCTCGGAGCGCCAGAAGCCGCCGGTGCGCTGCTCCAGCTCGATGGTGGCATACAGCACGTCGGGATTGATCGGCGAAACCGCGATACCGGTCTTGCCCTTGGCGCCCTTGGGCAGGCCTTCAGTCAGTTCCCGCCAGGTCTTGCCGCCGTCGGTGGACTTGTGGATGCCGGTCTCGGGGCCACCGTCCATCAGGGCCGCCACCGTGCGCAGGCGCTGCCACTTCACCGCATAGAGCACATCCGGGTTGCGCGGGTCCATGTGGACTTCGCTGACGCCGGTGTACTCACCGCCGCTGAGGATGTTCTCCCAGGTCTTGCCACCGTCGGTGGTCTTGTAAAGCCCGCGGTCACCGCCGCCGGACCACAGCGGCCCCTGGGCGGCAACGTACACGGTGTTTGAATCTTCCGGGTGCACCCGGATCATGCCGATATGCTCGGACTTCTCCAGGCCCAGGTTTTCCCAGGTCTTACCGCCGTCGCGGCTGCGATACACACCATCGCCAAAGCCCACGTGGCGGCCGGAAACGTTCTCGCCCGTACCCACCCAGACGGTGTCGGGGTCACTGGGGTCCAGGGTGATGGCGCCGATCGAGTAGGAGCCTTCATTGTCGAAGATGGTCTCCCAGGTGGTGCCGGCATTCACGGTTTTCCAGATATTGCCGCTGCCCACCGCCACGTACCACACGGCGCGGTTGTCGGGGTGAATCACCATGTCGGCTATACGGCCGGAGGTGACTGACGGGCCGATGTTGCGAAGCTCCAGCCCTTTCAGGGTGGCAGCATTCAGGCCAGGTTTTGGGGTTTCTTCCTTGGCATGGGTAAGGGGTGAAGCGAAGGAAATGACTACGGCAAGGCTGAGAACCGCCTGCCAGAGACGACGTCCGGTACGCATTATTATCTCCATTAGGGTAACCGCGGAATCGCGGCGAATAGCACAGTATAAGTGAAACCCCCTTGCACAAGGTAGCCAAAGGGCGGTTTCCACTGCGACAAACGCTACTGACTGGCGCGCAGGTTGCGACTGGCGGCGATAGAGGTGGGGTCCAGCGCATAGGCGCGCTGGAATGCGGCCTGTGCCTCGGCCTCTGCGCCGGTTTCCGCGAGGGCGATGCCAAAGTTGTTCATCAGGTCACTGCCCGGCGATCCCAGGCTGACCGCCTCGCGATAAAAGCCAATGGCTGCCACGAAGTCTCCCTGGTGCAGAGCAATATCACCCATTAGCTGCAGGGAGCGCGTCCTGTCCGGGTCGAGTTGCAGGGAGAGCGCGGCGTGGTGACTGGCATCCGCGTACCGGCCGCGCTGTGTGTAGTCCGCCGCCAGGTGGAAGTGCGCACGCCAGGTGGAACCATGCACCTGCAGCACCCGGGAAAACAGGCTGTGGCGACTCTCCCAGACACCCACCTGCCAGTAACACAGCACGCTGTAGAAGCCGAGCAACAACACCGACACGGTGACAAACAGCCGCAGGGAAGCACTGCCCGGCCGCGGCACCAGCGCGGCGATGGCCAGCAGGATGCCCACTGACGGCAGGTACATATAGCGGTCCGCATGGGCCTGAGCACCCACCTGCACCAGCCCGATCACCGGCACCAGCGTACCCAGGTACCAGCACAGGCCGGCGGCAATCAGCGGCCGGGTACTGAGAAACCGAATACTGGCGGCCAACCAGCAGGCCAACACCAGCAATGGCAGGCCGGTCGCACCCAGTGACGTTGATTGCGGCATTGGATAGAACGCTGTCAGGCCCAGCGGCAGCAGGGATTGCCTCAGGTAGGTGAGATAGCTCAGGAGCGCATTGATCACTCTTTCCGAAAGGCCCAGCGCCTCACCACTCACCAGCGCGCCGCCCTCCTGCTGCACGGAGACGGTCACCAGGCTGGCGCCCAGCACCAGTGCGAACAGGGGCAGCTTCTCCAGCAGCAGCCACCGCCAGCCCGCAGCTGTACTCGAGGAGAACGTGACCAGCCGCCGGTAATGAAAGACATCCAGCACCAGCAACAAGCAGGGAAAGGTGACCGCCATGGGCTTGGACATCAGGGCCGCGAGCAGGCACAGGCAGCACAGGAAGTAGAGCGACAGGCCCGGTGCCTGGCGATAGCGGTCGTAGGCCAGCAGGCCCGCGAGGAAAAACAGCGCGCAAAGCAGATCCTTGCGCTCCGCCAGCCAGGCCACCGATTCCACGTGCAGCGGATGCACCAGGAACAGCGTGGACGCCAGTGCCGCCGCCAACGGGTAGTGAGTCAGGCGCTTCAGGAACAGGTAGACCAGCAGGCTGTTGAGCCCATGCAGCAGCACATTGTGCAGGTGTGCCAGGCCAACGTTGGCGCCGAACAGCTCTACATCCAGCATGTGGGACAACCAGCTCACAGGGTGCCAGTTAGACAGGTAGACGCTGGTAAACGCCCAGTGAAGGCTCTCGCCGGTCAGGCCCTGCTGGACGAATCGGTTGTCGAGCACATAGTGATCGTCATCGAAGAACACGTAGCCGAAGAAATAGGTCTGCCCGAACAGGACTGCCAGCAAAAGCAGCTGGACCGCGCCCAGCACCAGCAGCAGGCGGCTTTCACGTTGCAGGAAGAAGAGCGGTTTGGGCGTATTCATGGAGTCGATGGTCGCGACACGGGCCGGCCTTTCAGGCGCTTTGTTTTTGCGGGCATTGTAACCCGGCACCTGCACCGAAGCTGCCGACGCGGTCCCAAAACTCACTTGTGATGGGCGGCTTGTGGCCGGACTGTAGGTGAAACGGGCCATGGCGCGTAACATAGCCCCCATGGGCATGATGGACCGGGATAACGATCCCTACAGCGGGGACGCGCTGGACGAACATATCGAGCGAGCATTGGCGGTGGCCAAACCGGGCTCCATGTTCTACCTCGCCTACCCTTTGATCCGCCGCCTGCTGCGCGCGGAGCTGGTCAACGCCCGCCAACTGCCGGACGAACCCTGCCTGTTCATCGGCAATCATTCCCTGTTCGCCACCGACGGCATGATTTTCGCGCCGCTGATGTGGCATGAGCACGGCCGCTTCCTGCGCGGCCTGGGCGACAAGGCCCTGTGGAACCGCTACTCGGAAGATTTCCTGATCAACCAGGGTGCGGTCATTGGCCACCCCGATGTCTGCAGCGCCTTGATGGAAGCGGGCCACGACCTGATGGTATTCCCGGGCGGCGCCCACGAGGCCACCAAGACCCAGGCCCAACGCTATACCCTGCAGTGGAAGGATCGCGCCGGTTTTGTGCGCATGGCCGCGGAGCACGGCTATACCATCATGCCCTGCGCCCACGTGGGCCCCGACGAGTTTTACGAACACTGGATTGAAGGCCGCGACCTGCCCGACACCCGGCTGGGCGAGTGGCTGGCGCGCGCCGGCCTGCTGACCGAGGACACGCGACCCGACCTGCTGCCACCGGTTCCCCTGGGCGCACTGGGCACCCCCTTCCCCAAGCCCCAGCGCTGCTATATTCAGTTTGGTGAACCGGTAAACCTGGCGTCCTACCGGGGCAAGCGTATTGGCAAGAAGAAGCTGATGAGCATCCGCGACGAGGTCGCCGGGCAAATCGAGTCCATGCTGCAGGAGCTGTTCGCCCTGCGGGACGAGGCCCGCAACAGCCAGGGCTGGCTGCGACGCCTGCTGACCACCGAACTGCTGGCTGAGGACTAGACACAACCACCAGACCCTATACCTGGACACAAAAACAAGAGGGCGCACCGTGAGCCACCCCTTCAGCACCGACCTGGACCAGGTCGCCGCCAACCACATGCCGCTGACGCCGGTGGGTTTCCTGCCCCACACGGCCACCATCTTCCCGGACCGCGACGCCGTGATCCACGGCAAACTGCGCTACAGCTACCGGGAGCTGCTGGCCCGCTGCGAGGCACTGGCCAGGGCCCTGCTGGCCCGCGGTATCGGCCCCGGCAGCACCGTGTCGATCATTGCACCCAACATACCGGCCCACCTGGAGGCCCACTTCGGTGTACCCATGACTGGCGCCGTGCTCAACAGCATCAATATCCGCCTGGACGCTGCCACCATCGGCTACATTCTCGACCACGGCGAGTGCGACGTGCTGCTGGTGGATGCCCAGTTTGCGGAAGTCTCCCGGGAGGCGTTGGGGAAAAGCGAGCGCGAGCCGCTGGTTATCGATATCGATGACACGCTCGGACCGCAGGGCGTTTCCATCGGCAGCATGACCTACGAAACGCTGCTGGCCGAGGCCGACCCCGCCACCGCAATTCCGCCGCTGACCGATGAGTGGCAATCCATGGCGTTGAACTACACCTCGGGCACCACCGGCAACCCCAAGGGCGTGGTTTACCACCACCGCGGCGCCTACCTGAACGCCATCGGCAACAGCTTCGCCTGGGGCATGACGCCGGGGCCCACCTACCTGTGGGCCTTGCCGATGTTCCACTGCAATGGCTGGTGCTTCCCCTGGACCATCACCCTGCAGGGCGGCACCCACGTCTGCCTGCGGGAGGTGGCGGCTGAGCCCATTATCGAATCCCTGGCCACCAACGGCGTCACCCATATGTGCGGCGCGCCCATTGTGCTGTCGATGCTGGCTTCTGCCCCCGATGACCTGAAGGCGAAAATTCCCCCGGGCCTTAAAATCATGACCGCTGGCGCAGCACCCCCGGCGGCGGTGATCGCCGGCGTGGAAAGCCTGGGCGCGGAGATCACCCACACCTATGGGCTTACCGAGGTGTACGGCCCCTGCGTGTACTGCGCCTGGCACGAGGAGTGGAACGGCCGGCCACTGGCCGACCGCGCCGCCCTCAAGGCCCGCCAGGGTGTGCCCTACCCGGTGCTCGCCGGCCTGGATGTGATCGACCCCAAAACCATGCAACCGGTGGCCGCCGACGGCGAAACCATCGGCGAGGTGATGTTCCGCGGCAACGTGGTAATGAAGGGTTACCTGAAGAACCCGGATGCAACCCGAGAGTCTTTGGAAGGCGGTTGGTTCCACTCCGGCGACCTGGCGGTCAAACACCCGGACAACTACATAGAGATCAAGGACCGCTCCAAGGACATCATCATCTCCGGCGGCGAAAACATTTCGTCGATCGAGGTGGAGGGCGCCCTCTACAAGCACGAATCCGTGATGGCCGCTGCGGTGGTCGCCAAACCGGATGACAAGTGGGGAGAAACCCCCTGCGCCTTCATCGAACTCAAGGAAGGCGCCGCCCCACCCAGCGATGAGGAACTCACCAACTTCTGCCGAGAGCACCTGGCGGGTTTCAAGCTGCCCAGGACCTTTGTGTATGGCGAACTGCCAAAAACCTCGACCGGCAAGATCCAGAAGTTTCTGCTGCGGGAGCGTGCGAAAGAGATCTGACTTTCATCGAGCCACCTGCTCGAGCCGGCAGTGAAGACATGCACTTTGAGCCGGGGTCATCCGGGTAAAACACGTTGCATCTCGCGATTTCGATGCCATTAAGGCGCTCAACATTCCGCACTTCCTGACGTTCATCACCCTTTTTCATTAGACACCGAGAGAGGAACACTGCCATAAACCACCCAAGCCATTGTTCCCAATAGATATTCTTCCAGAAACACACCATGTAGCAGTGAGCCAAAAAGATGGCAAACAACGTCCCTACGCTCGCTTTTTCATCACAGTTCATGCGTCACACTTTGCAAGTGCTTGTGCCTTAGGGAGTTTTCGGGAGAATGAGAATCATGAACTCAACATACCGAGACGAGAAGCAAATGAACCCCGTCCATTTATTTCGCTGTTAAATGGCCTTGTGATGTTTGAGCTGTTCCTGATCCTATACCTGGTGCTCGCGATATCTCTCTTATTTGCGTCGGAGCCAGATTCCACCGGGTCTCGCCTGGCCAATTTGCTAAGCGCTGGGGTTTTCGGGCTTCTACTTGACGGTCGAAAGGTGTCGGAGATATCAGTTAGAGAGAAGATCGGTTTCGCTATTATGATCTCTTTGTTTATAGCCGCACTCTTAGCTTCAAGTAGCGACATACTATGAACCGGCCAATTAACGAGGCAATGCTGTCGCTTCGCTGGGACACCCAACCTTCTGCTGCGCTCCAGGCTGGGCGCCCCAGCTTGCGGCGTTAGGTGGCCAGTGGGTAGCGAGATTCTAGGCCTGTTTATTCCTATCCCGATTCTGATATGGGGCTACGAAATAGTCTGCATTGTGCGTAACAAGCATCGGACCAGACACATTCTGCTGCTATGCATAGGGCTCGTGGCATTGGGATACATGTCCCTTACGTCCTATCTAGGTGGCTTTCACCCAATGCAAGGTTTCATTATTGGGAGTTTCTTCTACTTGCCTGGGTTCGTTGTCGCCTGGCTAGGCTACTATTTGGTGTCTCGCATCGCAGAAGGTGCAAGCAATGCCACCTAACAAGGCGCTCAAGTTTGCGTCGGCCCTTTGGGCCTCCGCCGGACGCCCAAACGCGGCTTCGCCGCTGGGCGCCGTTTAGCGCGGCGTTAGGAGGCCTTACATGACTTATAGCTACAACATAAGCATCGTGATGCTACTTACGATCGCAGTCTACTTTATTTACTTGCGTCGCTTAATCAATCATATGAAGGAGCAGCACGAAGAACTGTATGAAAGCCATGGTGGCAAGCGATTCTGGTACTCGGCTCCCGACCAGCTTCGCTTTTTTGGCTGGCTCTTTATGCAACGGCATCGAAATCTGGAGGACCCTGCTCTGAGCAGGCTCGCCATAACTACTCAAGTACTCCTGATTCTCGGAGTGTTCTGCATGGTTACTATGCCGCTGTCTATCCGGGGTTCAGGTTAATGCCTCCTTACAAGGCAATGCTGTCGCTGCGCTGGGACACCCAACCTTCCGCTGCGCTCCAGGTCGGGCGCCCCAGCTTGCGGCGTTAGGTGGACACATGTTCGATTGGCTACGGAGATTTTTCCAGAAACAAGAATCTGAAAGAGTCGTATTCGACGAAGTAGAGATTGCTAGGTATTGCGGTAACGAAGTGATCGAGAAAATTGATTGGGCATCAATAACGGAAGTTTCCGTTGTTACAACAAATGAAGGCCCTTGGGCAGAAGACGCGTTTATTGTCCTGTCTAACACCGAGGCGGAAACGGGGTGCCTGGTACCAAACGGCGCAGATGGTGCGGAAGACTTAGTATCGAAGCTATGTGAGCTCCCAGGCTTCGATGAGGAAGCATTCATCCAAGCAATGGGTTGCACCTCGAACAATAGATTTTTGTGTTGGAGCAAGAGTGAGGCCACCTAACAAAGCAATGCTGCCGCTTCGCTGGGACACCCAACCTTCCGCTGCGCTCTAGGTCGGGCGCCCCAGCTTGCGGCGTGAGGTGGCCTTTTGAAAGCAAGCTTAGCTTTGTCTTGCTTGATCGCATTGGCAGCGGGATTACTGAACTTCCATATTTTGGTCTGGGCTTAGACCTTCATCCCTTCTGTAAGCCCTGTCTATCACTGGTTCTTCGATTCCTTCCCAAGTGCTTCATACTTTGGATCTGCGCTCTACTTCCACGATGCCGTTTTGAACGTTCTTATGTGCTTGCCGCTTGCCTTCATGCTGAGCTGGCTACTCCCGCGACGAACCGTCCTATATCTGATCTTCGCCGTAGTTCCGTCCGTTTTACTTTCTTACAAAGGACTTATTTACGCCTCTGAATGGCCTGATTATTGGATCCAGCTATTACCTGGGCTTCTTATGGCATCTATTCCGCTACCATTGGCTCTCTTGCTGGTTTTAAAGTTCCGAGACGGGCGCACCTAACACGGCAAAGCCGGCGCTGCGCTGGGTCACCCTACCCTCCGCTGCGCTCGCGGTCGGGCGCCTGGTCTCCCAGCACACGTTTGCTTTTAAACGCCAGGATCACACCATGAACGCTAAGAAAACGTATCCACACATACTGCGCAGTTCAGAAATCAAGGAAAACGAAAGCACTTTTTCTCATCCCTGGAATCCCAAATCCGAGATCACAGGGACCCACATGAGCCACCTGGCCGGACTTAAACGGACAGGCGTGAGCATTGTTCGCATCGCACCCGGAAAAGAGTCCTTTGCCTATCATCTTCATCACCGTGAAGAAGAGTGGATCTATATTGTTTCAGGCAACGGTGTTGCTCAGATCGATGGCGAAGAATACGAACTGGCTCCAGGAGACTTCGTAGCATTCCCTACGCCGTCAGTACCCCACAATCTGGCCAACCCGTTTGATGAAGACCTGGTTTACATGATGGGAGGTGAGAACAAGGAACATGAGATCGCCGATTTCCCAACGCTAGGGAAAAGAATGCTCCGACTGGGCGAAACCCTGGAAGTCTATGAACTGGCTGATGGACAGCCGTTCTTTGAAAAGGATAACTAACGTTTACGAGAGTAGTTTGAATCATGGAGGAAGTATTGAGTAACGAACTGCTGCTTGGCATCTCGGAACAGCTAGTCTTGCTGTCGGCTTTTCTCGGTGGCTTCTCCGCGACTTTCCTCGCGGCCATTCTGGTATTCAATCCCGACAGCAGAGTCACCAACTGGGTTGTTGTTCTGTCCGCCGTCTCCGCCTGCAGCTTCATCGTGTGCGCATGTACGTCAATAGCACTGGTCAACGGACTCCAGGCGAGTCCCCAGGAATTGGAAGAGGGGTTGATATCGCTTCGCGGGGCGAGGATTGTCAGCGCTTTATCGATGGCCCTGGGTGTGTTTGCCCTGTTGGGATGTATCGGCCTCTCGGGCTGGTTACGGGAGAAGCGCATCGGCATTGCTACCAGCACAGTGGCTGCAATTGCCATTGTGTTGGTTGGCACAGTGCTTTGACGACCAGCGAAGTTGCCACTTGGCAGGGACACCCACGCCTCCGCTGCGCTCCAGGCCCGGCGGCTTAGCCTGTAGCGTCAAGCATCGCTGAGCGGAACTTGAATGCAATGGGAAAACTTTCGAACCTCAAGCGAGACTTAAACCCAATGCCGCCTTTCGTACGGGAGGCATTGGAGAAAAACGACCTGCTAAAAGACTTCGAACGTCGTCCGGCGTACCAGCAGAACGACTATATCGGCTGGCTAAACCGGGCAAAAAGAGAAGAGACGAAGCAAAAACGACTCCATCAAATGCTCGATGAACTGGAAACGGGAGGCGTATACATGAAAATGTCTCATCCCGCATCGAGAAAGAACAGAACCGGGGACGATGATCGGGGCGGAGACCACTGAAATAGTCTAATAGCCAGGAACTCGCCTGGGAGCAGAGGTGCTCGGCCCGTTCAGGCTTCGCGGCCGCGAGAGAACAGCAATGTGAGAACAGCCCAGGTGGCGATCACCGTCCCTGTCGCGACAAAAACGTAGACGGGCCAATCTCCCATGATATCCAGCAGAGTCGGTGTCGCAGGTTTCGCGTTCAAGTACATATAGTTTGCTCCAAGAACTAGGTTCACCGCGAAAACGATCACCATGTAAGCAATCGTCCACGCCGTGGTGCTGCCAAAGTCGCCCCAGGTGGGACGGTAGTTGAGTTGAGCAACCACAATAATCGCTGCCCACACGATGAGGAGGTGTGCGATCCAAAACGTGAAAAAGACCGCGTGCGGGAACGCAAATCCCAGGACGGGAGTAAAAAATGCCTGCGAGCTCAGCACGAAGCCCCAATAGAACACAAATGGGTAGAGCCTCTTCGACCTAAGATAAAGCGCAAGGCCGCAGACAAGAAAGGCGATATCACAGAGTTCGAGTGGAATAGAGTACTGCCAGGTAAAATGCGTCGGCCAGGCGTAGAAAGTCTCTACTACAACGAAGCTTGCGATCATGAAGATCCCAATTCGCTCGATCGCGGCACCAGATACGCGGACCTTCCAACAGAATACCGCTCCCAGCACAAAAACCAGCAGAACGGCCCAATGCGAAATCGAGTAAGGAATCATATCTCGATTAGGGTAGACCACCTCGGTCGAAGTGCGCCGTGCCACGTCAATGAGGCTTCCGCCCTCAATCCGATGTTGCGAATTCCGGCGACTGATCGCGACGTCAGGTAGCGCCGAGTGCTGATTCCCCTTCCGTCACTTCTGCCCCGTAGTAGCCGCGGGGATTGGCCTATACTGAACCAGTATCTGGTCTTGGTCGTCCAGGGTGTCGAGTGGCACATGGATCATGGCGAACCAGCGCTCAGAAACCAGTCTGGCTCACACCGTGCCTGAGCTGGGTAAATGGCGCCGCCCTGGGTACCCGCCGGCAAGTCGGCATCATCTTCCGATCTGTCTGGACGGCACAATGAGGTAGTGCACCATGAGTTTCTGGTCCGGCAAGTCCGTAATCGTCACAGGCGCCGCCTCCGGCATCGGCCTCGCCCTGTCAGGGACATTGGCCCGCCTTGGCGCGAAAGTCTGGCTGAGCGACAGCAACGAGGCGGGCGTCCGGGAGGCTGCCAGCCAAATCGGCGGCGCTGCGCGCGCCGCCACGCTCGACGTAACCGACGCGGGTGCTTTCCAGGCGCTGGTCGCGGAGGTCGTCACCGAGCACGGGCACCTGGACGCCCTGTTCAGCAATGCCGGCATCGGCGTGGTCGGGGCTGCAGAGGAACTCGATGTCAGTCATTTCGACAGGGCAATCGACGTCAACGTTCGCGGCGTGACGAACGGCTTCGTTGCGGCCTACGCCGGTATGGTCCGGCGGGGAGAGGGGATCATTGTTAACACTGCATCGGTGGGCGGGCTGATGGGTGTGCCGACGATGGCGCCCTACTGTCTCAGCAAACACGCCGTGGTCGCATTCACGAAGTCCGTTCGGGGCGAAGCTGCTGAGTACGGCGTACGAGTCTGCGCCCTCTGCCCCGGGAATATCGAGACGCCGATGATCGACAGCGACTACCCGGAAGGACTCACTGAGGTGTGGCGGCCCGACATGCGGCAGTATTTGACCGCTATCGGCGGTGCGCCCTACCCCGTTGGAAAATTTGCCGACTATGCTCTGCGCCACATCGAGAAGAACAAGGCCATCATCGTGGCACCGATGAGCGCCAGGGTTCTGGTATCGCTGGGCAAGTTCTTCCCCGGCATGGCCGACGTGCTGACAAGACGCATCTATCGCAAGGCGCGGCGGCAGAGTGCCGCTGGACACGGTGCATAGCAGAATTTATGAAACTCAATCAGGTGACCTTGTCCGCTGCCAAAGACGAAAGCTCCTTTGCATCCCACCAACCTTTGGAATCTACCCACGGTCTGTTTCGAGAAGAACCGCTCGGACGTGCTGGGCGACGAGTTAACCAGAAGCGCTATCGTATTGGATGTTGCCGAGCACGTGTTCTTAGTCTTGAGGCCCGGGTATGAAAAAAATGAAGGTACGTGTTCGGGAATTCCTAATTGGCGACCCAAACGAGGGGCACGAAATATACACAAAAGCACTCAAGGAAAAGAACCTGAATGTGCTTTTAGATATCTACGCTGACGATGCGGTCATTGTCACTCCCGGGGGGAAAGTCGTTCAGGGTGGGAACGAAATACGCCAACTCCTGGTTGATACGATCAAGACCATCGACACCATTACACTTACAACGGTGTTTCGCATGAACTACAAGGATACTGTTGTTTTCCGCTCTAAATACCACGCCGTATTCAATACTCCGGATGGAAATAAAATCGTCCAGGACTCAAGTGGTATTGAGATTATGCGGAAGCAAGATGACGGCAACTGGTTGTTTGTAGCCGATCACTATTACGGTGGTGCGGATTACGAGGATTATTTGAAACTTGATCGCCCGCAGATTTGAGAACTGTTCGAATACCGGGCCGGTGCGAACTCGCGCAGCCCCAGTGCTTGAGCCGCCCTTCGCGGTTCACCTGCAGGCCGGGTCTGGCCTAAAGCGGGCGCACCTGAGTTTTTTTCGCATTCCACCTAACAAGGCGTTTGAACAGACACTTGAGGGTTGCCTTCCTGCGCTTTTGCTCCTGTTGGCAACCTTCAAGCACCGCTCAACTTAGACGTTATGCTGAGCAGAGACCACTGCCATGAGAGTTGATCAAGAGTATTTGAAAGACCTGTTGGGAGTCTTTCTTGAATCCAAGCGGTACTTTACTGAACTGTCAGAGTTTCAAAGCTCTGGCTTCGATATCCTCAGTGACGAATTCCTGTTTCACTTTCAAATCTTGGAAGACCAGGAATTCGTTGAGTCTTGTGTTGAGAACAGGCCTCTAGGGTATCAAGTCAGTGGCGACGGCCAGGCACGATGGAGTTCGAACATGATCAGGCTTACAGCGGCTGGTCATGATTTTGCAGAATCTCTAAACAAGGTCGAGATTTTTGAGATTTTGTCCAATGAGTTCAAGAACGCGTCGGTTTCAACGCTATCGAATGTGGCCAAGCAACTGATGCTCGGGTTCGCGAAGAAACAGGTGGAAAAATACATTGATACGAGCGCATAACAACGCAAACAAGCAAGTGCTGGTGCGCTGCTGGAACCTCGCTTCACTCGGCCCTTGCTCGCAGCGCAATGAACCCTGGGAGATGGCCACGATTGCCTGAAAGAACCGACTTCGTGAGGACGCACGAGGCCAGAGTCGCCTCCATCCAGCTTGGCGCCGAAGAAGCATCGCCTTGGCATTTCCATACAGAGATTCTTGAGCGTGTCGTCTGTTTATCCGGCTGCATTGAAGTCCAGTGTCAGAATCCAAGCTCGGAGAAGGTTCTACAGCCCGGCGAGATGGCGGAAATCGAATCACATCGGGTCCATCGCCTGGTAAATTCTCAGTCACTTGCCAGCCAGTACTTGCTGATCCAGAGTGGTGTCTATGACTTCATCCCTGTCGATACATAGCAAGCCAGCGCTGCAAGGCCGCATCGCGCCGGCTTGAAGTGCTTGTTGGCATGGCTGAAATCCTATTTCGTGGCATTTCGTATTTCGGCATAGTCTTTTCTGTAGGTTTTGTCCTCGGCGCCGTTCGGGTCTTCTGGCTAGTTCCCCTGGTGGGTGAGCGCTACGCTGAGCTATTAGAAACTCCGCTGATGCTGATTGCCATGATCTACGCAGCGCGTTTTGTCGTGCGACGGTTTCCGGCATCGAGCCACCTGGGTTTGATTGCTTCCGGTGGGCTTGCGCTTGTAGTCCTGCTGCTTGTCGAGTTTTCTGTGGTTCTGGGTCTTCGGGGGCTAAAGATGAGTGAATATTTCGCTGAGAGGGACCCGATTGCCGGAGCTGTCTATGCCGTGATGCTGATCGTTTTCGCGGCGATGCCATGGATTGTTGGAAGGAAACACCTTGCCACCTGACTCGCACAGGCAATGGGTCCCAGGTGCGGCAAACACAGCGTTGAATTGCCGCTAAGTCCTGGCTCGGGAAATGAGTCAACTTTTTTCCTAAACTCGGCTGGACCATTCATAAAAAGCATAGAAGGGAGTTTGTTGAGGGTGAACCAACCTGCTCAGAAAGAACGCACGGGGTTTGGCGCTATCGCCGCCATAGCGATCCTCGTGGGCTATCTGGGATTCGAGGTCTCGATCCTCCATACCCAGAAATATCGAACTGAGCCCTTATACGTCCACAACGAGTTCGTGACCGCGAACCAAGCGACTCTACGCTGCGGTGATCCCGGCGCGGAGGAGCGGCAGCGCTTTCAATCGAACTTCCAGGTGGTGCGACGGCAGGCACTGAAGCAGCTACAGGAGACCGACCCGCAAGCGGCCGAGCAGGAGCTCTCTCGCCAACTCGACACGCTCGCCACGGGCCGTATTGATGAGGTCAACAGGTTTATCGACGCGAACGGCTGTGGACACAAGGACGTCTGGCGCTGGGTGAAACTGCACGAGGTGCGGGCGCGGCTCAGCTTGAAGTAGCTGATCCATTGCCTGCTATGGACGGGGGCGTTGCCGGCAGCCGACTTAGGCCAAAGTTAGTCCGGCACCCAGCGCGCCGCTTTCGCCGAGGCCTTGTCAGCCAGAGACTCCGGATCGGCACCTGAAAAAGTACTGCGCACCCGGCTGTCGGGGCCGATGATTGCCAGGTGCACTTCCTTCACATCGGGATCAAAACCGAATTCACGCGTTAGCCGGCCATTCCAATCGCAAAGAAATCTTATTCGGTCTTCAAGGTCAGCGGGGGCCGCCACCCCATCACCCTCGAACTGTTTCCGGGCGCCTTTCACTGCTCGCCGGTGGGCCTTTCTGAGCAGGCCCATGGCAAACACGCGCAGCAGCCTGGGCAGGTTTACGATGGTGAGCATGTCCACCGACTCATTGACAAACAGCTGGTGACCTATCCGGTTTGCCGTTCTGGCTGAAGCCTCTTCGGTAGCCTGGCCGGCGAAGACCAGCAACACCAGTCGTCCGCGAAACTGGGACAGCGTGACCGAGTTACCGTAGCAATCCTCCAGATCAAAATCCGGGGCCATCTTTGCGCGCGCCATCCGGGTCCTCCAGATTCTCCCTCAGCCAATTCAGGAGATATCGGGAATAGTCTAGTTGATTGCCCGGAGTGTTCCCGTGCGGCTGACCCCAGGCTCGCGCAGAGTAAACCGTTGCCGGGTGAGGACAGGCCGAGGCTGCGGCAATGCCGACCTGGAACTTCCGGGCCAGGGGTTGCCGTTAACTCAGACCTGCTCGGACGCTCGCTGACTATCAATCCAGGCCGGGTCGATGGAGAGTCTTTTCGAGATTTTGTCGGCACTCGTCAGCAACCGCCAGAAAGGCGCCACGTCACTCGCCGGTTTCCCCTCTTCCATCTCATCGATGGCGGCCTGGGCCGAGATTCGAATAAAGATCGCTGACGATACCGGGCAGGTGGCGTCACACTGGTTCTTCCTGGCCAGTTCCCGACGCATCCGCACGATGCTTCGCGTCTGGCCGTGAGGAATTTTCCTGATGTACGCATCGACAATGGCCGGGGTGGCGACAAACAGCTTTTGCCCTTTCTTGACGCCGGCAAAATCCCCATCCAGAACAACCGTCTTGGGCTGCTTGTCGGAATTCAGGTGTTCTCTGGCGGACTTGGCCAAGGGTGTTCTCCAGATTGACTCGCGTTGGGACATTTCTACCACGAGTACAGCGAAGCAGAAATAATCCCCGCTTTATAGTAATAAAATCAGTCACTTATCAAAGCGTGGTTCAGTCAAAGCGGGCCTGGCGGCGACTGCGAGGGCTGAGCTTCTGCGCCAAACGAATAAGGCCAGTGCAAGGTTTTGCGGCCAGACGGACTGGCTAGTGTTAATCTGCACCCCATCGATTCCCAGCACCGACAAGCATGAGTAAGAAATCCCCCCCGGTTCAGCCGTGGATGCGAGACACTTTGCGCGAAGGCTTTGCGTATCTGAATACGGGCCGCATCAACGAAGCCTCCGCCTGCTGCCAGAAACTGCTGAGCGCCAAGCCCGATTTGGTGGAAGGACATTTTCTGGTGGGGCTGATCGCGCTGGAAATCAAGCAGACCGGCAATGCGATCCGCGCCTTTGGCTCGGTGACCAAGCTGGACCCCAAACACGGCGCGGCCTGGGCCAATCTTGCCAACCTGTTTGTGCGTGCCGGCCAGGCGGGCCGCGCCGATATGGCACTGGCCCAGGCGGTGAAGAACGCCGACGGCAACCCGCTGGTGCTCGACCTGATCGGCAATGTGCATGGCCAGCTCGGGGAACAGGAAGAAGCCGGGCGCTGGTACGCGAAAGCACTGGAGAAAGATCCCGACAGCATTCCTTTCCAGATCAACCAGGCCAACAACCACATTTTCCTCGATCGCCTGGAGGACGCGGAGGCACTGCTGCAAAGGGTGTTGGAACGGGTGCCGGGCCACGCCAATGCGCACTGGCTCATCTCCGGCATGCGCAAGGCGAAAGATCGCAGCCATGTGGAACTGCTGGAAGGCCTGGTGACAAAAGCTCAGAACCCGCGTGCGTTGGCCTTCCTGTACTACGGCATGGGCAAGGAGCTCGAGGACCTGGAAGAGTGGGACAAGGCCTTCTCCGCCTTCGAACAGGGTGCCAAGGCGCGACGCTCGACCCTGGATTTCGATGAAGCGCAAGAAATCGAAATGTTCGAGGCCTTCGAACAGACCTTCACGAGGGACTGGCTTGATCGCGGCCCAACCGGCAACGACGACCCCTCACCTATCTTCGTGGTCGGCCAGCCAAGGACCGGCACCACGCTGGTGGAGCGCATCATCGTCGCCCATTCCCAGGTGCACTCGGCCGGGGAATTGAAACAGCTCGGCCACTGCCTGCGACGCCTGGGGGACTACCAGGAGCCGACCCCGCAATCCCCCAAACTGGCGGAGATTGGCGCCACAGTAGACCCGGCGAAACTGGGCGGTGCCTACCTGCAGACCACCGCCAAGCTGCGTGGTGACACACCGCGCTTTGTCGACAAGCTGCCGCCGAACTACCTGTTCATTCCCATCATCCTCAAGGCGCTGCCCAATGCGAAGATCGTGCATTTGCGGCGCGGCCCGATGGATGCCTGCTTCGCCAGCTTCAAGCAACTGTTCGCCGATGCCTACCCGCATTCCTACGAGCAGGGAGAGATGGCGCGGCACCACGCCCGCTACTTCAAGTTGATGCAGACCTGGCGCGAGCGCTTTGGCGACCGCTTCTTCGACATTTCCTATGAGGACACGGCGGCCAACCTGGAACCCAACGCCCGCGCGCTTATCGATTTCCTGGAGCTGCCCTGGGAGGACGCCTGTCTGGCGTTCCACGAGCAGTCCGGCGCGGTCACCACGGCCAGCTCGGTACAGGTGCGGCAACCGGCCCACACCCGGTCAGTGGGCCGCTGGCGCCGCTACGAACAGCAGTTGCAACCGATGCGAGAAGCACTGGAAGCAGAAGGCGTGCCCCTGGAGCTTTAGCCCAGGCGGCCCGGAATCAGTGCATTTGCTGCCAAATGGGCCCCCGATTAGTGCAGAACGCTCAAGTTGGCGCGTTTATGGGTTTTTCATGTCCGAGCGTATAGGCTCAAGCGAAAGAAAACGGCAATATTCCTAATTTCCGGGATATCTTTCACGTAAAACTAAGGCTAGCTTCGGTACGTACACAGCTAAAAGACACTCCAAGGGGACAGAACATGGCCTATAACGAGCACAACACGCGGCTCCACCCAACGATGCGCACAGCGGCGAACCGACCGGCCAGCCCGCGCTCCAAGATTGCACGAGCCGTCTCGGTAGCCCTGCTGGCAGGCACCTCGGCCACGTCGGTCCAGGCCCAGCAGCAGCTCGAAGAGATCGTTGTGACGGCCACCAAGCGTGCCGAGTCGGTGCTCGATGTCTCCGTGGCCATGACGGCAATGTCCGGCGCAGAAACCCGGATGCTCAACCTGAATGACATCAAGGACCTGATCTCCTTCACGCCGGGCATTACCGGCAACTCCAAGGACTCCTTCCTTGATACCGTGGCGATCCGCGGCATTCGTACCAACCTGTTCGGAAACGGCGCCGATCCGTCCATTGGCATGTATGTGAACGGTCTATACCAGGGCCGTACAGGTTCTGGTGTCTCCGGCCTGTTTGACGTGGAGCGCACCGAAATCCTGCGTGGTCCTCAGGGCTTCCTGTTTGCCCGCAACGCGGTCAGCGGCGCCATCAATGTCATCACGGCAAAAGCGAGCACCGATGAAACCTCAGGCTTCGCGGAAGTGGATATCGGCGAGCGCGGCGTATTTGTGTTCGAGGGCGCGGCCAACGTTCCGCTGACAGACAACCTGGCGATGCGCGTGGCCTACTTCCACACTGAGGAAGACGGCTATGTGGACAATATCTTCAACGGCGATGACCTGATCGAGCACGACAATGACTCGTTCCGCGTCAGTTTCCGCTACGAAAACGACAAGCTGACCGCCGACCTGATCCTGCAGTACGACGACCGCGACCAGGCCGGCAGTGTGTACCGCGTGACCGGCGAAGGACCCAACTTCAGCAGCGGCAAGTCGCTGTTCCTGAACGGCGGTGAGCCGTGGAACGTTGGCAACGATACCAACGTCAACGTCAATGACCAGGTAGGTTCACGCGACGAGACCGAAGTCTATTCCTTCGGCCTGTTGATCGACTATGACCTGGGCTGGGCGACCTTCAGCTCTGTCACCGGCTACAAGGACCACGACTACGAGTACGGCGAGGACTTCGACGGCCTGCCCATCACGCTGTTCGAATACGACCAGCTGCAGGACGGCGACTACTTCGAACAGGAGTTCCGCCTCACCTCCTCCGGCGACGGCCCCCTGAACTGGTACGCCGGTGCGTCGTACTACGAAGAAGAGATCAACACCACCTTCACCAACATCCAGAGCGAAGACGTCTACTGCGACCTGTACCTGAACTACTACCTGTACGCGGGTGATACCTACCGCGGCTGTGCGGCCTATTACGAGGACTACCTCGGCTATACGTTCACGCCCTCCACCAACGGCCTGATCAACGACCGCAACGAAACCCAGGGTACCTACAAGGGCTACTCCGCCTACGTGGAACTGGGTTATGACTTCACGGAAAGCTTCGACGTCGCCGTGGGTGTTCGCTACTCCTGGGACGAAAAGCAGTACTCCAATGAGCGGCTGGCTGACATCGGTGGATCGAACTTCTCCGGTGGCGTGCAGGGAGTGGTACCCACACCCGACGGCGCGCTGTCAGACACCCAGGACTGGGACGAGGTCACCTACCGGATAGTGGCCAACTACCGCCCCAACGATAACACCCTGCTGTTCGGCTCTATCGCCACCGGCTACAAGCCCGGCGGCTATGACACCTACGGTTTCGAGAACAGGCAAACCGGCATCGCGGTGGAAGATGAAGCCCTGCGTGGCCGCGACCGCCCGGCGGACTTCGAGCCGGAAACCGTTACCTCCTTCGAGGTGGGCTACAAGGGCCGCCTGCTTGACGGGCGCATGCAGTTGTCCGCCACGGCCTTCTACTACGAGTACGAGGACCTGCAGTCATTCTTCACCGAAACCAATCCCAACGGCGCCGGCTTTATCACCACTGCGGGCAACGTGGGCACCCTGGACGGCTGGGGTAGTGAGATCGAAGTATTTGCCTCACTCACCGACAACGTGACTCTCCGGGTGGGCGGCTCCTGGTTCGATTCCGAGGGTAATGACGTACAGGCCTTCTGCGGCGCGGCCGTCGATCTCGGCGCGACTGAGGACGCCTGTGAAGGTGAGTCCATACCGCTGACGCCGGAGTTCACCGCCTTTGCCGTCCTGAACGGTAGCTTCCCGGTGGGCAACAATGGCGGTGAGGTGTTCGGCAACCTGGCCTGGACCTGGGAAGACGATGCCCGCGGTGACTGGATTCCCACCAACCTGTCCGAGCAGAACATCAACTTCCTCAACCAGACCGACCTCGTGATCGGCTACCAGCAGGACAACTGGGTGATCAGCGGCTACGTTGAGAACCTGTTCGACGAGGAGTGGGAAGACGGCACCTTCGGTGAAGGCTTTGACGGCTCCCCCTACCCGCAGTACGTGTTCGGGCCGTCACGTCCCAGAACCGCGGGGGTACGCGCCAGCTACAGCTTCTAGCCAGCGCGGCTAGCTTTTCAACACACGAGGGGCGACAGGTATCTGTCGCCCCTTTTTTTGTGATGAAATCGTCGAGCAGAGGCCATGTGGTCACAGGAGACCTCGCCAATGAAGCTCAACTACTTCGTGTTCGGCACCAGCGACATGCCGCGTGGCGTCGCCTTCTACGACGCCCTGTTCGCAGGCACTGATATCAACAAGCTGCACGAAGAAGGCCGCATGACGCTATGGTCCGACGGCAACTTCATGTTTGCGCTGGCCGAGCCCTTCGACCAACAGCCCGCCAGCGTCGGCAACGGCACCATGGCCGGCTTCAATGTGAATTCCGCCGCCGAAGTTGACCGCCTTCACGGCCTCGCGTTGCAACTGGGCGGCGTTGATGAGGGTCAGCCCGGAGTCCGTTCAGGGCGCTATGCGGCCTACGTCCGGGACCTCGACGGCAACAAGCTCTGCTTCTTCGAATAGCACCCTGGCCCCCGTTTTCACGGGGCTGAAAACAACCAACCCGTCCCGGCCCGTGTCCACCACGGGCTGACAGCCACTTTCACCTTCCTTCTCTGCGCCGCCAGCATCCCGCCGCGATCGCCGGGAGCAATTATTTTTTGGCACACTTGCGCAATATTGCATTACTGTGCATAATTGCACCACCGTGCACTAAATCATATGACATGTGCGCGACTCAAAACGCTCAAAGGGAGAGCACCATGGCTTCCAGTGATAACACAACGACGGCGGCGCCCCGGCTCGATCGACGGACAGCGAGAACGCGCAAGGCACTAATGGGCGCTGCGCTCGAGCTATTGCCCTCCAGGGGCTACGAAGCCATGACCACTGATGACATCACCGAGCTCGCAGAAGTGGGGCGGCGTACCTTCTACAACCACTTCGTGAGCAAGGAAGATTGCGTGTTGGCCGCGCTCAAGCACCGGTTTGCCAGCTACGCCGACGAATTCAAGCAGTCGCTGGACATCGTCCCGGAGGGGCAGCAAGCCGGCCGCTACGACCCCGCGCTGATGGTCGCCCACATGGCACCGCAGATGTTCCTGCTGATCGCGCTGGACTCGCTCACCGAGACACTGATCGATTACCCGCGCCTGCTGGCGGAGGCCGTTGCCGACAGCCAGCGCGACCACATGGTGTCGAACCTGGCCAATGGCCTGGCGTCGGGGCGCTTCAAGCCCGCCCTGCCCGTTGAGGCCCTCGAGCCGATTCTCTCCTCAGGTTTTATCGGCCTGGTCAGCGCCTCGATTCAGCGCAAGAGCCAGGCAGAGGACAGCCAGGCCTGGGCCAGGTTCGTGTTGATGAACCTTGGTATCTCCGGGCAAGAAGCCGGCGAGCTACTGGAGGCCGCTGCTTCCGCGGCCTGATCACTCTCTTACCCAAGCAGGCGCGTCGGTGCTGCAAAGCGCGGGGCCAGCCTGACTCGATCAAATACAGGTGTATGACATGAACCAGAACAGATTCTTCAGAACATCAGGAGCCCGTGATCTCACTTCCTACCCTGGGCTCAGAAGCACAGGCTTGCTGCTGGCAGGCACCTTGCTCTCTGCACTATTGAGCGGCTGCGGTAGCAGCGGTGGCGGTGGCACCGACACCTTCATCGAGGTGGCCACAGTGGACGACAATCCCTACCCGGTGAGAATCTCGGACACCTCCGGGATCGAGGACCAGATACTGGTTGCCGATGACGTGCCCGTGGAAGTTCGCGACGGCACTCGCCTGTCGGCACGGGTGTTTCGCCCCAACAGCCCGGGCCGCTACCCGGTGATCATGGCCTTCACCAGCTACGGCAAGGACCGGGGCCCCGATGAATACCCGCCGGTGCTGGACTTCTCCGATCAACCGGAGTTCGACATGGGCAGGTTTACGGTGAGCACCTGGACCACCTGGGAAGGGCCGGACCCGGCGTTCTGGGTGCCGAAAGGCTACGCCGTCGTCTACGTGGATGTGCGCGGCTACTACGACTCGGAAGGCGATGCCAGCGTCCTCAGCGAGCAGGACCGCATGGACTTCCACGACGTCATCGAATGGGCCGGCACCCGGGAGTGGAGCAATGGCAGCGTCGGCCTGACCGGTGTGTCCTACCTCGCCATTTCCCAGTGGGTGGCCGCCGGCGGTGAACCGCCTGCCTACCTGAAGGCGATCATGCCCTGGGAGGGCCAGACCGACAGCTACCGGGAGGTGTTGTACCACGGCGGCGTGCCGGAGACCGCCTTCACAGAATTCTGGGTGGGCCGCGTCAACAGCGGTGCCAATACTCCGCCGCTGCCCGCGGTACAGGATTTCCAGCAGTTGCACAGGAACCCGCCACTGATGCGGCTGATCCTGTCCCAATCACCGCAGGCGGTCCAACCGAGCCTAGTCAACGTGCCCGCGCTGGTCTGTGCCACCTGGTCAGACCAGGGCCTGCACACCCGCGGCTCGTTGGAAGGCTTCAAAAATGCCGCATCCAGCCAGAAGTGGCTGTTCACCCATGGCCGGCAGAAGTGGGCCGTCTACTACAGCGAAGAAGCTCTCGCAGTGCAGACGCGCTTTTTCGACCATTTCCTGAAGGGTGAGGACAATGGCATGGACCGTGAACCGGCGGTGAACCTGGAAATCCGCGAAACCCTGGACCGTTTCCAGGTGCGCTTCGAGAACGAGTGGCCCATAGCCCGCACCGAGTACCGCACACTGTTCCTGGATGCCGGCCTGGCCAGCCTGGGAGACGCCCAACCCGAACTGGCGGCCACCGCGGACTATGACCCCGCCTACGACGGCGCCAGCTTCAGCATCACCTTCGACGAAGACACGGAAATCACCGGCAACATGAAGCTGAAGCTGTGGGTCTCTACCAGCGAAGGTGAGGACATGGACCTGTTCGTCGGCGTGAAGAAGTTCAACGATCAGGGTGAAGAGGTGCATTTCTACGCCAAGACCGGCTACACCCTGGGTCCCGTGGCCATGGGCTGGCTGCGGGTGTCGGAACGGGAGCTGGATCTCGAGAAATCCACCCCCTGGCAGCCGGTGCTGACCCACAACAACCCGCAGCCCATCACCCCCGGAGAAATCGTGCCGGTGGAAGTGGAGATCCTGCCCAGTAGCACCCTGTTCCGGGCCGGTGAAACCCTGCAGCTGGTGATACAGGGCGCTGACCTGTTCGAGCACCCCACCCTGGCCCACGAGTACTCCCGTGAAGTGAACCTGGGCACCCATACCGTTCACACCGGGCCGGGGTATGACTCACACCTGCTGATTCCAGTCATTCCCCAGGGTTAAATCGGGCCGATCTGGCCGACAAAAAAATTCTGATTGTGGAATTTGGAATTTTGGGGCGACATTACTTATCTTGGTAGGCAGCGCCCCCGTTACTCGGGGCGTCGCTGACTGAACTCCTGCATAACGTGTCATGAAGGGTGGCAAGAAGTATGGAGGCTGCTTGGATATGACACGTGCCCCGCAGGTGGTCTCGACCTGCCGTGTGCTGCCGGTGCTGCTGTGCTTCGCCGCTGTATTCAATGTCCAGGCCGAGGAGGCATGCCAGGATCTGCCCTGGGCGGAAGAAGCCAGGGCGGGGCTGCTGGAGTCGATTCCGCCGGGCACCGGCGGAGAGCTCGCCGAGGGCGGCCAGGTCGGCAGCCTGCTGATGCGCCGCGAGCCGATCTTCGACACCTCAGACCCCACCCAGGACAACCCCGTGTATCGCGCGGCCAACCGGCTACACATCATCACCCGGGAGTCGACCATTCGCGAACAACTGCCCTTCCTGATCGAGGGCGAGGATTTTGTTCCCCTGGAGGTGGTGGAGGCGGAACGGGTGCTGCGCCGGGCCGACTGGCTGTACGACGCCCGGGTGGTACCAATACAGCGCTGCGGCAACGTGGTAGACATCATGGTGGTCACGCGCGACGTGTGGACCATCCTGCCCACCGTTGAATTTGACCTCAGCGGCGGCGAGACCAGCTGGTCGCTAGGTATCGAAGATGAAAACCTGCTGGGCCGCGGTGAAACCCTCGGCGTGCTGTACAAGGATGACGTGGACCGCAGCGGCGTGGAGCTGTTCTATTTCGACCCGGCGGTGCGCGGCACCGCCTGGCGCCTCAACGCGGATGTGTCGGACAACGACGACGGGCACCGCGTGAATATGAACCTGCGCCGGCCGTTCCGCTCCCTGGACGAACGCAGCAGCCGCGGTATCCGCGTCACCGAGGACAAGCGGGTTACGCCCCTGTTTGACGCCGGCGACCGGGTCGCCGAGTTCCAGCAGGAAACCTTCAGCGGGCAGCTCAACTTTGCCCAGTCCACCGGCCGCGTGGACGGCCATGTGAAACGCTGGAACGCGGGCCTGGAATGGTGGGACTTTGAGTTCGACCGTGAGCCGGGCAACCTGCAGCCCGAGGAATTGCCGGACGACCGCAGCGCCATCTACCCCTACCTGGGCTTCGAGACCATCGAGGACGATTTCGACCCGATTTCCAACCTGGCGCTGATCGGCAGACCGGACGATGTGTTCCTGGGGCGACGCCTCACCGGGCGGCTGGGGTTTTCTCCGGACGTCGGAGACGCGGATGACGGCCGGGTCATTGTCGAGGCGAGCTGGCGGGACGGTATGCGACCCGTAGATTCCGTCATCCTGATCGGCTTCTCGTCACTGGGAGGTGCAATCACCACCTCGGATGGCGAGGCCGAGAACTTCTTTATCAACGCCGGTGGCGAATTCCACCTGTTGCAGACCGATAGCTGGCGCTTCTATGCCTCCCTGGATGGCACCTGGGCCGAGGGACTGACCGATGATGTGCAGCTACAACTGGGTGGCGACAGCGGCCTGCGCGGTTACCCGCAGCGCTTCCAGCAGGGTGACAGGCGCCTGCGCGCCCGCATCGAGGAGCGCTGGTACGCCGACAGCGAGCCGCTGCGGCTGTTCCGCTGGGGTGCGGCCGTGTTCTTTGACGGCGGCCGCGCCTGGTTTGACGACGACCCCAATGATTCGGACAACGGCTGGCTGTCGAATGTGGGCATCGGCCTGCGCCTCATGCCTACGCGGCTACCGACCAGCGGCATGATCCACATCGACCTGGCCGCGCCGCTGCGCACCGGCGGCAACGGGGTGGACGACGTGCAGCTCTCGGTGACAGTGCGTAGCGGGTTCTAAATAAAAGGCGTAGCGGGTTCTAAATAAAAGGCGTAGCGGGTTCTAAATAAAGGGCGTAGCGGGTTTTAAACATAGAGAGAAGCGGGTTTTAAACGAAGAGAGAAGCGGCCTCCAGGTCGCCTCCCTCAGCTGCGCCAGACCCGCTTGTTGGTGGTGCCGAACATTTCCGACAGCTCCACCCTCTCCGGGGTGATTTTCACGGCCACGTAGTCCGCGGAGTCCACGCCATCGGGCCAGAACTGGGCCAGGTCATAGTCCAGTACCTCCCAGGCGTGGCGGCGGGATTCAGGGTCGTCCAGCACTTCCGCACTGCCCCGCGCCATGATGTGCACAAACTCCGGCGCCGCCACCTGCCACTGGATATCCAGCCGTGGATTGGCCATCAGCTGCTGCGCCTTGGGCGAGACCCTGGAGGTGGCAAACCACAACACGTCGCCGTCCCAGGTCGGGTGCACCATCCGCACCCGCGGCCCGTCGTCGGCCTGGGTGGCCACGGCCGCCCACACGGCCTTGGCGGATGCGGCCGCAACGTCGGTGAAAAAGCTGTCTTTGTCTGAGTCGGTTACCTGGGTCATAGCCTGTGGTCCTGAATCTGCGCGGTTGATGTCATGTGTATGCTGCAATGCAGGTAAGAGAAGCCTAGCTCATAGACAGAGGTTGCGGTGTGAAAATTGCGAATTGCAGCGTTGTCACGCCAGCGTGCGCCGCAGGTCCCACTCAGAAATTCTTGATCCAGGTTAAGCCCGAGGGAGATAGCCGCCTGTCACGGCTCGAAAACAGTCAGTTCTGACGGTAAATTTGGGCCCTGGTTTCATATTCCGGAGAACCGTGATGGGCAAGGCACTGGCTGATTTTGACTTCTTCGACCCCGAGGTCATCGAACAACCCTACGACTTCTACAAGGCCGCGCGGGAAGAGGCGCCGATTTACCAGTTGCCGGGCACCAATATCTACTTCGTCAGCCGCTATGCCGACGTGCGCGAAGCGCTGAAGCGCACCGATGTGTTCTCAAACGAATTTGCCGACGAGCTGAACCCGCCGCCAAAGAACCCGGAGGCACTGGCTATCTACGCCGAAGGCTGGGAGACCGCGGACACCCTGCTCACCGTAGACCCACCGCGGCACCGGGTATACCGCTCGCTGCTCAACAAGGTGTTCTCCAACAAACGCGTGGAGGGCATGCACGACTACATGGTGCAGATTGTTAACGAGCTGATCGATGACTGGATCGACGAGGGTGAGGTGGACTTCCTCAACCGATTCTGTGTGCCCTTCCCCATTTTCGTGATCGCCGACCAGCTGGGCGTGCCGCGGGAAGACATCGAGCTGTTCCGCTACTGGTCAGATCGCTTCGGCTCGAGGCTGAGCCAGTTCGCAGATGAGGAGCAGGAGGTGGAGGACGCCCGCGCCATCGTTCAGTTCCAGCACTACTTCGTCGACAAGATTGCCGAGCTGCGCGAACATCCAGCCGACAACATCATCTCCGACCTTGCCCAGGCGCGGATCGACGACAACCGCCTGCTGACCACCGAGGAGTTGTTGAGCATCATCCAGCAGCTGCTGGTGGCGGGCAACGAGACCTCCCGGGCCAGCATCGCCGCCGGCGTGCTGTACTTTATTGACCACCCGGACCAGTTCATCAAGCTGGAGCAGGACCCCAGCCTGTTGCCCAACGCGGTAGAAGAAATCCTCCGCCTGGCCACACCTTCCTGCGGCCTGTGGCGCAAGGTGAAAGACGACACCGAACTGGGTGGCGTGGCCATTCCGAAGGGTTCCATGCTGATGGTGCGCTTCGCCTCCGCCAACCGCGACGAGTCCATGTTCCGCTGCCCGGAGCACTTCGATATCAGCCGCGAGAATGCCTCGGACAACCTCGCCTTCGGCCAGGGCGTGCATTTCTGCCTGGGGGCACAGCTGGCGCGCAAGGAGCTCAACGTGGCCTTTGAGCACCTGATGAAGCGCACCACCCACTGGCGCCTGACCGAGGGCAAGAATACCCTCACCCACTGGCCCAACCTGATCCTGCGCGGGCTCAACGACCTGCATATCACCTTCGACAAGCGCCGCTAGCTCGAGCCGTGGACGACGCCCGGCAGGCGCGAAAGCCAGCGGCTGCACAGGCGCCGCATATCGCCGTTAAGCATATAAAGACAGGGCAACAGGAACAGGGAAATCAGGGTGCCGAACATAACGCCCCAGACCATGGACATGACCATGGGGGCGACGAAGGGGTCGTCACCGCCCCAGCCGTAGGCCGTCGGCAGCAGGCCTGCGAGCGTCGTCACGGAAGTAATCAGGATGGGACGAAACCGGGTAGCCGCCCTGCCGGCGATGCCCTCAACATCTTCGGAATCTTCCTCGCGATTCAGTGAATACACCATGACAACCGAGTCATTCACCAGGACACCGATCAGGCCCAGCACGCCTGTCAGCGCGATAAAACTCATCGGCAGGCCCTGCACCGCGAACGCCAGCAGCACGCCGGCGAGGCTGAATGGCAGGATCACGAGAATCAGCAGTGCCTGGCTGAACGAGTTGAAGAGCACAATCAGGATGAACAGGATCATCAGGACACAGGCAAGGAATGCGACACCAAGATTGCCGAAAGACTGTGCCTGCTGCTCCAGCTCCCCGCCCTGGTAGAAATCGATGCCCGGGTACTCGCGGCTCATGTTCGAGCTCAGCAGGTAGTCTCGTAGCTGCGAATTCACGGTGGACACATCGGTGAGCCCACGGTCGATTTCCGCGTATACCGTAATGGTTCTCAGCCCGTTGAAGTGCTTGATAAATGCCTCGCCGGGCCGCAGCTGGAAGCTGGCTACCGAGTCCAGGGCCACCGGTAAACCCCCATCGTTCACGATAAACATGCCCTCCAGCGTTGCCAGGGCCTTTTGGCGCGGATAGGGAAGCGCGAGCCGATAATAGGTGCGCTCCTCCGCCAATTGCTGCTCGGCAATGATCAGGCCATCGAGCGCCACACGCACCGCGTCCGCCACCTGCCTGACACTTAACTGGTAGGCGGCAAGGTTATGGTAGTTGAATTCAAGGTCCAGGATGTCCTTACCCGACGTGTGACTGTCCCAAACGGAGGTGACACCCTCCAGGCCTTCGAGGTACTCCTTGACCCTGGCCGCCGCTGCCCGCTTGTGATCCCCTGCCGCAAGGATTTCCAGTTGAACAGGCTTGCCCAGAATGGGCGTATCTTTGAGCGGCTCGACGCTGATTGACTCGATGCCTTCTTGCTTGCTGGCCAGGGCCCTGAGGTTTCTGAGCGTCGTCTGCGGCTTCTGCTCCAGTTGCCCCAGGGGCTTCAGGAATACCGTGAGCAGCGCCCAGGCCTGGTTCCTGCCCTCCGACACGCCATAGACATCGGTGTCATGGTGGCCCACCTGAATCGTTGTATGCAGCAGGTCGCCGGCGGGCACTTCACGGCGCATCGCGGCCTCAAGTTGGCGCATGCGCTCGACGGTCTCATCAAACGGTGTGCCATTGTCCAGCTCGACCTTGACCAGGATGGTGTCCAGTGCAGTCTCCGGATAGAGCTGAAAGCGAATGAAAGACAGGGCGACCAAGGACACGCTGACGAAAACCACGACGAACGCAAGGCAGGATTTCAGCCGGTGCTGGAGCATGCGTGCAAGGATGCGCCGATACGATGCCTGGGCCGCCAGCAACCAGTTCCGCTGGCGGGTGGTGTACGGACTGTGTGCGAGATGTGCCGGCAGGAGAAACTTGCTCTCGAACAGCGATATCAGCAGCATCAGCGACACCACCGTGGGTATCACACGAACAAAATCACCCTCGAGTCCACCCAGGGTAAACAGCGGCAGGAAGGCAACGATTGTCGTGAGAACGCTGACCGTGACAGGCGCTGCCACATCACGGGTGCCCTGTATCGCCGCCTCAACGTAAGACAAGCCCGATTCGCGCCTCGCCTGTATGCTCTCAGCGGTAACAATGGCATCGTCCACCAGCATACCCAGCACCAGTATCATGGAAATCAGCGTCATGCCGTTGACAGACAGACCGGTGAACATCAGCGCAAAAAAGGTACCCAGTATGGAGAAAGGCAGGCCGATACTGACCCAGAACGCCATGCGCCGCCCGAGGAAAACCCACAGCACGAAGAACACGGAGATAAACCCCATCCATGCATTGGTCACCAGCGTGTTCAACATGTCCCGGGTAAAGCGCGAGACGTCGTTTACCAGATACATGGCCACGCCTTCGGGCAGTTGGGGCGTTTCTGCCGCAATCAACTCACGCAGCCGGTCCAGCGTCTTCAACTCATCCGCATTCGCGTTCTTCTTGATGTGAAGGGCAATGCTCAACTGTCCGTTGGTGCGGTTTTGCACCTGCCAATCCTCGTAGCCCGGCATCACGCGCGCCACGTCCCGCAATAACACCGCGTTTCCAGGCTCGCGGCTGCGCAGGATGACATCGCCGACGTCAAGCGGATCATCAAACAGGCCCACCGTGAGGATTTCCTTCTCACCACTCATGGAGCGCACCGAACCGCCGCTGTCGCGGACGTTACGCAGCCGTATCGCCTCTGAAATTTCGTCCAGCGTTATGCCAAGTTGCTGGAGTTTTCGCTGGTCAAGCTGGATCTTGACCTCCGGGCGGCGATAGCCCACTTTGTCGATGCCGGAGACGCCGGGCACGCTGCGCAGCTTCTGCTGCCACTGGCGGGCCAGCACCCTGAGTACTTCTTCGCTGACGGCACCGACAATGTGCAGCTCGGCGACCGGAAGCTGATCAGAACCCAGCTCCTCCACCAGGGGTTTCTCGATCAAATCGTCCGGTAGCCGACTCTGCGCGCGGTCGACCGCCTTCTGGATATCAGCGAGCACTTTGGCGCGGTTGGGAAAGTCCGGATCGAGGTTGAGCGTGATAAGCGACAAGCCCTCCATGCTCTGGGAAACAATCTTCCGAACGCCGTCCACTTTCAGAAGCTCTTCCTCCAGCACCAGGCTGACACCGAGTTCGATCTCCTCGGGACCAGAGCCCGCCTTCATCGTGGTCACGTTGACCACACCCATATCCATGGTGGGCATCACCTCGTAGCGAAGGGCACCGAGGCTGGCCAGGCCCAGCAGAACAACCAACACCAGTAGCAGGGTGACCAGCTTGAGCCGCTCAATGAAGAACCGTACCAGGCGACTCATGGCACACCGCTGTCGGAAATCAGCAAAAGCGATCCCTGTGTGACGTGACGCGCGCCCTCGACGATCAACTGATCGCCGGCCTCTAGTCCGTGTTCCACCACCAGCAAATCGTCTGAGGCGACGGAAACACCCACCAGCTGCCGCTCTGCGCGTTGATCCCTGGCGACGTAAACAACATGACGTCCGTTCCAGGCCACCAGCGCCGAGTCTGGAATGAGGAGTTGATCGAGTATGGGGGTACGGCGAAGGCTGACGCGCGCTGTCATGCCCGGCTTCAGGCGTGAGTCAGGGTTATCCAGGAGCAGCTTGATTTCGTAGTTTCCGGTGCGGCTATCCGACCCTGCGGAAATCGAGTGGATAACTGAATCGACCTGACCGAAGACGGTCATCACCTCACCCCGGTTGCCCACATGAAGATACGGGAGCTGGCGCTCGCTGGCGAACACCGACACTTTCATGGTCTGTACAGCCTGCAATGTCATCAGCGGCTGATAGGCCATGATGGACTGACCGGCTTCAACGTGGCGAACCCCCACGATCGCGTCCAGGGGGCTCTTCACCACCTGCTGGTCGAGGTCGCGCTCTATCAGCTTTATGCGGCTACTCAGTTCCCGCACCCGGGCTGCGGCTGACTCATGCGCGAAGCGCGCATCGTCATACCGCTGTACGGCGATGGTGTTGGCGTTCGCCAGCGCCTCGAGACGCGAGAGGTTCAGGCGCGCGTTGTCCAGTTGTACCTGCGCCTGTTCCAGCAGGTGCTTCGTTTCATCCAGAATCAGCAAAAGCTTGCTGGTATCGAGCTCAAGTAGCGGCTGACCTTTGGCCACGTGATGGCCCTCCTCCGCCAACACCTTCACCACCGGTGCCGCGAACTCCACGTTAACGACCACCTCCTCTGCCGACTCCAGGACGCCGTACAGGCGCACATCGGTCTCAAGCGTACGCGGCGTTACTGTCGCCACCTCGACCGGAATGGCTTCCTGGCCCTGGTACAGGTCCTCGGCGGGGTCAGCGCCACAGCCCACCAGCGCGAAACTCACAAGTAGCATCCACCTGGAATTCACTGTGCTAGCTCCTCCGATAGCGAGTTGACCAGCGAGCCCTTGAAGAACTCCCAGCCCTTGCGGCAGGCAGACTCGTCATCGAGCAGAAACCAGTGGAATACCGCACCGCAGAAGTAGGCATCGACAATCTGTACCGCGGTTTCGATCTGTTGCGGGGAGCTACCTGGAAAAAAATACGTAACGGCAGCCGTGTACTCAACGAGGCTGCCTTGAATAAGGCGCTGGATCTCATTCTTCACATCACTATCTACCAACGCCTGGGCCACAAACGCGTAAAGCGCCTTCATTTCCGTCGGGTGGCCAGCGAGCCTCTCAAAGAACGCATCGCCAATCGCTGACAGGTAGGCCTCAAGGTCCTCGTAATCCTGGGGCTGGTCAGGACTGATGAAGGGTTCGAGCAGCGAGGACAGTACCGCACGCCTGACCTCGTGAAGGCTGGAAAAATGGTGATAGAGCGCCCCTTTGCTAATACCCGCCTGCTGACTCAGCTTCCCCACCGTCAGCGCACTGAATCCCTCCGCGCCGAGCACTTCGACAGAGACTGCGATGATCTTCGCCCGCATTCGCCGGGAGGCAAGCACATTCTTGTTGGGCGCTGTCTGGGCACGACTTTCCATAGCGTGAAGGTCTCTGGAACCGGAACGGGATGCGATAGTACATTTTACCGACCGATCGTTCAACAAAATTATCGGCGGTCGCTGCGACCTGCTTGCGATAGACAGCTACCTGCGCAACGCTGCGCTTTTGCGGACAGCTGGCACGCCCCATCAGGGCCAGGAACACCCTCACCCACCCGCCCGGACTGATCCCGCGCGAGCTCAACGACCTGCGTCTCAGTGTCGATAAACACCGGAGAGCGCGCATTTTCGGCTAGTCTTGGTACAAGAGTGGTCACTGGCTCATGCTATGAAAGGGCTTGTCCCGTTGATAGGCGCGGCATTGTTGCTGGCAACGCCTGGCGCTGCAGCTGATCCACCAGAGGACGTGGCGTCAGTGGAGATCCTGGGCGTGGAGATTCGGCGCGGCATGCCCGAGGCCGAGGTTCGCGCCTACCTGCCGCTGGTCAATTGCGACACGTCGCCACCGGACGTGGAGCCACCCCTGACCTACTGCGGCATCTCGGACGGTGTTCCACCAGAGCAGGATGGGGAAATCTATTTCGAATCCGGCCTCGTTCGTTCTGCCACTCGCAACTGGTTTGTTCCTATCGATGCCTCACCGGCACAAACCCTGGCATTCCTGCACCAGCACCTGACCCGGCTGACCGGGCCGGACACCGCCACCTGCGCCAAGATAGAAACCCATGGGGAACCAGGTAAGGCCTATACATTGTATGCCTTCCCTGCCAAGGTGCTTGTCGTTCGCGAGTACCGGGCAGGAGAACAGCGCCAGGTAGTGCTAAGGGAAAAGCTGCGCGTTAATCCGGTACCTCGCAGCTATGCAACCCGAGGGCGGAAACGGCAGGGCACCGAATGGTGCGCTTACCTGGATCCCCACCCGGAGAAGGTGGAAGCAGAGAATCGCGCGACGCAGGAACGCAAGGCACCCGGCTGATCCTGCCTGGATTCAGAAAACGCGGCTAACGCGCTATAGCGCCCAGGTCTTTTCCAAGCTATGTTCAGTAGCTTGACCGGATAGGGAAGAAACCTTGAAACCAAGTGAAGTCGTTCAAACCTGGGTAGAGAAATTCAACACGGCCGATATCGATGGCCTGTGCGCACTCTATGACGAACAGGCAACCAACCATCAGATCGTGACGGAGCCGCTGGTGGGGCTAGATGAAATCCGCCGGATGTTTGAAATCGAATTCGGCCGGGCCACCATGGTCTGCAATATCGAACAGATTCACGAGGCAGGCGATTGGGCGATCCTTGAGTGGAGTGACCCACTCGGTCTACGAGGCTGCGGCTTTTTTCACATTCGTGACGACAAGATCATTTTCCAGCGCGGCTATTTTGATCAGCTATCCTTTTTCAGGGCGCAGGGACTGCCTGTCCCCGACGAATATCTCAGCACAGGCTAAGCTGTACAACGAAGTGCCTGCCGGTAGCAGGCTTGTACTACCACAACAATCAATCAGCTATCCAAAGGAGCTAGATAGTGAATAAAGTGGTTTTGGTTATACTCGCGATTTTCCTGCCGCCCGTAGCGGTATTCCTGAAAAGCGGTGTCGGCAAAGACCTGGCCATCAACATCCTGCTGTGCCTGCTGATGTGGGTGCCGGGGATTCTTCACGCGCTCTGGCTGATCCTGAAGTAAGCCACCACCCGGGCAGGAGCCCGGTCCCGGATCAGTTTTCCTGCGCCAACGGTGGTCGGTGCGAGGTGCGCGGGGTTGCCAAGCTGGCGTTATGGCGGAAGCTCGGCGGACGCCCTTGGCGCCGGGCAGTCGTCAATGCACTCGTCAGCCCATTGGGCCGTCGATCTCATCAGCGCGCCGATAGGCGTCCCGGTCAGTAACGTGGCGCGCGTAAGCCTCGAAGGCGTCGCGCTTTTCAATCACGCCGGTTTGCAGGCCCCAACTGATCTGGGAGCCGACATAGACATCTGCCGCACTGAACGCTTCACCTGCGATATAGGCGCTGCTGGACACGGCCGACTCAAGCGCATCGAGGGTGTTGGCCAACGTGCCATAACCCGCTGTCACTTCGCGCTCTTCGGGAACGACAAAGCCCAGGGCTTTGTTCACAACCGCCGATTCCAATGGCCCCGCTGCGAAGAAGAGCCAGCGGTAATAGTCAGCGCGATCCGCTACCGGCGGCGCGAGCCCGGCCTCGGGAAACGCATCCGCCAAATAGGCGCAAATCGCCGCGCATTCGGTCACCACCTTGTCACCGTGCCGGATTGCCGGCACTTTACCCATCGGGTTGATGGCAAGGTACTCCGGCGACTTCATGGAGGTCCCGTATTCCAGAATTTCCGCCCGGTAAGGTGCGCCGACTTCTTCAAGCATCCAACGCGCCATGCGCCCGCGTGACATCGGATTCGTGTAGAACACCAGTTCATCTTTCATAGCGCTACCTCTCGAAGCGATGCCGTCAATGGACGAACGCGGCGCATCGAACGCCCGCTGTGGAGTATAGCTGGCCTTGCCAGGTCGTGAGCTTGGTGGGTAGAAACTTGCGGATCTCTATGTCCGCTGTGACCCAAAAACAGACATTCGGGAGATGAGCGAACCACTTTGCTAGCAGTCAGAATTCGCCTGAAGGCAGCCAAATGCCAGGTCACTCGTATCACTGTCATTCCCGCGCAGGCGGGAATCTAGTTACTGGATAATAGAATCCCAGAGATCATTCCATTCAGGATTCATCTCTTCAATCAGGCGTAACTTCCAACCTCGATTCCATTTCTTAAGCTGCTTCTCTCTAGTGATCGCAGCCTCCATAGAATCGTGAAGTTCATAGTAGACCAACATTCCCACGCGATACCTGCTTGCAAAGTCTTCTCCTGAGAGAGCGCGGTGTTGGTATACACGGGCGACAAGATTGCTGGTCACACCGATATACAGTGTTCCATTACGTTGGCTCGCTAGTATGTAAGTAGCTGCCCGTCTTCGCACTGCTAGCGTCCATAGGAGAAAACTCCCGCAACGCTACTGGATTCCCGCCTACGCGGGAATGACGGATAAGGGTATCTGAGCGGAAGTGGTGAAAGTCGGCAATGAGTCGATGCCGGCTACTGCTCATCTTCACTGCCGCCACAACCGTTGAGCGAGGAAGCGTATACCTGCCTCAGACTCCTAGTGCCCGAATCAAACTGCGTTGGAACTACCATAGCTTCTCCATCTACCTCTTGTTCTAGGCATGGGATGCCCACTTCAGAGCAGTGCTTCAAGAGCATTTTTGTCGCACAGCGATCTCCGACGGGAACATACGCCCGCTTGCTCGCGCGAGCGCTTGCTTCTTCACCGATAGCTACCATCTCCGCCCAATCCTCATTGGCGACTGAATAACCGCCCGTAGAACTCCCCTGGTAGCTTACTCCTCGCTCGATCAGCAGATGCTCGAAGACCTCATTGGTGAACGCATTGTCACTGGGTCGATACGTTCTCTGATCGGAACCACAGCCGACCATGACGCAAATCGCTACGGTGGCGAGTGCTGACCTAGATACTGTCACGTATACCGTCCCTCGCGGTCATTCATACGTCGGCTTTGAGTCGATAGTTGCTATTCACCTCGGCAGATCCTGAAGAGCAGCTTTCGGAATATAGCTGCCGTTGCGGGAACTGAGAGCAATGAAGGTCAGCGTCAGCTTTCTCATGTCGACATATAGGCGGAGGCCGTCACCCGCGCCACGGTGCCATCGTGTAACGCCGGCCGTTCAGGATTTCTCCGATCCTGCCGTTTCGAACAAATAGCTGGTAGGTCAGCAGGCACGCGACTACCGTACCGGTGCAGACGACCAGGAATTTCACTTCCGCCGGTACCGCCCACCCGTGTAGAGGTAGCGCAATCATGATCATGGGAATCGAGTGGAAGATGAAAATCCAGTAGGCGCTGTCTGAGAAATAGCGCGCCCAGGGATTGTAGGCCTGGCCGTAACGGCTAAACAGTCCGACGAAGGCAAGTACGTACAAGCCGATGCAGAAGCCCGTCAGCAGGCACAGCAGCGTATGCAGTGTCAGGTAGGCCTCATCTCCCGGCATACCCTTGGAAAGGATGGTGCCAAGGGACGCGACAAACAGCACTGTGGCCAGAATCATGTAGCGCCGCCAGCGTGCCGCCAGGCGTTCCAGGTCATCGCGCCGCAGGTACAGCAACCAGCCGAGTAGGAAGCACAGGCCGAAGTAGAGGTAGACACTGAGGGATGGCACAAAGGTGAGCTTCCCGCTGATACGCCCGGACCAGTTGACCGCGCCGAGGGCAGCCAGGCTCAGGCAAAACGGAACAAAGACCCAGGCTGAGTGAATCGGCTTTGCGATGACAACGCGGCGAACTCGCTGTTGCTGAGCGTCCGACAGACGCTGCCAGATCTGCCACAGCAACCACACGCCGGCCAGGTGGCCGGTCAGGTAGTACAGGAACCACAGGTTGTGAGTGTTATCCCAGAGGATGCGAGGATTCTCGATCAGTGACGGGTCGAAGCCAAACTCGCCGGTGGCAGTGACATGAGCGGCGACGATGCGCAGTAAGGTCATCGCCAGTGCCAGCGGTGGCAGGAACATCAGAAACGGAATCACAATGCGCTGCCAGCGGTTCCAGAACATCGCGGCCGCGCCACGCCGGTCCAGTAGCAGCGCCGTGAAGAAGCCCGACAGCAGGAAGAATACCGGCATGCGGAAGGTATTGATGAAATACAGCAGCACATCCATCGACAGAGACCGGGCAGGGTCCCAGTAATAATCGACAATCGGCATGCTCAGGTAGAGCTGGGCGGTGTGCAGCACCACGCCCAGGCTCATCATGAGGGCCCTGAGAAAATCCAGGCCATGCAGACGCTGGCCTGCAGCAGCGCTGGTACCGCCGGGCATTCCCGCTAGCGCGCAGCGACCCGGTCGGCCTGCAGTAGCTTCTTCAGGGCGATGACGGTTGCCTCAACACCGAGAGTGACGGACGCTTCCGGCTCGATCTTGAAGATGGGCGAGTGGTGGGTGGGGACCGGCGGGCCGCCGTTGGCCGCCGCGTCCAGTGCCTTCTGGGGTGTGCCTCCCACCGCAAAGTAGGTGCTGGGAATGTAGGGGTCCACCGTGAAGAACGGGAAGTCCTCGGCACCCATACCCAGGCGCTTGGCGTCGTAGAAGATATCCTCACCAAGCTGTGACTGCCAGACAGCGCGCAACTCGTTGGTGAGATCGGCATTGTTTAACGTCGGCGGCACCCATTCATCCGACACGTACACTTCCGGCAGCTTGTCTTCCGGCAGGCCGGCCACCCGGCCCATGTTCTCCGCTACCCGCTTGATGCCATCCAGCAGCAGCCTGCGGCCCATGGCGCTTTCGCTGCGCACGGTCAACTGCAGGCGCGCCTCGTCGGAGATGATGTTGTGCTTGGTGCCGGAGTGGAAAGAGCCCACGGTAATCACGCCCGGCTCACGGGGCGGCAGGCTGCGGCTCACCACGGTCTGCAGGCCCAGCACGATTTGTGAACCCAGCACGACGGGATCAATACCGCCGTGGGGGCTGGCGCCATGGGCGCCGACACCGTGGATGACGATATCGACAGTGTCGGAACCGGAATACGGCGCCACCGGGTCGGCTACCAGCTTGCCAGCCGGCACCACCGAGCTGACGTGGAAAGCCAGGGCGTAGTCCGGCTGGCCAAAGCGCTCCCAGATCTTGTCCTCACGCATCGCCTTGGCGCCGCCCACTCGTTCCTCCGCAGGCTGGCCCACCAGCATCAGGGTACCGGACCAGCTGTCACGGTGCTCCGCCATGTAGCGCGCCGTGCCCACCAGGCTGGTGATGTGCACATCGTGGCCGCAGGCGTGCATGACGTAGACTTCGTTGCCGTCCCAGTCGACCTGCCTGGCTTTCGAGGCATAGGGCAGGCCGGATTTTTCCTGCACCGGCAGGCCGTCCATATCGGCGCGCATCATCACCAGCGGGCCGGGGCCGTTTTCCATCAGCGCCACCAGGCCAGTGCCGCCCACACCCTCAGTGACCTTGAAACCCGCTGCACGAATTTCCTTCGCCAGGCGCGCGGCGGTCTGGTCTTCCATCATCGACAGCTCGGGGTTGCTGTGAAAGTGTTTAAACAGGTCGCCCAGGTGGCGGTCGTAGTCTTTCTGCACAGCCTTGGCCAGGTCCTCGGCCTGCACGGGGAGTACCGCCAGCAGCCCGATCAGCAGGGCGCGACTAAAGTGCTTCATAACAGGGTCTCTTGCTTACCAGAAATAGGTCCAACGGACGAAGATACGGCTTCCACCGCCGGTGGTAAAGCCATCGCCGACGTCGATGCGGCCGTACTCATCGCCGCGCTGGCCGTGGGTCAGGGTAAGGCCGGCCTCCAGGCGCTGGTGGTCGCCCGGCTCGTAAGCGAGGTTGGTCTGCAGCAGGCCGGAGCCGTCCTCCAGGTTTGCCAGGTAAGTGAGGTCCTGCATCAGCAGCGGGTGCCACTGGTAGGAACCCCCTGCCGCCAGGTAATCCTTCATCAGGGTAAACACCTCACCGCGCTGCAGGCGCTCGACCAGTTCCGGCGGCAACCGCGCCAGGTCTACCGGCTTGTTACCGCGTCCGAAGCCATTGCGGAAGTACTCGGCGAACAGGTAGGTGGTGCGCTCGAACAATGCAAAGCTGTAGTCCAGGTTCACGACCCCGGACACCACGGTGTCGTCCTCGTCATCCAGCCGCGTCACTACCCAGTCAGTCTGCAACAGCGCGCCACCCAGGGGGTGCCGGAAGCTGATCGCGCCGACGTCATCACCGAAGTGGCGTACCAGGGCGATGTCGAGCTCGCTGCCGCCAATAAACTGGTGCCAGCGGCCACCGTAGGAGTTCTCGTCATGGTCGCGGCCGCCGTCACCATCACGGCGGAAGACACCCAGAAGCTGGACGTCGCCCCGGGACAGGCGACGGTCAAACTTCACCAGGTCCTGGCCGGGCTTGTAGTCCCGATCCACAGTGGTGGGGGCGAAGGGTGCAAACAGGTCCAGTGGATTAAACACCTTGCCGCTGCCCCAGCTCACCGCTTCACGCCCCATGGTCAGGTTCCATTGCTCTGCGCTATAGCGCAGGGCGAGGCGGTCAAAGCGGTGGAAGACGCGGTGGCGGTCTCCGCTGTCCAGGGTCCAGGTCAGCTCCAGGGCGCGGAAGTCATCGTCGGTGGGCGTCTGGTCGATGGCGCCACGATTGTTCTCGCTGAACTCGAAGGCATCACCGGCGAGGCCGATGGTGCTGTGATCAACGATGGCTTCCCAGCGGTCGAACTGCTTGCGAAACAGCAGCCGCATATCCAGGTTGCCATCGATCGCCGGGTTGCCGGTCGCCTCGGCCTGGGTATCACTATCCGGCAGGTCGTTGACGGTACCGAAGGCCTTGAGCCTTATGTCAAAGCTGTCAGCGGCCGCTTCCCCGGTCAGTAGCAGGAGCCCGAGGTACAGCAGGGGGCGAATGCTCAGTCCTCCGCGTCCTGATCGCGCTGGTCAGACACTATGAGGCCGTCCACCAGGCGTATGCGGCGCCGGGCGAAGGCCATTACCGCGGGGTCGTGGGTGGCGGTGATGATGGTCATGCCCCGGTCCCGGTTGATATCAGCCAACAACTGCAGCAGTTCTTCGGTGGTATGGGAATCCAGGTTGGCGCTGGGCTCGTCCGCCAGCAACAGTACCGGCTTGCTGACAATGGCGCGCGCTACTGCCACCCGCTGTTGCTGGCCGCCGGACAGCTCACCCGGGCGACGATCAGCCAGCTCGCCAATGCCCAGGGAGTCGAGCATCTCCATCGCGTCGCGATGGCGCTCCGCCGCGGAGACGCCCTGCAACTGCATGATGAACTCAACATTCTCCCGGGCCGACAGCACCGGGATCAGGTTGTAGGACTGAAACACAAAGCCGACACGACGCAGGCGTACGTCGGCAAGTTCCGTTGCCGACAACGAGGCCAGGTCGACACCTCCCACCACCACCCGGCCGCCGGTCGGCCGGTCCAGCCCGCCGATACAGTTGAGCAGTGTGGATTTACCGGAACCGGAAGGGCCTGCAAGGCTGACAAAGTCGCCCCGCTCCACCTCGAGATCCACCCCCGCCAGGGCGTGCACCGGTACGCCGTCATCGTGGTAGGTGCGTTCCAGCCCGTGGCATCGAACAACGTAATCCTGCTCACCCATGCTTATCGCCTCATGGCATCCAGCGGTTCCACGCGCACCGCCCGCCAGGCCGGGAAGATGCTGGCCAGCAGGCCAAACAACAGGCTGAGGGCCGTGATGCGAAAAATGTCGTAGGGGAGCAGCACCGGAACCAGTACGCTGCTCATGTAGTAACCTTCAATGCCTGCCGTCCATTCGCTCAGGTCAATGCCGTCGGACAGGCTGTAAACCGCGAGCATCCCCATCCCGATCCCCATCAATACGCCCAGGGACACGACCATCAGGGATTCCATGACCACCTGCAGCAATACCACGCCGGGCTGCATGCCGATGGCGCGCAGCATGCCCAGCTCCCGGGTGCGCTCCATGACTGCTGTCACCAGGGTATTCACCAGGCCAAAAGCCAGGGCCGCCATCATGATGGAAAACCAGATCAGCATGGCGGTATCGGCAAAGCTGTACATGCTGGCGGCCATGGGCTCCAGCTCGTCCCAGGTACTGGCCTCCTGGGCCGCGAACTGGCGCTGCAACAGGTCGCGAGCCGTGGCCCGCTGCCCGTTTTCCACCAGGCGAATCGAGAGCTCGGTTACCGCCTCTGAATCCAGCAGGTCCTGCAGCACCCGTCGCCCGGTAAACACGAACACTTTTTCCAGGCCGCTGCTGCTGGCACGGTACACACCGGCCACCCGGAAGCCCGCCTCGCGGTTGCGGCCATCACTGCCCTGGGTCATCAACACGATGCGGCGGCCCATCGAGGTTTCCAACTGCTCCGCAAGGCCGGCGCCGATCAGGACTCTCCGATCCTCACTGTCCTGCAGGAACTCACCTTCCATATCCACATCGGCAAGGAATGAGATCGCAAGCTCCCGCTCCGGGTCCACACCCACGAGCTGCACACCGCGGGTATCGCGCTCGGAGAGGATGACACCCGGCACCCGCACCCGGCTGGTCCAGCTATCGACGCCGGGCAGGTCCGGTTGGTAATCGGCGGGCAGCTGGAACCCACGCTGAATAGAGGGGTCATCCCGGTACCCTGGCGCCAGCACTTTGACATGCCCGGTCAGGTTGGCCACCACCGTATCCAGCATCTGCGCCTGCCAACCGCGCAGCAGGCTGTTCGCCAATAGCACGAAACCCACCGCCAGTACGATGGCACCCATCAGCATGATGTTGCGACGGCGATGGCGCCACAGGTTGCGCCAGCCGAGCTGCGCCAGCACCTTGATGGGAACGCTAGTCCGCACGCAGGGCCTCCACCGGGTCCAGCCTGCGCAGGCGCAGCGCCGGTAACAGCGCCGAGAGCTGGCAACCAACAATAAACACCACCGGGATGGCAGCCATGTCCGGCAGTGACACATCTGCCTTGAGGTGGCTGGGAAAGGCGAAGCCACCCAACAGGTCTTCGATTCCTGATATCGGTATGCCGACCATCGACAACCAGGCCAGCATCGGCACTGCCAGCACACAGCCAATTGTGCTGCCAAACAGGGCCAGCCACAGGGCCTCGATCTGCACCATGCTGATCAGCCGCCAGGGCCGCATGCCGATAGCCAGCAACATGCCAAACTCCCGGGTACGCTCGAAGACCGTCATGATGAAGGTGTTGACGATGGAGAACAGCACGACCAGGGTGAGGATAGTGTAGAACAGCCGGCTGGTGGCGCGGTCAATGGCAATGCCTTGCACCACGTCGGGCATGAGGTCCTGCCAGCCACGGAACGCGAGGCCATCGGGCAGCAAGGACTCGACTGTGGTGGCCATGGCTTCGATATCCTCGACACTGTCCAGGGACAGCGCCAGTTGGTGTACCTGGTCCTCCAGGTAGAAGCCCTGCTGGAAAACATCTAGGGGCACCTGCACCAGGCCGCGATCCAGCTCTACCTGGCCGGTTTCAAAAATGCCGACAATGGTCACGGCCAGGGCCGCCACCCCGCCCTCCGGGCCGGTGCCCAGCACCACCAGTTCGTCGCCGACTTTAGCCCCCAGGTTGCGCGCCAGGGTGCTGCCAATGAAGGCCTCGTTCCCCGACTGCAGATAGCGGCCGGCCACCAGGGCGGTGGGCAGCGTAGAAACGTCCCGCTCGACCGCGGGCACCACGCCCATCACCTGGGCCCCGAAACCGCGCTCGTCGACAGACAGCAGGGCAAAGGCCTGCCCCCGTGGCGCCACCCGGGCGATACCGGGCACTTCAGCCAGTCGCTGTGTCAGTGCCGAGGCGTTGTCGATGCGATATCGCAGCCGTGGGTCATCCAGGAAATCTGCATGCTGCACCTGGGCGTGACCGCTAAACAGTTCGGTGGCGGCATCGATCATGCCGGAATAGCTGCCCAACTGCAGGCTGCGGCTGAACATCAGCAGCAGGCAGGCAAAGGCGATACTACCGGCGGTAAACAGGGTGCGGCGCCGGTTGCGCCACAGGTTGCGCCAGGCAATCACCCGCCGGCACCACTGCGCAGCGTGTACACCGTGAACAGGCCCTCCTCCAGCTCGACATCAAACTGGACCTCGTCATAGCTGACTTCGGTCCAGTGGTCCTGCTCGTCCAGCTTCACCATGCGCATACGGGTCGCAAAGATCCGCCCGCCTTTCTCGCCGATCTCCATCGCTTCCAGCCGCTTCAGGGGCTGGTCGTCCTGGTCGTGAAAGGTGTGGGACAGCAGCACGTAGTCATCCCGCAGCACGAGAACCTCGCGGCCCCAGACTACCGGTGCATCGTCATGGGGTACGGCCTCGATGGTGTACACGGTATGGTCTTCCTCCTGCCGGGTATCGAGCAGGGACAGCGTGTAGTCATGCAACAGGGTGTCGGTGCGCGACAGGTCGTTGTAGGAAAAATCCGAGCCCGCCCAGCTCTGGGCCATGAGGCTGTAGGGCAGGCGAATGACCCGGTTCAGGCGCGGCGTGAAGGTCCACATCTTCTCGTCGTCCTTGAGGGTGGCGTTGCCGGCATCTTTGGCGGGCGCCGTAAAACGAATCAGCGCGTCTTCACGGCCGCTGGTCCAGGCCACCAGGCTGGAGTTGCGCTGCCAGTCCGGGCGGTGGATCTGCATGCTCATCTCGGCGTAGGAGGTTGTGCCGCGGGTGAGGTCGATCGCCCCTTCCACCAGGGTACGGGCGTCCTGTGCAGCCACGGGCATGGCCAGGAGCAGGGCCAGCATGCAGAGAGTCAGGCGGGATGGCATGGCTATACAAAAGTTATACGACGGCGCGCATCTTACACCGCCGGCCGTTCGGGCGACTAGAGCTCAAGCTGGTCAAATTCACCGAGGTTGGCCAGGAAGCGGTGCAGGCTGCCCGCCACGGCGGCGCCATCGGTGGCCTCGGCAAGCTGGCGCACACTGTCAGTGATGGCCAGCCACCAGCGGATATGCTCGGCACTGAGCTGTGCCGCCACCGGGATCAGGTCGTGGATGGTGGTGAGGTTGCGCTGGGCCACGCTCTTGATGCGGGCCATGGCGTCCACGTCCAGCTGGTGATCGGCGAGCTTCATGATCAGGTTGGCAACCAGACGCGAGTCTTCCTCGATGGCACGTGAGGAGGCCGGCTCGGCAGTATCACCCAGCAGGCCGATATCCAAGTAGCTGAGAATCTCCCGCAGGGCACCGCGCAGGCTGAGACGCAGGTCTTCCTTGCGCTCCTTCTCACGCCGGGCCTGGATCCAGGAGAACAGTCCAATCAGGAAGAAACCCTCGAGGCAGAAGCCGATCAGCTCCGGCACCAGGTTGTCGTAGACCCGGCCCTCGTTGCCGGGCTGCAGGAACGCCACCAGGAAATAGATGCCGGCAAAGCCGAACACCAGCATCGGTGCCGCCAGGGCCAGGCGGCTCACGCCGGCTCCTCGTCGCTACCCGCATCCTTCGGCAGCGCCAACGCTCGCACCACGGCAGCGATTTTGTCCGCCTCGCGCGGGGTCATGTCCAGGGGTACGTTCTGGATGTAGACCACCAGGTCCTCGCGGATCGGCACCGGGAATATCTGGTGGGGATTGCGGGGCGGATTCAGTGCCAGCTCTTCGCGGGCCCGCTTGTGGCCGTCGGGCTCGTTCTGGAACTGTTCGCGCAGGGCTTTTTGTTCACTCTCGGTGGGCGCAAAGCCCTTGGGGTCGTCGGTCCAGGCAATGAAGTCGCGCAGGGCGTCACCAAAGCGGGACTTATAGATGTCCATGCTCTCCGGGCGGATGCTGGAGCCCTCCAGCTTGTGGAAGCGTGCGCACAGTTCATCCAGGTCCACCAGTCGCAGGTCCTTGCGCTCATGCGATTTCAGCTCGACCATGAGCTGCTCCGCAGCCAGCTTGCGTGAGCGCAAGGCGGCCGGCTTGATCAGGCCGGACACCACGGACTGGCGCATGAACTTGCTGAAACTGGCCTCGGAGTAATCCTTTGCCATCGGTCCCCCCTTCTTGTGGCGCTAGCATAGCACCTGGCGCAGGCTAGCGGCTCGGGCGGTGCTCCCGGGCGCCAACACCTGCGCACCAATCGCTAGGGGCCCAGGCGGTCCACGTAGCGGCGGGTTAGATCCGGGTTGTCAGTAAACACGCCGTCCACTTCCATGTTGCGGATGAAGCGATCCAGTAGCGCGCGGTAGCTGCTGATGCCACGCGGCAGGGCGTCGGCACGGAAGGTAAAGGGATGCACCACCAACCCGGCTTCCTGGGCCGCCACCACGAACTCCGACTGGTCGGTGAGGTAGCCGATCCAGGGCCCGACACCCTGCGCGTAGGTCGCGATTTCCTGCGCGCGCTGAGCTGTCAGGGCCTTGTCTTCCAGCAGCTGTACCAGACGGATTTCAGTGTGGTCCTTGAGGAAGCGCAGGGTCGCCTCATCGAAGCACTGCAGGAATACCCGGTCGTCGGCGCCGCGATAACCGTAGGCATAGAGGATCTGCAGTACCGAGGCCGGAAAGCTACGGCCCTCGGCGGCGTGGAACTCGGGGTGCTTGAGCTCAACGTAGATGCCCACATCACCACCGGTACTCTGGTTGAGCCCCTGGATCAGTTCGATTTCCTCGGCCAGCGTGGGCACCCGCAGGATGTTCACATCCACTGGGAAGCGGCCGGGGAAGGCTGCATCGCTCCCCTTGCGCCGCTCTCCCACCCGCAGGGTTCGCACTTCTTCCAGGCTAAAGTCGATGGCGTAGTAATGGCCATCGTCACGGGCGCGGTCGGGGAAGCGCTCGGCCACATCGGTGGTGGTTTCCAGGTAGAGGTCGTGCAGCACGATCGGCACATCGTCCCTGGTCAGTACCACATCCTGCTCGATGTAGTCGGCACCCTGGGCATAGGCCATGGCCACCGCCGGCAGGGTGTGCTCAGGCAAATACGCGCTGGCGCCCCGATGGGCAATCACCAGGGGCTGCGCCGCCAACGGGCCGGCCGACAGCAGGCAAAGCATCACTGTTGCTAGAATTCTGAACATACAAGCTCCTCCAGATCGACCAAAATAATAGTCTATTCGGACCGCACTACCTCGATGCCCTGCCGCCGCGGGTGGCGCTGTGCTATTACTGGAGGCAAGAACAAGGAGATCCCACCATGCCCCTGCCCGCGGATATCGGCATCATCGACACCATGCTGGGCATTCCCAGCGCCGAGCGTGACCACTGGTACGACTTCATGAAGCCGCTGCTGCTGGACGCCGAAAGCCGTGAGCAGTTCAGCATGCCCGCCCAGTACATGTTCAATGTGCCGGAGCTGGAGGATGTCGAAGACGGCCTTGCCTACACCCTGGCAGCCATGGACCGGTTTGGTATTGAGCGCGCCATGCTTGGCATCAGCGGTGACCCCTCGCGCGTGCACGAACAGGCCCTCCAATCACACCCCGATCGCTTCTTTGCCTGCTACGCCGCCAACCCCAACCTCGGCATGGAGGAGGTGCGCAGAATTCGCGCTCTCAAGGAAGAATTCGACATCAAGGCGGTGACCGGCTTCCCCTCGGGCCTGGTGCCCCAGGTGCCTATTAACGACAAGCGCTGGTACCCGGTCTATGCCGCCTGCGTGGACCTCGACCTGCCGATCTGCCTGTGTGTGGGCGTGCCGGGCCCGCGCCTGCCGATGGAACCGCAGAAAGTGGAGCACCTGGACGAGGTGTGCTGGTTTTTCCCCGAGTTGAAGGTAGTGATGCGTCACGGCGCCGAGCCCTGGACCGAACTGGCCTGTAAACTCATGCTCAAGTATCCCAACCTGTACTATTCCACCAGCGCCTTTGCGCCGAAGTACTATCCGAAGGCCATCCTCGACTACGCCAATACCCGCGGCGCCGACAAGATCATTTATGCAGGCTATTATCCTATGGGCCTGTCGTTGGAACGGATCTTTCACGACTTGCCGGACGTGCCACTGCGTGACGACGTGTGGCCAAAATTCCTGCGCGAAAATGCCGTGCGGGTCTTCAAGCTTTAGTCCATCAAGCTTTTATCGAAAAGGAGCAGCAAGCAATGCTGACCATTCATCATCTGCGCATCGGGCGTTCGATTTTCACCGTGTGGTTGCTGGAAGAACTGGGCCTCGAATACGACCTGGTGGAATACCATCGCAACCCCGAGACCATGCGCGCGCCGCCCGAACTGCGCGCAGTGCACCCGCTGGGCAAATCGCCGGTCATCGAGGACGAAGGCATACTGCTGTCGGAGTCCGGCGCCATCACCGCCTACTTGCTGCGTAAATACGATACCGACGGTAAGTTCGGGCCGGATGAAGGTGACGCCGCCTGGGCGGAATACACCCAGTGGCTGCACTACGCGGAGGGGTCGGTGTTTGTGCCGCTGTTGCTGAAGCTGCTATCCACACGCGCTGGCGGTGAGCAACCGCTGCTGGACGGATTCGCCGACCCCGAGGTAAAGCTGCATTTCGGCCACATTGCCAACAAACTGGGCGGGAATGACTTCATCCTCGGCAATCGGATCACCGGCGCCGATTTCGGCATTACCTACATGGTCTCGATGGCCGAACGCCTGGGGTTGCTGGAACCCTACCCCACCCTGGCCGACTACCTGGCCCGCAACTTCACGCGGCCGGCGTTCGCACGCGCGTTGGAACGCGCCGTCGAATAGCGCGAGCAGCGTCAGTCGACATTGACCGCAAGGATGCGGTCGCTGGCCGAGTCCAGCGGCAGGCCGAGATTATTCTGCTCAAGAATTCGGTCAGCGCGATAGCTGGAGCGTACCAGCGGCCCTGAGGCCACCTCGGTGAAGCCCAGCTCCAGGCCCTGTTCGCGGTACCAGGCGAACTTCTCCGGCGTCACCCATTCTTCCACCGGCAGGTGGTTGGGGGTGGGACGCAGGTACTGGCCGAGGGTAAGAATGTCCACCTCGTGCCTGCGCAGGTCGCGCATGGCGGTCAATACTTCATCCTCGCTCTCACCGAGCCCCAGCATCAGGCTGGACTTGGTCAGCACGTCCGGGTTCACCTGCTTGCCATGGGCCAGCACGTCCAGGGTCTGCTGGTAGCCGGCGCGCGGGTCGCGCACCCGGTGGGTGAGGCGCTCCACGGTTTCCAGGTTCTGGGCAAACACCTGCAGGCCGGAGGTCACCACCTTTTCCACGGCGGACTGACTGCCGGAGAAGTCCGGAGTCAGTGCTTCTACCGCGGTTGAGGGGTTGCGTTCGCGGATGGCGCGCACGCAGGCGGCGTAATGAGCAGCACCGCCATCGTCCAGGTCGTCGCGGTCCACGGAGGTCAGCACCACGTAGCGCAGGTTCATCAATTCGACGGAGCGGGCCGCGTTGGCGGGCTCTTCCGGGTCCAGCCAGCCATTGGGATTACCGGTATCCACGGCGCAGAAGCGACAGGCGCGGGTGCAGACGGCACCCATCAACATGATGGTGGCCGTGCCGTTGCTCCAGCACTCGCCGATATTCGGGCAGTGGCTCTCCTCGCACACCGTGGCCAGGCGATGGGTGTGCACGGTATCCATCACCGCGCCGAACTTCTCGCTGCGCTCCAGGCGCATGCGCAGCCACGGCGGCTTGCGCTGGCTGGGAATCTCGCGATTGGCGTTGGTCTTGACGCCATCCTTGATGGCGCTGAAGCCCTGCTCGGTCGCGAATTTCGTACCGCTGCCGGGGCGTTTGCTCACTGCTTTGCTCATGCCGGGCATTATGCCTAAACTGCCGGAAATTTTCCCGGAATCCTGGCCGGATTTGCGATATGAGCCTGGACATTTCCCACCTCGAGAATGTCGGCGTCGAGGTGCGCGGCTTTGATATTGCCGCCCCCGTCGACGAGGACACCGCCGCCACCCTGGTGGAGCTGTTCGACCAGCACGGCATCCTGCTGTTTCGCGGCCAGGATGTGACCCCGGCGCGCCAGATCGCTTTCAGCCGGCTGTTCGGGGAACTGGAACGTCACCCCATCGAGGAAACCCGCTCCCAGGAGTACCCGGAGCTGTTTACCCTTGCCAGCAATCCCGAGCAGGAGCAATACCTCACCGCCTACTACGACGGCGAACCCCGGGTCAGCCGACTCGACTGGCACATGGACCTGCACTACACCGGCAAACCCAACCGCGGCGCCGTGTTGACGGCGGTAGTCTGTGCGGCCGAGGATGGCCTGACCGGCTTCGGCGACCTGGCAAAGGCCCACGACGCCCTGGACGAGGATACCCGGGCCCTGCTGGCGCAAATCGAAGTGACCTACGCCTTCAGCATGCAGCGCCGACATATGCGCTACGTGAACCTGGAAGGCTACCAGCCTGGCCCCTACAGCCCGCGCAAACCCTCGGACATCAACTACCCTAACTTCCCGGAGGTCGCCTACCCGGCCGTGGTGGAGCACCCGGTGACCGGACGCAAGGTGCTGGAGATCTGCGAGCAGTTCCTGGAGCGCATCGTCGCGCCCCACCAGGCCGGACTGTCCAACGATGAGGCCATCGAGTTGCTGGAGCGGCTGGTGGAACATACCCGCCAGCCCGAATTCCATTACTTTCATCGCTGGGAGCCAGGCGACATGGTGCTGTGGGACAACTGGCGCGCCATGCACTGCGCCACCGGCACGCGGCCCGGTATCGAGCGGGTGATCCATCGCACGACCATCAGCGGCGATACGCCACTGGGACGCGTCATTGATACCTGACGCCGGAATCAGCAAAACTGTTATTCTCTGCCGCTGTACACGCTGAAATACCTCCAAGGAAGACCCCGTGCTGAACACCCAGCCCCGACTGATTGTCCTGGTGGCAGTTCTGCTGCTTGCCTGCTCGCTACACGCCAAGGCCGACAAGTTCGACCGCCAGGCGGCGAAACTGACCCAGAAATACATCCTGGTGGACGGCCACATCGACGTACCAATCCGTCTCCACTACGGCTGGGAAGACGTTACCCAGACCACGCCCCGGGGCCAGTTCGACTACCCGCGCGCCGTGCAGGGTGGCCTGAATGTTCCCTTCATGTCCATCTACACGCCGGCGAGCAGCGAATACGACGATAGTGCCTACGCCATGGCCAACAACCTGATCGATCACGTCGAGGCCCTGGTGGCGCGGGCGCCCGACAAGTTCGCTATTGCCAGCTCCACGGCGGACGTGGAGCGACAGTTCAAGGCCGGCAAGATTTCGCTGGCGCTGGGCATGGAAAATGGTGCGCCTATTGGTGGCAGCCTGGACAAGCTGCGACACTTCTACCATCGCGGGATCCGCTACGTGACGCTGGCTCACTCGCACTCCAACCACATCAGCGACTCGTCCTATGACAAGGTGCGGCTGTGGGACGGTCTGAGCCCGTTCGGGCGCGAAGTGGTCGCAGAGATGAACACGCTGGGCATCATGGTGGATATCTCCCACTTGTCGGACAAGGCTGCCCACGAGGTGCTGCAGATCTCGCGCGCGCCGGTCATCGCCTCACACTCCTCGGCCCGCCATTTCGTGGATACCGACCCGGTGTTCGAGCGCAACATGGACGACGAACTGATCAAGGCGCTGGCGGCCAATGGCGGCGTGATCATGATCAACTTCGGCTCCGGCTTCGTGACCACCGCGGCCGCGGAGTATCGCAACAAGTCCCGCCCGGTAATGGAAGCCTACGCCGAGCGCCACGGCCTGGAGCGCGGCGACCCGGGCATGCGCAAGTTCATCGAGGATTACCAGAGTATCTACCCCTACCCCTATGCCACCGTGTCTGACGTGGCTGACCACATCGACCACGTGGTCAAGATCGCCGGTATCGACTACGTGGGGATTGGCTCCGACTATGACGGTGTCGGCGACACACTGCCGATCGGTCTGAAGGACGTCTCGACCTACCCGAACCTGGTGGCCGAGTTGCTGCGCCGCGACTACAGCGAATCGGATATCGAGAAACTGCTGGGCGCAAACCTGGTGCGGGTGTGGAAAGCCGTGGAGAAAGAGGCCAGCCAAAGCTAAGCCGCTTGAGAGCCTGGCAAAAAAAGGCCGGCGCATGCGCCGGCTTGAGTCAGGACCTACTAGAAGTCTCAGTTGGCCGCGATGGCCTCACGGCGCAGGAATTCCTCGCGCTCTGCGTTGAAGTCGGCAGCCGCGCGTACCAGGCGGTCCACGTAGTAATTGTGGACAAAGCTGTCGTCAGGGTTCACGCACTCCATGTAGGCCTCACCGGCCTTCACGAATTCGGCCATGGCTTCACGGGCCTCCATCATCTGCTCGAAGGTGGCCACTTCACCGTTGGGTACTTCAGGCTTCTCAGGCCAGCCCTTGCCGTCACAGGCGCCAAAGGCGGACCCTGATACCAGCGCTGCTACCAGTGCAATCGTCGTTTTCATATTTCATCTCCCGGAGAGTCAAATCGGACTCAAAAAAATCTAACTATGGATGGGTCGTTAAGGAGCTTGGTTACGCTCAGTAACAACTCATACGAAGTATCACACCGGCCGGACCTGCAGGCATAGGGGTTTAGATGAATTTTTTATGTAACTAATTGTATTTATTGAATTTTGTGACACAAATCCGCGCTGTTTTGGTGCCTGGCCGCACCAACCGGGTGCAATACAAAGTGTTACCTATAGGAACGTATGCAGAACCTGAACAACTCAGGCCGCAGCCCGGATCCGCGCCCCGAAAAAAATCGGGCGAGCATATCGCTAACGGCCGGGTGAGCGCCTCAATACGAGCCGATCAAGCGCCTCGAAGCAGACCAGGTGAAGCCTGGAAGAAGGTTGAGCTAGCACCTCGATACAGGCCCGCCGAGCACCCCCCAACGACTGGGCGAGTGCCTCGATACAGGCCGAGTGAGAGCCTCAATACAAACTGGACTAACGTATCGATACAGGCCGATAGAGCACCTGAAAAAAGGTTCGGCTAACGCCTCGATAAAGACCGAAGCCAATGCAGCCCGAGCGGTCTTATAAAGAATCAGAGGACTTCGAAATATTGGACGCTGAACAGCGAATCATCATCCAGCCAGCAGCCGCGGGCAGCAAAGCCTGCCTCCGCGGCCAGCTCGGCAAAGCCCTGGGTGGTGTACTTGTAGGAGTACTCGGTGTGGATGCGCTCGCCGGCGGTAAACTCCAGCACGGCACCGTCACAGCAGACCTGCTGTGCCGTCCTGCTCTCGAGGTGCATTTCGATCCGCTGCTCCGTGGCGTTGTAGAAGGCCACGTGCTCGAACTGGCCGGGGTCGAAGTCGGCATCGAGCAAGCGGTTGGCATGGCACAATATGTTGCGATTGAACTCGGCGGTCACGCCCTGGCTGTCGTTGTAGGCTGCGTCCAGTACCCCGGTGGCCTTGTGCAGGTCGACGCCAATCAGCAGCCCACCACCCTTCCCCACCAGTGCAGCCGCGCGGGTGAGAAACTCGCAGGCGGCCGCAGGCTCAAAATTGCCGATCGTAGAGCCCGGGTAGAACAACACCCGCCGCGCGCTGGCGGCGGGCAGGTCGAAGGCGGCCCCAAAGTCCGCCACGACCGGGCGCACCTCGAGCTCGGGGAAGTCCTCACGCAGGCGTTGGGCTGCGTCGAGCAGGAAATCCCGGGAGATATCCAGCGGCAGGTAAGCCGCCGGCGCCAGGTCCGACAGCAGGTAGCGCACTTTCTCGCAGTTGCCCGCACCGGGCTCCACCAGTTCGCAGCCCGTCCCGACCGTGGCGGCAATCGCTGCGGCATCGCGGCTGAAGATGCCTATCTCGGTGCGGGTCGGGTAATACTCGTCCAGCTCACAGATACGGGCAAACAGCTCGGACCCGCGCTCGTCGTAAAAGAACTTCGGATTGATAAACCGCGGTGGGCTGGCGAGCCCCGCGAGGAGTTCCTCGCGCTGGGTACTGTGCACATCGGTGATCGGATGATCATCTAAAGCCATTTGGCGAGCCTTATGCCGGTGAACTGCCAGCGATCCGGGGGATAAAAAAAGTTGCGGTAGCTGCAGCGCATCTGGCTGCGGCTGGTCACGCAGGAACCGCCCCGCAATACCAGCTGGTTGGCCATGAACTTGCCGTTGTATTCACCCACCGCGCCCGCCGCCGGCCGGTAGCCAGGGTAGGGCCCGTAGGCGCTGCTGGTCCACTCCCACAGCCCGCCATGAAGCTGCCAGTCGGCTTCGCCGTGGGACGCATCCGGGTGCAGGCGACCGGATTCCACGAACTGACCGGCGAGCTCAGTGCCAGCGGCCAGGGCTTCCCACTCGAACTCCGTCGGCAGTCGATGGCCGGCCCAACGCGCATAGGCATCGGCCTCGTAACCACTGACATGGGAGACCGGGCGAGCCGGATCCAGCGGGCAGAGGCCATACAGCGTGTATTCCTGCCAGCCATCTCCCGTTTTCAACCAGTACAGCGGGGCTTCCCAGCCGCGCTCTCCCACGGTGCGCCAGCCATCGGACAACCACAGTTCCGGGCGCTGGTAGCCACCGTCTTCGACAAAGGCCTGGTACTCGGCATTGGTCACCAGCCGATCCGCAAGGGCAAAGGGTGTGAGCAGCACCGCGTGCACGGGTAACTCATTGTCAAAGCAGAATCCGGTATCGGTATGCCCGACCTCCACCTGCCCGCCGGCATGCTCACACCAGCCCAGGGCGCGCTCCGTTCCCGGCACAAGCTCACTCTGGCTATAGGCGGGGTACAGGGGATTGCGCGACAGGCTGTACTTGATGTCAGTGAAAAACAGTTCCTGGTGCTGCTGCTCATGGTGAGTACCGAGCTCGACCAGGCGGATGATGGTATCCAGTTCCGGGTGCCCGGATGCCAGCAGTTCACCTACCCAGGTATCTACATGCTCACGGTAGGCGAGCACGTCTTCCAGCACCGGGCGCGACAGCAGGCCTCGCTCCGGTCGCGGGTGCTGGTCGCCAATGCCGTTGTAATAGGAGTTGAACAGCACTTCGTAGGCCGGGTGGAAGGGCCGGTAGTCGGCGACGTAGGGCTTGAGGATAAAAGTTTCGAAAAACCATGTTGTGTGTGCCAGGTGCCACTTGGGGGGACTGGTGTCCGCCATCGCCTGCAGGCTGTAGTCTTCCTTTTCCAACGGTTCGCAGAACCGCTCCGAATCGGTACGCACACGAGTAAAACGTTCGGCGAGATTCATGTTTTTGCAGCCACCAGGTGCGGGGGCAGGATAGCCCGTTCCAACCATTCAAACAGAAATTCAGTGACGATGGCCAGTAAGGCGGCGGGAATGGCGCCCTGCAGGATCAATCCGTGGTCATTGAGGTTGAGCCCGGTAACAATCGGCTCACCCAGGCCACCGGCGCCGACAAAGGCCGCCAGCGTGGCGGTGCCGATGCTGATGATGGCGGCGGTCTTCACGCCTGCCAGGATCATCGGCAACGCCAGCGGAATCTCCACGTACCGCAGTCTCTGCAGGGTGCTCAGGCCCATGCCCTCGGCCACGTCGCGCAACAGCGGGTCGATGGACTGGATGCCCGCCAGGGTATTGCGAATGATCGGCAGCAACGAGTACAGGAACAGCGCCAGCACGGCCGGCACCTGGCCAAGACCCAGCAACGGCACCAGGATTGCCAGCAAGGCCAGCGAAGGCACGGTCTGCAGCAGACCCGCGATGTAAACCGCCCAGGCAGCAGCGTGCGGGTGCTGGCTCAGGTAAATGGCCAACGGCAGCGCCAGGGCACAGGCGAACAGCAGTGCCATGCCGGTCAGCTTCAGGTGTCGCGCGGTGTTGCGCAGAATCTGGCCGGCCGGGCTCGACTCCCCGGAATCTGCGCGACCGAGGTATTCCGCCACCACGCTGCGCGGCGACACACCGGGTTCACCGGCAGCGGCGTTCAGCGCCTGGATCCGGGACTCGTCCAGGGTGCCTACCAGCTCGGCCAACAGTGCCCTGGCCGGGGCCGGTAAGTCCCTGCGCGCCAGCAGCAGGGCATCATAGCGCGGGAAGAATTGGCGGTCGTCCTCGAGCAAGCGCAGGTCGAAGTACTGCAGATCGCCATCGGTGGTGTAGGCATCCGTTGCCGAGAGCTGACCGCTGGCGATGGCCCGGTAGGCCAGCGCATGCTCCAGCCCGGACACCTCATGGGGCAGGCCGTAATATTCCTTCAGTGAGGGCCAGCCGTCGGCGCGATTCAGGAACTCCAGGGAAAAGCCCAGCTTCAGGTCCGGGTGGTCTGCGAGGTCGCTGATGCGGGTAATCCCACGCGACTCCGCCAGCGCGCGGTTCACGGCGATGGCGTAGCTGTTGTTGAAGCCCAGTTCCGCCACGATCTCCAGGTCACGCTCCGCCAGCGCCGCTGCCAGCTCGATCGGGTCGGCATCCGGTCGCCGCAGGATAGTCTGCGCGAGGGTGCCGGTGTACTCCGGGTAGACATCGATCTCGCCGGCGAGCAACGCTTCCCATAGCACCATGGTGCCGCCCAGGCCCTGCTTGCGCGCCACCTCGAAACCGCCCAGTTCCAGATTCTGCGCCGCGATCTCCGCCAGCACGTGGCTTTCCGTGAAGGTCTTGGAGGCCACGGTGATCGGCTCCGCCGCGGTCAGGGCGGGCAGCAACAGGCCGACACCGACGCACCAGGCCGCCAGGCGCCGCATCACGATGACTCTCCCAACAGTTCGAGCAGAATGTGTTCCGGTTCCTGGCGCGGGTGCTTTGCCTTCAGTTCGCTCACCTCGGCCTGCACCAATAACCGGCCCCGTTCCAGCACCACGATGCGGTCGGCGAGCTTCATGGCCTCGCGCATATCGTGGGTGACCAGCAGCATGCAGCGCGGCTCCAGATGCCGCAGCTCCCGAAACTGCGCGTGCACATCGAGGCGGGTCAGCGGATCGAGGGCGCCGAAGGGCTCGTCCAGCAACAACAGGGTAGGCTCCAACACCATCGCCCGCGCCAGGCCCGCCCGCTGCTGTTGGCCGCCACTAAGCTCATGGGGGTAGCGCGCCAGCAGCTCCCGGTCCAGGTGTACCAGTTCGAGCAGGCGCGCCAGGCGTCCGTCGATACGATCCTTGTCCCAGCCTGCAAGGCGCGCCGAGAGGGTGATGTTTGATTCCACTGACAGATGCGGAAACAGCCCGCTGCCCTGCACCGCGTAACCGATACCGCGGCGCAGCGTGGGCAACTGGGAATAGTCGATGGGCTTGCCCATGACTTCGACGTGACCACGGGTCGGGCGAACCAGGCCGTTGATAGAACGCAACAGTGTCGACTTGCCGCTGCCGCTGCGGCCGATGACGGCGGTGACAGAGTCTTCAGGGAAACTGACAGTGATGTCGGAGAGTACCGGCGTGCCGGCGAAATCCATGCCGAGTTGGTGTAGGGCGACGGCCGTCAAGGGCAACCGTCCCTGGGCAAATCCATGTAGGCCTCGCGGGCTTCTTTTAAGTCAGTGTAGAGAGGGGAATCAAAAAAACAACCGGCGGCACCCACGCGCGCGAGGCCATCGCTACGCAGGCTTCTGCCGCCGGTTGAGTAACAGGGCTTTCTTGAGGCTGGCGTGCAACACGCGCTGGGAGTGTTGGTCCAGGCAGTGCATCTGCTCGATGTGCAGTTCATGTCGGCGCAGCAGGTCTTCAACGACGGTCGCCGGCAGGGCCACATGAACCAGCCTTTTCACTTCTAGTGAACCGTCGCTGACGCGTGGCCGTTCAGTTGCAGCACCTGGGCTACCAGGTTGAGCTGGGCCGCGCTGGCGGAAAAGCGCCGGACCCAGCTGCGATCACAGCATTGGGCGTCTCGTACCATCAGCTGCGCGGCCTCATAAGCAGCGCCCGCATGGCGCCAGGCATTGAGCCAGTCTTTCTGTTTCATCAGCCGCTGCGCCTGCTCAAAGCCGCTTCGCCAGAACGGCGCCGCCACGTCGGGGCTGCCCTCAAGCCAGGCGCGGTGACGCGGGCAAATGAACTTGAAGTCGACTCCGGGTGTGAGCATCGATCACCTCCTAAATGATAATGATTATCATTTAGGTTAGTGCCTGATGCCCTGCTTGCCAACCCCCTGACGGCAGAAAAATGCCGATTTGCCTGTCACAAAATATTCACCACTGCGTATTTTTGCTGCAACAGCCCGGCGGCATCCTGCTCGCGAATCGGGGCCTGCTCACACCAATCGAGTTGGCCCTGTTGTGACAGAGAAAGCGCCAATCGAGACGCGAGGAGTGAAGTTTGGTGGTTCCAAATGAACGACGAGCAACGAGAAGTGGCGCTTTCTCTGCCGCAACCCGTAGGGCTGCCCCTGTATTCGCGCTCTGCGGCGTTAGAAATTGTTTATGTGGACCCACCACACTGCACAATTCCTGCCTTGCAGAGCACGAATACAGGGGCAGCAGGGCTAACTCGATTGGTGTGAACAGGCCCCAGGGGGCACCATGGCTAAGCTGAAGTCCCCGGCCAGCGAACACGAAAAAGAACGCATGCGGGCCGAAATAGATTCTCAAGTGGAAGAGTTCCTCCGCCGCGGCGGCAAGATCGATGTGTTGACCAGTGAGCGTGCAGGCGGGTCCGATATCGGCAGCGTCTGGCACCAGCAGGACGACATGTCCAACATCGTTCCGTAGCAGTAAACAACTCACACGATCCGGCGTGGACCGCAGGGAGAACTGATGAGGCCAATTGCATGCTGAATGTCGAGAATATCCTCGAAGAACGTTATCCCGACTTTGTAAGCCAGCACACGAAGACCGCCAGTACCCTCTCCCGCTTTCTCAGCTTCCTCTTTTACGAATCTCGCTTCCAGCAGTTCGAGCGCGATTACCCGCACCTGGAGGGCTTTGATTTCGTCGAGGCGGCGCTGCGCTACTTCGATTTCACGCTACGCCTGCGCGAAGATGAGCGGGCTCGTATTCCCGCTACCGGCCCGGTAGTGATCATTGCCAATCACCCCATCGGCTCACTGGACGGCCTGGCGCTGCTGGACCTGGTGCGCGAAGTTCGCGCCGATGTAAAGGTGGTGGCCAACGACCTGTTGGCCGTGCTGAACCCGCTCAAGCCGGTGATGCTGCCGGTCAACAACATGGGCGGCAACACGCCCAAGACCAACCTGGCAAATATCAAGCAGCACCTGAAAAACGACGGCGCGCTGATTATTTTCCCGGCCGGCGAGGTGTCGCGCTTCGGACCCACTGGCATCCGGGACGGCAAGTGGCAGTCGGGCTTTGTGAAAATTGCGAAGTCTGCGCAGGCGCCGATCCTGCCGATCTTCGTGGCGGGCCGCAACAGTCTGTTCTTCTACAGCATTTCCTTCCTGGCCAAGCCCTTGTCCACCCTGTGGCTGGTGCGAGAAATGTTCAAGCAAAGTCACAACACCGTGGACGCCCGGGTAGGCAATCCGATTCCCTACGACGTTTACTCGCGGGTCGACGGTGGCGCCAAACACCTGGCTGGCCTGTTCAAGAAGCATGTCTATCGGCTGGCACGCGGCCGCCGCGGCATCTTCCTGACCACGGAAACCGTGGCCGCCCCGGAAAATCGCCTGCTATTGAAGCGTGAACTGGAGCAGTGCGAACTGCTGGGCGACACCCCGGACGGCAAACAGATCTACCTGTACAAGCAGCAGAGCTCAGACTGCCTGATGCGCGAAATCGGCCGCCTGCGTGAGCTGACCTTCCGCTCAGTGGGGGAAGGCTCCGGCCTGCCGCGGGATATCGACCGTTTCGACCGCGACTACCACCAGCTGGTGCTGTGGGACCCCGAGCAATTGGAGATCGCCGGCGCCTACCGCATTGGCGACTCCGGCGACCTGGTGGCTCGCAAGGGCGTCGAATCACTGTACACCCACACGCTGTTCGAATTCGGCGAGGGCATGCGCCCGGTGCTGGAACGCGGCCTGGAGCTCGGGCGCAGCTTCGTGCAGCCGCGCTACCAGAATCGCCAGAGTCTCGACTACCTGTGGTGTGGCATCGGCGCTTTCCTGCGTCGCTACCCCGATTACCGTTACCTGTACGGGCCGGTGTCTATCAGCCGCTTCTACAGCGACGCCGCCATCGCCCGCATCGTTTACTACTACTCCTGTCACTACGGCTCCGATGAACTGGGCGTCACCGGACGCAACCCCTACCTGGTGCAACCGGAGTACCAGCACAGGCTCATCGAAGAATTTTCCGGCACGGACCGTGAGGCCGACTTCAAGGCGCTGAGAGAGCACCTGGCCGAGCACGGTATGCCCATCCCTGTTCTGTTCAAGCATTACTCGGAAGTGGCCGAGCCTGAAGGCGTGCGCTTCGCCGCCTTCAATATCGACCCCGATTTCGGAGACTGTGTCGACGGCTTCCTGGTTGTCGACCTGCATCAACTGAAACCGCGCAAAAGAAAGCGGTACCTGGGAACGGATGTGACCTTAAAGGGAGAAGACCATGGAAGCGCTGAGCTTTGAAGGGGAAATACACTGCAAGACCCTGTGGATTTCGGACGTACACCTCGGTAGCGCCAACTGCAAAGCAGAGCACCTGATCCAGTTGCTGGACCGGGTGCGCTGCGAGCGGCTGTACCTGGTGGGCGACATTGTCGATATGTGGGCAATGTCCAAGCGCGTGTTCTGGCCGGAGTCTCACAACCTGGTGCTGCGCAAGCTGCTGAACAAGTCGAAGGCGGGTGTGGAGATTATTTACATACCCGGCAACCACGATGCCAACTTCCGCGAGTTCTGCGGCAGCGAATTCGGCCACGTGGTTATCAAGCGTCGCCATGTGCACGTCACACCGGACGGCCGGCGCCTGCTGGTCACCCACGGCGACGAGTTGGACCACGCCGTGCGCTTCAGCCGCATCAACCGCCTGATCGGCGACTGGGCCTACGACGCGATGATGAGCGTAAACCGATGGGTGAACAAACTTCGCGACCGCATGGGCCTGCCCTACTGGTCACTGTCGGGCTGGATAAAGAACAACGTCGCCCAGGCGGAGGCGGCCATCCAGGCCTACCAGGCGGCGGCGGTGAACATGGTCCGCGAGCGCGGCTACGACGGCATAATCTGCGGCCACCTGCATCACCCGGTGATTCAGCAGTACGAGGACATCCTCTATTGCAACGACGGCGACTGGGTGGAGAACTGCACGGCCTTGCTGGAAGATGAAGCGGGCCAGCTCAAGCTGCTGCGCGGCATCAGCAGCCGGGAAGAGCGTTCAGACGTACTGTTTGTCGCCGCCTGAAGCGGCGGCAAACGGTCACAAGTCAGACCGCGATCAGAATCGATTGGTCAGCCACAGGGCCTGGTAGGGAGCGATCTCTATCATGCCCTGCTGGTCGTGGTAGTCAGCACCGCTGACCAGGTCCTTCCACTGTTCCGTACCCACCAGGTTGATCTCCGCGAGGCTCACGGCCTGCACCTCGTCGGTCACGTTGTAAACGCAGAAAATGCTCTGGCTGCGGTCCATGCTCTGGCGCCAGAAAGCGAAGATATTGGTCCCCAGGTGCATGGTGAACTGGGTGGCATTGGGGTGGAAAGCCGGCTGGGCGCTGCGCAGGCCGATCAGGCGGATAATGCGTTCGAAGACGCGGCCGTGGTGACGCTCCTCGTCAACCAGCGCCGCGCGCAGGTCCTCGTCTTCCCAGATATGCCGGTTGATAGTGCGGGCCCGGCCGGTGTTTTCCACCCGGGTATAGTCATTCTCAGTGCCCAACAGGCTGTGGATGTAGAACGCCGGAATGCCCTCCAAAGCCATCATGATGGCGTGGGCACAGACAAAGCGGTCCTCCTGGTAGTCGTCGCGGCCACTGTCGATGGTGCCCTGCAGGGCATCGTATAGCGCCACGTTGATTTCGTAGGGCTTGTCGTAGCCTTCCCGCGCGCGCCGCATGGTTACCCGGCCGCCGCAATCGCGCATGCAGTCCAGCAGGCGGTCGATATCCTTCTGTTCCAGCAGGCCATCGAGCGGCCGCAGGCCGATACCGTCATGGGAGGCAATGAAGTTCAGGTAGGCCGTACCCGACTGGGCCGGCGGCATGCTCATCATCCAGGTTTTCAGATGGCGGCAGTCTCCGGCCACCAGGGTGTACACCAATAGCGGCGGCAGCGAGAAATTGTAGATGAGGTGCGCCTCGTTGGCGTTGCCGAAGTAGGTCAGGTTCTCCCGGTTGGGTACATTGGTCTCGGTTACCACCACCGCGCGCTCTGTGTGGTGCTCGATAAGCGTCCGGTACAGCTTGATGATCTCGTGGGTCTGCGGCAGGTGCACACAGGGGGTGCCGGGCTCCTTCCACAGGAAAGCCACGGCATCCATGCGGAACAGCTGGACCCCGTGTTCCAGGTAATGACGAATAATGCCCGCGAACTCTACCAGTACCCGCGGGTTGGCAAAGTTGAGGTCTACCTGGTCGGCACTGAAGGTGCACCAGACATGCCGGGTACCATCGGCAGTTTCCACTTCGGTCAGCAGCGGCGAATTGCGCGGACGCACCACGGCACTGATATCCGCTTCCGGGTCGCCCTCTACAAAGAAATCCTTGCCTGGGTCCAGCCGTTTCTTGAAGTTGTCAAACCAGCGGCTGCGAGACGAGGCATGGTTCAGCACCAGGTCCGACATCAGGCGGAAGTCGCTGGCGATCGCGCTGATGTCTTCCCACTCCCCCACCGCGGGGTTCACCACCAGGTAATCCATAACCGCGAACCCGTCGTCAGAGCTGAACGGGAAGAACGGCAGTATGTGCACGCCGGAGATGGTACTGCCCAGGTATTCCCGCAGGAAACGATGCAGGGTCTTGAGCGGGGTTTCACCACCGTCGACGATGGAATCGCCGTAAGTGATAAGAATGTTGTCCGATTCGTCCCAATGGTTCAGGTGGGGGCGCGGCGCCTTGCAGCTCTCCGTGAGCCCCATGGTGATCATCAGCTCATTGGCGAGTTCACGATGATCGCCCGAGCCGTAAATGATCTCGAGGTGTTTCTGCAGTCGGTACTGTAGGCCGGCGAGCGCGTCAGCGGGGGGCGGCGTATTCACGGTAGTCTTCCTCAACCGCATTTCGGAACTGCTCCAGCACATCCGGGAATGCACTGGTAACGCGGTTCCACCCAGGGATGAAGGGCTTTTGCATGGGATTTGCCAGGAAATAGTCTCCGGCTTTCATAATGTTCTGTGCAAACAATTCTACCGCCTCTTCCTCGCGATGGCGCTGGTAACCCAGGCCGTTGATGGCGGCATCGTTTTCGTAGGTGTCGATAAAGTCCAGCGCCACCCGGTAATAGGTGGCCTTGATGGTACGGAACTTCTCAGTGGAGAAGACCTCGCCCTTGGTAGCGAGTTTACGGAACATCGCCTTGGCTATGTCGGTGCTCATTTTAGACAACCCGCGGGTCGGGTCTTCCCTGGATAGCTCCTGGTGTTTGTGGTCATAGACCTCCGCTATGTCTACCTGACAGATACGGTTGGTGGCATAGTTGCGGTTCATTTCCGACAGCACGCCCACCTCCAGTCCCCAGTCGCTGGGAATCAACAGGTCGTTGATCACATATGAGCGCAGGGAGAACTCGCCCGCCAGCGGGTAGCGGAAGCTGTCCATGTAGTTGAGGAACTCGCTGTAGCCGCACACCTTGGTGAGTGAGCGCAACAGGGGCGTGACGAACAGGCGACTTACCCGTCCGCCCATGGTGTCGGTGGCCACACGCGCGTAGTAACCCTTGCAGAAGGAATAGCTGAAGCTCGGATTAGCGACGGGGTAGATCAGGCGCGCCAGCAGCTCTCGTTCATAGGTCACGATATCGCAATCGTGCAGGGCCACGCTTTCGGAACGCCCGGTCGACAGCACATAACCCAGCATGTACCAGACGTTGCGACCCTTGCCCATCTCGGTGGGCGCCAGGCCCTTTTCCTTGAGCCGGGCATCGATCGCCATCAGGCGCGGGCCGTCGTTCCACAGCACCCGGTGGTGCTGGGGCAGGCGTGAGAAATACTCCAGCGCTTCCTTGTACTCGTCCTTGTTCGCCCGGTCCAGGCCGATCACGATCTCGTCCAGATAGGGCACCTTGCAGAGCTCGTCAACGATGTTCGCCAGCGCCGGGCCGGACAGTTCGGAGTGCAGGCAGGGCAGCACCAGGGACATTGGCCGAGAGGCGCGGAATTGCATCAGCTCGCGCTCCAGGTCTTCCACCGGCCTGCGGGTCAGGTTATGCAGGGTGGTGACCAGTCCGTTCTGGTGAAAATCGCCCATCGGATCTCCCTAGCGCTCCGCGCTGTCGCTGAATTCATCAAGCAGTGCCGACATCGCTTCCTGCCATCCAGAAGGACCGGGGTGGCGCGTCCGGAGGATGCGTCCAGGACCGGCGGGCTCGAGGCTGTCAGACCTTGCCGATTTGATGATAACCGCTATATCCGCTGCCGCCAGCATCGACAGGTCGTTGGGGCTGTCACCAAGGGCGATAACCGGCCCATGATTGACATAGCGCAGGCGCAGGCGCTTCAGAGCAGCGCCCTTGTCGGTGGGCCCCGCCACTGACAGGAAACGGCCGCCCTGCTGGGCGGTCAGGCCGCGCGCTGCCAGCAGGGAGCGAAACCGCTCCAGATTTTGTTCGCTGTCTTCCCAGAGCAGGGGTTCGCTGAATTCGCGCTGCGCGGCCAGCGCGGCGGCCGCGACCGATAGCCCGGTGCAGTCAGCGACCTCCTGCACCGACATGTCCGCAAACCCGGTAAAACTGAAGCCCTCCTGCTCGCGCAGGGAGTGCAGCTGTTGTAGTACCTCGGCCCTGGGCGGCGCCAGCGCCTCAAGCTTATCGCCGGATTCTCCAGCGTTGCAGATGCCGGCTCCGTTCTCACAGATAAACGGACCGCTTATCTCCAGCTCTGCCTGCAGCGGTGCCATCTCAGCGCGCGTCTTGCTGGAACACAGCACCAGCGGAATGCCGCGCTCGCGGATGGTGGCCAGCGCTGCGCTGGCCGGCTCAAAACTGTAGCTGTCATGGTCCAGCAGGGTTCCGTCCAGGTCGGTAACGATCAGTGGCATACTCACAGCACTCGCGCTCCGCAGATACTGTGGTCCTCGGCAACTTCCAGCAGGTAGTCTGCGCGAGCTGGCATCTCGTCCAGGCAGTGGCGCGTAACGCGTTCATAGTGCTCCACAAAGCGCTTCACCTGTGCCGGGCTCATCACGCCCGCCCCACTGCGGCGCCCGGCCAGCTTGGCTTCCTGCAACTGCCGCCACTCCAGCACCCGCTCCATGGAGGGTGCCTTCAACATCACCAATGTGTGCAGGCGCGAATAGAGTGCAGCATAAGGTCCCACCAGCTGTTCGTTGACGTAGCGGCGCCACTCGCCGCTGCTGTCTTCACTGGCCTCCAGGTCGTTGATCGGGGTGCGCAGCGCAATCTCCGGTTCGGGGGCGGCCCCCACACACCAGCCTTCCAGCAGGACAATGTCAGCGGGGCCCGCCAGTTTCCAGTCTGCGCTCGGCAGGCGGTCATCGATGGCCTTGTCGAATACCGGGACGGGAATCGCCTTCCCCATTTCCAGGGCATCCAGGGTCTGCTTCAGCAATGGGACCTCATGGGTGCCCGGGACTCCCCGGGTTTGCAATAGCGGATGCACGGCGTCCGCCAGCCGCTGGCGCTCGGCACGCGGCAGGTAGAAATCATCCAGCGACAGGGTTGCATGCCGCAGCCCGCGAATTTCCAGCATCAGGCAAAACACCTCGCAGGCGGTGGTCTTGCCGGTGCCCTGGGCGCCATTCACACCCACCAGCAGGGGCGAACCCTGGGCGGCCTGCCTGGCCTGCAGCCACTCGGCCAGTGGCAGGAACCAGCGCTCCGCCATGGCTGGATAGCTGTCGGGCAGCGCCTCGGCGGCCGCCAGAGATATCAATTGTTCACGCAGCGACATGGCGGCGCGTTTTCCCCACAGGTACCTGGTATTGAGGAAACAAGTTTTGTGCCAACCCGCAAATGCCTGGCCAGCGGCGTACGGCGGGCGAACTTCCGCACCAGAAAGGGGCGCCACCACAATAGCTGCCAGCCCATGGTGCAGTCAGCTCACCGAGTGCACGCTGATCAGCCTGCCTGTCCATGCCGTATAACCCCCTGTACTCTTCAGACTCAAGCGTTAAGGATAGCCGTGAATATCAGCAAGCTGTTGGCCGTCGCCCTGGCGGCGCTGCTGACGGGCTGCAGTAGTGTCAGCGTTGATAACTACCGCGATGCCAGCCCGCCCTTCATTCCCAGTGAATTTTTTGACGGTCGCCTGACGGCCCACGGCGTCGTGATGGATCGCGGCGGCAAGGTGACCCGGCACTTCAATGCCGACATCCTGGCCTGGTGGCGCGATGGCGTCGGCACACTCGAGGAAGACTTCGTGTTCGATGACGGCGAAGAACAGCGCCGGGTGTGGACGCTGACACCTGACGGGGCCGGCGGCTATATCGGGCGCGCCGGCGACGTGGTCGGCGACGGCAGCCTCAGCTTCGCCGGCAACGCAGTGTTCCTGGACTACGTGCTGCGCATTCCTTACGGTGACGGGACCATCGACCTGCGTGTGGATGACCGCATGTACCTGGTCGCGCCCAACGTGCTCATCAATGAGTCGAAGCTCTCAAAATTCGGTTTTGGCGTGGGCAGGATCCTGCTGACCATTGTCCGTCACCCGGACCCCGAAGCAGCAAGCGCGTTGCTACCGGAGGCTTGAGACATGAGTTTTGACATCACCGGTCCCTGGGACCACGCCACTGCGGGCGCTTACCTGGCTGAAAGCTCGTTTCCGCTGCGACTGGCCTGCGTGGGCCGCGACGGCTTCCCGCGCGTGGTATCGCTGTGGTACCAGTACCAGGAGGGCAATTTCCTGTGTGTAACCCACAGGGATTCGAAGCTGACCACCCTGCTGCGCCACAACCACAAGGTGGGCTTCGAGGTCTCTCCCAACGAGCCTCCCTATCACGGCGTGCGAGGCCAGGGCCTGGTGAGCCTGCATGCCGAGGGCGGTGAAGCCGTGCTGCGGGACAACCTGCAGTCCTACCTGGGCGGTACCGACTCAAGCCTGGCGCGCTGGCTGTTGTCGCGCGCCGAGGAAGAACTCCTGGTGCGCATTGAGATCACCCGCATGTTCAGCTGGGACTATCGGGAGCGCATGGCCGACGCCGGCTAGTATTCAGGCGGCGCCCGCCTGCATCTCCAGGGCCACCGCGGGTGGTGGCAACTTGCGCACTGCGTCGGTTGTGAACGGCGCCCGCATCACCTCGCGATACTGCTCGCGCAGCCGCTGACCGGCACTCTTCAGGGAACCGATGTCGCCCGGGTGCAAGGGCGGCAACACCGTCACCTGGATGGTAGCGGGGCGCACCAGCAGTTTGCCTTTTGGCAGCGCATCAGAAACGTTGTGCAACACCACCGGTACGATCGGCACCCCCAGCTTACGCGCCATGAAGAACGCGCCCTGCTTGAACTCCAGCAGTTCACCGGTAGCACTGCGGGTGCCTTCCGGCGCGATCACCAGGCTCTTGCCATTGCGCAGGGCCTCCCGCGCCTGGGTAAAGCACAGGCTCTGGTCAGCCCGGTCACGGTCGACAAAGATGGTGCCGTGGGCGCGCAGCAGCGGGCCCAGGATACGGTTATTGGCCACCTCCTGTTTGCAGAAGCCGACGAAGTCGTGGCGCACGAGGTGGGCCATGACCACAGAATCCAGATAGCTCTGGTGATTGAACGTGAAAATGGCGGGGCGCACAGCCTCCAGGTGTTCCACACCTGCGATATCGAACTCCAGGCCTGCCACTGCCACACCTACGTCGCCAAGCCAGCTGGTCATGCGGTTGGCGGCCTTGTTGGGCGAGCGTGAAAGTAACCAGGAGGCCGCGCCGGCCGCTGCCGTGGTGACCAGCGTGTTGGCGGTCAGGGCCGTTCGCAGCACGCTCTCCAGGTTGGGCTTGCCGCGACTGGAGAAATCGAGCACGGTCCAGCCACGTTCCAGGGCATGGGCGCGCAACGCCGGTGAAGGGTTGGTGGCGATCGGCCGCCCCACCTTTTTCAGCAGCGGCAAATCATCGCGGCTGTCAGAGTAAAACCAGGCATCGGCCGCGGATGCGCCCAGCTTGCGAAGGTAACGCCGCGCGGCGATCACCTTGCCCTCGCCATGACAGAGGCCGCCCCGTACATCTCCGGTAACCCGGCCCCGCTGGATTTTCAGGCGGGTGGAAAATACCGCGTCGGCTTCCAGGGCGCGGGCTACTGGTTCTGCCTGGTACTCGGTAGCAGCCGTGATCAGCACGACCTTGTGACCCAACTCCCGGTGACGTCGAATGATCTGCCGCGCTTCTCGATAGAGGCTGGCCTGCACGCTACGCTCGAAAGCTGCTTCGCCAAGGTCCCACAGGAAAGATTCCTCGATACCGGCCATACCGCGAATAAAGCGGCGGTAGGCGGCTGTGTACTGCCGGCCAGCCAAATGCCGACGTTCCGCGCTGGCGAGCATTTCCCGCGCCAGTTTGCGGCCACCGGCCTGGCCGCCGCCTTCGTTACGGCGCCGCACCCACTCGAGGGCCAGCGCAATCGCGGTGTAGCCCAGCAAAACCGTGCGATCCATATCGAAAAACGCCACCACCTGGCCATCTGCCTGCTGTTCTTCCAGGCTCAACCAATGCTTGAGTACCAGCGGATCTACCGCCATGCCTGCCTCCCACCGCGCTCTGCGGCCTTGGTCCGGCCTGTTCGGGGCCAGTTCGGGGAAGATGCTGCAAATTACCTGCCAATCCGCAGAACTTCTGCGAATTGTAGCGAACTGCTCTTACATGGCAGTGAACAGGAGGTTTCCTGTTGGTGACGATGTGGCGAGGAGTGCTTTAGCGGGGCATCAGGTGGGACCCGGTGCCCCGCATTAGTGCTAACGAGAGTTAGTAAAGGCTGACTTTCCTATCGGCTGGCGGTGCGGCCTGCATGGCTCGGCCTACGCGGCGCGGCCTGCGCAGCCCGGCCCGCGCGGCACGGCCTGCACTGCCGGGGCGCCAGGGCGTGCCCCCGGAGCTCGACCGGTTGGGACAGTCCGCAGTGCAGCCCCTGCAGGGCAGCGGCGCCGGCTCAGGGCTCACCGTGTTCCTCCAGTACTGCCGCCAGCGCCTTTTCCATCAGCCAGCGGGCCTGGTTGGTATAGGCATAGACACAGGTATGGGTCGCGGCATCGGACCAGCTGTCCACCGCGCACTGGCTGGAATACTGCTCGAAGGCGTTCAGTGACTGGATCAGCTCCGACAGGTGCTGGGTGCAGCCGCAGGCCAGCGGTGACTTCACCTTGCGGAATTTGAGCAGGTCCTCTTCCGGGAACATGCGAGACCGGGGCTGCGCCAACTCGCCGGCATCGCTTACCCCGCGCTCCACCTCGAGCGTGCCTTGCAGCCGCTTCATATGGGTCGCAAAGGTCTCGGTATCCAGCGGCAGCTTGGCCGTGCTGACCCCCTCCGCACCGAGCTGAGTGAGCAGGCGTTGGCTGCTGAACTGGTAGAAAACCAGTGCTGATCGCGCATTGACGCGCTCACGCAGGGTCTGGAAAGCCTGTACCTGTTCAACGTTGAGAGCGCTGCAATCCGCAACCAGCAGGTCGACATCGTCCAGTTCCCCGGTCAGCTCCGCTTCGACACTCTCGATGGTGCCGCGATAAAGGCGCGAATCCAGGCTGGTCAGGCAGCCGGGATGCTGGTCCAGCCAGCCGCACAGCACGGTACCCACGAACAGTACGCGGGGCTTGGCTTCGCTCTTGGCACTGTGATTGCCACTACCGCCCTGCTCCATCATGGCTTCCAGGGTCTTGCGCTCCATGGAGGCGATTTCGCCGATGCGAAAACCCTGCTCCACCAGCTTGACGACGATCTGCAGATGCTCAAGGTCGGTTTGTGTGTAGAGGCGGCGTCCATTTTCAGCTTTCTGGGACGCCCCCAGGCCGTAGCGACGCTCCCAGATACGCAGCGTTTCCGGGCGGACACGGGTCAGGCGCGCGACGGTGCCGATCCCATAAAGTGGACGTGATTCCAGTGCAGCAGCGGGCATGTTCACCCCTCCCAATCAAAACGTTCACCTATTGTTACGGAACTACAGCCGTAATGGAGCACTGTTTAGCATTTGTTAGGCCAAATAACTAAACAATTGTTGTTCAAGCCCGCTCCGGAGGGAATTTGCCGCGTACATTCAACACCAAGTTGTACAGGACAAGCGTGAATGAGCTCCGCAATGATCAACGATAGCACCACTGATACCGACTTTTACCTGGAAGCCAGCAGCCACTACCCGCTACTGACCGCAGAACAGGAGCGCCAGATCGACCTGCGAAAGTGGGCGGCGGCGCGCCGCTGCGTGCGGCGGCTGCTGGGGGATGAGCGTGGCCGCGCCCTGCTGCTCGAGCTGGCCACCGCCTGTCTTGAGTCACCGCCAGACGTGGACCAGTTTGATCCCCGCTCGCTGTATTTCACCCTGCGCAAGGACATCGTCGACCTGTTGCCGGGAAGCAAAGGTGCCAATGCCCTGGACAAGTTCAGGAAACAGCTGCGCAATTCCCGCACCTCCAATCGGAAATTGCTGGCCGCGACTGCCGAAATGGGCTGGCCCACTACCCTGGTGGCAGGTCTGGCAATCATCCACCTGCGGCGCCAGGGCGCGAATATCCCCGACCTGATGGCAGACGCCATGTGCATCTGGCAGCCGCAATGGTCGCGCCGCTACCTGCCGGCGCGCTCAGTGGATGTTGACCAGAGCTTGCGCCGGGCGCTGGACCAGTACGTCAGGGCCCGGGACAAGCTGGTGATGCACAACCTGCGCCTGGTGCACAAGCTGGCCTGGGACCATCCCGGGCGCAGCATTCCCCAGCGCGACCTCGTGCAGGACGGCATTATTGGCCTTATCCGAGCCGCCGAGAAATTCGACGTGAGCCGGGGGTTCCGCTTCACGACTTACGCCTACCCCTGGATCAACCAGCACCTGCAACGCGCCACGGAGAACAAGGGCAGCCTGATCACTTATCCCGCTCATGTGGTGCAGGAAATCAACCAGCTGCACCGGGTTCGCATGGCGTACCTGGAGCGCACGGGCCGCGACCCGGGCATCGAATTGCTGGCCGAGGAAACCGGCTTTGACAGCGACAAGGTCAACCGGCTGCGCCGGCTGAGCAACATTACCGTGTCTATCGATCACCCGGAGGCGGAGGACAACGACCTGCGCCACGCGTCCAGCATTCCGGATCCGGATTCGGAGCGCGCCGTCGAGGACACCGAGCGCGGCAGCGTGGCAAAGCTGCTCTGGCAACACATCGACAAGCTGGAGGAGCGAGAGCAGGCCGTGATTACCGGCCGCTGGGGCCTGGACGGACGACCGCAGCGCACCTTTGCCCAGCTGGCCGACCAGCTTCACGTGAGCCGCGAGTGGGTGCGCCAGTTGGAGAAATCCGCACTCAAGAAGCTCGGCGAGGAAGCCCGCCTCAACGAGGCGTTTGAGGAGATGCGCGCGTAGCCGGTCGCACCTGGCCGGTCGCACCTGGCCGGCCGCGCCTGGCCGGTCACACCTGGCCGGCCGCACTTGTCCACTAGCGCCTGATCAGCCGCGCAGGCATATAAAGGCCAGTGTTATTTCGCAGGTGAAATGGTAGTCTGACCGCGGGTGCAGTTGCACGGCGCCCTGTCAAAAAGAATCCTACATGGACGTGCTGCACACATGGCCTCACTCCTGGCAGAGTTGAAGCGTCGCAACGTGTATAAGGTGGCTTTCGCCTACCTTATTCTCGGGTGGTTGGTCCTGCAGATCACCGACGTGGTCGCTCCCGCCCTGCGCCTGCCCGACTGGACCATGAGCCTGGTCACTTACCTTGGCCTGATCGGCTTCCCCTTTGCCTTGCTGTTCACCTGGGCGTTTGAGCTTACGCCCGAAGGTCTCAAACGCTCTACCGAGGTGGATCCCAGGCAATCCATCACCAGCAAAACCGGACAAACCCTGAACGGCGTGATCATCTCCATGCTGGTGCTGGCGGTCGTGTTTCTGCTGGTGGACAAGTTCTTCCTGGCAGACGCGCCGCGGGTGATTGCGAACCCGGAGGCTTCAACGTCGTTTGACAAGCCGGCCACCGACACCTCAGTCGAAGACAGCAAGCCGCGCTCGATTGCGGTACTGCCGTTTGTGAATATGAGCAACGACCCGGACCAGGAGTATTTTTCCGACGGCATCTCGGAAGAGTTGCTCAATGGCCTGGCGAAGATTTCGGAGTTGCAGGTGGCAGCGCGAACCTCCTCCTTTGCCTTCAAGGGCCAGAACCAGGACATCACCGATATCGGCAGGGAGCTCAAGGTTGAGACCGTGCTGGAGGGGTCGGTACGCAAGGCAGGCACCAGGGTGCGCATTACCGCCCAGCTCATCAACGTGGAAGACGGCTACCACCTGTGGTCAGAGGTCTACGACCGTGAGCTGGTGGACATTTTTGCCATCCAGGACGAAATATCGAAGGCCATCGTCGATGCCCTGAAAGTACACCTGACTGACCAGGAGGCGGCCACGGTTGCCACCTCCCGGGAGGTGGACCTGGATGCCTACAACTACGTTCTGCTGGCAAGACACAATGTGCGTCAACGCACCCAGCCAACGCTGGAACGGGCGGTGTTCCTGTTCCAGAAGGCGATCGATATCGATCCGGGCTATGCGGAAGCCTGGGCGGGCAAAGCCGCCGCGACCGAGTTGCTCTCCAGCGCCCACTACGGCAACACGCCGCCGCTGGAAGCCGACCGGCAGGCACAACAGATGGTCGACATGGCCCTGCGCCTGGAGCCCGATAACGCCAGGGCACTGGCCACCAAGGCTCTGCTCGATCTCAACGCAAAAGACCCTGAGGTTGCCATCGCCAGCCTCCAAAAAGCCATCGCTGCCAACCCCTCAGAAGGGATTCTTCGCTCCTGGCAGGCAGACGCGCTGGACCGGTTGGGAGACTTCGACGCCTCCCTTAAATCACTGGAGGATGCCTACCGACTCGACCCGCTACACCCGACCATCCGCCGCAACCTGGGTATGTGGTATGCCTTCAAAGGGCGCGCAGAGCTCGCTCGGGAGATGATGATCCCCGGTGAGCAGGACTACTACGAGGTGGAGGGCTTTATCGCCGTCACCGAGGGGCGCAACGCAGACCGGGAGCGACAGTTCAACGTCGGCGCGGACAAGGTGTCCGCCAGCGAGCGAGGCGTGCTGATCTGGATGCGCAACATGAACCGGTACTTCCAACTCGGCAACCCGGTCGCGGCGTACGAGGAAGCCACGCCTACCCAGTCCATGATGCTGGACGCTTTCCTGGAACCGGAGCGGGCACTGGCCACCATTGAAGCGCTCAGCGACGATGACTATGGGCGCCTGGCCTTTCACGCTCATATCACTGCGCTGGCCAATCTCGGGCGGCACCGGGACCTGATCTCTGCGTACGAGGATCGCATGGGCAAGCCGGAGCGAGTGGTGGGTAGCCTGTTCAGTCCGGTCAGTGAGTTCAATTGGACGGTGACCTACGCCGAAGCCCTCAAGTCTGCCGGGAATGTGGATCAGGCACTGGCGCTCGGTCGGGAACTGCAGGCCTACCTCGAGCGCGGCATCGACAGCGGTACGCCAAACACTTACCTGGTTCTCCAGGCCCGCATTGCGCTGGTGCTGGATGACACCACAACTGCCATCGCCGCGCTCAAGTCCGGCATGCAGTATCACTCCCTGGGCGCCCCGGCCTTCAATGGCCTTTGGTTTGAAGCGCTGCATGACAACGTGGAGTACCAGGCCATCCGGGAAGCCTGGGTACAGCAGGTCGACGCTGAACGCGCCAAGCTGCAATGGCCGCCGCTGGAGCTGGCAAGCCTATGAACAGCCTGCTGCAGGAGCTCAAGCGCCGCAACGTTTACAAGGTCGCCCTCGCCTACATCGTAGTGGGCTGGGTCGTGCTGCAGGTCGCAGAGTTCCTGTCACCGCTGCTGCAGTTGCCCGACTGGACCGTCTCACTGGCGCTGTACCTGGGCATCCTCGGCTTTCCCTTCGCACTGATCTTTGCCTGGGCATTCGAACTGACACCGGAAGGCCTGCGCCTGACCGACAAGGTCGCTCCAGAAGAATCGATTACTGCGGAGACCGGCAAGTCGCTCAACCGTACCATCATTGCCCTGATGGCAGTGGCCATCGTGCTGCTGCTGGGAGAACGCCTTTACACTGGCCTGCAGGGCGATATGCCAGCCGCGGAGCAGGAGTCCGCCAAAGGGGCGACAGAACAAGCCCAGGGCAGTTCCATCGCCGTGCTTCCGTTCGTAAACATGAGCAAGGACCCGGACCAGGAATACTTCTCCGACGGCATTTCCGAGGAGTTGCTAAACGGCCTGGCGAAAATCCGTGAGCTGCGGGTAGCTGCGCGCACCTCCTCTTTCGCCTTCAAGGGCCAGAACTCGGACATTACCGACATCGGTCGCCAACTCAACGTGGACACGGTGCTGGAGGGCTCGGTGCGCAAGTCCGGCAACCGGGTGCGCATTACCGCCCAGCTGATCAACGTCGAGGATGGTTACCACCTGTGGTCCGAAGTCTACGACCGCGAACTGACCGACATCTTTACCATCCAGGACGAAATATCCCGTGCCATCGTCGATGCCCTGATCGTACACCTGACGGATGAAGAACTGGCGGCGGTCACCCCCGGACAGACCTCACAGCCCACCAACGTGGAGGCCTACAACTTTTACCTGCTGGCCAAACACAATCTGCGCTTGCGCAACCAGACCGCTTTGCAGCTCGCCATCCGCCAGTTCGAGCAGGCGCTGGATCGCGACCCGGGCTACGCAGACGCCTATGCCGGGCAGGCATTGGCTACCAATCTGCTGAGAGCAGCCCAGTACGGCCAGCTGTCCGCGGCAGTCGCCAACAGGAAGGCCCAGGCGCTTCTGGACAGGGCGCTGGCACTCGACCCGGACCTCGCCCTGGCGCATGCCGTGCAGGGCCTTGTCTACGCGGACCGACTGGACTATACGGCGGCGGAGCAGAGCCTGCGGCGGGCCATCGCTGCCAACCCCAGCGAAGGCATTTTCTACAGCTGGCTGAGCACGCTTGTTGAGGGCAAGGGGGACTTCAATGAAGCTGAGCGCATCCTCAACCAGGCCTTCAGCATCGACCCATTGCACCCCGCCATCCGCAACAACCTCGCCAATGCCGAAATTGAGAAGGGCAATTACGACAAGGCGCGGGAAATGGTGACACCTGGTACGTCCTCTGCCTACCTGATGGAAGCCTATATCAACGCAGACGAGGGCGCCTTTGCTTCAATGCGGGAAAACATGCTGGAAGCGGTCGCGCTGGCAGAGAAAGGCGGCATGTCGCGCGGCAGCATGATCGCTGCAGCTTTCAGCTTCTGGAACCTGGGCAGCATGGGCGACGAGGCCAAGCAGATGCCCCAGGAAGCGCAGCTGGCAATACGAGCCATCCTGGACGCGACGCATAGTCGTGACCACCTGGCGGAGATCGCGCCGGAAGACCGCGGCGACTGGTATCACTACACACTGGCCTGGGTACAGCTTCAGGACGGCGAGGCTGCGCAGGCCCAGCACACCCTCGAGCAGGTATTTGACCCACAGAAGCCCATCTACCGAGACCTGGGGCAGGTATTCTCGTCAGCGGACTTCGCGACGCTCTATGCCTTCTCCCTGATGCAGCAGGGGCAGCGCGACGCCGCCGAGGATGTTGCAGGACGCGTACTGGAGCTCACCAAGCGGGCGAAGCAAAACGGCGCTGCACCAGGCGCGCTGAGTCGACTCGAGGCGGAAGCGCATGCCGTTCTGGGGGATGCCGACGCCGCTGTCGGCGCCCTGAAAAGCGGCTGGTCCTACTATCGCATCGGCTGGCTGGACATGGAGTCACCCATGCTACTTGCGCTGGGTGAGAACCAGGAAATCGCCGAGCTTCGCGAGGGCATCTACGCGCACTTGAATGCGGAGCGACAGAAGCTCGGCTGGGAACCGTTGCAGATTGCTGCCCGGTAAACGGGCCAGCCCTCAAACCTTTTCAAATACCAGCACGAAGCGATCCGTCACGCCGCGGATCGACGGATCAAACACCAGCTTCGAGTGATCGTCTGCCGGGTTACGCAGCGCTTCACTGAAACCCACCAGTTTGAATCCCTGACTGCTGAGACGCTTGATCGCGTAGGCCTCGTCGATGCGGTGCAGGCTCTTGCAGGCCGCTGTGGCGGTGCCGGCGGGCGCCGAGTGATCGACAATCAGGAAGCGGCCGCCGGGCTTCAACGCAGCGCGAATCTGGCCGATAAAATCCACATCGTCAATTTGCGGCCAGCCGTTCTCGGCGTCGTCATAGAACAGGTCGTGGTAGGACATCACGATGAGAGCCGCATCCAGGCCCGTGCCGAGCTTGAGATCGTCGGCCTCACTGGTCAACAGGGTGACGTTGCCAACGTCACGGCCGTCGAACCGGTCCCCCAGGGCCTTGCCGACAAACTGGACGTAGGCGTCATTGTTCTGGAGGATGACTTCGCCGCTATCCCCTACCACGCCGGCGAGCAGCTCGCTGTAGTAACCACTGCCACCGAACACGTCGGCCACCCGGTCTCCCTCTTGCAGGGCCAGCAAGGGGATCACCGCATCCGGGCGGCTGCGGGCATCTCGTTGAATATCTGCAGCCAGTCGACCGGGCTTGTTGATGGCATCCGCAACGCTGCCCGCCATCGCCGGAAGTGCCAGAAAGAACAGTAGTGCTATCAGGGCTCTCATGACGCCTCTCCTTATTATTCAGTGCGTGTTATGTAAGCAAACTACTCCCAAGCATAGGGGAATGCGATCAACCGTGCTCGCGCCGCGTTCGGCCGCTTAAGCCGCCGCCAGGAACTGCTGCCGGGCCAGTGCCACCACCTGCTCAAATGCCGTGTCATCTTCCAGGGTTCGGGACACGATCAGCGCGCCTTCCAGGCTGGAGAGCAGTGCCAGTGCATGGGCCCTGGCATTCGCGGCATCCCCCAGCAATCCGCCCAGCCACTCGAGGTTGCGGGTAAAGAAAGCCGCCACCTGCGGCACCACGTTTTCGGGCAGGCTTGCTTTCTCCGCACCCAGCATGCCGCACAGGCAGAGCTTGCGGTCCACCAGCAGGGAATGCCTGAACAGCGAGATATAGGCCTCCAACTGGTCCTCCACAGCCTCCTTACCGAGCAGGGACTCGTCCAGGGTGGCAAAGAAGTGATCGACGTAGCGCGCCGCCACCGCCTCGGCCAGGTCGGCCTTGGTGGCAAAGTGATAGTGGACGCTGGCGCTTTTTATGCCCAGCTCCGTGGCAATGCTACGAAAGCTGAAGGACTGGTAGCCCTCGGTGCGGATCCTGTCCTCCGCGGATTGCATAATTTTCTGGCGTGTATCTACGGACATCAGCTTTTACCTATCTACTAGTCGGTCAGTTTGGCACAGCCGGCCGGGTAGCACCAATCGAATAAACCGATTCAAATTTCCTCGCAATCATTACTAATTTGGCTTGACGTCCAATCAACAGGCTTCTATATTGCCTACCTATCGATAGGTAGACGAATGCTTCAATTCGCCCAAGCGACGCAGACAGGATTTGCACGCCACTCACACTCGAAGGAGAAACCCATGAAAATTTACGACGTAGCCGACTTCCCCAACCCCGCCCGCGTGCGCATTGCGCTGGCAGAAAAGAACGCCACCGACCAGGTCACCTTTGTGCCGGTGGACGTAATGGGCGGCGAGCACCGCACCGAGGCGTTCCGGGCCAAAAACCCCGCCGCCGGTGTTCCGGTACTGGAATTGGAAGATGGCACCTGCATCGCCGAGAGCACTGCCATTACCGAGTACATCGACAACCACTTCCAGGGCGCTCCCCTCACCGGATCCGGTGCCCGTGAACGCGCCCTGGTACACATGATGCAGCGCCGCGCGGAAGCCATGGTCATCGACGCCGTCGGCAGCTACTTCCACCACGCCACCGACGGCCTGGGTCCGGAGCTCGAGACCTACCAGAACCAGGAATGGGGTCAAAAACAGCGTGATACCGCGATTGCCGGTTTCCGCTATTTCGACGAGGTGCTGGGCAGCAACACCTTCGTCGCCGGAGAAAACTTCAGCATGGCCGATATCACCCTGTTCTGCGGCCTCGCCTTTGCCGACTTTGCCGGCATCGAGATTCCTGCAGAGCTGGCAAACCTGGCCGCCTGGCGTGAAAAGATGGCTGCCCGGCCGAGCATCGCCGGCGAGCGCACTGCCGCCTAAACTACGCCTGTGAATAGAGGAGCAGACAATGAAGATCAACGCTGAATTCGACCAGCGGGTGGTGGTGCACAGTACCGAGCTGGAGTGGCTCGAATCGCCCATGGCAGGTGTCGAGCGGCGGCCCCTGGACCGCGTCGGCGGGGAGGTGGCCCGTGCGACCAGCATTGTCCGCTACGCACCCGGCAGCCACTTCTCGCCCCACGTTCACACTGGCGGTGAAGAGTTCGTGGTGCTGGAAGGCGTGTTCCAGGATGAACATGGCGACTTCCCTGTGGGCTCCTACATTCGCAATCCGCCGCAGTCCAGCCACACCCCGGGCTCGGAGCCCGGCTGCGTCATCTTCGTCAAGCTCTGGCAGTTTGACCCGCAAGACCGCACCCACGTGCGCCTGCGCACCGATCACATGCCGGCGGTGCCCCAGCGCGACCTGCCGGGTGTGTCAGTTACCCCGCTATACCAGGACACACTGGAGACCGTGTCCATTCAGGATTGGGAAGCGGGCGCAAGTCTGGACCTGGAGGTACCGGGCGGCGCCGAGTTGCTGGTCTTGAGCGGCTCGCTCACCGAGCAGGGCGACGAGCTCAGGCAGTTCAGCTGGCTGCGGGTTCCGACAGGCGGCCGCATCCTGGCCCGAGCCGGTAGCGAAGGTGCCAGGGTGTGGCTCAAGACCGGCCACCTGGCCGACGTGGAGACGCAAGTGGAGCGTGTCAGCGAAGCCTGAACTCACTGTCCGCCCCTCCGCAGGCGGTCAGGCATGTCCTGTTTGCCACAGCCGTTGCCAAGCGGCTGTGGCCTCTCCAGAATAGCGACTCGCTTTCACTACCCTGGAGTTGCCCGTGCAGACCACCGATTTTTCCGATATCAGCTATGAACTGGATGGCGACGGCATCGTCACCGTCATGATGAACACGCCGAAGCGGAAAAACGCCATCAGCGGCCTCACGGCGCTGGAACTGAAGTGGGCCGCGAAGCACTTCAAGCAGGATGACAACGCCCTGGCCATGATCATCACCGGTGCTCCGGACCCGGACAGCGGCCCGGACCGGCAGGCCTTCTCCAGCGGCGGCTACTTCGTGCCCGGCGTCTACGATGACGTACCCGAGGAGATCATGGCGCAGATCGACCAGACCGATATCGCCATGAAGGGCACCGTGCTGGAGTTCTTCGGCTGCGACAAGCCAGTGATCGCGGCGGTCAACGGCCTCGCGATCGGCGGCGGCATTACCCTGCCGCTGGCGGTGGCCGACCAGGTCTTTATCTCGGAGCACGCCTGGGCGCGACTGCCCTTTGCCAGCCTCGGTATTGCGGCCGAACTGGGTTCCACCCACATGCTGCCGCGACTGTTGGGCCTGCAGAAAGCCAAGGAACTGTTCTTCTACCCGGACAAGCTGGACGCCCAGACCCTGCTGGAGTTGGGGCTGGCCAACAAGGTATTACCTCACAACGAATTGCTGGCCTACACCCGCGAGCAGACCCTGAAGCTGATCCCGCCGCGCGGCGCCGGCGCTTCCATTCGCGCCATGAAGCGCATCGTGCACGCCCAGAAAGTGGACGACCTGACCCGTGCCCTGGACCTCGAGAACGAAGCGCTCAATGAACTGATGAAATCCGAGGATTTCGTCGAGGGCCTGATGGCCCGCGTCGAGAAGCGCGACCCCGTCTTCAAGGGCTGCTAATCCGGCGCTACTGCGATGGGTGGCCCACGCATGGGCAGATGGCCACCGAAGCGCGAGTAGTAGTGCTTGATCCAGAAGGGTGACGCCAGGGTGGTGTAGACAATCACCAGCACCACACCAGCGTAGACCGCGGGGTCGAAGACCCCGGTCACCCGTCCCAGTTCCGCGAAGATCAGCCCGACCTCACCGCGCGGCACCATGGCCATGCCAATGGCGATGCGCATCGGCACTGACTCCCTGATCAGCCAGGGCCCAGCCAGCTTGCCGACGATGGCCAGGGCCGTCATCAGCAGCGAGAACACCCAGATAAACGGGCTGGTCCAGTCGATGGCGCGCAGATCCATGGACAGGCCCACCATCACGAAGAAGATGGGCGTGAACAGGTGGATGATGGGCTGCATTTCCACCTGGATCTTGCGGGAAAACTCGGCGTCCACCTTGAGCGCGGCACCGAAGGGCAGGAAGAAACGCCGCGACAGGGCAATGCCCGCCACAAAACCGCCCAGCAGGTGCGGCGCCCCCAGGTTCTGGGCGAAGGCCGCAAACAGCAGCACCATGGAAACCAGCACAATGGGAATAATGCCCGGCAGGCGCGAGGCGTCGTGGTAGCGCTGTATCAGCGGCGACAGGGCCTTGGCCAGCACCGGCGCCACAAGGAAGAACAACCCGACAAACAGCACGATGTTACCTGTGTTCACCAGGCTGACGCTGCCGCTCACTGAAAACTCGTAGAGCACGGCCAGCAGGAAGACGCCCAGCAGGTCATCGATCACTGCGGCGCCCAGCACAATCTGCCCCTCGTACTCCTTGTGCCGCCCCAGGTCGGACAGCACGCGAATGGTAATGCCGATACTGGTGGCCGTGAGGGTGCCGCCAATAAACAGCGAGACCATGATCGACAGATCAAAGATATAGAGCGATGCCGCGGTGCCAAGGAAGAACGGCAGCACGAACCCGGCCATGGCCACCACCACGGCGCGCGGCCCGGCCTGTTTCAGCCGCTCCATATCCGTATCGAGGCCGACCTCGAACAGCAGCAGGATGATGCCGATCTCGGCCAGGAACTTGAGCACTTCGTTGGGCGACACCCAGCCCAGCAGGCTCGGGCCCAGCACGATGCCGGCCGCCAGTTCACCGATTAGCGGCGGTGCGCCAAGCTTCTGCGCAGCCTCCGCGAACACCCTGGAGGCCAGCAATACCACGGCAATCTGTATTAACAGCAGGTGCGTGTCATGGGCTTCCATGGACAGGCTCCGCGGCCAGTAACAGGCTCGAGTATAGGACGCCGCGGCGGCCCAACACCCTGTTCAGATCAAGGTAAGGCCTAGTAGCGCACCATGCGGTAGTAGATCATCAACAGCCCGGCGGTAAGCAGCGCTATGGCGGTGATGATCCAGGTGCCTTCCCCGTCACCGATCAGCGGCGACATCAGCGCCGGACCCAGGCCGCCGCCGATCAGGGCAGACATACCGTTGTAGAAACCCATGGCGGGGGCGAACTGATCCATGGGCAGGATGCGTTGCACCAGCGCAAACTCGCTGGCCGTAAAGGCGGAGAACAGAAACACTGCGGCAGTCATACAAACAATCACCAGCGGCAGGCTTTCGGTGTTGAGGGCGATGTAAATCGCCACACCCGCCGCCGCAAATCCGCAGGCTGCCAGCAGCGCGCGAATATTGTAGCGATCACCCAGCGTCGACCACAGCGCTACACCAACCAGGGAGAAGGCGTAGGGCGCGGCCACCAAAAAAGTAATCTCCTCATAGGGAATACCGCGCCGGTTGGTGAAGTAGGTGGGCAGCCAGCTGGTGAGACCCAGGGACATCAGGTTGTTACAGATGCCGATCAGGAAGAACAACAGGAAGCGCGGCGTGGTAAACAGGCTGCGCAGCAGCTGGCCGCTCACCTCCTCCTCCGCCTCGCGCTCGCGGCCGTCGGCCACCAGGCGAGCCTCCTCCGCGGATACACTCGGATGTTGCTGCGGGGAGTCATGCACAAAGCGGTAGACCAGTGGCAGGCTCACCAGGACGCCGGCCGCCGCCAGCAGCAGGAATCCGGCGCGCCAGCCGAACTGGCCCATCAGGGGCACCAGCAGCATGGGGGCCAGCAGCACCGCCAGGAAGATACCGGCGACGATGATACTGTTGGCACGCGCCCTTTCCTCGAGGGGAAACCAGGTCTTGGTGGCCGTGGTCATCATCGGCACGTGCACGCCTTCACTCAGACCCAGCAGCACGCGGCTGGCCAGTAGTAGCATCATCCACTGGCTGACCCAGGCACCCATGGCGGTAAATACCGACCACAGGCAAACGATGGTCATCAGACTGCGGCGCGGGCCAAAGCGCGCAGCGATCGGCGACAGCAGGATATTGGCAAGTCCGTAGGCGCCGTAGAACAAACCCATCAGCAGGGAACCGTAGCGCTGGGTATCCGCCTCGTCCCAGTTATACTCGGCAGCCATCAGCGGCAGCGCGAAGGTGATGTTGATGCGGTCCAGGAAGCCCACAAAAAACGTCACCATCAGCACCAGCGCCAACTGCCAGCGCCGCTGGCTGAGAAAGTCCACCATGGCGGTTTGCACGCCGCTAGGCGGCGGGCTCGTGCTCCTGTTGCCGGCCCGGCTGCTGTTGATCTTGTGTCAGTTGATCTGGCGTCTGTTGATCTGGCGTCTGTTGATCTGGATTGTAGAGCCGATTGACGTACTCACCCAGCAGCATTTCGCGGCTGTCCGCGGGTAGCTGGTTGAGGATGTTGTTGATCTCCACCATGCTCTCCGGCAACTCGCTGCCATCACCGAGAATATCGCCGAGCTGGTCCATCACTTCGGGGCCGGAATTGACAATGAAGTCGTGCAGCTCCTGCGGCAGTTCGTAGCGCTGCTGGCCCACCTGCGCATCGCGGACTGTTTTCGCTACTTCCGCCAGGTCGGCGCAGAACTCATCTACCGCGTGGGCATTGTGATAGCCCACGGACAGGTGCATGTTCTCGCTGGAATTGGCGTAGCCAAACTGGGGCTGGATGTACCAGCCACGTTTCTTCATTTCGTCCGCCAGCGGGAAGATATCGAAATCCACTGCCCGCAGGGCCAGCATGTTGATCCTGGCCTCGCCCATGACCTCCATGCCCTCGATGGCATCTACCGTATCGACAATCTTGCGGGAGGCTTTCTGGCTCTCATCCACCAGGCGCAGGTATCCCTCCCTGCCCAGGTAGTTGAGGATTGCCCAGCAGGCCGCCACCGGGCCGCCGCTCTTGGTGGACGTCACTCCCGGGTTGATCACCGCGTAGCCGGTCCAGTTGGCGTAGGAGAAGATCTGGTAGCGACGGATGGCGCGGTCCTTGTAAAGAATGCAGCTCGCGCCCTTCGCCGCATAACCCCACTTGTGGAAGTCCATCGACAACTGGGTGACACCGGGCACCGACATGTCGAAGTCGGGAATGTCGTAACCCAGCTCCCTGGCAAACGGCAGGTACATGCCACCGACACAGCAGTCCACGTGCAGGCGCAGGTCGTTGCCCAGGGCCACCTGGCCGAGCTCGGCAATCGGGTCGATGGCGCCATGGGCATAAGACGGCGCCGAGCCCACCATCAGAATGGTGTTAGGCGTAATGGCGGCTTCCATTTTCTCGGGGATCGCGCAGAAGTTGTCGTCCACGTCTACCAGCACCGCCTTCAGGTCGAAATACTGGCAGGCCTTGTGAAAGGCCGGGTGGGCCGTGGTCGGCATGAGGATTTCGGGCTCGGTAATCTCCGGCTTGATATCGCGGTAGTAATCGCGGGTCGTCTTGAGGGACAGCAGGATGCTTTCAGTGCCGCCAGAGGTAAAGGTGCCGGTGGCGTCTTCGCCGCCGTTGACCAGGTCGACAGCCATGCCGATCACGTCTTTCTCGAGCTGCATGCAGCTTGGGAAGGAAGTCGGGTCCAGGCCATTCTCGGTCATATACAGGTTGAAGGCATCCTTGAGCAGCTGCTTGGCCTCCTCGCCCGCATCGTAGATGTAGGCAAACACCCTGCCCTCCTGCCAGGGCACGTCGTTGCCCTTGAGGGAATCCAGGTCAGATAGAATAGCGGCGGGCTGCTTGCCCGTGGCGGGAAACTTCATGCTTGCTCCGTCAGGAAGAAAAGGCTATCTTCGCAATATTGTACATTTGTGCAATTATTGCAAGCACATTCGAAGACAGATGCCCTGCAAAAGACGGGGACCGGGAAACAGTATGACAGCTCAGGCCAGGAAGGACCGGCAGCGGCGCAGCAAGGGCGAACAGACCCGGGAAGTGATTCTCGACGGTGCCCTGCGCGTACTCGCCCGCGACGGCCTGCGCGGCGTCACCCACCGGGCGGTTGCCGCTGAGGCCGGCGTCCAGCTCTCCCTGACCACCTACTACTTCAAGGACATCAACGCCCTTATCGAGCAGGCTTTCGAGCTGTTCTGTGTCCGCAGTAAACCCAATAACGAGAAGATCTGGGTGGAGCTGTTTGAGTACATGGACCGCTACACCCCCACCGAGCTGCGCAAGACATCGGTGCGCGAGCAAATCTGTATCGACCTCGCCGAGATGGCCACCGACATCCTGCTGCGTGGCGTGAAAGAAACCCCGGAAGGACTGGCAGTGGAACAGGTGTTCCTGTCCAGCGTGCAGCAGGCCTCCAACCTGAGAGAGATGGCGGCGGAACACCGCCAGAGCCTGCTCAACCCGCTGATCAGGCTCTGTGGCCTGGTGAACCGCAAGGACCCCGAGATCGACGCCGCCCTGCTGCTGGATACCATGACCCGGCTGGAGTACGAAGCCATCCTGATGGACCCGCAGGACATAGACCGGGAGCACATCGTGCGCTTGCTGCGTCGCCAGATTGGCTGGGCCCTGGGCCTGAAGCGCGCCTGAGGTGGAGCCCTTCGCATCCCTGTCGCGGGCACTGGATGGGGCGGAACTGGCGCGCCCCTGCCTGGTGATTGACGGCAATCGCCTGGAGGCCAACCTCCAGCGCCTCAAATCCCGCCGGTTGCCACAGGCCCTGCGCCTGGTGGTGAAGTCCCTGCCCAGCCTGCCCCTGCTGGACACCTGCATGGCGGCACTCAACACCCGGCGGCTGATGAGTTTCCATGCGCCGTTCCTCGAGCATCTGCTGAATCGCTACACCGACGTCGACATACTGCTCGGCAAGCCACTGCCGGTGGTGGCTGTGCGCGCCCTCGTGGAGCGATTTCGCGAGTACCCGGAGCGCATCGAGCAGGTGCAGTGGCTGGTAGACAGCGAACAACGCCTGGCCCAGTACCGCGCCGTCGCCGAGGCGACCGGCCTGCCACTGCGCATTGCCGTGGAAATCAACGTCGGCCTGCAGCGTGGCGGCCTGCACCAGCCGGCGCAGCTGTCGACACTGCTGCGAGAGATCGACGCCACCCATCTGCTGCGCTTCAGCGGGCTGATGGGTTACGACGCCCACGCCGCCAGGGCACCGGGCGGGCCGGGCCGGGCACTGGCAGCCGCGAACCAGAAGTACCGCGAATTCCTGACCTGCTGCGACAGGGCGGAGGGCAGCCTGACACTGAACGGCGCCGGCAGCCCCACCCATACCCTGCACGCCGAAGGTAGCCCCCTCAATGATCTCAGCCTGGGCTCGGTACTGCTGAAGCCGACGGATTTCGACCTGCCCCAGTTGGCTGACTACCAGCCTGCCTGCTGGATCGCCACGCCGGTACTCAAGCGCCAGCCCGGCGTTGCGGTGCCGTTCCTGTCGGCCTGGACGCGGCTGGTGTCGCGCCTTCCCGGGCGACGCCGCGACAGTATTTTTCTCTACGGGGGCCGTTGGATGGCGCAACCCGACTGGCCAGGCGGTATGCAGAATCACGCCTTGTACGGACTCAGCTCCAATCAGCAGCTGATGACCATCCCTGAGAACAGTGGCATTGGCGTCGACGACTGGGCATTTTTCCGGCCCACCCAGTCCGAGGCCGTGCTGCTGCAGTTTGGCGATTTGCAGATCGTGCGCGACGGCGTGCTGCAAGCGCAGTGGCCGGCGCTGCAGAACTGATGCTACACCCACTCCGGAATACCCTGATCACGGTGCTGCTGCTCGCCGCGATGCTGGCGGGGGCGGCCTGGTGGGGGCTCGGCGCATCACTTCCGAAAACACAGGGAAGCGTGGCACTGCCAGGCCTCAGCGCGCCGGTGAGTGTCACCTACGACGCCTGGCAGCGCCCCTATGTCCGGGCCGACAGCCTGCCAGATGCCCTCGCCGCCGAGGGTTGGCTACACGCCAGCCACCGGCTCTGGCAAATGGAGCTCTATCGCCGCGCCGGCACTGGCCGCATGGCCGAGATGCTGGGGCCTGACTTGGTGCCCACCGATGAGCAACTCTGGCGCTTCGGTGTGCCGCAACTGGCGGAGCGGCTGCAGGAGAACGCCAGCAGCGAGCTGCTGGCACTGGTGGACGCTTACCTGCAGGGTGTCAACGCCGGCATGGACGGGTTGCGCCTTCCGCCACCGGAATTCCTGCTGCTACGGCACAGCCCGACGCCCTGGACCCGCGATCACGTATTTGCCGTTGGCGCCCTGATGGCGTTCCAGTCTTCGAACAATGCCCGCAAGGAGCTGCTGCGCCTCGCCCTGCACGGGACGCTGGGCGCAGGGCGGGCCGCGTTGTTCCTGGAAGATCTCAGCGACCTGCCGGGCTTTCCCTTCGTGCTACCCGCGCTGGAAGCGGCAGCAACAAATGCGGCGGCTGCTGTCCCGGGCGGGGGCTGGCAAGGCGCCCTCGCCGCCATGGACGCCATCGACCCGGCACAACAGCCCCTCATGCCCAGGCTCGGCTTCGGCAGCAACGGCTGGGTAGTCGCACCGGGCAAGAGCGCCAGCGGCCACGCCCTGTTTGCGTTTGACTCCCACGACGCCCTGGGCCTGCCCAACCTGTTCTACGAGGTCCACCTGTTCTACGGCAGCGCGCGTCGCCTCAGCGGCTGGTCGGCACCGGGGCTGCCCGGCGTCATCAACGGCTTCAACGAGTCCATTGCCTGGGGCTTCACCAACATCGGCGACAGCCAGGACCTGTTCCTGGAGACGCCCGTGGAGGGCCGCCCCGGTGTATTCATGGAAGGTGATACCCCCTATGCAGCGCGGGTGGCAACCGTCACCCTGCCGGTAAAGGGCGCGCCGGACCACAGTTTCGAGATCATCCACACCCGCAACGGGCCGCTGATTCACAGCGACCCCCCGGTAGCGCTGCGCTGGACCGTGCAGGACATCGGTGAGCTGGGCCTGGATGGCTTGCTGGCCTTCAACCTGGCCACGGACTGGGACAGCTTCAATGCCGCGCTGGACCAGCATGCCGGCCCGGTGCTCAATGCCACCTATGCGGATCGCCTGGGCAATATCGGCTTTCGCACCGCAGGCCTGCTGCCCCAGCGGCCCCGGGGGGAAGGCCTGGTGCCGCTGCCGGCCAGGGCCGAGAACGACTGGCAGGGCCTGGTGCCAGCTGGCGACATGCCGCGCTCGCTGAACCCGGCCCGGGGTTTTATCGCCGCTGCCAATGCCCGGGTGAATCCACCTGGCCGCTACCCGCTGGTGTCGGCAGACAATGCCGCGCCCTACCGCATCGCACGCCTGCAGGCGGTACTCGGCGAGGACCGCCTGTTCTCGGCAGATGACATGCGGGACCTGCAGATGGACTGGTACGACGGCCAGGCCGCCAGGGTACTGCCCGGCATGCTCGAGGCGCTGGACGGCCGGGATGATCTGGCCGACGCGCGGGCACTCTTGTCTGCCTGGCTGACAGACCCGATTGCCAGCGCCGACAGTGCCGCGGCGCTGCTGTTTCAGGCCTGGTACCTGGAACTGGCCGACGCCCTGTTCCGCCCGGCACTGGGCGACGACCTGTACCGCCGGCTGCTGGGCGAAAGCTATATGGTCAGCTTTGCGCTGGATACCCTGCTGCTCACTGATCGACACCTGGACTGGTGGCCTGCACCCAGGGCGACCGTGCTGGCAACCAGCCTGGCCGTGACGCTGCAGAGACTGGAGACCTCACTCGGTCCGATGGCCAACTGGCGACTGGACACCCGCCAGCGGGTGGGGCTCAGGCATGAATTGAGCAAGGCCGTGCCGGAACTCGCGCCGCTGCTGGAGGTAGCGCCCTCACCCTGGGGCGGCAGCCCGGCCGCGGTGGGCCGCGCCAACTACAGCTACCGGCGGCCTTTCGAAGTCAGTCACGGCGCCACCGTGAGAACCGTGGGAGAGATGGCGCCGGTACCGTCATTTCGCGCCGTGATTCCGGGTGGCCAGTCCGGCCATCCGCTGAGCCCGCACTATGCCGACCAGTTCGAGCACTGGATGGCTGGCGAGCTGCTGCCGATCGCAGATGAAATGCCCGGCACGGGTAGCCGCCTCACCCTGCTCGCGCCCGCGGCCAACTAACCCAGCAGGATGGTGCCGTCGCGCTGGACCGTCAGCGCCTGGTCATTGTGGATGTGGGTAAACAGGTCTTCCCCAGGCACCTCAACAATGGGGATCGAGCGCTCATACCAGGTCTCGGCCAGCGCCACACCGGACACCAGCAGTGAATCCGCATCCTGCACCAGCAGCGCCGCCGGCCCCTTGCCCTCGGCCACCAGGTCCAGCAGCACCAGGCCGGTATGGGTGGAGCCAATGCAGGCGGGAAACACCAGTACCACACCGTCCAGGTAGATCTTGTAGAGCTCGTGGTGAATATCCCACATCTGCGCCTTGCGACCCGGCAACAGGTTGGCGGGCTTGCACATGGCGGCGGTGAAGTTTACGGCCTGGCGCGTCACCAGGGCCGGGCCGCTGGCCTCCCCGGCGATGATCGGCCGCCCCTTCAGCCGGTTTACCTGCTGCTTGCCGACTTCAGTCATCACAGGACTCCACAGACCTTCAACACGTCGTCGAGGTCACCGTACTCGGTACCTTCGAGGTAATAATAGAGCTTGCCGGAATTGGTGAGCACCTGTTGCTTGCCGAGGCCGATACGTACCGACATCGCCGCCAACGGGCAGTGTTCATGCACCTCGACGCCGGCTTTCAGTACCTGCTCAAACAGGGGCGTCTGCTCGAACTCGCGCAGGGCACTGGGCATCAGGTGGAACAGTACCCGGCGCTTGACCCGTTTGCCGACGAAATGGCGGCCTATTTCCTCGGCCTCCTGCAGGGTCATCTGCGGGCAGCCAAAGGCCACAATCTTCGAGTCGGACTGCACGTCACCGCTGGCGCGAACCCCGGTCAGGTCGTCCTGGGTGAGGGTAATGGTTTTCTCCGGCTCCCTGCCCAGGAACGCGGCCTCCTCATCCGGCGCTTCCGGCGTCAGGCCAATCACGTGGAACAGGCTGACGCCACCGCTGGCGGCCATGGCCGCCCCCATGTTCTTGAGTTCCGCGACGCTGAACGGGTAGTAGTCCAGCACCGGCGAGCGGTCGACGCAGTGGCGGCCCAGCAGGAATCCCAGGGCCTGGGCATCCATGACATCCGCCTCCAGCTTTACCCGAATCTGGCCGGCGCGATTCTCGTCCAGCAGCAGCCCGAACTCCGGGGTCAGACCGGTAATGGCCTGGCAGATATCCACCATGATGGAATTGCGATTGCTGCGGGCACCGATCACCGAGTTGGCGTAAATCACCGCAGAGGACTCAGCCCAACCGAGAATATCGCCAAATTCCGGGCGATTGACGTCCAGGTAGCTGACACAGGAGTAATTGGGCGTGACACCCAGGGCCTCGAGATTGTCCTCATGCCGGCGCTGGCCCTTGAGCACCAGCCGGTTCTGCAAGCTGAAGTCGTAGCCCGGCCGTGGATTCAGCGTGGTCTTGACCTTGACCCGCAGGCCTGCCGCCACCAGCCGTTCAACGATTTCATAGTAGGCCTTGAACGAGGAAATGCGGAAGCTGCCCGTCAGGTGAGCGCTCTTGATCGGCACCAGGCGTGGCGCGTTGAAGGCACTGCCATAACGCACCAGGGTATCCATGCACTGGGCCATTTCAGGGCCCTCGGCCCCATCCAGCAGCGCCTGCTGGTCTTCGGTGAGCTGCATATCACCCTCCTCGCCAAAGCTTAATTGTACATATGTACAATTATTGGGCAAGGATCGGGCTTGATACCGGCAAGCCGCGCAAAGCACAATCGACCAGTGTGCTAGCCATCGCTAGCGAGTCTGCCAAGGCATTGAAAATTATTGCTTTTTCGCCTGGTCGGGCCTGTTTATGAGATCAAAATCTCACAAATGTGAAATTATTATTACGAAACCGTGAATTTTCTTGCGACCTGACAGTTCGCGGGGTTATAGTCCGGCCCAAGTCCTGTTATACGGCCGCTTGCAACACTATCGTCATCTGTTCGTAATAATTGACTGACTGATGGGCGAATACAGCAACAATAAATGATGCGCGATGCATCGCATAAACACTGCTGGACCTGGAACAAGCCGCCGCCACCATCATAAATCGCAGGCAACGGGACCGCGCCGAACAGCGGTAACCCCTGTACTCGTTGTGATAACGAATTGGGAGATCATCATGAAAAAGACCAGCCTGGTCCTTGCGGCCATTCTTACTACACCCCTGCTCGCCCTGCCCGTTAGCGCCACGGCGGAAACTGTCCGTGACTGCGTTGTGGAAGGCACTGTAAAGCGTCAGAAAGGCGACAGTGACAAAGTATATGTAGCGTTCCACTCGGCCAAACCTGCCGAAAAAGGGGCATCCTGCCGGATGAACCGCCGGGAGAAGTTCCAGTTCAAGGCACCCAATGCCGCGGAACTGCAGCAAGCAGAGCCCGGCACCAAAGTGCGGTATCGCTATACGGAAGACTCGGAAAAGGGCGCCACCTGGAAGCGGGAGAACATCTCCAGCTAAACCGGCGACAGGCTTTCCAGCGCGAAAGCCCTTCCCTACGGTCGTCCGCCAGCTGGCTGCTGGCGGGCGATTGACCCACGCACAGCCGCCAGTGGGTGGGTGTTGCGCAGGCTGACCGCACCGCCCTTCAGCTCAATGCCCAGCTCCGCAAACTGCTCCTCAAAAGGCGGCAGGGCGCGGCTCGCTGCCACCTGGTCGAACAGGGGCACAAATAGCAACTGCCCGGTGACGCGATCCAGTTCCACGGCAATTTCCCGTGCTGACATGGCGCCGTCAGCGCAGCAGGCATTGAGCCCCGCCAACGCAGTGTCCAGGCTTTGGCGACCGTTGCTGCGGCGCCGCAGTTCGGTATCCGCGCGGAAGAAATACCAGGCACCACTCCAGTAGACACGCATGTAGCTGCGGTTCTCACGCATCGCCGGGCTCAGTTCCGCCAGGCTCAGGTCCGGGCGCCGGTTGGTGCGGCCGCGAATAAAGCCGTCGTGTAGTCGCTGCCACATCTCTCGTTCATCGAATACGCCGTGGCGCGCCTGCAGCAGGTTCTGGTAGTAGCTGGCCAGGCCTTCGCTGAACCACATATCTCCCCAACCCCGATAGGGAATCAGCAGGTGGGCAAATTCGTGGTAGGCAGTCCAGTTGTTCCTGAGACGCTCGCGGCTGGCATCGGGGTCGATGTAAAAGCTGACCACATCCGGGTCACCACGGTTCACCTGCGCCCAGGGCACCGGGTCACTGCCGTAACCGGTATATGGAACAATTCGCACACGCCAGCGATCGCGGGGCCAGCGCCCGTGCACAGCGGCCAGGGCATCAGCGGTGTCCTGGATCCAGCCCACCACGTCGTCGCGCCGGGACGCGGGCAGCCGCTCACTGAGCTCGATCTCGAGCTGCTGTTCGCCGCGTTCGTAATAGACGCGCTCCGCCATCAGCGGTGGTGCAAAACACATCAGCAGCAACAGCAGGTGTCGGTAACGCATACCGGTTCGACCCGTGTGCTCGCCGCAAGTTCGCCACTTCCTCTCTGTCAGTCGTTGCGCAGTCATCGATTCAAGCCCATCGCCAGCAGGCCATGGGCGGGGAGCACGGCCAGTACCAGGCGCGTACGAAAGCTGAGGTACCAGCCGCGCGGGTCGCCCTGTGCGCGTTCATACAGCAACAGCAGCACCTGGCCGAGGGCGAGCAACAGGCAGGCGGCCAACGCTGACCCTGACAAACCGGCGCCCGCGGCAAACAGAGCAACCAGGTTGCTGATCACCAGGCGCTGGTATTTCTCGGGAGCCTGCACGGTGACTGCATAACCCCAGAGGGTGCCGCCCAGGAAGGCCAGGATCACCGTGCCGTAAACCACAAACACCGTGCTGGCCAGTTCCGGCCGGGGGCTATCGGGCCAGCACACCCACAGGGCCGTCGCATAGAACGGCAACAGGCCGCTATAGCCAAGCACAAACATCACGGTTCTGGTCTGCATGAAGCTCCCTGCATTTAACCGGGGCAGACACCTGCACCTGAACTGGGCGGGTCGTCACTCCGTATGCGCTACTAGTTACGACAGGCCACAGGCCACGGATTGCGAAAGGAGGGGTGTGAACAGGCGGCGTTCAGGTAGGATGTTGCGCTGGCCGGCATGGCTGCTGGCCGGCATGCTCTGTGGCTGCAGCGCAGGATCGGACCTGCCCCTGGATAACTACCTGACCAGGCTCGGGCGCAGCCTGGATCGCGATATCGAGCCCCTGACCGACCGCCTGCCGCCACTGCCGAGAGCCAGGGAACTGCACCTGGACCTGGTGTCCGGCTCTATCGATCTGCTGGACCTGCTGGCCATGCGAGGCTGCGAGCTCAACGTCACCATCGGCAAATCCAACAGCAGCCTGGGGAAACTGGCCACGGACTCCCAGCGCCTGCTGCTGGAACTGGAATTCCTCGCATTGGCGCCGGCCTGCATCGAATCGCTGGATGCCAATGAGGATGCAGGGCTGATTGCCACATTGAGCGCGGCCATTGACAAAAAACGCACCCAGCTGCCGGCAAGAATCTGGAACGCCACCCTGGGCGGACCCGAATTCCGCGACTTCTGGAAAAGCCCCGGGCGGCTGGGCGACTACCCGGCCGCGACCGGGGGCGACGTGCCGGTTGCCCTGGCACGCCTGTCGATGCTGGTGTCCGCCTGGCTGGCCGGCGACTACCGCGCTGGCGGCGAGGAGCTTGAGCCACTGCTGGACGAAGTGCGGCGCGGCGACGGCGGTGCCCTGCTGGCATCGCTGGCCCGACAGCGGGCAGGCCTTGCGGCGGCCGCGCCGGCGCTGCAGGAACGCCTGGAACCCGCCCCCATCTGCTTCAGCAACAGCCCCAGCCCGGAGGGTCGGATAGTGGACAACGTGATCCGGAAATTCTTTATCGGGGAAGTCCAACCCTGGTCGGTGCAGGTCGCCCGGCGACGGGGTGACCTCATGCCGCCAGTGCTATCCCTGGAGACCAGCCTCGCTGACGTAATCCCCACTGCCTACCGCCAGTGGCTGCAGGTCCGGGACCCGCTGCTAGACAGCGCCGTGGCCGCCCCGCGCGAGCACGCCCGGCACCTGGCGACCCTGCTGGAAAGCTGCGGCCTGCGCCCCGGCGCCGGGTCTGCCAAACCCGGCTGAAGGGGTTACACTGCGGCCACAGCCTCAGCGGGAGCCACTAGATGGGTTTGAAAGTCGCAGTGTGGGGAACCGGCAACGTGGGTCGGCCGGCCATTCGTGCAGTACAGGCCAACCAGCAGTTGCAGCTGGCAGCCGTGATTGTCTCCAACGTGGACAAGGTCGGTCGTGATGCGGGCGTGCTGGCGGGCATCGATCCCATCGGTGTCAGTGCCACCGACGACTGGCAGGCGGTCCTGGCAGAAAAGCCCGACGCGCTGGTCTATGTCGCTACCGCAGATATCCGCCCCGAAGAGGCCCAGCGTGAACTGCTGGCCTGCCTGAGCGCTGGCATCAACGTGGTGGCAACCGGTTTCTACGCCTTCCTGCATCCGGGTAGTGCTGCCGCCGAAGTGCTGGCGCCGGTGGAAGCCGCCTGCCGCGAAGGCGGCAGTTCGCTGTTTGTCTCCGGTATCGACCCGGGCTGGGCCATGGACATGCTGCCGGCGATTCTCAGCGGCGCGGTGGCCGACATTCGTGAGATTCGCGCGCGCGAGATATTCAACTATGCCCTCTACGACCAGCCCCAGGTCGTGCGTGAGGTCATCGGCTTTGGTGGCAGCATGGAGCAACTGCCCATCATGCTGCACGACTTCGCGATCGAAATGGTCTGGGGCCCGATGCTGCGCCTGGTAGGTGACGCACTCGGCAAGCCGGTGGAGCAGATCGAGATCGTGGTCGAGCGCCGGCCCCTGGAGAGAGATGTCGACGTGCCTGGCATGGGCCTGTTTGAAGCCGGCACCCAGGGCGCCTTTCGATTCGAGGCTCGCGGCATCAACGAGGGTATTGCTCGCTACGTTGTCGAACATGTAACGCGCATTGACGATGGCTGCGCCACTGACTGGCCCTACCCGCCGGAAGGCCGGGGCTGTCACCAGGTCATTATCAGCGGTACGCCGACACTCAAGGTGAGCCTGCACGCCGAGGATGACTGCGAGCCCGGTGCTGCCGGTGGCGGCAATGCCACCGCCGCCAGCTGGGTGGTTAACGCGATTCCCGCTGTCTGTGCGTCAGAGCCCGGGATCGTCACAGTACTGGACCTGCCGCGGATCAGCGGCGCCGCCCAACTGGTGACCGCGAGCTAGCCGCCAGGCATGGGCACCGGTGCGCCCAGTTCGAAAGCCTGTACCTCCATGGAGAGAATTTCGGCGCTGCCCATGGCGGCACCAAATACACCCATGTGCGGCATGGTGAAGTGCTTGTTGAGATCCTCTGCGCTGTCCCACAGCTCGGTGATACGCACCAGCGTCGGGTCACTGATATCGGTAGAGAACGCGTAACGCTGGCAACCCGGTTCCTTGCGACTTTCGGTTTCCATGGTAGCGATAGCCTCGCGCAGCGCCTCGACTGCGCCCTCACCTACCCGTACTTCGGCAATAACCACGATCATGAATTCTCTCCCTGTGTTGGTGTCAGTGGCGACATCAGGCCACGTCGAATACTACCTTGATGGCACCCGCCGATCGGTCGCGGGCAGTGGTAAAGGCCTCGGTCACCGCATCCAGTGGAAAGCGGTGCGTCACCAGCGCATCGGCGATCGCCGGGCTGGCGTGCAGCAGCCTGCCGGCCTCCTCGAAATTGCGGTGCGGACTCTTGCAGACATACGTGTTGGAGGGCAGCAGCTCGATCTCCTTGAGGCAGAACAGCCCGTCGAGGGCGGTCGGCTCCCAGAAGCTACCCACCAGGCCGATACGACCCATCGGTCGCAAACGCTGGACCGCTTCTCGAAGGCTGCCCTCGGTACCCACTGCGTCGATCACCACGTCATAGCCATCGCCCACTTCCAATGCGGCGCCGAGAGCCGCTGCGGCGGCCCGCTGGTGTTCATAGCGCACCGAGATATCACAGGCCAGGCCACGTCCGGCCAGCCCGGCCACGACCGCCAGCCCCACCGGGCCGCCGCCAATCACCAGTATCCGCTCACCCTGCCTAACCCGCGCCCGATCTAGCCCGTGTAGTGCTACCGCCAGTGGCTCCACCAGCGACGCCAGGCTGACATCGAGCCCCGTTGGAAGGGGCACCAGGTTGGCCGCCGGCACCCTGACCTGTTCCGCCATACCGCCATCGCGGACCAGACCCAGCAAGTTGAAACCCTCCACGCAGTGACTGTTGTAGCCCTCGCCACAGGCCGTACAGCGGCCACAACCCAGCGTCGGCTCCACCGCCACCGCGGTACCGTCCGGTGCGAAGCCGGCAAACTCGTGGCCCGGAATGCGCTGATCCAGCAACCCGAGGTCCAGCATGTGCAGGTCGGAGCCACAAATGGAGGAAGCGACGATATCAACCAGTACCCCGTCGCCGTCGGGCACGGGGGCATCCACCAGACCGGGCTTGCCGTCGACGACGCGAATGGCTTTCATTGGCGGGCGCAAAGGGAGAGGATTTGCATGGCTGCCAACATACGGCAGGCTCTGGGGGAATACAACGGAACGGCTGCGATGCGCCGGCCTGGCAAAGGAAAGGCGCCGACCGGCCGGCCGGCGCCAGAGGCACAAGCCTACTTGCGAGCTTCCGCGTGAAGCTCTTCGAAGTTCGCCCAGTAGTCTTTCTCGGCTGCCGCGATAACCTTCAAGGCTTCTTCGCGGTCGTAGACGAAATCGACCTTGATATCGAGCTCCTTGCCCGGCTCCATTTTGTAGGTCATGAAGTAGTGCTGCAGGCGCTCGATCTTGATCGGCGGCAGGTCACCGATATCGCGAACGTCGCCCCAGATGTTGTCGTTCTCAAGCACCGCAATAATCTTGTCGTCGGCTTCGCCGCCGTCAATCATCTGGATGCCGCCGACTACCCGGGCATTCAGGAGGATGTCGCCGCGGGTGATGTGGCGCTCTGAGTACACGCAGATATCCAGCGGGTCCTGGTCAGCCACGTCGACGTCGGGACAGCGCTTGGCCACTTCCACGTCGCAGTATGTGCGCGGGATGAAACCGTACAGGGCCGGCGGGCTCGAAGTTGTGCGCTGGGGTCGGTCGACCATCATGAAGCCGGAGTTCTTGTCGAGCTCGTACTTCACGGTGTCAGCCGGGGTCATTTCCACGAAAACCTGTACCACGTCTTCAGGGGCATCATCGCGGCGAGCACGGAGACCGTGCCACGGGTGGCGACGCCAGCGATTGAAATTGCGATTGCTGTACATACTCACTCCAGGAGGGAATTTTCAGGCGCGCGCATTGTAAGGGAATCAATCCTGAAAATCTCGCCCGGGAGCCGCAGGTAGGCCGTGAATCGTGCGCAGCGGTGAGCTTCGGGCGGGTTAGTCGAAAGCCCTCGACGCCACGTAGCTCACCCCCATGATGATCACCAAGGCCAGAAACAGGTTCTCCAGCAGGCTATTGCCGAGTGACAGCTTGTACTCACGCACTTCGGCGGCAATGCCTTCCCACTCCTCGTCAAAGACGGGCTGGGCCACGGGGTGGGATTCATCGGCCAGCAGGCAGCATGCATCGTCGAACTGCCGGTCAAAGACCACGTAGAGGTGGCAGGGGATGGCGCCGACATGTGCCACTTCCTCCAGGTGCACCGGGATGCCACGCGCGCGCAGCAGCGCCGCCTTTTCCAACAGCATGATGCGATCCGTTGATTCCAGGAGCAGCTTCACGACACCTCTTTACGTTCCGAGCACACCAGCACGTTAGCCTAAAAGCCTGTCGATTTCACCGGCCAGGCTGAGGTCGCGGTGAGTCAGCCCACCGGCATCGTGGGTGGTCAACCGGATATGTACCCGGTTGTAGACATTCGACCACTCGGGGTGGTGGTTGGCGCGTTCCGCCAGTAGTGCCACTGAACTCATGAAGCCGAAGGCCTCCACGAAGCCGTCGAAGCTGAACCGCCGCTCAATCCCCTCGCCCTCGCGGTGCCACTGGGGCAGAGTTGCCAGGCCGCTTTCGATCTCGCTTTCACTGAGGGTGTCCATGGTACGTACTCCAATGCTCTGCTACATTCCAGCAGAATAGCAGAGGGAGGACACCAACTTGGATCTGGATGCCCCGCGCCAGCTGGCCGTGAGCTACGCGCGCTTTATCGACGATCGCAGTTTCGACCGGCTGGCGGAAATCATGACCGAAGACGTGCAGGTGTCCTCGCCCCTGTTCCAGTGCGACGGCCTGGCGGCGTTTTCGGAACAGCTCGAACTGCTGCACAATTTCCGGGTGACGATGCACCTGGTGGGCAACGTGTTCGGGGATTGGTCAGAGGGCAGCTACCGCGGCGAGGCCTACTGCATCGCCGCCCACATCTATGAACACGAGGGCCAGGAGTGGAAGTGGGAGGTGGGCATCCGCTACGAGGACCGCATCGTCATGCGCGACCGCCAGGCCCTGTTCACCCACCGCCATCTCAATGTGCTGTGGAATCTGGACCAGCCCCTGGTGGTCAAGGGTGGACTCTATCCAGGCGCCTAGGCGCCTTCGCGCTCAGCCCAGCAGCAGGCCCGACAGGTAGAGAAAGGACAGGGCCGCATCGATCAGGATGCCTGGCAGGCTGTCGCGCAGGCTCGTCCTGTCGACCACCATCGAATAGAAGCGCGCCAGCAACCCGAACAACCAGGCCGTTCCCAGCGCCATGTAAACCAGCGGCGCATTGAACAACAGGGCCGCCAGAGCCACTCCCAGATTGAGACCGCCGAACACGGTGCGCACTTCCGATACGGCCATGGGAGCATTCAAGGTAATCTGCAACTGGTCGGTGAATGCGCGTGGTTTAAAGAAACCCACCAGGCCAAGCAATAACTGCAACAGGGCACCCACCCTGGGCAACCAGTCTAGGACCGCTTCCATTGATTTCTTATCCTTGTGGGCAACAACGCACCGCAGACTAACAATAAACACCTCGGCACAGGAAGGCGCATATGCTGCTCGCAGACAAGGTAGTGATCGTTTCAGGTATCGGCCCGGGGCTGGGCAGCGAGCTGGCGCTGGAAGCTGCCCGCCAGGGTGCAAAACTGGTGATTGCCGCGCGCACACCTGAAAAGCTCGACGGCTCAGAGCAGGAGATCCGCGCCGCGGGACTCGACACCCCGGTGCTCAAGGTGCCCACCGATATCAGCAAGGTGGAACAGTGCCAGGCGCTGGTCGAGGCAACGCTCGCGGAGTTCGGCCGCATCGATGCATTGATCAATTCCGCCTACAACCCCGGCAGCTTTGAGCCCATCGAGAACGCCAACCTGGACGGCTGGCGTGATGCGCTGGACGTCAACCTGTTCGGCACCATGCAGCTGACGCTGGCCACCGTACCCGCCATGAAACAACAGGGCGGCGGTGCCATCGTCATGATCAACACCATGGTCACGCGCAAGCCACTGGCCACCCAGGGCGGATATGCCGCCTCCAAGGCGGCGCTGGCCAGTGCCACCTCACACCTGGCGACAGAGCTGGGTCAGTACGGCATCCGCGTCAACTCTGCCTTCATGGGCTGGATGTGGGGTCCGCCGGTGGAGTTTTACCTCAATATGCTGGGTGAGGCCCATCCTGAAGGCGCGGCCGGCGCCCGGGCCGACGTCGAGAAGCACATTGCACTCGGCAGCATTCCGGAAGACGGTGATTGCGCGAAGGTCGCTATCTTCCTGGCATCGGACTACTCCTGCGCCATGACCGGCGCACAGCTTGACGTGAACGGCGGCGAATATATGCCGCACTAGGCCACGGCGCCATCCATTCCATCATTGGACGTATGTCATATTTACGCTAGGCATCGACGCCCTGCTTGACTACCATGAGCGCAGCACGTCATAGAATTCATGATATGGCGGGTGGTGGTCCTTGTTCGATGCACGCCTTGAGTGTGCGCACAAAAAAACAATGAGCAAGGTCAGGTGGCTCTCTCCTCGAGAGTGCAAATAACGATAAAACGCAAAAAGAGGACTCCGCATGTCTGTTCAATTCAGGAAGCTCCCTGTTGTTACTGCGCTGGCATTTGCCGCGGCTGCCCCTGTGGCGGGCGCCCAGGCCTTGCTGGAAGAAGTAATCGTAACCGCCCAGAAACGGGCTGAAAGCCTGCAGGACGTACCGATCTCGGTATCCGCCGTGCAGGGTGACAAGATCCAGGACGCCGGCATTCCCAATATGGCGGCACTGGCCGATTTCGTACCCAACCTGTTCATCTCAGATGCCCCGGTCAGCACCAATATCTACATGCGCGGCATGGGGTCCAGTAACAACCAGGCCTTTGAGCAATCCGTCGGCATGTACATCGACGGCATCTACATGGGCCGCGGTCGCCAGTACCGGGCCCCGTTTATGGACATCGAGCGCGTCGAAGTCCTGCGCGGGCCCCAGGGCACGCTGTTCGGCCGTAACACCGTGGCCGGCGCGGTCAGCATCATCACCGCATCGCCGGACCTTGATGAAGAGTTCAACGGGCGGATCGATGTTTCCGCCGAGACCAACGAAGGCTACATCTATGACGGTATGGTGTCCGGCGCCATCAGCGACACCTTCGCGGTGCGCCTGGCCGGTCGCTACCGGGAAACCGATGGTTATGTCGACAACGATTTCCTCAACGACGACGAGCCTCAGATCGAAGAGTGGAACTATCGCTTTACCGGTGTCTGGTCACCCAATGAAAACCTCGATGTCACCCTGAAGTGGAGCCAGTCCAACCTGGACCGCACCGGCGTTGCCTCGGGCGTGACCTACTACCCCGACCAGGCGGAACGGAACGAGCTGTATCCGAACCGCGATGAATTCGCACAGATTGCCTACCTGTTGACCGACCTGTTCTATCCCGAGGTAGGCGCTGCCGCAAATGAAGAGTTCGAGATCTTCAAGGACAACAATCTGGGCCCAAGCGGGGGTGCGGAAGGTGTGGCGGTCGGCCAGTATGCCGAGTCCAGCGACCAGGACACCGACAACGGCGTGCTGACCCTGAACTACTACATGGGTGAATACACCCTGACGGCGATTACCGGTTACTCGGCCTACAACTACACGGATGGCTGTGACTGTGACTGGCTGCCGCTGCAGTTTATTTCCCGTGACGACGACCAGGACTTCGACCAGTGGAGCCAGGAAATCCGCCTGGCCTCGCCCACCGGCGGCTTCTTCGAGTACATCGTCGGCGGTTACTACGAAGAGAACACGGTGGAATTTGATCGCCGCGTGACCATCGATACCAACATGGGCGGTCTGGTGGAGCAGGTGCTGGGCGTCAACAGCCTGTTCAACTTCCTGACCGGCGGCCTCTACACCGCCAACCAGATGGCCCGTGACCACTACTTCAAACTCGATACCGATTCCTGGGCCCTATTCGGCCAGGGTACCTTCAACCTGCGGGACGATCTGCGGCTGACCCTGGGCGTGCGCTACGCGGATGAGACCAAGGAGGTAGAGAGCAGCCAGTTCCTGTCCGACGACCTGACCGGTGTGGGTACGCGATCCGACAACTTCTTCCTGTATACCATCCAGGCCACCAGCTTCAACACCTACCTGTATGACTACGAGGAAGATCGCGACACCGACGACCTGCTGCCGATGGCCAACCTGCAGTGGGACGTGACGGACGACAGCATGCTGTATGTCTCCTACTCGGAAGGCTTCAAGTCCGGTGGCTTCACCGCTGCCGACGATGGCCAACCCGGCGGCGTTCCGCCCCAGACCTACCCCTGCCTGCCGGGCCAGTTGCCAGAGGATTGCTACGACATCACGCTGCCCAACAATGAGTTCGAGTTCGACGATGAGAGCGTGGTGGCCTACGAGATCGGCGGCAAGCACACCTTGTTCGGCGGCTCCATGACGCTGAACTGGGCAGCCTTCTACACCGAGTACGACGACCTGCAAACCTCTATCTTCCAGGGCGTTTCCTTCGCGGTGACCAATGCCGCCCAGGCCGAGATCTCCGGGCTTGAGTTCGATATGGCCTGGCAGGCCACCGAGAGCCTGCGCATCGGCCTGAACGGCGCCTACCTGGACGCAGAGTACAAGGAGTACGACACGGCTCCCTGTACCGCTCAGCAATTGGATGCCGACACGCTGTGCGGCACCGGTGCCCCGGGGGCAAGCATCAACGACCTGTCGGGTGAGGTGACGACCTTCGCACCGGAGTACACGGCGTCCGCCACCTTTGACTACAACCATGTCTTCGGCAATGGCATGCAGTTCTTTGCCAGCGGCGAAGTGAACTACTCCGACGAGTTCGAGACCCAGGGTGACCTGGACCCCCTCGACCGCGCGCCTGACTACACCAAGGTAAACCTGCGCTTCGGGCTGCGCAGCGCCGAGGACAACTGGGAGCTGATGGTCTACGGCCGCAACATCACCAACGAGGAAGCCCTGGTCTACAGCTTCGACGTGCCGGTGCTGGTGGGCTCACACGCCTCCATGATCGACGAGGGTGAAGTGTACGGCGCGCGCCTGCGCTACAGCTTCTAGACTGACTCAGCACCCGCGGCCAGTGCCGTAACAGAAAAGCCGCATCGGACACCGATGCGGCTTTTTTCATGCCCCTGCAAATGCGCGCCGCCTGCTAGCGCGTGAATACTTCGCCATCAAAGCGCTCCCGCACCACGAATTCCTCAACTGGCTTGCGCTTCAATTTGGTCAACTGCTTGACGGGTTTTCCCAGCGGCACCACGGTGGTGACCGCCCACTGCTCGGGAATGTCCAGTAGCGCCTTCACCTGGTCTTCCACCACCAGGCTGAGGGTAGTGAAGGTACCGCCGTAGCCACGCGCCCGCGCACCCAGCAGGATGTTCCATACCAGCGGGTAGATGCTGGCGCCGATCGCTATGCCGATCCGGTCGAGGTCCTTGTCCATGGCAGCCAGTGCGCCCAGGTCGGCGCACACGACCAGCAGCACCGGACAGTCACGGATGTGATCGGTCAATGCCGGTATGGCTTCGGTGGCGGCAATCTGCTTCGGGCTGAGGGCCGTGGGTGTAATGACGTTGAACGGTGTCTCCCCCGCCATCATCTGCGCCGTGTACTGACGTGCCGGCGGGATAGTCATGTCGGCGAGTGCATGCTTGGCGGCCGGGTCCCGAACGACGATGATGCGCCCGGCCTGGCGGTTGCCACCACTGGGTGCGAAGCGGGCGTGCTCGATCAGTTCATAGAGCACGTTATCCGGCAGCGGGTCGTCGGTGTACTCGCGTGCTGCAAAGGTCGTGCGCATCACGTCGAAAAGGTCCATGGCAGTCTCCAAAACTGTGACCGGCCAAGGGTACCGCTTTCATGGACCCGCGACACGCGCTATGGCACGCGCTATGGCTCGCGCTTTGGAAAGTACGCGGAAAAAAAAAACCGTCAGCTGTCGCCGACCCGCACAAAGTCTTCCTTGTAGCGCACCCCGCAATCCGGGCAGGTGAAGTCTTCTGGCAGGTTGTCGAACAAGGTGGCAGGGGGATAGCCCTCGTGCTCATCCCCCTTGGCTTCATCGTAGCGGTAGTGACAGCCCGGACACTCGTAGACGGCCATCAGGCAGCCACAGGTGTCGGCGACTGGCCGCCACCAAAACGCGCGTAGATCTCTTCACGCCGGTCCGGGTCGATGTTGACCTTGCTGAGATCACCGTTGATATGGGGCAGCGCCAGCACCCGCTTGTCCATCACCCGATACCAGAGCCAGGGGATGTAGGCGATCATGTACATGCCGTAGTAGCCGTTCGGCAATTCCGGCAGATTGTCGAAATTGCGCAGGCTCTGGTAGCGCCGGGTGGGGTTGGCGTGATGGTCGGAATGGCGCTCCAGGTGGAACAGCACGACGTTGCTGAAGATGTAGTTGGCATTCCAGCTATGGTGCGGCTGGCAACGTTCATAACGGCCGCTCTCTTCTTTCGAGCGCAGCAGACCATAGTGCTCGATGTAATTGGCAGAGGTCAGCTGGAACCAGGCCCAGACATTGTGAATTGCCAGGAAGGGAATCATGATCCAGCCAAAGGCATAGATCAGCCCCAGCTGCAGCACTGCAGTGATGGCAAAGGACTGCAGAATGTCGTTCTTCCAGTGCCAAACCGACTTGCCCTGGCGTTCCAGGCGCACTTTTTCCTGGTTCCAGCCGCGCCAGAATGCGCCCGGAATTTCCCGCCGCGCAAACTTATAGATGGATTCGCCCATCCGGGAACTGGCCGGGTCTTCCGGGGTGGCCACCTCGGTGTGATGGCCACGATTGTGTTCGATACAGAAGTGCCCGTAGGCGGGCACAGCGAGCACAATCTTGGCCAGCCAGCGCTCCAGCGACGTCTTCTTGTGACCCATTTCGTGAGCGGTGTTGATGCCCAGGCCCGAGTACATGCCGGCGGTCACGGCCGTCACCAACGTCGCAGGCAGCGACAGGTCATGGGTGCCCACAAACCAGGCAATGGCGATCAGCACAATGAAATGCATGGGTACCGTTATGTAGGTGAGCCGCCGGTAGTAGGGGTCTTCCTCGAGCTGCGGGACAATTTCTTCCGGCGGATTGTTCTCATCGCTGCCGATTCCCCAGTCGAGAAAGGGAATGATCACGTAGGAGAAAAACACCGGGATGCCCAGGGCCCACTCATTGCCTGTGGCGAGATAAGCGATGATGCCGAGCATCGGGAAGATCGGCATGAACACTGAACTCAACCACAGGTAGCGCTTCTTGTCGGTGTAGCTGATCAGGCCCTTGTCGGGATCTTGCAGGGTATAGGTAGTCATCTCGGGACTCCTTCGGCGTTGCCGTGTCTTATTCTGGTGAGGCTAGACTAGGCCAACGGTTGCGCCTCATGAATTGCATGAAATGACAAAATTACAGTCATAAAGTGACATAGAGGCAGTTTCCAGCGATACTGCGTGCATGGAATTTCCGCTACTGACCTCAGCGGCCTATGCCCTGCTCTACCTGCGCAGTTGTCGCCAGCCCGCCGACAGGATGCTGATGGGCACCGGATTGACCGAAGCCGACCTGCTGACACGGGAGTACGTGGACTACGCGTCCATGGCGATATTGCTGCGCAATATCGATGCGGCGCAGGCCGACCCGGCGTGGGCGGCTCAAATCGGCGTGCAGCTAAGTATCGGTACCCATGGACCGCTGGGCTTTGCAGCGCTGAGCGCCCCTACCCTGGGTGCCGCGCTACAGGTCATGGCGGAATACCACCCGGTGCGTATCACCACGCTGACCGCACAGATCCAGTCCAGCGGCCGACATGTGGTGTTCAGCATGGCCGACCTGACCGGCGACGAGCTGTACCGCCGGGTAACCTCGGAATCCATCCTGCGGGTACTGGAGGCGCTGGTTGAGACCATCGTCGGTCACCCGGTGGGGGACTATGTCACCATCCAGTTTCCCTGGCCTGAGCCGGGCTACCGCGATGCGCTACAGCAGGTCTACGGCGCGCGCTGTGAATTCGATACCGAGGCAGCCGCGTTGGTGATCCCCGCCAGCTGGGCCCATCTGCCTTCCCCGCTGTATGACGAAGGCAGCTACCGAAGCAATATTGCCAAGTGCCGCCAGGTGATCAGCCGGCTGGCGCCGGGCAACAATGCCGCCGAACAGGTGCGCAGCATGCTGGCCAATCACTTCGACCAGATACGCACGGGAGCGCTATCCGGCCGCGGCGCACCGGGCCTCGAAGCACTGGCAGCGGAACTGCACATCACGCCGCGCACCCTGATTCGGCGCCTCAAGCAGCAGCAAACGAGCTACCGCGCGCTGCTGGAGGCAGAACAGCTGGACTGCGCCGATACCTTGTTGAAACAGGCGGCCCTGAGCGTGGCAGATGTGGCGGACAAACTGGGCTACAGCGACCCGGCGAATTTCGGTCGTGCTTTCAGGAATCTGACGGGGGTGAGCCCGGCCGCCTGGCGACGGGGGCAGAGAGCGTAACGCGGACTACTGCGTCTTGGCTTTGTATTCGCGGATTTCTTCGTTGAAGGCGTCGGCGACGGCATCCATGTCGTCCACCGCCTGGTTGTGCAGCTCGACGCGGGCGTGTTGCTGTTCAGGAGTTTCTTCATCCGCGACGGCCGCACCTTCCTCGTTGAGGCAGTCGAGATAGGCTTCCGTCTCCGCCACATAGGCTTTTACCGCCTTCTGCCCCTCGACCATGGTTTCCAGGTCGGAGGTGCCACCGTCCGGTAGCTGTGGTGCCTGGGGCCGCGCGCATTCAGCCAACACGAGATTGCTTGCCAGCAGGAAAAAAAGGCCAATAATCAACTTCATTTTTTTGTCCCCATAATTGTTATTGGTGGGCGTAGAGCAAAAAAACCTTAGCACCTGCGCCGGGCATTGCCAATCACCTGCCAGGCTCGACGCCTACAGGTTGACCCAGCTATTGAGTGACTGCAGCTGGAACTCGGTACCCTGGAAACTGAGCACGATCGATTCCTCGAGTATTTCCACCAGGCGCAAGCCTGCCTTGAGCTGCTGCCCCTCACGGTACTCCTGGCCGTTAAGAACGACGCTGCGCTGACCGGGGTTGCTGGACCAGTTGTGCTGGTTATAAAAAATGCTGGGAATCTGGTCTTTCTGTGCCTGGCGCAGATCGGTAATAAACGGCGCCTCGTGCCGGACAACGGGCTCACTGCGCCGTTGGCGGTCAGCCAGTTCAGCCTGGGCGGCCCGGGCCAGGGCATCGACGTCGTAGCCCGGATTGGTGGCGCTGGCAGCGGCGGATTGCGCTGGCGCCGGGGCGAGCGGCGCGCTTTCAAACTCTGCCTCGGCCTGCTGCGCGCGGCCAGACTCCGCGGCCATCGCCATCTGCTGAAGCTCTGCCAGCGATTGGGCAGGTAGCTGCTGTGAAGAACTCCGCGCTGGCTCAGGCTCAGGCGGCGCTTCCAGCGGCACTTCATCGGGATTGATACCGGCGGCCTGCATTTGCGAGTACAGCGCTGCCACATCGTCCGAAAAACCCGGTGCCGGACGCTGCAGTTCCGCCAGGTTCTCACGCGGCGGCGGCGCGCTGCGCGCCGGTTGCGGCGCCACGGTCCGGCGGGTGGCCTCAGCACGCTGTGGCGCCGCCTCCAGGGGCACAGGCCGGGATATCTCCGGCGCCGGCTGCGCCACCGCGGCGGGCGCCTCCGGCTCATCGCTACCCCACCACATGAACAGGGCGATCACTGCAAACAACACCGCCAGCAGCGGCCAGGCCAGGCGTTGCCAGAGCGGAGCTGGAGCTTCGCCCCGGGGGCCGTGCACGGAATGCAGGCCAGGGGTATCAGCGGAGCCGCCGCGATCCGAATCCGAGCGATTGAGGGCATCCAGGATCAGTGACATCAGTTCTCCCCCAACTGTGCGAGGCCGCCGCTGCGCAACAGCGACAGGCTCTCCCCGCGCACGGTATTGAGTTTCAACAGGGTTTTCAGGCCCACTACGCCGTCATCGCGCAGTTTGAACTGGCGCTGGAACAGCCGCACCCGGGCTTCCAGGGCGGCATTGAACTCCTCGCCTGCCAGCGGTTGCGACTGGCCGTCGAGGCTGGCAAAAGTCTGCGCCAACCAGGCCACCATGGGGCCACTGTCGCCCAGCCCAACCGGTCCGGCGTAGCCGCCGGGAGGCTGCCAGATCAGTTCGAACTTTCCGCGCCACTGGGGCCCCAGCACCGACAACGGCACCCGCTGCTGTCCCAGGTCCGAGCGCAGCACACCGTGACCGTCTTCCACGGCGACCAGCACCGCGTAGGATACAAAACGCGCGGGAGACACCAGCGTCAGCACCGCTGGGCGATCGAATTCCAGCAGCTCGTCCCAACTGGCCGCTTCCAGCGCCTCGCAGCGCCAGCCCTGGCCGGCCAGCGCCGGGCAGATGCTACCCGAGCCTGGTGCCAGGCCCAGGTGGCCTGCCAACTGGCGCATGGCAACATCTCGCTTGGTCACCAGGCCGGGAATCTCGGGCGCAGCAGTGGCCGGCTCGACCATGGGTGTGGTGCTGGCCTGCGGAGCCGGCTGTGCCAGCCCTTGCTGATAGACATACCAGCCGGGCACGGCAGCAAGCACCAGGACCGCGGCCAGACCGAGCGCCCAGCGCCAGCCACCACGGCGCTCCAGTGGCTCGTCGCCCATGACCTCGCGCAGGGCCTGACGCAGCATCTTCATGCTGACGCGGGACTCATTCTGGCCGTAACTGCCCAACAGGACACGGTCACAGACCACGTTGATCAGGCGCGGTATGCCGCGGGTGGCGCGATAGATTTCCTTGACGACCCGCGCCGGAAACAGCTCCTGGTTGGCAGGCAGCCCGGCCACCTGCAGGCGATGGCGGATATAGGCGTCGGTTTCCTCGTGGTTCAGCGGCTGCAGGTTATAGCGGGCCGTGATGCGCTGGCTTAGCTGGCGCAGCTCAGGCTTGGCCAGCATGGCAGACAGCTCCGGCTGGCCCACCAGGATAATCTGCAGCAGTTTCTGGGTATTGGTTTCCAGGTTGGTGAGCAGCCGTATCTGCTCCAGTACCTCGAACTGCAGGTGCTGGGCCTCGTCGATCAGCAGCACCGTGTTGCGGCCCCGGCGGTGGTTTTCCAGCAGGAAGCCGTGGAGCTGGTCGGTCAGGTCCTTGAGCGTTGCGTCGCGCTGGTACTCGATACCCAGTTCATCACAGGCAGTGGCGAGCAATTCGTCCGCATTCAGCGCCGGATTGAGGATGATGGCGATATCGGTATTGTCAGGCAGCTGCTCCATCAGGCAGCGGTTGATCGTGGTTTTGCCGGTGCCAACCTCCCCGGTCAGCAGGATAAAACCGCCGCCAGCGCCTACCCCATACAACAGGTGGGCCAGCGCGTCGCGGTGGCGAGCGCTCATGAACAGGTACCGGGGATTGACGGCGATGGAGAAGGGTTCTTCCTTCAGGCCGAAATAGCGATAGTACATGCTGCCCTGGGTCTGGTGCGGGGGGGCAATCATTATGCCCCAGCGTCGCAAGGCTGCACTACCCCAAGCGCCGAGCGCTTGGACTATAGTAGGATGACTTCAAAGGAGGCAGGTGTTATGGGCAAGGCTGTAAAAATCGTACTGGGACTGGTGGCCGTGGTGGTGATCGGCGTCGTCATCGTATCGGTACTGGTGCTCCAGAATCTGGACGCCATCATCAAACAGGTGATCGAGGACGTGGGCAGCGACGTGGTCGGTACGCCGGTGACGGTGTCCGAGGTCAAGTTCACACTCACCGACGGCCGCGGTGAAATCTACGGGCTGAGCATTGCCAACCCGCCGGGCTTCCAGTCGGATAAGGCCTTCGAAATGGACGAGATTGCCCTGCAGGTCAGCCCCGCCTCGCTGACAGGGCCAGTCATCATCATTGATGAAATTAAAGTTGACGGCGCGCGACTGACCGCCGAGCAGAAAGGCGCCACCACCAATTTGTCGGCGCTGCTGGATGGCATGAATACTACTTCGAGCGACGAACCGGCGCCCGAGCCCAGCGGTGAACCCACGGATGTACGCCTGGCACTCAAGCAGTTCTCCTTTACCAACAGCAGTGCTGCGCTGGAGACTGCCCAGTACGGCGGCAAGACGCTCGACATGCCGGGTATTCGCCTCTCCGACATCGGCGACGAACAGACCGGTCTGACACCGGAACAGCTGGCCTCGGAAATGCTCAGCTCAGTGATCAGGCAGGCAGAGAAAGCGGTGAAGGACTACCTGGAAGACCTGGTCAAGGATGCCGCCAAGGAAGAGGTCAACAAGGCGCTGGATGAAAAGATCGGTGCTGAGAATCGCGAGAAACTCGAGGGCCTCAAGGGATTGATGAAGGACAAGGACAACTAGATCCCATCGGTCTCGCCGGCCAGGCGGGACCGCTAGTCCCGGACGCGGGTATACACCAGCTTCTCCTCGCGGAGGTTCTCGCCGTCCTTCATCAGCAGGTAGGCCTCGATCTTGTCGGGGCCTTGCCGGTAAAAGCTGATGCCGGAAAAGTGCAGTGCATCGGGTTCAACGGCCACCAGCTTGAAATGCACGTAGTCCGGCTTCTCTTCCCAGGCGATGAAGTCGGCTGAGAAATGCTTGACCTTGAGGCCAAGGCGGCCGTCGTTGACGGCTATCTCCATCAGCTCGTAGAACTGGATGCCATCCTCCCCCATCAGCTTGAAGGTGCCGAGCATGCTGCCGGAGGAGGGTTCGCTCCAGTACTCCTCGAACGGCTGCCCAAAAGCGGTTCCCTCCCAGCGGCCCGCCAGCCAGGCCGCATCTTCAGCGGTAGCCGCCGGGGGATTTTCGCCGGGAGAAAGCTGGAACGTGTGCGCGGATCGTGGTTCTTTGGCCTCGGACACCGGCACGGCAACCAGCAGCACGGCTAATCCGAACGACAAAGTCAGGGTGACTGCTTTCACGGCACGCCCTCCTTGAGCGACAGGGCCTGCTACTGAATATAGTCCAGACGATGACCGGCGCGAATAAGAGGTAGCCGTGGTTAAGGCACAAAAAAGCCGGAGCGCAGTGTCCGGCTTTTCTTGTTTGGTGGAGCTAGGCCTGGGCGGCCCCGCGGCATCAAACCGCCTTCGGCGCTTCGATCCACTGACATCCAAACAAAAAACCCCCGCCTTACGGCGAGGGTTTCTAGTATGGTGGAGCTAGGCGGGATCGAACCGCCGACCTCTTGCATGCCATGCAAGCGCTCTCCCAGCTGAGCTATAGCCCCTTGAATCTTTGCTGCTTCTCTACCCACGGCCACTGGGTCCAGGCCGGAGCAGGCTGCGCATTCTAGTGATGCCCCGGTAGCCTGTCAATGGCCGCGGGGCACCACCTTTACACGGCGCCCGGAATCTCCCGGTAGGCTTTCTCAAAGCGCTTCATGGCCTTCTTCGATACACCGCCGAGGACTTCGATGGCGTGGCGGATACGGGCGCGGGTCATGTCAGGCCCCAGCAACACCATGGCATCAAATACCGAGAAAGAAGCGGTGGAGCCACTCACAGCAATAAAGAACGGCGCCAGGAAGTCCTTCATCTTGACTTCCATTCCATCCGCCACGGCCTTCATATCGGCGAACACCTTATCGCGCTCCCAGTGGCGCTGGGCTTCCAACCGCCAGAGGGCGAATTGCAATGCCTGCAGCAGGTCCTCACCCTCCAGTTTCAGGTCGCTGAAGTCTGCTTCGTCGAGTGGCAGCGTACCCGACACCAGGAAGCCGGCCAGCGGCGCGAGGTCACTGAATACCTCCATTCGCTGCTTGGCGTGGGGCAAAACCGCCATCAGCTTCCTGCGATTCAGGGCCCAGTGCTCCAGCCGGTCGGCCAGGGCCTCGTCGGACAACTCCTCGCGAATCCAGGTGCCGTTCAGCCAGCTCAACTTCTCCACGTCGAAGACCGGGCCTCCCAGGGAGACACGTTGGATATCAAACTCGGCCATCATGTCCGCCAGGGTGAACTTCTCGCGCTCATCGGGCATCGACCAGCCCATGCGCCCCAGGTAGTTGAGCAGCGCTTCCGGCAGGTAGCCCATGCGCTCATAGTAGAGAATGCTGGTGGGGTTCTTGCGCTTGGACAGCTTGGATTTGTCAGGGTTACGCAGCAACGGCATGTGGCACAGCACCGGCATCTCCCAGCCGAAGTACTCGTACAGCAGCTTGTGCTTGGGCGCCGAGCTGATCCACTCCTCCCCGCGAATCACGTGGGTAATGCCCATCAGGTGGTCATCGACCACGTTGGCCAGATGGTAGGTGGGCATGCCATCGGACTTCAGCAGGATCTGCGCATCCACCATGCTCCAGTCCAGCTCGATAGTGCCCCGCAACAGGTCATCGACGGCGCACACGCCCTCCTCGTCCGGCACCATCATGCGGATCACCCAGGGCTCCCCCGCCGCCGCCCGGGCCTGCTGCTCTTCCTCGGGCAGTATCAGGTCCGCGGGCTTGAGCGCGGTGGCATTGCCCGCCTCGCGGCGCGCCTCACGCAGTTCGTTGAGTTCCTCCGGCGAGCGATAGCAGCGGAAGGCCTTACCCTCCGCTACCAGTTGTTCCGCATAGTCCGCGTACAGGTGCATGCGCTCGCTCTGCCGGTAGGGGCCATGGGGGCCACCGACATCCGGACCCTCGTCCCAGTCCAGACCCAGCCAACGCAGGGCATCGAGAATTGCCTGCTCGGATTCCGGCGTACTGCGGATCTGGTCCGTGTCCTCGATACGCAGCAGGAACTGCCCCCCGTGGGCGCGGGCAAAGCAGAGGTTGAACAGGGCGATATAAGCGGTGCCGACGTGGGGGTCGCCGGTGGGTGAAGGCGCGATGCGCGTGCGTACGGTCATGGCGGGCTCAAAGCAAATGGCGCGATTATACGGAAGGCCCCGGCGAGCTTCCATGCAAGCCTGCGGTGATTCCAGCCAATCGCAGGCGCTGCCGCATCACCCCGCTCTCAGGCTATAATCGCGCCTTCGATTTTTCTCACCCTGGACAGCATGGATCACCGCTTCTGCATTGCGCCGATGATGGACTGGTCGGACCGGCATTGCCGCTTCTTCTGGCGGCTGCTGACCCGGCGCGCCGTGCTGTATACGGAGATGGTCACCACCGGCGCCCTGTTGCACGGGGACCGTGAACGCTTCCTGCAATTCAACGCGGAAGAGCACCCGGTGGCCCTGCAACTGGGCGGCAGCAACTCCGCGGAACTCGCAGACTGCGCCCGCTTCGCTGAGGTCGAGGGCTACGATGAGGTCAACCTCAACTGCGGCTGTCCCTCCGACCGGGTACAGTCCGGCATGTTCGGGGCCTGCCTGATGGCACAGCCGGCACTGGTCGCCGACTGCGTTGCCGCCATGCGCGATGCCTGCGATATTCCTGTCACCGTCAAGCACCGGATCGGCATTGACGACATGGAAGACTACGACGGCATGCTCGGCTTCGTTGAAGCGCTCGCGGAGGCAGGCTGCAGGACATTCATCGTCCACGCCCGCAAGGCCTGGCTGCAGGGCCTGAGCCCGAAGGAAAATCGCGAGATTCCGCCGCTGCACTACGATTACGTCTACCGCCTCAAGCAGGAACGCCCGGAACTGGAGATCATCATCAACGGCGGCATCACCAGCCTCGAGCAGTGCCAGGAGCACCTGGCCGAGGTGGATGGCGTGATGCTGGGCCGCGAGGCCTACCACAACCCGTTCATGCTGGCCCGGGTGGATCACATGCTGTTCGGCGACAGCGCGTCCACCCCCAGCCGCGGTGACATCGTCGCCGGCCTGCTGCCCTACGTGCGCGAGCAGCTTGCCCACGGCACTTCACTTCATCACATGACCCGGCACATCCTCGGCCTGTACCAGGGCGTGCCGGGCGCGCGCCGGTTCCGCCGCCACCTCAGCGAACACGCATTCAAACCCGATGCGGGGCTGGCCGTCCTCGAGGACGCCGTGGCCCTGGTCAACGAACCCCTGGAGACCCTTGCCGTATGACCAGCAAGCTCGAACAACTCAAGGCCATGACCACGGTGGTGGCAGATACCGGCGACTTCGAGGCCATCAAGCGCTTCCACCCCGAGGATGCGACCACCAACCCCTCGCTGCTGCTGAAGGCCGCGGCCCTGCCCCACACCCAGGACCTGATCCGCGAGGCGAAGGCCTGGGCCAACGCCCAGGGGGGCAGCAACGCTGAACAGCTCGCCAACTGTAGCGACAAGCTGGCGGTAGCCATCGGCTGTGAAATCCTCGGCATCATTCCTGGCCGGGTGTCCACGGAAGTGGACGCGCGCCTGTCCTTCGACACCGACGGCACCATCGAGCGTGCCCGCAAGCTGATCGGCCTCTACGAAGAGGCGGGAATCGGGCCCGACCGCATCCTGATCAAGACCGCCTCCACCTGGGAAGGCATCCGCGCTGCGGAGCAACTGGAACGCGAGGGCATTAATTGCAACCTCACCCTGCTGTTCAGTTTCGAGCAGGCTGCCGCTTGTGCCGACGCCGGCGTGTTCCTGATCTCGCCCTTCGTCGGCCGTATCCTTGACTGGTACAAGGCCAACACCGATCAAGTGATCGCGACCGCCGACGATGACCCGGGCGTGCAGTCAGTCACGCGCATCTATAACTACTACAAGCAACATGGCTACCAGACCGTGGTCATGGGCGCCAGCTTCCGCAACACCGGGGAGATCGAGGCGCTGGCCGGCTGCGATCGCCTGACCATCAGCCCGCAACTACTGGAAGAACTGGCAGCGGATGACAGCGAGTTACCGCGCCGCCTGTCACCGGAGGCACTCAACGGCGGCGAAGATCGGGTAGACTTGCAGGAGAGCGAATTCCGCTACGCGGTAAACGCGGACGCCATGGCCACCGAGAAGCTGGCCGAGGGCATTCGCAACTTCGTCGCCGACCAGGTCAAGCTCGAACAGCTTCTTTTAGATTTCGACGGTTGAAGTCATGATCCAGTCACTGATAGCCCTGTTTTCCAAGCCCGATGAAACGGACAGCGCCGAGCACAAGCACCAGCTGGACCTCGCGGCGGCCGCCCTGCTGATCGAAATGACACGCGCGGACTACGTCGTCGACCCGCAGGAGCAACAGACACTGAAGGATGTGCTGGGAAGCGCGCTGGAGCTGGGCCCGACGGAGATCAGCGAGCTGCTGGAACTGGCATCACATCGCGCCGACCGGGCGACCTCGCTGTACGAATTCACCCGTCTCATCAATGACCACTACAGCGCCGAGGAGAAACTCACCCTGATTGAGTGCATGTGGCGAGTGGCCTATGCCGACGGCGACCTGGACAAGTACGAAGAGCGTTTGATCCGGCAGGTGTCTGACCTGATTCACGTGCCGCACAAGGCGTTCATCAGTGCCAAACTAAGCGTCTCCGAAGCGTTGGGCGCTGCCGGCTAGGCGCGGTCGGCCAGGCGCGGCTGATCAGGTACTCTGTTCGAGGGCGGTCATCAGGTCCTGGAAGCGCTCGCGATTCTCCTCGCTCAGGTCCATCAGGACGCGGTGTGCTTCTATCACCTTCTCGCGGACGACCTCCGGCTCGTCATTGACCGCGGGAATATCGCGAACCACGCTGCCGTTGAGTACATTTTCCTCGCGAATATCAAATAGCTTCCCAAAGGCCATGCTCTGCAGTAGCCGGTTGATGCCATTGCGGCAGGAGTAAATTACCGGCTGCAGCCCGAACTGTTTGCGTACCTGCAGCGCCAGCTTCGCTAACAGCCCCAGGGTGGTGCTGTCGATGCCTTCGGCGTCACACAGGTCAACCACAACGCTTTCAAACTGCGGGTCGGCGAACATCTGGCCCAGGTACTCGTCGATGGAACTACACAGGTTGACGCGTACGTCGCCAACCAGCTTGAGTGCATAGGCCCCGCGGTGTTCGGCGGCAAGAATACGTCCTTCAGTCACTGTGTACCCACCCCGCCACTAATCCCCACGACGCTCGAGATAGAGCGCCGCGATGTCATCAGGAATGGTGTCGATCTGGTCGAGGCCCAGGCGGTGGGACACTTGCATCGGCGTCTGGAAGCCACCCTCGAAGGCTTCCAGGAAAAACTTCTCCTTGTCCACCAGGTTGTCCGGCGGCAGGATTTCGAGAATGCCGTCCGTAAACAGCGCCAGCATGAACTCGTCCGGCAGCTGGATGCTGTGCTCCTCGTACCCCGCGTCTTCCATAATTCCTACGGCGGTGCCCTCGCCGCGCAGGTAGCAGGCGCCGTCCGTCGAGACCAGCACCGGCAGCGGCAGGTGGCCGGCGATGCTGTAGCGCATAAGGCTACGATCGAGATCGATCACACCGATCACCACAGTCGCAAACTTGCCGATCCCCAGCTCCAGCAGATCGCGGTTGGCGCGCTCCAGCATCTGTGTCGGGTTGAGTATGGTGTAGTCATCCCGGTGGATGTAATCGGAACGCTTGCGCGCCAACAGGTTCTTCAGCAATACCGTCACGAACGCCGAAGAGGAACCGTGGCCGGAGACATCGGAAATCACGAATACGGCATGGTCCTCTCCCACCCGGAAGTAATCGGTGTAGTCACCGCTCAGGTACAGGGAGGGAATGACCGAATGGCTGAAGCGGAAGCTGTCGATAAGTACTGGCGACTGCGGCAGCATGCGCATCTGCACGTGGCGGCCCGCCTGCTGGTCCTGCTCGAGCACCTGCACGGTGCCGCGAAGTTCCGCATTGGTCCCTTCCAGCTTGGCGCGGTAGGCGGCGTTTTCACGCCGCAGCCTGCTTTCCTCGGCGCAGCGCGCCACCGAGGACAGCAACGCGTCCCAGTCGTCGATGGGCTTGTGGAAAAAATCGCGAAAGCCGAGGCGCAGGGCGGTCATTACGTCCACGACCTGCTCGTGGGATGACAGCATGATGGCGGAGACTTCCTGCTGGCGCTCACTGAGAACGTCGAACACGCCTTCCCAGGAAATATTTGGCAGGTCCAGGTCACAGAGCACGACGTCGACATCGTCATCAATGTCACCGTCAAGGGAGGGGTCGACCTGTGAAGATATCTCGACGTAGTAGCCCTGCGCCACGAGCCGGTCGGCGATGGCGTTAGCGGTCTGGGCATCTTTCTCAAGCAGCAGTATATTGCCGCTCTGCTCAGCCATAGGCGTGCTACGTCCTGTTACGTGGCAGCACACTACTCCGCAGGTATGGGGGCTGCAAGTCAGGTGCAGTGATTCTGCCAAGAATTTCACAATTTGGCGGTCTCACTCTTCCCAGTCGAACTCCTCGTCGAAGTCGGAGAACGAATCTTCAACCACGCCACCTTTCACAAAGTACTCTCTTTGCTGCAGGTAGGCATCGCGGATAAAAATGTAACGATCTCCGGTGATCAGGTCTTCGGCGGAAGTCAGCGCCGCGCGGTTGTCGATGATCTCGATGGCGAACAACCAGTTGCGTGTAACGGTGTCGTTCACCTGCCACTGCAATGACGCGACGGTGTCGAAGGCTGTCCCGGTCGCGCTGCGCGCGGTACGCGGCCCCAGGAACGGCACCATCAGGTATGGACCGGAGCCGACCCCCCAGATGGCCAGGGTGTGGCCAAAGTCAGTGCGGTAGGGCGCGATACCCATCTCCGACGCCACGTCGACAAACCCGAACATGCCCACCGTGGAGTTGACCACGAAGCGACCGCTGTTCTGGGCGGCATTCTTCAGGCGACCCTGCAGCACGGCGTTCAGGGCACCATTGAGATCATAGAGATTGGCAAAAAAGTTGCTGACACCACGCTGGGCAAAGTTCGGCATGATCAGTTTGTAGGTGCGGGCCACCGGCGCCAGCGCCCAGCGGTCGACGTTGTCGTTGAATACGAAGACTGCCCGGTTCAAACCCTCAAAAGGGTCCTGACTGACGGGGTCATCGGCATTTCTTGCAGTGGCGCATCCGCTCTCTATCAGGAGCAACACGGCCAGCGCGAGGCTTCGGGTTGTTGCGATCATGGGCGTTACCCAGGGTAGTACGCAAATAGTAGGCCACGGGACCAAGTGCCCGCAAGGAAGGGCGCGGCCAGCGGTAGGGCCACTGCGACCAATGTTGCGATCAACGTATTGACGGCGCCGGGCTACCCAGTGACGGTGCCGGCGAGAATGTCCAGCTCGAGAAATTCTGCCAGCATGCGGGCACCAAACTCCACGATTGAGGTGACCGACTCCGCGTTCATCTCTTCCGCCAGCTGTTCCAGCAGCAGCCTGCCGCTGCGTTCGGTGTTACCTGCCACCAGTTCCAGCAGCCGGGCCGTGGCTGCATTGGTTTCCAGGAAGCGGACCCGCTCCCCGCGATTGCGGTAGACCACCAGGAAGGTAGGCTGGGCAGGCGGTTCATCGGGTTCGCGCCCGGGGCCGATCTCGTGCACCGGGTAGCGATATTGCAGGTTCATGGCCAGGGGAGAGATCACCGGGATACCTTCGACCGGGTCCCCCTCGGGATCAATGCCCTGCTCCGGGAAGGTCTCTGTGGATACATCCAGCGCAAGCTCCACCCACTCGTAGTGGGCAAGTTCCAGTGCGAAGGGCGGATCCACCGGGGTGGCCTCACGGGTGTTCATCAGGTAATTGAGAAATTCCTGGCTGATTTCCAGGAAGTAAGGAGAGCTGCAGCGGTAGCTGACGATGAAGTCGCGTACCAGCCGGTGCCAGTCCTCTTCCCGGTACAGGCTTCTCAGCACCGGGAAGCCGCCGCTGAGGAAGCTCTCGACATTGTTATAGATGAGATCGTTGTAGATCTTCATCCGCCGGCCTTCGATGCCGTCCGGGGCGCCGACTTCGGCCGGGTTGCGAATATGGCCGGTAAAGCGTTCCTGCAGGGTCTTGAGATCGACCACGCCGCTGGCGGGGTTCGCGTCGCTTTTCGGCTCAGGGCTGTTGGCCAGCTCAGGCATAGCTCACCGCCTCGACTTCCACAGCGCGCTGGATCTCACGAATCTGCTCCACTTCCCCCAACAGCTCGGCGAGGGGTGGCAGGTTGAAATCACGTTCCAGCAGGGTCGGCAGGGTACCGCACAGGCGATAGGCCTCCGCCAGCAACTCCCACACCGGATCGATTACGTCGGCCCCGTGGGTGTCGACCTTGAGATCCTCGGCCTCATCGTAATGGCCTGCCACGTGGATGTAACGGGCTCGCTCCAGCGGCAGCGAGCGCAGGAATTCGTGGGGATCGTAGCGGTGGTTGATGCTGTTGACGTAGATATTGTTGACATCCAGCAGCAGGTCGCAGTCCGCCTCTTCCAGCACCGCGCGAATGAACTCGCTTTCGCTCATGTCGGCTTTCGATACCGCGTAGTAGGAGGCGTTCTCCAGGCCAATGCGACGGCCGAGAATATCCTGCACTTCCTTCACCCGGCCGGCCACGTGGTGCACGGCTTCCTCGGTAAAGGGGATAGGCATCAGGTCGTAGAGGTGACCGTCATCAGCACAATAGGTGAGATGCTCGGTATAGATCGGGCAGCGGTACTCGTCCATGAACTCGCCGATGGAGGCCACCAGCTCCCGGTCCACGGGTTCGAAGCCACCGATATTCAGGGACAGGCCATGCAGGCTGATGGTGTAGCGCTCGGCCAGCTCCCTGAACTGTCGCCCAAAGCGGCCGCCGACATTGATCCAGTTCTCCGGCGCCACTTCCATGAAATCGACGCTTCCCTGCGCCATCTCTGACAGCGGGCCCAGCAGGGCCCGCCGCAGGCCGAGTCCAGCTCCCTGGAAACCCGGCGTTCTTTCTGACGGTTGTGTAGACACGTCCTTAGTCAAGTTGCGAGAACAAGGGGGCGATTAGCCGCCACACTTGCCTTCGCCACACTTGCCTTCGGAGGACTTTTCACCGCCGCACTTGCCTTCACCGCACTTGCCTTCGGCTGATTTCTCGCCGCCGCACTTGCCTTCACCGCACTTGCCTTCGGCTTCGCCCTTGCCTTCACCGCACTTGCCTTCGCCGCACTTGCCTTCGCCTTCGCCTTTGCCTTCACCACACTTGCCTTCGCCACACTTGCCTTCGTGGCTGCCGAAGTTGACGAGATCGTAACCGCCGCTGAGCTGGTTGGCCGCGAAGGGGTTGGTGTCCGCAGAAACAACGGGGCTAACCGCTGAGGCGAGGAATGCCGCACCCAGTGCAGCTGCGAGAGGTTTCTTTGAGTAGGCCATTTGTAGACTCCTGTAAATCAGTTCTTCTGACTGGTTGGTTTCTGGTAACGCTATATCACTGTAGTTTGCTTCCACGCATTTGTAGAAGCGTGAGAAGAGTTGCCGAAGAGAAATGATTCACATCGCTCAACGTGCTAACTGAGACACAGTATTGACCAACAAGTTTCACCTGATGGGCACTGGCATCGGTAATATTCCACAAAGCCTGGACAGCCCAGGATATTACCGATCTGTGTCACAAGTGTGACAGCGAATGTCAGGCAGGGTTCGCCCGCTGCCACTCCTCAACACGCAACCACTGCTCGCCCAGCCGCTTGGCTGATACCGGCTGGGAAGTGCCCAGCGACTGGGCGAAGAAAGACACCCTCAGCTCCTCCAGCATCCAGCGGTATTCGCGAAGTTCCGGGTTCAGCTCCAGGGCCTGCGGGGCCCTGGCCAGGTATTCCTGCAGTGGTGCCTGCAGCTCCGCGAGGGTATCGGTGTGGCCGCGGTCCTTGCCCGGCTGTGCCGTGAGGCGCTCGAGGCGGGTCAGCAGCGCCTTTATATAGCGAGGATAGTGACCGATGCGAGACCAGGGCGTCCGGTACAAAAAGCCGGGGTCGAGCAGCCCTGCAAGCTGCTGCTCCATATCGGCGCGGGCGTAGCCCAGCGCCTTGTCCTCCAGCGCGGACAAGCGCGTGCGCACCGCCACCAGCGGCTCGAAGGCCGCCAGCAGGATGCGCTCGTAGTCGTTACCTGTCGTCACCAGCTCTCCGCGGCCTGCCTGCAGGGCCGCCTGGAACTCGGCTTCACCGCGCGGCAGGGTACTGGAGGCGAGAAAGGCGCGGGCAAATACCGCGTCCATCAGGTCATCCAGCAGGGCATCCCGGGCCAGGCCGGTACCGGCCAGCAGTAAATTGGCGTCGTTCCCCCGCAGCAGGTTCTTGCGCAGGTAGCGCAGCGGTTGCGAGCACTGCAGTTGGTAAAGCCGCACAAGGCCTCGCCGGTGGGCGAGTTCGGCCTGGCCGGGATAGTCGTGCAGGGCCACCGACACGCTGTCACCGTCGTCCTGCAGGGCCGGGTAGGATTCGATTTCAATCCCTGCCTGGCGGGAGCGCCAGTGCTCCGGCAGCTCGCCGAAATCCCAGCGCCTGAGACCGCCGGCCAGGGCACTCTCGCCAGCGCCGGCGCCGAGGCTTTCACGGGTCTCTTCACGGCTGGCATCAATCAGGAGTTCGAGCTCCCTGCCCTGGCGCAACAGCTTGCCGTCGGCATCCACGATGCGGAAATTCATGCGGTAGTAGTCATCGAGTGCCGCGCCGTCCCAGTCGCCGGCCTCGATGCGTACTCCGGCGGCCGAACGCAGGCCGCTGCCCAGGGCGTCTACCAGCGGTTGGTCGGCCACGCTCATTCCGGCCAGCGCGCGGTCGACAAAATCCGGCACCGGCACCAGCTGTTTGCGCAACGCCTTGGGCAGTGCCTTGACCAGGGCAATACATTTCTCCCGCAGCAGGCCAGGTACCAGCCACTGGAAACGGTAACGTGGTACCCGGTTGAGCAGGCCCACCGGGATGGTGACACTGACGCCGTCCTGCGGGTGGCCGGGTTCGAAGTGATAGCTGAGCGCGAGGCTGAAATCCTCCCAGTCCAGGTGATCCGGGAACTGGTTTCCAAGCTCTTCGTCCAGGCTGCGCACCAGCAGCTGCTCGCGCTCAAGCCGTAGCCCGGCATCCGCTTCCGGGTGCTTCTTCAGCCAGCCGCGTAGCCGGTTGGCAGTGGTGATGTTGTCGGGCAGGCGCTCATCGTAGAACTGCACAATCCCCTGCTCGTCGGCCACCAGGTCCCGGCGCCTCGCCTTGGACTCCAGGGCCTCCAGCTCTTCCACCAGCGCCAGGTTGTGCTGAAGGAACTCCGGCCGGGGCTTCATGCGACCCTCCACCAATGCCGCGCGAATCAGGATCGCTCGCGACTCCGACGGATTCACCGGCCCGTAGTGAATCTTCTGGCGATCGGCCAGCACCAGGCCGTACAGGCTGGTGCGCCTGAATGCCATAACGCGACCACTGCGAGTGTGCCAGTGAGGCTCATAGTCGTGGTGCTTCAGCAGTGCCGGGTTGGCCTCAAGGGCCCAGGCCGGGTCGATGCGCGCCACGCAGCGCGCAAACACCTGTGAAGTCTCCACGATCTCTGCGGCCAGTAGCCAGGCGGGGCGTTTCTTCGACTGGCTGGAGCCCGGAAAAATCTGCAGCTTGCGATTGCGGCTGCCCAGGTACTCCCTGCCTTCCTGCCACTGGGCGATATTGCTGAGCAGGCCGGCCAGCAGCGAGCGGTGCAAGGACTCATAGGCCGCGGGCTGGGCGTTCTGGCGCAACCCGGCCTGGCGACAGGCCACCGTGAGTTGAAAATGCACGTCGCGCCATTCCCGCATGCGCATGAACGCCAGGAACTCGCGCTGACATAGCTTGCGCAACTGGTTCTGGCTCAGCTCCTGGCGCTGCTCCTCGTAGTAGTTCCACAGGTTCAGCCAGGCCAGGAAGTCAGAGCGCGCATCCCAGAAGCGCCGGTGCTTCTCGTCTGCCGCCTGCTGCTTGTCCGCTGGCCGCTCGCGGGGATCCTGCACGCTGAGCGCACTGGCAATCACCAGCATCTCTGCCAGGGCACCAGCTTCGGCGGCCGCCAACAGCATCCGCGCAAAGCGCGGGTCAACCGGCAGTTCGGCCATGCGGTGGCCGAGCCGGGTCAGGCGACCGTCGTCGCCGACCGCGGTCAGCTCCTGCAGCAGGCGATAACCGTCCCGCACCAACCTGCCGTCTGGGGGGTTGATGAAGGGGAAGTCCTCGACGGCGCCCAGCTTCAGCTTGAGCATGCGCAGGATCACCGCTGCCAGATTGGTGCGCTGGATTTCCGGTTCGGTAAATTCGGGCCGGCCGAGGAAATCCTGCTCGCTGTACAGTCGCAGGCAAACGCCCTCGGCCACCCGGCCACAGCGGCCCTGACGCTGGTTGGCGCTGGCCTGGGATACCGGCTCCACCGGCAGCCGCTGCAGCTTGCTGCGCACGCTGTAGCGGCTGATGCGGGCAAGGCCCGTGTCCACAACAAAACGGATGCCCGGAACGGTCAGCGAGGTTTCCGCGACATTGGTCGCCAGCACCACCCGCATGCCCGCCCGCTTGCGGTTTTCAAACACCCTGGCCTGCTCGGCCTGGGACAGGCGGGCATACAGCGGCAACACCTCAAGGCCGGGGAGCTGGCGGCGCCGCAGGGCCAGCGCCAGCTCGCGAATTTCCCGCTCCCCGCTGAGGAACACCAGGGTGTCACCGCTGGGACCATAGTTCCTGGCATGGATGGATTCCACCGCGTCCGCCGCGCGCGCCAGGGCGTCTCCCTCCTCCGTGTCGAGGTAGTGAGTCTCTATCGGGAAGCTGCGCCCCGACACCTCAATGACGGGTGCGCCGCCGAAGTGTCGGGAAAAGCCCTCAACGTCGATGGTCGCTGACGTAATGATCAGCTTCAGATCAGGCCGTTGCGGCAGCAGCTGCTTGAGGTAGCCCAGCAGGAAATCGATATTGAGGCTGCGCTCATGGGCTTCATCAATAATCAGGGTGTCGTACTGGCGTAGCTGGCGGTCGCGCTGGATCTCCGCGAGCAGGATGCCGTCGGTCATCAGCTTAACGCGAGTGCCCTCACCGACAGTATCGGTGAAGCGCACCTGGTAACCCACGGTCTCACCAAGGCTTTCCCCCAGTTCCTCAGCGATACGCTGGGCCACCGTGCGAGCGGCCAGCCGCCGCGGCTGGGTGTGGCCGATGCGTCTGTCACCACGGCCCAGGGCGAGACATAGCTTGGGCAGCTGGGTGGTCTTGCCGGAGCCGGTCTCACCGGCCACGATGACCACCTGGTGCGAATCAAGGGCAGCGGCTATTTCCTCGAGCCGCTCGCTGATCGGCAGTTCTGGCGGGTAAAGAATTTTGGGGGAGATGGCGGTCACATTTGTCTACACTAGCGGCTCGCTAGCAAAGCCTGGAAAAACACTGCAATGGAAAACCTGAGCAATTATACGTTCGATGAAATCACCGTGGGCCAGACCGCCGAGTATCGCAAGCAGATTACCGAGCGCGATATCGTGCTGTTTGCCGAGGTGTCCGGCGACGTCAATCCGCTGCACCTTGACGCGGAGTTTGCCGCCGGCACCGACTTCGGCGAGCGCATCGCCCACGGCATGATCACCGGCGCGCTGATCTCGGCCGCCCTGGCGCTGGAGCTGCCGGGGCCGGGCACGGTATACCTGGGGCAAAGCCTGCGCTTCCGGCGCCCGGTAAAGATCGGCGACGAGATCACGGTACAGCTGGAAGTGGTCGAGAAACGCGAGGACAAGGGCTTCGTGACCCTGGACTGCAATGCCGTCAACCAGGAAGGCAAAGCCGTGGTGACCGGCACCGCGGAAGTCATGGCGCCACGCGAGAAGCTCTCCCTGCCGCGGCCCACGCTGCCGTCAGTCAGCGTCGCCGACTGATCCAGCCCAGAAGACTTAGCCCGCCTGCGCCTGGAACTGTCCGGGCTCCATATACTGCAACTTCAGCTGTACGCAGCCGGGCTCACGCATGTCTGCGGCCAGCATCAAGACGTTGACCTGCTCATCGACCTGGCTGAGGCCCGGCACGCCAAACAGCATGCTGCGCCCCCCCTGCTCATTGAACACCGGGATGTTGGCCTCGGCCTTCAGGGCCTCACCCATGGCCCTGATCAGGTTGGCGAGGCCTTCGCGGAAACTGCGGAAATTCAGGCGTTCGCCCCGGTATTCACTGTGATCAAGGTGCAGGTCGAAGCGCAGTTCGGTCTGGTCGTCCATCCGCACCGTCATCAACTGGACGCGCTTGCCGTCGCTGATTTCCCTGAAAACGCGCTTGGCATCGGCTCGCTGGGCCTCCAGCAACGCCTTGAACAGGACGTTGCCGGACATGGTCATAAAGCGGTCCGGGGCCATGCTGAAATTCTGGTATGTGCTCATGTCCGCAAGTCTAAACGGCGACCCTTGCAATGGCCAGCAGCGTAACGTACAAGAGGCTGATAACAGAGCAACACCCGAACAGAATGATGTTGGCTACATCACGAATCACAGCGAGCGCCGCGCTTTGGCTGCTCTGCGCCACATGCCTTACGTCCCCGGGCGCGATGGCGCAGGCTTCAGTGACCCAGGAGCTTGAGACCGTGCGCGCAGAAAAGCGACAGCTGGAGCGCGAGGTGGCGCAGTACCGCGCTTCCATGGACCTGCTGCGCGCCAACGGCGCCGGCGGCGTGGACAGCCCGGCGCTGCAGGCACTGGCCGAGGAACTGGGCCGCAGCCGGGCCACGCTGCGCGAACTGGACCAGCGCGAACAGGCACTCACCGCGGAGCTTGGCAGCGGCACGGCAAGTGCGGCGCCGGCCAGCGCAGAAGTCACGCGTCTGACCAGCCTGCTGCAGGGCTATTATGCAAGCGCCGAGCAGGCTGCCGAGGATACGGGCGACAAATCCATCGAACCCGAGCAGCTACTGGCCCAGACTGAACTGGAGAGCGGCAAGATCCTGCTCACCGGCACTGAGGGTATTGCCGCCATCAACCTGATATCCGAGCGACTCGCTGCACCGGAACCCGGCGCAGCCGCCAGGCAACGCGACATCGTCTTCAATGTCGAAATTCGGCGAGCCAATGAGCTGGTCAGCAAAACCAACCACAGCCTGCGCCCGGTGGGTGAATCCCAATATGTCTCCAAGGTGGCACTGGCGAACGGCGATGCGCGCATCAGCGTTCGCAGCAAGGAGTGGCGAGTCCAACTTCAGGCTGCCGGTGAGTACCTGTTGACCCTGCATACTCCCACCGCCGGTACAGCTCAGCTCTACGTCATCCCGGTGGCGGAACTGCGCGCGACCCGCTGGGAAGACACACCCCCCTGGCTGCCAGCCATCGGAACGACCGCCTCTCGCCTATGAGCGGGGCTGAGGATGCCCCTCCGCCGGGCGCCCCTGGGCCGGGCACCCCTGAGCCGGGCGCACCCTGGCGCGGCGCCGGCAGCCCCGACCTGACCTGGTCCGACGGCACACCGCAGTCAACCCGGTTCGGCGATACCTACTTCTCGCGCGCTGGCGGGCCGGACGAAAGCCACCACGTGTTCCTGAACGGCAATGAACTGCCTCATCGCTGGCAAGCAGGCACCGACTTCACCATCGCAGAAACCGGGTTTGGCACCGGCCTCAACTTCCTGACCACATGGCAGGCCTGGCGGCAGCGCCCGGTCGCCGGCGACGCAGACCGGCTGCACTATGTGTCCATCGAAGCCTTCCCGCTGACCCGGGCGGACCTGCAGACAGCGGCGAGCGCCTGGCCCGCCCTCGCCCAGGCGTCTGAGCAGCTGTTGGCGGCGTACCCACCGCCCCTGCCTGGCCTGCACCGTCTCCAGTTCGGCAGGGTCTGCCTGGACCTGGTGTACGCGGAACTGGCGGAGGGTCTGGAGATCCTGCTGGCGCTGCCTGAGCTGTCGGTGGACGCCTGGTACCTCGACGGCTTTGCCCCGGCTCGAAATCCTGAGATGTGGACACCGGCCCTGTATCACGCAATGGCGAACCTGAGCGCCGCCGATGGGAGTTTTGCCACCTTTACCGCCGCCGGTGAAGTACGCCGCGGCCTGGTGGAGGCCGGTTTCGCCGTCAGTAAAGCGCCGGGCTTTGGACGCAAGCGCGACATGCTGCGGGGCAAGCTGGATTCCCCTGCCGAACCTGCAGAACCCCTTGTCACTCCCTGGCACCTGCCACGGGCACGCTTCCCACAGGCGGCGCGGCCAGTGTCATGTGATACACCACCGCGGACTGCGCTGGTGCTGGGCGCCGGCCTGGCGGGAGCCGCTGCAGCCAGGTCGCTGGCGGAGCGCGGCCTGGCGGTTGAGGTGTACGATGCCGGGGAAATCGCCGGCGCCGCTTCCGGCAACCCACAGGGTGCGCTCTACACCCGGCTGTCCCACCAGGACTCGCCGCTGACCCGTTTTGCCCTACACAGTTTCCTGTTTGCCTGCCGTCTGTACCGCGGCATGCTCGAGCGCGAAGAGCTGCAGCCCGGCCGGGATGGGGAACTCTGCGGCCTGCTGCAACTGCGCCCCGGCTGGGGACCCGGGGATGTGCTCTACAATACAGTCCGGTCGCTGCCCGGCCTGGTAGAAGGCCTTGATGACGAGCAGGCGGTCGCGCTGACCGGTGTCGCAGGCTGTGATGGTGGACTCTACTACCCGGGCTCAGGCTGGCTGAACCCTGCCGCGGTGAGTCGTGTGCGGCTACAACATCCACATATCCGTGTGATCGAGAACTGTGGGCCCGTCACTGTCCAGCCAGCCACCAGGGGTTGGCGGCTCGCCAATCGCCACGGGGAGTTGCTCGCCGAGGCGCCGGTGCTGGTAGTGGCCTGTGGGGCCAACAGCGCCGACCTGGTCGGCGCTGACTGGCTGCAGCTGCAGGCCATTCGCGGCCAGACCAGCCAGGTGGCCAGCCGGGGCGCGCTGAAAGCTCTCAGGACCGTAATATGCCACGAGGGCTACCTGCCGCCGGCGCGCGAGGGTGAACACTGCCTGGGCGCTACCTTCGCTATCGGCGATAGCGACCCGGCGATGCGGACCACAGATCACCGCGCCAACATAGAACAGCTGGCTCGCGCCCTCCCCACACTGACTGAGGACCTGCCGGCAGTCTTCGACGACCTGCCAGGCAGGGTGGGTTACCGCTGCGCAACACCCGACTACCTGCCAGTGGCGGGACCTGTCCCCGACGCGGAAGGTTTTTGCGAAGACTATGCAGAGCTACGGCGCAACGCGCGCCAGTTGATTCCTCGCACCGGCAGCTACCGACCCGGGCTATACTTCAGCGCCGGTCATGGCTCCCGCGGCCTGACCTCCACGCCATTGTGCGGCGAACTGCTGGCGGCACAGGTCTGCGGCGAGCCCTGGCCAATGCCGGCAGATCTCGCCCGCGCCCTGGCGCCGGCGCGCTTCCTGGTCCGGGCGCTCAAGAGAAACCGCGTATGAGAACACTGGGTATCCTCGTTTTGCTGGCCGCGGCCGTGGTCGCCGTTGATGCCAACAGCCAGGATATCCAGCAGCTTGACTACGAGGTGATCGGCCAGCGCGCCCACAGTCGCAGCGACTTCACCCAGGGCCTGGAAATTCGTGACGGCGTGCTCTACCAGGGCACCGGCATTGTCGGCCGTTCGCGTCTGCAGGCATTTGACCTCGCCAGCGGCGAACTGCTGCGTGAGCGGGTGCTGCCGGCGCCGTTTTTTGGTGAGGGCATCACGGTTCTCGGCGACCTTATTATCCAGCTGACCTGGCAGTCGCGCCGCGCATTTGTCTACCGACTCGACGACTTCCAGCCGCTGGGTGCCTTTGCCATTGCCACGGAGGGCTGGGGGCTGACCAACGACGGCGAACGCTTGATCTACAGCGACGGCAGCGATGTGCTGCGGGTGCTGCCGACGGATGGCGAGATCGTCGTGGAGCGGGAGATTCACGTGCGCCGCGGTAGCACCGCCTTGCGCAATCTCAATGAGCTGGAGTGGACGCCGGACGGTATCTGGGCCAACGTCTGGCAGCGAGATGTGCTGGTGCGCATTGACCCGGCGTCGGGCCAGGTGACGGCGGAGCTGAATCTCAAGGGCCTGTTGCCACGGGCGGAGTACCGTCCTGGTACCAACGTGCTCAATGGCATTGCCTACGACGCTGCCGACAACACGCTGTGGGTCACAGGCAAGAACTGGCCCTGGCTCTACCAGCTGAAGCTAATCACCCAGTAAATTCGGGGCCTTCACATGCCCCTGCCGGTTGATCCGGGGGCTGGGAGCAGCTGCCTGAAATCCAGTACACTGGCGTCTTTCCCGGCCCAGACAAGCGGAATAAACGAATGACCGAGGCGGTACAAACTCACGAAGCTTTCGACCTGGTGCGCACCGAGCACATCGACTCCCTGAACCTGGACGTTCAGCAATTCGAACACCGCGCCACCGGCGCCCAGCACTATCACCTGGCCGCCAGCAACAGCGAGAACGTTTTCCTGGTGGCCTTGCGCACGGTGCCCGAGGACTCCACGGGCGTTGCGCACATACTCGAGCACACCGCGCTGTGCGGCAGCGAAAGCTACCCGGTCAGGGACCCGTTCTTCCTGATGCTACGGCGTTCCCTGAACACCTTCATGAATGCCTTCACCAGCAGTGACTGGACTGCCTATCCCTTCGCGAGCCAGAACCCGAAGGACTTCAACAACCTGCTGAACGTGTACCTCGACGCGGTGTTCTTTTCGCGCCTGGACCCACTGGACTTTGCCCAGGAAGGTCATCGGGTAGAGTTCTCCGAGCCAGACAACCCGGCATCGGACCTGGTCTTCAAGGGTGTGGTGTTCAATGAAATGAAAGGCGCCATGAGCTCGGTGCCCAGCACGCTCTGGCAAACCCTGTGCCACCACCTGTTCCCCAGCAATACCTACCACTACAACAGTGGCGGCGAGCCGGTGAACATCCCGGACCTCAGCTACGAGCAGCTGCTGGCGTTCTACCAGTCCCATTACCATCCCAGCAACGCCATTTTCATGACCTTCGGGGATATGCCCGCGCACCAGCACCAGGCCGCGTTCCAGGACCGTGCCCTGGCGCGTTTCGAACGGCTGGACAAGCGCATCGAGGTGCCGCTGGAACAGCGTTTCTCCGAGCCTCTGAGGGTTACCGAGACCTATGCCTACGATGACAGCGGCAGCACGGACAACAAGACCCACATCGTAATGGCCTGGCTGCTCGGTGAGAGTACCGACCTGGAAGCCATGCTGGAGGCCCAGCTGCTCGCCAACGTGCTGTTGGACAACAGCGCCTCCCCCCTGCAACAGGCGCTGGAAACCACCGAACTGGGCCACGCTCCCTCCGCGCTTTGCGGGCTGGAGGAATCCATGCGGGAAATGGTGTTTGCCTGTGGCATCGAGGGCAGCGAGGCGGACCGTGCCGAAGGGCTGGAAGCGCTGGTACTGGATGTCCTGCAGTCGGTCGCCGACCACGGTGTGCCCAGGGAGAAGCTGGAAAGCGTGCTGCACCAGTTGGAACTGCACCAGCGCGAGATCAGTGGTGACAGCTACCCCTTCGGCCTGCAGCTCATTCTCACCGCGCTGGGCAATGCCACCCACTACGCTGACCCGATCGCCGCGCTGAACCTGGACGGCGCGCTGGAAACCCTGCGCGACAAGATTCAGGACGCCGACTATATCAAGGGGCTGGCCCGCAAGCTGCTGCTGGACAACCCGCACCGGGTCACGCTGGTAATGACCCCGGATACCGGCCTGTCCGAACAGCGCCGCGTGAAAGAAGCGGAGCGCCTCGCCGAACTCAAGGCATCGCTCGATGACGAGCAGAAACAGGCCGTCGTCGACCAGGCTGCCGCCCTCGCCGCGCGCCAGGCCCAGGAAGACGACGAAACCATTCTGCCCAAGGTCACCCTGGAAGACGTGCCGGCCGTCATTCCGGAACTTGACTATCGTCGCCTGGACGACTTCCCCTGCACGACCTATGCCCAGGGCACCAATGGCCTGGTGTACCAGCAGGCGCTGTGTCCCCTGCCGGAGCCGGCGGCTGACTCCCTGGCGCTGCTGCCTTTCTACACCAACATGTTGACCGAGTTGGGCCTGGGAGATAGCGACTACCTGGCAGTGCAGGACCGCCAGGCCGCAGTTTGCGGCAGCATCAATGCGTTCACCAGCATGCGCGGCGCGGTGACCGACGTGCAACAGACCGCGGGCTACCTGGTGCTGTCGTCCAAGGCGCTGCTGCGCAACCACGAAGAGCAGACCCGGCTAATGCGCGACACCCTGGAGCAGGTGCGCTTCGATGAACAGGACCGTATGCGCGAGCTGGTGGCCCAGCAGCGTGCCCGGCGGGAACAGGCAGTCACCGGCAACGGCCACGGCCTGGCCATGGCCGCTGCCAGCGCCGGCATGAGCCCGGTCGCCCATCTCAGCCACCAGCTTTCCGGCTTGGCCGGAATTCGCGCCAGCAAGGCACTGGATGACAGCCTGGCGGATGCCGCTGCCCTGCAACAGCTTGGTGAGCGCCTGGCGGGCATTCATGGCCAGCTCCATGACATGCCCTGGCAATACCTGCTTGTCGCAGAAGGCGAGCAGCTTTCGTCGCTGGCTGATAGCTGCGTCGAGAGCTGGCAGGGATTCGCGGGTAACGCCGGGGGGCAAAGCTGGCAGCCACGGGAGATTCGCGAGCAGCGTCGCGAAATCTGGGTGGCGAATACCCAGGTGAATTTCTGCGCGCACGCCTACCCGACCGTACCCGTGGGCCACGAAGACGCAGCAGCGCTCACCGTGCTGGGGGGCTTCCTGCGCAATGGCTACCTGCATACCGCCATTCGTGAGAAAGGCGGCGCCTATGGCGGTGGGGCATCGCAGGATTCCAGCGTCGGCGCATTCCGCTTCTTCTCCTACCGCGATCCCCGCCTGGCAGAGACGCTGGCGGATTTCGAGGCTTCGGTACACTGGCTGCTGAACAGTACCCATGAAGCCGATGCCCTGGAGCAGGCGATCCTCGGTGTCATTGGCAGCCTGGATCGGCCCAGTTCACCGGCCGGCGAGGCCAAGCAGGATTTCCACAACCGGCTGTTTGGCCGTGACCACGCACACCGCGAGGCCTTCCGGCGCCGTATCCTGGAAGTCAGCCTGGAGGACCTGCGGCGCGTGGCAGCGGCTTACCTGCAACCCGAACAAGCCAGCGTGGCGGTGATTACCAGCCAGGCAGGGCTCGACGGCGTGGGCGGCCTGGTGTCAGAACTCGGGCTCACGGTCGAAGAGCTTTGAAGCGGCCTCGGGCGGGCAGCACACAAAACAAAAAGGGGGCAGCCTGGGCTGCCCCAAAAGGGCCTACAGAGACTTCTGCGGGTCAGGGGTAGGGAATCAGGGCCTCGTCACCAGGAGCTAGTCACAGCTCTGAAGTGTGTCCGTCGACGAACCTGAATTGGCCGGAGCGCATCATGTTGCCGCGCATAGCCTCTATCTGTTCACGTTGCTCTGGGGTCAGCACCTGACGGATCTCCCAGCGCAGCTGCGCCACGTCAACCGCCATCCGCGCCACCAGCTCCGCCATCTCCCCGGCGAGCACTTCAGCGCCGGCTTCATCGAATCCTTCATCGACCGCGGCCAGTTCGCCGATCTGCTGACGCAGCTGCAGCAAGCGCTCGCGGTCCACGGCGCTGGCCAGCCTGGCCTCATTGATCAACTGGTTGATGTTCTGTTCCTGGTCGACACTCAGGCCAATCTCCTCGGCGATAAAGTCCAGCATGCCGAAGCCCATGCCATTGGGAGGCCCGAAGCCCATGCCGTGAGGAGCTCCGAAGCCGGACATGTGGTTGCGCGCCGTCACCGCTGCCGATGTCACCAGCAAGCCCAGCACCAGGGCGGGAATCCATTTTTTCATCGCGTTCTCCTCTAAGGTGTTGGCGGCCGTGTCCAGGCCATCGATAGATGCCGGACGTCAGTCACGCTGTCACCGCCCCGGCTGCCAGGTCATGACTGCCATGACCATCGGCAGTACCCGAGCGTTGCAGCCAGTCTAGGAGCGGCCCGTGTAAGTTTGGGTTGCCCGGGTGTAAAGTTGTGTTAAGAACGGCAAACCGCCGGTAAATCCCGGTGACAAAGGGCTTTTCGTCGGGGAGACTGCCGCCATGAATCACGACGTACTCATCATCGATGACGACCGGGAGCTGTGTGACCTGCTCACAGACTTTCTGTCACTGGAGGGTTTCGAAGCCAGCGCCATCCACGACGGCGCAGACGCCATCGAAGCCTGCAAGGGGCGCGAGTTCGACGCGATTGTGCTCGACGTTATGCTGCCGCGGGTCCAGGGCTTCGATGTGCTCAGGAAACTGCGGGAATTTTCCGATACCCCGGTCATCATGCTGACCGCCCGCGGGGAAGACACTGACCGCATCGTGGGCCTTGAGATGGGTGCCGACGATTACCTGCCCAAGCCCTGCAATCCCCGGGAGCTGGCTGCTCGCCTGCGCGCCATCCTGCGGCGCACGGAGCGTAGCCGCGACGAAGAAAGCAACCTGCTGGATGTCGGCAGGCTGCACGTCAGCACCTCGGAACGCCGGGTTGATTTCGACGGTCAGGAAATCAAGCTGACGACCGCCGAGTTCAATGTGCTACTGGTGCTGATGCGCCATGCCGGCGATGTGGTCAACAAGGAATTGATCTGCCAGCAGGCCCTGGGCCGTGCGCTGACCGCCTACGACCGCAGCGTCGACGTCCATGTGAGCAATCTGCGTAAGAAGCTGGGCGAATCCGAGCTGATCAAGAACGTACGCGGCGTCGGCTACCAGCTGGTACGAGCGGACACCGAATCCGCGGCGCAGTGAAGCTCGTACTGTGAACCTGTTTGCCAAGATATTCCTGGGCTTCTGGCTGTCGATGATCGCCATTATCGTCAGCTGGCTGCTCGCGGGGCGCTACTTTGTGTTGTACGACGGCGGTTTCCCGGACTTTCCGCATCCTTCCCAGCAGGCAGCGCCCGCCGCCGAGCGCCCGCCACCCGCAGGTGTGGCTCTGCCCGGCGCAAGCCGCCCCGGTGGAGACCGCCTCGGTGGAGACCGCGCAGGCATCTCGCAGCAGACCCTGGTGAGCCCGATGCTACCGGGGCCGGGTTTTCGTGACCTGGGCCCGGGTTCCCACAGCATCTATCGCATCTTTTACGGCCTGCAGACGGTGGCGAGAGACGAGCTCGAAGACTGGATACGCGAGCGCGAGAACGAAGACGGGCTCGACATTCGGCTGGTCGATAGCGAGGGCCGGGAGATCTTCGATCGCAAGCTGATTCCCGGCAGCGAAGCGGTCATCAGTCGCCTGGCCGGATTCCGGCGCCGTGTACTGCACCGCGAAAACGATCGCATGATGTTCGGGCAGGAGATGTTCCGGCCGGAGTGGGGCCAGCTCAAGCTGATCATCGTGCCACGCCCGCCGGCATCGCCGTTGATCGCCTTTCTGACCCGCCACCTGTGGCTACGCCTGCTAATCGCTGTGTTGATCAGCGGCGCGATCAGCTATCTGGTATCGCGTTACCTGACCCGCCCCCTGAAACACTTGCAGCGAGCGTCACGTGAGCTCGCCGACGGCAATCTTGCCGCGCGCATCGATGTTCCGGAACGCGGTGGCGACGAAACCGATGCCCTCGCCCGGGACTTCAACAGCATGGCCGCCCAGTTACAGGACAAAATCACGGCCCAGAAGCGTTTGCTCAGCGACGTGTCGCACGAACTCCGGTCACCGCTGGCGCGGATGCGCGTGGCGCTGGCGCTGGCCGAGAAGGATCCCCAGCGCAGCCCGGAGCAGATGCTGCGTATCGAGCGCGAAACCACACTGCTGGACGAGCTGATCGGCCAGCTACTGACCACCCCCGATAGCGCCTCCAGCATGGAGGACAGCCTGGACCTGGTCAGCCTGCTGCAGGCGGTCTGTGACGATGCCGCTTTTGAAGCCAAGGCAGAGGGCAAGTCCGTGGTGTTTCAGACGGAACTCTCCGAAGCGCTGCAGCGCAGCCACGGGGAGCAGCTCAAACGCGCCTTCGAAAACGTTATCCGCAATGCAGTGCGCTATACCCCGTCAGACACCAGCGTTACGGTACGGCTCAGCCAAAAGCCACTTGGCCGTCACACGAATGGCTATAAGGTCGTCGTGGAAGACTGTGGCCCCGGTGCGCCTGAACCAGAGCTGGAGCGGATTTTCGAGCCGTTTTACCGGATCGATGAAGCACGCCAACGGGAAACGGGCGGCTTTGGCCTCGGCCTGTCAATCGCCAGGCGGGCGATCGAACAACACCGCGGTTCAATTACGGCCGAGAATCGGCAGGGCTGTGCCGCCGGCGGAGACGCGCAGCTGACAGGACTGCGGGTGAGCATCACACTGCCCGCTGACCCGAGCTAGGGCTGGTACGTGATGCGCCACCGCGCCTGGCCGGCCGCACCTCGCAGGCCGCACCTCGCAGGCCGCACCTCGCCGGCCGCACCTCGCCGGCCGCACCTGGCCGGTAGCACCTAGTCAGGTAGCTGAGAGGGGTCGAAATCGAGGGCCGCCCCGGCGAATTCCCCGCCGAAGCCACGGTAGTTGAGGAAACGTAGCTGCCGCGCCTTGTCCTTGAAGTCAGTCGGCGGCGTAGCGCCGAATTTCTTGAGCCTGACTTCGGCGGCGCGTTCAACCCAGTCAACCTCTGCCGAGTCCATCGCCAGTTCAAGCAACGCGGAATCCACACCCTTTTGCCTGAGCTCCTGGCGAATACGGTCCGGTCCATAGCCCTTGCCAACGCGCTGGCGGATATAAGATTCCATGAAACGCTCATCGCTCAGCAGCTGCTCTGCGCCGAGCTCATCCAGCACTGCGTCAATCATCGATTCGGCGTCGCTGCCAAAGCGCTTTCGCAGTTTGACGGCCAGCTCACTGCGGAGATGCTCCCGGCGTGCCAGCAGGTTCATCGCCTGGAGGCGGATGTCATTGGGGCCGAAGGGCTTGATCGCTTCCTGCATGGCGGATGCCTTTTTGCTGTCAGAGTTAAACCGTGCGTCTTAAAACCCGAAACACACACGCAAAAAACGCGCACCACTAGAGGGGATCAGTGGTACGCGAAGTGGGGTCCTTCCCGCCAGTGGCCGGGCGGGAAAGCGCAGCCGGCTCGCTCCAGCCGGCTGCCTGCGGTGCCCCGTGGGGGTTACTCGTCGACTGTCGCTTCCAGGTCAGCGGCCGTCTCCTCTGCCGCTGCCTCGCCCTCTTCATTGCCAGGACCTGGCAGATTCAGCAGTTGGGCGCGGATCTGGCCTTCAATCTCTCCGGAGATGGCCGGATTGTCTTCCAGGAACTTGGCCGCGTTGGCCTTGCCCTGGCCAATCTTGTCGCCCTTGTAGGCATACCAGGCTCCCGACTTGTCGACCAGGTTGAGCTTCACACCGATGTCGATGACTTCCGCCATCCGGTAGATGCCCTTGCCATACATGATCTGGAACTCGGCCTGCTTAAAGGGAGGCGAGACCTTGTTCTTCACCACCTTTACGCGGGTTTCGTTACCTACCACCTCGTCGCCTTCCTTGACCGAGCCGATGCGGCGAATGTCGAGTCGGACCGAGGAGTAGAACTTCAGCGCATTACCACCAGTGGTCGTTTCGGGGCTGCCAAACATCACGCCGATCTTCATGCGAATCTGGTTGATGAAGATCACCATGCAGTTGGTCTGCTTGATCGTGCCGGTCAGCTTGCGCATGGCCTGGCTCAACAGGCGGGCCTGCAGGCCGACATGGGAATCTCCCATCTCGCCTTCAATTTCCGCCTTGGGTGTCAGTGCCGCGACGGAGTCCACTACCAGCACGTCGACCGCGCCGGAGCGCACCAGCATCTCAGTCACTTCCAGGGCCTGCTCGCCAGTGTCAGGCTGGGAAACGATCAGGTCGTCGATCTGCACGCCCAGTTTCTCGGCATAGCTCGGGTCGAGGGCGTGCTCGGCGTCGATAAAGGCTGCGGTGCCACCGGCTTTCTGGGCCTCGGCAATGACCTGCAGGGTGAGAGTGGTCTTGCCGGAGGATTCCGGCCCGTAGATTTCCACGATCCGGCCCCGCGGCAAACCGCCGATACCGAGGGCGATGTCCAGGCCCAGGGAACCGGTTGAAATACTGGGTATCGCCGCCTGTTCGGTATCCCCCATCCGCATGACGGTACCTTTGCCGAACTGGCGTTCGATCTGGCTGAGGGCGGCATCAAGAGCTTTTTGCTTGTTGGCATCCATGGTTGTTCACCTCTGGTCTTGTTATGGCCGCTGCACCCTGCCAGCACGATTGCAGCTCGCTATCGATTGCAGCTCTCTACCGACTGCTGCTTGCTATCGATTGCTGCTTGCGACTGCTTGTAGCAACTGCTCGCTGCTAATCGTGGCTGGCCAGCACCGCTCCCCAGTGGGCCCGGGCACAGGCGACATATCGCTCGGGTGGTTGGCCGAAGAGCCACAGGAATTCACCTGAACGAAGTACTGTATATGTAACCAGTGTTGCGCCAAAGGTGCAAGACCCCCAGGCAGGTTTTTTTCATCCCCACCGGTCAGTGGTCGTTCAGGTGACTTTCTGGCGCTGCTGCCAGCGATTGTCGAGGTGCTCGCTGTGGGCCACCACTTCGCGCAGTGCCTCCAGCGCCTGCCAGATGTCGCCGTAGCTGTTGTAGAGCGGCGAGAAGCCCACTCGCAGCACATCGGGCTCGCGGAAATCCGCGACCACACCGCGCTCAATCCAGGCCTGCACCAGTCCGTAGGCCTGGGGATGGCTGAAGGCGAGCTGGCTGCCGCGCAGCTCCGACGCGGACGGCGACAGCAAGCGCAGCTCCGCCGCCAGCTCGGTCTTGTGTAGAAGTTCCAGGAACAGGGTCCCCAGGGCCACGGACTTGGCGCGTACCGCCTGCATATCGATGCCCGAGAACATATCCAGCGCCGCATCAAGCGCCGCCATCGACAGCACCGGCGGCGTGCCACACAAGTATTGCAGCATTCCGGGTGCGGGCTCGTAGTCGGGGTCAAAGGCAAAGGGTTCGCGGTGGCCCATCCAGCCGCTCAGGGGCTGCTGCACCGCGCCCTGGTGTCGTTCGGCCGCATACACCCAGGCCGGCGCACCGGGGCCGCCGTTGAGGTATTTGTAGCCACAGCCCACGGCGAAATCCACATTGCATTCATCGAGCGCCACTGGCAACGCGCCGGCGCTATGGGCGAGATCCCATACTGCAAGGGCACCGGCTCGCTGTGCGGCCGCCGTGATCTCTGCCATCGGCAGGATACGGCCGGTGCGAAAGTTGACGTGGCTCAGCAGCACGGCGGCGACCTGGTCATTGAGGGCCTCGGTGATCTCCTCCTCAGCCACCTGTACCAGCCTCAGCTTCTGTTCTCCGAGCAAACGGGACAGGCCCTGCACCATGTAAAGGTCAGTGGGAAAGTTATCGGCTGCAGACAGTACCAGCGGCCGGTCCGGACGCAGCATGGACACCACCGAGAGCAGCTTGAAAAGATTCACGGAGATGGAGTCTGCGCAGATGACCTGGCCCGGTGCCGCGCCCACCAGCGTGGCAATCTTCTCACCCACCTGCAGCGGCAGCTCGATCCAGCCATGGCGGTTCCAACTGCTGATCAGGTCAGCGCCCCACTGCTGTTGCACCGTGTCCTGCACCCGCGCCGCCACCGCCCGCGGCAGGGCGCCGAGGGAATTGCCGTCCAGGTAAACCTTGTCCCTGGGCAGGGCAAAAGCATCACGCTGCAGCGCCAGGGGGTCCAGTCGATCCAGCTCGAGAATGGCCTCCCGGGTAATCATTGCAATACGCCCTCCAGCTCCTCCAGAAAGCGCTGGAAAGCCGTTGTCCCGGGATGCACCCAGTCAAAATGGCCCGCGGGAAGCAGCACCAGCCGGTCGGGCTCAAGAAAGGGCACTTCCACGGGCACGATCCGGTCCAGGCTGCCATACATCAGCACGGCACCCGGCGCTGCCGGCTGCAGCGCCGGGTTGGCAGCCGCCTGTTGTGCCTCCGTCAGTCCCTCGAGGAACTGCGCCGCCGCCTGGTTGCAGCTACCCTCACCGGTCGCGTAATCGGCGATATCCACGATTGGGGCCAGCCCCACCACGCCGCGCACCACCAGCTCTCCCGGGCCGTGCGTCGGCGCCAGCAAGGCCAGGTGGCCGCCCGCGGAATGGCCGGCGATGGCCACACGATTCAGGTCCAGTCCTGCCGGGGCCTGTTCCACCAGCAACGCCAGAGCCGCCACAATGTCCTCCACGGTACCCGGCCAACCCCCGCCGTCGTCTCCGAGGCGCCGGTACTCGACATTCCACACCGCGTAGCCCGCCCGGTTGAGGGCCGTGGCCAGGGCGCGGCTGTAACCGATATCAAACTGGTTGAGCCAGCAACCGCCATGAATGAACACCACCACCGGGAAAGGGCCATCGCCACGCGGCGGCATAGAGAATTCAACAAACTGCTGAGGCTGCTCACCATAGGGCAAGACGGTGGGGGCGGGCCCAGGCGGCAACGCCAGCACGGCCTCAAAATCGACACCCACCTCGGCCGCAGGGCCGCTCTCGGCCAGTGTCGGTTGGGGCGGGAGGGCCGCCAACAGTGCGCCAAGCGACAGCGCGGCGGACCAGGCGCGGAATCTGCTTCCCTGCATGGACAAGTCACCCGTTGAAAACGCTGCTGATCATACCACCGGCCACGACGGCATTGCCGATTTCCGCAACGCTCTGCTACCCTCGGGCGGCGCCGGCGCCCACCTCACCCACTGTAACCTGCATCTTTGCACCAGGCGTGTAGATTGCGCCGACGACCCGATGGGGAATTCCTTGCGAGAAGACTCTGTGAACATCAGGAACTACCAGCCTGGCGACCGGGCAGCCGTCGTTCAGCTGCACCAGGAGCTACAGCGGTATGAGCACGCCTTCAGGCCCAGCAGGGCTATGGGGGTTGAGATCAGCCGGCAACAGATTGATGAGTACGAAGCCTCATTGAACGACGAGGAAGAGGACGCGTACCTGATTGTCGCGGAAGACAGCGGCACACTGATCGGCTTCGCGTTTTTCCTGGTGGAGGATGAGTTGCTCGAGGACCCCAAAGAGCAAGTCTATGTCCAGGACCTGATGGTGACGGCAAGCCGACGGCGCTCCGGGATTGGCACCCGGATCATGCAGGAGATCCGCAGCCTGATGTTCAACAGGGGTATTCGCAAGATGGACCTCCAGGTTCTGGTCGGCAACGAGGCCGCCATTGAGTTTTACCGGGCCCAGGGCTTCGAGCCTGGCTACCTTGGCCTGAAAGCTTCCCTCTGAAACGGCATCAAACCGACCCCGGCCGGGCTGACCCAGTCATCGCTCCCACCGATAGCGGAGCACCATCCCCGTGACGTACTGGTTGAAGTCCACGCTCTCCAGGTTGGATTCCCAGTCCGAGTAGGTGTAGTACAGCTCCGCGTCCCAACGAGGTGAGAGCGCCAGTTCCAGCTGCACATGGGCACGGTCACGCTCATCGGAACGATCTTCACCGATCGACGGTGTTATCGAGCTGTAATCCCTGTCGAGGTAGCGATATGACACTTCGAAACGCGCGTCCTTCCCCAGCAGGGTCAGGCGGTGCACGTACCGCACCTTGAAGGTATTCCCCGTGTAGTCAAAGCGCGCGGCATTGGCATCCTCGTCCCGGTACTTGTAACCGATATTGACGAACCAGGGCTTCCCCGGCGGGAAGTGGTACAGGTCGATCTCGCCGATGACAGTGTCGGCGTCGCGGCCGGAGTTTACGTCGTTGGTCTTGTCCGAGTAGACGACGCCGGCGCGCGCGAACCACCCCTTGGCGAAGAAGCCGGATATATAGGGTGAAACTCGCGCCAGCTCTAGGAATGACTCATCGTCCAGGTCGGAGTTGACATAGAAGCCGGAAAGCCCGATATCCGCACCGCCAAGATCTTTCGTCAGGTCTGCACTGACAATGTGGGAATTCTGATCAACCTCGGAAAAATCCTGGTAGTCGAGGATGCTGTAGCTGTAGCTGAGATCCAGCTCAACGGTCTCTCCGAGGGGCTGGGTATAGCCAACGGTGCCCTCGGCGATGAGTGCGGTATCGCTCTCTTCACTACTCAGGTCAAGTTCGTCCAGGGAGACGACGCTGTCATACTCGGCTCCGCCTTCAACCTCAATAAAGAACCGGGGCTCGCTCTCGTCTTCTGACTGGGCCTGTGCCAGCCCGTGCGCGGTGAAGAAAGTGATCAGGCAGGAAGCGACAGCGTATCCGCATCGCGCCAAGCTTCCATGGTTTTGAGGGGCTGGAGCCATCATATGCACAAAGACCTTTCCTTTTGCCCGGGAACCACAGCGCTGCATTGGCGCACTGGCCGACACAACAGTTCCACTTGGTACGAAACTTCAGTCGCCGCCGATTACATCAGAGTGCTGAATGCTACTCGCCGCGCGCAGCACGGACAGTGCTTCCGAAGGTTCCGCAAGCTCTGTCTTGGTGAGCACTCGCACGCCAGTGGCCGCGCTCGCTTCGCTCGATGACATGGGCGAGCAGCTGAGCATGCCTGTCAGCGTCGTCACTTCGTGGCCGAAGGAGCGCAGCATGGTGACACCGCCCTGCGCTGCAACAGCATCCCCGCAGGCGAATACCAGGCCAGACAGGCGCTCCCTCAGCTCCTGGTCGCGCAGCAATGCGCCGGTCTCTTCCTGTAGCAAGCCGTCGGCGATTTCCATAACCACGACGTCGCATCCGGCGGCCTCAGCCGCGCCCAGCAGGCGCCAAATGCCCTGCTTGATCCGATCGATCGGCTCAAGATAGGTCGTCGCCATGCCCACATCACTGAAATCTGCGACGAAATGGGCGCCACTGTCCTCGTACTGGTGATAGTCACCGAAAGAACCTGTACCGGTAGCCTTGATGGCGCCGACGCGCAGCCCTGCAAGACGCAGGCCGTGGCTGAGTTTCGCGGTGGCGAGGGTCTTCCCGGAGTTCATCGAGGTGCCAACCACGGCAATCAGTGGAATCGACGTGGGCTCACCCGCGCTGTCTATCGTGTAGGACTCAAGGTTGAGCGTCTTGCCCTGGCGGTCGGCAACGCAACCCAGGGGTAGCACCCTGGTCGCTGACCGCACACGCTCATTCTTGTACCTTGCGCGACCCAGGCAGCCACCGCCGGCGAGCATATCGGTGCCGCCGGGATCGATTTCCGCAACACCCTCAAACTGGTCGGGCGCGTAGCGCGCTCCGCAGGGCATTACCACCAGGTCGCCGGGAAAAAGGGTGGCGCGCCTTCCTGAGCGCAGTTGAATACCGCGATGCTGGCCGATCTCCAGCACCCTGGCGAGGACGAGATCGCCGGGGCGGACATGGCTGTAGTCCTCATGCAGCGATACAGCGTCGGCCTGGTCCACGCGACGGGCGGAGAAACACCAGTGGGCGTTGCCTAACAGGGTAACGGGGTCGTTGGTAATGGCTTTGAGGGTCATGGCTAGGTTCCTTTTTCGCAATGAATCGATTGTCAGTTTTCTTCACAAACCTTGAGGGCCAGACCACCGCGCTCTGCGCAGTTGCTGAAGCTGTGATCACAGCCCTGGAGAAATGTCAGTCGAGCAGTACGTGGCAGGCCGAGTGCCGCCTGGCGGCGATTGACTGATGCCACATAGCGGCGCGCCCGTTCGAGTCGATGGGCGCCCTGCTGCTCATCAACCAGTTCGTTCTGGCGCAATGAATCATCCCTGGACGTGTCGTGCGAACCCACATAGATATTGATGCGACGTCGCAGATAGCTGCGCAGGCCAGACCGCATCAGGCGGCTCCATGAATCTCGCCGTGTTGAGGAATCACCAATTCCGTACGGGTATTCTGCAGTGTCTTCCGGCAGCGTGTACCAACCAGCGGCGCCAAGATGCAGGTCGCCCACGGCTTCCGGGTAAAGCATGGCGAAGCGATGGGCCAGCTGTGCGCCGCCGGAGAACCCGAACACATCGACAGGCCCATGAAAGGCTGCATCCATAGCACGCAGTGTGGCGAGCAGCGCCAAGATCGTCTTGTCGGGACGTGCACGCCTGGTAATGCGTTGATAAACAGGCCAATTCTCTTCAGTGAAGTGCGGCACCACTACTATGCGACCCGTGGCCTCCGCCGCGCCGGCAAACGCCTCTGAGAGTTCGCCAGCGTTGCGGGATATGCCGTGCAGCGCCAGCAAGGGGCGTTGTGATCCCGGCATACTGGGAATGATCACGGTTGATTCCAGAACACCGGCCGGGCAGATAGACAAGACGGTGTCGCCGGATGCCTGCCGGGCTTCCTCCCGGGTCAGATTCTCGTATTGCATGGTGATCTCCGTGTTCACAGTTGCGGTAGGGACACTAGCTACAACGCCAGCTTTTCGTGCCTATTCCACCCACCACGAAATTTTCTACCTCCGAGCCAATCGGTCACTAATTGCGACTAAAGAAGGGAATAAAACGAAACCACGGCCGTTATAGGTGTATTAGCTGTCGTGCTACGCCCATTGGCGATGCGCGACCCGGATAAACAGAAGGTCTGGAAAGATATGCTCGTACAAGAATCAGGTGCTAGCTGGCATCCCATCCTTGAGGTTAAATGGGGATTCAGGTACACCGGTGTGCCAAGGCATATGGACTGCTTTGCCCGGGGTAGACCAGGGACAGGCGCCACGGCCACGAAGGCCACACTGCCTTTAACTACTCCTATGGGTCGGGAAACCGATCGACGGAGTCGGCAGCACCAAAATGGGCAACCAATGACTTCTGATTTTCGCGAAGACCTGGTTTCACTTCTGCCACGGCTGCGCCGCTTCGCACTGACGCTGACGGGCGACATGGACGCGGCAGACGATCTCGTCCAGCAGGCCTGCGAGAAGGCGCTGCTGAAGCAGGACCAGTGGCAGGTCGGTACGCGACTGGATTCCTGGCTATATCGAATTATTCAGAACCTGCATATTGACCAGCTGCGCAGCCAGAGCCGTCGCTCTGAACATCTGCACGAGGACTCTGTCGCAGAGCTGGTCGATGCAGGCAGCAAGGGTCTGCCTGAGCGAGAAAACATGCTGAGCGTACTCTCGCACATCATTCATGAACTGCCGGAAGAGCAGCGGATGGTGATGCTGTTGGTTGCCGTCGAAGAGCATTCCTACCGCGAAGCCGCAGACACGTTAGACATACCGGTCGGGACCGTGATGAGCCGCCTGGCCAGAGCCAGGGCCAGGATCATGGCAATACTCGAAGAGACCGAGGTGGGTTCGGAGAAAGGAAAAGAAAATGCGTGATGACATTGATGAACTGATGGCGCTACACGATGGCGAGCTATCCGACCAGGACGCGGCTGACGTACAAGATCGGCGCTTGAATGACCCGGAGTCCAGGGAATTGCTCGAACAGCTGGCAAAAGCTGACAAGGCCTTCACTGCTGCGGCAGATGAACTGCTGGAAATGCCAGTGCCAGACAAGCTGATCGAGGCAATTCGCCAGCCACAGCCCCAGCAGGAGGAGAAAACGGCGCCGCAAACAGCGGAAATCATTCCCTTTCCCCGCCGGCGCGGCCTGGTGGGACTGGCTATCGCCGCGGGTCTGGCCACTGTTATTGCGACAAACACCCAGCTGTTTGAGTCTCCGGCCAGCCCGGTTGTTGATTCCGGGGCCGCAGGCTACGCGACACTCCTGCAGGAGACCATGGAATCCGTACCCAGCGGCGAAATTCGCAGCAGCGGCGACGGTTCAATGAGTATCGCCCCGCTGCTCTCCTTCACGACGGAAGCCGCCACTTACTGCCGCGAGTTCATGAGCTCACAGGGCGGCACAGAGTTTTCCGGTGTGGCTTGCCGAGACAGCGCCGGCGGCTGGGAGCTCGTGAGTCAGCAGCAGACCTTGTCCGCACCCGATGGAGACGGATACAGGGCCGCGGCAGGCCAGGAGAACGGAGCTCCGCTGCCAGAGACACTGGTCAAGGCTGCGGAGCTCAGCTACGCGGAGGAGCAGGAAGCGATCCGCTCGGGTTGGAAAGCTTCAGGGCGTTAACGGCCGAAGCAGCAAACTTCTCCCTGCCAGTCCCCGCCCGAAGACCGGATCGGTGCCAGGCCGGCCAAGATCCAGCGTATCGGCCCGCAGGGCCTCCAGAGCGGATTGCGGGTCAGGTGACGCACTGAGCCGCTGCAGCAACAGCCCGGACACAATCGGCGCAGCAAACGAGGTGCCGGTAAAGGTTTGAACTCCCCCATCCCCGGAAGCCGCGTAAACACCCACCCCCGGCGCCGCAAACTCCACGTGGTCCCCCCGGCCGGAGCGACGATAAGGCCGGCCATTCTCATCCACGGCACCCACACCGATGACGCTGGCGTAAGCTGAGGGATAACGTGGTTTTGCGAGCGGACCGTCATTACCGACCGCGGCCACGATCAGCGTGCCCTGGTCACTCAGGCGTTGCAGTGCGCGCTCGACAACCGCATTGGGCGGTCCGGCCAGGCTCATATTCACAACCTGCACGCGCTGCTCCGCCAACCAGGCGAGCGCAGCCACCAGACCGTCCGTGGATGCCAGCAGTTCTGTGCGGGCATCCCTGAAGAACACCGAGGCGGAATAAAGCCCGGTACCCACCGCCATGCCCATGAAGCTGTCAGACTGTCCCACCAGCAGTGAGGCGACGGCCGTGCCGTGATCGCTTGTCGCCTCCTGCCGCAGCGGCACAAATAGCTGCTGCTGTATGCGAGCGCCTAAGAGCAGCGGGTGCTGCAGGTTTACGCTGCTGTCGACGATACCGACGCGTAAACCGGCCTCGGCAGCGATGGCTTCGATGCGGTAAAGACCGCCGGCCGTGGCGCTGGAGCCAGGAGATTCGGCGAGCACAAAGCCATGATTAAAGTCTATGGCCGCGCCCGGAAAACGCTCTGTGATGTCGGTCTTGACCTGGTCCAGGCGAAGATCGCCCTCGATCACAAATCGGCCCAGGTAATCACCCAGGCTCCCCAGGTCGTCGATCGACACGGAGCGCAGTTGCGGGCTCGCCGCTATTGCCTGCACTTCATCAGCGTTTGCCAGCACCAGCAGTTCATCACGGGCAATAAAGAGCTGCGGTTCCAGCTCGATCATATTCAGCAACCTGTCCACGGACCGTTCTGCACGCGCGTCGGCGGTTGCGTCTTCCACGTCTTCATATTCGTCGGAATCGGAGTCAGCCTCGTCATCCTCGTATTCGTACTCTTCTTCGTATTCTTCTTCGTATTCTTCTTCGTATTCGTCCTCGTATTCGTCCTCGTACTCTTCGAGGTCGTCGTCGAGTTCGCCCTCCAGATAGTCTTCTGAGTAGTCCTCCAGGTATTCGTAAGCCGAGTCTTCCAGCTCGTCTTCCATAGCCTCCTCGGCAGCCTCTTCTGCGGCCTCCTCGGCGGCATCTTCGGCCGCTTCTTCTGCGGCCTCCTCAGCAGCGTCTTCCGCCGCTTCCTCAGCAGCTTCTTCTGCGGCTTCCTCGGCAGCTTCCTCCGCGGCCTCCTCAGCAGCCTCTTCCGCCGCTTCCTCTGCGGCTTCCTCTGCGGCTTCCTCTGCGGCCTCCTCGGCAGCTTCTTCCGCGGCCTCCTCGGCGGCTTCTTCCGCGGCCTCCTCGGCAGCTTCTTCCGCGGCCTCCTCGGCGGCTTCTTCCGCGGCCTCCTCGGCAGCTTCTTCCGCAGCCTCCTCGGCAGCTTCTTCCGCGGCCTCCTCGGCAGCTTCTTCCGCAGCCTCTTCGGCAGACTCTTCCGCGGCTTCCTCGGCAGCCTCTTCCGCTGCCTCCTCTGCGCCTTCCTGCGCGCTTACCCGAGCGGGCTCGATTACAGTAACGAAGAGGGCAAGGAGAAAAAGCGAAGTCAGTAGATGAAAACGCCGGCCGCGCACAGCATCAAGTTGCCTGGCTAACCACGAAAGACTCGCTGTGTGCCGCTGGAAGCACGTCAAAAATGAGATGAATCCGGTTTTCATCACCGTCGTTCCAGGCTTCATGGATCTTGTTGTTGTCAAACCACCAGAGTTCACCATTCCGGAGGCATTGCGTTTCTCCACCCGCGCGGAGCATCGAGCCATGGGTCGACCTCAGCACGAGGTGGAATCGTGCATGAACAAGATAGTAAGCGCCACGGTCGACATGCGGATATACGCGTTTACCCGGCGGAAGGTTTACGATCTTGGCTCGCCCGGGCAGGCCTCCGAGGCTGTCCGCCGCAGACTGGATGAACCTGCGGGCATGGGGAAACGCTACCGACCCGCTTGTCCAGCGGCTCTCAAGCACGTCACGGCGCGGGCGGCCGGCAATGGCCGACTTGCGGAGACCACGCAGGGGGATGGACAGGGCTTCACGCTGCACGCGAATCTTGTCCTGCCGCCCGGTGGCCTGCTCCCAGGCACCGTCCAGGGCGGCAATCTCAGTGAGAAACGGTTCGGTATCTATACCATCGCGGATGAGGCTGAAGTTAAGCATGGTTCAGAGCTCCTGTTTTCCTTGATTGTCGAATGTTCTTTGCCGGCCGATGGCTCGGCTGCGTCAGCTATCGCTGCCCGGCTGAGTGCGGACTGCATCGCCTGCTCAGCGATATCAGCAAGTGAGAGACCATTAAGGGCAGCCGCGGCGCCACTGGCGCTGCGTGCTGACAGGGGATCAATAGCGAGTACGCGACTAACGGTTACGTCACCGGAATCGCTGCAATACAGGTCGACCCTCGCTACATCGCAGCACCCAAGTGTTCTCGCGGCGCAGATCGCCGCGCTTTCCGCTGCACGGCGGCAATCGCTGGTGAGATCGGCCTGCCGCGGGAACGGGTGCCGACCCGATTTGCGTTCCAAGAGTGCCAGCACATGAGCGCCGTCTGCCGCTTCCGGATTCAGAATGATCGCAGTGACCGGTCGGCCGGCCGGGACTTGCTCGAGAACGAACTTTTCGGAACGCTGCTCCATGCGGTCGCAAACAGATTTGAGGCGCCTCACATTGTCCACCCTGGTCGCACCGCGATCGGCATGGAGAAGCGATCTGACGCACAGGTATCCGGCACCCGCCTGCAGGTAGCGCCTGGCTTCATCGCAGGACATGGCGACTGGCACCTGCAGGCCCGCAGCTCTCAATTCGTCGAGCTGCTGTTGTCGGTTGGCCCGGAGCACAGTTGCCCCGGCGCCGGGGCCCGTGTGCGGAACCCCGAGTATTTCGCAGATTACCGGCACCTGCGACAGCCGGGAGGCTCCCTGGACGCCACCGGCATAATTCAGCACACAGAGGCCGGCAGCGTGGGGCCGAAAAGCGGCATTGGCCAGGCTGCGCAGCCTGGACGGTAAGGCGCTATCGCACTCCAGCACGTGCACCTCGTACTCGCGGTCCCGCAGCCCATCGATCAACGCCTGCAGTGATGCCTGGCGGTAGCGTCTGGGAACCTCCTCCGCCAGCCGCCGGGGAGAAGCCTCGGCAAAGCGATTGCGTACCACGGCCACCTGCGGCTTTGTGGATTGCGCGCGCCCCTCGTTAGCACCCGGTCGAAAGCCTTCCAGCAGGCGCATATCGAGGAATTCAGACACGAAGACAATCGACACCAGGGGTGTCAGCAGCAGCTCCGGGCATGACAGCAACAGCTCACGCAGGGGCGTCAGTTGGTTCAACCCCGCTATCACACCGGCCAAAACGATCGTCGTCGTTGTGCGCCAGGCGGCCATGGCCGGGCCATCGCGCGCCACCGTATCTGCGATGCTCTCCGCCAGCATGGCGAGGATCACCAGTGGGAAGAAGGCCATGCTCCAGAGTGTGACCGAATCGAGCCAGGCGCCTGTAAAAAGCGCACCCAGCATCACGAAGGAGACAACACAGAGTACGACGGCCACCCGGGCGTACAGGGGCATACCCGCTCGACGCATGCTGGGCCTGACCAGCACCACGGTGCAGGCAATCAGCAGGATCAGCAGCAGGCAGGGCACGACGCCATTTTCCTGCATGCCGATGGCAATCAGGATCGAGCGAAACCCCAGGACACGAATACCCAATGTGAGACGAGTCAGCGCGATCAGCAATGCCGCCAGGGGCAGCAGCAGGATGTACAAGACGACGTCGCGATCCTCAAAGCCGATCCACTGCAGGGTGAGGTACTGGTTCAGCCAATCGCCGGTGGCCGTCATTGCTGACAGGCCCGGGGTATGCAGCGCCATCAGCCGTGCCAGTATCAGCAGCAGGGGCAGCAGGCCCACTGCCAGCAGCGCATACAGCCAGGCAGTGGAGATGCGTTGGCGGTCCCAGGCGGACAGGGCGCCACGGGCGCCGCCGGCAGATGCAGTGCTCATTGTTCAGGCACCCCCGCGGCGAATATCTACCACCGCCGACATGCCCGGGCGCATCAGCTCGGGGGCGGCATCCAGGCGAATCTGCACACCGATCTGGGGCGTCGGCCGCATGCGGGTTTCGCGCGTCTGGGGCAGGTAGTCCACCGGCATCTCGAAGTCAGTCGCCAGTCCAACGCGTTCGAGGCGTCCCGGGAAATCTGTGTGGGGAAGTGCCGGAAAGCTCACGCTCACGGCGCTACCGGGTTGCAGGTCGCCGAGTTGCTCTTCCGGAATCCAGGCTTCGACCCAGGTATCTTCCGTCAACCAGATGCTGAGCAGCGGCATGCCGGTTTTCACGGCCATGCCGGGTTGCGCCAGCCGACGCACCACCGCGCCGTCCGCGGGTGCGGTGACACGGGTGCTCTCGATATCCGCGGCGATGCGCTGCAGCTCCGCCAGCAATTCCTCTCGCTGGGCTTTCAGGACCAGCAACTCGCCTTCACGCAGTGCTGCCTCTTCTTCCGCCAGTCTGGCGGCCTCCAGGTCTGATTGGCTTCCAGCCATCGCTGCAGCTGCAGCGGCGGCCAGCGAAGAACTCATAGCGGCCTTGGCGGCGGCGTCCCGGATGATCTCTGCGGACACAGCGCCGTCAGACTGCAGGGCCTGCCGCGCGGCATGAAATGCCCGGGAGTCTTCCGCCTGAATCCGTGCGGCCTCGGCCTCTGCCTGCATCTGGCGATACTCCGATTCTGCCCGCAACAGGCTGACCCGGGCGTTTTCACGGGCGATCCCCAGCGCCGCCTCGTCGACGGCGATGCGCTGCTCCAGGGTTTTCAGCTGCGCCTCCACCTGCGCTCTTTGCGCGATGAGGTGGGCATTCTCCAATACTGCAAGCAGCTCGCCCTTGCGCACATGATCGCCGGCACTGACGAACACCTGGGCTATGACGCCCTCGCCGCGAATTCCAAGCTCGGACAAATGCGAGCGCACCAGGGCATTTCGTGTCACTACGTGCGTGCTCTGGTAGTGCCACCAGACGCCCAGGGTCACCAGTGCACCGGCCAGGCAGAGACTGCCTGCAAGCACCAGGAATAGCCGCCTGCGGGCCGCCCGCTGCGGCCGCTGGGCGGGTGCTTCGGTGCTCTGCTCTGCATCCACCACCGCGGGGACGGCGGTGTCTGGAGTCTCGGTGCTTATCAGTCTTGCTTGCCCTGGCGCCATGGCGGGTACCTTTCTGCTCAATTCGTTGTCTGGTAGCTGCAGAGAAAGGGCAACCAGGCCCGTCCTGCTACCACAACAACGCCGTCAGCCGAGAACTATTCCCGCCGAAAGACAATTTTCCTGTCGATGGAACAGCAACCGGTGGCCGGAACTGACCAAAACAGGGCAAGCGCCCGCGGCTGATTGCCGGTGCTGATGAGCCCTGCTAACCTGCTCGTTTTCGCCCGGTTACCGCCCGCCCTTGAGCACGAAAACCCAGTCCGAACACACGCCGATGATGGTCCAGTACCTGGCCATCAAGGCCCAGCATCCGCGCGACCTCGTGTTCTACCGGATGGGCGATTTCTACGAGCTGTTTTTCGACGACGCCAAACGCGCGGCCGAACTGCTGGACATCACGCTCACCGCCCGCGGCAAGTCCGGCGGCGAGCCGATTCCCATGGCAGGTGTGCCCTACCATGCAGCCGAAGGTTACCTGGCGCGACTGGTGCGTGCCGGCGTATCCGTTGCCATCTGTGAACAGATTGGCGACCCCGCTACCAGCAAGGGGCCTGTGGAGCGCCAGGTGGTGCGGGTGGTCACGCCGGGCACCCTCAGCGACGAGGCACTGCTGGAGGAAACCCGCGACAATCTGCTGCTGGCGGTGTGCGGCCGGGTGACGGACCAGGGCGGGGAGTTCGGGCTGGCCTGGCTGGAGCTGTCCGCCGGGCGCTTCCGGGTGCTGGAATTGAAAGGGGAAGAGGCCCTGCGCAGCGAGTTGCAGCGCCTGGACCCCGCAGAGCTGCTGATCCAGGACAACCTGCCACTACCCGATCTGGAGCAGCGGCCGGGTGCACGCCTGCAGCCCGCCTGGGAGTTTGACCAGGAGGCCGCGGAGCGCGCCCTCAACAGCCAGTTCCAGACTCACGACCTGTCGGGTTTCGGCATCGAGGATATGGCATTGGCCGTGGGAGCCGCCGGGTGCCTGCTGCAGTATGTGAAGGACACCCAGCGCTCCAGCCTGCCGCACCTCACCGGCCTGGCGCGAGAGCGCCGCGAGGACAGCGTAGTGCTGGACGCGGCCACCCGTCGCAACCTGGAAATCGACGTCAACCTGATGGGTGGCGACAGCAATACCCTGTTCGCGGTCATGAACACGGCCGTTACTGCCATGGGCGCCCGCATGCTGCGGCGCTGGCTGCACCGGCCACTGACCGATACTGCCATCCTCGGGCGCCGCCACGAGGCGGTGCGCGGTCTCGGTGCCAACTACCATTTCGAAACCCTGCGCGAACTGCTCAAGCCCATCGGCGATATGGAGCGCATCCTGTCGCGGGTGGCACTGCGTTCGGCCAGGCCCCGGGACCTCGCCAGGCTGTGCCAGTCACTGGCCGCCCTGCCCGCCATCCGGAACGAACTGAATCGCTGCCAGACCCCGCTGCTGGGCGAGTTACAGCAGCAGTGCAACGAGTACCCCGACACCGTGGACCTGCTGGACCGCGCCGTGATCGACAATCCGCCGGTGGTACTCCGCGACGGCGGCGTCATCGCCGACGGCTATGACGAAGAACTGGATGAGCTGCGCAGCATAGCCACTGGCGCCGGTGACTACCTGCTGGAGATCGAGGAGCGGGAACGCGAGCGAACCGGCCTGAGCACCCTCAAGGTGGGCTACAACCGGGTGCATGGCTATTACATCGAGATCAGCAAGGCACAGGCCGCACAGGCCCCGGACGAGTACATCCGCCGCCAGACACTGAAGAACGCCGAGCGCTACATCACCCCGGAGCTCAAGGAGTTCGAAGACAAGGCCCTGTCCAGCAAAAGCCGCGCCCTGGCGCGGGAGAAACACCTGTACGAGGGATTGCTGGACCGGCTCAATGAAATCTTGCTGCCGTTGCAGCTCACGGCGGCCGCTGTCGCCGAGCTGGACGTGCTGGCCACGCTGGCCGAGCGCGCCGAAAACCTGAGCCTGTGCGAACCGGAGTTCGTTGCCGAGCAGACCATCGACATCGCCGCCGGGCGCCACCTGGTGGTGGAACAGGTGCTGGATGAGCCATTTATCGCCAACGACTGCCTGCTGAACGATCAGCGTCGTATGCTGCTGATCACCGGCCCCAATATGGGCGGTAAATCCACCTATATGCGCCAGGCCGCGGTGATCGCCCTGCTGGCCCATGTGGGCAGTTTTGTGCCCGCCGAGCGCGCCCGCCTGTCACCGCTGGACCGTATCTTCACCCGCATCGGCTCCTCCGATGACCTGGCCGGCGGGCGCTCCACCTTCATGGTGGAAATGACCGAGACCGCCAATATCCTCCACAACGCCACCCCGCGCTCGCTGGTGCTGATGGACGAGGTGGGGCGTGGCACCAGCACCTTCGACGGCCTGTCACTGGCCTGGGCGGCCGCCGTGCAACTGGCGCAGCAGGTCAGGGCCTTCACGCTGTTCTCAACCCACTATTTCGAACTGACCACACTGCCTGAACAGTGCCCGACCATGGCCAACGTGCACCTGGATGCCACCGAGTACCAGGATCATGTGGTGTTCCTGCACAACATCCAGGAGGGCCCTGCCAATCGCAGCTACGGGTTGCAGGTGGCAAAACTGGCCGGGATTCCAGCCGCAGTGCTGGACCAGGCCCGGGACAAGCTGGCGGAACTCGAAGGGGGCACCACCCCTGTCCAGGCGCCTCTGATGCCCGCCCAGAATGACCTGTTCGGCGCCGCGCCGCACCCGGTGGTAGACCAGTTGCAGGACATTGACGTAGATAACCTCACACCGCGGCAGGCCCTGGACCTGCTCTACGAACTTCGCGGCAAGCTTGATTGAGCGCAGTTCAATTTGACCCGGTGAACGGGTACACTGCCGCTTTGTTTTGAACCACCAGAAGGAACTTCTGCGATGACATTTGTAGTCGGCGAACAGTGCATCAAGTGCAAGCACACTGATTGTGTGGAGGTATGCCCGGTGGACTGTTTCTACGAGGGCCCCAACTTCCTGGTCATCCACCCGGATGAGTGCATCGACTGCGCGCTCTGCGAGCCGGAATGCCCCGTGGACGCCATCTTCTCCGAAGACGAGCTACCGGAGGACCAGCAGGTATTCCTGGAACTGAATGCCGAACTCGCAGAGGTCTGGCCCAACATCACCGAGATGAAGGAATCCCTGCCGGACGCCGAAGAGTGGGAAGGCAAACCCAACAAACTCGCCCTTCTCGAGCGCTGACCCGCTGCGCTGGGGGCTCTTCCACGGCGCGAAGGCCCCTATAAATCAGCCAGGTTGGCCAGGTGACATGGTTTCCCACGGAAACCACATCACCTGTCCCGGGCGCGGATGGGCATCTGCCAATCGCCTGACAGCATATCTCAGCTTCTAACCTGCCAGCTAGCTGGATGCCGACTGGCATGCATTTCAGCCAAGACCACCACTTCCTGCTCGAATAATCGGTAGAACACCGCGAAAGGGAACCTGCCCAGGAGGGCCCTATAGGTGTTCCTGTGTACGACTGGGTAGCTCCCAGGGTTTTCGCCAATGGCTGCCAGCGTAGCAGAAACCTGATCCAGAAATTCATGCCCTGGCCCGGGCTGCTGCCCCTCATACCAACTGGCAGCTTCACTCAGGTCCCGGTCCGCCTCTTCCCTGAGTCGGACGATCAAGGTCACAGCCTTTCTCGAATCTCGGTTATGGCCTCAGACGCCAGGCGTCCCTTGTCCCCGTCTGCCTCAAAGGCATTCAGGCGGAGGTCTAGCTCCGCAGCTTGATCCTGTGTGAGTGGCAATGACTTCTGATCGGCGGCGATGCTATCCCACAAATCTTCCACAAGACGCATCCGCTCTGGGATAGAGAGATTACGTAGCTTCAAGTTCATAGGAAAATCATACGCCGTAGACGGAAGCTGTCCAGCGCGCCGAAGAATCAGTAACGCGCATCTGCACAAGATTAACGAAGCACTGAGATGTCATTGGAAGACGCTGCGGGCTCGCAGTCTACCAGGATGACTGATGTGGTTTTCGTGGGAAACCATGTCAGTCGGCCAACCCATCTGCCAAAGCGGCAAAAAAGCAGGGCTGCCGTTTTCCAGCCTTCGCACCCGGCTTGAAGCGGGTATCAGCCGAAGATGGATTCCGAGGAGAGGCCCTGGGTTTCCATGATCACGCGGAGGCGCTTGAGCGCTTCCACCTGGATCTGCCTTACCCGCTCGCGGGTAAGGCCGATTTCACGGCCGACCTCTTCCAGGGTGCTGGTTTCGTAGCCGCGCAGGCCGAAGCGGCGTGACACCACCTCGCACTGTTTGTCGGTCAGCTCACCCAGCCAGATGCCGATGCTGTCCTTGATGTCACTCTCCTGCAGCAGCTGCGAGGGATCACTGACGTGGGTGTCGGCGATGGTATCCAGCAGGGACTTGTCGGAGTCGGGGCCGAGTGGCGTGTCCACCGAGGCCACCCGCTCGTTGAGGCCCAGCATGCGCTTCACCTCGTCCACCGGCTTGTCGAGCATTGTGGCAATTTCGTCCGCCGAGGGTTCGTGATCGAGCTGCTGGGTCAGCTCCCGCGCGGCACGCAGGTAGACGTTGAGCTCTTTGACCACGTGGATGGGCAGGCGAATCGTGCGGGTCTGGTTCATGATGGCCCGCTCGATGGTCTGGCGAATCCACCAGGTAGCATAGGTGGAGAAGCGGAAGCCGCGCTCCGGGTCGAACTTTTCCACGGCCCGGATCAAACCGAGATTGCCTTCCTCGATCAGGTCGAGCAGGGTGAGGCCGCGATTGATGTAACGCCGCGCGATCTTCACCACCAGTCTCAGGTTGCTTTCGATCATGCGCTTGCGACCGGCCTCGTCGCCCTTGCGCGCCAGGCGCGCAAAGTGCACTTCCTCCTCCGGTGTCAGTAGCGGGGAGTAGCCAATTTCGTTGAGGTAAAGCTGGGTGGCGTCCAGCGACTTATTGAAAGTCTTGTCGTCGCCGTCGTCGTAACCACGGCTGCGGCCAGCGCGTGCAGGGCTGGCGCTCCCGGCTTTCGACGTGGCCTTTTCAGAGGCTTTTGCGGAGGTTCCTGATGAGGCTCCTGTAGAGACTGGGGAATCTGAATCCTGTGATTTAGCGGATGCCTTGGCTGCCCTGGCGCCGGTCTTGCCTGTGCCTCCACGTGCAGCTTTCCCACGGCCCCCTGAAGATTGAGCCCCTGTCTTAGTCTTCTCGACCGCCACGCTGGTCTCCTTAGCAGCAGTCGCGGCAGAACCCTTGCGCGCTGCTGTCTTCCCCTTGCTCTCGGTTTTTTTTGCCCTTCTCGAAGCAGCGTTTCCGGCTGCCTCGCTGGTTTTTTTGCCACCGGTTGATCGGGATCGGACTTCCATGCCTCACCTCTTATTCTCAGCTGGCCTGCATTTATTGTTGGCCCGCATTTAGCTCTGTGCATTGAGCAATGTGCATTGAGCTGTCTGCAATGAACTGTCTGCAATGACCTATATTGGTCACTCTGCATTAGTCACTCTGCAACAGAGCAGCAGAATAGCCGCCGCACCCCGCCTGTTACCCCCGCGGCCATGTCTCGCGGACCGTGCCACACCCACTGTGCAAGCCCGGAATTCAGGCCTTCCGGGGCCGCATGTAACTAAGCGTTTACTTCAGCGGGCCAATTAGGTTACTCCCAATATCCGGCGACTACAACGGCGAAAATCGAAACCGATTTTCCTAGCCGGGCCGAGGCAGAAGCTTGAGTGGATCCACGGGTTTGCCGTCCCTGCGAATCTCAAAGTGCAGCTTCACTGTGTTGGTGGCGCTATTGCCCTTCTCGGCAATCTTCTGCCCCGCCTTTACCCAATCACCTTCCCCGACCAGCAGCCGCTGGTTGTGGCCATAGGCGCTCAGGTAAGCCTGGTTGTGCTTGACGATGAGCAGGTTGCCATAGCCGACGATCCCGCTACCCGCATAGACCACGGTACCGGCTGCTGTCGCAAGCACCGCGTCACCGGCCTTGCCGTCGATATCGATGCCCTTGTGCGTGGTTCCCGTGAACTTGCGCACCACAGTGCCGCGAGTAGGCCAGCGCCAGACGTCAACGTTGCGATTGTCCTCCACCGGGCTGCTAGTGGTAACACGGGGCGATGACGCTTTCGTGACAGGCTTTGCCGGAGCGGGTGTTGGTGTTGAGACCTGAGCCGGCGGCGGCGCGGTTGACGAGGATTTCTGCGGCTGGGTGCGGGTCACGGTCGGCGGCTGGCCGCTGAGCTTCAGCTCCTGGCCCGGGTAGATGGTATAGGGACTGGGAATAGCATTGATTTGTGCCAGGGTGCGGTGGTCGAGTCCGTAGCGGAAGGCAATGGAGTAGAGGGTATCGCCTCGCCGCACGGCGTGGCGGTCCGGCGCTCGCTTGACTTCGCCGTAGCGGTTTTCCACGGGGGCCTGAGTAGCCCCCCCGGCGCAGGCCGCAAGCAGCAGGCACAGCAGCAGCGTCCCCGGCCTGTGCATGACCGCTAGTCAGCCTCGACCTTGAGGCGCCCCCAGCGCAGGTCCACCAGCAGCACCAACGCCAGACCTGCCAGGGCGAGTGTGATACAGGCCAACAGCCAGGGGTCGCCGCTGTAGTCGACGGGCCATACTGGCCACTGCTGCGCCGGGCGGGGTTCACCGTCGCGCCCGGTGACCCAGGCCAGGGTCTCCTTCCAGGGCCATACCACCGCCAGCGAGCCCAGCAGGAAGCCGGTCAGGGTAGCGATGGTAGCTCCCCGAAAATGCTCCAGCAGCCAGTCCAGTAGCCGGCTGAAGCACAGCAGGCCGCCAGCCGCCCCACTGCCGAAGATAGTGATGTACACCAGGTCAAAGGCGCGGATGGCGTCCAGTGTCACCACGTACATACCCAGCAGCAAAAGAATGAAGCTGCCGGAGATACCGGGCAGGATCATGGCGCAGATGGCGATAAAACCCGCCAGGAAAACGCCTGCATGGCCGGGTATGAAGCCCGCCCGCGGCGCCAGGGCAATCGCCAGCGCGAAGAGGGTGCCCGCGGCCAGGGCGGCTACCCGCGCGGCCGTCCAGCCTGGTACCTGCCGCACCAGCATGGCCGCGGAGGCCAGGATCAGCCCGAAGAAAAAACTCCAGAGGGGTTCGGGGTAATGCTCCAGCAGCCAACCGAACACCCGGGCGAGGGTGACAATGCTGGTGGCGATACCGGCCAGCAACCAGGCCAGGAAAAATCCATCCACATGACGCCAGGCACCGGCGATATCGCCGCGCAACAGCAGGCGCAGTGCCACAAGGTCAAAGCTGCGAAGACTGTGTAACAGCCGCGGGTAAATCCCGGTGATGAAAGCCACCGTACCGCCGGATACGCCCGGCACGATGTCTGCGGCCCCCATGGCCATGCCACGCAGAAAAATCCCCGCCGGCTTCATTCAGCCGGCCTTCAGCGTACCAGACCGGACCGCAGAGGAACGAAGCGCACCTCGTCAAAGGTCTCGGTTTCAAGGCCCGCCGCGGTGCGGGTGACGACGGTGAGGTACTGGGTATCGACGCCCACCGGGATAATCAGGCGGCCACCCATGCCAAGCTGTGCCAGCAGGTCGGGGGGAATGGATTCAGGTGCCGCCGTGGCAACGATACCGTCAAACGGCGCCTGGGATTCCCAACCCACACCGCCATCCGAATGCTTGAGCTGGACATTCTTGAGGCGCAGCTCGCGCAGGCGCTTGCGGGCCTTGTCCTGCAGGGGCTTGATGCGCTCGACGCTGTATACCTGTCCCACCAGTTGGGCCAGAACTGCGGTCTGGTATCCGGAACCTGTGCCGATCTCCAGCACACGATCCACCGGGCCGGTGGCCAGCAGCAGTTCGGTCATGCGCGCGACAATCCAGGGTTGGGAGATGGTCTGGGAGTAGCCGATCGGAAGGGAGCTGTCCTCGTAAGCGCGCTGGGCCAGGGCCTCGTCGACAAACATGTGCCGCGGCGTGTTGCGAATCACCTCCAGCACTTCGGTGCTGGTGATGCCCTGTTCCCGCAGGCGCTGCACCAGGCGCTCGCGCGTGCGCTGGGATGTCATGCCTATGCCGCGAAGGTTGGTTGCGTTCACCTTAAGTCTGTTCCTGCTCTCAATCCTGCGGTCCCTGCGGCTGACCGCATCATCACAAAATGTCCCGGTCTTGTCATCCGGCCAGCAGCAGCACTACGGCATGGGCGGCGATGCCCTCGCGGCGGCCGATGTAGCCCAATTGCTCGGTGGTGGTGGCCTTGACGTTGACCGCCTGCACATCGGCGTCGAGGTCCGCCGCCAGTACAGCGCGCATCGTATCGACGTAGGGCGCCAACTTCGGAGCCTGGGCAACAATCGTGATATCGGCATTGCCGAGCCGGTACCCCTGCTGTTGCGCCAGCGCGAACACACACTTGAGCAGGATCCGGCTGTCGATGTCCGCATTTTGCGGGTCATCGTCCGGAAAGTGCCGGCCGATATCCCCGAGACCCAGGGCACCGAGCATGGCATCGCAGAGCGCATGGATGGCCACATCCCCATCGGAATGCGCCTCCAGCGCGTGGTCGTGGGGCACGCGCACGCCGCCCAGCATTACGTGGTCGCCCTCGCAGAAGCGGTGTACATCAAAGCCGTGACCAATTCGCATCCATTACCCCTCCTTCGTGGATCCACCGCCGTGAAATGCCAGGAAGCGCTCGGCAACCGGCAGGTCCGCCGGCCGGGTCACCTTGATATTGGTGGCGGCGCCCGCTACCAGCCGCGGCGCGTGCCCCGCCTGCTCCAGCGCCGATGCCTCATCCGTGACCGTGAGCCCCTGTTCAGCGGCGGACTCCAGCGCACTACGCAGCATACCGTAGCGGAACATCTGCGGCGTCTGGGCCAGCCACAGGCCGTCGCGCGCCACCGTGGCGGATACGCGCTGCTGGTCATCGGCACGCTTCACGGTTTCCGACACCGGCAGCGCCAGCAGGCCCCCCACCGGGTCGTCACGCAGCGCCTGCACCAGGTGTTCCAGTTCAGCCTGGCTGATGCAGGGTCGGGCCGCATCGTGCACCAGCACCCAGTCCGCCGCACTTGCCCGCCCCTCCAGGGCGGCCAGGCAGGCCAGCACCGAATCGGCGCGCTCAGCACCACCGGGCGTGGTCTCCACCCGCTGGTCGCGGGCGGCGGGCAGCGTTTGCCAACGCTGATCCCCGGCAGCCAGCGCCACCATCACCGTGTCCAGCAGCGGCAGGGCCAGCAAGGCGTCCAGGGTATGCTGCAAAATGGCCACACCCTGCAGCTCCAGGTACTGCTTGGGGCAGTCCGCACCCATACGAGCACCGCTGCCTGCGGCGGGTACGACACCCCAGAAGCGCGCATCAGCGGCGGTCATCGTTGCTGCCGTCCTTGTCCGTGCGGTTGTCGGATTCCGCCTCGATCACCTGGTAGTAAGTCTCTCCCTCACGAATCATCCCCAGGTCCCGGCGGGCACGTTCTTCCACGGTCTCCAGCCCCTGCTGCAACTCAATCACCTCCTGCTCCAGGCGCAGGTTGCGCGCTTCCAGCTCGGCGTTGCGTGCTTCCTGGCGCTGGATTTCCTGCTGCAGGCGATGCAGCTCAGCGAGACTGCCCTCATCGGCAAACCATAGCCGGTACTGCGACGCCAGCAACAGGAGCAACAGGCCCAGGGCCAGCCACCTCACCGCCCTGCACCGATCCCACGTCGCGTGCGCTTCACCCCAGGCGTGAGCTAGGCGCGAAACTCGGCCCGGCCGCGGTAGGCGGCCATGCCGTGCAGCTCTGCCTCGATGCGCAGCAGGCGGTTGTACTTGGCCACCCGGTCCGAACGACACAGAGAGCCGGTCTTGATCTGGCCGGCTGCGGTGGCCACCGCCAGGTCGGCGATCGTGGTGTCTTCGGTTTCACCGGAACGGTGAGAAATTACCGCAGTGAAACCTGCCTCCCGCGCCATGCGGATTGCCTCGAGAGTCTCCGTGAGGCTGCCGATCTGGTTGAACTTGATAAGGATGGAGTTGCCGATGCCCTCGTCGATGCCGCGCTTGAGGATCCTGGTATTGGTGACGAACAGGTCGTCACCCACCAGCTGGACCTTGTCGCCGATCTTGTCGGTGAGTACCTTCCAGCCGTCCCAGTCGCTCTCATCCATGCCGTCCTCGATGCTGATTATCGGGTACTTGTCGGCCAGCGCCGCGAGGTAGTCAGCAAACTCAGCGCTGTCGTACTGCTTGCCCTCACCGGCCAGATCGTACTTGCCGTCCCGGTAGAATTCCGAGGCGGCGCAGTCCAGCGCCAGGGTCACATCATCGCCGAGCTTGTAGCCGGCATTGGCCACCGCCTCGGCAATCACCGCCAGGGCCGCCTCATTGGAGGGCAGGTTGGGAGCGAAGCCACCTTCGTCCCCGACCGCGGTGTTGAGACCCTGGGCGGACAGCACCTTTTTCAGGTGGTGAAAGATCTCGGCACCTGTGCGCAGGGCCTCGGCGAAGCTGGTCGCGCCCACCGGCTGGACCATGAATTCCTGGATGTCGACGTTGTTGTCAGCGTGTTCGCCACCGTTGAGGATATTCATCATCGGCACCGGCATGGTGAGGGTGTCGGTGCCGTTCAGCTCGGCGATGTGCTGGTAGAGAGGCACCCCCTTGTCTGCGGCGGCGGCGCGAGCGGCCGCCAGCGAGGCGGCGAGGATGGCATTGGCGCCGAGCTGCGCCTTGTTGTCGGTACCGTCGGCGGCAATCATGGCCGCGTCGAGGCCGGCCTGGTCGCGGGCGTCATGGCCCAGCAGCACGTCGCGAATCGGACCGTTGACGTTGCCAACCGCGGTCAGCACGCCCTTGCCGAGGTAGCGCGCCGCGTCACCATCGCGCAATTCCAGGGCCTCCCGGGAGCCGGTGGACGCGCCCGACGGGGCACAGGCGCTGCCGACAGCGCCGGACTCCAGTACCACATCCGCCTGGACGGTGGGGTTGCCGCGCGAATCGAGGACTTCGTAGCCCCTCACGTCTGCGATAGTGCTCATGGTCATTCTCCGTAAAGCGAGGTGCTATTTGATGTTCAGTGGCGGGAAAGATTTTACCAGCTGGTCAACGGCCTGCATCTGGGCCAGGAACGGTTCCAGCTTGTCCAGCGGCAGCGCGCTGGGGCCGTCACATTTGGCGTTGTCCGGGTCCGGGTGCGCCTCCAGGAACAGGCCTGCCAGCCCGGCCGCCAGCCCGGCGCGTCCCAGCTCTGCCACCTGCTCGCGGCGGCCGCCGGAGGCCGCGCCCAACGGGTCGCGGCATTGCAGCGCGTGGGTCACGTCGAAGATGACGGGGGCATTACCGGTGGCCTGCTTCATCCCCCGGAAGCCCAGCATATCGACCACCAGGTTGTCGTAACCGAACTGGGTACCGCGCTCGCAGAGAATGACCTGGCGATTGCCGCACTCATTGATCTTCTCGACGATATTGCCCATCTGGCCGGGGCTGAGAAACTGGGGTTTCTTCACATTGATGACCGCACCGGTGGCCGCCATCGCCTGTACCAGGTCGGTCTGGCGCGCGAGAAACGCCGGTAGCTGAATCACGTCGCAGACCTCTGCAACCGGCTGCGCCTGGTGTGGCTCGTGCAGGTCGGTAATCAGGGGTACATCGAACTGGGCCTTTACCTCGGCCATGATCTTCATCCCCTCTTCCAGGCCCGGGCCACGGAACGAGTGAATGGACGAGCGATTGGCCTTGTCCCAGGAAGCCTTGAACACGTAGGGAATATTGAGCCGGGCCGTCACTTCCTTGTAGTGCTCTGCGGCCTGCATCGCCAGATCCCGGGACTCCAGCACATTGATGCCGCCAAACAGGACGAAGGGCAGTTCATTGGCAACGCGAATGCGGTCCGCAATCACCACTTCCGTCTGGGTCTCGATCACGCCACTTCCTCGGTAGCGCCAGCATCCCGCCGGTCACGCAGCTTCAGCGCTGCCTCCACGAAACCCTTGAACAGTGGATGGCCACCGCGCGGCCGGGACGTAAACTCCGGGTGGAACTGGCAGGCAACAAACCAGGGATGTTCGGGTATCTCTATCATCTCCACCAGCGAGTGGTCACCGGACCAGCCCACGATACGCAGCCCGGCCGCTTCCAACTGGGGCACGTAGTTGTTGTTGACCTCGTAGCGATGCCGGTGGCGCTCGACAATGGTCTCCTGCGCATAGAGCTCGCGGGAAACCGATCCCTCCACCAGGTGGCAGGGCTGCCCACCCAGGCGCATGGTGCCGCCCTTGTCAGATTCTTCGCTGCGCTTCTCCACCGTGCCATCGGCCGTCTGCCACTCGGTGATGAGGGCGATGATGGGGTGCGGTGTGCCGCGTTCCATCTCGGTACTGTGGGCGCCTTCCAGGCCGGCCACATTGCGGGCGTATTCGACCATGGCCACGTGCATGCCAAGGCAGATACCCAGGTAGGGTACGCCGTTCTCACGGGCGTAGCGGGCCGCCATGATCTTGCCTTCGAAGCCGCGCTCGCCAAAGCCGCCCGGCACCAGGATGGCATCGGCATGCTCGAGCAGGCCGACACCTTCCTCTTCAATGCGCTCGGAGTCGATATGCTGGATCTTGACCCGCGACAGGGTCTGGATACCGGCATGCTTGAGGGCTTCGTTCAGTGACTTGTAGGCATCCAGCAGGTCCATGTACTTGCCGACCATCGCTACGGTCACGTCCTTGTCCGCCTCTATCTCGCCGCGCAGTACCTCGTCCCATTCGGCGAGATCGGCCTCGGGGCAGTCCAGCCCGAAACGTTCTATGACGATGGAATCCAGGTCCTGGCCGTGCAGCATGGAGGGGATTTCGTAGATGCTGTCTGCATCCAGTAACGGGATAACCGCGCGTTCTTCAACATTGGTAAACAGGGCGATCTTCTTGCGGGCACCCTCTTCCACCTCGATTTCGCAGCGGCACAGCAGCACGTCCGGTTGCAGGCCGATGGAGCGCAACTCCTTCACCGAGTGCTGGGTAGGCTTGGTCTTGATCTCGCCGGCGGCGGCGATGTAAGGCACCAGCGTCAGGTGCATCAGCATGGCTCTGGCGCTCCCCAGCTCCACCTTGAGCTGGCGGGCAGCTTCCAGGAAGGGCAGGCTTTCGATGTCACCGACGGTACCGCCGATTTCCACCACGGCGATATCGGCATCACCGCCACCTTCCAGCACACGCCGCTTGATCTCGTCGGTGATGTGGGGAATAACCTGGATGGTGGCGCCGAGGTAGTCGCCACGACGCTCATTGCGCAGCACCGTGTCGTAGACCCGGCCAGTCGTGAAGTTGTTGGCGCGGCTCATGGTCGAGCGGGTAAAGCGCTCGTAGTGGCCCAGGTCCAGGTCGGTCTCGGCGCCGTCTTCGGTGACAAAGACCTCGCCGTGCTGGAAGGGGCTCATGGTGCCCGGGTCGACGTTGATATAGGGGTCGAGCTTGAGGAGGGTGACCTTGAGGCCGCGGGCCTCGAGGATGGCCGCCAGCGAAGCCGCGGCGATACCCTTACCCAAAGAAGAAACCACACCGCCAGTGACGAAGACGTAGCGCGTCATAATGTCCTTTCCATGCCTTTGCATGCCATTTCATGCCATTGCGAGGGCACCAGCTGGGGGCTGGACCTCAACAATGTGTTACGTGTTTCGATGCCGGTACTGTGGACTCACCCTGGTGCCCGCTGCCTCATATGCTTTCCAAAAAACTATCCGGAACAGCGAATTCCGGGGGTCTGGAGAAGCCTGAGTTACGCGGCGACCGGCTTTGCACGGCCCTGCAAAAGATGGGACGTCAGGATAACAGAAAGCCTATAGCCGCTCAATCAGCGGGGCCCGTTCAGGCGTCCGGGTAGGGCTCCCAGCGCACCCGGAAAGCTGCCTGGTCCCCCTGCGCCTGGTGGCCCTCACATACCCACAGGTCGGCCACCGCGGCAAGTTCATCACCGTCGTACAACAGGGGCAGGCGTTCACGTAGCCAGGGCGGCACGCCCTGCTCCTGCAGGAGTTGCTTCAGTGCCTGGCTGTGGTCACGCCCGACCGGGCGGCAGCGTTCCCCACCACGGCGCCAGCTCAGCCGCCAGGTCCCGTCGGTGGGCAGCGCCAGCCCGCTATCCGCGGACTCCAGCGACAGCCGTCCCCAGCCCGGCAGCGCCACCACATCGCCGGGCGCCAGCAGCTGCTCCGCGGGTGGGTCCGCCAGGCCGGGTACCAGGTAGAGCTGTTGCCGATAGCGGCGCAGTGTGAGGCTTCCAAGATCGAGCTCAGGCTGGCTGTGCTCCGCCGCGCTCCGCAACTGGCGACAGAACTCCAGCAGCCGCCCCCGTGACGGTGCCGTGACACCCTCGCCCTCCAGCCAGCGCCGCACAAGGCGGGCCAGGGTGAGCTCGGATTCCGCGGGAAGTCGGTCAAGCGCCAGCCGCGGTGCGCCAAAGGCCTCGCTGCGCGCCGGCGCCAACAGCTCCGCATCCATTGTTGCCAGTGCCTGCTCCGCATCCGCCAGGGACTCCATGCTGGCAGACACCGCGTCCCGGTAGCCGGGCCAACGCTCGGCCAGCACCGGCAACAGGCGCTGGCGCAGAAAGTTGCGATCGAGATCGAGGTCGGCGTTGGACGGGTCTTCCACCCACTGCAGCTGGCGCTGCCCGGCGCAAGCCTCGAGTTCTTCCCGGCTGTAGGGCAACAGGGGTCGCAGCAGCCGCCCCGACCGCAACGCGCGGGAAGCGGGCATGCCCGCCAGGCCACGCGGGCCGGCACCGCGCATCAGGCGTAGAAAGAAGGTCTCGACCTGATCGTCGCGGTGGTGCGCCAGCATCAACACGTCGTCTTCCCCGACCAGGCGGTCGAACACCTGGTAACGGGCCCGTCGCGCCGCCGCCTCTATGCCGTCACCGCACGGTGTGACCTCCACCCGGCGCAGCTCCAGCGGCACCGAGAGGGTGTCGCACAACGCAGCGCAATGGCGGGCCCAGACCGGCGAGTCCGGGTGCAGTTGGTGATCGATATGAATGGCCGCCAGCTCGGGAAGCCGGCGGCCGGACGTATCGCGCAGTTCAGTGAGCAGGCTCAGAAGCAGGCAGGAATCCAGTCCCCCGCTCAGCCCCAACCACCACCGACCGGCGCCGCACCAGGGTTCCAGTGCGGGCCAGAGCTTGTCAGCGGTAAGGGTCACCGGACCCGGGCAGCTCAGTTGCCGTAGGAAAGCAGGCGCTGGTAGCGCGCCTCCAGCATTTCATCCAGCGGCACGGCCTGCAGCCGCTCGAGCTCCTGGACCAGGTGCTCTTCAACACGGGTAGCCATCAGGTCGACATCGCGATGCGCGCCGCCCAGGGGTTCCTCGATGGTAGCGTCGACAATGCCCAGTTCCTGCAGCACGCTGGATGTCACCCCCATGGCCTGGGCAGCATCCGGCGCCTTCTCCGAGGTTTTCCAGATGATGTTGGCACAGCCTTCGGGGGAGATGACGAAGTAGGTGGAGTACTGCAGCATGGCGAGGTGATCACCCACACCAATACCCAGGGCGCCACCGGAACTGCCTTCACCGATCACCACCGAGATGATGGGCGAGCGCAGGCGTGACATGACCGCCAGGTTCTGGGCAATGGCCTCGGAGATACCACGCTCCTCGGAATCGATGCCCGGGTAGGCCCCGGGCGTATCAATCAGGGTAATGACGGGCATGCTGTAGCGTTCAGCCAGCTCCATCAGCCGCAGGGCCTTGCGGTAGCCCTCCGGCTTGGGCATACCAAAGTTGCGGGTCACCTTGTCCTGTACGCTGCGGCCCTTCTCCTGGCCAATGACCATCACCGGTTTGCCGTCCAGCCGGGCGACACCGCCGACAATCGCCTTGTCGTCGGCAAAATGGCGATCACCATGCAGCTCATCGAACTCGGTGAACACCCGAGGCAGGTAGTCCATGGTGTAGGGGCGCTGGGGATGACGAGCCACCTTGACGATGTCCCAGGCACTCAGGCCGGCGTAGATTTTTTCTGTCAGCCGGGTGCTCTTCTCCCGGAGCTTGGCGATCTCGTCGCCGATATTGATGTCGTTGTCCGAACCGACCAGCTGCAGCTCCTCGATTTTTACCTCGAGTTCAGCGATGGGCTGTTCAAAGTCCAGGAAATTCGGGTTCATTGCGGGTGTGTGAGCCTATAGGGGTGTAAGGCGGCCAGTGTACACGATAAAACCTAAGCCCGCGTAATCGCTGCACTTTTCATGGGTCAGGACCAAGAGTCATGGGTCGGGCCCGAAGGCTAGGAGGGATTCGCTTCGAAGGCGCGCCCAGACCGGTGTCTCAATCCAGGGCGCTGGCCAACATGCGCCGCCGCAGCCAGGCGATCTGGGTGGCGAGCGGCAGGTCCTTGGGGCAGCTGTCCTCGCAGCCCAGCAGGCTCATACAGCCGAAGACGCCACTCTCATCACCCACCAGTTCGTAGAAGTCGGCATCGCTGCGGGTGTCCCGCGGGTCGAGACGCAGCCGCGCCAGCTTGTTGAGGCCCACAGCGCCGGCGAAGTCCTCTCGCATCTGGATGGTGCCGCAGGCAGCGATACAGCAGCCACACTCGATACAGCGTTCCAACTCGTAGATCTCCTGGGCAAGCTCGGGCTCCATCACCGGCTCAAGGCTGTCGATGTCCGGGTCATCGCTGGCGGCATGCAACCAGGTTTCCAGGCGCTCGCTCATGGCCCGCATCCACTTGCCGGTGTTCACCGACAGATCGGCGATCAGTTCGAAGCCGGGCAGCGGCGCCAGGGTGATGCGCGGCGGCAGGTCGGCGGTCAGGGTGCGGCAGGCAAGCCCCGGCTTGCCGTTGATCAACATGCCGCAGCTGCCGCAAATCCCGGCCCGGCAAACGAAATCAAACTGCAGGCTGGGATCCTGGTATTCGCGGATGTCATTGAGCGCAATGAACAGGGTCATGGCATCCGCCTCCTCCAGGAAGTAGCTCTGGAAGGCAGGCGTGGCGTCCGGGTCCTGCGGGTTGTAGCGCAATACGCGCAATTCCAGTTGGCGCCGCTCGCGGGCTATCAACTCGCTCATGCAGCGCCCTCCTCCGATTCCGGCAGGCGCTCGTTGCGGCCCTGGAAGCGCTCCGGCAACAGGGACTCAAAGGGTAGCAGTGCGCGCTGGCGCTCAAAGCGATCGCTATGCTCTTGCTCTATCGCCTCTACCTGTTGAGCGCGCTGCTCGGTGTTCGGGTGTTCAATGTGATCTTTGGCCCCGTAGCCGCGCCAGCCCGGCGGCAATTCCATCGCCATGACGTCCAGCGGTTGGTAGCTGAGGGTCGGCGCATCCGCCGCCGGGCCCTCCCAGGTGGCCAGGGTGCGGGACAGCCAGCGGGCGTCATCCCGGCGCGGGAAATCCTCCCGGTAGTGGGCGCCGCGACTCTCGGTGCGCGCCAGCGCCCCGGCGGCGACGCACAGGGCCAGCTTGAGCATCTTCTCCACCCGGTAGGCGGCCGCCAGTTCCGGGTTGGCGCCACGCACCTGGGTGCGCAGGCCGATATCGCGGCAGCGCACCCGCAGGGACTGCAGCGTGCTCACCGCTTCCTGCAGGCGCTCACCGCTGCGGAAAATACCGACCTTGTCGGTCATGGTCTCCTGCATGATGCGCAGAATCTCAAAGGGACTCTCACGTCCCGTACTGCCGGCGATTGCCGCAAGGCGGTCTGCGACCGCGCCACCCTGCTCGCGGACCAGGGCTGTGGAGGCCGCAAACTCACTGTCGGGAGAATCGCACCAGTCAGCGATGTATTCACCGACCAGCATGCCGGCCACCACGGTCTCCGCCACCGAGTTGCCACCCAGCCGGTTGAATCCGTGCATATCCCAGCAGGCCGCTTCTCCGGCCGCGAACAACCCCTTGAGCCCGGTGCTCTCACCCCGGTAGTCGGTGCGGATACCGCCCATTGAATAGTGCTGGGCCGGGCGCACCGGGATCAGCTCCCGGGCGGGATCGATGCCGAGGAAGTAACGACATATCTCCTTGACCTCGCGCAGGCGGGAATCGATATGGGCCTCGCCCAGCAGCCGGATATCCAGCCACAGGTGCTCCCCGAAACGGGTGCGGGCACCTTTGCCCTCGGCGATGTGCTGCTCCATGCGCCTAGACACCACATCACGAGAGGCCAGTTCACGCTTCTCCGGCTCGTAGTCGGGCATGAAGCGATGTTCATCACCGTCCAGCAGCAGGCCGCCGTCGCCCCGACAGCCCTCGGTAACGAGGATGCCCGCCGGGAAGATACCCGTGGGGTGAAACTGCACCGCTTCCATATTCCCCAGCGGCGCCACGCCGGTTTCCAGCGCGATGGCCGCACCGATACCTTCATTGATCACTGCATTGGTAGATACCCGGTAGATGCGCCCGAAGCCGCCACTGGCGATGCAGGTGGCCCGGGCCAGGTAGGCGCGCAGCCGGCCGGTGACCAGGTCGCGGACTATGGCGCCGTAGCAGCGCCCGTCGGCGTGCAACAGGGCCAGCGCCTCGCTGCGTTCGTGCACGGGGATGTCACGGGCGATGGCCTGGTCGCTCATTGCATAGAGCATGGAATGCCCGGTGCCATCCGCGACATAACAGGTGCGCCACTTGCGCGTGCCGCCAAAGTCTCGCGCATCGATCAGGCCGTGGGCTGCGTCGGACTCCACCAGGGTTTCCGCCTGGCCGTTGATAATGGCGCGGTGTGGACCACGCTTGACCCGGTTCCAGGGCACCCCCCAGGCCGCCAGTTCGCGCACCGCCTTGGGCGCCGTGTGCACAAACAGTCGCACCACGTCCTGGTCCGCTCCCCAGTCGCTGCCCCGCACCGTATCGGCAAAATGCACGTCTTCGTTATCACCACGCGCCTTGAGACTGTTGGCAAGACTGGCCTGCATGCCGCCCTGGGCCGCCGCCGAGTGGGAGCGCTTGGGCGGCACCAGGCTCAGCACGATCGCCTCGTGGCCGCGCCGGCGCGCACCAATCGCCACTCGCAGGCCTGCCAGGCCACCGCCAACCACCAGCGCGTCGGTGTGAATGATTTCCATCAGTACGCGCCCTGCTGCCAACTGGGTACGTAGCGCTCTCCAGCCTGCACGGCGGGTTCAGCGCCGATCTTCATGTAGGCCGTTAACGTAAAACTGCCCAGCACCAGGTAGAACAGCACAATGCCGGCCACCACCCGTCGCAGTAACTGGCGCCGGCGGGTAAGACCGAACAGGTCCCACTTGATAATCAGCCGGTAAATCCCTACCCCCGCGTGTACTTCCACGGCAAACATCAACACCAGGTCGAGCAGCCAGGTGCCGCCATAAACCCGCGCCGACGACGCGTGGGGGCCGATCATGGAGGGATGCATAACCATGTCGTAGAGGTGGATAGTCGCGGTGAACATCAACACGATTCCCGTCACCACCTGCACCAGCCACAGCGTGGTATCGGTGTGCCGCAGGCCGCGACTGTGCCGCCAGAACACCTGGTACTGCCGGTAGCTCGCCGGCAGCCGCCAGATCGCCACCAGCGCGTGCACCAGGAAGATCACCAACACCGCCACCGCGACCGCACTCACGAGGGCCGGATAGGGACGCCCAAACAGGAACTCTCCCTCGAGCATGCGCGTCACGGTGTACATGGCGTCCTTGCCCAGCAAAATGCTCGACACCAGGAACATGTGAACCCACATGAACCCCACCAGCACTGCGCCGGACACACCTTGCAAAGCATCCAGCCGGGCAATGGCACGCGGCGTCCCGAGTGCGGCGGGCTCACCCGTGGTGGGGACTGCCTTGTACGAAGAATCCATAACGCCTCCAGCATAGGAGCTGCCCATGTCACCCACTAGCCCCGTCTGCCGGTTTCTTGATGCGCCTCAGTTATTCCCTGCCGGCGCCGCGCCGAGCCCAGATCAAGGCTGGAGCAGGCGCGCCTGATGACGCTCGCGCGATACCCAGATCAAAGCCGGCGCAGGCGCACCTGATGACGCACGCGCGATACCCAGATCAAAGCCGGCGCAGGCGCACCTGATGACGCACGCGCGATACCCCAGGCCCTTCCGGGACACGCTAAAAGCATGACGTCCATGTCTCGCTCGGATGCGGCCATCCCTGGCCGCATACGGTCCCGGAAGGGCCTGGGGCACCGCACGCGCTCTGCCGATGCTACTGCTAGCTCCCAGCTTCGAAGCGGATCAAGTGATCGCGGCAACTCAGAGAGCAAAAGCTTGGCGTGCACCTGTCCCGGAAAAGCCCTGGATACAGCACGCGCTCTGTCAGAGCTCCGTCGACTTCTCTACTAAGAAGCAGAAATGCATGAACATGGCGCCGCAAGAGGGTGTGAGCTGGGCGCCGACTTCCCCGGACCGTGAACGGCCAGGACGGCCGTTCCCGAGCGAGACAGGGATGTCATGCTTTTAGCGTGTCCGGGGAAGTGGGCGCCCAGTTCGCACCCGGCCGACGGAGAAATACAATAAGCGCATCACAGTTCTTAGTCGCGTCAGGCGGGGTAGCTGAGGGTGACCTTGCCGGGGCCGCAGAATTCCTGGAGTTGCTGGATGAGTTCGTCGGTGGGACTGACGCGCCAGCGGTCGCCGAGAGGCAGGCGGGCGCGGTTGTCGGGCTGGCAGTACCAGAAGGCGACCGGGCACTGGCCGTCGCTGGCACGCTCGAGCAGGTGGTGGATGCGGTCGGCGAAGGCCTCGTCGACGAGGTCCGCGGATACTTCGATGGTCAGTTCGGCGCGGGCCGACTGGCGGGCCTGTTCGAGGCTGCGCACGCTGTTGGCACGCATGCCCAGGGCACCCGAGTAGTCGTCGTTTGCCACCGAGCCCTCGAGGATGAGGATGGCGTCTTTCTGCAGCAGCTCCCGGTACTCGCTGTAGGCCTCGCCGAACACGGTAACTTCCATGCGGGCGCTGCGATCATCGATGCTCAGGATCGCCATGGTGTCGCCGCGTTTGGTCTTCATGGTGCGCATGGCCACCACCAACCCGGTCACCACCTGGTTGCGGGAACCGTCGGGCCGCAGTTCCTGGATGCGGGTGGGTGCGATCTTGCGCAGCTCGGCCTCGTATTCATCGAAGGGGTGGCCGGTAATCCACAGGCCCAGGGTTTCCTTCTCGCCTGCCAGCGTAACCTTGGCTGACCAGGGCCTGGCAGCGCGGTAGTGGGCGTAGACATCGCCACCGGCGGCCTCTGCCACCGGGCCGCCAAACATGTCTTCCATGCCGGCGCTGGCGTTGGCGGCATTCTGCTGGGCCGCCTGCAGGGCGTCTTCCAGCGCTGCCCACAGCACGGCCCGGTCTTCGCCCAGGGAATCGAAAGCGCCTGAGCGGATCAGCGCCTCCACCGCCCGGCGATTGACACGCCTGGGGTCGGTGCGGGCACAGAAGTCGAACAGGTCGGTGAAGGGGCCACCCTCCTGGCGCGCTTCCATGATGCTGCTGATCGGGCCCTCGCCCAGCCCCTTGATGGCGCCCAGGCCGTAGATGATTTCACCCTCGCTGTTCACGGTGAACATGTAGTCGCCGACATTGGCGTCCGGGTGCTTGAGCGGCAGGCCCATGGCGTGACACTCGTCAACAAAGATCACGATCTTGTCGGTGTTCTGCAGTTCTGAGCTCATGACAGCGGCCATGAAGGGCGCCGGGTAGTGGGTCTTGAGCCAGGCGGTCTGGTAGGACACCAGGGCATAGGCGGCGGAGTGAGACTTGTTGAAACCGTAGCCTGCGAACTTCTCCACCAGGTCGAAGATCTTCATGGCCAGGTTCGGGTCAACGCCCTTGCCGGCAGCGCCCTCCTCGAACACGGCGCGCTGCTTGGCCATCTCCTCGGGCTTTTTCTTGCCCATGGCGCGGCGCAGCAGGTCGGCGCCGCCCAGCGTGTAACCGGCCAGCTCCTGGGCAATCTGCATCACCTGTTCCTGGTAGAGGATAATGCCGTAGGTGGGCTCGAGGATGGGCTGCAGCCACTCGTGCTGGTACTGGGTGTCCGGGTAGGAGATGGCCTCACGACCGTGCTTGCGGTTGATGAAGTTGTCGACCATGCCGGATTGCAGCGGGCCGGGGCGGAACAGGGCCACCAGTGCCACGATGTCTTCGAAGCAGTCCGGCTTGAGGCGGTCGATCAGGTCCTTCATGCCGCGGGATTCGAGCTGGAAAACGGCGGTGGTTTTCGCGCTCTGTAGCAGCTTGAAAGTCGCTTCGTCATCGAGCGGGATGGCAGAGATATCCAGCGCCGTCTCACCGGCAGCCTGGCGCTGGCGGTCGATGATGTCCACCGCCCAGTCGATGATAGTGAGCGTGCGCAGGCCGAGGAAGTCGAACTTGACCAGGCCGACGTCTTCCACGTCGTTCTTGTCGTACTGGGTCACCAGGCTGCCGCCGGTGTCATCACAGAACAGCGGCGAAAACTCGGTCAATTCCGAGGGCGCGATCACCACGCCGCCCGCGTGCTTGCCGACGTTGCGGGTCAGGCCCTCGAGCTGCAGGGCCATGTCCCAGATCTCCTGGGCGTCGGCATCCTCCTTCAGAAAGTCCCTCAGCACCTCTTCCTGCTCGAAGGCCTTGTCCAGGGTCATGCCCACCTCGAAGGGGATCAGCTTGGAGAGCTTGTCGGCCAGGCCGTAGCTCTTGCCCTGTACACGGGCGACGTCGCGCACCACCGCCTTGGCGGCCATGGTGCCGAAGGTAATGATCTGCGAGACCGCGTCGCCGCCATAGGTGTCGGAGACGTACTTGATGACCTGGTCACGGCGCTCCATGCAGAAGTCGACGTCGAAGTCGGGCATCGATACCCGCTCGGGGTTGAGGAAGCGCTCGAACAGCAGGTCGTACTCGATGGGATCGAGGTCGGTGATTTCCAGCGCATAGGCCACCAGGGAACCGGCACCGGAGCCTCGGCCGGGGCCAACCGGGATGCCCTGTTGCTTGGACCAGCGGATAAAGTCCATCACGATCAGGAAGTATCCGGGGAAGCCCATCTGGATAATGACGTCCAGCTCAAAGTCCAGGCGCTCGCGATACCGCGCCTGCTTTTCCGGGAAGTCCGCGCTCGCGGTATCGAACAACGTGGCCAGCCGCGCATCCAGGCCCTCGTGGGAAATCTGCCGGAAAAACTCGTCCATGGTCAGGCCTTCCGGCACCGGGTAGTCCGGCAGGTAGGCCTTACCCAACTCCAGGCTGACGTTGCAGCGCCGGGCAATCTCCACGGTGTTCTCGATGGCTTCGGGTATATCGCTGAACAGCTCGCACATCTCCTGCGGGCTCTTCAGGTACTGCTGCTCGGTGTAGTTGCGGGAGCGGCGCGGGTCGTCGAGTGTGCGCCCCTCGTGAATGCAGACCCGAACTTCATGGGCCTCGAATTCATCGGGCGACAGGAAGCGGACGTCGTTGGTAGCGACCACCGGGCAGCCGCTGGCGGCCGCCAGCTCCACTGCCCCATGCAGGTAGGCATCCTCGTTGTCGCGGCCGGTGCGCTGCAACTCCAGGTAGAAGCGATCCGGGTAGATCGCCACCCACTGTGCCAGTTGCTCGGCCGCCTGCTCGCGGCGGCCTGCCACCAGGGCATGACCAACATCTCCGCTGCGCCCCCCGGACAGCGCGATAATCCCGTCAGCGGCCTCCGCCAGCCAGCTGCGCTCCACCTGGGGGATGCCGAGGTGTTGGCCCTCAAGGTAGGCGCGGGAGATGAGTCGGGTCAGGTTGCGGTAGCCGGTATTGTCCGCCGCCAGCAGGCTGATCAGGGTGGGGGCTTCCTCGCCTTCACGCACCAGCAGGTCGGCGCCGAACAGGGGCTTCACGCCACTGCCGGTGGCGGCCTTGTAGAACTTCACGAGGCCGTAGAAATTGCATTGGTCGGTGACTGCCACCGCCGGCATCCCCTGCTCGGCTACCCGCTCCACCAGCGGTTTGACCCGCACCAGGCTGTCGACCAGGGAGTACTCGGTATGAACCCGCAGGTGCACAAACGCCGTCATCTAGGCGCTCACCTCCTGCACCGTCACCAGCTCGCGCACCGGCCCGAAACTGCGGCGATGTTCCGGCGTGACGCCGAGCCGTTTGAGGGCCTCGAGGTGCTCGGCCGTGGGGTAACCATTGTTGCGCGCCAGGCCGTAGCCGGGGTAGCGCACATCCAGGGCCACCATCTCCGCATCGCGCTGTACCTTCGCCAGGATGGACGCAGCCGCAATGGCCGGCACCCGGGCATCACCACCCACTACCGGCTCCGAAGCATAGGGCCAGCGCGGCAGCCGATTGCCGTCCACCAGCACATAGGCGGGCTCCACCTGCAACCCCTGCACCGCCCGATGCATGGCGAGCAGGCTCGCCTGCAGGATATTGATCTCGTCTATCTCCGCCACGCTGGCGCGACCCACCGCCCACGCCAGCGCGCACTCACGGATTTCCACGGCGAGGGCTTCGCGGCGTTTGGCAGTGAGTTTCTTGGAGTCGTTCAGGCCTTCGATGGGCCGGGCCGGATCGAGGATAACCGCTGCCGCCACCACGTCGCCGATCAGCGGGCCGCGACCGACTTCGTCCACGCCCGCGAGCCCCTCCTCGGGATGATGACTACTGAATAGATCCGCTTCCAATGGCGGTACTCGACCCCTGATACATGCACCTGGCGGTGCCGATTTGTTTTTTCCGCAGCATACCGTGGCCCCAAAACCAGGAAAAGCACATCATGAGTTTGAGCGGAAAAACCGTTACCGCAGTCGCGGTTGATCGACCCTGGCGATCATCTCTCGCAGTGATTTGAGGACCATCAAGCGGGTTGGCCAGGTGACATGGTTTCCCACGGAAACCATATCACCCGTCCTCAAGTCGGCGTGGCATGTGCCACTTGTGCCAGGCACCGTTTCTTTGGCTAACCAGATCAAACACTGCCGAGTCAGAGCACTGGGACGATTGATGTGCTTTCCATGGAAAAGCGTGCCGATCGGCCAACCCAACCCCTACCTCGAGAAGACCAAACGCTGCGGAGACCAGGGCTACCGGGACGGTTGATGTGGTTTCCATGGGAAACCATGTCGACCGGCCAACCCACCCCCTACCTCGAGAAGATCAAACGCTGCGGAGACCAGGGCTACCGGGACGGTCGATGTGGTTTCCGCGGGAAACCATGTCGACCGGCCAACCCAACGACTACCTCAAGAAGATCAAACACTGCGGAGACCAGGGCTACCGGGACGGTCGATGTGGTTTCCGTGGGAAACCATGTCGACCGGCCAAGCAGATTGTTACTTCAGTAGCGAGGCAAACGCCGGATCAGCGATCGGCACAGAGGATAGTCGCCGAAGCGCAAAGTTCGCCGTCCACGTCAGCGCTGACTTCGAACTTCCAGATACCGCGGCGCACCGACAGCACCCGGGCGCGGAGCATGAGTTGGTCACCGGGGACCACCTGGCGCTTGAAGCGGACGTTGTCAGCGCCGACAAACATGTACATGGAGCCGTCTTCAGGCTTCTTGTCCATGGTCTTGAAACCAAGGATGCCGGCGGTCTGGGCCATGGCTTCCAGGGTCAGCATGCCGGGAAAAAGGGGTTTTTCCGGGAAGTGGCCCTGGAACAGCTCCTCGTTCACGGTGATGTTCTTGTAGGCCACGATGGACTCGCCCAGGGTGATCTCGACCACGCGGTCCACCAACAGAAACGGGTAGCGGTGCGGCAGGTACTCCCGGATTTCCTCGATCATCATTTCCGCCACGCCACAGCCTCCTTTCCTTGCAAGCCCATACCTGTCAAGCCCGTTGCGCGCGCCGGCCGCTGCCGCCCGGTACGCGCGTGTCTTATTCCGACGCCGCCTGCTGGTTGAGCTTGTCGGTCACCTTGGCGGTGATGCTGAAGCCGTTGTCGGCATGGATCACGGCGGTACGCTGGATCAGCAGGCCAATGCCCTCACTGGTAATCAGGTCGCGCAGTACGGCCTGAACCTTGGGGGTCATCTCCTGCAGCAGTTCCTGGCCGAGCTGTTGCTCTGCCTGCTGCAGCTTGCGCAGTACGTGCTCGAGGTCAGCGTTCTTGTTGGCCAGGCGCTTACGGGCCGCCTGCTGCTGCTCTGCGCTCATCACCGCCAGGTCGTTCTGGACTTCCTTGATCAACTCCTCGCGCTCCTGCTGCAGACGATCGAGCTCTTCCTTGTCGGCCTTGTAGTCCTCGGTTTCCCGCAGCCCATTCAGGCGCTGCTGGGCCTTGTCGGTCTGCAAAATAGCCTGCTCGAGGTCGACCACGGCGATGCGGCCCTGGGCCGCTGCCAGTGACGGTAGCATCGCCAGGCACAAGCTGGCACACAGAATTTTAAGCGTCTTGGACACAGTTTTCTCCATTATCAAACAAAATCAAAAGCCCCGGCCGAGGGTAAACTGGAACACCTCTTCCTGGTCGAACTCTCCGGCATTCAGGGGCTGGGCCACGCTGAAGGTGATAGGCCCAAAGCCGGTAATCCAGGTGGCTCCCAAGCCGACCGAGTAACGCAATTCGCCAAAGTCTACATCGAAACACTGTCGCTGCGTTGAGCGGCAATTGGTGCTGAACACGTTGCCCCCATCGACGAAGAACGCCGTACGGATCTGCCGCTGGTCCTTGATGAACGGGAGCGGGAATATTAACTCAAGACTGCTCTCTACCAGAACATTTCCGCCAAAGGGGTCACGGCGCCGGAAATTCTGCTGGAAAGGCAGCCGCTCATTGACGGCCTCGTAGGCGGCAAGATTACTAAACTCGATCGGGTTTCCGTTTTCATCGATCTCGGTAGCCGCCGCGCCGGTGATGTACTCCAGGGCCGGCGTACTCTGGGGGCCCAGGGTGTTGGGCTGGTAGCCGCGTATCGATCCGAATCCGCCAGCGAAGAAGTGCTGGTAGAAGGGCAATTCACTGGTTTGGCCGTAGCCGTCGCCGTAGCCCAGTTCCGTGCGGAAGTGCAGCGTCCACCGGTTGGTCACCGGGAAGTACATTTCGCCGCGGTAGGTGAGCTTGTAGAACTCCAGGTCGCTGCCGGGCATGGAGACTTCAAGGGCGACGGAGTTGGCCACGCCACGGGTAGCGAAGCGGCCGCGGTTCAGGGTCGACTGGCTCCAGCTCGTGGTGAGCGTCCAGTTCAGGTATTCGTCACCATTGATATCAATAAACCCGGGCTCCAGGTCCTGCACCAGGTAGTCCGGCGGTATCTGCTCGATAGGCACCAGCTCCTCCGCGGCCGTGTATCTCTGGGTGAGCTGGTCGAAGGTGCTGTCGTAGTAAAAATCGATGCCATTGATCAGGCGCGGGCTGGCCTGGATTTCCTGCACGGCAAATCGGCCCACGGTGATTTCCGTGTTCGAGGCGCCGATGCTAAAGCCCAGGCGCTCAGTCTCGCGGATCGGGTAGCCAAAGTTGACTGCGCCGCCAAACGAGTTGGTGTTGTACCGGGCCACGTTGATCTCATCGAGGTCGGTCGCCCGGTAAAAGATATTGAAACCGCGGCTGACCCCGTCCTCGGTGAAGTAGGGGTTGGTATAGCTGAAGTTATAGAAATCCTGGAAGCGGCTGGAGTTGGCGGAAATGCCGATGCGCTTGCCGCTGCCCAGGAAATTGTCCTGCTGCAGGTTGAGGCCGAGGATCACACCGGCATCCTGGGCGTAACCGAAGCTGGCGCCGATGGAGCCGGAGGACTGTTCCTCCACCGTAAATTCCACGTCAATCAGGTCGTCGTGGCCGGGCACCTCGGGTGTTTCCACCTCGGCCGAGGCAAAGTAGCCAAGCCGCTGCAGGCGAATCCGCGAGGCCTCGATCGCAGACGCCGAGGCCGGCGCGCCCTCCATCTGGCGCATCTCGCGCCGCAGCACTTCATCGATCGTCTTGGTGTTGCCGCGGAAACTGATGCGCCGCACATAGGTACGTTTGCCGGGATCCACGAAGAACTTCATGGCCACGGTCTTGTCTTCCTCGCTGATCTCCGGAATGCCGGTGACCTTGGCGAAGTTGTAGCCCTCGTTGCCGAGGCGCTGCGTCAGGTATTCCTCGGTGCTGGTGACCAGCTGTTGGGAATAGGTCTGGCCCTCGCGCACCAGCAGGAAGCGGCGCAGGTCTTCTTCCGGCAATACCAGGTCACCGGACAGGTCCACCGTGGTGACCGTGTAGACATCGCCCTCAGACAGGTTGGCGGTGATATAAACCGCGTCTTTCTCCGGGCTCACCGCCACCTGGGTGGAATCAATGCGGAACTGCAGGTAGCCGCGGTCCATGTAGTAGGAGGTCAGGGTCTCGAGGTCGCCACTGAGGCGCTCGCGGGAGTACTTGTCGTCGCTGGTAATGAAGGAAAGCCAGTTGGTGGCCTGCAACTCGAACAGGTCGGCGAGCTCGTCGTCATCAAACACCGAGTTGCCGACAAAATTGATGTGCTTGATCTTGGAAACCGTGCCCTCGTCCACGTCGATGTTGATGGACACCCGGTTGCGCGGCTCGGGAATCACTTCAGTCTCGATACCGGCGTCGTAGCGGCCCTGCTGCACGTACTGGCGCTGCAGTTCCATCTGCATACCTTCCAGGGTCGAACGGCGGAACACGCCGCCCTCCGCAAGACCCGCGCCCTTCAGGCCATTGAGCAGGTCCTCCGTTTCAATCGCCTTGTTGCCGGAGATGATGATCTCGGAGATGCTGGGCCGCTCGGCGACGATGATCACCATCACATTACCGTCGCGGCCAATCTGGATATCGTCGAAATTGCCGGTTCGGAACAGGGCCCTGGCTGAGGCGCGGAGCGAGCCCTCAGTGGCCGTATCGCCGACGCCGATCGGCATGGCGGAAAACACGGAACCCGCTGAGATACGCTGCAGGCCCTCGACGCGGATATCGGAAATCACAAAGGGAGCTGCGATCAGCGGCGCCGTCGCGGACGCCCCACCCTGGGCCATGGCCCTGGGCAGCAGCGCCGACAGGACAAACCCCGTCAGCAACCATAGCGTGATTGTTCTACCGATGCCTTGCATTCTGATTGTCTGGCTGCAATCCCGCGGCCGCCTGGTCCAGGCTCTGTCCATTACCCGTCCCGCGGCCCGTTGTCACCCGTTCGCCTTTTCCCGTCTTATCGTTATCGCGGGCTATCATCCCGCCGCCCGACCACCGGGCCCACCGCACATTCCAACAATCGACCGCCTGCACGCCCTTACAGGCGAGCGAAGTCGTTGTACAACGCCAGCATCATCACCCCGACAATGATGAACAGGCCCACCTGGTAGCCCAGTATCTGCACCTTTTCAGGTACCGGCCTACCTACCAGAAGCTCTATCGTGTAATACATCAGGTGGCCGCCATCCAACACCGGGATGGGCAGCAGATTGAGTACTCCGAGGCTAACGCTCAGCAGTGCCAGGAAGGCCACAAAGGCTTCCAGACCGGACTCCGCCGAGGCGGTCGCCACTTTAGCAATGGTGATGGGGCCACTCAAGTTTTTGTGGGAAATAAGGCCCATCAACATCTTCTTGATGGAATTCAGCGTAAAGGCCACCAGTTCACCGGTGCGCTGGCTTGCCTTGGCGAGCGCCTGCAATGGGCCATAGCTGAACCGGCGGATCATGTTCTCGGGCCAATCCGGCACGTGTACGGTCACGCCGACTTGCCCGTAGGCCTCGCCGTTCTCCGCGATCTTGCGCGCTGGTGTCAGGGTAGCTTCCAGCTGCGCACCCTCTCGTTCCAGGCGCAGCACAATGGCTTCATCCGGGCGCTGCTGGACGTAATCCACAAAATCTGACCACTCCGGCATGGCCTGGCCATCTGCACTCAGCACCCGATCGCCGGGCGCAAGCCCCGCCGCCTGTGCCGGGCTGTCTGCCACAACGGTTTCCAGCACCGGTTCAATCGGCGGTTGGTAGGCGGTGATACCGAGCCCGCGCAGCAGGTTGGGTTCTTCAGCGCCGCGCAGCCAGTCGTCCAGGTTACCCTGTGACTGGTAGGTCATATCGGAATCCGGGTAGCGCACCGAGAAGCTGATCGGCCCGCTGTCACCAATCCGGTCCAGCAGCCGGTAGTTCACGGCCTGCCAGGTCGGCGTCTTGCGGCCATCGATGGCGACAATCTCCTGGCCGGCTTCCAGGCCCGCCACCTCGGCGACAGAACCCGGTTCCACCTCACCGATGATCGGCGTCAGCCCGCTTTCGCCGGCAAGGAATACGAACCAGTAAGCCACCACCGCCAGCAGCAGGTTGGCGATCGGGCCCGCGGAGACCACTGCCATGCGCTGCAGTACCGGCTTGCGGTTGAAGGCGTATTGCTCCTGGCCGGGGGTCACCTCGCCTTCCCGTTCGTCGAGCATCTTCACGTAACCGCCCAGTGGAATCGCGGCGATGACATACTCGGTATCCAGTTTGTCGCGCCAGCGCAGCAGCGGCGTGCCGAAACCGATGGAGAAACGCAGCACCTTCACACCACAGCGGCGGGCCACCCAGAAATGGCCGTACTCGTGGATAGCTATCAGGATTGCCAGTGTGAATGCCGTAACGGCCAGTGTGTAAATCAGGTCCACGTTCGCTCAGTCCATCAAAATCTGCTTCACCCGCCTAACCCGTCTCGCGAGCCAGCAGCCGTTCCCGGGCCAACTCCCGCGCCTGCAGGTCAGCCTGTTTGACCACATCCAGCGACGTCGGTTCAGCGGCATCGGCACGGGTCAACACGTCTTCTATCAGCTCAGGTATCTCGGTAAAGACCAGGCGCTGCTCGAGGAATGCCGCGACGGCGACCTCATTGGCTGCGTTCAGCTGGGCCATTGAGGTACCTCCCTGCCGCACCGCCTGCCGGGCCAGCTCAAGACAGGGAAAGCGACCCACGTCGGGGCGCTCGAAGTCGAGCCGAGCCACTTCAATGATATCAAGCTCAGCGACCCCGGAGCCAATGCGCTCGGGCCAGCCGAGGGCATGGGCAATCGGGGTGCGCATGTCTGGATTCCCCAACTGTGCCAGCACCGAGCCGTCCACGTACTGCACCATGCTGTGAATGATGCTCTGGGGGTGCACGACTACCTCGATGCGATCCGCTGGCAGGTCAAACAGCCAGCAGGCTTCCACCAGCTCCAAGCCCTTGTTCATGAGCGTGGCGGAGTCCACCGAGATTTTGCGACCCATGGACCAGTTGGGATGGGCGCAGGCCTGGTCCGGCGTCGCCGCCGCCATCTGCTCGGCGCTCCATTCCCGGAACGGGCCACCGGAGGCGGTCAACAGGATCTTCGACACGCCCCGGGTACCCACCCGGCCGTCGCTGCCCGCCGGCAGGCACTGGAAGATGGCATTGTGCTCGCTGTCGATAGGCAACAGCGTGGCGCCGTTTTCGGCCACCGCCGCCATAAACAGGTGCCCTGCCATCACCAGGGCCTCCTTGTTGGCCAGCAGCACCGTCTTGCCACTGCGGGCCGCGGCCAGGGTAGGCTCAAGACCGGTGGCACCCACTATGGCCGCCATCACCACATCCACTTCCGGGTGCTCGGCAATCTCCACCAGGCCCTCGCTGCCGGACAGTACCGCGGTTTCCGACCCGGACCCGGCCAGGCGTGACGCCAACTGTTCAGCGCAGCCGGGATCCGCCATGACCGCATAGCGCGGGTGGTGCTGCTGGCATTGCTCGAATACGGCGTCCACCGAGCGATTACCGGAGATGGCAAACAGATCGAACTGCTCCGGGTGGCGAGCGAGCACATCGAGGGTGCTTACACCTATGGAGCCGCTGCTCCCGAGCACGGTCACTCTGCGCATTCCACCCTCCATCAGGGCAACCACCCCGCCAGGATCAGCCCCAGTGCCACCACCGGCGCGGCGGCGGTAATACCGTCGATACGATCGAGAAAGCCACCATGGCCAGGCAACAGGGTGCCGCTGTCTTTTACCCCGCGGTGGCGCTTCACCATGCTCTCCAGCAGGTCACCCACCACCGATGCGGCGGCACCGGCCACCGCGATGGCAACGATACCGGCCAGCCCGATTCGCTCCAGCCCCAACACTGCATGGGCCAGCAGCGCCAGGGCAATACAGGTCAGTTGACCGCCGATCACGCCTTCCCAGGACTTCCCCGGGCTTACCATCGGTGCCAGCCGGGTCTTGCCGAACTGGCGGCCGGTAAAGTAGGCGCCAATATCCGCCCCTGCCACCAGAATCACCATGGCGAGCAGCATCAATTTGCCGTTGGCGTAGCTCAGCAGGAAAACCGCTGACAACCAGGCCGGCACCAGCACCAGCAGCCCCATCAGGCCAAGCATGGGCGCAGTCGCCCACAGCGCGCCGCTCACGGGATAGGTCTTGATCCACAGCAGCGCAATCGCCCACCACAGGCAGGCCAGGCCCAGCACCGGCTGCAGGCGCTCGAGCTGCGGCGCGCCCGCCAGGTCGGCGTAGAAATACAGGAATCCCATGCTGAGAAGCGCCAGGCCGAGGTAGCCAAGACGCAGCCACGGCTGCTGGTAGCCCGCCAGCCGCGACCACTCCCAGGAAGCGATCGCCACCACCAGGCCAAACACAACGGCCAGGCCCGGCAGCGACAGCAAAACCACGGCGGCGATCAGGCTGCCGGCCAGGGCCAGCCCGGTAACAATGCGCTGCTTCAGCTTATGGCGCATCCGCACCCTCCCGCAGGCCGAAGCGGCGCTCGCGGCCGCTAAAGTCTTCCAGCGCCAGGGCCAGGTCCTGGGCCGCAAAATCCGGCCACAGGGTCTCAGTGAAATAGAGCTCGCTGTAGGCAAACTGCCAGAGCATGAAGTTGCTGACCCGGTGATCACCACCGGTGCGGATGCACAGGTCCGGCGCCGGCAGATCCGTCAGGCAGGTCTCGGCGTGGAGCAGTTCCGGCGTGATGTCATCGGCGCTGATGTCGCCGGCCGCCAGCTGCTCCGCCACCCGCCGGGCCGCGCGGGCGATGTCCCAGCGGCCGCCGTAGTCGGCGGCGATGACCAGGGTAGTTTGCGTATTGTCCGCGGTCAGCGCTTCGGCCTCATCCATCAGCGCCTGCAGGCGCTTGCTGAAGCGGTGGCGCTCACCGATGAAGCGGATGCGGATTCCGTCCTTGTGGAGAGCGCGGGTTTCATTGCGCAGGTAGCGCATGAACAGGGCGAGCAGGTAGCGCACCTCGCTGCGGGGACGGCCCCAGTTCTCGCTGCTGAACGCGAACAGGGTCAGTACCTTTACCCCCTGCTCATTACAGGCCTCCAGCACATTGCGGATGGCCTCCATGCCGGCGCGATGCCCTGCCGAACCCGGCAGGTTCCTGCGCCTGGCCCAGCGGTTGTTGCCGTCCATGATGATCGCAATATGCTGCGGAATCACGGTCAGATCTCTATCAGGTCGCTTTCCTTCTCTTCCAGCGCCTTCTCAACATCGGCGATGAATCGGTCGGTGAGCTTCTGCACCTCATCCTGGGCGCGGCGCTCTTCGTCCTCGGAAATTTCTTTTTCCTTTAACAGGTCCTTGAGCATGCCGTTGGCGTCGCGGCGCGCATTGCGCACCGACACCCGGGCCGATTCCGCTTCCTGGCGCGCCTGCTTGATGAAGCCCTTGCGGGTTTCCTCGGTCAGCGGCGGCATGGGGATACGGATCACCTCGCCGGCGGTAGCCGGGTTCAGGCCCAGGTCCGACTTGAGAATGGCTTTCTCAATTTCCGGCACCACGCCCTTGTCCCAGGCGGTAACGGCCAGGGTGCGGCCATCTTCCACCGTCACATTGGCCATCTGGTTCAGCGGCGTCTCGGCGCCATAGTATTCCACCCGTATGTCATCCAGCAGGCTGGGATGGGCACGGCCGGTGCGAATCTTGTTGAAATTGTGGCCGAGGGCCTCAAGGCTCTTGGCCATGCGCTCGCGCGCGTCGCTCAATATGTCGTCAATCACTGTTATTGCTCCCTAGGGCCTGTTCACACCCATCGAGTTAGCCCTGCTAGTCGCCCCGCCCACCCTCAGGGGTGGATCAGGGTGCCCTCGTCACCGCCGCGGATAATACTCAGCAGCGCGCCCTGTTCTTCCATGGCGAACACCCGTACCGGCAGTTCGTGGTCCCGACACAGGACGATGGCGGTCAGGTCCATCACGCCCAGTTCCTGTTTCAATACCTCGTCGAAGCTCAGCTCGTCGTACTTGACCGCATCATCGACCTTCATGGGGTCGGCAGAATACACGCCGTCCACCTTGGTGGCCTTGAGCATCAGGTCAGCTTCCACCTCGATAGCGCGCAGGCAGGCGGAAGAGTCGGTGGTGAAGAAGGGGTTGCCGGTGCCGGCGGCGAAAATCACCACATCACCGTTGGTGAGCGCGCGCATGGCCTTGCGGCGATCGTAGTGGTCGACGACCCCGCTCATGGGAATAGCCGACATCACCTGGGTGGCGATGCTGGAACGCTCCAGGGCATCGCGCATGGCGAGGGCGTTCATTACCGTCGCCAGCATGCCCATGTGATCGCCGGTCACCCGGTCGAGGCCCGCGGCACTCAGCGCGGCGCCGCGAAACAGGTTGCCGCCCCCAATCACGAGGCCGACCTGGACACCGATGCCGACCAGCTGGCCGATTTCCAGCGCCATCATGTCGAGGATCTTCGGGTCGATGCCGAAATTCTCGGTTCCGGTCAGCGCCTCGCCGCTGAGTTTCAGCAGAATGCGCTGGTACTTCCTGTCACCGAACTGCTTGGGCACCGGTTTTCCTCCTTATTCTTGGTATGAACTGCTCCCGGATACAAAAAAGCGAGGCCGTGGCCTCGCTAGTCTGGATCAGTCGTCCTTGGGCTTGAGCTGGGCTGCCACTTCCGCGGCGAAGTCCACCTCGTCCTTCTCGATGCCCTCACCCACCTCGAAGCGGATAAAGGATACGACTTCAGCACCGGCGGCCGCCACCAGCTTGCCAACGGTAACTTCAGGGTCCTTGACGAAGTCCTGCTCTACCAGGCTGTTCTCTGACAGGAACTTCTTGATGCGGCCACCGATCATCTTCTCGATAATCTCCGGCGGCTTGCCGGAGTCCTGGGCCTGGGCGGTGAAGATGTCCTTCTCCTTGGCGACCACCTCTTCCGGCATGTCTTCCGGCTTGACGACCTGGGGGTTGACTGCCGCTACATGCATGGCAACGTCCTTGGCCAGATCGGCGTCGCCGCCCTTGAGCTCGACCAGCACCGCGATGCGGTTGTTGCCGTGGACATAGCTGCCCACCACGCCGCCGTCAGCTTCCACCACGGAAATGCGACGCACGCCAATGTTTTCACCGATCTTCTGGACTAGTGACTCACGGGCAGACTCGAGATCACCTGCCATCAGATTGGCTACGTCAGTCTCTTTGCCACTGTGAGCGGCATCAATGACCTGGCCGACAAAACCCAGGAAACCTTCATCGCGTGCCACGAAATCGGTTTCGCTGTTGACTTCAACCATGGTGCCGAAGCTGCCGTCCTCCGCGGTGCGAATCGCCACCACGCCATCAGCGGCGGTGCGGCCCGCTTTTTTTGCGGCCTTCATGCCGCTGGACTTGCGCAGATCTTCGATCGCCTTCTCGATGTCGTTGTCTGCTGCGGCCAGTGCCTTCTTGCAGTCCATCATGCCGAGGCCGGTGCGGTCACGCAGTTCCTTTACCAGTGCTACAGACATTGGAATTCCTCCGAAATACCCCTCGAGGGGCGTGAACAGTATTCTGAAATGGTCAGGGTGGGCTGCCGCCCACCCCGACGGGATTGGCTTACTCGGCGGGCGCCGCTTCGGCGTCGCCTTCCTCAGCCTCGACCTCGACGAACTCGTCGCGTGCCACGGCAGCCTCGCCGGCTTCCTCACGGCCCGCGACACAGGCGTCAGCCACCGCCGTCACGTACAGCTTGATGGCGCGGATGGCGTCGTCATTGCCGGGAATCACGTAGTCGATACCATCCGGGTTGCTGTTGGTATCAACAATGCCAATCACCGGGATACCCAGCTTGTTGGCCTCGGTCACCGCGATCCGCTCGTGGTCTACATCGACGACGAACAAGGCATCGGGCAGGCCGCCCATGTCCTTGATACCGCCGATGGAGCGCTCAAGCTTCTCCATGGCGCGGGTGCGCATCAGCGCCTCTTTCTTGGTCAGGCGAGCAAAGGTACCGTCCTCGGCCTGGGTTTCCAGGTCACGCAGACGCTTGATGGATGCGCGGATTGTCTTGTAGTTGGTCAGCATGCCGCCCAGCCAGCGGTGGCTAACATAGGGCATACCGGCGCGATCCGCCTGTTCCTTGATGATCTTGCCGGCGGCACGCTTGGTGCCAACGAACAGGACCTTGTTCTTGTTGGAAGCGAGCTGCTTTACCAGCGCCAGGGCATCGTTGAATGCCGGCACGGTGTGCTCGAGGTTGATTATATGAATCTTGTTGCGAGCACCGAAAATGTACTCGCCCATTTTCGGGTTCCAGTAGCGAGTCTGGTGCCCGAAGTGTGCGCCTGCCTGCAGCAGGTCGCGCATACTTACCTGCGTCATGTGAATTACCTTGTAAGTGGGTTAGTCCTCCACATGCCCCATGATTCAACCCGGATCAGCCAGTTAAAACCGCGTAATCCGGGCACCCTGAACCATGTGACGGCATGTGTGCGTCGTTGTTTTGTCCAATAGCGGCGGGAGTGCCGCTATCGAACGGCGCGCTTTATACCATAGAATCCGCCCTAAGACACTGTTTTTTGGTTGAAATTTGCCCAACCCACGGGCACTCGGGTTACAATACCGCCCCTTTTCACAGCGGACCCGAGCATCGGGCCAGTGCACAGGCTGCACGCCCCGACCCGGGACAGCACAACCCGGGCTCGCCCGCGGAATACACCAGGTCAATAGCCTGGTAGAAAGCTAGGTAGAGAGCCAGGTAGATCGATGGAAGACCATCCCTTACCCAAAGACCCCATGTCCGTCACCCTGAAATCGGACGACGAGCTTGAGAAGATGCGTACTGCCGGCCGGCTGGCCGCGCAGGTACTGGAAATGATCGAGCCGCACGTGGTACCCGGAGTCAGCACCGGCGAACTGGACCGCATCTGCCACAACTATATCGTCGACGTGCAGGACGCCGTACCGGCACCGCTGAACTACAACGGCTTTCCCAAGTCGATTTGCACTTCGGTCAACGAAGTGGTCTGCCACGGCATTCCCAGCGAGAAGAAGATTCTCAAGAGCGGCGATATCGTCAACATCGACATTACCGTGATCAAGGACGGCTACCACGGCGACACCAGCAAGATGTTTTTCATCGGCACCCCCGCCAGTCATGCTGAACGGCTGGTAAAGATCACCCAGGAGTGCCTGTACCGCGGCATCGAAGTGGTCAAACCGGGGGCCACCCTAGGCGATATCGGCCACGTCATCCAGCAGCACGCCGAGAAGAACTATTACTCGGTGGTGCGCGAATACTGCGGCCACGGCATCGGCCGGGTCTTCCACGAGGAACCCCAGGTACTGCACTACGGCCGCCGCGGCTCAGGCATGACCCTCAAGGAGGGCATGACCTTTACGATCGAACCCATGCTCAATGCCGGCCGCCGGCACGTAAAGCTCAACAAGAAGGACGGCTGGACCGTCTCAACCCGTGACGGGCGCCTGTCGGCCCAGTGGGAGCATACGCTTGCTGTCACTGCCAGCGGCTGCGAAGTACTCACGGCCAGGAGCGAAGAAAGCTTCTCATGAATGCCTGCCCAGGTGAGCTGCTGGACCGGGAGGCCCTGGCCACAGCCTGCGACCAGGAAGACAGCCCGATCGCCACGCTGCGCGCCGCACTGGAGCGCGCCACTGACTGGCTGAACGAGGAATTCAACAAGGGCCGCGATATCGGCGAGCTGCTGCAGCTACGCGCCGCCGCCATCGACGAACTGATGCGCGTACTGTGGGCGCGCTTTGACTGGAGCGAAGAGCGCATCGCCCTGCTCGCCGTCGGCGGCTATGGCCGTGGCGAATTACACCCCGGCTCAGATATCGATCTGCTGCTACTGGTAGACGAAGATGCCCAGGCTCAACATGCCGCGATCGAGGGTTTTATCACCCTGCTGTGGGACATCAAGCTCGATATCGGCCACGCGGTGCGCACGGTTGAGGAGTGTGTGGAGGCTGCCCGCCGCGACCTGACGGTTTGCACGACTATGATGGAGTCGCGCTTGATCATCGGCTCCGCCGCGCTGCGAGTAAGGATGCATGACGCGATCGGCCCCGACCAGCTGTGGCCCAGTGCCGAGTTCTTCCGCGCGAAATGGGATGAACAGAAGGAGCGCCACGCCAAGTACGCGGATACCGAGTACAACCTCGAACCCAACGTCAAAGGCTCGCCGGGCGGCCTGCGGGACATTCAGACCATCAGCTGGATAGCCATGCGTCACTACCGCACCGGCGATCCCGAAGCACTCAAGGCGCTGGGTTTCCTCACCGAGGACGAACTGCATATTCTCGAGCGCGGCCGCAACTTCCTGTGGCGTGTGCGCTGGGCCCTGCACATGATCACCGGTCGCGAGGAAGACCGCCTGCTGTTCGACTACCAACGTGAACTGGCGCGGCTATTTGGCTTCCAGGACAGTGACATGCGCCTGGCGGTGGAGCAGTTCATGCAGCGCTACTATCGCGCCGCCCTGGCCATCTCCCAGCTCAACGAAGTGCTGATGCAGCACTTCGACCAGGTCATCCTGCGCTCCGACGCGCCGGAGCAGATCGTCGATCTCAACCCGCGTTTCCAGATTCGCAACGGGCTCATCGAGGTCAAGGACAACGAGGTGTTTGATCGCACACCTTCGGCGCTGCTGGAGCTGTTCCTGCTGTGCGCCCAGGACGAGCGCATCGAGGGTGTGTATGCCGCCACCATCCGGCTGGCCCGTGAGCGCCGCGAGCTGATCGACGAGGCCTTCCGCGAGGATCCCCGCAACCGTCGCCTGTTCATGGAAATACTGCGCTCACCCAACAAGCTGGCCCTGCAGCTCAGGCGCATGAATCGCTATGGCATCCTCGGCAAATACCTGCCGGAGTTCGGCCGCATTGTCGGCCAGATGCAGCACGACCTTTTCCACATCTACACGGTGGACGCCCACACCCTGGAAGTGGTCAAGAACATGCGCCGGCTGCTGTACCCGGAAGACAAGGAGCGTTTCCCGGTCACCAGCCGTGTCGCAGCGCGCCTGCCGAAAATGGAGCTGCTCTACATCGCCGGCATCTACCACGATATCGCCAAGGGCCGGGGCGGCGACCATTCGGAGCTCGGCGCTACGGATGCCCGTGCCTTCTGCGAGAAGCACGGCCTGGGCGAGCGCGACACCGCGCTGGTGGTGTGGCTGGTGGAAAACCACCTGCTGATGTCCGGCACCGCCCAGCGCAAGGACATTTCGGACCCGGACGTCATCAAGGAATTCGCCACCACGGTAGGCAGTCAGGTCTACCTGGACTACCTGCTGGCCCTCACCGTGGCCGACATCAACGCTACCAATCCGACGCTGTGGAATGCCTGGCGCGGGTCCCTTCTGCGCCAGCTTTACACGGAAACCAAACGCGCGCTGCAGCGCGGCCTGGACAACCAGGTGGGCAAGCAGGAGGCGATTGCCAGCACCCAGCGTCGTGCGCTGGAGCGGCTGGAGGATCGCGGCTTCATCGCCGAGGAAGTCGAGGCCCTGTGGGCCGAGGCAGGCGAAGACTACTTTCTGCGGGAGCATGTGGACGATATCGTCTGGCACACCGAAGCGATAGCCCAGCACTATGACAAGTCCACGCCGCTGGTGCTGGTGAAGCCTGACCTGGTTATGCAGACCGACGCCGCCACCCAGATCTTTATCCACGCCCGCACCCAGGATTACCTGTTCTCGGTAGTGACCGCCGCCCTGGAGCAACTGCACCTCAGCGTCCACGACGCGCGGCTCTACAACTCCGTTGACGGCATGGCCATGGATACTTTCTTCGTGCTGGACGAGAGCGGCGCATCGATTGCCAGCGACACCCACCGCCTTGAGCACGTCATCGAGTTCCTCAAGCGCACCCTCACCGACCGGTCGCGCTTCCCGGAAGTGGTGGGCCGCCGCACACCGCGCACGGCACGCTACTTCGCCATGCCCACCGAGACCAGCATGTACCTCGACAGCGTGAAGAATGTCAGCGTTCTGGAGGTCACCACACCTGACCGGCCAGGACTGCTGGCCCGTATCGGGCGTATCTTCTTCGAGAACGGTATTGTGCTGCAGGCGGCGAAAATCACCACCCTCGGCGAGCGCGTGGAAGACGTGTTCTTCATCACCGACGCCAACAACGAGCCGCTCGAAGACGCCGACCAGATCGCCAACATACGCAACACCATCTGCAAGGAGCTGGACGAGCAGGCGGCGGCCTGAGCGAGCACCACTGTACTTACCCTGTATTGACGCCCTGTATTGACGCCCTGGATTGACTCCCTGGATGAACCCGGAACTGGACCTGCTGCAGCCCTACCCCTTTGAGCGCCTGCGCGAGCTGTTCTCCGACCTCGCTACGCCCGCGGCGCCGGCGATCAACCTGGGCATCGGCGAACCCCAGCACCCTGCGCCCGACTTCGTACTGCAGGCGCTGGCGCAGGCGCTACCTGAGGTGTCGCGCTACCCCGCCACCCGCGGCATCCCGGAGCTGCGCAACACCATGGCTGGCTGGCTGGCGGCGCGCTTTCGCCTGCCCGGGGTGGACCCGGAGCGCGAGATCCTGCCCGTGGCCGGCACCCGGGAAGGCCTGTTCGCCATTGCCCAGGCAGTGATCGACCGCAGCCGCGACCCTCTGGTGCTGTGCCCCAATCCCTTCTACCAGATCTACGAGGGCGCGGCGCTGCTGGCAGGGGCCGAGCTGGGCTTGCTGGATTGCCGAGCGGACAATGGCTTCGTGCCGGATTACAGCGCTGTCTCCGCAGACAGCTGGCAACGCTGCCAGCTCCTGTACATTTGCAACCCGGGCAATCCCAGCGGAGCCATTACCCCGCTGGCCACGCTCAAGCAACTGGTCGGGCTGGCGGCGGAACACGATTTTGTCATTGTCAGTGACGAGTGCTACTCGGAAATCTACGCCGACGAGGGCCAGCCGCCACCCGGGCTGCTGCAGGCCTGCGTCGAGGCCGGCGTTCCGGGCTACGATCGCTGCCTGGTGTTCCACAGCCTGTCGAAACGCTCCAACCTGCCCGGGCTGCGATCCGGGTTCGTGGCTGGCGATGCGGCGCTCATCGAACGATTTCTTCGCTACCGCACCTATCACGGCTGCGCCATGCCCTTACACCACCAGCGGGCCAGCCAGGCCGCGTGGTGCGACGAGGCACACGTACGTGACAACCGCGCGCTGTACCGGCAGAAGTTTGACGCCGTCTGTGAGCGCCTGGCAGGCGTGCTGGAGTTTGATCGCCCACCCGCAGGTTTCTACCTGTGGCCGCGCACCCCGATCGCGGACACAGAGTTCGCCCGCCGCCTGTATGCCGATCACCACCTGACCGTGCTGCCCGGCCGCTTCCTCGGCCGCGACAGCGCGGCCGGCAATCCAGGAGAGAACCGGGTGCGGCTGGCCCTGGTGCCGCCGCTGGATGACTGCCTGAGGGCGGCCGACTGCCTGCGCCAGACCCTGGAGACCCTGTGATGCTGAAAGCGGAGCGCGTTGCCTACGTGCTGGAGCGCCTGCAGGCGCTATATCCGGAACCGCCGGTGCCGCTGGACCACAGCGACCCCTATACCTTACTGGTCGCAGTGCTGCTGAGCGCACAGTGCACCGACGAGCGAGTCAACCAGGTGACACCCGCCCTGTTTGCCGCCGCCGACAACCCCCATGACATGGCACGGCTGAGCGCCGAGCAGATTCGCCAGATCATTCGACCCTGTGGACTGTCACCGCAGAAGTCCAGGGCGATCAAACGACTCAGCGAAATCCTGGTCGAGGAATACGGCGGCGAGGTACCGGCTGACATGGAGGCGCTGGAGACGCTGCCGGGCGTGGGCCACAAAACCGCCAGCGTGGTGATGGCCCAGGCCTTTGGCGTGCCGGCGTTCCCGGTGGATACGCATATCCACCGCCTGGCCCAGCGCTGGGGCCTGAGCAGCGGCAAGAACGTTGCCCTGACCGAGAAGGACCTCAAGCGGCTGTTCCCCGAGGAATGCTGGAACGCTCTGCACCTGCAGATCATTTTCTACGGCCGCGAGTTCTGTACCGCCCGTGGCTGCGACGGCACAGTCTGTGAAATCTGCAGAACCTGCTACCCGAACCGCAAACGGCCCAAGAAAACCCGCAAGGCCTAGGGACTCAACCCTCAATCCGGCGCCAGCTCAAACACCTCGGCACGACCACGCCCACGCGGGTCCGCCGCGGCCTGTACCAGGCCATCCGCATCGACAGTGATCAACTGCACATCCCCCAGTGCCCCCCAGCTATTGGGCTCTACCTGGTAGCCCATCGCCTGCAGTCGTGCGAGCACCCGCGGGTCGACGCCACGGCCCGGGTCGTGGCGAATCAGCCGGTCGGCGGGTAGCTGGTGATGAAAGCGGGTGGCGGCTACCGCCTGCTCAGCACTCATGCCGAAATCCAGGACATTCAGCAGCACCTGCAGCACCGAGGTGAAAATCGTGCTGCCGCCCGGCGTACCCAGTACCGCGGCCGTGTCACCGTCGCGCAGCAGCAGGGTGGGTGACATGGACGACAGCATGCGCTTGCCCGGCGCGATGGCATTCATGTCCCTGCCGATCACCCCGAAGGCGTTCGGCACGCCCGGCTTGGCACTGAAGTCGTTCATCTGGTTGTTAAGCAGGAAGCCCGCGCCTTCCACCACCACGCCACTGCCAAACTCCCAGTTCTGGGTGTAGGTCAGGGCCGCGCTGTTGCCCTCGCCGTCGAGCACCGAAAAGTGCGTGGTTTGCGGACTCTCGTAAACGGCGCTGCGCCCCGCCCCGGCTGCCTCCGCGGACAGGCCAGGCAGCACCGACCCGGAGATCGCTTCCCTTTCAATGCCCGCCGCGCGCCGTTGCAGGTAGTCAGGTGCCACCAGCGCGGCCACCGGCACGGGTGCGAAATCCGGGTCGCCAAGGTATTCGGCGCGGTCGGCAAAGGCGCGTTTTTCAATTTCCGCCAGCAGGTGGATATAGCGCGCCGAGTTGTGGGCCACGCCGTTGAACAGCGAGCTGGCGGCATCGTGCATACCCAGCAGTTGCACCAGGGCGATACCACCGGAGCTGGGCGGCGGGGCGGATACCACCTGGTGGCCGCGCCAGGACGCCAGCAGCGGCTTGCGCCAGGGCGCTGAGTAATCCGCGAGGTCTTCGGCGCTGACCAGGCCACCGCTGCGCGCCATCTGCGCCACGATCTTCCCGGCAATCTCGCCCGTGTAAAAATCATCCGGGTCGGCGGCCAGGCGCCTGAGGGTGGCGGCCAGCACCGGTTGCCGGAAGCGCGCCCCGGCATCCATGGCCCCAAAGTGCCTGGCGAAATTGGCATCATCGCCAAAGTGCTCGATGGCATCGTCCTTCATCGCCGCCAGGTCCGGGTGAACCACGAAGCCGTCGTCGGCGAGGCGAATCGCGGGGGCCAGCAAGTGCGCCCAGGGCAGGCTGCCGAAGCGCGCATGGGCCGCCTGCATGCCGCGCACGGTGCCCGGCACGCCAATCGCCCGGCCCCCGACCAGCGAGGCCCGGTGATCGACTTCGCCGCCGCGCCCCAGGTACATGTCCCGATGCGCCGCCATGGGCGCCCGCTCACGAAAATCCAGGAAGGCGGGTTCGCCATCCATGTGCACGACCATGAAGCCACCGCCACCGATATTTCCGGCTTCCGGGTAGGTCACCGCCAGGGAAAACGCGGCGGCGATGGCGGCATCCACAGCATTGCCGCCACCGGCGAGTACCTCGCGACTCACCCCGGCGGCATAGCTGTCCGGCATGGCCACGGCCGCCGGACCGCTCTCGGCGCGGGATGCCAGCAGGCTGGCGAGCAGCAGCACCGCAAGGAAGCTGTGTAGCGATCTCATATTCAGGGCAAACCCCGTAGATTTCCGGTTCCCAGGGGGGCGTAGTATGCATGGAACAGGGACTTTTGCTATTCTGCCGGCCCATTTCGAAGGACGGATTCCCGTGATTACGCTGTACGGCATCTCCAACTGCGACACCGTGCGCAAGGCCAGGCGCTGGCTCGACCAGCACAACATCGAGTACCAGTTTCACGATTTCCGGGAGCAGGGGCTGGACGCCGCTACCGTGGACGGCTGGCTGGAGGAACTGGGCTGGGAGGCAGTCGTCAATCGCCGCAGCACCACCTGGAAGCAACTGGACCCCGCCGTTCGTGACGCCATGGATCAGGCGGCGGCCCGGATGAGCATTCTCGAGCACCCCACCCTGGTGAAAAGGCCGGTACTGGACACGGGCAGTGATCGCCACTTGGGTTTCTCCGAACAGCTCTACCAGGACATTTTCAAGCAACACACGCTGTAGCCCACGGGCACAGCCGCTACACGAGTTACTACTATGAGCGCATCTCTCTACGCACTGGGAGTCGGCATCGGCACCCGGAACGCCACCGGCGACTGGCTGGAAGTCTATTTCCCCACCCCGATGATAGACATCGACGAGTCGCTGGGCGCAGCGCTCACCAATGCCGGTTATACCCGCGCCCCGGTGCACGAACTGGACGCCCCGGGCCTGTCTGAACTCGGCAAGCTGTGCGCCGCCGCCGGAGCCCCGGAGCTGTGGTCCGCCTGTGAAGCCATGGCGAGCTCGGGCAAGCCCGCAGTGCTGGTGCTGCTGACCGAGGACAGCGCCCCGGCCAGCGTGCCAGAGGCCTACCTGAAACTGCAGATGATCTCCCATCGCCTGGTCAAGCCACGCCAGACCAACCTGGACGGCATCTTTGCCGTGCTGCCCAATGTCGCCTGGACCAACGAAGGCGCCATCGACCTGGCCGAGCTACCCGCCCGCCAGCTGGCCGCGAGGGTGCAGGGCCGCGAGCTGGAAGTAAGCTGCGTGGACAAGTTCCCGAAGATGACCAACTACGTGGTCCCCGGCGGCGTGCGCATTGCCCACACCGCGCGCGTCAGGCTGGGCGCCTACCTCGGTGAGGGTACGACCGTCATGCACGAGGGTTTCGTGAACTTCAATGCCGGTACCGAGGGCCCGGGTATGATCGAAGGGCGCGTGTCCGCCGGCATTTTTGTTGGCGCCGGCACCGATATCGGCGGCGGTGCCTCCATCATGGGCACCCTGTCCGGAGGTGGCGACATCGTCATCACCCTGGGACGCGATTGCCTGCTGGGTGCCAACGCCGGCCTGGGAATTCCGCTGGGCGATCGCTGCACTGTCGAGGCCGGCCTGTATGTGACGGCCGGCACCAAGGTCACGGTGCTGGATGCTGAAGGCAATGAAGTGGCGACCGTGAAGGCGCGGGAGCTCGCCGGCCGCTCCGACCTCCTGTTCCGCCGCAATTCGCAGTCGGGCCGGGTAGAATGCCTTGCCAACCAGTCAGCGATCGCACTGAACGAAGAGCTGCATGCCCACAACTGATACCGCCGCCCTGGAGCTTTGCCAGGCACTGATGCGCCGCCCTTCGGTCACCCCGGAGGACGCCGGTTGCCAGCAACTGATGGCCGAGCGCCTGCAAGCGCTGGGCTTTCACTGCGAGCACCTGCGCTTCGGCGAGGTGGACAACCTCTGGGCAGAACGTGGCACGGGCGGCCCGCTGTTCGTATTTGCCGGCCACACAGATGTGGTACCACCTGGTCCTGAAGCGGCCTGGAGCACACCACCCTTTGAGCCAAGCCTGGTAGACGGGATCCTCACAGGCCGCGGCGCCGCCGACATGAAGGCCAGCCTCGCCGCGATGGTGGTGGCTTGCGAGCAGTTCCTGGAAGCCGGCGATCACAGCGGTCGCATCGGCTTCCTGATCACCAGCGATGAAGAAGGCCCGGCGGTGGATGGCACCGTGCGGGTAGTGGAATGGCTAGAATCCCGCTGCGAGAAAATTGATTTCTGCCTGGTAGGGGAGCCCTCCAGCCAGGACGCGCTGGGAGATGTGATCAAGAACGGCCGTCGCGGCAGCCTCAACGGCGCGCTCACCGTGCGCGGCAAGCAGGGGCACATCGCCTACCCGCAGCTGGCGGACAACCCCATCCATCGGGTGGCCCCAGCGCTGGCGGCGCTCGCGAGCCAGCACTGGGATGCCGGCAACGGGCATTTCCCACCCACCTCATTCCAGGTCTCCAATATCAACGGCGGCACGGGTGCGACCAATGTGATTCCCGGCACTGTCGAGGTGGTATTCAACTTCCGTTACTCCACCGAGTGCACCGACACCGAACTGCGGGCGCGGACCGAGGCCATCCTCGATCAGCACCAGCTCGATTACGACCTGCAGTGGGAGCTTTCCGGCAAACCGTTCCTGACTCCGGAAGGACAGTTGGTGGAGGCAGCGCAAACGGCCATCCGTGAAGAGCTCGGAGTCGAAACGGCGCTGTCGACCGCGGGCGGCACCTCGGACGGGCGCTTTATCGCCCCTACCGGCGCGGAAGTACTGGAGCTGGGCCCGGTGAATGCCACCATCCACCAGGTCAACGAAAGGCTGCCCGCCGCCGATGTGGATGCCCTGGCAAGGGTTTATCGGCGGCTGCTGGAACTGCTGCTGCGCGCCTAGCCTAGCCTTCCAGCTTCGACAGCGCCCGCGCCACGCCCTTGCGCGCACTCTCCCGGTTGCCGTCGCCGGGCACCAGCACCACTGGCCCACCCTCCAGCGCAGCCAGGCTGGCTGCCACAACTTCAGGGGCATCCATCCACTCCTCGGCGGGCACCATCTGCCGATCAAACTCGGACATGGCCTCGCGGTCATGGAATTCGCTCATGGTGTAACCCGGACACAGGCTCTGCACCCGAATCCCGGCGTCTGCCACTTCTTTCTGCAGCGACTCGGAGAACAGGTTGAGAAAGCCCTTGCTGGCGCAATACACCGCGGCCATGGGCACCGGGCCAAAGGAGGCGAGCGAGGACACGTTGATCACCGCACCGCCTCCCAACTCGCGCATAAAGGGCACCGCCGCCCGGGTGAGGGCCAGGGTTGCCGTGATATGCACGTCCACCATGGCCTGCTGGTCATCAATGGGCAGGCTATCGAAAGGCCCGAGGGTGGAGAAGCCGGCATTGTTGACCAGGTAGTCGGCGGGGCCCTTCTGGCGCAAGGCTTCGATAACACGTGTGCGACCTTCGCGGCTGCCGAGATCCGCAGCCACCGGATGCACCTCCGCCTGCCCTTCCAGCTCCGCGGCGAGGGCTTCCAGCCGATCGAGCCGGCGGCCGGTGGCAATGATCACTTCGCAGCGCCCGGCGAGCTGGCGGCAGAACTCCGCGCCAATACCGGCCGAAGCGCCGGTCACCAGCGCAGTTGTCTTGTGGTCCATAGGTGACTCCTTATCCGAGAGGGCCGCTAACGCCTGGCCGGTGAGCGCTCAAAGCTGCCGGGGTGACTGGCCGCGGCGACTGAGCATGGCGACGATACCCTGTTCACCCACCAGGTGACCGGCGCCTACCACCACGAAGTAGGTACCACCGCGGGACTGCATGTCGAGAATCTTCGTGGTCATGTCCCGGTTGCGGTCATCAAACATACGCCGGTGCAGGTCGCGGAACTCGGGGTACTTCTTGAGTTCGTCCTCGATAACCAGCTTGGCCAGGCCCGGGCTGTCACCGCGCTTCCAGTTGTCGACCAGCTGGTTCATGATGCTCTCCAGGTCTTCCAGCTGTACCAGCGTCTGTTTCACCAGCAGATCCGGCTGCGGTGTATCCAGCACCACGTCCAGCTGACGGTCGACGGTCTCCAGCTCGATGATGGGCTTGGTGCCGCGCGCCCGTTCCAGGAAAAAACGGTCGACGCCCTGCTCCGGATTGAGGCCCAGCTTCATCATCTCCATGGTGGACAGGGTGGTCACCACCAGCCCGGGTTTCAGGCTCTGCATCAGCACGGGCGGCAGCCCGCTGGATTCCAGGCGCCGTTCCAGCTCGGCCCAGGTGGCCGGGCTGAGCTCGTCCTGCAGGCTGCGCCCTTCCGGGTAGGTGCCGCGCTCCAGCATGCGCTGCTGGATCTCGAGCGCACGGGCGCCGCTAATGTCCAGCTCCACTGCCAGCACGTCGGCCTGGTTGAAAGCCGTCATGATCTCGGATCGCAGCGGGTAGATTTCCGGCGAGGCCAGGTGCATGGAACCCAGCAGGTAAACGGTGGCACGCGGGGTGTCCACCTGCCAGAACAGCAGCCGTTCGCCCGCCGCCTGCGTAAACTGTGCAACTGACAGGAGAGTCGCAACGAGCAGCGACCTCAGCAGCAGGCCAGGTATTGGGGTGCCTCGCATGGGCAAATCCTCGGACGGCGGAGGCTGTACTATAGCACCCGGGACAGCGGGAGCGCGTCACCAGCATCATGGCGCGTCGACCGGAACAGCACGGGGAAACAAGGAGAGAATGTATGCCCGCAGAGACTCGCACTGCACTGATTACCGGCGCCACCGCCGGGCTGGGAAAAGAGTTCGCACGCCAGCTGGCCGCCCAGGGCTATGACCTGGTGCTGGTTGCGCGCAGCGAAGGCCCGCTCAAGGAAACCGCCGAGTCAATGGCGGCGGAGTTTGGCGTCAAGGCCCGGGGTATTCCCGCCGACCTGTCGGACCCGGCCGCACCGCGGGCCCTGTTCGACCAACTGCAGGCGGAGGGTATCCAGGTGGATTACCTGGTCAACAACGCCGGCATTGCCGGCCCCAACCTGCTGGATGAAGGCGACTGGGCGGAACAGGCGGCCTTCTACCAGCTGATGATGATTTCCATCGCCGAACTATGCCACCTGTTGATTCCGCCGATGCAGGCCCGCGGCTTCGGGCGGGTGCTCAACATCGCCTCCATGGCCGGCCGTATTGCCCGGGGAGGCGGTTGCAACTACGGCCCCACCAAGGCCTGGGTGATTGCCCTGTCGGAGGAACTGGCCAACACGGTGGGCAGGGACGGCGTCAAAGTCTGCGCCCTGTGTCCCGGCTTTACCCACACCGAATTCCACGAGCGCGCAGGCCTCATGGACATGAAAAACAGCATGCCACAGTGGATGTGGTACGACGCCGAAACCGTGGTGCGAGAAGGCCTGGCCGCTATCGAAGGCGGCAAGAAGGTATACGCTTCAGGTCGACTCTATCGACTGCTGGACCCCTTTTTCCAGTCGGTGTGGACCCGGCCCCTGTTCGGCGTCAGCGACGGGCGCTAGCGCGGCCGGCGCGCCCGATCAGGCAGGTGGCGCCGGCAGGTAGACGTCAAAGCGCACCGTCTTGCCGGGAATCGCAAAGCCCGGCTCAGCACCCGCCAGCGGCGCTTCCCGGGCCGGCCGTTTGACCACCACCCGTTTACAGGCGGCAACCAGCGCCGCCTCCAGCAACCCGTCCGCTGGGTCGTTGGCTTCCAAGAGCTGCTGGAACAGCCACATTTCCTTCTTCACCCGCGCGCTTTTGCGGCGCGCCGGGAACATCGGGTCCAGGTAAACCACGTCCGCCCTGTGCTCGCGCAACCATTCCCGCGCATCGGCGCGTACCAGGCTCATGCGCCTGCAGACCTCGGTGACCCAGGCGTCATCGCCGCTGCGGCCTCGAGCCAGGCCGTCTCGCAACAGCGCAAACACCGGCGGGTCTCGCTCCAGCAGCGTGACTTCGCAACCCAGGTCGGCCAGCACAAAACTGTCGCGGCCGAGGCCCGCCGTAGCGTCAACCACTGTCAATCGATCCCACTTGCCGACGCCCACCGCGCGCCCCAGCGGCTCATTGTGGCCACCGCGACGCCGGTGCCGGAGGCCGCCGGCGCTGAAATCCACGGCAATAGCACCCGGCGCGTTGGGGCCGCGGGCTCGCAATTCCAGGCGCTCGGGGGTTACCACCAGCTCCGCGAGCGGATCGCGGGCAGTGTCAAGGGTGGGCAAGTCCAGTTCCTCGGCGAGGGCGGCAGCTTTCGACTCAAGGCCAGGGGCAGCCGCGGCCAGGGCGATGATCGAATCAGGCACTCAATCAGGCGAACGGTGGTGACAGGGCATCGCCCATCAGCAGTTCGGGATCGTTGCGCTGCAACAGTTCCTCCAGGCGCAGGCAATTCTCCTCGATGGCATCCATGTACAAGTTGGGACCATCGAAGTGGTCGGCGGCGTAGCGATAGTAGGCGTGGAAGTAGCCGTCCAGGCGCACCTGGATGGCGCTGCGAATAAAGTTCGGTGTTGACTGCATCAAGTGCGCTGGCGACCGGTAGATCACGCCGGTCTTGGTGTACTTGCCGCGCTTCCCTGCCATGCCGCCTTCAACGAACTCCGGGTAGAGCTGGTCCCGACACTTCTCCAGGTAGGCGACGTCAGCCATCTGGGCAATCAGGTCGGCGGTGCCCAGCAGCCAGCCGATGATGCGCTCGCCGTCCCGGGGCACATCGATATCCGCCGGGTTCACCTCGTAACCGGTGAAATGCACCACCCGCTGGCAGATCGGCACCGCCCAGTCCAGCCCCACGGTGGGCAGGTACTCGCCCATAAAGCGGCTGGAGCGACTGACGTGCGTGCGGGTGTATTCGGCACCGTTGCTGTGACGGGTGTCGTGACGCCGGCGAATGTAGCCGGAATCATGGAACAGCGCGGCGGCAATGCCGGCCACCGCCAGCCGTGCATCCAGCGGCACATCGTTGCGGTGGCGGCGCTGGTGACCGTCGACCAGGCGCGCCATCGCCAAAGTCACATCCAGTACATGCTGAATATCGTGGTAACCCACATCACAGGCGTGGTAGCCGGGGTATTCGCCACGGTACAGGCGAGCGAAATCCTTCACAAGTTGCTCAATCGGCTTCAGCCCGCGCTTGTAGTGGCGGCCAAGAATTGACAGCACAGCGGCGCACACGGCATCCGGGTCGGTCACATCAACCCGGTTGCTCACATCCATCTGCCGTGCCCTGACCGACTGCAACATGCTGTTCATTCCTCACTGACCGATTTCAGGGAGGGCGCCTCGCTCTTGAGGGCAGCGGCGTCGACAGCGTCATCGCCCGGCAGTGCGGGCCGCGGCAGCTTGTCACCGGCCATACCGAGCTGCCAGCTTCCACTGCTGGTCTCGATATGCAGTTCCAGGTTATAGGCGTTGCGGGTCAGCCCGTGCTTGTCGGTGAGGAGAAAACGGCGCGGCCGGTCTTCGCCGTCCACCCGCGAAGTCTCGCAGCGCATGGCCCTGACTTCCTGCCCGGACAGCTTCACACCCAGCAGGCGCTCCATGTCCTCATTACAGCGATCGAGAAACGCCAGAGTATCCAGGCTCACCGTATCGTCCGGGTCGTCACGGCCCGGACTCGGCAGTTCGACATTGAAGTCGCCGATGAACACCTGTGATGGCAGCGCCAGATCCACCATGCGCGCCAGCTCGATGGTCACGTCGCCGACGATGTAGCTGAATACCGTCGGGTTGATGCCCTCAGCCTGGTACAACTCGTAGTGGCTGCCGATGTGGAAGGCGGTTCGAATCAGCGGCACGGTGTTGCCCTTGGAGGCCGCTCGCGCCATGGCGTTGTCGGCGATGACCAGCAGCAGGAAGTGCAACAGGTCTTCGTTTGCCGCCGGGCTCAGGTCCCGATTCCAGATGTAGTAACCATCGCCGGTGGTGGTGCGCGCAAAGTTCACCTCCACCCCCCGCGACAGCAGCTTGTTGTAAGCCGAGTTCATGGAATAGGACAGGGAGTTGAGCTGGCTGGCCTGTTCAAACGGCGTGTACAGGGAAAACTGGGCAATGTCGATCAGGATGACCGCGCGGCTGCCCACGTAGGACAGGCCGTAACGGCGCACAATTTCCTCGATGGCGGCATCGATCAATGGCTGGTCGGAGAGCGGTTCGGGCAGCTTGATAAAGTTGGTGGTAACGCCGAGCTTGTTGCTGATTTCGAAGAACTCGTCGCGGGTCTTGCGGCGGCGCCCGGAGATCAGCCGCCGCACGTAGCTTTCCCGGGCAGCACTCTTTTTCATGCCCTCCTCGCCTGCATCAGCGGCGGTGGCCGTGAAGTTGCCGAGGAAATAATGGGGTACCATCAACAGCAGAATGCCGTTGTCGGTTGCGCTCCAGCACAATACGATGTTCTGGCCCAGCCGCCACTGCTTGTGCAGGGTAGTCTCAATGGTCTTGAGATTCCCTCGCTGGATAATGCTGATGGTATCGTCAGCCGGGCCTGAGCCGGATCCCTGCATACGTCTACTCGCGCTTTCCTTACTATGATCGCCGCAATTATAGTGTCATTTTTTGAGCCCCGGCGATTTGACCGGGTTCACAACCCGGAGAGATCGATGCGCCTTATCGCAGGGCTGCTGTTGATTACTGTGAGCGGCTGCGCAGACTACAAGTTCACGGTAAATGACCGCGTGGTCTACACACCGGCCCCGCTGTTTTCGGATTATGAGATCCCCGATGAGGCGCTGCGCGAGTGCGTGGTGGTCCATATCCAGGAAGCGCGGATTACTGCCGCGGACCAGCTCGACACGCTGAACTGCAGCCACGCGGGTGTCACCGACCTCAGCGGGCTGCAGGTGTTCAAACAACTGACCCGGCTCAAGCTGTCGAACAACCGGATTGAAGCCGTGAACGCACTGGTGGACATGACAGCGCTGCTGGCGCTCTACCTGGACGACAATGCCGTGAAAACGGTGGCTGAGCTCAGGGACCTGCTGGAGCTCAGGTTACTGGACCTGGCTGACAACCCGGCCCTGCGCTGCGCGGACCTGGAAGCCTTTCGAGGCCGCAAGGCGCTCGAACTGGTCGAACCGGCACACTGCCAACAGGGCTGAGGTGCTGAGCGCCTAGTCCAGCTCCAACCAGGGGAAGCCGTTTTCCTGGTCAGCCCAGGTCACCCGCTCCCGGAAAGGGAACACATCTGCCAGCGCAGCCTCCACGTGCTCCCGGTGATTGTTCTTTTCACTGATATGGGCGATGACCAGCTGCTGCATCAGCTCGTGCCGGATTTCCTGCAGCAGGGCCGCCGACTGGCGGTTGTTCAGGTGCCCCCAGTCGCCGCCCACGCGGCGCTTGAGCGCCGGTGGATAAGGGCCTACCCGCAACATCTCCAGGTCGTGATTGCATTCCAGCAGTAAGCCGTGGCAGGCCCGATAGTGTGACAGGACGGCGGGAGTGACACTGCCGAGGTCGGTAAGGATGCCGAGCCGATAACCGCGGCTTTGTAACACGAACTGGCAGGGTTCGCGGGCGTCGTGGGGAACGGCGATCGGTTCGACCCGGATATTGCCCAGCTGGAACGGCGCCTCGCTGTGGAAGTAGCAGACTTCCCAGGGTTTCTCGCAACGCCCGCTGGCGTGGGTACCACGGGTGAGGTAGACCGGCACCTGGTGCCTGCGGGACAGGGCGGCCACGCCGGAACAGTGGTCACTGTGCTCGTGTGTGACCAGCACCGCGTCGAGCTGGTCGGCAGAGACCCCCAGCCGCGCCATGCGCCGCTCGGTTTCGCGCACCGAGAAACCACAGTCCACCAACAGCAACGTCGAGCCAGACTGGACCAGGGTGCCATTGCCGCGGCTGCCGCTACCCAGTGAGGCGAATCGCACCGCTAGCCTGCCACCTAGTTGATGTTGCCCTTGAGCAGGCCCAGCAGCTGCTGTTTCTGGCCGCGCGTCATTTCGGTACCGTCTTCACGGGTCATGTCGATGCGCACCTGGTCAGCGTTCTCCTCGCTGACCTTTACCACGTAGTCCTGCTGGCTGAGGAGGTCCTCATCATCGTCATCGCCACCAAACAGCCAGCCAAACCAGCCGTCATCTTCCTCGGGTGGCACGAAGCGTACGTAGAACAAGCCCTGCGAGCGGTCCAGGTCGCGAATGGTAAAGCTCGATTCACGCAGCCCGCGGTCCACCGAAGCCCAGGCCCGGTAGAAAGGCAGGGACAGGCGCACGTAGGGGTCGCCACCGATATCTTCTTGCAGCGTCACCTTGCCGCCGTCACCCATGGCCTGCTGGGCCATCATTGACACTGGGGCAGTCTCGGCGGAGTTGGCAATGTACTGCGCTACCGCCAGCAGCATCTCGCTGCTACGCTCAGCGTCGCCGGACGCCTCGGGCCAGGTGTTGGTGTCACCGGCCTGGTATTGCTGCAGGACATGCAACTCCGAGGTATTGCGCTGCACACCCTGCTCAATTCGGAACTGGAAACGCTCGGCCATGGTGGCGTCGCGGCCCTGGAACCAGCCGGTCTCTATCAGGCCGGCACGGGCATCCACCCGGGCCACCTGCACGCCACTGCTGGTCAGGAAGGAGCGCACCTGGGGCCAGAGCTGGCCAGGGGCGACCGCCGCCAGCACCCATTCCTCCTCGCCAAGGCGCTGGATGCGCACCATCTCCTCACTTTCCTGGGCAACCAGCGGCGCCGGCCGCGGCACTTCGAAACTGCCGGTGGGGGTCACCGTTTCCGTGGTGGGAGGGATGACATAGATATCCTGGAGGGCGTCACCCTCCAGGTGCGAGGGCACCTTGATCTTGGGTTCGACGCGGGCCTTGCGATAGTCGTCACTGCGGTCGCGCACGTACTGTTGCTGGGAGAACCAGCTACAGCCACACAGCGACAGCACGCACAGCAGGGTGAGCGCTTGCCGCATCACGCCATCGCCCCGGCCACGGCATCGCGCACCGCGGCGTGAAACTGTTCGGCGAGGGGTGTCAGCGGCAGGCGCAGGCCGTGCTCGATACGCCCCAGGTCGGCCAATGCCCACTTGACGGGGATGGGGTTGGACTCCAGGAACAGGGCTTCGTTGAGCGCCGACAACTTGCTGTCCAGCGCATGGGCGGCCGCGGCTTCGCCGGCCAGGGCCAGCCGCGTCACTTCAGCGAGCTGGGCCGGGACGACATTGGCGGTGACGGAAATCGTGCCGTCGCCACCCATCAGCATCAACTCGGTCGCGGTCGCATCGTCGCCGGAATACACCGCCATACGGCCCTTGCAGATAGCGATGGTCTCGCGGGCGCGATCGAGGTCGCCGGTGGCTTCCTTGATACCGGTGATGTTGTCGATATCCGCCAGCCTCGCAACCGTTTCCGGCAGCATGTCGACCCCGGTGCGACCCGGAACGTTGTAGAGAATCTGCGGGATGGAAACCGCCTCGGCAATATGCCGGTAGTGCTGGTACAGGCCCTCCTGGGTGGGCTTGTTGTAGTAGGGGGTTACCAGCAGGCAGGCGTCAGCGCCCAGGGCCTGGGCTTCCCGGGTGAGCTCTACGGCCTCGGCAGTGGCGTTACCGCCGGTGCCGGCGATCACCGGGATGCGCCCGGCCACACGCTCGATAACACGGCCAATCACCTCACAGTGTTCATCTACCGCAAGGGTGGCCGATTCGCCAGTGGTGCCTACTGCGACAATGCCATTGGTGCCGGACTCAATATGCCAGTCCAGCAGCGCGTCGAGCGCCTGCCAGTCGAGGGAGCCGTCGGCATGCATTGGGGTTACCAGCGCCACCAGGCTGCCACGTATCATGTTGAACTCCAGAATTGCGCGGCCACTTTTGCCGGCCGCGCTGAAAGAACGCAATTATCCATGTAACCGCCCAGATAACAACCGGCGCCCGGGCATTTGGCAGTGGCTGACAGTCGTATTAGCATGATCCGCATACCAGGGGGTTCACATGCTTTGGACAACTGCTTTGCGTCGCCTGTTCCTAGGCGGCCTTCTCGTGCTCGCCTCGACCGGACTGGCGGGTTCTGTACAGGCCCAGATCGGGGAAGACCCGTTCCCCCGCTACACCGCCCTGACCCGCATCGATCGCGATTTCATGGCCGACCAGCGCCGCGAAGTGGACAGCCTGGCGCGCAGCCGGCTGGGGCGTCAGATACGCCGGGACAAGGCCAATGATCTGGACGTGCTGCAGCAACTGCTAAACCGGCGCATGGTGTCACGCGACGACACGCCCACCCTGCAGGCCATGGGCGTTGTGCTGGGCGACCTGCTGAGCGAGGAGCTCGGCATGCCCTGGGTGATCTTTGAGGACGAACTGGGGCGCAGCCGCGCGCTACGGCTCGGCGACACCGAGCACCTGTTGTTTCCGGTCACCATGATCTCGCGCCGCTACGAGGCTGATGCCGCGGTGGATGTCGCGGCAATTTACGACCGCGCCGTCGCCCTGATGCGCCCGCACCTGCCGGTGCGACCGTTCCAGTACGACCAGGACTAGCGCGTGCCCGACGCCGTCGTCCCTGCGTTCCAGCTTGAGAACGAGGGCCAGCAGCTTTCGCTCAGCGGCGACTGGGTGATCGAACAGGACTGCCCGTCGTTCAGCACACTGCGGCAACAGCTACAACAGGCGCAACCGCGCCGACTCACGTGTAGCATCGGCAAGCTGGGCAGATGGGACAGCGCCCTGCCGGCATTCCTGCTGCAGTGTCACGCATACTGCACCGAGGCCGACATCGAATTCGACACCAGCGCCCTGCCCGAAGGCGCGCGCCGCCTGCTGGGCCTGGCCACTGCGGTCAAACCCCATCAACCCCCGGTGGAACCCGGCCGCAGCCTGCTTGAGACCCTGGATATCCGCCACCGGCTGAGCGAGGGCCGGAAGATCCTCCTGGATCACCTGGCGTTTATCGGCGAGGCCACCATTGCCCTGGCCAGGCTGCTGGCCGGTCGCGCCAACAGCCGGCGCGAGGACTTCCTGACCTTCCTGCACCAGTCCGGGCCGGATGCCTTTGGCATCGTCACCCTCACCAGCTTCCTGGTAGGTATGATTCTCGCCTACCTGGGCGCCGCCCAGCTGGCGCAGTTTGGCGCCCAGGTGTACGTGGCAGACCTGGTGACCATCGGCATGCTGCGAGAGATGGGCGCGCTGATGGTGGCCGTGGTCATGGCCGGGCGCACCGGCGCGGCCTACGCCGCCCAGCTCGGTACCATGCAGACCCGTGAGGAGATCGATGCCATCGTCACCCTCGGCATCTCCCCCATGGAGTTCCTGGTCTTGCCGCGGATGGTAGCCCTGGTGCTGATCATGCCGCTGCTGGTGCTTTACGCCAACGTGGTCGGCATCTTCGGCGGCGCCATCGTGGCCGCCGGGCTGGATGTTTCTTTCATCCAGTTCAGCCAGCAGATGACCCAGGTCATCTCCTTCGCTCACCTGGGCACCGGCCTGCTGAAAAGCGTGTTCTTCGGCCTGCTGATAGCCATCGCCGGCTGCCGGGCCGGCATCCAGTGCGGCCGCAGCTCGGCGGCGGTTGGCGAGGCGGCTACCCGGGCGGTGGTCACCTCCATCATTTACCTGATCGTTGCCGACGCGGCCTTCAATATCCTGTTCCAGGAGTTGGGGATATGAGCGAGCGCGAGGTTCACATCCACATCGATCAGCTCACCATGGCCTATGGCAGCAACCTGATCCAGCGGGACCTGGATTTCGACGTCTACCGCGGCGACGTATTTGTCATTATGGGCGGCAGCGGCTGCGGCAAGAGCACCCTGCTGAAGCACATGATCGGCCTGTACCCGCCGGCCAGGGGCGAGATTCTCTACAACGGCAGGAGCTTCAACCGCGCCAACGAGCAGGAACAGTTCGAGATGCGCCGCGGCTGGGGCATCACCTACCAGACCGGCGGGCTGTTCTCGGCCATGACCCTCGCCCAGAACACCGCCCTGCCTCTGCAGCAATACACGGCGCTGAGCCCGGCCGAAATTGACGACATCGTCGCCTACAAGCTGGCCCTGGTGGGGCTGGGCGGCTACCAGGACTACTACCCCTCCGAGATTTCCGGCGGCATGCAGAAGCGTGCAGGCCTGGCCCGGGCCATTGCCCTGGACCCGGAGATCCTGTTCTTCGACGAACCCTCTGCCGGCCTCGACCCGATCTCCTCACAGCTGCTGGACGAGTTGATCCTGGAGATGCAGGAAAGCCTGGGCGCCACGGTCGTAATCGTCACCCATGAACTGGCCAGCATCTTCGCCATTGCCAGCAATTCGGTGTTTCTGGACGCGGAAACAAAAACCATGATTGACTACGGAGACCCGAAAATCCTCAGGCAGCAGAGCGAGCACGAGAAAGTGCGGAAATTCCTCGCCCGTGGCGGCACCCCCAGCGGAGAGCCGGCATGAGCAAACCCACCAACGCGGTAGCCGTCGGCGCCTTTGTTGTCGGTGCCTTCCTGATCCTGTTTGCGATGCTGTTCCTGCTGAGCGGCGACATGTTCAACCGCAATATCGACCGCGGCCTGGTGGTCTTCGACGGCTCAATCAAGGGACTGAACGTGGGCGCGCCGGTGGCTTTCAAGGGTGTGCCGATTGGTGAGGTGTCGGGCTTTGACGTGGTGGTCGATTCGGAAACTTATGAAGTGCTGACCCCGGTGCTGCTGCGCATCGACCGGACGCGTGTGCGCAGCACCAACGAAGACGAAGAAGATTCTGACGTGGCCACCGGCATCCTGGTCGAACGCGGGCTGCGCGCCCAACTGCAACTGCAGAGCCTGCTGACGGGCCTGCTCTACGTGCAGCTGGACTTCTACCCGGGCAGCGAGGAGCGCTACAACGCGGAGATGCTGCGCAGCCGCTACGATATCGAAGAAGACGTCATCATCGTGCCGACGGTGCCCACTGACCTGGAACGTCTTACCCAGGGCCTGCAACAGCTCGACCTGGCGGAGCTGGCAAAGGACGTGAGCGAATTGCTCAATGGAATCGACAAGCTGGTAAATGACGAGGACACCCAGGCGCTGCCGCAGCAGGTCACCGCCACCCTGACTGCCATAGAGGATCTCAGTCGCAACCTCGACGCTGAACTGGAAGCCCTGTCACCCGACGTGTCCCAGCTGATCGCTTCCACCAGCGAGACAATGGATACGCTGAACGAGGACATCCCGGCGCTCAGCGCCGACGCTGACGAGGTGCTGAAAAACCTGTCCAGGACACTGGAAACCGCGCAGCAGGCACTCAACAACATGGAGCACCTGTTGTCCGACGATTCCGCCGTGTTGTACGACCTGCGCAAGGCCGCCAACGAGATGAGCGCCGCCGGCCGCTCACTGCAGTCGTTGGCGGAAACCCTGGAGACCCAGCCCGAGGCACTGATCAGGGGGAAACGTCAGTGAACGTGTCGATTCGCGCCGCCGCCATCTCGCTGCTGATCGCAGCACTGTCTGCCTGCGGCTCCACACCGCCCAGCAGTTATTACATGCTCAGCGCGGATGCCCACGATTGGCCGGGTGTGGATGGCCTGAAGGTCGGTGTGGGGCCCATCACCGTGCCGGACTACCTCAAGGGCCGCGGCATGATACTCGGCCGCGAGGAACACCGGCTCCAGGTGTCGGAGTTTGATCGTTGGGCGGAGCCGCTTGAGTCGGGTATCACCCGGGTCGTCATCCTCAACCTGGCGTCACTGCTGGACACCCGGCAGATCAGCCACTTTCCCTGGCGCGCCGACGCGGTGCCGGAATACAGTGTGCGCCTGGGTGTGGTGCAGCTCACTGCCCGCACCGATGATGCCATCCTGGTGGCCAGCTGGACGGTGTTGCGACCGCGCACGGGAGAGTTGGTGGAACAATCCCTCAGCCGGCACACCTTACCCATTGCATCCGACAAGCCTGAGGACGTGGCCGACGCCTACAGCGCCTTGCTGCTGAAAATGTCAGAAGATGTCGCCCGGGTGATCCAGCAGGATGCCGGCAACACCTGAGCATATGCGCGCCATGGTGCTGGGAGCGCAACGCGCACCGCTGGCACTCGAAACTCTGTCTATACCCACCCCCAGCCCCCAGCAGGTGCTGATCAAGGTGGTGGCCTGTGCCGTCTGCCGCACGGACCTGCACGTCCTCGATGGCGATCTCACGGAGCCGAAGCTGCCACTGGTACCGGGCCATGAAATCGTTGGCGAGGTGGTCGCCACCGGCAGTGAGGTGCCCGACAGCCTGCTCGGCAAGCTGGTCGGCGTACCCTGGCTGGGGGAAACCTGCGGCCACTGCGACTTTTGCCTGCGCGGCGAGGAAAACCTTTGCGACAGTGCCCGCTTCACCGGCTACACCCTGGACGGCGGCTACGCTGAGTACACGGTGGCTCACCAGCACTTTGTGTTCGAGATTTTCGGCGACCCGCTGCACGCGGCCCCGCTGCTGTGCGCGGGCCTGATCGGCTACCGCTGCCTGCGCATGGCGGGCGACGCCCAGGCACTGGGCATCTACGGCTTCGGTGCCGCCGCCCACATCATCAGCCAGGTCGCGGTCAGCCAGGGCCGTCGCATCCACGCCTTTACCCGCCCCGGCGACACGGAGGCCCAGCAGTTCGCCCTGGACCTCGGCGCCCGCTGGGCTGGAAACTCAGGCGACTGCCCACCGGAGCCCCTGGATGCGGCCATTATCTTTGCGCCCGTAGGTGAGCTGGTGGTCGACGCTCTCCGGGCGGTCCGCAAGGGCGGCGTGGTGGTGTGTGGCGGCATCCACATGAGCCCGATCCCGGAGTTCGCCTACGACCTGCTGTGGGGGGAACGCAGCATCTGCTCGGTGGCCAACCTCACCCGCCAGGATGGCGAGGAGTTCTTCGCGCTCCTGGAAGAACACCCGGTCACTACCCACATTGCTCGCTATCCCCTCGAGGAGGCCAACGAAGCCCTCGATGACCTTCGGCACGGGCGGCTGCAGGGGGCGGCGGTTCTCATACCTTGAGCACTACCCCGATCAATTCCGGAGTATCCCAACCGCAAATCGGGGTGTTAGGGGATTCCTGAACGGCTGCGAACCAACGGACACAGACAGGCTGCTGCGCAACTCGACAATTTTTGCTGCGCAAAAATCTGGACTCGGACAGTGCTCGCAGCGAGAACCTGTCTGTGTCCGTCGGTTCAAGCGGCAGCCTGAAGGTTCAGGAATCCCCTAACACCCCGATTTGCTCCACCGAGCGTCATTTCGAAACCTTGTCAATTGAATCGAATCTCGTTGGATGTGGCAGCCGCGTGACCGGCGGGGCATTGAACAATAGGGGCGCGTTTAAGCCACTGGGGTCCGACGGGAGCTTTCTGCGAGCACTGTCCGAGTCCCAAAAATCGCGCAGCGATTTTGGTCGAGTTGCGCAGCAGCCCGGCGGACCCCAGTGGCTTGCGCCCGTTCAAAGCCCCGCCGGTCACGTGGCTGCGGTTGTGGCTACAATCCCAAAAACCTAGAAGCTATCGGCACGCAATAGAGCATCCGTCCCGCCGTCCACAAAAAGCACAGCTCCGCAGATAAAGTCAGCCTCAGAGCCCAGCAAAAAGCGCATGGCGTTGGCGATCTGCGAAGGTTCAGCAGAGCCACCCAGCGGTGTCATGGCTTCGAACTGGCGGATGGAGTCTGCCAGCTCCGGGTCCCTGGCGACGGCATCTGTCATGTTGGTGCGGGTGATGCCCGGGGCCACGGCGTTGATGCGTACGCCTGCGCTGGCGTAGGCCTGGACGTTGCGGCGCATCCACTGGGTCAGGGCGCGCTTGGAGCCGGCGTAGGCGGTGTGACCGTCTTCCAGCAGTGCCAGGGCAGCGGCTTCTTCACCGGCCAGGCAGGCTTCGACGAAGGCGTTATCGGCGCCCATCATCGGTGCCGAGTTGGAGGAGACGATCAGCACTGAGCCACATTTCTGGGCGACCAGGTCGCGCAGTCCTTCGATGGTGGTCACTGCGCCGAAGTAGTTGACGGCGCCAATCAGCGAGGGGGGTTTGACGTGGGTGCCGAGCCCGGCGCAGGCGATCAGGCCGTCGAGCCCGTCGGGGGCCATGGCGCGCACGCCGGCTACAGCGGCGGAGCGGCCCTCGGAGGTGGAGAGGTCGGCATGTACATCCGCGTCGCGAATGTCCACCACGATGACGGTATCACCGCGCTCGCGTAGCTGTTCCTTGAGGGCAGCGCCGATCCCCGTGGCGCCCCCGGTCATTGCGTAGGTGGCCATGTGCCTGTGTTGTTACTTTGCCAGTGCGTCCCTGAGACGTTGGCAAAGATAGTCGACGGCCACGGCGGTTTGCGTCAATCCCGCGTCCATACTCACGAAGCCGTGGATCATTCCTTTGAACTCCCGGTGCTCAACTGGCACACCGGCGGCCGCGAGTTTCTCGGCGAACGCCTGGCCCTCATCGCGCAGCGGGTCAAAGCCGGCAGTGATCACGGTCGACGCCGGCAGGCCAGACAATTCACCGTGCAATGGCGCGGCCAGTGGGTCACTGGCCTGGGCAGGGTCCGCCAGGTACTGCTGCCAGAACCACTGCATCATGCCCCGGGTCAGCAGGTAGCCGTCGGCATTGTCGTGATAGGAGGGCCGCTCGAAGTCGGTGTCGGTCACCGGGTAAATCAGCAGCTGGTGGCCGATCGCAGGCCCGCCGCGCTCTCGCGCCAGCAGGCAGACCGAGGCCGCGAGATTGCCGCCGGCACTGTCACCGCCCACGGCGAGACGAGCGGGATCGCCGCCCAGTTCCGCGGCGTGGTCGGCCACCCAACGGGTGACCGCGTAGCAGTCCTCGAGCCCTCCCGGGAAAGGAGTTTCCGGCGCCAGCCGGTAGTCGACGGACACAACAATGCAGCCCGCGCCAGCGCAGAGCTGGCGGCAGATTTCGTCATGGCTGGTGACATCACCCACGACCCAGCCACCGCCATGGAAAAACACCAGCACCGGGGCGATGGCGTCCTGAGGAGCGGGCTCGGGGTGGAAAATGCGGGTGGCGACCGGGCCGGCGGGGCCGGGCACGTCGAGCGCTTCGACACGCGCCACCGGGGTGGGATTCTCCGGCGGCGGCATCACCATGGCCGCCCGCAATTCTTCGGGGGTTACGGTCGCCGGATCCGGCACCCCCATCGCCTCAAACAGCTCTAGCAGTTGGGGGACTTCCGGATCCAGCTCCATTGGGCACTTCCTTCTCTGAAAGGCGGCCCGATAGGGGCCGCTACTTGAACGTGTAGGTCAATTCTAGACCATACATGCGCGGCTCCTCACGACGGTCGTAGGCAGGAGAGCCGTCGGAGAAGTTGGTGCGCAGGTCGTTGCCCAGGCCGCCCGGGTCGCTGTCCGGTTCCCAGTCGGTGGCGTTGGTAATCCAGGCGGCGATCTGCCAGTCACCCCGCGGCGACAGCCAGGCGATGCGTCCGTTCAGGCGCTCCTGGTCGTCGAGGTCCGGGCAGCTGTTGAAGGGCACCTCGGTGATTGCGCCCTGGTCCTGGAAGGCGCTGGGCTGGCTGATCACCAGTTCACCATTGATTTCCGTGAGGCCGGTTTCGGCGGTCAGGCCGCCGCCTAGGTCCTGCACAAAGCGGCAGCCTACGCGGTCATTGTCGCCCTGGATCCAGGCCCAGGAAACGGAGAAGCTCAGCTCACCCGCGTTGGGCAGTGTGTAGGTGTAGTTGGCACCGATGCTGTAGTTGAAGTCGTCAGCGAAGGTTTCACCAGAGCGGTCCACGTTCACCGGTTGCTCGTTTACTACCTCGCAGCGATCTTTTTCAGCGACCTCGGCATCCACGGCGCCGGCGTTGGCAAAGATCTCCAGGCCCGGCGTGGCCAGCCAGTTGAGCGACATCTCCCAGCCCTCACCCTCGATGTCCGAGGTCAGGAACTGGTTGGCGCCAAAGTCCGCGCCCAGGCACTCGGCCTGCACGAATTCCAGCTCCTGCAGGTTTTCGTAGTCGTAGTCGAAGTAGGCGGCGTTGAAGCGCACGGTGTTGTCGAACCAGCTCGACTTGATACCCAGCTCCCAGGTGGTGATCTCTTCCGGGTCGAAGGGCGGATCATCGGCGTTGGGGCTGGCGGAGTTGAAGCCGCCGGCCTTGTAACCCTCAGCGTAGCTGGCGTACAGCAGCACATCATCGGTAACGCGGTAGTCGAGTACCACACGGCCAGTGGTGTCGTCCCACTTCTCTTTCTGGACGAACTCACCCTGCACCCCATCGGGGAAAGCCACCAGGTTGCCGTTTTCATCGATGCGGGTTTCGTCAAAGGCGAACCACATGCCGAAATCGTTATAGGTTACGTCGCGACCGAATTCTTTTTCGTCCTCGGTGTAACGAATACCCAGGGTCAGGTCGAGGTTGTCGAGGATGGAGTAGGTCACGTCGCCGAACACCGCCCAGGATTCGTACTGGCCGTGCACGTCCACGTTCTCCGTATAGCGGCCCGCGGCCAGTGCTTCCTCGCCGCTTTCGAACACGCGGGGCAGACCGGGGAAGCCGAGATTGAAGGCCACATCGAAGCCAAAGCCGGGATAAGGCGCGGAGTCGTAGGGAATACCCACCTCTCCTTCCACCACCAGGCGGTCCACGGCGCGGGTGTCGAGGTTGATACCGCTGCGCTGCTTGGCGTCTTCCTCAAAGTACACCGCACCCACCAGCCAGGAGAACTTGTCGCCGACATCACCTTCGAAGCGGAACTCCTGGCTCCACTGTTCGTTGTCCTCGATGTTGAGGTCGTCGAAGTCAAACTCCGGGTTGGTCTGGCCGTCCTTGTCCTCCGGGTTCTCGGTGTCATAGGTCCGGTAGGAGGAGATGGACACAAAGCTGACGCTGTCGGTCAGGTCGTAGAACAGGCGCAGCGAGGTGCCCCACAGTTCGCGGGTTTCGTCCAGGTCCGCCACGCTTTCGATGGTATCGAAGCCCGCCTCATTGTCGCGGGGCCCGAAGGTGGCGCTGGAAGAAGCGCGCGAGTACTGGTCGATTTCGTCGTACTCGGCGCGGAAGATCATGTCCAGGCGGTCGGTGGGCTGCCAGCGCAGCTGGGTGTTGATGGACCAGTTGCCCTCATCACCCACTTCGTTACCGGTGAAATTGTTGTCGATGTAGCCATCGCGGGTATTCCACAGGGCGCCGGTGCGCCAGGACAGCGTATCGCTGAGCGGCATGTTGAACACGCCTTCCATCTGGTAGCGGTCGTAGTTGCCGACGATGGCCCGCACCCAGCCCTCGTACTCGTTGACCGGCTTCTTGGTCACGTACTGCACGGCGCCCGCCGCCGCGTTGCGGCCGAACAGGGTGCCCTGGGGGCCGTTGAGAATCTCGATGCGCTCGATGTCGTTGAGCGCCATCTTGGAACCGCCGGTACGGCCGATATAGATACCGTCGAGGTAGACGCCCACTGCCGGGTCAGCACCCACACCAAAATCGGAGGTGCCGAGGCCGCGAATAAAGTAGCGCGGCTGGTTTACACCGCGGCTGAATTGCACGTTGGGCGTGAACACGCCGATGTCGGCAATATCCTGGGCAGCGAGGTCAAGAATACGCTCGGTATCGAAGGCCTGGACCGAGATTGGCACGTCCTGCAGGCCTTCCGCCCGGCGCTGCGCGGTGACGATGACTTCTTCCAGCCCGACTGATCGTTCTGAACCCTGTGCCAGCGCCTGGGGCGCAATTGCGGAGATGGCGGATGCCACGGCTACCGCCAGTGCCGACGGTGCAAATACCCGAACTTTCATTGTGTATCCCCTGTGACGCTGTGGCGTCATCTAGTGGTTAGCTGTTTTTGCAATTTTTATGGGCGACAGATTTAACAGAAGTTAGACAATGAAGCCAGAGCAAACCGGCATTTTTTTGTACATTTGTACGAAAAAGTACGAAATATCGTCCTGAGTCAGGGGCTGCCGATGACCAGCGGCTCTGCAACCGGCTCGAGGAGCGCCGGGGACTTGTTGCGGGCGCTGTTGACCTCGCGGGAGATGGGCGTCGCCAGCAGGGGGCGTTTCAGCAGCGGCTGGAACAGGGGATCATCCACTGCGACTTCCTGGCCGGCCGCCAGCCAGCGGTCCCGTTCTTCCCCGACCAGCACCAGCGGCATGCGATGGTGGAGCTGCTCGAATTCCGGCGCGGCGGCCACCGTCACCAGGGCACAGGATTCCACCACCTGGCCATCACCTTCCCAACGCTCCCATACCGCGGCCAGCGCCAGCGCCTCACCCACTGCCTCAATACGGTAGGGCTGTTTACCCGGTTGGCCGCCGGGCCCTGCCTCCTTGCGCCATTCGATGAAGGAGGATACGGGCACGATCCCGCGGCGCTGGCGGAAGGGCTCGCCGTAGGCGCGGCTGCTGGAGAGGCCCTCGGCGCGGGCATTGAACATGGAGTACTTCTGGTCCACCTGTTTCGCCCAGCGCGGGGTAAGCCACCAGCGCACCTCGGCCAGCGCACGCGGGCTCTGCTCGCGCACCATGGCGATGGTCTCGGTGGGGGCAATATTGCTGCGGGTGGGCAGCCCCAGGTCGATCCCCAGCTCCTTCAGCAGGGACTGGAGCTCCGGGTTATCGATGACATTGAAGCGCCCGCACATGGGCCGAGTGTAGCTAGCGGCAGTAGGCCTCGCCAGCGGCGATGCGCTGCCCCAGCGCTGCGAGTTGGCGAGCGCTGCCGCCCAGCATCACCTCGTTGTGGCGTGCCCACAGGCAAAAGCGCCACAGTGGGTAGTCACGATCGATGCCGGTGCCGCCGTGCAGGTGCTGGGATGCATAGCTGACCCGGTGGCCCACGTCCCCGGCCCAGATCTTGGCAATCTGCACCTCCGTGGAGGCCGGGCTGCCGGCATCCAGCAGGCTCACGGCCTGGTAGGTGTTAAGGCGCAGGCACTCCACGTCGATAAAACAGTTCGCTGCCCGGTGTCCCACCGCCTGAAAGGTGGCAACCGGTACCCCGAACTGCTCCCGCTCGGCCGTGTAGGAGGCGGTCATGCGCATCGCCACGTCTGTCACCCCCAACTGGTGAGCGCACAGAGCCGCCGTGGTGCGCTCTGCCACCCACTGCATCGCGGCCGCACCCTGCCCGGGCCCGGCCAGCACCGCATCCGCGGCCACCACTACCCCGTCCAGGCTCATCTCCACCAGCGGTTCATAGGTGGTGTAGCTCACATCGCTGAAACCCACACCGTCGGCCACGGGATCGATCAGCACCACTACGGTGCCGTCTGGCGTGGCGGCGCTGGCGAGGATGGCGGTGGCTGAACGTGCGTTGGGAACACAGCTCTTCACGCCGGTGAGCCGGTAGCCTTCACCGTCTACCACGGCCTGGAGCGCAGATGGCTGGGCCGGGTTGTCATTGCCCGGTTCCGAGAGCGCGGCGCTCAGCAGCAGGCGGCCATCTGCGGCCCCCGGTAGCAGCGCGGCGCGCTGGGCCTCGTTACCAAACTGCTGGATCGCCAGCGCCGCGGACACGGCATGAGGCATCAGCGGTAGCGGCGCCAGCACCCGGCCCGCCTCCTCCACCAGCAGCGCCAGTTCAAAAAAGCCCAGACCCATGCCGCCGTATGCCTGGTCGATGGCCACCCCCAGCAGGCCGGCCTCGCCCAGTTGACCCCACAGGGCACGATCGAAGCGCTCGGCCGCGTAGTCGTCATATTGGGCGAGCTTGTCAGCGGTAACCTGCTCGCCGAGGATCTTTCGGGCAAGCTGCTGTACCTCACGTTGGGTCTCGGAAAAGCCAAAGTCCATGCTGTTCCCCTAACGGCCGGCGCGGGGCATCCACAGGCCCGCCGCCGAAATAATGTCGCGCTGGATTTCGTTGGTACCGCCACCGAAGGTGATGATGGAGGCGGTCCGATACAGGCGCTCCAGACGGCCGCCGAGTACTGCCCCCGCCTCGGACTCGCCCTTGACCAGGGAGGCCTGGCCCAGCACTTCTCCCAGCAGCCGGTACACTTCGATAAAAAACTCCGAGCCGTAAACCTTGGCAGCCGAGGCGTCCGCCATGTCGAGCTGGCCCTCGGTCATGGCCCAGGCCTGCTTGTAACAAATCAGTTTCAGGGCCTCGATACCGCTGCGTACCCGGGCCAGGTTGAGCTGTACCCAGGGCTGGTCAAGCAAACGTCCGTCGCTGGGCAGCTCGGTAGCTGCTGCCCAGTCCACCACCCGGTTGAACAGCTCCGAGGTCGGGCCCACGTTGACCAGGCTCAGCCGCTCGCGGTTGAGCTGGCTGGTGATCAGTTTCCAGCCGCCGTGCAGCTCGCCCACCCGGTTGCGGTCGGGGACGCGAATGTTGTCGTAGAAGGTGGCGTTGGTGCGCACGTCCCCCAGCGTGTTGACCGGTGTACAACTCCAGCCCGGGTCGCTGTTGGGCACCAGGAACATGGAAATGCCCTTGTGCTTTTTGGGCGCCTCCGGGTCAGTGCGCGCGGCCAGCCAGGTGTAGTCGCAGAAATGGGCCAGGCTGGTCCACATTTTCTGGCCATTGATCACCCAGTCGTCGCCGTCGCGCACGGCGCTGGTCTTGAGCGAGGCGAGATCGGTACCGGCACCGGGCTCGGAATAGCCAATGGCGATCAGCAGCTCACCGCGCAGGATCTTCGGTACCAGTTCCTCGCGCTGCCAGTCGTTGCCGTGCTCGGCCAGCATCGGCCCCACTGACTCGGTGGTGAGGAAGGGAAACGGATAGCCGGCACGCATCACCTCTTCGATAAAGATGAACTGCTCGATCGGCGACAGGCCCCGACCGCCCTGCTCCTTTGGCCAGCCCACGCCGATCCAGCCGTCCCGGCCCATCTGCCGGAGTGCATCGTGCCACAGCGGACCACCACCCTCGCCCATGTCGCGGGTGCACTCCCTGCGCAACTCTTCTGTCATCAGGCCGTCGAAGTAGCTGCGCAGTTCGTCGCGCAGTGCTGCCTGGGCCGGGGTAAACTCAATTCGCATATGCGATCCTCACGTTCAGGCCATCATAAGCCGGACCTGTTGCCTCTCAATAGTCAAACTAGTCATTCCAGGCTGGTGAAAGTGATCAGCGCTGCTTGTTCGCGATTTCGAGCAGATAGTATGCTGCCGCCACACTGCGTAAGAGCATGGATATGGCAACTGCAAGCGCTGCAAAGAGCCCGGCCATCGAGGGCTGGTACACCCTGGACGAGAACACACCCCACCTGCTGGGTAGTCGCTGCAACAAGTGCGGTACCTTTTTCTTTCCGAAGCAGGCCGGCTACTGCCGTAATCCGAACTGCGACAGCACCGAGTTCAGCGAGGTCAAGCTGAGCCGCACCGGCACCCTGTGGAGCTACACCAACGCCTGCTACCAGCCACCGGCGCCCTTTGTGGCACCGGACCCGTTTGAGCCCTTCACCATCGCCGCGGTACACCTGGAGGCCGAACAGATGGTGATACTGGGGCAGGTCGTGGCACCCATCACCGTGGAAGAGCTGGAGATCGGCATGCCCATGGAACTGGTGCTGGATACCCTGCACAGCGACGAGGATGGCGACAAGCTCATCTGGAAATGGAAACCGGAGGCCAGCGCATGAGCGGGAACGAGATCGCCATCATCGGCGCCGGCATGACCCAGTGGGGAAAATGGGGAAAGAACTTCGCCGAATATGGGGTCGCCGCCGCCCGTGAGGCACTGGCCGATGCCAACATCCCCTGGCAGGACATCCGCTTTGTCAGCGGCGGCGCCACCGTGCGCTGCGGCTACCCGGGCTATGTTGCCGGTGCCACTATTGCCCAGGCGCTGGGCTGGCAGGGCGCCGAGGTCAACACCTCTTACGCTGCCTGCGCCTCGGGCTCCCAGGCCCTGGCGGCAGCACGCACGAAGATTCTTGCCGGGTACTGCGACGTGGCCCTGGTGGTCGGTGCCGACACCACACCGAAAGGGTTCCTGGCCCCGGCCAAAGGTTATCGGCCGGAAGACCCGGACTGGGTGCGCTTTTACCTGGGCATTACCAACCCGACCTATTTTGCACTCTATGCCCGGCGCCGCATGGCCCTGTATGGCGACACCCAGGAAGACTTTGCCGCGGTCAAGGTCAAGAATGCCGCCATTGGCAGCCAGAACCCGCGCGCCCGCTATACCAAAACCTTCACGGCGGAAGATGTTGCCAACTCGGCGATGGTGGCTGACCCGCTACGGCTGATGGACATTTGTGCCACCAGCGACGGCGGCGCCGCGCTGATCGTGTCCAGCCTCGACTACGCCGAGAAGATCGGCAAAGGCGATGCACCGCGCGTGGCGGCGATTTCCACCGTCACACCGACTTTCGCCAGTGGCACCGTGGAGATGCCGGATATTGCCACCGACTCCGCCGCCGCGGCCGGCGTGGAAGCCATCAACTACCGCTCGCAAATTCCCCTGAAGGCCTATGAGGAAGCCGGCATCGGGCCGGAGGACATCGATTTGGCGGAAGTCTACGACCTGTCCACCGCGCTTGAACTCGACTGGATAGAGGACCTGAAACTCTGCGAACGCGGCCAGGCGGCCCACCTGCTGCGCGCCGGCGACACCGCAGTGGGTGGCAGGATACCGGTCAACGCCTCCGGTGGCCTGGCCTGCTTCGGCGAGGCGGTGCCCGCCCAGGCGCTGGCCCAGGTCTGCGAGCTGACCTGGCAGCTCCGCGGCGAGGCCGGCCCGCGCCAGGTGGAAGGCGCCCGGGTCGGCATTACCGCCAACCAGGGCCTGTTCGGCCACGGCTCCTCGGTTATCGTGAAGACCTGACGGTCGCGCCCTGGCGGGACGACAGCGGCCCAGGGCTCAGGTGCTGGAGCGCGCAAACAGCGATTTGATGGCGTCGTTGCTGGTGGCAGCTACCATATCGATCACAGTGAAACCCTGCTCACTCTCGACGTCGACCCGGGCGCCTCTACGCAGCAGCTGACGCGCCATCTCGACATCTTCCTGGTACACGGCCAACATCAGCGCAGAAAATCCGCCCTCAGACATCGCATCAATATCTATCCCTGCTTCCAGAGATGCATCCAGCGCAGCCTGATCGCCGGCCAACACTGCAATCTGCAGCGCGTTGAAGCCGCTGCCTGCCAGCGTGGCCAGATCGACACCGCGTTGCGACAGCGCACTGAGAATTTCAGCCCCGCCATCCACCGAAGCCACCGAGTAGATCAGCAGGCCAAGGTCTTCATGACGCAGCAGTGCCTTGCGCAGTGCAGCGTCGGAGCCCTGCTTGCGGTGCCAGTCAAGCACGTCAACGAAAGCCACTACCGAGGCGTATCCCTCGCAGTTCTGCGCGTCCCGGTCTTTGAGTAGTGAGCGCGCCCGCTGGCTCGTGGACTCAATGGACGCCAGGTAACCCGCATACTCCAGCTTCTTGCAGGCCGTTTCCTCAGGGTAAGTCGTAACCAGTTCCTCATAGACCGCATCGGCCCGGGGGTCACCCATCAGCACCAGCAACGCTGCGTAATCCGACAGGCCCAGACGATGCGCACGTTGGTTCTCAGCGTTCAGATCTTTCAAACCACGGAGGGCGTCATACTTGTCCCGCGCTTCTTCATTGCGGCCCTGCAAGGCATACACCCTGGCGTAGTTGTTGATGTTCCAGACGTTCTGCTCACTGGCGTACTTCACTGCCAATTCAGCGTGGCGTTCCGCAGACTCAAAATCACCGCGCTCGGCTTCATCCCAGGCGAGCAGGGCATGGGTCCACTGATCCTCCGGGTTAATGGACAGCGCAACGTTGTGGATCGCGCGTCGTGCGCGCAGGAAATCGTCCGTCGAACGGTGCGTGCAACAGTGGGTTTCCGCCAGTTGGGAGTAAAGGCGCGGATGTTCGTATCCCGCGTTGATCAGGAACTCGACAATTTCCCGGGCGGCAAGCGCCGTGGTTTTGGTGCGCTGCATATTCAGGTCAATCGCCTTATCCAGCAGCCTGGCATAGGTCTTGTCGCTGTCGTAATCCTCCAGACCCGCTTCCCTGTATAGCGCCCCCACGCCCTCAGTCTCAATCAACGCACGTGCCTCGGCGGCGGTCATAAACACGCCGTGTTCTGCGGCAGTATCAATCAGTACCGGCTGACCCAGTTTGAAACCAAACCCGTCTATCGCCCAGACCTTAAACTCCAGCCTTTCCAGTCCCATGCTTTCCAGCGAAGCGACCAGGCGAATCACATCATTGCCCGAAGTAGTCTCAGGCAGCATCAACAGCGCCTGTTCACCAAACGGTGTTTTCCCATTAAAGCGATTGGGACGCATCGCAGAGTAGAAGATATCTATGTTGGAACTCTCGACCCCACCCGTGTGGGCATCCCGGACGGCCGGCGCGATATCACCCAACGCTTCATCGATACCGATTCTGGTGATGGTCTCGTATGGCTCGCCCGCCATCGGTAGTTCGCCGAAGTCAAAATACTCCTCGATCGACGGCCAGTGGAGCGGCAGTGCGACCACTTCCTTGCGACTATCTTTGGTGGAGATGCTGTAAACCTTGAACTGGAGACCGTCCGAGTCGAAGCTGATATCAGATTCCACGGCCGGGCGCATGACGCTGACATGAACGTCGTTGTTGCCCTTTCTGATCATGTGAGGGTCATAGGCAGAGGCCTTGACCGGCAGGTCAGTCTGCGCCAGCACGCCAAGTCCGGCGTGCTCCCCCAGGCTGCCGTCGTAGTAGACAGTCGTTTTCAGGACCTTCTGGCCGTAGCGGTCCTCGACCACTTCAATATCACCCGCCTTTATTAGTGGGTTGGCCAGGGCCGAGATAGACAAGATACTCAGGAAGAATGCGGCGATGCCGCCGAGCGCGCGTGAATCCCTCACTTTACCTCTCCAATCTGTGAGACAGCGTCGACACAGAATGACATCGCAATACCCGCGAGAATAGAGGCGAAAATGCGATCTCGGTTGCATAAATGACAATCACTGCCACACTCACCGCAACTAACCAGCAAAGCGTCGGGGCCGCGATGAGCATTGACCAGGCCTACAACTACCGGAACATCAATCCGCAGCTCTGCACCGCGGGGCTGATCAGCCCCGAGCAGCTGGCGGAGTTGGGCGCCGAGGGGTACGAGGCGGTGATCTGCCTGCTGCCCCACGACAGCCCCTATGCCATTGCCGGCGAGCCGGACATCGTCACCGGCCAGGGGCTGGCGTACACCTACATCCCCGTCGACTTTGCCGCCCCCACGGCCGAGGATTTTGCCGACTTCGAGGCGGCCATGCAGGCCAACGGCGAGCGCAAGCTGATGGTGCACTGCGCCGCCAACTACCGGGTATCGGCGTTTTATGCGCTCTACGGGGTCAGGCACCTGGGCTGGAGCCACCCGCAGGCCAGGGAGTTCATCGCCGCTACCTGGAACCTCGCCGAGCACCCGGTGTGGGAGGCCTTTGTATCGGAGATGCTCGAGGCCTGATCCGCAGCCATCGCAGCACAGCCTCATCCTGTCGCTGGCTGGGCGACTGGTCTACATCAGGCTGCTAGCCTCCCGGCGCGAGATTTTTCATCGTGCAACGATTCACACAAGCGTCCGGAGGGATTCCCATGTCACGCTTTCGACCATTTTCCTGCATCGGCCTGTTTGCCCTGCTGTTTGTTTCCAGTGCGTTGGCCGAGGCGGCCCAGGACTGTCCCGGCAAGCTGTTCGCCACCGGCTTCGACCGCAAGACACTGCACGGCAGCCGCGAGGCGCTGATCGCCGCCGTGCAGAGGGGCGATGCCATCCGGGTGGGCTGGGAGCTGGACTTCGACGGCAACGGCGAGGCAGATATGTCTCACTGGTCAGAAGCTGCCTTCCTGTCGGTACGGCTCGGCGAAGTGCACGCCCAGGTGCTGGGTATCCACCGCCAGAAGCCCTCTCGCGACAGCGGTGACATGCAGCTGCCCGAGGAGTACAGCGAATGGCGCGGCCTGCTCGGCACAACCGGCGCACTGCAGGGGTCTTTCAGCGACGGCACCCGGATGCCCGGCGACATCGCCGTGCGCATCACCTGGTGCCCTGAAAATCAGGCACTGCCGACACTGCTGTTCCGCAACGGCATCAATGGAGAAACCCTGGGCGGTTCGCGGGCGGCGCTGCTGGCCGCGATTCGCTCCGGGCAAACGGTGCACATGGGCTGGGGCCTGAGCGTGGAGAGGGAGGGCCAGCGTCGCTCGGTTGAGCACGTCGTCGCGCCCGTCTTCATCGGCATTGTCCACGGCGAGGAAGTCGTGGCGCAGCTCCCGGAGCATATTGCACTGCAGGCCTACGCCGACGTGGACCGCGCCCTGTTCGAAGACCCGGCGGTCATGTGGCGCGGCATGATGACCACCAACGGCACCTTCGACGCCGTGTGGGTGAATCGCGCCACCGGCGAGGTGGTGCGGCGCTTCCCGCAGCGAGCGGCGATCTCCTGGTACGGCGTGCCGGCACCGGAAAACACGCCCTTACTCTCCGCCCCCGGCGGTGTTATCCCGGACGCAACCCGGGCGGCCGACAAGTACCCACGCTAGCGGCGCTGGCCAGGAACCTCAACGGCCTCGGTCCAGTCGCTCCAGTACCTGCTGCAGGCCTTCCGCCATGGCCGCCATGTCGACCTCGGCGAAGGCGGCATCGAGCTCGGCATTGATGCGCCGCAATGGCGCCTGCAGCCGCTCCCTCGCCTCGCGCCCGCTGGCGGTGGCTTCCAACAGCCAGGTGCGGCGGTCGGCCTCATCGCGCCGGCGGCTGATGTAGCCTGCCTTCAGCAAGCGCTCCACCATGGCCGTGATGGCACTCTCGCGCTGTCCCAGCGCTTCCGACAGGGCTCGCTGGGACAGGGCACCCGCCTTTATGACGATCTCCATGGCCGTGGCCTGGGCGGTAGTAATGTGGGCCGCCTCCATGAAGGCCGCGTCGGTCTCCGTTTTCAGACGGTGGGCAGCGCGGTGCAGCAGGTAGATCAGTCGGTGCTGGTGGGCGGACATAGAGGCTCCTTGACGTCTGCTGCAAAATATACTTCACTAGTGAAGTATTTTCCAAGTGGTAGCTGTTATGAACATCATCGACGTCTGGGCACAAATCACCACCCCCCGCATGGCGAAAGCCCCCTGGCTGGCCACCCTGCGCCGCTGGACCGGCCAGGATGGCGACAACCCCTGGGTGCCGGATGTGGAAAGCACCCTGGCGGCCATGGATGAAGCGGGTGTGGATATCAGCCTGCTGGCGGGCTGGCATGGCCCCGAGGGCAGCCTGATCAGCAACGAGGAAGTGGCCGCCAACATCGACGCGGCGCCCGAGCGCTTCCGGGGCCTGGCTACAGTGGACCTGTCACAGCCCATGGAGGCGGTGCGGCAAATCCGCGAATGGGTGGACGGTGACCGCTTTGTCGGCGTACGTGTGGTGCCCTGGCTGTGGGACCTGCCACCCAATGACCGGCGCTACTACCCGATCTACACAGCCTGCTGCGATCTCGGTGTGCCGTTCTGCACGCAGATCGGACATACCGGGCCGCTCAAGCGCTCAGAGACCGGCAGGATGATCCCCTACCTGGAAGATGTGATGCTGGACTTCCCCGAGCTGGTCGTCGTGGGCGGCCATGTCGGCTTTCCCTGGCTGGATGAGCTGGTCTCCATGGCAGTGAAGTTTCCCAACTTTTATGTGGACACCTCGGCCTATGCGCTGCACCGCCTGCCGCCCAGTTTCGTGGATTTCATGAAGACCCTGGGCGCCGACCGGGTCATGTTTGGCACCAACTGGCCGATGCTGACGCCTGCCCAGTGCCTGCGGCAGTTGCCCGCCCTGGAACTGGGCAGCGAGAGGGAGATGGCTTTCCTGCACGGTAACGCGCAGCGGGTGTTCAAGCTGTAGCAGGCACCGCCATCCCCAGCAGGCGCCGGGCCTCATCGACGTGCATGGTTTCCACCAGCCTGTCGTCGAGCACGGCCACGCCCTTGCCCGCCGCCTCGGCGGCCTCCCAGGCCTCGATGACCCGGCGGGCGTGCGCGAGCTGCTCCTCGCTGACACCGTAAATCTCATTGGCGGCCTCGATCTGGGTGGGATGGATCAGGGTCTTGCCGTCGAAGCCGAGCGCACGGCCGTGTTTACAGCTCGCCCGGTAGGCGTCAGTGTCGCGGATATCCAGGAACACGCCGTCCAGGGCGACCTTGCCGAACATGCGAGCGGCGTTAACACAGCGTGACAGGGCATAGACCAGGCCGAGCCGATCAGCCCGGTGGGGAATGCGTAACTGGTAGGCGAGATCGGTCGTGCCCATGAGGATGGCTTCCAGCGCCGGCGCGGCACAGAGTTCTTCCACGGCGGACACGCCACGCGGTGTTTCCACCATGGCCCAGAGAATCACGTCGTCACCGAGCACTGCCTGCGCCGCCGCAAGTTGCTCCGCACTTTCCACCTTTGGCAGGCAGACCCGGTCGACGCCGGCAAATGCGCGCAGGTCCTCTTGCCCCCAGGGGGTATCCAGCCCATTGGTGCGCACCACCAGGGTCCGGCTACCGTAGCCGCCGGCAGCCACCTGGGCAAGTACGAGTTCGCGGGCTTCTGCCTTGCGGTCCGGTGCCACCGCATCTTCCAGGTCGAATACCACCGCATCGCAGTCCAGGGCCTTTGCCTTGTCCATCGCACGCTGGTTGATGCCGGGCATGTACAGCACCGAGCGCAGCCGGCTTTCACTGATTGCACTCTTGCCGCTGATGGCACTCATGGGTCGCTCCTCGAAGGGGCCTGTAAAGAGCCCGGAGCATAAACTGATTTGGCCCGGGCTGTCAGGGCTGGCCAGGGTTCTGCGCGCGGCAGCGCGAAGGCCAGGATGTGATCCCCAGCCGCAGTGGCCCCACTCCAGTGGCCCCCGGCCGCGACCACCACGAACTGCCGGTTGTCGGCACCCGCGGTGTAGGTAATGGGCAGCGCATTGGCGGCGGTGGGGAGGCGCACCTTCCACAGTTCCTCGCCCGTCTCCAGGGAAAACGCCCGCAGGGCACGCTCGTTGGTGATGCCGCTGAACACCAGGCCGGTGCCGGTCATCATCGGTGCCGCAATCCCGGGTAGCCCCTTTATCCACCAGAAGGGAAACGGTGCGAGATCGCGGGTGGTACCCATGGGCACGCGCCACAGCAGCTTGCCGGCTTCCAGGTCGATGGCGTCCAGCGTCCCCCAGGGGGGTGCGCTGCAGGGCAGGCCGATCGGAGAGGCGACAAAGTCGTTGTCCACACAGTAGGGTGTGCCCGCCTGGCGCTGGATGAAACCCTTGCACTCGGCCTGGGGGGTCAGCTTTATGTAGCCGGGTATGTGCGAAGTAAACACCACCATAACCCGGCTGTCCGGATGAATGGCAGGCGATCCCCAGTTATTGCCCCCCAGGCTAAACGGGTACTGGAGGGTGCCACCGACGCTGGGTGGCGTGTACATCCCTTCGTTGCGCAGCGCCCCCAGCCGGTCCTTGCAGGCGCCCTTGTCCCAGAAGGTCAGGCCCCAGGCGTCGTCGCGATCAAAGGGGTGCTCCATGACGCTGGGAATATGGCTGGGAAACGGCTGGGTCGGTGACAGGTATTCACCCTCAGGCAGGTCACTCTGCGGCACCGGGCGCTCTTCCACCGGCCACAGGGGCTTCCCGGTCTCGCGGTGCAGTGCAAAGGTCAGCCCCATCTTGGTCACCTGCACCACTGCCGGCACGGTCTTGCCGTCCACGCTTATCTCCACCAGCGTCGGCTGGGCCGGCGTATCGTAGTCCCAGATATCGTGGTGTACGAACTGGTAGTGCCAGACTACCTCGCCGCTGTCACCGTCCAACGCCACCAGCGAACTGGAGTAGAAATCCAGGCCCTGGCGATGGCCGCCATAGAAATCCGGGTTGGTATTTCCGGTGGGCACAAACACCAGGTTGCGTTCGCGATCGACCGCGATGATGGACCAGACGTTGGTGGTGCCGCTGACGAAATTGCCTTCAGCGTCGAGACCGGCGTCCCCCGGTGGCACCGGATTCCATGCCCAGCGCAGTTCACCGCTGCGCACGTCGTAGGCGCGTACCACGCCCGCTGGCGCATCGGTGCGAACGTTGTCCAGCACCATGGCGCCGGTGATCACGGTATCGCCGAGTATCGCCGGCGGAGAGGTGATGCTGTACTCCACCGGATCGTGTTTGGAAATGCGGTGGCTGGTATCCACCTCGCCGCCGGTGCCGAAATCCGGGCACGGCTTGCCGGTGGCGGCATCCAGCGCTATCAGGCGTGCATCCAGGGTGCCCGTGAGTATCCGGTGTTCACAGAAGCCGGTTCTGCCCGATTGCCAGCTGCTGACACCGCGGCAGTTCATCAGCAGGTCCTGCTGCGTATCCAGGCCCGGGTCAAATACCCAGCGTTCCGCACCGGTGGCGGCATCGAGCGCAAACACCCGGTTGAAGGGTGTGCAGTAGTAAAGTCCGCCATCCACCACGATCGGCGTGACCTGCAGCGAGGACTGGGGCCGCCAGTCATCGGCGCCCTGTTCACCCCGGGCTTGCCGGATATCCCCCGACTGGTGCGACCAGACCTGCTCGAGCCGATGCACATTGGCCGGCGTGATCTCCGCAGCGGGAGAGAAGTGTGTGCCACCCGGTGTTGCACCATAACTGGACCACTCCACCCGCTCAGCCTGGGCCACAGCGTCTGGCGCCGGCGCCAGGCTCGCCGAACAGGCGACCAGCAGGGCCGCCAGCGCGAGTAAGCCGAGGTCGCGATCAATGTGCCGTTTGTGGTGAACCACGGGCAGTCCTCGAGTCGTGAGGGAACAGTCATAAACGCTATCCGTTCGTGGTTCCCGCAGCAAGCTCGGGTCAAATTTTCCTGACCTGGGCTTGCTATACTCCGCGCACATTTCGAGCAAGCAGTCTGCTAGCCATGGTCAATGCCGCCACCATTTCCCGTGCCTTCATTCGCCCCAGCAGTCACCTCGGCCTGCTGTCACGCCGTGAGGCCGGCAGCCTGGTGTCTGCCGACGAGGACTTGCACAAGCTGTTCCGGCGCTGCGCACTGGCGATTCTCAACTCCGGCAACGATACCGACGACGCCCGCGAGATCTTCGAGGCCTATGCAGATTTCGAGGTGAAGGTGATCCTCGAGTCCCGCGGCGTACAGCTCGAACTGCTCAACGCACCCGCCCAGGCATTCGTGGATGGGGTGATGATCGACGGCTTGCGCGAGCACATCTTCACGGCCCTGCGCGACGTAATCTTCATCCACCAGCAGCGCTCGCTGTACGACCTCGAGAGCAGCGAAGGGATTACCGACGCGGTGTTTCGTATGTTGCGCAACGCGGACATGCTGCGCACTGGCGAACCGCCCAACATCGTGGTGTGCTGGGGCGGCCATTCCATTCCCCGCGGCGAGTACGAATTCACCAAGGAAGTGGGCTACCACCTGGGCCTCAGGCACCTGGACATTGCCACCGGCTGTGGGCCGGGCGCCATGAAGGGGCCGATGAAAGGTGCCGCCGTCGGCCATTCCAAGCAGAGCAACTACGGCAGCCGCTTCCTGGGACTCACGGAGCCCAGCATCATCGCCTCGGAGCCGCCCAACCCGATCGTCAATGAGCTGATTATCCTGCCGGATATCGAGAAACGCCTGGAGGCCTTCCTACGGGTGGCCCACGCCATCCTGGTGTTTCCGGGCGGCGCCGGCACGGCTGAGGAAATCCTCTACCTGCTGGGTGTGATGATGCAGCCCGAAAACGCCGAGCTAAAACTGCCCATAGTCATGTCGGCCTCGGCGGACAGCGCCGCCTATTTTGACGAGATCGACCGCTTCATCCGCGGCACCCTGGGAGAGGAGGCCACCCGGCACTACGAGATTATCTGCGGCGACCCGGCGGCTACCGCCCAGCGACTGCGGCAGGGCGTGACCCAGGTGCGGCGCCAGCGCAACCGCGAAAACGAGTCCTACTGTTTCAACTGGGAGCTACATATTCCCGAGGCGTTCCAGCGCACCTTCGAACCCACCCACGACAACATGGCAGCCCTGGCGTTGCACCGGGACCAGCCCGCCCACCAGTTGGCGTCGGAGTTGCGCAAGGCCTTCTCCGGAATCGTCGCCGGCAATATCAAGGAGTTCGGAGTGGCTGCGGTGGAAACCCATGGCCCCTACAGGATCAACGGCGACCCGGACATCATGGCGATGATGGACAGCCTGCTGGACAACTTCGTCCAGCAGGGCCGTATGAAGCTTGGCGGTGCCGCCTACCGGCCCTGCTACAAGCTGTGCACGTAGGCAGGGACAGGCCAGCAATCCGCCCGCGGCGAAGCGGTCAGCCCCAGGGCTTGAGCAGGAATTTGTCGCCGGTCGCCTTCTTGTTGTACTCGGCAATGTTCTCCAGCGACAGCGCCTCCGCCATGCTCACTTCTTTCGCATAGTGGCTGGCGAAGGTGGTCTTGATTTCCCGCGCCACTCGCTCTCGCATCTCACCGGCCTTTTCCAGGCCCGCCTTCTGCAGGAAGTGGGTCAACAGGAAGCCTCCCACGCTCCAGGCAAAACCGTAGTTCAGGCTGAGGGTCGTGGGGCTGAGATCCAGGCGGCCATAGATATAGAGCTGCTTGAAAGTGTCTGAACCGTAGCGGTTGTACTCGGCCATGTCGCTGGCCGCCGCCATCTCCATGCACAGCATGATGCTGTCGGCCAGCTTGCCGCCGCCGGTGGCATCAAAAGCCAGGGTGGCCCCGGTTTCCTTGATGGCCGCCGTGAGCCTGGCCTTGAAGTCCTCATCGCTGGAATTGACGATGTATTTCGCGCCCAGGTCTTCAAGAATCTTTCCCTGCTCGGGCTTACGCACCACGTTGATCAGGTCGACGCCGTCAGCCAGGCAGATCTTGTTGAGCATTTGCCCCAGGTTGGAGGCCGCCGCAGTGTGCACGATCGCCTTGTGGCCCTCCATACGCATGGTCTCCACCATCGCCAGTGCGGTGAGCGGGTTGACCACACAGGAGGCGCCCTCCACCGCGGTGGTGCCCTCCTCCAGTTCCAGGCACAGGAAAGCCGGCACCACGCGGTACTGGCCGAACATCTCACCGCCGAAGATACCCACCGTCTTGCCCACCAGGGCCTGGGCCGCCGCCGAGGAGCCGGCCGCGACCACCGTGCCCGCGCCCTCGTTGCCCACCGGTAGCGACTCGCCAACCCGCGCCGCCACCATGGGCATGTGCTGGGGTGCGATATCGAAGGTGGTGACCGGCCGTTCGGCGCTGCCGCCGACGCGGCCGCTGGCAATGTCCGCCGGGCCCAGCAACAGGGCGAGATCGGACGGGTTGATGGGGGCAGCCTCCACCTTCACCAGCACGTCGTCGGGACCCGGCTCGGGTACCGGCACATCCACCAGGGAAAGTTCGAGGGTGTTGTCGTCAGTGACGAGGGTGCGCAGTTGCAGGCCAGTATCCGCCATGTTGCCTCCGGAATTCGAGTCAGGGTTTTAGAAGGGCGCCCAGTGTACTCGAGTCAAGACGCGCTGGGCAGGGCGGGATAGTCGATGTAGCCGTCCGGGCCCGGCGTGTAGAGCCGACTCGGGTCGAAATCCGCCAGCGGCTTGCCGCGCCAGAAGCGATCTACCAGGTCGGGGTTCGCAATAAAGGGGCGGCCAAAACTGACCGCCGCCAGCTCGCCGCTATCGAGGGCATCGGCGGCTTCGTCCCCGGAATAGCTTTCGTTGCCGATGACCCGGCCGCCGAAGAATTGCCTGGCCATGCCGAGATTATCGACCCGCCCCCGGGGAATACGGATCGCGTGCACATAGGCCAGGTTCAATTCGCTGGCACCGGCGAGCAGGGCGGTGAAGGTGTCCTGCGGATCGTCGTCCAGCAGGTCGTTGAAGCGATTGTCCGGCGAGATGCGGAAACCCACCCGGCCGCCGCCGTCCACCCTGGCCATGGCGCGCAGCACATCCAGGGGAAATCGCACCCGGCCCGACACGCTGCCACCGTAGCGATCGCTGCGCAGGTTGCTGCCGGTGGCCAGGAACTGGGCCGGCAGGTAGCCGCTGGTGCAGTGCAGCTCCACCCCGTCGAAGCCTGCCTCGAAACAGCGCGCGGTAGCCTCGGCGTACTCGGCAACAATCCCGGGAATCTCCGCGGTGGCCAATTCCCGGGGCATGGTGAAGGGCTGCATGCCCGCCGCGTCGGTAAAGATCTCGCCGCGGGCGCGAATCGCTGAAGGCGCCACGGTGTCGGTGCCCGGGGCCTTGTTGAGCGGGTGGGCGATGCGGCCGCAGTGCATGATCTGCGCCACGATCAACCCGCCTTCGGCGTGCACGGCATCCACCACCGTGCGCCAGGCGTTGGTTTGTTCATCGTTATAAATGCCAGGCGTGCGGCAGTAGCCAATGCCATCGGCGCTGGGGGCAATACCCTCGGTCACAATCATGCCGGCGCCGGCGCGTTGCCGGTAGTACTCAGTCATCAGCGCCGATGGCATGTCACCGGCTTCGGCGCGACTGCGCGTCATGGGCGCCATCACCACGCGGTTGCGCAGCTTGAGCTTGCCAAGAGTGACCGGGGTAAACAGGCTGTCCATGCACCAGCATTCCACAGGAGGGGCTGCACAATATAGCGAATGCCCGATCCGGACAGAACGCCTCCGTGAATAGTAGTGGTTCAACATAGCGATCACTCAGCCCGCTCTGGCACCGTGGGCGGTGCCCCTGCCTTCCCGTGCGCAAACGAAGCGAGCGGGCAGTCGGGAATGTTGAACCGCCCGACCGCGAGCCCCGGGAATCCCTTGCTAGTATGTCCGCTCGCAAATCGAGGAGTGATCGATGGACAGTTTTGAAGGCAAGGTGGCGGTCGTCACCGGCGGTGCGAGCGGGATCGGTGCCGCCCTCGTACGGCAACTGCTGGCGCAGGGTGCGAAAGTGGTAATCGGCGATGTTGAGCAGGGCGCGCTGGACAAGGCCCTGGCTGCACTGGAAGGCGCCGGCGAAGTCAGCGGTGTGGTCTGTGATGTCTCCAGGCCGGAGTCAGTAGAGGCCCTGGCCGACAGCGTCTATGAGCGCTACGGCGTGTGCCACCTGCTGTTCAACAATGCCGGCGTGGCAGCTCCCTCGGCCAACATCTGGGACACCACGCCCAACGACTGGAAGTGGGTCCACGGCGTCAATGTGATGGGCGTGATTCACGGTATCCAGGCGTTTGTGCCGCGTATGATTGCCGGCGGCGAGGAGGGCCATATCATCAACACCTCCTCCGGCGACGGCGGCATCTCTCCCCTGCCCTACCAGTCGGTGTACGCTTCCAGCAAGGCGGCGGTCTCCATCATTACCGAGTGCCTGGGGGCCCAGCTCAATAGCGAAGCCACCAGGCTTGGCGCCTCGATCTTCTACCCCTCCGGCGGCATGCTGGATACCGGCATCTGGACCACCGACCGCAACCGGCCCGCGGAGCTGGCGCGGGAAAAACCCGGCATTCCCTCGCCGACGGTCGAGGACTTCAAGAAGGTCATGGCCGAGTACGGCATGGAAGTGGAATTCCAGGATCTCGACGAGCTGGCCCGGTACGCGCTCGACGGCATCAAGGCAGGCCGCTTTATCCTGATGATTGGTGTCGAAGAAGCGGTGGCCCAGCTCAATGAGCGCGCGGCGCGTTATGGCCGCACCGAACTGCCAATCGACCCGGCGCCGATCCCCCAGTTCTAGGGCTGGAATTCCCGCAGGTACTCCAGGCGGTCACCCACCATGATGCAGCGGTGGCGCTGGCCGGGGGCCGCCGGGTCCTCGGCCTCGAAGCCCGCGTCACCGGCGTACAGGAAGTGCAGCGCGCCGTCGAGTTCGGTCACGCGCGGCGCGTACATGATCGGATCCATGGCCGGCGCTTCGCTGGCAATGCTGGCACAGCTGCCGAAGCGCTCCAGTTCCAGCAAGGTAATGTAGGTCGGCGGCATCAGCTTCAGGTCTCCGCGGGCCTGCTCCGCCAGTGCATCCGCGGGCCGCACCCAGCGGTGCTCGGCAATCTCGCCGCCGTCCACCACCACATCCTGCTCCTCGTGCAGCAGACCCACGTAGAACCAGGTGGCAAAGCGCTTCCTGGCACCCCTGGGGGTAGTCCAGTGAGAGATGTAGTGCAATGACTCCCCGGTGATGGCAAGGCCGGTTTCCTCGTGGGTCTCGCGAATAGCGGCTGCGAGTGCCGTGGCCTCGGGGTCGGCCTCAAAATCACCGTCAGCGGGATCGATCCGCCCGCCGGGGAATACCCACATGCCGCCCATATGGCGCACGTCTTTCGAGCGCCGCACCATCAGCACTTCCAGCGGGGTTTCGTCGCCTCGCACCAGCACCACGGTGGCGGAGGGATAGGCGGGTGTGATTTCTTTGCTGTTGAAGTCCACTGAGACCTCAGGAGGACTTGCTGTCCGGCAGATCCAGCAGGTCGTCATCGGAGAGCGTGCTTATATCGACCGGCCACTCTCGAATCTTTACCTCGCCGCGTGGTGTGCGCAAGGTGATGAACAGGTCGTGATAACCAAGCGTCTCGCCTCGGCTATTCTGGACGGTGACCGGCGCGATTTCCTCGCCGTAGTGGCGTTCGCGAACATTCCAGTACCCGTCGCCGGCGTCCTGCTCCCAGCGGTCCCACCACTGGGTAATTGAGACCATTACCGGTAGGAGATCCAGGCCCTTGTCGGTGAGCTGATAAGCAAAACGGCGTCCACCTTCCTGGAGGGGCACTTTCTCGATCACCCCGGCCTCGGTCAGCGTGCGCAGCCGCTCGGTGAGAATATTGCGGGAAATCCCCAGGCTGTCGCGCAATTGTTCGAAGCGGCGGCGGCCGCCACCGACAAAGAAGTCGCGCACGATCAGCATGCTCCACCACTCGCCGATCACATCCATGGCCTTGGCCAGGGAACAGTCCATATCGCTGAAAGATTTCTTAACCATGCTTTTCCAGGGTGTCGTCCAGTACAGCGGCATTACGGTAACCGCTTGAGTGCCAAACCAGAATCGGCGGGCCGCGCATCTTATTGGTCAGCGGGCGCCCTTGGACATCCGCTTTTGTCTGCACATGGCGCGCACCATACCGAATTAGACCCCGCTTTACAAATTAGTTGCATTATAGAACTTTGGTGATATAGTTGCGTTATGGGATTAGTTGCTTTATGAAACTTTTTGTCGATCAAGTACCTCATCCCGGTCCATAGTGATGACTTTTTGGGAGATTTACCCATGAACAAACGTGCACTTCTCAGCTTTCCCCTACTGATTGCCGCCAGTGCGGCCACCTTGTTCTCTGCGGGTGCCGCCCGCGCCGAACTGGTGCCGGATGCACAGGCCCACCGCGCCTGCCTGGAGCGGATTGACTCGGTGAGCCACCGTGAGGGCCTGGCGCTCAAGGACGGCGATACCTATGCCGCGCCGCAGGCCTCGGCGGACCGCTACCGCTACTACCTAAACCTGGAGTCGCGTGGCACGAACCCGCAGGCCTACCGGGTGGAGTGCGAGGCCCGCAAAATCGGCAAGGTGACCTACTTCGCCATCGAGCAAGGCCGCTGGCACTACCAGGCGGAACCGGCCAGCGCTGTAGCCACCCGCTAGGCGCGCTCGCCAGCAACGCTTCGTCCTACCTGCCGGGGGCGGCATCGCCAAACCCGGCATTTTTAGATTCAAACCACGCCGGCATCAAACCGTGTATTGCCGGGCATCCAAGGGTTCGTCCGTAGGTCGGGCGCGACCTGCCTGCGCCTTTTCCAGGACACGCTAAAAGCATGACATCCATGTCTCGCTCGGGAACGCGGACGCCGCGCGGGCCGTCCGGGCCGTTCACGGTCCAGAAAAAGGCGCAGGCAGCTCACACCCTTTTGCAGCCCGTAATTCCAGGCTGCCAATCACGGGAAAAAGCGCGAGATGGTGTCGACTACGCAGGCGGGGCGGTCGCTGCCTTCGATTTCCACTGTCACCCGAACGACGACCTGCACGCCGCCTTTTACCTCTTCGGCGCTGATAACTTCGCCGCTACCGCGCAGTCGGCTGCCGACGGGTACGGGGGCGGGAAAGCGGACTTTCTCGCAGCCGTAGTTCACGCCCATGGAGGTGTTTTCCACGCTCATCAGGTCGGGTAGGAACAGGTTGGCCAGTGACAGGGTGAGGTAGCCGTGCGCGATGGTCGCGCCAAAAGGCCCGTCTTTGGCCCGCTCCGGGTCGACGTGGATCCACTGGTGATCGCCTGTGGCCTCGGCGAACTGGTTGATGCGCTCCTGGGTGATTTCCAGCCAGTCGGTGGGGCCGAGGCTGGTTCCGGGGGCCGAAAGCAGCGCGGCCGGATTGTCGTAGACTGTGCTCACGGGCACCTCCATCACACTTAAGTCGTTAATTTAGCTGGTTTTTTGAAGATCGTGCAGGTGCAAGCATCTGCACGGTTCGTCCGGTATAGATAGTCGTTCATCGCAGCCTGTTTAGTCCCGCAGGAAGTCAGCGATAACGTCCTCAGAACAAATTTTTCTAAAAATCGGCTTGCGCCCACCTGCTGCTGTAGTGTTATAGTTGCGTATAACACTAAACAAGTCTTAATAAACGCCATGCAATCGCCGGACTTCAGTAAACCGCACTACCTGGTCGACACTTTTACCCGTCACCGGCTGGCTTCCAACCTGTTAATGATCATGCTGATCCTGGCGGGCATCTGGGGTATTCGCCAGCTCACGGTGCAGCTCAATCCGACCCAGGACAACCACCAGGTCAGCGTGGAAGTGGTCTGGCCCGGCGCCAGCGCCGAGGACGTGGAGAGGCTGGTCACCCAGCCCATCGAGTACCAGTTGCGGTCCCTGACGCGCCTCAACACGCTCACTTCATCCACCGGCGATGGCAGCACCACGGTGGAAGTGGGCTTCGACAAGGGTACCGACATGATCGAGGCCCTCGACCGGGTCAAGCAGGCGGTGGCCCAGGTGCGCGACCTGCCGATCGACATCGAGCCGCCGATCATCCAGCGCGTGCAGTGGCTGGACACCATCGCCGCCATCCTCATTTCCAGTGAAGGCAGCGTCGAAGAGCTGGTGCCCATTGCCCGTGAAATCGAACGCGACCTGCTGGCGCGCGGCGTCGACAAGGTGGAATTCCGCGGTGTGCCGGAAGAAGAAATTGCCATTCAGGTCGACAGCAAGACCCTGTTTGAGCTCGGCGTTCCCCTGTCGGCCATCGCCGCCAGCGTTCTCGATTCCAGCACCGACGTGCCGGCCGGGAACGCGGGCGGTGGCCAGCTCCAGCGCAAGCTGCGCAGCCTGGACCAGCGCCGTACCGCCGAGGAGTTCGAACAACTGCCGGTGCGCCTCAGTGACGACGGCACACTGCTGCGGCTGGGTGACGTTGCCAACGTTGAGCGTCGCCAGAAAGACGACCAGCGCATGGTGCAGTACGAAAGCCGCCCCGCCATCATGATTCGCCTGCGCCGCGGCATCGGCTCAGATACCCTGGACGCCGCCGACATCCTCTATGCCTGGGAGGCGGACAACGCCCAGGCCCTGGCCGAGCGCGGCGTGAAAGCCACTATCTGGCTGGAAGCCTGGCGCTTTGCCTACAACCAGATTGCCCTGGTGTTCACCAACGGCATCGGCGGCCTGCTGCTGGTGATCGGCACTCTGTTCCTGTTCCTCAATGGCCGCGTGGCATTCTGGGTGACCCTGGGCATCCCGGTGTCCTTCCTCGGTGCGCTGGCGGTGTTCTACGGCCTCGGCGGCAGCATCAACTTCATCAGCATGATCGGTGTGGTGATGGCGTTGGGCATCGTGGTGGATGACGCCATCGTGGTGGGGGAACACTCGCTGGCGCTTTACCAGAAGGGCCACGGCCCGGTGGACTCCGCCGGCCAGGGCGCCCAGCGAATGTTCGCCCCGGTGATGGCCTCGTCGCTGACTACCCTGGCCGCCTTCCTGCCGCTGCTGGCCATCAACGAACCGTTCATTCGCGAGATACCGCTGCTGATGGTGTGCGTGATTATCGCCTCCCTGGTGGAGTGCTTCCTGATCATGCCCGGCCACCTGCGCCACAGCTTCAGCGCCATGGACCACGAGGAGCCCTCACGGCTGCGGGTCTGGTTCGACGGCCATTTCGATCACTTCCGCAAGAACCTGTACCTGCCCACCCTGCACACCGCGCTGGGCAATCGCCGCTCGGTACTGGCCATCGCCTTCTTCGGCTTCATGATCGCCATCAGCCTGCTGGCCACCGGCCGCGTGAAGCCGGACCTCAACGTCAACATCGACTTCGAGTTCGCCGATGCCTATATGCAGTTCGCCGCCGGCACCACCGAATACCAGCAGGACGAGTGGTTGAAAACCATGGCCCAGGCCGCGGAGGAAACCGACCGCGAACTGGGCGGCGGCCTGATCGTGACCCACGTGATCAACCGTAACTACGCCTACCTGGATGAAGCCCCCAAGCAGGGCAGCCAGTACGCCACCCTGTGGGTGGAGTTGATCTCCCCTGAGCAGCGCAGCGTCACCCTGGATGAGTTCATTGCCGCCTGGCAGGCGCGCCTGCCGGAAAACCCCTACGTAGAGCGCCTGCGCATTGGTGCCGGTGACGGCAACTGGCCCGACATCCAACTGTACTTCTCCGGTGGGAACACCCAGGAACTGAAAGCCGCCGCCGAGGAGCTGGCGGCCAAGCTGGCCACCTACCCGGGTGTGCTGAGCGCCTACGACGACCTGCCCTACGGCAAGGAACAGTGGATCATCAACCTCAACACCGAGGGCCGCAGCCTGGGCCTGACCAGCGCCGAGGTGGGTCGCCAGCTTCGGGCTGCCTTTGAGAGCCACCGGGTGCAGCTGTTCACCGAAAACGACGCCGAGCTGGAGGTGAACGTGAGCCTGCCGGAGGCGGAGCGCAATCGCCTGGACACGCTGTACAGCCTGCCCATCACCACCCCCTCCGGCGAGGTGATGCCGCTGCCGGCGGTGGCCGACGTCAGCAGCCGCCGCGGCATCGACCGCATCCAGCACCGGGATGCCAGGAAGGCGGTGAACGTGTACGCCTACGTGGACAAGAAGATCAACACCTCCATGGCCATCATCGAGGACCTGGAGAAGTCAGTGATTCCCGGCATCCTGCAACAATACGATGTCAGCTACGGCCTTGGTGAAGGTTCGGCGGAGGAAGCCAAGATCCTCGGCGACATGATGCTGGGCGCGGTGATCGGCCTGATGCTGATCTACCTGATCCTGGCCTGGATCTTCGCCTCCTGGAGCTGGCCGCTGGCGGTGATGGCGGCCATTCCGCTGGGCCTGACCGGCGCCCTGGGCGGCCTCTACCTGCTGGGCCTGAACCTCGGCGCGTTGGCCATCATGGGCGTGTTTACCCTGACCGGGGTGATCGTGAATGACTCCATCATCCTGATCACCTCCTACCGGGAAGCCCGCGAGCGCGGGCTGGACGCCCACGCCGCCCTCGAGGAAGCCTGCTGCCAGCGCCTGCGCCCGGTGATCCTGACCTCACTCACCACCACCTTCGGCCTTGGCCCGCTGATGCTGGAAAGCTCGCCCATGGGCGAGGTGATGGTACCGCTGGCGGTCGTGATCTGCTTTGGCCTGCTGTATGGCACCACGCTGATCCTGTTTGTTATCCCCACCATCCTGTCTGTACTGGAGCAACTGGCTCCGATGCGTCGCGAAGGAGTACACGATGAAGTTCAATATGCGTCTTAAAAAGCCCTCACGGAAAAACCGTGCGCTGCTGATCGTGGCAGCAGTGGGGCTGGCGACCACCGGCACCCTGATGGCCACCGCCCCCAATCACGATGCCAACGAGGTGGAGGAAAAGGTCTACCCGGTCACCACCATGCCGGCGGTGGAAGAAAGCCTGGCGCCGGAGCTGCGCCTGTTCGGCCGGGTGGAAACCCCGCGCCACGCCCAGCTCACCGCCGCGGTGACCGCCACCGTCAACTCACTGAATGTCAGTGAAGGCCAGTTGGTGGAACAGGGTGAAGTGCTGATGGCCCTGGACGACGCCGACGAGGAGCTGCGCTTCAAGCAGCGCCAGGCGGACGCCGCCGAGGCCCGCGCCGCGGTAGACACCCTGCGCCAGCAGCACGAGGTGGACAAGGAAGTGCTCAAGCACATGCAGGAACTGCATGTGCTGACCCTGGCCAAGCGCAAGCGCCTGGAGAAGCTGGAACAACAGAACCTGGTGGCCACCGAGCAACTGGAAGACACCCGCGCGGCGGTCGCGCGCCAGGCCATCCAGCTCGCCGAACAGAAGCTCAAGGTAGACAACTACCCGCAGCGACTCACCACCGTGGAGGCGGCGCTGGAACGCGCTGAAGCCCTCCTTGCAGAGCAGGAGCTGCGCTTGTCGCGGACCCTCGTGACCGCCCCCTTTCGCGGCCGTGTTTCGCGCATTGAAGCGTCCCCGGGAGACCGTGTGCGTGAGGGAGAAATACTGCTGGAGATATACGATACCGCGGCCCTCCAGGTACGGGTCACCCTCCCGGGCTCCTCGGTAAACCCAATCAAGCAGGCCATGGCCCGCGGTGAAACCATTCTCGCCCGCCTCGATGACGGCAGCTTCCGTAGCATCGAACTTGAACAGTTGGCAGCGGAAGTGAGCGCCGGGCGCTCCGGTGTGGATGGTCTCTTCCGGGTGGGCAATGACGAGAGCCTGGAGATCGGCAAAGCCGTGGACATTACCGTGGTGATGCCGGTGCTGGAGCAGGTGACCGGCGTACCGGTGCAGAGCCTATACGGCGACGACCGCATCTATACGGTGGTCGACGGCCGCCTGCGCGGCGTGCAGGTGCGCACCCTGGGCCGCCGGGTAGACAGCACCGGCCAGGTACAACTGCTGATTCGCCCGGAACACAACGGGCTCAAGGGTGACGTGCTCACCACCAGCCTGCCCCAGGCCAGCACCGGCCTGAAAGTCAACGTCATCAACAGCTAGCGCTTTAGCGCCCTGCTTTACCTCGCCGCTTTACCAGGCGGGCAGGCCTTGCCGGTGATCCCCCTCACCGGCTGGGAGTCCCCTGCCCGCCTCCCTTCCCGGCAGGCTGTACAAGATGTGAACAACACGGCCTGACAAAGAAATTTCCGAATTACCCCCGGTTGCTGATTTTTGGGCTACCTTAAGCAGCAGCAATCCTGCAATCAAAAACAGAAAACAAGGGGTTAAACATGCCGGAAAATCTAGACATCCAGGCGCTGTTCAACGACTACGTGCTGCCCTGGGGCATCAATATCGGCCTTGCGCTGATCATTTTCATCGTCGGTCGCATGGTGGTCTCTGCCGTGGTCGGCCTGGTGCGCAAGCTGATGCTTCGCGGTGGCGTGGACGAAATGCTGGTGGGCTTCGTGACTTCCATCCTGCGTTGGGTGCTGCTGCTGTTTGTGATTGTCGCCGCCCTCGACCAGCTTGGCGTCAACACCACCTCCCTGGTCGCCTTGCTAGGCGCCGCCGGCCTCGCCATTGGCCTGTCGCTGCAGAGCTCGCTGGCCAACTTCGCCGCTGGCGTGATGCTGATTGTATTCCGGCCCTTCCAGAAAGGGGATTTTGTGGACATCGCCGGCACCACCGGCGCCGTGGAAGCCATCGGTATCTTTACCACGACCCTGGTCACCCCCGACAACAAGGTGACCATCGTGCCCAATGGCGGCATTTACGCCAGCACCATCACCAACTTCTCGGCGCGGGATACGCGCCGTGTGGACATGGTGTTTGGCGTGTCCTACGAGGACGACATTCGCGTGGTGCGCAAAACCCTGGAGGAAATCATCGCCGACGACGACCGGGTTCTCGCCGACCCGGCGCCGACCATCGAGGTGGGTGAACTGGCGGATTCCAGCGTGAATTTCCTGGTGCGCCCCTGGGTCAAATCCTCGGACTACTGGCAGGTGATGTGGGATACCCACGCCACGGTCAAGCTGCGCTTCGACGAGGCCGGGATATCCATCCCTTACCCGCAGATGGACGTACACTTCGACAAGAGCGACGACTAAGCACGCCGCGGCCGCAGCCCTGCGGCCGCCCACCTCCTCCGATCCACGGCGGGCCGCGCTCAGCGTGCCCGCCTTTTGATCTGCTTCACGTATTTACAAACCTTTAGCCTTATTACCCAAATTTAATCTCTCACAGCCCTCCAGACGTAATAAAATCAACGTCTTGCAACTGTTTGCGTGCCCGCTTACCCCGACTCCAGAGCGTCGCGGGGTGGCGAGACTCGGGAACAGGAATCGGGTGACGCGCCAATGGATAGCGCGGACGGAAAGAGCTAACGGAAAAGGCTAACAGGAAGGGCTAAGAGCTGTGCCGACATTGTCCCTGAAAAACTTCACGCCGGTGCTGCTGGTAGCAGCGTCACTGGCCATTGCCGTGCTGCTGGTAGTGAGCAGACCCCAGTCGGTGATCGAACCGGCCCGCGCCATTGTACCGACCGTGGATGTGGCGGAGGTGGTGTTGCAGGACCTGCGCATCCCGGTGCAGGCTCAGGGCACCGTTACTCCGCACCGCGATACCACCCTGGTGGCGGAAGTGAGCGGCCGCATTACTGAGGTCTCCCCCAACTACAATGCCGGCGGCTACGTGGCCAAGGGTGACGTGCTGGCGCGCATCGATGACCGCGACTACCAGGCGGCCCTGCTGCGCGCCCGCGCCCAGGTAGAAACCGCCGAGGCCAACATGGCCCAGGAAAAAGGCCGTGCCGAAGTAGCGCGCCGCGAATGGGAGAAGCTGGACAACCGTGGCTCCCGCAGTCCCGAGGCCCGCGACCTGTATTTGCGCAAGCCGCAGCTCGAGCAGGCCGAAGCCCAGTTGCTGTCGGCCCAGGCCGATCTGCGCAAGGCCGAGGATGACCTGGAGCGCACCGCGATCCGCGCGCCCTACGACGCCCTGATCCAGGAGAAGCACTCGGACCTCGGCAAGTTTGTCGCCCCCGGCACCAGCATCGCCCGGGTCTTCGCCGTGGATTATGCCGAGGTCAGGCTGGCTATTCCCCAGGGCCGGCTCAACTACCTGGAGCTGCCTGGCGTCTCCGGCTTTGACCAGGAGCAGGCGCCGCCGGTGGACCTGTATACCGATATCGGTGGCACGGTCACCCACTGGACCGCGCGGCTGGACCGCACCGAAGCCGCCCTCGATGAGCGCTCCCGGGTACTGTTCGCCGTGGCTCGTATCGACGACCCTTACGCCCTGGAAGTCGGTAACCATACGCCGCTACGGGTGGGCACCTTCGTCAAGGCCAATGTGATCGGCAGGGTCATGAACGACCTGGTGGTGCTGCCGCGCTACGTGGTGCGCGCCGGCAACCTGGTGTGGGTAGTGGATGAGCAGAACACCCTGCGCAAGCGCCAGGTGACCACCCTGCGCACCGGCGGTGACGAGATTTATATCAGCGGCGGGCTGCAGAACGGCGACCTGGTCTCGCTGACCCTGTTGAACGACGCCCTGCCCGGCATGGCCGTAACTATCGGCGAGCGCAGCAGCACCCGCCGCCAGGACGCCCTGATGGAAGCCGCCGGCGCGGACACCGAGCCCTCGACGCCATCGCCCGACCAGAGTTCGGCCCAGCCCGATAGCGACCAGGCCGACCAGCCGGCGGCAGCATGACGGACCCGCAACTCACCCAGCACAAGGGTGTGATTCCCTGGTTCGCCACCAACCCGGTGGCGGCCAACCTGCTGATGATCGTGATTGTCGCCGTGGGCTTGCTCTCGGCGCTGACCATCAAGCGCACCATGATGCCGGAGTTCGAGATCGACGTGATCCAGGTGACGGTGCCCTACCCAGGCGCGGCGCCGGAAGAGGTCGAGCAGGGTATTACCCTGCGCATCGAGGAAGCCCTGTCGGACCTGGAGGGCATCGACCGCATCGAGTCCGACTCCATGGAATCCCTGGCGCGCATCATCATCGAGCCGGAAAACGAAGACGACATGATCGAGATGATCAACGAGGTGAAGAACCGCGTTGATGCCATCCCCTCGCTGCCGGAAGGAGCCGAGAAGCCCATCATCGGCCGCGTGGAACTGCCCTTCCAGGCGATGATCATCCAGGTGGCCGGCGACCTCGACGAGCGCAGCATGAAAGAGCTGGCCGAGCAGGTGAAGCTGGACCTGGTGTCTCACCCCGACATTTCCTCGGTGGAGATCTGGGGCGCCCGCGACTACGAAATCGCCATCGAGGTGAGCGAACACCGCCTGCAGGAGTACGACCTGACCCTGCGCGACGTGGCGGACATCGTCGCGCGCTCGTCCATCGACCTGCCCGGCGGTTCGGTGCGCACCGAAGCCGGCGACATCATGCTGCGCACCCAGGGCCAGGCCTACCGCCAGGCGGATTTCGAGAACATTGTGCTGCGGACTTTCCCGGACGGCACCCGGCTGCTGCTGGGCGACATCGCCGTGGTCGACGACGGCTTCGAAGACCTGACCGGCTTTGCCCTGTTCAACGGTAAGTACTCCATCGCCCTGCCGATCATGGCCATGGGGTCCCAGGACATTATCCGCGCCGCCGCCGCGGCGGAAGAATACGTGGAGCAGAAAAACCAGACCCTGCCCGACTCGGTGAAGCTCACCATCTGGTCTGACTTCAGCTACTACCTGGGCGAGCGACTGGGCATGATGATGAAGAACCTCGCCATGGGCGCCGTGGTGGTGTTCGTGGTGCTGGCCCTGTTCCTGGAAATCAAGCTGGCCTTCTGGGTGATGGTGGGCATTCCCATCTGCTTCCTGGGCAGCATGGCGGTGTTCGGCAGCCCCTGGGTGGGCGGCACCCTCAACGTGGTGAGCGCCTTCGGCTTTATCCTGGTGCTGGGGATCGTGGTGGATGACGCCATCATCATCGGCGAGGCCGCCTATACCGAGCAGGAGGAGCGCGGCCACAGTGTGGATGCCATCATCAGCGGCGCCCTGAAAGTGGCTACCCCGGCGACCTTCGGCGTCCTGACCACCATCGTGGCCTTCATGCCGACGCTGTTTATCCAGGGCGGCCTGAGCGTGTTCGGGGAGGCCATCGGTTTCGTGGTGGTGTTCTGCCTGCTGTTCTCGCTGGTGGAATCCAAGTGGATCTTGCCGGCGCACCTGGCCCACAGCCCACCCGCCACCAGCGGTTGGCTGGCACAGGTGGACCACGTGCAGGAAGCGGTGAACCGCCGCCTGCGCCACTTCGTGAACAACAGCTACCGACCCTTCGTGGAAAAGTGTGTGCGCCGGCGCTACCTCACCTCCGCCACCTTCCTGAGTCTGCTGATTCTTACCATCGGCGTGGTAGCCAGTGGCAAGGTGCGCATGGTGATTGCGCCGGAGAGCGAGGGCGAGTTCATCCAGATGAGCCTGGAGATGACCGAGGGCACGCCCCAGCGCCGCACCCTGGAAGTGATGAACGAGATTACCCTGGCGCTGCGCGAGATCGACAACGAGTACCGCGCCGAGCATAACGACCAGCCGCTGCTCTACAGCCAGTTCGCCTACAGTCAGGGCACCACCGGCGGCTTCATGCTGGCAGAGCTGGTACTGGCCCAGGAACGCAAGCTGTCCACCAAGGACGTGATGCTGCTGTGGCGTGACCGCGTGGGGCGTGTGCCCGGCGCCGAGGTACTGTCCTTCTACATTGAAGATGGCCCCGGCTTCGGCTCGGATATAGCCTTCGACCTCGCCCACCCCAACTGGGAAGCCCTGCAGGCAGCCTCCCTGGAGCTGGAAGCCAAGCTCAAGGAGTACTACGGCCTCTACGACATCCAGAGCAGCGTGAGCGCGGTATCCAACGAGTTCCACATTGACATCAAGCCCGAGGGCGAGGCCCTGGGTATCTCCCGGTTCGACCTTGGCTCGCAGGTGCGCCACGCCTTCTACGGCGCCGAGGCGCAACGCATCCAGCGCGGCACCCACGAGATCAAGGTGCTGGTACGCTACCCACGGGAAGACCGCCGCACCACCGCCAGCCTCGACAGCATGTTCATCCGCACCCCGGACGGTGGCCGCGTACCCTTCGATTCGGTGGCCACCCTGGACGTGAAGCCCGGCTTCAACCAGCTCACCCGCATCGATTTCCAGCGCGCGGTGGAAATCACCGCCGAGGCGGAAACCGACAAGGTGGAGCCCGGGCGCATCAGCAGCGAGCTGATCAACAACTTCATTCCCGAACTGCAGAAAAAGTACCCGGGGCTGACCTGGGGCGTGTCGGGCATGTCGCAGGAGGAAGACCTGGCAGCCCAGAGCATGGTCATCGGCTTCGCCCTGGCCCTGTTTGGCATCTACTCCCTGCTGGCGGTACCGACCCGCTCCTACCTGCAGCCGCTGATCATCATGGGTGTGATTCCCTTCGGCATTATCGGCGCCGTGGTCGGCCACCTGGTGACTGGTTACGCCGTGAGCATGATGTCGCTGGTGGGCATCATCGCCCTGTCGGGTGTGGTGGTGAACGACAGCCTGATCATGGTGGACTTCGTGAACCGCGCTGTGAAGGAAGGCGTCCCGCGGGCCGAGGCCGCTGTGCTGGCCGGCATGCGCCGCTTCCGCGCCATCATCCTCACCTCGCTGACCACCTTCTGCGCGCTGGTGCCGATGCTGCTGGAAACCAGCACCCAGGCCAAGGTGATTGTGCCGATGGCCGTATCGCTGGCCTTCGGTATCGTATTCGCCACCGTTATCACCCTGCTGCTGGTTCCCAGCCTGTACGTGATCCTCGATGACGTGGGACGCCTGTTCAAGAAGGGCGAGCTGCCGCAGGAACAGGTACCGGGCGACGCCAAGGGCCTGCCCGGCAGCGCCTAAGCAGGCGGGCTCGCGGCAGGCCGGCCATGCGCCCGACCGCTATCTTTGTTCTGGTTGCCTCGGCCATCCTGCTGATGCTCTATCCGTTCTGGGGCCTGCTGCATCCACAGAGCTACGAGGCCGAACTGGCCGCCCACTACGCCTTCGCCGAAGGCGTACGCCCTCACCAGGTACAGCGCTCCGCCGCCATGGTGTGGGCGCCCAATGGCATTCTCGCCTCCTGCTTTGTCTGCCTGGCAGGATTTGTCGCCAACCCCGCTCGTACCCTGCATGCCAGGTGGGCCGGCGGCTGCCTGATCGCCTACCCCTTCGTTCGCACCGCCATCGAAGCGTGGAGCGGGCTTAACCTGACCTCCCATGCGCCCGACGCCGAAGTTACCGTGGTGTTCTCTTCAGACAAACTGCTGTTCCTGGTGATGGGGCTGGCGCTGTTTGGAATAGCCTCCACGGTGGGTACAGCGCTGGAGAATCGCGCAGCAAGCGCGGAGGAGGAGCCACACCGGGAGTAATACTCCCACGGCCCAGTTTTTGCGCCCTTTGTCACTACTCCCTTCGGCTTAGGCCATCCAACGGCTTGTTCTGTCACCTGCCTTCGCCAACAATGACGTTAAGTGGGCACAAAGACCCCGATCGGGTATGTTCCTGCCTCGCAACAACAAGATGCCGTACCGCGCGGCAAATACACCTGGAGGTCGTGATGAAGTACGTAATTGGTTTGGTGTTGAGCAGCCTGCTGGCGCTACCGACACTCGCGCAGGACAGCAACCGGGCCAGCGTGGAGGCCCTGCTGGAAGCCACTGACGCAGACTCCGTGATCGACAGCATGTACGCGCAGATGGACCAGATGTTCGCCGGCATGGGGCAGCAGCTTGGGATCCAGCCCGCCGAGATGGCGTCTTTCGAGAACTATATGAACAATGTCTCAGCCCTGATGAAATCGGAAATGAGCTGGGAAAAGATGCGCGAGCCGATCATCGACATCTACCTGGCACACTACACCGAGAAGGAAATCCAGGACATGCTGGCCTTCTACCAGTCTGAAACCGGCCGCTCCATGGTCACCAAGATGCCGGTGGTGATGGATGAATCCATGAAGCTGTCGCAACAGATGTTCGCCGACATGATGCCCAAGCTACAGGTGCTGGCGGTGGAGTTCCAGAAGGAGCTGCAAGCCATACGTGAAGGGCAGCAGAACTAGCCATCCAACGGACTGATCACACCCAGCGGCCCACGCCGCAATACATGCGTGTAAATCTCGGTGGTTTTCACATCGCCATGCCCAAGCAGCTTCTGGATGGTTCTCAGGTCGTAACCCTTCTCTAGCAAACGCGTTGCAAAACTATGCCTGAAAGTGTGGCTACGCACCGGCTTTATAATCCCAGCCGCCTTCCGAGCCCGCCTGATATGCCGACGCAAAGCCGTGTGGTGCAAGTGGTGCCTGCGTAAGGCCCCGGTGCGCGGGCAGGGGCCAATCCGAGTGGCCGGAAACACAAACTGCCACCCTAGCTCCCTGGATTCCGAAGGATACTTCCTGCCAAGGGCATACGGCATGTAGGCCTCCCCATAGCCGTCTTCCAGGTCGCGCCTATGCAGCTTGGCGACATTCGCCAACTGTTCCTGAAGTGGCTCCTTCAAGCTTTCCGGCAACAGGGTGGTGCGATCCTTATCACCTTTCCCTGATCGCACCGTGATTGTCGACATCTCGAAGTCGATATCCTTCACACGCAACGACAACAGCTCGTTTAAACGCAATCCCGCCCCATAGAGGAGTTCCACCATCAATCGATGAAGGCCGGTCAACCGTTCCAGAATCTGCTGGACCTCAGTATGGGAAAGAACAGTTGGCAACCGGCGCTTGGGGCGGGCTTTTTCATAGAGCAGCGTTTCAAGCTCCCGGCCCAGGAACTTCCTGTACAGATAAACCAGTGCGTTAAGCACGACACGTTGAGTGGCGGGTGAACACTCGTACTTCGTCGCGAGAAAGCTCAGGTAGGCGTTAATCTCAGGCGCACCCATTTCCTCCGGATGGCGCCGATTGTGGAAACGAATGAAGCGCTTGATCCACAAACAATAGGTCTTCTCTGTTGGATAGGCATAACCCTTCTCGCGCATATCTCGCCGCAGTCGGTCCATGAATGTGCCCGGTGAGTCAGGTAAGCGGGGGCGGACGTCTTCCATAGCAAATTCTCAATACTGTTTATATATACAGTATTTTGAATTCCAGGGAATTCAAGGCCCTTTTTCATTGGACACCAGATATAGCCGAGCGGAGAACCGTTCAAAAGTTATTGAATTAATTGGATTTTCAGGGCTTGCAATGCATAAAGCCTGCGAGCGGAAATGATGAAAAATGCCGCCTCCAAGCTCGCTTTGCCACCAGGACTGTTTTGTCAATGTTCCCAAGTGCTTGTGCAAGTAAGAGTTTTCAGGAGAATGAAATTCATGAACCCAACATACGGAGACGAGGATAAAATGAACCCCGTCCATTTATTTAGCTGTTATAGAGCCACGCAGGCAGATGCATGAGCGTGGGACTGGCGGAACGAGCGGCTGGTTTGGCTTCTTCCCAGATTTTCTCAGTTCCCTTCGTGTTCGGATTCCATTTTCTACTTAGTCATATCGAGGAGATTCGCGACTCGAATTATCCGTTCGATCTGTCTCTCGCGGCATGGATTACCATCAGTTTCTACTCAATAATTTTTCCAGCCCTTTTTAATCGAGCACGGCGGTACATCGTAAATGTATGGAAAGCTCTAGATGTATTGCCTCATTGGTGAATACCGAGTGCTGTGTCTCAATAACGAGTCAAGGCTGCAGGGCCGCTTCGCGCCGGGACGCGCTAACGCGCGCCCCAGCTTGAAGCGTTATAGGTCTTAGTGCATGAGCAAAGTTTGGAGAGAAGCTGCGGACCCAGATCGGCATCGAGATTTTATGAGTTCTCGACACATCGGCGGCCTGCCTGTCAAAGCCCCAAGAGATAATCTGATCGAAAAGTGGGTCTACTTCGCCGAGGTTTCGGGTTTTGTCTTCCAGTTCGCCGACCTCGATCAGGTACGTGAATGTAAGGAGTACTTTTCTAGAACCGTTCATCCCTCCACTAGAGAGCCTGGTCATGATCTAGAACACTACTGGCAGTCTTGGGAAACTAGACTGCCAAAAAGTATCAAGAGCGGCGCTAAGCGTGAGAAAGTTCTTAAAGCATTGGACCAAATACTTGATAACTACCACGACCTATAACAAGCGACTGTGATCGCCAGGCAACCCTCTAGGCATATTTTTCTTCCCACTTCGTTCCGTCTCTCACCATCGCATTCAAGATGGTAATGAACTTCCGCATACACGCCGTCAGCGCCACCTTCTTATGCTTACCCTGCGCTACCAGACGCTCGTAGAAGCCCCTGATCACAGGGTTGTGTCGACTGCCGCTGAGTGTCGCCATGTACAGCACCGTGCGTACCTGCGCGCGCCCACCCCGTATACGGCGTTTACCCCGCCACGTGCCACTGTCGTGATTCATCGGCGCCACACCTACCAGAGCCGAGATTTCCTTTGCACTGAGCTGACCGAGCTCAGGTAGCTCGCCCAGCAGGGTATACATCAGCTGACTGCCAACGCCAGGCGCGCTCAGCAGAACGTCCCGGCGTTGGTGCCACTCTTCGACGGCCTCCAGTGCTTTATCCAATTCGGCCTCGATCCTGGCCACTTCACTATCCAGCACCTTGATCACCCGGGTGAGGCTACGCTGGGCGACCTGCGGCATGATGCCGCGGCGGTTCAACTCCTGGGTGCGCATCTGCATCAGTTGACGCCGTCGACACAGCAAATCCTTGATGCGCAGGACTTTCTCAGCCGGTAGCTCGCGAACATCAGGCTGTATCTGGGCGCCATACTGGGCGATCACCATGGCGTCCAGGGCGTCTGTCTTGGCCAACGTACCGGTGGCACCGGCAAACCGCCTGATCCACAGGGGCTGGACCACCACTAACGGCAAGTTATGCTTCACGGCGTACTCAATCAGTCCGCGTTCCAGGCGACCGGTGGCTTCAACCACCACTCTGACAACGGTGTAACGGCGTAGTTTGCGCACGAGCGAGCGAACGCCAGCGGCGCTGTTTTGGCATTGAAAGACTTCTCCGGTTTCGGCGATGGCAACATCGAGTGTGCGCTTGCTGACATCAATCCCGACGTTGATCTGGCACTGGTTTGTCATCATTACTCCCCCTTGCTACATTCGGGCTCGGGGCCCATTCGACTGTTCGAGTAGATGAAATTGAATCGGTGATGCGCCCCTCGCTTGTTAACGGGTTTTCTTTGTAACCCAGACAAGGCTTCGAGCTGCATCACCGGTAACGGGCGGGCACCCGTTACGGGCCCCACTATATCCCTCGGAGAGGTGGTGAAGATGGAATTTCGATCATACAAGCCAAGGCAGCAGGGACGTGCTAACGCACGCCCCTGCTCGGGGCGTTATGCATTCACTCAGGGAACGAGGCATGTTTAAGATTCAGTTTTTCTTTCTCCTAGTCGCGATGGCACTAATCGGTTGCAATGCTTCAACACCGCCGAAACCTAATACGACTGGACCAATACACACCCTCGGTGGTGGATTCTTAGTGCAGGACGGACAGCTGAAGTACGGGATGACCTACGTATCTAAGTCTCTTCCGGAACCAGCTTATGCTCGTGCTGAGTTCCAGAATCCTAGCTCTGATGAAGCTCCGCTTAAGACCGATCTCGGCAAACTAAATCTAGAATCTGAGATCGTGGTTCAATCGCCGGCCTTCCCAGCCATTAAGAACAACACAACTTATTGGGTAACTCTCTACATTTATAGCGACGCCGCCCAATCTCAGCTTTTGCATACTCACCACGACAAGGTGCAATTTGCTATGCCCTCAAGCTATATGAGGAGCATTGGAATCCAGGAGCTGTGAATGCATAACGAGGCAAGGCTGTCGCTTCGCTGGGACACCCCACCTTCCGCTGCGCTCCAGGTCGGGCGCCCCAGCTTGCGGCGTTAAATGCCTCACATGATTCCTAAGGCGCAGGTACTTTCGATCTCTCTAGTCTTTCTAAGCCTCTTTACGCTATTCGCCACTTATTATCACGTCATGTATCTCCAGAACGGCGAGATTACTTTCGCTTCATATATCGCAGACGTGCTTCGAGCCACCAGCCTATCGGCCGAGACCGTGGAAGTCTCATTGGTGCCCGGTAGCTCATTCTTGACGGAACGTAGCGCTATTCAATTTTGGTTCGCTGTAGCAGCAGTTCTGCCACTTATTGCTATGGCTGCGTGTCTCTACCACCGAGCCCAGTCCGGCCCATCCAAGCTTTTCTTACCAATCTGCTTCGTTAGCGCTACATTAACCTTGTGTGTACTAATGGTGGCCCATGATGTCCGTGCACTACCCGGCACTTAACAAGTCAAGGCTGCAAGGCCGCTTCGCGCCGGGACAGCCTATCGGCTGCCCCAGCTTGAAGCGTTATATGTCCAGATTGGCGAAATGAAAGACAATTACCTCACAGCATATGCTTGCTTTAAATGTAGGAAATCTTTCAAGCGACCTCCTCGCTCCGGCGGGGAGTACCGCCATGATCTAGTCTGCCCAAATTGCCAGGGCACTGCGCACTGCTTGGGAAGAAAGTTTAAGGCGCCAAAATCTTCTGACCTTAAGCAGTGGGAGAAGATTCGATTCTTGCACGAGCATGGGTTCAGGTTTCAAACGATCTACTGTGGCAACCTTTCATCGGACACCGTGAAGTATCCGGACACTCTCGAAGAGGCTAAGGAGTTCGTTATCAAGTACAGAGATCATGCGAGATTTGACATATAACAAATCAAGGCTGCAAGGCCGCTTCGCGCCGGGACGGCCTGTCGGCCGCCCCAGCTTGAAGCGTTAAGTGGCGTGCATATGAATTGCCTAAACTGCAATCTCGGCGAGATCACCACTGGCGGAAAAGCAAAGTGCATTTTTTTTGGGAAGGTAACTTGCGATACATGTGGTGCCAGCCACATTCGGAGTGTGTTCCACTTGCTGTTGGACGGACTGCTTGTTTTCCTCGCTCCCTGGGTGTTGATCTACTCCGCGGCCCATTCGACTTGGATGCCGGTCTTCGCTTTGTTGTTTTTCTACTGGTTGGCAGCTGCGGCTATTCCATTGCGGCTAGATCGGCATGTTCGTAAAGCCACTTAACAAGTCAAGGCTGCAAGGCCGCTTCGCGCCGGGACAGCCTAACGGCTGCCCCAGCTTGAAGCGTTATGTTTCTCGCGTATGAATGAAATTGTAGAGCCAGCGTTTGATATAGATCTGGATGGCTATTCGTTCTTGGGGCGCGGCCCAGAATCGACTGGCACCGGCCAGGGCTGGAACAGGTCAGACTCCATCTATCTGCGCTGCATCAGCTGTGGAGACCTCTTACAATCGAGCAAGAACGACGACTATCAGTGTACTTGTGGCTCTATGTTCATTGATTCTGATGTCCACCGACTCGGTTCCAATTATGGTGATGACAATGTTCTGGTCTACCGAAAGAACGAAACATAACAAGCGACTGTGATCCCAAAGCAACCCTCTAGGCATACTTTTCCTCCCATCTCGTTCCGTCCCTGACCATCGCGTTCAGGATGGTAATGAACTTCCGCATGCACGCCGTCAGCGCGACTTTCTTGTGCTTACCCTGGACCACCAGGCGCTCGTAAAAGGCTTTGATCACAGGGTTGTGGCGTGTGCTGCTCAGAGTTGCCATATACAGCACCGTTCGCACCTGGGCGCGGCCGCCTCGTATCCGTCGCTTGCCACGCCACGTGCCGCTGTCGTGATTCATCGGTGCGACGCCGACCAGGGCCGAGATCTGTTTAGCGGTGAGCTGGCCCAGTTCGGGTAGCTCACCCAGGAGGGTATACATCAGCTGAGGCCCAACGCCTGGCGCGCTCAGCAACACCTCCCGGCGCTGGTGCCAGTGGTCGACTTCATCGAGCGCTTTGTCGAGCTGCGACTCGATCTTTGTGACCTCGCTGTCGAGCACCTTGATGACCCGCTTGAGGCTTCGCTGGACGACCCTGGGCATGATGCTGCAACGATTGAGTTCCTGGGTGCGCATCCGCATCAGCTGCCGCCGGCGGCACAGCAGGTCCTTGATTAACAGGATTTTCTCGCACGGCAGCTCGCGCACATCCGGCTCGATCTGGGCACCGTACTGGTCCATGATCATGGCATCGAGGTCATCGGTCTTGGCCAGAAGGCCCTTCGCCCCGGCATACCGCCGGATCCAGAGCAGCTGGACGAGCACCAGCGGCAGCTCGTGCTTGACCGCCTGCTCGAGCAGGGCGCGCTCCAGCCGCCCCGTGGCCTCGACGACTATCCGGATGATGGCGTAAGCGCGCAACTTGCGCATCAGGCAGCGAACCCCGGCCGCGGTGTTGTCGACCTGAAAAGCCTCACCGGTCTCGGCGATCGCGACATCGAGTGACTGCTTGCTAATGTCGATTCCGACGTTGATCTGGCGCTGGATTGTCTTCATTACTCCCCCTTGCTACATTCGGGCTCGGGAGCTCGGCGCCCCCGCCCATTCGACTGTTCGAGTAGATGAAATTGAATCGGTGATGCGCTCCACGCTTGTTAGCGGGTTCACTGAGTGACCCAGGCAAGGCTTCGAGCTGCATCACCGGTAACGGGCGGGCACCCGTTACGGGCCCCACTATATCCTTCGGAGAGGTGGTGAAGATGGAATTTCGATCATACAAGGCCAGGCAAGCCGCTACGCTGGACGTCAAACCTGCGGTTTGCCGCCCATGCTGGCGGCGTTAAATGTCTCCGCAATGAACAAAATCTACTTTGGATATTGGTACAGCGTTCTTTTCGGACTGGTCGTGCTCGTAGCCCTATTCGGACCTATAGAAGGCATCTCTTATAGTGGCACTTGGCAGGAGGCCCCTGTACTCACCAAGGTTTTAGTGCCTATCACCCTGGTTACTTTTCTTGGGTTCTGGTTTCTCATGTTGGGAGACTTCTTCAAAGAGAGAGATGTGAGCCATCCTATTGCGGTTGGTTTTTGTCTCATATTTCTCTCTTGGCTGGCGGCATTTTTCTATTTCTGGCTGGTGGTGGTGAGACGTGAGACATTTAACAAGTAAAGGCAGCGGACAGCTTTCAGCTGCCCGCTGCTTCAGGCGTTAGGGTGCAATGGCTGACCTGAGAGCGAAACTTCCAGCGACAATCTTCCTAGTGTCGTGCTTGGCATTTGCCATCTTTCGCCCGGACTTTTTCCCCGCGTTTTCCTCCCTTCTCGCGGGAAACCCGCACTACGATCAGAGCGTTCCACCGGAGCTCATCGCCCAGGCTTGGCTATATCATTCTTACTCGGTACTGCTCGGCCTGGCGTTGATGTACTACCTCATATCCAGCAAGAAGAGCTCTGGAATTCTGAGTGCGGCGATCCTTTTGTACATTGGAGTGTTTTTCGGCTCTATCGCATTGCTCGCCGCTTGGAATCCGGAAGCCCTGAATTTGCCCAGTGGGGCTATGCTTCACCATCTAGGCGTTAGAGCTGATTCGATCGCTTTCACACTTGGTTTCTGCCTGATTGGTTTGGTTCTTGTAAATTGGAGGCCGCTCTATGGAGCGTTGCACCCTAACAAGTAGTGCAAAGGGACGGCTGCGCCGCCCCTTCGCTTGGCGTTAGTTAGCCGTGTATCGCGCTTCGGCACTACTGGCATGTGTAGCTATTCAGGTTCAAGCTGGGACTGATCCAATATGCCCTGGAACTCGAGAGGAGCACGTACAAGCATTGCTTGCACTTCAGGACCCAATGAAGGAGTTCGTTTCCGAAAGCGGTTTTTCACCATCAGAAATCCATACTTCTATCGATTCCTCCATAACTGTAGAAGTTCCTAAAGGCATGGACATTGGCGTTGGAGAGATAGAACGCGATGGATTGAAGTATTTCATGGTCTCGCGTTGTAATAGGGCTGTATCGCACGGGATTTACGAGTGGGAGTACTGTGCTGTGGGTCTGACAGGGACGCACTTTTTCTGCGGTGGTGGACTACTGCCCCTTCCGAATGAAATTGGCAACTGACAAGGCAATGCTGTCGCTTCGCTGGGACACCCAACCTTCCGCTTCGCTCCAGGCTGGGCGCCCCAGCTTGCGGCATTATATGCCCTTTATCTCGATGAGGAAGCGTTATGGCTGCCAGTAGCGAAGATTTTCGTACCGAACTTCGAGGGATTCTAAAAAAGGCAGAGGAGCTTGGCTTGGTTGCCGCAGATGTCAACTCGGGCAACCTACACCGTCGCGTTGGTGACTACCCAGGCTCCGATCACCGCATGCCCATCTGTTGTGAGGTCATGTATTCCGAAATGAGTGTATCCGATTCAGTGATTTCTAAACCTGAATCTGGCAAGGGTGCCAGCGTGGTAGTCCGCTATGCATTGCCAAGATAAGCGACAAGGTTCACGGGCACATAGCAAGTCAAGGCTGCAAGGCCGCTTTGCGCCGGGACGGCCTGACGGCTGTCCCAGATTGAAGCGCTATATGCCATGCCACTAGTCAGCCTACTGATAGCATTAACCGTCAGCGCCTATTGGCCTAGCCACTGGCTAGGCAAGCGCGATTCCGGTGAGCTTGAGGTTGTTTATGGAATCACAGAAGTCTGCGAAATCAACCTAGTAGAGTACGTCGCATACCCCAACACGCTGTCGCGATCCGAGGCGAAAATAGTCTTGGAGAATATTCTGGTTAAGCGCGAACGGGATATAGACCAGGAAGAAGTATATTCAGAGATACCCGGCCTTAACATCGGCGATACGCATAGTACCGAACAGTATGCCCAACTCTTAGACGCGGTAGAAGAGCTCGGCCCCTGGCCTGAAAAACGTTTTATTAGAATCAATGGAAGTGTTGTTGTCTGCGAGCTTGCGAAAAATGGCGAGGTACTCCGGGCAAGCCATGCCGGCTCTTTACTTGATGCAGCTGCGCTCACCTCAATACCGGTAGGCGATTTTAAAATTGGCTTTGTGTTGGAGGGCAAGTGAAATGGCATTTAACAATTGGCGACAAGTTGACGCCCATACCGCCGCTTGGCGTCGGCCCGGCCGCAGTTGCGGCAGGCGTTATGAGGCTAAGACACTGCATTGTGAGGCAATTCGTAGGAGCTTAAGTTAGAGAGATGCAAGCGGACCTGTGCAGCAACGGATTTGAAGCGGCCTTTCTAGCGGTTACTGCCATCTCATTGCTGTCGGTCCTGATTTCAGGATTTCTTGTTTACGATCATATTGAAGCGCCCGAAAACCGCCTGCCGGACTTTCTCGCCATATTTATTTCTGTATTCGAAATCTTTGCACCATCGAGTAGCCTTTGCTCTCGCGGCAAGAAATGGCAACGTGTACTCTACCTGAGCGTGGTTATTTCAATCATGCTTTTCTATTTGGCTTCCAATTACGGTATCTGCTCGTGAATTCTTGGTACTTCGTTCAGCGCCATACCGAGGCAAAGCTGGCGCTTCGCTGGGACACCCAACCTTACGCTACGCTTCAGGTCGGGCGCCCCAACTTGCGGCGCTAACTGTTGCTATGAGAACAAGGACACTCATCAACATTGAGGTCTTTGTCGCAATACTCCCATCAACACCAATGTGGGCGTGGGCCATGTTGGGTTTTGCTTTCTACACCGACCAGTCGGAGTGGCTTTTGATCGGGATACTCTCACTCGGTGCGGTAGGGCTGTTTGGCATTAACTATCTGCGACAAATTGTCACCACGGGAAATCGCGGTTCTGTTTATATAGCGTTGCCTACTATCGGCTGTGGCTGGCTAGCGTCTCTACTCTATCAATTCCCATATCCCGAGCTTGCCCCATTTCTCGTTGTCCTTGGGGCACAGGCTGTTTCAATCCACCTTTTGTGGCTAGGTTGGTCACAGTTAACAAGCAAAGGCAGCGGAAGCGATACCGCGCCACTGCTTTGAGCGTTATGCTCCTTAGAGCTCTGATCCTCGGCTTGCTGCTCCTGCTGTGCTGTTCTTGCGACGTCGCTGACCCCAGTGCTTGTCTGTATGAGCCTGATGAACTGTTTTCAAGTCTTCTCGTCGAGCCAATTCCAACTGGGATATCGGACATCCAAGGTTGTGCACTAACCTGGCAAGGGTATCGGGTTTGGCTGCGATTTGAAGCAACTGATGATGCGTTAAATGAGCTACTCACGCATGGCTTCAGCGAAGCCACCTTAGACGTCGTCCATGGAAGGGAGATGTCTGACTTAGCTGTTCGTAAACTACAGGAGAGAGATGATCTACGTGATGAATATCGCGTGAACGGATTGGCCGACGAAATTCCGCACTTCCATTTAGAGTTCAATCCACCCTGGTCGCTTGAAGAAGTTCAACGAGTGTATGAAAAGAGTGGCTTTGAGAACGCGTGGTCACATGCGGCCATCCATACGATCATGATTGACAATAAGTATGTCTATTTTTCTGGCACCGGCTCATAACAAGTCAATGCTGTCGCTTCGCTGGGACACCCAACCCTCCGCTGCGCTCCAGGTCGGGCGCCCCAGCTTGCGGTGTTATGGTGCCTGTCAGACCTGAAATGACGCGCTCGATTCTGACATTTTTGGCTACTGCCACGCTGACACACCATGTTCTGGCTGACCAAATTCTGAGTATGCTGGGCTTCAAAGAGCATGAGCATAAAATCACTCTAAACGCCCAGAATGCAGAATCTTATGGCTTCGAAATTTCTGCCAGCAGAGAGACTTCCTCGTGCCCCGGCAACATCTATGTAGTCTTAAATCATTCCCCTGATTTTATGGAGAGCAAGAGGTTTGTCTCTCTACTAACCATCCATTCCTCGAACAAGTATGGCGCAACGGTGCCTCTGGACTACAGTCACCCCGCTATCGCAGATTTCTGTGTTTCTGAAGAGCTGTTGCCGAAAACCAGAATCGATATCGAGTATTTTGGTAAAGACGGTAGCGGCATACTTGTATCTATCCCCACCATCGAGCCCTGGTCGGAAATAAGAGGAGTCAGGTAGCTGAAGATGAGCACGCACCATACAAGTCAAGGATGCATGGCCGCTTCGCGCTGGGACAGCCTAACGGCTGCCTTAGCTTGAAGCGTTACGGTGCCCTTATCTGATGAACCGGCACAATAGAGCACTATTGGCCGCTGCCCTATTGCTCTTCGGATTCCTCTCCTTTCATAGCTTGCGATGGAACGAGCAAGGCATTGCTTCGATCATGCTCTGGGTTCTATCTGCGCGGGTGGTTTGGTTGCTCGCACTCAACAAGCCCATAGTCGTAAGCTTCCCCGTCAAGTAGACAGTTCAAAAATAGAGTTTCTGGTGGATTGCTCCCTGGCCTCCTTAGGTGTTAGGTCGCCCAGAGAGTCGTGTGGTCTTTCCTCGTTGTATTCCAGCATCCACCACCAGGTGGCCTCCCGGACGTGATCGAGCGACGTAAACAGGTATTGATCTAGCACCTCTTCCCGATAGGTTCGATTGAAGCGCTCGATGTAGGCGTTCTGGTTTGGCTTGCCCGGCTGGATGTATTGGATCGCCATGCCGGCGTCTTTTGCCCATGCCGTAAATGTTTCACCCAGGAACTCGGGTCCGTTATCCGTCCTCAGGACCTGGGGCAAACCGTGCTCCTGACGCAACTGCTCAAAGACCCGCACCAGGCGAACCGACGTGATAGAGGTGTCGACCTCGATATGCAGCGCTTCGCGATTGAAGTCGTCGGTCACATTGAAGGTACGGAAGCGTTTTCCTGTATGAAGCGCATCCGACATGAAGTCGGCAGACCAGACCTTATCCGGAAGCGCAGGGACGTAGAGTTCAGCTCTGTGCCGCTTGGGCAGCCGCTTCTTCGCTCGGCGTCTTAGATTTAGCTCCATCAGCTTGTAAACCCGGTAAATGCGTTTGTGGTTCCAAGGCCGACCTTGCCTTCGGAGCATCTTCCGGCACTTCCAGAAGCCTCGGCTGGGTCGCCCCTCGACTAGATCTGCCAGAGCGGCGATGACCTCCGCGTCTCGCACGGTCCAGTGCTCGGGCACTTTGTAGTAGGCCGATCTGGAGAGGCCCACGCACCGACAGGATCGAGCCACAGACAGCTTCTGATCGCTGACCAGGAAGCCCGCAGCTGTTCGCTTCTCTGCCGGCGTTACAGCTTTTTTGAGATCAGCTCCTTCATCGCAGCATTCTCAAGCGCCAACTCCGCATACATCTTCTTGAGTTTGGCGTTCTCGGCTTCCATCTCCTTCACCCGCTTCAACTCCGAGGCTTCCATACCGCCGTACTTGGACTTCCACGAGTAGTAAGTGGGGGAGGATATGCCGTGCTTGCGACAGATGTCCTTCACCATCACGCCGGCATCAGCCTCCTTGAGAATCGCGATGATCTGACTCTCGGTGAACTTCGACTTCTTCATGTGAACCTCCCGGCTATAAAATGCCAGAAAGCTCTACTAATTACCTGTCTCCGATTTGGGGAAGCTTACGTAGTCATTTGGTGGCAAGTAGCAGAACCTGGCGACGAAAAGTACAATGTTGCTTACATATTTGGTGCCGCAGGTTTGGCATTCATCTTCTATATGGCGGGTCTCGGTTTGGTCTCCCTGATCGGAAACTCCAGTGCACCATAACAAGCCAAGACAGCAGCGACTCCGAGGTGGACGACCTTGCTCGCGGCATCACAGGGCTCCATCAGGCATCGCGCGTGGCTCTGAGTGAGTTTGAATCTAAACGCGTTGAGAAACTGGCATCCCAGTATGTCGAAGCCCATCGCCCACCCGCACATATTCGTTCTGAGTTAGACCTTGGCTTCCGAATCTCTGGTCAGAGCCTCGTCTTTTTTGAGGTTCGCCCGCGCTGGGACAATCCCAGCCAAATCCTGGAACAGGATTTTGCAAAGACTACCTTCGTCAAGAAAACCCGCTCTTGGAAAATATTCTGGATGAGGCAAGATTTGAAGTGGCACCGATACGAGCCCGTGCCAGAGGTCGCAAGCCTCGAGGCGTTCTTGTCCACTTTGTCGGAGGATGCACTAGGGTGCTTTCGAGGGTGAGGCCCAGGAGTCAGTCAAAGCTGCAAAGTCCCCTGCGGACTGACGGGTTGAAGTGGCTTCTCTCGATTGCCTCGCTGGCCCTGGTGGGATGTGTCAGCCCTGCGGCGGAAGACCCCGTTCAGGAGTTTGGCTACGATAGCCGTGAAACTGCAGCAATGCGTCAGATGATGCTGGGCGTTTGGTGCGGGGAAAAGAAGTTCGAAGATGGTGGCTATCAGAAATGGCTGGTCGAGCGGTTTCCTGATGGAACCTACAGAATAGACTTCACTAAAACCAGCCCGGGAGGACGAGCCGATACCTGGGGTGAATTTGGAATCTGGGGAATACGGAAACCGATCTACTTTACCGCCATGCGAGGCGTTATTCAGAACGACAGGGCCGCTCAAGTCGACCCGACAAATCCTGATCTCTACGACGCATACAAAGTCTTGTCGCTAACAGAACAAGAATTCACCTACCGCAGTTATACCTCAGGTAACACCTTCACGATCAAGAGGCAGTGTGATGAACATATCTAACAAGGCGCTGCTGACTATAGTCCGCACCATCACTCGAAGCACAGTGAGGGCAACTCACTCTTTTTCTGCTGCCCGGACGGACATCGCCTGGAGATCCACGTTGGAGATCTTCAATCTCGCCTGCAGGCAATCAATAAGAGCAAGGGCGTCAGTTGTGGATCAGCCCAATAGCAAGGCAGTGCTTTCACTACGCCGGGTCACTCACCCTTACAATGCTCACCATGCCAGGCGCCCCAGCCTGCAGCGGCAAGTTAACTAGAGAGGTCGAGTATGGATAAGGAAAAATCCACTTTCAGTTTTATCGGTATTGGACTTGGAGCAATTGCGCTCATGTTGGCTCTGATTCACTTTTGGGCCGGGCCTTTCTCACCCCAGCCGTCACTAGAGGAAGTGGTTGCTGAAAAGGCCGTTTCCATCCGCGATGCCACTATTGCTGCTTTAAAAGGAGAACCTGCTCCAGCGACTGAACCGGCGGTGTCTGGCTACGACTTGGACGACTTCGCAAGCATCGCTACCGCGACGCTGGGTGGTCTCGCCGTGATCCTGGGCGTTGTCGGCATTGCGCTAAAAGAACCTACGCGCGTAGCAGGCGGAGCGGCAGTTTTAGGCGCGGGCGCCATAGCGTTTCAATTCGCTGCGATGGCGCTGGGCATCTTTATTGTAGTGATTCTCGTTGCCGCAGTAGTGGGCGAGCTTGGCCTTGGTTAAGATCAATGGATCGAACTTTGGCAACTCGGTCGGTAAAGCCGCAAGGCGGTTTATCCAACCGAGCCGCAGGTGCGGGGTGGCACAATGAGCCGCAACGTCGAGATCAAAGCTCGCCTCTCTGACCCGGACGAGATCCGGATTATTGCTGAAACGATTGCGGACGAAGGTCCAATTGAGATTTTCCAGGAAGACACTTTCCTTTTTTGCGATGCTGGACGACTCAAATTGCGTAAGTTTTCAACTGAATCCGGCGAACTCATCTACTACGAGAGGGCGGACGAAGATGGTCCGAAGGAATCGTTCTATATTCCCACGCCGACACTGGGACCCGAACTTCTCCTGGAAACGCTATCGCTAGCGTACGGGATATCGGGGCAGGGAAAGAAGCGACGGACTCTGTACCTCGTCGGACGAACACGAATACACATCGGCCAGGTGGAAGGGCTTGGTGATTTCCTGGAGTTGGAGGTAGTGTTGGGTGAGGAAGAAAACTCCGACACAGCTTGCGTAGAAGCGCGAGAGTTGATGAGAAAACTTCGAATCCCTGGGTCTCAATTGATTCGGGGTGCATATGTTGATTTGCTACACAACAATGCTAACTAATACGGTGAGCCACCCTGTTGCGCTGCACAGGGGCACCCTACCTTCTGCTGCGCTGGAGGTCGGTCGACAAGGATTGTTGTCTTAGGCACCACAGAGATACAAGAAAAACAGGAGGCCCATGTTCGATCACGTCGTCTTTGGAGTCAGCGACTATGAAGAGAGCAAGGCCTTTTTCCTCAAGGCGCTCGAACCGCTCGGTATAGCTATAGTTTCGGAAGGGTCGCTTGGAGTGGAACTTTGTTGTCCTGACAGCAATGCATCACTGTGCATCCGCAGAGTCGAGGAAGCGGCGACGCATTTACACCTGGCATTCAGGGCCGAGAATCGTCGACAAGTCGAGAGTTTCTACAGGGCGGCCATTGAGGCAGGAGGAAAAGACAATGGCGCACCTGGTCTCCGCCCGCAGTACCACCCATACTACTATGCAGCTTTCGTCATTGGTCCGGACGGGCACAACATCGAAGTGGTTTGTCATGAACCTGAGGCCTAGCAAGCCAAACCTGACGCTTCGCTTGAATACCCAGCATTCGCCTGCACTCCCAACCGGGCGCTCTAGCTTAACCTGTTAATCTTCCATGCGCGTTCTCACGATATCGTCACACAGCAGTAACTACCCCGATCCGATCTCGTTTGCTCCAGGAGATCGATTGCTCCTCGGGAAGCGCGATAGCGAGTATCCTGGCTGGATTTGGGTAACGACAGCTTGCGGTGATCAGGGATGGGCACCGGAAGTGTATATCGCCGCCGATTCGTCAAACGAGGGCGTAGCTTTGGAGCCTTACACGGCCAAGGAACTCAACACAGTTGCAGGCGAACCACTCTTCTTTCACAAAGAGTTGAGCGACTGGCTCTGGGTCGAAAATGTGCGTGGCGAATGCGGCTGGATTCCAAAGAAAACTACGGACTATGCCTGATATGTCCATTCGCTGGATAAACAAATTGGCGCTGCTTTGCAGTCCTCATGCGCCTACCAGCGGTGTCAGGTAACTTGAGCCATGCAGCTAGATCACATCAATCTTTACGTTTCGGATCTGGAAAGAAGCCGGCGGTTTTACGAGGCCTTGCTCCCAAACGAGGGGCTGGTGGTAAACCGGGAGCATGGAGACCTGGCTGTCGGCTTCGGTGATGGTGAATATGCCGTACTCGCGCTGGTCAGAAGTCCGGAGCAGATCCAGGCTATCCACCTGGCCTTCAGATTCAATACCCGGGCTGATGTCGATCGCTTGTATCAACAGGCACGTTCTGCGGGTGCCAGGGATAATGGTGCTCCAGGGCTCAGGCTTGAATATCACTCGTCTTACTATGCGGCTTTTGTGATCGATCCTGATGGGCACAACCTGGAGTTCGTATGCCATAAGCCGAGTACAGATGCCTAGCGAGCCGTGGCGTCAAAGCCACTCCTCGCCAGGTCGGCCGCTCCATGCCTGCCGCGGCTTGAAGCACTAGCGGTCAGACATTCTACGTACAGCGGGGTATACAGATATGGAAAACAACAATGAAGGCAATCCAATCTTCCTGCCCATCTGGCTGTGGGTAATCGCGCTGGTACAGATAGTCCTGGTGCTCATCTTCTCCATCGGAACGGCACTGCACCCAGGCGATTTCATTCCAGAAGTCACTGAGCTCAACTACGTGACGCAGCTCTACATTACAAGAAACCTCGCGGCGGCCATGGGAATAGTCGTTGCATTGGTTCTCAGATCTCACAGAGCCCTGCTGGTGATGCTTGCAGTTCGTCTGCTTACGGATTTATCCGATATCGTGTCTGTCTATGTATTGGATGTAGAAGTCATCAAGGAAAGCGTACCGTTCGTTGTTGTTCTACTGGTGATCCCCGCACTTGTAGCGATTGGCTACCTATGGAGAAGAGTGCGGTCAACTTCTTGACGCATGAACCCTCTTCCCACCGGCGAGCGCAGTCGCGCAGGCCGCCGGCGACGCTCCGAGTCGGGCGCCCCAACTCTCGTTACCACACTGTATCTACTAAGTAGCACTGGCTCGCGGCGGAACCCTCGCCGCGCAGGCTGATGATTCGCCCAGGCTGTGCGCCATGACCAGCAAAAACCGCTCTCGCCAGCCTGGGCTAGACCAGGCAATTTTCCGTTCCCGCTCAGGCAAGAACCCGACGCTACATGGCTTCAGAATGCGGGCCTGTTTAGCAACGGTGCATTGGGAACGGAGATTGTACATGTCATCAGAAATCACAAACGCTGACCTGGTTCAGGCAGCAGAAAGCTATATTCCCCTGCTTACCTCCGGTCAGGCCGAGGCTCTCCAGGCTGTGCTCGGGGCTTCCGGCGTCGTCCACGATCACAAGTTTGGCGTCGTGCCGTCAGCCGACATCGAAAGCGGCCTGGTGGGTGCCTGGGCAGACTGGCTGAGCCCTCACCAGTTCGTGAAAACCAAGCATCTCAGGACCACCAACGCAGGCGCCCGTGTGATAGCCGAGAGCATTATCCATCTCACGCACGAAGACGGCCGGGCGCTCCAGTGGCCTTTCGCAACAGTAGCGGTGGCGAATGCTGCTGGTGATGGGGTTGATCTCTACATCTACTACACCATCTGGCCAATCCTCAAGGCGCATACGGTTCGGCCGCCGGTGTTCGAAGAACCTCAGTTGGACACCATGCCCAGCCCCCTGCTGCAGGCCTATCACAAGTGCCTGACCACGGGCGACGTCGATGGCCTGGACAATGTGCTGGCTACAGACGCCTATATTCGAGAATCCAGCGGCCCACCCTATGTTCATTGGGGTATTCCTGCCGTGTCTGACTACTTCCGCGGTCTGTTCAAGGACGGCGCGCCGCTGATGCGTTCAGAGCGGGTCACCGCCGACGAACGCTGCACCTTCCTGGAATTCACGGTCATCGGCTGGAACGGCGAGGAATGGCCGGAAGAGCGCCACCAGGGCGGCGCCGGCATCTGGGAAGTGAACCAGGACGGTCTTATGGCCGCGGTGCGTGTCTACGACGACATCGAATTCTGATCCAACCCGATTCAGCGAAAAATGGTGAGCTTATGTTGATTGTATGTGCAGCCAACGGGCGAATAGGTCGCCGACTGGTTTCCCTGCTGTCCGATGGACCAGCGCCAGGTCCGATCGTCGCCGGCGTCAGGGACCCGGCGACGGCAGACACCGACTTCGGAGAGGCTGTCGCCCTGAAACGCGTGGACTACGACAGCGTGGAAGGCATGCAGGAAACCTTCGCCGGGGCCGAGCGCGTCGTGTTCATACCCAGCTACGCAGACACGGACCAGCGGGCGCAACAGGGCCGCAACGTGGTCGCGGCGGCGGAAGCTGCCGGTGTGAAGCAACTGTTGTTTGTCGGGATTATGGATACCCGGCACGATTCCCCCCTGCCCTTTGCCCGCGCCTACGGCCAGATCGAAGATGCCATTCGAGGCTCCTCGCTGTCCTGGGTCATCCTGCGCACCTCCATGTATACCGACAACCTGGCGGAGCAATACCCGATGTGGCTCGATCGCGGGGAGCTCGTTACCTGCGCCGGCGACGGCGCAATCTCGTATGTCTCGAGGGACGACATCGCCGCCTCACTGGCCGGCGTACTGAGTGAGCCTATTGAGACTCACAGCGGGAACACCTATACGCTGACCGGCCCCGAGGCACTCACCTATGCCGACGTCGCGGCACGGATTGAGTCACGCTTTAATACTTCAATCACCGTCAGTGACGTATCGGTTGATGAATTCGGAGATCGCCTGCGGCAAATATGGGGCCTGGCTTACGACGGTATCGAACACGTGGCGCGGGTCACACCGCTGTTCCAGATGGTGTTCAAGGAAGGCCTGATGAGCGCGGTCACCGATGACGTCGAACGGCTGAGCGGTCACGCCCCGGAAACCGTGGAACACTGGCTCGCGCGCCACGACTAGCGGTAGCGACCCATTGCACCACCGCATGGGATGGGGCCCAGGTCCGTCTCAGCGAGCAGAGTCCCCGGCCTGGCTGCGGCGATAGGCACTCGGCTGTTGCCCAAACTCGGCCTTGAACGCGCGGCTGAAGTGAGACGAGCTCCTGAATCCCCAGGCATGGGCGATTTCAGTAATCGAGCGGCCGCGCAGCACCGGGTCCCGCAAGGCTTCCGCCGCGCGCTGCAGGCGCCGTTGCCAGATGAACTTCTGTAGCGTGGTCCCCGAGGCTTGAAACAGCTTGTTCAGGTTGCGGACCGACATGCCGTGTGCCGCTGCGATCGGCCGCGCCCCGAGTCCGGCTTCTGCGAGGTGATCGTCTATGTAGGCACGCAGGCGCTGCATCTGATGGAAGGTGTAACTGCTTAATTCGAAGTCGGTTCGCGCGCTACTCGAAAGCGCGGAGGTTGCCAGCACATCGAAAGCGCTGCCGAGTAGTCTCGCCATCTCCTTTGCCGGGAGCTGGCCCAGCTCGCTGATGATGCTGTCGAGGAAGCTGCCGGCCACCCTGCCGCTACCCGTAGCGCCGGTGATTTTCAGCCCGGTCATACGCTCGGCAAGGCCGGCATCAGCGCCCAAGCGCTGCCTGGGGACCTTGAGCACGGTTTGGTGCATATCCCCGGTGATCTTCATCTTCAGCGGAAGACTGGGGTCAATGAGCGTCAGGTCGCCAGGCCGCAGGGTGTCCAGGCGGTCGCGGTGGCGCAGGGTGCAGTCACCTTTGCGTTGCAGGGTGATGAGCAGCGCATCCGGCTTCCTGCCGTTACCCAGGCGCTCCATGACGTGAGGCCCGGTGCGAATCTCGAACAGTTCAGCCACGTCGTAGCGACAGTACTCCAGCTCGGCGCGAAACACGTCAGACTTGCTCTTCGAGCAACTGAAACGGTCGTCAGAAAACAGCGGCACCGCGGACTGCGTCCAGGCGGGAATGGTGTTCCTGTTGATGGAGCTGGGGAAAGAACAGGCTGTATTCATGCGGCCTCTCAATCAGATGTACGCTGTTTACCAGTGGCCGAGCAGAACGAGCCGGCATTTTTTCGTCACTGAAAACAGAGGCTACCGCCTCCTGGCTTCCCTGCCAGCGGACATAAGAGGCCAAAAAGTCCACCGGGTCAACCGTGTTGAACAACGCCCTGCTGGAAAACCGCATGCAGCGGAAAGGGTCGTGACATGAAACAGACCGAAGCCCGGGCCGGGCCTGATGATGCTCTTTCATCTGTCCGTCGATGATGACAGACTACCGCCAGCAGCGACCCGGTCTGTAAACTCGACGAGAAGTACTGGCCCGCGGAGCGGCCAGTCCGGTAACGCCTCAAACACTTCAAAACTGCGGCCCTGGAATAGCTTTCGGACGGTTGACCCAGTGTTGCTTATCGCGCCGGCATGGCAGCTGGCCTCAACACCCGGGAGGGGAACATAAAAAAGGAACGCACACGAAAGCAGAAGCAGATTCTCGAAGCGGCTGCCAGGCTCTTCCTGTCAAAGGGATTCGCAAAAACCAGTATTCGCGAAATCGTCGACGAGACAGGCGTATCGCGGGAAACCGTATACACGAATTTCGAAAACAAGGCCGGCCTGTTCGCGGCGGTGATCGACGATATGCTCGGCACCATCCACCAGCCGATCTCGGAGCTCGATATCGAGAATCTCGGCCTGCGGGAAGGCCTGTTGTCGGCGGCCAGGCAATCGATGAGCCTGCTGCTGCGTGACGAAAGCGTCTCCATGGCGCGGCTGGCATTTTCAGAAAGCGAAGATCACCCGGACGTGGGGCAGCTCTACTTTGAGCACGCACCCATGGAAGGCTTCAAACGCCTGGCAGGTTTCCTGAAAAAGCACCAGGAGCGCGCCAACTTTCCGGCGGGTGACGCCCAGCAAGCCGCGGAGTACTTCTGGGGCATGCTGCTCTACAAGATCAAAATGGAACGCTATTGCGGCACGCGCCCGCTGCCCTCTCAGGCCGAGATCGAGAGCATCTGTGAGCGCGTGGTAGACGACTACCTGTACTTCTACCGCGTGCGTTAACGACGCGAGCCACACCCCCCAACACGGCAGTCCCGCCGGCCGTTCCGGCCGGCCACCCTGGGGCTGATCATGGCTTCCGGCTACCTTGAGCCACCACGCCTGACCAGCATCGAAGGCAGTCTTCTTCCCCAATACTTTTTCAACTCATTGTTTTTATTAAACAATTCTATTCTCCAGCTCCAGGACGGCAATCTTTACAAAAAATTATCGAACCGTACTGTACGTTTCGATTTCTTTTTGCTATAAATCGCACCACAGCTTGCAGGGCTGCCCCGGGGGCACGAGAAATGCCGCCGCGGGGTGAGTGACGCAATCCCTCTGTGAGCAACGCTAATAATTATTTCACCGCAGTCGCAGTAGGAGATTGTGCTCCATGAAGAGAACCACCAGTGCAATTCTGTTGGGATCCGGCTTGTCCACCTTGTTCCCCGCCATGAACTCAGTAGCCCAGGACCAGCCTGTACTTGAGGAAATATTCGTTGTCGCCACACGCCGCGTGGAGAGCATCCAGGATGTGCCGGTCTCGGTAGCGAGCGTAAGCTCAGAAACCCTGATCCAGACCGGTGCGGTGGATATCGCCGATATCGCGGTACTGATCCCGAACTTTGAGTTTTCCAGCACCGGTGTGCTGCCCAACCTTTACGTGCGCGGCATCGGCACCGGTTCCAGCCACTCGGTGGAGCAGTCTGTCGGGCGCTTTCTCGACGATGTCTATATCGGGCGCGCAGCCGCCAATATCCACCCGGTGTTCGACATCCAGGCGGTGGAAGTCCTGCGCGGTCCGCAGGGCACCCTGTTCGGGAAGAACACGCTGGCGGGCGCAGTCATCATCAACACTGGCGATCCCAGCCAGGAATTCGATTTCGGGCTGACCACGTCGGTCAGCAGTTTCAGCACCGAGGGCGGCACCACGGATGTTGAGGGCTTCATTAATGGCGCGCTCACTGACGAGCTGTCCGCCCGTGTGGCCCTGAAGTACCGCGACCGGGACGGCTACATAGAAAACCTCTCCAACGGACCCGACGGCGGCGCGCAGGAAGACCTGTCAGGCCGGGTGAAGCTGCTGTGGGAGCCCAGCGACCGCACATCCGTGCAGCTCAAAGTGGAGCACATGACGCTGGAGATTGACGGCCAGGTCATGTCCGAGATGGTGTCCGGCGTGTTCCCGGGCGGACCGGTGGCCGGCCAGCCCATTCCCGAGGCCTACGTGCAGGCCCTGGACCCGAGCTTCACCTACGACAAGGACTGGCAGATCAACGTCGACTGCCAGGCCGAGGTGCAGGGCAGCACCTACTGCCCCGGCCGTGACCAGGACACGACAAATTACGTGCTGACGCTCAATCACGATTTCGAAGGGCTGGGTACCTTCACCTCGATATCGGCCTTCCAAACCTATGACTTCGACTACCGTCTCTCCACCGTGGATGCCGGTGTCGTCGGTGGCGCCTCGCGGGTCACCACGGAGGAGGAATACGACGGCTTTACCCAGGAGTTTCGCTTCACCTCGGAAGAGTCAGATACGTTCGACTACATCCTGGGCGCCTACTTCGAAGACAGCCAGATCGATCGCGCCCAGCGCTTCGACAATGATATCGCCGCCTACCTGACCACCTTCCCGCCGGGCGCGTTGCCGCCCCCCGGTGCGACCCAGGACCGTTGGGAGCAGGACACCCGGACCATCGCCCTGTTTGGCCAGGCTCGCTATCGCTTCAATGACGAATACTCCCTGATCGCCGGCCTGCGCTGGACCAATGAAGAAAAGGACTTCCAGTTCACCAACCAGGCAGGCCCCTACGGCCAGCCCTTTGACCCCAATGCGCCAGCCGATGTGGACGCCACCCGGCAGGACGACCGCGTCGTACCGTCCATCACCCTGCGCTACGAGCCCAACGACGACATGATGCTGTATGCCAGCTTCTCGCAGGGTTTCAAGGCCGGCGGCTTCGCCGATCGCCTGCAGCCGGATCCCGAGTTCGACGAGGAACTCAGCAATGCCTACGAGATCGGCATGAAGGCAACCTGGCTGGATGGCACCTTGAACACCAACCTGGCGATCTTCCGCATGGATATCGAAGACCTGCAGGTGGCGCGCTCCGTGTTTGGCACCACCAACCAGTTCGAGGTGGAAAACGCCGCCGAGGCTGTTAGCCAGGGTGTGGAGTTCGACTTCGCCTGGTACCTGAACGACCAGTGGACCATCGGCGGCAACCTGGCTTACACCGATGCGGAATATGACGACTACCCGAACGCCGTGCCCACCTGCACCTTCGCCGGCACCCAGGAAGCCGACGGCTGTAACTTCGAAGGTGAACAGCTCATCTTCGCCCCGGAATGGCAGGGCGGTGCCTACATCGACTTCACCCAGCCAAACGTACTGGGTGGGTGGACGTTCAATGCCCGCACCGACTTCAACTACTCATCGAGCTTTTACACCGAGCTCACCTACAACCCCAACCTGAAGCAGGAAAGCTACGAGCTGCTGGATGCCAGCATCCGCATGACCTCACCGGACGAGCGCTTCTCGCTGGCGCTGATTGGCCGCAACCTGACGGAAGAGTACGTCATCACCTGGGGTTTCACCGGCGGTTTCACAGACCTGGTCGCGCCGCGCCCACCGCGTGAAATCATCCTGCAAGCCCGCTTCAACTACTGATTTCAGCTCGGAAGGACTCGCGATGACACACTACTCAATGATTCTGGACGGCGCGCTTGTTGAAGGGGATGACCGCTTCGATATCGTGAACCCGGCCACGGCAGAGGCATTCGCCACGGCACCCGTGTCGACTGTCTCACAACTGGAAGACGCTGTGGCATCGGCACGCCGGGCGTTCACCAGCTGGTCGACCACCCCCCTCGAGGTGCGGCGGGAAGCGCTGCTCGCCATCGGTGCGAAGCTGGAGGCCCACGCGGAAGACCTGGCCCGCCTGGTCACCCTGGAACAGGGCAAGCCGCTCAATGGCTTTGGCGGCTTTGGCTCCCGGTTTGAAGTGGGCGCAGCCCAGGCCTGGTGCGCGGCGACCGCGCAGCTGGATCTACCGGTGGAAGTGCTGGTGGATGATGACCAGAGCCGTATTGAACTGCATCGCAAGCCGGTTGGCGTGGTGGGCTCCATCACACCCTGGAACTGGCCGCTGATGATCGCCATCTGGCACGTTATTCCGGCCATCTATGCCGGCAATGCCGTCATCATCAAGCCGTCTTCGCTGACGCCGCTTTCAACCCTGAAACTGGTGGAGCTGGCGAACGAGATTCTGCCGCCGGGGGTATTGAATGTACTCACCGGTGAAGCCGGCCTCGGGCGGGCCATGTCATCCCACCCAGGCATCGACAAAATTGTGTTCACCGGTTCCACCTCCACCGGCAAGGCGATCATGGCCAATGCGGCCAACACCTTGAAGCGCCTGACCCTGGAGCTTGGCGGGAACGACGCCGGCATCGTCCTGCCTGGTGCAAATATAGAGGCGATCGCGCCCATGATATTCGGCGGTGCGTTCCTGAATGCCGGCCAGACCTGTGGCGCCCTGAAACGCCTTTACGTACATGACAGCCAGTATGAAGACATGTGCGAGGTGCTGGCGGGCATCGCAGGCGCGACCAGCATGGGCGACGGCATGGATGAGGCCATGGATTTCGGGCCGGTCCAGAACCGCAGCCAGCTCAATATCGTCACCGACCTGGCCAGCAAGGCCAAGGCCAGCGGAGGCCGCTTCCTGACCGGCGGGGTCGATCCCATCGATCGGGCGGGTTACTTCTTCCCGATCACCCTGGTGGCAGATCTCGCCGACGGACATGAACTGGTAGACCTGGAACCCTTCGGGCCCATCCTGCCCATTATCCGCTACACCTCCGTCGACGACGTGATCGCGGCGGCCAACAACAATCCCAATGGCCTGGGTGGTTCGGTCTGGGGCGAGGACCTGGAGCTGGCAGCCCAGGTCGCGCCGCGCCTGGAGTGCGGCACCGTCTGGGTGAATGGGCACGGAGGCATCAACCCGTTCGTGCCCTTCGGCGGGATCAAGCAATCCGGCTTCGGAGTCGAGTTCGGTCTCGAGGGCCTCAAGGAATGCACACTGCCGCAGGCCATTCACCTGCCGAAAGCCTGAGGGCGGCGCCTGCCGGCGGCAGGTATGCGCCGCGCTCACCAGTCGCCCCGGCATCCCAGGGGCGGCTGTCGCATGGGCGGGCTGTGAGTGAAGAATGAAACTGTTTTCCCATAAAAACCGCCCCGTCCACCTGGGGCCCTACCCCCTCGAGCGTCTGGCGCGCGACGATGAACGTCCGAACCTGCACGCCGCCCCGAAGCTGCAGCCGATACGGTTCGGCGACCCGGACCGGCCAGGCCTGCTCACCAATGCCATGGCGCCTTACGCGGCAATGCTGGACGCCATTCGCGATGGCATGGTGAAGAAAGAACGCGGCGCCCTGCCGATTGACCCCAGGGCGCGCAGCAACCATCTCAAGGCTTTCAGCTATTACCAGGATGCCAGCCAGGCCGGGGTCTGCATGCTGGATGAGGACATGTTCCTGGCACAGCCCATCCACAACCCGGATATCGCCGACCTGGCGAGGGCGCTGAAAACCAAGCAAACCACAACCCTGGCCGCCGGCATCGATGTGGTCATGGCAGAACTGCGCGAGACCATGGAGGCACCGCCTACCTCCGTCGCTCATCACCAGTACGCCCTGCTGTTCCTCTACGAGTACCCTCGCGATCCCCTGCCCGGTGAGGTCGGCTGCGACTGGTTTGAGGATGCCCAGGCGGAACGCGCGTCGCTGAGAGCCGCGGAAACCGCCATCATCCTGTCGAACTACATCCGCCTGCTGGGCTATGACGCCCGCGGGCATACCGGTTCCTGCACGGATGTGGACCTCAACAAGCTGGTGGTGGCTGCCGGGCTGGGAGAAGTGGTCGAGACCAGTGCCGGACCGGTAATTGAAAACCCCTTCCTGGGCACCGAGTTTGGCGTCGGTGCGGTAACCACCAGCTTCGAGCTCGCCCCGGACCTGCCGCTGAAACCGAAGGTCCGCCGCACCCTCAGCGAGCGAATGCACAGCCACGGGCCGGCCTGGTGGTTGGGCAAGGGTTTCACCAAGAACGCGCTGAACGCCAAACCCTTCAAGGGCCGCCCGTTCAAGGACGGTGCCTACCCCTTCGAGCGGATCAAGCGCGCCGAGCAGCCCACCACCTTCATCGACGAACCGCGGGTACCCAGGGTACCGAAGCGAACCGACATGTTTGCGCGCGCGATTTTTGGCGACATGGGCAAGCAGGTGCAGGAGGGCGCCAAGAACGGCAACTACGTGCGCAAAAACCCGGTGGCATTTGCCGCGCGGCGCGCACTGGGCGCGTTTACCCTCATGCAAACCGGTGAGCCTGCGCCTGCCGTAAACCCGGATGCAACGGACCCGGTAAAAAACGCCGAGCGCATCAAGGCCGCGCTCTATTTCCTGGGTGCCGACGCGGTGGGCATTTCCCGCTGCCCGGACTGGGCCTACTACTCGCACGACGCATTGGGTGAAGACATCGAACCCTATCACCCTAACGCGATTTCCGTGGTGATAGATCAGGGCTACGAGACCATGGAGGGTGCATCCGGTGACGACTGGATCGCCAGCTCCCAGTCCATGCGGGCTTACCTGCGCTTCTCACTGCTGGGCGGGGTGATCGCAGAACAGATCCGCAACCTGGGCTACCAGGCCCGTTCACACACGGTGATTGACGGCGAGGTGCTGCAGCCACCGCTGCTACTGCTCTCCGGCCTTGGCGAGGTAAGCCGGATCGGGGAAGTCATCCTCAACCCCTTCCTGGGACCACGGCTCAAGTCCGGTGCCATCACCACCGACATGCCGCTCGCCCATGACAAACCGATTGATTTTGGCCTGCAGCATTTCTGCAACAACTGCAACAAGTGCGCGCGGGAGTGTCCCGCGGGCGCTATCACCGCCGGCCCCAAAACCATGTTCAACGGCTACGAGATCTGGAAGTCCGACAGCCAGAAGTGCACCACCTACCGGATTACCCAGGCGGCGGGCGCCATGTGCGGCCGTTGCATGAAAACCTGTCCCTGGAATCTCGAGGGCCTGTTCGCCGAAGCCCCGTTCCGCTGGCTGGCCAGCCACGCACCGGGGCTGGCGAAGTCGCTGGCAAAGCTCGACGACATGGCCGGCCACGGCACCATCAACCCGGTCAAGAAGTGGTGGTGGGACCTCGAGATGGAAGACGAAGGGCCCTACACCCTCACCAGGCACGGGGCCAATCAACGTAACCTGCAGACTGACCTGGACCTGAAGTTCGAAGACCAGACGCTGGCAGTCTATCCTGCCAGCCTGGCCCCGCCCCCCTACCCGTTCCCGTTCCCCATGGACCGCGAGGCGGGCATCAAGGCCTACCAGGACATGTTGAGCCCCGATGAGTACAAGGCCCGCCTGGCGCGCGGCGAGACCGACGGCCTGGCCGATGAATACACGCCGCCGGATGCGAGTGATGCACCGGTGATCCGGGTTGAGGTGATCAAGGCGACCGCGGAGACCGACGCGGTCACCAAGTACGAGTTTCAGTCACTGGACGGGCGCCCGCTGCCAGGTTTTACCGCCGGCGCGCACCTCGACGTGGTGATCGCCCCGGAATTTTTCCGCCAGTACAGCCTCTCCGGTGACCCTGCCGACCAGAGCAAATACCAGATCGGTGTGTTGCGGGAAGACGAAGGGCGCGGCGGCTCAGCGCTGCTGCACCGTATCTTCACCGAGGGTCGCAAGGTATTTGTCTCCAGGCCAATCAATCACTTCCCGCTGGTCGAGGACGCCAGCAAGTCGTTTCTCATGGGCGGCGGTATCGGCATTACCCCCATGATCGCCATGGCGCACCGCCTCCACAGCCTGGGCCGGGATTTTGAACTGCACTACAGCTGCAGGACCCGCGGTTCCGCGGCCTTCCTGGATGACCTGGCCCGGGCGCCCTGGTCCGAGCGCGTACACCTGCACTTTTCCAACGAGGGTACGCGGGTAGATCTCAGGGCCTTGTTCAGCGGCCCCGGCGAGGGTGCGCACATCTATACCTGCGGCCCGGAGGCCTATATGTCCGCCGTGCTGGAGGCCGGCGCCGAGGCAGGCTACCCGGAAGATGCGTTGCACATGGAGTACTTTTCGGTCCCGGAGGCACCGGAGTACGAAAACTATCCTTTCACCCTGCGGCTCGCCAGGAGCGAGACCGAATTCCTGGTGCCCGAAGACAAAAGCGCCGCGGACGTACTGCTGGAGAAGGGGTATGCCGTCGATCTCAAGTGCTCGGACGGCATTTGTGGTGTCTGTAAGTGCGGGCTGGTTGCAGGCGAGGTCGAGCACCGTGACTTTGTGCTGTCCAAGGCGCAGCGTGAAAACACGATTATCCTCTGCCAGTCCCGGGCAGCCGAGAAAGACGGCGTGATCGACATAGACCTTTGATCACCTGTCGCGCCAGCCGCACACCACGGGAAGCGCGGCGATCGAACCATCGGCGAGCAAGATGCCAGGGGCAGGTGAGGCCGCGGCATGAGCGCTAGCGCCGCCACTTCCCGGCCGGGTGGACTGAACCGCCACCAATTGGCCGCGCTGGTGACCTGCAACCTGGTAAACCTGCAGGACGGCTTCGATATCCTCGCCATTGCCTATGCGGCGAACGATATCGCCGCGAGCTTTGCGCTGTCCGATTCGCAGCTCGGCCTGCTACTGAGTGCCGGCCTTGCCGGCATGATGTTGGGGGCGCTGGTGCTGGGCTCCGTAGCCGACCGACTGGGCCGTAAAACCGTCACCCTCATCGGCCTGGCCATCAGCGGTATTGGCATGCTGGGCGCCGCCCTGGCCACCGCGCTCGACACCCTGCTGATAGCCCGGGTGATGACGGGTTTCGGAGTCGGCGGTGTACTCGCCAGTCTCAACACCCTGGCCAGCGAGCTGGTTGCGCCGCGGCTGCGCGGGATCGCGGTGGCCATCTTCCAGGTCGGCTACCCGGCGGGCGCCGTGTTGGGCGGCGCGGCGGCCGCCGTTTTCCTGGAGTACTACGACTGGCGCTCGATCTTTTTCGCCGGGGCCGTGCTTTCGGCGATGTCTTTCCTGGCGATCCTGTTTGTCCTGCCCGAGTCCCCGAGCTACCTGTGGGCGCGCAGAGGCAAGGCTGCACGCCACGATATAGCGCGGATTCACAGCCGCCTCGGACTCGACCCCATGGAGACACCGACAGAGCCAGACAGCGAGGGGCAGCCTGCGACAGCAACCTCGGCAGGCCGACCGATGGCGGAGCTGCTGGGCAGCTACCTGGGCCGTACACTGTTGATCTGGACCGCTTTCTTCTGCCTGCTGGGCGTACTGTATTTCGTTCTGAGCTGGCTGCCGAAACTGGTCGCCGATATGGGGGCCGGGCGCCAGGCCGGCACGAACGCGGGCATGCTGGTGAACCTGGCCGGGGTAGCCGGCATCGTGGTCATGTCCCGCGCATCCCTGTGGGTGAGCCCGGTCAAGCTGGGCACCATTTACCTCACCGCTACCGGTGCAGCCATGCTGGCGTTAGCGCTGGCAACGTCTTCCCAGTTCGGCATGATGGCCGCGATCGGCGTGCTCGGTTTTTGCGTGCACGGATCGATGATTTCCCTGTACAGCCTCACACCTTACCTGTATCCCGCCCGGCTACGGGCAACGGGTACCGGTTGGGCTATCGGGCTCAGCCGCCTGGGCGCCGTGTTTGGGCCCTCCTCGGCCGGCTACCTGATGGGTGCAGGCTGGTCGGCGGCCGGTCTCTACGTACTGTTCGGCCTGCCGTGTTTCCTGGCGGCGGCCGCGATCTTTGCCATTGGCCGCCTGCAGTCCTTTAAGCCACATATGAGTGGTGCAGTTGCTAACACGCCTGGAGATGGCTCATTGGAGCTTGACTAATATATGATTTTTCATATGATTATTCATACTATTTACAACGAGGTACCCAGCCATCGCCAGGTTCGTAGAAAACTATCTGCTGTTTCAACTGGCGGCGATCAGCCACAGCCTGTCCGAGGAGTTTTACAGCTATCTTCGACAGCAGGGTGTCAACCCGACACAGTGGCGATTGCTGGTGAACCTGATCGACGGCGACATGTACGTCTCCGAGCTGGTTCACAACACCATGTACGAGCAGTCCCGGGTTACCAAGGTCATCGACCAGCTCAGCAAGGAAGGGCTGGTCGAACGCCGTGTCGACGCCCGGGACCGCCGCCGCATCAAGGTCGTGATTACCAGAAAAGGCCGCGCCCTGACGCTGCCGCTGATCGAAGCCGCCCGAGAGCACGAAGAACGCATTCTCTCCCAGTTGCCGAAAGCAGACCGGCAAGCACTCAAGAAAACCCTGAATCATTTCGTCAAGGCTTACTTCCGCTCAGGCGATGCATCCGTCGCCGCCCGCAAGATCGCCTGACCCACACCCCGGCAAACCCATAATTCCAACGCTCGAGAGGAACACCATGTCCAAGCCCTTTGCCTCCGCTGCAGATCTTGATGAGAAGGTCGAAACCCTTGAACAACTGGCCGACGGCGTCTATGCGCTCACCGCCGAGGGCGACCCCAATGTGGGCGCCATCGAAGGCGAGGACTTCATCGTGGCCATCGAAGCCCGCGCCACCCCCAGGGCCGCCAATGACTGGCTTGAGATGCTGCGCCAGCACACAGACAAACCCGTCCGCTACCTGGTACTCACCCACTATCACGCGGTGCGCGTGCTCGGCGCCAGCGCCTTTGACGCCAGGGAGATCATCGCGCACGAGATGACGCGAGAGCTGATAGCGGAGCGCGGCAAGCAGGACTGGGATAGCGAGTTCGGCCGCATGCCCAGGCTGTTTCGCGAACCCGAAGGGATACCGGGCCTGACCTGGCCGACCCTCACTTTCACTGAGGCTATGCGCATCGAGCTGGGCGGCGAGCGCGGCCACTTGGAACTGAAATACTGCGGCCGCGGGCATACCGCCGGCGACATCGTGATCTGGTATCCCCAGGAGAAGGTCCTGTTTGCCGGCGACCTGGTGGAAGCCGAGGCGGCGCTCTACACCGGCGACGCCTTCCACATGGACTGGTCGACCGACACCCTGGACAACGTCAAGCGCTTTGGCGCGGAGTTCCTGGTGGGTGGTCGAGGCGCCGTGGCGCGCGGCCAGGACGCAGTGAATGCCGCCATCGAGCAAACCCGAGAATTCCTGATGGGCATGCGCACCCACGTTGAAGCCGTGCACCAGCGCGGAGGCACCCTCAAGGAAGCCTTCGAAGCGACCCACGCCGCTCTGGAGCCGAAGTTCGGAGCCTGGCCCATCTTCGAGCACTGCCTGCCCTTCAACGTCCAGCGCCTCTGGGATGAGTACGACGGTATCGACTGGCCGCGCATCTGGACCATGGAGCGGGACCAGGAGGTCTGGGCGCAGCTGCAGGGCTAGCAAGGGCGCTTTTTCTGCACGCGTATGACAGCGCAGGCTCGGCCCAGGCGGATGCAATTCACTCTTTCATTTCAACGGACAGTCAGGTGAACGGACAAATTCCCGTCTTTCGACAAAAACAGGCTTCACCGCCACCGGCGCTTGCGCCGGACACGGTGGAGGAACTGCCCTTCGTGATCGTCGGTTCCGGGCCCGTGGGCCTGGCGGCGGCGCTGGACCTGGCGCAAAAGGGTCACCAGGTCACCCTGGTCACGGCATTCGAGTTTATTGCCGCGGGCTCCAAGGGAATCTGCTACGCGAAGCAGACGCTGGATATCTTCGACCGCCTGGGCATCCTCGATCGCGTGATCAACAAGGGCGTGACGTGGAACATCGGCAAGCTGTTCTGGCAGGACGCCGATGAGCCGATCTACCAGTTCGACATGCTGCCGGTGAAGAACCAGAAGAATCCCGGCTTCGTGAATATCCAGCAGTACTACATCGAGGACTATCTCGTCGATGAACTGGAAGCGCTGGAAAACGTCGACATCCGCTGGGGGCACAAGGTCACCGACATCGCGGTAGCGGCGGACACTGCAAGCCTGGACATCGAGACCGTGTCGGGTTCCTACACGATCCGTGCGGGCTACGTGCTGGCCTGCGATGGCTCACGGTCAACCATCCGCGAGGCCATGGATCTTGATTTCAAGGGGCGCGTATTCGAGGACAATTTCCTGATTGCCGACATCAAGCTCAAGACCCCACACCCCTCCGAGCGCTGGTTCTGGTTCGACCCGCCGTTCTGCAAGGGGGGAACGGCGCTGCTGCACAAGCAGCCGGATGACGTCTGGCGCTGCGACTTCCAGCTGGGATGGGATATCGACCGTGAAAGCGCCATTCATGAAGAGAACGTTGAACCCCTGATTCGCGGCATGTTTGGCGAGCAGGTGGAGTTCAGCTACGAATGGCTGTCGATTTACACCTTCCAGTGCCGACGGATGGAACGATTCGTCCACGGCCCGGTGATTTTCGTCGGCGACAGCGCCCACCTGGTGTCGCCGTTTGGCGCCCGCGGAGCGAACAGCGGGATTGCCGACGCGGAGAACATCGCCTGGAAACTGGACCTGGTACTGAAGGGCGAGGCCGACCCGTCCCTGATCGAAAGCTACAACCAGGAGCGGGTGCAGGGCGCCGACGAGAACATCATGAACTCCAGCCGCTCAACGGACTTCATGACGCCCAAGAATGCGCAGTCGCAGGCGTTTCGCGACGCAGTCCTGGAGCTGTCCGACGATCATGCCTTCGCCCGGCCCTTCATCAACTCAGGGCGCCTGTCGCTGCCCACCCCCTACAGCGAAAGCGCCCTCTCTACGCCCGATGATGTGAGCTGGGCCGGTGGCATCAGTCCCGGACATCCTTGCGTCGATGCGCCCCTGGGCGGCGGGGAAGCGAGCGGCCCCTGGCTGCTCGAGCAGTTGGGGAATCGCTTTGTGGTACTCCACTTCGGTGACGCTGCTCCCGACACCGGCCTCGATACGGTGATACTGCCGCGAGACGGCCTGGCCGCTGATCGATATGACGCGGGTGACGGCGCCACCTACCTGATACGACCCGACCAGGTCGTTGCCGCACGCTGGAAGAACGCCGCCGCCGGTACCGTCCAGACCGCTGCGGCCAGGGCATCTGGAGGGCAGGCACAGTGACAACCAGTAAGCAAACACCTCAGCTTCGACACGACGATCTGTACCAGATGCTGGTGGACCTGCACGAAGGTCGAAGCGAAGAAGAAAGCCGGAAGATCAACGCCAAACTTATCCTCGCACTCATGGACCGGGTCGGCGATTCCGACGCCATCAGGGAGGCCATCAGCCTGGTGGAGGCATCTTCCCGGAAGTGGTCGGCGAGCCCCAAATGAAACCGCAGCAGGAATAAACCATGACAACAGTCGATAACCCGGACCTACCCACGCTGGGCGGCATTCACCATGTCGCCTACCGGTGCCGCAATGCCAGGCAAACCGTGGCGTTTTATGAACGCGTACTGGGTATGCAGTATGTCTCGGCATTCTCGGAAGATCACGTGCCGTCGACCGGGGCCTACGATCCTTACATGCATGTCTTCCTCGACTGCGGGAACGGCAATGTGCTGGCCTTTTTCGAGCTGCCCGAGCAGCCCGACATGGACCGCGACCACAACACCCCGGAATGGGTGCAGCATATCGCCTTCAGGGTGCCGAGCCTGGATGAGCTGATGAAAGGCAAAGCGGCAGCGGAAGCCGAAGGCCTGGAGGTCGTCGGGCCTACCCATCACGGCATCTTCAAGTCAGTGTATTTCTTCGATCCCAACGGGCATCGCCTGGAGCTGGCCTGCGATATCGGCACCGAGGAGCAGTACCGGGAGCTGGAAAGTGTCGCGCCGGAAATGCTGGAGGAATGGGATCGCACGAAAAAGGCGCCACGGCACGCCGCATGGCTGCACGAGCACACGGAGTAGGCCCATGAAACTCGCATCTCTCAAAGGCAGCCGGGACGGTCAGCTCATCATCGTTTCTCGTGACTTGCAGCGAGCCTGTTTGGCCGACGGTATTGCCGACACCCTCCAGGACGCCCTGGACAACTGGGACGTATGCGCTCCAACCCTGGAGGAGCGTTTCCATGCCCTCAATCTCGGGTACGTCGAGGGCTTTGCCTTCGACGAGGCCGCCTGCGCGTCACCGCTACCGCGCGCCTACCAATGGCTGGACGGTTCCGCCTACGTCAACCACGTAGAACTGGTACGCAAGGCACGTGGCGCTGCGGTACCGGAGAGCTTCTACTCGGAACCTCTCATGTACCAGGGCGCTTCGGATACCTTTATCGGACCCCGCGATGCCATCGAGTGTATAGACACCTCCCACGGCATTGATATGGAAGCCGAGATCGCCGTGATCACAGATGATGTCCCGATGGGAGTCTCGCCGCGCGAAGCGGCCTCGCACATCAAGCTGGTTATGCTGGTGAACGATGTCTCCCTTCGCGGCCTGATCCCCGATGAGCTGGCAAAGGGCTTTGGTTTCGTGCACGGCAAAGCCTCGAGCGCCTTTTCACCGGTTGCCGTCACGGTAGACGAACTGGGCCCGGCCTGGATGGGCAACACCATCGACCTCCCCCTCCTCGTCCGCTACAACGGTGAGCCGTTCGGGAAGGCCAATGCCAGGACCGATATGACCTTCAACATGGCGGACCTGGTCTCCCACGCCGCCAGGACGCGTCATCTTTGTGCCGGTACCGTGGTGGGCTCAGGCACCGTATCCAATAAGTTCGAGGGCGGCGAAGGCAGGAAGATCGAGGACGGCGGCGTTGGCTACAGCTGTATCGCTGAAGTGAGGATGATCGAGACTATCCAGAATGGTACTGCCACCACCCCCTTCATGCAGTTCGGCGACACGGTATCCGTTGAAATGTGCAATGAGCGGGGACAGTCCATCTTCGGCAAAATCGAAAACACCATCGTACGCTACGCGTAGGCTTAGGCCTGCGCGAGCCCCCACTTTGCCTGCCGGAATCCGGCAGCCGGCCTATCGACAGGCCACAATGCGCCTATACTCCTAATTCTGCTCTCGCGCCTCATGGCATCGATTGCCGTATCGCCATGAACCGCAGGCGAGAGCCATGACAGTGTGTTCCCACACCGTGTTGAAAGACGGAGCTAAACATGTGTGACAACCCTGATCACGAAGCCGCAGTAAAGCAGGTCTATGTTCAAGAGCTGATGGCCAGGATGGACTCCGACAAGAAAATGATCATGCTGATGATCGCCTTCATCCTGGCCGTGGTGGTTTTTACCGGCAAGGAAATTCTGCTCAGCACCCAGTTGGCTTCCTTGAGTCACAATATGAAGGTCGCCCTCTCAATAGCGCTCGCGTCCTTGCTGCTCTCGGCGTTCTGTTATTTTCTCTACTACCGGCGTGTCCACCTGAACGAAGTTGCACTTGTGCAGTTTCTTATCGAGGGCACCAAGGAGGACGCCAGAGACAGGATCTTCTGCCCCACCAATGGCCTGTGGGCAAAGCACGGCCAAAAGTATGAAGCGGGCAATTTCTTTCTCACCGTGGGTTTTCTTTTCTACCTTGGCTTTTTCGTCGCAGTGATATTCTCATAAGCGAGCCGCCGGGATGCCGAGACACAAAGACACAATTTTACAAGGGCGCCTCATGCTCAATGGGCCTTGCGGGTATGCTGGTTTTCAGCGCTATGGCGGCTTGATTCAACACGCAATCGGCCTGGCGTTGTTCTTCATAGTTGTACCCGCGTTTGCCTGTAGTCAACAGCCTGTATACAGGAATGCTGAAAATGTTGAATCGGTACTCGCCCGGTCGGATATGGGATTTCTTGGAGTCCTCCTGGAGTCCGGATTACATGGCCCACAGGAACAATTCGCCACCTTCAACGTTCTTGAGATTTACAAGGGTCCAGAGCTTTCCACCGTCACGGTCAGAAACAGGATAGACAACACTTGCGCGGCGTCATTCGCAGAGGCTGGTACTCATTACTACGTGTTTGGATACTTCCCGGAAGGCTCTGGAGAGTTATTAATCTACGGCTTTTCGACTTCCATACCGGAGAGTCTCATCCAAAAGCTGGGATTTTCGATCGGCTCACCGCAAAAACAGTAGCCGTCATGCGAAATCCCCTCTTGTCTGGCGCTTCTGGAGTTAGCAATTGAAGACCGCACCGACGCTGCACACGGATCGGCTCAAACTGCGCCCGTTTTCTCGGGATGACCTGCAGGACATCATCCACTACCTGGTATCCGACCCAACGGTAATGGCTACGCTGCCGGAAGTGCGGGTCGATGATCCGCAGGAGCAGAGGTCGGTGGCGCAGGAGTACATAGATGATGCCTCCACGCCGTGGGGAGCAGGTCGTTTAGGGGCCTGGGCGGTTTGCCCCAGGAGCCTGGACGGGGGAGACACGGCGATCGGATTCTGCGGTTTCTTCGAGAGCAAGCTCGAATCTCCGGACCCCGAGATCGGGTATGCCATAGGGAGACAGTGGTGGGGAAGCGGCATCGCATCTGAAGCGGCGCGTACTGCAGTGGCCTGGGCCTTTGCGAACAGCGATATCAATGGCATCTACGGTGTGACCTTCGCGGAAAACCAGCCTTCCCAGGCTGTCCTTCGAAAACTTGGATTCGCTCACACCGACGATATCGACCTGTACAATTCCGTCCGGGACGGGAGAGGATTGATGCGTTACTTTTATCTCACGAAGCAAACGTGCAGTCGGGTATAAGCCAGTGACGTCCAACAAACAGGAAGCTCGCCGAGGCCAATCTTCGATTCACCAGGTGATGTCGAGTTTTTAGCGGTATGTCATTCAATTTCAATCGCCGAAACCTGAATCTTGTTCTGTTTGCGCTTCTCTTGATTCTGCTGCTATCCACTTACCTCCAGGAACCGGAAGTGCAGGCACCCGAGCAGGAGTTCCTGGCGTTGGCCCTGGCCTGCCACCGGGAGTACCGGCCCGCGCTGGAGGCGATGCTCAGCAAGAGCTACAACATTTTCCAGGTTACCGAAGGCTGTAACGGGGACGACGAACGGCTTAGCAGCGAGATCCTTGCAGATGCTGTTCTTGTTGTGCGCTCCAGGAAACACGACTACGAAATCGTTTTTACCCCGCTAGTCGCCGGGGATGGCGTCAGGTGGTCGTGTGAGAGCAATGTGCCGATCAGCGCGGCGGCATGCGATGGGAGCCTCTAGCGGGCAGCCCTTGTCGAGCCGGTCAGACCGCGTTACCGTTTTGCTCTCCAGGTGGTAAATGCCAGATATTCCCGATGTATCTTGAACTCGACTCCCGCCTGCCGTGCAGCTTCGAACGGGCCGTAGCCGAGGTAAAACAACCCAGGCTGCTTATCCATATCGCCCGGCCGATGGTTCACTTTACGCCCTGCGATGGAACCGTCATCCCGGAGCAATGGCGTGAGCGCACCTACTGGTTCCAGCTCAAATTGCTGGGTGTCCTGCCGTTCGGTAAGCAGGCGGTACGCATATCGTTTGAGGAGCAACCCGGCCGCTTCATGGTTCGCGATAACGGCTTCAGCGCGCTGATCCGCAAGTGGGACCACAGGATTACGATCACTGACAGCGACGGGGCAGTGATCTACCGGGACCAACTGGAACTTGACGCGGGAATCCTGACCCCTCTTGTCTGGCTGTTCGCCCGGGTGTTCTATGGTCATCGCCAGTCACGGTGGAGAAAGCTGGCCGAAGCGCAATTCGATTACGACAATGTCTGACGCCACGACAGACCCAATGAGAAGGGCATACAGGTGAACGGAAGCCAACAGCTGATCATTGCCGCCATCCTGAGTTTTTGCGCGGCGCTGCTGCATATTGCGGTCATTCTCGGCGGCGCCAACTGGTATCGGTTTTTTGGTGCCGGTGAGGGCATGGCGAAGCTGGCCGAGTCGGGCAGCCGCTACCCGATGGTCGTGACCTCGATTATCGCCTTTGTCCTGGCGGTGTGGGGCCTCTATGCACTGTCCGGGGCGGGTGTAATCCCGAGACTACCCTTGCTGCGACTGGCGCTGTGCGCCATCACGGCAGTCTATCTAACAAGAGGGCTGGCGGGACTGGTGCTTCCCTTCGTCAGCAACCATCCGGCCATCGCCGCAAACTCGGTGACGTTCTGGCTGGTCAGCTCATCCATTTGCTGCGTGTTCGGCATCGTCTACCTGCTGGGAGTCATCAATACCTGGGACCAATTGGGAAGACAGGACATATAGTAGGTGTCGCCCGGCGGGTTGCCGCGCTTATTCCACTCCCAGGGTCAAGTCCATCGTGAAGCTACCCGGCTTCTGCCGCGGTGGGAAGGCTTCCAGGGATTTCGCGAACTGCCTTACTGCGATCGCGGCCATACCCATAGCCCCGGTACTCTTGCGAATCCACCACTCGTTGTAAGTGTTGGCGTCCGTATCAGCGCGCTCGAAGGGGTCCCTGCGCAGGTGGAAGATCTTGGGTATCCTCAACTCCACAAACGGCTCACGCCACAGGTCAAAGCGCTTCGCCCGTTGTTCGGCATAGACCACCTTCCAGTCATCGACCCTCACGGAGGCCAGCAGGCCGTCATCCGTCACGTAGAAGAACTCGCGCCGTGGCCCGCCGATCTCGTCGTTCTGCAGATGGGGGAGAAAGTTGTAGCCGTCCAGGTGCACCCGGTAGACCCGGTCTCCCGCCCGATGCCCGGCAAGGAGCCGTTTCTTGATATCCGGCACCCCGGCCGCGGCCATCAGGGTGGGCAGCCAATCCTGGTGGGACATGACCTCATTGCTGATTCGTCCCGGGGCAATCCTGCCCGGCCATCGCACCAGCGCCGGCACCCGGTACCCACCTTCCCAGTTGGTGTTCTTCTCGCCGCGAAATGGCGTAATGGCACCGTCCGGCCAGGCATTGAAGTGGGCGCCGTTATCGGTTGAGTACAGCACGATGGTGTTGTCAGCGATCCCCAGTTCATCCAGCTTGTCCAGCAACTGCCCGACATGGCCGTCGTGCTCCATCATGCCGTCGTTGTAAAAACCCTGGCCGGAGATCCCCAGGCTTTCCTCCTTTACATAGGTATTGAAATGCATGCGCGTGGCATTGAACCAGACGAAGAAGGGCCGGTCATCCGCGTCGGCCTTGTCGATGAATTTCAGCGCCGCCGCTAGGAACTCCTCGTCCACCGTTTCCATGCGTTTGACCGTCAGCGGACCGCTATCTTCGATGCGCCCGTCCGCGTAGCTGTGGATAACACCGCGGGGGTTGAAGAGCTTCTGGAACACGGGGTTCCGCGGGTAATCCGGGTCTTCCGGCGCCTCTTCCGCGTTCAGGTGATAAAGGTTGCCAAGAAATTCGTCAAAGCCGTGGTTGGTGGGCAGGAATTCATCCTTGTCGCCCAGGTGATTCTTGCCAAACTGGCCAGTGGCGTAGCCCAGCGGTTTCAGCAAGCCTGCCAGCGTAGGGTCTTCGGGCCGCAAACCCAGGTCGGCGCCGGGGGTGCCCACCTTGGTAAGCCCGGTTCGCAGGGGATGTTGACCAGTGATGAAGGCAGCACGGCCTGCCGTGCAACTCTGTTCGCCGTAGTAATCCGTGAACATGATGCCTTCGCGCGCAATGCGATCGATATTGGGAGTGGGAACCCCCATCATGCCGTGGCTGTAGCGACTGATGTTGGTGATACCGATATCATCACCCCAGATAACGAGAATGTTGGGTTTCTCAGCCGCGGCCACCGGCATGGCGAGCAGCAGGCAGGCCATACCGGTGGCCAGGCAGTGGCGGATTGTTGAGATCCAGTCACAGGTGTCGTTCATCTTGTTAACTCCCAACGCCAGGGCGTTTAGATCTTTGGTTTCGGGCTTGCGTATGCCGTGCAGGGGCAACGTCGTGCCGGGCAGTATTCGCCGCCGTGCGGCCAGCCCTTCAGGGCTCGGCTCTACGCCGCTGCGGCTTTCATCTTGGCAGCCACCCGCTCTGCCACCATCACGCAGCCCAGGTAGGTGTTACCGGCGGGAATGCTGGGCATCACGGACGCATCGGCGACACGCAGGCCGTCGATACCTTTCACCCGGCAGTCGGCATCCAGCACTGGCCCCATCGGGCAGGTGCTGGTCATGTGGAAGTAGCTGATCAGGCCCATCTCCATGGCCTGCCTGACGGCATCCGGGCCAGACAGGTCGACTGGCGCCAGTCTTTGCAGGTCGATGGCGCGGGCCGCGTCGGACTGCTCCCAGGCAACAAGTGTCTGAAAGGCGTGCGACAGCCGTGCCTCGGTGTCGTCCGGCATCGGCGGCGCACAGACCACAGGCTCGGCATCGATAGATTCACCCAGTCGCACGCTACCCAACCCGGAAGAGCGCAGCAGGAAGGCCACCACCTGGAACTCGGTTCTGTTATCTTCAGTTTCCGCCAGGTGTAGCGGGAACAGGTGGTAGTCGATCTCGCTGCCCCTGGAGGCACCCACCATCACCACCTGGGCGGGACCACCGGCACCACCACGCGGGCCTGCGTGGCTGTAGTACACCGCCGGGCCCAGGTGGTCACTCATGGTGGAACCCACGGGCAGGTCAGCGTGAACCGCGATGCCGTGGTCGGCAAGGTGATCGGCCGGGCCAATACCGGACCTGAGCAGCAGCGTAGGCGAGTAGAGGGCGCCGGCGGCCAGCACCACCTCATCGGCATCCATCTGTTCACCCGAAACAAGCGTGACGCCGGTGGCCCGCCCCTTGTCGATGTTAATGGATGCCACCGCTGCTCCGGTGCGAATCCTGAGATTGGGGCGGCTGCGGGCGCCCTGGTCCAGGTAAGCAATGCTGGTCGTGACACGTCGTGAATCGCTATCAATGGTGGCGGGGAACACGCCCACACCGGGCAGCTCGGCGGGGTCATTGATATCCACACTGTGGTGGGTACCACCAGCCACCATGCCATCCATGAAGGCCCTGTGGGCCTCGGTGTGCTCATCCCGGCGCCAGCGGCGCACCGGCAGGGGTCCGCTGTCTCCATGCAGGGAGGTGGCGCCGAAATCCATGTCAGCCTCAGCCTGGATGAAGGTGTCCCTGACATCGTTCCAGCTCCAGCCTTCAAGGCCGGCGGTACGCCAGGCGTCGTAATCGGCAGGCTGGCCACGCAGGGTGGCTGAGGCATTCACCGCAGACGTGCCGCCAAGAACCCTGCCCTGCAGGGCTTCGATATTGCCGTAGCTGCTGGCCATATCGGCGCGCGCCAGGGGGATGGAGCCCTGCCAGACCTCGTAAGTGCGGGCCGGGTCGAGCACCGACGGATGGTAACTCTCATCGTCGGCCCCGGCCTCCAGCAGGCACACCGACAAATTACTGTCTTCACTGAGACGGCTCGCAAGTACGGCGCCCGCCGTGCCGCCGCCTACCACCAGAACATTTTTCATGAGTCCAACTCCGGATGCGTGGCTTGCATTTTAGGTTATTTGACCTAAATATAGGTTCAGAACACTATTGCGTCAACCCGATGTTGAAAATTTCCCAAGGGAGCCACCGATGGGTGACCGCCTGAGTACGCGAAAACGGATACTGGATGCCAGCCGCCAGCTGTTTAATGAGAAAGGTTATGCAGCCACTACCCTGGCCGAGATCGCCTCTTTCGTGGGTATTGCGCAGGGCAATCTCACCTACCATTTCCCCAACAAGCGAGACCTGGTCCGCAGCCTGGAGGAAGAAACCCGGAATAGCATGGAAGCGCGCTGGGCCGACACTCGCGAGGGCTCGGTGGCTGATGACTATGTGGAACACCTGATATTTGCCATGCAGCTGACCTGGCACAGCCGCTTTCTACTGCGGGACCGGGCGCAGTTTGCCGATGACCCGAAGGAGCTGCGAGACAGCCCCTACATGGTGGCGGACTTCCGGGAGCTGCAGGGGCTGATAGAACGGATCGCGCAGGAAAAGCTGTTTCGCAGCGATATACAGATTGATCTTGACGTGCTGGCGCGTTCCCTGTGGATCACCAGCCGCTACTGGATGGATCACCTGCAGGAGCTGGAGGGCGTGGATCATATTACCTGGGCCCACCTGGAACTCGGCGTCAAACATCACTTCGCGCTACTGCTGCCCGCCATGAAACAGTCCGCCCGCCGCGACTTTGAACTGGCACTGGACACGGCCATGCGCTTCCTGCGCACCTATGACGTCAAGTCTTCACCGCTGGACATCGCAGCCGGCGAGCGAGCGCCCGGGTCCTGAGGCCTGGCCACTTTTCCATAGTATTTGGCCGCATGGGCTCTCGTCCGCCCTGACCCATTTCAAGTAATTTTTCCTGCGTTTCACGATTTGAGACGCAGGCGCGCCGTTTCGCCTGGGGTACGAAAACGTTAAGAGCCCACACAGCGAGGCCCAGTGATGCACACAGCAAAAATTTCCAGCGTAGGAATCCTGGCGGCATGTATCGGAACACAGGCGCTAGCCCAGGCCGGCCAGTTGGAAGAGGTGGTGGTGACGGCCACCAAACGCGCAGAGAGCCTACAGGACGTTCCCGTGTCGGTAAGCGCCCTGTCGGAGAGCACCATCCAGGAAGCCGGCGTCGAAGACATTGCTGACGTTGCCGCCCTGGTACCTTCCCTGACCGTTGCCTCCAACATCAATCCCTTCGCCACCGCCATACGGATTCGGGGTTTTGGCACCGCCCAGAACGATCCCTCGCTCGAGGCCTCGGTCGCCTTCATCCTGGACGGCGTGTACATGGGGAGCTCGGGGCTCGCTATGTCGGACCTTACTGACATCGAGCGTATCGAAGTGCTGCAGGGACCGCAGGGCACGCTGTACGGCAAGAACAGCAACGCCGGTGTCGTCAGTGTGATTACCAAGTCACCGAACATGGAAGAGAGCGAGGGCTTTCTCGATGCCAGCGCGGGGAATTACTCGTTGCAACGTTACACCGGCTCATTTACCGGCCCCATCAGCGACACGGTCGGCTACCTGATATCCGGCAGCTGGAACGAGTCTGACGGCTGGATGGAGAGCAATACCGGCGACGACCTCAACAACACCAAGGACTGGAACCTGCGTGGCAAGCTGTTGTGGGAACCCAGCAGCGAATTGTCTGTACAGTTGACGGCCGGGCGCGTCGACAGATCCACCAGCTGCTGTGCCGCAGATGCCACGCAAACCGCGGCGGTCACCGACGAACTGGTCGCCCAGGGGCTGCCGGTGCTCGCCAACGATGCCTTCGACTACAAGAACAACGTGAATATCGACTCGGACTTCGACCTCAACTCGGATGCCGTCAACCTCACCCTTGAGTACGAACTGGCGAATGCAACCCTGACTTCCCTCACCGCCTGGGCCGACTACGATTATGAGACGTCCTACGACGCCGACCGCTCCGACCTGGCGGTCGTGCGCATCGTTGGGGACGAGTACAGCGGCGAGCAATGGTCCCAGGAGCTGCGTTTGACCAGTGACCTGGGGGGTCCCCTGCAGTACATGCTGGGTCTGTTCTACGCCTACGAGGAGAGAACCCGCGGCGGTTCCGACCGCGCTGTGGTTGTGGTGGGCGAGGACATGATCACCGTGGGCGGCGCGCAGACCGGTCTGGGGCAGCTATTTGGCCTCGGCGCCCAGCCCGGTGATTACGTCTCCTTCGACAACCGGTGGGAAACCGAGACACTCGCGCTGTTTGGCCAGTCGTCCTACGACCTGTCTGAAGCCTGGACGCTGACGCTGGGACTTCGCTACACCACCGAAACCAAGGACGCCGATCTCGATACACAGCCGGTATCAGACGCGGTCCTGTTTGGCACCGGCGAAACCTTTGTGGAGCAGGCGTACGCGCCTATCGACGAGAGCTTTACGGAGGATTTCAACGGTTTCACCTGGCTGACGAGCCTGTCCTACTTTGTCGCCGAGGACACCATGGTGTTTGGCTCTGTATCCACCGGCACCAAGTCCGGTGGCTTCAATGGGGTCACCAGCGAGGGGGCATCACCGGAATTTGATGACGAGAACACCATCAACTATGAACTCGGCATCAAGTCGCAGCTGTACGACAACAGGCTGCAACTGAACGCCACAGCCTTCTATACGGAATTCGACGACCTGCAGTTTCTCGCCCAGCAGCCCAACGGCGTGGGCTTTTTCGTGAGCAACGCCGCCCGGGGCACCAGCAAGGGCGTGGATGTGAGCTTTTCGGCGGTACCCTGGGAGTTCCTCTCCCTGACCGGGGGCATTCAATACCTCGACGCGGACTACACGGACGGTGAACTGGAGGAAGCGGGCCTGGCGCTGCCGCATGCGCCGGAGTGGAGCGGCAACCTGGCCGCGACATTGCAGTTCCCGCTCTGGTCAGGCTGGACCTACTTGCGGGCGGACTACAGCTACATGGGCGACCACTTCAACAACCCCACCTATCAGCCTGACGAGTTAGAGCAGGACAAAAAGTTGCTCAATGCCCGCCTTGGCTGGCGCGACGAGGCCTGGGACGCCGCATTCTGGGTGAAAAACGCCACCGACATTGAATACTCATCGATCGCGGCCGCGCCGCTGCAGTTCGCCGGCACCGAGGCACTGTTTCTCGACGCGCCGAGAACCTACGGCGTCACCCTGCGCTACACCTTCGGTCCGTGAGCAAGTATCGAAACACCGCCCTGGCCCAAGCTTCAAGCCATGGCCCCAGGCAGCCAGGCCAGCAACTACCTATCGGGAGAAAGCAATGACGCAACGTGTACAACAGAATATCGATTCCGGGTTCGGCGGCCAGTCCAGCGCGGCCGACGTGATGGCAGGCATCAACCTGGCGGGAAAAGTAGCCATCGTCACCGGCGGCTACTCGGGGATTGGCCTGGAGACGACGCAGGCTCTGGTGCAGGCCGGGGCCCGTGTCTACGTGCCGGCGCGCTCGCCGCAAGTCGCGCTGGCAAACCTGGCAGGACTTGGCGACTCGGTCATCGTCGACGCCATGGACCTGGCGGAGCTGGATAGCGTCCGGGCCTATGCCGAGTCGGTGTTGGCCAGGGAATCCCGACTGCACCTGCTGATAAACAATGCGGGCATCATGACCTGCCCCGAGTCACGCATTGGAGCGGAGTGGGAATCCCAGTTCGCCATCAACCATCTCGGTCACTTCGTGCTGACCAACAAGCTCATGCCGGGACTGCTGGCAGCCGAGGACGCGCGGGTAGTGGTATTGTCCTCATCGGCGCATCACCTGTCGGATATTCGCTGGGACGACGTCCATTTCAACGCAAACAGCTACGAGAAGTGGACGGCCTACGGCCAGTCCAAGACCGCCAATGCCCTGTTCGCACTGGCACTGGATATGAAATTCGGCGACCAGGGCCTGCGCGCGCTGTCGGTACACCCCGGCATCGTGCGCACACCCCTGCAGCGGCACCTCTCCCACGAGGAGCTGCAAGCCATGGGCTGGGAAGACGCACAAGGCGGTGTTTCCGAGCTGATGCAATCCCTGTACAAGTCGCCATCCCAGGGCTGCGCTACTACCCTGTGGGCGGCCACCAGCGTGCACTTTTCGGACATGGGCGGCCTGTATTGCGAAGACTGCAATATCGCCAACCTGGCGGGTGAAAAACCGTCGCCCTTCGGCGAGGTCTCACCGCACGCCGTCAGTGAAACGGCTGCGCTGCGGCTGTGGGAGCTGACAGAGGCCATGTTGCGGGATGCAAACGCCACCCGTCACTAGCCCAATACCTGCGATCTCGCCGTGCGGGGGTGAGCGGCCCACCCCCTCACAACAATCAGTCTCCAGAACACTCCGGTCCGCATTGCCCAGGGGCGCTACTCTTCCGCTCCAGGCGACACCCGCCTTCCCGCTGCATCACATACGGTCACCGGTGGTGGTCGATCCCGCGCCAACTCCAGGGGCCTACTCCGGCTAGCCCTGAACCACGACTCTCAGGCCTTCGGGCAGCGCAATATTCTCTTGTATGATGTTCGCACTGGCCGCCGCCAGCCCTGTCGCTGGCCGTTGGCTCGGATGGCATGCTGAGGGAACAAGGCAGTGACGAGCCCAATCTTTACGCGAACAGAACCGATACTGCTGCCCTACTATCCGCGGCTGGTGTACCTGGCCCTGCTGGAACTGGGATACGACGAGGCTCAGTTGTTCGACGGGCTGGACCTCTCAGCGGAGCAGCTACAGGATGAACGCTCGCGCCTCAGTATCGAACAGCACGAAGGCTTCATCCTGCGCGCGCTGGATATCACCGACAACCCGAATCTCGCGGTGCAGTTGGGGAAAATGCTTGGCCCCTCGGAGGGCAACCTGGCACTGATGGCTATCGCCAACAGCGGCAGGATATCGAAAGCACTGGACATGATGACGCGCTATCACATGCTGTTCACGCGCGTGTTTTCCATTCGACTGGTGGACGTTGACGAGCGCCCGGCGATGGAGCTGGAGTCCCAGCTGGAGCACGAGCGCGTCAACTATTTTGCCATCAGCGCATTCCTGCTGTTCCTGGACAACTTTTTCTATCGCGTACTGGGGGGCGAGCACCTGCTCGACGCCGTCGACCTCACGCTGTCGCAGCCCGCGCGTTTTGAAGAAGTCAGGCGTGAATTTGCCTTTCCGATCGCCTTCGATCAGCCGAAGGCGAGGATCTACTTCAGGACAGCACTCCTGGACGAGCCACTGAACCAGACCGATCCCCAGACCGTGCGCCTGCTGATAGAAATGAACGAACGCCAGTTGCAGGAAGCCGAAGCGGAGATGAGTTTCGTTGGCTCCGTGAAGTCGCTGCTGGTAGACCAGATCGTCGCCCCGCCGAAACTCGATGACGCCGCCAGCTTACTGGGTGTATCGTCCCGCGGACTGCGAAGAAAACTGGCAGAGGCAGGCACCAGCTATCAGAAACTGCTTGATTCTCTGCGCCTGAAAATCGCAGTAAAGCTGCTCACCGATACCGATACTCCCGTATCCTCTATCGGCTACGAGCTCGGCTTTGACAACGCCTCCGATTTTGGACGAGCTTTCAAGCGCTGGAGTGGACAGTCACCTTCCGCCCTACGTAAGCAGCGACAGTAGGTGAAAGGCACTGAGTGGGAGACCCGATATGATCAACGGCCAGGACATTCAAAGCGTAGTAGAGATGCTTGCGCAGCATGGGCAGTCACCCATCGACCCGACGGAAGAGCAGCTGCGCGGCCTGTTGAGCGGTTCCCTGGAGGGACCCTTCCACTTCGTGAACCTGTTGAAGTTCAGGACCCAGGCTGACTACCCCGAAGACCACGAACTGGCCGGCAAAGGACTCAGCGGCGCGGAGGCCTACGACCAATACGGCGCCGTGGCCCTGGCCCAGGTGACAAAGCGCGGCGGGCGACTGATAACGCTGAATGAGGTGGAACGGACGGTCATCGGCGGCGGCACCGGCTGGGAGCGCATTGCCACCATGGAGTACCCGAGCATCAACGCCTTCATCGAGATGCTGCTGGACGCGGAATACCAGGCCTCCCTGGTACACCGCAACGCCGGCCTGGAAGCCACAGAGGTGTACGCGAGCCGCCCGCTGATTGCAGAGCCCCTGGGATAAGCGCTGGATTGAGTCGCCATCCGTGAAGGTGCAAACACCACCGGGCTCCGGGGTCGGAAAGTGAGGCAGCGGGGTTACAATAGGTCCCATCTATGAAAGCTGAAATCCTCCTGTCGATGAGCGGCATCGCCATCAGCCTGACCGGGTTCACCGGCGTTGTGTCCGTGTTGACGCATCGCAATGAGCGCAGCCCCACGTCGTTTGACCGCTTCCTGTTGGCGGCGCTGCTGCAATGGAGCCTGATTGCTGCCTTCGCCGGATTACTCCCCGGCGTACTCCAGGCACTGGCGCATCCCCCAGCCGACCTGTGGCGAAGCTCACTGGGGGTAGTCGTACTGATTCACGCCGGAAGTGCCCTCTGGACCCTGGGGCGAATCCGCAAGCTCGATTTCGGCAGCATGAAGCAGCTCGAAACCACCGTCGTTCTCGCCGGTTTCCCGGCCGGGCTATCCGTACTGGCGGCACAGGCAGCGGTGTACTTCGGATGGCTGCCAGACGTTCGGTTTGCCTATACCGCCAGCGTCGCCTACTTTCTTTTCCTGTCGGCGCTGGCCTTCTCGTTTTCGCTGCTGGTTGGCTTTCGCGAGTCCTAAGCTGAGCTCCGGTCACCCTATACAGAACAGGGTAAGCTGATGAACTTCTACAACGACCCGGCAAAAGTCGACCAGTACGAGAAGATGTGCGAGGAGTACGACGGCACCGAGCTCTACGCGGTACTGGAGAAGCACCTGGCCGAAGGTGCCTCATTGCTGGAACTCGGCTGCGGGCCGGGAAACGACATTCGCCACTTCCTGGGCCGCTACACAGTGACCGGCTCGGATCTGTCCGACGAGTTCCTGTCGCGTTGCCGGGCAAAGTTTCCAGACCTGCCGTTTGTCACACTCGATGCGGTGTCGATTGCAACCAACGAGGTCTTTGACTGCGTCTACTCCAACAAGGTCCTCCACCACCTGGATAGTGAGCAACTGGCGGCTTCGTTCCAGCGGCAGCAGCAGGTGATTGCTGAGAACGGCCTGTTTGCCCATACCTTCTGGCTGGGCGACAAGGAGTTCACCATGGACGGCATGCGCTTCTTCTTTCACGACAGGGACCGCCTGGAAGCGCTGGTTTCCCGGTACTTCACCATCCGTCAGTCCTATCTGTACAAGGAATTCGAAGCGGGTGACTCTGTATTTATCCTTGCCGGCAACGACCTGGCCACCCAGGCCGGCCCGAACTGATGGAACAGAAGGCAGTGCTAAAGGGCAGCTGCCTCTGCGGAGGCATCAAGATTAGTGTGACCGGTGAACTGGAACACGCGCCGGAAGCCTGCCACTGCAGCCAGTGCCGCAAACAATCGGGCAGCTTTCTGACGGCAGTGAACGTGCGCAAAAGCGCGCTGGCTATTGAGGGGGAGGACCTGGTGGGCTGGTACCCGTCGTCTGACAAGGTGGACCGGGGTTTCTGTACCCGCTGCGGTTCCACCCTGTTCTGGGCGCCGAACATGGAAGACTACGCCTGGATTGCCGTGGCTATGGGCCTGTTTGATGGCCCCACCGGCACCACGCTCAGGAAGCATACGTTTGTGGGCGACAAGGGCGACTACTACAGCCTCGATGACGGTGTCCCTCAGAGCGACAGCTTCTAGCCGAGTGTGTTCTACTAGCCGCCTCCAACCCATGAGAGCAGACTGCGCGTGAAGTACCAGGGAAGCTGCCACTGCCAGGCCATTCGCTTCGAGATCGAGGCACCCGAGGTACTCGAGGCGGACCTCTGCAACTGTTCCATCTGCTCGAAATCGGGCTTTCTGCACCTGATCCTGCCGCTGAGCAAGTTCAAGCTGCTGTGCGGTGAAGACGCCATCACCACCTACACCTTCAACACCGGCGTCGCCAGACACACCTTCTGTCGCTACTGCGGCGTGAAGCCGTTCTACACGCCGCGCTCCAACCCGGATGGCATCGACATCAATGTCAATTGCCTGGACACCAAAGCGGCGCGCATCAACATCACCGAATTTGATGGCAGGAACTGGGAGCAGAACGCTGACAGCCTGGCCCACAAAAGCCTGGACGAACATGGAAATACGTGAGGCCGGCCCACAGGAGCGCGATGCGGTACTCACCCTACATAGAACGGCGTTTGGCAGTTCCGAGGGTGAAGACGCGGGCAACACCATCGCCACACTGGTAGGCGATTTGCTGGACGACCCCACCGCCCATCCCCTGCTGTCACTGGCTGCAGACTCCGACGGGGAGTTGGTCGGGCACGTGCTGTTCACGCCCGTCTCTCTTGAAGACCAGGCAGTTCCAGGTGGTTACATCCTGGCGCCCCTGGCGGTGCTACCGGGCGCACAGGGCAGCGGCGTGGGCAGTGCGCTGATTCGCGCCGGGCTCGAACGGCTGAAATCTCAGGGTGCAACATTCGTCATGGTGCTGGGCGATCCAGGCTACTACTCGCGAGCGGGCTTTGCCGCTGGCCACCAGATCAAGGCGCCCCACGAGATTCCCTACCCGGAAGCATGGATGGCGCAGGAACTGGTTCCCGGGACCCTGGCCGCGCTGTCCGGCACCCTGCGCTGTGCCGACGCCCTGAATGCACCAGAGCACTGGTAGGGCGAGGGAGGAACATGCTAACCAGGCCCGCTTTTCAAACACCTTTCACCGTGAGGCTCATATGAGCTATCTCTACCTGGCCATCGCCATTGTCGCGGAAGTGATCGCCACCAGCGCTCTCAACGCATCCAACGGGTTCAGCGAGCGCCTGCCTGGTGCTGTCGCCGTGGTCGGCTACAGCATTGCTTTCTACTGCCTCTCACTGGTACTGAAAACCTTGCCCGTCGGCGTTGCCTATGCCATATGGTGTGGGCTGGGGATTGTGCTGATCGCGCTGGTGGGTTACTTCTGGTTCGGCCAGGCCCTGGACTTTGCGGCCTTTGCAGGTATCGGGCTGATTGTCGCGGGCGTGGTGTTGATCAGTTTGTTCTCCGGTACGCTCACCCGAACACACTAGGGAAACAGCTCTATGGAAGTTGGCACGGTCAAGGAAATCTGGCGCTACGCGGTGAAGAGCATGGGCGGCGAGCGCCTCGCCTCTACGGCGGTGGGGTCGGGCGGCCTGCCCGGCGACCGGGCCTGGGCGGTGCGCGACGAGGTGCGTGGCGGTATCCGCGGCGCCAAGAAACTGCCGGGGCTGATGGCATTCAAAGCCGCCTATCCTTCGCCACCCGCGGCCGGCGGTTCCAGCCCGGCTGCCATCACCCTGCCCGACGGCAGTGCCGCGAACACCGGTGATGCCGATATCAATGAGCGGCTGAGTGCAGCGCTCGGCCACGCGGTGTCACTCTGGCCGCTACTGCCGGCGGATGCCCTCGACCACTATCGCCGCGGTGCGCCGGACCAGGAGGATTTCGAGCAGGAACTGCGTGATATGTTTGGTCGCCAGCCCGACGAACCGCTACCGGACCTGTCGCTGTTCCCGCCGGAGTTGCTCGAGTACGAATCCCCACCGGGCACCTACTTTGATGCATTCCCCATCCTGCTGCTGAGCACAACGTCGCTGGACACGTTGCGCTCCGCCTCGGACGCGGTCATCGATGTGCGCCGCTTCCGCCCCAACTTCCTGCTGGAGCTACCCGGTGCCACCGGCCTGCCGGAGCAGGAATGGCACGGCCGCCGCCTGCGGCTGGGTGACGCCGTGCTCGCAATGACGGTGGAATGCCCACGCTGCATCATGACTACCCACGGCTTCGACGACCTGCCCCGGGACCCTGGCATCATGCGCACCCTGGTGCAGGAAGCCGGCGGCAGCCTGGGCGTCTACGCCACCGTCGCAAGCCCTGGCGACGTCAACATTGGCGACACCATCGAATTGCTGGACTGATACTGTGTTGCTTCTCTCACGTAAACTGGTTTTCTGCTTCGCCCTGCCTGTGCTGCTGGCAGGCTGCGCCACCGGCGACTCCGGTGGCCTGATCTACGGCACTCCCGGTCGCATTGTGGCGATAGAGCCGGCGGCGCCGGGCAGCAGTGACCCCGCGGCCAAGGCGCCAGCGACCAGCATCTACACCCTGCGCACCCGCGTGGGCGAGGAACTGCGCACCAGCAGTCGCCTGGCATTCGCACCCGGTGACTGCGTCATCCTGTGGCACGGCCTGCGGACCTTTGTGCAGCCCGGGGATCCTTTCAATTACATGAGTGGCGACCTGCGGTCCTACGACGCCTGCGTGGACAAGACCGCGAGTCAGGCACCGCCTCCGGAGTGAGCGGGGAAAACCCACTCGAAAAGCGGCGGCAGGAAGACCAGCAGGCCGATTAACGCGGCGATCAAGGAGGCCAGCAGCACACCGGCCGCGGCAGCATCCTTGGCCTTGCCGATCAGCGGGTGATGTTCGGGGACGGCCGCATCGGCCAGGTATTCCAGTGCGGTGTTAAGGGCCTCGGCTATCCACACCAGGCCAACAGCCAACAGCAGTGCAATCCAGTCGGCGCGGCCCAGTTTGAGCCAGCCAGCGAGCGCCACCACCAGTAGAGTGGCGACCAGGTGAATGCGGGCGTTGTGCTGGGCCCGCAGCAGATCAAGAAAGCCGCGGATCGCGTGCCGGAAACTCTCCACGCGGGCGGCAAGCGAGAAACGGCTCACTCGCGAGACATATACCGCACTTCCTGGGTGTTGACCTTGATGCGCTCACCGACCTCAAGGTACTCGGGCACCTGCACCACCAGGCCGGTGGAACAGGTAGCAGGCTTGGTGCGCGCGGACGCCGAAGCGCCCTTGATACCCGGTGCGGTGTCCACGATTTCCAGCACCACCGACTGGGGCAGTTCGATGCCGATCAGGGCGCCGTCCACCAGCATGCCCATGATGCCACCCAGCCCCTCGGTGATGAACTGGGCCTGTTCACCGAGGCTGTCGGTGGCGAGGTGGTACTGGCTGTAGTCTTCCTCATCCATGAACACGAAGTCGTCGCCATCCATGTAGGAAAACTGGAGCTGGCGACGCTCCAGGTCAATATCTCCCAGCGCGTCTTCGCCCTTGAAGGTCTCGTCCAGTTTCTGCTTGGTGCGGGCATTGTTGAAGCGCACTTTGTACAGGGTGTTGGCGCCCCGGGAGGACGGCGCTTTCACGTCAATGTTGATGACGATATAGGGCTCGCCGTTAATCTCGACAACGCTGCCGCGCTTCAGCTCACTGGCCTTGGGCATGGGGTGTTCCTTGCATCAAACCGTGGGAGTCAGGGCGCCAGGCAGACCAGGCAGTGGGCATACACACCGCGCGGGTCGTCCAGGTTTTCCAGCACCGACATGCCCGCCTTCAGCGGGGTACTCCAGCTTTGCAGGACCCGCTGCCAGTCCTGCATGGGCAGGCCGCCCAGCGCCTGGTGGGCGTTCCCCGCCAATTGGCGCAGGAACATCTCGCGCGGTCCTGGGGCTTCTTCAAACAGTACAGAGGTGTAGTCACCTTCCTCCAGGCCGGCCAGCTTCGCGGCGGCTTTCACCGCATCACGGCCGTCGCCCAGGGCATCTACCAGCCCCAGTTCCTGAGCATAGCCACCCAGGAATACGCCGCCATTGGCCAGTCCGCGAACATCGTCTTCCGGCAGTTCACGGCCCTGGCTGACGACATCGACGAACAGGCGATGAAAATGATCGACAGAGGCCTGCACGGTGCGGCTCACCTGGGGCTGGATCGGGCGGTCGGGGCGGAAGGCGCCGGCGACCTCGGTCGTACCCACCCCGTCGGTGCTGATACCCGCCCGGTCCAGCACCTTCTCAAAGGTCGGGAAGGCGGCGAATACGCCAATCGAACCGGTGAGCGTGGTCGGTGTCGCCAGGATCTGGTCAGCAGCTGCGGCGATCCAATAGGCACCAGAGGTGGCAATACTGCCCATGGACACCACCACCGGCTTGCCGGCGCGGCGCGCTTCCAGCACTTTCTGCCGAATCAGTTCGGAGGCGAAGGTACCGCCCCCGCCACTGTCCAGCCGCAATACGATGGCGGCAATACTGGGATCGGCGGCGGCATCTTCAATCAGCGGGCCAAGGGTCGAAGAGCCGATCGTGCCGGCGGGTTGTTCGCCGCCCATGATAGTGCCGCGGCCGACAATGGTGGCGATCTGGGGCTTGCTGCCAAGACCGACCATGGGTGGACGCTTGCGCGCCAGGTAGTGTTCAAACTCAACAGCCTCGTAAAAACCGTCGCTGTTACTGGCGCCGACGATGCCGGCAATGTACTCGTTGGCTTCGCTGTGCTGCATCACCCGGTCGACCAGGCCGCTGGCCAGTGCCGTGGCGGCCAGGTCGCCGCCATTGTCGTCGACGATGTCGGCAAACTGGTTGACGTAGCTGTTGACCGCGCCGGGCTCCAGTTCCCGGCGCGCCTCTACCTTGTCGGTGTAGTGAGTCCAGGCATCACCCAGCCAGCGGCGGCTGATTTCCTTTTCCCCCTCCGACATGCTGTTGCGCTGGAAGGGCTCGGCAATCGACTTGAACTGGCCGGCCTTGAATACGTGCACATTGATGGAGAACTTCTCCAGAGCATCGGCGAAATACCACTGGTAGTTGGCAAAGCCCTCCAGCAGCACACTGCCCATGGGATGGATAATCAGTTCATCGGCCTCACTGGCCAGCAGGTACTGGGACTGGCTGAGGCTGTCGTTCCAGGCGATCACCGGCTTGCCGGTGGCTCGGAATTCCTTGATCGCCGTGGCCACTTCGCTGGTCTTGCTGGTGCCAATGCCGAACAGCTGATCCAGCTCCATCACCAGGGCGGAAATCTTCGGATCGTCCTTGGCCAGCAGGATGGCGTCGATCATGTCACCCAGCAGTACCTCACGTTCCTGGGGTGCCTCGTCGCTGAGCAGCAACTCGAAAGGCTCTACATAGGTCTTCTGGTCCACCACATTGCCCACCGGGTTGAGCAGCAGCGCTGCCGTCTCCGGCAGCGGCTCCGGCGTGGTGTCCTGGAAGGCCCAGATAATCAGGAAAATTATGAACAAAAACAGCAGGTTGGAGAGGGCCAGCCGGATCTTGGTCAAACCGCTCCAGAGGGTGCCCAGCACGTGGCGCACGGGCCCTGGCCTGTCTTCCAATCGGCGCTCGATGTCGCTCATGGTGTGTCTACCTCTTTGGGCTTCAGTGGCCTTCCGTGGACTTCGTCGAGTCCGCCTGGGCACGTAACTCCTGCGAGCGCCAACGCGCGTAGAGCATGGCGGCATTGAAGAACACCACGATACCGAGCATCGCCGCCCAGGCCAGCACCGGGTCCGCTGGCTCATTGAACAGCCACAACACCACGGTGATGAAGTACAGAAGGATAACAAAGCACAGCCAGATGTAGGTACGAACGTGGTCACGAATCAGGCCAGGCAGGAACAGGGCCAGCGGGCCGAAACAGAACAGGTAAACGCCCAGCGGTGCGTCGCGCCGCGTCACCGCGATAGCCAGGGCGCCCGCCATCAGCAGCAGGCTGCCCAGTGCCAGCCAGCGCGTGCTGGCGGTCCTGGCGCCGCGCTCAGTCACCGGGCCTTACCTTCGCCCAGCGCGCGACCCGCGCACCCAGGGCCCGGCACAGGGCCAGTTCGGTCTCATCCAACGCGCGCTCACCTGACTGGCCCGCCACGTGGGATGCCCCATACGGCGTGCCACCGCCTGCAGTGGTCATCAAACCGGTTTCGCTGTAGGGCAGGCCGACAATCGCCATGCCCTGGTGCAGCAGGGGCAGCATCATGCTCAACAGCGTGGTTTCCTGGCCGCCGTGGAGGCTGGCCGTGGAGGTGAATACCGCGGCGGGCTTGTCGATCAGTGCACCGCTCATCCACAGGCTGGAACCCTGGTCGAGGAAGTACTTCAGTGGAGCCGCCATATTGCCAAAGCGCGTGGGGCTGCCCATCACCAGGCCGGCGCAGTCGCGAAGATCCTCAGCCTCACAGTACAGCGGACCTTCTTCAGGTATATCGCTGCCGCCGCCCTCGTAGTCGGGAGACACCGGCGGCACGGTGCGCACGCGCGCTTCGATACCGGCCACCTGCTCGACACCGCGGGCCACATGCCGCGCCATGGTCGCTGTCGCACCGTGGCGGCTGTAGTACAGCACCAGGACATAGGGCTGGCTCACAGCAGGTCCAGCACGTTCTCGGGCGGGCGCCCCAACACGGCGCGATCGCCCTTCACGACAATCGGGCGCTCAATCAGTTTCGGGTGGGCCATCATGGCGGCCACCAGCTCATCATCCGACAGGGAGGCGTCCGCCAGGCCCTCGGATTTGTAGGCCTCTTCGCCCTTGCGCAGCAGCGCGCGCGCATCGATGCCCAGCTTGCCAAGCAGCACCTTCAGCTCGGCCGCACCGGGCGGGGTGTCCAGGTACAGGACAATTTCCGGGCTTACGCCGTTTTCTTCCAGCAGGGCCAGGGTCTGGCGCGACTTGGAGCAGCGCGGGTTGTGATAGAGGGTGTATTCGGGCATCGCTGGCGTCTACGTGGTCAATGGGGCGGCGGATTATACCAAGCTGAACGCGGCGACACGGCAAACATGACATAATGTTTTGCTATGGACGCCCGCAGCCAACAGCGCTCTATGATCGACCGCCTGACTCAATTGCGGGGCGAACTGCTGCCCTGGGGGCGCTATATCTGGTCGCGCTTCGTCGGCGACGGCTGCAACCGCAGCGCCGCCGCACTCACCTACATGAGCCTGTTTGCGCTGGTGCCGCTGATCACGGTGATGTTCGCCATCCTCTCGGCGATTCCCGACCTGCAGACCCGCGCCGCCGACCTGCAGGACCTGCTGTTCGACAACCTGTTCCCCGAGGGCAGCGGCAGCGACACGATCTCGCGGGTCAAGGACCAGGTCACCGATGCCCTGTCGAGCTTTTCCCAGCAGGCCCAGAACCTGAGCGGGCCCGGCGTGGGCGTACTCATCGTTACCGCGGTGCTGATGCTGCGCAATGTCGAGAGCACCTTCAACCGCATATGGCGCACCCGCACCAACCGCAGCCCTATCTCGAGCTTCCTGCTGTACTGGGCGGTGCTGAGCCTCGGCCCCATCCTCATCGGCCTGGCCCTGGGCAGCAGCACCTACCTGGGCATCACCGACCGCTTCTTCGAGGAATACGACGTCATCGGCGTCAGCCGGCTGTTTTTCTCGCTGGCGCCCCTGCTGCTGTCGGCGCTGGCCTTCAGCCTGCTGTACGCGGCCGTACCGAATTGCCGGGTGAACATGCAGCATGCCCTGCTGGGCGGCCTGTTGACCGCGGTGGTGTTTAATATCGCCCGCTGGGGCTTCGGCAAGCTGATCGCCAAGACCAGCTACACCGCCATCTACGGCGCCTTTGCCGCCTTCCCGCTGCTGCTGCTGTGGATTTACCTGAGCTGGAATATCGTGCTGGCGGGCTCGGTGATCGTGCATTCCCTGTCCACCTTCCGCTACGAATCCAGTGGCCGGGTTCCGCCCCTGCTAAAGGCCCTGGTAGTGCTGGAACTGCTGTGGGAGAACTACCAGAGCGGCAAGACCATCAGCGAGTTTGACCTGGTGCGAGCGGCCAATAAGCGCCACGCCCAGCTCGACAGCGATACCTGGACTGCCCTGCGCGACCTGTTCCTGCAGCGGCGGCTGGTGGTGGTGGACGAGCGCGGCCGTTACCTGTTGTCACGAGACCTCAACCAGGTGCCCTTCTGGCAGCTCAAGGAGTGGGTGACCGGTGAGATTTCCCTGGAAAACATGCAACTGGCCGAAGTGGAAGGCTGGCGCGCAGAAGCGCAGGAATTGCTGAAATCCCAGCGCAGCCAGCAGCGTGACCTGCTGTCCCTGAGCCTCGCGGAGCTGTTCTCCCGGTGAAATGGCCGGCAGTCCTGGCGCTGGCACTGCTGGGCGCCTGCAGTCCCGGTGCGCCCGACGGGGTGCTGAACTCACCTGCCCTGGGTGGCCACTGGATGATCATCAACTACTGGGCCACCTGGTGCGCGCCCTGCCGCGAGGAAATTCCGGAGCTAAACCGCCTGGCCTTCAGCAGCAGCGAGCTGGACGTTTATGCCGTCAACTTCGACGAGGTGCAGGGCGACGCCCTGCTGGCTGAAGCCGCCGAGCTCGATATCCAGTTCACCCTGCTCGCCACCGACCCGGGGCCACGCCTGGGCCTGGTGCGGCCCACGATGCTACCCACCACCCTGATTCTCAACCCGGCGGGTGAGGAAATCACCCGTTTGATCGGCCCGCAGACCGAGGCTTCACTCCGTAAGGAATTACAGCTGGCAAAGCAGAGTGCCGCGGCCCCACCCTTGCCGGAGCAGTAGTTCACAGCCGACACACGTTCGACAAAAACAAGGACACCGCAGCCATGCTGACCCTGCACCAGTACCACCAGTCGCCCTTCAACCAAAAGATCCAGCGCATGCTCAACTACAAGGGCGTGCCTTTCGAGGAGGTCTACTGGCGTATCGCGGAGCGCAGCAAGGTGCTTAAGGTGAGCCCCACCGGCAAGCTGCCGGCGCTGGAGCACGAAGGCGCGGTGGTGGTGGACTCCACCGACATGGCCTACTACATCGAAGAGCAATTTCCGCACCGGCCGCTGATTCCACAGGACCCGAAACTGCGCGGCCTGGTGCACGCCATCGAGGACTGGGCCGACGAGAGCCTGTATTTCTACGAGATGGTGCTGCGCTTCACGACCGAGGGGAATTCCGAGAGAAACGTTCCGAAGCTTATCGAGAATGAGGCGCCCGCCCTGCGCTGGTTGCTGAAACGGGTGATACCCCGCCTGCTGCGCAAGGCCACCGCCAACCAGGGCATCGGCCGCAAGAGCCGGGAGCAGCTCACCATTGATACCCGCCGCCATATCGAGGCGGTGGCCAACATGTTAGGCCAGGACCACTGGCTGTTGGACAACCGCTTGACCCTGGCCGACCTGGCGGTTTATGCCATGTTCCAGTGTTTTCGCGATGCGGATTTCGTGGCCGCCATGCTCGAAGGGTATCCCACCGTCACCAGCTGGATGGCACGCATCGAGTCGGAAACCGGCACCCGGGCAAAAACCGTGTAGGGAGCCCGATAGATAGCCTGAGGAGAGCGTGACATGAGTGAAGAACTGACGACGGCGGAGATCGAGAAGAAAGTGGCCAGCGGCGCTGCCTGGGAGGAATTCTGCGAACAGCTCAAGGGGCTGGGCAGTTTCATCACCGACGAACGCACTCCCACCGATGCTTTCAACCGCGCCGAGGGATTCCGCTACCTCACCCGCCTGTTGCGCAACAGCCTGGAAGGCGTGATCGAGAGCGGCAGCGCCGAGTACCCGGTGATGCGCGGGCTCGGCAACATGGTGAAGCTGGGAGCCGACAACCCGGATAACATGTACCTGGGCGCCACCATCCACGGGGACTACGAGTACCGCCTGCGGGGCACCCGCGGCAGCGTGTTCTACCTGAGCTTCGCCTCGATTTCCGGTGGCTACGGCGCAGACGGCACCATGATCACGGACGGCTTCCTGGACAGCAACGCGCTGGATGTCGCGCCCGATGGCAGCTTCGAAATCATCCTCAGCCAGAAGAAGCACCCCGGCAACTGGCTGCCGCTGACCGAAAAAACCCGCTCGCTGAACATCCGCCAGACCTTCCTGGATCGCGCTGGAGAGCGCCCGGCCCAGATCGACATCGAACGCCTCGGGGACGCGGCCACCCCGCCGCCCTACTCCGCCGAGCAGCTCTACAAGCACCTGCAACGTATCAACGCCAACCTGCACGGTACGGTGAAGCTGTTCGCCGACTGGACCGACAACCTCAAGCCCGCCATGAATGCGCTGCCACCGGCAGACCAGGCCTACTGCCAGTCGATTGGCGGCGACCCCAACATCTTCTACTTCCACGCCCACTGGGCCCTGGCCGAGGATGAGGCGCTGGAGATCCGCGCGCCCGTCATTCCCGAGTGCCAGACCTGGAACTTCCAGCTCGACAACTACTGGATGGAATCCCTCGACTACCGCTACCACCGGATTACCGTGAATAAGCACACCGCCCGCTACGAGGACGATGGCAGCGTGGTACTTTACGTCGCAGCGCGGGACCCGGGTGTCGGCAACTGGATCGACACCGCGGGCCACGCCGACGGGACCATGTGCTGGCGCTGGATTGGCGCCACTGAACACCCGGGCGTCGAGACCCGGGTCGTAAAACTGGAGGATATCGGGTGAAGGGGACATTCTGGCTGCCGGCGGCGGCAGCGCTGATGGTGACGGGCCTCCCGGCCTGGGCCGAGGGCACGGTCTACGGCGACACGCGCCTGCAGGCCTACCTGGGCGTGATGGAACTGAATGACCAGACCGGTGAACTGCAGGCGGACCTCGGCGACGGCAACGCCGGCGAGCCGGTGGACATCGATTTCGCCAACCTGCTGTACTTCGGCGTTGATGGCGAAACCCCCATGAACAAGCCCAACAGCGGCTTCGAGTGGGGCGTGAACGCGGGCATCAGCATGGGCTGGGAAGGTGGCGATACGGAGTTCGCCGGACGGGTGAACGAAGGTGGCGGCACGGTGGCCTTCCGGATCGACAACGACATGCTGGTGATCGAAGGCCATATCGGCCCCTACCTGCGCACCCATTTCGGCGAAAAGGTCGACTTCTACCTGGGCGGCGGCCCGGCCATCATCTACGCCGAACACGATGTCGATGACGGCAGCAACGACGCTGAGGTCGCACCGACCTCCCTGACCACGGCCAACGGCACCATCATTCTCACGGATGACAGCTCCTCGGATACGGTGATCGGCTTCTATGCGCGGGCGGGACTGGAGTTCGACATGGGCGGCGGCCGCAGCTGGGGCCTGGGCGTGAAATACCTGGGCGCGGAGATGGACTTCAACGACACCGTCGGCGAGGTCGACCTCGAGGGCTACTCGATCATGCTCACCTACTCGGCCTGGTACTAATCTGCCCGGAGCCCCCCTTTCTCCCGAGCCAGGTCGCCGGTACGCCGGGGATTCGAGGTTTCGTGAACGGTTGCGCGTCGGGCACCGCCGGCAGGCTGCTGCGCAACTCGACGATTTTTGCTACGCAAAAATTCGGACTCGGACAGTGCTCGCAGAAAGCCCCTGCCGGCGACACCCGACGCAAGCGGCAACCCTAAGGTTCACGAAACCTCGAATCCCCGGCGCCCCTACCATTGAGCAATTTCTGGGCTAGTTCACATTCGATAGAGGTGCTGAGAGTGTGCCTGGCCCCACTGAACCATAAGGTTGCGCTTGATCTGCATATCGGCAAAAGGAGCTTTCTGCGAGCACTGTCCGAGTCCCAAAAATCGCGTAGCGATTTTGGTCGAGTTGCGCAGCAGTCTTTTGCCGATATGCAGATCGCAACCGTTCAGTGGGGCCAGGCACACTCTCAGCGCCGGCCCGATGTGAGCAAAAAAAACCGGCCCCAAAGGGGCCGGCAACCATACTCTCTAACTCGAAAGAGCTTCAGGGGACATGAATGGAGGGCGGCGGGAGTAACGTGATTCCGGGGTTGGGATCGCACCGCCCCTGCCATTGAATAGATAGACCCCGGCCACCCGGGAAAGTTCCAGCCGGGTTGTGAATTCAGGCAAGCCGCCGCAAATCCGCCTGCAGGCCCCGAAATCCCTCCTATAATGGGGGGCTACCGCTCTTGCAGCACGATTGGAAAACCGGGGGCCCGCAAATGTCCAATATCTACGAAAACATCGCAGTCACCATCGGCAAGACCCCGCTGGTGAGGATCAATCGCATCAGCGACGGCAATATCCTCGCCAAGCTGGAGAACCGCAATCCGGCCATGTCGGTGAAGTGCCGTATTGGCACCAGCATGATCGTGGCGGCCGAGGAAGACGGCAGCCTGAAGCCCGGCATGGAGATCATCGAACCCACCAGCGGCAACACCGGGATTGCACTGGCCTTTGTGGCGGCGGCCAAGGGCTACGATTGCACCCTGGTGATGCCCCACACCATGAGCCTGGAGCGCCGAAAGCTGATGGTGGCGCTGGGTGCCAATATCATTCTCACCGACGGGGCGCTGGGCATTCCCGGCTCCATGGCCAAGGTCGAAGAACTGGCTTCAGCGGACCCGGAGCGCTATTTCCTGCCCAAGCAGTTCGAGAACCCGGCCAACCCGGCCATTCACGAACACACCACGGGGCCTGAAATCTGGGACGACACCGACGGCGAGATCGACGTGTTGGTCAGCGGTGTGGGTACCGGCGGCACGCTCACCGGGATTTCGCGTTACATCAAGCAGACCCGGGGCAAGGCCATCACCACGGTGGCGGTGGAACCCGATACCTCGACCATGATTCGCGCCGCCATGGCGGGTGAAGAGCCTGAGCACGCCCCGCACAAGATACAGGGCATCGGTGCCGGCTTTGTACCGAAGAACCTCGATCTCGAGATGGTCGACCAGGTAGAGGCCGTGACCAGTGAAGATGCCATGGGCTGGGCCCACCGGCTGATGCAGGAAGAAGGCATTCTCGCCGGCGTGTCCTGCGGTGCGGCCATGGCGGCTGCCGACCGGGTATCGCAGCAGCCGGAGCACCAGGGCAAGACCATTGTGGTGATCCTGCCGGATTCCGGTGAGCGTTACCTGTCAGCGCCGCTGTTCGAGGGTAGCTTCAGCGACAATGAGATGGTTCAGGCGATCGCCTAGTCGCCTATTCGGGTGAGCCGGTGGGGATGTTGTAGCGCTGGTCCCACTTGCGAATGATGGCGGCATGGCTGCCATCCTCGATGGTTTCGGCCAGGGCCTTGTTGAAGGCATCAATTATGGCCTGGCTGCCCTCCAGCTCGCGGGACGCCGCCACGTGGCGGCTGCGGCCGGGCAGCATTACCGGGGCCACCTCGAACTTGTGGGCCTGGGTCGGCAGGTACTCATTGAGCTGCAGGGCCATGGTGCGCTGGTCACCGACGACAACGTCGACACGGCCGTTCAGCAGGTCCATTAAATTCTGGATAAGGTGGTTTTCCTCCACCAGCTGCAAGCCGGGGATGCTCTCGAAGTCCACGCCATAGGCATAGTCGGAACGTACGCCCAGGCGCTTGCCGCGCAGTTGGGCCAAATCGCGGAATATCTCCGGGTTGGCGCGCAGTGACACCAGGATCAGCTGGCTGTCCAGGTAAGGCTCACTGAAGATGAAATCCTGCTCGCGCTCATCGCTGTGCCAGGCCGTGGCCAGCGCATCGTAGAGCCCGATACGCACCCCCTCCATGGCCCGTGACCAGATCTCAATCTCGATCTCCGTGTCATAGCCGGCGCGCCCCATCACATGGCTCACCAGTTCCAGGGCCAGGCCCTTCTCGGGCAACTTCTTGTCGGCATAGGGCGGCGAAGTATTGGCCAGCAGCCGCACCGTCTCCGCCGCGGCCGGCAGCGCCAGCACCAGGGAGAACACAACAGAGGCTGTAAGCGTCAGGGTCTTGGTCATGGAAAGCTCCTCGAAAACGGGCGCAAGAATAGCACAGCGCTGTGACGCCGCGTTCAGGGCGTCGCCAGGGCGCGTATCTGCCCGGCCACGTCTTCAACGATGTCATTGGGCACCGGCACGCTCAGGTTGTACTGGGCAATTTTCCAGCGGCCGTCCTCCAGCACCACCACGCCAGAACCCCGGCACTGTCCCAGGCGGTCGTGCTGCAGCAGCTCATCGAACAGCGCCCAATCGTCGCCAGGGCCCATGTCGATATGGCGCTCGGTGGGGGTATAGGTCCAGCCACGCCCCTTGGGGAAGTACTGCCCGACAAAGTCCCGGAATTCTTTACCCTGCCAACGCTCGGTGCCGTCGGTGCCCAGGAACACCACGTTGTCCGTCATCAAATCGAAGTAGGCGGGCTGGTCGGCCCGGGAGGCGGCGCTGTGAAAGGCGTCGATGGCGGCCGCCACCGCACTCTCCTCGGCCAGGCTGGCGAGAGGCTGGGTACAGGCGATCAACAGGAACAGGGTAAGCAGGCGCCGGCGCATGAAGAGGTCTCCGTAAGTTTTCGCAAGAGTTTAGCGAGAATTGTAACCCGCACAGTCACCAAAACGACGCGGCCTGCTGTTGTTATACTCGCCACTCAGCCACCCACCGCCGGGAACGACCATGGGATTTTACGACCGCCATATCCTGCCGCGTTTCATCAACTGCGCTTGCGGCACAAAGCCCATCACCCGGCAGCGCGAGAAAGTGGTGCCGCTGGCCAAGGGCACGGTACTGGAAATCGGCGTCGGCACAGGACTCAACCTGCGGCACTACGACCATGGCAAGGTCGACAAGGTCATCGGCCTGGACCCATCCGAAGAATCCTGGGAAATCGCGCGACGGAATAACCCTGACCTGCCCTTCGCACTGGAGTTTATCGGCCTGCCGGGCGAGGAAATTCCGCTGGAAGATGCCAGCGTCGACACGGTCATGGTGACCTATGCGCTGTGCACTATCCCCGACCCGGTCTCTGCCCTGCACGGGATGCGACGGGTGCTGCGCCCCGGGGGCAAGCTGGTGTTCTGCGAACACGGGGAAGCGCCGGACCCGGGCGTGAAGAAATGGCAGGACCGCATCAACCCACTGTGGAAGACCTTCACGGGCGGCTGCAACCTGCACCGCCCCATTCCCAGCCTGCTGGAAAGTGGCGGCTTCAGCATTACCACGATCGACACGATGTACCTGCCCAGCACGCCGCGCTTCGCCGGCTTCAACTACTGGGGTGTTGCGGAGCACGCCTGAACCTACTGCGCGCCAGTTGCATGAGGTTCTGAGCTCAAGTGCTTGGGCTCCTGGAAATCAGGTTCGTTTCTCTGTAGACGCACGCACGAAGCCCCGGACCCCTTCCGGGACACGCTACAAGCATGACATCCCTGTCTCGCTCGGATGCGGCCATCCCTGGCCGCATACGGTCCCGAAAGGGGTCCGGGGCTCCGCACGCGCTCCATCTGAGACGCTATAGGCTATGGACTTCGAATCTGGTGCACTTGGACTTGAGCATGTGGCACTCAGCCAGGGTGTGAGCTGGCCTTCCCCCGTGCCCGGACCGTGAACGGCCAGGACGGCCGTTCCCGAGCGAGACAGGGATGTCATGCTTGTAGCGTGTCCGGGGACGGGGGAAGGCCAGTTCGCACCCGACCTACGGAGCACATATCAGGTAAACGTGCGAACTACAGATAGTCTTTGGCCTTGAAGTAGCTCATGCCGACAGCGTAAGCCGGGCGGCGCAGGTATTTGCCGCCGGGGAAGGCCATGTGGCGGATGGAACTGAGCATGTCGAAGCGGTCGCTCTCGCCGTGCATGGCCTCGGCGATCACGCGTGCCATGATGTGAGTGGGTGCCACGCCGTGGCCCGAGTAGGCCTGCACGTAATAGAGGTTGTCGGCGAGCTTGCCCAACTGTGGCATGCGGTTGATGCTGATGCCCATTTGACCGTCCCAGGCGTACTCGATGTTAACGCCTTCGAGCTGGGGGAAGACCTTCAGCATCTTGTTGACCATGACCGCCTGGTAGTCGACCGGAACCAGGCCGGTGTAGTTGGAAAGGCCGCCAAACAGCAGGCGGTTGTCCTTGGTGCGACGGAAGTAGTCGAGGGCGGTGCGCGGGTCGCAGACTGCCACATCCTTCGGCAGCACGTCGTTTGCCAGAGCCTCGCCCAACGGCTCGGTGGCAATCATGCAGGTGCTTGCCGGTAGCACGCGGCTGGCCAGCCGCGGTACCAGGTTTTCCATGTAGGCGTTGCCGCATAGCACCACGCGCTTTGCGCGTACGCTGCCATGTTCGGTGCGCAGGGTGACGCGTTCGCCGTGTTCGATGGCGATCACCTTGCTCTGCTCAAAAACCTGCGCGCCCTGGCTGACGGCGGCCTTCGCTTCGCCAAGGCACAGGTTCAATGGGTGCAGGTGGCCACCGCCGTTGGCGTTGTAGAGACCGCCCAGGTAGCGCTCTGAGCCGACAAATTCTTTCACTTCGTCGCTGTCCAGCATGACCAGCTCGTGGGGGTAGCCCGCCTCGCGCTGTTCTGCCTGGGTTTCGCGGAACCAGTCCATGTGCTTGGGCTTGAGGGCCACGTCGCAGTAGCCCCAGCGAATGTCGCAGTCGATGGCATAGCGCGCCACGCGCTCGCGGATGATCTCCACGCATTCCACACCCATATCGTAGATGCGGCGCACACCGTCGGCGCCAATCTGGCCGCGGAACTTGTCCGGGTCGTGGCCGAGGCCGCCGATGATCTGGCCACCGTTGCGCCCGCTGGCACCCCAGGCCACGCGGTTGGCCTCCAGCAACACCACCTGGTCTCCGCGTTCGGTCAGTTCCAGCATGGTGTTCACGCCGCTGAAACCACCCCCGACAACCGCCACGTCGGCCTCGATATCGTTCTCGAGGGTTGGATAGCTCACCTCGTTGTGAGCCGTGGCGGCATACCAGGAGCCGGTGTGCTCGCGGGTATTTATCGGCAATCGTAGTCCGAACATGCGCTTATTCCTGTATCAAGCGTAGCGAGAAATCAGAGTGGGTCAGCAGAGCTATGAAGCATGGTGGTGGGCAATCATATCAAGGCCCGCCCGTGAAACTCTCTTCGCGTATAGGCACGGTTGTTGTGGGTGTACTGCTTGGCTAGCCTTGCCCGACTCTCAATATAAAGGTGGCGGAACCCATTGTCTGACTACGACTCCATAATCATCGGCGCGGGCCACAACGGCCTGGTCTGTGCGGCCTACCTGGCCCGGGCTGGACAACGCGTGCTGGTGCTGGAAGCCGCCGCAGAACCCGGCGGCCTGGCGGCCACCCGTGAATTTCACCCTGGCTTCCGGGTCAGTGTGGCCCACACGCTGCACCACTTCTCGAAAAAGGTCGTGCAGGAACTGGGGCTCGCAAAACACGGTTATCAGCCTGGTGAACTGCTCACCACCACCGGCCTGTCCACGGACGGGCAACACGTCAGCATCAAGGGCGATTACGTGCGGGGCGTCAACGAGAAGGACGCCGCCGCCTTCACCGAATACCAGGCCATGCTGCGCAAGTTCGCTGCAGCGCTCGACCCCTTCTGGATGAAAACCATGCCGCGCATCGGCGGCAACAGTCTCAAGGAGATGCTGACCTTTGCCCAGGTGGGATTGAAGCTGCGGCTGCTGGGCGCCGACGACATGCGCGAGTTCTTCCGCATTGCGTCACTGCCCATTCGCGACCTGATGGACGAGAACTACGACAGCGACACCCTCAAGGCGGTCCTGAGCTGGGATGCCGTGATCGGTTCGACCCAGGCTCCGCGTTCGCCCAACAATACCGTGCTGACCATGCTCTACCGCATGACCGGCGAGTCCGGCGGTGCCCATGCCATTCCCGCCGGCGGCATGGCAGGGCTGGTCAATGCCCTGGCGGCCGCCGCTGAGTCCCAGGGGGCCGAGCTGCGCTACGGCGCAGCGGTCGAGAGCATCGTGGTCGAAGGAGACGAGAGCGGCCAGCGCGCCACAGGCGTGATACTGGCAGATGGCGACAAGCTGTCGGCGGAGCGAGTGATCTCCGCTACCGATCCCAAGCGCACCTTCTTCGACCTGCTGGGTGCACGGCACCTGGAGATCGAATTCACCAACCGCATTCGCCGGCTGCGCACCGACGGCCAGGTGGCCAAGCTGCACCTGGCGCTCAGCGGCCTGCCGAATTTCACCGGGGTCGAAAAGCCCGATGGGCGGCTGATTATTGCCCCGCAGATGGACAGCCTGGAATTCGCCTGGGACGACGCCAAGTACGGCCGCCTGCCCGAGCAGCCCGCGCAGGAGATACTGATTCCCAGCTTGCGTGAATCCGGCCTGGCACCGGCTGGCCAACACGTGCTGTCGGCCCATGTGATGTACATACCGCGAAACCTCGAAGGCGGCTGGACCGAGGACGCCAGGGCCGCGCTGCAGCGCAAGGTGATGCAAACGCTTTCGCAGTATGCGCCCGGCATCGAAGACCTGGTGCTGCACGCCGAACTGCTGACCCCCCAGGACCTGGAAGAGCGGTGGAATGTGACCGGCGGCCACTGGCACCACACGGAACTGGCCATGGACCAGATGCTGATGATGCGCCCCACCTACGAGGCTGCCCAGCACAGCACGCCGATACCCGGCCTGTTTATCTGCGGCGCCGGCTGCCACCCCGGTGGCGGCGTGATGGGCGGGCCGGGCCATAACGCCGCCGGGGAGATCCTGCGATGAAGCGCTACGATGCGGTGATTGTCGGGGCGGGCCACAACGGCCTGACCAATGCGGCCTACCTGGCCAAGGCCGGGCTGGATGTACTGGTAGTCGAGAAGAACGACTACATCGGCGGCGCGGCGGTTTCCCGCCAGATGACCGAGGGTTGGTGGTATTCGAGCTGCTCCTACGTGTGCTCGATGATGCGCCAGTCTATCCACCGCGACCTGGACCTGACCCGCCACGGCCTGATCCTGGTACCCTACCTGGGCACGGTCAACTTCGGTGACAAGGTCGGCGACACGCTAATGAGCTTTCACGCTGAGGGCCCGGCCTATAACGCGCTGCGCAAGCGCAACCCCCACGACGCGGATGCCATGTTCCGCTTCCAGACCGATCTCAACCGCTACGCGCAGCTGATTCGCAAAACCCTGCTGCGGACCCCACCGGATCCCGCTCGCATGCGGCCGCGGGACATCCAGGAACTGCTGTTCCTGGCCAAGGAATTCTGGAACCTGGGTGAGCGAGAACTGTACGAGTACGTGCGCTTCTTCACCATGAGTGCGGCGGACTTCCTGGAAGACTACTTCGAGGACGAATTGATCAAGGGCGCCATGGCCTCGCCGGGCATTATCGGCACGGCCCTTGGGGTGTACTCGCCGGGTTCCGCTTATATCCTGCTGCACCACGTGATGGGCGACGTCGACGGCTCTATCGGCGCCTGGGGCCTGGCCCGGGGCGGCATGGGGGCTATTTCCAACGCCATCGCCGGCGCCGTGAAGCAGCACGGCGGTGAGATTCGCACCGAGGCCGGCGTTGAACAGATCATTGTCCGGGGCGGCAAGGCCGTGGGTGTGGCACTGGAGTCCGGCGAAGAGATTTACAGCGATATCGTGGTATCCAACCTCGACGCCAAGCGCACTTTCACCAGGGTAATGGACAAGAAGGACCTGCCGCCCGGCATCTACGAGAAGGCCAAGAACTTCAAGATTCGCGGCTCCTCCGGCAAGGTCAATATTGCCCTCTCCGGCCTGCCCAAATTTATTGGCGTGCCGGAAGGCAACCGCTATATCAACCGCGGCGGCCAGGGTTTCTGCGGAAGCATGGGCACCATGGAGCGCGCCTACGACTGCTGGAAGCGCGGCAAGTGGTCTGAAGACCCGTTTATCGAATCTGTGATTCCGTCGGCCTGGGATCCCACCGTGGCGCCCACCGGCCAGCACTGGATGTCGAACTTTATCCAGTACTGCCCGCCGGAGCTGGCCGACGGCCCCTGGACCCCGGAGAAGCGCGACGCCTTCGGCCAGACCGTGGTGAACAAGATCGAGCAGCACGCCCCGGGTTTCAAGGACCTGATCGTCCACATGGAGGTGCGCACGCCCCATGAGATCGAGAACGAAGTGGGCCTCACCGAGGGCAACATCTTCCAGGGCGAGCTGACCATCGACCAGCTGCTGTTCAACCGACCCTTCCCCGGCTATGCCCAGTACCGCATGCCGGTGAAAAACATGTACATGTGCGGCTCCTCCACCCACCCGGGTGGTGGCGTGTCCTCAGCCTGCGGCGCCAACGCGGCGCGGGAGATCCTGATGGACCTGAAGCGCCCCAATACCGTGCCTGAAGACGACTGTTATGACGAGTAACAGGACGCGCAGTAGAGAGGAAAAACGGATATGACCGCCGAACAACAAAGCCTGCGTCATGCCGCGGCGCCGGATCCCTTCGCCGACGAACGCCTGACACTGTCACCCTTTCACGCCCGCCAGGCCGCTCTGAATATTCGCGAAGCCTGGTCCGAGTGGAACGGTTACCGGTTTGCCGACTACTACTACGATGTGGAGTACGAGTATTTCTGCATCCGCAACACGGTGGGCACCTATGACATCTCCCCGATGCAGAAGTACCACATCGAAGGCCCCGATGCGGAGGCCATGCTGGACCGCATGGTGACGCGCGACGTGACCAAGCTGAAGGTGGGCCGCGTCACCTACGTTTGCTGGTGCACCGATACCGGCCGCATGATCGACGACGGCACCATTTTCCGGCTCGGTCCGGAGAAGTTCATGCTGACCTGCGGCAGCCCCAGTCTGGCCTGGCTGAAGAAAGCGCGGTTCGGCTTCGACAATCTCAGCATCACCGACATGACCGACAACATCGCCGGCCTGTCCGTGCAGGGCCCCTGCTCCTGCGCCACCCTGAAGGCTATGGGCCTGGATGGCATCGACGAGCTCAAGCCCTTCGGTATCACCCACTTCGACTTTGCCGGAGGCAAGCTGATGGTGTCGCGCACCGGCTTTACCGGTGACCTGGGCTACGAGCTGTGGATCGAGCCACGGCTGGCGCTGCAGATGTGGGACGCGCTTTACTCAGCCGGCGAAAACTACGGCATCCAGCCCTATGGCGAGGCCGCCACCAACATGGCGCGCCTGGAAGCGGGCTTCATCATGCCGGACATGGAGTTCCACGAGGCGCTCAAGACCGTGCACCTCAATCACGACCAGACCCCCTTCGAGCTGAACCTGGGCTGGCTGGTGGACTTCAAGAAGCCGCACTTCAACGGCCGCCGCGCCCTGCTGGAAGAGCGCGACCGCGGGCCTACCTACACGCTCACCAAGCTGGATATCGAAGGCAACAAGGTCGCCGAAGGTTCATGGATTTATTCAGACAAGGGCTGCCGCAATGACGTGGGCTACGTGACATCAGCCATGTGGTCCCCCGCCGTGAAAGCCAACATTGCACTGGCCATGATCAGGACCGAACATCTCCACGGCGAGTTGTGGGCGGAAATTTACTACGACAAGGAACTGCGCCAGTACGAAAAAGTCGCCCGCTGCACGGTGGTCGACAAACCCTTCTGGGCACCCGACCGCGCCCGCGCCACTCCACCGGCTGACGCTTAACGAGACCGGACGGATATCACGGCGGAAACTGCCTCTGCCGCAACAGTCACTCTGACGTTCAGCGGAACAGGCGGGAAAACCAGCTCGGGGAATGCGCTTGGGCAGCGACGGTGGCAGGTTCCGGCGCACTCGGCTGGCGGTGGTTAAACCGGCCAACGGTCTCCTCAAACGCGGCCAGTAGTCGCTGGCTGTAGTGACGCTCCAGGGCTTCTCGGAATGCCTGCAACTGTGCCTCGCTTAGCGGCGTTCTCAGGCTCCACGGCAGGTAGAGGGCACTGATCGCAATATCTTCCAACGCAGCGGAACTGATATTGAGATCCAGGCTGAATATGTTGTCAGCACTCCCCTCGCCCCTGTCCCTGTGTGACTCCGGAAACTGGTCGAAAAGATATTTTGGGCCGATCCCATAAACAACATCCTGCTTGCCATACAGATTCAGGTCGTGGTGGATCACGACCTTGCCGCCCTTGAGGAACGGAAACAGGCACAGCGTATCCAGCACCGGCCAGGGGTGCTGGTGATTGGCATCAATGAACGCCATATCGTACTGGCGGCCGATCGCCGCAATATCCAGGGAGGTCTTGAACGGGAGCTTTTCGACAGCGACCTTTTCGCCCGCATAAATCGCTTCGATGAGAAAGCCGTTTTCTTTGGTGGGGTCGCCAAAAAACGTATTGTCGTGATCGAGTGAGGTAAACGTACCACCCCCTCGCTCCTCCAGCAGGCGCGCAATCAGCCCGCCCGACAGGCCGGAAGCCATCCCGATCTCCAGGAAATCCACCGGGGCGTGATGCGCTATAAGATCCTGCACGTATAGTAGCTCAGGTGCACTGATAGATCCCCAACCGGGCTTCCAGTGCTGATCAAATACTGCTTCGACCTCTTGCAGATTCACCGATACCCTCGCATTCATAACACCAATGACAGCGCCACCGGCCACGGGCGCAGATCATCCCATGACTGCAGCATTGGGTCCATGCGTGACACTCATCATTTTCGAGGTACGCCAAAGTAGGAGGGCGTTCCTCGCCGGCAGAAAAAAGGACCTCACGGAGGCCCTTTTCATCGCACGCCGGTATAGCCCTGTTCGGCTAACGCAGCCACCTGGGTAGTTGTTCTGGAGTCACCGTGACCAGGTCACCCACCGCGATGGTGCCAGCGACTTCCACGATACCCACTACGCCGCGAAGGAACTTCGCCGCCGTGGAAAATTCCGTCGGTGCGATGGGCTCGCCCGACGCACCAGTATAGCTGGCGGCGATTTCCGCGCCCATGTCTGAACAGGGCGGATTGTATTCCTCAATCATCAGCACGGCACCGGAGGAGAACTCCAGCAGGGTTCCCCGCGGCAGCCGCGACAGGCCGGGCACCCCGGACAGGCACAGGTTGGCGCCCAGGGTGTCTGCGCGCAGCGGCTCGGACAGGCCCATCGCCGCGGAGATTTCGGCCAGTTCCTCAAGCGATACTGCCGACCATTGCCGCTCGTTGCGGCGCAGGGTACCCGCGGCCTGCTTGTCACCGCTCTCCCAGCACGCGCGTTCCAGGCCACGATGGCGATCGCCGACGATACCGTCGAGGGCCAGCTCTATGCTGTCACGGGCGACTTTGCCGAGTACATCCTCGGCACCGACGTGAACGGATACCACGCTACCGGTAGCGGTCATGGCCTACTCGCCGGAGTGATCGATCATGTAGTAGACCTTGCGGACCTTCTCGACGACCTCGGCCTTGCCCTTCCAGCCGTTGGGGAAGATCCAGCTGTCACCGGCCTTGATATCGGTGACTTCGCCGGTCTCCGAGGTGAGGATCCAGTGGCCTTCGAGGAGGTGGCAGAACTCGGTGACCTCGAGATCCAGTTCCAGCACACCTGGCTCGCATTCCCAGGTGCCGGCGTAATGGGTGCCGGCCTCGTAGAAATTGTTGCCAGTCTGTTTCGGCAGTTCGCCGACCGGCTCGCCAAATGAATCTACGAGCTCCAGGTCCGTCAGGTGGGCGCAATCGTGTTGTGCTTGAATTTCGGGCATAAGGTGTTTCCTCCTGGTGAGTTGATGAAAGGTCAGGGATTTTGGACGATCCAGTCGACGTCAGGGGCAGCTATGCGACCTGCGCGGAAGCCGATTCGAGGGACTCTCCCGCCTCGATCTCGTTCTTCCATTCGTTCATGTTGGCCTCGATGGCAAAGAAGCCGACAATCCACAGGGTTTCGTCCCAGGCGTAGTAGTAGTGACCCAGGGAAGCCCACCAGGCAGCCATGGCCCACAGCCCCGTGTAGAGCACCAGCTTGGACGACTTGATGACAGTCACCGGCCGGCCCCGGGTAATGCCGCGGTCCTGCAGCCGCACCATGACTTCGATCGTGGCGAGAATCAGCAGCCAGATGACAACTTCGAACCAGTCGACCAGGGCCAGCCGCTGCTCCAGCGCAAGCCCTTCGGCGTCGCTGACCACCAATCCGGGTTCGGTGTAGAAGAACTGGCCCGCTGAGGACAGCCCGTTGCAGTTCTCGGCGGTAATCGTCGTGTATTCGATGTTGCGCACAAATGAAAGGTCCTGGCCCAGCAACTGGCACAGGTGCGTTGCGCCCTCGACAGCCTGTGCGCTGCTGATATCCCAGTAGATGATGCCGAAAGCGTAAATGGAATGCGCCAACACCAGGTAACACACCAGCCGAACGCCGTGCACCAGCCGCATGACCACCGGCCGCTCCTGGACTTCATCCGAGAGCACGTAGGTCTCCAACTCGAATAGCAGTAGCAACAGGAACCAGGCGGATTCATCAATCGTTGTGGCAAAGGCTTGCGCCCATTCGAGGAGGCTGCCGCCGTTGCGCATTTCGTGTGAAGCGGCTTCGATATCATCGAGGATGTAGAGCCCGAAGTTGACCAGCAAAAGCGCATACACGGTGACCTTGATCACCTGTCGTGTGTCCCACTTGAACTGCGCTATCGCTTCAGTCATCGATTGCCCGGAACCTGCCGCAACAAACTTCAAGCGCTCGATTAGACAGTGTTCACCGGGCGAGTTCTTCCGCGCGTGACGGCCCGGAGAACTGCAGGCGGTCGCTTCGCTATACTCCATCGCACTTGCCTTTCACAGCACCAGCACAGGTGGTTCGATGAATACAGATACCGACGTCATCGTTATTGGGGCCGGCCACAACGGGCTGACCTGTGCCGGCTACCTGGCCCGCGCCGGGCTGAGAGTCACGGTGCTGGAAGCGCGCGACGTGGTGGGCGGCGCGGCGGTTACCGAAGAGTTCCACCCGGGCTTCCGCAACTCGGTGTACTCCTACTCGGTCAGCCTCCTGCACCCCAAGGTCATCAGGGAACTCGAGCTAAACCAGCACGGCCTGGAAATCATGGAACGCCCTGCCGGCACCCTGAGCCTGCTGGACAACGACCACCTGCTGCTGACCCGCGACGACGCCCAGGCCCACGCAGAGATTGCGCGCTTCTCCAGGCGCGATGCGGAAAACATCGAGCAGTTTGAGAATGAAATTTCTGAGGTTGCCCTGGCCCTGCGCGCCATGGCCACCGAGTCACCCCCCAACCTCGGCGGCGGCCTGCGCGACCTGATTGGCCTGCTGAAGAGCGGGAATCGCCTGCGCAAGCTCAGCGCGCGACACCAGGGCATTCTGGTGGAGCTGATGACCCGCTCACTGGGGGATTACCTGGACATGTGGTTCGAAGGTGAAGCGCTGAAAGGTGTGCTTGGCCTGGAAGGCGTGATTGGCAATTTCGCCGAGCCCTACCAGGCGGGCACCGCTTACGTGCTGCTGCACCACGCCTTCGGCGAGGTGAACGGTCGCACCGGCGCCTGGGGTATTGCCCGCGGTGGCATGGGCGCGATCAGCGAGTCCATGGCCTCATTCGCGCGCAGCCGCGGTGCCAGCATCGAAACCGGCACGCCGGTCGCGGAAATCATCACCGAAAAGGACCGCGCGGTGGGAGTGACCACCGCCGACGGCCGCACCATCACCGCCCGTTGCGTGGCCGCCAATATTCACCCGCAGACCCTGCTCACCAAACTGCTGGACCCGGAGCTGCTGGAAGCAGGTGACCGCCGCCGCATCAATGCCTACCGCAGCCACTCGGCGACCTTCCGCATGAACGTGGCGCTGTCGGAGCTGCCTCAGTTCACCAGCATGGCGGGCCGCGGTGAGGATCATTTCATGGGGGCCATAGAAGTCAGCCCTTCCCTGCAGTACATCGAGGACGCCTACATGGACGCCCGCCAGCACGGCTGGTCGCGCAGGCCGGTGATCTCCATGCAGGTGCCCAGCACCCAGGACGACAGCCTCGCGCCAGCGGGCTGCCACGTAGCCAGCCTGTTCTGCCAGCATTTCCAGCGCCACCTGCCCAACGGCCAGGACTGGGACAGCGTTCGCGACCAGGTCGCCGACCAGGTGATCGACACCATCGACCGGTATGCGCCGAACTTCAAGGCCTCGGTGGTGGGACGGCAGATCAAGACACCGCTGGATATCGAGCGCGACCTCGGCATGGTAGGCGGCGACATTTTCCACGGTGCCCTGCACCTGGACCAGTTCTACTCCATGCGGCCGCTCCCGGGGCACGCGTCCTACAAGATGCCGGTGGCGGGGGTTTACCTGTGTGGGTCCGGGGCACACCCGGGCGGCGGCGTCAGCGGCCTGCCGGGCCACAATGCGGCGCGGGAAATCCTGCGCGAGCACCGCGCCTGAGATCACATGCGGTCAGTCGACGAGACTGCGACGATACTGCGCCGGTGTCTGCCCGGTCACCTTCTTGAAGGCCACGTAGAAAGTGGACGTACTGTTGAAACCCACCTCCAGCGCCACCGCCAGTACTGTCGGTGTGTCGCCTTCGCAGGGCCCCAGCAGGGTCATGGCTTCCTTGACCCGGTACTGGTTGATGTAGTCGAAAAAGCTCATGCCGAAACCGGCGTTGATGACCTGAGAGAGGTGATTCACCGAGCATTCGAGCACTTCCGCCAGTTCCGGCAGGGTGAGTTCCGGCTGCAGGTAGATCCGCTGCTCCTCCATCAGTTCACCGAGCCTGCGCTTGACCTCGTCCATCTGCTGAACGCTGAGGCCGGACTTGGCGTACCGCTGGACGTTACCCGGGCCCGCCACGTCGGCTACCGGGCTCTGCGGGGAGGCAATACCGCGCTCCTGGTAATAGTCGACGACGCCGGTGGCCACCGCCGCATCGCGGGTGATGAACTCCGCACCGTAATAGGAGCCCTCATCGTCTTCGGCATCCCGCGGGATCGCCTTGTACTGGAAGGCCACCGTGTTGGGGCCCGCACAGACCTCACCCACCAGTTCGTAACGGTAGGGTTCCAGGCGGAACAGTTCCTCGAGATGCACCAGCAACTCGTCGCGGCTCATTTCCTGGTGAATAGCGATATCCAGGTAGGTGCCCTGGTCAGAAATATGGCTGGCAATTGCCTGTGCATCCTGCCGGTTCCAGGCATCGATGTACTGCGCTGCAAATTCCGCCGCGTCCATTATTTGAAGCTGTTCCCGCCCGCCATGACGTGTAATATTTTCCCTGATACTGCCGCAACTGTGACCGCCGCACAACGCCGACAGTTTTGCGACTTCAAACGCCGATCGGCTAACGACTCACACCACAGTTTGGATTATTCTGTCTCCCATGCCGTATAAACTCGATATCACACGACGCGATTTTCTTGGTGGTACTGCGCTGGCGCTGTCCGGCGCCGCGCTGTCACCGATGGATCTCCTGGCAGCCCCCCAGTCCAGGCAGCCGGACTATTATCCGCCGGCCCTGACCGGCCTGCGCGGCAGCCACCCGGGATCGTTCGAGGTGGCTCACGATCTGGCGTGGATGGGTAAACGCCCGTCTATCCCGAAACAGCACACCGAGGCCGACTACGACCTGGTTGTGGTAGGCGGCGGCATCTCCGGGCTGGCGGCCGCGTTATTCTACCAGCAGCGCAGCGAGGGCGATGTTCGCATCCTGGTGCTGGACAACCACGACGATTTCGGTGGCCACGCCAAGCGCAATGAATTCAACGTCGACGGCCAACACCTGGTGGGCTACGGCGGCAGCCAGAGCCTGGAATCACCGGGCAAATACTCCGCGGTTTCCAAGGCTCTGCTGCGAGACATCGCCATCGATCCGCAGCGCTTCTACCAGTATTTCGACCAGCAATACTTCGAGAAGCGCGGGCTGGGCGCGGGCCTGCACTTCCCTGCCGCCAGCTATGGCCGCGATGTGCTGCTGCCCAATCCCTTTGAGACTTTCGCGAGTGATGGCGTGGACGATTTTCCGGCCGTGATCGCGCAGTTCCCGATTTCCGAGACGGGCAAAGCCGCCGTGCTTGATCTCTATGCAGAGCACCCGGACCCGCTACCAAAGCTGCGCCGCAAGAGGAAGATCGCCTACCTGCAGAAGATAAGCTATGTCGATTATCTGCAGCAGCACTTCGGTACACCGCTGGAAGTCACCCGCATATTTCGCGATGTGCCGCGCGGCATCATGGGTGTGGGCTGGGACGCGACCTCTGCGTTGGAAGCCTACCGCTGGGGCTTGCCAGGCTTTGACAATCTCAATCTCGGCAAGTTGGAGGACAACTGGGCCGACATGGAAGAGCCCTACATCTTCCACTTCCCGGACGGCAACGCCGGCGTCACCCGCGCCCTGGTGCACAAGCTGGTGCCGGGTGCCCTGCCCGGCGACAGCATGGAAGCCCAGGTGCTGGCGCAGCTGGATTACAGCGCCCTGGATCGCCCCGGTGCCCCGACCCGTATTCGCCTGAACAGCACGGCGGTAGATATCCGCCATACCCCGGACCAGTCCGCCGTCGACGTCACCTACGTCAATGCCGGCTACAGCTACAAGGTCCGGAGCAAGCACGTGGTCTACGCGGGTTATCACGCCCTGTTGCCGTCAGTCTGTGAAGGCCTGCCGGAGGACCAGTTGGCCGCTATAAAGAGCGTCACCAAGGTGCCACTGGTCTATATCAATGTGGCCCTTCGCAACTGGAGGGCCTTCAATGAACTGGGCATCTACCACGTCGACGTGGCGCAGCCGTCGCTGATGCACTCCTTCGGTATGGACTTCCCGGTCAGCATGGGCGGCTACCAATACACCCAGTCACCAGACCAGCCCGTGGTGGTGCATGGCACTTACGTGCCCGCTGTACCTGAGAGCGGACTGTCTCCCATCGATCAGCATCGGCTGGGGCGCCGGCAACTGTATGAGATGAGCTTCGCGGATTTCGAGGAGAAGATTGTCGAGCAGATGAGCGGCGCACTGGGTGGTGGCGGCTTCGATGCCGAGCGGGATATCGCGGCAATCACCGTAAACCGCTGGCCTCACGGTTATGCCTATGAATACAGCGAGTTGTTCGATGATCTCGACTTCGGCCCGGACTACGGCCCGCACCTGACCGCCAGGCGGCAGCTGGGGCGCATTTCCATCGCCAATTCGGATGCCAGCGCCTACGCCTATGTGAACGGCGCAATCGATGCCGCCGACCGGGCAGTAGACGAACAGCTGAAACTGTAGGCTGTCTCGGTTCTTCCCGAGCGAGGGTTATTGCTTAAGGAATGCTGTTGCAGAGCGAACCCAGCACGCAGGAGACCAGCGTGCACATGACCGGGGACCGGTGTTTGGCGTCGCACATTGCCAAAACATCCCGTGTTGCCCGGACCCTGCACCGTCTGGCCGTTGGGTGCCTGCTGCTGGGTGGCCTGAGTGCCTGCGGCAACGCCTACCGATCACCACCCCCGGAACCTCCTCCGGACCTGATGGTGCTGTACGGTGTGGACCCGGAATTCAAATCTCTCTACACCCTGGATACCCGGCTCGGCGTACACACATTGGTCGGCTCTCCGGGTCCGGGCAGGCTCGACGCCCCGGGTGCCATGGCGATTCGGCCGGACGATAGTGAGATTTTCGTTTACAACAATGCCGTCAGCAGCGAGGTTCGGCAGTACTGGGGCCTGGCAAACCTGGACCGCTGCACGGGTTTCGCCACGCGCATTGGGCCGAGTGAACAGCCGCGCCTGAGCGTGGACGCCCTGGCGTTCTCAGCGGAAGGCCAACTCTATGCTTTCGGCCATCGCTCCGGGGAAAGCGATGGCCCGGGCAGCCTGTACACCATCGACCCGACGAACGGGGTTTACGCCGTCATTGGCGAAGTGAAGGCCAGCGCCCACTACCGCGTCACCGCTGCGGACTTTCACAGCGATGGAGACCTGTACGGCATCGGCGCTCTTGTGAGCAATCTTGACAGCACTCTTGACAGCACTCTTGTCGGTACTCTTGTCAGCACACCGTCGTCCAGCGCACTCTCCGGCACACCTGCAAGTGGCCCTGGAGGAACCCGGGAAGGCGAGATACAACTCTTGCTGATTATCGATCCGGCGACGGGCCAACCCAGCATCGTGGGTGAGATCAGCCCGGAGATCGGCTCCATCAGCGCCATCGCCTTCAAGCCTTCCGGCAAGCTACTGGCCGCCGGTGCCTACCGCAACGGAGGCAAGATCCTGTTTGAGATCGACATCGCAACCGGTGCCATCGCCGACGTTCGCCGGGCCACGGTCGCGGCACGGGGCATGGGCTACGCGCGACCGCTGCGTTGTTAGAGTACTGACCTTCGCCGGAACCGACTACTGCGCCTGTCACCGGGCATCATCTTCCCAGCACAGAAACACCATGTTGTCGGCCTTGGCGTACATGGCCCGGTGGATATGGTCAGCCTCACGCTCCCCGCTCTCGATCAATGCCGTGGCCGCATCTGCCTGGGCACGGTCGCGAAAGTGCATCAGGAAAAAGTGCGCCTGCGTGCGCTGCTCATCGGTGTCGAGGATGGTGTTGCGGGCGCGGGTGCCCACCGGCCCCACCGAAGCCAGCAGATCTCGTCCACGCATATGCTCGGCGTAAACTGCCAGTGCGGCCTCAAACTCGGGCATCTCAACACCGGCCTTCAGGTCAAAACAGGTAAGCATATTGAACAAAACTGTGTCTCCCGATGTGCGGGACCGATGCCCCGGAGCATTGAAAATGCCATACTTTCCGAAAACATACGCCCTATAGATCAGGACGCATTATCGCGCCGGCCGCCCTAGCGTTAAGCGGTGCTGTTCGAAGCCTTCAGGAAACCCCATGGCCGCTGATCTGAAAACCCTGCTGCGCAACCCTGCCATCAACGAATGGCAACTGTTCTGGTGGGTTAGCGTACCAATGGCGCTATACATAATCGCCGCCATGCTGCTGCGTGATATGGCCACGGCCGAGGGTGTTTCAGCCATGATCACCAGCTCGGTACGCTGGTCCGTGCCCTGTTTGTACCTGGCCTTCATCGCCTCCTCGCTGGCGGCCCTGGCGCCCGGCGAGCCGAGCCGCTGGCTGCTGCGCAACCGCAGGATCATCGGGCTGTGCTTCGCCACGGGCATGGCCTGGCAGATCAGTTTCATTGTCTGGCTGGTGACCGTGCATACCGACTACTACGTGAATGAAGTCTACGTGCTGCGCGACGTGATCGAGGGCCTGGCAGGCTACAGTTTCCTGCTGGCCATGACGGTCACCTCCTTCAAGCGTGGCCGCCAGCTCTTCACCCCCCAGGCCCGGCACTGGAAGCTGTTGCACAAAACCGGCATCTATTTCCTGTGGGCCTACGCCTTTGGCACCTACTGGTACTCGGTGTTCTACTACGACAATCCGGACTGGGTGCACTACCTCTACTACTGGCTGGGCGTGGCGGCACTGAGCCTGCGGATTACAGCCTGGGTGAGCAAGCAGGCGGCGGGGCGGAAGCTGCAACCGGCGCTTGCCGCACTGGGTTCGGTGCTTGTCCTGTTCGGCATCATTGGCACAGCTACCGGCTCCCGGTGGGAAAGCCTGGCCCACAACCACCTGGAAGGGATAGGCTGGGCCATGCCGCTGGAGTTGTACATGCCCTACTGGCCGTTCATCCCCTACCTGCCCATGTTCGCAATCGCCGCGGGCGCCTACCTGCTGGTTCGCTCTCGGCACAGTTCCTGAATCAGGAGGCATCCGCCAGCGCCGGTATTTGCTGACGCAGCCGCAGATACATAAAGCCGTAAATACCCATAGCGATCAGAGTGACAACAGCGCACATGATGAATACACCCCCGTAGCCGAAGCCCATGGCGAGGATGGTCGCGGAGACGTTGGGGCCGATGATCTGCCCCAGCCCCTGGGCGCCGGGCATAAGCGCGGCATAGCGACCCGAATGATCGACATTGGCCACCGTCGACATCTGGTAAACATCGACGAACACCCACAGGAAGTTGAAGCTGAACAGGCTGATCACGAGCTTGGTATCGTTGATGCCGTTGAACAGCATGCCGACCACCATCGCCTGGATCAGCAGGGTCAGCAGCAGCGGTCGCGCCAGTCCCCAGCGATTGCTGATCAATGTGGCCACCAGGCAACCCAGGATTGAACAGAAAGAGGTCCACACCAGCACCTGGCTGGTCCATTCGGGTGTGGCTTCGGAAGCCAGGCTCGCCAGCTCGATATAGGTCCAGTAGCCGCCGATATTGATGTAGCTGGCAAGGATGGCCGCCAGCACCAGCCAGGGCACCCAGGTGGGCACGTGGCGGTGCTCGGTGTGGTGGCCGCCACCGGCGTCCTCGATATCCAGGGCCACATCCAGGGCCTTGTCCAGCGGCCGCGCTGGCAGCCAGGACAGGAAGCCCAGCCCGAAAATATAAAGGCCGATGAACACCAGATAGATTTCGTTCATGCTGAGCTGTGGTAAAACATGCAGCTCCGCCGCCTGGGAAAAGGCGAAGGCAAACAACATCAGGTTGTAGGCTCGCGCAGGTTTTGAACTTGCCCCGAGCGTTGCGACAGCGACTGCCGTATAAAAACCGCTGCCGACTCCGGCGATGAAACGCAGCCACAGCACGCCCTGGTAGTCGACGACCGTCATGCACAGGGCATTGGCACCAATCGCGAGCCCCGCGCCCAGCAGGACGATGCCACGCCGATTCCAGCGGCCGACAATCGCCGCCGTGATGATGGCGCCCAGCGACAGGCCGCCGAGGTCGGCACCCGCCACGCGGCCCACCTCGACCTCAGTGAATCCCAACTGGGTCACCCAGGCCGTGCTGATCACCGGGATGCCTACCAGCACGCCGTAGCCCACGAGGGTCATGTAGAGGGCAAGCACGATGGACTTCCAGCCATCGAACACGGTTTTTTCATGCACCAGTTCGGCGCCGGCGATGGACACTGACATAGGGATTTACCGGTCGGAGAGAATGCGTTTGGCGGCGTTATGTCCCGGCGCGCCAGTGACACCGCCGCCGGGGTGGGCGCCGGAGCCGCACAGGTAGAGGCCGGGCACCGGGGTCGCGTACTGGGCGGCCTCCGGGTGCGGGCGCATGCTGAACAACTGGTCGGGCTCGAGCCGGCCGTGGCAGATATCGCCACGGGTCATACCAAATGTGCGCTCGATATCCAGTGGTGTCAGGCACTGGGCGTGTTCCAGGATCTCCGGCAGGTTGGGAATGAAGCGCTGCACCCAGGCGAGGATATCGCTGACCACCCGCGGCTTCTCGTCGTCCCACTGCTTGCCTTCGGCAAGATCGTAGGGCATGTACTTGCACAGCAGGCTCATCACGTGGGTGCCTGGGGCTTCGGTAAGACCATCGTCCATGGAAGTGGGAATGATGGCCTCGATGATCGGCGGTGTGGCCGGCACCCCGGCACGGGAGGACCGGTAGGCCTGCTCGACATGATCCTTGCTTTCGATAATCGTGATGCTGGCCCGGTGCTGGGGGCCAATCTCTGAGCCGGGGATCGCGGCAAACTCCGGCAGGCCCTTCAGGGCCAGGTTCATCCGCAGCGATGCCGACTCCTGGCGGAAGGCGCTGATGTCGCGGGCGAAGTGCTCGGGCAGGTGCTCCGCGCCCAGCATTTTCAGGAAGGTGCGGTTCGGGTCGGTGTTGGCGGCAATCACCGGCGCGTGGACCGCTGAGCCGTCGGCCAGTTGTACGCCGCTGACCTTACCCGCCTCCAGCAGGATCTTCTCGACGCCTGCGCCGGTCCGAATCTCCACGCCCTTGTCCCGGGCAGAGGCCGCCATGGCCTGGGTAATCGCACCCATGCCGCCGCGCACAATACCCCAGGCACCTTTGCGGCCGTCGATCTCACCGACAGCGTGATGCAGCATCGACAGGCTGGCCCCCGGCTGCTGCAGGGATGCGTAGTTGGCGGGCAGGATATGCGCTGCCACCATGGACTTGACCTTCTCGCTCTCGAACCAGCGTTCGATGATGGTGTCGGGCGCGCCGACGAAGAACTGCATCAGGCGCCAGCGCGCGTCCTCATCCAGCTTGTAGACGTCAAAACCCAGCTTTACTGCACTCAGCAGGTCGGTGACGCCGCCACCGGAGAGCTTGGGCGGCGTTTTCAGCCACTGCCTGGCGAGGATATCGCCGACCTTCTCGATGGTTTCATCAAAAGCCAGGTAGGCGTCGTAGTCAGTGTCGGAGAACTTTGCATACTGGGCCCGGTCATGGGCCTCATCGCCGTTCAGCAGCAGGTAGTCACCGCTGGAGTCCAGGTACAGGGAATTGCCCAGCAGGATCGGCTCGTAACCGTAGCGCTCGAGGCCCAGATCACTCACCACTTCCGGCCGCAGCAGGCTGACCACGTAACTGGCCAGGGAATTACGGTAACCAGGGTGAAACTCTTCGGTCACCGCGGCGCCGCCGACCACGTCACGGCGCTCCAGTACGCAGACTTTCATGCCGCCCATGGCGAGGTAGGTGGCGGTGGTGAGGCCGTTGTGGCCGGCACCGATCACGATGGCGTCAAAGCCCTGGTTCATAGTGCAGTTTCCGCTTGGGCCACAGGTGCCGGCGGCGCCCCGTAGCGATGTCGAATCACCCGCGCGGCAATCAGGCCGAGCGTGATGTAGATGATGGGCGTGGTAAGGGAGATGATGACCTCGCCGGTGGCCCAGTTGAGCGAGCCGTCCGCCAGTAATTGACCGGTGGCGCGCTGGTAGGGCAGCACATAGAAGTTGATCATCAGCACCGGGATGAGGCAGCCGTAGGCAATCAGGCACCAGGGCGCGAACAGCGTGAGCCGGGTCTTGGCGGCGTCGCGGTCTTCCGCTGGTACCTGGTGCAGGCGCCGGCGGTATTCTCTTTCTGCCCCGCTGACCTCGCCGCGCGCCGACAGCCACAGGATGACCGCGATCGCCAGGCCGGCGCCAATGACCACCGGCTGCAACAGGTAGGGCCAGGTGATCAGGCCGGCATACTCCACTGCGGCCGGAATGACATTGCCAAGGAAGCCCACGGTCATACCCCAGAACGCTGCCTGGCCGGTAATGCGATCACTCCACACGCTCATCAGGGCCACCGGGCCCCAGGAGGAGGCGAACACCGTGCCGATAAACAGCATCAGCCAGAACACGTTGGGCGGGAATACGAAGCTCAGTGCCAGGGCGGACAGGCCGGTGGCCCCCATCACCCAGCGGGTGAAGGACAGGCTGCGCTCGTCACCGTGCCCCATGATGTCGTTGCTGACGCTGAAGCCGACCAGCGACAGGAACGTAGAGGCCGAGGACAGGGCCGCCGCCATGATGCCGGCAATCAACAGCGCGCCCAGGAACTCCGGCACCAGGTGGCGGGCCGCCCACAGGATCACGGTTTCCGATGGGGAAATCTCGCTGTTGGCGAGATTGATCAGCCCACCCACACCGTAGATGAGAATCTGCATGATGATCACCGCAAAGCAGGCGTAGATCGCTGCCCGCAGCACCACGTGCTCATCCCGCGCCATCAGGTGGCGGCTGGCCTGCCAGGGGCTGACCGCGTAGACGATCCCCCAGGCCATATCGATCACCACCGCCCATACCAGGTAATCCAGCGGCGTGGGCCAGTAGGTGTCGGGGCCGACGGTGCCATGCCAACTGGCGATATCGGGTTTACTCTCGAGCCTCGCCATATCACCGATGGCTGCCGATACGCCACCGAACCCGTCCACCACGTAGCCGACAAACAGCACGGTGGCGAAGGTAAACAGCAGGAACATCAGGGTATCAGTGAGGATCACACCGCGGGAGCCGGCGTAGAGGGTGAACAGCGTGTATCCCAGCCAGGTCAGCACCAGGCTCTGCCCGTACGTCAGCGGCATCAACTCCGAGAGCAGGATGGCGGCGCCCTGGGTCACGACCAGCAGATAACCGCCCAGACCAAGAATGATGGTAACCCCGGCCGCCTTCTGCACGCGCGGGTCGTCAAAGCGCTGCCCGAAGTAGTCTGCTACCGTCGGCGCCCGGGAGCGGCGCAGGAAAGTCCCGAACAGCAATGCGCCGTAGATATAGCCGATGACAGCTATTCCCGGGAACAGCAGATAAGGCCCCATCTGCCCGTCGTAGGTAAACCCTGCCTCGCCCAGGAAGATAGAGGTGCTGAACACACTGGCCACGAGGCTGCCGACGATCAGCAGGGTAGGCGCCTGGCGCCCCGCCACGTAGTAGTCATCGAGGTTCCTGATGCCACGCCCGGACCAGGTGCCAACTGCCACAAACAGCAGTACGCTCAGCGCCACGGTCCAGGTGTAAATATCCATCAGCAGTGACAGTGGCTGTAATCATGGATATCGCCGCTGACGCGGAAGCGCACTGCCCGGCATTCACAGTGTCCCTCAAGCATCTCGCGCCTCCTGTAAACGCCTGATCATACCGCCGCCGCTGCCGACAGGTGTCCCGCCCTATAGGGGTAGAAAGGCGCGCAAGTGGCAGAACGATCCGGTCACTCCGCGATATTGATCCAGGCGGCTTTTTCCTGGGTGTAGCTGACCACCGACTCCATGCAACTGTCGCGGGCATTGCCGGACTGCTTGAAACCGCCGAAAGGCAGGGTGAAATCCGCCTCGTCGTAGGTATTCACCCAGACCATGCCCGCGTTCAGATCGCGCACGAAGCGGTGCGCCTTGCCGACGTCGGCAGTCCAGATACTCGCAGCGAGCCCGTAGGGCGTGTCGTTGGCAATCTCCACCGCTTCTTCCGGCCCGTCGACCGGCAGGATGGAGGCCACCGGGCCGAAAATCTCTTCCCGGGCGATGGTCATCTGGTTGCTCACATCGGCGAACAGTGTGGGCTCCACAAAGGCACCGGCTTCCAGTCCCTCGGGCACACCGCCACCAAACTCCAGCGAGGCGCCCTCCTCCTGGCCCTTCTCGATGTAACCCAGCACGCGCTTCTGGGCTTCGAAGGTCACCAGCGGGCCCATCATGGTGTCCGGGTCCAGCGGGTCACCCACGGTAAATTCCTCGCGCCCCTTCTCCCGGAACGCCGCTACAAAGTCCTCGTAAATGCCGCGCTCCACCAGTAGCCGGGAGCCGGCATTGCAGACCTCGCCCTGGTTGGAATAGATGCCGTAAATAGCCGCTTCCACCGCCGCATCCAGGTCCGGCAGGTCGTCCAGGAACACCTGCGGCGACTTGCCGCCGGTTTCCAGGGACACGCGCTTCATATTCGACTGGCCGGCATACTGCAACATCAGCTTGCCCACCGCCGTGGAACCGGTGAAGCTGATCTTGTCGACGTCGTTGTGCAGGGCCAGGGCCTTGCCGGCGACTTCACCGAGGCCATTGACCACATTGAAAACTCCCGGCGGACCGCCTGCCTCCACAAACAGCTGCGCCAGCCGCAGGCAGCTCAGCGGCGATTGCTCCGCGGGCTTCAGCACCACGCTGTTACCGGCGGCCAGTGCCGGGGCGAACTTCCAGGCCGCCATGAGCATGGGATAGTTCCAGGGCGAAATGGCGCCGACCACGCCGTAGGGTTCGCGACGCACGAAGTGCAGGGATTCGCTGTCGGTATTGGTGACCCGACCGTCGATCTTGTCGATGCACTCGCCACAGAACTGGATAAAGTCGGCTACCGTGGGCAGGTCGTCTTCCACCATGGCAGTAATCGGTTTACCCATATCGAGGGTGTCCAGCACCGCCAGCGCCCGGCCGTCTTCACGCACCAGGTCGGCGAAACGGTACATCACCGCCATGCGGTCCCGTGGCGCCATTCGTGACCAGCTACCGCCCTTGAAGCTGGCCCTGGCGGAGGCAACGGCGCGGTCGATATCGTCAGCCGTGCCGGCACTGACGACAGCTATTACAGCGCCGTCAGCTGGGTTGATGCTCTCGAGCTTTTCATTGCCGGCGACAAAGTCTCCGTCCAGGAACAGCCCGGTCGGGGTTGCCGCCAGCGTGTCAGTCGCGGCCTGCTGCCAGTCCGCCCTTGTCAGTTCGCCCAGGTTCATGCGTCCTCCTGTTGCTGCATCATTGCAGCCAATTCTAGATTACCTGCCAGCGTCAGGCCGTCGATCACACTGGCCCTGTCGCTGGCACTGCGATTCTGGCTCAGCTTGTACTTGCCGCGCACATCACGCATTTCAATGTGGAAACCCACGACCGCCGCGAGCATCTTCTCGATGCGCTCCTCGTCCATCTTGTCCATGGTCCATGGACTGGGGAACTCTGCCTCGTGCCGCTGCGTCAGGCGCTCGAGAATATCGCGTTTCTCCACCGGATCATCATGTAGCACCACCGACCCGCGCACCTGGACGGTGACGAAGTTCCAGGTGGGCACCAGCTGCGGATCGCCGTACCAGTTGGGGGAGACATAACCGTGGGGCCCGTTAAACACGACCAGCGCTTCATTTCCGCCTGCCAGGTGCTCGAGCTGTGGATTGGGCCTGGCCAGGTGTCCCCACAATCGGTCCGCCGCGGGTTGCCGCAGCAGGGGTACCTGGTTGGCCAGCAGCCCATCGGGGCCCGAGGTCACCAGCGTGCCGACCGCCGCAGCGTCAATAAAGGCCAGCAGGTCCTCGCGATGGTCGTGGGAGAATTGTCGGGGAACGTACATACAGGCCTGATGAACCGGGGCGAAAAACCAGTATATACGCCGCACAGAATCAGCATGTACCCAATATCCGTGACGGTGCCTGCGGGAAGCGGCCGGGCATCACTCAAAGCGCGCAGTAGCTGCTCCGCCGTTCGTTCAGGGGCTGAAGCTCAAAGGTTTAGGAGATCGCAGCTGCCGTGTTCGGCGCGCGGCCAGGGTCCACGCCCCGCAAACGCCGGTGCACACCGAGGGTAAGCGGCAGGCACAGGGCAGAAAATGCCAGGGACAGGCCAAGGCTCAGCATCGGCACAAACATGGCATTGGCCAACAAGTGGGCCTCGAGGTGATTGCGGACCGTTGGCGTCGTTTTGCATAGCTCAATGGCATGGATGCCGAACAAGGGGTCGTTCGCGCAATCCATGTAGGAATCGGCGTAGGAAGCATAGTGCGCTGCACCCATGTTGTGGTGCGCAAAGGCAATGCTGAAGCAGAGTACCGCCGCCAGGCCCATGACAATCCGCAGGCGGCGAGAGAAACCGTCCTGCTGTTTATCCATACCGCCTTGCACAACCTTGTTGTTGGCCACATCGATGGCGCTATTCATGGAACTGGTCATGGCAACACCCCCCTGGTGTGTTCAGGGATTACATTAGCGCCAGTCCAGGAATTTGCCTCGCTTTGATGGCCTGCCTGTGAACCGCTTCATACACTGATGGCCAATGCTGTGAAGCGGTTCGCAAAAACCTCAGCCCAGGGCCTGCAGATACCAGTTTACGAAGTCGACACAGAGGTGTTCGTAAGCCGGGTTATAGGGGCCCGGTTCGAAGAAACGCGAGTTCACTCCGGCGCTGTTGCGGGTGATGATGTATTCGTCTTCCAGGGTCGTGTGGTGCCAGAGCCAGGTGAGCGCGTCGCGGTCATAATCCCTGCCCTCCTCCGCGTCGCCGCGCACAAACCAGACGATCTCCATGTCGGTGGCGGTCATGCCGCGCGGCGTGAAGCGGTACAACACACAGTGGTCCGGGTAGTTGAGCATGAAGCACAGGGGGCCGAGCTGGAAATCCCCGGCGCCACCGTCGTAGCCGGTGAACTGGCCCATCAACGGCGCCACCGGCTGGCCGCCATCGCTGCCGGTCAGGAAGCCGTCGTAGAGTGCATAGCGACTGTGGTAAACGTCGGTACCGAAGTCCCTCGAAGCGCTGTAAGCCTGGTAGTGGTTGAGTGTGATACCCGCCACACCGGTTTGCGCCTCGGCGCGTGCCAGCATGGCATCAGTGAGGTCGCTGATACGGTCTTCGACGTCCTGGATGCTGTGCATCTTCGCGTAGGCCCGGTGGGCGGTGGCGCAGTGATAGCACTCGAGATAGTTCTCCAGGGCCAGCTTCCAGTTGGCTTCCACCCGATACACCTGGCTGTGGGCCACCCGGGCGCTGCCCAGGTCATAGGGCTTGAGCGCGGCACCAATGGTGTCGAGCGCGGCTTCGAAGTCCACCGCATCGGGATTGCAGTTGATGAAGATCAGTCCTTCATACACGCAGCAGCGGGCCTGTTTCAGGCCGTAGCGGGCTGGATCAAAACCTTCCAGCGCCTCCATGGCGCGGGCCGCCTTGAGGCTGCCGTCCAGGTTGTAGACCCAGCCGTGGTAGGGGCAGACAAAGGTCTTGCGGTTACCCTGCCGCTCCTCGCAGACCCGGGCGCCCCGGTGGCGGCAGATATTCATCAGCGCGTGAATCTCACCGGACTCATCGCGGCAGATGATGATGGCGTCTTCGCCGAGCGCGAACTGGATATAGTCGCCGGGCGCCGCTAGCTGGCTGACATGGGCAGCGTAAAGCCAACCGCGGTAGAGGATTCTCTCCAGCTCCTGCTCGTACACCAGGTGGGAGCGATAGAAATACGGGTCCATCGCGTAGCCGGGCTTCTGCCGCTGGGCGGCAAGCTTTTCCGCCATCAGCGCTGGTGAATCATCAATCATGGTGGCTATCAGCGTCATGGCTCAGACCGTGCGCATATACCATTCGTAGTCGAGATGGCTGATCACCGCCTGGAACTGGTGATACTCGTCGCGGCGGGTCATCTCGAAAAGCTTGGCAAAGTGCTCACCGAAGTAGGTGGGTACGATATCGCTGGCAAGCCAGTGATCCAGCGCCCGCGGCCAGTCGGTGGCCAGGGTGATCTCTTCGTCCTCCAGGAATTCCCCCTCACTGACCCAGGTGCCGGGCTCGCAATGGTTAACCAGGCCGTGGTGGATGCCACCCAGCACCGCTGCCAACACCAGGTAGGGGTTGGCGTCGGCGCCTGCCACCCGGTGTTCGATGCGCAGGTTTTTCGCATCGCTGACCGGGATGCGCAGTGACACGTTGCGGTGGTTGTAACCCCAGTTCGGCGACAGCGGCGCGTAGCAGCCGGGCTTGAGACGCCGGTAGGAGTTGGCATTGGGGGCAAACACGGCCTGGCAGTCCTTCATCATCACACCCAGGCCGCCAATGGCATCGCGCATGCGCGAACCGATGGGCGGCACCTCGCTGCTGGCGGGATCCACGAAAATGTTGTTGCCGTCTTCGTCGTAGACGCTGATGTGGATGTGCAGGCCATTGCCCGGCTCGTCAGCAAAGGGTTTGGCCATGAAGGTGGTGCCGATACCCATGGAGGCCGCCACGCCCTTGATGAGGCGCTTGAGCATCACCGCGTGGTCGCAGGCGGTGACCACGTCATCGACATGGTGCAGGTTGATTTCGAACTGCCCGGGGGCGAACTCCAGGTGTGCAGTGGTGGCGGGAATGCCCTGTACCTCACAGGCCAGCCGCACGGCTTCGAGGAAATCGTCAAACTCCGCCATGTCCTCGGGGTTGCAGTACTGGGTGCCATCCTGGCCCAGGTTGGTACCGAGGATGCGCCCCAGCCGTGGTCGCGGCACCGGGCCATCACCCTCCGCCAGCAAATAGAACTCCAGCTCCGTGGCCACCACCACCCGGAGACCCATGTCGGTGAGCGGTTTGAGGGCATTGGCCAGCAGGGTACGCGAACTCCACGCCAGGGGGCCGCCATCCAGTTCCGTCCAGTTGGCCAACACCTGGTGAGTTGCTGACTTCAACCAGGGAATCGGTGCCAGGGTCTCAAGCACCGGCCAATAGCGCTTGTCCGGGTCGCCGTCCAGGGTGCCCAGGCCCAGGGGTTCGCAGCAATCCCCCAGGGTGTTCATGATCGGCGTGGTGCCAGGACCGGTCAGGCCCTTCTCGAAGAAGGTGTCGATCTCGGCACGCGGAATGCGCTTGGCACGCAGGATGCCGTTCATATCCGGGGTGAGGATTTCCAGGCTGGCGAAATCGGGATGCTGTTCCAGGTAGGCGTCCAGCGTCTTGCGTGATGCGTCTGTCATGCTTATTCCTTGTTGGCCTTTCCCGAGGTCGCAGCTTCGGAGCGCTGCGCCGTCGTGGCCGAGGCCTCTATTTCTACATCGAATTCTAGGGCCCGCGCCAGCGCCTCGGGCATGCCCATGATTCGGTAGCATGTTCCGGCACCGGGTGCCCCACCATGCCGGCCATGTCTCACGGGCGCGCCGTCTCCAACGGCTGGGAATCCAGTACTACCAGCGCATCCAGCCCGACGACACCCCAGGCGCCCACCTTGACCGGGTTGATCTCCACCTCGACCAGACAATCCACCATGGCGTGCATCAGGGCCGACAGCCGAGCGGCCATTTCACAGAAGGCACTCACGTCCAAGGGGTCAGCGCCCTGCGTGCCTGCTACCAGCGCGGGTGCCCTGAGGGCGGCCAGTGCAGCCTCGGCAGTGCCGGCATCAAAGGGGGCTGGCAGCAGCGCCAGGTCATTCGCGTTCTGACCCTCCTCCGGCCTGTAGCCCAATGCCACCACTGGCCCATGCCGGGGATCGCGGGAAGCGCTAAGGGTCATCTCCACACCGGGCGCATCGATCATGGGCGCGATATAGGCATCCGGTCCCAGGCGCCCGCCTAGTTCCTTATAGGCGCTGATCAGACCGTCGACGGTCTCGATGCCCAGAACCACACCCCCCAACTCTGATTTGCGACTCGCTGCGGCGGTTTTCAGCACCACCGGGTAGTGCAGTTGCCCCGCCAGGGACGCCAGGTCGCTGGCATTATGCACCAGCATGCCGGCATTCATGGTAAGACCGCACTCCAGCAAAAACGCCGTAGACAAGTGCTCACCGAGGCTGCCCGAAAGACCCGCCTCGCTAATCTGGGCGCGCAGGTTGTCAACGATCAGAGGCGATAGCGTCGGTACTGCCATCAACGATTCTGCGCGGGCGTGGCGCGGCGGCGGGGCGGATTGAAGACTGGCTCCCCGCGCACCCGGCAGCGCGACAGCAGGCGGGTCCAGTGCAATTCGCGGTTGTAGTAGATTTCAGCGTACATCTCGTCGTCGTCGCGGCCCCAGGGCATATTCATCGAGGCCAGCGCGATATTGCTTTTTGCGGTCGGACACCAGGCTGCAGACGTCACATGGCCAATGGTGCGGCCGTGTTTGTCGAGAATGAAACTATGGTTTGCCGGCTTGTTGCCCTCGACATCGAGAATCACAAAGCGATAGCGCGAGCCCTCGCGCTTTTCCTTCAGCAGCGCATTGCGTCCGGTGAAGGGCCCCTTGTTGAAATCCACCAGCCAGTCGAGCCCCAGCTCAAAGGGGCTGCGGGCACGGCCATGGCGAACCACCTGCTCGGCGGGTACGAAGTCCTCTCCCGCCATAATGAAGCCCGCTTCGATACGGGCAATGCCCAGCGCCTCGGAACCCACGGGGCGAATCAGGTACTCGCGCCCGGCGGTAAACAGAGCATCCCACAGGGGCAGCGCCTGCTCGGCATCAATCCACAGCTCGTAGCCCAGGTCACCCGTGTAGCCGGTGCGTGACACCAGCAACTCGGCCCCGTTGAAGGGAAAGGTCGCAATACCGAAAGGCTTGAGGTTCTCTATCCCGTCCAGCCCCATCTTGCGCAGGGTGGCACAGGAGGTGGGCCCCTGCACCGCCAGCGCGGCAAGCTCCGCCGTCTCGTCAACGATCTCCACATCGAAACCGAGTGCAGACCATTGCAGCCAGTCCATGCAGCGCTCCTGGGCGCAGAGGCGGTACTCGCCTGCCGACAGATGAAAGATAGTGCCATCGTCATGCACCATGCCCTCGTCAGTACACCACACGGTGTAACCCACCCGTCCCGGCTTGATCTTGCGCACGTCGCGCACCATCACCCGGTTCAGGTAGGCCTCGGCATCGGGCCCGGTAATGCGGTACTTGGTCATCGGCGAGAGGTCGAAAACGCCGGTGGAGTTGCGCATGGCGAAGTACTCCAGGCCCACTTCCTCGAAGGTATTGGGCGTGGTGTAGCCGGCCCAGGTGTACCAGTCGTTGGTCTGGCACATGGCCGCCACCCGGGGCGCGAAGGGTGTCGGCATGACCATGCGTTCATCGTGTGGTCTCAAGCTCATGCGGCATGTTCCTCCCCGGATTGCTGGTGCTTGATCACGGCCTCGGCGGCGTTGCGCCCGGCCAGGCCCATGATGCCACCGCCGGGATGGGAGCCGGCACCGCACAGGTAGAAGCCCGGTATCGGTGTGCCGTACTGGTGGGCGCCGGGCATGGGCCGCATCAGCAGGGCCTGGTCGAGGGCGAGTTCGCCGTGGTGCCAATGCCCTCCCGCCATGCCGAACTCGCGCTCGAGATCCAGCGGGGTGCTCAGTTCACTCGCCAGCACCTGGCTGCCGATACCCGGCGCGTATTGCTCAAGCTGCGCCAGGGCAATCTGCCTGAAGGCCTCCCTGCCGCTGTCCCAGCCTTCCCTGAGGGCATAGGGTGCGAACTGCACGATCGCCGACAGCACGTGCTTGCCTGCCGGGGCCAGGCTGTCGTCGTGAACCGTGGGAATGGAGATTTCCATCACCGGGGCCTCGGAGTACTCGCCGTACTTGGCGTGATTGAAGGCGCGTTCGATATGGTCCATGGTCGGCGCCAGCAGCAGGCGCTCACCCGCCAGCGCTGTGTCGAGCCCGTTGAATGCCGGCAGCGCATCCAGCGCCAAGTGCAACTTGGCAGACACGCCGCGGGCACGGAAATTGTGGACGCGGCGCGCAAAGCCGGCATCCAGGTTCGGAAAGCCTACGAGTTTCTCAAAGGTGGTTTTCGGATCGACATTGGAAATGATGGTGTCGGCAGAGAGGGTCTCGCCGCTCTCGAGGCTTACACCGGTCGCGCGGCAATCCTGCATCTCCACCCGTGCCACCCGGCTGCCGCAACGAATCTCCACGCCAAAGCCGCGAGCCGCCTCGGCAAAGGCCGCGCCCACCGCGCCCATGCCACCGCGTGCCAGGGCCGGGCCGCTGTTACCCCAGCCATCGCCGATATGGCGGTGCAGGTAACCGTAGACCGTGTTGGGTGAGCGCGGGCCCATATGCGACCCCAGGACACCATCCATCGCCACGGCAGCCTTTAGCAACTCATTGTCGAAATGCTCGTTGGCAACGTCGTAGATATTGATCAGGCCAACACGCATCAGGTCCTGCATGTCTTCTTTGCCCAGCCGCTTCAGTGACCAGCCCAGCTTCAGCAGGGAAAAGGCATCATCCCAGCTGCGATCCACCAGGGTCGGCTGGCGGCGGCTGAAAAAGCCATCCAGCACCTTGCCGAAGCGCTTGTTCTGGCCATGGAACTGCGCGTAGGCCGCGGCATCGCTGTCGGACACGCCGCTGACGCCGGCGCCGTCAATGACCAGGTGGGCGCCATCCTCCGCCAGTGCCACGGTCCGGAGATCGCGGGCGGCGAATTCGAGGCCATGCCTGGCGAGGCCCAGGTCCTTCGCGACCGTGGGATTGAGCTGACCCAGCAGGTGTGCACCGCTGGAGACCCGGAAGCCCGGGTGGAATTCGCGGGTGGCGGCTGCGCCGCCCGGCTGGCTGGCCGCTTCCAGCACCAGCACCTTGCGGCCGGCCCTGGCCAGGTACGCCGCACAGGCCAGGCCGTTGTGGCCTGCGCCGATAATGATCGTGTCGTAGCTTTGCTTGTCGAGCGTGTCAGTCATCGAGGTAACCCTCCGGCACGACGTTGGGTTTCTTGAGGTCCATGAGAATTTCCCGTGCCGCGTTGGCGCCGGGTGCAGCCATCACACCGCCCCCGGGGTGGGTGCCGGAACCGCACATATACATGCCCTGCACCGGCCCCCGGTACTGGGCGTAACCGGGGAAAGGCCGGTTGAAGAGCAACTGGTCGAAGGTCAGCTCGCCCTGGAAGATATTGCCTTCAGTAAGGCCGACTTCGTTGTCGATCTCGTTGGGAGTGCGGATCTCCACGTCGAGCACCAGGTCCTTGAAGTCGGGGCTGTAGCGGGCAATCTTGTCGAGCACGGTTTTGCCGAAGGCGTCGCGCTTCTCCGGCGTCCAGGGGCCGTCCGCCAGCTTCGGCGGGCAGTACTGCACGAACACCGTCATCATGTGCTTGCCCGGCGCCGCCATGGTCGGGTCGACCTGGGTGGGAATCAGCATGTCGAAATAGGGATCTTCCGACCAGGTGCCGGCCTTCCAGTCGTCGTAGGCGCGCTCCAGTTCAAACAGGCTCTCACTGGCATGCATGTCGGACACCATCAGCGTCGAACTCTTAGGCATCGCCGGGAAGGTGGGCAGCCCATCCAGTGCGATATTGAGCTTGCCGGAGGAACCGCGGATCTTGAAGTTCTTCGCCCGGTGCACCACGTCTGCCGGCAGGTCGCTGGCATCGAAACACTCCAGGAAAGTGCGCTTGGGGTCGAGGTTGGAGACCACGGTATTGGCGTGGTACTCGGTGCCATCGGCCAGCGCCACACCCACCGCGCGACCGCCCTTGACGATCACCCGGTGTACGTCGGCGTCACAGACGATTTCGCCGCCAAAGGACTTCAGGCTGCTGGCCAGCGCGTCGGCCACCGCCCCCATGCCGCCGCGGGCAAAGCCCCAGGCACCGACACTGCCGTCGACATCGCCCATGTAGTGGTGCAGCAGCACATAGGCCGTGCCGGGCGAGTAGACGCCAAGTGCGGTGCCGATGATACCGCTGCCGGCCATGTGCGCCTTGATCAGGTCGGTCTCGAAGTACTCGTCGAGGTAATCGCCGATGCTCATGGTCCAGAACCGCAGGGTGTCCAGCAGGCCCTCGTCACCCATGTCGGTAAAGGACTCCGCCAGCGCCAGCAGGCCTTTGATGTCGCGCGGCTTGAAGGACGTGGGATCCGGCGGCGTGGTCATGAGGTATTTGCGGATCAGCCGGGTCTGGCGCATGACGTTGGCGGAGAAGCGGTCGTAGGCATTGGCGTCGCGCACCGAGTGGCGGGCCATCTCCCGGTACTGGCGCTCGTGATCACCGTAATTCCCGAAGTAATCACCGTCGCGGGTGAAGCTCACACCGCCCTCGTAGGGAATCACCTGCAGGCCGTGGCGCGGAAGTTCCAGGTCGCGGGTAATCTCCGGGCGCAGCAGGCTGCAGACGTAGGAACAGTTGGAGTACTTCCAGCCAGGATGTAACTCGCGGCTGACCGTGGCGCCGCCAATATAGGGATTGCGTTCCAGCACCAGCACGTCCAGGCCGGCCTTGGCGAGGTAGGCGGCATTACAGAGCCCGTTGTGGCCGGCGCCGATTACGATGGCGTCGTATTTCTTCATGCAGCAGTTCCCTTGCCGCCGCGCTCCGCGGCCAGTTTTTCAATGGTAGCGTCCACAGCGCCCTCAAAGGCCACCAGGGTATCGTCCAGGCAGGCCTGGTCATGGGCGGCGCAGATAAACCAGGGCTCCCGCGAGTCAGGCTCTACAATCACGCCGCGGTCGTGCAGTTCCGGCGCCATGGCATCGTAGAAGCTGTAGTCCGAGTGCACCCATTCACGGTAGTTGCTGGGCGGCGTCTCCGCCAGGAACAGCCCGCCCATGGAAGGGTGGCCGACGAAGCTGTGGGCAATATCGCGCGCGTCGAGAATACGGCTGATGCCTGCCTGCAAGCGGCTGCCGTAATCCGCGATGTCTTCCAGGGCAGAGGTTGTCGCAAGAATTTCCAGGGTCTTCTCAGCAGCGGCAATGCTCACGGAGTGGGCCGTGTAGGTGCCACCGTGCACGACGCCGTCACCTATATGGCGCATCAACGCTTCGCGCCCCGCTACCACGGAGATTGGATAGCCGTTGGCGATGGCCTTGGCGAAGGTACAGATATCCGCTTCGATCCCCATCAGTTCCTGGATACCACCACGGGCGACCCGAAAACCGGTCTTTACCTCGTCAATCACCAGGATCACGTTGTAGCGGTCGCAGAGCTCCCTGACCGCATGCATATACTCACGGGTGGCGGTGATGGAGCAGCAGTTGCCCATCATCGGCTCAATCAACAGGGTGCCGATGCGGTCACCTTGGGCGCGCAACACGTCCTCGAGCTTCTCGGCATCATTCATGGGGACCATGTGCAAATGCTGCCGGACACTCTCGGGCACACCGGCACTGTAGGCCACAACCTCAGGGTCCCGTCCGCTGTCCGGTGTCCAGCCGTCTTCCACCTCGGAATACCACAGCACCGAGTCGAACACGCCGTGGTAGCCGCCCTCGATCATGATGAAATCGTCCTTGCCGCTGGCGGCGCGGGCCACCCGCAGCGCGGCCATCACCGCCTCGGTGCCGGAATTGCTGTAGCGCACCAGTTCGGCCGCGGGGACCATCTCGGAAATGCGCCTGGCCACGCTGTACTCGCGCTCGGTGGCGAAGGCGAAGACCCCGCCCACTTCCATGCCCTGGCGGGCGGCAGCGTCTACTTCGGGGTGTGCGTAGCCGAGGATGGCAGGGCCGTAGCCCAGGCGGTAGTCGACGTAGGTGTTATTGTCGATATCCGTAATGCGGCCGCCCTTGCCCTGCTTGATATAGATGGTGCGGTCGTCACCCCAGTAGCGGAAATTTGAGGCCACCCCGAGGGGCAGTTGCTGTACCGAGCGGGCGAAATGGGCGTTCGAACCCGAGAGTTTGCGAGACATGGCGGCAATGCTCTGTGCTGTGATCGAAGCAGAGTGCCAGCTCCGTTGAATCTTGTCCAGTGAATGAATGATCATTCATTCACTGGACAGCAGCGGAGCCCTGTACTAGTGTTGCGCCATGGCCATTCCAAAAACCCGTCGCGCCGCCGCACCCAAGACCCGCCGTCGCGCTGCCGCCCCTGAACAGCGACGCGAGCAGCTCATCAAGGCCACCATCAAGTGCATCGCCCGCAAGGGCCTCTCCAATACCACGATGGCGGACGTGACGAAAACCGCGAAACTGAGCCTGGGTATCGTCAACCTGCACTTCCAGAGCAAGGACAAGCTGCTGGTGGAAGTGCTGCGCTCGATTGCCGATGAGTACAAGGTGGGATGGGATGCCATCACCCAGGATGAGACATTGGCGCCTGCTGAAAAAATGCTGGCGCTGATCGATTTCGACTATAGCGCCGAGATCGCCCACCCGGCAAAACTGGCGGTGTGGTTTGCGTTCTGGGGAGAAAGCAGTTCCCGGCCCACCTACCGGGACATCTGCAACGAGGCCGACCTGCAGACCACGGCCTCCGTGAAACAGCTCTGCCGCGAACTGGGCTGCCGCTCAAAGAAGCGCGCTGAGCTGATCGCCACCGGCTATACCGCGCTCGCCGATGGCTTGTGGCTGGACATCCTGGTAACGCCCGAGGAGATGGACCGCGCCCTGGCCCGGGAAGTCAGCCTCAACTACATGGCCAGTTTCTTCCCCGAACATTTCAGGTCGCCATGAAATGGCCGCCATGGAATGGGCGCCCTGGAATAGCCCCCGTGAAACGGACGCTGTGACCTAACTCCTATCAGCTAACTACCAGATCTTGACCCGCTCTGCCGGCGGCAGGTACAGCTCGTCTGCCTCCGCAATATCGAACGCCTGGTAAAACTCCGGCACATTTCTCACCGCACCGTTGGCCCGGTACTCAGCGGGCGCATGGGGATCGGTGGCGATCTGTTGCCGCAACGTCTGCTCGCGGGCCTTGGCTCGCCAGACCTGGGCATAACCCAGGAATACGCGCTGCACACCGGTAAAGCCATCGATTACCGGCGGCTCCCTGCCCTCCAGTGACATCAGGTAGGCTTTCAGGCCAATGCTGATACCGCCCAGGTCGCCGATGTTCTCACCCAGGGTAAACTCGCCGTTGACGTGCAGATCCTCGAAGGGCTGAAACGCGTTGTATTGCTCCACCAGCTTCGAGGTGCGCTCCTCAAACTCGGCCCGGTCCTCGTCGGTCCACCAGTTGCGCAGTACGCCGTTGCCATCGAAGGCACTGCCGCTGTCATCGAAGCCGTGGCCAATTTCATGGCCGATCACCGCGCCGATGGCGCCGTAGTTGACCGCGTCGTCGGCATCCACATTGAAAAACGGCGGGTGAAGGATGGCGGCCGGGAACACTATCTCATTGAGCGGTGGGTTGTAATAGGCATTCACTGTCTGTGGCGTCATCTGCCACTCGCTGCGATCGACAGGATTGGGCTGGCGGGTCAGGAAGCGCTGATAGTTGAATTCGGCGACCCGCGCCAGGTTGCCGTAAAGGTCATCGGCGCGGATTTCCAGCCCGCCGTAATCGCGCCAGTCATCCGGGTACCCGATCTTGGCAGTGAACTTGGACAACTTGTCCAGCGCCTCCGCCCGGGTGGCCTCCGTCATCCAGTCCAGCTCACTGATGCTGACCTCGTAGGCCGCCATCAGGTTTGCGACCAGTTCCTCCATGCGAGCCTTGGCGGCGGGCGAGAAGTGTTCTTCCACGTAAACCTTGCCGACGACTTCACCCAGGCTGCTATTCACGGCGCTGACCCCGCGCCGCCACTGCGGTAGCTGCTGCTCCTTGCCGAGCAGGATCTTGCCGTAGAAGTCGAAGTTGGTCTCATCCAGCGCCGTGGTCAGACGGCTGGCTGTGCTGTCGAGTACCGCCCACTTCAGGTAGGTGCGCCAGTCCTCCAGCGGTGTTTCCACGATGATGCCGTCCAGGGCGCCCATGTAGTCGACCATCGCGATCATCAGCCCATCGATCGAGTCGATGTCGGCCTCGGCCAGGTAGCCTTCCCAGTTGAACCGGGGCATCACCTCGGGAAGCTGGTCCAGCGGGAACATGTTGTAGATTTTCACCCGGTCACGGGTTTCTTCCTTGGGCATGTGCTCTGTGGCCAGGCGCGCCTCCAGCGCCAGGATCGTGCCCGCGGCTTCAGCCGGTTCAGGGTGGCCGGCCAGGGACATCATTTTTTCGATATGGGCACGGTACTGCTCGCGCAGTTCCTGCGACTTTTCGTCTTCCTTCAGGTAGTACTCCCGGTCTGGCAGGCCCAGGCCGCTCTGCCAGGTGTACATCATGTAGGTGTTGGGGTCCTTGAAGTCCGCGTACTGGGTCAGCGCGATGGGTGTGGTGTAACCGCGCCGGTTGGCCCAGGCAAAATACACGGCCAGTGCATCCAGGCTGTCGATCGCATCGATGCGCTTCCAGTCCTCGTACAGGGGTGTGAGGCCCCGCCCGTTGCGTCCAGCGGTATCCATGTAGGAGGCAAACAGGTCGCCCACCTTCTGGCGGTCGCTCCCCGGCGGGTTGTCTGCCGCTGCCGCAGCTTCAATGATCGCGCGCTGGTTTTCCTGGGACTGGTCGTGAAGCAGGCTGAAGGCGTTGACCCTGGATTTATCCGCGGGAATGTCTGTCGCCGTGTACCAGCTGCCGTTGGCATAGCTGAAGAAGTCGTCACCCGGGCGGACCGAGGTATCCATACCCTCCAGGTCGATACCGGATACCAGGGCGGGGAGGGCTTCAGCCTCCGGCTGTCCGGATTGCCTGGCCTCACAGGCCAGCAACAGGCCGCAGGCGAGAATGAAAAATAGACGGTGGATCATGGGATTCTCTCGAAAATACTGGCAGCGTACCCGCGATGCTATGGCGGGAAGCTCAAAAATGCGATGACCTGCATGAAATACGGGACGGGAGCCACCGTGGGGGTGACAGGGTGATGCGGGGGCACGGTCCCGGGCATGTCAGCGCTAGTTCAGGGTTCGTATGGCGCACACCATAGGCATCTGGAGGGGCGGCGTCAATCAGCAGCCATGGCCGATGCGCCGGACTGTTGCGCCAGTTCCCGCAGGCGCTCCTGCTCCCAGTAGGCGAGGTTGAATTCGATGGCCCAGAAACCGAAGATCCACAGGGCGGCGTCCCAGGCATACAGGTAGTAGCCGTTGAAGGCCCAGGTCAACCCATTGCCGATCAACACCAGGTAACCGAGGCTTTTCACCATGCGCACCACCAGCAGCCAGGCACTGGCAAAGCGATCTTCGGTCTGCAACCAGACCTCTGCTTCGATGAGCGCGACCACCAACAGCCAGACATAGGCGTTGCTGATATCCAGCCATCCCATAAGACGGATATGCGGCAGCATCGACTCACCCACCAGGGCGACCTCGCCATCCAGGGTAAAAAAGCGCGTGTCCGCCGACAGGCTGGCGCAGTTGGCAGCGACCACTTCCACATAGGTGATCACGTCTACCTGCACCGCCATCCCCTGCCCCGCCACCTGGCACAGGTCGCCAACGCCCTCTACCAGGCTCACCACGTGGGTCTCCATGGCCTCCACGGTGTAACCGTAGGCGGCATAGACAATGGACAGGTAACACAGCAGGCGCCCGGCGTGCAGCAGCCGGGTGATGCGCCGGGTGAAGGCCTCGTCTGGCAGGGCGTAGGTTTCCAGCTCGAACAGGGCAATCAGGCCCAACCAGGCAAAGGTATCGATGCTGGTGGCGAAGGTCGTCAGCAACTCGCCGAAGCCGGCATCGTCCGGCAGCGTGGCCAACATGGCCCGGTAGTCATCAGTCAGGTAGAACCAGGAGTTGATGATCAGGCCACAGTAAACCGTGTACTTGATGGCCTGGGCGATGCGCGGATGGGTCAGCAGGGGAATGAAAAGAGCCTTGAGCGTGACCAGGCGGCGTTTCAATGCCCGCGCTTCTTGCTTCTGGGTGTTATCCAACATCCGGGGCCGCTCCTTCTGGAGAACCCATAGTCTCAGGAAGCCGCCAGCCAGTCCATGAACGCCTGGTTGGCGATAGCAATACGGCGCCCGCGGCGTTTGGCCAGCGCTAGCTCCAGCTCGATGGCAGGCCGCAGCGGAATCCCTACCAGATCGGGTTCTGCATTCGCCATCATCTCCAGGCCAATTCCGGCGCCCACCCCGCGCCGCACCATGTCGATGATGAGCGGCAGGAAATTGGTCTGCATACGGATCTCCGGAGCAACACCGTGTTCACTGCAGAGGCTGTCGAATTGCTCGCGGATAAAATAGCCGCGTTCATACAACACCATCGGCGCCTGCGACAGCGCCGAGATATTGAGATAGCGGCGGCCGGCCCAGGGGTGGCCGCGCCCGACCAGCACGACAACACGCTCGCGCAAAAGGCGACGCAGTTCCAGCCCGTGGTCGGTGCTGTCGGGCTGCACGGTGATTACGCCCGCCTCGAGCTGGTCCTCGAGCAGAAGCCGCTCCACGTCAGCGGTACCCGCCTGGGTGACAGAGGCCTGCAGGCCGGGATACTGGGCCAGGAAGTCGCCCAGCAAGCCCGGCAGGTAGTAGGTGGCTAGCATCGCCGGGCAGCCCAGGTGCAGCTCGCCCTTCTCGAGACGGCTGAACTGCCCGGCGGAGTCCTGCACCGCCAGGGCATGGTCCAGCAGGGCCTCCGCTTCCTCCTGCAGACGACGCCCCTCGGCCGTAAGCCGCACCCGCCGGCCGCTGCGTTCGAACAGTGACACACCGAGTCCGGCCTCAAGTCGCCCGATGGCAATGCTGACCGCCGGCTGGGCCATATGCAGCTCTTCGGCCGCCCGACTGATGCTCTCGCAGCGCGCAGCCGTAACGAAGATTTCCAGTTTGCGCAGATCTAACATATTCAAAGACTATCATTTATATATTTTGAATATATTTTATTTATGCAAATACGAACCATAGAATAGCCGCGCATACCACCGGAGAGCAGCAATGACCGCGCGAAAATGGCAGAAAATCGACTGGCAGGACCCCTTCCTGCTGGAGCAGCAACTGACTGAAGAACAGCGCATGGTGAGGGATGCCGCCCGCCAGTATGCCCAGGGCCAGCTGGCGCCGCGGGTTCAGCAGGCGTTTCGCGACGAATCCACCGATCCCGCCATATTTGCCGAAATGGGCGCACTGGGGCTGCTGGGCCCGACGATACAGGGCTACGGCTGCCCCGGGGTCGACTACATCAGCTACGGCCTGATCGCCCGCGAGATCGAGCGCGTGGATTCCGGCTATCGGTCAATGATGAGTGTGCAATCCTCCCTGGTGATGTACCCGATTTATGCCTACGGCAGCGAAGCGCAGAAGCAGAATTACCTGCCGAAGCTGGCCAGCGGTGAGTGGATCGGCTGCTTTGGCCTGACCGAACCGGACCACGGCTCAGACCCCGGCGGCATGGTCACCCGCGCTCGCAGTGTCGAGGGCGGCTACGAGTTGAGCGGCGCCAAGATGTGGATTTCCAACAGCCCCATCGCCGATGTGTTTGTGGTCTGGGCAAAAACAGACGACGGCCGCATTCGTGGTTTTGTACTGGAAAAGGGTATGCCTGGTCTGTCGGCACCAAAAATAGAAGGGAAACTTGCGCTGCGGGCCAGCATCACCGGCGAAATCGTGATGGACGGAGTACGGGTATCGGAAGACGCCCTGCTCCCTGGCGTCGAAGGCCTGAAGGGCCCCTTTGGTTGCCTCAACAACGCCCGCTACGGTATTTCATGGGGCGCGCTGGGCGCCGCCGAAACCTGCTGGCACAGCGCCCGCAGCTACACCCTGGAGCGCCAGCAGTTTGGCCGTCCGCTGGCCGCCAACCAGCTCATCCAACTGAAGCTCGCAGACATGCAGACAGAGATCAGCATCGGCCTGCAGGCCTGCCTGCGCGCGGGGCAGATGATGGACGCAGGTGAAATCTCGCCGGAACTGATTTCGCTGATCAAGCGCAACAGCTGTGGCAAGGCCCTGGACATTACCCGCCAGGCCCGCGACATGCTGGGCGGGAACGGCATCTCCGACGAGTACCCGGTGATGCGCCACATGGTCAACCTGGAAGTGGTAAATACCTACGAGGGCACCCACGACATTCACGCCCTGATCCTCGGCCGCACCCAGACCGACCTGCCGGCCTTCTGATGGGCGCCCTCTCCCACATTCGCGTGCTGGACCTGTCGCGGGTACTGGCCGGCCCCTGGGCCACCCAGACCCTGGCCGACCTGGGCGCCGACGTGATCAAGGTGGAAAGCCCTGAAGGCGACGACACTCGCCGCTGGGGACCGCCCTGGCTGAACGACGAGCAGGGTAATCCCAGTGCCGAATCGGCTTACTTCCTGTGTACCAATCGCGGCAAGCGCTCAGTGTGCATTGATTTCCGCACCCCCGAAGGTCAGCAGCAGGTGCGGGAACTGGCGAAAGCTGCCGACGTGGTCGTGGAGAACTTCAAGGTCGGCGGGCTGACGAAGTACGGCCTCGACTACAACAGCCTCGCCGCGGACAACCCCCGCCTGGTGTACTGTTCAATCACCGGCTTTGGCCAGGACGGCCCCTACGCCGCCCGGCCCGGCTACGACTTCCTGATCCAGGCCATGGGCGGCCTGATGAGCGTCACCGGCCCCGCCGACGGCGAGCCCCAGAAAGTCGGGGTGGCGCTGAGCGACATCATGACCGGCCTGTATGCGACCATCGGCATTCTCGCCGCGCTGTCCGAGCGCGAGCAATCCGGCCAAGGACAGCACGTGGATCTGGCCCTGCTCGACGTCACCGCAGCAACCCTGGCCAACCAGGCCAGCAACTTCCTGGTGGGCGGCGTGGTACCCACCCGGCTGGGCAATGCCCACCCCAACATCGTGCCCTACCAGGCCTTTGCCACCGCCGACGGCCACTGCATCGTTGCGGTGGGTAACGACCGGCAGTTCCGCAGCCTGGTGGAGACGCTGGACCTGCCGGAACTGGCCGACGATCCGCGCTTCATTGACAACAGCGCGCGGGTCGCAAACCGCGATGCGCTGGTCGCGCTGCTGGAAGAAAAGCTGTGCACCCGCCAGCGGGACGACTGGCTGGAGCAATTCGAAGCAGCGGGCGTTCCCGCCGGCCCGATCAACAACGTGGACGAAGTGTTTGCAGACCCCCAGGTCCTGTCGCGCGGTATGCGGGTGAAGATGCCCCATCCGGAGAACCCGAACTTGGAAGTTGCCGGCAATCCCATCAAGCTGTCGCGCACCCCGGTGGAGTACCGCCGCCCGCCGCCGCAGCTCGGCGAGCACAACGACCTGTTGGACTAGTACACCTCGCGCTGCGGTGAACGCCGCAGCTCACAATAGCGCTCGCTGATGCGCCAGCCCGCGACCGTGCGACGCAGGGTATCCCGGTACACCACACTACCCACCCGGCCACCGTGCCCCACACCGATGCCCTTCGACACCACCCGCACCGGGTCGCCAGACTCCACCACCACATTGGTGGCGTGATGCCCGAGCGGGTGCTGCTGGCTCACCTCCATCATGCGGATAATGTCGTCCAGCCCTTCAAAGCGCGTACCATCAAAATCCGACAGATCGAATACCGCATCTTCCGTGAAGATCTCGCCCAACCGGTCGAAACGACACTCGTCGATCAGGTGCCCATAGCGGGCGATCAGCTCGTGGATATCGAGGCGGTCTTCCAGTGTCAGCCTGGTTTCCGATTCGTTTGCCGCGTTGCTCATGCATCCGAGTATAACGGCACAGGCCGGCCATCTGCCGGCAGACCTCATACCCTTTTTCCTCCCGGAAAAAGTGCATGAGCTCTGTCCACACCGAGTCGACGCGGACGCCACTGCCTCAAAGACTCAGGTTCAGACTGGGTTTCGAGGATCACTTTCAGCTCCGCACCTGAGGGATATCGCCTGTATTTTTCCAGAGGAAAAAGGCAGGTGAAATCCCGCGGGTCTCAGGTCAAATCGTTGGCACGTTGCCTTTCTGAGCTTGCGATAGAAAGTGAGCCCCCTCGATGTCGGATATCTACCGGCAGACCTCATACACTTTTTCCTTACAGAAAAAGTGCATGAGCTCTGTCCACACCGAGTCGACGCGGGCACCACTGCCTCAAGGGCTCAGGTTCAGACTGAATCTCGAGGATCACTTCCGACTCATTTCGTGAAGAATGTTGTGCGTTTTTTTCCAGAGGAAAAAGACGCGCAACGTTCCACGGCAATCACGGCGATTCGGTGGCGCTGCAACTCTTCTGAGCCTGCGCCAGGAAGTGATCCCCCTCGAAGTGCAGAGAAGCCCTACTTGACCCGGTAGAAACTGGAGCCGGTCTGACCGGGCCCCGAGGAGACCATCACCTCGATCTCGCGGATGTCCTGGGCTTCGAGGAAGGGCTTGTCCTCCACCAGGGTTTCGAGCAGGTAGTGGGAGAGGTCTTCGACAGTGGTGTTGCGGGCCGGGATGATCAGCGTGTCGGCCTTGAGCAGGATCAGGGTGTCGGCATCGTGGGTGACCCGGTAGTAGTCGCCGTCTTCGGTGATCGTGAGGTAGGGCGAATCCGCGGGGATCAGCGTGTATTCGTCGAGGCTGTCGCAGAGCTTGCGAATCTGGTTCTTGTAGACCGCGTAGTCGCCCGTCAGTCCGTTGTGGTCCACCGGCGCCACAATCTTCGCCGACACGCTGAAGTTGTGCCCGTGGAGCCGTTCGCGTTCCGTGGCGGAAAACACGGTGAAGTGCGCCGCTGAGAATTTATGGCTTTCCTTGTCGATGTGAATCGTTGTGAGTCGTTCCATGGGGATCCAGGTAAGAGGCGTTGAGCTAGTAATCCACAGCGCGGCAGCCCGGTCAAACAGCCTGTGCTATGGTGGCGCGATGAATGAAAACCTCTTCCTTACGTTGGCTCGCGGCTTTGCGGATCAACCGGACAAGTGCTGCCTGAAGCTGCCGGAGGGCGGCCAGTGGAGTTTCCGGCAGCTCGATACGCTGTCGGCGCGGATGGCCACGGTGCTGCTGTCCAGGGCGGCGACCGGTGACCGGGTGCTAATGCAGGTGCAGAAGTGCCCGGAAGCGGTCGCCCTGTACCTTGCCTGCCTGCGGGCCGGACTGGTGCTGGTGCCGCTGAATACCGCTTACACCGACAGCGAACTCGACTACTTCCGGCAGGATGCGGAGCCGGCGATTGAAATCGACGATCGCAGCCTGCAGCGCCTGTGCCTCGACAGTAGCCGTGTCGATAGCTATGTCGATAAACACAACGACATCGGCGCGGCAGCAGCAGTGGGCGGCAGTGACCTGGCGGCCATCCTCTACACCTCGGGTACCACCGGGCGCTCCAAGGGTGCGATGCTCAGCCACGAAAATCTGTGCAGCAACGCCCTGACCCTGCACCGGCTCTGGGGATTTGAAGCCGAAGACGTGCTGCTGCACGCCCTGCCGATCTACCACGTGCACGGGCTGTTCGTGGCCCTGAATACCGCCCTGCTGAATGGCTCGACCATCCTCTTTCATCCACGCTTCGATGTGGCCATCGTCCGCGAGGGCCTTGCTGAGGCCACCGTGATGATGGGCGTCCCCACCTTCTACACCCGCATTCTGGCGGAACCGGCCATCGACCGGGAAGCCTGCGCGGGCATGCGCCTGTTCATCTCCGGCTCAGCGCCATTGACCGAGCAGACTTTCGCCGCCTTTGAAGACCGAACCGGCCACCGCATTCTCGAGCGCTACGGCATGTCCGAGACCGGGATGATCAGCTCGAACCCCCTGCGGGGTGAACGACTGGCGGGCAGTGTCGGCTTCGCCCTGCCGGAGGTGGAGATTCGCACCTGCGATGACCAGGGGCAAACAGTGCCCGCAGGAGAAGTCGGCGTCGTCGAGGTGCGCGGTCCCAACGTGTTCAGCGGCTACTGGCGGATGCCGGAGAAAACCGCATCGGAGTTTAGCGAGGATGGCTTTTTCATTACCGGCGACCTGGGCCGCCTCGACAGCGACGGCCGGCTCTGGCTGGTGGGACGTGAGAAGGACCTGATCATCTCGGGCGGCCTCAACGTCTACCCGAAAGAGGTGGAGCTGTGCCTCGACAGCATCGACGGCGTACGGGAAACCGCAGTGATCGGGGTCCCACACCCGGATTTTGGTGAGGCGGTGGTAGCAGTTTGCGTGATGGACGGCGGGCTGGCGCTGGTGGAAGCCGAGCTTCAGGCAGCGATAGCGGATACACTGGCGCGCTTTAAACAACCGAAAGCATACATCCAGCGCGCGGACTTGCCCCGTAATACGATGGGCAAAGTGCAGAAGAACCGGCTGCGGGATGAGTACCGCGACTGGTTCCAGGCCAGGGATGCCGCTGCCGCCAAATAATCACAAGGAACCAGCATGGAGCCCTCCTTTAAAGTAGCCATCATCACCGGCGCCAGCGTCGGCATTGGCGCCGCCGCCGCCGCCCGCTTCCGTGAGCGCGGCTTTGCCGTTTACAACCTGTCGCGGCGCACTTGCCCGGTAGCGGGTGTCGAGAACCTGTGCTGCGACCTCAGCGACAATGCCGCCATCGCCAATGCCATCGAACTGCTCACCCCTGTGGTCGAGCAGGCCGCGCAGGTGGCGCTGGTGCACAACGCCTGCCAGATGCTGAAGGACAGCGCCGGCGAGTGCCCGGATGAGCACCTGCAATCAGCCCTGCAAACCAACGTGATGGCCGCGAACACGCTCAATCGTGCCCTGCTGCCACACATGGGCGATGGCTCCAGCGTGCTCTACATCGGCTCCACCCTGTCTGAAAAGGCGGTGGCCAACTCGTTCAGCTATGTGATTTCCAAGCACGCGGTCGCCGGCATGATGAGGGCCACCTGCCAGGACCTGATGGGCAGCGGCATTCACACGGCCTGCATCTGCCCGGGCTTTACCGACACCGAAATGCTGCGCACACACCTGGGTAATGACCAGGACGTGCTTGACAGCATCGCCGGGCTCAACAGTTTCCAGCGCCTGATCGAGCCGGACGAAATCGCCAGCCTGATCGAGTGGGCGCACCACAACCCGGTGATCAACGGCGCCATGTTGCACGCCCACCTGGGCCAGCGGGAAAGCTGATCATGGACAGCACCCAGTCGGCAACAAGCACACCGCTGGACCCGGCCCTGCTGGCAGAACGCCGTGAGCGCGTGTTCCTTGTGCTGGCCGGGATTTTCATCTGCGCGATGACCATGCTGAACATCCTGGGCATCACGCGCTTTATCCAGCTCGGGCCCATGCAGCTCGCGGTGGGCGTGCTGCCCTACCCCATCACCTTCCTGTGCACGGACCTGATCTGCGAGCTGTACGGCAAACGCCGCGCCAATTTCATGGTGACCCTGGGCCTGGGGCTCAACTTCTTCATCCTCGGCTTTATCTACCTGGGCAACCTGGTGCCGCCGGTAGGCCCCGACTCGTTGCCGCCCTGGCAGCTGATGGAGCTGGCCGCCCCGGTGAGCCTGCCGAACGGTACGGTGGTAGAACAACAGGTGGAGCTCTACCAACTCATCTATGCCACCACCTCCGGTGCTGTATTTGCCTCGATGATGGCCTACATCGCCGCCCAGTACTGTGATGTGCAACTGTTTCACTTCTGGAAGCGCGTGACCCGCGGCAAGTACCTTTGGGTGCGCAACAACTTCAGCACCATGATCAGCCAGCTGGTAGATTCTTTCATGGTGGTGCTGGTGACCTTCGGCGCCGTGTACCTCGCCGGCGACATGAGCACTGAAACACTGCTGACCCTGATGTTCTCCAACTACATCTTCAAGTTCTGCGTGGCAGTGATTGATACCGGGCCTTTCTACCTCGGCGTTATACAACTGCGAAAGTACCTCGGGCTCGCCCCTGGAGAGATCGCCTGAGCTGTGGCGGATCACTTCCTGTCGCGGGCTCAGCATTGATTTTGCGCCAACGATTCGACTTGCATACCAAGGGATAGAGCCCGCCTTTTTGCTGCGAAAAAGGCAAACTCTATCCCTCAAGTTAGGTGCTGGAAGTGACCCTTCAGAGAGAAGTGCGGCAGCACCCCTTGAGGCACAAGCGCCCACGCCACCTGAGTGTGGACAGAACTCATGCGCTTTTTCCGGAAGGAAAAAGGGTATGAGGTCTGCTGCTCGCTGCGCAGAACGTTGAGACACAAGCACCCGAGCGAGCTCCGTGTGGACAGCGCTCATGCGCTTTTTCCGGAAGAGAAAAGGGTATGAGCTTTGCTGCCCGATGCGCGGAATGTTGAGGCACAAACACCCGCGCCAACTCGGTGTGGACAGGGCTCATGCGCTTTTTCCGGAAGGAAAAAGGGTATGAGTTCTGCTGCTCAGTACCGGATCGGGTAGCTTGCGAGAGAACAATTACCGGGTGAGACTGCGACGGAGGATATCGCCAACCGGTGGAGGACTCCCATGCCCAGCCTGTTCGAACACTTCGCGGTACTCAAACCTGACCTGCAGCTCGACCAACGGCCGGTAACAGCCGACTTCTATGAGGCCCTGGACCGCGATTACGACCAGTTTCACGGCCACGTGCTGATCTCGGCTTACAACTTCGATAGCGACTGGTCCAGCTGGGAGAAGCACCCGGTAGGCGACGAGCTGGTGATGTTGCTTTCTGGCGCAGCAGAGCTGGTCCTCAGTGAGGCCGGCGTCGAGCGCAGCATCACACTCTCCAGGGCGGGTGACTACGCCTGCATACCCAGGAATACGTGGCACACGGCGCGTATCAGTGCGCCTGCACAGATGGTGTTCATCACACCCGGCGAAGGCACCGAAAACGCCGCTGGTCCCGGTGATTGAGAGAATTCGATCCCAAAAGCGGTTAAGAATTTTTTATACTTGGCGCCACTAAGGAGCAGTGAGTGAACTGGACAATTTATCTTTCTGGAGAAATCCACACCGACTGGCGGCAGCAGCTGGAAGACGGCGCGCGGGCTGCCGATCTTCCCGTGAGCTTTACCTCGGCGGTAACCGACCACGATGCCAGTGACGCCGCCGGCGACATGCTCGCGCCCAGCAGCGACGGCTTCTGGCGTGATCACAAGTCTTCCAAGGTCAACGGCATTCGCACCCGCACCCTGATTGAGCAATGCGACGTGGCCGTGGTGCGCTTTGGTGACAAGTACAAGCAATGGAATGCTGCCTTTGACGCCGGCTACCTGGCGGCGCTTGGCAAGCCCTATATCACCCTGCACGACGAGGCGATCATTCATCCGCTCAAGGAAGTGGACGCCGGCGCCATGGCCTGGGCCAGGACGCCGTCCGAGGTGGTGGAGATCCTCAAGTACGTGACCCGCGCCTGATGACGGCATCCCCCATCTACATGATTACGCGCGAAGACGACATCGTGCGCGTCGATTTCCTGGGTAGCCCGGAGCGAGATGACATGGTGGCGCTGATGGATGAGCTGGGCAACATGCCCAACTCCAGCCTGCGCCTGTACGTGATGATCAAGGCCGAGATCCTGCTGAGTACCGCTGAAGTGCGCGAAGGCGCGGATATCGCCCGCAGCTACGAGTACCAGCCCAGCCGCATCGCCGTGGTAGCCCCGGGCAGCATCACCTACGGCATCAGCCGTATCTTCAAGGTATTCCGGGAGAGTGACAACACCGAGTTCAGCGTGTTCCGCGAACTGGAAGAGGCGCGGAACTGGCTGCGGTCCTGACAGCCAGCCCCTTCACTGTTTAGCTATTCAGTAGGCAGCGAGCCGTGACGGCTCGGTGCTGTCGGCGGCGGCCAGGTATTCCTCCGCCAGCTCTTCCGCCACCAGGTGGGGTGAACGCCGGGCGCGATCAGAGCGGAACAGGATTTCCTGCAGGTTGCTCTCGATCCGGTCCACGTGTTCCCGCATGACCGCCCTGTCGCTGCCGATGCGCTGGTGGTAGACGTCGATAATGCCGCCGGCGTTGATGAGGAAATCCGGGCAGTAGAGAATGCCACGGTCCCACAGGTGGTCTGCCTGGCGCTCATCAGCAAGTTGGTTGTTGGCGGCACCGGCGACGATGCCCGCGCGCAAACCGTCGACCGTCTCGTCGTTCAACACTGCACCCATGGCGCAGGGCGCGACCACGTCGGTCTCCAGCGTGAGGATGTCATCGGTAGAGACGACCTGTACGCCGTGCACGTCGCGGGCGCGCCGCAGGTTGGCTTCATTGACATCGGCACCGTAGACCGTTGCACCGTCTGCCGCCAGCAGGCCGGCGAGGTGGAAGCCGACATTGCCCAGGCCCTGGATCGCTACCCGCAGGCCGCCCATGGAATCCGCCCCCAGCCGGTACTGTACCGCGGTGCGAATACCGAGGTAGACGCCGTAAGCCGTGGTGGGCGACGGGTCGCCGCCGTGTTCCTCACCGCTGTTGAAGCCGCTGACATGGGCGGTGCGCTCGGCGATCATGCGCACGTCATCCTCACCCACCCCAGAGTCCTCGGCCGCCACGTAGAGACCACCCAGGCTGTCAATAAACTCGCCCATGGCATGCAGCAGCGCCGGCGACTTGTCGGCGTGTGGGTTGCCGATAATCACCGACTTGCCGCCCCCAAAGGGTAACCCCGCCAGTGCCGACTTGTAGGTCATGCCGCGCGAGAGGCGCAGCACATCGTAGAGTGCCTCGTCGTCGCTCGCGTAGGGGAACATGCGGCAACCGCCGACGCCCGAGCCGAGTCGGGTGTTGTGAATGGCGATGATGGCCTTAAGCCCCGTGGCCTTGTCGGAGGCGAAGGCGACTTTTTCGTGATGATCAAATGCCGGGTTGCTGAATACGCTCATGCCCAGGGTCCTCAGGCTACTTTCTCAACGAATTGCACAACGTTCTCGCCGCGGAACTGCGGCATCAGTTGCTGGCGCTGCAACGCCAGCTTGTCGCGATTCTGGTCTTTCACATGGCCGAAGCCGCGCAGCTGCAGGGGCAGCTCCGCGAGCTGCACGGCCAGCGCGTAGTTGTTGCCGTCCAGACCCTTGAGGATTTCATCCAGCAGGGCCTCGTAGTCGGCAATGTCCTGGCGCTCCTGGCGACGCTCGGCGGTCATGCCAAAGATGTCCAGCGGCGTACCGCGCAGGAACTTGAACTTCGCCAGGATGCCGAACAGGTGCAGGGTCCAGCCCGGGAATTCGCGCTTGATCAGGCGGCCGGTGGCCGGGTCCTTCTTCGACAGCAGCGGCGGCGCCAGGTGGAACTTCAGGGTGAAGTCGCCGCTGAACTGGCTCTTGAGCTTGTCGATAAAACCGCCGTCGCTGTAGAGCCGCGCGACTTCGTACTCGTCCTTGTAAGCCATCAGCTTGTAGAGGCTCTTTGCCACGGTACGGGTCAGCGCCCTGGATTCGCTGGTATCGGCCTCACGCACCCGGCTGACCGCAGCGTTGAAGCGCTCCGCGTACTTGGCATCCTGGTAGGCCACCAGGCGGTCGCTGCGATCACTGATCAGCTCTTCCAGGCTGAGGGCTTTCGGCTTCTGCAAGGCCTGCTCCACCAGGGCCATGACCCGCTCCGGCTGGTGCGCCGCACGGCGGCCCCACAGGAAGGCCTGCTTGTTGAAATCGATGGCCACGCCGTTGAGCTCGATGGCGCGCTCCAGGGCCTGCCAGCTGACCGGCACCAGGCCCTGCTGGTAGGCATAGCCCAGCAGGAACAGGTTGCTGGCAATGGAGTCGCCCAGCAGCTCGGTGGCTACCGCCGTGGAGTTGATAAAGAAACTGGAGTCTTCACCCACTTCCTCGCGGATGGTTTGCTCCATGGCGCCGGTGTGGAACTGGGCGTCCGGGTCCAGCACGAAGGCCGCGGTCGGCACTTCGGCGCTGTTGACCACGGCGCTGGAACGTTCGATATCGACCTTGGCCAGGCTTTCGTTGGAGGCCGCCACCGCCAGGTCACAGCCCACCAGCAGGTTGGCCTCACCGGCGGGAATGCGCACCGCCTTGATGTCTTCCTGGTTCTCGGCAACGCGCACGTGGCTGACCACGGCGCCAAATTTCTGGGCGAGGCCGGTCTGGTTGAGGGTGGCACAACCCTTGCCCTCAACGTGGGCCGCCATCGCCACCAGTGCCGTTACCGTCAGTACGCCGGTGCCGCCGACGCCGGTTACCACCGCACTCCAGGGTTCTTCCAGGGCCGGCAGGGCGGGTTCAGGCAGCGGATCAAACACCGTGCCGTCGCCGCCGTTGCCGCCGCGCTTCTTGATCAGCTCACCGCCGTGTACGGTGACGAAGCTGGGGCAGAAACCTTTCACACAGCTAAAGTCTTTGTTGCAGGCGCTCTGGTCGATCTGGCGCTTGCGGCCCAGCTCGGTTTCCTTGGGGATAACCGACAGGCAGTTGGAGGCCTTGCTGCAGTCACCGCAGCCTTCGCACACGGCGTCATTGATAAAGGCGCGCTTGGCGGGATCTTCCATCAGGCCCTTCTTGCGACGGCGGCGCTTCTCTGCGGCGCAGGTTTGCACGTAGACAATTACCGACACGCCTTCGAACTCGCGCAGCTCGCGCATCAGCGCGTCCATTTCATCGCGGTGGTGCAGGCTATAGCCCGGGATGGCGTTGAAGCGGCCCTGCCAGGTACCGGGCTCGTCGCTGACCAGTGCGATACGGGCAATGCCCTCGCCGCGCAGCTGGTGGACCATGTCTTCAACGCTGAGCTGGCCGTCGATGGGCTGGCCGCCGGTCATGGCGACGGCGTCGTTGTAGAGAATCTTGTAGGTGATATTCACCTTCGCCGCCTGGGCAGCGCGGATGGCGAGGATGCCCGAGTGGAAGTAGGTGCCGTCTCCCAGGTTCTGGAACACGTGCTTGGTTTCCGTGAACGGCGCCATGCCGATCCAGGCCACGCCTTCACCACCCATCTGCGAGAAAGTCTCGGTCTTGCGATCCGGCATCCAGGTGGCCATGTAGTGGCAGCCGATACCGCCCATGGCGCGGCTGCCCTCGGGCACTTTGGTTGAGGTGTTGTGCGGACAGCCGGAGCAGAAGTGCGGTACCCGCTCGGCACTGGCGCGGGGCTTGGCCAGGGACTGTTCCTTGCGAGCCAGGAATTCCAGCCGCGCGTGGATGTGCTCGGAATCGAAGAAGCGGCCAATGCGACCGGCGATGGCGCGCGCCACCATGGCCGGCGTCAACTCGCCCAGGTTGGGCAACAGGTCGCGGCCCTCTTCGTCGAACTCGCCAATCACCCGGGGGCGCTGGGCCACCGGGTAGTTGTAGAGCTGGCCGGTGAGCTGGTCTTCGATAATGGAGCGCTTTTCCTCGACGACGAGGATTTCTTCCAGGCCCTCGGCAAATTCGTGGGTGGTGAGCGGCTCCAGCGGCCAGCTCATGCCCACCTTGTAGACGCGCAGACCGATCTGGGCGGCCAGGTTCTCGTCAATGTGCAGGTCTTCCAGCGCCTGCATCACATCCAGGTAGGCCTTGCCGGTGGTGATAATGCCGAGACGCGGGTTGGGGCTGTCGACCACGATGCGATTGAGGTTGTTGGCGCGGGCAAAGGCGCGGGCCGCGTAGATCTTGTACTTGTTGAGCCGCAGTTCCTGCTCCAGCGGCTTGTCGGGCCAGCGCGCGTGCACGCCATCCGGCGGCAGCTCGAAGTCTTCCGGGATAACGATATTGATGCGCGAGGGATCGATGTCGGCGGAGATGGCCGAATCCATGTTCTCGGTGATGGCCTTGAAGCCCACCCAGCAACCGGAGTAACGCGACAGCTCCCAGCCGTAGATACCGAGGTCCAGCACTTCCTGCACGTTGGCGGGGTTCAGCACCGGGATGGAGGCGCCGATGAACATGTGCTCTGACTGGTGCGGCAAGGTGGAAGACTTGCAGGCGTGGTCGTCACCGGCCACCGCCAGTACGCCGCCGTAACGCGAGGTACCAAAGGCGTTGGCGTGCTTGATCACATCCATGCTGCGGTCGACGCCGGGGCCCTTGCCGTACCACATGGAGAACACGCCGTCGTACTTCGCACCCTCGAAGATATTGGTCTGCTGGCTACCCCACACCGAGGTGGCCGCCAGGTCTTCGTTGATGCCCGGGTGGAAGTGGATATTGTGCTGTTCGAGGTAGGACCTGGCCTTCCACATGGCCTGGTCGACCCCGCCCACGGGTGAGCCGCGGTAACCGGAGATGAAGGCAGCGGTGTTGAGCCCCCGGCCCAGGTCGCGCTGGTGTTGCAACATCGGCAGGCGCACCAGGGCCTCGATGCCGGTCATGTAGGCGCGCGTGGTGTCGAGCGCGTACTTGTCGTCCAGGGACACCTGCTTCAGGACGGGGTTCTGTGCTGCCATAGGGGCCTGCCTCGCGTGTTCTCCCACCATTCAGATTTGGTAATAATACTCAAATCCTGTGGCATAGTTCTTCCCCCTTTACGCCTCCCCGGCCTATATGGGTATAATTTTTCCCAATAACTCTAATATTGAGGAATTTTTATTCTCATGGATCTGCAAAGTACCGACGTCGACATCCTGCAGATGCTGCAGCGCGACGCCAGCCTCAGCACCAGCGCCATTGCCGAGCGCCTCAACTTGTCCCAGTCACCCTGCTGGCGGCGCATCAACCGCATCGAGCAGGCGGGCCTGATCAAAAAGCGTGTCGCCCTGCTCGACCGCCGTGCCCTCGGCATGGACGTGGTGGTGTTCGCCACCGTCAGCCTCACCGCCAACGGCCGCCAGAACCTGGAAGCCTTCGAACGCGACATCGTCTGTTTCCCGGAAGTGATGGAGTGCTACACCATGGCGGGCATCTGGGACTACATGCTGAAGATCGTCGCCCGGGACATTGCCCACTACGAGGACTTTGTTCGCAACACCCTCACGACTAACGAGTCGATCCGTGAACTGCACTCGCATATGGCGGTAACGGAGATCAAGAACAGCACGGAGCTGCCTTTGGATACCCAGCTCTAGCCAGCATTACCCGTCACCAACACCGTTTAGATCTAGCGCATACACGAATGATCCCATCTCGACTCACCAGGAGAGACGCAATGGAGCGCGTTGCCAGAAACTCTTGCCTCCCAGGCCTCATGATTACCCTATTGATCTTGCTGTCCGGCTGCAGCGTGACACCGGACAGCACCATGAGCGTCGGCCGTATCGACGTGGCAGGCGTTTGGTACCTGATGGACTATGACGAAGGCACATATTCGAACTCACTGATTGCATTTATGCCAAGCGGCAGGAAGTGCGTTATTTCTACCGAGTACAACTCGGCCGGTCAGCCTGCAGTGAGATACTACGACAATGAGTATGAGGTTGAGGGCCGCACGATCACTACAAGAGTACTCAAGAGCAGCTCAAGATGGCTTCCCCCTGGAGACTCCTTCAAGGACGACATTATCAAGCTGAACACTTCGGAAATGGATCTGCTGATGCAGACGTCCGGGAGCTACACACCGCACCTTGAAAAACATGTGAGGCTGCCCGCAGAAAATCCTCTGCGCGTATGCAACGTGGTTAACAACTACTTTCAGTCGCGCGGCATCATGAATAGCGACACCTAGCAAATCGGATCAGCGCCCTTTTCCAGGGGAGCCAAGACCCATTTTGTAGAAGGAAGCAAGACAAGATGAGACTACAAATGCGTGCGGTGATGGTCGCCGGGATTTTTCTATTCTTGGACGCAGCACTCGCCGTCGAGACTGCCCAGCCAGACGGGAGAGCGTTCGACGAGCAGCGAATCGCAGAGCTCGATGCAGCCATCGAAGCTGGGACGTACAAAGATATAAACAGTGTCATCGTTTTGCGCAAAGGTGAGCCTCTGGTAGAGCGCTACTACAACAGTGCCGGGCGTGACCAGACGCACAATCCCCGCTCCGTGGGCAAGACGTTTGCTGCGACTATTCTGGGTATCGCGATTGATGAGGGCTATATCGAGAGCGTCGACCAAACCCTTGCAGATTTTTACGCGCTTGAGCGCTACGAGAACTTCTCTGCAAAAAAGGCAAACGTGACAATCCGCCATTTGCTGACGATGTCGTCAGGATTCGAAGGCTACGACTTCGATATGGATTCGATAGGCAACGAGGAGTACATGTACCCGCAGGAGAACTGGGTCGAGTGGAGCCTCAACTTGCCGATGGCCGAAGACCGCGAACCAGGGGACGAATGGCGATACTTCACGGCGGGTATTGTGATTCTCGGAGACATATTGAACTCAGCCGTGCCGGGCGGGCTTGAGTCTTATGCCCACGAGAAGCTGTTCGCTCCGCTGGGCGTGACCAATTACCAGTGGCAATACACACCCCAGCGTGTGGCCAATACGGCGGGCGGTATTCAGCTTACGCCCCTGGGCTTCGCGAAATACGGCCAATTACATAAAAACCGCGGCGCATGGGACGGCCAACAATTGCTTCCGGCAGCATGGGTAGATGCCATGTTGTCACCCTCTGTTGAGACCACGGTGCCCGGCAATCGCTACGGTTTCCTGTGATGGCACAAAACCTATATTGTCGATGACACCGAGTGGCCTGTGGCCTACTGCAGCGGCAACGGTGGCAACAAGATTTTCGTCTTCGATGACAGCAACCTGGTTATCGTCATCACTGCCAGCGCCTATGGCCAGCGCTACATGCACAGCCAGATTGATGAAATGATGGTGAATTACATCCTCCCCGCGCTCAGCGAATGACCTACACGACTGCAAGAAACAAACGGGGTAGAGCCCTTTTCAGAAACAGGAGCAGCACACCCACATGTTGAGGACTTCCATTTTCTCTTATCTGACAGTCTAAAGATTGAACTCAAACGGCCTGGCCGTGAGTCCTGAACCAGAGTCAATTGCCCAACGAGTACTATGACGCGTACCACCCGGAAGATCGCTACCCTGAGCCTCGCTGTCGCATTGACGGGCTGTATCAGCATGGACGTTCCCGATGAGATCAGCTACAGCAAGACCTGGTCAACCGGGAGCGTTGGCTGCAATGAACCGTATGAACTGACGTTCGGCTGCAATAGCTGGAACATAGCGAACATCGACTATGGCGCAGCGCTAATCTCTGGATAGTGGCTGGCGTCAAAAGCACAGCGATGCTTTGTAAAAATGCAACTACCGCTTGCTTCTCGTTTCATCGTGCAAAACGCACACTTCATCGCAAGACCACAAAGAGATTCAGGGGAAAAATCACGTCTCGGCGAATTTCACTTCCATGCCACCGCTCCGCCGTCTAGTCTGTCGACCGCGTTGCATACCCCAGTATTTCGTCTGGCGATGCAGCGTGTCTGTAGATTGTATTTAACTAAAGAGTGGTACCCGCAATGAAAAACAACCTGTTGAAAGTTTGTGTTATCGCCGCCGCAGTTTCTTCCGCGGCAGCCACGGCGGAGTCGCCGAATTGGACGTACATCGATGCGTCCTACGTGTCCAGCGACCTGAACGACGTGGAACCGGAAGGTTTTGAAATCCGCGGCTCTTATGAGATCAACAATTTGTTCTTTGTCGATGGCAGCTATACCGACCAGGACGACGACATCGATACGGCTTTTGGAGACTTTGACTTCGAGCTCAGCAATTTTGACCTTGGCGTGGGCGCAAAATACGGCCTGTCCGAAACGACGGACATCTACGGTCGTCTGGCCTGGCAGAACTGGGATATCGAAACGGACTTCGACGACGAGGATGAAAACGGCTACAGCGCCGCCGCGGGCATTCGCTCTTTGGTCTGGCAGGGTTTGGAACTGAACGCTGAAGCCGGCTACATCGACGTCGGCGACTTCATCGACGGTGAATTCTTCTTTGAAGTCGGGGGCATCTACAATTTCGCAAACGGTCTGGGTCTGGGTGTCAGCTACGGCGAGATCGACGACCTCGAAACCTGGAAGGCTACCATCCGCTATTCGTTCCGTTGATCCATCGCCTGGATTCCTCAGAATCCATGCCTACAACAGGGCTCCTACGGGAGCCCTTTCTGATTTAGCTTGCATGACAGTGTGTGGACTTCTGAGGCCAGTTTGCACTCACCCAAACAAGCTCGCCGAGCCGGGTTCATAGGGGTATCGCGCTTTTATCTCATCAGTCAGTCGCACGCCGAGCCCCGGCGCCGTGGGCGGCGCGATGTGGCCGTCGACGATCGTAAATGGCTCGACGAGCGTCTCGGTGTCGAGGGGGTTCTTCATAAGCGGCATCTCGAGAATAAAGCAGTTGTGCTGCGTAAACCCAAGATGGTAGTTCGCCATCAGGGTCGGCCCGGACCCCCACACATGCATGGCAACGCGAACACCGTCCAGAGCAGCACGTTCACAAGCGCGGCGCGCTTCTCCGATTCCACCAATGATCGTTGGGTCTGGTTGTGCAATATCAAAAGCGCCGGCCGCGATCCAGCGAGCGAAATCAGTGGATGTCGTGATGCCCTCACCACCCGAAATATGTACACCCGTTCGGCTTCGCAGTTCAGCATAGAGTATCGGATCGAACGGCGGCAGAAACTCTTCGGCCCACGCCAAATCTGCGGGGACGAGTGCCCCTAACAGCGCAAGCGTTTGTTTGATCGACCAGGGGCGCAAGTTGAAGTTCTGCACCGCATCGACGGCGAGGAGCATGTCAGCTCCTATTGCATCACGCACGGCCAGCACCCGCTCCGCTTCGACCTCGGGTTGGTAGGCAACGGGATTGGCGCGCATCTTGAAGCCCGCGAATCCTGCTGCCCTGGCTTCCACCGCGTTTTCTACAAGTTCATCACGCGAGAAAGTCGGTACGCCACCACTTGCATACACAGGTAGCTGATCGTGCACAGCGCCACCAAGCAAACGATGAACCGGAACACCGTGGCGTTGTCCTTCCAGATCCCACAATGCGCACTCTATGGCGCCCAGCACCATGACGGTCGGCCCGGTACGCCCGACATAGCTCGATATCCACTGGCAATCACGCCATAGTCGAGCAATGCTCGAACTGTCCCGGCCCACCAGATGCTGCGCGAAGAAGTGGACCGTTTCCGCCGCCAGCTCAGGCATGTACACGCCCAGGTAGGTCTCACCTACGCCGACCCGCCCGTCTTCCGCCTCAACCTCGACGAAGGCTGCGCTCCTCCTGCGAGTCTGCGCTCCCGGCATCCCATAAGGTGCGGTCAAGAGCACCGGATCGACCCTTGCAATCTTCATGAACCAAACTATACATTTGTATAGTCAAGGTAGCAATGGACGCCGGCACTGCCTTCACTCTTGGGTCGGCTGCCCCCGGCATTCTCCTGGACTTTGCCTATGAATTACGCGAGGTGGGTGGGCAATAAGCCGTTGAACAGCTGCACGCCCAGCTCAAGCGGTCAAGAAAATCTGCGGTGCGGGAGGGAATGCGTTTGCCTCGGAAATCCCTGACTCTCGGGCTGATCGTTCTGGTACTGGTATCGGCCTTTGCCTGCTGGCGCTGGCTGTCAATGATTGGTGGTCCCTCTGCACTGATCGAGGAGTTTGGCGGCTGGGCGCCGCTGGTATCGGTTCCGATTCACGTATTGCTGTCTTCGACACCGTTTCCAAGCGAGCTGGTCGGCGTGGTCAACGGCTCTGCCTACGGCTTCTGGATCGGCTCGGCACTTAGCTGGGCTGGCTGGTGGATGGGCGCACTGCTTGAATACTCTCTGGTGCGCTGCGGGCTACAGGAGGTCGATGAGTCGTCCGTTGTTCGCAAGCTACCGAACTGGCTTAGCCGCTATCCGGTGGCACATCCCGCTTTTCTCATCCTGGGTCGCCAGGTTCCCTTCGGATTCCATGCAGTGAACATCCTGGCGGCGCTCGCAGGTGTTTCGCTACGGCGGCAACTGATCTGCGCGGGGATAGCGAATCTGCCATACGCTATCCTTACTGCAGCTGCAGGTGCTGGTCTGGTCACCGCAAGCTGGTTTGCTCACTAGACCTTAAAAGCTTTTTGTCAGGAGAACGAAAGCATGCCCGATTTTTCGCTACTTCATTTGCTGCAGAACTGCCGGCGCATCTGGTGAAGGCGGGTACAGGGAGCCAAAAGGACGAGCCCAAAGGCCGAGTGCAACTCATCGTATCGGCCCTGAACGTCGTTGCCGAGCACGGCAGTAAAGCAGCTACTGTCCGCCGAATCGCGGCAGATGCCAGGGTCACGCCAGGTCTTGTCGTGCACCACTTCGGCACCAAACAGCGCCTGTTTGCAGAGGTCGATGAGCACGTTATCAACCGCCTGGAACAGGCCATGAAGCCGCCTCGCGATGACCTGCCGGTAGAGGAAGTCCTGGACTCGATTGCCACTGCATTATCCGACGTGATTGGCGGTGACGCGGCGCTGCGCGGTTATTTGCGCCGGAGTTTTCTGGAAGCCACGCCAGCGGGTATGAAGATATTTCGGCAGCTGGTAGACGTTACGAGCGGCCTCATAGTTCGCTATCTGCCCTCGGAAGCCAAAAATCAACAGCGACTCTACTGGAGCGCAACGCAGGTCCTGGCCATCAACCTGGCCGGGCTGTTGTTTGAACCGCTAATGGAATACGCCAGGGCGCCGGGGCCGTTCTCGCCGACTCAGCTAAAGCGGAGAACTGAGGCAAACCTTCGGTTTATCGTCGGCGGCCTGACAGCGATCAGTGGCGAGTCGGGCGACGTCGAACAGCCGGCAGAATAAAGATGTCGATTTCTGCGCCTCGCTTGTGGTCGTCGGAGTCCCACCTGGAGCGAATCCTCTCTGTGCCATGGCGCATGGATTCTGCAGACTGTTGGCGACTGTACTATTAGGTAAATCGAGGGACAGTTTTCCTGAGGGCCATGTGCTTCTGCGTGCATTACGCACCAGAGCTGACCCAGGTTAACTGCCACCAGATTCCCCACTCCAGGAGAATAAAAATGATCGGTTACATCACCCTAGGTACCAACGACCTTGAACGCGCCACGGCGTTCTACGACGCCCTGCTGTCCGAGATGGGTGTGACGCGCCTGATGGAGTTCGGCGGGCGCGGCTATGGCTGGGCTGCAAGCATGGAGCACCCCATGCTGTGCATCTTCAAACCTTATGATGGTCAGCCTGCCACTACTGGAAATGGTGTCATGGCGGGCATTGCCGGCGAGTCACGCGAAATGGTGGATCGCATTCACAAGAAAGCGCTGGAACTCGGCGGCACGGATGAAGGCAGTCCAGGCCCACGTGCCGAAGGTGGCGATGGTTTTTACGCCGCGTACTTTCGCGACCTGGATGGCAACAAGCTCGATGTCTTTTGCTACGAGTAGTCTTCAATGCCTGCCAGCTCGCGCGCAGAGAATGGTTTTCAGCAATCAGGTTACGTACGCTGAATCACACCCATCTGGGTAATCAGCAACGCGGCCCCGATCAGCGCAAACCCCTTGAGGAAATGTGCCTGCTGAAGCGCCCGAATCACCTCGTCCTGTGCGTTGAGCATCTCGTAGCCGTGCACGACGACCGTGACCGGAAGAAGAAATGCGATCAGCAACCAGCCGCCGAGACGAGGGCGCCAATTCAGGAGAATCATGGCCGCACCCGCTAGCTCTACGACCCCGGAGAGGAAAATCCAGAACACGGGGAAAGGAAAGGTTGCGGGCATCAGCGACACGTAATAGGGGATATTCGTGAAGTGAGTGACGCCCGACAGGAAAAACAGCGACGTAAACAGCGCCCTTGCCAGCAGGTTCAAGGAGATGTGTTGGGGCAGTCGATCATCTATAAACATGGTGATATACCTATTCACTATGGGTGGCGACCCATACCGCGAGTCGGCAGATGGCTTAAAGGATTCATGATGCGCGAGCGGCATTGGCTTCAATCCACTCACTGATCTTGCGCTTGCGTGCTTCGGTCGAATCGCTGGCAATACCAGCGATCAATTCTGGCAGGCGGACCGCAGCAAGTGCGTCGCGATAGCCAGCCTCGGCGCTGCGGAAGGCGGCGGCGATACTGCAGGGGCCGGTGCACTCCGCCGGCGAGGCGCCGCAGGGGCCACTGCGGCGCACTTCCGTGCAGCGAAAGCTGGGCTGGGTGCCATCGATGGCGGCTGTGATATCCCAGAGGGACACCGTTTCCGGTAGCCGCGAGAGACGATAGCCGCCTGCAGCACCCCGCTTTGCCGACACGATGCCCGCCCGACTCAGGGCCTGTAGCTGCTTGGCAAGATAAGGCGGCGGTACACCGAGAAACTCAGCCAGCGCCTCGCCGGGCAGCGTCGCTCCCGGGGGCAGCAGTGCCAGCAGCGCGCAGGTATGGGCCGCCCATTCAACGCCTTTGCCGATCTTCATCCTTCACCACCTGCGGGCATGAAACTGTCCTTTCGCCTATTGCGGATAAAATATATCCGTAATAAGAGAAATACTCAACCCCCTTCCTGCAGGCCTGTTGGTAGATGCAGGATTTCAATGGCCCGTATACTTCGACACATGAATCAGCAGGAACATATCCGCGAGAGCAAGCTACCCAGGGTGGGCACCACGATCTTTACCGTGATGTCGGCGCTGGCCAACGAGTGTGGGGCGATCAACCTGTCCCAGGGTTTTCCGGACTTCGATGGGCCCGCTGCCCTGCGCGAGGCGCTGGGGCGGCACGTGATGGCGGGCCACAACCAGTACGCGCCGATGGCAGGTGTGCTGCCGCTGCGCGAGCAGATTGCTGCCAAGCTATCCCGCTACTACGGGGTGGAAGCCAATCCCGACACCGAGATTACCGTAGTGCCTGGCGCTACCGAGGCGATCTACTGCGCGATCACCGCCTGCATTCGCCCCGGGGATGAGGCCATCGTCTTCGACCCGGCCTATGACAGCTACGAGCCGGCGATCAGCCTGAGCGGTGGCGTTACCCGGCACATTCCACTCACGCTCCCGGAGTTCGGGATTGACTGGGACCAGGTTGAAGACACGATCAATTCGCGAACACGGATGATCATCATCAACTCACCCCACAATCCTACCGGCGCCATCCTGCGGGACGCAGACCTGCGCCGCCTCGAGCAACTGGCCGAGGCGCACAACCTGTACGTGGTGAGTGACGAGGTGTATGAGCACCTGCTGTTCGATGGTGAGCGCCACTGCTCGGTGTTGCAGTACCCCGGCCTGCGAGCGCGGAGCTTTGCGGCCTTTTCATTTGGCAAGACCTTTCACATCACCGGCTGGAAAACCGGCTACTGCGTGGCGCCGCCGGCGCTGACTGCGGAGATGCGCAAGGTGCACCAGTTCGTGGCTTTTGTGGCGGTGACGCCGGTACAGCTGGCGCTGGCGGATTTCATGGCGGAAGACCCCGACTTTGCGGCCGGGCTGGCGGCTTTCTACCAGGCCAAGCGCGACCTGTTCTGCGCAGCGGTGGCCGACTCACGTTTCACCCTCACTCGCAGCTCGGGCACCTACTTCCAGTTGCTGGATTACAGCGCCATCAGCGACGAGCACGATCGCGACCTGGCGGAGCGCCTGACCCGGGAACACGGCATCGCATCGATCCCGGTGTCGGTGTTCTGCGAACAGCCCCTGGACGGCCACTACCTGCGCTTTTGCTTCGCCAAGACCGACGCCGTGTTGAAGCAGGCCGGAGACATCCTGTGCAGCATCTGACCCAACCGGAGGAGAACGCAGCCCAATGAGCGACCTGCATATCGCCCTGGTGCAAAGCGAGCTGGCCTGGGAAGACCCGGCCGCCAACCGCGAGCACTTCGAGCGCGCCCTGGAAGACCTGCCGCGGGAGATCGACCTGGTGCTGCTGCCGGAAATGTTCAGCACCGGCTTTTCCATGAACGCAGAAGCGCTGGCCGAGCCGGTTGCCGGCGAGACCGAAACCTGGCTGGGCGCCCTGGCCAGAGAACACGACGCCGCTGTCATCGGCTCGCTACCGATCCGCGATGGCGATGCCGTCTACAACCGGCTGCTGTTTGTCACACCGGACGGTGACAGCCACCGCTACGACAAGCGCCACCTGTTCACCATGTCCGGTGAGCACCAACACTACGCCGCCGGCGAAGAGCGACTGGTAGTATCCTGGCGCGGCTGGCGTATCTGCCCAATGGTCTGCTACGACCTTCGCTTCCCGGTGTGGATGCGCAATCGCCCGGAAGGCGATCCAGGCCACTATGACCTGATGGCAGTCGTCGCCAACTGGCCTTCGAAGCGTGCCCATCATTGGCGCGCCCTGCTACTGGCCCGCGCCATCGAAAACCAGGCCTGCTGTGTCGGGCTGAACCGCGTCGGCAGCGACGCCAATGGCCTCGACTACACCGGCGACAGCCTGGCCTACGCGGCTGATGGCAAGCTCCTCCTCGACTGCGAGGACCGCGCCGGCGTCTTCACTACCACCCTCGAACGCGAACCCCTCGATACCTACCGCGACAAGTTCCCGCTACTTCCCGATTCGGATACCTTCTCACTCAGCTAGCAGCGTACAGGCGCTCGCAATACTGTGCGGCGGCTTCGTCCCAACTGAAGCGGGATTCACGGGCGCCGCGAGTGAGGGCATGCCAGGTATCCGCCTGCTTTTCGAAGGTGGTCAAAGCCCGGTCGAGGCAGGCGAGCAGATGGTCGAGCCGTTCCACCGGATCGTTCCCTTCGAAGCTGAAACCATTGACGCCGTCGATAACGCTGTCTTTCAAGCCACCTACCGCGTGCACCAGGCAAGGCATGCCGGCGCGCATGGCAAGCATCTGGCTTATCCCACAGGGCTCGAAGACACTGGGCATTAGGAACAGGTCTGCTGTGCTGTAAAGGGTTTCGGACATGGACTCGGAATAGCCGCACAGGAACAGGAAATGCTGGTGACGGCGCATAACGTCAGTGAAGAACTGCTCTTGCGCCAGGTCACCGCTACCGCACAGGATAAATACGCCACTGGAGAGTCGCTCCAGCATCTCGTCAATCACGAAATGTTCGCCATACGGTTGCGTCAGCAACCCCACCTTCTGCGACGTCAGTCGGCCAATGGATAACAGCAGCGGAGCCGGATGCTTGCGCTTGCGTTTGAGCCGCTGCAGTAACCGGTGGGCATAGTAGTAGCTGCGTGTCGCGTGCGGATTTTCCTCAATCCAGTCTTCCAGGCAGTTCTCCATCAACGCCCAGAGCTGCGCCGGCTTGACCGGCATTGGCAGCCGTTTGTCATAGTCACAACCGTTCAGGATACCCACCAGCCGGCCCTCGGCAGCGACCTGCGCAAGATCTTCCTCAAGGCCTTCACCGCGCACGAGGCCCTCCTCAGGCACACTCGGCAGCAGGATTTCCCGGGCATAGGTGGGTGACACTGTACCGACGGCATCGGCGAGCGTGATCCCCGCCCGCAGCAGGTTGATGCAATCCGGGTAGGAGGGATCGGCGACCAGCTCGATCGCGTAGCCCAGGCCCGGGTACCAGGACTCCAGCGCGGATTCCACAGCTCGCAGCGGCCGAACTCCCTGCAGGGCCAGGTTGTGGATGCTGAACACCGCGCGAATCGCCCTGAGGCTGTCAAATCTCTCCGAAAAGGATCGCAGGATCAGGTAAGGCGCTGTATGCCAGTCGTTGCAGTTGACCACATCGACTTCGCCAAACTGGCCGCTGGCCACGAGCTCACAGCAGGCGCTGCAGAACAGCGCGAACTTTTGCGCGTCGGCAGCAAACGGGCCCTCACCATTGTGGACGTAGATCCTGCCGCGACCGCCGGCGTAGAACAACGGATGGTCGATACAATATTGCTTCACGCCGTCCGCCTGATCCAACTTCGGCAAGGCATGGAGCGTGAGTTGCTCTGACCTTCCTGCGAATTCCGCGGTAAAGGCCATCAGTTGTTCGGCTCCTGCGAGTTGCGGAAACACGTCATAGCCCGGGGTGACAACCGAAACCCTGTGGCCGGCCCGAGCCAGCGCCACCGGCAAGTCGCGCATAACGTCACCCAGGCCACCCACCTTCCCCCCGGGCAGAGCGCCGTTTTCTGCTGACAGCATGAGGATGTGCATGATCAGGAATGCCTTACTCGACGGACGGCGATTGACCCAGCATGGGACGAGTCACAAGCGTGACACCGTCTTCGGTGACGCGAAAGCCCCGGGCGCAATCCGCTTCAGGGTCAATGCCTATCTCCATGTCCGGGGGTACCTGGCAGCCAAAACCGATGATCACCTTGCGCAGGCGGCAACTGCGGCCGATATCGGCCTCCGGCAGTACCACCGACTGGTCGATCTCCGAAAACGAGTTGATTCGTACATTGGAGAACAGCACCGAGCGACGCACGATAGACCCCGAGATGATGACCCCGCCCGCAACCATGGAATCAACCGCCATACCTCGGCGATCCTCATCGTCGAACACGAATTTGGCGGGCGGCTCCTGCTCCTGGTAGGTCCAGATGGGCCAATGGCGGTCATAGAGGTTGAGCGGCGGGGTGGGTTCCACGAGCTCCATATGTGCCCGCCAATAGGAATCAAGCGTGCCGACATCGCGCCAGTAGGTGCTGGCCTCATGGTGCAGGCTGGCGTAGCGGTAAGTGTGCACCCGGTGGCCTTCCTCGATCAGCCGTGGAATCACATCACCGCCGAAATCATGGGCGGAGGATGGATCCACCGCATCCTGGTGTAGCTGAGCTTCCAGGAAATCCCGGTTAAACACGTAGTTGCCCATACTCGCCAGGCAGTAGTCGGGATTATTGGGTATTGGAGCCGGCCGCACAGGCTTCTCCTCGAAGTGAACGGCCCGCCCCACCTCATCGACAGCGATCACACCGAAGGCGCCTGCGGCCTCCGCTATCGGTACCGGCATACAGGACACTGTCATATCGGCACCACACTCCACGTGCTGAGCGAGCATATCCCCGTAGTCCTGCCGGTAGACGTGATCGCCGGACAGTATCAGCACATATTCCGGTTCGTGACTGCGCACGATATCCAGGTTCTGGAAAATCGCATCGGCAGTGCCGAGATACCAGTTGGTGGAATAGCGCTGGGATGCGGGTAGGATCTCCACACTCTCGCCCAGTTCGGCCTTGAAATGCCCCCAGCCGCGAATCAGGTGCTTGATAAGGGAATGAGCCTTGTACTGGGTGAGCACCCCTACCCGCCGGACGCCGGAGTTAATACAGTTGGAAAGCGGGAAATCGATGATGCGGAACTTGCCGCCAAAGAACAGCGCAGGCTTGGCCCTCCACTCCGTCAGCTCGTGCAGGCGGCTGCCCTTGCCACCGGCCAGGATCAGCGCGTAGGTATCGCGCGTAATGGCACTAACAAAGCGCGGTGCTGTTGCCTCCCCAGGGGTCTCGACGATGGAATTCAAGCGGCACACTCGCTGAGGGCATGCAGTGCGACAACCCGAGCAGCGTCAGAAGAGCCACTGCTTCCCTCACGTAAGAAGCAACCATTGTGCCGGGAATACTGTTACCGCCACATGACCGAAATCAGGTCTGGGGCAGCTTTATGACCGATTAGAGTTTCTCCCGCAGCATAACCGCGCGCGGCTAACCCGACAGTCAGCCGCGCTCGCTGAGGAGTTTGCCAAGGCGGTCGAGGTCATTCACAACGCGCCATTGGCCGCCGCCCGCTTCGACCTTCTGCCGCCACAGGGCCAGCCGGTCGAGGTACTCGCGCGGGTCGACGTTATCGGTGCGCAGCTTGGTGACGTTGACGGCTACCACTTCCACGTCATCGAAAGACAGCTTGATATCGCGGTTGTAGCCGGCGGGCAGTTCTTCCTGCATGTCGGAGAAGATCAGGATGGTCTTGTTGCCGACCTCGTGTTCATTGAGGTACTCGTCTGCCTGCAGCAGGCCACCGGAGATATCGGTGTAGGCCGCGGAGCGGGTGCTGTCGATGAACTCGTCGATCTTGTCCAGGAAAGCACGCTTCTCCTGGTTGGCGGTACTGGGCCGGTCGCTGAAGGTGGTCTTGGCGATGATGTCCTTCTCGCTGAAGCTGCCGGTATCGATGCGGGCCACGGCAAACGCGTCGCCCGACTCCAGCTGGGTCAGCAGGTAGGCAATGATCTGTCGCGCTTTCTGCAGCTCGGCGGTGTAGGTACCGGATGTATCCAGCAGCATGTAAACGCCGCGATTGTTGGGTACATCGGGGGCGGAACAGCTGAGCGGGATAAACCCGACCAGGACGATCAGTGCTGCTCTAAGGAGTTTTTCCATAGCCCGTTGACTCCATCGTCTTGCTTGCTCTTGTCCTGCTCGGTGTTTTCTTCCGGCAGGCCCTTGATGCGGTGCTCCACCCACAACGGCAGGAAGGCGATCGCATCACAGACCTCGGCGAGGAATGGGCCCGCACCGCGGAACAGTGCACCTGAGATGCGCAGGGTGGTGGCCAGCACGCGAATCAGCGCCACGGTGAACACACCCAGCACGGTGCGCAGAGAATGAATGAAGGTTTCCAGCGGAATCGCCACGAAGGTCAGCGCGAAGGGCAGGATGAAGCCCATACCCATCTGCGCGGCAGTGGTAATCCACATGAAAGGCGGCGGCCCGGCGGCGACTTCATCACCGCGCAGCATGGCGGAGGTGGCGAGTTCATCCTGCACCAGGATTTCGCGCATGAAGGCGAGGCCCGCCTCCACCAGCGCCAGCGAGGTGAGAATGCCCAGGGAAATCCACACCATGCGTACGCGCAGGCGGTCATCCAGGGCGCTGATCACCGGGAACAGCCGGGTAATGCGTAGGGACTCCATCAGGAACAGGCCCATGGAGATTTCCACCATGATGATGACCAGGGCGGCAATATCCGCCACCTGCATGCTGCCAATGGTGCTGGTGCCGCCGACCATCTCGGCCATCGGCCGGGCGATCAGGTTGAAGTTGATGATGGCGCCACCCACGGCGATGGCCAGCACGAAGCTGGACACGAAGAACTGGGTCAGCGAAGAAGACGACAGCCTGCGCAGCGCGGCATCGGAACCCTTGTTGATCTCGCCATAGTCGGCCATGTGGTTGTCGATGGCGCTGGCGCGATCCAGCAGGCGCTGCAAGCGGGTTTCGGCGCCACCCAGGCGCCGCACCAGTTCCTGCCAGTGGGGCCGGGCCCGGCTCAGCAGGCGGTGGCGCTCGCGGGAATCCTTGCGGTACTCGTTGATAGCGCGCTCTTCCATGTCCTCGATGGACTGGTGCACGCTTTCCAGCATGGTCGCCACCATCCCCTCGGCCTTGGGAATCTGCGCAATGGCGGCCACGGCCTCGGTCCAGCCGTGGGGTGCCGGCGGCACCTCTCGTGAGCGCTGGTAGTCTTCCTCGATGGCGGTAATGGCCTCACTGACCTGGCGGTGCAGGGCCGGGTAGTCACCCAGTTCCTTGCGCACCGTGTGGTCGATGCGCTCGAACTCGCGCTCCACCGCCCGTTCGGCTGCCTGGCGGCCCTGTTCCAGCAGCACTTCCCGGTTACGCGCCTGCAGCGTTTGCTCGGAATGCCTCAGTGCCACGCTGCCCATGCGGCAGGCGCGGTACAGGGTGTTGCCAGCATGCAGGAGGCCGGCGCGCAGCGAGCTGCGGCTGAAGTAGACCACCAGCGACAGGCTCAGGAATGCCAGCAGAAGCGACAGACCTGGATAGGGGGTAATGCTCAGAACATCTGACCAACTCATAGTGAAGCCCTCCACTTTCCCTATTGATGGCAGGGAGCAGAGAACCGCGCCAACGGCTGAAGAAGAGACTGTGACCGCTGTCACAGACGCAAAAAGTGAGTTGATGGGAGTGTGACAGCTGTCTGCGGCGGTGGGGAACTCTCCGGGAATGACGCCGCCGCGGCGTCACTCCCGGATGCCAGACCTGGGATTTACTCCATGCGGTCTTCGGTAGCGATGCTCGCCGCGACACGGCGGTTGGCCGCGCGACCTTCCTCCGTGTCGTTGCTGGCGACGGGCTGCGATTCACCGTAACCCTTCGCTTCCAGGCGACTGCCGTCGATGCCAAAGCGGCTGGTCAACACCTCGATGACCGCCTCTGCGCGACGCTGCGACAGGCCCTGGTTGTAGGCTTCCGGACCCATGCTGTCGGTGTGCGCCTCGATCTCGGCGGTCACCTCCGGATGGCGTTTCATGAAGTCGGCCAGCTGCTCAATATCGTCGAGGTAGTCGGTATCCACATCGGCGGAGTCAAAGCCGAAGTTCACCTTCAGCTCTACCGATTCACCGGCGATGAAGCGCGGCTCACAACCGCGCTCATCCACAGTGCGACCCGGGGGCGTGCCAGGGCAGGCGTCGTTTTCATCGATGACGCCGTCACCGTCGCTGTCCAGCGGCTCGGGCTCAGGCTCTGGTGCGGCCGCAGCAGCCGCCACGGGTGCGGCACTGCGCTTCGCGGGAGTGCCCAGGCGGTAGGAGAGGCCAATGGAGACCGTGAAATCGCTGGTGCTGTCGCCAAAGCCGAACAGGTAGCGGGCGTCACCACGCAGGCTGAAGTTGTCGGTGAAGTACCAGTGCACCCCGCCGCCGAAGTTGCCTTCGCTGTCCACATCGTCCAGGTTGCCGTTGGGCACGTCCCACTCGCGCTCGAGCTGGCCGCCGCCGAATGCCAGGTAGGGCTGCACGTTGCCGGTCGGTTTGAGGTAGTACAGGGCATCGAGGTGCCAGCGCAGGGTGTCCACGTCGAAACCGTTGTCACCATCGGCCTCGCCGTCGCTATACCAGAACTCGGCGGCCCAACGCTCTGTGAAACGGTACTCCAGGGCCCCAAAGTAGGCGGAGTCATCGTCGACTTCACGCTCGTCGTCAAAGACGTTGTAGCTGCCACCAGCAGAGAAGGTTATTGGTGGGCCCTCCGCCACGGCGGCCGGTGCCAGCGACACCAGTGCCGCCATCAGGAAGGGAAACATAGCTTTGGGGCTGTGCATGGGGGCGAACTCCTTGTCTGTTTGTTGTGTGGATGCCGATGCATCCCAAGCATAGCAACGGGATGAGTAAATCACTATTGCAGCAAAGTTTTGTGGAGCTTTCGTGACGCCTGGGCTGGCCCTGGTTCGCGTTACCAGCCCAGCCGCGACTTGATAAAGGGGATGGTCAGAGTGCGCTGCAGGGCCATGGAATCGCGGTCCAGGGTTTCCAGCACGTCCATCAAGGCGCTCATGGCGCGCGGCGCCCGGGACAGGATGTAGCGCCCCGCCTCTTCCTCCAGCACCAGCCCCCGGCGCTCAGCGCGAAACCGCAGGATCTCAAGCTTGGCGGCATCGTTGGGTGCCTCGAGCTGGAACACCACCCCCCAACTCAGGCGTGATGCCAGGTCGGGCAGTGAAATGGCCAGTTGGCGCGGGGCCGCGTCGGCGCTCAGCAACAGGCGGCAACCACGCTCCCGGGCCCGGTTGATGAAATGAAACAGCGCCAGCTCCCAGTCTGCGTCACCGGCTACCGCGTGCAGGTTGTCCAGGCAGACGCGGGCCAGGGCTTCGACGCCATCCAGCACGTGATCAGGTGCCATTCGGTTGAGCTGGTCCAGCGGCAGGTAGAGCGCCTCGCCGGAGCCCGATGCGTGACAGGCACCCTGTAGCAGGTGGCTGCGGCCGCTGCCGGGTGGGCCATGCAGGAAAATACTGGGCTCACCCTCCAGGCCGGTTTGCGATTCCAGCATGCCGCGCAGGGGACCCAGCGCGGGGCTGAACAGGAAGTTATCGAGGGTGGCATCGTCACGCAGGTGCACCGGCAGGGCCAGCTGTGCAGCTTCAACGGGCATTGTCGGTCTCGCTGGCCGTCTCGCCCCCGGTGGCGTAGAAGTCAGAGGCCTGGTAGTAGTCCTTGACGTGCCTCAGCAGCACGGCGATCACCGCCGCCACCGGCAGGCCGATCAGCACACCAACGAAGCCCGCCAGCTGCCCACCCGCCAGGACGGCGAATATTACTGCCACCGGGTGCAGGCCGATGCGGTCGCCCACCAGGTAAGGGGTCAGGATATAGCTCTCGATCATCTGGGCGACACCAAAGACCGCTGCCACACCCAGCAGCGCGCTGAACTCCCCGAACTGGATCCAGGCGGCAATGGCCGCAGCACCAATGCCCATCACGGTCCCCAGGTAGGGCACGATGGCAAACAGGCCGGCAAACACGCCAATGGCCACCGCCACATCCAGGCCGATAATCACCAGGCCCATGGAATAAATGATGGTGAGCGCCATCATCACCAGCAACTGGCCGCGCATGAAGGCGCCGATGACCTCATCGATCTCCCGGGCCAGCCCGACGGCCTTGCCCTGCCAGTCTTCCGGCAGCAGGCTCATGACCTTGGGCGTGATCTTGTCCCAGTCGCGCAGCAGGTAGAAGGCCACCACCGGGATCAGCACCGCGTTCCCCAGGGAGACGGCAAAATTGGCGCTGGAGCTGCCAACGTAGCGGCCGATGGCGGCCAGCATCTTGCCCAGGGATTGCCAGTTCTCCGCCAGGGTCTGCTTGACCCTTAGCTGCGGCACCGCTTCCGGCGGCAGCGCCAGGGCTTCGGTCAGCCAGGGCAGCACACTGGTGGTGGCCCATTCGTAGGCCACCGGGATACCGCGCACCAGCACATTCACCTGGCTGATCAGCAGCGGCAGCATGATGGCCGCGGCACCGAGCAGGAAGACTGTCAGGCCCAGGAATACCAGGGTCACCGCCAGGTTGCGGCCCAGGCCACGGCGTTCCAGCCAGTCGGTCGCCGGGTCACCCAGATAGGCGATCAGCGCGCCCACCACAAACGGCGAAAGAATGGGGCGCAGCTCGTAGGTCAGCCACAGCAGCAGCGCCAGGGTCAGCATCAGGGGCAGACCGAGGAACTGGCGGCTGGGCCGCATCATGGATTCCATCGATACACCAGGTCGAGGTTGATGGGGCCGCGGCGCAGGGGTTCGGGCGCTTCCAGCCGCTCGAGGCGGCGATTCAGTGAAACGATACGATGCAGCTGCTCGGGCTCGGCCTGGGCGGCCAGCCGGAATACCACGCTGTCGCCCTCCAGGTAAGCAGGCCAGGCGTCGTCAATGAGTTCAACGGCCTCCAGCAGGGCCAGTACGTCCCGGTACTGCTGAAAGTCTGCCACCGCGTCCACGCGCACCAGCACCTCGCGACCCTGGCTGGCGCCGGCCGCCACCGCGTAGCGCTCCGCCATCCGGTCAGCCACAAAGTCCACCGCGCTGGCGGTAAACACCGGGGCCGGCTCACCATAGAAACTCGCGGAGGAGGAATCGCTGTTGTACAGGTAGGTCCAGTCACCCATCCAGCGCTCACCCGGCAGCAGGGTCAGGCGGCCCGCCAGCACATTGGCAACACCGTAGCGCTCGGAGGCAGAGAGAATGGCCAATTCGTCCATGCGCCACAGGTCGCGCACGTCCAGGGCCACGGTATCCTGCAGGTCGTGCAGCGGGTAAACCGCGGGGACTCCGCGTCGCTCCAGTTCCTGGGCGAGACGCTCGAACAACTCGGGGTCGGATTCGGCGCTGGCCATGCGCCGGCGGCTGCCGTCATCGATGACCAGCCACATCAGCAGCGGTGGCCGGTTGGCGGTCCACAGCGGCGCGCGCGCCTCCAGCAGCAGCTCGTTTACCAGCTGGGGGTCAAAATGCACCTGCAATTCGAGGCTGTCATCATCCGGCCTCAGGTAGCGGTAGCGCTGCATATAGTTGGAGGCATCGGCCAGGGATTGCTGGAGAAACGGGTTCTCCAGCACGTCGGGGCTGCCCGAGGTTTTCACAAACACCTGGGCCAGGGCTTCCCGGGTGCCGCGCGACAGTTCGCCCGCGGAGTGGTTATCTACCGGCACCCGCGCACGGTGCAGGTCTTCCACCAGCACCGCCCTGGCAGACAGGGATAGCAGCAGGATGGCACTGGCCAGCAGGGCCTGTCTCAGCCTCACGTGATGTGTCTCGGGGAGTTCATCGCCCGCGGATTTTAGCAGTACCGGGGCGCGCTGCGACAGGATAGAATACCGCCTTTTTCCACATCCCCAGCCAGCATGAGCGACCAGCCCGCCAACCCCACCCAGCTCAGTTACAAGGATGCCGGCGTCGATATCGATGCCGGTGAAGCGCTGGTCCAGCGCATCAAGCATGTCGCCAAACGCACCCACCGGCCGGAAGTCATGGGCGGCCTGGGCGGCTTCGGCGCGCTGTGTGAGATTCCCGCCGGCTACCGGCAACCGGTGCTGGTGTCCGGGACTGACGGGGTGGGCACCAAGCTCAAGCTGGCCATGGACCTGGGCATTCACGACAGCATCGGCATCGACCTGGTGGCCATGTGCGTCAACGACCTGGCGGTGGCCGGCGCCGAACCGCTGTTCTTCCTCGATTATTACGCCACCGGCAAGCTGTCGGTCGATACGGCTGCCGCGGTGGTGGAAGGCATCGGCCGCGGCTGTGAACTGGCAGGCTGCGCCCTGGTCGGCGGCGAGACCGCCGAAATGCCGGGCATGTACGAGGGTGAGGACTACGACCTGGCGGGTTTTTGTGTCGGGGTGGTGGAGAAGTCCGAAATTATCGACGGCAGCGCGGTAGCCGCCGGCGACGTGCTGATCGGCCTGGCCTCCAGCGGCCCCCACTCCAACGGCTACTCCCTGGTCCGCAAGATCATCGAGGTGGCCGGTGCCGACCTGGCAGCGGACTTCGGCGGCCGCAGCCTGGGCGCCACCCTGCTGGAACCCACCCGCATCTACGTCAAATCCCTGCTGGAACTGTTCAAGACAGTAAACGTCAGGGCGCTGTGCCACATCACCGGCGGCGGCCTGCTGGAGAACCTGCCGCGGGTGATTCCCGAAGGTGCCAGCGCGGTCATCGACACCGGGAGCTGGGCCTGGCCGCCGGTGTTCGACTGGCTCCGGGAGCGCGGCAACGTCGATACCCATGAGATGTACCGCACCTTCAACTGTGGCGTCGGTATGGTCGTCTGCGTGGCAGCGGCCGAAGCCGACGCGGCGCTGGCGCAGCTTGCCGCCAGCGGGGAAACTGCCTGGCGCCTGGGCCGCATCGAGGAGGGCGCCGAGCAACCGGTGGTACTGGCGGGCCTGTGAAGCTCGCGATACTGATCTCCGGCAGCGGCTCCAACCTGCAGGCCTTCATCGATGCCTGCGCCAGCGGCGCCCTGCCTGCCAGCATCGCGCTGGTGCTCAGCAACAAACCCGGCGCGGGCGGTCTCGAGCGTGCCGAGGCGGCGGGCATACCGACCCTGACCATCGACCATCGCAACTTCGACAGCCGCGAGGCATTCGACCAGGCCATGCTGGATGCACTGGCACCGGTGGCGCCGGACCTGGTGATTCTCGCGGGCTTTATGCGCATTCTTACGCCAGCCTTTATTGCCGCCTTCCGGGGCCGCCTGCTGAATATCCACCCGTCCCTGTTGCCGAAGTATCCCGGGCTCAATACTCACCAACGCGCGCTGGATGCGGGTGACACCGAGGTCGGCGCTACCGTGCACTTTGTCACCGAGGAGCTGGACGGCGGCCCACCGCTGCTGTTCGCCCGGGTGCCGGTGGCAGCCGGAGATGATGCACAGTCGCTGGCGGACAAGGTGCAGCGGCGCGAACACGTCATCTACCCGCTGGCAGCGCGCTGGTTTATTGATAGCCGCCTGGTGTTGCAGGACAAGCGGGCGCTGCTGGACGGGCAGCCTTTGCCGGCCAGCGGTATTGATCTCGAGATGGTGAACGAACCGGGCTGAGCGCGAGGCTCGGCCTACTTCATCTGGCCCAGGGCCCGGGCAGCATTTTCCACGTAGCGCTGCTCGGTACGGATGCGCTCTTCAGCCACCGGGTCCGGCGCCAGGCGCAGGGCATAACCGAGCTGGGAACGGGCCTCCAGCATGCGCCCGTTCAGGTAGAAATACTGGGCACGGGACTGGTGCAGGCCGTAGGTATTGCCGGTCAGCCCCTGGGTTTCCGCCAGTACGTACCAGACATAGGGGTCACTGGGACGCCGGTCCGCCTGTCCCTGCAGAATCTTCTCGGCCTCGGTGTAGCGGCCGGCCCGCAGGTGGGCCTTGGACACCGCCATGGTCAGCGGGTAGTTGCCCGGCATCAGCATCCACTGCCGGCCCAGCAGCGACAGGGCATCATCGAATTCACCGGATTCGATGTGGATATCCGCTTCTGCCAGCAGGTAGGGCAGGTTGTCCGGGCGATAGCTGCGCAGCGGCTCCAGCAATTCCATGGCCTCGGCAAACTTCCGTTGCCGGGTCAGCACCAGCACCAGGCCGTACTGCTGGGCTTCCGCGTTGCGGCCCTTGCGTTTCAGGCGCTTGCGGAACCAGGCCTCGGCCTCTTCGTCGGTGCGGAAGCTGCTGGCCTGCACGCGCATGCGCATGAGCTGGAAATCCGGGTTGTCGTCAAACACCTTGCGGGGATACTGCCGCGCCCGGTTGCGGGCATCAGCGATCCGGGTTTCAGTCAGCGGGTGGGTCATCAGGAATTCCGGCGGCCGGCTGTAGCTGCGGCTTTCGGCCTGCATCACTTCGAACATATTCGCGGCCCCGGCGGGGTCGAGGCCGGCCCGCGCCAGGTTCTGGATACCCACCCGGTCCGCCTCGCGCTCGTGGGCGCGGCTGAAGCGCAGCTGGTTCTGCTGGGCCGCCGCCTGGGTCCCGGCGATGGTAGCGATGCCGGCGTCCCCGGCTCCGGCCACCACGGCCACCATGCCGCCCAGCAGGCCCAGCAGCGTGGGAATCTGGCTGCGTTGGGCCGCCTCGACGCTGCGCGACCAGTGCCGCTGGCTGACGTGGGCCAGTTCGTGGGTGAGCACCGAGGCCAGTTGCGCCTCGCTCTGGGCATTCTGCACCAGCCCGCTGTGAACGCCAACCACGCCGCCGGGTACCGCGAAGGCGTTGATGGAGGAAGCCTCCACGGTAATCAATACCAGCCTGCGGTCCTGCAGCTCGCTGGTCTCCGCCAGCCGGAACAGCAGGGTTTCCAGATACTCCTGCATCAGCGGGTCTTCCAGGGCAGGCACCTGGCGCCGGTAGGACATCAGCCACACCCGGCCCATCGTGTATTCCTGGCCGACCGGGATCACCCCGGTCTCACCCATGGTGGGCAGGTCGTCGCGCTGGGCCTGGGCCGGCACCTGCAACAGGGCCAGCAACAGGAATAGGAAGAAGCCGCGCATCAGGCCCTGGGCAGGGTGACCCCGGTCTGGCCCTGGTACTTGCCGCCGCGGTCAGCGTAGCTGGTCTCGCAGATCTCGTCGGACTCGAAGAACAGCATCTGCGCCACGCCTTCATTGGCGTAGATCTTGGCCGGCAGGTTGGTGGTGTTGGAGAACTCCAGGGTCACGTGCCCTTCCCATTCCGGCTCCAGCGGCGTGACGTTGACGATGATGCCGCAGCGTGCATAGGTGGACTTGCCCAGGCACACGGTGAGCACGTTGCGGGGAATGCGGAAGTACTCGACGGTGGAGGCCAGGGCAAAGGCGTTGGGCGGGATGATGCAGTACTCGCCGTGGATATCCACGAAACTGTTCTCATCGAAATTCTTGGGGTCGACGGTTGCGGAGTGGATGTTGGTAAACACCTTGAAGTGCTCGGAGCAGCGTACGTCATAGCCGTAGCTGGAGGTGCCAAAGGAAATCACCCGCTGGTCGCCCACGTAGCGCACCTGTTCTGCCTGGAATGGCTCGATCATGCCTTCCTGTTCGGCCATGCGCCGAATCCACTTATCTGCCTTGATACTCATTGGGGTCCTGTAGAGAGTGCTGTAGAAAGAGCTGTAGAAAATCCTGCCGGCGCGCTCAGGGGCTGCACCTAGTCATTGCTGATGACGATTTCCGGCGCCGCTGCACTGCCGGTTCCGGCCAGGGCCTGGGTCACCCGGTCGGCAATCGCCAGGTAGCTGGCCGCTTCCGGGGAGTCCGGCGCCGCCACCACGGTGGGGCAGCCGCTGTCGGTCTGCTCGCGAATACTCAGCGCCAGCGGCAGCGCGCCCAGCAGTTCCACACCGTACTCGGCGGCGATGCGCTGCCCTCCCTCGGCGCCGAAGATGTGTTCCTGGTGACCGCAGGCGCTGCAGGTGTGCACCGCCATGTTCTCGACAATTCCCAGCACCGGGATGCCGACCTTGGCGAACATCTCGATACCCTTGCGGGCATCCAGCAGGGCGATGTCCTGGGGCGTAGTGACGATGACCGCGCCGGACACCTTGGCCTTCTGGGACAGGGTGAGCTGGATATCGCCGGTGCCCGGCGGCATGTCGATCACAAGGTAATCGAGCTCGCCCCACCAGGTCTGCTCCAGCATCTGCTGCAGCGCGCCACCCGCCATCGGCCCGCGCCAGACCATGGGCGTGCGCTCGCTGACCAGGTAGCCCATGGACATGGTGGCCAGCCCATGGGCCTCCACGGGCAGCAGGTACTTGCCTTCTTTCTGTTCCGGCTGCTGTGACTCGGGGATACCCAGCATGATCTGCTGGCTGGGGCCGTAGACGTCGGCATCCAGTAGGCCCACGGCTGCGCCGCGGGCCTTGAGTGCCAGGGCGAGGTTGACGGCCGTGGTGGATTTACCCACGCCGCCCTTGCCTGAGGCAACGGCGATGATGTGCTTGATCTGGTTCATGAGAGGTACCCGCAGGCGCGAAGGCCGCTAGTATAAGCAGCCGCCCACTCACCCACAATCAAACCCGGGCTCACAGGCTGGCGTCGATAAAGTCCGCCAGGTCCTTGCGGAATTTCACCAGCGAGGGCGGGTGCACATACATCATGTGACCGGCCTCGTAGTATTCGATGGCCACGTTGTCGCGCAGGCTGTCCGGCAGTGGCATCTGGTCGATGAAGTACTCCGATGCCCGGTACGGCGTGGCCAGGTCGAAGTAGCCCTGCTGCACCAGCACCTTCATGTCCGGATTGCGAATGATGGCGAAGGCCAGGTCGACGCCGGTGTCGGCAGGCGTCTTGTAGCCGCTTTTCGGGTCCTTGTGCATGCGGTCCCAGTGGCGCCAGAGGCCGCCGGAGACCACGTACTGGCGATCGATATCGACACCCAGCACCTCACGGTAGTAATCGTTGAAGGTGGCCACGAAACCCGGCCCTACCGAGCTCATGTAGGGGTCAAAGGGCATGTGCTCCGCCAGGGCGTTGGTGGTGTAGCCGAAGAAGCGGGAATCGATGCGACCCGCCAGTTGGTCACGGTCACGCAGCAGTTCCTGCACGAACTGGCTTTCCGTGACCCGGAAATCGGCGCGCAACCAGAAGATGGGCGTGGTGCCGGTGTAGGCGGCGAGCTGTTCGGCCACGCGCTGGCGTTCAGCGTCGCTGGCGCGTGCGCCCTTGACCAGGACCGTCAGGTAGTCGGAGATGGCGAACTCGTCGACTTCCGCCAGGAAGGCCTGGAAGTCTGCCGGCTTGTCAGCCAGCGCGTCGTGGAACCAGGCGGTGGCCGCGTAGGTAGACAGGGTCATGGGGTAGCCGGTGACCAGGTTGGCCACACCCACGCCGCCGCCACCCGCGGAATCCATGTAGGGCGATACCAGCACCACCCCGTTGAGGCCGATGTTATGACGGGTGAGCAGGTCGTAGCTGACGCCGCCGGCGCGCATGCCACCATAGCTTTCGCCGAGAATGTACTTGGGGGAGGCCCAGCGGCCGTTTTCCGAGATGTACTGGGCGATAAAGTTCGACACCGACTTGATGTCGTTGTCCACGCCCCAGAAGTCCTCACCTTCCGCCTCACCCAGCGGGCGAGAGAAGCCGGTGCCGATCGGATCCATCATCACCAGGTCGGCCTTGTCGATGATGCTGTACTCGTTGTCCTTGCGCCTGAACGGGCCCTTGCCATTCACTTCCAGGTCCTCGACCACGGTGATTTGCGGTCCCAGCACGCCCATGTGCAGCCACATGGAAGCGGAACCCGGCCCGCCGTTCCAGGCGAACATCAGCGGCCGGGCGGCCTTGTTGGCACCGTCTTTCTCATAGGCCGTGTAACCGAACTCGGCGATCGGCTCGCCCTCCTCGTCCCGCATGATCAGCGTGCCGGCGGTGGCACGATAGCGGACCCGCTGGCCCTGGACACGGATTTCACCCTGGCTGACAAAACGCTGGGGTTCGACCTCCACCTCGGGGCTTTCTTCATGATGGTCGGATTCGTGCTCGTCTGCCCAGGCCGCCAAAGGCAGCAGCAGGACCAGGCAGAGGAAGGTCTGGAAGGTTTTCACGCTGTTCTCCTTGTCGAGGCAGCGGCAGGTGCCGCCGCGCCAAAAGCCCGCAAGTATAACCCGAGCCGGCTACCCCGTCGGCGGTCAGCCGTCTATGCTGAATGCACAACAACAAAGCACATCAACAATGCACAAGAACGGGGGGTGTTGGTATGGATCTCAGCTCCATCAACTGGCTGGCGGTGGCGGTGAGCGCGGCGTCGGCCTTTATCGTCGGTGGTATCTGGTACGGGCCCATTTTCGGCAAGGCCTGGCAGCGGCTGGCGGAAGTCAGTGACGAAGAAATTCAGTCAGCGAATCCCGCCGTGATTTACGGCGGCGCCTTCGCCCTGACACTGGTGATGGCCAGCAGCCTCGCCCTGCTCCTGCAACTGCACCCGGCCCCTGACCTGGTGTCCGGGCTGTCAGTTGGTGGCCTGCTGGGGATCACACTGATTGCCGCCAGCCAGGGCATCAACTACCTGTTTTCGAGGCGACCGCTGGCGCTGTGGCTGGTGGATGCCGGCTACATGGTGCTGCTGATGGCGGTGATGGGCGCCATCCTCGGCGCCTGGCGCTAGCCGCACACGGCTAGCGGCGCGCGGCTAGCGGTTGCGGCCGAGCTTCTCGTGGGCGTCGACCCACTCGTTGGTACCGGTCTTGCGGTCCACACGGGTGGCCGCCCCCAGTGACAGCTCACCTGCCACCACCACTCCGGCGGCAATTTCCAGTAGCTTCATGACCTTGCCGGGGCCAAAGCAATCCATGATTTCCAGGCACTCGCGCTGGGTCGCCAGCCCGGTGCCGCCACCGTAGGTGGCCATGATCAGGGCCGGCAGCGTTACGGAGAAATACAGGTCACCGTTCCGGGTCAGGTAGTTGTAGACCGTGCACTGGTTGGCTTCGCCGATATTGGCGGCGTCCTGGCCGGTGGCCAGGAACATGGCGGCGAGGCCATTGGCCGGGTGGGCGGCATTGTTGGACGAGCCGGCCATGAAGGCACTCAGCGTGGAGATGCCATAGCCGTAATGCATCTGTTCCGGAGTGATGCGCAACACGTCACCCAGCACCTCACGCGGCAGGGTGATCTCAGCGGTAACGCGACGCCCACGACCTTTGAGCGAGTTCACGTAGGACGTGCGCTTCTCGGTATCGAAGGAGCCCGACAGCAGGTAGTGCCGCATGCTGGGAATCTGGCTGCGAATCCACTCGCAGGCGACAAAGGTCGCCTTGCCGGTCATGTTCTGGCCAGCGGCGTCACCGGTGGAATAGTCGAAGCGGGTGTGCACCATGTTGTGGACGATGTAGTGCTCCACCTCCAGCAACTTGCCCACCGAGGTGGTGGACTCGGCCTGCTCCTTGACGGCATCGAAGTTGGCCACCAGCCAGTCGCGGAAATCCCGCGCATCGCGAGCGCTGCGGAAAATGAAGGTCGGCGCGCGCTGCATGGCCTCGCCACAGACAGTGGTGGTCACACCACCGGCTTCGCGAATCACCCGCATGCCGCGGTTGTAGGAGGCAACCAGCGTCCCTTCAATAGTCGCCATCGGTACATAGAACTCGCCCTGGGCGTGCTCCCCATTGACCAGCAGCGGACCGGCCAGGCCGATAGGAATCTGGGCGACACCAAACAGGTGTTCGACATTGCCCTCCATGCTGTCCGGGTCAAAGGAGAACTGTTTGGTGTGATCGAGGATGGCCGGCGTATGGTCTTCGATGAACTGCTGGCGTTCGGCGATGATGTCCGCTGTGTAGTCGTCCGTATTGCTGCGGGGGATCTTGTTGCTCATGCTGTGGCGTCTCGCAAAAGTGGCGTCTCGCAAAAAAGGCCACAGGATAGCACTCTCTGCGAGGACCTGACTGCCCTGCTTCAGGCGTGGTGGGGATAGACCGGTTCGTACATATGGTCGCGGATGGCCTGCTCGAGATCGCCCGGCAGTTCCCTGCCCGCCAGCCCACTGCGCGCGGCTTCCTCCGCCACCGCGGCCGCGATTGCCGCCGATACCTCGCGGATGCGTGACAGGGCGGGATAGACACGACCCGCTGCCAGGTCATCCTCGTCCACCAGATGGGCGAGGCAGTGCGCGGCCGCCAGGAACATCTCGTCTGTGACCCGGCTGGCCCGGCTGAACAGCGCCCCCAGGCCAACACCGGGAAAGATGTAGGCGTTGTTGCCCTGCCCGGGCACAAAGGTTTGCCCGCCCAGCTTCACCGGGTCGAAGGGACTACCACTGGCATAAATAGCCTTACCCTCACTCCAGGTGTAGACCTGTTCGGCAGTGCACTCGGCCTTGGAGGTGGGATTGGAGAGGGCGAAGACGATGGGCCGCTCGTTCAGCTCACACATCGCCCGCAGCATCGGCTCGGTAAAGGTCTGGGGCTGGCCGGCACAACCAATGATCGCCGTCGGTTTGAGCGCCTGCACCGCCGCAAGCAAGTCGTCGGTGTGCTCACCCGGGTGGGCGTAGGCTTGTTTCTGCGGCGGAATGTCTGAGCGATCGGCAGTCAGCAGGCCGCGTGAGTCGATCATCCAGCAGGCTGCCCGGGCCTGCTGCTGGTCGCAGCCCTCTCGCACCATGGCGCTGACCAGGCAATCGGCAATGCCGATGGCCGCCTGGCCCGCCCCCAGGAACAGCACTTTCTGGTCGGACAGGGCGCCACCGGTAATCCGCATCGCCGCCATCAGCCCAGCCACCGCCACCGCGCCGGTGCCCTGGATGTCATCGTCAAACAGGCAGTAGCGGTCACGGTAATGCTTGAGCAGGCGGAAGGCATTGGCGTTGCCGAAGTCTTCCAGTTGCACCAGCACATCCGGGAATACCTCGTGCACCGCGACCATGAACTCCTCGATCAGCTCGTCGTACTCGGCGCCGCGCATGCGCCTGCGTTCAAGCCCGGTGTACAGCGGGTCGTTGAGCAGTGATTCGTTGTTGGTGCCCACGTCGAGGGTGATGGGCAGACACTCGGTAGGCGCGATCCCGGCACAGGCGGTGTACAGCGACAGCTTACCGATGGGAATGCCCATGCCATAGGTGCCGAGGTCGCCGAGACCGAGTATGCGCTCGCCGTCTGTGACCACGACGATGCGCGCATTACCATGCGGCCAGTTGCGCAGCAGCTCCGCCACCCGCCCCCGGTCGTCCAGGGAAATGTACAAGCCGCGGGGCCGCCGGTAGACGTGGCCGAACTGCTGGCACGCTTTGCCCACCGTCGGCGTGTAGATGAGCGGCATCATGCGCTCGATGTGGTGGGTAATCACACGGTAGAACAGGGTTTCGTTACGGTCCTGCAGGGCGATCAGGAACAGGTAACGCTCGAGATCGGACACCTTGTGGTCGATGTTGTCGAGGACGCGCAGCTCCTGCTCCGCCACCGAGTTATGTCGCGGCGGCAGCAAGCCACGCAGGCCCAGCAGTTCACGCTCCGCCTCGGTGAAGGCGGTGCCCTTGTTGCGGACCGGGTCATGTAACAGCTTGACCCCGCGTTCTGTGGGGGCGGAATCGGCCATTGCGAGAAGTATATGTCGCTCCCCCTCCGGCGCCCGGGAAGACAGGCCATCTCTTGGTCTACATCAAGATTCTCGTCTAGGCTGAAGGGATGAAGACACAAATAGCAATGATTACCGGGGCTTCCTCCGGTATCGGTGAGGCGCTGGCCGCCCAGTTTGCCGGGGACGGTTTTGACCTGGTGCTGGTGGCTCGCAGCGAAAACAAACTCAAGCAACTGGCGTCCGAGCTGCGCAGCGCTCACGGGGTCAAGGTACATGTGCTGCCGGCTGACCTGACCCAGCGCAGCGCGGCCCGCAAACTGGCGACAGCGCTGGCCAACAAGGATTTGCAGCTGAGTGTGCTGGTAAACAACGCCGGTGTACTTGAACACGGCCGATTTGCAGATATCTCTGTCACCACCCACCAGCGCCTTATCGACCTCAACATCAGCGGGCTGACTGCCATGCTGTCTACTTTCCTGCCAGGGATGATAGAGCGCGGTGAGGGCCGGGTGCTCAACGTGGCCTCCATTGCTGCCTTTCAACCGGTGCCGGCACTGGCCAGCTACGCCGCCAGCAAGGCCTATGTGCTGTCGCTCACCGAGTCCCTCTCGGAAGAACTCAGGGGTACTGGCGTGACCGCCACCGCCCTGTGCCCGGGCGTCACCGAGACCAAAATGTTGAGCGGCGCCCAGGACAAAAATGAAAACCTCAAGATACCGGACTTTGCCGTGGGCGATGTACGCGATGTCGCCGAGGCCGGCTACCGGGCCTGCATGAAGGGTGAGGTCATTTGCGTACCGGGACTGGTGAACCAGCTCTCCACCCTCAGCAGCCGCAATACCCCGCGCTGGCTGCTGCGCCGTATTTCCGGCGTGGTAGGCCGCTACACGACCCGCGACAGCCGGCGCGGCTGACCGGTGTGTGGGATTGGGGTATAGTGGCGCCCCTTTTTTGAGCCGAGAATCTCCTGCGCATGCCCGACAGCAGCACGCCACGCCACGCCCGCGACATCCTGGTGACCAGCGCCCTGCCCTACGCCAACGGGCCACTGCACCTGGGGCATATGCTCGAGCAGGTGCAAACGGATATCTGGGTGCGCTTCCAGCGCTCCCGCGGCCACAACTGCCGCTACGTTTGCGCCGACGACGCCCACGGCACTGCCATCATGCTGACGGCGGAAGAGCTGGGCATCACCCCCGAACAGCAGATCGAGCAGATGCACGCCGCACACCTGGCGGACAGCCGCGACTTCCTGATCGACTTCGCCAACTTCTACAGCACCCACTCGGAAGAGAACCGTGTGCTGAGCGAGTCGATCTACAAGGCACTGCGGGCCAACGGCCATATCGCCGAGCGGGAAATCACCCAGGCTTTCGACCCGGAGAAACAGCTGTTCCTTTCGGACCGCTATATCAAGGGCACCTGCCCGCGCTGCAAAACGCCGGACCAGTACGGTGACAACTGCGAGGCCTGCGGCGCCACCTACAGCCCCAGCGAGTTGATCGACGCGAAGTCTGTGCTGTCCGGTGCCACGCCGGTCGACAAGGCGTCGCTGCACTACTTTTTCACGCTGCCCGCCTTCGACGCGATGCTCAAGGAGTGGACCGGCAGCGGCACCCTGCAGCCGCAGATTGCCAACAAGCTTCGGGAATGGCTGGACGCCGGCCTGCAGGAATGGGACATCAGCCGCGACGCCCCCTACTTCGGCTTCGAGATTCCCGACGCACCGGGCAAGTATTTCTATGTGTGGCTGGATGCCCCCATCGGTTACATGGCGAGCCACAAGAACCTCTGCGACCGCGAGGGGCTGGACTTCGATGCGGTTTGGAAGACAGATTCCGCGGCCGAGCTCTACCACTTTATCGGCAAGGACATCATCAACTTCCACGGACTGTTCTGGCCCGCCATGCTGCACTCGGCCGGATACCGCACGCCGACGGCGATTTTCGCCCACGGCTTCCTCACCGTGAACGGCACCAAGATGTCCAAGTCGCGCGGTACGTTCATCAATGCGCGCACCTACCTGGACCACCTTGATGCCGAGTACATCCGTTACTACTTCGCCGCCAAGCTGGGCAGTGGTGTGGACGACATCGACCTCAACCTCGAGGACTTCGTGCAGCGGGTGAACTCGGACGTGGTGGGCAAGGTGGTGAATATCGCCAGCCGCTGTGCCGGCTTCCTTCGCAAAGGCTTCGACAGCCGGCTGGAGGCGGAGTGCAGTGAACCCGCGCTGGTGCAGGAATTCATCCATGCCGGCGACACCATTGCAGAGCTATTCGAGACCCGCGAGTTCAGCAAGGCGATTCGCGAGATCGTCGCGCTGGCGGATCGCGCCAACCAGTACATCGACGAGAAGAAGCCCTGGGTGCTGGCCAAGGAAGCGGGCCGCGAAGCGGAGGTGCATGCCGCCTGCTCCGTGGGCATCAACCTGTTCCGGGTGCTGATGACCTACCTGAAACCGGTGCTGCCGGCCATGGCCGAGAAGGCGGAAACCTTCCTGAACTGCTCGCTGGACTGGACCGCACTGGACGGTGCCCTGCTCGACCACCAGGTCGCGAAGTTCAAACCACTGCTCACCCGCATCGAGTCCAAGAGCGTGGAAGCCATGGTGGCCGCCACGGCGGCCGAGGCACCGGCGCAAAAAAACGCCGACAGCGCGGCACCCGCGCCACAGGCAGATGAAGCCAGCGAGGCCGGCAATACCATCGATTTCGATACCTTCGCCAAGGTCGAGCTGCGTGTGGCCGAGATTGTTGCCGCCGAGCACGTGGACGGCGCCGACAAGCTGTTGCAGCTGACCCTCGACCTGGGCGGCGACCGTCGCAACGTCTTCGCCGGCATCAAGCAGGCCTACCCGGAGCCGGAAACGCTGGTGGGGCGGCTCACCGTCTGCGTGGCCAACCTCGCTCCACGCAAGATGCGCTTCGGGGTGTCCGAAGGCATGGTGCTGGCCGCCGGCCCGGGCGGTGAAAACATCTTCCTGCTGCAGCCGGACGCCGGCGCAACACCGGGCATGCCAGTGAAGTGACCCGGCGCGGCTGCATCAGCTGATGCTATTCAATTCCTACGCCTTCCTCGCCTTCCTGGCGATCGTGCTGCTGGGCTATGAGATGCTTCGCACAGCCGGGAGCCAGCGCAGCGCGCTGATCTGGCTGGCCCTCGCCTCGCTGTTCTTCTACGGCTTCTGGGATCCCCGCTACCTGATCTTGATACTCACCTCGGTCCTGTTCAACTACGGCATGGGTCGAGCTCTCTACAGGGCTCGTAGTCCGCTGGGCTCCGGCTCCGGCGCATTGCTGCTGTGCCTGGGTATTGCCGGCAACCTGGCCGTGCTCGCGTATTTCAAGTACCTGGGACTGATCGCGCAGACCATCAACCTGGTGGTCGCGGACCCGGTGAACGTGCCCAGTATCGTGCTGCCGCTGGCCATCTCGTTTTTCACGTTCCAGCAGATCGCCTACCTGGTGGATATGCGTCGCGGCGAGGTCAACAGCCCGGATTTCGTGAACTATCTGGTGTTCGTGACATTTTTCCCGCAGCTGATCGCCGGACCTATTGTTCACCACGCTGAAATGATGCCGCAGTTCCGCAAAGGCCGCGAGCGCACTCAGCGTTCCACCGACTTTGCCGTGGGCATCTCACTGTTTGTACTGGGACTGGCCAAGAAAGTCCTGCTGGCAGACGGCGTTGCACCGATAGCCGATGCCAGCTTCCTGGCGGCGGACGGGGGCGACTCACCGGGGGCCCTGATGGCCTGGATGGGCTTGATTGCCTTCACCCTGCAAATCTACTTTGATTTCTCGGGCTACACCGATATGGCATTTGGCGCCGCACGGCTCTTTGGCATCCGGCTGCCGGCAAACTTCTACTCGCCATACAAGGCCGGCAGCATCGTCGAGTTCTGGCGCAGGTGGCATATTACGCTTTCGCGCTTCCTGCGCGACTACCTGTACATCGCCCTGGGCGGGAATCGCCGGGGGCGCGTGCGCCGCTATGTGAACCTGATGATCACGATGTTGCTTGGCGGCCTGTGGCATGGAGCATCGGTGAATTTCCTGTTCTGGGGTGGGATACATGGCGTGATGCTCTGCATCAATCATGGCTGGCTGCATTTTCTCAAACGGGCCGGGGTTAACGAGGTCCGCCACTCCCCGGTCTACAAGGCTGTGGCCTGGATGTTGACGATATCCGGTGTGATGGCAGCGTGGGTACTATTCCGGGCAGAAACCCTGCAGGGCGCCACCCTGATGCTGGAGAGCCTGCTCAAGCCTGGCGCAAGCACCGACCTGGCGGCCTTCTACATGACCCGGTTCTACGACCTGGACGTGCTCATCAACGCGATGCTCCCGACAGCCCTGAACCTGAAGGAGGTATGGCAGATCGGCCTGTACATGGATTTGGCCTTGCTGGCCGTGGGCGTGTTCATCTGCCTGGCCATGCCGAACTCGATGCAGCTGATGGCAAGGTACACGCCATCCGTCACAGCCCTGCCCGAAGCGCCGTCTGCCGCCACTTTCGTCGGGCTGAGCTGGCGACCTGGGGCCGCCTGGGCAGTGACTCTCGCCCTGTTGTTCGTCACGTGCCTGCTGTCACTAACGCGCGTAGACGCATTCCTGTATTTCCAGTTCTAGCCATGGGTCGCTTCCTCGCCATCTTCTGCACCACAGCGGCCCTCGGAGTCAGTGGGCTTATCGCGTTCAATTTTGCCGTTGATCCCTTTGGCGTCTGGCGCCCCGGGACGAAACCACTGAGCACCATCGTCGCCGGGGATATCGGCCTGTCTCGACTGGTAAAAAACCACTGGGTGCGCCACCAGGACCCCGAGGTCGCCTTGTTCGGAAACTCTCATGCGGCCACCGCGTTCCAGACCGAGCATTTCGAAACACACCTGGGTACCGGAGAAGTTTTCAACATGGCCCTGGTCGGCGCAGCGATCGAAGAACTTGTCGCCGCCATGAAGCACGTCATACACGTCACAGATGCCAGAGATTTCATTGTGGTACTCGATGTGCTGAATTTCCGGCTGATCGACACGCAGAGTGCTGCTACCCAGTTCCACCGGGCGGTAGATGATTCGCTACTCAGCCGGTACTTCTACCTCAGGGACTTCTCGACCACGACATTCTCGCGGGCCGCCACAGCGCGAAGCCTGCTGGTTATGCACAGCGGTTACCCGGGCACACATTCCAGGACTGGTTTCGTCCTTCAATGCGCGCCGTCGGCCACCGGCGCGAAACAGCGGCGAATCCTCGATTCCGCGGCCCTGCGCAAAGGTGCCTTCGAAGCGCAGCGAGAGAGCTGGGAAGTCTCCGGGGCGACTGCGTCCAAGCGTATCTCGGAGCTGGTGGGCTTCGCCCAGGCACACGATGCGAGAATCACCTTCCTGCTGCCACCGTTCAATGTCGCCTACTACTACGTGCTCACCGGCGCAGACCTATGGAGCCTGCACCAGGGCATCACCACCGAGCTCGTCAATACCATTGAGGCGTCCGGGATGGGGGATACGCTCAGGGTGCTGGATTTCTCTGCCGCGCACCCGATGACAACCCAGGCAAGTGTTCGCCTGGAAGACTCCATCGACTACTGGGTGGACGCAGACCACTTCAACTGCGCGTTGGCCGATCACGTTGTGAAGCGGGTGGCCGAGCTCAACCAGCAGGATGGCCCAGGTACGCAGGCCACTGAAAAACACAGTTTTGGGACTCGGGTCACGGTGGAAAACCTGCATGCACACTTGCGCGCAGTGGAGGAAAGCTGGAACGATTGGCAGCACAGCAACCCGGAAAAACACCGCCTGTTCAGCCGCCGGATTCTTGGCCAGGCAAACAACCCAGACAATGAAGCAGCGCCGACCGGACCCCGATGAGCAAAGCCTGACGCTGGCACTCGCAGCGGAAAAGAAAACCGACCCTTCTTGCTTGAGCCTGCGGTGGTGCGGTCTAAACTTTCTACAGGCTTGCAGAAAGCCGCGGGGAGGTCACCGTGATTGAACACCGGGTCATCACGGCGAAGCACTATGCCTATATCACGGTCAGGGGATCACCCGACTTCGACGCCTTCGTGCGGGCGGCCCGCAGTTTCAAGAGCGACCCGAGCTACAGCGCTTCACTGCACCGCATCTGCGATTTCTCCAAGGCCGATCTGTCCCACATAACAATGGACAGCTTCCTGCGCTTCACGGAGTTCGTGCTGCGCGAGATCACCCTGGCACCCGACACAAAGGTGGCCCTGATTGCCCCGGACCGCGACCGCATGGGCATCCTCCAGCAGTTCGCCCTCAACATCGACTCCGGCGTTTTCAAACTCTTTACCGACGCCAATGAGGCTTTGGACTGGATTCAGTCATAGTTCTCGGCTGAAGCCCTCACAGCTTCGCACCTGAGTCATTCAGTGCCTGGCCGCGCGCCGCCACTGTTACCCATTTTTCAGACACGCCGTAAACCCATCCCTGGAGGCTCGAGGTCGCCATCCTTGGTGACCACGGTCTGAAAAATGGGTAACAGCACCGTCGCACTGCATCAGGCTTCGGAAAAGGGACTAAATCTCCCAGATGATGGCTCAAAACGGAGGTGCAGCGGTGCACATCTCTTCAATGGAGCGACTCCGCCATGGATGGCACGGCCGGCGACCCGGCTTCCGAGCCCGCAGGGATGGGTTCACGGCGTGGCCGGGAAAGGGGTGTATGCCGATGCGCCGACAGCAGAGGCACATGCGGGTCCTTCAGGCGACCGACACAAGCTCTTTTGAGGTAGAACGATCACCCCGCTGGTAAGAAGGTCGGCTGGGCCAGGGCAAATACCCAGAGGAAAATCAGGGGTTTAGGGGCGTTTGGAGAAACCGTCAGACTTGTTGGGTAAACCTGCGGGCGATAGACTGTGGAGCTACTTGTAAGCGGTTCCAAGGTATAGGTCTTCGTGCTCGCCGACTATTCGATCCTGCTGATCGGGGCAATCCTGGTGAACAACTTCGTGCTGGTCCAGTTCCTGGGTCTGTGTCCGTTCATGGGCGTGTCCAACAAGCTCGAAACAGCCATGGGTATGTCGATGGCGACGACCTTTGTGCTGACGCTGGCATCGGCCTGCAGTTACCTGACTTTCAACTACCTGCTGGAGCCCCTCGGGCTCGGCTACCTGCGTACGATTTCCTTCATTCTCGTGATCGCCGTGGTGGTGCAGTTCACCGAAATGGTAGTGCGCAAATCCAGCCCGCTGCTGCACCGGGTGCTGGGTGTTTACCTGCCGCTGATCACCACCAACTGCGCGGTGCTCGGCGTGGCACTACTCAATATCAACAAGGAGCACAACTTCCTGCAGTCCCTGTTCTATGGCTTTGGGGCTGCCGTCGGGTTCTCCCTGGTGCTGGTACTGTTTGCCGCGATGCGCGAGCGGCTGGCGGTGGCCGACGTGCCCCAGCCTTTCCAGGGCGCCGCCATCGGTATGGTCACTGCCGGCCTGATGTCCCTGGCGTTCATGGGTTTTGCCGGACTGGTGTAGCGTGATGTACGAGTGGATCGCACAGCAACCCTTCCTTGCCGCCCTGATTGCGCTGGTCAGCCTGGGGGCTGTGTTCGGCGCGCTGCTGGGCTATGCCTCGGAGAAGTTCAAGACCGAGGGCAACTCGGTGGTGGAACAGATCAACGCCATTCTGCCGCAGACCCAGTGTGGCCAGTGTGGCTACCCGGGCTGCCGCCCCTACGCGGAAGCCATTGCCGAGGGCGAGGCGATCAATCGTTGCCCCCCCGGCGGCGAGGCGGGGATCGCCCAGCTCGCGGACCTGCTGGATGTGGAACCCCTGCCGCTGGATGAGGAACACGGCGAGGAGTCGGCGCTGCCGGCGGTGGCCTTTATCCATGAAGAAGACTGTATCGGCTGTACCAAGTGCATCCAGGCCTGCCCGGTGGATGCCATCCTCGGTGCCGCCAAGCAGATGCACACGGTGATCACCAGCGAGTGCACGGGCTGCGACCTCTGCGTTGATCCCTGCCCCGTGGACTGCATCGAGATGGTCAGCGAGCAGGTGACCCTGGCCAACTGGCACTGGGAGCTTCCCGGCCAGGAAGCGGCGGGCGATATCATCGCCACGGACAGGGATGCGGCATGAGGAAAATCTGGGACTTCCACGGCGGGATCCACCCGCCGGAGAACAAGCACCAGTCCCTTACCCGGCCGATTAAATCCGCCGGCATTCCGCCACAACTGGTACTGCCCCTGAACCAGCATATTGGCGCGCCGGCCGAAGCGATTGTCGAAGTGGGCCAGCACGTGCTGAAGGGCGAGTGCGTCGCCAAGCCCGCCGGCATCATCAGTGTGCCGGTACACGCCCCTACCTCGGGCATGATCACAGCCATCGAGGAACGCGCCGTGGCCCATCCCTCGGGGCTTGCCACCACCTGTATCGTCCTGGAAACCGACGGCGAAGACCGCTGGGTGGAACACGGCGGCATCGATGACTATGCCAACGCCGACCGGGACACCCTGCTGGCCTGCATTCGCAATGCCGGTATTGCCGGCATGGGTGGCGCCGGTTTCCCCACCGCGGTCAAGCTGAGAGTCAACCCCAGGGCCGGCGGCATCGATTTTCTCATTCTCAACGGTACCGAGTGCGAGCCCTACATCACGGCTGACCATGTGCTGATGCGTGAGCGCGCCGAGCAGATCGTCGCCGGCACGGAGATTCTCCGGCAGCTGGTCAACCCGCGGGAAGTGCTGCTCGGGGTGGAAGACAATAAACCCGATGCCATCGAAGCCCTGCGCCGGGCCTGCGAGGGCACCGGTATGGAAGTGGTGGTGTTTCCCACCAAGTATCCCTCCGGCGGCGAGAAACAGCTGATCGAAATTCTCACCGGCCGCCAGGTACCGAGCGGCGGCCTGCCCGCGGACATCGGTGTGGTGTGCCAGAACATGGGTACCGCGGTCGCAGTCTACGATGCGGTGGCGCACGGCAAACCGTTGATCTCCCGCATTACCACGGTAACCGGCGAGTCAGTGGCTGAGCCGGGCAACTTCGACGTACTGCTCGGCACCCCGATGAGTTACCTGCTCGAGCAGTCCGGGTTTTCCGCGGGGCGCAACCAGCGCCTGGTTATGGGTGGCCCGATGATGGGCTTTACCGTGCCGGATGCGGACGTGCCGGTAGTGAAAACCACCAACTGTATCCTCGCTCCCACGGTGGCAGAGCTGCCACCGCCGCCGCCGGCCCAGGCCTGTATTCGCTGCGGCCTGTGCGCGGAAGCCTGCCCAGCCAGCCTGCTACCACAGCAGCTGTACTGGTTTTCCCGCGGCAAGGAATACGAGAAGCTCGAGGCCCACAACCTGTTCGACTGCATCGAGTGCGGCGCCTGCTCCTATGCCTGCCCGAGCAACATCCCGCTGGTGCAGTATTACCGGGCCTCGAAAGCGGAGCTGACCCAGCTGCGGCGCGACCAGGCCAAGTCCGAGCACTCCAAGACCCGCTTCGAAGCCCGCCAGGAACGCTTGCAACGGGAAGCGGAAGAGAAGGAAGCCCAGCGCCGCGCACGCAAGCAGGCAGCCGAGGCACGTGCCCGTGAGGCCGCCGAAACCGGCAGCAAGGAAGAAGACCCCATCCAGGCCGCGATCGAACGCGCCAAAGCCAAGAAAGCCGCCGCGGCCGGTGATACGAGCCAGGCGGCGACCGCAGGATTGGATCCGGCCCAACAGGCCATCGAGCGCGCCCGCGCCGCGCGCAGTGCGGATGCCAACCAGAGCCCGGCGGAGAAAGCCCGCGCCAACCTGGAACGGCTGGAACAGCGCCTGCAGAAGAGCGAGGCCAAGCTGGTTGCCAGCCGCGAGGCCGGCGCCGAGGACACCATCATCGAGGCGCTGGAATCCGGCATTGAGAAACTGCGGCCCAAGCTGGAGGCGGCCCGCGCGGAAGTGGCGGCACTGCCGGCAGACACCGCTGCCGCTCCGGCAGCAGAGGAAATGGATGCCGCTCAACTTGCCATCGAGCGCGCCCGCCAGGCCCGTGTCGAGAGCGCCAACCAGAGCCCGGCGCAAAAAGCCCGCGCCAACCTGGAACGGCTGGAACAGCGCCTGCAGAAGAGCGAGGCCAAGCTGGTTGCCAGCCGCGAAGCCGGCGCCGAGGACACCATCATCGAGGCGCTGGAATCCGGCATTGAGAAACTGCGGCCCAAGCTGGAGGCGGCCCGCGCGGAAGTGGCGGCACTGCCGGCAGACACCGCTGCCGCTCCGGCAGCAGAGGAAATGGATGCCGCTCAACTCGCCATCGAGCGCGCCCGCCAGGCCCGTGCCGAGAGCGCCAACCAGAGCCCGGCGGAAAAAGCCCGCGCCAACCTGGAACGGCTGGAACAGCGCCTGCAGAAGAGCGAGGCCAAGCTGGCCGCCAGCCGCGGGGCCGGCGCCGAGGACACCATCATCGAGGCACTGGAAGCCGCCATCGACAAGCTGCGCCCCAAGCTGGAGGCGGCCCGGCGCGAGGTCGATGAAATGAACACCGAGCAGGAATCCTGACATGTCACTGATGCGGGTGACCTCACCCCATGCCCACGGCCCGCTGTCCACGGCACGGGTCATGCAGACGGTGATGCTGGCCTGTATTCCGGGCGTCGCCGCGCTGACCTGGTTCTTCGGCGCCGGCACCCTGGTCAACATCGCCTGGGCCTGCATCGTGGCGCTGGCCTCGGAAGCGCTGGCGCTCAAGCTGCGCAAGCGGCCGGTGGCTCCCTACCTCAAGGACTGCAGCGCCCTGGTCACTGCGACATTGCTGGCGATTGCCATGCCCGCCTACGCGCCCTGGTGGCTGATCCTGGTCGGAGTGTCCTTCTCCATCATCATCGCCAAGCACCTGTACGGCGGCCTGGGTTACAACCCCTTCAACCCGGCCATGGTCGGTTACGTGGTACTTCTGATTTCCTTCCCGGTGGAGATGACCAGCTGGGCTGCGCCGCGCGGCGTAAACGCGGTGGAGGTACCGGGCCTGCTGGAGGCCCTGCGCCTGTGTTTCCAGCCCAACAGCATAGACGCTGTCACCATGGCGACGCCGCTGGACCTGCTCAAACAGAACAGCACGCTGACCGAAACCGTGCTCTGGCAGCAGAACCCACAGTTCGGCCGCTGGGCTGGCGTCGGCTGGGAGTGGGCCAGCCTGGGATTCCTGGTCGGCGGCCTGTGGATGCTCTATCAACGCATCTATACCTGGCACGCACCGGTGGCCATGCTGGCCAGCCTGGCGTTGATAGCGACCCTGTTTCACGATAGCGGCAGCACCGACAGCACCGGCTCGGCCCTGTTTCACCTGCTCAGCGGTGGCGCGATTTTCGGCGCCTTCTTTATCATCACCGACCCGGTCTCCTCGGCCGTGTCCAACCGCGGGCGGCTGGTGTTCGGAGCCGCCATCGGCGTGCTGGTGTTCCTGATTCGCTGCTTTGGCAACTACCCGGACGCGGTCGCTTTCGCGGTGCTGATCATGAATTTCGCCGCGCCCTTCATCGACTACTACACACAGCCGCAGACCTATGGCTACGGTAAACGCAGCGAGACCATCGCCAGCGACCGGAGCGAGGCCTCGTGACCCCCATCAGCCTCAACAGCCTGCTGCTGGCCGGGTTCGCCGTGCTGACCACCGGCGTCATTGCCGGCACTTACCTGGGCACCAGTGATCGAATTGCCGCCGCCCAGCGTGCCGCCGAAGAAAAGGCCCTGTTCGAGATTGTGCCGCCCTCTCGTCACGACAACGTGCTGCTGGAAGACACTGTGCCGGTGGGGCCCGGCGACGACCTGCTGCGTCTGAAGCGCGACAAGAAGGTGTTTATCGCCCGTCAGGCCGGCGAGGCCGTGGCTGTGATCATTCCGGTGAACGCACCGGACGGCTACAGCGGTAATATCGAGCTGATCGTGGGCGTGAACCGGGACGGCAGTATTGCCGGCGTACGCGCACTGCAGCACCGGGAGACGCCGGGACTGGGAGACAAGGTCGACATCAAGAAATCCGACTGGGTGCTGGACTTCGAAGGCCACGGGCTGGGCACACCGCCGCCAGAGCAGTGGACTGTCAAGAAAGACGGGGGCGTGTTCGATCAGTTTACCGGCGCTACAATTACCCCCAGGGCCGTCACCTTTGCGGTGAAACGGGGCCTTGAGTATTTTGCCGCCCACCGCGAGCGCCTGCTGGCTGAGCAGGTGTCGATGGGGGGATCGGAGCAGGACATGACGGAGCAGGAAAAGACGGAGCAGGAACGTGGCTGACACCAACTACCGGGAACTCTCCATCAACGGGTTGTGGAAGAACAACCCGGCCATCGTGCAGCTGCTGGGCCTGTGCCCGCTACTGGCGGTGACCGGCAGCGTGGTAAACGCCATCGGCCTGGGGCTCGCCACAGTGTTCGTACTGGTGACCTCCAACACGGCGGTATCCATCATCCGCAACATCACATCGGACACCGTGCGCCTGCCCGCCTTTGTCATGATCATTGCCTCGGCGGTGACCTGTATCGAGCTGTTGATGCAGGCTTTTGCCTACGAGCTGTACCAGATTCTTGGCATCTTCCTGCCGCTGATCACCACCAACTGCGTCATCCTGGGCCGCGCCGACGGCTTCGCCCGCAAGAACCCGATCGCGCCGGCCTTCTATGACGGTTTCATCATGGGCATCGGCTTCATGGTGGTTTTGGTGATACTGGGCGGCATGCGGGAGCTGGCCGGCACTGGCGCACTGTTCGCCAATATGGACCTGCTGTTCGGGCCGGCTGCTGCGTCCTGGAAAATCGTGGTGTTCAGCAACTACAACGATTTCCTGCTGGCCATCCTGCCGCCCGGGGCATTCATCTTCACGGGGCTGATGATTGCCGGCAAGAACCTCATTGATGCCCGCATCAAGGCGCGCCAGGACGCGCTGCGGGAAAAGCCCGTCAAAGGCGCCAAGCGGGTGCGGGTAACCGGTACGATCAGTTAACCGGGGCAGCCGGCGTCAGGGTGCTGAGGATGTCATCCACGGCCGCGTCATCCAGGCCCTGGTTGTCCTCATCACAGCTGTAGGTAATAAACAGCAACACCGGGCCCGCGGCCAGGTACCACTCGCGCACCGCATCACCCTCTTCCAGGTACTCGCAGTACACCCCGTGAAATGGTCCCGCTGAACCGGGCTGCCATTCCCAGTCTGGCTCGCCGTTACTACGCGCTATGCCCTCGACTTCCGCGGCGGCGAACTCGCCTTCCTCCTTGTGCAGAGTTGAAATCTCGATGCAGCCCACGTCGTCGCGATCACCGACCAGAATGCTGTCGTCCTCCCGTTCCGCCCACCACTCGGGCGGCACACCCAGGGTCCACCATTCGGTTTCCAGCACGTTCATTCCACAGTCTCCAGTACGGCGAGCTCTCGTGACATCAGCAGCGCATCCTCACGGCCGCCGTCCACCGGGTAGTAATCCTTGCGAACCCCGTCCTCGACAAATCCGAAGCGTCGGTAGAGGGTGATCGCACGGGTGTTGCCACAGCGCACCTCCAGCAGCAGGCGCCGGGTGCCCTGCGCTGCCAGCCGGTCCTGCAGCGCCTGCAACAGGCGGCCGCCGTGTCCGCAGCCCTGCGCCTCGGGCTGTACCGCGATGTTCAACAGGGTCGCCTCGTCGGCGACCCGCTGGTAGAGCGCAAACCCCAGTGCAGGGCCGTCGCCGTCAGTCAGCACCAGGCTGCCGTTTTCCTCGCGCAGGCTGTTCTCCACAAACTGGGACAGGCTCCAGGGATGCCGGGAGGCAGACTTCTCGATGGCGGCGATGGTGCGCAGGTCGGTCGCTGTGCCGGGACGAACCCGCACTGCCTCAGGCATCCGTGCGCAGGGATTTCAGTGTTGCCCAGGCCCGCGGCTTGAGAGACGGGTCACGCAACATCTGCCAGCCGCTGACGGTCTGCACCAGGCGTTGTCCCGCCAGGCAGTCGCGATCGAACCAGTCCTGTTGGAAATCGCCCATGAGTATCACACCGGCAGGCGTCAGTCGCGACAGGCGCCCGGTCAGGAAACCGACCAGCGCCTCGCGTGCCTCCGGTACGCCGCCCGCCAGGCCCGCCGCCACCGGGTACCTGAAGCATTCCTGCAGGGCCGGCTGCTGGGACCAGCCCAGGGCGCGGCAAATGGCCAGCAGCAGCTGTGCGTAATCCTCGCCCGGTTCCCGGCCCGCCGGGATTTCGTCCAGCCAGAACCAGCCGCCGGCACTGGTCGCGGCAATCGAGAACACCGGGGTATCGGTGGCTGCAGACGAGTTGGGGCGAGCGGATGGAACTGCGGCGGGGGCACTGGTCTGCGCACGCTGCAGGTCGGCACTCAGCGCCGAAAGCGCCGGCGCTGCCGCTTGCCCAGGTGCCGCGGCGGAAACAGGTGCCGCGGCGGAAACAGGCGCCGCAGCGTGATCAGGTGCCGCTTCCGGCTGCCGCCGGGCCAATTGCAAACGCCGGGTGGGTGCAGCGCCTGGTAAATCATGGCGCGACACCAGCACGGGAATATCGAGGGCTTGCAGGTAGGCAAGGTGAGACAGGGAACTCATGGCCGCATGGTAAGCCGGGCCGACAGCCCTGCCAAGTCGGGTCGCCACCCGCTGGGCGCCGCCGGGTCGATGGACTATCATTTAGCTATGGATCGGCACCCAATACAGCGGCGTCCAAGCCGATACGTCCTGTGCCTTGCCGCGTTGCTGGCAGGCCCCACGGCCATGGCCACCACGGTGTACAAGACCGTGGATGAGAAAGGCCGCATCAGCTTTTCTGACCAGCCACCGCCGGCCGGCGAGGCCGTCGAGGTGCTGGACTACAGCACGCCCAGCGTCACCCCTTCCGAAATCGATACCGCGCGCCTGCAAGCCATGCGCGAAACCACGGATCGCATGGCCGCGGATCGGCGTGAACGCGAGGCCCACCGGGCCAAGCTCAGGACCGAAGCGGCCGCCGCCCGCACCGCTGCCAACCCGCAGCCGGTCTACGCTGACTACTATCCCAACCGCGTGATAGTGGGACGCCGCGGTTTCCTTGGCCCCGGTTACGGGCGCCCGCCACTGCTGCACCCGAGGCCGCCGACGCTGCAGCCACCGATTGCCAGGCCTCCGGCAAAACCTGGTCGACCGGGTTACCCGCTAATCAATCGAGACGTGATCAGCCGCTACAATGAGTATCCCGCCACTCTGATTCGCAAGCACTACAAGGGTGGCGCGCGACGGGAATTTTACGGGCGCTGAAGCACTGCCCGCGTACCTAGATCCAGCACCAGCCGTGTCGGCGGAAGAACTTCCAACCCGACTGCACGAACATGCTGATGTGGCGCACACCCTTGCGCGCCGAGTAGCCGCCGTGGTGCACGATATGCATGCTAGGCAGGTAGACAAGGCGCCCCAGCGGCTGCAGGCGCAGTGACAGGTCGAAGTCCTCGAAGTACATGAAGAACTGGTCGGAGAAGCCGCGAGCCTGTTGCAGGGAATCCGTGCGCGCGTACATGCAGCAGCCGCTGACCAGCGGTACATCGGCGGCCGTGCCATTGTTACAGGCGTCGCGTATTTCGTAGCTGTGCAGGTAATCGCGGAAGCGGCCCTTGATGAAATCCGGCGCAAAGGCGCGCAGCATCAGCACCATCACCGAGGGGTAGCGCTTGCACAGGTACTGGACCTGGCCACTACCGTCGGTGGCGCGTGGGCTGACCGCCGCCACATCCTCGTTACGCCACATGTACTCAAGACCTGAGAACAGCGCATCCTGCGCCAGCTCCACATCGGGGTTGAGGATCAGGTGAAAATCACTGTCAGCGCGATGCAGTGCCTGGTTGTGGGCGGCGCCGTAGCCGATATTGCCGCCCGGATGCCACACGTCGACCCGGTCAAAGCGCTCGCCGCGCTTGCCCAGCACCAGGTCACGCACTCGCTGACGGTAGTGGGCGTTGGTGGAATTATCCACCACCAGCAACTGCAGGCGAATATCGAGGCCCTGGTCGCGGGCATAGCGCAGGGCACGGTGCAAACCGTCCAGGGTCTTTTGAAGCAGGCTGAACTCGCTATTGAAGGTGACCATGGACACGGACACGTCCAGCGGCCCCGCGGTAGCGGCCCAGCTTGAACCCGCGGCCACGGTTGCCGCTTCGAAGACTTCGAGCTTCATATCGTCAAACCCACAGTGCCGGCTCTATGGCAGGCTGTTGCTGAGTCTCAGGCGGTACCGCAGGCCCTTCCCGCACGCTTGCATGAGGCGGGGAGCTGATATTAACATCCGGCGCGCCGCTGTCGAACCCGCTCCCGCTGCAGGTGGAATGACACGGCGACCACCCGGGAACAAGGGGATTCAGGCCCGCCCCCTGACAACAGAGAGCATCCGGCTTGCTATTCATATCCCACGTCTACTTCTGCCTGTTCCTGCCGATCGCGCTGTTGGTCTACCAGTTGTTGATCACCCGGCACCGGCCAACCCTGTGCGTCGCCTGGCTGGTCGCTGCATCGCTGTTTTTCTACGGCTGGTGGAACCCCCAGTACCTGGTGCTGATTGTCAGCTCAATCCTGTTCAACTATGGCCTGGGCAGCTGGATGAGCCGCAGCGAACCCGGCACCCGCAAGGGGCTGTTGCTGCTGGCGCTGGCGGGCAATCTCGGCATGCTGGGCTATTTCAAGTACGCCAACTTCCTGGTCGACGCGACCAACCAGCTCGCTGGCAGCAGTTTTCACCTGGAAGCGATTGTGCTGCCGCTGGCGATTTCCTTTTTCACGCTGCAGCAGGTGGCCTATGTAGTGGATGCCTACCGCGGTGACGCCCCACCCTATCCTTTCCTGCGCTACAGCCTGTTCGTGTGTTTCTTCCCGCAGCTCATCGCCGGTCCTATTGTCCATCATCGCAAGCTGATTCCCCAGTTGGCCGAAGACAGGCTCAAGGCGCTGAACGCCGAACACCTGGCGTTGGGGATCAGCATTTTTGCTGCCGGCATGTTCAAGAAGGTAGCGATTGCCGACCAGCTGATCCCCTGGGTGAGCCTGGTCTTCGATGCGAAAAACCCTGACATGGTCACCGGCCTGTACTCCTGGATCGCCACCTATGCCTACACTTTCCAGCTGTACTTTGACTTCAGCGGCTATTCGGACATGGCGATCGGCGCTGCCATGATGTTCGGCATCAAGCTGCCCATCAACTTCAACAGCCCCTACAAAGCCGGCAATATCCGCGACATCTGGCGGCGCTGGCACATCACCCTCAGCGACTTTGTCATGCGCTACGTTTATGCTCCCCTGGGCGCTGGCAAGCGTGGTCATGCGCGAATGTACGTACACCTGTTTATCGCCTTCCTGGTGACCGGCGTCTGGCATGGCGCAGGCTGGAATTTCGTGGTGTTCGGCTGCCTGCACGGCAGCGCCGTGATGCTGCACCAGGGCTGGAAAGACCTTGGGCTGAAGATGCCCCACTGGCTGGGCATGCTGCTGACCTTTAACTTTTGGGCACTGGCGCTCGTGATCTTCCGCTCGCCGACTCTCGAGCACGCCCTGCTGGTGTACCGGCGCATGTTCGGCGGCGTGGAGATTCACTCCTACGCCCACGACGAATACCTGGTCATCGCCGTGATGCTGGCGCTGCTGGCGGTGGTCTGGCAGGCCCCCAACAGCTCGCAGATTTTCCGTGAACGCCCGGCGAAGGACATCCCGCTGCGCTGGCAATGGCGGCCCACCGCGGGGTGGGGCCTGGCGGTGGGGCTGGTGGCAGCCGCCCTCGCCTTTCAACCGGTGGTCAGGGCCGTCCCCGACCAGGCCTTTATCTACTTCCAGTTCTGAACATGATGCCGCGACATCCGTTTTTGCGTAGCTTCTGGCTGGTCTTGCTGGCGGTGTCACTGCTGCACGCCGCCGTCGCTGCGCTCTACCTGGCGCGACCTGACATGTTCTATTACCGTGCCTGGGAGTACCTGATCGCCTGGTCCAACCTCACGACTACCGAGGATTCACGCTGGGAAGGCACCGAGTACTCGGACCTGGGCCACCAGTACCTGTTCTACTACCAGGAGTCGCGCGACACCATCGCCACTACCGACGCTGACGGCTTTCGATCTGTGCCGGGCGATATGGGCCCGCCACGAATTTTCACCCAGGGCCGTTCCAATGTGTTCGGATCGGGGGTGTCGGACCAGCAGACCTTCGCCTGGCAGCTGGCGGAACTGGGCGGCGTGGCCACCTTCAACGGCGCCCACGGGGAACTGCTGGCTACCCTGTCGCGGCCCGACCTCGCCCAGGTCGAACTGGTCATCGACATCTACCACGAGCGCCACCTGGCGAAGTTGCCCCTGGCCCGACGCATCTACTCGCTGCAGGGTGATGCGCTTGAACCCTATGAACCGATGGCGCGCCATGACCTGCCGCCCCACAAAGCCATGCAGCGGCGCATCCTGCGGCCGGGCTGGTGGCTGCCGGACATCATTGCCCGGCAGTGGCGGCGCCTGTTGAAGGACTTCAAGGAGTACCGGGTGCACGGGCACAGGCCTTACCTCACCCTGGCCAATACCACCGACGGCTCGCCGCTGGAATCAGTCATCGCCCTCATGGAAGAACGGCGGCGCGTGGTGGAAGGGCTCGGCTATCACTACCTGGCGATGATCATCCCCGCTCGACAGACCGTGTACGAACCAGCGGCTGCCAAGCGCGAAGCCCTGGAGCGCGGTACCCGGATCGCCGAGCAGCTGGAGGCACGCGGTTACCCGCTGGTCAACCTGTTTCCCAGCTTTCGCTCGGAGCGCGGCCCGGATTTCTACTTCCGCTACGACACGCACTGGAACCCGCTGGGCCAGCAGCACGCCGCGGCAATGGTCGTGGCAGACATTCGCCGGCGCTGGCCGGACCTGTTGCCCGCTGACTCAGCGAATCCCGAAGCGCCGTAGCAGCGCCGTGAGCCAGCCGACCCTGGCCGACGGCGGCGACAACACCGGCGCAATCCCGTCGCGCCGCTCCAGGTGACTGACCCGGTTGATAAGTATCTGGATCTGTCGCTGCTGGTAGGCAATGATGCCCAGCAGGGCCCGCTGCTCCCGATCGAGTTCCGGAATCTCCGGCGGTGCGGCGTCGTCGTCCGCTTCAATCTCGGGGAAGCGCTGCCCGTCGCAATCGTGACGTTCAAACAGGCGCCGGTTACTGTCGATGAAATGGGACAGCACCTGTCGGCGCTGGGCGCTGCTGATCAGGCGCTTGGGGTCGTGGGCCGGGTCGACACCGAGCTGCTCCGACACCTCGGTGAGAATGCCTGAGAGCTGGCGATGCGACACTTCGCCCACCGGGTAGCCGCGCAGGGTTTCCAGCATGCGCAACAGGTCCAGCGCCGGGCTGGCATTGCGCCGCGCTGCCACGAAGCGGAAGTCCCGGCCCGGCTTGATTCCCAGCACCGACAGGAAGTCGCGTTCGATACCGTCGGTCATGGCCTCGTAGAGGCGCACACTGACGTTTTCGAAGCCGAATACCTGCTCCCACTCCGAGAGCACCGCGTCGTAATCCAGCAGTTTGAGTCGACCCCGATCACCGAGGTAATCATCCATGGCCGTGTCCAGTGACAGCATCCCGCCGCGAATCTCCTGCACAAAGCTGGACACCATGACTTCATCCTGGCGCCGCAGGTAGGCAACGATCTTCACATCGAAGCGCTCGCTGAGCAGGGGCTTGAGCTTCGCCGGCCTGGCCAGCCAGAAGTTCTCGGACGAGATCACGGCACGGGACAGGCCGCTCTCCGCGACTTCCGCGGCCAGCGCCTGGTAGAGCTCGTCGGGCCTGATGTCCTTCACCACCGGGTAGTCCGGCAGGCTGGGCAGGAACACCAGCGAGAAGTGGTGTGAGGCACCGTGGTAGAGGCCGGTCTTCGGGTAACAGACGCCCTGCCCCGCCAGCGCAGCACGGTTCTGGTTGAGAAAACCCTGCAGCGCGGTCGAGCCGACCTTGGGTCTGCCGATATGGATGGTCAGCTCGGGTTTCATGCCGTGGCCCCCAGCTCACGCAGCCAGCCGTCCAGTTCACGGGCCTGCTCCGGAAACAGGCGGATGCTGTCGGCGTGAGGATTGCGATGCGCCCGCAGGCGGTCGGGCTGCGCCAGGCAGCGAGCCATGGCGGCGCGCAGCGGCTCAGGGTTGGCTGTCATGGGAATCAGTTCACCATTCTCCCCGTCACGGATGGCTTCGCCAACACCCCCTTCGCTGCAGGCGATCACCCATACATTGCGAGCCAGCGCCTCGCGCACGGTGAGGCCGAAGCTCTCTTTCCACTGGGAAGGGAACAGTAGCACGTCGATGCCCGCGAAAAAGTCGTCGATCCCGGACTGGTCGTAAGCGGGGGTGAACTCCACCTCGCCCGGAACCTGCCAGGAACCGGGATCCTTCCAGCTCACGCCCACGTTTTGGGCGGCATCCACCACCTTGAGCAGGTAGTCCCGGTAGTCCGGCATCTGGTTGAGCGCCTCGACGATCACCGGCGCGCCCTTGAGCGGGCCCGGCCCACCGAGAAAACCGAACACCAGTTTGTCACCGGGCAGGCGCACACCGGTCCCCGGTGGTCGCGGCGGCACGATGCCGTTGCCGCTGACGCGGCAATTGGCGATGCCATTGGCGCCGTAGAGCTCAGCCTGGAAACGGCTCGGCGCCAGCACCAGGTCGGCCAGGGACAGCGCATCCTTCATCACCTTGAGCTTGTGTTCAAACTCATCCGGACGATCCACACAGTAGCGACAGCGAGCCGGGGAGATTTCCTCCTGGAAACAGTAGCGGCCATTGAGGTCGACCATGAACTGGCGGTCGCACAGCCACCAGGCATCGTGCACAGTGACCACCAGCGGGATTCCCAGCGCCTTGATGGCGGGGAAAAAGCCGCAGCCCAGCCGCTGTACCGCATGGGCATGCACCACGTCGGGGGCGAGTCGCGGTAGCAGGCCCTCGATAACGCGGTCCACGTAGACGTTCTGGTACTCGTCGCTGTAGCGCTTCTCGGTGGGCAGGTTGATGGAAATAACGTCAACGGATTTGGCCCGGTAGCGGCGCAGGTTGTAAGCCGGAATGCCGGGATCCACATGGGTGGTAATCACGGTTACCTGCCAGCCCAGGTCCTGCGCCAGGCTCTCGTTGATGGCCTCGGCCACCACCGTCGCGCCGCCGAAACTCTGGGGTGCATAGTGCACATTGAGTACCAGCAACCGGCGGCTCACAAGGCGTACTCCACACCCATCCGGGACAGCGGCGCCGCCAGCTCCGGCACAATAGCCGCCACCGTGTGACGCTGTGCGACAGCCTCCCGCGCCGCCTCTCCCATCCGGTGGCGCAGACCGGCATCGTCCAGCAGGGCGGACAGGGCCGCGGTCCACTCGTCGGTATTTGCCGCGAGATAGCCATTCTCGCCGTGGTTGATCACTTCGCTGAACTGGCCCACCCGGGAAGCCACCACCGGGATGCCGAGCAGCGCCGCCTCGTAGAAGCGGATCGCGCTCTTGCAGCCATTAAACTGGTCGATCAACAGCGGTACCGCAACAAGCTGGGCGCGCGACAGGGCAGCAAAATACTCGTGGTAGTTGCCAAAGGGAATGCGCCGCAGGCGATCACTGTAGGGCGCCAGGGCAGCAGGCACTTCGACATAACCCACCAGCATCAGTACCAGGGTGGTATGGCTCTCGAGCAATCCCGCCAACACCGTGGCCACCGACTCGAAATCCCGGTCGTGGGCGCGCGAGCCGGACATATAGGCCAACACCGTTTCCTCCCGGGCCGCCGGCGGCTGGTGACTGTAGCGGGCCGCCAGTTGCGTGGTTTCGGCATCCACCACGTTGGGCCACACAGACGCTTCAACGCCGAGGCAGGCACGCACGCGCTCGGCCATGCCAGTGGTACTGACGAACTGGAACTGACATTCGCGCATGACATCAAGGTGAAGGTCCGCAGACGCCAGCAGGTGCTCGCGCTCCGCATCAGACAGGGTTTCCAGGTTGCGGTTGCTGCGATAGGTGTCGGCGTCAAAGATTGGGTCGTCGATGTCGTAAGCCAATACCACGCCCAAGCGCCTGGCCTCGGCGATATAGCCCTCCAGCAGCGGCGTCATCGCAGCCCGGTAAAACATCAGGTGGGTGGCTGTTTGCAGCAGGTTGTAAACCCGTACCTGGTCGTCGACGTGGCTCATGTGGCACTCCACCCCCTGCCCATGCAGGAGCTCGAGTTTTTGTACCACCCGGTACTTGCGGCACTGGGGCAGGTCCAGCGGCCCGACAATCAGGACCGATGGCGTCGCAAACACGTCGGCCGCCGGCGAGGTCTCATCCGCCATGCCGGTGCGCAGAAACCAGCGCCGGAAACCGCCACCATAACCGTGACCGAAGCCCCAGATGACATACTGGTAGGCTTTTACCACGGCAGCCTCGAAACCATTGCGCTGGACGTGGCTGACAAAGCTGCGCAGGTAGACCGGCAGACTGCGGAACAGGTTAAGCCAGCGCTTCATGACAGTCCCACCGGGTCATCGAGAAAGCCCCAGCGTCGACAGAATTCCGGGTCTTCGAGAATGCTGGCATACACCGCATCAGCCAGCCGGTTATTCTGGCGGCGCATATAGTTGTGCACCTGCCGCGTGAGCCAGCCATTGAGAGCCGGCAGGCGGCGCTGCAGCTTGAAACGACGCTGCAGACCGATCACCAGCCGCGACAGCCGATCGATGCCGTTGAGGGCATCCAGCCGGCACAGCTTGTCGCGAAAGCCGGCGCCGTGGTGATACACCAGCCCACCGTAAACACCGAACCACAGCGGGTGCAGGTCGCGGGCATTGCTGCGATTCAGTGCCAGCCAGTTAATACCACGCTCTTCAAGACTGTTCAGCAGCCGGCCACCCACATCCGTCACCGGCTGGCCCTGGAGGTTCTTCCAGTAGCCACCACCGCGCCAGTCACCCTCGATCGATTTCCAGAATCCCACGGTCGTAACGCAGAAACAGGGGTGTGGCTGCAGGTCGCCGTTATTCTCAAAGCGTCGCGCCGCGACCAGCGGATACTGCTCAAGCGAGGCAAAGGCCTGGGTGAGATCGGCCACCGGGAAGGCATCGCCGTCGATGAATACGAGAATGTCGGCATCGTCGGCCTGCGCGCAGATTTCCTCAGCCAGCAGGTTGAGTTTGTCGGGGTGTGGCATGCCCTCTTCGGTGTGCACGCAGTCGAACTGGTTGTGAAAGCGCTCGGCCACGTGGTTGAGAAAGGCGTGCAGGCGAAGCGGGCGAGGGCAGTGCCGGCGAATCGCCGCGAGCTGCAGCTCTATCCAGTCCTCGGAGCGCCAGTGCACCGTGGCAAAGTAGGCAGTTCTTTCCATTCCGGCCATTGAAGCCCATGAATTTCCTGTAAAGCGGCCCCTGGCTGCCGGGGGATTGCAAAGCGCCACATTGTACATGAGGCCCCAGCGGCCACCTAGCCCGGGCGCCCGCGGATGCTGGCCGTGGGCGGGCAACCCGCCCTGTGCTTACACTCGCGCCCGGCTACCGCAGGCAGATGCAAGACTGAAGTATTACCGAATTATGCGAAGGTTCCTTTATAATCGCCCCCTTCCTGAATGACCGTGCCATCCATGCGCTTCCGCAAACGCCACGCCGAACTGCTCTATCACTGCGCCCTGTCGGAACTCAAGCGCGATTCCGATCGCGCCTATTTCGGCATGCTGTGGTGGGTGCTGGACCCGCTGATCTACCTGGCGACCTTCTACCTGATCTTCGAGGTGATCATGCAGCGCGGCGGCCCCGGTTTCGTCTACTTCCTGCTCACCGGCCTTGTGTTCTGGCGCTGGTTTGATTCCACCGTGAGGCTTTCGGCTTTCAGCATCCGCCGTTACAACGGGATTATCAGCCAGGTTTACCTACCCAAGATGCTGCTGCCGCTGATAATGATTACCAGCAACCTCATGAAGTTCAGCCTGGTGCTGGTCCCGTTCACCGCTTTCCTGGTGATTTCAGGCTTTACACCGGCTGAGAGCTGGCTCGCCATTCCCCTGCTGTTGCTGGTGCAACTGGTGCTTGTGGTGGGCGCCAGCCTGCTGGTGGCCGCGGTAATTCCACTGGTGCCGGATCTCATGCAACTGGTGAACTATGGCATGACGCTGATGTTCTTCATGTCAGGCATCTTCTTCGAGGTGTCCTCGGTCGGTGAGCCGCTACGCTCGGTGCTCTACTTCAACCCCATGGCGGGCATGCTCAGTGCCTGGCGTGAGGTGCTGCTGTCACAGGGCTTCCCAGCCTGGCCCCAGCTCGCCTACGTGCTGGCCTGCGGCCTGGTGCTGGGGGCGCTGGGCAGCTGGCTGCTGAACCGCTTCGATCTGCGCTACCCCCGGCTGGTCAACTGATGACCACACTGCTCAGTTTCGAGGGCGTGGGCCTGCGCTATACCAACGACCGGCGCGGCAGTCCGTGGACCCTGCAGGATGTCAGCTTCGAGGTGCTGTCGGGTGAGACCCTGGGCATTATCGGTCGCAACGGTGCCGGCAAAAGCTCACTGCTACGCTTGATGAGCGGACTGATTGCCCCCGACGCCGGCCAGATTGTCCGCCATACCGAGTCCATCCTGCTGCTATCCATCCAACTGGGTTTCCAGCCCCACCTGACCGGCCGGGAGAACGCCATGCTTAGCGGCATCCTGCTGGGCATGCGCGCGGCCGAGGTGAAAGCAGCGATGGGTGAGATTATCGAGTTCGCGGAACTCGGTGACCAGATCGACGATGCGGTGCGCACCTACTCAGCCGGTATGCGCGGCCGCCTCGGCTTCGCAGTGGCCTGCCAGGCGCGGCCGGAAATCCTGCTGATCGACGAGGCCCTGAGCGTCGGTGACCGGGTGTTCCGAGAGAAGTCCCGCAACTACCTGCTAGAGCGATTGCAGTCAGAACAGACGGCGGTGGTGGTATCACACGATGAAAAACTGATCGCCAACGAATGCAACCGGGTCATCTGGCTCGCCGATGGAGGCATCAAGGCCTGCGGCGCGCCGGACGACGTACTCGAAGAATACCGGCGCTAGCCGAGATCCAGGAGACCTATGCACGCCAGTTCGTTTGAAAAGATGAAAGACTTCCGCGACCGCCACCTGGCGGGCCGCGAATCCGAACCCCTGGAGATCTACGACCTGGGCGCCCAGGATATCCTCGGTTCCTACCGGCCGCTGTTTGCAGACACCGCCTGGAACTATCGCGGCGTGGACCTGGAGGCCGGGCCCAATGTCGATATCGTGTTGAGCGAACCCTACCGCTGGAAGGAGATCCCCTCGGAGTCCTGCGACGTGCTCATCTCCGGCCAGACCTTCGAACACATCGAGTACTTCTGGATTACCATCCTGGAAATCTGGCGGGTACTGAAGCCCGGCGGCATTGTCTGCATTATCGCACCCTCTGCCGGCAACCAGCACCGCTTCCCGGTGGACTGCTGGCGTTTCTATCCCGACGGCTTTACCGCGCTGTGTCACTACGTGGGCCTGCAACCGCGGCAGATCTATACTCAGTGGCAGCCCAAGGGCACCTACCCGGATTCCAGTGACAGCTGGAAAGACTCCGTGCTGATCGCCGAGAAGCCGGCAATGCCGCCGCTGCTGAAGTTCAAGCACAACCTGAAAATGGCACTGCGGCGGCGACTGTCGGCGCCCGCCGCCCGCTAACCGGAACCGGCACCATGCGCAGGACGATGGAAGACAGCCTCGATATGCCGCTGCGGGACGTGCTCGAACACATGCAGCGCCACATGATGCACCAGAGCAGCTACTTCGGTGTGCAAGCCTGGAAGTGCCCGACGGATTTCTGGATGTACCAGGAAATCCTGTTCGAGACCCGGCCGGATGTAATCATCGAGATTGGTTGCAACCGCGGCGGCGGCACCCTCGCCTTGCACCATCTCTGCCAGAACCTGGGGCATGGCCGGGTGATCGGCATCGACATCAGCCTGGACAACATCTCGCCGGCCGTGGCTGCGGAACCGGGCATTCACTTCATCGAAGCCGATGCCGCCGCCTGTTTTGATGAGGTCACCGCGCTGATCGGCGCCGACGAGCGGGTGCTGGTGATCGAGGACAGCGCCCACACCTACGCCAACACCCTGGCCGTGTTGCGCCAGTACTCGGCACTGGTCAAAGCGGGAGATTACATAATCGTGGAGGACAGCATCTGCGATCACGGCCTGGTGGTGCCGGGGAGCCCCCGGCCGGGCCCCTATGAAGCCATCGAGGCTTTTGTCGAAGAGAACACGGACTTCGTGATCGACCGTACCCGCGAAAGGTTCCTGATTACCTGGAACCCGAAAGGTTACCTGCAGCGCGTCAAGTAATCTCGATGGGGCTGTTGTTCAGCTCCTCGCCACCCTCGATCGCCACGCTCACCACGTCTCCGGGCACCAGCGTCCGCTCGAGCTCGAATTCAAAGGCGATCCTGCCATTCGCGCTGAAGCCTACCCGTGCCAGGTCTTCCCGGTAGCGGTCAGCCAGCGTCTCCGCGCAGCGTTCACCATTGAGGTACAACACTACTGCCGCCGGTACGGAACTGCCGGGTGCCTGCGCCCAGCCAAAGACGCGACTGCCCTCGGCCTGGTCGAGCCGCCCGCGCCCCTTGATCAGCGCCGGGTCGCCGGCGCTGTCGGCCTCCCGGCGCAGGGTTTCTCGGTGGGCCTGATAGAGGGCGGCCACGTCGATCTCCAGGGGACCGGAGCTGAAGGATGGAGCCAGCACGTCGAGCGTCAGGGAGCCGCCGTCGGCTGCAAGATCCACATCGAGCAGGAAATCAAAGCCAACGAACTCGGAAACGTCCACCCCGCGACGGCGATAGGTGGCGACAACGTCGGGCCGCGACGTGACTGGCCGAACCCACTTCATGACACCTGCGCGCCCGGCCACCCGGACACGAATCGGCTCGTCCCCGGGGGACACGGCCCAGCCAATACAGCGCAGGCAAAGGTGGCCGTCGTCATCGCTCTGCCAGACATGCGGCAAGTGCACACAGTACTCCATCGGCGTGACCGTAGTCTCGGTAATAGCATCGCCATTGCCGTCGAACTGTGCGCGGCGTATGGATGTGTCCCAGTCGCTCATGGTGAAAAGGGTGCTGCCCGGATCAAAGGACGACAAGTCTAAACACTTTGTCACAGGCAAACCAATCACCGGCGCCGTTCTCAAAGCGGGGCTCGAGAAGATAATTGCCGCGCCGCAGGTCGCTGATATCGAGGTTGCCCCGGAACCCGACCTGGGCAAACTGCTCGCCAAAACGACCGGCCACGTCCGGCCGGGACAGCGCAGTCGCCATGGCATAGGCCCGGTCCTTGCCGAGGAAGCCCTGCTCCCTGACAAGGAAGTATCCAGTGGGCTGCATGCCCGCCAGTTTCGACCAGCCACCGAACTCCAGCATGCCCAGATCTTCAAAGGCGATGCGAACAGGCTTGCCGGCGAAGCGGGCGCGATTGACAGTATCCAGGCGGCAGCTCAGGGGTTCCGCTTCGGCGGCCAGCGCGGCGCGGGCAGGCGCGGAATCGAGCGCGACACGTCGGAAGCCTGACTCCTGCTGCCAGTGACTGTACTCACGGTCCTGCCGGTAGCGATGGACAGGAACCAGCGGGCCTACAATCTGCTCCCGCACGCGGGCATTGTGGCGCTTCAGCGTCTCGACGCTGACTCGATGCCCAAAGCCTCCCGGCGCGATCTCGTCCGGAGCGGTCAGGATGTCCATCATGCGCTGCCCGACATTCGGGCGGAAATGAATAACGTCGTAGAAGTTGACGGTATCCGCCAGCGACTCCTCATACACCAGGAAATCATGGAACGGGCCCAGTTCCGCCAGCATGGCTTTGAGCAGCTCCAGCATGCCCAGGTTGTGCCAGCGCAGGTTGTTGGCAAAGGTCGGCTGCAGGAACAGTATCGCTTCGATGTCGTTTGCGGCCAGCAAATTGAGGGTCGCCGCCAGGTCAGCCCGCAGGTGTTGCAGGCCGTACTGGTCCGGTGGGTTGTAGGGGAAACGGAAGAAGGCCTGCTGCGCATGCGCGGCGGGATCGGCGTCGATCTCGGTGTCGCAGGACTCACACAGGCTGCGGCCCGTGGTCTGGAACTGGTAACTCACCTGCGGGCGCTGTTGCCGCTGCGGATCAAAATACAGGGCATCCGTATTCGACAGCGGGCGCAACAGGTAGTCGAGGTGGAAGCGCCAACCCGGCTCGCCGGCCACCACCGGGTGCTGGCGCCGCAGGTAATCGGTGGCGTGTCGTCCCGGGTCCAGCAGGTAGGCCATTTCATCGACTGCGATATAGACCCGCTGCAGCGCGGGCAATTCCTCCACCAGGACATTCAGTACTTCCAGGTGGTCGCGCGGCAGGCCCTCGGAATAGGCAAAGTTGTAGGCGCCGTTGCCGAGGTTCTCCGCAAAGGGGATATTGGCGGCCTTGGAGGAGCCAAACAGCAAGGTGGTGATCTCCTCGCGACGCGACCGCAGCGCCTCGAACTTATGGTAGCGCTCGTTGGGAATCACCCCGCGCCAGTCCTGGCGCTGGCCAAAGATGCCGTAGTAATCCTGCACCCAGTTATAGGTGGGCAGCAACAGCGCACACAGCAGCGGCAGCAGCCACCAGGCGCGGCGCGCGGACTCAGAAGTTGAAGTAGATGAATTCACTGCTGCTGGTATTGAAAGAGAGCGCGATGATAAACAGGGTGAGAGTGAGGGGCCACATGCGCGATTGCAACTGGGCGTCGGCACTCAGTTCATTGGAGTTGCGTGCGAGGAAACACAGCAGCGCACTGCCGCCAATCAACAGCAGGTCGAGCGCCGTGATAGCGAGCGCGCTGGCGGACGCTGCGCAGTCAACATGGTAGTGGCCAATATCAAACAGGGCGCGATACATGGCGAAGGCAGCGTCGGCATCGGCGGACCGAAACAGCACCAGGCTCAGGACAAAAAACAGGAAGGTGATGGCGATGGCGGCGCGCTCCGGGACAAACTCCAGGCGGCCATGCAACACCGTGACGAACAGCACCGCCAGTCCATGGAGAATGCCGAACAGCACAAAGTTCCAGCCGGCCCCGTGCCAGGTGCCCACCAGCACAAAGGTCAGGAAGACTGCCACCAATGGTCGGGCGCCGCTGCGTGCCCTGCCCCGCAGTGGGCCATAAACATAGCGGGTCATGAAGTCGTTGAGGGTAATATGCCAGCGCCGCCAGAATTCGCGAATATTGCGTGAGCGGTATGGACTATTGAAGTTGAGTGGCAGGCGAATATTGAAGCAGCGCGCCGCCCCCATCGCCATATCGGTATAGCCGCTGAAATCAAAGTAGAGCTGGAAGGTATAGGCCAGCACCACCAGCGCCACTTCATGGGGTGGCAGGGAAGCCGCCGTGGCAAAGCCAGTGCCCACCAGCGGCACCAGGGCGTCTGCCAGCACGGTCTTCTTGAAAAAACCGATAGCGATATAGAACAGGCCGACTCGCAGGTTGTCCGGATCGATCCTCAGGAAATCGTCGCGATTGAACTGCGGCACCACTTTCGAGTGATGCACGATGGGCCCGGCAATCAACTGCGGGAAAAAGCACACGAACAGGCAGTAGTTCAGGAAACCGGGCGCCGCCACCTGGCCGCGATAGGCATCCACCAGGAAGGCGATCTGCTGGAAGGTATAGAAACTGATGGCCAGCGGCAGCAACAGGTGCGACAGGGCCAGCTCGGTGCCCGCCAGCGCGTTCACGTTGGCGACCAGGAAATCGGCGTACTTGTAATAACCCAGTAAGCCCAGGTTGAAGGCCACCCCCAGCCACAGCGCGGGCCGCCGCAGGGTCGATTCATCAGCCCGGCGCAGGTAGCTGCCAATGCTGTAGTTCACCGCGATGGAAGCCAGCAGCAGCGGCAGGTAGCCGAGTTTCCAGTAGGCATAGAAAAACAGCGAGGCCAACACCAGCATCAGGCGGGCGAGGGTTGCCCGGCCAGTCAGGCTGGCGAGCAGGAACAGGAGGAATACCGAAGGCAGAAAAACGGCAAGGTATTCGAAGGAATTAAACAGCATGCCCGGGAAGGCGCTCTTGCCGATCCGTTGGAATTGTTTGTCGCGGATTTTAGAGTAGAATCCGGTATCGCTCAATTTGCCGCGCTGCGCACAGTTCCCACTGGTGCAGGCTTGTAACGCGGAATCGCTCCCAACTTCTATTGCATAGAACACCAGACAACTTCAAAGCCAGCGCCATGACCATTCAGACAGCCCAACTGCCGCGCACCGACGGTGAAGGCAGTGCCACGTCTTCGCTCGAGTTCTGTTTCGACGCCCCCCGCCAGTGGACCTTTATTCACAAGCCACGCAGCGTCCAGTTCAGCGGCTGGGCGGCCAGCTTCGATGACAGCCCGGCCCGGGTACTGGTCACCTCGCCGGATGGCAGCCAGGCCGAATATGGCATGACGGTGGAGCGCCCGGATGTTGTGGCTCATTTCGCCAACCAGTCAAAGCAGGCGCCGCTGCAGTGTGGCTTTGCCTTCGAACTGGAGATTCCCTCCGGCCGTGGGGCGGATCACGTGCTGCAGCTCGAGGTTCTCAACGATGGCTTCAGCTCCGGCCCGGTTGAATTCCGGGCCCGGGATTTCGGCTCCATGCGCTGGGAGCAAAACGGCGCAGAGCAGGAAGCCGACACCAGCCGCGGCAACTACAAGGACACCTGGAACGCCGTCTCTGATAACGAGAGCAATGCCAAGATTTCGGTCGCGGGCTACACCGATGAGGCTGAATTTGAACGTACCTCCAGGTTCACGCTGCAGGTGCTCAAGGACAGCGTGGGCGTCAATGACGAAGACACCATCCTCGAAATCGGCTGCGGAGTGGGCCGCATGGCGCGCACCCTGTCACCCCTGTGCAAACGCTGGATTGGTGCCGACGTCTCGGAAAACATGCTGGACCACGCGCGCACCCGCACCGGCGATCTCGCCAACGTCGAGTTCCAGGCGCTGAACGGCTGGGACCTGTCCGCCATCGAGGACGCCAGCATCGACATGGTGTACTGCACCGTAGTGTTCATGCACCTCGACGAATGGGACCGCTTCAACTACATCTGCGAGGCCATGCGGGTCCTGCGCCCCGGCGGCCGGCTCTACGTTGACAACTACAACCTGCTGTCGCGGGAGGGCTGGGACTTCTTCATGAAGAACATGCTGGATTACCACCCGTTACAGCGGCCGGCGAACATCAGCAAGTCCTCCACACCCCAGGAGCTGTGTCATTTCCTCACCATGGCCGGCTTCGACGATGTGCGTCACCACGCCGGTGACGACATGTGGGTATATGCCTGGGGCCGGAAGCCCGGCTGATCCCCGGTGCCGCCTACCCAGCGACAGGCTGCGCTGCAGGACCTCGTCAACAACGGCCTCGAGGTGCTCAACGCCGAGCAGCTTTCATCACAACCGCCGGTCGCCATCGTTGTGCTGGGAGCAGCACGGGGCGGCACCTCGGCCGTGGCGGCCTGCCTGGACGCCCTGGGCATATCAATGGGCCGCGGCGCATTGCCGCCGGTATACGAGGACCTGGAGCTGGCGCTGGCCATCGAGGAAGGGCGCGAGGCCGATGCCAGGGCACTGATCGATGAGCGCAGCACTGTAAGCCCCTGGGGCTACAAGCGGCCAGGCTTCAGCCGCTACCTCCCGCACTATCACGCGGCACTGGGCAACGTCCGCTACATCGCCGTGTTCCGGGATCCGCTGGCCACTGCCCTGCGCGCCCAGCTCTCCAGTGAGGCTGACCTGTTGGGCACCATGCGCAGGACCCTGGACGAGTATCGCCGCAGCCAGCAGTTTCTCAGGGAAAGCGGCGCGCCGGCGCTGCTGGTGTCATATGAGAAGCTGCTGGAAAACCCGGCCGGCTTCGTCGATGCGCTGGCCGACTTCTGTGGCTGCCCCGAGGCCGATCGAGAGCGTGCCGTCGCCAGCATCGAAGCCAGCCCCGCGCGGTACCTGGACCACACCCGCAACAACAAGAGCCGGGGCCGGCTGGACATTGTCGAGCGCCGCCGTGTACGCGGCTGGGCCCAGTACCTCACCCACCGGCGCCAGGCCGAGGTAGCCATCGAGGTCAACGGGCAGGAAGTGGCGCGGCTGCCTGCCGACCAGTACCGGGAAGACCTCGCCGAGATGGGTATCAGTGCCGACGGCCGCTGCGCCTTCGACCTCGAACTGCAAGAACCGCTGCAGCCCGGCGATACAGTGCGCGCCTTCGTCACCGGCGATCCCTTTGACATCATGAATAGCCCGCTCACTTTCAGGCAGCCCCAGCCCTGGTGGCGGCGCTGGGCGGAGCGCGTGGGGTTGCGCCGTGGCTGACGCACTTTCATCCATGGTGAACACGGGCGTCGCCACCCTCGGTGCAATCGAGGCGGCGTCGCAGCGTACACTGGTGGTGCTGGGCACCGCGCGTGGCGGCACGTCCGCCGTAGCCGGTGCCCTGGACCGGCTCGGTGTGTTTACCGGCGCTCTCTCCGCCGGCCCCGTGTTCGAGGACGTCAACCTGGCCAATGCGATCGAGAACGGCGGTGAGCGGGAGATTCGTAGCGTGATCGAAGACTACGACTCGGCGCACCCGGTCTGGGCCTTCAAGCGCCCCCGGCTGCTGTACCATGTGCAGGACGTGCACACCCTGTTTCGCAAGCCTGTTTATATCGTTGTGTTTCGCGACGTGTTCGCCGCAGCGCAGCGCACCCGAATCTCCGGCGGCGTGGATATTTTCCGCACCATGGACAAACTACTGGCCGACAACGAGCGCATTATCGATTTTCTAGAAACGGCCCGGCCCTGCGCGCTGCTGGTGTCCTACGAAAAGCTGATGGCTAGCCCGGCGCTGCTGGTCGATGCGCTGATCGAGCTGCTGCCCGGAAAAGTCGAAGACGGGGCGCGCCAGGCCGCCATCGACTTCATCCGCCCTGCGCCTGAAGACTACCTGGACGCCACGCGCACCACCAAGGCGTCCGGTGCCATTACCGGCATCGACCACGACCGCGTCCAGGGTTGGGCGCGCTACAACTTCCCGCTGAAGCCGGCCGCTGCCCTGGAGCTCTCCGTCAACGGCAAGGTGGTGGCGACGACGGTGGCAGACCGGTCTTTCGAGACGCTGGCGCCCTGCCCCCAGCAGCCCGCCGACCTGTCAGCCGAGCTGTCCGCCGAGCCTGCCGCCGGTACCGAGTGCGGGTTCTGTTTCAACCTGGCGCCGGCCAGCCTGACCGCTGGTGACAGTGTGTCCGTGAAAGCCAGTGAAGACATTACGCCACTGCCGTGCTGCCCGATACAGGTAGAACTGCCGGAGCCTGCGCCATGACGGACAACCGCCTGAAGTACCAGCGCGAAATCAGCGCCGGCGCCGAGGATTCCCTGTCGAAACTGGCAGACAGGATCCCCGAGGCTGCCACGGTCATGGACCTGGGTGTCGGCAGCGGCGAGCTGGGCGCCTACCTGGTGCGGGAAAAGCAGTGCACGGTGGACGGCATAGAGATGTCGGCCGAGCATATCGCCCGGGCTGCTCCACACTATCGCCAGTTGTGCGAGGCCAACCTGGAGGACGACGACGCCCTGTCGACGTTCGAAGCGGGAAGCTACGACCGCGTGGTGTTCGCCGATGTGCTGGAACACGTGCGCGATCGCGAGGGTGTACTCAGCCGCGCCGCAGCCCTGCTAAAACCCGACGGCGAGATGCTGCTGTCCGTACCCAACGTCGGCTACGCCGGTGTGGTCCTTGACCTGCTGGAGGGCAGGTTCGACTATCGCGACGAGGGCATCCTCGACGACACCCATCTGCGTTTCTATACCCGCGACTCCCTGTGCGGCTTCCTGGAATCCATGGGTTTCCAGGTGGCTGAGGTCGATGTAGTCACCCGCCCGTTACACCTCACGGAGTTCAGCCAGTTTGCGCCGGAACTGTTACCGGCGTCGCTGGTGGAGGCCCTGTTGCAGCGCGAAGACGCGCTCGTCTACCAGTACATACTGCGCGTGCAGGCGGGGGACAATGCAGAAAGCAAGACGGATTCCGACCCCAGCGATCGGCTCGCGCACGATCCGAAGAAGGGCATCATCAACCGCTTTGAAACCCGGCTGTTCTGGATGGGTGATGGCGACCTGCAGCACGGGGAACACAAGCTGCAGCGCCAGTGGGCCGCCCTGGACGCCGACGACAACCACCTGAGCTTTACCGTGGAAGATCCCGCGGGCATCGAAGTACTGCGCTACTTCCCCGCCGACCGCGCCGGGCTCGTACATCTGTCGCGCTTCGAAGTCAGCAGCCAGGGCGCGCGTGTCGACGTTTGCGAGAACGCGGGCCTGAAAGCTGCATTGACCCAGAGCATCGTCGCCTCACACGACGAGGCGGGCTACCGGCTGCTCTGCCAGGATGGCAACGCCTGGTTTGAGCTGCCCCTGCAGCCGTTGCTGGGCGGCGAGCCCCCTACACGCATCGAGGTGAAGATCGAGCAGAGCTGGCCCATGAGCCAGGACTACAGCAGCCTGCTCGACATATTCGCCGACAGCAATCGCCAGCTATCCGAGCTGGCGGACCAACTGGTGGAACAGCGGGCCCACCGACGCGGGCTGGCCGGCGAAATCGCCCTGCTCAAGGATGCCCTGGAAAAACGTGAAGCCGAGATCGCCGAGCTGCGCGAATCAGGCAAGAATGCCAGCCCCCTTGTGCGGGCGTCTCGAACGGCTCGCAGGCTGCTCCGGCTATCGCGCGCTCAAGTCCCGTGGGCCACACCGCTGACCCTTGATGCCGTTACCAACGGTGAACGCGGTGAAGGCGACTGGCTTACCATGGTCGGCGACAGCGGCCATCTCTACTTCCCGGTACCCGCTGAGCTGGCAGGCGAAACCGTGTACTTCAATATTCACTTCCAGAGCGACGCGAAGCTGTGGGGTCCGAAGCTGTATGAAGTCATCGACGGCGACCTGCAGGAGGTCAAGGCACCGGTGCATGAAGACCGCGGCGGTGAGGACATCTTCGGCACGCTCAAGCTGCCCGAGGACCTGCAGGGGCTGGTGCTGGCGCCCAGTCGGCTCGATTGCCGCCTGCGCATCAACAGCTTCAAGCTGCGCCGGCTGGGCGGCCTGCTGCAGGGATTGGAAGATTACTGGCACTGGGCCTGGTTCTACCGCTGCTTCGGTCCAGCCTGGGTGTGGGAGCGCGCCAGGGAAGACATTGCCATCGCCTTTGAGAACTTTCCACGCCTGGGCGCGCAACGGGAGTACCGGCACTGGTGGGAGAAGTTTGGTCGCACACCGCAGTCGACCCTCGATGCACAGCGCCACTCAGCGGAAGCCCTGGCGTCGCCAATGCTGATCTCGGTGGTCATGCCGACCTACAACACACCGCCGGCGCTGCTGGAGAAAGCGGTGCACTCGGTACTGGCGCAAAGCTACCCGCACTGGCAGCTCTGCATCGCCGACGACTGTTCCACCAGCGAGGAAACGCGAGCCAGGCTCTCGGCGCTGTCGGAGCGGGATGAACGCATTTGCGTGCACTGGCGTAAGACCAACGGCCACATCAGCGCCGCCACCAACGACGCCCTGGCGCTGGCAGAGGGTGACTACATTGCCTTCATGGACCACGACGACGAGCTGACCCCGGACGCGCTGTATACTGTACACCAGGCGCTACAGCGCGACCCTGCCCTGCGCCTGCTGTACTCCGACGAGGACATCATCGAAGCAGACGGCACCCCGATTCGCCCTCACTTCAAACCCGACTGGAACCCGGACTACCTGGCGTCCATCAATTATTTCTGCCACCTGGTGGTGATAGAGCGCTCGCTCGTAACGGCGCTGGGCGGCCTGCGAGAAGGCTTCGAAGGCGCCCAGGACTACGACCTGGTACTGCGTGCCAGCGCGGCGCTCGCGCCGGAAGAGATCCACCATATCCCCCAGGTGCTCTACCACTGGCGGGCGGTGGAAGGCTCCACCGCCGACGACATCGAGCACAAGGACTACGCGGTGGACGCCGGACGCCGGGCCCTGCAGGATCATATAGAACGCAACGGCCTGGACGCCGAGGTCGAGCTGTCGGAGCTGGGCATGGCCTACCGGGTCAGGCACCGCCTGCCGGAGCCCGCCCCCAGTGTGGATATACTGATGCCGACACGCGATTCACTGGCGGTATTGTCGCACTGCGTCCGCAGTGTGCTGGAGCGCACCGACTACCCGAACTATCGCCTGACCATCATCGACAATGGCAGCCGCGACCCGGCCTGCATTGACTACCTGCGGACCCTTGAGAGCGACGGCCGGATTCGGGTATTGCACTACGACAAGGCGTTCAACTTTTCCGCCATCATCAACTTTGGCGCCGCCCAGTCGGACGCCGACGTGCTGTTGCTGATGAACAACGATATGGAAGTCATCAACAGCGACTGGCTTACCGAGCTTACGAGCCAGGCCATACGTAAGGATATCGGCGCGGTGGGCGCCAAGCTGTTTTTCGCCAGCGACTATATCCAGCACGCCGGTGTGGTGCTCGGGGTGGGCCCGGACGCGGTCGCCGGTCATGCCTTTCGCGGTTTTTACAAGCACGAGACCGGCCACATGGGCCGCTTGCGATTGATCCAGAACTACAGCGCCGTGACGGCGGCCTGCCTGGCTGTCAGGCGCGAGCACTTCGATGCGGTGGGCGGCATGGACGAGGACAACCTGGCGGTAGCCTTCAACGACGTGGATTTTTGCATCAAGCTACTGGACGCCGGCTATCGCAACCTGTGGACGCCCTATGCCCAGCTGTTCCATTTCGAGTCGTTCTCCCGCGGCCGGGAGACCGGCGAAAAACGCCTGCGCTTCGAGCGCGAACGCGACTTCATGCAACAGAAGTGGGGAAAACGCCTGCGCGAAGACCCCGCCTACAACCCCAACCTGACCCTGGCCTACGAGAGCTTTGACCTGGGCTGGCCGCCCCGGCGTTGATCAGGCCGGCAACCGGCCGAGAATCGCATTCCAGTCGTTGGCCAGCGGCGGCAGCAGCTCGTCACGGCGGCTCTCCAGCTCGCTGTACTCGAGCGCCATGAACTCTGCAACGATCTCGTCGAAACGTTCTTCCAGCACCCTGGAACCGGCATCGAGGCCGGTGACCATGCCCAGCCCCGACGGCAGGGAGGGAATCACACCGACCTTAAGGTCCGGGCGATACTTGATCAACAAGGGGATCATGCGCCACACGTCACCGGCCCAGTAGGCCATGACGCGATCGCGGGCGGCACTCAACTCGGTGGGCGGGTAGCAGTCGTGAATCATCACCACGGTGCCGGGGTGAGCGTACTTCTCGAGGTTGATGAAGTCTTTCAAGGCCTGTTCAAACAGGTGCAGGCCGTCAATAAACGCCAGGTCCAGACGCTCCACGCCCAGTTCTTCAAACAGGTGGTAGCGGGCGAAGAAATCGTCGCTGGTCACCGGGTAGAGGCGCGCCCGGGCGGCGATGGTGGCCGTCACCCGCGGGCAGGGGTCGATGCCGACGCAGCGCGTGTCCGCTTCGGCCAGCGCCATGGACGCGCCGGTAGCCACGCCGATCTCTGCATAACCGGCGGGTTTCAGGTGCCGGTGCAGGCGCGACAGGATGGCCGCGTAATTGTCACCGGGCATCATCACCTTCGCCATCAGCATATGGGCCTGGTTGTAAGCACCGTTGAGCGCAAACATGGCCTCGCAGGCAGCCCGGGCACCCGACCGGTCGCCCTGCTCCAGCAGTTCATTGACCTGGGCTGACAGGGCTTCCAGTTGCCCGTTCAGGTCGGCCTGGGGTGCGTTGCTTGTCGGCTGCATGGGTGGTTCCGGTGTTGGCAAGGCGCCTATTCTCGCGTCCGGCTCCAGCGCGGTCAATCGCGGGGACAGTGGCAAACTGCACTGTTACCATGGCGGCTTTCAACCGTGCCGCAGGAACCGCGTGCCGCAATCGCCAGCACACATTACCGAACAAGCCGGGGCCGTCGTCCTGCTGGCCACCCACAACGGCGCGCCGTGGCTGGAAGCGCAGCTGGATTCCCTGCTGTCGCAGGATGCCGGCCAGCTGCATATCGTGGCGCGCGACGACGCCAGTACCGACACCACACCCGAGATCCTTGAAGCCTTCCGGACCCGTGCGCCGGCGAATTTCACCCTGCTGGACAACCCGGCCGGCACGGCGGCAGGCATCCATGCCAGCTTTGCCGCGCTCCTGAAGCATGCGCTCACTGAACGCAGCGAGCCCCACATCCTGTTCTGCGACCAGGACGATCTCTGGTACCCGGACAAACTCTCTTCACTGCTGCCCCTGCTGCAGGCAGACCCCGGGCGACCGGCACTGGCGTATGCTGAAATGCGGGTGGTGGACGACCAGCAGCAGACCGTCGCAGATACCTTCAGCACCTTCCAGAACCTGTCACCGCAGGCACCGCTGGCGCGGCTGCTGGTGCAGAATCACGTCAGCGGCTGCGCCAGCCTGTTCAATCGTGCCGCGCTGGAACTTGCCTGCCCGCTGCCGGCGGCTGCACTGATGCACGACTGGTGGCTGGCGCTGGTGACCGCCTGCGTGGGCGAGCTGCAATACTACGAGCGCCCGCTGCAGGACTACCGCCAGCACGGGCGCAATGCCATCGGCGCCGAGGGCTATAGCGGCCGCTATCTCTGGCGTCGCGCCAGCGGCGATCACGGAACCGGGCTCGCCGCACTCTACCGGCAGGCGGCGACGCTCGAAACCCGGCTGCTGGAACGCGGGTTCCCGGTGCCCGCCGCACTCGCCAGCTTCCTGGCGACACGTGACATTACAGCTTTCGGGCGCTGGCGCGCGTTACGAGCCGCCGGCCACACCCGCAATGGCCTGCTGCGCAACCTGCCGCTGTGGCTGGGAATGGACTAGACCCTATGCCATCCACCTCCAGATTTGGCCCCGGCATCCTGGTGACCGCGGCTTTCATCGGCCCGGGGACGGTTACCACCGCCAGCATTGCCGGCGCAGAGTACGGTTTCGCTCTGCTCTGGGCGCTGCTGTTCTCGGTGTTCGCGACCGTGATACTGCAGGACATGGCGGCGCGGCTCGGCCTGGTGACGCGCCGTGGCCTGGCGGAGGCGTTGCGGGAGAACTTTGCCGGCAGCTGGCTGGGCGGTGCGGCGATCGCCCTGGTCGTCGCCGCCATCGGCTTTGGCAATGCAGCCTACGAGGCGGGCAATATCATCGGCGCCGCCATTGGCCTCGAGAGCATTCTGGCACTGCCGGTCAGCGCCTGGGCCGTGCTGGTGGGGGTACTGGCAGCGGCACTGCTGGCCTCCGGCACCTACGCCCTGATCGAGAGACTGCTGGTCGCCCTGGTGCTGTTGATGAGCCTGGTGTTCCTGGCCACCCTGGTGCAGGTGGGCCCCGACCTGGGCGCCATGCTGAGGGGCGCACTGGTCCCGCAGGTACCCACCGGTTCCCTGCTGACGGTGATCGCCCTGGTGGGTACTACGGTCGTGCCCTACAACCTGTTCCTGCATGCCAGCGCGGTGCAGGAAAAGTGGTCCGCGGAGACCGATACCCGGCAGGCGCTGCGCGCGGCGCGAGTGGATACCGGCCTGTCTATCGGCCTCGGCGGCCTGATCACCCTGGCGGTCATGAGCACCTCGGCGGCGGCCTTCTTCGGTGGCGACGCCGAATTTTCCGCTGCCAGTATGGCGCGCCAGTTGGAGCCGCTGCTGGGTAGCGCCGCCCGCTACTTCTTCGCCGCGGGGCTGTTTTCCGCGGGCCTCAGCAGCGCGGTGACCGCGCCGCTGGCAGCGGCCTACGCCGTATGCGGTGTGTTGGGCTGGTCACAGGATTTGAAAAGCCCGCGCTTCCGGGCGGTGTGGATCACCGTACTGGTTTGTGGCACGGGCTTCGCCGCCGTCGGCACCAAACCACTGCTGGCGATCCTGTTCGCCCAGGCCGCCAACGGGTTCCTGCTGCCCATCTGCGGGCTGTTCCTGCTGGTAGTTATGAATCGGAGTGACAGCCTCGGCGAGCACGTCAACAGCGCGCTGGTGAACGCCCTCGGCGGGCTGGTGGTGCTGGTGACGGTGGGCCTGGGAGCGCTGAAGATAGTGCGCGTATTTGGGTGGGTGTAGCGCCCGCCCGCGCGCACTAGTAGGCCGTAACCGTGCCGTCCTTACGCATCTCGGTGGCCCCCACATAGACATCCCCCTGGCGCATGATGGCCTGGTAGCCGCCAAAGCGGGCGCCGGTGTCATCTATCTGCACGTTGTGCCCCATGGTCTGCAGCCTGCGACGGGTGGCTTCGGGAACCCCCGGCTCCAGGTAGAGTGTGCCGATCGGGTCACCGTCGATGCTGGTGGGGCTGCGGCCACCGTCGTGCATGAAGCGCGCCGCGTCACCCGCCTCCTGGATGTTCATACCGTAATCGAGGTGATTGACCAGCACCTGCACATGGCCCTGGGGCTGCATGCCACCGCCCATCAGCCCAAAGCTCATGTAGGGCTTGCCGTCCTTCATCACGAAGGCCGGGATGATGGTGTGGAAAGGCCGCTTCCCGGGCGCGTAGGCATTGGGGTGCGTGGGGTCCAGTGAGAACAGTTCGCCGCGATCCTGGAACATGAAGCCGAGCCCGTCGGGCGTCAGGCCGGTACCCATGCCGCGATAGTTGGACTGGATCAGCGACACCATCATGCCGCTGCTGTCGGCCACCGTGAGGTAGGTGGTGTCACCCTCGCCTTCCAGCTTGGGCTCACCGGCCGCTACCGCCGGATTGACTTTGGTGGCGTCGATCTCGGCAAAGCGCTGCCTGCCGTACTCGTCCGACAGCAGGCCCGTCAGCGGCATCTGCGTGAAATCCGGGTCCGAGTAGTAACGCGCGACGTCTTCAAAGGCCAGGCGCTTGGCCTCCACCATGAAGTGGTAGGTTTCAGCGGAGGAGCGCGGCCACTGGTTGAAATCCACGTTCTTGAGGATGCTGAGCATCTGCAGGGCGGCGAAACCCTGGCCGTTGGGCGGCAGCTCATAAACATCATAGCCGCGGTAGTTGACGCTGCCCGGGGTGACCCATTCACCGCGGTGGGCTGCGAAGTCGGCAAGCTTCAGGTCACCACCGATGCGCTCAAAGTACTTTGCCATCACCTCGGCGAGCTTGCCCTTGTAAAACACATCGCGGCCTTCCTTGCCGATGATTTCCAGGGTGTTGCCGAGATCGGGGTTTCGGAACAGCTCGCCCTCGACCGGCGCCCGCCCGCCCTTGAACCAGGTGGCCTGGGCATTATCGAACTCTTCGATCATGCCGGTATCCCGATTGAAGCGCGCCAGGTTGCGACCGAAGTAGTAGGCAATTACCGGCGACACCGGGAAACCCTCGCGCGCATAATCCACAGCCGGCGCCAGCACCTGCGACATCGGCAGTTTGCCGAACTGCTCATGCAGCGCGAACCAACCGTCCACCGTACCCGGCACGGTGACCGGCAGGCTGCCGAAGCTGGGGATGCCCTCCTGATTCTCCGGAAGCCGGCCCTCGCTCTTCATGTCGGCGATACGTTGCTTGAGATCCTCCAGGCTGCGCCCCTGGGGCGAGCGCCCGGAACCGTTATAGCCGTACAGCTTGCTCGAGGTCGGGTCCCAGACGATGGCGAACAGGTCACCGCCGATGCCGTTGCCCGTGGGCTCCATCAGGCCAAGGGCTGCGTTGGCGGCGATGGCCGCATCCACGGCCGAGCCTCCCTGCTTGAGGATATCGATCGCCACCTGTGAGGCCAGCGGCTGCGCAGTCGCCGCCATACCCCGGGCCCCGTAAACCGGGCTGCGTGAAAAATCCAGGCCCACGGGCCGGCCACCGGACCCCATGTCATCCACGGCAGCGGCACCGCCGGCAATACTGGTGACCAGGGTGAAGAGCAGGGCTCGAAGAAAAGATTGCATTATCGGCGGCGTCCATCGATCGGATCAGGTGGCACTCAGGCGGCAAAAATCCTCGAAAGGCCCTGAGAAAAGTATTGCGAGAGACTATGCAGTGTCACTGGCAGTGTCAACGAAACCAAGGTCGGCATGCGAGTCAACTGTGGATGTGATAGCATGCGTTGCCCTGATCGCGAAAGAGGACATTTACCCCTATGGCAAATTCCAGCGCAGCCATCAAGGCGCCCTCGCCCTACAAGCGGGCCCGCCCCGGCATTGACTGGAACGCTTACGACCCCGGCGATTTCTACGACGAAATCATCAGCTCTCCCAACAACGCCCGGGCCGCCGCCCGCGGACTCGTCTCATACACTCGCAAGATGTCCATCAAGCACCTGCTGTCTCGTCAACAGGCGGCGGACCTTGCCATCCAGGAAATGGGGATCAGCTTCACCGTGTACAGCGACGGCGAAAACATCGACCGCGCCTGGCCCATGGATATCCTGCCGCGCATCATCCCCCTGAAGGAGTGGAAGGTTCTCGAGAAGGGCCTGGTGCAGCGCCAGGTGGCTCTCAACAAGTTCATCGATGACCTCTACAACAAGCAGCGCATTCTCAAGGACAAGGTGCTGCCGCGGGAGATCATCGACAGCTCGCCGGAGTTTCTCGAGCAGTGCGTGGGGGCCAAACCGCGCTACGGCGTGTGGTCGCACATCTGCGGCTCGGACCTGGTGCGCGACAGTGACGGCACCATGTACGTGCTGGAGGACAACCTGCGAGTTCCCTCGGGCGTGTCCTACATGCTGGAGAATCGCGCGGTATCGAAGCGGGTATTGCCACAGCTGTTCGAGAAACACTTTATCGAACCGGTGGACGACTATCCCTCGCAGCTGTTCGATACGCTGGCATCGCTGTCACCACGCCCCGGCGACCAGCCGGAAATCGTGGTGATGACGCCGGGCGTTTTCAATTCCGCCTACTTCGAACACGCCTACCTGGCCCAGCGCATGGGCGCAGAGCTGGTGGAGGGGTCCGACCTGGTGGTCGGCGATGACGACAAGGTCTACATGCGCACCATCCGCGGCCTTGAGCGCGTGGATGTCATTTACCGCCGCATCAATGACGACTTCCTGGACCCGGAAGTGTTCCGTCCCAACTCGATCCTCGGCACCCCCGGCCTGTTCAGGGCCTGGCGCAAGGGCAATGTCGGCATAGCCAATGCACCGGGCGCCGGGGTCGCGGACGACAAGGTGGTCTACACCTACGTCCCGGCCATCATCAAGTACTATCTCGATGAGGACCCGATTATCCCCAACGTTCCGTCCTACCTGTGTGTGGACAAGAAGCACTGCGACCACGTGCTCAAGAACCTGGAGACTATGGTGGTCAAACCGGCCAACGAGTCCGGCGGCTACGGCATGCTAATTGGGCCGGCCTCCACCAGGAAGCAGCGCGAAGAGTTCGCAGCGCGCATCCGCAAGAACCCGCGCAATTACATGGCGCAGCCGGCGCTGGCGCTGTCTACCGCGCCCACCCTGTGCGGCAACAGCATCCAGCCGCGCCACCTGGACCTGCGCCCCTTCATCCTGCAGGGCAAGAAGCACTACGTGACCGCGGGTGGACTGACCCGGGTTGCCCTGCGCAAGGGCTCGCTGGTCGTGAACTCGTCCCAGGGCGGCGGCAGCAAGGACACCTGGATCGTCGACACGGAGGCCGGCTGATGCTGTCACGGGTTGCCGAGCGAATCTACTGGCTGGCACGCTACCTGGAACGCGCGGAGGATACATCGCGACTGATTCTGGTGCGCCACAATGCCATCCTCGACCTGCCGCGCAGCGTGCAACCTGACTGGGAACTGTTGCTCGATGTGCTGGGCGCACGCGAAAGCTTCGATGCACGTCCCGGGGCAGCGAACGAAAAGAACATCATGAGCTACGTGTTCAGTGAGCGAGACAATGCATCCTCGATCATCTCGTCGCTCGCCAATGCCCGTGAAAACATGCGCACCAGTCGCGAGGTGTTGCCCAGCGAAACCTGGGAGCGTGTCAACAGTCTCTACCTGAGTGTGGCGCGGCGCGCCAACAAGGGGCTGCCACGAGCCTCGCGCCACGGCGTGTTGAACGGCATCGTGCAGTCCACCCAGCAGATTTCCGGCATGTTGTCCGGAACCATGAACCGCGACGAGACCTACCAGTTCCTGCGTATGGGCAGGAACCTGGAGCGGGCGGACATGACCACCCGCATCATCGACGTGGCCTCGATGGAGTTGGGCAACCCGGAGGAGGATGCAAGCCCTTACCAGAACGTGATGTGGGTGAGTATGCTGCAATCCCTCAGCGCCTACCAGATGTACCGGCTCAGCATGCGCAACAACGTGCGGCCACCGGATGTACTGCAGTTCCTGTTGCGTAGCGACCAGTTCCCGCGCGCCCTGTCCCGCTGCCTGCTGGAACTGGAGGCCGCCATCCGACCGCTGCCGCGCGGCAAAGAAGCCCTGAAGACCGTGCAATCCGTGCACCGCAAGGTCAAGCGAACCAACTGCGCCGAACTGGAAGGGGCGGCGCTGGAGAAGTTCCTCGATGCCGTGCAGGTGCGCCTGCAGGGCGTGCACGAGGTGATCGAGCAAACCTGGTTCACCCCGGAGCAGTAATGACTCCCTATCGCTGTCGCTGCGGGCAGGACCTGTTCTGCGAAAACACCCGCTGTAGCAACTGCGGCCGCATTCTGGCTTTTGAACCCCTGCGTGCGGTCATGCTGTCACTGGACGCGGATGACGACGGCTGGGTAGACGCTGACGACAACCGCTACCGGCCCTGCGCCAACCGCGCCGAGTGGCGGGTGTGCAACGGCGTGGTGGAAGCCGACTCGGCCGAAACGCTCTGCTCGGGCTGTCGACTCAACCGCACCATTCCCGCCATGTCGCGCAATGAGAACGTGCTGCGCTGGAAGCGCCTGGAAGCTGCCAAGCGGCGCATGATCTCCGGGGTCAGCAAGCTGGGCCTGGACGTGAACAGCAACGGAGGCATGCGTTTTGACTTCCTGGAAGACAAGCGCAGCCACCCGGACGTCCTCGAGCACTTCGTCACCACCGGCCACAAGGACGGTGTGATTACTATCAACGTACTGGAGGCCGATGAGATCCAGCGCGTTCAGCAGCGCGAGTTGATGGGCGAACGCTATCGCACGGTGCTGGGGCACATCCGCCACGAAGCGGGGCACTTCTTCTACCCGCAACTGGTGACTGACCTCGAGCGCTTCACCGCGCTGTTTGGCGATCCCGGGGCAAACTACGACGCGGCGCTGAAGCGCTACTACGAAGACGGGCCCACCGAGGGCTGGGAACAGCGGCATATCAGCGTCTACGCCAGCTCACATCCGCTGGAAGACTGGGCCGAGTGCTTCGCGCATTTCCTGCATATCGAGGACACGCTGGAAACGGCTGTCTGCTACGGGCTGGCGCCGGACCCGGGCGATGAGCCGCGCGAGCGGATCAATGCCTGGGCGCGTTTCGTGATACCACTTAATGAACTGGGGCGCAGCCTGGGCCAGCGAGATCACTACCCCTTTATCCTGACCCCGGTGGTTATCGACAAGCTGCTCTACGTGCAGGCGGCCGTGGCCCGCGTTGCGGGCGCCTGACGGAACTCAACGAAAAGCTGTCTAGTCCCGCCGGCGTTCGTCTGCGACCGGCACGTCAGCAAAGGGCTGGACTGCCTGCAGGGACGCCGAGCGCTTTTCCCACTCGAACTGGGGCAGGTCGAGGAAGGCCTGCTTGATAGCCGCCGACCAGGTACGACGCAGGGTGCCGAGGTAGGAGTCCTCCTCGGTCAGCTTGATGTAATGGTCCGACTCAAAGGTGTCGTTCTCATACACCAGCACTTCTACCGGCGGGCCGACAGTCGCATTCGCGCGCATGGTGGAGTCCATGGACACCAGAGCACAGCGGGCGGCATCCTCCAGGCTGGTGTCAGCGTTCAGTATGCGGTCGAGAATCGGCTTGCCGTACTTGCTCTCGCCGATCTGCAGGTACGGGGTTTCTTCGGACACGGAAATGAAATTGCCGGCAGAGTAGATCATGTAAATCGACGGCTTGCTGCCATCTATCTGCCCGCCGACGATAAAGGACACCGAGGTATCCACATCGGATTCCGCAGTGGAGTCACTGGCCGCCGACTGCTGCTCGCGGCTGACCCGGCTGACGTAGTTGGCTATCTCCACCATCTTGCCGCAGCTCAACAGCGACTCGGCGTCCTCGATTTCCATATCCCCCTCGATCTGGGCAATCACCGCCTGTGAGGTCGCCAGGTTGCCGGCGCTCAGCAGCACGATCATGCGATCGTTTCCGAGGTTGTAGGTATGCATCTTGGAGTAGGTAGAGAGGATGTCGGGGCCCGCGTTGGTGCGGGAATCTGAGCAGAACACCAGGCCGTCTTTGGCCGCAATCGCCACGCAATAGGTCATCTGTGGAGGAGCCCTCTTGGGGTTATATTTTTGTAGTTGGGCGGAAGTTAACACCTTTTTTGTCGGTGTGTAATCGCCTCATCCGCTTTTTTTATACGCGCCTCGCACCAGTCTGGCGCACCGGAAAAATCATGATTGTGCGCCGCCCCGAAGCCCGCGAATTACGGCCACAGTCAGCGTTTACTCACGACCCAATACTGTGCGCCGCGCTTGCCGGCCGGTAAGCTAGCAAGATGCTGATCAACCCGGAACTCCTACCCGGCTGGCTGTTGCTGGCCAGCACCCTCCTCGCACTGCTGGTGCTGGGGCTCGCCCTGCGCTACGCCCCGTGGGCGGCCCTGCGCGCGGTGCCGTACCGGGTGCACCTGGTGCTGGGGGCTGCCCTGGCCTGCACCTGCCTGTGGCTGATGAGCGTCGATCTCGGCGGCGCCGTGCGCGTACACCTGCTGGCCATGACCAGCATGGCAATGCTGCTGGGCTGGTGCCTGGCGGTACTGGCGGGTGGGCTGGCCCTGCTGTTACAGCTGCTGATACTCGGCGAGCCCGCGCTTGCCCTGCCTGTCGCCTGGCTGCTGGGGGTGGCCCTGCCGGCTAGCCTGTCGAGCTGGTGGGTGTCAAAACTGCCGCGCCAGCAGAACCTGTTTGTCTACACCCTGGGCGGCGCATTCTTCGGCGGCATGCTGAGCTCGCTGGCGGTCGCCGCGACCACACTGCTCACCCTGTGGATTGCCGGTGAGCACGAGCTGGTGAGACGCGGGCTGGAGGTCTGGCCCATGCTGGCGCTGGCGCTGTTTCCGGAAGGTTTCATCAACGGCATGCTGGTGACCTCGGCCTGCGTGTTCTTCCCCGGCGCGGTAAAGACCTTCGACGAGCGACTCTATTTCGGCGAAGACGACCCCGGGCCACCACGCTAGCCGTCGTCAGCGGAACTCTGTAGGCGAATCGCAACAATTCGAGGCTATACTGTTGGGCTTATGACGCTAAATGACGAAGCCCAGAACCCTCTCAACCTCCGCCTCGGTGATCTCGACTCAAGCCAGTTCATGCCGCGCGAGCTCAGCTGGCTATCCTTCAATGCCCGGGTGCTGCAGGAAGCCGCCGATACCGACGTACCGGTGATCCAGCGATTACGCTACCTGGGGATTTTCTCCAACAACATGGACGAGTTCTTCCGGGTGCGAGTCGCCGAAGTAAGGCGGCTGCTCTCGATCTCATCGGGCAGCGTCCGGCAGCAATACAAGGATCTGCTGGAGATGATCCAGACCCGGGTAGTCGAGCTGCAGGCCGAATTCGATCAGATCTATGAAGTGGTGCTGCTGGAGCTGCGCAAGCGCAAGATCTACATGGTGAACGAGGAGCAGCTGGAGCCACACCAGGCGGAGTACGTGCAACGCTTCTTCAGATCACAGGTACTGCCCGAGCTGGAGCCTATCCTGATGTCAGATGGGCAGAGTATGCCCAACCTCACCGATGAATCCATCTACCTGGCCGTGGATATCGTCGCCGGTGATGATCATCGCTACGCACTGGTGGAAGTGCCCTCCGACCGGGTCCCCCGCTTCGTGGAGATTCCCCGCAAAAAGGGCAAGAAGGGCAAGGTGTTCATCGTTCTCGACAACATCATCCGCTTCTGTATGCCCCAGGTATTCCGGGGTGTAATCAAGGTCGACAGCTCATCGGCCTACACCATCAAATTTTCCCGTGACGCAGAGCTGGAGATCGATACCGGCATATCCGACAGCCTGATCGAGAAGATGGAAATCAGCCTCAAGCGCCGCCAGAAGGCCGAAGCCGTGCGCTTCGTCTACGACGCCGAGATTCCGGATCACCTGCTGAGCTTCCTGACCAAGCACTTCAACGTGCGCAAGTACGACAGCCTGATCGGCGGCGGGCGTTACCACAACTCCAAGGACTTCATGGGCTTCCCCAACGTGGGCCCCAAGTACCTGGAGTACAAGCCGTTACCCCACATCCCGGTAGAGCGGCTGGAGGCCGAAGGCAGCATCTTCGAGAAGATTCGCGAGAAGGATGTGTTGCTGTACTACCCGTATCACTCCTTCGACTACATCATCAATATGCTCAAGACTGCCGCCCTGGATCCGGCGGTCAAGAGCATCCAGATCTGCCTGTACCGGGTGGCCGGCAAGTCCAGGGTCTGCGACGCGCTGATCAATGCGGTCAACAACGGCAAGCGCGTGCTGGCGGTCGTAGAGCTGCAGGCGCGTTTCGATGAAGAGGCCAACATCAACTGGGCCGAGCGCCTGGCTGACAACGGCGTCGAGGTCATGTTCGGCGTCGCCGGCCTCAAGGTGCACAGCAAGCTGATTCTTATCGAGCGCGAGGAAGATGGTGACATCGCCTTCTACAGCCATATCGGCACCGGCAACTTCAACGAGAAGACCGCCAACCTCTACACGGATTTCAGCCTGCTGACCTACGACCAGGGGATTGGCAAGGACGTGTTCAACGTCTTCGATTTCCTGCGCTTCAACTACAAGCGCCCCAGCTACCGGCACCTGCTGGTGTCCCCCCACAGCAGCCGCTCCGGGCTCTATGAGCTGATGGATCGTGAGATTTCCAATGCCCGAGATGGCTATCCCGCGGCCATGACCTTGAAGTGCAACAACCTGGCCGACCGGGAAATGGTCATGAAGCTCTACGAGGCGAGCAGCGCGGGAGTCGAAGTAAAAATCAACGTGCGTGGTATGTGCACCATGCTGCCCGGTGTACCCGGCCTGTCAGACAAGATCTCCGGCATCAGCATTGTCGACCGCTTCCTGGAGCACCCGCGGGTCTACAGTTTCTATAACCGGGGGCAGCCGAAGTACTACATCGGCTCTGCGGACCTGATGACGCGCAACCTGGACTACCGCGTGGAAGTACTGACCCCGGTACACGACCCGGATGCCCAGCGCCTGCTGCAGGACGTGCTGGACCAGCAATGGCACGACAACGTGAAGGCGCGGGTACTCGACGAGGCCCAGTCCAATCAGAAGGAAAACGGCCGCAGAAGCGTAAAGATTCGCAGCCAGGAGAGCATTCACCGCTACCTGCAAACCGGCAAGCTGCCGCGCTATCCCAAGTCGAACCTGGCGCAGCCCGCCAGGCGGCGCCGCAAGCGCAAGAAAGTGTAGTCCAGTGGGTCAGCCGCTGCGGCTGGAGCCCATCCTCAAACCGTCAAAGAAGACTCTGATACTGCGCTCCAGCAACTGGTAGGCATCCGCCCCCGGCAGGAAGCGGTCCACCTGCTGGTGCATGGCCAGTGTTGCGAGGCCGTGGACCATGGCCCACAGTTCCGTGGCCAGTTCCAGGGGGTTCACCGGCGAAATCGACTCACGTTCACAGAGCGCGGCAACCGCATCCGCCAGGATGTAGAAGCCCGAACCGCGCAGGTCCATCTTCTCCTCTTCCATGGCGCGCGCACCCATATCACCCCACATCAGGTCCACGAAATTGCGGTGCTCCAGCATGAAGCGAATATAGTTGCTGCCGAGGGCGACGATAGCTTCCTCGGTCCCGAGATTCCTATCGGCCACCGCCTCGCGAGCGGTTTCGCTCAGCCCCATGAAACACAGGTGGGCCACCGCTTTTAGCAATTCATCCCGATCCCGGAAATGGCGGTAGGGGGCGGCACTGCTCACCCCGGCACGGCGCGCGGCCTCAACCATGGCGAACTCCAGCGAGCCGCTTTCCTCGATCAGCTCCGCCGCCGCGCAGATCAGCGCATTGCGCAGGTCGCCGTGGTGGTAGCTCTTTGAGTCCTGGAGCGCTGCCGGCATGCTCAGCTCGCCATGCGTTCCAGGCTGGGGCCCGGCGGCGGCGCCAGTTGCATGGGCACTGCCCGGGACTGGGGATTGTTGCGATTGGCCAGCAGGAACATGGGCGGCACCAGGAAGAAAGACACGACCGTGGACAACAATACCCCGCCGGCTATGGCCATGGCAAAGGGCGGCCAGAACTGGCTGCCTTCCAGGATCAGCGGCAGGAAGCCGCCGAAGGTAGTAATCGTGGTGGAAACGATGTGTCGGCTGGAGTCCATGACCACATCGCGCATGGCGGGTCGGTTGCAACGCATGGCCTTCTCGTCGATCTGCAGGGCGGTCATGATGATGATCGCCGCATTGATCGACACGCCCACCGACCCGATCACCCCGATAAACGCCTGGATTCCGAAGGGATAGCGGAAAATTGCCAGTGACAGCAGGCTCAGGCCCAGGGAACACACGCAGACCAGGAAAGCCACGGCGGACAGCCGCCAGGAATTGAACGTGACCACGATGGTAGCAATCAACAGGGCGAGTACCGTGCCCACCGGCGCCATGATATTGCGCACTACCTCGGCTCGCTCGTCGGCGTCACCGCCAATCTGGTAACGATACCCGGCGGGCATGATAATCGGGTTGGCGGCGAGGTCTGCGACCAGCACCTTCAAGGCTTCCTCTGGCAGGACGCCGCGCGTGATGTAGGCCTGCACCTCGTTGACACGTTCACCGTTCTTGCGGCCAATGGGGCTGCGGGAGGGCTCCAGTTGATAGCTGCCGAGGGTGCTGAGCGCCACCCCCGGGAGCTGATCCCCGCTACTGACGTTGGCCAGCGGCAGGCGAATACTGGCAATCTGGTCGGGATCGGCCCAATCCGACTCCGATAGCCTGGCCCGCACCGGCAGCCGCTCGGTGTCTTCCAGCACCTCGCCGCCGGTCGCACCCTGCAGGCCCGCCTGGAGGGTGCGTGACACATCAGCCAGCTCGAGCTGTGCCAGCCGCAGTTTCTCCTCGTCCAGGCTGAACACCAGTTTGGGGGCGCCAGCCACGAGGCTGGTGGTGCTGTGGGTGACCTGTGGGATACGTTCCATGCGTAGCCGGAACTCCTCACCGAGTTCGCGCAGCACGTCGAGATTGGGACCAAATAACTCGATTTCCAGTGGCGCCGCCACCGGCGGCCCCTGGTCGATGCCGCGAATCACCGTACGCGCCTGTGGGTACTCCCTGTCCAGCAACGCCTGTAGCTCACGAATCAGGGCATCGGTCTGGTTTTCATCCCGGGTCAGTACCAGGCCTTCCGCCCAGCTGGAAATGCCCTTCCGGCTGCCCGTCATGTTGTAGTAGAAGTCAGGCGCACTCTCACCCAGTACCCAGTCAACGCGCCGCACCAGCTCGTACTCCCGAAGACGCGCATCCATGCTCTCGACCACCGCCAGGGTGTCCTGGATAGAGCGCCCATCCGGGAGTTTCACCTGCAGGTAAAACTGGTCGCGGTCGGTGCCCGGGAAGAACTGGGCGGTAAGGGTTGGGAAGGCCAGGAAACCGGAAATGGGCAGCACCAGCGCCAGCGCAATAGAGCCCGCGGGGTGCCTCAGTGACCAGTCCAGTGCGTCGGACAGCGCCCGCCCCAGGCGACCGCTTTCCATGCCATTGTCCCACCAGTGGCGGTTTTCCTTGTAGAGGCCACGGGGCAACAACCAGGCTGCCAGCACCGGCGTCACCACCAGCGCCAGCAGCAGCGACGAGGCAAGCATCATGATGACCGCCTTGGCAATGCTGCCGACAAAGTCTCCGGCCGGGCCAGGGAGTATCGCCATGGGCATAAAGGCCAGTATCGTGGTGGCCGTGGATGAGAACAGGGGCAGCCGCAGCCTGCTGACGGAATTGCCGATCGCGTCCAGCATAGGCACCCGGCGCAGCAACTGTTTGCGCACCTCGTCGGTCATGACGATCGAGCCATCCACCAGCAGGCCCAGCGCCACCACCAGCCCGGTCACCGACATCTGGTGGATCGGAAGTCCGGTGTAGTACATCAGGCACAGCGACATCAGGGAACACAGGGGCAGCACTACAGCGACCACCACCGCCGCCCTCCAGCCAAGCGTAAACAGCAGGACCAGCAGCACCAGCAGCACGCCCATCAGCAGGTTCTTGCTCACCTCCATGAGCCGCGCTTCGGTATACACGCTCTGGTTGTAGCTGGTCTCGATACTGATCCCGGCCGGTGCCGATGCCCGGAACTCTTCAACGAACTGATCGAAGCCCGCGCTCCACTGGTCTACCTGCCGCCCTTCTTCCATGGCGATAGCCACCAGGACACCGCGCACACCTTCCACCAGGGCGATGCTGGGTGGCGGTGTTACCTCGGATTTGAAAACCTCGGCGATATCGGACACCCGCACGGCGCGCCCGTCACGCCCGGACCGCACGATCACTTCGCGAATGCGCTCGAGTGAGTCGAAGTCGCCGGCGACTTCGATAAGAAAATCATTGTCGGGGCCGCTGGCACGGCCGGAAGCCAGTTTGGCATCGGCAGACTGCAGCGCAGCCGCTACCTGGGGGACAGACAGCCCACGGGCAATCAGGGCCGCCTCGTCGATTTCAACGCGCACCTCCTCCACCGGCTCACCGTGCAGCTCCACCAGCTTGGTGCCGGGGAAGTTACGCGCCTGGTCAGCAAGGTCCTCGGCGACGCGCTTGAGGATCGCCATCGGTACCTCGCGACCAGGCTGCGGGCGAATGGCAACGATGCGGGTGTTGGACACCGTCAGGTCGTTATCGAACTCCGGCGCCAGCACCCCTGGAGGAAAGTTGACCTCGGCATCGCTGACCGCATCGCGAATCTCCGTCCATGCACGTTCGATATCTGAATCGGACATGGTGTCGTCCACTTCGACCGACACCACGGAGACGCCCGTACTGGACGTCGATTCCACTTCGACGACTTCGGGGATTTCGCGGATTTCGTCTTCCAGCGGCCTGCTTACCAGCGCCTCGACGCGGGCCGGGTTGGCACCGGGAAAAAAGGTCGTCACCGTTGCGCGCAAATTGGTAATGGTGGGGTCTTCCTGGCGCCCTACCGAGCGCAGGCTGGCCATTCCGACCAGCAGGATGACAAGGACGACCAGCGTGAAGTAGCGGGAATTCCTGTAAAACAGCTTTGCCAACATCTCAACTCTCCCGTTCTGCTTGCAGGGGCTCAACCGGGGTTCCGGGCGCAATGCGGTGTACGCCGTCCGTGATGTAACGCTGGCCCGCGGCAAGGGACCCGCGTACATAGGCACGGCTACCCTTCACGTCGAGCACTTCCACCGCCTCCCGCACGCTGACAGCGCCGTCACTCGTGGACTCCAGTCGCAGCACGGTCCACAGGCCGCGCTCTCCCTCCAGCAGCGCAGATACCGGCAGCCAGCCACCCATGGAGGACACGGTCTCCTCCAGCCGCAGCGTCACCGGTTCACCATCCAGGCCTCGAGCCCGATCAGGCAGTTCAAACACGGCGGTCGCCGTCAGGGTCGCAGGGTCGACATCGGGCCGGATGGAACGCAGTGGGGCGGTGAACGCCTCGCCCCGCAGAACCAGGCGGTAGGCCTGGCCCGGGACCAGCAGAGCCGTCTGCTCCGCAGCGATGCCGATATGGGCTTCGCGGCTGCCGGCGGCCACCACCCGCAGAACCGGCATCCCGACATTCACAACAGCGCCGGCGTTAACCAGGCGCTGCGCCACGACCCCGTCGTAGGGTGCCCGCAGCAGCGATTTTTCCAGGTCGATGTCGATGCCACGCAGCTGCGCCTGCACACTGTCCAACTGGGCTGCCAGTGCCTGGGCCTGCAGCCGGGTTTCGTCAAAGGCCTCCTCTGAGACCGCGCCCGTGGCCTGGAGGTCGCGCTGGCGCTTGGCCTTGATGCGTGCCAGCTCCAGCTCGGCCGTCACCCGCTGAAGGTCGGCGGCCACGGCCTCGCGCCGCGCTTCGAGCTGGGCCGTGTCGAGCCGCGCCAGCGCATCGCCAGCCTCGACGGCGGACCCTTCTGTAACGTCAAGACGAGCCACCGCGCCCGGCACTTCAAAGCCCAGGTCGGATTTGCGCCCGGCCCGCACCAGGCCGAGAAAGGACACCTCGCGACGATAACTGTCCTGGGTGGCAAAACTGGCCACCGAGACCGGGATTGGCGGCCGCACGGCAGTGTCTTCGTCAATGCTGACACGCCCGTGCAGTGCCAGCGTCAGCAGGACTGTCGCCCCTGCCGCAACGCCCAGCGCTCCCAGGGTGGTCTTGCGCGATGAACGGCGACGTGAACCCGCAAAGTCCTCGCCTCTCACTGATTCTGGATTGCTGACCTCTTCCACAACGCTACCTCTCCAACAGCTTGAACGGCCATGCCGCACATGTAAGACCAATTAACATTGAATGTTACAAGCAATAACATGTACGTCAACAGACCGCGTGCGGATGCCTGCAAAAACGCTCGAAGTTTCGGCAAAACTGCGCAAATACGCACAGTTTAAGGAACAAAGTTACGAAACTTTGTGCGGTTAAGCACCAAAATGGGAGGAATGGGCGGTGATTTATGCCCTGGCGGGTGTCATGCGCAGGGCCACGGCACGTCGATGGTAGATAATCAGCGTCAGCCCTACGACCAGCGGAACAGCCCATAGCGCGGGCGTGAGCGCCAACTCGGGTATCAGCCGTACGGCGCCGAAGGCAAAGAACGCGGTATACACGGAGATTCCGGCACCCACCAGGGCCTTGATGTGCTCGCGTATGCGCGCGACCGGACTGGGCGGAATCATATACAGGTACCAGAGGTTGGTGGCGACTGTCGCAAAACCCACCATCGACATACCCATCATCATGGGTTGTTCAATCAGCCAGCCCTGCCAGAAGCAGTTGACTGAGGCGGCCGTCAGAATGACCTGCGACAGCAGGTTGTGCCAGGCCCGGTTGGCGAGGTGGTCGCGGCGATTGTTGATACACAGCCAGCCCTGCCAGGCCAGGTTCACGGTGAGAATCGCCAGGTAGAGCATCATCCACCCGAAAATACCGCTGATCATGGCCGGGTTGGAGAAGATCGGGTGATCTACCAGGTGTGGATGGGTGCCCATCGGGTCGTAGAGGGTGGTCAGGGAGATACCGACAGCAACGCTGCCGGTGGCCAGCATGGTCATGGTGAACAGGGTGCCAAAGCGGCGATGATTGGTACCGCCCTTGCGCCCCGCCACAGGGACCCAGAATACCACCAGGCCGGTGGCGCCCGTGGCGATGTGAATCGCTACCAACAGTTCGAACAGGGTGTGGCTGGACATGGTTTTTCGATCATCCCATACTGCGCCGCATCGTTACTCCCCGGGGGCCACGGCAGTCACACAACAGTATATCCCGCCCAAGCCAAACTCGCTCTGGTCAGTCGCTGCCCTGGTGCGGGTCCTGTGGCGCGGCGATGGCAACCTGCTCGAGCTACTGCCCGCAGCAGCCTACCGCTTCAAGGTCGGCAACCTGGGCTACTCGCGCCGCTCCACCGTGTTGTTCAACGACCCGGATCTGGTGCGCCAGATAATGAAGGACCCCGACGAGGTCTTCCCGAAGAGCGACCTGATGGTGAGCGCACTGGAGCCGCTCATCGGTGAATCCATTTTTGTGACCGACGGGGCCAAATGGCGCCGACAGCGAGCCATGATAGACCCGGCTTTCTCACAGCTCCGCATCGGTCACGCATTCCCCGCCATGCGCGCCGCCGTGGACAACTACGAAACCCTGCTGCAACAAAGGGCCGAAGCCTCCGAGGCCTTTTCACTGGACCTGGCCATGAGCCACCTGACCGCGGACATTATCTGCCGGACGGTGTTCTCCACGTCGCTGGATTCGCAGGTGGCCATGGACGTGTTCGAGGACTTCACTGTCTTCGAGCGCTCTGTGGCGCAGGTAGACATCAAGCGACTGATACTGGCTCCCGCCTGGAGCGAGGCGCCGCAACCGCCGGAGGTGCTGGCTGCCTGCCAGCGCATCCGCGAGCACCTGGGCCGGCTGGTGGATACCCATCTGGACGCCGATGCCGGCTTCGACGATATCGCCAGCGCGGTGATTGCCGCTCGCGACGCCGACAGCGGCGAAGCCTTCAGTCGCGAGGAGCTGATCGACCAGCTCGGCGTGTTCTTCCTGGCCGGCCACGAAACCACTGCCAGCGTGCTGACCTGGGTGTTTTATATTCTCAGTGTGCAACCACAGCTGGCGGCCCGCCTGCGCGAGGAAATCGACGCCGTGGTGGGCGAAGGTGACGTGGAGTTTTCCCACCTGCGCGAACTGCCTTTGGTGCGCGCCGTATTCCGGGAGGCGCTCAGGCTGTACCCGCCGATTACCTTCATGCCGCGGGTAGCACTGGAGGGAACCCAGGTCGGACCGCGACGCCTGAAGCGCGGCGCCCTGGTGATGATTTCTCCGTGGACCCTGCATCGCCACAACGACCTGTGGGAAGACCCCCACGCGTTTATTCCCGAGCGCTTCCTGCCCGAGAACGAAGACAAGCTGGTGAGCGGGGCCTACATCCCCTTCGGCCAGGGTCCACACACCTGCGTGGGTGCAGGTTTCGCACAGACCGAGAGCGCCCTGATTATTGCGCGCCTGGTGCGACGCTTCGACTTCGAATGCCTGGACCCCGGCAAGGTGCGACCGGCCGCCCGGCTCACCACGCGGCCGGCGGAGCAGGTGTTCTGCCGGGTCAGGGCTCGCTAATTCTGGGTCTGCGGTTCGACCCCACCTGACAACCAGGCGATATCACGCTGGGTCGCCTCTCCCAGGCTGACGTCGGTGGTCATGGCAGGCCAGAGGATTTCCCATGACATGGGCGTCATCAGCAGGAAGGGCATGGGGTCACGTGCCGACCAGACTACATCGCGGGAGCTGAACAGGCGTTTCATGCGGCGCAGGAACTCCGCTGGGCGCAGTATCGCCGCATAGGCCTCGGTCAGAGTGGAGTAGGCCCACTGCATGCGCTGAACCGGTTTGAGCGCGACGCTGTCGGCGGCCGCCGGCGCCAGCATGGCCCTGCCCAGCGCCTCACTGTCGAGGAAATGCACCCCGCTGGTCGGCCGCGGGTTGCACTCGATGGCCCAGGCCTCGCCCTGGGCGTCGACAATGAAATCAAAGGCAATAAACCCGCTATAGGTGACGCCTTCGCAGAACTTGCGAATCCAGCTGTTTACCGAGGCCGCCACGTCAACGCGCTCGAAGCACACCGCCACCGTGCCCGCATAAACGGCGCCGCGGTACAACACGGTTACAAGTTCACGACCTTCATGCAGCAGTGACAGCGAACTGATGTGGTCGCCTTCCACGAAACCCTGGACCAGCATTCCCGGCTCGCCAAGGCCGTGGCGCTCCCCATTGCGGCACAGGCTGACGCCAATCCCGGAACAGCTGTGGGCGGGTTTGGCGACATAGTCTCCGGCTGCCATAAGCTGCTGTGCGGACTCGGAGCTTTCGGGATGCGTGGGCGGCACCGACAGGCCGCGAGATTCGGCATAGCGCGCAAAGGCCAGCTTGTCGTGCAAACGGGCCAGCGCCTTGAAGGAAGGGCACAACAGCGTAACGTGGTCCGGAAGCGAGTCTCTCAGCGCTGCAACGTGCAGGGCCTCTTCAGACACCGGCACCACCAGCTCCACACCCTCCGCCTCGATCACGGCCAACAGGTCGCGCAGGTAGGCCCGGCGGTCACTGTTCGGCGGAGTCACCTGGTAGCTGGCAGCCACCGCCCGTGACGGTTTGCACAGGTGCCATCGAAAGGGTTCCGCCACCACCACGCGACAACCGGCACTGTGCAGCGCCCTGGCCAGCTCCAGCGCCTTGGGCAGGCGACCCAGGGTGAGCAGGACAGTAGCGCCGGATGGCGCTTTACCGGCGAGCAAGTTGTGAAACCGGTCAAACATGTCGCTAAAAACCCTGAAAAATGTGACAAACAAGCTTAAAACATATGCTGGTCGCGTGTGCAAAGATTGAACAGCATGCTTGCGCAAAGCAGATAGTGATCACAAAATGTTAGCGAAATATAACAAATGGCCTGCGGGCCGCTACGTGCAAAGGCAAAATACAGCTCATGACAGAGCATACTGATTCGTTGAGTGCGCTGGACGAAGCCCTGCCGCTGCAGGAACGCCTCGTTGCCGCGCATGAATCGCTGCAGGGAATGTTTCCCTTCATCGTGCGGATTGCTATTGCCATTTACGATGACAAGACCGACACGCTGAGCACCTATATGCACTCCAGCGGTGACAAGAACCCGCTGGACCACTACCAGGCATCGATGGACGAAGCGCCGTCGCTGAAGGCCATCCTCGACCAGAAACTGCCGCGGGTCATCAATCACGCCGTCACCTATGACAACGGCTCCGCAGAGCATACCAAACGCATCGGCCGCGCCGGCTATGCTGCCAGCTACACGCTGCCGATCTTCAATGAAGGCGTGTTCATCGGCTTTATCTTCTTCAACTCTGACCAGCGGGACGTGTTCACGGAACGTGTGCTGCGGCAGATGGACCCGTACGCCCACCTGATCTCACTGATGATCATCAACGAGCTGTCATCCATTAACACGCTGGCCGCGGCGGTCAGCACCACGGGCCGCATCACCCATGTCCGCGACCCGGAGACCGGCAGCCACCTGGACCGCATGTCGCGCTATTGCCGGCTGATTGCCCAGGCCCTGGCCGAGAAATTTGGCCTGTCGGACAGCTACATCGAACACATCTTCATGTTTGCCCCGCTGCATGACATCGGCAAGATCGGCATACCGGACAGCATCCTGCTCAAGCCCGACAAGCTGAATGATGCCGAGATGGCGATCATGAAGAGCCATGCCAAAGTCGGCGAAGGCATCATCAAGGACCTGATCGATAACTTCGGCCTGCAGAATTTTGAACACACGGAGATGCTCCGCAACATCACCGCCTATCACCACGAGGCGGTCGATGGCAGCGGCTACCCACACGGCATCAAGGGCGATGCCATTCCACTGGAGGCACGCATTGTCGCCGTGGCAGACGTGTTTGACGCGCTGACCAGCTCACGCCCCTACAAGGATGCCTGGAGCAACGACCACGCGGTGGACACCCTGATGAGCATGGCCGGCAAACGGCTCGATGCCGATTGCGTGATGGCCCTGCTGACGCAGATGGATGAAGTCGAGGAAATCCAGCAGCAGTTCGGGGAAGATACCTACGGCTGATCCGGGCATCCGGGTATTGCCACTGCCGGGTAACGGGTGCGCGCAGCACGCACCGCCAGCGATGACCTAGGGGCCCAGCAATCCGGCTCGCAGAGCCCGGGCCTGGGCCTGGATGCGCCGCGTGTTCTCAGGTCCCATGCGCAGTAGCTGCTTGTGCAACTCCGGCAGGCGTTCCAGCCGCGGCTCCTCGAATTTGTACACGGCCTCGACCTTGCGGATTTCCAGCAACCCCTCCTCCACCGGCGCCGCCAACACCGTATCCAGACTGCGGACCAGGGTGTTGTCAAACTCCGCCTCGTCATAGCCCAGCATGGCGTAGGCTTCTTCCAGCACCGGCCGAAAACGATGAAACGCCGCCACCAGCAAGTCGGTATCCAAAGACTCTATGGCTTTTGCATAGGCGTCGTAGCGGGCATAGCCGGCCGGGTCCATCACCGCCTGGCTGCCGCGTTTGCGCACTGCGAATTTGCCCTCCGGGGGCAGCACCGGCAGTAACTTGTACTGAAGGACTCCGTTGCTGATGCCATCGATCACCGCCACGCCGCGCTCCACGAGGTTGTCCGTCTGCAGCACGGAGGCCAGCGGGCCGGGGGTCAGCTCCGGCGCAAACTGCTGGCGCAGCGCTGTGTCGCTGGTTTCGAGAGTCAGCGGGGGTGCTGCCGGCACCGGTTCAGGTGCAACATCCGGGGCGGGCGCAGGCGCCGGCTCCGGTGCCGCAGGCGGGATGTCGGGCGCCGCCTCGGGTTCAGGTTCGGGCGCAGGCGCCGGCATCTCAGGCGCCGTCTCCGGCGCAGGCGACTCAGTTTCACTCGGGAAAAACCACCAGACCGCCAGCGCGACAACCACGACCAGGCCCGCCAGAATCGGGATCAGGGGCGGACCTCCCTCGTAGTCGGGGTCGCTGGTGCGCTCGCTGGGATCTGCCTGCATGGTGTTGCTCCTTATCGTGGCCCAGAACACCAGCCTAGCACGGCTGGCCCACTGGCCCTGAAACTTTGGAGTGTAGAAATCCTGAAGAGTGCCACGCGGAGTGCCACGCGGAGTGCCCCACGGAGTGCCCCACGGAGAGCCCTGCCGTTCAGGGGTTCACCGCCTCTGCATGCCAGGCGCCCTGTTGCAGCCGAGAGAGAACCCGGCACTGTGGGTTGGGGCGTAACTGCAGGTGATCCACCCGCTGTGGCTCCAGCTCGAGCAGCAGGAAACTCGGCGGCGGCGCTTCGTCCTCAGCCACCGCGCTGCCCTCTCCCAGCGGCCTGCCAGGGTCGGGCCAGAAGAATTGCGCCCGGGCCACCGGCGACATGGCAAACCACAGCCGACGCCGCGCCTGTGCACCGGCCGAACTGGCGTCATGCACAGCAATCGGGCCACGAATCCTGAACTGCTCGCGGCTGCGGGTGAAGTACCAGCAGATCTCTCCCTGCCCGCAATTCGCCAGCTGCCTTACCTTGTCACTGCGGGCATCGGTGGCCACCTGCAGGCGTTGTTGATCCTCGCTGAAACCTCGGAACACGACGGTACGATTGGCGGGCCATCCCGTGGGGTCAACGGTGGCAAGCTGGACGTAGCGATGGTGTGCATCACCGCGATTGTGTTCAAGGGCGTTACACAGTGCATCGCGCCAGTGGTATTGCAAGATTTCTCCCAGCGAACCAAACCAGATGCGTGATGATACGTTGAAGCCTAGGGCGCGGGTAGCAGGCGCCGCACAGCACCGTCGTCAGTGCCGAAATAGAGATAACCATCGGGACCGGTCTCGACAAAGCGGACCCGCCAGGCGCGGCCCTCCAGCAGCCTTTCCTCATGCATCACACGCTCGCCGTCGAGGGCCAGGCGATTGATGTGCTTTAGCGCCAGGGCACCGCTGAACGCGCTGCCCCGCCAGGCCGGAAAGCCCTCACCCTGGTAGAAAGCCAGGCCACTCGGTGCGATGGAGGGCCGCCAGTAATAGTGGGGTTGCGCCATGCCGTCCCGCCTTTGAATGCCATCGCCGACAGGCCCGCCCCCGTACTCCTCGCCGTAAGTGATGACAGGCCAGCCGTAATTGGTACCAGCGCGCACGATATTGATTTCGTCGCCACCCTGAGGGCCGTGTTCGTTAATCCACAGTTCCCCCGTATCCGGGTGAATCGCCATACCCTGCGGGTTGCGGACGCCAATCGCGTAGAGTTCTGGCAGCGCCCCGGGCAGACTGCGGTAGGGGTTATCTTCGGGCAGGCTACCATCCAGCCTCAGCCGGATGATCTTGCCGAGGTGGTTGTCCAGACGCTGTGCCATGGCGCTGAACTCGTAGCCATCCCCGGTGGTGACGTACAGGTAATCTCCCTGCAAGACGAGGCGGCCGCCAAAGTGCCACTTCGCGGCAAGCCTGGGTGTGGCGCTAAACAGGCGCCGAGGGTTCACCAACTGCGTGCCACGCAGCTCCGCCTGGTCCACCACCAACCCCGCGGATTCTTCACTGCCCTCGCAGTAGGCCAGGTAAACCAGGCCATTGCTGCCAAATTCCGGGTGCGGCCGCACGTCGAACAGGCCGCAGGAGATTTTGCCGCTACGGAGCATGGGCGGCAGACCTTCAACCTGTTCACGCTTCCCGGATTCCATCGCGAGGCGATGCAGGCGTCCCGGGTCCCGTTCCACGATCAGTGCATCGCCACCGGGGAGAAAGGCCATCCCCCAGGGCACTTCGAGGCCCTCGACCACAGTCTCTATGGAAAAATTCGCATGCTCGCTCACCACCGGTGGTTCAGCGGCCAGCACAGAAGAACACAGTAACAGGGCCGTCAGGCTGCGGATCACGGCAGTCTCCCGGGTTGTGCAGAAATGCTTAAGCCTAGGACAGCGGGCCCGGGCGAGCCAGCTAAATACGTTCAGTGACCTTCCGGGAGCGGTGAGGTGAGGGCCCGCGGGGAGCGGGCCCAGGCGGGATTATCGGACCGAGGCGTAGACCTCATCGCCCCAGCCGATCAGGGTGTCGTTCTTGAACACCAGGGGCGTGGTCTCATCGCGAGATGTCTCGCCGTCGGAATGACGGTGCCGGGTGCGGAAGAACAGGACCCGGAACTCATCACCATCGCGAATGTAGGCTTCGGAGAAGCTGGGCGTGCCGAGCCGCGAGACGACGGCGCTGCGCTCCATTCCAATGTCCAGGGCGGCGATGGCCTCACTATTGCGCTTCTGCTCACGCTCCCAGTCGCTGCTTCCTACCCAGCCGGGTTCACCGTTGACGATAACGCACCCCGAGAGAGCCAGGGTGGTTGCCAGGGCAGTCGTGATCATTGTCAGTCGTTTCATTTGCTTCTCCTCAGTACCGCGGCGCACCGGAACATCGGCGCCCACTAATATGGTGTTATATTGCACCATATCACTGATCGTGACAAGCGGAGAGATAGATCTAACGGCAAATATGTCTGGCAACAGACAGTGAACGGAATGTGCCCGGGCCAACCTGGCCGGGCCAGCCTGGCCGGACCAGCCTGCCCGGGGTGTTCAGACGTGCATCAGGCGGGCGAGTGTCTCGGAGCGATCGCGCAGGGTCATACTCAGGGCCCTGGCGAGGGAGCGCAGAATCTTGACGCCGATTTCCGGCTGTTCCGCCACCAGCTTGTCGAAGTCATCACGCTTGAGAATCAGCACCTGGGTCTCAGTGGCGGCTACCACGTCCGCCGACCGCGTAAGGCCGTCGATAATGGCCATCTCACCAACGGACTCTCCCTTGCCTATGGTGGCAATAGTCGTGTCGCCTTCATCGGCACGCTTGATGACGGACAACTCACCCTCAACCACGAAACACACCGAGCGGCCACTGCTACCCTGCTTGTAGATAACAGTATCCGGCTCGAGCCTCTTGAGAATGAGCCACTTCTGGATTTCCTGGACTTCGTCCACGTTCAGGGAATCGAAAAGTGCCATCTCAGATATGAGAAAACTTTTCGAAAGCTGCATAACTCGCCTCTTTTTGTCACGCCTCGTCGCGTCACCACTGGCGGCGCGGCAGTCTATCCACCGGACCCTGTTCGCGGTCCTTCAAGTATACGTACAAATATCGCGAGTACGCGCAATAAACGCGGAACGCAGGCCACCTCTGTGACCCGCCTCTCATTTACCTCTTACTTAGCGCTTACTTAAGTCTCATTCACCTCTCATACAGCCTGCCGCGGGCAACGGCAGACGGTACAGGAGTTGTGCCGCGCATCAACAATAGCGGGTTTCCTATATCACCGCCAGCAGCGTCAGCGACAGGGCAGAGAGGACGGCAGCAATCAGGGCGTAGGGTATCTGCGTCAGGGCGTGTTCCATGACGCCGCAACCCGAGCCCTGAGCGGCCAGCACCGTGGCATCGCTGTAGAAACAGGCATGGCTGCCGAAGGCGCTGGCGGACATCAGGGCCCCCAGCGCCAGCGGCGCGCTGACACCTACCGCGTCCGCCAGCGGCATGACGATGGGAATGGCAATCGCAAACACACCCCAGCTTGAGCCGGTCGCGAACGAAATGAGCGCCATGGTGAAAAACACCACGACCGGCAGCAGCGCCGCAGACATATAGGGCTGGAGGTTGCCGATGACATAGACCGGCAGGCCCAGTCGATCGTTCACCTCCTTGAACACGAAAGCGACAATAACAATGGTCAACGCCGGCACCATGACCTTGATGCCTTCGAGCACGGCATCAAACATGTCGGACCAGGCCATCAGGCGTTGCAAACCGAACAGCAGGATGGTCGCCGCTACGGCCACCAGGATGCCGATCTGCACGTCGAGGTCGGCATAAATGCTGACACCGAGTAGCACCACGATCGGCAGCAGGAAGTGATAGAGATGTATCTCCCTGCCATGGTCGACCTCCTCAAACTGGAATTCGTCGGCACCGCCGTTCTCCCGCCCCTCGCGGGCGCGGGCCTCGGCCACACGCATCGGCCCGATAGGGGGTATGCGACCGGTAGCCACCAGCGGCACCATGAACAGCGCGATCCAGGGATACATCATGTAGGGAATGGAACTGACGAACAGCGACATGCCCTCCCCGGGCGCCACCACGTCGGATACTTCGAGCACGCCGGCGAAGAATACCGCCCAGGTGGAGACTGGCACCAACATGCACATGGGCGCCGCCGTGGAGTCCACCACATAGGCCAGCATCTCCCTGGAGACGCGGAAGCGGTCCGTGACCTTGCGCATGGCGGAGCCGACTGCCAGGGCATTGAGGTAGTCGTCGATAAAAATCACCAGCCCCAGTGCCCAGGTGTAAAGCAGTGCGGTGCCAGGACTGTTCGCGCGCGCCGCCAGCACCCGGCTGAATGCGGACGCCGCTCCCACGCGCATCAGCAGCGTGATAAGGCTGCCCATCAGGCCGCAGACAATGATGACCCAGGCAATGGTCTCCTCCATCATTACTTCCAGGAGAATCGCGGAAAAATTACCGATGGCGGCCGTGGGCCCCAGCAGCAGGAGACCGGCAAAGACGCCTGCCAGCAGGGATTCAATGGGGCGACGGCTAAAGATGGCGGTGGCGATCGCCACCATTGCCGGTATCAGGCTGGTCCAGCCGGGGGAGTCCATTCCGTTCAAGTCTTCCTCAACGCAATGACGCGTTAATGTTCTCCAGCACGTGGTTGCCCGGGCAGAGATCGGACTCCGACAGGGTATTCAGGGGCCGGTGAACCGTATCCAGTACCTCGTGCAGGTCCGGCGCCGTGCGGTCCAGGTAAACCAGGCCTGTCATCACCTTGCCCTCCGCCCGGTTGCGCTCTATGGCGTTCATGGCCGAGACCTTGTCGAAAGGATCAAAGCCCTCGTCCAGCTTGCGCAGGTGCAGTACGGAGCCGTCGTGCATGGTGACTTCCTTGGACGTGCCGGGCTCGTAATGGGCGGTGATTTCCTCGCGCATGGGCACAAAATCCACGGTGCCGGTTGCCTCGGCGTGCTCGCGCACAAATTCGTATGACTTGGTCGAGGCCGCGTTGTTGTTGAAAGTCACACAGGGAGAAATCACGTCCACCAGCGCGAATCCACGATGGCTGATGGCGGCCTTGATCAGCGGAATCAGTTGCTCCTTGTCGCCGGAAAAACTGCGCGACACAAACGTAGCTCCCAGGTTGAGCGCCGTGGCGCAAAGATCGATGGAGCCGAAAGGATTGGGATCCCCCTTCTTGCTGGCGGACCCTTCGTCAGCCGTGGCGCTGTCCTGGCCCTTGGTCAGGCCGTAGCAGCCGTTGTTCATAACGATATAGACCATGTTCAGGTTGCGGCGAATGGCGTGGGTAAACTGGCCCATGCCGATAGACGCCGTGTCGCCATCGCCGGACACCCCGAGGTATATCAGGTCGCGGTTGGCCATGGCGGCACCGGTGGCCACGGACGGCATGCGTCCGTGTACGGCGTTGAAGCCATGGGAATTCCCCAGGAAGTAGGCCGGCGTCTTTGAAGAGCAGCCAATGCCTGACATCTTGGCAATCTGGTGAGGGGGTATCGACAACTCGTGCACAGCGCGGATGATTGCGCCGCTGATGGAATCGTGACCACAGCCCGCACACAGGGTGGAGATGGTCCCCTCGTAATCCTGCTTGGTGTAACCCAGCTCGTTGACCGGCAGCTCCGGGTGGCGGAATTTCGGGTTGATGAAGCTCATGCTGAATCTCCCTTGCCGAGGGCGGCGGTTTCACGGTGCAGCGGCGTCACATTGGAACCTGGCAGTTGTTGAATAATCTGCTTGCGGATATTGCGGGCACTGATCGGTGTGCCGTCGAAACACAGCACCGACTTGAGCTTGTCGGGCCCAAATTCGAACTCGGCCATCAACAGGGTGCGTAACTGGGCATCCCGGTTCTGCTCGATGACAAAAGTGAACTGGTGTTGGTCGATAAAGGCTTCGACGTCGTCATTGAACGGGAAGGCCCGAACCCGCATGGCATCAATCATGACGCCCTCGTCGGCCAGGTAGTCCAGCGCCTCCAGGCTGGAGGCCTCGCTGGTACCGAAAAAGATCACCCCGTAATCCGTGGGTTTCCCGCAGGGCGTGAACTCGGGCTCCGGCACGTACTGTTTTGCCGTCTCCCACTTCGCCATCAAACGCAGCATGTTGCGCTCATAGGCCTCACCGATCTCGGTGTAGGCAGCGAACTCGTCTCGCGAAGTACCACGGGTAACGAAAGCCCCCTTGTCGGGATGCGTGCCGGGAACCGTGCGGTAGCAGATGGCGTCCATGTCCACATCTTCGTAGCGGCCGTACCGTTCCAGTTCATCGAGCTCGTCCCTGGACAGCACCTTACCGCGGTCGAAGCTGCGCCCGTCCTCCCACCGCAGGGGCTCGGACATATTGTCATTCATGCCGAGGTCGAGATCGCTGAGCATGATGACCGGCGTCTGCAAGCGCTCCGCCAGGTCGAAAGCCTCGGCGGCCATGTCGAAGCATTCCTTGGGCGTGGACGGGAACAGCAGCACCTGCTTGGTATCGCCGTGAGAGCAGTAGGCTGCCGACAGGATGTCGGACTGCTGGGTGCGGGTCGGCATACCGGTGGAGGGCCCCGCGCGCTGCACGTCGATCAGCACGGTCGGCACCTCGGCAAAGTAGGCCAGTCCCAGGAATTCCTGCATCAGCGAGAGGCCGGGGCCACTGGTGGCCGTAAAGGCCCTGGCGCCGTTCCAGCTGGCGCCGATGACCATGCCGATGGCGGCCAGTTCATCTTCTGCCTGGATGATGGCGTAGTTGTTGCGCCCCGTGCCCGGGTCGATCCGCAAGCGTCGGCAGTAGGTTTCAAAAGCTTCTGCCACCGAGGTAGAAGGGGTGATCGGGTACCAGGCCGCGAAGGTGGCACCCCCATAGATGCAACCGAGGGCGGTGGCAGTATTGCCATCCATGAGGATGCTGTCGCCCACCAGGTCGCGGCGCTCGACTCGGATGGAAATCGGGCAGTCGAAGTTCTCCCTGGCATACTGATGGCCCAGTTCCAGGGCGTGAATGTTGGGCTTGATCAGCTTTTCCTTGCCTTTGAACTGGTCGCCCACCAGCCCGGTGAGGGCAGCGAAATCGATATCCAGCAAGGCGGCCAGGGCGCCCACGTAAATTACGTTCTTGAACAGCTGGCGCTGGCGCGGGTCGGAATACTCCTGGTTGCAGATGCCGGTGAGCGGAATGCCAATAATGTTCACGTCATTGCGAATCAGGCGCAGGTCAAGGGGTTTGGTGTTGTCGTAGATGAAGTAACCGCCCGGCTCCACTTCCTGGATATCACGAGGCATGCTCTGCGGGTTCACCGACAGCACGATGTCCACGCCACCGCGCCGGCCTAGGTAACCTTTCTCGCTCACGCGCACCTCGTACCAGGTGGGCATGCCCTGGATATTCGAGGGAAAGATATTCTTGGGGCAGACGGGCAATCCCATGCGGAACAGCGCCTTGGCGAACATGTTGTTGGCACTGGCAGAGCCGGTACCGTTCACGTTGGCAAACTTGATGACGAACTCGTTGACCGATTCAATACTCTTCATGGCCTACGCCCCCGCCTTGGTCACGTTGTAGAGGAACTTCTGCATATCCCAGGCCGCCGTCGGGCAGCGCTCGGCGCAGAGGCCGCAGTGCAGGCACACATTCTCATCCTTGACCATCACCCGCCGGGTCGGCAGGTCAGTAGACACGTATAGGTCCTGGGCCAGGTTGCCGGCCGGCGCCGACAGCCGTTGCCGCAGCTCATCCTCGTCGCCGTTGGCGGTAAAGGAAATACAGTCCGTGGGACAGATATCCACACAGGCGTCGCACTCGATACACTTGGGTGTATCGAAAACCGTTTGTATATCGCAGTTCAGGCAGCGCTGGGCTTCATGGAAGGCGGTGTCCACATCAAATCCCAGTTCCACCTCCAGCTTGCGATCACGCAAGGTGCGCGTCTTGTCGGCCTGGGGAACGATATAACGATGGTCGCTCTCCACCTGGTTGTCATAGCTCCACTCATGCACACCCATCTTGGTGGTCAGCAGATTGGTCATCGGCGGCGGGCGATTGCCGACGTCCTGCCCCTCGCACAGCAGGTCAATGGAGATGGCTGCCTGGTGACCGTGGGCCACCGCGGTAATGATGTTCTCCGGTCCAAAGGCGGAGTCGCCACCGAAGAACACTCTTGGATTGGTAGACTGGAACGTGGTTTCGTCGACGACCGGCATATCCCATTTACCGAAGGCGACACCCACGTCGCGCTCAATCCAGGGGAAGGAGTTTTCCTGGCCGATGGCCATCAACACGTCGTCGCAGGGCATGAACACCAGGTCTTCTCCGGTGGGCACCAGCTCACGGCCGCCGTCCTCGTCGTAAACGGCTTCGACCTTTTCGAAGCGCACTCCCTGCAAGCGGCCGTCCTCCATGACGAATTCCTTGGGCACATGATTGTCGTAGATAGGGATGTCTTCATGCATGGCATCCTCCTTCTCCCAGGGCGACGCCTTCATGTCGGCAAAGGGACTGCGAACCACCACACGCACGTCCTCGCCACCCAGGCGCCGGGCGGTGCGGCAGCAGTCCATGGCCGTATTACCGCCGCCCAGCACCAATACCCGTTTGCCGATGGTCGCCGTGTGCTCGAAAGCGACATTGGCCAGCCATTCGATGCCGATGTGGATATTCGCATCCGCCTCCTGTCGACCAGGCAGTTTCGGCAGGTCCTTGCCGCGCGGAGCGCCGGTGCCGACGAACACCGCATCGTAATCCATGTCGAGCACGCTCCTGAGGCTGTCCACGTAGTGGTCAAAGGTGGTGACCACCCCCATGTCCAGGATGTAGTTGACCTCCTGTCGCAGGACTTCAATCGGCAGGCGGAAGGCGGGAATCTGGCTGAGCATCATGCCGCCGCCTTCCAGCTGCTCGTCGTACATATGGATGTCGTAACCCAGCGGCATCAGGTCGCGGGCCACGGTGAGAGAGGCTGGTCCGGCGCCGATCAGGGCGACCTTCTTGCCGTTTTTCTTGCGCGGAATTTTCGGCAGGCGTTTGTCGATTTCGCCATCGGCCTTGTTGTCCGCCGCGACCCGCTTGAGGCGACAAATCGCCACCGGCTCGTCCTCGACGCGCTCGCGCCGACAGGCGGGTTCACAGGGGCGGTCGCAGGTGCGGCCCAGGACCCCCGGAAACACGTTTGACTCCCAGTTGATCATATAGGCATCGTCGTAACGTCCGGCGGCGATCAGACGGATGTATTCGGGAACAGGGGTGTGGGCGGGGCAGGCCCACTGGCAATCCACTACCTTGTGGAAGTACTCCGGGTCCTTGATGTCTGTTGCATTCACTACTTCAACCCTCGGAATATTTTGTTATTTTCAGGCTTCAGTATATGCCAATTCGGCTCGCGAGCTAGGGCATGGCGAGGCTTTCCAACACAGAGTTCAGAGCATTGAGCATGGCCATTATGTCTGCGGGTCGGGACAGTCGGTGATCGCCGTCCTTGATCAACTCGATATGAACGTTTCGACCCTGCAGGGCTTCAGCAATCGCCAGTGAGTGCTGCCAGGGAACATCGCTGTCCGCCTGGCCGTGCAGCAACCTGACGGGTAAATCCAGCGCGATCGGGCCGTCCAGCAGGCAGTGCGCCTCGGCCTCATCCAGCAAGCCCGCTTCGATGCGGTAACTTGACTCCCCCGGGTAGTGACTCGGCATATCGTGGTAGCCCAACTGCTGGAACGCCTGGCGACCGTCTCCGGAGAGAATCTGCTCTCGCATCCAACGGGTAAAGTCCGGCGCACTGGCAAGGCACAGCAGTGCACCCACTCGCTCCGGCCGCGCCAGCGCGGCAAGCAGGGCCATCCAGGCGCCCATGGAGGAACCGACCAGCACCTGCGGGCCGGATGTCACTTCGTCCAACACAGCCAGGGTGTCCCGCGACCAGCGGCCAATGCGACCCGCTTCAATCCGCCCGTCAGAGGCGCCGTGTCCGTAGTAATCGAAACGCGTGCACTGGCGGCCAGCTTCGCGGCACCAGGACTCAAGGGCGAGCGCCTTCTCACCTTCCATATTGGAGTGAAAACCCGTGCAAAACAGCACGCCGGGGTTGAATCCGGGTGTGTGATGAAATGCCAGTCGGTCACCGTCGACGGTCTCAATAAACTTGCACTGCGCCACTGCCCGCTCTCTCCCGCTTCTGTTATCCGTCACACAGCATACTGTCGAGGCGCAGGGGAACAAGCGCGATATGGAGACAATCACGCGACGCCTGGCGTGGCTCGCTCCAGAGAATTGAACCGCGTACTGCGAGTTCGCAATTCACCGGTCCCTCGCTAGAATGGGTGTGAACTTGATACGCCCGCTATGGCGATGGGAGAAACGCTTTGGTAGCCGTCCTGAAACAACTGCTGGATCCAGCCACCCGTGATTCCCTTGTCGCCGACATGGCCCGGGCGCCGATGAAAGACGGTCGCGAGAGTGCCGGCGCCCTCGGCCAGGATCTCAAGTCAACCCAACAGGTGGATGCCTCGTCCGAGATTTACCGGAGTATGCTGCAACGTGTCATGAACGCCTTCCAGGCCCACGGCGATTTCAACAGGCACGCCATCCCCCGGCGCATTCTGCCGCCGCTGTTTGCACGCTACGCCGAAGGGGCGTACTACAAGCGCCACGTCGACAATGCGTTCATGGGTCCGTTCCCGAGTATGCGTACCGACCTGTCGATCACCATATTCCTGAACAATCCCGACGAGTATGAGGGTGGCACACTGTCGCTGGAGACACCGTTTGGGGTCCAGGAATACCGGCTCAGCGCCGGCGACGCGGTGCTCTATCCTACCCACTACCCGCACTGGGTCAGCGAAGTAACCAGCGGCGCCAGGCTGGCCATCGTCACCTGGATCGAGAGCCTGGTGCAGGATCCCATGCAAAGGGATGTCGCCACCGACATGGCCGAACTGATGGAGTGGGCCATTGAAAGCGACATCGACCAGGACGTGCTGCTGAAAATCGAGAAAGTGCGGCTCAACCTGCTGAAGATGTGGGCGAAAACCTGAGGGCCGCGACTCAGTCCAGGCCCGCCCCGGCGAATAGCGGCGCAAGCTGTTTTTCATAGCGGCGCCAGGCTCCCACGGCCTTTGCTGACAGCGGCTGCCTGACCTGTGCAAGGCTGGCAGTCGCCACCGGGCTGGTGCTGCGGTGAAAATCATGCCAGCGCTCGGGACGCTCCAGCCCGATGTGGCCAAACAGTGCTGCCGTGTTCGCATCCGGCTCCGACACCAGCGCCTCGTAGTCGAGCACCATCATTCTGTCTCCGAGTACCTGCTGCCAGTGTTGGCACAGGGTGTCGAGACCACGCAGGTACGCCAGGCAGTCCTCCAGCCGTTGGGCCCACTGGTTGCCGGCAATGCGAGAGCGGAAACAGGACCAGGCCACATCCCGCGGGTCACGCCGTAGCCAGATAAAGCGCGATTCGGGCAGCAGCACGGCCGCCAGCCCCGCGTAATTGTGATTGAGCAGGGACTTGTCGGTAAACACCTCTCCCGCGTTAAAGCGACGCCGCACCCGCCCCAGGTAGGTCTGGGCCATCTGCTGCCAGTCCCGGCGCGGGAACTGGTCCGCGCGCTGCATATCCGCAGGCTCCATACTGGCCAGCGGCAGCGAGGCGACCCGCATCAACATATGCTCCCCGGTTGCGGTTACGCCGGCGGCCGTGGCCAGGAGTTGCTCCACCAGCGTGGTGCCCGAGCGTGGCGCACCGATTACAAACACCGCGCCTTTGCCCCCCGACGGATTCGCCAGGCGGCTGATGCGCTCGGCACTGAAACTCCCCCGCAGGCGTGTGTAGTAGTCGAGCTGCGGTTGCAGTGAGAACGGCGAAAGGCGGGCCCTGAGCTGTGCCCCGGCCTGCACCCTGGCGAATGCCTGGTCGTAATCTCCCGCCGCGTCATAGGCGCGGCCGAGCCCGTATAACAGGGGAATCAACAGGCGCGGATTGTCCAGGCTGGCGGCCAGCTTCTCCATCTCGGCAATATCGGCACTGATATCCTCAAATCCACCCAGTAGCGCAATCTGTTCCCACGCCATCGTATGCTGCGGCGCCAGCTGCAAGGTCTTGCGATACAGGGCAAGTGCCTGGTCGGATTTGCCGAACCTGGACTGGTAGAGCGCCTCCAGGTAGTAGCCCTCGGCACCGGCCTGGGGCTGAGCCTGCAGTTTGCGCGCCGCCTGCGCCGCCTCACGGTGACGTGCCACGGCGCCCAGGGCGTTGATGACGGCAATCTGGCGGTGAGGGTCTTCCGGTGCCTCATCCCGCCACTTCTGCACGGCCGCCAGCACCATATCCTGGTCGCCCAGGGTGGCAGCGAGATTGGCCGCCTGCTGCCAGTCCATGCCGGCGCGGCCCTTCTTCTGTAGCAGCTTTGCAAGGGCGGACGCAGCCTTATCCAGGTTGCGCGCCTGGACAAGGCCGGTGATCTGTTCCAGGGTGGCCACTATCAGCCGATCGTGTCTTTGAACAGGCGCAACCAGTTGAGTCCCAGCAACTTCTCAATATCTCCGCTCGACCACCCCCGCCGCTCCAGTACCGCCATCAGGTTGCGATAGCGGTCCGTGTTATCCAGCTCTGGAATCCAGGGCGGCCAGCGCAGCTGGTAGCTGGGCTTGAACCACTCGGTGCGCGGCACGTACCACTCATCATAGGTCGCCCAGGGGGAGATGCCCTGGGGCGGGAAATCAGTGGAAATACCGACATGCTCGATGCCCGCGATGTTTACCGCATGATCGATATGGTCGGCATAGTGCTCGATAGTTGTCTCGCCACCCGGATCGGGTCCGATGAAGTAGCCCAGGGCAATCATGCCGCTGACACCGCCTTTCTCGGCACAGGCACGAATCTGCTCGTCGGTCTTGGCGCGCGGGTGACCCGGGCGCACGCTGTCACTCATGGTGTGAGTCATCGCCACGGGACGCTCGGAAAAAGCAATACCATCCAGCGTGGTCTGGCGGCCGCAGTGTGAGAGATCAATCAAGACACCGACCTCGTTCATGCGCGCCACGACTTCCAGCCCGAAATCCGACAGGCCCGCATTGGTGCGTTCCAGGCAGCCGTCGCCAACCAGGTTGCGAAAATTGTAGGTGAGCTGGAAGGCGCGCATGCCGAGGGCATGCAGCGCATCGATATTGGCGACCTCGCCCTCCAGCATCGTGGAGTCCTGGAAGTTCATCAGCACCGCTGTGCGACCCGAGGCCTGCGCTCGCTCAAAATCGGCGGCTTCCAATGCCAGCATCAGCTTGTCCTGGTGCGTCTGTACTCGCTCGCGCCAGTCCACCAGCGCATCGATGGCGGTCTGCAGGTCGCTGCGCGGCAGGCTTTCGACAATGCCGGAATAGTTGGCTGCCCGCAGGCCTGCCAGTGCCTCCTCACCCCATTCGCGGCCAAAGCAAAGCGCGTCGATCACCAGCATGTCGTCATAGCTGCGGCTCTCTGCGCGCGCGGCGCCAGCGAGCATGGACGGCACGCCTGCTGCCGCCAGTAACGCCAGGCCCTGTTTCAATAGCTCGCGCCTGGAACGCTCTGAGTTCGCCATGTCACCAACCGTCTACCGAGAATCTGTAAAACACAGCATAACAATCCCGACAGCGGCAGGTCAGCCATCGGTATCGAGAAGTGTGGCTTCATAAAAAAAGCCTGTTTTCAACGCTTTCTCGTTGACGCCCCTGCGAGGCTTTGGCCGAATAGCTACAAACAAGAAGCCACAACAGTAGTTTGGGGATCATCTGTGCAAGGCTATTTATCTACCGCGTTGCGCCTGGTGCGCGATGCGCTCAAGTGGGCCGCGGACCTGTTTCGTGCATTACTGCACTTGCTGCGCGACATGCTGGGTGCCGGGTGGCACTGGCTACGCGGGATGCTGCACGCGCTGGTCGGACTCTGGCGGGCGCTGGGACCGCGCTGGGTGCGCTTAGTGGTGCTGCTGTTGCTGGTTGTGGTGGGCGCCTACCGCGGTCTGTCAGGCCTGCTGGCGCCCAACCTGACCGAGGAGAGCATTCACGAGGTACGCTATCTCAACCGGGGTTGGGACCACCAGGCACGGGAACACTACTACTACACCCCCCAGGGCACTGAACTGCTGGGACTCAACTACGAGTGGCTGGTCAACCTGGAACTGCCACTGAGCAAGCAGCGCCTGGCCAGCGCGGATGCCATGCGCGGCTGGGGCTTTATTGTTGACCCCGGACAGCTTGCCAGCCCCGCCAACCCGGGCAACCTGCCGGTCGGTATGACGCGTCATCACAACGCGGATGCCAATGCGCAACGGCTGGACCTGACCTGTGCCCTGTGCCACACGGGTGAACTGCACTATCGCGGTGTGGCGTTACGCATAGATGGCGGCCAGGCGGTACAAAGCGTCTCCACCGCCAAGCGCGGTGAATTCATTACCACGTTGGCCGCGGCGGCACTGGAAACCTATATCAACCCGGCCAAGTGGAACCGCTTTGTCGATCGCGTTGCAGGCACCGATACGGACAAGCGGGATCGGCTGCGTTCCGAGTTTGGCCAGTTCCTGTCCGGCCTGTGGACCTTCGTGCGTGGCGTGGGCGCCCCCAGGTGGTACCCCACCACCGAGGGGCGCGGCCGCACCGACGCCGTCGGGCGCATCGCCAACGTGGTATTCGGTCGCGACCTGAAAACGCCTGAAAACTACCAACAGGCCAACGCGCCCGTCAGCTACCCGTTTATATGGGACATCTGGCGCTTTGACTGGGTCCAGTACACCGGCTTTACCAACCAGGCCATGGCCAGGAACGTGGGGGAAGCGCTGGGCGTACTGGCGCCGATCGCCCTGGTCGACGACGACGGCAAGCTGCTGCCAGAAGGGGAGTTCGGCAAGACCACAGTCAACGTTCATGGCATGCACTGTATTGAGACTGTCCTGCGCGACCTGGAGCCTCCGCGCTGGCCGGAGGACGTGCTGGGGAAAATCGATATCGCGCGGGCCAGCCGCGGCAAGGAGCTGTTTGCCGACCAGTGTGAGTTCTGCCATGGACCGCACCGCTCCAAGCCTTACCAATGGGTGGTGGCGACCGGTCCGGGCAGCAACCCTGCCAAACAGGTGCAGGCCAACTGGCAGTGGGACATGGAGGGCGACATCACCGATATCGACGGCACCGACTACCGGGTGGACTGGCGCGAGTACGTGTGGGCGCTACCCTGGCTGAGTACAGAAGTGATCGGTACCGACCCCACGGCGGCCGACAACTATATGGACAGGCGCTATGACGCCACCAAGCTGCTACCCGGCGCCGAACCGGTAGGTGCAGGAGACGGCCTGCAGGTGCTGCTGAACAAGCTGGTGCCAGTACTTTACGAGGACAATAACATCGATCGCGTCCAGGTGCCCGACTACGACGGCCTCAACGTACCGTTCCGCATCGTCAACCAGCGCGCCTACAAGTCGCGGCCGTTGCACGGCGTCTGGGCCACGCCGCCCTATCTGCACAACGGTTCGGTGCCGACCATCCACGATCTGCTTTCACCCATGCGCGAACGGCCGAAAACGTTTTACGTAGGTCATCGCGAATATGACCCAGGCAAGCTTGGCTATGTAACCGACCAGCGACCGGGCAGTTTCCTGCATGACACGCGGGTGACCGGCAACAGCAACAGTGGACACCTGTTTACCGACGTCGACGCGCCGGGGCGTATCGGCCGTCGCCTCACCGAGGGCGAGCGCAGTGACCTGATCGAGTACATCAAGGTGCTGGGCAATCCCGACTACAGCGAGGTGCTGGGTGGTGACCCGCAGGACTGGTCGCGCTACAGCCCGCCACCCGCGCAGTATGGCGACCAACACGCCTGTGATCATCCGGAGCTTGCCCATGATGCTACGTAAATCCCTGGCCCTGCTCTGCCTGCCCTGCAGCATTGCCAGCGCAGCCGAGGTCGACGAATACGGCCTGACTCCGGAACAGCGTGCCGCCGTGGAATCCTCTATCCAGTCAGCCCGGGAAATCTCCCGACGGGCTGAAGGCGTCAACGGCCTGCCCTACCGACGCGACGCCCACGCCAAGGCCACCGGCTGCGCTCGCGCACTGTTTACGGTGAATGGCGATATCCCGGCTCGCTTCCAACACAGCGTCTTCGCCCGGCCGGCAGCGGAATACCAGGCCTGGGTGCGCTTTTCCAACGGCGATTTCCTGGTACAGGCGGATAGCAAACCGGATGCCCGCGGCATCGCCATCAAGGTCATGGATGTACCGGGCGAACCGGTGGCGGCAGAGCTGGGCAAGCATGGCACCCAGGACTTCATCATGACCAACACCCAGGCCTTCTTTAATCGCAATGTCTTCGACTATGCCGAGGACATGACTTACCTGGCGAAGTTTGAACGCACCCGCTGGTTTATCAGCCTGTTCCCGCCACGCCTGCACCCGAAGCAGTTCTATCGGGCGATACAAACCGTGTCCTCGACCATCGACAACCCGCTACAGGCACAGTACTACTCCATGCTGCCCTACCAACTCGGCGATACGGTACTCAAGTACTCGGTGCGTCCCTGTCCCGGCATGCAATTTCGCGAGGCGCTGGACCGGGAGGATAGCGACTACCTCACCGTGGAAATGCAACACAGCCTCGAGCACGGCGGGGCCTGCTTCGACTTCATGGTGCAGCCCCAGGTGCCCGGCAGCTATATGCCGATAGACGATGCGACGGCCATCTGGTCGGAGGTCGATTCGCCCTTCCAGCCCATCGCGCGACTGACGCTTCCCCCGCAGACCATTGGCGGCTCAGAGCAGCGTGCGTTCTGCGAAAACCTGTCAATGAACCCCTGGCACGGCGTGGATGAGTGGCGCCCGCTGGGCAGCCTCAGCAACGCTCGCCGCCTGGTCTACAGCGCTGTTGCGAAGTTCCGGCACGACAAGAACCAGGTCACGAGATTTGAACCAACCGGCTGGTGCCTGCCCAACGGTGACAGTGATTGCTCCGGGGATGAGGGCCTGATAGAAAGCCACCCGACCTGGCCCCTGCCCAGGGTGTTTGATCCGCTTTATCAGCCGCTGGACGCTAGCCCGCCGCCGCAACCCTGACCTGGTCCCGGCCAGCCTCCTTGGCCTCGTACATCGCTTCATCGGCGCGCCTGAGCAGCTGCTCAATACGTTCCTCATCGGACACATGGGCCAGGCCAATACTGGTAGTAAATCCCAGCGGGCCGGAGTCCGTCTCAAGGCTGATGCTGCGCACGTGGTCACGCAGGCGCTGGGCGGTTTGCTCGGCGTCTTCCGGGTAGCTGATGAACATCAGCGCAAACTCCTCCCCGCCGAGCCTGCCGAACAGGTCCCGATCGCGAATAAACCCCATCACGGCGGTCGCGAAGGCCTGTAGCGCGCGGTCACCCATCTCATGACCATATCGGTCATTGATGGACTTGAAGTGGTCGATATCGAGCATCAGCAAGTTCAGCGGCAGCCCCTCGCGGTGACAGCGTTCGAGCATTCTCTGGCCCTGGGCAAGGAAGCTGCGGCGGTTGTCGACACCGGTGAGGGTGTCGGTCCGCGCTTCGATCTCCGCTGCGTCTTTGGCGGCTTCCAGTTCCCGGGTACGCTCCGCCACCTGGATCTCCAGCAGGGCCTTGCTTTCCTGTAGCTGCTCCATGCGTGCCTTCTCGGCCGCTTCCTTGAGGCCGCGCAGGTCCCTTATACGAATCCCCATGGCGACCAGGATGACCGCCATTTCGCCGTAGGATGCCACTGCGGGCCAGTAGTAGTTCAGCATGTTGTGTTCGACAAAGCCCAGGTCTCGCAGCGCCTGCGTGAACAGACCGATAACGAGGAAGGTCCACGCGATCGTGAACAGGGCCGCTTCACGTGCGCCCTGGTACCAGCGCACCACGCCGGCTATCGACACCGCCGGGTACAACAGCAGCGCCAGGGTAATCGAAATCACCGACAGCGCCGTCTGTTGGGCCACAGCCACAACAATGAGGAAGATGGCATTGGCCATCTGGAACAGCAGCAGGTAATCGAAGCGCCGCAGGTACTCACGGGTGTGCAGAAACTCCCGGGCAAAGAACAGGCCGGTGAACAGGCTCAGCGCGCCGGTAATCGACATATAGCGCCAGTGAAAGTTCTCCGTGATCAGGAACTGGTGCGCGAATCCCAGCACCGTAAACCAGACAGCGATGGAGGCCAGCGCATGCAGGGCATAGACGAAGAAGAAGCGGCTTCCGGTTGCGACGCCACTCACCGTGGCAATAAAAGCCATGACCAGCAGGCCGCCAACGATCAGGGTAATCGCTGCCAGCTCACTGGCCTGCGTCATCGCCAGCGCCCAGGGCGAGGAGATGCGCAGCTCCGGGAACACGAAACCCATCTGGTGTGAACCGTAGCGCACGTAGAATTCGGCGGTATCTTCTGGCGCTATCGTGACCGGGACCACGAAGCGGTGGTGGAGTACGTCGCGCCGGGAGAAAGGTTCTTCAAGGGACAGGTCGACAAGCTGGCGGAAGGTCGCGTCTCCCTCCCCACGCTGGTAAGCGCGCAGGGCAATCAGCTGGTGGTCGATATACTCGAGCCGAAGCTCGATCGGCGTAGCCCCTGGATTCTCGAGCTGGAACCGGCTCCAGAATGCGCCAGGCGCCAGGCCGGTGGAGCCCCGTTCAGGCGGTGGGGCAAACTCACCAGCCTGGTAGGCTTTTATGGCATCCACCTGGGAAGCCGCCCCCGTAGGGTCGTGCCAGAGCTCGAAATAACCGCCCAGTCCTTTGCCGTCTTCGGCGCCCGTGACCACCAGGGGCTCCGCGGCAAGCGGGGCCGGGGCTGCCAGCGCTAGGAGAGCCGCCAGCGCCAAAATCAACGCCAGCTGATATGCCCGAAAGCTGCAGACCTGTGCTTTCGGCACCCTTCCCCCCAGATGTGAGACGCTTCTCACAATAACCGCTCGCAGATTCTTGCCCTGTCGTCTTATTGGAATTATTTTTACGCAACGTTAGCCGATTTCCGGGCGCCAAAAAACCCCTTCTTTTGCAGTAGAACAGGTAGTTTTTGTGCAGCGAATTCCGAACAGAGTCGGCCTGCCCCTGCTGGGGCTGTTGGTGGTACTAGCAAGCCTGGTTGCGTATATGACCCAGCGTACGCCTTCCCCTGAAACACCGGACACGGTGAATTTTCGCGCCATCGACTGGTATGCCGGTCGCGCCAGAATCGCCTACCAGAGCGAACAGGAAATCCGCTCTGTCTACCCGGGAACCGTGTTCGTAGGCTCACCTGACAATACCGACGTGCTCTACTTCCTGGAGCTGGATCACGACAAGCGCCAGCAGGTAGTGACGGTTCGCGGCACCGACAACCTGGAAAATGCACTGCAGGATGCGGAATACCTGAGAGCCAAAGACAGTCGCCTCGGGATCGCCGTCCACCGGGGGTTTGATAAAGACACGCGTGCCATCTATGCCGACCTCAAGCCCCGGCTCAAGCCTGACTACGAGGTGATAGTGACCGGGCACTCCCTGGGTGCAGCCATCAGCACCCTGCTCATGATGTACCTGCAGCGAGATGGCTTCGCGCTGGGCCTGTCGGTCAACTTCGGCCAGCCCAAGCTCACCAACCAGGCCGGTGCCCAGGCGTTTGAATCACTGCCACTGCTGCGAGTGGTGGACGGCAAGGATGTCGTACCGCTGTTGCCGGCGGACACCCTGCTGGATTCCATTGGTGGCCGGTATACGCACCTGGGGCGGGAAGTCATCTTGCTGGATGGCCCATACTACGTCTACCTGGACCGCGTCGAGGCGGAACAGGATTCCAAGGGTTCATTCTGGCACGACCTCGGCCAGGAGAGTCTCGTCGCGCATAAGGTGGATCGCTACGTTGCGCGGGTGGCAGAGAAAGTCTCCGGCAGCCAGGAGGTGGATTTCAAGCTGCGCGACAGGTACCTCACGTCCGGTGCCGACGCAGCCGCCCCTGCCTCAGACTAGCTCGACTGCAGTAACGCAGGTGGACGGCAAACGCCTGTATCACTAACGTATACTGACGCTTCCGCTGCACATGGAAGCCCTATGAAAAAGCTGCTTGTTATTGTCCTCGCCCTGGGCGCGCTGGTGGCCCTGATGCTGGTTCGTGCGCATACCGAATTCCCGGATCGCCAGCTCCACGGCGTTGAACCGCTCCCAGAGTTACCCGTGAACGCCGAGGCCATGGCGGCTCGCCTGGCGGAGTCGCTCCGTATACCTACCATCTCACACGACGATCGCAGCAACTTCGACGCGGAGGCCTTCCTGGCATTCCACCAACTGCTGGAGGAGCGCTTCCCGCAGGTACATGAGGCCGCCACGCGCCAGCTCATTAACCAGTACAGCCTGGTATACAAGATTGAGGGGCAGCGGGCTGATCTCAAGCCGGCCCTGTTTATGGGCCATATGGATGTAGTGCCAGTGGATCCCGCCACCGCGGACGACTGGACCTTCCCGCCATTCAGCGGCGAGATTGCAGATGGCGTGATCTGGGGCCGGGGGGCGATGGACGACAAGCTCACCGTGCTGGCCCTGATGGAAGCCATGGAGATGCTACTCGCTGCAGGTGAAACCCCGGCTCGCACCGTGTATTTCGCGTTCGGACATGACGAAGAAGTCGGCGGCAAGGAAGGTGCCGGGGAGGCCGCCCGCTACTTCAGGGACCAGGGCGTGAGCTTTGAGTTTGTGCTGGATGAAGGCGGTGCGGTCACGGAGGGTATGGTTCCCGGCGTCGCCGCACCGGTGGCAATGATCGGTATTGCCGAGAAGGGCTACGTCAACCTGCACCTCGATGTTGATGCGCCTGGCGGCCACTCATCTCAACCCCCGAGGCACACGGCGGCGGGCATTCTTGCCGCCGCCATCGTCAAGGTAGAAGACCATCCTTTTCCGGCGGACCTGTCGGCGATGGCACCGAATTTCGCCTACCTGGGCCACTACTTCCCGCTACCCACCCGGGTGGCCCTCGCCAACACCTGGCTGCTGTCGCCGCTGGTCGAGCAGACGCTGCTTGCGAGCCGCACATCGGCCGCCAGCATACGCACGACCACCGCGGTCACCATGCTGGAGGGCAGCTCGAAATCCAACATCCTGCCCACCCGCGCCAGCGCTGTGGTGAACTTCCGCATCCTGCCCGGCGACAGCGTGGCGAGCGTCAAGCAGCATATCGAGTCAGCCATTGATGACGAGCGCGTGTCGGTGACTGTACATATGGCAAATGAGCCCTCGCCGGTATCGTCGACAGAGAGTTTCGGCTTCAAACTGCTGGAGCGAACCATCCGTGCCAGCGACAGTGAGGTACTGGTGACTCCCTACCTGGTACAGGGAGGCACCGACGCCAAGCATTTCGTGGAACTGTCCGACAGCGTTTACCGCTTCATGATGTTCAGGGCGAACCCCACCAGCATGAAACGCGTCCACGGCGTGGATGAGCAGATCTCCGTCGAGCATTATGTCGAGGCCGTGCGCTTCTATCATGCCCTGCTGAGCTCACTGGCCCCCGCTGACCTGAACTAGCAGGAATAGCGGCTGCCGGCAGGTGCTTCTGCTGCCAGGTAGTCACAAATAGCATCGACAGCGAGATCAACCCCCAGTGGGGTCCAGTGCGTGTCGTAGCGCTGGAAGATTTCCTGCTCCCGGTGGTCCAGGAAAAGGTCCAGCAGCGGGATGGATTCGACGCCTCGCCGCTCGAGTTCCGCCTGCAGGCTGGCCAGGTAGCGACGCTGCTGGGTGGACACCTGCTCCGAATACAGCGTTTGTTCAAAGGGCACACCCACAAACAGATAGCGAATGCCCAACCTGCGCAGGCGCTCGCTGCGCGCCTGGATAGCGTCGGCAGCACTCAACATGGACTGCCGGGTATGCCGATAGGGCATGTAGCGACGCTCGCGTTCACCGGTGACCAGCACCAGCAGGTCGCGAGACAGTCGCTGCAGGCCCCGTCCGGCGATATGCAGCAGCAGGTAGCGCTGGGGAGCAACCTCCCGCAGGGCTTCCCAACGATCGAACTCATTGCTGACCCGGGGCCGGTAGGGTTCGTTGGCCCGGTAGCCATAGTCAGCAAACACGCTACCCGCCACCAGCGGCTCTCCCCGCACGTCGATTACAATCTCGGCATCCGCAAGCTCGGGTTTTTTCAGGGTATTGAACAGGGCAGACCGGCCTCCATTAAACACCGGCACGTCGAGCTTCTGCGCCAGCCGCCAGGGGAGTGTTTCGCTATCACTCAAGCCGCTGCCAAACACCAACGAATCCCCCGAAACGACGATTGGATAACTGTCGCTGGCCAGGGGTACCGAGCGATAGCCCTCTGCATCGGCGGTCACGTCGGTATAGTGCCGGCCCTGGTAGAAGAAAAGGTTCTGGCGACTCAGGTCAGCAGACTGCTCCCGGTGCCAACTGGTGTCGTAGGCCTCGAAGCGGTAGGCCAGTTCGTAGAAATACTCCCAGGGGCGATAGTAGAAGACTCGCGGCTCCCAGAGGAAAGCCAGCACACCGGCGGCGTTTACCAGCGCCACCAAGCCCAACAGGCCAAGGAACACCCGGAGGTAACGGCGCTCGCTGGTCTCGGCTGTCTCTGCTGATTCGCTCATGGTCTAGAACTGGAAGTAGATGAATTCCTGAACGTCCGCTGCCATATGGTGCAGCACGACAAGTAGTAGTAAAACCATGGCCGTCGCCCAGCGCCAGTCCGGCTGCCAGAGCAAAGCCGTGCCCCGGTAGCGGTAGAGCCGTCCCGGGTAGAACTTCGTCGCGGCCATGCCGCGCCCCATGATCTGGTACACGTTCGGCAGTGCCAGCACCATCACCAGTGTCCAGGCGATCATTGCGAGTCCCTGGCCATAGAACAGCAGGAACTTGAACAGTCCGCCCTGGGACAGGCTGCTGAGCAGGAACTGCGACATGGCAAAACCGTTGAAACCGAACATGCCCTGCAGCATCGCCGAGGCGCTGCTGATGGTCTCAGCCTTGAAAAACACCGCGGCGGCGCAGAATGCATTGAAGGTGAGAAAATGCGAAAACAGTCGCCAGGCCCGGTAGCCGCCCAGCTGCCAGCCCAGGCGCTGGCAAACAGTGATCCACAGGTGGTTGACTACCAGGAACAGCCCGTTGAGCCCGCCCCAGATCACAAAGGTCCACGACGCACCATGCCAGAGTCCGCCCAGCAGCATGGTAATCAGGGTATTGGACTGTCGCCGCCAGGCCCCATGCCTGGCACCGCCCAGGGGCTTGAATATGTAGTTGCGCAGGAAGCGTGTCAGCGTGATATGCCAGCCCTGCCATAGCTCGATGATGTTGCGAGCCTTCATGGGCGACAGGAAGTTGATGGGCAGGTGGATACCAAACATCCGGGCCAGGCCCAGGGCCATGTCCGAATAGGCCGAAAAGTCGAAGTACACACCCAGCGTGAACGCAATGGCTGCAATCCACCCAGGCAGGAAGTAGACCGTGCCGCCCTGCTCCGCCAGGGCGAAGGTGGGTGCCGCGTAGTCCCCAAGGCTGTCAGCCATGATCACTTTCTTGAACAGGCCCAGCACCAGCAACGCGCTGCCGACCGCCAGGTTGCTGTGACTGAAGCGCATTGCCGCGGCTTCCTTGAACTGGGGCAACATCTCCTTGTGATGGACGATCGGTCCAGCCAACAGCTGCGGGAAGAAGGTCACGAACAGGCAGTAGTGAAGGAAACTGTGCTCCTTCACAATGCCCTTCCAGGTGTCGACGATATAAGTGATCTGCTGGAAAGTAAAAAAGGAAATAGCCAGCGGCAGCACGATCATTTCCAGGGTAAACGATGTACCGATGGCCTGATTCAGCGAATCCACGAAGAAATTCGCGTACTTGAAGTAACCCAGCAGGGTGAGGTTGAACACCACACCGAGGATCATCAATCCGCGCCTTGGCAACGCGTTCGCTTGCCGGTTGAGTGCCATACCCAGGGTGAAGTTGATCGTGATAGAGGCGCCGAGCAGCCAGAGGTACACCGGGTTCCACCAGCCGTAGAAAAACAGCGACATACCGACCAGGTAGAGCATGGCCATGCGCTGCCAGCCGCGCCCGGCAAGCAGGTAGCAACCGACCAGGGCCAGTGGCAGGAAAACAAACAGGAAAATGTAGGAATTAAAGAGCATGAAGTGGGCTAGCACCGGCTCCTTGTGGAGGGTTCTCTGGAACCAGTGCTCATGGGCTACTGGGTCAGGTCAAGTGAACGACCCAGCGCATTGATCAGGTCTGATTCGAGGTTGATTTCCACCGCGGCATCACGCGCCACCGAAGAGCGGCCGGCGGAGAAGATACCGATTTCATCGAATACCGACAGGCTGGTTGTCTCTTCAACCTCAAGCTGCACTACCGGCTCTTCGGTGATTCTCACACTGACGAGTCCGTTCACCTGAGAGCCGCCTGCCACGTCAACGGAGAACGTACCGCCCACCGTCAACTGCGCCGTCTGATTGACCAGATCAATGATAGAACGGTTCTCCATCAGCAGGTTGGAGCGAACTGTGACGTTGCCGTCTGACAGCAGGGTAAGCGAATCGCTTCCGCTGGGGCCCAGCATATTCAGGTCACCCCGTATGTTGACATCCTGACGGGAGAACACCTGGCCACTGCCGGACAAGATCAGGTCGCCCTGCAGGTCGAGCTGGAAGTTCTCAATGCCGGTATAGGCCAGCTGCGGCTGCCCGCCCGCAAAGCCGAGAATACCATCGCTGGCGGACGCCACCTGGATTTCCAGGTTCGAGCCCGAGCCACTGGCCTGGTCGGTCTGCACAATGACAATCAGGTCCTCTTCCTCATCATCGAGCCCGTTCACGGTTCCCACGGGCATGAAGTTCATCAGCACGAAAGTGTCGCTACCGATAGTGCCCACGAAGTTCTCAATGCTGCCGAACCTGGCGACAAGCTCCAGGCTGCCACCGCTACTCTGGGCGGCGAAGCCGGAATCATTGCCGTCGAACTCGTAGTAGTTGGCCCCGAGCAGCGTATCACTGTCCACGGCGCCACCCGGTGAGCCGGAGATCGTGCCATCGAGGCTGCCGTTACTCAGGTCGAAACTGTCATCGCCCGCCGTGCCGACGATGTTCTCAATGCCAGAGAAGCTGAAGAAGTCGTTTGCGGTACCGCTGTTGCGCCCGTCCAGCACCACCTGTGAGCCGCCGATCAACTGGTCGTCGGCGCCACTACTCCCTATCAGCAGGGAAATCAGGGAGAAGCTGATCTGGTCGTCCGCCGTGCCCTGCGTGCCATCGAGTCGGTACAGGCTGGCGCCCGCCAGCTGGCTGTCGCCTGCTTCCGTGCCGACCAGGACCTCAATGTTTTCAAACCGGGAACCGTCCGCGCTACCACCACGCGTGGTGCCCGACTCAAGCGTGAAGCTGTTGAAGTTCACAAGGCTATCCCCGGCTTCCCCTTCACCCAGCGCGTCGATGGAGCCATTGACCACACCCTCGCCCTGGCGGGTAAAACTGTCATCCCCCTCGGTGCCTACCAGCTGACCGAAGCCGCTGAAGGCAATCCCATTGGCCACACCCGCGTTGGTGCCGTTGAGCAGGAACTCGCTACCGTCACCCTGTGCGGTGATAGTTCCTCCACTGCCTGCCGGATCAGCCACTGCTCCGGTGCTATCCAGCAGCTCGATGTTGGTGAAGCTGGTGCCAGCGTCAGCGCTGCCATTACCCTGCTGGTCCAGGGCCACCGCTGCCACGCCAACCAGGCTGTCCCCGACGCCGGTATCGGCCTGTCCAAGGCCGTCTATCGAGCCAGACAGGTCACCCTGAGCGAGATTGAACGTATCGTTTCCAGCCGTACCCACCAGGTTCTCGATATTGGAGAATTGGCGCCCGTCGGCGGTTCCGCCATCCTGGGCCAGCAACTGGTAGTCACTTGCACCCTGCAGGGTATCCGCGCCCCCCGCGCCGTCGACACCGTCCACCCCCAGCACGGTGACTTCGAACTGGGCGCCGTCCACCAGCACCTCACCACCGGACAGCGTGTACGTCTCCGGCGCGTCACTGCCGGTGAGGTCACCGGTCTGGGTCACCGTGGCTACACCCTGGACCTGGACGCCGTCTGCCGTGACGAACCCGGCCTCCTGCAGGACGATGCCGGCGTTGTTGTTGTCCAGCGTGTCGCGGCCGCCGCCACCGAGCAAGACCGCGACTGCGGAAAACACGGTGGTTCCCTGGGTGTCGGCGGTGGCATCGCTGCCCGACAGGACAAAATTCTCATCGCCGGTATGGCCAGTCAGCTGATTGACGTTGAGAACACTGGCGATGTTCTGCATCACCACGTTGCTCGCGCCGACCGAGAAGTCCGCGGCGAGCAACTGAACGCCCGCCCCCGCGGCATCAATACTGGCGGCGTTTGCCAGGCTGGTGACACCGTTGAAAAGCAACTGGGGCAGCGGCGCCAGCACCAGGATTCCATTGCTGCCCGATATCTGTACCGTCTCCTGCCCGGTACCGGCCAGGCTGCCGGTAGACTGGATAAGCTCTGTACCGGAAACGTTGACAAGACCGCCCTGCACCTGGAACTCACCTGGGCCGGTGATGACTGCGCCACTGCCGTCATTGATCAGCTGGTCATTGTCGCCCTCGCCGCCCAGCAGCAGATCGGCCCGCCCCGCACCGCTGGACAGATCAAATGTGTCGTCACCTGCACCGGCATCGATCTGGAGAATCGATCCACTCGCCAGCACAAAGCTATCCTCACCGTCGGTGCCGACCAGGTTCTCGGCATTGGCGAAAGCGCTATCGTTTGCCGTGCCGGCGCCATCGCCGGTGACCGTGGCCGAGCTGACACTTTCCAGGCTATCCACGCCATCGCCGGCATCCAGTGTGCCGGTAACGAGCGCGCCGTTCATGAGGAACCTGTCGTCGCCTTCAAGGCCGGCGAGATCCACAATGGTGCCTGCTGACAGGGTGAAGGTATCGGCCTCCGCGGTACCCGTGAGCACCTCTACTTCACTAAAGGCGACGCCGTCGGCCGTGCCCGCGAAATCTGCCGTTACCTCGAAGGCGCTGGCACCCGCTACCTCGTCAGTGCCTTCGCCACCAATCAGGCCTGCACCGGTAATCACGCCGCCGTTGAGGGTGAAGAAGTCATCACCTTCCAGACCATCAATAGAGTCAATACTACCGCCCTCAGCCAACTCGAAGCTGTCCTCCCCGGGAGTACCGAGAAGCTGTTCCACATCCGTAAAGGCCGCAGCGCCGGCCGTGCCCGAGTTGATGCCATTGATCACAAAGGCACTGGATCCGGAGATCGTATCGGTATCTGCGCCACCAGAGATAGTGCCGGTGACCTCTCCGCCGTTGAAAACGAACAGATCTTCTCCGTCGAGCCCACTGACGTTCTCGATGCTGCCGCCCGGTGACAGGGTGAATGTCTCCGGACCTGCGGTGCCTATCAGCGTTTCCATGTTGGCAAAAGCGCTGGCGTCGGCTGTGCCAGACCCGACACCGGTTACCTCATAGTTGGTCGCACCGGACACCGAATCGGTCCCAGCGCCACCATCAGCAACTGCGGTAACAGTGCCACCTGCGAAGGTGAAGCTGTCGTCACCGTCGACACCGTTGGCGGTCCCGATAGAACCACCGTTGAAGGCGAAGCTGTCGCTGCCCGATGTGCCTGTCAGCGTTTCGATACCGGTGAAGGCGCTACCACCTGCCGTACCACCGCCGCCAGAAGTGACTACATAGGCGCTGGCGCCGGTAATCTCATCGCTACCTGCGTCGCCGGCGACAGTACCGACGACGTTACCGCCCTGCAAGGTGAATACATCATTGCCGCCCAGGCCCCGCAGGTCTGTGATGGTCCCTCCGCCCGACACCTGGAAGCTGTCATTGCCGTTGGTTCCCTCCAGCACTTCCACCTCGCTGAAGCTGCCGCTGACACCGAGCGCCGTACCGGAGTTGGCGCCGGTGACTGTGTAGTTACCGCCGCCGGTGATGGTGTCGCTGCCGGCGCCGCCGATCACAGCGCTGACACTGCCGCCGGCGAAGGCGAAGCTGTCATTACCGCCCAGACCCGAGACCGTCTCGAAGCTGCTGAAATTGACCCCGGCGGAACCGGAATTGGCGCCAGTGATAGTGAAGGTATCGTTGCCGGTCGTGCCTTCCAGCACATCCGCGAAGCCGGACCCGATCAGGGTCTCAACATTGGCGAAGGTGGAGACCGACACGGTAACCGCGGCGCCGCGGCCGGCATAGCTGACGATGTCATTGCTTCCCGCTCCGCCGTCCACACCGCCGGCGGCATCATCGTTCAGGTTGAAGGTGTCGTCATTGTCTCCGCCAGACAGGGAGCCGCTGAGAGGTGCATCCACCGTGAAGCTATCGTTACCCTGCAGACCTTCCAGGTTTTCGAAGCTGCTGAACTGTATGCCGCCCACATCGCCCGCGTCGGTGGCACTCACTGTAAAGACGTCATTACCCGTTGTGCCCTGCAGGGTATCGCTGGCCGCCGAGCCAGTCAGGATCTCGATATCGTTCAGTGTGTCGATCGCGACGGTAACAGCCGCCGTGCGACCGGCGTAACTAATTTCGTCACCCGTCACATCCGCACCGCCATCAACAATGCCGGTGACGTCGGCGTCGAGGTTGAAGATGTCGTCACCCGCGAGACCCGACAGGTTCTCGAAGTCACTGAAAGCCGTGGCATTCAGGGTGCCGGCATTGGTGGCAGTTACCTGGAAGGTATCATTACCGGTAGTGCCTTCCAGTGTGTCTGCAAACGCGGTACCCACCACGTTCTCCATATTGAGGAAAGCGTCGAGGGTAATGGTCACGGCGGACGCCCTGCCGGCAAAGCTCACGGAATCGGCGACTACCTGATCGCCGCCATCAATCGTGCCGGAGACGTCCGCATTCATATTGAAGGTGTCGTCACCGTCTAGACCTTCCAGGTTTTCGAAACTGGAGAATCCAATCCCGTTCAGATCCCCGGCATCCAGGGATGTGACGGTGAACGAATCGTTACCGGCATCACCCTGCAGGGTGTCCACCTGGGCGGTACCGACCAGGGTTTCGATACCGATCAGCTGGCCCGTGGTCACCGTCACCGCACTGGCGCGGCCGGCGTAGGTTACGGTATCACCGATCGCGGTGTTGCTGCCGCCATCGATGTTGCCGGAAAGATCATCGTCCAGGCTGAAGGTATCGTCACCGGCCCCGCCTGACAGGTTCTCGATATCGTTGAAGTTGGTGCCCGCCACGCTGCCTGCATTTGGGCTGTTCACCAGGAAACTGTCGTCGAGCGCGGTACCTGTCACAGTATCGTCGCCCGCCAGGCCGTCCACCGTCTCAAAGCTTGAAAAACTCACTCCTGCCAGGCTGCCCGAGCCGGCGCCGGAGATGCTGATATTGTCATCACCGGTGGTGCCCTGCAGGGTATCAGACTGGGCCGAACCGACCAGCACCTCGATATCGGTAAAGCCGTTCACTGCCACGGTCACCGCTGACAGCCGGGTCGCGTAACTCACTGTATCTCCCGTGGCCTCGGTCCCGCCGTCAATGCTGCCGGAGACATCCGCGTCCAGGGTGAAGGTGTCGTCGCCGGCCAGGCCTGACAGGTTCTCCACGTTCTGGAAACCCGTGCCGATGGCGGTGCCCGCGTCAGCCGCGCTCACCAGGAAGTTGTCATCGCCTGAGGTACCCGCGATGGTGTCGCTGCCGCCCAGACCATCCACCGTTTCAAAGCTTGAGAAACTCACGCCGCTGATACTGCCGGCGCCTGCGCCCGTGACAGTGAAGGTGTCGTCACCGGTGGTGCCCTGCAGGGTGTCGGACTGGGCCGAGCCGACCAGTACCTCGATATCAGTGAAGCCGTTGACCGCCACCGTGATCGCCGAGAGCCGTGTGGCATAGGTGACCGTATCCGCCGTGGTCTGGGTACCGCCGTCGATCGTGCCGGAAACGTCGGCATCGAGGGTGAAAGTGTCGTTGCCTGCCAGGCCCGACAGATTCTCGATATCCTGGAAGCCAGTGCCATTGGCCGTCCCCGCGTCCGCCGCGGTGACCAGGAAGCTGTCATCGCCCGAAGTACCCGCAATCGCATCGTCGCCGGCCAGACCGTCCACCGTTTCAAAGCTCGAGAAACTCACACCGCTGATACTGCCGGCGCCTGCGCCCATGACAGTGAAGGTGTCGTCACCGGTGGTGCCCTGCAGGGTGTCGGACTGGGCCGAGCCGACCAGTACCTCGATATCAGTGAAGCCGTTGACCGCCACCGTGATCGCCGAGAGCCGTGTGGCATAGGTGACCGTATCCGCCGTGGTCTGGGTACCGCCGTCGATCGTGCCGGAAACGTCGGCATCCAGGGTGAAGGTGTCGTTACCCGCCAGGCCCGACAGGTTTTCCACGTTCTGGAAACCCGTGCCGTTGGCGGTGCCCGCGTTGGCCGCGCTCACCAGGAAGCTGTCATTACCCGCGGTGCCCGCGATGGTGTCGCTACCGCCCAGGCCATCCACCGTTTCAAAGCCCGAGAAGCTCAGGCCGCCAACGCTACCGGCACCGGCGCCCGTGATGTTGAACGTATCGGCCCCAGTGGTGCCCTGCAGGGTGTCAGACTGGGCCGAGCCCACCAGCACCTCGATATCAGTGAAGCCGTTGACCGCCACCGTGACCGCCGACAGCCGTGTGGCATAGGTGACCGTATCCGCCGTGGTCTGGGTGCCGCCGTCAATCGTGCCGGAAACGTCGGCATCCAGGGTGAAGGTGTCGTTACCCGCCAGGCCCGACAGGTTTTCCACGTTCTGGAAACCCGTGCCGTTGGCGGTGCCCGCGTTGGCCGCGCTCACCAGGAAGCTGTCATTACCCGCGGTGCCCGCGATGGTGTCGCTACCGCCCAGGCCATCCACCGTTTCAAAGCCCGAGAAGCTCAGGCCGCCAACGCTACCGGCACCGGCGCCCGTGATGTTGAACGTATCGGCCCCAGTGGTGCCCTGCAGGGTGTCGGACTGGGCTGAACCCGTGAGGATCTCGATCGCCGTAAAGGCGTCCAGGCCCACGGTGATGGCCAGGCCGTTACCCGCGTAACTGACCTCATCACCAGCACCGCTGTCCGCGCCCCCATCAATCGAGCCCGAGAGGGCCGAGTTCAGGTTGAAGGTGTCGTCGCCTCCCAGGCCGGAGAGATTCTCCACCTGGGTAAACGCCGTGCCCAACACGCTGCCTTGATCCGGATTGTTTACCGTGAAGACGTCATTGCCTGCACCGCCCTCCACGGTATCGCTGCCACCCAGGCCGTCCACCGTCTCAAAACCACTGAAGCTGATACCGCCAATGCTGCCGGCACCCGCGCCACTGATGTTGAAGGTATCAGCGCCGCCGGTGCCCTGCAGGGTGTCAGACTGGGCCGAGCCGACCAGCGTCTCGATATCGGTGAAGCCGTTCACGGCCACCGTCACTGCCGAGAGCCGGGTTGCGTAGCTGACCGTGTCGGCGGTGGTCTCGGCCCCGCCGTCGATGGTGCCGGAGACATCCGCATCCAGCGTGAAGGTATCGTCGCCAGCCAGTCCCGACAGGTTCTCGATGTCCTGGAAACCGGTACCGTTGGCGATACCCGCATTTGCCGCGCTGACCAGGAAACCGTCGTCTCCCGTGGTGCCCTCAACCGTGTCGGTGCCGGTGAGGCCGTCCACCGTTTCAAAGCTTGAGAAGGCGATCCCGCCCACCGTACCCGCACCGGCGCCAGTGATAGCGAAGGTGTCGTTACCGGCCGTGCCCTGCAAGCTGTCGGACTGGGCCGAGCCGACCAGCGTCTCGATATTGGTAAAGCCGTTCACGGCCACGGTGACCGCCGATAGACGCGTGGCGTAGGTGACGGTATCAGCGGTAGTCTCGGCCCCGCCGTCGATGGTGCCGGAGACATCCGCATCCAACGTGAAGGTATCGTCGCCTGCCAGGCCCGACAGGTTCTCCACGTCCTGGAAGCCGGTACCAATGGCGGTGCCCGCATTGGCCGCGCTCACCAGGAAACTGTCGTCACCGCTGGTGCCCTCGATGGTGTCTGTGCCGGCCAGGCCATCTAGCGTTTCAAAGCCTGAGAAGCTGACACCCGCCACAGTACCGGCGCCTGCGGCAGTGATACCGAAGGTATCGTTGCCGGTGGTGCCCTGCAGGGTGTCCGACTGGGCCGAGCCCACCAGGGTCTCGATACTGGTGAAGGTATCCACAGCCACGGTGACTGCAGACAGCCGCGAGGCATAGGTCACGATATCGCCCGTAGTGGCACCGCCGCCATCGATGCTGCCACTGACATCGGCATCCAGCGTGAAGGTGTCATCACCGGCCAGGCCTTCCAGGTTCTCAAAGGCGGAAAAGCTGATGCCAGCGACCGTGCCGGCATCGGCACCGCTGACCAGGAAACTGTCGTTCCCGGTAGTACCCTGCAGCGTATCCGACTGGGCTGATCCGACCAGGGCCTCGATATCGGTAAAGCCGTTCACCGCCATCGTGACTGCCGACAGCCGCGAGGTATATGTGACTGTATCCGCCGTGGTCTCGGCACCGCCGTCAATCGTGCCGGAGACATCGGCATCCAGGGTAAAGGTATCGTCACCATCCAGGCCCGACAGGTTCTCCACGTTCTGGAAACCGGTGCCAATGGCCGTGCCCGCGTTCGCCGTGCTCACCAGGAAGCTGTCGTTACCGGCGGTGCCTTCAATCGTATCGCTGCCGCCCAGGCCGTCCACGGTCTCGAAGCTTGAGAAGCTGATACCACCCACGGTTCCTGCGCCGGCACCGGTAATGCCGAAGGTATCAGCACCGGTGGTGCCTTGCAGGGTGTCAGACTGGGCCGAGCCGATCAGCGTCTCGATATCGGTGAAGCCATTCACGGCCACGGTGACCGCCGCCAGACGCGTGGCATAGGTGACCGTATCGGCCGTGGTCTCGCTACCGCCATCAATAGTGCCGGAGACATCCGCATCCAGCGTGAAGGTATCGTCGCCGGCCAGACCCGACAGGTTCTCCACCTGGGTGAAGGCTGTACCCAACACGCTGCCCTCATCCGGGTTGCTTACCGTAAAGCTGTCATCGCCCGCGGTGCCCTCGACCGTATCGCTACCGCCCAGGCCGTCCACGGTCTCGAAGCTTGAGAAGCTGATACCACCCACGGTTCCTGCGCCGGCGCCGGTAATGCCGAAGGTATCAGCACCGGTGGTGCCTTGCAGGGTGTCAGACTGGGCCGAGCCGACCAGCGTTTCTATGTCGGTAAAGCCAGTTACCGCTACCGTCACCGCGGTACCGCGAGAGGCATATGACACGGTATCCACCGTGGTCTCGGTACCGCCATCAATGGTGCCGGAGACATCCGCATCCAGCGTGAAGGTATCGTCGCCTGCCAGACCCGACAGGTTCTCAATGTCCTGGAAAGCGGTGCCGTTCACGTTGCCCGCGTTGGCCGCGCTGACCTGGAAGTTGTCGTCGCCGCTGGTGCCCTCGACCGTGTCGGTGCCAGTGAGGCCGTCCACCGTTTCGAAGCTTGAGAAGCTGATCCCGCCCACGGTGCCCGCAGCGGTGCCGGTGAGACTGAAGGTGTCGTTCCCGGTAGTGCCCTGCAGAGTGTCAGACTGGGCCGAGCCGATCAGCGTCTCGATATCGGTGAAGCCATTCACGGCCACGGTGACCGCCGCCAGACGCGTGGCATAGGTGACCGTATCGGCCGTGGTCTCGCTACCGCCATCAATAGTGCCGGAGACATCCGCATCCAGCGTGAAGGTATCGTCGCCTGCCAGGCCCGACAGGTTCTCAATGTCCTGGAAAGCGGTGCCGTTCACGTTGCCCGCGTTGGCCGCGCTGACCTGGAAGTTGTCGTTGCCGCTGGTCCCCTCGACCGTGTCGGTGCCAGTGAGGCCGTCCACCGTTTCGAAGCTGGAGAAGCTGATCCCGCCCACGGTGCCCGCAGCGGTGCCGGTGAGGCTGAAGGTGTCGTTCCCGGCAGTGCCCTGCAGGGTGTCCGCCTGGGCCGAGCCCACCAGGGTTTCGATATCCGTGAAGCCGTTTACCGTGGCTATCACCGCCGTGCCCCGGCCGGCATAGCTCACGGTGTCCGCCGTGGTCTCCGTGCCACCATCGATCGTACCGCTCACGTCGGCATCCAGGGTGAAGGTGTCGTCACCCGCCAGGCCTGACAGGTTCTCCACGTTCTGGAAGCCGGTGCCGTTCGCCGTGCCGGCATCCGCAGTACTCACCAGGAAATTGTCATTACCGCTGGTGCCCTCGACTGTATCGCTGGCGCCCAGGCCGTCCACGGTCTCGAAACTGGTGAAACTGATACCGGCGACGCTGCCGGCGCCGGCGCCGGTAATCGTGAAAGTATCGGCACCCGCCGTGCCCTGCAGGGTGTCCGCCTGGGCCGAGCCCACCAGGGTTTCGATATCCGTGAAGCCGTTGACCGTGGCGGTCACCGCCGTGCCACGGCCGGCGTAGCTGACGGTATCTGCCGTGGTCTCAGTGCCACCATCGATCGTGCCCGAGACATCCGCGTCCAGCGTGAAGGTGTCATCACCGGCCAGGCCTTCCAGGTTCTCGAAAGACGAAAAGCTGATGCCAGCGACCGTGCCCGCATCGGCGCTGCTGACGAGGAAGCCGTCGTTGCCCGCAGTGCCCTGCAGGGTGTCCACCTGGGCCGAGCCCACCAGGGTTTCGATATCCGTGAAGCCGTTGACCGTGGCGGTCACCGCCGTGCCACGGCCGGCGTAGCTGACGGTATCTGCCGTGGTCTCAGTGCCGCCATCGATCGTGCCCGAGACATCCGCGTCCAGCGTGAAGGTGTCATCACCGGCCAGGCCTTCCAGGTTCTCGAAAGACGAAAAGCTGATGCCGGCGACCGTGCCCGCATCGGCGCTGCTGACGAGGAAGCCGTCGTTGCCCGCAGTGCCCTGCAGGGTGTCGGACTGGGCCGAGCCGACCAGGGTTTCGATATCGGTAAAGCCGTTGACCGTGACCGTTACTGCCGTACCGCGGCCGGCGTAGCTGACAGTGTCCGCCGTGGTCTCGGTGCCACCATCAATGGTGCCCGAGACATCCGCGTCCAGCGTGAAGGTGTCATCACCGGCCAGGCCTTCCAGGTTCTCGAAGGAGGAGAAGCTGATGCCAGCGACCGTACCGGCATCGGCGCTGCTGACCAGGAAGCTGTCGTTGCCTGCGGTGCCCTGCAGGGTGTCTGCCTGGGCCGAGCCCACCAGGGTTTCGATATTCGTGAAGCCGTTCACTGCCGCGGTCGCCGCGCTACCGCGGCTGGCATAGGTCACGGTGTCGGCGGTGGTCTGTGTGCCGCCGTCAATGGTTCCGCTGACATCGGCATCGAGAGTGAAAGTATCGTCACCGGCCAGGCCTTCCAGGTTCTCGAAGGACGAGAAGCTGATACCAGCGACCGTCCCGGCATCGGCGCTGCTGACCAGGAAGCTGTCGTTGCCCGCAGTGCCCTGCAGGGTATCTGCCTGGGCCGAGCCCACCAGGGTTTCGATATCGATGAAGCCGTTCACTGCCGCGGTCGCCGCGGTGCCGCGGCTGGCATAGGTCACGGTGTCGGCGGTGGTTTGGGTGCCGCCGTCGATGGTACCGGTGACATCGGCATCCAGGGTAAAGGTGTCGTTGCCAGCCAGGCCCGACAGGTTCTCCACGTTCTGGAATCCGGTGCCAATGGCTGTGCCCGCGTTTGCCGCGCTCACCAGGAAGCTGTCGTTACCGCCGGTGCCTTCGATCGTATCGCTGCCGCCCAGGCCGTCCACTGTCTCGAAGCTGGAGAAGCTTATGCCGCCGACGGTGCCAGCACCGGCGCCGGTGAGACCGAAGGTATCGGCACCCGTGGTGCCCTGCAGGGTGTCGGACTGGGCAGAACCGGTCAGCGTTTCGATCCCGGTGAAGTCATCCACTGCCACAGTGATCACGGCACCGTTCGCCGCATAGCTGACTTCATCGCCCACGCCAGTATTGGTACCGCCATCGATGCTGGTGGCGCTGCCGCCCGTGCCGAGGTTGAAGGTATCGTCCCCCGCCTGGCCGCTGAGAGAGCCACTGACACTGGCCGTCAGGGTATAACTGTCATCGCCGGCACCGCCGGTAACGCTACTGCTGCCGGGCAGCGCGACGTCGATGGTAAACACGTCATTGCCACCACCGCCGGTAATAACCACGCCGCCCAGGGTGCCGGCGATGGAGGCGCCCCCGGTATCGACGGTACCTCCGCCGTCATTCTGCCCGGCGTTGATGATCAGTGAGCCAGCACCGGTGATCGTTGTGTCGCTGGTCAGGGTGACATCATTGCCGGCATCCAGCGTCAGGTCATTGGCCAGCGTGATGCTGATGGTGTCACCCGGTTGGAACTGGATGTTCTCGGTCCCGCCACCGCCAATCGTTCCATTGTCGCCCGAGTCGTCGGTAGCGATGGTCAGGTTGCCCAGCGCCAACTGCGCGTTAATCCAGGCATCTTCCACCAGGCTGGCATCTGGCGGCGGGTCGGTGACATCGGTGCCATCGACAATAATCACCAATCCTGGGTCCAGCAGCAGGGTGCCGGCCTCGCCGAACTCGGCGGTGAGAATCGCGGTACCCTTCACCTGGATGGTTTCCTTGCCCGAGACCTCGGCAAAGCCTCCGTCCCCACCGGCGCCAACGCCTTTTGCCTCGATCTGCCCGAGATAGACGGTGGTATCGTCGGCCCAGATGATGACCTTGCCGCCGTCCCCGGCGGCCAGGGCATTGGCGGTAATCAATACGTCCTGGTCAACATTGGTGAACATGGCATTCTGGACCGCCGGGTTCTCCCCCTTCAGGTCACCACCAATCAGTATTTCACCACCGCCGGAATCGCCATCCACAGACAGGCGTGAGCCATCGGCGATTCTGACCGTGTCACCCAGAACCTGGATCTCCCCTGCAGGTACATCATCGAAGCCGGTCGCCTCGATGATGCCGCTGTTGTTGACCGCGCTATCAAACAAGCCGCTACTGACGTTGGCCTCCAGGATGACCCTGCCGCCGGGAGCGGAGATCTCGCCATTGTTCTCGACACTGCTCTCCTCACCCATGACATTCTCAAGCACGTCCTGGGTGACTTTCACGCCCAGGAAGCCTTCTTCATCAAAGGTCAGGTAGGCCTCCCTGCCGCTCGCCAGGTTGACGTAGCCCAGCTCAGCCGTAATGAGACCCTCGTTGACCACGCGCTCACCGACCAGACTCACTCCGCCGGCGGCCGCGCTGATCAGCCCGTGGTTCACAATCGTGCCGCTGTCCTCATCCAGCGCCCGCAGGGCGAAATCCCCGTTCAGGAAGTCCTCTCGGCGCATCCACAGGGTGCTGGCAGTGAGCGAGCCGACGTTGATCGATGCGTTCTCGCCGAAGACAACACCGCGTGGATTGATCAACAGCACGTGGCCGTTGGCATTTATCATGCCATTGATCTGGCTGGGCCCGTTCTGGAGGATATGGTTGAGCACCATCGAGGTACGGCCAGGCTGCAGGAAGTTGACGGTTTCCTGGCGACTCAGGTTGAAACTGTCCCACTGCACGCTGAGCCGCTCAGTCAGCTGCTCTACGTTGGTGACGTTGCCGGATATCTCGATGGCGCCTTCACCGCCGGTAACCACCCCACCTTCGGGACCGGCCCATGCGGTGTTGCAGCCAGCCAGGCATACGGCGACAGCCAGCGCGCGCAGCTTACCTGGGGGGCAAGCTACCGTGGCGGGACCGCGTTGTGGATTTGGCTGGCTCCTCAATCTGGCTCTCCGCTTCACTTCAGGTTGTAACGCAAATCGAAATACGCCGTGTAGCTATCATCCGAAAGCACACCGGTAAAATCGTCGCTGGTATCGTCATAGGCGGGAAAGGCGATGCTGGACTCCAGCGTCAGCCTGTCGCCCCAGGCGTAGCCCAGGGTCAATCCATAGGCGCTCATTACCGCCCAACTGTCGTCAACGCTGCCGATGGCGTTCGCCTCACCATAGCCCGCCTCGGCGAAGATACCCAGGCGCAGCAAGTTCCTGCTGGACGCATCGCGGAACAGGTGCTGCCCAATATCTACCCGCCAGTCGAATGACACAAAAGCCAGGGAGTCGGCGGTGAAGTCAAAGTTCTGGTAGGCGCGCACACCAAATGGCCCGCCAAGCGGTGTCTGCTCAAAAGAAGGAAGTACGTCATCCGTATAGGCGGTCAGTATCTGCCCGCTAAGCGTACTGAAGTCCGCCCCAGGGCCCCACGGCAGCAACATGCGGCCCTGCAGGTCGACCAACAGGCGTGTGTAGGAGTCCGCGACACGAAAGTTGGTGACTTCATCCTGTTCCGCGTACAACAACGTGGCCTGCCATCCAGCGATCATCCGCAGGCTGCTGATCAGCACGTCGCCTTCGGTTGAAAGCAATCCACCGGTGACTTCCGTGAACTGCTCACTGATCTGGGTGTCAGCACCTGACGGCAACTGGACAGACGTATCCGAACTGCGCTCAAAGGCCCGCAAGCCAAACTCAACGTTGAGGGACTTGCTGCGCAGCCACTTGTAGTTGTACCCCACGTAGTAGCTCTCAACCTCACCCTCGACAATGACTGCAGTACCCAGGCGGCCATCTATCGAGGTGTACTCGTGGGAGTCGTAGGCTACCGCCAGCTCATGATCGATCCCAAAGACCGGCAGCGTGTAGTTGAAGTAGCCAAAGGTCGAGTCGGACGGGTCGATCGACTGCAGTATGCCGAGGCTGAGGTTGTCACCGCGTCCCAGCGGGCTATACCACTCCGCAGTGAGAATCACCCGCTCTTCACCGGTGAATTCAGAGCCGTAGTTGTCCGAGCCGAGCGAGACGCTGTAGCGCTGCTCTTCGACATCCAGGACCAGCTGCGTCTCGCCGGGTTGCTCTCCAGCTTCAAACAGGCCGGAGCGGATTCTCACGCCGGGCAGCGCATTGACCGCAAAGTAGGCCTCATAGATGTCGCTGGTCACCGACTCGCCGACGTATTCCCGGAAAGGGTTGAGCAGAACGTCTTGCGAGTAGTGCAGTGCATCGGGGTCGCGCAACGCCACCTCACCCAGGGTGCCGAAGGAAACCGCCAGCCGCAGGTCTCCACCGGCGGCCCGGAAGTCCTGCTGAGGTACGTAGGCCCTGGCAAGAAAATATTGCTGCCGCCGCAGGTGTTTCTGCAGCGCCGCAGCAATGGATTTGAGCTGGTCGAAGCTGATTCCACCGCGGCGGCGAATCAGCTCCAGCTCTTCCATGACCGAGCGCGCAGCGGACGGCGCCGCAACGCCGCCTCCGCGACTGGCGGCATACCAGTTCCGGGTCACCTGCACCAGGCCCAGCAGGGATTCCACCGGGAAGCCTTCGATGTCGGTATCGGGATCGCCCATGTAGAGGCGACGCTGGGTTTCAAGGAGCTGGTTGGCCTCGCCTATATCGATGCCAGCCGCGTCAAACTCTGTGGCCTGGTCGACCACCAGGCGGTTGACCCACAGGGTGACGCTGGCAGGGTCGCTTGCACAGGCTTCGAGGTCTTCACGCACGTTGACCCGCGATTCGTCGGCCAGGTACTCCGCGCCGATACACTCTCCCAACTGGCGTGCCAGCTCGGATATCCGTCGTGCCAGGTAAGCGCTGTAGTGAAAGCCCGCAGCCTCGAGGTAGCTGCGGCGTTCCTCTACAGGAGGCAGCTGCTGATCCACCAGGTCCAGGTAGAGGTTGAATAGAAAATCCCTCTGGACTTCGTTCAGTTCGACCGACACCAGGGAGGTGGGCGCTCCCTCGTCCAGCTCCGCCAATAACAGGTTGAGGTAGCTTGCCAGCGGTTGCAGGCTATCCGGAGGCAGCCTTATGTCTTCTTCCAGGGAGCGCGACAGCTCGAGATTTGCTGTCTCGATCATCTCCTCGATGCTCTCTGCCAGCGGCTCTACTTCGGCCTCCAGGGTGAGGCGAGACTCGTAGCTATCACCGGACAGCTCGATGCTGGACAGCAACTCAGTGGCCGCCTGGGCTTCCGCGGCAACCAGCGCAAAGGCCAGCAGCAGACCAAGCCGGAGTGACCGGCACTGCTGCATGACTACTGGCCAGACCGGCCTATGTGATTCCCGAAACACCATAGAAAACCACGCTCGCGGTAAACCGCGTAGTGCGTTCGCTCTCAATTCTTACTGTTGTAATCGAACTACCCTGAAGCCCGTGTAGCTGTCACCGCTGCCATTGAAGTCGGCCAGCGCCTGCACGGTGCAACTATCCATCGGATCAGCTCGCGACCCTCCTGCCGCCTTGACGCCACCGGCGTCGGTCACCATCTCCCGCGCATTCCCGAGATGGTGGACCAATCCCCATTGATTGCTGGTACCCGAATCAATCGGCAGGAAAACCTCTCCCTTGACGATTCCTCTGGCACTGAGCGTGCAGTTTCTGCCGGGGTCGGTGCCGGTACCGGCTGCATCCGCCGCATAGGTCCATTGTTCGTGGCTGGGCAGCTGGTAGCGGAAGCCGGTTGAGCGGGACAGCCAGTCCAGGTAGGCGGATACCTGCTCCACGCTGGGCCCGGTGACTGGTAGCGAGCCATCCAGTTCCGACTCGGTGCAGGCGCCTTCCTGCTGGCACCAGGTATTGAATTCCTCGATCGATACTTCGTATTTGCCGATAGCAAACTCCGCCAGCCCATTGCCCGCCGGAATAACCACCAGAACCGGGCCACGCCCTTCCTGGCCCAGGAAACGGTCCTGGCAGTCGTAACGGCTGCCTTTGCCGGCAAATGATGCCTTGCAGTTGTTCCAGGGTTGAATGGGCAGGTCAGCCAGTGCCGCCGAATAGGCGGGGAAGGCCTGCCTGGCGACTTCAAGTTTCTCCCGGGCACCCGCCGGGTCCGCATAGCCGAACATCTGGATGCAGCCGCCCAGGTCCTCGACATAGCCGGCGATGGCAGATACCGCTGCCCCACCGAGGCTGGCGTACTTGCGTTCCATCGCCTGGGTGCGACGGGCCAGGCCGTTGATGTCATAGGTAAACTGGCCACCGCGCCCGGTGCGGCTCAAGGTCTGGGTGCAGGTCTCCAGGCTGGCGCGCTGCGCAGCGTCGTCCGCCTCAAAGTCCTGCGCAAGCTTGGCCTGCTGAGCGGCATAAAGCAGTGCCTGGGCTTCACGCTGGGAAGCTTCCACGAGACTCTGCAGTTCCTCGCGCGCGGCATCCAGCTTGGGTAAATCGGGGGCAAGCCTGGCCGCGGTGTCTATCTGCGCCTGGGCCTGGGAAAACTCCTGGTTCCGGGCCATGCTGCTGGCGGCCGACAGGTAATCCTCTGCCACCTTCTCCCGGTAGCGCACTATCCAGTTGTCGGTCGCATCGCGGGCGGCATCACGGCGTTCCTGCTCCTCTGTGTGCAGGAGTGACTTTATGGACTCTTCGATCTCGGTCGCCTTGGCAAGAATAACCTGCCACTCACTGCCGAAGTGCAGCTGCCTGAGGTCGTTGAGCAGAGCTTCCATGCGGGCATGCCAACCCTGGCGTGGCTCAAAGGAAAAACGATGCGCGTCGAGGGCGCCCTGCTGCGCATCGACGCTGGCTCGCAGCTGCGAAAAATCGCCGTCCAGCGAGTCCTTCAGGGACTGCTGGGCCTTCAATAGCTGGGCTTCCTTATCGAGCTCCGCCTTCTGCCTCTGCACCTCGGCCACGCGGGCTTCCTCGCGGTAGTAGTCCGATACCGCCTGGAAAATACCGATGCCCGCCAACACGAGGGCGACACCCACCGCTATACCGAGACGACGCGCGGTGGGATTGTCGAAAGGCGCGAAGTCCTTGATGAACTCTGCCGCTGTCTCGTAGCGGTCCTCGCGTTTGAGCGCGATGCCCTTCTGGAGCGCGCGCCACTGACGACGGCTCAGCTTGTCGAGGCGCGGGGCCTGTTTACCTTTCTCCAGAGCCTGGTCCGCAGGCATCTTGCCGTAGGGATGCTTGCCGGATACCAGCTGGTAGGCGATGCAGGCCAGCGCATACACGTCATCGGCGGGTATGGGATCCATACCCTTGAGCATTTCGAGACTCGCATAAGCGGGCGTCAGCGCACCGAGGGAGCCCGGGTCAAAGGCCGTCTTGTCATCTTCCGCGGCACTGGCGTCGACGTTCGCAACGGCCTGGGCAATGCCGAAGTCCAGCACTTTGGAAACGCCTTCCTCGGTGATGAAGACGTTGGCGGGTTTGAAGTCCGCATGGGTGAGGTTGTGGGAATGGGCGTGCATAAGCGCCGAACCCATTTCCTGGGTGAGGCGCAGCACATCCTCCATGTCCACGCCATCGGGATTGTTCTTGATGTAGTGGTTGAGGTCATTGCCGCTGAGCAGTTCCAGCGTCATGAAAACCACATCGCCATCGCGATCGAAGTCGTAGACCTTGACGATGTTTGGATGGGCAAACGTCTGGGATTTTCGCGCCTCGCGCTGCAAGGACATGAAAGCGCCGGGGTGTGTCCGGAAGTCTTCGTTCAGCAGCTTGACTGCGACCCAGGGGTTGCGGTCGCGCGCCTCAACCTTTCTCAGGTCCTTGGCTTTGTACACCGAACCCATGCCGCCGGCGCCCAGCAGCTTTTCCAGAACGAAGCGGTCTTTGACAATGGTTTTGCCCGCGCCGCGTTCGGCTTCCAGATCGACCTCGCTGCGGCCGGCGGTGAGATCGTCAGGCTGCGTATCCTCCGCCGCTGACGGCGCACCCGGGTCGTGCAGCCGCGTGGCATCTTCACCCGGTTCCCCGGCCGTGGAATCGGTCACATGCAGGCGGGTTCTTTCCTCTCCGGCTGCCGGCTGCGCGCCGCGCTGGAGTTGGGTCTTGTCCACTGCATCCAGCAGTTGGGTCTTGTCCACTGCATCCAGCAGTTGGGTCTTGTCTTCGCCACTGTCCAGAAATTGAGTCTTGTCTTCTGGTCTGGCAGCCAGCCCGGTGACGTAGTCGCCGCCCAGTAGCTGGGTTTTGTCGTCACCACCGCCCGGCAGTGGGGTCCTGTCTTCTCCACCGCCCGCCAGCCGGGTGAGGTCGTCGCCGCCAAGCAGTCGGGTTTTATCTTCAGCGCCGCCGGGCAAGCGGGTCTTGCCGTCATCTTCAGCGGCCGGTGAAGCCGAGGATCCGGAAGCCGCTGTCGAGGGTGCTGATGGCCTGCGGCGCTGCCCGGCGGATTCGGGGGAATCTTGCATATCGGAGGAGCGCGCTGGATCAGATTCTCCGCGCGGACGACGCAAAAGAGCAGTCTTGTCGTCGCTACTGTCTTCCACTACCACACTGCTCCCAAGAAGTTAGTTGCCCTGCACATTTTCCAGCGGCAAAGCCCTTTAAGAATAGACTAATCCCTACCTGATAGCAGCGATTCGCTGGCTTGGCGCTGACGTTTTGTGAACTAGGGCGCGACTTTTCCGCGCTCCCGCTTGAGCTTGATCAGCTGCGTTGAATAGGCCTCGGAAAACTCTTTCACGAAATCCTCGTGAATGCTCGCATGGCCGTCCTGGGCGATTTCCTGGTAGCGCCGGCGATACTCTTCCCAGAGCCTGGGCTTACCGGAAAACATGCCATCTTTCTTGTGTTCTGCCAGGGTCTCTTCCAGGCGTTCGGGGTCAAAGCGTTCGGCCAGGGTCTGGTACACCTGTATGGTCGCCGCCATCATCGCCACCTGGTGATCCGCGATATCCTGGAATGCCTCCATCAGTGCCTCATCGGGGGGCAGGTAGCCCTCACCGGAGCGGCTGAACATGCGCTCTATTGCCTCGTCTGCCGAGGCCGAGAACTTCAAGGCATTGTTGTGAGAGTTCTGGATGACGGTAGTGTCGACGTGGAGCTGGTGTTTTACCTGCCTGCGCGAGGAGAGCACATCCATCACGCCGGCGACGCAGCTGCGCACCACGTCAGTCACGAATTCGGGCATGCGATGCAACTTGTCCTCGGACATGCCGTGCAGCCCCAGCCTCAAGGCCAGGTCGAGGGACAGCTTTTCAATCTGGTCGTCATCGAGCGGCAACCCCGCCGGCGGTTCTTCCACCGCTTGCTCGGGTTCCTGGGAGGGCGAAGGCACCGCGCGCAACACCGGTTTCTCGCCCTGCAACTCGCCGGCGGCCGGCGGCACCTCTCCAGCCTGCCCGGGCATACCAGCTTCAGGTATGGCCCCGGCGGCCTCCGGGCCGGATTCGTCAATGAACACTTCGAAGGAATATTCCCCGGCTCTCAAGGTCGAACCGTGATGCAACGCGTAGGGATGACCAGAGCCTATCGGTGTATTCGCGCCGTCGGCAAACAGGCCGTTGGAGCTCTGGTCATAGACGGAAAACACACCGTTATCGAAGGTCACCAGGCCATGCCTGGATGAAACGTAGCGATTGGGATCGGGGATTACCAGGTCGTTGCCCGCGGCGCGGCCAAAGCTGCCTCCACTTTCATCGAAGCTGAAGCGCTGGCCAATCATCTGGTGACTTCCCAGAGGTGCCTGCTTGACGACAAAAGTGAGTTTCATATGCCGGCCTCGACGGCAGGACGTTGCCCACCCTGACCTGATTATGTTTTTTGGATCATAGCGGATGGGCCATAGCGGGTCTATACGCGACGAGACGCGACAAAACGCGGCAATTGCCGCGAGCCGACAGACGCAAGGCTTCAGTGCTGGCTGAAGTCGATGGTAATCACCGAAACGTTGTCAGCACACCTGCCGGCCAGCGCGCGATCCATCAGCCGCCGGCAAGACTCCACCGCATCACCGGAGGCGAGAGTCTCCGCCATCTCGTGATCAGACAGCTCCTTGTAGAGCCCGTCGGAACAGAGCAGGAACCGGTCCCCGGCCTGCAACGGCACCAGTTGCATGCCCAGTTCAATGGTGTCCTCGCCCCCCACCGCCCGGGTAATGATGTTCTCTCCCGGATGCCCGTTCGCGCCCGCCCGATCGAGCAGGCCGTCAGCGATCAGCTCTTCCACATGACTGTGATCCACGGTGATCTGCTCCAGTTGGTAGTCCCGGAGTCGATACACGCGGCTATCCCCTGCCCAGATACAGACGCAGTAACCCTGCAGGGCCACCATGGCGACCACAGTACTACCGATCACACCGTCACTATCGCCCTGCTTGGACAGGTAGTACATCTCGTAATTGACGCGACGAATCTGGTCCTCAACCCAGTCGACCACGCCCTCCGCCGGCGGCTGTTCAGACAGCGCTTCTATAATGCGTGAACTCGCGACATCGCCAGCATTGTGTCCGCCCATGCCGTCGGCGACGACCCATAGGCCGGCCTGGGGCCGATCGAGAATGGCATCCTCATTGATCTTGCGGACCTTGCCCACGTCGGTGAGCCCGCAGGACGCCCACTGCCAGTACACTTCGTTACTCACAGGTCTGCCAGGTCGACAAGGGTCGGCGCAACACCGGCCGCGCTTTCACCCGCCTCCATCCAACCACTGCCAGACCACTGGCCATTGATCATCGCCGTGAACTGTCCGCCCTCGGGCAAACCGCGGGTCAGCATCAGGCTGGGCGCCACTTGCTCAGACCCATGTCCCCACCACAGGCAGCAGGGCAGCAGCGAATCGAGGGAATTGACGGACAGCGCCAGCAGCATTCTCGCCGTGCTGGCATCAGGGTCGAGCGCCAGGCGCGTACCCTGGTCCACCGCCGGGGCAGACAGGAACGCCGGTTGCTCGGGCACGGGCAGGGGAATAGCCTCAAGACCCGACTCAAACGCGTCGACGTCCAGCGCCTCATCATCCAGTGCTGTCAGCAGGCTGTCTTCCACCGCCGCGAACCAGGTTTCACACGCGTCAGCGACCAGCAGTGGATGGACCGGCTCGGTCAACTCTCTGGCAATTGTCATCGGGAAGTAACGTCCTACCTTATCTACGCTCGGCATGAACACGCCAACCCAGGTGTCGGGAGAAACCACCCCCGGGGCAATCAGGAAGCGCCAGAGTGGACTGGTGAGATAGGCTTCGAGCCAACCGTCCCCCAGTGTCTCCCTGATTTCCAGCATGCTGCTCTGCAACCACTCGTCCCAGGCATCAGTAAATTCACGGGGCAGGCCGCGGGACAGGAAGTCCCCCCGGGCCGGCAGTTTCCCATAGAACCCGGTCACGGACAGCGACTCACTGGTGCTGCGACAGGGGCTATCACAGCAAAGCCCAGGACGTTTCTCACAATGACTTCAGGCATTGGAACTCGTAGAGTTTTGGACCGGAAAAGAGATTGGTCACGCTGCGCGTCTCTATGCGGATGGTCGCCGACCGGGAGCCGGCGGATACGTCCATCTCGTAGTGGGTATCGGAGAGTGGCCGGATGTCAGAGGACTCAAACAGCCGGAACAACGCCCAGGGACCATCTTCGACCACCGTTGGACGACCACCGCTTGACTCTTCGAACAGCACGCGGACACCGCCCGCGCCGGGCTGCGGCCAGCGCACCGGGAAGGCCTGCTCGGGGCCGTGTTGATAGACCAGCGGCGTGCCGCCGGCATCGAGTGTGAAGCGCCTCACTTCGGCGTCGAGTCGCGTCGTTGTGAACGTCAGGTCGACTTCCGGTTTGCTGCCTCCCGCCGGGAAATAGACTTCGCGGATCATCTCCGCGGTCTGGAACTGCTGGAGCAATGCGCGAGAAAGCCGGATCGGGCTGCCGTCACGCACCTTCCAGGTGGTTCCGGAGCGGTCAACAATCGGCGCCAGGTGTTTGTCAAAGAAGCTGTGGAATACCCCACCGTCCCCGAATACCCGTCCGAAGTCATCAATCGCCACGTCTTCCTCACTACTGCGGTTGAAGGGGTAGCGACCATCGACGAAGCGCCGACACGCGCCGACCACGGTATCGCCATACTCCTGCGCCAACTGCTGTTTGGCATTGTTGGCTGCCACGGCCTGGCTGCCGCCGCCGAGGGCCGTCAGCCATGACCTGACCGGCTCCGGCTGTCGCCGGGCTTCCGTGCGAATGCGGCGCGCCGCCGGCCCGCCGCCGCGGGACATCGCTGCGACCATGTCGCCGCTGGCGCTGGCTTCATCCACTTCCTGCTGAAGATTGTCCACCAGGGGCAGCAACAGTTCGATGGCGGCAGGCTCGGAGGTCACCAGCCGGTTAAGCCGGGCGAACTCCCGGGTAATCGGGTCACCCGGGCTTGCGATAGCGAGTTGAGGAGCACCGCCGGCATCACCGAACAGCCTGCTGAGTCGCGAGCCACCGCTATCGCCATCCCCTTCGCCTTCCGCGTCGGGAGGCGTACTGAGATTGGTATTCTCAGCCACGATCAACAGCAGTTCGTGCATCACTGAAGGCTTGGCGGCAATCAGGTCAAGCACCTCCATGACCTGGGCCTCGCTGGAGAAGGGGACAGTTTCCAGATCGTTCAGCAGGTTCTGCCAGGTGGCGATGTAATCCCTGGTATAGCGAGCCCGCAGCTCCGATTCCAGCTCGGCCACCTCGCTGGCTGATATGGCGGTGTCGTCGCGCCCCAGCACCCAGTTCTCCTTGCCGGCCTCGGATATCAACTTGGAGGACAACAGCGGATACAGCTTGGTGAAGCCGTCCTTGGTATAGAGCACTGAGATGTTCTCAGACAGCGGTACCCCACTGCTGCGACGAAATACCTTTTCCAGGCCAAGCCCGATGCGCTGGGTCAGCACCAGGTCCTGGTTCTCATAGTTCAGGGCATCGAGCCTGAGCCGCGAGTAGAGGAACTCTGACAGCGGTGACTGTGCCAGGGTGGCCTGGGCACCGGAAATCAGTCTTTCGTTGACCGGGAAGGGCATGGGCTGCTGGAACAGGAAATCGCTGTGGTTCTTGAGCCGCGTGTACTTGTCGCCGTCGCCCTGGTAACTGCGCCGCCACTCTGCGTTGATGAGAAAGCTCAGCTGGCGCGGATCCATACGCTCAGGATTGCCCAGCATGATGTAGGCTTTCAGGTACTCATACAGGAGCTGCGGGTTCGCGGCATTCTCGCGAATACGCTGTTCCAGCAGCTTCATTACCACCGGGCCGAGGTACTTGTTCAGCTCCCGGAGATACGCCTCACCGACGCGGTCGCTCATGGAGTCGCCCTGGAACAGCCACATGCGCATATGCAAGGGCGTCTCTTCCTGGTGCTGCTGAGCGACATCTACCACCCGGCGCAGCGAGTCGAGCCGCGGCAGCACATCGTCCAGCCGCTGGGTCTGGCCGGACTGGGGCTCCGGCATCTGCTGGTACTCCTGGAGAGCGACACCCACTTCGTCGAGATAGTTCCGGTTGGCATTGAAGCTGGTGATCCACGCGATCGTCATCAGCACAGCCACCGCGATCGCCGTGACATAAGCGCCCGCCTGCAACAGCCGACGACGCTTCTCTATTTTCGGATTGACGCCCGCGAGGCCGGACTCCTTGAACAGGATCTCGCGGAACAGATCAGTAATGAAGTAGCTCCTGCCCCGGCCGCCGAAGGAGGACAGCGACTGTTCAGCCACCCCGAAAGTCCTGGCCATCACCGACATCATGCGATCGATGGGCGTACCTTCCTGCACACCGCTGGTGAAGTAGACGCCGCGCAGCAGGATCGATTCGTCGTATCGGCTGGCGCTGAAAATATCGGAGACAAAGCTGGAGATAGTGTCAGACAGCGCGGTGATTTGCTGCGGGAAGTTGTAGATCTTGGCCCGGCGAGACAGGTCACGCTCCTGGTTCAGCCGCCAGCCGAGGCGTTGCGACAAACGGTCCAGCAGCGCCTGTAGATGGCTACCCAGCGAATTGATGTTCTCCGCAGACTGCGAGCCGTCGTGAAACGGGAAGGTCACACCCCAGACCTGCTCACGCCCTGCCTGGTCGAGTTCGTCGAAGTACTCGATGAAGCCGGCCACCAGGTCACACTTGGTAAACACCATGTAGACCGGGAACTTGATACCGAAGTGCTGGTACAACTCCTGCACACGCTGACGGATGGCCATCACATGCGCATTGCGCTCCTGCTCCGACTGGGTCATGAGGTCTGACAGGCTCATGGCCACCAGCACGCCGTTAATTGGCCGCCGCTTGCGGTATTTTTTCAGCAGGTCGAGGAACCCGGTCCAGGCCACCGAATCCACGGCCTGGTGGCTGTCCTGGGTGACATAGCGGCCGGCAGTGTCCAGCAGCACGGCTTCATTGGTAAACCACCAGTCGCAGTTACGAGTGCCGCCGACTCCCCGCAGCGCTTCCTTGCCGAAGCGCTGCTCCAGCGGAAACTCCAGCCCGGAGTTGACCAGGGCCGTGGTTTTGCCTGAGCCCGGCGGACCGATGATGACATACCAGGGCAGTTCGTAGAGGCTCGCCTTGCCCTTCTTCCCGGAGCTGTCCTTGAGGGTGGAGACCGCCTCTTCGAAGCGCTGCTGCAGCAGTTGCAGTTCTTCACTGGACGCGGTCGCGGCGCGGTCTGCCTCGGTGGGTTCCGCCAGATCCTCCGCCAGCTGCTTGTCTTTCTTGTTGGCCTGCAGGCGGCGCACCAGCTGGGTACCACCCCAGGCCAGGAATATCAGGAGGATGAGCACAAGGCGCGACAGGACACCCTGTAAGGGGTACCAACTGCCGAAGCCCAGGTAGGGTCCATACCACCAGAGTGCGATGGCAATCAGCACCAGCCCGACCAGGGTCACGCTGGATCCGGAAAACAGGGAGCGCAGGGTACTGATCACTGGGCAACCCCCTGCGCGACGTGAACGATCTCAACGCGGCGATTCTGGGCACGGCCTTCGGGCGTTGCATTGCTCGCCACCGGCACCGTATCCGCAAGGCCCTGTGGCACTAACCGGGTGGGAACCGTCATATCTGCCTTGAGGATAGTCGCCACGTCCATGGCCCGGGCGCGCGACAGTTCCCAGTTACTCTGGAAACGCAGGGAACGAATGGGCACGTTGTCCGAATGGCCGAGCACGCGAACCGGCCCCGGTACCTGGTTGAGCGCTCGGGCGATTTCCACCAGCACCGGCTTGTAGTCGCTATTGACCTGGGCGCTACCGGAGGCGAACAGGTTGTCACCCTGCAGGGTAACGGTGGTGACGCCGCCTTTTTCTACCACTTTCAACTGGCCCCGGGATTCGGGTTCCGCCAGCAGCGGCTTGAGGCGAACACTCGCCGGTGCCGCCACCGCTATCACCTCGATATCGTCGGGCAGGCCAATACCGGCCAGGGCCTGGTCTACCGGCTGCGCGCTACGCGCAAGCCCGATTCGGAAGGAGATGAACATGCTGAACAGCACCGCTGAGAGCACGGTAGCCACCATCCACAGGGGTACGTACCTGACCAGCGGATTGCGTTTGTCTTCCACGCCCCGCCAGTTCGGCGACAGCTCGCGCTCGAACTCCCCTCGGTACTGACGGATCAGCCGGTACAGCTCTTCCTGGATGCTGGCGATCTTGTCCGACCCGCGCTCCTGTATCTTGTACTGGCCCTCAAAGCCGAGTGCCATGCACAGGTAAAGCAACTCCAGCAAATCGAGGTTGCTGGCCGGCTCCTGCTTGAGGCGCTCGAGAATCTGGAAGAACTTCTGCCCACCCCAGGTTTCCTTGTGAAAGGTAGCCAGCAGTGGGCTGGTACTCCAGGAGCTCTGACCACCCCAGGGCATGCCCAGTACGGCTTCATCCAGTGCTGTACACAGGGCGTACTGGGCGGCCGCAATGTGCGCCTGTGTCGCACCCGAGGCAGCGGCGGCCTCGGCAAACTTCTGGATCTGCAGCACGACCTGGCGGTGCAAGCCGTTCACATCGTTGTGGCTGGGCAGCACGCGTAGCTGGGTCATGAGCACCAGCAACGGTGCCGCGGAACGGCACAGCCCCCCGGTACCCGCCCCCTGGATGGAATCCAGTGAGGGTAGTGCCTGCGCTTGTTGCACGGCTGCCGGCCTGGGAGCAGCCGGTACGGCACCAGGCGGCTCCGGTATGGGTGGCGGTGTCCCTGCAGGCGGCGGAACCGGTGCCGTAGCCGGCGGAGCAGCAGGTGGCGGGACGGCTCCGGGAGGCGGACCTCCGGGAGGCGCTCCTCCGGGAGGCGCTCCTCCGGGAGGTGCTGCACCGGGTGCCGGGCTACCGGCAGGTGGTGGTGCAGCCGGCGGTGGCGCCGGTTGTTGCGGCGCCGCGGGCCTGCGACCGCCCGGCCGCGGCCGCAGCATGGTCTTGTCGGAATCGTCGTCGGGGAATTCGTCGTCGATAGCCACGGTTCGCTAGTCCTTTATCGCCCAGAGTTCCATCTGCAAGCCAGGGAACTCGCCGGCAACGTGAATGGCAATGCCACCCGACTCAGAGAGCTGCGCCCACAATTCATTGCCCCGATCCAGTTCGAAATAGGCAAAGCCCGAGTGATAGGGAATCTGGCGCGGCGCTACCGGCAGCGCGGCCAGCTGGATACCGGGCAGTGACAGGTTGACCAGGTCGCGAATCTTCTCCACCGAGCCAATCTTCACGTAGGAGGGGAACTGGCTGAGCAGTGCATCCGCCGGCATGTCCGAATTGACCGCCAGTACGAACTTGGCGCCAGCCAGCAGTGTCTTGTCGGCAACCATCGCCACGCTGATCCCGTATTTCTTCGCCTTGAGCGGAATCGGAGTGGCAGTCTGTTCCAGAACCGCACTGAGGGATTCACGGATGGCTCCCATGACCGGCTCAAAGGATGCCTGCAGGTCATGGTGCCGGTAGGGCGGAAACTCGGCGGCTCGTTTGCTGGCGTGGGTGAAGGTCGCCAGTTCACCGGCCGCCATGGCACACACCCGGTAGAAATCCTCCGGGTGCACGTTCGCTTCCACCGACAGGTGAGTGGCCAGGGGCTGGAGTCGATTCACGACCTGGAGCAGCAGAAAGTCGGCAATCTCCGCCGCGCCGCCCCGGCCGGTAGCGGCCACGCGCCCGGCCAGCGCTTCGCCGCGTTGATGCAACAACCCCAGCAGCTCTTTTGAGAAGGCGTCGAGCACGGAGGCCGCCCGGATATTGCTGACTGTTGGTACAAACTCGGTTTGCAGCACCACCTGCTTGTCGACTTTGACCTCCACCAGGCGGGCAATCGGTATACGGGCATACTCACTGCAGTCATCGGACTCCAGCATCAACCTCGCCTTGACGCTGCCAATTTGCATGGGCGCGAGATTGGCGGAGCTGCTGGTAGCGTCCCTGACTTCCAGTTCCCTGCAGTCGTAGCGCGCCAGCACATCCTCGGAGCCGGCCAGATCCACTTCCTGTGCCTCGGCACGCTGCACCGGAAGGCAGAGGTAGACCAGCTGGTCGCGGACTTCTTCATCGACGTCCAGCGGCGGCGGTAGCGCATCGTCGTCGGGCATGGAAAAGGCGGTACCGTCCGGGAATACCCCGGATGCGGAGGCGATGCCCAGCTTGCCAAGCTTGAGCAGGTCCCGGTCCAGCCTCAGGCTGGAGAAACCCCAGCCATAGGCGCGCAGGGCGTCACTTCTCAGGTGGACCAGGCGCTCGAAATAGCGCTCGTTCTGCTGGAAGTGTTGTGGCCGGAGGAACAAGCCCTCCGACCAGATGACTTTGCTTCTATAGGACATTCAAGAAACCCCGAAAAGGCTTAATCATCGGTGTCTACCGTGATGGATAGCCGGTCTGCCTTGATGACGAGCGCACCGGAACTCAGGAATTTCAGCAGGCTTTTTTCCGGCATCTCGATGATGTCTTTCCAGTCCGCCTGGTAAATATCCCTGAAGCCAGCGGTTACCCCGACAAAACGTGTGTCCGGATCAAACTCCCCCTCGTAGGGCCGGTATTCACCGGGCGTGAGGATAATCTCCTCGACCGCCAGCAAGTCGTCTTGCAGGGTGGCCTTGGTATCTTCGCTGAGAGGAAAGAAGTCAGCCTGCTCAAAGCGCGTGTTGCTCTTCAACTGGTAGATTTTAACCACCACCGGAGACGGCCGGCCGTTGCCATCGGGGTTGACATCCTCTGCCGCCCGGATGCTGCCCTTCAAGGTAACATCCTTGGGCGGGCCGCTGGCACAGGCGGCCAGGGAAACCGCAAGAACGCCAGCGAGGATATACCTGCAGGCAGTACTAAGTCGTGTCATCGATGGCTCCCCATTTTGTCGCTGCACTCGGTGTGCATGTTGATATTCTTGATATTGTAGACAAGCTTGGCAATCAGCGTTGCGTCAGCCGCTGCATTTGCTTTTCGTAGGCCTCGGCAAACTCCTCGCCAAACAGGCGCCTGAAGTTGTCATCGGAATCCGCGGTGAGCCGCTCAAAGAAGTCGCGGTACATCTCCCAGTATCGCGCCTTGCTGGCGATCCCCATAAACGAGCCTTTCTTGGCAGCAGATTCAAACCGCTCCTCCAGCACGTCAGGAGAGAACTGCTTCAGCATATGCTCAAAGGCCGCTCGCATACCGGCGATCATTGCCAGCTGATGGGCCTTGATATCGCCAAAGGCTTCCTCGAAAGCCTCCTGGGCGGTCAGGTAGCCCGGCTGGGGGTCGCTGAACAGCTGTTCCATCGCGATGTCCGGCGACGGGGAAAATTTCAGTGGGTTGTTGTCCACCGGCTTGATCGTCGTCACCGCCAGTCGAAACTCGCTCTTGACCTCCGACCGGGAAGCAAGCACCTCCATCATTCCCTGTACGATCATGGGCATCATGGCCGCGTACAGTGCGTCACCGGCGGCGGTGGCCCTGCCGGCGGTCGGTGCAGCCGCCGGTGGCGGTGCTGCAACGGGTGGAGGTACAGGCGGTGGCGCAGCCGCATCCGGCGCGTCGAAATCATCGTCAAGCGGGGCATCCGGCGGTATCACCGCGGGCTGCGGTGTGGAGGCCTCGGGCTTGAAGAAACCCGTCATCTCCCAGTCATCGGGAATCGCGTCGCCGCTGCTGGATGGTGCCGGTGTCGGTGCCGAAGGTGTGTCCGGCGGTATGAAGCTGTCGTGCAATGCCGACGAATGGTTGGAGACCGACGGCGTTGCGGGCGCCGGTTCCGGGGCGCTGTCCCCGAGCAGGTCCAGTGGATCAACCGTTTCGATATCTATCGGGTCGTCGGGAATGATCGGCGCAGGAGCAGGCGTAACGGCGGGCGCTGGCACTGAGCCGGGGGCAGTCATGCCCCCTGCCTCGTCCAGCAGGTCCGGACTGTCAGGCGCAGCCGAGGGCTGGGGTATCTCGGCTTCATCATCGCTCTGGACGATGTTGACGTAGACCTGGTAATCGCCGATGGCGATCCGATCACCGCTTTTCAGAATAGCGGGCTCATTCTTCGCATTGAGTGGCTCCGGGTCATCGTTGAGGAAAGTGCCGTTGGTGCTGACATCTTCAATCGAAAACGTGCCGCCCATGAAACGGATCAGCACGTGCAGGCCAGACACGAACCTGTCGTCATCGGGCAGCACCCAGTCATTACCGTCCACCCTGCCGATCGTCCCGCCCGCCTCGGTAAATACCTTGCTGGCATTCTGTCCGAGGGCGGCTGCGTGACTGCTGGTGACCTGGAGTGCTAGATACATATGCCGCGACTTCCCAACACAGCTCTGGCCTTCAATCCAGGCTTCAATCCAGGCTTCAATCCAGGCTTCAACCTAGCCTCCAATGAGTACCGTTGGGCAACCCACCGTGACTGTACCGCCATGAGCACAGTTGTCACCCAGGCGAGCGGCGGGCTTGCCACCCACCATAACCGTCATGGAGCCTTTGATGATGGTATCCGGGGGTCCAACGCAGACCGCCATATCACCCATGCGTGCGGCCGGCATCCCGCCGATCAGGACGGTAAGCCCACCCGGCGGCAGAATAGGTCCGCCTACATGGGGAATCGGGGGTGTGCCCGGTGTCACCATCGGGCATACGTGCATATCCCCCACCCTGGCTGCTGGCATCATGATCGCGTTCCTCTCCTCAAATCGCCCAGGCTTTGCAAGTGAGTTTGCAAGCCTATCAAGTTCTTCACGCGCCCGGCACTGCCGCCATGGCAAGGCCGCGTTCCACAATATCCCGGGCGCATTCGTCCAATTGCTCTCCCTGCGCTGCCGCAAGGGTCATGAGACAGGCCGACAGCGCCACGGCCGTGAGGTAGGCTGGCGGGGGAACCTCAACCTGATTGGCCGGTGCCAGGCTCCCCCCGCTGAAGCCCACCGAGGCGGCAAGCCAGGCGTAGGCACCCTGGTACTCCGCGGCGTCAGCCGCCTCCATTGCCGCACGACGGAGTTTCTCATCCGGCCCGCGCAGCCATTTCTGCACAACACCGAGACACTCACTCTCTGCACCCTCGGGCGCAGCCCCCGCTATTTCTTCCAGGCAGCGTGTCGCCCAGATAATAGCGTACTGCCTCGGCAGTGCGCGGGCGAGCACCAGGAAAGCCTGGTCGTAGAGTTCCGCATCGCAGAGCGCGTGAATAAAGGCAAAGGTGTTGTCGCTGGCGGGAAGCAGCGCCAGCGCGTCTTCGGACAGATCAACATCGGTGACCACATCTTGCGGCCGCCGGGTGGAATCTTCACTCAGGTCCAGGGTCGACATCGCGCTAGCCCCCTTAACCGATCATGTTGATGCTGCCTTTGAGCTTCGCCATTCCCGAAGCCTTCAGATCCAGCATCGCCTTTCCCTCCACCTTGGTTTGTACACCTGACATCTGGGCGCCTATCTTGCCCTGGATCTTGGTGTTCATGCCCTGGGCAGAGAAATCCTGCAATGCCTTGCAGGTGACCTTGCCCTTGCCGTCCAGCGTGATGTTCTTGCCCTTGATAGTGATGTCGCCGTTTTTCTTCATGGTGAGGGAGGACATGCCCACCTTGATGTGCAGTTCATCGCCGGCTTCGATGGAGATCTTCTTCTTGACCTTGACGTTCTGGTTGCCGGCACTGACATCCAGGCTGTCGTCACCTTTTTCGATTTTTGCAGTCCGGTCGCCTTTTTTGACGGTCAAACTGTCCGTGCCCTCGTCCAGGGTAACAGTGCGGTCGTTGTGAATCTCGACAGTCTGGTCGCCCTTGTCTTTCTTGTCCTTGCCGACGATCAGGTGGTCGTCGTTTTCGACCACTCTCCTGAAGTCCTTTTCCGCGTGGAAATAGACTTCCTCCGAGCCCTTCTTGTCTTCGAAACGCAGCTCGTTAAAAGTCTTCGTCGTGCCATCCTTGGTGCTGCGGGTACGGATGCCACTCTGGGTCTTGTTGTCGGGCAACGTGAAGGGAGGCATGTTTTTATCATTGTAGACACTGCCCGTTACGATCGGCTGATCGGGGTCGCCTTCCAGGAAGTCTACAATCACTTCCTGGCCCACCCGCGGGATTGAAATAGCACCCCAGGCGCTGCCGGCCCAGGTGCTGGCCACCCTGATCCAGCAGGAACTGTTCTCGTCTTTCTTGCCCTTGCGGTCCCAGTGGAACTGGACCTTGATGCGGCCCATTTTGTCGGTCCATATCTCTTCGCTCTTGGGGCCCACGACCAGCGCGGTCTGCGGGCCACGCACGGCACCCCGGGCTGTCGTTCGTTCCGAGCGGTACTGGACGGAAGACTTCACCGAAGAGAAAGCAACGCGGTAGAAAGCATCCTCCTGCTCGCCGGCGAGAGTCTCAATCTCGTTGTTGCGCAGTTCGATCCTGACGCCCGTCACCAGGTATTCGGCGTTCTGCTCTTTCTCAGGATGCTCCGCCAGGGTCAGGAGATGCCCGGCGGCGACGCCGGGTGCATTGCTGAGTGCATCCACCACCTGGTAGCGGGCGGCATTTTCCTCTCGCCTCACGGTGGCCAGCTGCTTGCCGTCCGCCGCCTTTGACCAGAGCTGGCCGTACTCGTACTTCTCCAGCCCGGAGTGCGGGTGCTTTTGCTTGTCGACGTTGTCGCCCTTCAGCTCGGCAGCCGAGTTCTCGAAATCGTAGCTCTCGAGGGAGACTTTCTGCGTGCGCAGACTGTGCCGTGGAGACCAGGAATAGACGACTTCCTGCCCGTAGGTTCTCTCTGACGGCATCCGGAATACCAGCTCCTGTTTGCCGTCAGCCATAGTCGCCTTGGCGTGGGCAGCCAGCGCATCGCACATCACCATGGTGTGCTTGTTGTCGGCGTGCTCGAAGTAATAGTAAATGCCCTCCTCCTCCATAAGGCGGCTGACAAATTCGAAGGCCGTTTCGCCGTACTGGACACAGTAATCGCGCTTGCGATAGGTGGCGCTGGTCTTGTCCTGGTAGTCCGCGAAGCCGTGATCGGAAAACACCTGCTTGATGATTTCTAGCGCAGTTTTTTCCTGGAAGATGAGATTGTCTGAGGTAAGGGTGAGCACCCAGAACCAGGGCCGCAACGTCACCTTGATGACCTGGTGGATGCCGCTTTCACCCGCGCCTTCCACCTCAGTGGCAATGCCGCTCAGGTAGCGGTAGGGCCTGCCGTCTTCTTTCTGGATCTTGACCGACAGCGGCTCTCCCAGCAGCTTCTGCAGGTCGAATTGATCCGTGGTAAGGAGGGTGAGTGTGTACTTGAACGCTCGTCCGAGTTCTTCCTCGCCCGCCAGCTCATAGAGGAAGATTTTCTTGTCGGTCAGCTTGGTCTTGACTTCGTAAACATGTGTCATGTCGCCCATGGCGTCTCTTCCCTACCGTAATAATCCTGAGACGGATTGTGTCAGCTAAATGATGGACTGTATGCAGGCGAGGACGCTTGACGATGTTCTCCCTTCCGGGAGGCCAGTGAGAGTTAGCGGGAGCTAACGGACAACCAGGCCGCTATTCTCTCACCCACTTGAGGCAAGCCTCTTCGCTGGTGGTATATAGATAATAGCCGCCCCAGGCGCTGTCGTTGTCAATAATTACCGGTTTGACGCCTTCGAACTTCTTCTCCGCGAGACTCTTGAACGCTGCTTCCTGGATCTTGTTTTCCGCCACAAAGGCCTTCCAGCGATCCTTGTCTCGCGGCTCTATTCGTTCTCCCTTGTCAGACGCAGCGCGCAGCGCGGCCTGAAACTCGAAATAGTTCTGTTCAACAATTCGGGGTCGACTCATTCAGTGTCACCTCTGCCGGTCTGTTTCTCTAATTCCCGCATATTTGTTATTTGTTCTCAGGCAACCAGCTACTATTTATTATTCTACGTCCGTGGGACCAGAGGGAACGGGCTGGATGTTAGCTCTCACAAGGCCTTACCCACAGCGTCTGGCCACGCAAAAACTGCTCCGAGTGTACAATTCGATATGGAAAAATTCCAGCAAATTCAGGTAGCTAAGGCCACCTCGGCATGAGTATTGAATTCTCCTTGCGACACCAGGCAAGCGCGAACCGACGCGAACCCGGCGAGCCATGGAACGTGGTGATCGCCGGTAATTTCTCCGGGTCAGCCCATGAGACATCGACAGAAAGCCGGCCCCGCGTCCGGGAAGCAGACCCTTTCGATCTTGATGCCTGCATGGCCAAATTCAGCCCGGAGATCGTCATTGACGCCGACGATGCCGCGATGCGCCTGCATCCGCGAGCCATGGAAGACTTCCTGCCAGACCGGCTGTATGCCGGTGGCGACCTGTTTCGCAGCCTGGATGAACTGACGCGGGCGCTGGCGGACCCCAGGCGCTCCGCGGAGGCGCTGGTAGTTGCCGAAGAACTCGTCGGCGCGCCGGTTGCCGCAGACACTCCCCCGGTGCCGGCGGACTCGCAGGAAGAACCGGACATGTTCGAACGCCTGCTGGGACGCGCGCGCGGTGGCTCCAGCCAGGCAGGGGAAGTGGTCAGGCAACTGCTTGCCGACGTCGCCAAAGACGACGCCGTGGACGCCGTGGAAAATCGGGCACTGGAGATGCGCGACCAGCTCCAGGGCCTGCAGCAGGCCGCCATGCGCGAGATTCTGCGCCACCCCGCATACCGGGCGGTGGAGACCTCCTGGCGCTCGGTGGAGTGGTTGGCACAACGTCTGGAAACGGAGGAAGAACTCAAGTTCTGGCTACTCGATACCGCCGGTCAGGAAGCGACGGACTGGGTTGCTTCCGGCCTTCAGGCCCTGGACAAGCTGCTGTTCGACCAGTCGGTGGCCCTGGTGACCGTTCTCGGTGACTTTGGCGCGGACGATGGGTCCATCAAGCAACTGGAAGCATTGGCGGAACTCGGCAGCAGCCTGGGCTGCTCGGTGCTGACCGGGGCGGATGCCGGGCTTGCCGGCCTGAAAGGCTCCCCGTCCGAGTACTTTAAAACAGACGGCGACGACATCAACACTGCACAGCCGGACAGGATTCACCAGTTTCGCAGTGCCTCCGGCAGCCACCTGGTACTGGGATTTCCCCGCATCCTGCTGCGCCAGCCCTATGGCAAGCGTTCCGATCCCGTCGAGAGTTTCCCGTTCGAAGAACTGGAGCGCGACCCGGCCCACGATGCATTCAGTTGGGGCAGCGCCGCTATTGCACTGGCCGCAGTCTACATGGCCCAGCTGGAACATGGGGCTGGCGACGGCCGCATAGGAGACCTGCCTATGGTCGTCTACGACGACAGCAGCGGCCAGGCCATCAAACCCTGCAGTGAGCTCTATCTGAGCGAATCAGCAGACCAGGCCTTGCGGGCCAACGGCATCACACCGCTGGTGAGCAAGCGCGGAGAAAACGCGGTCTGGATTCGGGAACTGGAAACAATGGCCCTGTAGAACGACACACGGAGACAAGTGTCTCAGCCAACGCCGTCGCGAAACTCGGCAATCAACTGTCGCTCCAGCCCCTGGTCTCCACGGATTTTCACATCCACTCCCTGAATGGCAATGGAGCGTATGGTATTGAGGAACTGTGCCAGCGCCTCCCAGGCCGTTTCTCCCGATTCACCCTGCCAGCGACCATGCCAGTTCTGGTGGGCCCAGAACTGGCGCCAGGCCTGGTAATGGTCACTCGACAGTATCCAGTACATGCCACGCAGCGGCTCACCGGGGGGCGCCAACTGGCGATCAGCCAGGGACGCCACATGGGTCAGGGCCATCGCGGCGGAAAGCTCGCCCAGTACGTACGCAGCGGCTGCCAGTGCCTCGAGTTCAGCACTTGCATCCTGCTCCAGTTGAGCTAGTACAACCTTTACCTCGGCTGAGGTGCCTGGGGTTGCAGAGGCCACTACTAGCGGTAATAGCTCCGCTTCCGCGCGCTGTGTGATCCTGTCAAAGTGAGTGACCATCTGCGGACGCAGCCGGTGCAGCGCCTGCAGTCGCTCACGCGCCAGGCGCCCGGCATGCGGCGGTATAGCCAGCAGCAGGCCGGTTTCCACCTTGCCAGTCTCGGGCAGCCTGTGCCTGAGGTGCTGATTGGCCGGGATATCCCTGATCGCGCGCCAGGACATGCTGAAACCACGACTGATCGACTCCGCCGTTTCCTGCCGGCCCACTTCGTAATGTGACAATTGCCTGGGTGTCATCTGCTTGCCTTCCGGGCAGTAACGATCAGGCCCTGGACCGGCTGGTTCATCTCCATGCGCAGCTCACCGGTGGTCAGGGCTTCCACAGCAAGGCCGCTGGCTTGCAGGCAGTCCTCCAGGTAGGCACGCCGGTGGGCGTAGCGACCGCTGGGGTTGAGCTGGAAACCGGGGCCACTTTCATCTTCAGACAGCTCAACAGAGAATGCAAACCAACCACCCTCAGCAAGGCTGGCAGCCAGCGCGTCGAACAAGGCCTGCAGCTCGCCAAAGTAAACCAGAGTGTCTACACAGAGGACGAGGTTAAAGCGCCCCGGATTCTGGCCGGCATAGTCGAGCAATTCCGCTTCCACCAGCTCGTCATACAGGCCCCGGTTCTCCGCCAGCTCAAGCATGCGGCGTGACAGGTCTACACCTACCAGTTCCCGGCAGCAGTCTGCTATAAGGGGCGCTGCCAATCCCGTACCGCAACCCGCATCCAGCGTCACCAGGCCCTGGCCGGGAAAACTCGGCTGCGCGCAAAGCTGCTGTGTTGTGAGCGCTGGCGCCTGGTAGCCAAGCAGGCGCAGCTGTTTATCGAAGCCGTCAGCGAAGCGATCAAACTCGTCGCGTATGTAGTCATCCGAGGCCCGATCCGGCACTTCACCACCGGTTACGCCTGCCAGCAGATGGCGGGGCGCAGGGTCATCGGGTAGTGCCTCCTGCCAGCGCTCCAGCAACTCGATAGCCACAGCCCGCTCTCCCAGCGCACTCTCAATATTAGACAGGCTGCGGTAGGCCTGGGCGAGTGTTGGCTGCACCGCGAGCGCCCGGGTGAAACGATCCCTGGCGCCGGCAATGTCGCCCAGCTCCTGCATTGCCGTACCGCTGTTGTACAGTGCGGACGCAAGCTCAGGCTGCAGTCGCAATACACCCTCAAAGCAGCGCAAAGCGGTTTTCGGGTTGTCCTGGGACATATGCAGCGTGCCCAGGTTGTTGAGTGCATCGACGTTCTCAGGATCCAGGTCTAGGGCGGTGTGGAAACTCTGTTCTGCCTCCGCCGGCCTGTCCCAGGCCTGGTACAGCGAGCCGAGCCCGAGGTGCGGCGCTGGATCAGAGGGCGAGAGCGCGAGGACCCGCTGGTAGGCGGCCTCGGCGGAGGCATAGTCGCGCAGCTCGACAAGCACCGCGCCCCATACCAGCAACATCTTGGCATCGTCCGGGTTGTGCTCTATGGCCTTCTCCAGGTGTGCCGATGCCTGGACATCACGACCGATCCTGGCCAACAGCTGTCCTGCATTGGCATGCGCGTCGGCGTAGTCCGGCCGGGCTGTGAGGGCGCGCTCAAATGCCTCAAGGGCGCCTTCGTCGTCGCCGTAGCCCCTGAGAATCACACCCAGCGTGTTGTTCGCCGCCGGGTGCCCAGGGTGCTTCTCCAAGAGGCGGCGCAGTGTTTCCTCAGCCTCGTGCACCTCGCCATTGCGCAAGTAGGCGTTGGCGAGATTCAGTGCGGCATCCGAGTGCTCGGGATCGATCGCCAGGGCAGCGCAATAGGCCTCAATCGCTTCCTGGACTCGTTCCAGTTGCATCAGCACCAGGCCCAGGTTGGATCGATAATCACCGCGATCAGGCCGCAGGGAGATGGCCTGTTGAAGGTGCGCCTCCGCCCCGGCGGGATCGCCGGCCTGGTAATAGGTCATGCCGCAGAGATGCAGCGCATCGGGGTGCCGGGGCTGCGCTTCCAGCACGGCGAGGTAGCACGACCTGGCCGCCTCTAGCTCACCCGCCTGATGATGTTTGACCGCCTCTACCAGCAGGGAGTCGGCGGTCTCCTCAGCCATCGCCAGGGGCCTGCCGGGCACCGACCAGCAGGCCGCTCACATCGTCCGGGCCTTCACGCCGGAGAATCACGTCGTCCATGGTATCGATCACGAAACCCGCGCCTTCCAGCAGCGCGGTGAGATACTCGCGGGTATGGCTGTAGCGCCCGTGTGGATGCAGCCAGTAGCCTTCTTCGTGTTCCGTGGAGAGGTGTTGCTCCACGGTGAAGAAAAACCAGCCCTGCCCTTCCAGCGCACACCGGGCCGCCGGGGCAACTGCGGACAGGTCGCCGATGTAGCAGAGCGTATCCACGCAGGTAATCACGTCGAACTGGTCTCCCGCGTTATTCAGATACTCCGTGAGTTCGGCTTCCACCAGCGCATCGTAGACATCGCGCTCCCTGGCCTTGTCCAGCATCCCCGGCGACAGGTCCACGCCCGTCAGCGCGCTTGCCAGGGGCTTGATCAGAGGCCCGCAAAGGCCGGTGCCACAGCCGGCATCGAGGATGCGGTAGCGCTGGTCACCACCCCCCAGACGCTCCAGCACCAGGTCGCCCACGAACTTTGGTGCCCGGTAGTTGAGCCGCGTCAGGACCTCATCGAAACTCTTGGAGAAGGTGTCAAAAGACTGCCTCACGAACGCCTCAGACGCCTGCCGGGGAATGTCCTTGCCGGTATAGGCGGCCAGCAGGTGGCGGGCCACGGCATCATCAGGGCTGGCAAATATCCAGCGCTGCAGGGTATTGATGGCATCGTCCTTCCTGCCGAGGTCGTACTGCACCCGGGCTATCGACTTGGCTGACATACCGCCCTCGGGCGTCAGCTTGGTGGCCATCTCGTAGGCGTCCAGCGCCTCTTCGTAGCGCTTGAGATCGGCAAGCGCATTGCCGAGGTTGTGGTAGGCATCACCGTGCTCGGGATTCAGCTCAATCGCTTTCCTGAGCATGCCGAGGGCTGACTCTGAATCGGCCAGCTGGCGGGTGATGACACCGACGTTGACCCAGGTATCCGCATGTTCCGGTGCCAGCTTCAGGACCTTGTCATAAGCCTGCCGGGCATTGTCAAGCTGGCCCATTTCTCGGTAGATGTTACCGAGATTATTGAGCGCGTCCGGCTGCTCAGGCCGGCTTTCCAGGGACTGCCTGATCAATGTCAGGCCCTGCTCGCTATCACCCAGCTGGTGAGCGATAACGCCCAGGTAGTGGGTCGCATCCGGATGGCCCGGGACCACGCCCAACACATCCTTGTAGACGCTCTCAGCCTCTTCGATCAGGCCGCGCTGGTGGAGCTGAACGGCAAATGCCATGGCATCTTCCACGCTCAGTTTGCGCGTTTGCTGCTTTTCCTTCAGCGCCTGCTGCTTCTTGCGTTTCTTGAAGCCACTACCCACCGCTCATTCCTCACTGCTCATCTGTTCGCTTCGACCCAGCCGATAACCGTTGGCAAACGCCTCGTTCAGCATGCCGGCGTAATGCGCCGCACTGTGTTCATCGGCGCAGACCATCACGCTACGACCCGAACCTGAGCGGACCTCGTACCTGCCCTGATGTTCCACCACGGTATACGCCTTTTCGTGCGCGGTGCTCATCGACAGACGCTGTCAGCGCAACCGAACGCAGGCCGGACCACTGGCTCAGTCATAGGCATAGGTGAACTCGGAGTTCTCCACACCCACGTGAACCCGCGACACGGGATTGTGCTCCATCATGCGGGTCAGGACTTCCGCACTGATGGACGGCAGCACAGTATTGGTCAGTATGGCATCAATCATGCGCCCACCGCTGTCCACGTCCGTGCAGCGCTCGGAAATGAGCTGCATGACCGCGTCGTCGTAGGTAAAGGGCACACCGTGATTTTGCTCCACGCGCCGGGCAATCTTGCCAAGCTGAATCCTGGAGATCGCCGTGATCATTTCATCGTTGAGCGGATAGTAGGGAATCACCACCAGGCGACCCAGCAATGCCGGCGGGAACACCTTCAGCAGCGGTTCCCGCAGCGCCTTGGCGATACCCTCCGGTGACGGCATCAGCTCCGGGTCCTTGCACATGCTCATGATGAGGTCTGTGCCTGCATTGGTGGTCAGCAGGATCAGCGTGTTCTTGAAATCGATGACCCGGCCTTCGCCGTCTTCCATCCAGCCTTTGTCGAACACCTGGAAGAAGATCTCATGTACATCGGGGTGCGCTTTCTCCACCTCGTCGAGCAACACCACGCTGTAGGGCCGGCGCCGGACCGCCTCGGTCAGCACCCCGCCCTCGCCGTAGCCGACATAGCCGGGGGGCGATCCCTTCAGGGTCGAGACGGTATGCGCTTCCTGGTACTCACTCATGTTGATGGTAATGATGTTCTGCTCACCGCCGTACAGCACCTCCGCCAGGGCGACCGCGGTTTCGGTCTTGCCCACACCCGAGGTCCCGGCGAGCATGAACACACCGATCGGCTTGCCGGGGTTGTCCAGGTTTGCGCGTGAGGTCTGGATACGCTTGGCAATCATCTCCAGCGCGTGATCCTGGCCCACGATACGTGTCTTCAGGTGCTCCGGTAGGTGCAGAACGGTGGAAATCTCATCACTCACCATGCGGCCTACCGGGATGCCGGTCCAGTCACCGACCACGGAGGCTACCGCCTGCGCATCGACGGTGGGAAGGATCAGCGGCGACTCGCCCTGTTTCTCCTCCAGTTCTGCCTGCAGCTCCTTTAGCCGGGCCAGCAGTTTTTCGCGCTCCTCACCCTGGGGGATCACGACGGGTGCGGCTGACTCGACAATGTCCTCGGCCTGCTCGTCGGCGATCGCTTCTGCCTTCTGCTCCAGTTCGCTCTCGGTACCCTCTACGGTGCCGGTCTCGCCGCGCAGTTGGGCGCGAATCTCGAGTATTTCATCCACCAGCACTTTCTCAGCCTGCCAGCGCGCGTTCAGCGCTTCGTACTCCGCCTGCTCGGTTTTCAAGCGCTCCGCATTGATCTCGGCCCTGTCGCCTACCTCAACGCCGGCATCCGCTTCCTTGGTAATAATCTGCGCCTCACGCTCGAGCGCCTCGATGCGGCGCCGGCAGTTTTCCACCTCGGCGGGCTCCGCATGCTGGCTGATCGCCACGCGGGCGCAGGCGGTGTCGATCAGGCTGACCGACTTGTCCGGCAACTGCCGCGCGGGAATATAGCGGTGAGACAGACGCACCGCGGTTTCCAGGCCTTCGTCGAGGAGCTGCACGCGGTGGTGCTTTTCCATCACCGAAGCCATGGCTCTCATCATGAGGATGGCCCGCTCCTCACTGGGTTCTTCCACCTGCACTACCTGGAAACGCCGGGTAAGCGCCGGGTCCTTTTCGATATGCTTCTTGTATTCCGCCCAGGTGGTCGCTGCCACCGTGCGCAGGGTGCCACGCGCCAGCGCCGGCTTGAGCAGGTTGGCCGCATCCCCGGTCCCCGCATCTCCGCCGGCGCCGACCAGGGTGTGCGCCTCGTCGATAAACATGATGATCGGTTTCTCGGAAGCCTGGACCTCTTCGATCACCTGCTTGAGTCGATTCTCGAATTCGCCCTTCATGCTGGCGCCGGCCTGCAGCAGGCCGACATCAAGCGCCAGCAGGCTCACATCCTTGAGCGGCGGAGGTACGTCGCCCCGGGCCAGGCGATGGGCAAAGCCCTCCACAACAGCGGTTTTACCAACCCCGGCCTCGCCAGTGAGGATGGGATTGTTCTGGCGCCGCCGCATCAGGATATCGACCATCTGCCGAATCTCTTCGTCCCGGCCGACGATGGCATCGATCTCGCCATTCCTGGCCTGCTCAGTCATATCCACGCAGAACTGGGAAAGTGCCTCGCCTTTACCCATCTGGGCAGGCGACATCGCCCCGCTGGCGGTGCCGGGTGCAGCACCGCCACCCACGTTGAACCCGTCCTTGGCATGCATGGCGTTCTCGGGGGATTCGCCCAGCAAATCGTCGAAATCATCCTTCAGGGTTTCCAGCTTGATCTTGGCGAATTCCTTGGAAATGCTGTTCAGCGCGTTCTTGAGCCCCCGGGTCTGCAGCATCCCGATCACCAGGTAACCGGTGCGCACCTGGGCTTCACCAAACATCAGGGTGGCGATAACCCAGCCGCGCTCAACCGACTCCTCGATATCGGCGGACAGGTCGGAGATGGAGGTAGAGCCCCGGGGCAGACGCTCGAGGGTGTCGGTGATATCCGCTGCCAGCCGGGAGGGTTCAAGATCAAACTGGCGGATGATCCGGTGCAGGTCGGAATCCTGCAGCTGTAGAATCTGATGTATCCAGTGCACCAGCTCGACATTGGGGTTTCCCTGCATTTTGCAGAACACAGTGGCGGCTTCGATAGCCCGGTATCCCACCTGGTTCAACTTGCCAAACAATGCTGCGCGACTGATTTCTGCCATTGAACTTCCCCCCCATGGGATTAATGCTGATGCGAATAATCGGTGTGCTCTCGCTGCCAATCTACCGGGTGCAGGACAACATCATCGGAGATCTCCCCGGCAACGTCCCCCTCCAGCCAGCTGGTCCAGCCCAGTTGCCCGGCAACGCCCAACTGCACCCGTGGAATCTCCCCGCCCGGCACAGTCAGCCTGAACTCCCAGTCCAGCTCATCGCCGACGTAGTTCCTGACAGCGGCGATGAGCCTGTCCAGTGCCTCGCCACCGGGTAGGAACCTTTCGATTTCGCCACCGTGGATCGGACCGCAGCGGATACGAAACTTGTGCTGGCTGCCCCAGACCCGGGCGCCCAGTGTGGTTGTCGAGCCCAGCGACCCGGTGTCGACAGAGGCACCCAGCAGGAAAAAAGACTCACCTGGCAGGTCCAGCCACTCACCGACGTACTGCTCTACCCGCATGGGCACCTGGAACAGCTCTTCCAGGATGGCCAGCAAGCCCTCCGCGGGCCGGCTTTGCATACCGAGCCTGCCTGCCATGAACAGCTTGGCATGGTCGGGCATCGCGTCGCGCTCCCGGAAGGCGGGCTGGGCGATGCCAAAAACGCTGCCCACGTAGCTGGAAAACCTGTCCTCACTGGGCCGGTCCATCGACACCGCCGGTCGAGCTTCCGCCCAGGCCCGGTAAAACAGCGACAGCATGCGGTGATGGAAAATGTCGGCGAAAGCCCGCATGGTGGAGTCGTGGTGCAGGCGCTCGCGATCGCGTACGTACTCGGTCAAATGCAGGGGCAGCGGACCGTTCGGGCCAAAAATGCCCAGGAAGTATCCGGACAGGTAGTCTGCCTGGTCGCCGCTGCCTTCGCGGAACTCGGCGAGCATTGAAGGCGCAAAGGCCATGGATGGCTGCTGCCCCAGGCGCACGGGCTCTTCGACCGGGCGAGACGCGCTGCCCACCCTCCCCATGCCCGGGTTGGCCGCCTCAATCAGCCGCAGGGCCTGGAAAAAGTCGAACTTGTAGGGCGCCTCGGTGAGCTCCCGCGACAGTTCTACAGTCTGGGACGTTGGCCGATTCTTGCGGGCCATCTGGCTACTTCACCTCTATCGTGGGTACGCAATACCGTTTCGGTGAACGAGTTCATCGATACATAGCGCGCGAAAAACTCCTCCAGCACGGAGCCCAGCAGGAACACGCCTGCGCCTTCAAAAGCGCCGTCTTCGCATTCCAGGGTAATTTCCAGCCCGCGTCCGAAAGCGATCGGTCCGGAGGTCGGTAGCCGGCGGGTAATCGCCTTCGAGGAAATCGATTTGATGCCCTCAATCTGGCGCTGGATGGCGAGGTCGTTCTCTGGGGCATAGAGGGACAGCATCTCCCGCAAGGCCACGGCGGCGTTCTCCCCGGAGTTGACGTCCACGCTGTCGGTCAGGGACATGTAGTTGAGCGCCAGATGACTGACCAGGCGCCAGGCGCTACTGCTGCCGCTGAGGGGTGGCCGGGGCCGGGTGGGACCGGCGACGCATTTAATCGCTTCAACGGGTGCACCGGCGTCCAGCGTCATATCGGTTTTTTCCCCGCCGAAGCTGAGTTGCAACGGCAAGTCGCGGTTGGTGCAGGTCAGCTTCATCGACAGCTGCTTCAGGTCCTCACCAAAGGGCGGCGCATTGCTATCGACAATAGAAATAAAGACCTCACTGCCGATGTAGCTCGAGCGAGCGCCTACCTTGCGCTGCTTGGATGACATGATCCGAGGCTCACGGTTCAGTGTGAAGTAGGCCATCTGGGCGTGCTGCGCACCCACATCGCGACTGGAATAAAACGGCCGAAACTCCACCTCGGCATCGGTGTCACTGCCGTGGCCCTTGACCTCGTAAACTGAATACACCTCATAGTCCATCGGCCGGGTGCGGTCGGCCAGCACGTGGTAGGCGGTCGAACCGCGGTCGATGTGGATCCTGTCGGCGCGCTTCTCGAACAGATTGACGACCGGCACACAGTTCAGCGAGAAACTCGCCGAGTCCACCGCCGATTCCAGGCCCGCTACCTGGCGGTCAAACAGCACGATCAACTCAAGCTCGGTGCCGCTGCAGCGATTCATCGAGGGCTGCAGACCCACCAGGTTCACAAACATGAATCGATCGGGAAAGCTGAAGTATTCCTGTAGCAGGCGGTAACCCTGGAAAGACTGCCGCGTAAAAGGCAGGAGCGACTCTTCATTGTCAAACCCGCCGCGCTGGATGCTACTGGCAGGCAACCGATCTGTCCAGGGCGCCTTGCCCCCTTTCGGGCGCACCACCATCCCCACGCAGTTCGCCAGCAGCTGCTCATAAAGCTGATGGCGCACCTCGCCGGTACCGGGCAAATAGAGCACCATATTGTCGAGCGCGAGCTCATTGAAGGCGGCGCCGGCGGTCGCCCGCAGCCTCAGTCTCAGCCCCGCCTTGACGCCGCGCAGGTCTTCCACGCCAATGTTTCCGAGCGAACTGGCGCCGGAGAAGTACTTGGCTTCAGTCAACTCGATCGGCCAAAGGGTAGTGCCCGCCGCCGTCGCATAGGTGCAGGAAGTCTGCTCTCCACGTACCCGGCTGGTTTGCATAAGCGAGCCGCGCTCAACCTCGATACCATCGATCAGCGCACCCTCGTTCAGGTCCGGGAACAACTCGACGATGGCCATGGAGGGGGTTGGCGCCAGGTAGTGAGGGTAGATCAGCTCGAACAGGTGCTGGGTGAACGTGGGGTATTCGGCATCGAGCTTGAGCTGAACGCGCGCCGCCATGAAGGCAAAACTTTCCAGCAGACGCTCGACATAGGGGTCGGCGCATTCGATCCCATCCATGCCCAGGCGGCCGGCAATCTTCGGGTACTCGGCAGCAAACTCACTGCCCATCTCGCGGACGTGCTGAAGTTCCTGGTTGTAATACTTGAGCAAGCGAGGATCCATGGCCTACTTCCCTGTTTCTTTGACGGAGGCCCTGCCTGTCTCTAGGTCCATCTCGGTGCTGACATACAGGCTCACAGGGAGCGGCTGCGCCCAGAGTTGGCCCTCAATGGAAAAATGCAGCGCCCTGATACTCATCGCTTCTCGATCCGCTGTAATCGAGACACGCAGCGTGTCCGCCACAATGCGAGGTTCGAACAGGATGATCGCTTCCTTGATGCGGCGTTCCAGCGCAGTGACGTTGGCAGAAGAGATTGAAGCGCCGGCCATGTCCGCGATGCCGTAGTTGAGTACGGACTTCTCCACCTCGGGATACTCGCTGAGGTCCTCAGTAGTCGAGAGGCTGCCGCAGTTGAGCAACCAGGCCAGGTCCCTGAGTACGCTGCGCTTCAGCCGATTGACGGACATCACTCTCATGGCGCGCGCTTCCTCGCGGGACGAGGGTTCGTCGTCCGTCAGCCTGTCGATCAGGGAGGGTTGCAGGCGTTCTTCGAGGCTGAGTTCAGCCACCGCTAGCCCTGGCTGTCTTCCGCTGCATCGAGCTCAACATCGAATGAGATATGCCGGACATCCAACAGCGGATACTCTCCGGCGTCCGTGGCCAACAAGCGCTGGCCCAGGCCTGCGTAGCTGTCACCCCCGAGCTCAATCCACTCCGTCCGCCTGCCGAGCTGGATGGCGCCGTCGCTGCTTGCCTCCGAACCCGGGTAGCGCGCCGGGATCAGCGCGATGGCCTGGCCGCCGTTGACCCAGGAAAACTGTGCGGGAAGCCAGATGAGGTCTCGCAGGTCGGCCGGCGCTTCGATTTCAACCGCGGCCACCCGGTGCATCGGAATCCAGTAGTAGTTGCCGTTGATGACGGCCTCAAAGAACGGCCCGATACGCGAGTCGCCGTCGGCAAGCCATTCGAAGGCCTCTCCATTCAGGTTACCGGCGTGTACGGGTGCTTCTTCGTAGGCCTGCTCTCGCAGACGGGCCGCCTCCTCCGCCTTGCCTGCCGCAACCAGCTTGAGGGATTCCAGCATCAGGGCAATCCACTGTTCCGGGTCGCCAAAGACCAGCGGCGAACGCTCACCCGCAAACACCTGCTGTCGAAGGGCCTCGCAGGAGAGGGCCTCGCGGTAAGTCTGGACCATGGGCACAGCCAGGGGGTCCATTTCGCCAGCTGCTACCAGTTGATTGAGGGCTCTGTCCCAGGCTCCGGTAATGGACAGAAGTTGGAACAGGAAGGTCCTGTGTTCCGCCTTGTGCGGCTCATCACGAACCGTCTGCATCAGCGATGCCAATGCGCCTTCAACGTCGCCGCTCTTCAGCTGTTCCTGGGCTTCCATACTGGCCTCTTGTGAGATGCAAAACTAGAGCACGACACCGGACGACCACGGCTTGCCCTGCAGCGAGTCGTGCCGTCCGGTAAGAAAAGAAAAACCCCGGCGCCAGGCGCCGGGGTTCGACTCACAGTTGCTCGTTACCGCGTATGTTCCACTTGAACGGTTGGTCCGGGCCGCCACTACCGTCGTCCTTCTGCTCTTTGTAGATGTACTCTACTTCAGCAAAATTCAGCGTGACGTTTTCGGTCAACCGGTCTTCACCGCCCGAGCCGCCGGTGCTGACGGAAGTGATGAGAACTTTCTTCATCTTCAGCGTGATGTACTCAAGCGGCTTCTTGCCCGCCTTACGCACGATCAGCGTGGCTTCCTCGAAGTGATCACCATTGGCGCAGTACAACTGCAGCTTGTTGCTGGAAAGGTCGACATACTTGGTGATCGATACGTCCTGGAAGTTGGCCTTGCCAGCACCACCGCCGCCACCGGCATGGAAGGTGCCGGAATTGCTGAGACCCCAACTCCACGCCAGTACGTCGATTGCACCCTTGTGCTTGCCGTCCTGCGATTCGCCCTTGATCTCACCTTTGATATCAAGAAACATGTCTACTGCCATCTGTCAGATCTCCTAGGTAGAGAGTTACAACCTAACGTTAGTTTCTAAAACAAAACACGTTGTTTACTAACGTTGTGATTACCGTAGTGGTGCACCTTGTTTATGCCGCCTTTTCAGAGGGCAGTTTGGAAACCAGCCTGAGGGATACGGTCAGCCCCTCAAGTTGGTAATGTGGCCTGAGGAAAAACTTCGACGTGTAGTAGCCAGGATTCCCCTCAACGTCTTCCACAATTACTTCTGCAGCAGCCAGTGGTTTGCGCGCCTTGTCAGCTTCGCTGGAGTTCGCAGGATCACCATCCACATACTGCAGAATCCATTCGGATAGCCAGCGCTCCATATCGGCACGCTCCTTGAAGGAGCCCACCTTGTCACGCACGATACATTTAAGGTAGTGCGCGAAACGACAAGTGGCAAACAGGTACGGCAGGCGCGCCGCAAGTGCGGCGTTGGCCGTGGCATCCGGGTCGTCATACTCCGCAGGCTTGTGGAGTGACTGGGCGCCAATGAAGGCGGCGACATCCGTATTCTTGCGATGGATAAGCGGCATAAGGCCGCTGGCTGCCAGCTCGGCTTCGCGACGGTCACTGATCGAAATCTCGGTCGGACACTTCATGTCGACACCGCCATCATCGCTGGGGAAGGTGTGCACAGGCAGACCCTCCACGATGCCGCCGGACTCTACGCCGCGAATCCGCGAGCACCAGCCAAACGCCTTGAAGGACTGGTTGATGTTGGTGGCCATGGCGTAGGCGGAATTAGCCCAAACGTACTTGTTTGAGTCTGCGCCTTCCATGTCTTCTTCAAAGTCGAAGTCTTCCACCGGGTCGCCCTTGGCGCCGTAGGGCAGGCGCGCCAGGAAGCGCGGCATCGCCAGGCCGAGGTATTTCGCATCCTCGGAGTCGCGCAGGGAACGCCAGGCCGCATACTCCGGCGTGGAAAAGATCTTGGCGAGATCGCGGGGGTTGGACAGCTCCTGCCAGGAGTCCATGCCCATCAGCTCAGAAGTTGCCCCGGTAATGAAAGGCGCATGTGCCGCGGCCGCAATCTGTGCCATGCCGCCCAGGATCTCAACGTCCGGCGGGCTGTGATCAAAGTGGTAATCGCCCACCAGCGCGCCGTAGGGTTCGCCGCCGAGTTGGCCGAACTCCTCCTCGTAGATCCGCTTGAAGAGTGGGCTCTGGTCCCAGGCGGTACCCTTGTACTTCTTGAGGGTCTTGCCCAGCTCCTTCTTGGAGATGTTCATGACGCGAATCTTGAGCATCTCGTCGGTTTCGGTGTTGTTCACCAGGTGATGCAGCCCGCGCCAGGCGCCTTCCAGGTTACGGAAGTCTTCGTGGTGCATGATCTGGTTGATCTGCTCGGTCAGCTTGGCATCAATCTCGGCGATGATGGCAGAGATGGTCCCCACCACGTCATCTCCCATGAGCACCTCGCCCTGCAGGACCTGTTCCGCCAGGGTAGAGACCGCGCGCTCGACATCCTCTTTGGCCCGATCAGACTTGGGCTTGAATTCCTTGGTCAGCAGTGCGGCAAAATCGTCTTCCGCAACCTCGACCTCCGCGCCGGCTTTTGCGCCTTCAGCTTTTTTTTCCGCCATCAGTTTTACTCCTCACTCTCTGCTGCTTCATCGCCCTCGGCGGGCGCTGATACCAGCGTTTGTAATATCGCGGGATCGTCCAGGGCTTTGGCGATCAGGTCTTCCGCACCGGACTTGCCGTCCATATAGGTAATCAGGTTCGAGAGCTGTGTGCGTGCCTGTAGTAGCTTGTTCAGCGAGCTGACCTTGCGCGCCACCGCTGCCGGGGAGAAGTCATCCATGCTCTCAAAGGTGATATCTACCGCGAGATCACCTTCGCCGGTGAGCGTGTTCGGCACATTGAAGGCGACCCGGGGCTTCTGGGCCTTGAGGCGGCTGTCGAAGTTGTCGACATCGATCTCCAGCATCTTGCGGTCATCCACCGGCGGCGGTGCGTCTTCAGGTTTGCCGGCGAGGTCGGCCATCACACCCATCACAAACGGAATCTGCACTTTCTTTTCAGCGCCATAGACTTCCACGTCGTACTCGATCTGCACACGCGGCGCCCGATTCCTCTGAATAAACTTCTGACTGCTCTTCTTGGCCATTGCTGTCTCCTGTTGTTACAAAATCGACTTTCAGCACAAACCTCTCGGGCCAGGTGCGCTGAAGATCTACGAATGCCTACTACTAGCGGCGGCTGTATGCCACAAGCACTGTACTCTATTTCTTACGACGCTCTATCGCTTACGACGCTCAATCACTTTCAACATAGCAGGAAAGCAGGCAGCTTCTCAGTACTCGCTCTGCTGCTCCGACTGTACACCGCCAATTGCTTCCGCCTGGTGTACACCATCTGGCGCCAGGTCGCGCATGATATCGAGGTAATTCATGTTCACCAGCCGTTTGGCACGCTGCAATAACAGGGGTACCGGGCTTGAAGGTTCCGCGCGCTCATAAAACAGGCAGATCTTGTCGATCATCCGCACCACGTCATCACGCCCCTGGATATCCCCGGAAATGGCCGTGCCTGTTGTACCCGGTGCCGCAGCCGCGGCCTCGCCGCCACCTTCCTGACCCGGCGCCTCAGTTGCTACGCCGCGGGCGGTGAGCTTCTCCGCATAGATGCCCTGTATCTCAGTGAGCTCATCGACAAGGGCATCGAAGCTGGGCGCTACCGCATCGCCTACCTGCTCAAGGATGGCGGCCTCTGATTTCCTGACCAGTTCAACCGCTTCCACGATCTTGTCGGAGTTAGCCTGGATGTCGTCCAGGTCGGCATCCATGAAAGCGGCCGTAATAAGTGCCGAGTCCGGGACGTTTTCCTGATCCGGCAGCGGGCTCAGCTCGCCGTTCGCCACCTTTACATCGCGCAGGGTGAATTTGCCAACCGCCCGCGAGGCCACCAGTTCCATACCCAGCAGATCGGCGACCATTCCCTCGGGATCGCTCAGGGGCAATATGCTGTTGAGCCGGAGCATCGGGTCGTAGTCATCGTCTTCATCGAGCTGGGGATGGACACTGTCCCAGTATTCTTCCAACAGCCTGGAGAACACAGTCAGGCCATCGACGAGGCCTTCGGGGCCGGCCTGATTCAAGGCGGCCCGCGTCAGCAGTACGGCTATCCGAAGGTCATTGCTTCTTTCAAACAGCTCCTGCCCGAGCCGGTATACCGTGGCCCAGTCCGGCGGCTCGGCTTCAATCTCTTCATCGCCCATAACCTGGGCGGCTTTCCCCTGAGAGGCACGCTCCAGCTCACCAAACTCAGGTTCATATTCGAGGTTCTCGCCGCACGGCTCCTCATCGGATACCGGAGCAACCAGCTGATCTACATCCATGAACCGTTATTCCCGTCCCATGAGTCTTATTCTTACTATGCTAGCGACTGCTTCGCTCACGTTTTGGATTGGCGCCCAAGCGCCTGACTGGCAAGACATTTACCAACCCCGTCTGAGCATGGTTCACCTAAACAAATCCGTCAACCACAATCGGTAAAGTATAGACCCAGTTGGCATACTCGGAAAAAAGTGCGCGCCCGGAGGCAGGCCTGCGCGCCAAACCTGTCCTATACTGCTAGCAAGCGTTCTGCGCCTCTCGTCCGCTAAACTCGCGCACCGGTGTTCAACACACTGCCACTGCCGGGTTTGAAATCGCGACGCGACCCGTTGGAGTTACCACCGATTTGTGAGAAAACTGTGACAACCCGAGACGGACTCCGCAATGACTGCCAAGAGGTGAACCTGTGCATGCATCACAGCCCAAGCGCGGGCCAACTCGAACCGCCTTCAGCCTGCTTCTCCTGCTCTTACTGGTTCCGGGGGCATTCGCAATGAGCGCCTTTGGCAAGGAGAAAGTTCTGTTTTCCCCGGTGTCCGGCGTGGTCCTGGACGGTGACACTCCGGTGACGGGTGCGGTTATCAGGCGAAGCTGCGAGTGGACCGACGAAAAACGGGAGGACACGGCGACCACCGATGCCGCCGGCGAATTCACCCTGGATGCCGTCACTGTGAAGTCCTTGATGTGGAGCCTGATCCCTCACAGCCCGGAAATCTTCCAGACCCTCGAAATCCAGGTTGGCGACCAGACCTACACGGCCTGGAGCTTCCAGAAAGGCGACTACGATCTCAACAGCGAAACCGGAGGACGGCCGCTCCGCATGCGCTGCAATATCCAGAACGAGGCCGATGTTCACGACATCAGCGCACTGTTCAGCTATTTCGGTATCTGTACCCTGGAGTAGCAACCACACAGACTGCGTGGGAATAGACATCAAAGAGGTAGGCAAATGACGATCGAACTGACTCCCCTCGAAGCAGCAACTGTGGCCCGGGCAGTGTACGCGGTTCGCAAGGAAGGCGGACTGTCCACGGATCCCAGGCAGCGGCAAATGCAAACCGGCCTGGACAAGCTGAGCTCGGATGAGGGCGGTTTCACTACCGACGAGGCGTTCTCAGGCGAGAGCGGCTACTCGGGCCTGAAAGCGCCCCTCCATTACACGCAGAAGAAATTGTTGAGCCCGGGCGGCAGGACGGAATCCAAGTTTGGCTTTTTTGCCAAGGGCGAGGGAAGCCGGGCCGAGCACGCCATCGTCGCAACGCGGGGCACCGCCATCACGCCCGACGTGTTAACCGATCTCTGGGCCATGCCCACCACATCCGCCATGGGCAATCGGGCCCATTCGGGATTTGTGGACACCTTTAGTTCCTATGAAGACGACCTGCGCGCCTTCGCATCGGATATCAAGGGCAGCGTTTCCACCGTGCACTGTATCGGCCACAGCCTGGGCGGCGCGCTGGCCACGCTGAATGCAGAGTTCCTTTGTCATCAGGGCTTCGAAGTAAAGCTGTATACCTTCGCCAGCCCCAGGGTCGGCTTCGGCAGTGCGCTTAAAAACTGCCTGCATAACAACAAGGTAACTGTGTATCGCGCCTACAACGATGCAGACCCCGTACCCATGGTTCCGGTCTGGCCTTTCATACACAGCGAGGGTGACTGCTGCACCGGGCGCCAGGTGCTGATCAATCCGATGAAGCACAAGATGGTGAGCTATATCTCCGAGGTGCAGCATTTCTCCAGCTGGCGCGCGATGCAAAGAGCGCCTGATCCGGTGGCGCACAAGGATATGACCTTCCTGGAAAGCGCGCTCAAGACCGGGCAGTCTTTCAGTGCCGCCCTGCTTCGCGCCGTGATGTACGCGCTCAAAAAGCTGATCAGGGCGGCAGAGGTTATTGTCGGTGTCGCCATTATCGGCACCCTTGCCCTGGTGGACCTCCTGGCCTGGATGTTCTTCAAGGCGAAGAGCCTGGTGGAAGAGTTCAGCAAGCTGTTGATGAAGGTCATGGGCGGCATCATGCGCTTCCTGGGCAAGGCCCTCGATACCGGCGCCAAAATGACCGAGACGGTGATCCGCTACCTGCTGGAGCAACTGTTCTCGGCTATTTCCAGCCGTGCCAGCCTCGCCCTGACCGCGACCCTGGCGGACCCGGCCTTCGGTGCCCTCCCCATGACTTTGCCCGTAACGATGATGGGCGGATTCTAGCGGCGGCCGCGACGCCCACCCCGCGGCCTCCCGGCGCTGCGACGCGCCTGGAATCGCTGAAACCCCTGGTTGCGCGCGGCGGCGTCACGCTCCATCTGCCCGTAATCGGGGCTGGGCCGAGTTCGCTCCGGCGCTGCCGCAGTGCCTGCTTGCCGCGCCTGCGACGACGACTGGTTGACCGTCGAGTCTGAGCGCGCCTGCGGCGCGTCCGCCGGCGGCTGCTTGTCGCTGGACTCCCATTCACCGCTGTCGCGATCATAGGATTCCCAGCCATCCTCGGTCTTCTTGTAGACATCACCGTTGTGGCCCGCATAGATATCGCCGTCTTCGGTCTTGCCGACGGTCGTGCGGTTGCGGCCTTCTGACACCGATTTCAGTTCTCCACCGCCGGAAGACTCGATCTCCGTGACGCGGGTATTGCCGTCGCGCTTTGTCGTTGAGTCAATGGTGTCGCCGTCGGCATTGGTGAACTCACCCTCGCGCGTGACCGTGTCTCCATCCACGGATCGTTCGACAGTGCCGCCGCCACCCTCGGACCCTTCGATCGTTGCGCTGCCCTCCCCGTCCGTGAAGCTGCCGGTGACCTCCCCGGTGCGACCGTCGCCGGTGGTAATGGAGCCGGAAGACGTGAGATTGCCATCCTCATCCCAGCTACGGCTCATCTCGGAACTACCGCCGCGGGACGTCTCGCGCTCGGTTTCGGACCAGCCATCGTCGTAATTGATGGTGCGATCTGTCGTTATCCACTCGTCCTCCCGTTCCACCGTGCGGTCCAGGTAGGCCTTGCCGCTATCGTCATCCACATAACGCTCGGTCGTGGTTTTGGTATTGCGCTTTTCGTTGTACACCTCGCTATAACTGGCAAACTCATCGCCGTTCCAGGCAGTTTCGCGATAACCGTAGCGCCCGGTGCTGGGGTTATAACCGCGGCCATAGCTGTAGCCGCCGTAGGGGCCATACCAGACAGAACGCGACCCATAGGCACCCGTTTCCGGGTTGTAGAAGCGTCCATAGCCATAGGATGGGTAGCGCGGGTAATAGTAGGAACCGAAGTACACCGCATATCGCCAGCCCGTCGAGTAGACGGGCACGCCGTTCTGCACATAGACATTGGTCTGCGACGCCGCTGACGACGTGTAGGTGACACCATCGGTTGTGCTGTCGACCACTTCTACGTCGGTCACTGCATAGCTGGGGGATTCCGGTGGGATGGAATAAACAGCCTCGGCCACGTCATCCGTCACGGCCCAGGGCCCCCGGGGCAGCGAAGCGCTGTACCAGGCGCCCTCGAAACAGAGGTAGTACACGCCGTCGAGCAGCAGCACGTGCTGGGGACTGTTGACGGCTCGCAATACCGGCGTCCCCTCGATGCGCTTAAATTCCGGCTCACCGTCATACACCACGGTAACAGGGGGCACTGCGTCTCTCGCCAGGGTCTTCTGCCGCGGCAGGATCGCTTCCAGGGCAGCCACCCTGGCTTCCGGTGTGCCCGCGACGGTAGACCGCAGGTAAGCCAGCGGATGGTCTTGCGGGATGTCGGCAAACTCGGAGGGCAACGCCTGTACGTATTCCCAGTCCGCCTCGGCGCGAAGTGAGTCGGAGACAAACCAGCGGCCGGCCACCGGATAAAACCAGCGCCCGGACAGCTCGAACAGGGGCGCCCAGGCATTGCTCACATACTGCAGTTCCCCGCTCTCAATAACGGCTTCCAGTACCGGTTCACCCTGGACGACGATCAGTTCCGCCGGCTCAGTGGTGTAGAGCACACGCGGCACAGGCACCGCGCTGTTCGGGGCGGGAACCGCGGCCAGCAGGTCGACATGCTGCCCCTCGGTCGACAGGCGCGACAGTCCGGCCGGTAGCTCCCGGGTGGCCGCCCAGTCTCCATCCAGCGAAGGCGAACTTAGCCAGAGGTCGCGATAAAGCAGATACCAGGCTCCCGTCTGCAAATCACCGATCAGCGGCCAGTTGGCGTTGACGATAATCTGCAGGCCGGTGTTCTCGAGTGGGGCTGGATAGGGCCCACCGGCGATGTGCAGCAGGATTGCCGGTGAAAAGCTGACGTGGATAGGGGGTGGCGCCGTGTTAAACCCCTGCCTTGCGCCGCCTGCCAGCAGGCTTTCATCCACCGACGCCAGGAACAGGTCGAGCGGCACCTCCAGTGTTTTGGACCGCACCCCGGCATACAGGGCAGCGGCATAGTCATCTGTGCCACCGGAAACAAAGCGCACGTCTTCGATCCGCGGCTCGGTGATCACTACCTGGCGTTCTTCCAGCGATATGTCGGTATCGCCAGCCAGCTTGATGGTGACGTAGAGCGGTGAACTCTCCCGCGATTCCGGGTAGAACTCCAGCGCCATGATGCCTTCGAAATGGGCGAAGCCATCCCAGCGCCTGATCTGCGGAGCGTGAAGCACCACGCGGTGATCACCCAGGGTGCGCGTCTCAGGGTATTGCCAGACAGCCACATCGTCTGCCGGGGGCGCAGCAGCCGTCGGTTGAGAGGCCGCAACCGACGGCGCAGGTTCAGGCGCCTCCGTATCCTGCAACGGCTCACCGGGCTCACGGCCACAGGACACAAGCGCGAGAGGAGCGAGCAGTAATAGCACGTATAGAGAAGGTCTGCGGTCAAACACGCCCTTGCCCCCTAAGCCCATCAGTTGGTCGTCCCCGGTATAGCCGATACCATCCAGCACTCCGTCTGGATGATAGTGGCTTTGCATGAGAAAGGAAGCCGGCAGCCCGGCCCGTCATACTGCATTGCGGTGAAGGCGGTACATCGGAAATAGCGCCGAAAACTCGACGCCCATCATCCAGGAATGTCCAGAATCGCCCTGGCGGCTCGCAAACCCGAACGATAGGCGCCCTGCGTGGTCGCCGGGTAACGCTTGTCTGTCGCCTCGCCGGCGAAGAATACCCGGTCATGTAACGGGGCCGCCAGTTCGCGTCGCAGTTTCGGTTTTGCGCCGACCTTCAGATATGAGTAGGCGCCTTCGGCAAAGGGGTCGCGCCCCCAGCGGGTCAGTACATGACCGGTCGGCGCCGGCACTGCGTCACCAAAGATGCGGCGCAAGACCTGCAGGGCATCCTCAAGGGTCTCGTGATCAGCCAGCGCCTCTACCTCCGCGGCCGCCGATGCCGAGCAGAAGCCGAGCAGTACCGGCGCGCCCGCCACCTCGCTGTAGTCGTACCAGCTCAGCCAGCGCCCGCGCTGTGCATGCTGGTAACCAAAGATCTGGGTGCCGGCACCCCAGAATCGGTCGGGAAAGCGCAGGAACAGCTTGTTGAGCAGGCCAACGCCGAGGCCGTCGATTGCGCGCCGGTGGGCAGCATCGAGGGCTGGCTCAAAGTGGATACGTCCCCGCTTCAACACCCCCAGGGGAACAGTGACAACTACCCGGTCGGCCTCGAACCGGGACTCCTGGGCGCTCACGCGGACGCGCCCGCCTGAGTAGTCTATCGCAGTGACCGCAGACTCAAGGCGTATATCGAGCGCCTCCCCGAGGTGCTCTACGATAGCCCCATAGCTCTGTTTCAGGATGACATCCGCACCGCGCATATCGCGACCCTCTTCCAGCGCTCGGGCGGAGAGGTCGCCAATATCTGCAGCGTATTCCTCCTCAAGCACCGTCGCCACCAGGTAATCCCGCAGCACTTCAGGCATAGCACGGGTAAGCCGTGCAGGTATCAGGTGTAGACGATCGGCGACGCTATCCCCATGGCGAGCCCCCTCACCCAGTTCCTCCAGTGCGTCTTCGAACTCATCCATCGCGCTTACCGGGTGCGTCTCCGGCGAACCATCCTGGCGGAACAGCAGGACGCTATCGTAATCGGTCACAACGGATTCCAGGCCCCGGTGGGTAGCCAGGTCATAGAGCGGGTGATCCTTGATGCCGTGCAACCAACTGGCACCGATATCGAGGCGTGGACCCAGTTCACCGGAGGCGCGAGTGCGGCCCCCAATCTCATCCCGTGCTTCCAGGACGAGCACGCGTTTGCCCGCGTCCTGGAGCGACCGGGCCGCGGCGAGACCAGCCAGGCCCGCGCCGACAACTATGACATCTGCCTTGGTACTCACCGCGGACTGCGTCACTGGCGGCTTCGGCTCACGCGCTGCCTGGCGATCTACTGCAGGCCGTGCGCCTTGCAATCAATATCTGCGTAGGTAGTAATCTGCCACTTGCCGTTGACGCGGTCTGCCAGGTACCAGCCGCAAGACACATCGTCCGGGGCGCCATTGTATCGATCAACCCACAGGGCCTTGAAACTGACGGTGGAGCTATTCAGCTGATCGGTGACCACCTGCTTGAGTTTCGAATCCAGCCATCCCTCTGCCAGCCACTCGGCCATCGGCGCTTCCAGCCAGGCTCGCCTGGGCGTCACCGAGATTTCTCCGTCCTCTTCGTGGGTAATCACCTGGTCCGCATAGTGGCTGACAAGCTGGTCGATATTCTCGGCTGGCTTGCCCTCCCACAGGCGGGCGTAGTCTTCCACATACCAGCGTTCAGCGTCGGATGCGGCGACAGCGAACTGGCACAGGGCCGCTGCGATTATCAGAACCGTAATGCGTGCTTTCATGGGGGCCTCCAGGGTGAACACGTGGCTTTTCGCGTGAATGGACTGCATGCGGCAGCAGTCATCATGACCACGGGCAGTAAACACCGTCTACCGCGCGGGTAGGCCGGGAGAGGAGCGAGACCCTACAGGCGCAGCTTTATACCGGCAACAAGGGAATGGCCGTCACCGTCGTCGCCGATTTCACCGAGGTAGTCCACGGTACCCAGCCAGTGCCTGCCGAGCTCGAAATCGAGCCCTGCGCCAAACCGGAAAGCGGTGATGTCCTCGTCGTCACCCGGCAACAGGAGGGAAACGCCAGAGCCAGGGTCGGTGGCAGACCACTCCCTGTCGTCGATGGCAATGCGGTGGACCACACCGATATGTCCCCTCGGCGCCATACCAAGGCCTTCCATGGAAGTCCGCCGAATCTGGTACAGGGCTGCAAATTCTGCAGCTTCAATCTCGTCTTCCGTTTCTATGCGCAGCCCGGTCCCACCGTCTTCAACATACGGGTCCAGATCAATAAGGATGTAGTCCGCACGCACTTCCGGTTCGGCCACCCAGTGCTCGCCCCAACTTCCATAGAACGGCAAAATGCCGCCGAAGGCCAGGCGCAACGCCAGTGTGTCACCGTCGTAGTCGGCGGTGGCTCGTGAGCGCTGATCATTGATGAATATGCTCCGGTCGTGCTCATACTCACTGGAGGCACCGCTCACGGAAAAACTCGCGTAATAGCTGTCGACCGTGTACTCAAAGTAGGCGCCGTAGATCGTACTGTCGGCCTCGCCTTCACCACCGTCATCAATATCCAGGTCGGTCTGGGTGTAACCGGCTCCGACCCCTACCCGTAGCTTGCCAAAGGACCAGTCGGCCCCTGCCATGCCGCCAAGGATAGTGAAGTCACTGCCGACGATGCCTTCGCTCTCGTCCTTTTCTCCATAGTGACCCAGGGGCTTGACCCAGACTCCGTTCAGGCCATTCGCGCGGCCGCCGGTGTGCAAGCCATCCAGCGTCAGGGTAGCGGCATCGAGTGCAGCATGGACGACATTGTCTTCCACCGTGGTACTGGCGCGCACAAAGCTCAGGGTGTTGTCACCGGGCACCAAGGTGACCAGGGCACGGCCGTCCACCTGCAAATCATCGAAACCGCCCTCGATGCCACCATCGGCGGTCAGCAAATCGTAGATGCCGTCAGACCCGGCCTGGACGACCACGGTACCGGCCAGCGACGCCGTGCCGGTCACCCGCAACAAGCCGCCGCGCCCGCCCGCATCGCTGGCGATGCGCAGCGTCCCGGCAGCACCCTGGGTATAGTCTCCATCAATCGTGAACGTGCCGGTGGCATTGCCGGGCGAGACCGTGCCCGAAGCATTATTCACGTCAGCAATCAGCGTGCCGGTACCACCGAGGGTTCCCTGCTGCAGGCTCACCACGCCCGGATTCGCCGTCCCGACGCCGGTGTCGAGGGTACCGTTGATGTTGAGTCGCCCGGATTCAATGTTAAGCGCCAGTACGCTTACAGCGCCGGACAAATTCCAGGTGTTGCCGCGCACCGTCAACGAACCGAAATTCTCAACCGTTGAGTTGAGGGTACCCTGTCCCTCCAACACCAGGCTGTCAGTCGGTGCGCCTTCAAACACAGAGCGAATAGCCCCAGAGATGCTGCTGCCGGTTTGCAAGGTGAGCGTATTGCCCCCACCAGTTAGCGTGATGGCGTCGCCGCCGGCAGAAATCGTGCCGCTGTTAGTGATGGAGACGTTGCCATCCGCTGTCACCGCTGAGTTCATGGTGCCGGAATTGGACAGCGTCGCCCCGCTCGTCAGGTTCACGTCGCCATTGACGGTGCCGGAGTTGCTGAGGCTGCCACCATTCATTGAGAACGCGACGGTATCAGATGTGACCGTACCCGAGTTGCTCAGCGTGCTGTTTTCGGCTGCAACAGCCGTACCCCCGGCGTCGGTAAGGCGAATCACGCCGTTGTTGTTCAAGGTGCCACTGGTGAGCGCGAGCGCCGTACCCTGTGCCTCGATCACTCCGCCGGCGTTGTTATTGATGGTGCCAGTACCGGACACACCAACCGCGGTCCCGGTAACAGTGCCGGTATTGGTGACCGTTGCGCCCCCCGCAGACACCGCTGTTGCGGCGTCTCCGGTCACTGTAATAGTCCCGCTGTTATCAATCTCCCCGGCAGCGACCTCGACACCCACGGTGGCCGCACGGATGGTTCCACTGTTGGTGATCGTCGCGTCTTCAAAGCCGGAGGCCACGCTGATGCCGACGCCGGTGGTGCTGACAATGCTGCCCTGGTTGTCAATGGTCGGGGCTGTCTGGCCCAGGGTATCAATGACGAGCACGGCATCACCCGTTGTTGAGGTGATGGTCCCCTCATTGGTCAACGCGCCACCGCTAGCCAGGCTCACGGCATTCCCCGCGGTGGACACTTCTGCGTCTTCGGCGATATCCACCGTAAGGTTGGTATTGGTCGTCTGGCTGCCGATGCCGCTGGTAAACGGGTTGGGGTCTGTCGTATCGCAACTTACGGTAACGCCATCATCGGTGATGGCCGTGACACTGCCAGCGTCTGCCTGACAATCCGCTCGGGCCATGGAGGCCCCCGCCATCAGCAAGGCCGTACCCAAAATCAAGCCTGGTTTTTTCACCACATCCCCCATCCTGTTTCGGGGCCAGATTATAGAGGAAAGCACCGTGAACAGGGGCGGCCCTGGCCGGCGCGAGTGAGTATTTACAAAGATTTACTGTTGCTATTCGACGGGAGCGAATCGCACTGCGCTACACGTCGAGAAAACTGCGCTGCAGGCGCTCGACGCCGTACATACCGGGTGTTATCTCGCATCCTTTAAAAAAAGTCTGGCACGGCTGCATTTGCCCGAGAATTTGCCCCTATACTCAAGTCTTCGTTTCTCCCACAAGGAGCACCGCTGATATGCCAGGCAACAACTGGATGGGAAAATATTTGCGCGATGACGACACGCTGACACAGATCATCATGCCAGGTAGCCACGATGCCGGTGTCTTCGCGGATGGGGATACGCACGCCGGCAAGCTGGGTCACAGCGCCTCCGCCATTTGCCAGAGCGGCGGCCTGACACACCAGCTCGAGCAAGGCTCGCGCCTGTTCGACCTGCGGGCGCGGTTGTGCCGGGCCCAGAACAGTATTAATGCCCACCAACCGGTCTCGCGCTCGGTAGAGACCACTGATGGCGAAACCCTCAGCAAAGGCAAGGATGTGAACCGCGGCCGGGTGCGCTTCTATCACGGCGGCAAAAAAATGGGCACCAAGGGCGGCGACGTCGACACCCAGCTGAGAGAGGTCAGGTCGTTCCTGGAAAAGAACAAAACAGAATTTTGCATATTGAGGTTCTCGAAATCCAAGGCCGTACCCCATGCGCTGGTCAACCTGGTGCTCGAAATCCTCGGCGGCGAGGACGGCCAGCCCAGCATCCTTTACTCCGGCACCGGCAACCTGGCCAAGGCCAAGTACGTGAACCTGAAAGGCAAGGCGATCGCCGTGTTCGACAGCACGTTTCCGGCGACCAACCAGTCTCTGGGCATCCATCGCTACGTAAAAAACGAAAAGTGCGATGTCGGCCTGGGAATTGCCGGCAGTTATTCCGCCTCGCCGTTTACCTCAACGGTACTCAGCAAGCAGAAAGAGAAGTTGCAAAAGGCGCCCTCGGGTGTGACCGACAGGCTGTATGCCTGGTACCAAACCCAGACTTATGTCCCCAACATCAAGTTTGCCACCAAGCACGGCGTCGGGTCGGAACAACGCATCAGGGACATGTACCACGCATTGCTCTACAACGCCGATTACGACAAGATCAACGTTGTGATGATGGACTTCGTCGACAACTTCAAGTGTCGCGCTGTCTACCGACGCAATCACTACCGGGAGAACATCGTGGCCCTGCGGGAGCGATACCAGCACCAGCAGCAAATGCTTGAGCGCCAGCTGATGGAGCGCCTGCAGGAAGCCGGCCTGGTGTGACAGAACAGCAATAACAATAGCCAGAATGCAGCCAGGCAGGCTGCAGGAGCCGATCTTCAGGAGAATAATAAGACCATGACCATGTATTGCACCTGCGCCGTTTGCCAGCAGTCACCGGCGCAGCCCAACGCCGTCGTTCAGGGTAGGGCTGAAATAATTCCTGGGGCCCTGATCAACATGGCGCCCGGCTGGACACTGGCCCACTGGAGTGCGGCAAACTTCAACCAGATGCTGTCGACCGAAATCCACGACTTCCAGCAAATCGGCCACAAGTTTCGCGTTGGCGCGTCCTTCTACCTGTACCAGGGACCGGCGCCCGACAACATGCCAAACCAGTTGGGCCTCATGGGACTGGGCGGGCAAAATCGTTACACAATCGATCATAACGTGGCCAACGCCAACCTTCGGGTGTACACAAAGACCCAGGGCAACCCGCAGGAAGTGGCCGTTGTGCTGGGCTGCGGCGGGTCCATCGCCTTTGACGGAAACCGCGCCGCCACCGGAGCCGTTACCAACCCGGACAACCTGCCGATACTCACCATTTCGAATTAGGCCCGGCACAGTCGCCAGCCGGGCTGTGGTCGCAGTCCGCCGGCCGGATTCCGGGTTGCCCTGGGACAGGCTGGGTATGACGCCCAGCAATATAGACACTAGACGAGCCGCCTGATCTCTTACACGCCGGGATCGGTGGATACACAAACGTTTGGCACGGAGAGATTATGCACAAAGTGCTCACAGGCCTGTTGCTGTTGATTCTTGCGGGTTTGGGGCTCGCCTACCTGGCAGCCGACCCGGACATGCGCCGGCTGGCGGCCAATTTGCCCACCAACCGCGATGTGCTGTTCTGGTCCATTCCAGAACGCGATGCCGCTTTTCGCACTATGGACAGGGTATCAATACTCGCAGACGCCAGGCAGATTTCCGCCGGTGACGAGGTGCTTACGCTGCCCACCGGAATACCGCTGGAGCTCGCGACCAGCGTCGAAGACTACATGCGGGAACAGCGCACGGCAGCGCTCATCATCATTCACAACGGCCGGGTAAGACTGGAGGAGTATGGCCTCGACTTCAGCGCCGAGGGTCGCTGGACCAGTTTCTCGGTGGCCAAGTCCATCACATCGACCCTGGTGGGTGCCGCAATCCATGATGGCTACATAGAGAGCATCGAAGATATGGTCTCCGACTATATCCCCGACCTGAAAGGTTCCGCCTATGACAATGTCTCAATCCGGCAATTGCTCACCATGAACTCGGGTGTGCGCTGGAACGAGGACTATGAGGACAAGGATAGCGACGTGGCCCGGTTCAATGAGCATAGCCCCGAACCCGGTGTGGACGTGACAGTAAGCTATATGCGCAAGCTGCCCAGGGAGATGCCACCCGGAACGCGCTGGCATTACAACACCGGGGAGACAAACCTGATCGGCGTGCTGGTCAGCGCTGCCACCGGCAAACCCCTGGCGGACTATCTGTCGGAGAAAATCTGGATGCCCTTCGGCATGCAGCAGGACGGCAGCTGGCTGCTAGGGGTCACAGACCATGAAATCGCCGGCTGCTGCATACAGGCGGCGACACGAGATTTCGGTCGCTTCGGCCTTTTCATGCTCGGCGGCGGCGTGATCAACGGGGCATCGGTACTTCCGGATGGCTGGATCGAAAGCGCGACGGTGAAAAACGCTGAGATTGGTATGCCCGGCAAGGGCTATGGCTACCAATGGTGGACCTACGATGACGGCAGTTACGCCGCTCAGGGAATCTTCGGCCAGGGCATCTTTATTGACCCCAACCGGCAGCTTGTCATTGCGTCCAACAGCAACTGGCCCCGGGCCACAGACTGGGCGAGTGTGGGCTCACAGCGAGAGGCTTTCTACCGGAGCGTGCAGGAGGCGATCGACCTGGAGTCTGCGAGCGGTTCAGCCCCGGACGCTGTGGGAACAGCTCACTGAGCCAGTCAATCACACACCGGAGGTAAGGCATGGCAGGGAATAAAACGCGCGTCAGAGAGCGCAAAGCCATTATGATCCGCCCGGAGCCAGCGTTGTTGGAGGCCATGCAGGAAGCCGCCGAACGTGAAGGTATCAGCCTGAACAAGCTGGCTCTCGAGATCATAGAAACCAGCGGCCGGCTGGGACCCGCCAGAGCGGCGGGCACCAGAGCAGACCTCGCGGAGGCCGTATCCGAGGTGGAGAGGGCCGTCAGGAAACTCCGTACCGCGCTGGACTAACCCACTGCGGTACCCCATTCCACTCCCACACCCGTCCCCTGATTCCTTTCGTGCGTCGCGCGGCACCGTCGGATAGAATCTGCGTCGCTTCCACATCAACACGTTTCATCTGAGGTACCTGGTGTCCGAAAAGTTCGTATTTCTTCATATTCCCAAGAATGGGGGCACCTCCCTGCGAGAGCTCATGGCCAGCTGGTTCCCGCCTGAGCGCAGTTGCCCTTACCGCACCGGCGAAGACTATACGGCCAACTTCTCGGAAGCAGACCTTGAAGCCTACGACTATTTCACGGGGCATGTCCCGGCCGGAGTAGCGCAGCGTTATTTCGCTGATGACATCCCCAAACTAACGGTGCTACGCAACCCGGTTGATCGGATCTACTCCCTGTACGCCTACTGGCGCACCTACGAAATCCCTGAAACCAACATTCTGGAACAGCGCACCAAGGGCGAAATACCCACGCTTTACGCCGCTGAGCTGCAGGGACCGTACATGGCGCAGCAGCACTCTTTCGGCTCGTTCCTGTTCAGCGACAACGCCTATATCCAGCGCGTCCTCACCAACCCACAGGCCCGCTTCCTCTGCGACGGCAAGCTCACCAACAAGATTGGCGCGATGGACCCGGATGAAGCGCTGGCCGCTATTCTCAATACCATCGATCGAATGAACATTACCGTCACGACGCTGGAGGGTAGCCAGCACCTGAACGACACCCTGAGCACGTTCGCAACCCGGTTTGGCGTGGAAGGAGACACCGAAATTCCTCATAGCAACAAGAGTGAACGGGTATTCTTCGACGGTCTCGACCCCGGCCGCATCGAGAGTTACCTGCGCTTGGTCGCACCGCTGGATTTTCTGCTCTATGACCATTTTCATCGCCCGGACGCCGTGAATTCATGATTAGTGAACTGGAAATAGACGTTCGCAGCCGGGAAGAGTGGCGCGGACTGCGGCAGGCCATGCCCGAGCTGTTCGATGAGGGAACAGGCGCCAGGCTGGCTCAGCACGTTGCGGCGCATGGCCTGAGCGATCCTTTCAGCGGACCGATTCCGGCGTCCAGGGTGTCTATCAGCTCGGACAATTTCCGGGAATCGATAATCGCAGACGGCATCAACAGCCGGCAACGCGCGGTGCTGATGTGCCTGGGGGACGAGCTCGCTCGCCGCGGTAAAAGCTGCAAGGTGTACGCATCCGAGGCGATATCACCCCTGGCGCAGCGACTCAAGAAACACGTTCCCGGATTCTCCGGGTCCGAGTACCTGCCCGAGTTGACGGATAGAGCACGCCACCCCACCCTGATGCACCAGAATATCCTCGAGCTGAGTTTCGCAGACGCCAGTTTTGACGGCTATATCAGCTGCGATGTGCTGGAACACATCCCGGACCTGCAGCAGGCGATCAACGAAGCCGCCCGGATTCTGCGCCCCGGCGGCTTCTTCCTCGGGACGGTGCCCTTCGCGGCCGGACACGAGGAGACTATCGTTCGCGCCGTACTGACCCACTCTGGCATAGAACACCTGGAAGAACCGCAGTATCACGGCAACCCCACTCGGCCTGAGGAAGGCTCACTGGTGTTCCAGATACCCGGCTGGGATCTCATGGATATGTGCCGCAAGGCGGGATTTGAAGACCCCTGCATGCGCCTCATTGTTTCAAAGCGCCACGGCGTGTTCTCAAATGCGCCGGGCTTTATCAGCCTGTTCTACGCAAAACGCCCGGCCTGACGCTCCGGCGTGCATGAAATGCAGGCCCCGGGAAAACTAGGGGTAATCCAGCTCCTGCTGAGCCGCTTCGATCGCTTTGCGCAGTGTCGCCACGATGAAGTCGACATCCTCACGGGAAATGATCAGCGCCGGGGACATGACGTTGAGGTTTACGATAGGCCTGAGGATGAGTCCCATGGCGTCGGCGTGATTCGACACCACCTTGCCAACATTCAGTTCTTCGGGGAACAACTCCCTGGTCTGTTTGTTCTTGACGAACTCGACACACATCATCATCTTGTGGCCGCGTACGTCACCAACAATGTCCAGGTCCATCAAGGTCCTTAGCTGCTGTTCAAAGTACGGGCCGACATCGTTGACGTTGTCGAAGAGCTTTTCACGCTCCATGATCTCGATGTTCTTCAGTGCCGCCGCGCAGACAACCGGGTGGCCCGAGTAGGTAAACCCGTTCGCGAAGCAGCGGCCCTGTCCTTCCTCGCTGATGACCTCGTGGATGCGGTCGGAGTAGAGTGTCGCCCCGATGGGCAGATAGCCCGAGGACAGGCCCTTTGCGGTGGTGATGATATCCGGCGTGATACCGAAAACGTCTTCGGATGCGAACCAGTGACCCAGGCGACCAAAGGATGTCACCACCTCGTCTGACACATAGAGAACGTCGTACCGCTGGCAGATCTCCCAGGTTCCCTGGTGGTAACCAGCCGGGGGTACGATCACTCCGCCCGCGCCCATGATGGGCTCAGCGAAAAACGCGGCGACCTTGTCGGGCCCAATCTCGAGAATCTTTTCTTCCAGTTCGGAAAGCAGTTGCTCAAGAAACTGTTGCTCAGAGACACCCTCCGCTGCCCTGTAATAGTCGGGCGCAGAGACATGGTGAATCGTGTCGGTCTTGAAGCGGAACTCCGGGGGATGGTCACCTTTCTTGCCGCCGATGGACATGGAGAGGTAGGTCGAGCCGTGGTACGAGTTAACCCGGGAGATGATGTGCTCTTTGTCCGGCTTGCCGCGACAGGCCTGGTAGTACTGGATCAAGCGGTAAGCCGAGTCCACCGCAGTGGAACCACCGGTGGTGAAGAACACGTGGTTGAGGTCACCTGGCGCCAGTTTTGCCAACTTTGCCGCCAACTGCGCCGCCGGCACATTGGTCATATCGACGAAGGGGTTGGAATAGGCCAACTCCATGACCTGGTCCGCGATAGCCCGGGCCATTTCTTCGCGGCCAAGCCCAATATTCGTGCACCACAACCCACCAACCGCATCCAGGTAGCGCTTGCCGTTGACGTCCTCAATATAGGCCCCATCGCCTCGAGCGATGGTGAGGGCACCCTCATGATTGAAGCTGTCAAAAAACGCCCAGGGATGCAGCAGATGATTCTTGTCCTGCTGCCACACCAGATCGGCATCAACCGTGTCTCCTATTGCTGCTTGGACTTCCGCCTTTGTTGTCATGCGCTACTCCCAGAATCAACCGTCAGTATGTAGCCCGAACAGGGCCAATCCACCGAAGTGTAGGTACCGCCGGCAGCCCTGAATATACTGAACAGTAAGTAGTCGCGGCCAGGAGACTCGGCTGGCTGCAGTGTTGTAGAGGCGGGATCTCAGCTATTCAGCTTCCCTGGCGTATTGCTCATCGACGTGTGCGGCAAAATCTTCGCCGTAAGCAAATTTCATCGAATCCCAGAACTGCTTCGGCAGCCTCTTGGTGATACTCCCCGAAAATGCCCGGTCCCAGTCATCCCAGGCGCCGTCCGCCATCAGACCGTCAAGGGAGCGATAGTAGGCAATCTCCCACATATTCACTTCGCGCCGCAGGTGCATCTTCAGTTGATGCTCCTGGACGGGTGACAGAGCCAGGCCAGCCTCCGCCCGCCACATCACTTCAGCCAGCGGCGGCTCCGTCGCCTCGTCGGCGAACATTTCCTCGTGCATCTTGTAGAGGAAGTTCTCATTGCTGGCGGCCATGATCGTGCTGCTACGTGACACGTTAAAGGCCAACAGGAGCATGGAGCACACAACCGCCACGGTCCCAATCAGGTCTAAAGCACTCGACACACTTATTTTTGATTCTGAATTCATCTCCAGTGTCCATCGACGTGGTAAAGAACGCAGCTTCGCATATTGGTGAGTATTTGGAAGCCAGCGCGTATGGATCAACACACCAGGCTGAAAAACAGGCATAAAAATGGGCCCATCCTCTCGAATGAGCCATTTGGGTTTGGAAGCCTGACCGGTCGCGCCTGGCGCCTCTGCGCTCGCTGCGCGAGCTTGAGCCAGCCCTCAAGCACAGCTTGAGGGCGTTCGCACCTGCCGAAGCAGTGCTTCGGCTGCCCTTCGGGCACCGGTGCTCACCCTACTCTACATGGGGTCCAGGTGCCTGCGAGCGTTGATCAACGCCTCCAAATAAAAAACCCCACCCGGTGACCCGGATGGGGTTTTTTATTTGGAAGCCTGGCGATGACCTACTCTCACATGGGGAAGCCCCACACTACCATCGGCGATGCATCGTTTCACTGCTGAGTTCGGGATGGGGTCAGGTGGTTCCAATGCTCTATGGTCGCCAGGCAAACTGGCCTGGATGACTCAGGTCTTACGTGCGCATTGCACGGCCGTGTTGTCGGTCCAAATAGGGCGGCAGATCCGGCCTTTAGGGCCGTTCAACTGAGTTGTGGCACGGGTTCGTCCTCTCGGAGTACTACCGCAGTTACTTTCGTTATCTCAAGTAACCGTGACTCGAGCATACATCCTCTGGTCTCTTGTTCAGTACCGTCGATGTCTTTCAACATCTCAACATCTCTGGCACCGATGACCCAAGTTATATGGTCAAGCCTCACGGGCAATTAGTACTGGTTAGCTCAACGCCTCACAACGCTTACACACCCAGCCTATCAACGTCCTAGTCTTGGACGGCCCTTCAGGACCCTCAAGGGGTCAGGGAGATCTCATCTTGGGAGGGGCTTCCCGCTTAGATGCTTTCAGCGGTTATCCCTTCCGAACATAGCTACCCGGCAATGCGACTGGCGTCACAACCGGAACACCAGAGGTTCGTCCACCCCGGTCCTCTCGTACTAGGAGCAGCTTCCCTCAAATCTCCAGCGCCCACGGCAGATAGGGACCGAACTGTCTCACGACGTTCTAAACCCAGCTCGCGTACCACTTTAAATGGCGAACAGCCATACCCTTGGGACCGGCTTCAGCCCCAGGATGTGATGAGCCGACATCGAGGTGCCAAACACCGCCGTCGATGTGAACTCTTGGGCGGTATCAGCCTGTTATCCCCGGAGTACCTTTTATCCGTTGAGCGATGGCCCTTCCATTCAGAACCACCGGATCACTAAGACCTAGTTTCCTACCTGATCGACTTGTCAGTCTCTCAGTCAAGCGCGCTTGTGCCTTTACACTAACCTCATGATTTCCGACCATGATTAGCGCACCTTCGTGCTCCTCCGTTACGCTTTGGGAGGAGACCGCCCCAGTCAAACTACCCACCACACACTGTCCCCGATCCCGATAAGGGACCTGGGTTAGAACCCCAACGTTACCAGGCTGGTATTTCAAGGACGACTCCACGCACCCTAGCGAGCGCGCTTCACAGTCTCCCAGCTATCCTACACAAATAACGTCAAAGTCCCGTGTGAAGCTGTAGTAAAGGTTCACGGGGTCTTTCCGTCTAGCCGCGGGTACACTGCATCTTAACAGCGATTTCAATTTCACTGAGTCTCGGGTGGAGACAGTGTGGCCATCGTTACGCCATTCGTGCAGGTCGGAACTTACCCGACAAGGAATTTCGCTACCTTAGGACCGTTATAGTTACGGCCGCCGTTTACCGGGGCTTCAATCAAGAGCTTCGTCCAAAGACTAACCCCATCATTTAACCTTCCGGCACCGGGCAGGCGTCACACCCTATACGTCCACTTACGTGTTTGCAGAGTGCTATGTTTTTAGTAAACAGTCGCAGCCACCTGGTCACTTCGACCACCAACAGCTTACGGGGCAAGCCCTTCACCGTCAGCGGCGTACCTTCTCCCGAAGTTACGGTACCATTTTGCCTAGTTCCTTCACCCGAGTTCTCTCAAGCGCCTTGGTATTCTCTACCTGATCACCTGTGTTGGTTTACAGTACGGTCTCTCTTTACCTGAAGCTTAGAGGCTTTTCCTGGAAGCAGGGCATCAACCACTCCACACGCAGGTCTCCCCTTGTGCTCGTCCTGGTCCTCAGCCTTAGGATCCCGGATTTACCTAAGATCCCAGCCTACAACCTCTCACGTGGACAACCATCGCCACGCTGGCCTAGCCTTCTCCGTCCCCCCATCGCAGTAAAGAGCGGTGCAGGAATATTAACCTGCTTCCCATCGACTACGCGTTTCCGCCTCGCCTTAGGGGCCGACTCACCCTGTCCCGATTAGCGTTGGACAGGAAACCTTGATCTTCCGGCGGAGGGGTTTTTCACCCCTCTTATCGTTACTCATGTCAGCATTCGCACTTGTGATACCTCCAGCAAGCCTCCCGGCTCACCTTCGCAGGCGTACACAACGCTCCTCTACCATGCGTAGAACTCACTTAAGCCCACTCCTTCAAAACCCAGTGTCTCCACCCGGTCCGCACGACTCAACGTTCGCGCGCGCTTTGTCGTCAGCTGCTGCTCTCTTTTCAAGAGACCAACAGGTCAACGCCAAGCGTCAAGCAAGCTTAAGAGAGTTCTACGCATCCGCAGCTTCGGTTACCAATTTAGCCCCGTTACATCTTCCGCGCAGGCCGACTCGACTAGTGAGCTATTACGCTTTCTTTAAAGGGTGGCTGCTTCTAAGCCAACCTCCTAGCTGTCTTAGCCTTCCCACATCGTTTCCCACTTAACTGGTATTAGGGACCTTAGCTGGCGGTCTGGGTTGTTGCCCTCTCGACGACGGACGTTAGCACCCGCCGTCTGTCTGCCGTGATTGCACTCCTGGGTATTCGGAGTTTGCATGGGGTTGGTAAGTCGGGATGACCCCCTAGCCCAAACAGTGCTCTACCCCCCAGGGTGAGACACGACGCTCTACCTAAATAGATTTCGAGGAGAACCAGCTATCTCCGGGCTTGATTAGCCTTTCACTCCGATCCACAGCTCATCCCCGCATTTTTCAACATACGTGGGTTCGGGCCTCCAGTCAGTGTTACCTAACCTTCACCCTGGCCATGGATAGATCGCCCGGTTTCGGGTCTAGTGCCTGCAACTCAACGCCCTATTAAGACTCGGTTTCCCTACGCCTCCCCTACTCGGTTAAGCTCGCTACAGACACTAAGTCGCTGACCCATTATACAAAAGGTACGCAGTCACCCAGGCAAGCCCAGGCTCCCACTGCTTGTACGCACACGGTTTCAGGTTCTATTTCACTCCCCTCTCCGGGGTTCTTTTCGCCTTTCCCTCACGGTACTGGTTCACTATCGGTCAGTCAGGAGTATTTAGCCTTGGAGGATGGTCCCCCCATCTTCAGACA